>NZ_CP133263.1:0-4339234 GCF_030915425.1 Neobacillus sp. OS1-32
TGTTCTTTGAAAACTAAACAAACAAAAACGTCAACATAGAAAAAATTCATTTCTAACGAAATGAAGCCAACGTTAAATTTTATGAGCTATATCAACTTAACTTCATTGGAGAGTTTGATCCTGGCTCAGGACGAACGCTGGCGGCGTGCCTAATACATGCAAGTCGAGCGAATCAAGAGGAGCTTGCTCCTCGAGGTTAGCGGCGGACGGGTGAGTAACACGTGGGCAACCTGCCTGTAAGACTGGGATAACTTCGGGAAACCGGAGCTAATACCGGATGATTCTTATCTACACATGTAGATAAGCTAAAAGACGGCGCAAGCTGTCGCTTACAGATGGGCCCGCGGCGCATTAGCTAGTTGGTGAGGTAACGGCTCACCAAGGCGACGATGCGTAGCCGACCTGAGAGGGTGATCGGCCACACTGGGACTGAGACACGGCCCAGACTCCTACGGGAGGCAGCAGTAGGGAATCTTCCACAATGGACGAAAGTCTGATGGAGCAACGCCGCGTGAGCGATGAAGGCCTTCGGGTCGTAAAGCTCTGTTGTTAGGGAAGAACAAGTATCGGAGTAACTGCCGGTACCTTGACGGTACCTAACCAGAAAGCCACGGCTAACTACGTGCCAGCAGCCGCGGTAATACGTAGGTGGCAAGCGTTGTCCGGAATTATTGGGCGTAAAGCGCGCGCAGGCGGTCCTTTAAGTCTGATGTGAAAGCCCACGGCTCAACCGTGGAGGGTCATTGGAAACTGGGGGACTTGAGTGCAGAAGAGGAAAGCGGAATTCCACGTGTAGCGGTGAAATGCGTAGAGATGTGGAGGAACACCAGTGGCGAAGGCGGCTTTCTGGTCTGTAACTGACGCTGAGGCGCGAAAGCGTGGGGAGCAAACAGGATTAGATACCCTGGTAGTCCACGCCGTAAACGATGAGTGCTAAGTGTTAGAGGGTTTCCGCCCTTTAGTGCTGCAGCTAACGCATTAAGCACTCCGCCTGGGGAGTACGGCCGCAAGGCTGAAACTCAAAGGAATTGACGGGGGCCCGCACAAGCGGTGGAGCATGTGGTTTAATTCGAAGCAACGCGAAGAACCTTACCAGGTCTTGACATCCTCTGACACTCCTAGAGATAGGACGTTCCCCTTCGGGGGACAGAGTGACAGGTGGTGCATGGTTGTCGTCAGCTCGTGTCGTGAGATGTTGGGTTAAGTCCCGCAACGAGCGCAACCCTTGATCTTAGTTGCCAGCATTCAGTTGGGCACTCTAAGGTGACTGCCGGTGACAAACCGGAGGAAGGTGGGGATGACGTCAAATCATCATGCCCCTTATGACCTGGGCTACACACGTGCTACAATGGATGGTACAAAGGGCAGCGAAGCCGCGAGGCTAAGCCAATCCCATAAAACCATTCTCAGTTCGGATTGCAGGCTGCAACTCGCCTGCATGAAGCCGGAATCGCTAGTAATCGCGGATCAGCATGCCGCGGTGAATACGTTCCCGGGCCTTGTACACACCGCCCGTCACACCACGAGAGTTTGTAACACCCGAAGTCGGTGGGGTAACCGCAAGGGGCCAGCCGCCTAAGGTGGGACAGATGATTGGGGTGAAGTCGTAACAAGGTAGCCGTATCGGAAGGTGCGGCTGGATCACCTCCTTTCTAAGGATAATAAGAGTTGACGTTTCTTGTTTGTTTAGTTTTGAGAGAATAATCTCTCATAAAGCTATATGATCCATCACTTCGTGATGAAAATCAGTAGCCTTGTTCCTTGAAAACTAGATAATCGTAATAGAAGAAGTAACCAAGTAAGAACCGAGTAATCGCTCATTTATGGTTTTAAACCTTTTAGGTTAAGTTAGAAAGGGCGCACGGTGAATGCCTTGGCACTAGGAGCCGATGAAGGACGGGACTAACACCGATATGCTTCGGGGAGCTGTAAGTAAGCGTCGATCCGGAGATTTCCGAATGGGGGAACCCCCTGCTCGTAATGGAGCAGGATCCTTACCTGAATTCATAGGGTAAGGAAGGCAGACCCGGGGAACTGAAACATCTAAGTACCCGGAGGAAGAGAAAGCAAACGCGATTCCCTAAGTAGCGGCGAGCGAAACGGGAACAGCCCAAACCGAAAGGCTTGCCTTTCGGGGTTGTAGGACACTCAACATGGAGTTACAAAGGAACGGAGTAGACGAAGCGATCTGGAAAGGTCCGCAAGAGAAGGTAAAAGCCCTGTAGTCGAAACTTCGTTCCCTCCTGAGTGGATCCTGAGTACGGCCGGACACGTGAAATCTGGTCGGAAGCTGGGAGGACCATCTCCCAAGGCTAAATACTCCCTAGTGACCGATAGTGAACCAGTACCGTGAGGGAAAGGTGAAAAGCACCCCGGGAGGGGAGTGAAAGAGAACCTGAAACCGTGTGCCTACAAGTAGTCAAAGCCCTTTAACGGGTAATGGCGTGCCTTTTGTAGAATGAACCGGCGAGTTACGATTGCATGCAAGGTTAAGTTGAAGAGACGGAGCCGCAGCGAAAGCGAGTCTTAAGTAGGGCGATCTTTAGTATGTAGTTGTAGACCCGAAACCAGGTGATCTACCCATGTCCAGGGTGAAGGTAGGGTAACACCTACTGGAGGCCCGAACCCACGCACGTTGAAAAGTGCGGGGATGAGGTGTGGGTAGCGGAGAAATTCCAATCGAACTTGGAGATAGCTGGTTCTCTCCGAAATAGCTTTAGGGTTAGCCTCACGGCTTGGAGTCTTGGAGGTAGAGCACTGTTTGGACTAGGGGCCCTCATCGGGTTACCGAATTCAGACAAACTCCGAATGCCAAAGACTTACCCGTGGGAGTCAGACTGCGAGTGATAAGATCCGTAGTCAAAAGGGAAACAGCCCAGACCACCAGCTAAGGTCCCAAAGTATACGTTAAGTGGAAAAGGATGTGGAGTTGCTTAGACAACCAGGATGTTGGCTTAGAAGCAGCCACCATTTAAAGAGTGCGTAATAGCTCACTGGTCGAGTGACTCTGCGCCGAAAATGTACCGGGGCTAAACGTATCACCGAAGCTGTGGATGGACACCGTTGGTGTCCGTGGTAGGAGAGCGTTCTAAGGGCGTTGAAGCTAGACCGGAAGGACTGGTGGAGCGCTTAGAAGTGAGAATGCCGGTATGAGTAGCGAAAGATGAGCGAGAATCTCATCCACCGAATGCCTAAGGTTTCCTGAGGAAGGCTCGTCCGCTCAGGGTTAGTCGGGACCTAAGCCGAGGCCGAAAGGCGTAGGCGATGGACAACAGGTTGATATTCCTGTACCACCTCTGAATCGTTTGAGTGATGGGGGGACGCAGGAGGATAGGGTAAGCGCGCTGCTGGTCATGCGCGTCCAAGCAGTTAGGCTGGTGAATAGGAAAATCCGTTCACCGTGAAGGCCGAGCTGTGACGGCGAGGGAAATATAGTACCGAAGTTCCTGATTCCACACTGCCAAGAAAAGCCTCTAGCGAGATTCAAGGTGCCCGTACCGCAAACCGACACAGGTAGGCGAGGAGAGAATCCTAAGGTGAGCGAGAGAACTCTCGTTAAGGAACTCGGCAAAATGACCCCGTAACTTCGGGAGAAGGGGTGCTTTTTAGGGTGCATAGCCCTGAAAAGCCGCAGTGAATAGGCCCAGGCGACTGTTTAGCAAAAACACAGGTCTCTGCAAAGCCGCAAGGCGAAGTATAGGGGCTGACGCCTGCCCGGTGCTGGAAGGTTAAGAGGAGGGGTTAGCTCACGCGAAGCTCTGAATCGAAGCCCCAGTAAACGGCGGCCGTAACTATAACGGTCCTAAGGTAGCGAAATTCCTTGTCAGGTAAGTTCTGACCCGCACGAAAGGCGTAACGATCTGGGCACTGTCTCAACGAGAGACTCGGTGAAATTATAGTACCTGTGAAGATGCAGGTTACCCGCGACAGGACGGAAAGACCCCATGGAGCTTTACTGTAGCCTGATATTGAATTTTGGTACAGCTTGTACAGGATAGGTAGGAGCCTGAGAAACCGGAGCGCCAGCTTCGGTGGAGGCGTCGGTGGGATACTACCCTGGCTGTATTGAAATTCTAACCCGCACCCCTCAATTGGGGTGGGAGACAGTGTCAGGTGGGCAGTTTGACTGGGGCGGTCGCCTCCCAAAGAGTAACGGAGGCGCCCAAAGGTTCCCTCAGAATGGTTGGAAATCATTCGCAGAGTGTAAAGGCACAAGGGAGCTTGACTGCGAGACCTACAAGTCGAGCAGGGACGAAAGTCGGGCTTAGTGATCCGGTGGTTCCGCATGGAAGGGCCATCGCTCAACGGATAAAAGCTACCCTGGGGATAACAGGCTTATCTCCCCCAAGAGTCCACATCGACGGGGAGGTTTGGCACCTCGATGTCGGCTCATCGCATCCTGGGGCTGTAGTCGGTCCCAAGGGTTGGGCTGTTCGCCCATTAAAGCGGTACGCGAGCTGGGTTCAGAACGTCGTGAGACAGTTCGGTCCCTATCCGTCGTGGGCGTAGGAAATTTGAGAGGAGCTGTCCTTAGTACGAGAGGACCGGGATGGACGCACCGCTGGTGTACCAGTTGTCTTGCCAAAGGCATCGCTGGGTAGCTATGTGCGGACGGGATAAGTGCTGAAAGCATCTAAGCATGAAGCCCCCCTCGAGATGAGATTTCCCATAGCTTTAAGCTAGTAAGATCCCTGAAAGATGATCAGGTTGATAGGTCAGAGGTGGAAGCGTGGTGACACGTGGAGCTGACTGATACTAATCGATCGAGGACTTAACCAAAATCGAAAAGCGGAAGCGTCCGCTTAGCAACGTATGGCTTCCTCGAAAAAGCTAATGCTTTTTCCTCGTGCGATGCCTACGCTGACGAAGTGTTCCTTGTGGAGGGCTTTGACTGAGATAAAGGAAACACGAAGAGTGAAACGATTCGATGTTGACTTATCGTAGGGAAAAGACCGAAAGACACTAGTTGCTGGACGCTGGAGCTGGACAATTAATATAAATGAACTCGTTCTTAACTACTTCTTCTGTATTATCTAGTTTTGAGGGAATGAAAATTTTCTCTTGAAAAAAATGAAAAAGGCACTATAATAAGAAAGTGTCGATTAAATTAATGGCCTGGCGGTGATGGCGAGAAGGTCACACCCGTTCCCATACCGAACACGGAAGTTAAGCTTCTCAGCGCCGATGGTAGTTGGGGCACGCGCCCCTGTGAGAGTAGGACGCTGCCGGGCATAAATTATTGGAGGATTAGCTCAGCTGGGAGAGCATCTGCCTTACAAGCAGAGGGTCGGCGGTTCGATCCCGTCATCCTCCACCATATTTTATTTCTTTGCCGGCCTAGCTCAATTGGTAGAGCAACTGACTTGTAATCAGTAGGTTGGGGGTTCAAGTCCTCTGGCCGGCACCTTTTGCCTCTTTTATCAATTTGTTGATAATGGGCCATTAGCTTAGTTGGTAGAGCATCTGACTCTTAATCAGAGGGTCGAAGGTTCGAGTCCTTCATGGCCCACCATTAAAAGCAATCGACAAAAGGTTAAACAGTATGAGCCATTAGCTCAGCAGGTAGAGCATCTGACTTTTAATCAGAGGGTCGAAGGTTCGAGTCCTTCATGGCTCACCATTTAATCATGCGGGTGTGGCGGAATTGGCAGACGCACCAGACTTAGGATCTGGCGCCGTAAGGCGTGGGGGTTCGACTCCCTTCACCCGCACCATTCAATATGCGGAAGTAGTTCAGTGGTAGAACACCACCTTGCCAAGGTGGGGGTCGCGGGTTCGAATCCCGTCTTCCGCTCCAGATTTGCCGGGGTGGCGGAACTGGCAGACGCACAGGACTTAAAATCCTGCGGTAGGTGACTACCGTACCGGTTCGATTCCGGTCCTCGGCACCATGTTAATATTGCGCCCGTAGCTCAATTGGATAGAGCGTCTGACTACGGATCAGAAGGTTATGGGTTCGACTCCTTTCGGGCGCGCCATATATTAACGGGAAATAGCTCAGCTTGGTAGAGCACTTGGTTTGGGACCAAGGGGTCGCAGGTTCGAATCCTGTTTTCCCGACCATCTTTTTTAAAATTTGGGGCCTTAGCTCAGCTGGGAGAGCGCCTGCTTTGCACGCAGGAGGCCAGCGGTTCGATCCCGCTAGGCTCCACCTTAACTGTATATATATATATTTGGCGGTGTAGCTCAGCTGGCTAGAGCGTACGGTTCATACCCGTAAGGTCGGGGGTTCGATCCCCTCCGCCGCTACCAAATATAAAGGACCTTTAGCTCAGCTGGTTAGAGCAGACGGCTCATAACCGTCCGGTCGTAGGTTCGAATCCTACAAGGTCCACCATTTATCTTAATTTCTTATATAATTTACGGAGGAATACCCAAGTCTGGCTGAAGGGATCGGTCTTGAAAACCGACAGGCGGGTTAAACCGCGCGGGGGTTCGAATCCCTCTTCCTCCGCCATAATCTTTAAATAATTATTATCGCGGGGTGGAGCAGTCCGGTAGCTCGTCGGGCTCATAACCCGAAGGTCGCAGGTTCAAATCCTGCCCCCGCAATCTGGTCTGGTAGTTCAGTTGGTTAGAATGCCTGCCTGTCACGCAGGAGGTCGCGGGTTCGAGTCCCGTCCAGACCGCCATTTTTAGTTTTAACTAGAAGGCTCAGTAGCTCAGTCGGTAGAGCAGATTGCATGCTCCTTTGAATATGCTTCTGTGGCAATCTGCGAGAAAAATCGTGAGATTTTTTGAGCAAAGGACTATAACTAGCCTTTCTGTAGGGTACATTCTTAATATGGCTCAGTAGCTCAGTCGGTAGAGCAAAGGACTGAAAATCCTTGTGTCGGCGGTTCGATTCCGTCCTGAGCCACCATTATTAAAAAAGAATATTGTGGCGGCTGTGGCGAAGTGGTTAACGCACCAGATTGTGGCTCTGGCATTCGTGGGTTCGATTCCCGTCAGCCGCCCCATCAATAAATAAGCGGGTGTAGTTTAGTGGTAAAACCACAGCCACGAGCATTGCATCGTGAGTCTGCTACGAGTTGCCTCGACGCATCTATCATCATCGAATTAGCTATTAAAGGAAGAGGCATTCTACGCGTGTATGAGTATATGATTATAAAATCAATTAAATAATGCGGGTGTAGTTTAGTGGTAAAACCACAGCCACGAGCATTGCATCGTGAGTCTGCTACGAGTTGCCTCGACGCATTTATCATCATCGAATTAGCTATTAGAGGAAGAGGCATTCCACGCGTGTATGAGTATATGATTATAAAATCAATTAAATAATGCGGGTGTAGTTTAGTGGTAAAACCACAGCCTTCCAAGCTGTTGTTGTGGGTTCGATTCCCATCACCCGCTCCATAATGGGCCTATAGCTCAGCTGGTTAGAGCGCACGCCTGATAAGCGTGAGGTCGATGGTTCAAGTCCATTTAGGCCCATCCTAACATTATTTATTCCGCAGTAGCTCAGTGGTAGAGCTATCGGCTGTTAACCGATCGGTCGTAGGTTCGAATCCTACCTGCGGAGCCATATGGAGAAGTACTCAAGTGGCTGAAGAGGCGCCCCTGCTAAGGGTGTAGGTCGGGTAACCGGCGCGAGGGTTCAAATCCCTCCTTCTCCGTTTTTATCTGGCCCCTTGGTCAAGCGGTTAAGACACCGCCCTTTCACGGCGGTAACACGGGTTCGAATCCCGTAGGGGTCATAATTTTAAACGTCACTTTCCTTTCATTCGAACAAATAAAACAGTCGTCTTCTTCGACATAGGTCCAGTTCTTCACATTATTGTTCATAAAAAAATCGCCCTTTCTGTAGTGTTGGTTTGGTCACTTACATTTTACTAGAGAAGGCGATTTTTTTTGTGCCCTTTTTTGAAAGAATGCAAAATAATGGGGCATCCAAAAGTCAAAATTAATGACTTTTTGGACAGCTCCAAACCGTCCCCCACGCTTCTTTGAAAGGGGTTTCAATTTTTTCTTGACATTGGGGATAAAAGGTATATAATTTAATCAAGAGGTAGTAACCAGTTCAACAAAGGTAATGACCAGTTTGAATTTAAGGAGACGAAATATGTGCTTATCAGCGATAGTAAAGTACCTTTATATTATCAGTTAGTTGATATTTTAGGGAAGCAAATTAAAGAAAATATGAAGCCACATGATAGGATGCTTTCCGAAAGGGAAATTTGCACCAAGTATAATGTTAGTCGGACTACAGTGAGGCTGGCCATGGCTGAATTGGAAAAGATGGGCTATATATACAAAATGCATGGAAAAGGGACCTTTGTAGCTACCTTGGCTGAGAATAAGCAAAATTTAATGGAGAGCTACAGTTTTACCGAACATATGAAAAAATTGGGTAAAGTCCCGAAAACCGAGGTCTTATCTTTTGAAGTGATCAAGGTTAATGATTATTTGGCAAAACATATGGGCCTATCTGGTGAGGAAAATGCCATTAAAATTATCCGCTTAAGGCTTGCAGATGGTATACCCATGATGGTTGAAACGAGTTATTTACCTTTTGCAAAGTTTTCGAGTCTAACCGAGGAATTAGTAAAAAAGAAGCCTTTGTATGAAATTTTTAAAGAGGAATTTTCACAGGTGATTAAGGCAGCTGATGAGGAATTTTCAGCAAGCATTATTCCTAGCAGGGAAGCCCACCTCCTCCAGGTTCCGACTAATTCTGCCTGCCTGAAATTGGAGCGTACCACCTACAATACAGCAAACCAGGTTATTGAGTTTACATTCAGTATCGCCAGAGCTGACCAATTCATTTATAAAGTTAGACATATTAGATAATTGGTTTGATGCATTATGGATACAATGCAGGAACAAAAGCAGTATTAAGCTTAAAAGAAAGTACCAAGAAAATTTCTCGTGCCGCATCAATCGTCGGGTTAACCGTTATCGGCGCACTTGTTGCCACTTATATTAATTTCAAATTTGGCATCAAAATCCATGCCGGCAGCATTAATGTTGATTTGCAAAAAGGCGTAATCGATCAAATTATGCCGCAATTATTACCGTTGCTTTATACATTCTTCTGCTATTGGATGTTGAAAAAAGGCCGTTCACCATTAACCTTGATTGGTGTTACCGTTGTAATCGGGATTCTTGGAAGCCTGTTTAAATTATTCTAATTGTTTGAATACCAGCAAAAGAGAAAAGATTCCCCTTCTTTTCTCTTTTGTTACGATGAAAGAAGGAATAAAATGCGCTACTTTGTTTATGCAGATAAATTTTTTCTAAAGAATGCGGTGGAGGACGCCGGCTATTTAGAAATTGTGGCCGGCAAATTTGGCAGCTATTCTAAAACGCTCCCGGTTGATCATGCCGAGGTCATCGACTGTAAGGGGAAATGGATTGCCCCGGGGTTAGTCGATACCCATATTCATGGGCTGTTAAATCATGATGTGATGGACAATGACTTTGAGGGCATCAAAGCTATTTCGGAAGGTCTTCTTTCCTGCGGTGTCACTTCATTTTTACCCACTACTTTAACTGCACCGGTCGATTTACTCAACAAAGTCATTGAAACCATTGGCAAGCATTATCAAGAAGTTCAAGGTGCAAAAATTCAAGGAATCTATTTAGAAGGTCCATTTTTCACGGAAGAGCACAAAGGGGCACAGAACCCGGACTATTTTTCTGATCCAGATCTGCGAGCTTTTGAAAAATGGCAACAGCTCTCAGGCGGGATCATCAAAAAAATTGCCTTAGCTCCTGAGCGCAAAGGAGCTGCAGAATTTGTCAAGAATGTGACAGAACAGGGAGTTGTCGTGGCGTTGGGCCATAGCAATGCAAGTTTCGAGCAGGCAAAAGAGGTGGTCGAAAGCGGCGCTTCTGTGTTTGTCCATACGTATAATGGGATGAGTCCGTTAACCTCCCGTGAACTGGGGATGGTCGGGGCGGCTATGACGCTGGAAAAGGTATTTGCGGAATTAATCTGTGACGGCCACCATGTACATCCATTAGCTGCAAAAATTTTAATGGATGTCCGCGGCAGGGATCGGGTGGCGATGATTACTGATTGCATGCGCGCGGGCGCTATGCCGGATGGGGCCTATACGTTGGGGGAATTCCCGGTCATCGTCAAAGACGGGAAGGCAACGATTGAAAACGGCAGCCTAGCCGGGAGTGTACTAAAACTGAAAGAAGCGTTGAAAAATGTTGTTGATTGGGGCATTGCCACTCCGGAAGAAGCGGTAATGATGACAACTATTGTCCCGGCTGCCAGCTGTCATATTGATGATGTCTGCGGCTCAATTGCACCGGGAAGAGAAGCTGATTTTATCGTGCTGACGGACAAAATGGAGCTGGAAGCCACCTATCTTAACGGTGTGTGCAGGTATCATGTATAAGAGTTTAGGCTTCAAAAAAATATCGTAAAACATTCACTAGCAAGGTTGCTGGTATCATGTAAAAGCATTTGGTGCCATAAAGTAAAAGCAAAAAGGGAGTCATTCGATGATTGTAAGTGTAACCATGAACCCGTCTGTCGATATCTCGTATCACTTAGATGAATTTATTTTAAATGAGGTCAATCGTGTTGCACATGTCAGCAAAACTGCAGGCGGCAAAGGCCTGAATGTTGCAAGGGTCATTCACTTGTTGGACGTCCCTGTGAACGCTACCGGAATTATAGGGGGAACACTCGGGACTTTTATTGAAAATCAGTTGGACCGTGATGGAATTGCACACGACTTTTTAAAGACGAATCAAGAGTCGCGAAACTGTATTGCCATTCTTCATGAGGGAAAGCAAACGGAAATTTTGGAAGCTGGGCCGCATTTTTCCACCAAAGAGAAAAATGAATTTTTCACCCATTTTGGAAAATTTTTAAAAACCGGAAATATTATTACGATCTCCGGCAGTCTGCCAAGAGGATTTGATGCTTCGGTCTACACCGAAATGATTTGTTTAGCCAGTGAACAGCAAATTCCTGTCTTGTTGGATTGTTCGGGAAAGGTGCTTGAGCAAGTTCTTAAGGCTAAGGAAGCCATGCCGGATCTTATTAAGCCAAACATTGACGAGTTAAATCAACTGCTTGATAAAAAATTGCATGCAGAAAACTTGGACGGGCTTAAAACGGCTTTAGCAGATCCGTTATTTGCTGATATTGAATGGGTTGTCGTATCACTGGGGGCAAAAGGGGCGTTTGTCAAACATAACGATGCGTATTTTCAAGTAAAAATCCCTTCGGTCCAAGTAGTGAATCCCGTTGGGTCGGGTGATTCCGTCGTTGCTGGATTAGCGGCTGCGATGCTGCAAGGAAAATCAGCGGAAGATATTATGAAAACAGCTATGACAACCGGGGTGTTAAATGCGATGGAGACACAAACCGGTTATGTAAATAAAGCAAAATTCGATCTTGTTTTCCAACAAGTGGAAGTAATTGAGATAAAATAAGATCAAAAGAGAGGGAGTTACAACTATGGTCAAATTAACGAACAATAAGCTAGAAGCATTAAAACGATTATCAGATGAAAATGGCATCATTGGTGCATTGGCCATTGACCAGAGGGGGTCATTGAAAAAAATGATTGCAAGTGCCAGCTCAAAAGAGATTGGCGATGAAGGTATCATTGAATTCAAAAAACTGGTAAGTAAAGAGCTCACGAAATATGCCTCATCGATTTTACTTGATCCTGAATATGGCCTGCCTGCTGCGGAAGTAAGGGATGAAAACGCAGGATTGCTGTTGGCTTATGAAAAGACCGGTTACGACGCAACCGTTCCTGGACGCCTGCCGGATGTGCTTGACGTGTGGTCAGCGAAACGGTTAAAAGAAGCCGGGGCGGATGCGGTTAAGTTTCTTCTATATTATGATGTTGATGAAGACCCAGCGATTAATGATATCAAACACGCATTCATCGAACGGGTTGGTTCGGAATGCGTTGCCGAGGATATCCCGTTCTTCCTGGAAATTGTTTCATATGATGCAGCGATTGAAGATGTGAAAAGCGTCGAATATGCTAAGGTAAAACCACATAAAGTCATTGACGCTATGAAGGTGTTCTCAGACCCACGCTACAACGTCGATGTGTTAAAAGTGGAAGTGCCTGTCAATATGAATTATGTCGAAGGCTTCGCTGAAGGCGAGGTTGTCTACACGGCGGAACAAGCAAAACAATACTTTAAAGACCAAAGTGATGCGACAGAGCTGCCTTATATCTATTTAAGTGCAGGGGTCAGCGCCCAATTGTTCCAAGATACGCTGGAATTCGCTGCCCAAGCCGGTGCAGAATTCAACGGCGTCCTTTGCGGCCGCGCTACATGGAAAAACGGCGTCCAGCCATTCGCCGAAAAAGGTCAAGCTGCTGGTAACGACTGGCTCCAAACCGAAGGCAAAGACAACATCACCAGCCTAGATGCTGTCTTAAAGAAAACCGCAAAATCTTGGTTCACCAAAGTCGAAGCATAAGTCATTTGGGTGTGATAATTTCCTGTAGTAATCATTCGATTGCTCATAAAAATCGTCCTTTCTAAATTGTTGGTTTGGCCACTTGCAATTTTACAAGAAACGACGATTTTTTTTGTGCCATTTTTTAGAAAAATAAGTGTACTAAGGAAAGCTTCATAAGCATAGGCATCGCAGCCCAATAGTGAATCTTTTGGGCGAACTACGCCTCATGAACCGCCTTAAAGGCTCGCCAGTCGGCGAGTTTTCATTTATGAATTTAACGGCTATTTACATGAAGAAAATTAGGTGTTGTAGCCCGTGATTTCCATTGTGATTTTCATTTATTACCAATCCCCCCTTCTTGGTTCCTAAAAAAAAAATCAAAAGTTAATTAATATTTTTAGCAAAAAGGCTCAAAGTTTGATGAATTTTTTGTCGAAAATGCAAGACTACCGATGAGAAACCGAACATTATCCCGATTTGCCGCCTAAATTGTCTGAAAAGAGAAAAAAGTATTTTGAGGATTACGACCCAAATGCATATATAATTGTTTTTTGAAATACATATTCTCAAGTGAGGAAGAGGAAATCATGACAGTAAACACAATATTTCCCACTGACTATCAGTTGCATCTATTTCATGAGGGAAATCTTTTCCAAAGTCATCGGCTATTCGGTGCTCATATTTTTTCCTATTCCAACCAAACGAGTACACGGTTCTGTGTATGGGCTCCCAACGCTGTAATAGTCCGACTGGTTGGAGAGTTTAATAACTGGGATGGTCATGGATATGAATTAAACAAAATGAATAATGAAGGAGTTTGGATGATCGTTGTGACTGACGATCTGGAAGGAAAGCTTTATAAGTATGAAATTGTTACACGATCTGGGGAGAGGCTGTTAAAAGCTGATCCTTATGCCGTTTATTCGGAAGTAAGACCGAATACTGCCTCGATTGTTTATTCCATAAATGATTATGCGTGGCAAGACGATCGATGGATGAAACGGAAGTCTCAAAGCAACTTCTTAACGGAGCCTGTTGTGATCTATGAAGTCCATTTAGGATCATGGCGAAAAAAACAAAATGGAGATTATCTTACATATTCGGAATTAGCTGCCGAGCTAATCCCTTATGTTAAGGAACATGGATTTACCCATGTAGAACTATTGCCGCTTGTTGAGCACCCGCTCGACGATTCGTGGGGTTATCAAGGAACCGGGTATTTTTCCGTTACTTCAAGGTTTGGTGAGCCCCGTGAGTTTATGTATTTTGTGGATCAGTGTCATCAACACGGAATTGGCGTAATCCTTGATTGGGTCCCGGGTCATTTTTGCAAAGACGCACATGGGTTATACCGTTTTGATGGTACCCATCTTTATTCGTATCAGACTCCTGGCGATCGGGAAAATATGATTTGGGGAACAGCCAATTTTGATTTAGGTAAGGGAGAAGTACAAAGTTTTCTCATTTCCAATGCCTTATTTTGGATGGACTATTTTCATATCGATGGTTTTCGGATGGATGCTGTTGCCAATATTATTTATTGGCCCAATGCAGGTCATGAGAAACGTGAAAATCCATTTGGAGTTGCGTTTTTAAAAAAGTTGAACCAGGTGATCGAAGAATATAATCCCAACTTTTTAATGATTGGTGAGGATTCTACCGAATTTCCCCGTGTAACCACGCCCGTACGCTTTGGTGGGCTGGGGTTTCATTATAAATGGAATATGGGCTGGATGAATGATGTTCTGGAATTTATGGAAACACCGCCGTTTGCCAGATCTCACGTTCATTCTAAGATTACATTTTCACTTTTATATGCTTTTTCGGAAAACTTTATGCTCCCATTTTCACATGATGAGGTTGTCCACGGAAAAAAGTCATTGCTTGATAAAATGCCTGGGGAATATCACGAGAAATTTGCTCAATTACGGCTATTGCTTGGATATATGTTTGCCCATCCAGGGAAAAAACTGCTATTTATGGGTTTTGAATTGGGGCAGTTTGCCGAATGGAAGGATAAAGAACAACTAGACTGGAATTTAATGGAATATCCCCTTCATCAAAAGAATAATTTTTATGTAAAAATGTTAACGAAAGTATATAAACGCTCAAAAGCGCTCTATGAACTAGATCACCTGCAGGCAGGTTTTGAGTGGATTGACGTTGACAATGCAGATCAATCCATTTTTTCTTTTATTCGCCGCGGAAAAAAAGAAGAGGCCCTGCTGATCATTGTTTGTAATTTCACAGGTATTGGCTATCAAGGATATAAGATTGGTGTCCCCAATCCGGGTCAGTATCGGGAAATATTTAATAGTGACCAAGAAGAATATGGCGGATCGGGGGTTGTAAATAAAAGGGCACTTATGGCGGTACAAGAGCCAAGTCATGGAAAACCATATTCACTTCATCTAACAGTAGCCCCGTTTGGGTTTCAAATAATAAGACCAGTCAAAAAACGAAAGGAGCGAAAAGGGAATGGTAAAGAAAAAGTGCGTGGCCATGCTGCTAGCAGGAGGAAAGGGGAGCAGGCTGAATGATCTAACCAAGGAGGTGGCAAAACCCGCAGTCCCTTTTGGAGGAAAATATCGGATAATCGATTTTACTCTAAGCAATTGTGCTAATTCCGGAATTGATACGGTTGGCGTTTTAACACAGTACCAGCCTTTACTATTAAACTCCTATATTGGCATTGGCAGTGCCTGGGACCTCGATTGTAAGGACGGCGGGGTAACGGTACTGCCGCCATATAGTGAATCTTCAGAGGTCAAGTGGTATACCGGAACCGCCAGTGCCATCTATCAAAATTTGAATTATTTAAAGCAATATCAGCCTGACTATGTCTTAATCCTTTCAGGGGACCATATATACAAAATGAATTATGAGAGTATGCTTGAATATCACAAGGAGAAACAGGCGGATGTCACAATTTCACTCATTGAGGTCGCCTGGGACGAAGCCAACCGGTTCGGCATTATGAATACGGATAGTGATATGAGGATCGTAGAGTTTGAGGAGAAGCCCGCCAATCCGAAAAATAATCTTGCTTCCATGGGAATTTATATCTTCAGCTGGAATATTCTTAAGGAATATTTGGAACTGGATGCTAACAATCCCGATTCAAGTCATGACTTTGGTAAAGATATTATCCCTTTGTTATTAAGAGAAAAGAAAAACTTGTTTGCTTATCCGTTTAGGGGATATTGGAAAGATGTGGGTACTGTTGAAAGCCTGTGGGAGGCCAATATGGATTTATTAAAGGAAGACTGTGAGTTAAATTTATTTGATTACAGCTGGAAGATTTACTCCGTCAATCCGAATCGGCCGCCGCAGTTTATTTCACCGGAAGCGGTTGTCAAAGAGTCACTGATCAATGAAGGCTGCACGATTGAAGGAGAAATAGAGCATTCCGTGCTCTTTCAAGGTGTTTCAATTGGGAAAGGATCAGTCGTGAAAGATGCAGTGGTTATGCAGGATACAGCTATAGGTAAAGATTGTTTCATCGAAAGAGCGATTGTTCCTTATGATATGACAATCCCGGATGGAACGGTGATTCGTTCCTTTGATGAAAAAATAATTCTAGTAACCGAGCAACTGATCCGCGGGTTAAAGCCAGCCTATTAGCATGATCCGTCATGGCAGCAAGGATACTGGGGATGGAATAGAGAAACTGGAGGGACTTATTGAGTGAAAAGAAAGCTATTAGGAATTATTGATGCAACAACCTATCATGAAGACTTGAAGGACTTATTAACGCATCGGTCTCTAGCTGCACTGCCATTTGCCGGTAGGTACCGAATTATTGATTTTATCTTATCAAATATGGTTAACTCTGGAATTAGAAGCGTCGCTATTTTTCCAAAAATACAGTACCGCTCCTTGATGGATCATTTAGGATCAGGAAAAAATTGGGATTTAAATCGCAAACGGGATGGGCTTTTCTTTTTTCCATCGGCCATTGTTGATAGTGAATATAATAGAATTGGTTCATTCGACCTTTTTGCGGCTAATATGGATTATTTTTATCGCAGCACACAGGAATATGCGATTATTAGTAATTGCTTTACGATTTTAAATATCGATTTTAGCTCAGTTTTTAAATGGCATTTGCAATCAGGCTGCGATATTACGGAAATCCATGATCAGCGCGGAAGTTCACTAGAAATATATTTGATCAAAACTTCGCTTCTCATCAAGTTATTAGAAACTAGAAATCAAACCGGGTATACCTGCATGCAGGATGTGGTAAATGACCCGCATCATGGCTATTCCATTTGCCAGTATGTGTATGATGGCTATGCCGTGATGATTGATTCCATTAAAACCTATTATTCTAGCAACATGAATTTATTGCAGCCTGATATGTGGAAACAGTTGTTTTTGCGTGAGCGGCCCATTTTTACCAAGGTCAAGGATGAGCCGCCGACAAAATATTTGAAAGGGTCGAAAGTAACAAATGCGATGATTGCCAATGGCTGCCTCATCAGCGGTATTGTGGACAGAAGCATCATTGCCCGTGGTGTAAAAATTGGCAAAGGTTCAGTTATTAAGAACTGCATTATCATGCAAAAATGCCAAATTGAAGATAATTGTTACCTGGATTCGATGATTTTGGATAAGGATGTAAAAATTGAAGCAGGGACCAAAATAATCGGCACGCCAGGGTCACCATATGTGATTCGTAAAGGGACGAAGCAAGGAGCGTTGATGAAATCATGAAAGTACTATTTGCGGTGTCAGAATGTGGTCCGTTTGCAAAATCAGGAGGCCTGGCCGATGTTGCCGGGTCTTTGCCAAAAGAACTGAAGGCCCAGGGAACAGATGTTAGAGTGATTCTTCCGAAGTACGGAACGATTGCCGAAAATTATCAAAAGGAAATGAAAAAGGTCAAGGAATTTACCGTTTCTGTCGGCTGGAGAAAGCAGTATTGCGGCATCGAGCAGCTCGAGTTCCAAGAAGTTATCTATTATTTTATCGATAATGAATATTACTTTAAACGCGAAGGACTATATGGCTATTTCGATGATGGCGAGCGGTTTAGCTATTTTAACCGGGCGGTTCTGGAAACCATCGCCCAGCTGAATTTTTTCCCAGACGTGCTTCATTGTCATGATTGGCATACGGCAATGATTCCCTATCTATTAAAAACAGAATATTACAGGCACAAGGGGTACGAGCTGATTAGAACGGTTTTTACGATTCATAATCTCCAGTTCCAAGGAATTTTTCCAAAAGAAGTGTTGGGGGATTTATTGGGCTTGGAGGACCTAGAGCTTCACTATCAGCATTTGGAGTTTTACGGAAATATCAATTTTCTTAAGGGGGCACTGATTGCTGCCGATAAAATTACCACTGTCAGTCCAACGTATAAAGAGGAAATTAAGACGGAGGCCTATGGGGAAAAACTGGAGGGTTTATTAAGGGAACGGAATGAGGACCTTGTGGGAATTTTAAATGGAATTGATGAGGGGTTCTACAATCCTGTTCATGACCCGCTTATATTTCAAACATATAGTCTGGAGGACTTAACTAAAAAGCAGGATAATAAACGTATGATTCAAAAGCAATTCGGCCTAAAGCAAAGCCCTGGTACGCCGCTCCTGGTGATGATTTCTCGGCTGACCAAACAAAAGGGGGTTGACCTTGTACAATGTGTACTCCGGGAAATTCTGCAGGAAAATTTACAGGTCATAATCCTGGGAACGGGTGATTACGAGTACGAGGAATTCTTTCGGCAGGCGGCAAGAATTTATCCGGAAAAGCTGAAGGTCCAGACGGAATTTAATGAAGCTTTGGCGCATAAGCTGTATGCCGCGGCAGATCTGTTCTTAATGCCTTCACTATTTGAACCTTGCGGCCTTGGTCAATTGATTGCGATGAAATACGGGGCTATTCCAATTGTACGGGAGACGGGCGGGTTGAATGATACGGTTAGCTCATGGAATGAAGTTACCGGGCAGGGAAATGGCTTTTCTTTTCGCGATTTCAATGCGCATGACATGCTTTTTACCATTCAGCGGGCAATTGGCTTCTATCATGATCACAGGACATGGCAGAAAATAATCAAACAGGCAATGGAAAAGGATTATAGCTGGGCGCAATCGGCCTTTGGCTATAATCAGCTCTACGCTGAAATCGTCTCTGGGAGTGAATCGCATGTTTTCTTCGAAAGAACAATTTAAGAAGACCTTTTTAAAACGGCTTGAAATGCTATGCGGGAAAAGCTTTGCCGAAAGTACGCCAAGAGATCATTACCAAACGCTTGGTCAGATGATCCGTGAATTTGTCAGCAATGACTGGATTACAACAAATGAGCGCTATTGGACATCAAAGAGAAAACAAGTCTATTACTTGTCAATCGAATATTTATTAGGCAAGCTTTTACGGCAAAACTTAATCAATCTCGGGGTGGAGGCGATGGTTGAGGACGGACTGCAGGAACTGGGAATAAATTTGACCGAGATAGAAGAAATAGAACCTGATGCGGGCTTGGGGAATGGCGGCTTAGGAAGACTGGCCGCCTGTTTTTTAGACTCGCTGGCTTCGCTCAATCTTCCCGGCCATGGGCATGGCATCCGCTACAAGCATGGCTTATTTGAACAAAAAATTGTTGATGGTTATCAGGTTGAATTGCCTGAGCAGTGGCTCAGAAGCGGCAATGTTTGGGAGGTTCGCAAAGCGGACTTGGCAGTCAGCATCTCATTTTGGGGCAATGTGGAAGCAAGAATTGAAAATGGCCGGCTCATCTTCCGGCATTTAAATGCTGAAAAGGTGACCGCTGTCCCTTACGATATTCCGGTTGTCGGCTTTAACACAAACACCGTTAACACGCTGAGACTCTGGAGCGCGGAGCCGGCCCAATCTCCGTTTCATCAGGATGTTCTTAAATATAAGCGGGAAACAGAAGCTATTTCGGAGCTGCTTTACCCGGATGATACTCATGATGAAGGAAAAATCCTTCGGCTAAAACAGCAATATTTTCTAGTATCAGCATGTATACAGTCCATTTTACGTTCTTATAAGAAGCAGCATGCGAATCTGGAACAGCTGCACGAATATGTCTGCCTTCATATAAATGATACCCACCCGGTTCTGGCCATTCCAGAGCTGATGCGAATCTTGATGGATGAGGAGGGCTTCGGCTGGGACGAGGCATGGCATATTACAACGAATGCGATTTCCTATACCAATCATACGACCTTATCAGAAGCGTTGGAAAAATGGCCGGTCCATATTTTTCAACCGCTCTTGCCAAGGATATATATGATTGTCGAAGAAATTAACGAGCGTTTTTGCCGTAAGCTTTGGGAGGAAACACCCGGTGATTGGGCAAGAATTAGCGGTCTTGCGATTATTGCCGACCATCAGGTGAAAATGGCCCATTTGGCAATCGTCGGCAGCTTTAGCGTCAATGGAGTGGCGAGACTGCATACAGAGATTTTAAAGGAACGGGAAATGAAGCCATTTTTCCAGCTGTACCCTGACAAATTTAATAATAAGACAAACGGGATTGCCTATCGCCGCTGGCTGTTACAAGCAAATCCGCGGCTGTCCGCCTTGATTACAGAAGCAATCGGAGCAGAATGGACCCAATCAGCGGATAAACTAAAACAATTACTTCAATTCCAGCAAGATCAGCCATTTTTACAGCATTTAAAAAAAGTCAAAACCGATAATAAGAGGCAGCTAGCAGAAATGATTTACAAACAGAATGGAATAGCTGTTGATTCAGAGGCCATTTTTGATGTCCAGGTAAAACGGCTTCATGCTTACAAAAGACAGCTTCTGAATGTTTTACACATTATGTATCTATATAATCGGATGAAAGCGGACTCCAGTTTTGAAATCGTTCCGAGGGTGTTTATTTTTGGGGCAAAGGCATCACCGGGATACTATTATGCTAAAAAGATTATCAAATTAATTAATACAGTAGCGGATAAGGTTAATACTGATCCGCAGATAGGTAATAGACTCAAAGTGGTTTTTTTGGAGAATTATCGCGTCTCCTTAGCAGAAAGGATTTTTCCGGCGGCAGATGTCAGCGAGCAAATTTCGACTGCCAGTAAAGAAGCTTCCGGAACAGGCAATATGAAATTTATGCTTAATGGAGCATTAACGATTGGAACATTGGATGGGGCGAATGTCGAAATTCATGAGCTTGTAGGGGAAGATAATATCTTTATCTTTGGACTGACAGCAGCAGAAGTCCTCCGTTATTATCAACATGGCGGTTATGAATCGGTTGAGTATTATCATCATGATCAACGAATTCGTGAAGTCGTCGATCAGCTTGTGAACGGCTTTTTTCCTAATGTGTCCAATGAATTTGAACCCATTTTCGATTCCTTACTTGGGGAAAACGATCAATATTTTGTTTTAAAGGATTTTGCTTCCTATACTACTACTCAAAAGAAAGTAAGTGAGGCTTTTAAAGATTCAATCCGCTGGCAGCAAAAAAGTCTTATGAATATTGCCCATGCCGGTTATTTTTCCAGTGACCGGACAATCAAGGAATATGCAAGAGATATTTGGGGAATTTTACCTTATCAATAAACAAAAAGCTTCTGCAGCTTGCAGAAGCTTTTCAAATTCTAAAAGAAATGTCCGACAAAAATGCCGACGGTGAATAACAGTCCAAAAAAGGTATTGGTCTGCGCCGTGGCCTTCATCGCTGGAGCCATTTGAATTGGCAGGACGCCTTTATTAAAGACTTTGATTGCCTTGATTGGTTTGATTGTGCTTAAAATGACAAGAGCCGTCCATATAGGTGCAACGCTGCTGATAATCAGCCCTAAAACCCAGAGATAGGAAAAGATAAACATCCCGGCTAATAATATAACGGCTTTTTTCTTGCCTAACAGAACTGCCACGGTTTTGCGGCCATTCTCTTTATCACCGTCAAGGTCGCGAATATTGTTCGATAAATTAATCGCACTGACTAAAATAAAAATTGGGATTGAAAACAGAATGCTTCCGCTGGTAATGGTTCCTGTTTGGATAAAGAAAGCAATTAAGATAATGAACATTCCCATAAAAAGACCGGAAAATAATTCACCAAAAGGTGTATAGGAAATAGGCAGCGGACCGCCGGTATACAGGTAGCCGACCGCCATACAAATAAGCCCGACAAGAGTTAAATACCAGCTGCTATTGGCGCAAATGTAAACCCCCAATAACAGGGCAATTCCATAACAGGCTAGAGCGAGCTGCATGACTGTCTTTGGTTTAATTCCGTCACGGACGATAGTACCGCCAATCCCGACTGAATGTTCAGAATCAAGCCCGCGTTTAAAGTCATAGTACTCATTAAACATATTAGTGGCTGCCTGAATTAATAGGCTGGCAATTAACATCGCAAAGAAAAGTCCAAAGTGAAAACTTCCTTCTTTAAAAGCAAGTGCGGTGCCAAGTACAACAGGTACAAATGCTGCTGTTAATGTATGAGGACGGGTCATTTGCCACCACACTTGAAAACCCTTGTTGGCTTCAACAACCGGTTTCGCACCCTGCTGTAAATTAGGCTGCATATGCCATTCTCCTCCCCTTATATAGATCTCTAATTTCATCAAATTGTTACAATTTTATTAATATCCAACCCTAAGTGTAGGGAATTCACCAATGAGTGTCAATTAAATTTTACTTTCAAAACTAGAAGATTCTCCCTACTTGGTAAATAGGGAGAAGTTCGTGAGAAAATGATAAAACACATTTTAACCATTACACGGAAATTTGACATATAATAAGGGATGAAACGGGGATAAATAGTGACAAGTCATGTTGACTTCTTTACAATTGGAGTTGTATCTTAAAAAAAGGGCTTACAAAATGGATGGCTGGCAGTCATTTCGGCTGTTTTGGAGGGATTTATTTGTATACCATTCAGGAAACAGAAATAATTGAAAGGGGCCTTACGGCAGTTGACCGCGCAAAGGAACTTGGTCGACCCGTATTGCTTAGTGAAGTGCATAAATTGGATGGCCTCAATCCATTTACATTTTTAAATTCCGGAGAAGAGCTGTTTTTAGGGGAAAGATTTTTCTGGAAGGATCCAAAAGACGAGATTTTCCTGATTGGACTTGGAATTGCAAAACAGATTCAGTCGGTTCAGGCTACTGACCGCTTTTTTCGTGTGGAAAAAGAGTGGGAACAGATTTTAAAGGACAGTCTCATCTTTAATTCCTATTCCACAATTGGCATTGGTCCGGTTCTTTTTGGCGGATTTTCTTTTGATCCCTATAAGAATAAAACGGAACTGTGGGCAAAATACCCTGATTCCCTCTTTTATTTACCTAAATATATGCTCACCATTATGCATAATGAGGCTTATTTAACGACAAATGTTATTTGCCTGGCGGAGGATGATCCCTCTTTATTGGAGAAGATCTCCGTTGAACGCAATCAGCTGATGCTTTCATTTTATCTCAAGCGCGAAGCAGAACCAGCAGTACTTAGTGAAATAAAAGAAATTTCAAAGGATAAATGGAAACGGTCTGTTGACGACGTCGCCAAGGAATTAAGCGGCGGGCCATTGAAGAAAGTTGTTTTGGCCCGTGAACTGAGGCTTATTTTTAACAAGCAGCTGGATACGGGGAAAATAATCGCGAACTTATATGAACAGCAGCATGAAAGCTTTATCTTTGCACTGGAATCAAATGGGGATTGTTTTCTGGGGGCGACACCGGAAAGGCTCGTTAAAAAACATGGAACTGAGATTTTTTCCACCTGCCTGGCTGGTTCCATTTCTCGCGGAACTACAGCAGAGGAAGACCGGCGTTTAGGAGAAGAATTACTTCATGATCAAAAGAATTTAATTGAACATCATTATGTGGTGGAAATGATCAGGGAAGCATTAGCGGAGTCATGTGATAAGATCATTCTTCCTGACCAGCCGCAATTAATGAAAATTAGAGATATTCAGCATCTTTACACACCTGTAATCGGTCAGGCACGTAAAGATTCATCATTGCTCAGATTAGTAGAAAAGCTGCATCCGACGCCCGCTCTTGGCGGTCTGCCGCAACAGGAAGCAGTTGAAAAAATTAGGCAGGTTGAGGAGCTTGACCGCGGTTTTTATGCTGGACCAATTGGCTGGCTTGATTACCAAGGGAACGGGGAGTTTGCGGTGGCAATTCGCTCCGGCTTAATTCAGGGGAACGAGGCATCGTTGTTTGCCGGCTGTGGAGTAGTAGCAGATTCTGATTCCGAAAGTGAATATTTGGAGACGGGCTTGAAATTTAGACCAATGCTTAGAGCCCTTGGAGGGGAATAAAATGAGTCATCAAGAATCATTAACCGCATACCTTGCTGCCTTCGTGGCAGAATTGGTTCATTCAGGGATTAGCGATGTCGTCGTAAGTCCCGGTTCCCGGTCTACACCGATGGCAATGGTAATGGCAGAACATCCAAATTTAAAGGTTCATATTCATGTTGACGAACGTTCAGCTGCCTTTTTTGCACTAGGAATTGCCAAAATAACCAATCGTCCGGTTGCCATTCTTTGTACTTCGGGAACGGCAGCAGCCAATTATTTCCCGGCGATTGTCGAAGCGCATTATGCCCGGGTTCCTTTGCTTGTATTGACTGCTGACAGGCCGCCTGAATTAAGGGAAATTGGCGCGCCACAGGCAATTGACCAAATTCACCTATATGGACATCATGTCAAATGGTTTGCGGAAATGGCCTTGCCGGAGAAATCAGTAGATATGATTCGCTATGCCAGAACCGTTTGTTCCCGGGCTATTGCCATTGCGGACAAGGCACCTGCTGGTCCGGTTCATTTGAATTTCCCGTTTCGGGAGCCGCTCATTCCACAATTGGATGAGAATCTCTTTCGATTAACAGAGCGTCCGCAGGGTTATGTCAAGGTTCATAGTGGTGAGTTACTGATGGGTGACGGACATTTTCAGCAAGTTGCTGCGAGAGTGGACAATAGGCGGGGGATTATTGTTTGTGGAAACATTGCTGACGAAAGATTTGCCAATGCTGTAACCATGTTGGCTGAAGTCTTAAAGTTTCCTATTTTAGCGGATCCTTTATCGCAGCTTAGAAGCGGCAAGCATGAATTAAAAAATATTATTGATACATACGACACTTTTTTACGGAATGAAGAGGCTAAGTCTTTCCTGAAGCCGGAGGTAATTATTCGTTTCGGAGCCATGCCCGTTTCTAAAGCATTAACATTCTTTATTAAAGAAAATCCTGAGGCCGATCAGTTTGTTATTGATGGCGGCGGTGACTGGCGGGATCCGGCTGTTTTATCTACCGATATGATTTTTTGTCAGGAAACGAGCTTTTGTGAAAAGCTGTTACCATATGTAAAAGGAAATGCTTCACCGCAATACTTAAACGATTGGCAGCAAGTGAATACGGTGACAAAGGAAAGTATGACCAAAGTTTGCGAGCTGCCTGAGTTAAGTGAAGGAAAACTGTTCTATCAATTGGCCGAACTGCTTCCGGAGGAAGCGACATTGTTTGTCGGAAACAGCATGCCTATTCGTGATTTGGACAGCTTTTTCCTGACCAATCGGAAAAATATTAAAGTGATGGCCAATCGCGGAGCGAATGGTATTGATGGAACTGTTTCTACGGCACTCGGTGCGGCCCTTTATGCCAAATCGATGTATCTCGTCCTTGGCGATTTAACCTTTTTCCATGACTTAAATGGTTTATTGGCGGCAAAGAGGTTTAATATAGATATCCATATTATTCTGGTGAACAATAATGGCGGCGGTATTTTTTCTTTCTTGCCGCAGGCAGAGCATCCGAAACATTTTGAACTCCTTTTTGGGACACCATTGGATCTTGAATTTGAACATGCTGTCAAGATGTTTAACGGCCGCTTTACAAAAATAACCGATTGGGAGCATCTTCGTCTTGAAATGGAAAAATCTCAAGATATAAAAGGTTTAAATGTTTATGAAATTACCACAAATAGAGAGCAAAATCGTGCCGAACATCGGGAATTTTGGCAGTTTGTTTCCCAGGAAATATCGAAATTTGTCAAAGGTGAGTTTTGATGAAGTTTCTTGTAAATGATGTTAACTACCATGTTGAGGTATGCGGCAGCGGTTTTCCCCTTGTGTTATTACATGGTTTCACCGGTGATTCCTCGACATGGACTTACTTTTGTGAACAGTTGGGGAAACATTCTCAGCTGATAATACCCGATATTATCGGACATGGGAAAACCGATCTTCCTGATGATTCCCAGCGGTATTCCATTGAAGCAGCGGCACAGGATCTCAGCCTCATCCTTGACCAGCTTGGAATCAGGCAAATCGATTTGCTTGGTTATTCAATGGGCGGCAGACTTGCGTTAACGTTTGCCGTTCTTTTCCCTGAGCGGGTTAGAAAGTTGATTTTGGAGAGCTCCTCTCCAGGTCTCTTATCAGTTGAAGAAAGAAAGCAGCGTCGCGAGAAGGACGCCGTACTTGCGCATTTTATCATCGAAAAAGGAATTGCGCAATTTGTCGATTATTGGGAAGAAATCCCCTTATTTGCATCAATGAAACAACTTCCACAAGCCACTAGGGAAAGAGTCAGGAAGCAGCGGCTTGCCAACTCACCTAAGGGGCTGGCGAACAGTCTGCTTTATATGGGGACAGGTTCCCAGCCATCTTGGTGGGAACGGCTGGAAACACTTAAATGTGAAGTATTATTAATAACAGGGGAAAAGGATCAAAAGTTTTGTGGAATTGCTGAAAAAATGATCACTAGGCTGAAAAAAGCGATTTGGGTTTCGGTTCCCGATACCGGTCATGCAATTCATGTGGAAGATTGTGAAAAATTTGTTACAATAGTAAGTGACTTCTTGTCAATTGAGAAAAAATAAGGAGGTTATATAGAATGGCAGTAGAATGGGTTCCAGGCCGTAAGTACGATGAAATTATCTATGAAACATATAATGGAATTGCTAAAATTACGATTAACCGCCCTCATGTACATAATGCATTTACACCAAAGACCGTTGCCGAAATGATCGATGCGTTTGCCGCTGCTCGTGATGACTCCAATATTGGTGTGATCATCCTGACTGGTGCCGGTGATAAGGCATTCTGTTCCGGAGGAGACCAAAAAGTTCGCGGTCACGGCGGTTATGTTGGGGAGGATCAAATCCCAAGGTTAAATGTTCTTGATTTGCAGCACTTGATTAGGATTATTCCCAAACCGGTTGTCGCCATGGTTAAGGGCTATGCGATTGGCGGAGGCCATGTCTTGCATGTTGTCTGTGATTTAACGATTGCCGCAGATAACGCGATTTTCGGTCAGACAGGCCCTAAGGTGGGGAGCTTTGATGCCGGTTATGGTTCTGGTTATTTGGCAAGAATAGTTGGTCATAAAAAAGCCCGGGAAATCTGGTACTTATGCCGTCAATACAATGCGCAGGAAGCATTGGATATGGGCTTGGTCAATGCCGTTGTACCGCTTGAACAGGTTGAAGAAGAAACGCTTAAATGGTGTGAGGAAATGCTTGAAAAGAGTCCGACTGCGTTGCGTTTCTTGAAAGCCGCGATGAATGCCGATACGGATGGATTAGCAGGATTACAGCAATTTGCCGGTGATGCTACATTGCTTTATTATACAACAGATGAAGCGAAGGAAGGCCGCGATGCCTTTAAGGAAAAGCGGAAGCCCAATTTTGGACAATTCCCGCGTTTTCCATAATGAACAGTCCAGCTTGATGGGTTTCCATCAGGCTGTTTTTCTTAAGAAAAGCAGGTGAATAAAGATGGATCATAAAATGCCGAATTTTTTAACGAGAAGGGCGTTTTTAACCCCTGAACGAACGGCTGTATGTTTTCAAGAACAATCACTAACCTTTAAAGAATTGTACGATCGTTCTTGCCGAACAGCCGGACAGCTGCAAAAACTTGGAGTAACGAACGGTCAGTTTACTGCGGTTTTATTAAAAAATCATCTCGATACCATTGTGATTTTATTTGCACTCCAGCTATTAGGAGCAAAAACGGTGATCTTGAATTGCCGCTTGACCACGGCGGAATTGCTGTGGCAGCTGCAGGATTCGCAGGCATCTGTATTAATAGTTGAAGATTGCTTTGCTGATTTAAAGCAGCAATTTACCGAGCAGCTCCCCACTTTAATATCGGTACCAAAGACAATGTTGTTTGCCCAGGAGCAGGTGCAGCCGCAACTTTTAGAAGAGGTCAGTTTGGATGAGATTTGTACCATTATGTATACTTCCGGGACAACCGGGAAGCCCAAAGGGGTTATTCAGACATATGGCAACCACTGGTGGAGTGCTGTCGGTTCAGCGTTAAACTTGGGGCTGACAGACCAGGATTGCTGGCTATGTACTGTGCCGTTATTTCATATCAGCGGTTTCTCTATTTTAATGCGCAGTGTGATTTATGGGATGCCGATTGTCCTACATGAAAAGTTTTCCGAACAAAAAACGATTCGTGATATCAAAGATAAGCGGGTAACGATTATGTCGGTGGTTGGCACGATGCTCTCACGAATCGTTGATACCCTGGAGGACGAGCGGCTGCCGAAGGAGTTTCGCTGCATGCTCCTGGGCGGCGGCCCGGCCCCTTTGCCATTGCTAAAGACATGTGTTGAAAAGCAAATTCCTGTGTTTCAAACATATGGGATGACCGAGACCTCTTCACAAATCGTCACCCTTTCGCCGGAATACAGCCTGACTAAGCTTGGTTCTGCCGGAAAGCCATTATTCCCGTCAGAAATCCGAATTGAACGAATCGACGGGGCCATGGCACAGCCGGGAGAAGCAGGGGAAATCGTCGTGAAAGGGCCGAATGTGACAAGCGGCTACTTAAATCGTGAGGATGCTACCGCAGAAAAAATTCGCCAGGGCTGGTTGTATACCGGAGATGTAGGTTACTTGGATGAGGAAGGGTTTCTATTTGTCCTTGATAGACGCTCAGATTTAATTATTTCCGGCGGTGAAAATATTTACCCGGCTGAAATCGAAGCGGTACTATTAGCCCATCCCGATATTTTAGAGGCAGGCGTTACCGCTGTTGATGATAAGGATTGGGGTCAGGTGCCGGCTGCTTTTATCGTCACCAGGAATGGCCGGGATATACCTGGTGATGAACTGCAGCAATTTTGCCGCAATCGGTTGGCAAAATACAAAATCCCTAAGTTTTTTTATCTAATAGACCGGCTGCCAAGAAATGTGGCAAAAAAGTTGCTGCGCAGAGCCTTAAGAGATTGGGTGAATGAAGGAAGGTTCCGTTCATGAAAATCACTGCTGTCGAGCTATTTATCATCAAAATGCCATTAAAGGCTCCATTTATAACTCACCTAGGGACTGTTCAGGATCGGGAAGGGATTATCGTCAAAATAACGGATCAGGAGGGAATGACCGGGTATGGTGAAGGTGTTGCTTTTTCCACCCCGTGGTATACAGAGGAAACGGTAAAAACAAGCATCCATATGCTGACCGACGTGTTAATTCCTGTAATGCAAACACATCCAATCGACCATCCGGACGAGGCAGCGGAGCTTTTCAAATCTGTTCGCCGAAACAACATGGCCAAGGCCGGGTTGGAAACAGCCCTTTGGGATTTGTATGCAAAACAGCAGGCTCTGCCGTTGTCAAAGATGCTGGGGGGGACACGCCAAGAAGTTGCCTCCGGAGTAGTGGTCGCAACTGATTCTCTGACAAACGCACTGAAACAAATCGAAAGCTACCTGGAAGCTGGATATCAGCGGATTAAGGTGAAAATTAGTCCGCAGCAGGATTATCAATTCTTAGCAGAAATCAGACAACATTATCCGCAGCTCCCAATAATGGCCGATGCCAATTCAGCTTATAGTTTAGCTGATCTTGACCGCCTAAGAGCCCTTGATGAACTCAATTTGCTGATGATTGAGCAGCCGCTGGGACATGATGATATCATTGAACATGCGAGGCTGCAAAAACAAATAAAAACGCCAATTTGTCTTGATGAAAGTATCGTAACTTTTGACGATGCCAGAAAAGCGGTGGAGTTGGGAAGCTGTAAGGTGATTAATATAAAAGTGGGCCGTGTGGGCGGTCTTTCCGAAGCAAAGCGGATTCATGATTATTGTGTTGAGCAGGAAATTCCAGTTTGGTGTGGGGGAATGATTGAGTTTGGAATTTCTCGGGCTCATAATATTGCTCTTGCCTCTTTACAAGGCTTTTCCATCCCTGGAGATATTTCTGCTTCGAGCCGTTTTTGGGAGGAGGATATTATCTTACCTGAAGTATCAGTTGAAAACGGCGTGATTCAAGTACCCAACAGTCCTGGAATCGGGTTTGCCATTAATGAAAAAAGACTGAAGGAAACAACAATTGCTACAAAAGTATTTCCAATTTAAAGAACCAGACAAAAATGCCTGGTTCTTTCATTAATTACTCAGTAGACAGCAAGGGAAGAAAGCTAATCATTTAGAGCGGTTTTTAATGTCTTCAAGTTCTTATTCATCAATGAAAAATATGTTTCTTTATGATTCAGATTATCTGTTGTTAAAACCGCCAAATTATGAACTGGTAGCGCTCGGGCACCAATCTCCTGCTGGACTATTTTTCCCAGCTTTGATTGAACATTTTGCTCAAATAAAATGTATTTTAAACCTTCTCGATCGGCTAAAGAAATGATTTTTTCCAGAGCCTTTTGTGTTGGCTCATTGGTCGTGGAGAGTCCGGAAATACTAATTTGTTCCAGTCCATAACGATTTTCCCAATACCCAAATGCAGCGTGGGTTACAATAATTTGTTTATGCTTTGCCTTGGAGATCGTAGATGCAAATTGCCGATTTAATTCATTTAATTTTGCTGCCAGCTTCTGATAGTTTTGATTAAAATATGCCTTTTGCTTTGGCATTTTTTTACTTAATTGATCGCGAATCACACCAGCCATTTCCTTTGCGTACAGTGGGTCAAGCCATACATGAGGGTTAATATCGCCATGTAAATTATGATCCTGATCATGGTCATGGTCTTCTTTTTTATAGCTGTTGTCTTGCGGAAGCTGAAGCTTCTCAGCGACAGGGACCATGGTTACATGTTGATTTTTCAACGTTTCCTTTGCCTTCTCAACAAATCCTTCCAGACCAAGTCCAATGTAGAAAAAAAGGTCTGAATCGGCTAGGTTCATCATATCCTTTTGCGATGGCTCGAAGGTATGTTCATCAGAACCAGGGGGATAGATCGTGTTTACATGAACGTATTTTCCGCCTATTTGCTCCGAAAAATATTGCAGCGGGTATACCGTTGTATAGATTTGCAGCTGCCCCTTCTTTTTGGCAGTATGCTCATTTGTACATGCAGATAATAAGATGCTTAATGGTAAAAAGACTGATAGAATAATAATAAATTTCTTCATATAAGCCCCCTTGAATTAAATCGTACTTATTCCGATTTATTGTTCAAAAAAATTTAGTTGTAATCCGTAACGATTCCGATTAACATTAGTATATTACAAGAAATCCGGGGAAAATGCAAGAGTAAAAATATTTGTTTAAAACTTCGGTTATTTTGTATCATAAAGGGAGAGATAGAGAGGATGTGGTGATGATGAAAAATGGGACAATGTTACAAGAGATCCTTGCATACAACCAGAAGTTTGTGGAAAATCGAGAATATGAGAAATATGAAACAACAAAATATCCGAACAAAAAGATGGTCATTTTGACATGTATGGATACTCGTCTCCTTGAACTCTTGCCAAAGGCCTTAAATTTGGGAAACGGAGATGCAAAGGTCATCAAAAATGCAGGGGCACTTGTATCACATCCGTTTGGCAGTATTATGCGGAGTATCTTAATCGCGGTATATGAATTACAGGCTAAGGAAGTATTAGTGATCGCCCACCATGATTGCGGAATGAGCGGGTTAAAGGCCGAATCGGTTTTAACGCATATGAAGGAACAGGGAATTACCGAGGAAACGCTGAATACTTTAGCTTTTTCCGGAATTGATATTAATCATTGGCTTCACGGCTTTGATAGTGTCAACGACAGTGTTTCTCACAGCGTGGACATCATTAAAAATCATCCGCTGATGCCAAAAAATGTACCGGTTCATGGCTTAGTGATTGATCCTAAAACGGGAAAGCTTGACCTCATCGTTAACGGTTATCAAGATTGATGTTTTTTTCGATCCTCCCATGTTTCCGGAACGGGATCCAGTCCCCCCGGGTGCAATGGATGGCATTTTAAGATTCTTTTTACTGCCAAATATCCGCCCTTTACGGCACCAAAGCGCTTGACAGCTTCTAATCCATATTGGGAACAGGTCGGGTAAAAGCGGCATGTCGGCGGTTTCAAGGGTGAAATCGCGACTTGGTAAAAACGGATCAGTGAAATAAATATTTTTTTCAGCATCCTCGGTTTCTCCTTTGAGTGGTTATTTTCAAGATACCATATTTAAGACGGAATCATACAGGTTTTTGCCTGTAAAAAAACTCGCCTATTCAGCGAGTTTTTATTATACATTTTGCTTCCGCTCTTTTTCATCATTTAATTTTAGTAAATGATTATTTTCCAGCGGATCCGGATCAACCGTGTGCTTAAAGGAATAGGCTTTTGAGGTTGTAATCACAGCCAATAACAGTACAACAAAAACAATAATGATCGATACCACTAAAACAGTAGTCAACTCTACCATCCCCCCTTATTTCAATATTGTACCATGAAAATGAAAAGGAAACTGACTTTTCAGTTTCCTCTTCGCGTTAGTATGTAAATTTAATGGATATTCCTTGGATAATAAATATGTGCTCGCTGCTGCCCATATTGTTCTTGAGCAAATTTCCCCTTTAAGCTTTCAATCAAATACAGCCCCATTAAATCATACAACTCTTGTTTATCCATTTCATGAATTAAAGCCAACAGGTCCTCGTATGACATTTCCTCTAAAAAAGCAAACGCGAGCATATCAATGTCTTCTTCATCACCTGTAAGTTTGTTGCGATACATTTCAAATAATTCATCAATTAGTTTCAATTTCAAGCACCTCCCATTAGTATTCTTTCCTTATGGCACTCCCTTAAGTAACTAAAAAACATTTCCAAATTTACTGAAAAATCTGTAATTTATTGTTTATATATTATATCTTATTCAATTTGGAAAAATGAATCGAAATTTGGCAGAGAATAAATTTTTTCTTTTTGCAGATGACTAAAAATGAAAAGGGGTGGAAAAATGGAAGACCAAAAGAAAACCTATTATATTGATGTAGGTACGGGGGGAATTTCCCGAAGTGCCACAGCATCGACTTGGAGCTACAAAATTGAAGCAACAGATGCAGAAATTTCACAGCTTCGGGCCTTAATGGATCAAAATCACACAACTGAATGGAAAAACTTTTTTAGGGCTCATGTTCCTTATGTTCAATATCATTATGACCGGCAAAATGATGCTTATGACAGCACCATTCAGCAAATCTACGGAATGTTATATCAACTTGGTGATGAAGAGGCTAAAAATCATATTGCAACCATGAATATTTTACCACACAATAACGAGTAAAGGAAAATCCAAATTCGAGGATTTTCCTTTTTTCGTATATAATCTTTTTAGATACATGAGTGGAGATGGATTTTATGAGATTTCAGTTTTTCGATGATCACGGAAATAATGTGGAGTTAGCTTTTTCAAAGCAGGTGTTTGCCGAGGAAGCAGGGCATGTGTTGATTATCAGTAAAATCGGGAAGAGCTGGGTTCTGACCGACCATAAAAAGAGAGGGCTGGAATTCCCCGGCGGCAAAAGGGAACAGGGTGAAACGTTGGAGGAAGCGGCAAGGCGGGAGGCTTTTGAAGAAACAGGAGCCATCTTTAAGGAATTAAAGCAAATTGCTGAATACAGAGTTACTGAAGAAAACGGCTCGTTTGTAAAGGCAGTTTTTTGGGGAAAAGTAAGCAATCTGGAGAAGTCCAGCCATTATTTTGAAACCAATGGTCCGGTTTTGATAGACGGTGATCTGCTCAAGCGGCGGTTTGGTCCGGAGTATAGCTTTATTATGAAGGACAAGGTTGTCGAGGAATGTATCAAATATATCGAACAGCAGCAAAAAGAATAGCAGACATACGAACCTGCTATTCTTTGATTAATTTCTTTTCCAATAAATCAACAAGCTGATACATAACTGTAGCCAATACGGCTATTACAAAAAGTGATAGAAACACGAGGGTAAAATTAAATACTTGGAATCCATAGATGATCATATAACCTAACCCTCTGGACGAAACTAAAAATTCTCCCACAATCACGCCAACCCAGGATAGCCCGACATTGACTTTTAACGTCGAAATAATGGTCGGAAAACTTGCCGGTATAATTGCTTCTTTAAAACATTGAAAGCGTGTTGCTCCAAAGGTTTGGAGCACTTTTAAATAATTGGGATCGACCTCTTTAAATGAAGTATAGACAACAATCGCGGTAATGATAACACAGATAATGACGCCATTGGCAATGATTGAAGTGTATCCGGGGCTCAGAGCAACAATGATAACTGGCCCCAGGGCGACCTTCGGCATGGCGTTAAAAATGACCAGGTAGGGGTCGAGAATGTTGGACAGCATCGGTGACCACCAAAGAAGGGCAGCAATGATGACGCCAAGAGCAGTCGCAATAATAAAGCTGGCAACCGTTTCTGTTAATGTTACTCCTAAATTAGCTGCTAATGAACCGTCTTGTATTTTCTCAAAAAACAGCTTCCATATTTTATTGGGAGAACTAAAAATTAGCGGGTCAATCCACTGCATCCTGCTTAACAATTCCCAGCTTGCAAAAACAAACACGAGAATAATCAGCTGATAAAAGCGGACCCATCTTTTTTCAATTTTTAACGACTGAAGATAGTTTTGATGAAGGAGTTCGATCTTATTCCGATTTTCGTTCAAGGGTCTCCAACTCCTTCCAAATTGCTTGAAACACAGAAGAATACAAAAAGTGATTTCTTGCTTCGAACGGGGATAATTTTCGTAATTCCTCCGGTATTTCAAATGTTTTATGGATTGTTCCCGGTCGAGATGACAGCAAAAATACACGGTCACTCATGGCAATAGCCTCTCCAATATCGTGGGTAACGAGAATCGCCGTTTTGCCGAAATCTTTTAAGGTCTGCGAAACTAAGTCTTCCAGCTTTAGCTTTGTTTGATAATCCAACGCGGAGAAAGGTTCATCCAGCATCAACAGCTTTGGTTCCGTTGCCAATGTTCGAACTAATGCTACACGCTGTCTCATCCCGCCAGATAGTTGCTTTGGCAGTTGTTTTTCGACACCGCCGTTTAATCCCATCTGTTTTAATAGGTTGAGAGCGTTCGACCTTGTTTTTGGGTTAAGCTGTTTTGCTAATTTTAGACCTAAGAGGATATTTTCTTCAATCGTTTTCCAGGGAAAAAGGTAATCTTGCTGAAGCATATAGCCGATTGTATTTTTGGTAGTGGCAACGGGTTTATTTTCTAATAAAACGGCACCTTCCGTTGGTTTCAGCAGACTCGAGATAATTGAAAGCAGGGTGGTTTTTCCACAGCCACTTGGGCCGAGAAGGGAGACAAATTCTCCCTCCTCAACGGTAAGATTAATATTGGAGAGGGCCGTGGTTCGTAAGGCTTTGGTAAAATACGTGTGGTGAACATCTTGAACTTTCAAGAAACTCATCTTGTTACGGCCTCCCTTTCCGTTTATTTTTCAATGACTTTTTCGGCAATTTCTGTGTTTACAAGCGTTTTATGGGCAACTTCCTGGGGAAGCTCTCCAGCCTCTTTCATGATATTTTGCAGATTGTTCCACTCTTCTTCATCCAGGATCGGATCGGTTGCGAAGCTGCCCTGGTTTTTATAGCGTTCTACAACAGTTGTCATAATATCTAAATCGGTATCCGGAAAGTACGGTTCCACCGCCTTGGCGATTTCTGCAGCACTGTGGTCCTTAACCCATTGCTGCGCTTTATAAATAGCTTTTGTAAATTTTTCAATGGTGTCTTTGTGTTCTTTTATATAGCTTTTTTTCGCCATAAACGTTGTATAGGGAACATGACCGGATTCTTTTCCAAAGGAGGCGACAATGTGGCCTTTTCCTTCTTTTTCAAAAATACTGGCCGTCGGTTCAAATAATTGTACAAATTCACCGGTTCCGGAAGCAAAGGCATTGGCAATATTAGCAAATTCAATATTTTGGATTAAATTTAAATCTTTGTGTGGATCAATACCGTGCTTCTTTAACACGAATTCACCGACCATTTGCGGCATGCCGCCTTTCCGCTGTCCAAGAAAGGTTGTTCCCTTTAATTGCTCCCATGAGAAGTTATCGATTTTCTTGCGGGCAACCAGGAAGGTGCCGTCGGTTTGGGTGACTTGCGCAAAATTTATCACCGGATCATTCGAGCCCTGGGCATATACATAAATGGATGTCTCTGAACCAACAAGAGCGACATCGGCCCCGCCGGAGAGAAGGGTCGTCATTGTTTTGTCACCGCCGGGAGTTGTTGTTAAAGTGACATCCAAACCTTCTTCTTTAAAAAATCCCTTTGCTAAGGCAACGTATTCCGGAGCATAGAAGATCGAGCGGGTTACTTCGGCAATACGAACTTTCTCCAGTTTCTTCGGCTCTTTTCCAGAGTCATTATTACAAGCAGCCAATGGTATCATAAGAATAGCGATTAAAGCTAAGGAGAAACTGATTTTTAACCATTTATTCATAAATGTTAAACCTCCTTAATATGGGCTGATTACCTATGATAATGTATGAAAAGGAGTAAAATGTGTGATTACCCGGTGTTTAATTTTTTTCAAAAGGATGAATCCAGAATGAATAATGACAACGGAATGATTGTTGAGGTTACACGGTTCCCATCTCCTAATCCAAATGTGGAATTAAAGGAAATTACTTATCTTTCCAATGGATTAAGGGTAAAGGGGATGTTGGCGGAACCGAAAAATGAACAAGTATCGGATGGTTTTCTTTATCTGCGCGGCGGCATTAAAAATGTCGGTAAAGTTCGGCCAGCGCGGATTGCCCAATTTGCACAAGAGGGCTTTGTTGTCTTTGCACCCTATTATCGGGGAAACCAAGGCGGGGAAGGGAATGAGGATTTCGCCGGTGAGGATCGGGAAGATGCTTTTGCAGCATTTCAATTGCTGCAATCGCTGCCACAGATTCGGAACGTTCATATTTTTGGCTTTTCTCGGGGCGGAGTCATGGCGCTAATGACCGGGAATCAGTTTCCGCAAGCTGCTTCACTGGTTACATGGGGCGGAGTCAGCGATATGAGCTTAACTTATTGGGAACGCAAGGATTTAAGGAGAATGATGAAGCGGGTGATTGGTGGAACACCGGCAAAATATCCGCAAAGGTACAAATCGAGAACACCTTTATATGAACTTGAAAAAATGTCGGCACCGATCCTGATTATTCACGGTGTTAAAGATCATAATGTTTCCATTGAGCATGCTCACCGGCTGGAAAGGCGGCTGAAAGAATTGGCGAAACCCGTTGAGTGCTGGTATTTTGCCGAATTTACCCATTACTTTCCTCCTGTAGTGAATCGTAAAGTTGTCCAAGATTTAACGAGATGGATGAAAAATCAGTGTAAATGATGATAAGATAGAGGTATCAATTGGAGAGGAGCGGATTTTATATGGGAATGCCCCTTGAATTAAACACCCTGATTGTGACGAAGGGAAGAGAGATAAGAATTGAGGAAAATCTATTTCAGTTAGAAAAAGAAGGGTACAGACTCTACCCGATTGAAATTCCACTCGATATCAGAAAAACTCTTGAAAGCAATTCCAGCGGTTCAGCATTGATTAAGAAGCTGGAATGGGAAAATAACAAAACGACGATTACTTATCAACTCATTTCATTGAACTCGACAAATTAGATCACAGTTTTATCCATAAAAAATGGTGCCCTTCAAGGAAATGGGCACCATTTTAGTTTATTTAGGCAATCGGTCCGCCTTTTTCGGCAATTTCAGTGGCAACGTTTTGGAATTTTTTAAAGTTTTCCCGGAATTTGGCTGCAAGTTCCTTCGCTTTTTCAGCGTAAGCTTGTGGGTCATGCCAAGTTTTGCTTGGCTGCAGAACCTCGTCTGGCACGCCAGCGATATGAAGCGGAATATTTAAGCCAAAGATTTCGTCGGTGACTGTTTCGACATGGTTTAATTCACCTTCAAGTGCGGCCTGCACCATCGCTCTTGTGTAGGAAAGCTTCATCCTGCTGCCAACACCGTATTCTCCGCCGGTCCAGCCTGTATTGACTAGGAAGACGTTGACGTTATGCTCGAGAATTTTATCTCCCAGCATTTCCGCGTAACGGGTCGCTGGTAATGGCATGAACGGAGCTCCAAAGCAAGTCGAGAAAGTTGCTTCCGGAGTGGTGACACCGCGCTCAGTGCCGGCAAGCTTTGAGGTATAACCGCTTAAGAAATGGTACATGGCCTGTTCTTTCGTTAATTTTGCAATAGGCGGCAGCACGCCGAAGGCATCAGCAGTTAAAAACACGATTGTATGTGGATGACCGGCAATACTAGGAATGACACTATTATCAATGTTTTCAAGTGGATAGGCAGCCCTTGTATTTTCCGTTAAGGTATTGTCGTCGTAATCGGCAATCCTTGATTCTTGGTTGACGATGACGTTTTCCAAGACAGTTCCAAAGCGAATGGCATCAAAGATTTGCGGTTCTTTTTCATGCGAAAGATTGATACATTTAGCATAGCAGCCGCCTTCAATATTAAAGACGCCATGGGACGACCAGCCGTGTTCATCGTCACCAATTAGCTTCCGATTCGGATCGGCTGACAGCGTTGTCTTTCCAGTTCCGGATAATCCAAAGAATAAGGCAACGTCACCTTCTTGACCAACATTTGCCGAGCAGTGCATGGAAAAAATATTCTTTTCAGGAAGTAAGAAATTCATAATCGAGAAGATCGACTTTTTCATTTCTCCTGCATACTCAGTCCCGCCAATAAGAACAATTCGGCGCTCAAACGATATAATAATAAAGGTTTCCGAATTGGTTCCATCTACTGCAGGATCCGCTTTAAAATTAGGAGCAGCGATGACAGTGAATTGGGCATCATGCGCTAAAAGCTCATCCTCTGTCGGACGAATGAACAATTGATGAACGAAAAGATTATGCCAAGCCAATTCATTAATCACTTGAATCGGCAATCTCGATTTTTTATCTGCACCGGCAAATCCTTTGAATACAAATACATCTTCCTTCTGTCTTAAATACTGAAGGACTTTATGATAAAGATTTGTAAATACTTCCTCAGAGATAGGTTGGTTTGTTGAACCCCAGTCAATTTTATCTTTCGTTGATTTTTCTACAACAATAAATTTGTCTTTTGGAGAACGGCCTGTATATTTGCCGGTGGAGACACGTACTGCACCGGTTGAGGTCAACGTTCCTTCGTTTCGCGCCAAGATTTTTTCAACCAATTGGGGTACAGATAATTGCATTTGAACGTTCTTTTCTTTCAGTAACTGATTAAGTTCGTTTGGAACGTGAACAGAGTTCATGGATCGGACCTTCCTTTTCTTGTTTTTAACGAAAAAATTGTCTTTAAATAGTATAACACAATTAAATGATTAGTCTATACTAATTATGTGAAAAAATTATGTCATCTTCCACTTTATACTATTCATTGAAAGAAAAAAAAGGAAGAACAATTTATTATTAGAGCAATAGATTGAAAAATATTGACATTGTTTCCAGTAGTACGTTATGATTATATTTTGAACGGATACTCTCTTATCCCGAGCTGGTGGAGGGACGGGCCCAATGAAACCCAGCAACCTGCAACGAAGAAAATGTTTTTTTTCTATGCATTTTCTAGGCAAAGGTGCTAACCCAGATGCAAGGCTTGACCTTGAACGATAAGAGCGAAAGGAATGAATTTAGTGTATTTTAACCTTTCCTCATTGATGGAAAGGTTTTTTGTTTTTAAGAAATTATTGGGGATAATGGTTCTTCTTAATAAATTTCCCATTTTTATTTCATACTACAAAGGGAATGAGTTCCGTTTAAATTAGAGGTTCAATATATTGTCAGCAACAGGCCATGTAGATAACCTCATTTATTTCATTAATATAGGAGGAATTCAGATGCCAACAAGACGCCACTTGTTTACATCCGAATCAGTAACTGAAGGTCATCCTGATAAGATCTGTGACCAAATTTCTGATTCAATTTTAGATGCAATTTTAGCCCAAGACCCTAATGCCCGTGTTGCTGCTGAAACATCGGTAACCACTGGTCTAGTGCTTGTAGCCGGGGAAATTACCACATCTACATATGTAGATATTCCCAAGATTGTTCGGGAAACGATTAAGGAAATTGGCTATAATCGTGCCAAATATGGCTTTGATGCGGAAACATGTGCAGTGTTAACCTCCATCGACGAGCAGTCGCCCGATATTGCCATGGGTGTCAACCAAGCACTTGAAGCCCGCGAAGGGAACATGACGGATGAAGAAATCGAGGCAATTGGGGCAGGAGATCAGGGGTTAATGTTTGGTTTCGCCTGCAACGAAACGAAGGAACTGATGCCGCTGCCGATTTCGCTTGCGCATAAGCTTGCCCGCAGGTTAGCAGAAGTACGAAAAGAAGATATTCTTCCGTATCTGCGTCCTGATGGGAAAACACAGGTTACTGTTGAATATGACGAAAACAATCAGCCGGTCCGGATTGATACAATTGTCGTGTCAACCCAGCACCATCCTGAGATTTCTTTGGAGCAAATTCAGCGCAACATAAAAGAATATGTCATCAATCCGGTTGTTCCAAAAGAACTTATTGATGACAATACGAAATATTTCATTAACCCAACAGGACGTTTTGTGATTGGCGGTCCACAGGGAGATGCCGGCTTAACTGGTCGGAAAATTATTGTTGATACGTATGGAGGCTATGCCCGCCATGGCGGTGGTGCTTTCTCTGGGAAAGATCCGACCAAGGTAGACCGCTCTGCCGCCTACGCGGCCCGCTATGTAGCAAAAAATATTGTGGCCGCTGGCCTTGCCGATAAATGTGAAGTTCAGCTGGCCTACGCAATCGGGGTTGCCAGACCAGTTTCAATTTCAATTGATACGTTTGGAACCGGAAAAGTAAGTGAGGACGTCTTAGTTAATCTAGTCAGTCAAAACTTTGATCTTCGTCCGGCAGGCATTATTAAAATGCTGGATTTACGCCGTCCGATTTATAAGAAAACAGCCGCTTATGGACATTTTGGCCGTACAGATATTGACCTCCCTTGGGAGCGGACAGATAAAGCGGAAACACTGCGCCAACAGGCAGAAAATCGTTGATCCTCAGTGGGAGTTGCAAATAAACTGTAACTCCCATTTTTTATTTTTCGTCTAATTCTTTGTTTAGCGGTTTAAACCAATGTTTATCCAGCAGCAGCGAACTGAAAAATGGTAAGGCCATAAATTTCCTTATACTCACAGTGCCATTTTGCGAAAAAAAGTGGTAGTATTAGATAGTATGTTTGCTTGAAGGAAGGGGCGGAGCGCCTCATGATTGGATCGGATTTTCCCGTTATGGCAGAATAAAACTCTTGCTCTGACGTTGGGTAAATATGTTCTGATCCACCGTCTTTTTTGATATTTTGAATGGAGTAGGTGAGGTACATAATGTGCGGATTTATCGGTTGTATACATGATAAAGCACAAAATTATACGGACGAACAAAGACAACAATTTAAAAATATGAATGATATCATTACCCATCGCGGCCCTGATGATGATGGCTTTTATTTTGATGACCATATTCAGTTTGGCTTCCGCCGCTTGAGTATTATTGATCTTGAGGCAGGTCATCAGCCGCTTACGTATGAGAATGAACGCTATTGGATTATTTTTAACGGTGAAATCTATAACTATGTAGAGTTGCGCGAAGAATTGTTAAAAGCCGGCTTAACGTTTGCGACAAGCTCTGATACCGAAGTAATCATTGCCCTTTACAGCCATTTAGGGGAAAAAGCAGTCGAAAAACTAAGAGGAATGTTTGCCTTTGTTATTTGGGATAAACAGGAGCAAATCCTCTACGGCGCCCGCGATCCGTTTGGAATTAAACCATTCTTTTATTTGCAGGATGGGGAGAGAACGTTCTTTGCCTCCGAGAAAAAAAGTATTTTGCTGGCGCTGGAAAATGATGTCTTAGATTATGATTCCTTGCAGCACTATTTAACTTATCAGTTTGTACCGGAACCATATACACTTTCTGCAGGCATTAAGAAGCTTGAACCAGGCCATTATTTCACGAAAAAAGTCGGTTCTCAAATGGAAATTAAACGCTATTGGAAGGCGCATTTTGCCCCAATTCAAAAATCAGAAGCCGATTTTATTAAAGAAATAAGAGATGTGTTATTTGATTCGGTAAAAATGCATATGCGCAGCGATGTACCAGTCGGTTCGTTCCTTTCCGGCGGGATTGATTCATCGATCATTGCCTCCATTGCTAAGGAATTCCATCCAGCGATTAAGACCTTCTCGGTTGGCTTTGAACGTAATGGCTTCAGTGAAATTGATGTGGCCAAAGAAACAGCAGAAAAACTTGGCGTAGAAAATATCAGTTATGTTATCACACCTGAAGAATACATGAAAGAAGTGCCGAAAATCATCTGGCATATGGATGATCCGCTGGCGGATCCTGCCTGCGTGCCGCTTTACTTTGTTGCTCGTGAAGCAAGAAAGCATGTTACCGTTGTCCTATCCGGTGAAGGCGCCGATGAGTTGTTTGGCGGTTATAATATTTACCGCGAACCACAAGACTTAGAGATTTTTAACAAAATCCCTCGTGTATTTCATCGCTTTTTGCGGCTGATTTCGAGGATGATGCCGGAGGGGATGAAGGGAAAAAGCTTTATCGAACGCGGAGTAACCCCAATGGAAGAGCGTTATATCGGCAATGCCAAAATGTTTAGCGAAGAAGAAAAACGTGAATTGTTAAATGTGTATCGTGAAGGACTAAAGTTTACCGATATCACCAAGCCGCTTTACCAGGAATCAAGCGGCTATGACCCTGTTGACCGAATGCAATATATTGATATTCATACATGGATGCGCGGCGATATTTTACTAAAGGCAGATAAAATGACGATGGCGCATTCATTAGAGCTTCGCGTACCATTCCTTGATAAAGCCGTGTTTGAAGTGGCTTCAAAAATTCCGACGAGCCTAAAAACGGCAAACGGAACAACGAAGTATGTGTTACGGAAAGCAGCCGAAGGAATTGTTCCGGATCATGTGTTAAATCGAAAAAAACTCGGTTTTCCGGTACCAATTCGCCACTGGCTCAAGGCTGAGATGAACGAGTGGGCGAAAACCATCATTCGCGAAAGCGCGACTGATCATTTAATCAATAAATCATACCTGTTAAAGCTGCTTGATGACCATTGCCTCGGGAAAGCCGATAACAGCCGGAAAATTTGGACTGTTCTCATGTTTATGGTGTGGCATCAAGTATATGTTGAGAAGGTATATTCTTTCCAAAATGACTATAAGACAGAAAAAGTGCATGCGAGTCATTCATAAAAAATAAGCACCTTGAGTGCTTATTTTTTTTGCAAAGACTTATAGTATTGAGCTTTTTCAGCATATTCTGTATAAATACGTTTTATTTCTTTTCTGTCTTCATCCGTTAATTCTCTAATAACTTTTGCCGGTCTGCCAAATGCTAATGTATTAGGGGGGATTTTCTTTCCCTGCGGGACAAGACTGCCAGCACCGATAAAGGCACCTTCACCAATTTCGGCCTGGTCAAGGATAATCGAGCCCATCCCAATCAGGGCCCTCTTTCTGATAATACAGCTATGTAAAATTACTTGGTGTCCAATTGTTACCTCATCTTCTAAAATGAGCGGGTTGTTTGGGCTTTGATGCAAGACGGAATTGTCCTGGATGTTGACTTTGTTGCCAATTCTAGTAGGCGCTACATCACCTCTAATCGAAGTATTGAACCAAACGCTCGATTGTTCGCCAATTTCAACATCTCCGGTAATGGTTACAAAATCAGCGATAAATGCGGAGTCAGCAATCTTTGGGTACCTATCTTTGAATGGGTAAATCATTCTGGTCGCTCCTTTTGTAATGATGACTCTATTTTAGCGAATTTAATAAATGGAATACAAAAAATAAATCTCGGCGTCAATTTTTTGAAACAGTTTCAGGACAACGTTACACTAGTTTTTATGGTAAAATATATGAATGATAATGAATTTTTGTAGGAGGAAAAAGTATGTGGAAGTGGGAAGCAGAAGGGGAAGCGAAAGCAGTCATTGTAATTGTTCATGGTGCGATGGAGCATCATAGACGATATGGCTGGCTGATTGAAATGTGGCGTTCATCCGGCTTCCATGTCATCATGTCAGACCTGCCGGGGCAAGGCATCACCACAAGAGCGAACCGCGGCCATATTGATTCCTTTGATGAATACATATTTGAGGTCAAAGATTGGGTTCAAGCCGCTTACCGCTATGATCTGCCAGTGTTTTTAATGGGGCATAGTATGGGGGGGTTGATTTCAATCCGCCTACTCCAGGAGGAAAGGTTAAATATCGCCGGGGTCATCCTTTCTTCTCCTTGCCTAGGGCTGGTTCAGAAACAGCCTAAATTTCTGGAACTTATTTCTCTTCTGTTAAATATTGTATTTCCATCCTTTAAGGTGAATTCAGGATTGACGGTCCAAATGGCCACAAGGAATGAGGATGTCTGGGAAGCTGATTCAAATGATTCGCTGTTCGTGACCAAGGTTTCCGTCAGGTGGTATCGTGAGCTGGTTTATGCGATGAAGCAGGCCTTTCTCGATCTTGAAAAAATCCAGGATATCCCAATGCTTCTCATGCAGGGAGGCGAAGATAAAATAGTTAACAAGGCCAATGTCAAGGACTGGTTCAATCACGCCCCATTATCGGAAAAAAGGTTTAAAGAGTGGCCCCAATGCTACCATGAAATCTTTAACGAGCCGGAGCGAGAAGAAATTTTTGAATATGCCAAGGATTTTGTTTTGAGTCAATTAAAAGCTATTGGCTACATTGTATAGAAAGGTTGTTGTTTTCCATGAAGCCATTCACTCTTATGTCCAGGGTATACCGCAAAATCCTGCCTGCCGTTCATCGAGAATTGGCTTATTGGAAAAGTCGTGCTGCAAAGATTCCCAATCCGGAGTTAAGAAGGCAGGCACTTGCCAGTATTGAGACTAAAACCTTCCATTGCGAAGGTGGAGGTATTCTCGCTTTGACAGCCAATCAGCAGTATAAACAGGCTGTAAAATTTATTGTGGCTTATCAAACCATCAGCGATTATTTGGATAATCTCTGCGACCGGAGTACTTCGCTGGATCCCAATGACTTCGCGGCCCTTCATGAATCGATGCTGGATGCGCTAGTGCTGAAAGCTGACAGGAAAAATTATTACCGGCTCCGTGAAGATCAGGACGATGCTGATTATTTATATGACTTATCGGAAACATGCCGTTCCGTATTAAGAGAATTAAGCACGTATGGGCTGATTAAAGATTATCTTCAAGAACTGTGCCGCTATTATTGTGACTTGCAGATTCACAAGCACGTGAAAAAAGAGGAACGGGTGCCGCGTCTTGAAAAGTGGTTCGAGCGGAATCGGAATCATGTCCCAGACATGGAATGGTACGAATTTTCGGCCTGCTCAGGTTCAACATTAGGAATCTTTTGCTTAATCTCTTATGCGATGCGGGAAGATTTTAAAGCAAGTGCCGCGGAAAATATCCGCAATGGCTATTTCCCGTATATTCAAGGCTTACATATCCTGCTGGATTATTTTATTGATCAGGAAGAGGATAAAGCGGAAGGGGACTTGAACTTTTGCTTTTATTATGAAGATCAGGAAACGCTGTTTAACCGCTTAAAATATTTTGTGGCCGAAGCAGACAAACACACCGAACAGCTGCCGCATAAGAAATTCCATCAGCTGATTAACCGCGGCTTATTGGGGATTTATTTATCGGATTCCAAAGTCCGCAGGCAGAAGAATATCCGTAGAATGGCGAGAGGAATTATCAAAACCGGCGGCTGGGCCAGCTATTTCTTTTATTTTAATGGACTAGTCTACCGCACACTGCAAAAATCTGCACCCGCGTTTCTAACCAGGCTGGCTTCCAAGCCTCTACATCAACAAGAGTAACACATTTTGCGGTGAAATCGACATTGACAATGGATATCAAACAACGAGTTATCGCGGATATTTACATAAGTTCAAAGAATACCGACATTTCCAAAAAAACCAGGCGCAGATGGCCTGGTTAAATTTTTTCAATCGCGACAATAAATGGCGGGTTATGCTGCTGGTTAATAAATTGGTATTGCAGGACATGGGCCGTCTTTTGATCCAGTCCGCGGCAATAGGCTAAAAGTGCGTCCCGTTCGGCGGCACCGCCTTCATGCCCGTGATAAATAACCAGAACAATGATCCCTGCCGGAGCCATGATTTCAAGCAGCTGGTCAATTGCCGTAATTGTTGTTTCCGGCCGGGTGACAATCGTTTTGTCGCTGCCTGGCAGGTAGCCAAGGTTAAAAATCGCCCCGGTTATGTTTCCGTGATCTGCAGCTGGGATTTTTTCGGCAAGATGCTCATGTCCATCATGGAAAAGTACTGCCCGGTCAAGTAAACCGTGTTGCCGCAAACGTTCCCTAGAAGCATCTATAGCTTGCTGCTGTACATCGAAGCCGTACACTTTTCCGGCCTCACCGACAAGTTCTGCTAGGAAAACGGTGTCGTGGCCATTGCCTAATGTGGCATCGACCACGACATCCCCGGCAGTAACGGCTTTTTGCAATAAAATTTTAGCAAAGGGCAGAATCCGATCCAATTTCATCGTTAACGATTTACACTTCCTTGGTAATACTTACCTTGCCAGCTGTCGCGGCGTTTCAGCTCATCATCAATGGCGTTCAGCACTTCCCACTTATTGACGCTCCACATTGGTCCGACCATCAGATCAATCGGTCCGTCGCCGGTGATACGGTGGACAATCATTTCCGGCGGTAAAATTTCTAATTGGTCGCATACTAAGTTTACATAGTCCTGTTGCGACAGAAATTCGAGCATGCCTTTTTCATATTGTTTCACCATTGGCGTTCCTTTAAGCAGATGAAGTAGGTGAATTTTAATTCCTTGAACATCCAATTTTGCGACTTCACGTGCCGTTTCCATCATCATTTCGACATTTTCAAGCGGCAGACCGTTAATAATATGAGTACAAATCCGAATCCCGTGCTTTCTCAGCTTGTTTACTCCATCGATATAACATTGAAAATCATGGGCTCGGTTAATTAGGTTTGCGGTCTGTTCGTGAACAGTTTGCAGTCCGAGTTCCACCCATAAATATGTTCTTTCGTTGAGTTCTGCCAAATACTCAACCACATCATCAGGCAGGCAGTCAGGCCGGGTTGCAATCGAAAGGCCGACAACACCATCCAGGCCAAGGACGGTTTCATATTTTTCGCGAAGCACTCGGACAGGGGCATGGGTATTAGTGAAAGCCTGAAAATAGGCCATATATTTCCCATCTTTCCATTTCGAATGCATTTTCGCTTTGATGTCATTAAATTGTGTCACTAAGCTTTCAGTCCGATTTCCGGCAAAGTCACCGGAACCGGCAGCACTACAAAAAGTACAGCCGCCATAGGCAACAGTACCGTCACGATTTGGACAGTCAAAGCCGCCATCAAGCGCCACCTTAAACACTTTATGGCCAAATTGCTTTCGTAAATGATAATTCCACGTATGGTAACGTTTATCGTCTGAGGCATATGGAAAAGGTTTTGTCTGAAGCATTCAGCAAACCTCCTTTTTAAAAATTAAGCATAGGAATAATTTTATCATGAACTATAAAGCATATCCAAATGTAATGGTTTCAAAATGATTCCCAGTAATTATCAATCTGTTTATGTAATAGGAAAAGGAATCGAGAACAAAATAAGAATTGAAGCAGTATGCTTCAAGGCGTGTTGACTCAAAGGGGGTTCTTTAATGGCTACGCGTGATTCGATGTCGAACTTAACTCAGCAGGTGGAGGACACGATTCGCTTTGCTGAAGACCAATATAAACAAAGCAGTCTGCAGGAACAATATAATGACGATAATTATTATCAAGCATTGCAGCGGCTGGAGCAGACATACCAGGATATTGCAACAATGGCGCATAGTGCCAATGGACCGCAGAGAGAACAACTTCACCGGATGCGGCTGCAAATTCAGCAGATGCAAAACAATATGATTTTAAAGGGGACAAGAGGAGGAGAACAGTTTTGAAAAAACGTTCTAAACAGCAAAACCCTGAACAAAAGACACGAAATGGCATCAATAACCAAGACATTGAACTGGGCCAAGACCGGGATTTAATAAAACAGGCAAAAAAGAAATATGAAAATATCGGCAGCCAGCCGATAAAATCGAAGTCTCATCAAGAATAATCGCACGTAATGGCAAAATCTCTCAACAGTGGTTGGGAGATTTTTTTAAATTTTATCGATTTCATTTGCGGAACAGAAAGGTAGCAATTGTTCATTGACGTTCTGGATCTTGTGTTTATCGGAATAATTTTTGGTTAAGAATGAAATTAGGTTTAAGTTTACTTGCATCCTGTTAGAAAATTTAATAAAATAATATTTACATTATATTTCTTATAGTCAACAACAGTGAATAGGAGCAGTAGTGGTGAAAAACCGTTACAAGAGAGTTGACGGCTGGTGAAAGTCAACCGGGGGACATCATGAACTCGCCTAGGAGTTGCAGATATGAAGTGACAGTAATGTCTGCCGTTTTCCGCGTTAAGGATAATGAAGCGAGTGCATTAGCACTAATGTGGGTGGTACCGCGGGAAGATACATATAATCCTCTCGTCCCTGTGTGGGGATGGGGGTTTTTTTATTTTATTTGGCGGCAGCGCCTGCCACTAAGGAGATCTCCTGAGAATCATCATCGCAGGAACTAGCTGTGCTTGTTCCGAAGGCACTTCCGCTTTTATTTTTCAATAGGAGGAAATCATAATGAGTTTCGATCATCGAAAAATCGAAAAAAAATGGCAAAAAAGATGGGAAGAAGAAAAAACTTTTAAAACAAGCGAAGAGTATGATAAACGAAAATTCTACGCCTTAGATATGTTCCCATATCCATCAGGAGCCGGACTCCATGTCGGACACCCTGAGGGCTACACCGCAACAGATATACTTTCGCGGATGAAACGGATGCAGGGCTACAACGTGCTGCACCCGATGGGCTGGGATGCCTTCGGTCTACCTGCAGAGCAGTATGCATTGGATACTGGGAATGATCCGGCAGAATTTACAGCAAAAAATATTGATACCTTCCGCAGGCAAATTAAAGCGCTCGGTTTCTCTTATGATTGGGATCGTGAAGTCAACACAACCGATCCGGACTATTACAAATGGACACAATGGATTTTCTTAAAGCTGTGGGAAAAAGGCCTTGCCTATGTGGATGAAGTTCCGGTTAACTGGTGTCCGGCACTGGGGACTGTATTAGCTAACGAAGAAGTGATTGATGGTAAAAGCGAACGCGGCGGCCATCCGGTAGAACGCCGGCCAATGAGGCAGTGGATGTTGAAGATTACCGCTTATGCCGACCGTTTGCTTGAGGATCTGGAAGAGCTCGATTGGCCCGAGTCTTTAAAAGAAATGCAGCGCAACTGGATTGGCCGTTCTGAAGGGGCCGAGGTCAACTTCCAAATTGAAGGACATGACGGAATATTCACTGTATTTACGACTCGTCCTGATACACTTTTTGGGGCAACCTATGCGGTCCTTGCACCTGAGCATAAGCTTGTCGAAAAAATTACCACGGCAGAACAGCGCCCGGCAGTTGAGGCCTATCTTGAAAAAATCAAATCCAAGAGTGATCTTGAACGTACCGACCTTGCCAAAGAAAAAACCGGCGTCTTTACCGGTGCCTATGCAATAAATCCGGCCAATGGCGAAAAAATGCCAATCTGGATTGCCGACTATGTACTGGCAAGTTACGGTACCGGGGCAATTATGGCAGTACCGGCCCATGATGAGCGCGACTATGAGTTTGCCAGGAAATTTGACCTGCCAATTAAGGAAGTTGTTGCTGGCGGCGATATTACAAAAGAGGCTTATACCGGCGACGGTGAACATATAAACTCCGACTTCTTAAACGGTTTGAATAAAGCTGATGCGATTTCGAACATGATCGCCTGGCTTGAAGATAAAGGCATTGGGACGAAGAAAGTGACATACCGCCTGCGCGATTGGCTGTTCAGCCGGCAGCGTTACTGGGGTGAACCGATTCCAATTATTCATTGGGAGGACGGTACCACCACAGCAGTTCCGGAGGATCAGCTTCCATTGACACTGCCGAACACAAAGGATATTAAACCATCCGGCACCGGTGAGTCACCACTTGCGAACATCGAAGAATGGGTCAATGTTGTCGATCCGGTAACAGGGAAAAAAGGCCGCCGCGAAACCAATACAATGCCGCAATGGGCTGGCAGCTGCTGGTACTATTTACGTTATATTGATCCGAAAAATGATCAGGAACTGGCCTCACCAGAAAAATTAAAGCACTGGCTGCCTATTGATATTTATATTGGCGGTGCTGAACATGCCGTACTGCACTTACTATATGCCCGTTTTTGGCATAAATTCTTATATGATCTTGGCGTGGTACCAACAAAAGAGCCATTCCAAAAACTATTTAACCAAGGAATGATTTTAGGCGAAGGCAATGAAAGAGATGAGTAAGTCAAAGGGAAATGTTGTTAATCCAGATGACATCATTGAAAGTCATGGTGCTGATACCCTGCGCTTATATGAAATGTTCATGGGACCATTGGATGCCTCGATTGCCTGGTCGACCAACGGGTTGGACGGTTCCCGCCGTTTCTTGGATCGGATCTGGCGTTTGCTGGTTGAAGAAGATGGCACGTTAAATCCAAAGATTCAGCCGACTGAAGAAGCTTCAAGCATGGAAAAAGTATATCATCAGACAGTGAAGAAAGTTACTGAGGATTATGAAGGCCTAAGATTTAACACGGCTATTTCGCAAATGATGGTATTCGTAAATGAAGCGTATAAAGCTGATGTTCTGCCAAAGCAATACATCGAAGGCTTTGTTAAATTACTTTCGCCGGTGGTACCGCATCTTGCCGAGGAGCTTTGGGAAAAGCTTGGACATCATGATACGATTTCCTATGAAGCTTGGCCTGCCTATGATGAAGCCAAGCTGGTGGATAACGAAGTGGAAATTGTTATTCAAATCAATGGTAAAGTAAAAGCCAAGCTGGTAGTGCCAAAAGATGCCAGCAAAGAGACGTTAGAGGGAATCGCCATGGGTGATGACCGCGTGCAAGCACAAATTGACGGCAAAACAATTCGCAAAGTCATTACCGTACCTGGCAAGCTCGTGAATATTGTGGCAAATTAAAATGATGACATCCTCCATCCATGTATGGGGGATGTTTTTTTGAAACCTTCTATTTTAATTTTCTGAAAAATAGTCAATAATGAGAGACAAAAAGAAAGGAAGAGTTCGATGATCCAAGTGAAGCTGTTTGACCGGGAGCATGAAAAGGATTTAGAAAAAGAAATGAATCATTTTTTAAAAAGATTGGATGAGAAGAGCTTGCTGGATATTAAATATAATGTCGCGGCATTTCCAGAGGATGATGAGGAGGAACAAATTTACTGTTTTTCGGCAATGATTATTTATAAGGCCTGACCAATGAGTCAGGCCCTTGCTGATAATGCGGCATTCACCCCTGCCAATCTCCCAGTAACCAGCGCGGAGGTAATGTTATATCCTCCTGTATAACCGTGAATATCGAGGATTTCGCCGCAAAAATATAACCCGTTCATCCGTTTTGAACCCATCGTTTTTGGGTCGATTTCTTTCACAGACACCCCGCCGCCGGTAACAAAGGCTTTTTCCAACGGCAATGTCCCATTGACCTTAAATTGAAACTGCTTGCAGCTTTTGGCAAAACTGCGGATCTTTTCGTTCGTAAGAGAGCCTGCCTGCGCTGCGGGATCGATCTCATTGGTTTCCAACAGAAAAAGCAGGTAGCGCTCCGGCAGCCGCCCTTTTAAGGTATTTTTGATGCTCTTTTTCGGCTCTTCTTTTATAATTTTGATCATTTCCTGAAATAATTCTTCTTCATTTCGATCCGGCATCACATCGAGGCTCATCGTAACCTCTGTAAGATGCCATTTTTTCATGGCTTTCACGACGAACTGACTGCATCTTAACACAGCGGGGCCGCTGATGCCGAAATGGGTAAAAATCATATCCATCCGGTGGCTGATAAGAGGCTTTCCTTTTGGGTTTAACACGCTTAATTCAATGTCTCTTAATGATATTCCTTGCAGAATTTTTTGCTTAATAAACGGTTCACTGGAAGTGACAGGCACCTCCGTTGGAAATAATTCAGTAATTGTGTGTCCGGCTTTCTCCGCCCAGGCATAACCGTCGCCGGTTGAACCCGTTTGCGGAACCGATTTGCCGCCAACAGCAATGACAATGGATTTTGCCCAGATTTTTTGCCCGTCTTTTAATTGGACTGCTGATACCCTGCCATCCTCGTAGAGTACATCGGCAACCGGGCTGTTTTTAAAAACTTTAACCTGTAGTTTTTCTAATTGCTGCAACAAGGCATCAACCACCGACTGTGCCTTATTGGAAACTGGAAACATCCGGCCGTGGTCCTCTTCCTTAAGAGCAATTCCCAGATTCTCGAAAAACTGAATAATATCTTCATTATTAAAAATCGAAAAAGCGCTGTATAAAAACTTGCCGTTTCCCGGGATATGTTTAATAATTTCCTCTACTGGCCTCCGGTTTGTTACGTTGCAGCGGCCGCCACCGGATATCGCCAGCTTCCGGCCAAGCTTGTCCCCTTTATCAATGAGCAGCACCTTGGCCCCTTTTTCGCCAGCAGCAATGGCTGCCATTAAACCTGATGGACCGCCGCCAATCACAATTACATCCAATTGCATTTTTTCACCAACTTTAACTAGATTCACTTCATTATGCAACAATTATAGTAAAATTAAACGAACCTCCCATTATTTTTCACAAAAATAACTTGATTGTAAGTGGCATCGGGAGAAAAGAAGTTGTAAACTACTAATAGTGTGCAAAAAGTCAAGTTTCTTATTGCGCATGTATTTCTTCAGTCAGGAAGGGATTCTATGCAGTCGAAGCTTTTAAGAGGTACCTTTATCTTAACACTGGGAACGATACTTTCGAAAGTTCTTGGGTTAATTTATGTTATTCCATTCTTTCAAATTGTCGGTCGCGAAGGAACCGTTCTATATCAATATTCCTACGTTCCGTATACAGTTTTTATCAGTATTGCAACAGCTGGTGTACCGCTTGCTGTTTCGAAATTTATTTCAAAATATAATGCCCTCGAGGAATATGCAGTTGGCAGAAAGCTGTTTAAATCCGGGATTGTGGTTATGCTGACAACTGGATTTTTGGCCTTTTTAGTGATGTATCTCGCTGCGCCCACCCTTGCCGAGATGAGTACGGGCGGAGACGCCAATTTAAAAAATGTTACCACCGTCATGCGGGCTGTCAGCTTTGCTTTAATTGTTGTGCCGTTTATGAGTTTAATCAGAGGCTACTTTCAAGGTCATCAATCCATGGGGCCATCAGCTCTTTCACAAGTAGTAGAACAGATTGTCAGAATTGCTTTTGTTCTGCTGGGTGCCTTCGTAGTCATGAAGTTTTTAAATGGAAAAATTGTTACGGCTGTCAGCGTAGCGACGTTTGCCGCATTTATTGGGGCAATCGGCGGACTTGCTGTATTATTTTGGTATTGGTATAAAAGGAAACCATATTTAGACGAATTGCTTGAACATGATAAGGGTACGATTAATATATCACTCAAAGAAATCTATAAAGAAATTATTTTGTATTCCTTTCCCTTTGTTCTAGTCGGAATCGCCAATCCGTTATTTCAGGCAATTGATCAATTTACCTTTAGTAAGGCATTAGTTCAAATTGGTTTTACCGAGCAAGTGGCCGATTCCTTTTTTTCAATGTTAAACTTTGAATCACATAAAATTGTTATCATTCCTGTTTCCCTGGCAACTGCTTTCTCCTTAACGCTGGTTCCAAGCATCACCAAAGCGTTTGTAGAGGGTGACAAAAAAAGTATGGTTCATCAATTAAATCAGTCGTTTCAGGTTTTATTATTTTTAACATTACCGGCAGCGATTGGGTTATCATTATTAGCTGAGCCGGTTTACACCGTTTTTTACCAACATGATGTTATGGGAACGGAAGTATTGAGGGCATACGCGCCGGTAGCGATTCTCTTTTCTTTATATTCCGTTACAGCTGCTATTTTACAGGGAATTAATGAACAGCGCTTTACGGTTCTTAGCCTGCTTGTCGGCTTATTGATCAAATTGTCATTGAATATTCCTCTTATTAAGATGATGGAAACAAGAGGTGCCGTTTTAGCCACGACATTAGGATACACGGCAGCAATTATAATCAATCTGATTGTTATTAAAACCTTTGCCCGTTATCCATTCCGGATTGTCTGGCGCAGAAGTTTGCTGATCGGGATATTTGCCGGTTTAATGTGGGCTGTAACAGAAGGGGTTTACCGGGTACTATTGCTATTCCTTTCACCCGAGTCAAAAATTCAATCGGTCATTATTATTCTCTTATGTGCTGCAATTGGTGCGGCGGTTTATTTCTATCTTGGGGTTAAGTCAGGTCTCATTAGCCGCTTATTCGGCTCAAGATTTGACCGCCTGATGACAAAAATAAAATTGCCGGGAAGGAGAAGAACGGTTGAGAATTGATAAAATGCTGGCGAATCTGGGTTATGGCAGCCGTAAGGAAGTCAAACAACTGTTGAAAAGCGGTGCTGTAATGATTGATGATATCGTGGTTAAGGATGCCAAACAGCAAGTGGATCCAACTATCCAAACGGTAACCTTAAATGGTGAAGTGATTGAGTATAAGGAATATATATATTTGCTGATGAATAAGCCGCCTGGTGTTTTATCTGCGACAGAGGATAACGTCGATGAGACGGTGATTGATTTACTGGAAATAGAGGACCAAGTCTATGAACCGTTCCCGGTCGGCCGGCTCGACAAAGATACCGAGGGTTTGCTGTTGATTACTAATGATGGGCAATTGGCGCACAGGTTGTTATCGCCAAAAAAGCACGTTCCCAAGACTTATTTTGCGGTCATTGATCGTGAAGTAACGGACGAGGATGTTAGGGCTTTTGCCGAAGGTGTTGTACTCGACGATGGTTATAAAACTAAGCCCGGCAAGCTGAAAATTCTAAAATCCGGGACTCATTCCGATGTTGAACTAACGATTACTGAAGGAAAATTCCACCAGGTAAAAAGGATGTTTGAAGCCGTAGGCAAGAGGGTTATATACCTGCAGCGGATTTCCATGGGCCCCTTAGTACTGGATGAAACACTTGAACCTGGTGAATACCGCGAACTAACGGACGAAGAAATTGAGTTATTAAAAAATGATCAAGTGAAGTGAAAAAGCAGCTATAGTGTTAGCTGCTTTTTCTTTAATTTCCTCAACAATAGGTAAAATATGATTTTCTGTCGTCACAATATTTTTCCTAAACTTTGGGTATCTTACAATCAAAAGAAGACATGGGGGGAAGTGTTGATGAAATTAACACATGAGAAGGCGATCGAATTACATGGCTTTAATAATCTGACGAAATCATTAAGTTTTAATATGTATGATATTTGTTTTACGAGGACGCGGGAAGAGCGGGAAGCCTATTTAAATTATATTGATGAGCAATACAGTGCAGAGCGGTTGACAAGAATTCTACAGGATGTCGCCGATATTATTGGGGCACATGTATTGAATATTGCCAGTCAGGACTTTGAACCGACCGGGGCCAGCGTGACCTTTTTAATATCGGAGGCACCCGTTCACAATCCGCCTTTGGAAATATTCGAAGAATCACCGGGACCGTTAATGGAATCGGTGGTTTTGCAGCTTGATAAGAGTCATATTACCGTTCATACATATCCGGAATACCACCCTGATGAGGGGATCAGTACGTTCCGCGCTGATATCGATGTTTCAACATGCGGTGAAATCTCACCTTTGAAGGCGCTGCACCATTTAATCCGTTCGTTTGAGACGGATGTGATGACCATCGATTACCGAGTCCGCGGATTTACTAGGGATAAAGATGGATATAAATTATTTATTGATCATGAAATTAGCTCCATTCAGAACTATATTCCCGACGATTTGATCGATATGTTTGATATGATTGATGTCAACGTTTATCAGGAAAATATATTTCACACGAAATGTAAACTGCGGAATTTTGATTTAAATAACTATTTATTTGGGTATACAAAAGATAAATTGTCCCCAGAAGAAGCTGCTGAAATTACAGAACGAATTCATTTTGAAATGGATGAAATTTTTTATGGGAAAAATATTATTTGAAAAAGAGCCTGATTGCCGGGCTCTTTTCATATATTATCCTTCGAATAAATGATGCAGCATCCGATTTTTATCATCGAAAAATTGCTTCATCAGTCGATAATGGTTTGTCTCTTCCAGTTTGCTTTCTGAAATTCCTGACTCAGTAAACTCAAAAATTTTTGCATCTGGGTAGGCCATAATGATGGGTGAATGGGTTGCGATAATCAATTGGGAATTTTCCTGTACTAAATCATGAATTCGTGTCAGCATCGACATTTGTCTGAGAGGTGACAAGGCAGCCTCCGGTTCATCCAAAATATAGATACCATTTCCACGGAATCGATGAAGAAACGTGGCGAAGAATGCTTCACCATGGGATTGCTCATGGAGTGAAACCCCGCCAAATGAATCAATCACCTTAGTTCCGAATCCTTCCCGGTCCATTTCTTCAATATTGGAAGCAACATTATAAAAGCTTTCCGCCCTTAGAAAAAATCCATCAGTTGGTTTATCGATGCCTTTTATTAATTTGAGGTAATCAGCAAGCGGGGAATGAGAATCATAGGTGGAAAAATTAAAGTTCAACGATCCGCCCTCAGGATTAAATCCTAATGCAACGGCAATTGCTTCGATTAATGTAGATTTCCCCATGCCGTTTTCACCAACAAAAAAGGTAACCTTAGGATGTAATACGAGTTCATCCAAAGTTTCTACACTGGGGAGATGAAAAGGATATTGTTTGAATGACGGAATATCAGCTTTCATTAATTGGATACTTCTTAAAAATTGGCTATTCCAATACATATATTGACCTCGGTTTGCTTTTTACCTTCATTGTATCAACCTGTTGGAATTTGTATCAATTAGGATGACAAAAATTCTGCACATTCGGAAAAGGGAGGCTGCATGAAATTAGGTATATTATAACAGCTTATCCCATACATTTGAAATAGGAGGGGAACTTGTATGCAATTTTACTATGGTCAGCAAATGCCATTAAGAATACTGGATGAAGCAGAATTTTGGAAACATCAAGAGGAGGAGCATACGGTTGTAATTCGCGAGTTGGTTTCCGAACTGGAACCTGAATTTGTCGATGCTTTGAAAAAATGGGAACAGGCCCTTGCTGAAACAAACCAGCAGGTAGTCCGTTTTATTGAATCGGTGGTCCGCTCTGGTTATCAAATATCAGACCAGTTGCACCAACAAGTGATGCAGCTGGTGGCCTATTGCCTGCAGCAAAGTGAATCGTTTATTGCCCTATGCCAACAAATCAAAACACACAGTGCTGCGGTAAGCAGCAATCATACAGCAAAAGTAGTACTTGTGCACATCATCCGTGAATCCGAGTATTTTATCGGTATTGCTCAGGCACTGTTATCAAGTGGACAGTAATAAACTTTAAAGTGATATTCCTTATTGGGATATCACTTTTTGAATCATGTTGACGCGACGGGTAAATTATCAAAACAGACGGGTAAAATCAGAAAAATGACGGGTAAATGATAAATCCCGTCTTAAAGCAGTACCAATAAAATAAAAAGCCAGCAAGTAATTCGCCGGCTTTTACACTAGTACGATTGTTTTTCTAGTAATATATGAAAAAAGGATTAACACTCCGATGGTTATAAGACTAACGGATGTTCCAATAATATTATTGCGATTAAATATAAATCCGATGAAGATCACGCCCAAGGCGATTAAAGCAAAGACGGTCGAATATGGGAACCATTTTACTTTAAAAGACGGCTGATTGAGGTATTGCGGCCGTAGTTTTAACTGTGCGGCACAAATACTCATCCATATTAGCATGACGGTGAAACCAGGGATTGTCATTAAATAGCTGATGACTTCATCAGGGGTCAGGTATGCCAGGAAGACGCCAAACATGATAAACAAACTCGTCATCATCAGCCCAATAATCGGAATTCCTTTACGAGATAATACCGCTAATCTGGCAGGCGCCACACCACTTTGTGCCATCGAAAATAACGTCCTGGAAGTTGCATATATACCGGAGTTAGCCGCCGAAAGCACCGCGGTCAAGAGCACAAAATTCATAATATGGGCTGCACCAGGCAGACCGGTAACACTAAATACTTGGACAAACGGGCTGTCGGCGCCAGTAACCTTATTCCACGGCATTATCCCACAAATGATGAGGATTGGCATTATATAGAAAATAATAATCCGCCAAACCGTACTCTTGATAATTCTTGGTAATACCCTTTCTGCATCCTTCGTTTCGGTCACGGCAACACCGATCAACTCGGCCCCGCCATAAGAAAACATAACGACCAAAAAGGCGCTGAACGTGCCCCCAAGGCCATGAGGGAAAAAGCCGCCATGCCCGGTATAATTTGACAATGGATTGTGAATCCCACTGGGAATAACGCCTAACAGTAATAAAAATCCTAAAATGATAAAGGCCGTTAGAGCAAGAATTTTCACCCCGGCAAACCAAAATTCAAGTTCTCCATAGTATTTTACTTGAAACAAATTAATTCCAATGATCACCACAGCGCAGATCAGACTTAGCAGCCATAAGGGGGATTGAGGAAACCAAAATTGCAGGAAGCTTCCTGCAGCTAATAATTCTACTGCCGTCACGATAATCCAGTTGATCCAATAAAGCCAACCCACGAGGAAAGATACTTGGGAACCAAAAGCCTTGTTGATTAAATGCTGCACATTATGATTGGGATAAGCCAAAGCCAATTCACCTAGCGCCGCCATAATAATGAACAGAATAACTCCACCAATTAAATAGGCAAAAACAACGCTTGGGCCGGCAGTATGGAGCGTATCCGCACTCCCTTTAAATATCCCTGTACCAATCATCCCGGCTAATGCAATAAATTGAACGTGGCGCGGTAATAATCCTTTGTTTAGTTGCTGTTTTTTCATAGTGCACCCGCTTCTCTCTCGCTTAAACGCTTTTAAGTGATAAAGCATTTTTTTATATTAATATATCATTTTTGTGAAAATTGTCAATAACAGCTAGTTGTTTCATAGAGATTGTAGGAAAACACAATAAAACAACACGCGGCAATCCGCGTGCTGTTTTAACGATTTCATTTATGAAGACATTTTAACTTTCTTATGTGTGGTCGTCCATTTTCCACGGCTTGGACTCATGACCAAATCATTATAGGCTAAGACATTTAAATCTCGTTGTACGGTTCGAGGAGTGATACCAAATTCCTCTACAAGTTCCTGTGTTGTAACTGTGCCATTCTTACGGATAAACATGTAGATACATTTGATGCGGTTTAACATCCGGTTAGTTGAAGGTTTCAAAGAACCACTCCCTATCCTTTTTTCAAACCTTTGGCTAATCCCTCTATCGACAGTCTGGTTGAAAATTGCTTTTCAAAATATGTAATTTTCTTTTCCGCGCAGACATCTCCTTTTTATGGAAGGTCCTCTGTCAATATTTCAATGTCTTATCCTTAGTCTTATTGTACCCATAATTTCAAAAAATTTCTACTACAATAGTATAGTTTTAAGAATTTTCCTCCATTATTTTGAAAAGCAGAGTGTTTTCCCTCCTTTTTTTAATTCTTACTATAGGGTATGGTGTAAACTATGGGACTTATGATAAATTAATTGAATTTTCTAATAAAATTTTTAGTGAAATATTTCGTTTTTTAGAAACTAGCTTAGTTGTAAGGACAAAAATTCAAGCGAGGGTTTTCACCAATGACAAGCATCATGTAAACCGGAAATTGAAAATCGATGTGGAAAATTGTAATCTTTACTATAAGTTACGTGGAAATAATCTGCGTCTTTTTATAAAGTGTCTCTTCATAGTTAGGCAAAAATAGAATAAAATTGTGAAAAGGAATGAAAACAATATGCAGCAAACCCATTATTTTTTTGCCGTTAGGATCCCGGAAGATACGAAGGTACTTATGAAGGATATAATGGAGAAATTGCAACAAAGTTTTCCTTTTGACCGCTGGGTCCATCATCAGGATCTTCATATTACATTAGCATTTCTCGGGGCGGCGGAGGCTGAGAAACTGACGGCAGCAGAAAGCTTCGTGAGAGAGGGATTAGAAACGGAAAAATCTTTTCGATTACAAATAAACGGACTCGGAGTCTTTGGAAGGGAGGATTCCCCAAGAGTATTTTGGGCAGATACGGTCGATAGCAGTGAACTGCGAATCGTAAGGAATAAGGTATATACAGCTTGCGGGAAAGCAGGCTTTCAATTAGAAACGAGGCCATTTCGACCGCATATTACTTTAGCAAGAAAATGGAGCTCCGAAACCACTTTTCAAAAAAAGAGGCTTGAAGTTTGGCAGGAATTGCAATCTGAACCACTCTCCTTTCAGGCGAAGGATGTTGTGTTATATCAAACGTATCTCAATCAAACTCCTAAATATAAAGCGATAACTATTTTTCCACTACAATCATAGAGATAAAAGGGTTGGTTTTTATGAGAAGCATCTACTTTATTGTTAATCCGAATGCCGGAAACGGACGCTGCCGTAAAATATGGGATAGAATAGAAACCTTGTTGATCGATGAACAAGTTTCTTTTTTGGCATTTTATACGGAATATCCGGGTCATGCAAAAAAACTTGCCGGACAAATTGCGGCTAAACATGATGGGGAAACCATCATTGTAACGGTTGGCGGCGACGGAACTTTGCATGAAGTCATGAATGGCGTCACCAGGAATAAAAATGTCATCCTTGGGTTTATTCCAGGCGGGTCCGGGAATGATTTTTCCAGAGGCTTCAAGATTCCGTCCAACCCTGTGAAAGCTCTGCAGGTACTGCTTCGTTTAATAAAAAGTGATCCTGTTCAAATAGATAACGGAAAAATGACATTGGCGGACGGGGCGGAGGAGTTTTTCATTAACAATATGGGTGCCGGATTTGATGCACTCATTGCCTATCAGGTCAATCATTCACCAATCAAGGCTATCCTTAATAAGCTGTCATTGGGCCGTTTAGTTTATGTTTATTTTCTGCTGAAAGAATTATTCACTTTTAAACCGACAACCATTGATATTGCGATTGATGGGAAAAAGTATTACTTTAAACAGTCATGGTTTGTCACCGTTTCAAATCAGCCATATTATGGCGGGGGGATGAAAATTGCCCCCGCAGCTATTCCCGATGACGGTTTACTGGATATTACCGTTGTTCATGAATTATCCAGATGGAAGCTGTTGCTGGTATTTATAAGCGTCTTTTGGGGCAAGCATATATTTTTTCAAGAAGTGAAGACCTTTAAAGGCAGAATGATATCGATTCAATCGGCGGAGAAACTGTTTGTCCATGGGGATGGGGAGCATGTTGGCTACACTCCTTTAAAAATCGAAATCCAGGTCAAGTCGATGCAGGTATTGACAAGAATGCAGCATGCCCCAGAAGTTAATCTAGAAGCGAGGGATTCAAATGACTTCCAATAATAGGAATTTTCTTGCTTATTTGGACGAGATGGACTTGATTACCATTCTTCTTCCCCTTTCCTATCACCAGGGGTTATCTTCCTCTTTTTCTTTAACTGATGGACTAGGAGAGAGTCGATTGCAAACAATTAAAAAATATTTCATCGAAGGCTATTATAAATATATCTGCCGATTTTCGGAAGAATATGACTTTGGGAAACAGTATTGGATTATCGACGAACATAGCGGCAAAACCGATTTACAAATCGGTGCTGTCATTAGAACGGAAGCCTTTGACCAAAAATTTTATTATGAGGGGCATGATTTAGGAGTAACCTATCAGAAAGATCAGTGCCTTTTTAAACTTTGGGCGCCGACTGCTGTTCAGGTTAAATTGAAATTAAGCCCACCTTCCAGTCCCGATTCGGAAATAGTAAAGCTGAAACGAGGGGATAAGGGGATTTGGTCGGTAATCGTTTCCCGTGATTTGGAATATTACCAATATAGTTATCTTGTACAGGTTAATCAGGAATGGCGCGAGGCCGTTGACCCGTACGTCAAGGCTGTCAGTGCAAATGGTGAAGCCGGTGTTATTGTCAATCTGAAGAAGACCGATCGGCCGAAGATCACTCTCCCCCCATTGAAAGTCCGGTGGATGCCATTATTTACGAAACACATATAAGAGATTTCACGATTCACCCGAATAGCGGGGTTAAGCATAAAGGATTATATCTTGGGGCCGGGGAATTAAATACCAAAGGTAAGGACGCCGAACCTACCGGTTTATCCTACGTAAAAGCTTTAGGTGTTACCCATATAGAATTCCTTCCGTTTCATGATTTTGCCGGTGTTGATGAATTAAAGCCGAAGGAATCATATAATTGGGGCTATAATCCCCTGCATTTCAATACTCCGGAAGGCAGCTACTCCACAGATCCCACTGATCCCTATTCCAGAATTATCGAATTAAAGCAATTAATTGACCAGGTTCATCGAGCTGGACTTCGGGTTATGATGGATGTGGTCTATAACCACGTTTATATCCGTGAACAATCCTCATTTGAAAAAATCATTCCTGGTTATTACTTTCGTCATAATGACATGGGAATGCCATCAAATGGCACCGGTGTCGGGAATGATATCGCATCCGAACGGCGGATGGTACGAAAATTTATCGTTGATTCCGTTCGCTACTGGCTAGAGGAATATCATATTGATGGTTTTCGTTTCGATTTAATGGGGATTTTGGATATTGAGACAATGAATGAAGTGAAAACTGTCTGTGATTCAATCAGTAAGGGTGAGGAAGTCCTCATCATTGGTGAGGGCTGGAGTCTTAATACCCCGCTGCCGTGTAACCAAAAAGCGAATCTGGCAAATCAGGATAAATTGCCGCGGATTGCCCAGTTTAATGATCAATTTCGCGATGTTATAAAAGGCAGTACGTTTCATTCTTGATGATAAAGGCTATGCCCTGGGAAATGAAGCGTACCATGAGGCCGCATTTGAAGCGATTACCGGCAGTATTGGCTTTAATAAGCGAGAAAATCGTCTGTTTAATGAACCAACGCAAACTGTCAACTATATTGAATGTCATGATAACCATACATTATGGGATAAGCTTCAAGTCTGTTTGAAGGATGAAAATATAGAGGTAAAAAAGAAATATCACCGTTTGGCAACCGGATTGGTCATCTTGTCGCAAGGAATTCCTTTTCTCCACAGCGGGCAGGAGTTTTTCCGGACGAAACAAGGTAACGGCAACAGCTACCGAGCCCCTGACACTGTTAATCAGCTCGATTGGATACGGAAAAGTGAAAATGAAGAAAATGTAAACTATCTAACAGGTCTTATTCAAATTCGTAAGGAATATCGTTGTTTTCGTTACCGGACTGCTGCCGAAATCCGAGCTAAAATTCGACAGTTTCCACTCCCCGCACCAATGATGGGCTTAATATATTATTCAGAAGGATACGATATTCTTCTCGTAGTGAACCCATCGAAAAAGCAGTACTCCATTTCCCTGCCAAAGGGAAAATGGTCACTTTTAGCTAATCAACATTATGCAGATAAGGTTCCAAAAGGCAGCTTTTACGAGGGGGAATCAGTGATTGAACCAATCTCACTTCATGTATTCGTAACATCCAGCTCTACGAGTAATCCTGCGGCAGCATTAGCATCGCTTTTTCTTCAAAAAGATGACTTGACGAAAAAAGGCAAATGGAGATAAAATCTATTATGATGGCTATTGTAGAATAACATATCAATAGCCCTTTTTTATTTAAATAACAGACCACGTTTAAATCTATTCTAATTGGAAATTGGTTATAAAGATAAACCTTTGGACGGTTAAGGTTCTTCCTATCCTGGAGAAGTCCTTCTAGTAAAGTTAGTTAGGATTAGGGACACCACCATTAGAACGGCATAAATTGAAGGTGACAATGTTGGAACATATATTAGGACAAAAGTGGGAAATAACACCCGCTGGCGGCGCCACTGGTGAAGCATTTTTTGCAAAAAATGAGAACCAAAGCCTTTTTCTCAAACGGAATTCTTCCCCTTTTTTGGCCGTGCTGTCAGCCGAAGGGATCGTTCCAAAGCTGATTTGGACAAAGCGTTTGGAAAACGGTGATGTCATTACAGCCCAGCAATGGCTGGAAGGGCGGGAGCTAAAACCAGAAGAAATGAATCAAGAACTTGTTGCCAGGCTGTTAAAGAAAATCCACCGATCAGAACCGATGCTTAGTATGCTTAGCCGCCTCGAAAAGTCTCCTTTAAACCCTGAAATGATATTTCAATCGATTATAAATGAAGTCGATAACGAAACGCTTTCTTTACCGGAAGTTCGGAGGGCATTGGCTTTCTTAAAACAAGAATCAAAAAATGTCCATTGCGAAGAAAAAGTCGTTTGCCATGGTGATTTGAATCATAACAATTGGCTGCTTACAGAGGATAACGAGCTGTACCTAATTGATTGGGATGGAGCTGCGATTGCCGATCCGGCAATCGATTTAGGAATGCTATTATATTGGTACATTCCCGAAGAAAATTGGCGGGACTGGCTTTCCATGTATGGGGAGGAGCTTACAGATAACTTAAAACTAAGGATGAAATGGTATACAGTCCTTCAGACCATTTCATCCATTCAGTTCCATAAAGATAAAAACCGCCTTGAGGAAATGAAGAAATGGATTAAATTTCTAGACGAAATTCTTTAATTACGAAAATTGTCCAATATCATTTACCCATTGTGATAAATTTTCCTGATTGGAAACAATGTGTTGGTCGAGGTCGGCAGTCTGGGCTCCTTCTTGACTGTAATAATAGATATCCTGCAGAATGTCTTTTATATTTTGGCTGACCTGTGCATTTACCATCAGTGATTTAGCCAATCGTTCCAGCTGTTCACATTCCGCTGTTGAGCCGCAACAATCGGTTTGATGATCATTTAATATATCTTTTAGTAATGTGACTTGATCCTGATGATTCAGTGGCAAGAAAAACACATCCTTTCAAGTAAAAATGAAAATTGAATTCACCTTTAGGTTGTGGATTCTTTTTTTGTTTATTCACTTGCAACAGATATTGCTTCGTGATATTGTTTTCATCAAAATTATCTTATAGGAGTGCCGTAATGAGACTTAGAAATAAACCTTGGGCAAAGGATAAAATAGCACAATACCCCCAGTATATCGTTCCAAATCCGGAAGAATATAAAGGAAAATGGCATGAGGCATTTGCTAGTGATCAGCCGCTCCACATTGAAGTAGGTACCGGGAAAGGCCGGTTTATTACCGAAATGGCCAAAGCTCATCCAGAGATTAACTACATTGGGATCGAATTATTTGATAGTGTCATCGTCGCTGCATTAGACCGATTAATTGAGGCAGAGCTTCCAAATCTTAAGCTGTTAAATGTTAATGCCAAGGATTTAGCCAAGTTTTTTGCCAAAAACGATGTCCAGCGCGTTTATTTGAATTTTTCTGATCCGTGGCCTAAAAAGCGTCATGAAAAAAGAAGATTGACTTACAAGGACTTCTTGAAGCTATATGAGGAAATCATGACAGATGGCGGGGAAATTCATTTTAAGACAGATAATCAAGGCTTATTTGAATATTCATTAATGAGTTTTTCTGCCTATGGCTTGCTGTTGAAATTTATCAGCCTTGATCTTCATAACAGCGATTTTGAAGGTAATATCATGACTGAATATGAAGAAAAGTTTTCCGAAAAGGGAAATCGGATTTATCGTTGTGAGGTTAAATATCAACATTAATGATTTCGGACCGCTCATTTTGATGGGTTGTCCTTTTTATTTTTCTTAATTATCAGATAATGATAAACTAAAAAAAAGGAGTTGATGAGTATGGATACATTAAAGATCGGAAATGTATCGTTAACATGGTTATCCGGCGGAGTAACCAATCTGGACGGGGGAGCCATGTTTGGAGTCGTACCAAAATCATTATGGTCGAAGAAATATCCGGCAAATGAAAAAAATCAAATCGAATTGCCAACAGACCCGATTTTAGTTCAATTTGATGGGAAAAATATCTTAATTGAATCGGGGTTAGGAAATGGAAAATTAACTGAAAAACAGCTTCGGAATTATGGGGTAACGAAGGAATCCGAACTGGATGTTTCCCTACAAAGCATAGGCCTTGATTCAACTAAAATTGATTACGTATTAATGACCCATTTACATTTCGACCACGCATGTGGCTTGACCAAACCTGGAAATGGTGAATTTGTATCGGTTTTTCCTAATGCCAAAATCATTACATCCAAAATTGAATGGGATGAAATGCGTCAACCCAATATTCGTTCAAAAAATACATATTGGAAGGAAAACTGGGAAGCCATCGAATCACAGGTTGAAACATTTGAGGAAAACTGGAGTTTTGGCCCGATCCGGATGATTCATACCGGAGGTCACAGCAATGGACATTCCATTGTGATCATTGAAGATGGCGGAGAAATGGCGATTCATATGGCTGACATTATGGCAACGCATGCCCACCAAAATGTCCTATGGGTAATGGCCTATGATGATTATCCAATGGATTCAATTGCTGCAAAGGCTAAATGGCAGCCATTTGCTGTAGAGAAACAGGCCTGGTTCACTTTTTATCATGATGCATTTTACCGGGCAGTTAAATGGGGACCGGACGGTCAAATGATGGAAAGCGTGAAAAGATCGAAATAACGAAAAGCCGTATCCTAATCGATGAATGGGATACGGCTTTTTCTTAAGCAATTCCTTCCGACAGACGGCGAATATCAATGAGTGTTCCTGTTGAGGCATCTGCAATAAATTCATATTGTTCATCGATGCCTTCAACAGTTTTGGAGATTCCTCCTTTGTAAACCTGGTAATGGATTTGCTGTTTTTGATATGGCTCCGCTACCATATGGATCCATGAGCCGGATATCGATCCATTTTGACTAAATTGCTTTTTAACATTTTCTAATACTTTTTCAGGTGATACCTTTGTTTGTTTAGTAATCATTTGGCGTGCCGTGTAGCCGCCAAGAATACCAACTGCAGCACCAAGCATAAAAGATTTCCAGTTCATTGCAGGACCTCCAACATACAAATATGGAAAAGATTGTGACTTCCTATTCTCTTCCAGTATAGCGCATTAATTTGACGGAAGATAGAAAAATCAAATGTTGGTAAAAATCCAATAAATTCTGTAATATTAGGCTGAATACATATATTATTTAGACCAATTCAAAAGGAGCAAACAGCTGATGAATGAACAAACTTTAAAGCTTTTTCAAACGTTAACAGAGCTTCCCGGTGCACCGGGAAATGAACATGCTGTCAGGAAATTTATGAGGGAACAATTAACGCAATATGCCGATGAAATTGTCCAAGATCACTTAGGCAGTATTTTTGGTGTTAAAAAGGGCAATGACCAAGGTCCCACCATTATGGTTGCCGGCCACATGGATGAGGTTGGCTTCATGGTTACAGCCATTACTGATAATGGTATGCTTCGATTTCAACCATTAGGAGGCTGGTGGAGCCAGGTCCTTCTCGCCCAAAGGGTCCAAGTCATGACGAAAAATGGTCCAATCATCGGGGTCATCGGCTCGATTCCACCGCATCTCTTAGATGAAGCGAAGAAAAATAAACCGATGGAACAAAAAAATATGTTAATTGATGTCGGTGCAGATGATCGGGCAGATGCTGAAAGAATGGGAATTAGACCGGGACAGGCGATTTTGCCAATCTGCCCATTTACCCCAATGGCAAACGAAAAGAAAATTTTAGCTAAAGCATGGGATAATCGCTATGGCTGCGGCCTGGCGATTGAGCTGCTGCAGGAATTAAAGGATGAAACATTGCCAAACATCCTTTATTCCGGGGCAACTGTACAGGAGGAAGTTGGATTACGCGGTGCCCAAACGGCAGCCAATATGATAAAACCTGATCTCTTCTTTGCACTTGATGCCAGCCCTGCCAATGATGCGAGCGGCGATAAATCGGAATTTGGCCAACTTGGGAAAGGGACATTGCTGCGAATTCTTGACCGGTCTATGGTAACCCATCGGGGAATGCGGGAATTTGTTCTTGATATGGCGGAGACAAACCATATTCCTTATCAATATTTCGTTTCGCAGGGCGGAACCGATGCCGGCCGTGTACACTTGGCAAATGAGGGAATTCCAAGTGCGGTAATTGGTATTTGTTCGCGTTATATTCATACCCATGCTTCGATCATCCATGTAGATGACTATGCTGCTGCTAAAGAATTATTGGTTAAATTAGTAAAAGCCTGCGACAAAACAACAGTAGATACCATTAAGTCCAATAGTTAATTTTTCTGGGGACAACTCTTTTGAGTAAGCCCCTTTTTTTATAAAGGAGATGGACAGCAATGAAAATCGTCATTGGATCAAAAAATCCTGCTAAAATTGCCGCAGTTAAAAATAGTTTCAGCCATCAGGCGGCCGAATTCTGTTCACTTGATATCCCCTCGGGAGTCAGCGAACAGCCTTTTTCCGATGAAGAAACGATTAAAGGGGCGATTAATCGGGCAGAAGGCGCCCTTCTTGAAGGAAATGGAGACATCGGAATTGGCCTTGAGGGAGGCGTCCAGGAAACGAGTTACGGTCTCTTGATTTGCAACTGGGGGGCATTGGCAGCACCGGGGAAGGAGCCGATTATCGCCGGGGGCGCCCGGATTTTACTGCCTGAAGAAGTGGTCGGTAGATTGCGGGCTGGTAAGGAACTTGGTCCGGTTATGGAAGAGTATGCGAAAAAGAAGAATGTCAGTAAACAAGAAGGGGCTGTCGGAGTATTTACCGACGGACGGGTCAACCGTACGGAAATGTTTACCCATGTGATGAATCTTCTTGTCGGACAATTTAACTATCACCAAAAGCAGAAATAGGATAAGCTAATGGAAAACAGATAGCAATTCTTTTACAACAAAGGTGAAATTCAGCACTGCATTTCGTTGGACTAGAAGCAGTTTGACTGCTATGATGTGATAGAACGTTAACAAATGATCAAGGCAATACGGAGGCGTTTTAAAATGAAAAATTTACAATCCATGGAGCAATTTGAACAGCTTCGTCAACAAGGAAAAACAATTTTCATGTTTTCTGCCGATTGGTGTCCAGATTGCCGTTTTATCGAACCGGTGCTCCCGGAAATTGAAGCAGAATTTCCTGACTATGCGTTTATTCATGTGGACCGTGACGGCTATATAGATCTCTGTCAACAGCTTGATGTATTCGGCATTCCAAGCTTTATTGCTTATAAGGACGGGGAAGAGCTTGGCCGCTTTGTCAGCAAAGATCGCAAAACAAAAGAAGAAATAGAAAACTTTATCAAAGGTTTAAAATAGAACCTGCCCTCCTTCCCTTTTGGAGAAGGAGGTTTTTTCCTGTAAAATAGGGAAAACGATTCCTGGGAACGAGAGGGGGATGTAGATGGACAGTCTTAAAATGAAACGTGAATTGGAGTCGCGCTTGGCAGGCGAGGATAGAATCATTACTTATGACCGTGAGAAAGACGAGCTGCGAATTGAAAGTAAAACAGCGGGGAAAGGGATTACCGTATCGCTCCCCGGCATTGTGGCTAAGTGGCATAACGAAAAGGAAAAGGCGATTGAAGAGGTTGTTTATTATGTAGAACAAGGGCTGATGGCAATGGTAAGCCCTGTTCAATTAACCGATCATGAGAAAAGAATCTTTCCCGTTATCCGTTCCACATCCTTTCCGGTGGAAGCTGAAGAAGGTGTACCATTCTTGACAGATGATCATACGGCTGAAACAAGAATTTATTATGCTTATGATATGGGAAAAACCTATCGCTTACTCGATTCCCGGATTATTGAAAAAGAGGGCTGGGAGCCACATCGGATTAAGGAAATTGCTTTGTTTAATGTAAGATCTTTGTCAACTAATTTAAAAGAAGATCAAGTTGCCGGTAATACTTTTTATTTTTTAAATACAAATGATGGCTACGATGCAAGCCGAATTTTAAATAAAGGTTTTCTACACGACATGGAAAAACAAATAACCGGAACGATGGTTGTAGCTGTTCCGCATCAGGATGTCCTGATAATCGCCGATGTTCGCAATGACAGGGGCTATGATGTAATGGCGCAAATGGCGATGAGTTTTTTCACAAGCGGTCACGTCCCGATAACCGCCTTATCCTTTTATTATCAAAATGGGGAATTAGAACCGATTTTTATCCTTGGAAAAAATAAATAAAAAATAAAATTGGGACCCGAAAGTGGTCCTTTTTCCTTGAATGATTTCCGGATTTGTCCAATTATAAATTGTTTTGAACTATTTCTATAGAATTGTCTCGAAAAAATATCAATTACTGCTAAAATAGAGTAATAAATGACAGCAGAAAGAGTGATAGTTTTGAGTTGGATCCAAAACTTATTTCAAAAATTAAAAAAAGATGAGGAAGAAGAATTTGCTGAATCCTTTTTTCATAATGATAAACAGGGAGATCTTTCACCACTTCAACAATATGATGGTGCAAAGGATGTCGAGGTAAAGGTTTCCTATCAATATCCGAAAAGCAACCCTCTGCCTCCCGAATTGTTACTCAAAACAAATCCAGAAGGCAGACATAAAGGAAAAAAAGCAAGGCATTCAGAAAAAAGAAAAACTGATCAAGTGGATGATTTGTATGATAAAAATGCATTTCCTAAAGAGGAAACACGACTAATAAAAGCAAACAGTTCATTTCATCCAACCGAAATTCCTTCTCCGGTATTTGGATTTAGGCGGCCAAGAAAAAAAACAGATATTGTTGAACACGAACTAAGTCCTTTTTTTCAAGCTGATCTTTCACCGCTGCCTGAGAATAAGGAATTGGCAACGGAAGTTGTTGAGAGGGAAAAGGAACAACAGGAATCCTCTCCTGTAACTCAGTGTGTGGAAGAAACTTCAGTTTCGCTTGAGAATACATCGGAGCAAGTGGAAATGGAACGGGATGCAGAAAATACATATGAGCTGCCTGCTGCGAACAAAGAAATAGTTGCCGAAGCTAACGGGCGGCAGCAAGAAAACAGCAGCGAACCGTTTTTAAAGGAAGAAAATATTGAGAAGAGAAGGTCAGCGCGGTCAGCAAGACAGCATTTACCCTTTAATGTTTTAATGTTAAAGCAGGATAAGGAAAAATGGGGGATGCATAAACGAATAAACAAAATCGCACCTAAACAGGAGCATACCAACCAGCCTGGAGAGGCGGAAAAGGCAGCTATGTCATTTGGACAGATTGAAGAGGAAAAGGAGCCAGCCGGAGAAATAAATCTGCCAGGCCATTATCAATTCCCTGATGTTAAGCTGTTAAAACCGCCGATTGCTAAAGGGAATGATACCGAGTGGATGATGCAGCAAGAGAAGCTTCTCAATCAGACATTAGAGAACTTTAATGTTGGCGCCAGCGTTGTTAATGTTACTCAAGGCCCTTCTGTAACCCGATTTGAGGTACAGCCGCAGCCAGGTGTTAAGGTCAACAAAATCACCAACCTGAGTGATGATATTAAGTTAAGCCTGGCAGCCAGAGATATTCGGATTGAGGCCCCTATTCCCGGTAAACATACGATCGGGATTGAGGTCCCTAATCAAACAGCAAGACCAGTATTTATTAGCGAGATTATTCAAAGCCGTACTTTTCGCGAAACAGCCTCACCATTAACTGTAGTCCTAGGACTTGATATTGCCGGGAACCCGATTGTTACCGATTTAAAGAAAATGCCTCACGGACTGATTGCCGGTGCAACTGGTTCGGGAAAAAGTGTCTGCATCAACTCGATCATTATCAGTCTGCTTTATAAAGCCGCACCAGAGGATTTACGCTTGCTGCTGATTGATCCCAAAATGGTCGAATTAGCTCCCTATAATCGGATTCCACATCTTGTCAGTCCCGTCATTACCGACGTAAAAGCGGCGACAGCGGCATTAAAATGGGCTGTCGAGGAAATGGAGCGGCGTTATGAACTTTTTGCTCATACTGGTGTTCGCGACATTAACCGGTTTAATGAACTGGCAGTGGAGCATAAGCAATATTCTGATAAACTGCCATATATCGTGATCATTATTGATGAACTCGCCGACCTTATGATGATGTCACCAGCAGATGTCGAAGAAGCGATTTGCCGGATAGCCCAAAAGGCAAGGGCATGCGGCATCCACCTGATCATTGCCACACAAAGACCGTCTGTTGACGTCATTACCGGTTTAATTAAAGCCAATGTGCCGACACGGATTGCTTTTTCCGTATCCTCACAGGTTGATTCCCGAACGATTATTGATATAAGCGGAGCAGAAAAGCTATTAGGACGCGGTGATATGTTATTTTTAGAAAATGGTTCTTCAAAGCCTGTCCGCTTGCAAGGAACATTTGTATCAGATAACGAAATTGACCAGGTTGTGGATCATGTCAAAGAACAGCGGGAGCCGGAATATTTATTTGAGCAAGAAGAACTGTTAAAAAAGTTGCAGCTAGCAGAAGGGGAGGATGAGCTGTTTTTTGAGGCTTGTGAATTTATTGTGGATCAGCAGGCTGCCTCCACCTCAAGCCTGCAGCGCCGCTTTAAAATTGGTTATAATCGTGCGGCCAGACTTATGGATATGCTCGAGCAAAACGGCTACATCACAAGTGCAAATGGCAGCAAACCCCGTGAAGTGTTAATCACCCAAACCGATTTGGAGATGATTCAAGATTTAAATGGATAATGGTTGATGATCATGGTATTGCTTTAAAGCAATGGACAAATAATAAAAAATAGATTGCTGACTGCTTTTTGTAATAAAATAGTTTTTATCCATGAACAGTGCTATAATATAAAAATGTGTTTAGCAGGTTTTTATTGTTACGTTGACAAAAGCTGCATGATTAGCAAATACAGACTGATGTCATATACTGTTTTACAGTATTATGTTGGTTGGAGGTTCATCTGATGACTATTTACCATTTTGTGGGGATAAAGGGAACAGGAATGAGTGCACTTGCACAAGTTTTACACGATATGAAATTTGAAGTGCAAGGCTCCGATTTTGAAAAACACTTTTTTACCCAAGATGCCCTTGAAAAATCCGGAATAAAAATCCTTCCTTTTCAAAAGGAAAATATAAAACCAGGAATGACCATTATTGCAGGGAATGCTTTTCCCGACACCCATGAGGAAATCCAAGAAGCGATGAAACTCGGTCTTCCGATTGTCCGCTACCATCGCTTTTTAGGCGATTTCTTGCAGCGGTTTACAAGTATTGCAATTACAGGGGCTCACGGTAAAACCTCAACAACAGGTCTCCTTGCCCATGTGATTTCCGGAATGAAGCCGACATCGTTTCTAATTGGCGATGGAACTGGTAAAGGAGAAGAAAATGCTGAGTATTTTGTTTTTGAAGCATGTGAGTATCGCCGACATTTTCTCTCCTATTTCCCTGATTATGCCATCATGACTAATATTGATTTTGACCATCCTGATTATTTCGCCAATATTGATGATGTCTTTTCCGCATTTCAAGAAATGGCAATGCAGGTGAATAAAGCTATCTTTGCCTGCGGTGATGACGAGCAGCTTCAAAAAATTCAGGCAAAAGTTCCCGTTTTATTTTATGGATTTGATGAAGGAAATGATTATCAAGCCAAAAATATTGTGAAGACCACGGATGGAACAAGCTTTGATGTGTTTATCCGCAATACCTTTTATGATACATTTTCGATCCCGACCTTCGGTACCCATAATGTGTTAAATGCCCTGGCTGTTATTGGCTTGTGTCATTATGAAGAAATGAGTGTTGATACAGTAAAGGAAAGATTAACTACTTTCCAAGGGGTTAAAAGAAGATTTTCGGAAAAAAGAATTGGTTCTCAAATATTAATTGATGATTATGCCCATCATCCGACTGAAATAAAGGCAACCATTGATGCAGCTAAACAAAAGTATCCGGAAAAAGAAGTTATTGCTGTTTTTCAGCCACATACATTTACCCGGACTCAAGCCTTTCTTGAGGATTTTGCTGCGGCTTTAAGGCTGGCGGATCGTACCTATTTGTGTGAAATTTTTGGCTCTGCTCGAGAAAATCATGGGAAATTAACGATTAAGGATTTGCAGGCAAAAATTGTCGGAGCGGAAATTCTGACGGAAGATAATACGGCCGTATTACAAAAGCATGATCATAGTGTCATCCTGTTTATGGGTGCTGGGGATATTCAAAAATTCCAAGAAGCGTATGAAAAATTATTGGTTTAACAGAGGCTGACCCAAAAGATGGTGTCAGGCACCGCAATGGCATATCTAGCTGCTGACCAAAGTAAAGCGTTAGATATAGTTAGTGGTGCTTGCCGCCATTAGGGACAGCCTCTTTATTTTAGGAATTTTATGTATCTGCTAATTCGCTTTATCTATAAGTATTTTTTTTAATTAATGGCAGGAAAACGAGACAAATAGATGGAAGTAGTATAAGATGATAGCGAGGTTTAGATCCTCAAAAGTTAGGCTATACATATGATAGATTGAGGCGGAGGTTTTACCATGCAAATTATTTTATACTTAAGCGTTGCCTTGATAGCTGTTGCGTTTTTAGTGCTTGTCATTTTTTTATCGAAGACCCTTAAGACTCTTCAGGAAACATTATCAAGTGTTTCTGATACGTTAAAGGGGGTAGAGAATCAGCTTGACGGTGTAACACGGGAAACTACCTTGCTTTTACAAAAAACAAATGCGTTAGCTGATGATATTCAGCAAAAGTCCCAAAGCATAAATAGTGTTGTAGATGCGGTAAAAGAAGTAGGTGAAACCGTTTCAAACTTTAACGGAACATTAAAAAATATTACAACAACGGTTGACAAAAAAGTAGAGGAAAGTAAAGAAAAGGTATCACAAATCATTCAATGGAGTCATATCTTCCTGGAATTAAAAGAAAAATGGCAGGAACGAAAGGAATTAAAAAATGAAGCTTATGAAACCGATAAGCGGAAAATTCACTCTTATTAGGACAAAAAGGAGCTGAAAAAAATGTCTAAACGAGATTATGATTCACGGGAAACCAACCAAAATCGCACCGGAGATTCAGCGGGTAAAAGCTTTTTTCTGGGCGCCCTGATTGGAGGTCTTGCCGGGGCAGCAGCAGCCCTTCTCCTTGCTCCTAAATCCGGAAAAGAGCTGCGCCATTCCATTAGCAGTAACACTGGGACGATTGTCACAAAATCGGTGGAATTGGGTGAAACAGTGAGAAATAAAACCTCCAATTTTTCACAAGGTTTAACCCGTCAATCTACAGAGATTATGAATAGAGTTACGGGAAAAGCAGTAAGCGATGAAGCAGCTGAGAATGAATCTGAAACTATCTATATTCCGATTGGCACCTCGAGTAAAAAACAGGATGATAAAGGGGCAGTGAATGACGGAGAGATAGAAAGGAAATTAAAAGAAGCTCAAATGGCCTTTGACGAGGAAGAACGGCGAATCAAACTATAATTGTAAAAGGTAAGGCCAGTTTAATTGTTAACCACACGGTGAAGTGATAAAATGACTTCACCGTTTATTTTTGGAGGGATACCAATCATGCTAAAAAAAGTTGATACGATCGAACAATTTAACGAGATCATCAAAGAGGATTCGCGTTTTTATTTTTTTAAGCACAGCCTTACCTGTCCAATCAGTCAGGCTGCGTACAAGGAATATGAGAAATTTACGGCAGACCATCAAGAGATTCCTGCTTATTATTTGGCTGTTCAAGATTCCCGCCCATTGTCAAATGAAATAGCAGAGAGGTTTGATATTAAGCATGAATCACCGCAGGCGATTCTTTTTTCAGATGGGAAAGCTGTTTGGAATGCCTCTCACTGGAAAATTACCAATCGTTCTTTAACAATGGCCTGGCAAGAAAATGAATAAAAAATGTCACAACATAAAGGGTTTTGCGATACAATAATTTTATACCATAAACATCTACTTTAACGCTTAAAAGCGTTTAAGAAATAAAGAAAAAAGAGATTACAAAGACATTACTTTCCGTTATAATAAACCCTAATAAAATTGTTACAAAATTTTTAAAATACTTATGAATCCGGTAAACCATAATCGATATCTCGATAGATTTGACTATTGTTAAACGAAGGAAAGGATGGGGACGAAAGATGGGCAATAATGAATTAGAGCGGTTGAGAGAGCGTGTGGATGAAGTAAACTTGGAGTTGTTGAGGTTAATCAATGAAAGGGCCCAGCTCGTTCAAGAGATAGGACATGTAAAAGGGAGCCAAGGAGTTTTTCGCTTTGATCCGGTCCGCGAAAGAATGATGCTTGACAAGATTAAGCAAAATAATGATGGACCATTTGATAATGCTACGATTGATCATCTCTTTAAGGAGATTTTTAAAGCAGGCTTGGATTTGCAAAAGGATGATCACAAGAAAGCGTTGCTTGTGTCCAGAAAGAAAAAGCCGGAAGACACCGTTATCAATTTAAAAGGGGAATATATCGGTGATGGCAAACAGCATTTTGTTTTTGGCCCGTGTGCCGTCGAATCCTATGAGCAAGTTGCCACTGTGGCCAAAGCAATGAAGGAAAAAGGCTTAAAGCTATTGCGCGGCGGTGCCTACAAGCCAAGAACCTCTCCATATGATTTTCAAGGCCTTGGGGTTGAGGGCCTCAAAATCTTAAAAAGGGTGGCTACAGAGTTTGATATGGCCGTGATTAGCGAGATTGTCAATCCTGCTGATATTGAAATGGCGGCTGAATATTTGGATGTCATTCAAATTGGCGCCCGAAACATGCAAAACTTTGAACTGTTAAAAGCCGCAGGGGCTGTCAATAAGCCGGTTCTGTTAAAAAGAGGACTAGCCGCAACCATTGAGGAATTTATTAATGCAGCTGAATATATAATGGCCCAAGGAAATGGACAAATCATTCTTTGCGAGCGCGGCATCAGAACATACGAACGGGCAACAAGAAATACGCTTGATATTTCTGCCGTGCCAATTTTAAAACAAGAAACGCATTTACCTGTCATGGTCGATGTTACCCATTCAACTGGCAGACGAGATCTGTTGCTTCCATGTGCGAAAGCAGCGATTGCTATTGGAGCAGACGGCGTTATGGCGGAAGTTCATCCAGATCCGGCTGTTGCCCTGTCCGATGCCCAGCAGCAAATGAATTTGGAACAGTTTGATCAATTCTATAATGAGCTGATTGCTTCAAAATTTGTTCACCTTTAATCATCTGAGGGTGAATGGCCTTCTGCTGTTTTAGCAGAAGGTTCATTTTTTAAGAAAATAAAAAAATATCGCCTAGCCAATTGCGGCTTTTATTTTCTTGTCGTATCATTAATACATAATTTAGATTGTTTACTTTATCACAAAAGGGTTGGAAGCGGATCAATGGTTTGTTTCGGATCCTATCTTGTGAGACTGGATTTAATGACTAGATTTTCACGACGTGATGTAAAATAAAGAGAACGATGTTCGTTTTTAGGAGAGTGTTATGAGTGAATAATATTACCATTTATGATGTTGCCCGTGAAGCAAATGTTTCCATGGCTACCGTTTCACGTGTAGTGAACGGCAATCCAAATGTAAAACCGGTTACCCGGAAGAAAGTATTAGAAGTCATCGAGCGGCTTGGCTATGTACCGAATGCAGTTGCCAGAGGGCTCGCAAGCAAAAAAACAACGACGGTTGGTGTTATTATCCCTGATATATCGAATATCTTTTTCGCGGAGCTGGCCCGCGGTATTGAGGATATTGCCACGATGTATAAATACAATATTATCCTTAGTAACTCTGACCAAAATAAAGATAAGGAATTACATTTAATTCATACAATGCTTGGAAAGCAGGTAGATGGCATTGTCTTCATGAGCGGCAAAGTTACCGAGGAACATGTTGAGGAGTTTGAAAAATCACAAGTCCCAATCGTTCTTGCGGGATCCATTGAAGCTAGCGAAAAGATTCCATCCGTTAACATTGATTACGAACAGGCTGCTTATGATTCGATTAATGAGTTTATTGCCAGAGGCCATAAACGGATTGCCTTTGTCAGTGGGCCGTTCTATGAACCTGACATTACTGTCAAGAAGCTAAACGGTTATAAACGAGCCTTAGAGGAAGCAAAACTTCCGTTTAACGAAGAGCTTATTATCGAAGGAGATTATACGTACGATTCTGGATTAGAAGCTTTTGATAAAATGTTAGAACTATCGGAAAAGCCTACTGCCATTTTTGTCGGGGCGGATGAAATGGCTCTTGGGGTTGTTCATGGGGCAGAAGACAAAGGCTACCACATTCCAGAAGATTTTGAAGTGATTACATCCGACAATACAAGACTGTCACTGATGGTTCGTCCGCAGCTTACAACGATTGTTCAGCCGTTATATGATATTGGTGCGGTGGCCATGCGCCTTTTAACTAAATTAATGAATAAGGAAAAAGTGGAGGACCAAATTGTGGTACTGCCACATCGGATTGAACACCGACAATCAACAAGAAATCAATAAGAAGAATAAAGAAAACTCGCCGACTGGCGAGCCCTAAGGGCGGTTCATGAGGCGTAGTTGAACTTATGCCTAATAGGAAAGTTTTCACACTTTCCTATCGGCCAAAAAAGCCGGCCATCTTGGTCGGCTTTTGCCATTACACGGTTTCGCTTTTCCTTTGATTTCTAATCGGGTATAGCGCTTTTTCAAGCGTATTTAAATTCTTTTCCGTTATTTCGGATTTTCTAGGGATGGGAGGGTATAGATTTTCCGGGTCATCCCATTCTCTTGGCAATTCGAGTGGGGCTTTAGCCTGCCAGTAATCAACCCATTCAGCAGGCAGGGGACCCGAAAATTTCGAGTTTTCCGTCATTTCCAGCCAAATCAGTGCCCATGCTCTAGGCACCACACGCCAAATATCATAGCCGCCGCCGCCCACCGCAATCCATCGGCCGCCACAATATTGATGAGCAAGTTCATGGGCCAGCTTGGGGATTTCCCGATAGCTTCTCATTGTTGTTGATAAATGTGTTAATGGATCATAATAGTGAGCATCTGCCCCGTTTTGAGTTAAAATGACATCGGGTTTAAAAAATTCCGTTATCTCTCTAAATGCTTGTGTATAGACATGAAGCCATGATTCATCTTCAGTAAAGGCATCAACGGGGATGTTGAAGGAATAACCATAGCCTGCCCCTTGTCCTCTTTCATTGACATTGCCTGTACCCGGGAATAAATAACGGCCAGTTTCATGTATTGAGAGAGTACATACTCTTGGTTCATCATAAAACGACCATTGAACGCCATCACCGTGATGTGCATCCGTATCTACATAAAGAACGCGGGCATTATATTTTTCCAGCAAATATTTAATGGCTACGGAGCTGTCATTATAGACACAAAAACCCGATGCTTTGCCCCGAAAACCATGATGTAATCCACCGCCAAGGTGAAGGGCATGCAACGCCCGGCCTGACATGACTTCATCAACAGCAGTCAGTGTGCCGCCAACCAATAATGAACTGGCTTCATGCATGTTGGGAAAAATCGGAGTATCCTCTGTACCCAAGCCGTAGTTTTCGGCAATTTCGTTCGGGAGCTGGCCGTGGCCTGCTTTTTTCACTGCTTCAATAAAACCAGGATCATGAACAAGCTGTAATTCTTCTTCTGTGGCCATTCTCGGTGGAACCATACATTTTGGGTCCAATGCATTGATCTTTTGTAATAAATCCATTGTTAATTTAAGCCGGAATTGATTAAAAGGATGATGATTGTTAAATTTGTAATTTAGCAGTTCTTCGGAAAAGATAAATTTGCATGCATCTGTCATAGTGAAATCCCCGGAAGATTAGGCCATAAAACGTGATGGCCAGCTTTTCTGAGATCTTGAATGAGTCCAGTGGGATTCATTAATTGAACCCTAAAGACCAGTATTTTATATTGATCATCCTGTTTATCCGGGTAAACCAGTACGCTAAGAATATTGGCATGTCGTTTACAGATAATTCCGGCAATATCGGAGAGGACACCGGAGATATTGGGAACCCTTATCTCAATTTGCGATCCTGGCTGATGGGCACCTGTCAGTTCGACCATTGTTCTTAAGATATCCGTTTCCGTAATAATTCCAACCAGTTTATGGTCATTAATAATCGGAATCGCGCTAATTTTGTGTTCATAAAATACCGCTGCTATCTCTTCAACAAAGTCAAGCGGATGACCGGTAATGATGTTTCGTTCCATAATCAGTTCAAGTGGCTTTTTTAAATCATCCGGATTTTCAGTTGTCCGGAATGTTGAAGGAGTTACTTCTTTTAATCGGGAAATAGTAACTAGACCAACTAAATTATTTTCACCATTAATAATCGGGATATGGCGGATATTATTAGTTTCCATTGCCTGAATAGCATCCTCAATTGTATTCGTAGGATGCAGCGTAACAACATCTCGATTCATGATTTCTTCTACAATCATTGCGATCCCCTCAATTCTAAAATTCAGATAAAAACTGGGAGTTTAATACATAAGTCGATTCATAAAGCGTAATCTGTCAAACCTTTGAATGCTTTCAATATCAACCCGTTTTCCAATTCTCGCCATTAAGCAGTTAGCAGGATGGGAACAAATTTCCGGATCGTCTGTGGCATACCACTCTAACCCACCGGCATTCATCATTTTTTCCATAACCTTTCGATATTCCCATACATTTAATTTCGTTCCTTTTAAATCCCAATGCCAATAGTATTCTGTTGTAATGATAATATAATCTTCCATTGCGTCATCCATCATTGACACTTTTAAAAGGTTTTTGCCAACTGCACAGCCTCTAAATTCCGGGATTACTTCAATCGCACCCAATTCAATTAGATTTTCGATCTTTCCCTCTGACCAGCGTTCCATCGGGTCGGGATAGAGGAATGTAACATAGCCAACAATGGTATTTCGATGTCTTGCAATAATGATTCGGCCTTCTGGCAAATCAGCAATTCCGATTAGAGCCTTGTGCTGCTGTTCTGGGGGGCGAAAGGCAATTAAATCTTTATGAAAATCTAACGCTTTCAGCTGGACTGAGGAAATAGGACCCTCAATAATTAGCGTGCCATTAGGAGTCTTTAACTCCTTGGCATTGTAAGTTTTTTTATGTTCCATTAAGTCACCCCTAGAAATCAATAATATCACAAATATATTATACATAATTTTCATGACGGAAAAGTTACTTCACAAAAATTTTTGGAATCTTTATCTTAATTGTTACAAATTTCGGAAAAAATTTTAAAAAAATATTTTTTTAAAATTGTGAATTGTCGCCTTTGGTAATATAATAACATTATCAACTTTAAAAAGGGGGAGATTTTGTGAGAGTGGAAGCGTTACCAGTTGTACAGGGGGAATATAATTTACGCAATTATGAGGAAATGTATGAAAAATTCAACTGGAAAGAAACAGAAAAGGAATTTTCCTGGAGTGAGACAGGGCTTGTCAATATGGCTTATGAGGCCATCGACCGCCACGTTGAGACCTTCCGGAAAAACAAGATTGCTCTCTACTATCGTGACGGATCTAGAAATGAAAAGTATACTTTTAAAGAAATGAAAGAGCTTTCAAACAAAGCGGGAAATGTACTAAAGAAGTATGGTGATGTTGAGAAGGGCGACCGGGTATTTATTTTTATGCCGCGTTCACCAGAACTTTACTTTGTTGCGCTGGGGATTATTAAGCTTGGTGCCATTGTTGGTCCATTGTTCGAAGCTTTCATGGAGGGTGCGGTCAGGGACCGCCTGCAAGACAGTGGAGCAAAAGTTTTAGTCACAACTCCGGAGTTACTCGATCGAGTTCCTGTACAAGACTTGCCGGAATTGAAGCATATTTTCCTTGTTGGTCAAAATGTGAAGGAAGAGGGGATCTTTGTTGACTTTTTAGACAAATTTGCCGAGGCTTCTAAGGAACTTCAGATTGAATGGGTTGAGCGCAATGATGGTCTGATCCTTCACTATACTTCTGGTTCCACTGGAAAACCGAAAGGCGTGCTGCATGTACATAATGCGATGATTCAGCATTATCAAACAGCAAAATGGGTACTTGATTTAAAAGAAGAGGACGTATACTGGTGCACAGCTGACCCGGGCTGGGTAACCGGAACTTCTTACGGAATGTTCGGTCCATGGTTAACCGGAACCTCTAACGTCATTATTGGCGGCCGCTTCAGCCCGGATTCCTGGTATAAGATGATCGAAGACTTTGGTGTTACCGTTTGGTATAGTGCCCCAACCGCATTCAGAATGTTAATGGGAGCGGGGGATGAACTTGTTAAAAAATATGATTTAAGCAGCCTGCGTCACATTTTAAGTGTTGGCGAGCCGTTAAACCCTGAGGTTGTAAAATGGGGTGTAAAGGTATTTAATAAACGAATTCATGACAACTGGTGGATGACGGAGACTGGCGGGCAATTGATCAGCAACTACCCTTGTATGCCGATTAAACCGGGTTCAATGGGGAAACCGATTCCCGGGGTTGTTGCGGCAATTGTTGATGATCAAGGCAATGAGCTGCCGCCGTACCGGATGGGCAATTTGGCGATCAAAAAAGGCTGGCCGTCGATGATGTATACGATTTGGAATAACAAAGAGAAGTATGAATCATATTTCATGCCAAATGGCGACTGGTATGTTTCGGGGGATTCAGCCTATATGGACGAGGATGGATATTTCTGGTTCCAAGGCCGGGTCGACGATGTCATCATGACATCCGGTGAACGCGTCGGGCCATTTGAAGTTGAAAGCAAGCTGGTTGAGCATCCAGCGGTCGCTGAGGCTGGAGTAATCGGAAAGCCGGATCCCGTCCGTGGTGAGATTATTAAAGCTTTTGTTGCTCTTAGAGATGGTTATGAGCCTTCCGAAGAATTGAAAGAGGATATTCGTCAATTTGTTAAAAAAGGACTTGCTGCCCACGCAGCTCCAAGGGAAATAGACTTCCGTGACAAACTGCCAAAGACGCGCAGCGGTAAAATCATGAGACGTGTCCTAAAGGCATGGGAGTTGGATTTACCAACCGGTGACCTTTCAACAATGGAAGACTAAGATGAAACAAAGACAGCACATCACCGCTTGATGTGCTGTCTTTTTATAACGCACTATTTCATAAAGTTCTACCGATTTATTGGCGCATTTGAACGTTTTATTAGCGAATCTGGACCTTTTATTAGCGATTTAGTGCATTATATTAGCGAATTAAAAAATCGTAAAAGAATGAGCTATTAATATTTAATTAATGTATACTTCTTTTTCCCTCTTCTAATGATAATAAACTGTCCTTCAATCCGATCTGCTTCTTGGAGAACATAGGCGGTGTCGGTAATTTTTTCCCCATTCACAGAAACAGCCCCATTCGAGATGTCTTCACGTGCTTGACGTTTCGACGGAGAAATTTTGGCAGCCACTAACAGGTCAACTAAATTTTCCTCTCCGGCTGCTTCGTATGTTGGAACGTCCTTAAAACCCTGCTTGATTTCATTAGCCGATAAATTTTTTACATCGCCGCTGAAAAGCGCCTGAGAAATTTTAATTGCTTGCTGCAATGCGTCCTCGCCGTGAATCAAACGGGTCATTTCTTCCGCTAACGCCTTTTGCGCTTTGCGCAGATGTGGTTCTTCTTCGACGCTTTTGGCCAATTGTTCAATTTCGTCATGAGAAAGGAAGGTGAAATACTTCAAAAATTTCACCACGTCGGCATCAGCAGTGTTAATCCAGAATTGATAAAACTCATATGGTGTCGTTTTTTCCGGATCCAGCCAAATAGCGCCACCTTCAGATTTGCCAAACTTGGTGCCATCTGCCTTTGTCACAAGTGGGATCGTCATTCCATATGCTTTCGCTTCATCCGAATGCATTTTCCGGATGAGCTCTAAGCCGGTGGTAATATTTCCCCACTGGTCACTGCCGCCAATCTGCAATTTACAATGATAGTGATCATATAAATGATTGAAATCCATTGCTTGCAGGATTGTATAAGTAAATTCAGTAAAGGAAATTCCTGTTTCAAGGCGGTTGGCAATCGTATCTTTGGCCAGCAAGTAATTAACCCCAATATATTTTCCGATATCACGAAGGAAGGTAACAACACTCATGGATTTGGTCCAATCGTAGTTATTTACCATGATGGCGCCATTTTCTCCCTCAAAATCAAAAATAGCCTCGAGCTGTTTTTTAATTCCCGCAGCGTTTTTCTCCACCGCCTCTAATGTTTGCAGTTTTCGCTCTTCTTTTTTTCCGCTTGGGTCACCAATTAGGCCAGTTGCCCCGCCGACTAAAACGATTGGCCGGTGGCCATGCTCCTGAAATCTTCTTAATGTTAAAAATGGCACTAAATGACCGATATGAAGACTGTCAGCAGTCGGGTCTGTTCCGCAGTAAAGCGATATTTTTTCCCTATTTAACAGTTCTTTCAGGCCTTCTTCATCCGTTTGCTGATAAATAATTCCCCGCCATTGTAAATCTTCCAGTAAGTTCACCAATAACTACCTCCAGATAAAAAAATAAGTCCCTGCATAAAATGCAGGGACGAAAGAAATCGCGGTACCACCCAGCTTGAGGATCATAATCCTCCAACTCGAAAAAAATAACGGTTTTATCCGTCCTCCGCTACTTGAATTGTTTCACGGAGAAAGCTCGAGGATGTAATTCATTCTTCTATTTGTGACAGCTTGCACCGACCGCTGTCTCTCTTGATACAGGGATAGAAGAACTACGATTGTTTCCCTTCACAGCCTTTAATAAAAATAACTTATAGTCTTTTTTATCATAATCCTTTTTCATTGTCAAATTAGATAGGGAAATTTCAGAAAAATGATGAATCATGTCAATCTTCCGCTTATCGATATGATATAATTGAAGGTAATTTTAGATGAGGTGATGGAATTAATGAAGGAAAAATGGCAAAAATGGATCAACAAAATAAAGTCCATCTTTACCTTATTAACCCATGGAAAAACGGTAAAGGGCGCTCGGATTACCTATGCAGTCGTATGGAATTTATTCCTTCTAACGATGACAGTTGTCATTTTAGGGGGGGCGTTTGCAGCAGGTGTTGGTGCCGGTTACTTTGCATCACTCGTGAAGGATGAGCCTGTCCGTTCTTATGAGAGCATGAAAAAAGATATTTATAATTACACAGAAACATCGGAATTATATTTTGATCATAATGTCTATCTTGGAAAGCTAAGAACTGATCTTGAACGTGAGGAAGTTAGCCTTGATCAAGTGTCTGATTATTTGATAAAGGCCATCGTGGCCACTGAGGACGAATATTTTTATCAACATCACGGTGTTGTACCAAAGGCTGTTCTGCGTGCTCTGTTTCAAGAAGTTACAAACTCCTCAGTCCAATCAGGAGGTAGTACATTAACCCAGCAATTAATTAAAAACCAAATTCTGACGAACGAAGTTTCATTTCAAAGGAAAGCCAATGAGATTTTACTGGCACTCCGGCTAGAGAAATTTTTTAGTAAGAAGGAAATACTGGAGGCTTACCTGAATGTTTCTACCTTTGGAAGAAACTCTTCCGGTAAAAACATTGCCGGGGTTCAAGCAGCAGCGAAGGGGATTTTTGGGAAAAGGGCAAGTGAATTAACATTAGCACAGGCTGCCTTTATTGCCGGCTTGCCGCAAAGTCCGTTTGGCTATACTCCGTTTACAAATGAAGGAACTGTTAAAAAGCACCTGGAACCAGGTCTTTCCCGGATGAAAACAGTATTAAAGAGAATGTATGACGGCGGTTATATTAGTGAAAAGCAATATAAAGAAGCATCTGCCTATGACATTACAAAAGACTTTATCCCACGTGCTGCCAATCCGATTGAAAAATATCCTTGGCTGACCTTTGAAATTGAAAACCGGGCCAAAGAGGTTTTAATGACAGTGCTGGCACAAAAGGACGGTTATTCGGAAAAGGATTTAAAAAAGGATGATTCGCTTTACTATAAATATAAAACGTTAGCAGCCCATGATTTGCGACAGAATGGGTATAAAATTTATACGACTATTGATAAAAAAATTTACGATGCAATGCAAAAAGTAAAGGACCGATACCAATGGTATGGACCGAATAAACCGGATAAAATAAAAGACCCGGATACAGGGGAATGGAAAACAGTGATGGAGCCTGTCCAGGTTGGTGCCATGTTGATTGAAAATAAAACCGGAAAAATCATCAGTTTTGTTGGCGGAAGAAAGTATGATAGCGAGCACCAGTTGAACCATGCGACAAATGCCATCAGGCAAAACGGATCAACCATGAAACCGCTGCTTATATACGCTCCGGCAATTGAACTAGGGAAGGCCTCACCGGGGACTCCTCTTCCTGATGTCGCCTTAAGCCTTAATCCTGCAAGCAGCAGTCCATGGCCGCACAACTACGATTACCGCTACAGCGGTTTGGTTTCAGCCCGTTACGCACTGGCAAAATCCTACAATGTTCCGGCTGTGAAACTGTATAAGGAAATCGTCAACCAACGTCCAGCCAAGTATCTTGAAAAAATGGGTTTCACTTCGCTTACCAAAGCAGACTATACAAATCTTGCTGCCAGTATCGGTTCGTTGACGAACGGTGTTACGATTGAAGAAAATACAAACGCCTTTAGCACATTTGCCAATGGTGGACAATTTATTGATGCCTATCTGATTGACAAAATCGTTGATAAAAATGGCAAGGTAATTTACCAGCATAAAGCGAAGCCGGTGAAGGTTTTCACACCGCAAACGGCCTATCTTACTCTAGATATGATGCGGGACGTGATCAAAATGGGGACCGCGGCGGGGCTCAGGAGCAAGTTAATCTTTAATGCCGACTGGGCCGGGAAAACAGGAACTGGGAATCAGTATATCGACTCCTGGTTTGTCGCAACCAATCCTAATGTCACCTTTGGGCTTTGGAGGGGTTATGACAAGCCTAAATCACTCCAGACTTATGGGATGTCCTACAGCCAGCGAACGAATACTCTCTGGGCTCAATTAATGAATGCCGCTTATAAAATCAGACCCGATTTGGTTGCCCCAAAACAATCTTTTAAGATGCCGGGCGGAATTGTCAGACGTTCCTACTGTGCCGTTTCAGGGCTGCTTCCTTCTGCAGCCTGTGCAAAAGCTGGACTCGTTGAAAGTGATTATTTTAAAGTTAATAATGTTCCTACAAAAGTGGATGACAGTTTAATTGAAGGTCAATATGTCACAATTGGAGACAAGAAGTATTTAGCCTTGCCTTCCACACCAAAGGAGTTTGCCCAGGTTGGCTTAATTTTAAACCCTGATTTTATCCGGCGAATGGTCGGGCCTAATTTTCATAATTACAGTCAGCTCATTCCCCAACGGGATCGCTGGGGAAAGGTACTTGTCTCGACAGCCAGGTTGGCGGATAACGGAAAAAAACCCAATCCTGTTAGTTTAAAAGCAAGCGGAAATACATTAAGCTGGTCGCAAGCTTCTGACAAAGATGTCGTCGGCTATCGGATTTACCGCGGGGGGGCAAAAGTGGGCAGTATTGTAAATGGCTCGAAGCGATCATTTACCGCCGGAAACGGGGCCTATTATGTGACGGCAGTCGATATTGCAGGGAATGAATCGGCACCATCGAATCTAGTTGAAATTGGAACGGGCGAAAAGCCCAAAGATCAGCCGGTAACAGGTAAACCGGGAGAAAAGTCAACAGGAAACCCTAAAGACAAGCCGGCTGGAAAAGATAACCACTAAGAAATCAGTTTAATCGCTGAACAGTGAAAAGGTTGTAGCAAAAGCACACTTGATGTGTGCTTTTTTGCGTGCTGAAATAACAGAAAAAAATTCCCTAACCAAAATGGCAGGGAATTTCTTTTGCGAAAATTAACGAGAGTAGAACTCAACGATGAATGTTTCGTTGATTTCAGCTGGTAATTCAGAACGCTCTGGCAAGCGAGTGAAAGTACCTTCTAATTTGTCTGCATCAAAAGTTAAATAATCAGGTACAAAGTTAGTTGCTTCGATTGCTTCTTTAATCACTTCAAGATTACGTGATTTTTCACGGACGCTGATCGTTTGACCAGGAGTTACGCGGTATGATGGAATATCTACGCGAGAACCATCAACCAAAATGTGCCCGTGGTTAACTAATTGACGAGCTGCACGACGAGTGCGGGCAAGACCTAAACGGTAGACTAAGTTATCAAGGCGAGATTCAAGCAGGATCATGAAGTTTTCGCCGTGAACGCCGCTCATTTTACCTGCTTTTACAAATAGGTTATGGAATTGACGCTCATTTACTCCGTACATATGACGAAGCTTTTGCTTTTCTTGTAATTGCAATCCATATTCAGAAAGCTTTTTGCGTTGGTTTGGACCATGTTGTCCTGGAGCGTAGGGACGCTTTTCTAATTCTTTCCCAGTACCGCTGAGAGAAATACCAAGACGGCGGGATAATTTCCAGCTTGGGCCGGTATAACGAGCCATAAAATGACTCCTCCTTCGTGTTTTTATTTGGGTAAAATAAAAACCGTTAAGACACACTTTTAACAGTCATTTTGTTTTCATGCACCATCGCCCCAGCAGCAGAGGGTTACACGATGCACCATCGTAAGATCTCTGAAAATGGTCTAGCTTCCGCTTTTCTTACGAGGAACAAAATGAAACAATTAAAGTTGTTCTTATAGGCTGCAATATTTTACACAAATGCTATTATATAATTTTTATATGATGAAAGTCAATATCATTTTAGCTAAAACAGTATATTCATGGATTGAAAAAATAAAAATGAACTTTTTCGAGAAAATATTGCAAAAGGACTACGAAATTTCCTGATATCAGGTTATAATGTATATATTTGGAATTTTATGCTATATCTGAATATTAGGTGGAGATAAAATGAATTATCTTGAAAGAGATCTGCGAGCGCAAGCTGAAAAATATAAAAATCTATTCCTAATTAGTGAAAAGCTGCATTCATGTATGGATCTGGAGACCTTATTAGAGGAACTATTTGTTATTTTGCAGAAGAATTATTCTGATTATTCTTATTGCCTGTTTCTTTCATTTGATACCCATAACCGTGAAAATTATCCGATCAAGGAATTGGAATACGATAGTGAAAATGTTGCCGCCGCGAAAGCCTATGCCTTAGGGGAAGTTCAATTTGAACAATCAATCACAGATAGAAACGCGATTATTTATGCACCTTTAAAGGGGATTCAAGGAGTTTATGGGGTATTGCAAATGATTGCCCGCGATTCAGTTGATTTTCCAGAATCAGAAATTGAATTTATAACCCTACTGGCTGGCAGTGTCGGACATGCCATTGAAAATGCAAAGCTGTACCAGCAGTCGGAACAGCTGGTATGCAATTTAAAGCTGTTAAATGAAGCTACCAAACAGTTTAATTCCAATCTTAAGCTTGAGGAGGCAATGAGCAATATTTCTCAACAAATTCAGTCCGCTTTTCAGGCAGAAGAGGTCGGCTTTTTTGTGCTGACGGATGACCAGTTGAAAGTGAAATTGCTGCCTGGTTCAACTTCATATTTTTATTCAAAGCCGGGACAAGTCTATATCCAATATTTTAAGGAGAAAATTCTGCAAGAAAAAGATTCTCTTTACTTTGCTGATTTTAGGAGCGAAATGGAGGATGGAGAAGAATTTCACTCCATTATGGCTGTTCCTGTGTACCAAGGTCAGAGCTTAAAGGGCTTTGCCATTGTCATGCATCATAAGCCATATTTCTTTACATTTGACACATATAAATTATTGCAGACATTAATTCAACATTCATCGTTGGCCATAATGAATCATAAGCTGCGGGAGGAATTGAATAAATTAGTCATCACGGATTATTTGACAAAGCTGCATTCGCGCAAATATTTAAATGAAAAGATTCTCCATTCGATGAACAAGGATAAGCAGGGTACGTTCATCTCTGATTGATATTGATAATTTCAAAAAAATCAATGATACCTACGGACATCAAGTGGGCGATGAGATTCTCGTTCAAGTGGCTAATGTAATTAAAGCGAATATTCGCGAAAAAGATATCGGAGCACGCTGGGGCGGCGAAGAGTTAGCCATCTATCTGCCAATGGTTTCATTGGATGATGGGACAGCGATTGCGAAAAGATTAATTAAGAAGGTGGAGGAAAATTCAAACCCTAGAGTCACGGTCTCATGCGGTGTTTCGTATTGGTATAAAGATTTGGCTCATTCCTATCAATCCTTGTTTAAACAGGCGGATGAAGCGTTATATGTGGCGAAAACAACCGGGAAGAACAGAGTAGTTGCTCAAACAGATCATCATGAGGCAAGATAGCAATGGTATCAGGCACTTTTTTGGTGCCTGACACCGCTTGAAACAGCCTTTTCTTAAATGAATTTAATTAATACTGAAACAAATTCCTCAAGCTTTTCTTGATCAAGTTCATCGAAGCGGTTCAATTCTGGTGAATCGATGTCTAAAACACCAATTAACTGTTCCCCTTTTAAAAGCGGTATGACGATTTCCGATTGAGAGGCGGAATCACAGGCAATGTGACCGGGGAATTGGCTGACATCAGCGATTCGGACCGTTTCTTTTTTTAATGCGGCGGTACCGCATACCCCTTTGCCGACAGGGATTCGGACGCAGGCGGGCAGACCTTGAAACGGCCCTAAGACAAGCTCGTTATTTGTATCCATTAAATAAAAACCAACCCAGTTAATCCGGTCAAGAAATTGATTTAATAAGGCCGCTGCATTGCTTAAGTTGGCTATTTGATTTTTTTCATCATGGATTAATGCATGTAATTGCTTTTTAACCATTTGATAATTTTCTTCACGGCTTCCCGTGTATTTTTCGACGTTAAACATGTTATTTCACCTATTTCTGTTACGTATTATTCATTATTTTAGCAGAAATCGAAGAATTTGAGCAGACTTTGTCGACATTTTTGAGAAGGAAACAACGGTGACAACAAGAATCCTTATAATAAGGGGATTTATGATGTTTCAAGGGGGGGAATCAATGAAGAAAAATGCTAAGGATGAGATTATCAGAGCGGCAATTATATTGTTTAATTCAAAAGGGTATTCAGGAACGTCAATAAGGGATATTGCCAAGCTGGCAAAAGTTAATACAGCGACCATTGCCTACTATTTTGATAACAAAGCGGGGCTGTTGGAATATTGTATTACCCACTTTTTTGAGCAATATATTCGAATCATGGATGAGGTGTTTCCTTCAATTGATAAGGGCGCCAGAACATGCCTAAAGCAAATGGTTACAGAATTATTGCAATTTCAATTTGATAACATTCAGCTGGCCAGCTTTGTTTATCGGGAAATGTCAGTGAATACGCAAGTTTCCCGCGAAGTCATGGCTACATACTCTTTGAAAGAGAAATATTATTTTCAACAGATATTTGAAAGAGGATTTGAATGGAACGAGTTTCGGCCGCATTCCATTCCGTATTTAATCATTCAGCTCAAGGCCTTATTAATGATGCCATTTACCAACGCCATTTATCTGCGGGAAGTATTATATATTTTTCCAAATGAAAATTTCTTTGTGCAAAAATATTTGAAAGATATCCATTTATGGATTGATCGAACCTTATGTACCGACCTTCCGCTTAAAAAAGGTGCGATAGTAAAATAGCGATAACCGCTATTTTTTTTTTACAAAAAAATTGAAAATAATAGTCAAAAATTGTCGTTTACATGGTATCATAAAGGCATCGAATAAACATGAAAGAATTTTTTTAAGATAAATTGTACGTGCTAAAATGGAATCATTGTTGTTTGGAATAGGAGGCTTACAAGTGATTTATATCATTGGACCGTTCATCCTCTTACTTGCATTATTTGTATCAGGATATTTCATAAAGAAAAAATACTTTAAAGAAATGGACCGTTTAGAGGCTTGGAAGATTGATCTGTTTAACCGTCCGGTAACAGAAGAAATGTCAAAAGTAAAACAGCTGAATATGACGGGACAGACAGAGGAGCTTTTTGAGCGTTGGCGGAATCAGTGGGATGAAGTGATTACTGTAAAGCTTCCAAGTTTTGAGGAGATGCTGTTTGATGCGGAAGAATACATAGATCATTACCGTTTCAAGAAAGCTAAAGAATTGCAGCAGCAGCTTGCAGAACAACTGCAGGAGGCTGAAAACCAAATAAATAATATTTTAGCTGAGCTCAATGAACTGGTTGGCAGTGAAGAAAAAAACCGGCAAGAAATTGAACAATTAAAGGAACAATATCGGGAAACAAAGAAGATGTTGCTGGCGCATCGTCATAATTTTGGCAAAGCCGAAAAACAGCTGGAAGCCGGACTTGATGAGATTTCCCAAAAGTTCCATGATTTTGATGAAAAAACAGAACATGGTGACTATTTGGAAGCGCGCGAAGTGGTTCTCTCGATTCATAGTAAGCTTGACATGATAAAGAATAACATGGATTTAATCCCACAATTGCTGATTGAAAATCAATCACTGCTTCCCAATCAACTAACGGAGGTTCTAGACGGCTATCGGGAGATGACGGAAGCTGACTATTACTTGGAACATATTAACGTGGAAACTGAAACAAATCGTTTACAAGAGAAGCTGGCCGAAAATATCTCCTTCATTGAAAACATAGAAATGGAAAAAGCTGCAGAGGGTACAAAAGAGGTAAAAGAGCGCATTGATATTCTGTTAGATCTGTTGGAAAAAGAGGTTTATGCCAAGCACTCGCTGTTAAAAAATAAGGAGATTACCAGTGATCTGTTGGCCTCAGCCGAAGCGGAAAATAAAAATCTTGCGGGTGAAATCCTCCAAGTGCAAGCAAGTTACCAAGTACCGGAAAAAGATTTGGAAATTCAAACGAATTTGGAAAAGGAACTCGCTGCGGTTTATAAACGCTATGAGATTCTATTAGAGAAATTAAAGCAAAATGAAACGGCTCAATCTGTCATGAGTGATGAGCTAAGTGAAATTAAGGAACAATTAGATTTGCTTGTTGAAGAACAGCAAACTTTCTCGCAAAAATTACAGGCACTTCGCAAGGATGAGTTTGCCGCTAGAGAACAAGTAAAAGAGCTAACGAAGAAAGTGGCAGAAACGGTTCGGCTTGTACAGAAAAGCAATGTTCCCGGATTGCCGGAAGATTATAAATACCTTTTTGAGGATGCCAATGAAAGTATTCGCAATGTCAAAGTACAGCTGGAAGAAAAACCGCTAAATGTTTCCGTGCTTAATCAATATTTGGAGATGGCGGTGTTAACGGTCGAAAAACTGGTGAATTCGACGATCGAGTTAATTGAAAATGTGATGCTTGCCGAACAAGGAATTCAATATGGAAATCGCTATCGAAGTCAATATCCATCTGTTGCCAAAGGCTTAGCCGAAGCTGAAAATGCTTTTAGACGTTATGATTATCAAGAAGCACTAGAGCAGGTTGCTGCCTCCCTTGAAGCAGTTGACCCGGAGGCGTTGAAAAAAATTAAAGCTGCAATAGAGTCAGCATAACCAAAGAAACCGGTTTTAACCAAATATTGGTTAGCCGGTTTCTTTACTTCTTTTTTTAAAACCTGGTATTTTTATGATAAAATTTTAGCGGCAGAAGAAAGGTGAAAAATTATGATCTACTTTGATAACAGTGCGACAACCAAACCCTATAAAGAAGTGCTTGATTCATTTCTTAAAGTTTCAAGTGACTATTTCGCAAATCCATCGTCATTGCATCGTTTTGGCGGGCAAGCTGAAAAGCTTCTTTCCCAAGCAAGAGAACAGGTTGCCCAGCTCCTGCAGGTTAAAACAAATGAAATATATTTTACCTCTGGTGGGACTGAAAGCAATAATTTGGCGGTTAAAGGTGCTGCTTTGAGAAACAAAAATAAAGGTAAGCATTTAATTACATCAAGTGTGGAGCATCCCTCTGTCCGACTGGCCATGGAACAGCTGGAACAGGTCGGATTTGACATCACTTATGTACCGGTTGACCGGAACGGAAGGGTATCGGCTGCTGACATCGAAAAGGCGATTCGAAAAGATACCACTTTCATTTCGATCATGCTTGTAAATAATGAGGTCGGAACGATTCAGCCAATCAAAGAAATAGGTGAAATGCTAAAGAGGTACCCAACTATTCTTTTTCATGTTGATGCTGTCCAGGGGATTGGAAAGGTTCCCCTCACTCTTCATGAAGACAGGATTGATTTATGCTCTATCTCCGGTCATAAATTTCATGGACTAAAGGGGACAGGTGTCCTTTATGTTCGTGATGGAGTAAGAATTACGCCATTATTTTCTGGTGGCAGCCAAGAGCGAGCCTTGAGGAGTGGAACGGAAAATGTAGCAGGGGCCGTTGCTTTGGCGAAAGCACTCAGAATGACTTTTGACAGGAGTACAGCGGGGATTGAGAATATGAGAAATATTCAAAACATGCTACGGCAGGAATTAAGCAAAAATGAACGTATTCAAATAAATACACCGTCCGAAAATGCTGCTCCGCATATTCTGAATTTCTCGCTGAATGGGATTAAATCAGAGGTATTTATTCATGCCCTTGAGGAGAAGGAGATCTTCGTCTCAACAACAAGTGCCTGCTCTTCTAAAAAGAAATCAGCCAGTACCACACTTACCGCAATGGGAGTCCCAAAGGCAACTGCTGAAAGTGCCGTTAGGATCAGCCTGTCTTATGATAATACCACCGAGGAAGCGTTGAAAGTCATTGAAGCGATTGAGAACTCATTAAAACAATTAGAAAGGGTAATGAAATAAATGAATTATGACCGTATATTAATTCGTTATGGGGAAATATCTACTAAGGGTAGGAATCGAAATAAATTTATCGATAAGCTAAGAAAAAGCGTGCGCATCGCGTTGACGAACTTTCCTAACATTAAAATAGAAGCCAGCCGTGATCGGATGTATATTGTCCTAAACGGCGAAAATTCCCAAGCGGTTATTGAAAAGTTAAAACCTATTTTTGGGATTCAATCCTTCAGTCCAGCTATCAAAGTGGCCAAAGAAATTGAAACATTAAAAATAAAATCACTTGAATTGGTAAAATCTCAATACAGTGAAGGAAACACCTTTAAAGTAACGGCAAAAAGATCTGATAAGACGTTTGAATTAACGACAGATGAAATTAATCATTTGATAGGCGGGCATCTGCTGCAGAACATCCCCGGCTTAAAAGTAAATGTTAAAAATCCTGATATTAATCTAAGGATTGAGGTGCGAAAAGAGGCTATTTATTTATCATCTGAAACCATTCCAGGTGCTGGCGGGCTTCCAGCCGGGTCAGGGGGAAAAGCAATGTTAATGCTGTCCGGCGGAATTGACAGCCCAGTAGCAGGTTATTTATCAATGAGACGCGGACTGGATATTGAGGCAGTTCATTTTTTCAGCCCGCCATTCACCAGTGAGCGGGCTAAGGAAAAGGTAATTGATCTGTCAAAAAGACTAGCGGAAATTGCCGGTGGTTCGATAACACTCCATATTGTGCCATTTACTAAAGTGCAGCAAGTGATCCGTGAGCAGGTCCCGGAAAATTATACGATGACCTCTACCAGAAGAATGATGCTGCGAATTACCGATGAAATTAGAAGGAAACAGGAAGGGCTCGCGATCATAACCGGGGAAAACCTTGGCCAGGTTGCCAGCCAAACATTGGAAAGCATGTATGCCATTAATGAAGTAACCAATACGCCCATTTTACGTCCATTGATTTCGATGGATAAGAACGATATTATAAAAATGGCTGACATGATTAATACCTTGGAAATTTCAAACAGACCTTATGAAGATTGCTGCACCATCTTTGTCCCAGCATCACCGAAAACGAAACCTAAAAGAGAAAAAGTCATTCAATATGAAAGTTATTTTAACTTTGAACCATTGATTCAAGAGGCCGTGGAAAAGGTGGAAACCATCACCATTAAGCCTGAACGGGAACAGCGTCGGGAATTTGAAGAATTATTCTAATTGTATATTTTGATATTTTTGTGAACAATTACCAAGTAAAAACAAGAATTTTGCCATGTGGTTTTACACATTCTATACTCACAAGGAGGTGAAAATCACATGGCAAACAACAACAACTCCAATCAATTACTAGTAGCAGGCGCTGAGCAAGCCCTTGAACAAATGAAAGTGGAAATTGCTCAAGAATTTGGTGTAAACCTAGGTGCTGAGACAACTTCACGAGCTAACGGTTCTGTTGGTGGTGAAATCACTAAGCGTCTCGTTTCTATGGCACAGCAGCATTTAAGCGGATTTTCACGCTAAACCTAAATAAATATAATGGCTACAGAGAGTAGAGGATTCCTCTACTCTCTTTTTGCATGGAGAAATTTTTAACTGAATAATAATTTAAAATCTTAAAATAATTTTGTATAATCATACTATAACCTATCTTGGGAGGGATACGATGAAAAGAGAAGATCTAATTGCCCCTGAACAGTATAATCTTGTGACAGAGGTAGAACGCTTTGCAAACGATCCGAAGAAAATTGCTTTAAAGTGGGAAAACGAATCAGGGGAGAAGAAGCAGGTTACATATGAACAATTATTGAAACAAGTAAACCGGGCCGGAAATGTTTTTAAGGCCAGTGGTTTAGACAAAGGCGATGTGGTCCTGGTGATTGTACCTCGGCTGATTGAAGCCTATGTTGTTTATTTAGCCGCCTTAAAGGCCGGTATGGTGGTGATTCCCAGCTCTGAAATGTTAAGAGAAAAAGATTTGCAATATCGCATTTCTCATGGCGATGTTAAAGCGGTTGTCAGCTATTATCCCTATGTTGACCAATTTAGCAATATTACTTCAGCGCAGCCCCTTGTTAAATTCACCGTAGGTGCAAAAGCCAAAGGCTGGATTCATTTAGATGCAGAAATGGAGGAAGCAAGTGAGGAATTTGCAACAGTAGCCACGTTAAGAGACGATATGGCCTTTTTATCTTATACCTCCGGAACAACCGGAAATCCTAAAGGTGTTGTTCATACCCACGGCTGGGCCTTTGCTCACTTAAAGACAGCAGCATCCAATTGGCTCTGCATCGAAGAAGGGGATACTGTTTGGGCAACCGCAAGCCCGGGTTGGCAAAAATGGATTTGGAGCCCTTTCCTCTCGGTTCTCGGCTCTGGTGCAACAGGATTAGTCTATAATGGCAAATTTGAACCCAATAAATACTTAAGCCTGCTGCAAAAATATGATGTAAATGTTCTTTGTTGTACACCAACGGAGTACCGGTTAATGGCAAAAGTGGATAATTTGGCTGAATATCAATTGCCAAACCTTCACAGCGCTGTATCTGCTGGTGAACCATTAAATCGCGAGGTCATTGATACTTTCCGGAAACATTTTGGTGTTGATGTTCGTGATGGTTATGGTCAAACGGAAAACACCTTACTCGTCGGAGTAACAAAAGGAATGGAATTAAAGCCGGGTTCAATGGGAAAACCGACTCCGGGCAATCGTGTCGAAATTATTAATGATGAGGGGGAAGTATGCGCTGTTGGAGAAGTTGGCGATATTGCCGTGCACATTGAAACCCCTGCCTTATTTAAAAATTATTACAAGGATCCGGAAAGAACCGCGATGCAATTCCGTGGAGATTATTATATAACCGGAGATAAAGCAAAAATGGATGAGGATGGCTATTTCTGGTTTGAAGGCCGCGGTGATGATATTATCATCAGTTCAGGCTATACCATTGGTCCTTTTGAAGTCGAGGACGCCCTTGTCAAGCACCCATTTGTAAAAGAATGTGCTGTGGTCGCCAGCCCTGATGAAATCCGCGGCTTTGTGGTAAAAGCTTTTGTCGTTCTAAAAGAGGATGTCGATGCAGATTCTCCGGATTTAACGGCAACACTGCAGGAGCATGTTAAAGCGTTGACTGCACCGTATAAATATCCAAGAAAGATCGAGTATGTGTCGGAACTGCCAAAAACAACCTCCGGTAAAATCCGCAGAATTGAACTGCGCCAAAAGGAATTGGAAACAGCAAAAAAATAAATGACTTATATGTCTAATTAGCGGATAACCGCTGGTTCCTTGCCTATTTGCATTGTGCACTTGCGGAAATATATAAACTGTCCCTAGCAGGAATTTTACTTATGAATCCCATTAGTGAATGAAGCAGGCGAATTTCTCTCGTCTGCTTTTATATTGCAAAAAGGAGAACAAAAAATTCCCCTATTTTAGTTGTTTCATTGTATAATTAAAATTATTTCGATTTTAGAAAGAATAGGGGCTTGGGAAATGACAAAAAAAAGCGAAGCACAGCTAGGCGCCATTCATGCTGGTTTTTCCTATCTTCTTTGGGGGTTATTACCGATCTATTGGAAGTTTTTGGGTGGCATAAATGCTATAGAAATCCTTGCCAATCGGATTTTTTGGTCGTTTATTTTTATGTTGCTTGTTGTGTTATTAACAAAAAAATCGGGACTGTTTCTTTTAACCATCAGGGGATTTGCCAAAAAGAAAAAGCAATTGTTCGCCTTGATTTTGGCCTCAATACTGATAACCATTAATTGGTTCATTTATATTTGGGCGGTGAATAGCGGTCATATTGTTGAAACAAGCTTAGGTTATTACATCAATCCGCTGGTCAGCATCTTATTGGGGATGGTCGTTCTTAAAGAAAAATTATCACCGGCCCAATATTTATCTTTTTTTCTGGCAGCAATTGGTGTCATCATTACGACCGTTGCTCATGGTAAATTCCCATGGATTGCGATTGGTCTGGCCATCTCCTTCGGCTTGTATGGTTTGGCGAAAAAATTGATTAATGTTGATTCGTCTGTTGGGTTAACATTGGAAACGTTAGTGATTACACCGGCGGCGGCAGCTTATCTGCTTTATCTGTTTATAAATGGAACAAATGCCTTTTTATCAGTTGATATCCGTACAGTATTATTATTAATCGGATCTGGAGCAGCGACAGCCGTACCCCTGCTTTATTTTGCGAAAGGGGCGCAAAAAATCCCGTTGTCTTTACTCGGCTTTTTACAATATATTGCTCCGACTTTGACGCTACTTCTCGGAATTTTCGTCTACCATGAACATTTTTCAACAGTACAATTGGTATCATTTTTGTTTATTTGGACGGCATTAATACTTTACTCTCTTTCCAAAACAAGGTTATTTGCCGGAAAACGCTTAAACGAAAAGCAAGCATTGTAAAAAAAGGTGTCAGCTCCAGCAAATTTTTGCTGGTGGTCTGACACCTTTTGAATCATAGAAACGTCCGCTTTACTTTTTCCCAGAAGGAATTATCTTTTAATTTTAATGTTTTTAACTTTTTATTGCTTAATTGGATTTCGATATGATCCACTTCGCGAATACTTAGCGCTTCATTATCCATTCCCATTACAGGATGGTCATTCTCTGTTTTAACTTTTAGTGTAAGTTTTCGATCATTGCTTAAAATAAACGAAGAGCCAAGGGTCCGGTAATTGTTGTTATTAATCGAAGCTATCTCGCTTATTTGCATACAAGGTATAAGCGGGTCAACAATCGCCCCTTTTACCGATTTATTATAGGCTGTGCTTCCTGTCGGGGTTGCGACAATTAAGCCGTCGCCGCGGAATGTTTCAAAATGAAGCTGATCGATAAAGACATCAATTACCAGGGTTTTTATGATGGATGAAACGATACTAAATTCGTTAATGCAATTAAACGCGCCCTGGCCATTGACGGAGACCTCTATCAGAGGGTAACGGCGTACCTCCAGCTGCTCATTCCTCATCGCTTCAATCAATTTCGAGGTATCATCAATGCGAAAATCACAATACATATTTAAATTATTTTTAGTTGAAATCCCCATATACAAACAATCATCACGAAATCCTGTTTTTCGAACAGCTTGAAGAAATGCCCCATCATCGCCAATGCTGGCAATAATATTTGCCTGGCGAAAATCGTTGACAATCGTAAACCCATATCGTTCCGTAGCTTCAAAGAGTGGCGCTGCATTTCGAAGGATTTCTTCATTGCGCTTGTAATAATAATATACATTACGTCTTTCTGGCATACATGATCCCCTCCTGGAAAAATGGTGAGAAAAAGAACAAGTTTTCTCCATTTTACCATGTATCTTTGATAAAATAAGGTTTGTCCTGCATTAGTTTAGCATTTTTTTTGAAACAATATGAGAATGGATATTTCATTTTTAGCGGAAAGAGAAAGAGAGGAATATGGATGAGTGGAAAACGTTGGGCTGCACTAGGGATTGCTGCCGCATTATTCTTTGTTTCAATTGTTGTAAATTTTCTATCTGCGTTTGCTTTTAAGGGAATCAAAACAGATTTCACTGATTTTATGACTTCAGCTGAGCAGCCGTTTACAGAGGAAGTGGTGGATAACGGGAGCGAGCTTAAGAAAATAGTCGTTCTTGATGTCGATGGCGTTATTCAGGACACCGGTGATTCCGGATCGCTGTTACAAGGCGGAGGATATAATCATCAAACGTTTATGAAGCAGTTAAACTATCTTAAGGATGACGATTCGGTAAAAGGGGTCATCATTAGGGTAAACTCTCCAGGAGGCGGTGTGATGGAGAGTGCTGAAATTCATGATAAATTGGTTGAAATCCAAAAGAAATCTAAAAAGCCGGTCTATATTTCGATGGGGGCAACGGCAGCATCAGGGGGATATTATATTTCAACGGCGGCGAAAAAGATTTATGCCAGTCCGGAAACGTTGACAGGAAGCCTCGGAGTCATTATGGAAGGAATTAACTATAAGGGATTAGCCGATAAGTATGGTGTTGATTTTGTGACCATTAAAAGCGGGAAATATAAAGATATTATGAGTCCGACGCGGAAAATGACGGAAGCAGAACGAAAAATTTTACAAACGATGATTGATCACTCTTACCAAGGCTTTATCAAAGTCATTTCCGAAGGCCGTCATATGAGTGTTGACAAAGTTAAACAAATTGCCGATGGCCGGGTGTATGATGGCCGGCAGGCAAAGGAATTAAATCTAATTGATGGTTTTGGATACTTGGATGATGTGATTAAACAAATGAAAAAGAATGAAAAGCTTAAGGGTGCAAAGGTTGTCCGATATACGGAGCCGCTTGGTCTCGGTTCGCTGTTTTCTTTCGAGGCTAAAAGATGGGCCGGTAATAACGCTGAAATGGCCGGCTTAATGAAGGTTCTTTCAAAACCCAATTCACCACGGCTAATGTATCTTTATGCGGAATAGGGGAGATAGCGGATGGATACGAATGAAAAATTTTATGAAACAGAAAAAAATATTTCCGAAGGTTTTAAGGACCAAAGTTTGAATCGCACTCAAGCTGCTGATGGGGAAGTACCCGCGGAAAGTCACACCCAGCAGCTGCCAGTTCGCTATGCTGGTTTTTGGATGCGGTTCTGGGCCTATCTGCTTGACTTAATTGTAATCGGAAGCATTGTTCGTTTGTTGATTAACCCGCTTTTTCGCCTGCTTGATATTTCCTTGGCCGAATATAATATGTTTGCTCCGATCTCCATTGCGTCAGCCGTGATCTTTTATTTATATTTCGTGTTGATGACGAAGTTTTTTCAGCAAACACTGGGGAAAATGGTGTTTGGGTTGAAGGTAATTGATTTGAAACATGAAAAATTATCATGGGGAACGATTATTTTTCGTGAATGGATCGGCCGGTTTATTTCCGTCACCGTTCTCATTGGCTACCTCATCGTTGCCTTTCTTCCCAAAAAGCAAGGGCTGCATGATATTTTTACCGATACGACTGTTATTCATTCAGACTAATCGACAGACACCAAGCTTGATAAGTCTGAAGGGAAAAAGACTTTGGGGTATTTAAGCCTGTCAACAAAAGTTGGCAGGTTTATTTTTTTACGGTTGAGGAAATAATAGCAGGCTGAAAGGTTGTGGAGAACTTGCTATGGCTTTATATTTCTTTATCCGTTTTGCTGGGATTATTGCTGCTTATTGTATTTACCAAATTAACGATCATCATCAATTATCAGCACCATAATGATGACGATGATTTAAAAGTGGAGTTCAAGATTTGGTTCGGGTTGATTCAATATAAAATCAATGTTCCGTTAATCAAAATTGATGATGACTCTCCCAGCGTGATTGTCAAACATCATTCTCATTTAGGAGAAGAGCCAGGTGGAAAAGTAGATCATAAGGTGAACCAAATCACGAAAGATAAGGCAGTAAAAAATATTGAGAAGGCCAGAGATTTTTTGCAAAAGGTTGTAAGAATGCAAGTCATCGTCAGGAAGTTCTTTCAAAAGATTAGTGTTAAAAAATTCGAGTGGTCATCATATATCGGAGTTGGCGATGCTGCTTATACGGCGATTGCAGCAGGGGCATTATGGACCCTTAAAGGGAGTATTGTAGGTTTCTTAAGTCGCTTTTTTAAGCTGACAGTCATGCCGCAACTAGCGATAACGCCCCAGTTTCAAGCTGCGGTGATTCAAACGCATCTGCTATGTATTTTTCAGTTTCGAATCGGGCATGCTATTTTAGCAGGATTAAAGTTGATTAAATACTGGAGAGGCGAAAAAAATCGCTTCACAAGCAAATCAACTTTTTCAAATGATAAAACAAAGTTCGTTTGAAGAAGGAGGAAATTACGATGGCAGATCATCCAATTCAGGGATTGATGACTACTGCAATGGAAAGTCTAAAGGAAATGATTGATGTGAACACAATCATTGGGGATCCTGTGGAAACCCCTGATGGGAGTGTCATTTTAACTGTTTCTAAGGTAGGGTTCGGATTTGCAGCCGGCGGCAGTGAATTTAACATGAGCGGTAGTTCAGGAGGCCAAAATCAAGGCCAGAGCCAAAGTCAGGGACAAGGTCAAAGCCAAGGGCAGCAGCTTCCATTCGGAGGAGGCAGCGGTGCCGGTGTCTCGATTACGCCAATCGCCTTTTTAATTGTCAATGCCCAGGGAGTAAAAATGCTTCATTTAAATGAAAGCACTCATTTGTATGAGAAGATTTTAGAACTTGCCCCTCAGGCAGTGGATAAAATTCAACAAATGTTCGCCAAGAAAAATGAATCAAGCCAACAATCTCAAACCGGAAATCAATCCCCCAATCATAAACCTAAAGTAGACTTGGACATTGATGTAATCCAATAATGCAATACACTGCGGCTCGCCGATTGGCGAGTTTCTTATATTTAGACAATGATAATTTCAAAGGCCATATTAATTGCAAAATTCATACTTACAGGATATATTTACTATGTACATGTGGGAAACGAGTTGATTCAAGTTGAATCAGTTATACTCAGTAGAATAAAGGAGGATGTAAATATGGCAAATGTTACATTTAAGGGAGGTCCTGTCACTTTACTTGGCAACGAAGTAAAGGTAGGAGATAAGGCGCCTAATTTCACTGTCTTGGCTAACGACTTATCAGAAGTTACTTTAGACGATACAAAGGGTCAAGTTCGCCTAATCACTTCCGTACCATCCCTTGACACTGGAGTGTGTGATGCCGAGACACGGCGTTTTAATGAAGAAGCGAACAGCTTGGGAAATGTAAAAATATTAACAATCAGCGTTGATCTGCCATTTGCTCAGAAGCGCTGGTGTGCAGCCGCCGGAATTGAAAATGTCCAAACCTTATCAGATCACCGTGATCTTTCGTTTGGGGAAGCGTACGGGGTTGCGATTAAAGAATTAAGATTATTAACCCGTGCCGTATTTGTCGTTGATTCTTCCGACACGGTTACATACGTTGAGTATGTAAGTGAAGCAACCAACCATCCAAACTACGAAGCAGCCCTCGAGGCCGCACGAAATGCTAGATAATTCGAAAAGCAAAAGCGACCGTTTTGCGACGTATGGACTGGAGGGGTTCGACTGAGATAAAGGAAACACGAAGAGCGTTAGCGATTTGATGTTGACTTATCGTAGGGAGAAGACCGAAGTACACTAGTCGCTGGGCGCTGGAGCTAGACAATTTTTCAAAGTTCAATTAGGGCCTCGCCATTCGGCGGGGCCTTTTAAACTTGTGTTAAGAATACATACGTGATTATAATCTTAGTAGTAAGGGAGGGAAAAGATTGAATTCTCCAGTTGAGCAATTATTTACCTTATTTAATGAGACATCTATTCGCTTGCAGGACGAGCTGGGATGTTCTTATTTGGAGGCATTGGCGGAGTCCGGAGAAAATGTATTCCAGGGTGCCGTTCTTCAAGAGGAACTAAGTGAATTAACAGTTAAATGGCTAACAAAACAATATGAAGGGATACACTTAGGGCAATACTCCAAAGAAGAGATCCGCAAGGCATTCCAATTGGTGATCTTAAAAGGGATGAAGGAAATGGTCCAGCCTAACCACCAAATGACTCCGGATTCTGTAGGGATGCTGACGGCCTTTCTCGTCGAAAAGTTTATTAAGACTCCATCCTTTCGTTTGCTTGACCCGGCAGTTGGTACAGGCAATTTATTGCTGACGGTGTTAAACTACACGGATAAAAACGTTGCGGCTTATGGGGTGGACATTGATGACTTGCTGCTCAAGCTTGCTTATATTAATGCCAATTTACAGCAGCAACCGGTGCAATTCTATAATCAAGACAGTTTAGAGACTCTCTTTATTGATCCGGTTGATGCGGTAATTGCAGATTTGCCTGTAGGTTATTATCCCAACGATATCAGGGCCGATGATTATCAATTAAAGGCGGATAACGGTCATAGTTATGCCCATCATTTATTTATTGAACAAAGCGTTCGCCATACGAAACCGGGAGGATATTTATTTTTTATTATCCCAAATGGATTATTTGAAAGTGAACAAGCAGGTAAGCTTCATGATTTTATCAAGGAACATCTGTTGATTCAAGGATTGCTGCAGCTCCCTGTCAGCATGTTTAAAAATAAGAATGCTGCCAAAAGCATATTTATTGTTCAAAAGAAAGCTGCTGACCTTAAACCGCCTAAGCAGGCATTACTAGTAAATTTACCAAGTTTATCAAATAAACTGGAAATGGATAAAATTCTATTTAAAATAAATAAATGGTTTCAAGACAATAAGGGATAACATCGTTCATTGGTGTTATCTCTTTTTTATTTTATCAATTCTGAATAAAACTATATTTCGCTGCAATCGATTACATTTCAAAAGCATCTTGAAATGCTATTTTCGCAGTGATTAAATGAAAATTCGGGGATGTAATACAAAGGTATTATGCACAAACTATAAGAGTAAATAAATGGATACAAAAAAATGTTTTTAGATAAAGGAGCGATCGTACATATGGCGAAAATAATTGCGATTAATGCCGGGAGTTCTTCTTTAAAGTTTCAATTATTTGAAATGCCGCAGGAAGAGGTCATTACAAAGGGGCTGATCGAGAGAATCGGGTTAAAGGATTCCATTTTTACGATTACAGCAAATGGTGAAAAGCTTCAGCAAACTCTGGATATTCCTGATCATGAAGTAGCTGTTAAAATGCTGTTGGAAAAATTAACCTCACTTGGAATTATTGATTCATTGGATGAAATAGAGGGTATTGGTCATCGCGTTGTTCATGGCGGGGAAGAATTTAATGATTCCGTTCTTATCATTGATGAGGTATTACAGAAAATTGAAGGTTTATCGGAATTGGCGCCATTGCATAATCCGGCTAATGTGACAGGAATTAAAGCGTTTAAACGGGTCCTTCCCAATGTCCCGGCTGTTGCGGTATTTGATACCGCCTTTCATCAAACAATGCCGGAAAGTTCTTTTTTGTACAGCCTGCCGTATGAGTATTATCAAAAATACGGCATTCGAAAATATGGCTTCCACGGAACGAGCCATAAATACGTTTCCCAAAGAGCTGCAGAAATTTTAAGCCGTCCGCTTGAACAGCTGCGGCTGATTTCCTGCCACTTAGGGAATGGTGCGAGTATTGCAGCCATTCAAGGAGGAAAGTCGATTGACACTTCGATGGGCTTCACCCCTCTTGCCGGGGTAACAATGGGAACCCGGTCTGGAAACATTGACCCGGCACTTATTCCTTTTATTATGGAGAAGACGGGAAAGACCGCAGAAGAAGTACTGGAGATTTTAAATAAAAAGAGCGGCATGCTGGCTATTTCAGGTTTTTCAAGTGATTTACGAGATATTGAAATTCAGGCAAGTCAAGGTAATCAACGGGCACAGCTCGCTTTAGATGTTTTCTCCAATCGGATTCATAAATACATCGGTTCTTATGCAGCCCGCATGAATGGCGTGGATGCGATTATCTTTACCGCAGGAATTGGTGAAAACAGCGATGTGATTCGCGAGAATGTGTTAAGGGGCCTGGAGTTTATGGGGGTTTATTGGGACCCTGCCCTTAACAAAATTAGAGGTAAAGAAGCATTTATTAGTTACCCCCACTCTCCCGTAAAAGTCATGGTCATCCCAACAAATGAAGAAGTCATGATTGCTCGCGATGTTGTCAGGTTAACGGCAAATCGATGAAGCAAAGACAAGCAAAGGCCCTGTGGCTTTTGCTTTTTTCTTAACCCATTATTAATGTGCTATACTGGTAATAGAACCAGATTTAAGGGGGAATGTTGATGCCGCTGACAGATCGCGAAAGAAAGGTCTTAAACGATATAAAGGAATGGGAAAATAATTTATTGAATTACCAACCAAATGATTTTCAATTAACCTATGAAAAATATTTGGAGAGGTCCTTTTCCCTATTACCGGAAAACTTGCAGAAACAATTTTTTGCTGTCATCGATACTTGGCTGTTTCACCTGCATGGCATTATTCAAGGTTCCCAGCTTCAAATGGATACAAAAGAAAGAATCATTGCGTCGGGAAGAATTTTTCAAAAGGAAATCGAAGAAATCACTGACATGCGGCGATTAACAATTGAGCAATTGCAATACATAGCTGAACAGCAAATTGCCAGACACCGTTTTTATTCATTCGCTCAAGGCGGATTGGCGGGAACGGGAGGTACCCTTTTATTGGGAACTGATATCCCGGCAATGGCTGTAATTAATTTACGAGTAGTCCAGCTAATTGCGATGACCTATGGGTTTGAAATAAATACTCCCCATGAAATGATGACGTCTTTAAAGGTATTTCATACGGGCACATTGCCACCCAGGATCCAAAAAGCGGGATGGTCGATGTTGATGAAGGAATTAGCTGACGAAGATCATTACTTCTATGAAGGAAAAGAAGAAATTATAGACATTACCTGGATTGAACTGCCTGTACAACAATTATTAAAGGCAATGGTTATTACTTTATTTCGAAAAAAAATGATTCAAGGTATTCCCCTTGTCAGCATGGCAATAGGGGCTGGCGTAAATTATCAAATAACAAGAAAAGTAACAGAGGTGGCTCACAAATATTATCAACTGCGCTATCTAAAGGCTAAAGGGGAGTTGTAAGCATGAGTACACAAGAACATAAAATGCAGGCACCACGGACAGTCAACTGTAAAGTCATTACAGTAAGTGATACAAGAAATCAAGAAACTGATAAAAGCGGCCGGCTGATGATTGATTTGTTGGAACAAGCGGGACATAAAATAGTGGAATACTGTGTTGTAAAGGACGAGATTGAACCGATAAGGAGAGAAATTTTACAAGCTTGCAGCCGTGAAGATATCGATGTAATTCTAACAAATGGCGGCACAGGAATTGCCAAGCGGGATGTAACGATTGAAACAGTAAAGGGTTTGCTGGATAAGGAAATTGTTGGTTTTGGGGAATTGTTCAGAATCCTGAGTTATCAAGAGGATATTGGTTCGGCAGCTATTTTATCAAGGGCCATTGCCGGGGTGGTTCAAAATAAAGCGGTATTTTCAACACCGGGTTCTTCCGGTGCGGTTAAGCTTGCGATGAATAAATTAATCCTCCCCGAGATCGGCCATGTTGTAAGAGAAATTAACAAGGATTTATAAAAGCCTACTTTTCATGGTGGTTTGCTAGGCTGGCGTCAGTGCCCGGCGGCTTATTGCCCTAACCGGTCACTTCCGCATATTTATTGATGGACTTTGCCTGAAATGGTTTGATTTGCCCGGTACCAGAGCCATAAATCATTTATGATCGATGCCAGCTCGGCAATCTCACTGTTCAACCGGCAGGAGCGGGGAAAATCAGTTTCATTGTCAAGTTGTGCTTGTTTTTTATTTATTTCCGATTCCAGTTCAACAATCCGGTCAGGTATCGCTCCCCGAATTTTTTCCCAGTGGTAAAGAATAGCCTCTTGCGTTTCTTTACTATAATCCTCCCAGTCGGATGATAATTCAGGAATAAAGATACCAAGACGCTTGTCGAAAGAAAAATATTCTTTCATTGGTATTCCTCCAAGTTGTATAGTTATTTACCATTGTACTACACAATCTTGATCGAGGGCTAAATTTTTTAAAAAAGCACGGAAGCTGCTATCGCTTCCGTGCTTAAAATTTTATTCGATATCTTTTTGTGTACGTATGACGAGAACATCACAAGGAGAATAGCGGATGATATGTTCAGAGACACTTCCCATAAAAAATCTTTCTACTACATTTAAGCCTGTAGCTCCGCAAAGGATTAAGTCAACGTTGTGGTTCTTCGCGAGATCTCTTGGAATCCTTACTTTTGGAGAGCCAAAATCAATTTCGTATGTGACATCATGTAAGCCAGCTTCCAGAGCTTGTTTTTTATAATTCTCAAGCATGTCTGTTGCAAGTTTTTCTGCTCTGTCACCTACCACCGTGTCATATGCTTCGATCAATGCAAATGACCTGGTATCGATGACATGAACCAACAGCAGTTTTGCGTTATTTCTTTTGGCAATTTCAACCCCTTTTTTGAAAGCCCAATCTGCTTCTTTTGAGCCATCAATTGCAACCATAATTTTTTGGTATGTTACTCCCATGATTATCATCTCCTCCCTTTGATTATACAATATTTAACAAGGAATAACTATTGCAATTTTTTGAACAATAAGAAGGAATTCAACTTTGAAAAAGGAGATTTTGAATATGGGTAAAAAAGATCCAAATAGGCAAAATTTATTCGAATTTGATGAGCATGGAACCAACCTAGTCGGGGAACAAATCATGGATGCCTATAATATCGGTTTTATCGACACGGAGACGACCGCCGATGAAAGTGATGAATTTTTTTCGGCTGAAGGGTAAAGAAAATCGCAGATATAAGTTTTTTCTAATGTTAAACTGCTGAACGAACTTGTTAAAAATGGCTATACTACATGATTGGGGTAGCCTTTTGTGTGTTTATCACTGAAAATTACCGAAAGCAGGGCGATTACCCAAGACTTTATTAAGGCTCTTGCATATTCTTTAGTGAAAACACATGAGGAGGTTAAAAAATGAATACTAATATGTATATGGGTCCTGGATATGAACAAATGCCGTATAATCCTGGTGACTCCCGGCTATGGGGAGGATTTGGCTGGGGTTTTAGGCCATGGGGCTTTGGCTTCAGACCATGGGGCTGGGGCTTTGGCCGGCCGTTCGGCTTTGGCTTTGGTTTTGGCGGTCCGTTCTTTGGCGGTTTCCCATTCTTCATTTAAAAAAAATTAGAATTTTGGGCAGGATTAAATAAGACTAACACACAAAAACCAGCATCTAACTGATGCTGGTTTTATATATTATTATTAGTGGAGCCGCAATTGCCGTATTAAATATAAGAAAGTTTTAAACCACCACTCCTCAAAGTGGGTGTTCGCACAAAGTTCCTGCATGTCCCCCATGTCGTATAGACAGAGGCCTGTCATTTTAGCTTTGTTTTAAAACTCCCTATAACAGTCTAAAGGTTAAAACTTTATTATGATTACGTACAACGCAGCTTGTATAAGTATATTACTGCAAAACTTGCTAAAGTTCAATGTGAATAGTTGGAAATTGGTTTCTTATCTGATCATTTGTAGTTCTTTTGGAAATTTAGTCAATACCTTGGCACCCTCTGCGGTTATATAGACATCATCCTCTATCCGTACACCTGCTACATTTGGTACATAGATGCCCGGTTCAATCGTGTAAACCATGCCTTCTTCAATAACAAGCTGATTGGTTTCGGTCATTGAAGGATACTCATGAATCCCAATTCCTAGACCGTGTCCCAGCCGATGTGGAAAATATTCACCGTAACCGGCATCAGTAATGATTTTCCGTGCAGTCAGGTCGACTTGGGCAGCCGTTACCCCCGGCTTGCTTGCTTCAATAGCAGCTAATTGAGCCTGTAAAACCGTATCATAGATTTCTTTCTGCTTATCATTAATATCACCGTAGGCAACGGTTCGTGTGATATCAGAACAATAACGATCCACCACAACTCCTAAATCAAAAAGGACAAAATCGCCTTTCCGAATTTTTGTATCTCCAGGGTTTCCGTGGGGAGAAGCAGCATTAGTTCCCGTCAATACCATTGTGGCGAAGGACATTTCGCTGACGCCCTTTTGTTTTAAGGCATATTCCAAAGCATTCAAAACATCAAGTTCCGTCTTGCCTTCTTTAATTTCGCTGCAGCCGAATTCAACAGCATAATCGGCCAGCGCGCATGCTTCTTGAATTGCTTTTAATTCTTTTGCATCTTTAATCATGCGGAGCCTTCTTACTTTTTCTTCTGCCGAAACAAATACAGCTTTCGGGAACAATTGCAAAAGCTGTTCATATCGTTCAACATTCATATGTTCTTTTTCAATCGCAGCTTTAGTCACCCCATGAATCCTTTTCCCAATCGCTGTGTGAATCATTTCCCATGGATTATCAATGTCGCTGAAGCCGATAATTTCTTGCTCCCAGCCTGACCGTTTTGCATCATGAACTTCCATTGCCGGACAGACTAAAAATGGCTCTGCCTCCTGGAAAACAGCCAGCGCAAGCAGCCGCTCGTGTGGGTCTGTATAATAACCGGTTAAATAAAAGACATTCTCTGAAGAGGTTAAAAAGCTAACTTCAATTTCTTGCTCCTTCATCCATGTTTGCAGCTTTTCTAAACGCTGATTCAATTTTTTTGCCTCCTTCATATGTATTACCACATTGAGAGTATCAATTTAAAATTAAAAAGTAAACTATCAGTGACCGGTAAAAGTTCACCTAATTGTCCTTTGGCTTAGAAAAAGAGAAGGAATTTTAACTTTTTTATGGAAGTACATTAATGTATAGATATTAAAAAGGAGCTGAGAAGATGAAAATTTCATATCACGGACATGCGGTTGTTCAAATTCAAACAAATGGAAAGACAATCTTAATTGATCCATTTATTACCGGTAACAGTTTAACTGATTTGAAGGCAGAAGAAGTAAAAGCAGATGCGATTATTTTGTCTCACGGTCATAATGACCATGTCGGCGATACCGTTGCGATTGCGAAACGAAATGATGCTCTCGTTATTGCGAATGCTGATCTTACCACATACCTCAGCTGGCGAGGAGTTAAAACGCATGGTATGAATATTGGCGGTGCCTGGGAATTTGACTTTGGAAAGGTAAAGTTTACCCAGGCTTTTCACGGTTCAGGATACACCACAAATGACCATGAAATCATTTATTGCGGTATGCCGACGGGAATTCTGTTCATGAGTGAAGGCAAAACGATTTACCATGCCGGTGATACCGGGTTATTTTCTGATATGAAGCTGATTGGCGAACGTCATCGAATTGATGTAGCATTTTTACCGATCGGTGATAATTTTACCATGGGGCCTGAAGATGCAGCCTACGCAGCCAAACTATTAAAGGCCAAGATGGTGGTGCCCATTCATTACAATACCTTCCCGCCAATTAAACAAGATCCACATCGTTTTATCGAAATGCTAGAAGCTAGAAACGGAAAAGTCTTAAATCCAGGTGAGGCAATCGAATTGTAAAATTTATTAGATTCACATACTTTTTTCCTCCTATTGTGCATACAGTGAAACAAGCAGTATTTATAATAGGAGGAGTGAACAAGTTGAAAAAAAATAGATATTTACTTTGCCTGTTACTTTGTGGTTTGCTGCTTTATTTTGCTGTACCGCGGCTTTCGGTAACGGCTCAAGGGATTCAAGGAGTTTTCGCTATAACTTGGCTGATCTTTGCCTTGATGGTTATTGCCGGCAATTTAACGGCACTGCTTTATGCTCCGAAAAGAAAAGTGCAAAGGTCCCAACCACAAAAATTGCCACGAAAATCCCGTTCCTTCTAACTGAATAATGTGAGAAAGCGCATTGAATCAAGACTTTTAAAACTTTATAATGGAATTTAGGCATCATTCTAGAAAAGGTTCCAGAAGAAGCGAATTCGAGAGTATAAAGGGTGAAGGTCTTGGCTACAAAACATGAACAGATATTACAATATATTGATGGACTGCCAATTGGAGAAAAAATCTCGGTTAGACAAATAGCCAAAGCATTAAATGTGAGCGAAGGTACAGCCTACCGGGCCATTAAGGAAGCGGAAAATAAAGGGTATGTCAGCACGATTGAACGGGTAGGAACCATCCGTATTGAACGCAAGAAAAAGGAAAATATTGAAAAACTCACATATGCTGAGGTAGTTAATATCGTAGATGGCCAAGTTTTAGGCGGCAAAGGCGGTTTGCATAAAACACTAAATAAATTTGTCATTGGGGCAATGAAATTAGAAGCTATGATGCGATACACTGAAGCCGATAATCTTTTGATTGTTGGAAACCGGACACAGGCCCATGAACTGGCATTAAAAGCTGGTGCAGCTGTCCTCATAACCGGAGGATTTGATACCGATGAACATGTAAAAAAATTGGCCGATCAGCTGGAACTTCCGATTATTTCTTCCAGCTATGATACGTTTACGGTAGCAACGATGATTAACCGTGCGATTTATGACCAGCTCATCAAGAAAGAAATTATTCTGGTTGAAGATGTATTAACCCCCCTGACGAAAACCTATTATTTACGGACTTATGATAAAGTCCTCAAATGGCACGAGTTAAATCAGCAAACAACTCACAGCCGCTACCCGGTCGTCGATCAAAATCTAAAAGTTCAAGGAATGGTGACTAGTAAGGATATACTTGGGCGGGATCGTGATATTACGATTGATAAGATTATGACCAAGCATCCGATGACCGTTAATGGAAAAACAAGTGTCGCTTCGACAGCCCATATGATGGTTTGGGAAGGAATTGAGGTTTTGCCGGTAGTAGATGATGCCAACCGATTGGAAGGAATCATCAGCAGGCAGGATGTTCTGAAGGCATTGCAGATGAACCAGAGACAACCGCAGGTTGGTGAAACAATTGATGATATTATCACCAATCAAATGGAGCTAGTGAAGGAAAAAGAAAGAGGCGAAGATATCTTTACATTGGAAGTAACTCCGCAGATGACCAATCATCTTGGAACGATTTCATATGGTGTGTTTACAACCATTGTTTCAGATGCAGCTAATCGAGTGTTACGCGGTTATAAAAAGGGCGATTTAGTCGTTGAAAATATGACGATTTATTTTCTAAAACCAGTTCAGATGGAAAGTAGATTGGAGATCCATCCCAAGATCCTGGAAGTTGGTCGGAAATTTGGTAAAGTGGATGTAGAAGTTTTTAAAGATGGAGTTCTTGTTGGGAAAGCGATGATGATGTGCCAGTTAATTGATCGGACATAACAACCATTTTACAAAACGAGAAAGCCGCTTCCTCTTTTAGAAGCGGCTCCATTAGTTTTCGACATCTAATTCTCTGGCTTCCTCGATGGCAAATGGAAGATAATGTTTATATTTTTTATACCCGATCCAGGCAAAATAGCTTCCATAAAGAATAAATACAATTGCGACCAAATAATTAACGAGGGATTCAGCGATAAAAATCAAATGGTTTAATCCGAATAAACTGACAAAAAGTCCAAGAGCGATATTGGATTTCGCCGCAAGCCACTTTTTTTCAACCGGGCGGTTGCTTCGAAAGTATTTTGTTTTATAAAATAGATAGAAAACCAATAAAATAATAATGAAAAAGATAAAAATAAACATTATAACTCCTCCAAGTATCAAACTGATTATTATTGTACCGTTAAATTTATGAAAATACCACAACCAGGTTTAACTGTGAAAGGGTAAAGGAGCGCTTATGAAAGAGAAAATATTAGAGGCCATCAACCAATATGAAACGATCATTGTTCACCGCCATGTCCGTCCAGACCCTGACGCCTATGGTTCACAGGGAGGATTAGTAGAAATTTTAAAAGAGTCCTTTCCGGAAAAAAATATCTATGCCGTCGGGAAGGATGAACCAACACTCGAATACTTGCGCAGTCTTGATGTAATTGCGGATGAGGTTTACAACGGGGCTTTAGTCATTGTTTGTGATACGGCAAATAAAGAAAGGATATGCGATTCCCGCTACTCCATGGGGGATATGCTAATAAAAATTGATCATCATCCAAACGAAGAACCATATGGGGATCTTTTGTGGGTGGATACAACCGCAAGCTCCTGCAGTGAGATGATTTATGATTTCTACCTGTATGGAAAGGACAAAGGATTAAAAATGAATGATGAAGCGGCCAGGCTGCTCTTTGCTGGTATTGTTGGCGATACAGGCCGGTTTATTTTTCCCAGTACGACAGAGAAGACCTTTGCTTATGCTGGGGAATTAATTCACTATCAATTTTCCAGACCGGAATTATTTGACAAAATGTATGAGCTTGAACCCAATATTGTGAAGCTTAAAGGCTATATATTGCAAAACTTTGAGTTTCAAGACAATGGCGTGGCGATTGTAAAGCTGACTAAAGGGCTGCTGGAAGAATATCACGCAAAACCGGCTGGGGCTTCGCTTTTAGTTAATGCTTTACAGGATGTAAAAGGAATCAAGGCTTGGGTTTTCTTCATTGAGGAAAATGACCAAATAAGAGTTCGGCTTCGCTCTAAGGGACCGGTTATTAATGGAGTGGCAAGGAAATTTAGAGGCGGGGGACACCCGCTGGCTGCAGGTGCTTCAATTTATTCATGGGATGAAGTAAATGATGTCATTAATGAACTCCATAAAGTTTGCGAATAGGGATTTAAGCGGGAACGGCCAAACCGATATGGCCGTTTCCCTATTCAGCAAACTGGATTTCCAACTCGACTGTTAAGGTCGTGAAAATGACCATCTCCCGTACCTTCAGCTTATACCTTTTATCATATATTTTAATCGGTTTATTTTCGATGATTTTCTTAATTAAATCCTTACTTTTCGCAACTGTTTCTAAATCTTTTGCCAGAACCATTTTAATATCAATCCGAACGTCTTCTTCTGTCTCAAACACACTAAACTCATCCAGCTTATATTTTTCCCAGTTGATAATTTTGATATTAATCTTTTGGATGGTTATTTTTCCTAAATTACGGTTATTAAGCTCCTCATAGTCTTCCTGCCAAATTTTTATGTCATTTTTTAATTCGGCAATATCGTTCTCCTGTTTGCGAATGAGCTTTGCGTTTTCTTCCTGCCAAACACCAAAAATATATAAAAAAATACACCAGCTGATCATACCGCCAATAACCATTCCTGAGAAAAAGCGCTGCCATGATGGTCTTTGGTAATAAGGAGGAATTCTCATGGTGAAATATGCTCCTGGGTGAGCCAGTTGATGACGAGCGCGCCTGTTTGAGCGCCGCCTAAAGCAGACAGAATTAATAAAAATTGCTTAAAAAGATCCCTTGTCTCTGCATTTAAAAAACCGCGTTCAAACGTATAAACGGCATCAAATGTTCCGCCAATTGCTGCCACAATTGCCCATATTCTAAGTGCTGAAGAAAGCCGATACACAGTCGTCAATGGTGGCTGTCCGGTTAAAAAAGAAGCAATTCCGCCAATCAGCGAACCACCGAGCAGGACACCCAAGGCGATAAAGTAACTTTCAATAAATGCTGGAAAAAAACCGATTTCTTTCATACAGTTCTCCGTCCTTGTTTTCACAATATATGGTCTTCTACCATTTATATGGACAGGCAGTCATAATTATGAATGATTAAATGAGAACATATTTTCTTTTTTTAAAATAAAGCTCTATAATGAAAGGTGAAATCATGTATTAAGGGTGTGATGAAATGTCTTTTGTTCACCTGCATGTGTATAGTGCGTATAGTTTATTGACAAGCACAGCTGCTGTACCCGAGTTAATTAACAATGCTTGGGAAAAGGGCTTTCGCACGCTTGCTCTTACAGACAGAAACGTTATGTACGGTACGCTTGAATTTTATAAACTGTGTAAACAAAAAGGAATCAAGCCGATTATCGGTTTAACAGTGGATGTATCAGGCACCGTTAAAGAAAACGAGGCCTTCCCGCTCGTCCTCCTGGCAGAAAACGAAACCGGGTATAAGAATCTATTAAAAATATCAAGTGCTGTTCAGACAAAATCTGAAAATGGGCTTCCTGTTAAATGGCTGCGACACTATTCCGCCGGACTTATCGCCATCACACCAGGGGTCGAAGGGGAAATTGAACAGGCCATCCTCAACGGAGAACTCGAACAGGGCCGCGAATTAATCCGAAAATTTTTGACCATTTTTGGGAAAAAGAATTTTTTTCTGTCACTGCAAAATCATCAGTTGGAACCGGAAGCTAAAATTAGACGACAACTAGTATTACTATCAAAGGAACTGAGTGTCCCGCTCGTTGCAACGAACCAAGTCTATTATTTAGAACAGGTTGATACTTTTGCCCACGAATGCCTGCTGGCGATTAAGAATGGTGATAAATTGCAGGATGACACCCGAGAGAAATTAGGAAGCGACCAGTTTTATTTAAAAACAGCAGCAGAAATGATGGAATGCTTTGGGGATATTCCGGAAGCCTTGGAAAATACCCTGCTAATCGCTGAGAGGTGCAAGGTAAATATTGAATTAAATAAAACTTATCTGCCAACTTTCCCTGCAGAAAATCATTCTTTCGGCTGATGACTATTTGGAACAATTGTGTTATCAGGGACTAAATGAACGTTTTACTTCCCCGCCGCAAGAATATAAAGAACGGCTGGCATATGAATTGGCCGTCATCAAGCGGATGAAATTTAGCAACTATTTTTTAATTGTTTGGGATTTTATAAAATACTCCCGCGAAAAGGGAATTTTAACCGGACCGGGGCGGGGTTCGGCCGCCGGCTCACTTGTGGCATATGTATTATATATAACGGATGTCGACCCAATTCAACATCATTTATTATTCGAACGATTCTTAAATCCGGAGCGAATATCGATGCCTGATATCGATATCGATTTTCCTGATCATCGTCGCGATGAAGTCATTGAATATGTTGCCAGGAAATATGGGGAACTGCATGTTGCCCAAATTGTGACGTTCGGAACGCTGGCAGCAAAAGCAGCCTTAAGAGATGTGGGACGTACTTTTGGCTTAAATACGAAAGAACTGGAGCATTTATCGAAATTGATCCCCTCCCGGATCGGGATCAATTTACCAGCTGCTTATAAAGAGTCTGAGGGTTTAAAGAAATTTGTTAATGAATCACCGCTAAACAAACGGCTATATGAAACTGCTTTAAAATTGGAGGGCCTGCCGCGGCATACTTCGACACATGCCGCCGGCGTAGTCATCAGTGAAAAGCCGCTTATCGAGTTAGTCCCGATTCAATCTGGCACCAATCATGTATATCTTACCCAATATTCGATGGAATATCTGGAAGAAATGGGCTTGCTTAAAATGGATTTTCTCGGGCTGAGAAATCTGTCATTAATAGAAACCATATTGTCGTTAATTCATCGCAATACCGGGAAGAAGCTGGAGATTCGCTCTGTGCCGTTGGATGACACAAAAACTTTTGCCTTATTAGCGGCAGGAGAAACGACCGGTATTTTCCAATTGGAATCCGAAGGAATGAGAAAGGTGTTAAAGCAGCTAAAGCCGTCAAGATTTGAGGATATTGTTGCTGTTAATGCCCTGTACCGCCCTGGACCAATGGAAAATATCCCCCTGTTTATTGATCGGAAACATGGACGGGCTGTTATCGAATATCCACATCCGGATTTAAAACCAATTTTGGAAAATACGTATGGCGTGATTGTTTACCAGGAACAGATTATGCAAATTGCCTCAAAAATGGCCGGTTTCTCACTTGGAGAAGCGGATCTGTTAAGAAGGGCTGTAGCCAAAAAGCAAAAGGAAGTACTCGCTAAAGAGAGAAATCACTTTGTTCAAGGTGCCCTGAAAAAAGGCTATAATACGGAGCTGGCCAATGAAATTTACGACTTAATTGTCCGCTTTGCAAATTATGGATTTAACCGCAGCCATGCGGTCGCTTATAGTATGATTGCCTACCAATTGTCCTTTTTAAAAGCAAATTATCCGATCCATTTTATGGCAGGGCTTTTAACATCGGTGATTGGAAATGAAACGAAAATTGCGCAATATATTTTGGAGGCAAAGCAACTGGGGATTACGATTCTGCCTCCATCGATTAATCAAAGCGGTTTTTCCTTTCAAGTCGAACATAAAGGAATCCGCTATAGCTTGGCCGCTATTAAAGGTGTGGGCGGTCAAGCACTGAAGGAAATTTTTCAGGCCAGAAAAAGGAAAAAGTTTGTCGATTTATTCGATTTTTGCCTTAGAGTTTCTACAAAAGTGATTAACCGAAAGACACTTGAATATCTTATTCATTCCGGAGCCTTTGACGAATTTGGCGAAGATCGTGCGGTATTATTTGCTAGTCTTGGTGTAGCCATTGAACATGCCCAAATATTTAAACCGGATGATTCCAATCAAATGGATTTATTTGCAGGAGAATTTGATCTTAAGCCGAAATATGTAATAGTGGATCCAATCAGTCAGGAACATAAACTCTCATTTGAGAAGGAGGCCCTTGGATTTTATCTCTCTGACCACCCCATTTCAATTTACGAGAAGGAACTTAAACGGAGCGGTGCTCTAGGCCTATTTCAGTTAAGTGCCAGTTCAGGGAGAGTTACCTCGGGTGTTTATATTTCGGCAGTCAAATCGATTCGGACGAAAAAGGGTGAGGTGATGGCCTTTTTGACGATAAGTGATTCCAGTGGTGAGATGGAGGCAATTGCATTTCCGAATGTTTATAAAAAATCATCAGCACTGTTAAAGCAAGGGAAATTTGCCTTGCTTGAAGGGAAAATGGAGGAGAGAGGGGGGAAACTTCAATTTATTATCCAGCAGGTTCAAGATCTTGACCAATGGCTGAAAAGAACATCGTTGAAGCCGGTTTTATATTTGAAAATTTGCAAACAAATGCATCAAGATCTATATCTTCAGCAAATTAATCAACTGCTTGAGAAACATAAGGGAGATACTAGCGTCATTATCCATTATGAAATGAATCGGAAAACAGTAAGGTTAGGGACGGAAAAAAATGTTCACCCAACACCTGATTTGCTGCAATCTTTGCAGGAACTTTTAGGTTCGCCAAACGTCGTCCTGAAAGATTAATTCTTTACAACATAGGATGATATGTTATATTGTAAAAGAGAAATTGTGGTCTGACCACCAGGGACGAAGTGTTTTTTTATAGAAAGGTCTTGTATTTAATTTTGTGTATATATTTAAGGGGTGACATTTCTTGACTTTAAGAGAAGAAGCATTACATATGCATCGAATTAATAAAGGAAAATTGGAGTCAAAATCGAAGGTACCTGTCCGCAATGCTCATGATCTTAGTTTAGCCTATTCGCCGGGGGTAGCAGAGCCATGTAAAGATATTTATGAAAAGCCGGAGACGGTATACGAATATACGATGAAAGGAAATATGGTCGCGGTTGTTTCTGACGGAACCGCCGTATTGGGACTGGGAAATATCGGACCGGAAGCAGCCCTGCCAGTAATGGAAGGAAAAGCGGTATTATTTAAAAGCTTTGCAGGTGTAGATGCTTTTCCTATTTGTTTAAATTCAACCGATGTTGATAAAATTGTTGAAACGGTCAAGCTGCTGGAACCCAATTTTGGTGGGGTAAACCTGGAAGACATTGCCGCCCCGAATTGTTTCGTGATTGAAGAAAGATTGAAAAAAGAAGCGAATATCCCTATTTTTCATGATGACCAGCATGGAACGGCTATCGTTACCGCCGCCGGTCTAGTTAATGCACTAAAACTCACCGGCAAAAAGATGACAGAAATAAAAGTAGTTGCCAATGGTGCAGGGGCAGCAGGAATCGCGATTATTAAATTGTTATACAGTTTTGGCGTCAGGGATATTATTATGTGTGATACTAAGGGAGCAATTTATGAAGGACGCCCTAATGGAATGAATGCTGTTAAGGCTGAGGTTGCAAAATTCACGAATCGTGATAGTGTTTCCGGAAGTCTTGAGGATGTGATCAAAGGTACTGATGTATTTATTGGGGTCTCCGTTGCCGGTGCATTAACGAAAGAGATGGTGGCGTCCATGAACCCTGATCCGATTATTTTTGCAATGGCAAATCCGGTTCCAGAAATAATGCCTAGTGAGGCAAAAGCAGCAGGGGCCAAAGTAGTTGGTACTGGAAGATCTGATTTTCCGAACCAAGTAAATAATGTTCTTGCCTTCCCAGGTATTTTCCGCGGAGCACTGGATGTCCGCGCCACCCATATCAATGAAAAAATGAAAATTGCCGCTGTACATGCCATTGCCGGTTTAATACAGGATGATGAATTAAATGAGGATTATGTCATTCCGGCACCGTTTGACACCCGTGTTGCTCCAAATGTAGCAGCAGCTGTTGCCAAAGCAGCGATGGAAACAGGTGTTGCCCGAATCAAGGTAGACCCTGAGGAAATTAAGGAAAAAACAAAGAGGCTCGCGCTTATTGGTAAAAGTGAGTGATTGGTAAGTGTCAACGACAAAAGTATATCTTGAAATTGTTAAACAATTAAGAGAAATGATTACTGCTGACGGGCTCAAGCCTGGAAATAAAATTCCTTCTGAACGGGAGTTAACCGAGCGTCTGAACGTAGGACGCTCTTCCGTCAGGGAGGCGCTCAGAGCGTTGGAACTGCTCGGGTTAATTGAAACAAGACGAGGAGAGGGTACCTTCCTCCGCGATTTTCGCGGGAATCAACTCGTTCAGCTTCTTAGCACATTCATCTTGCAGGATGAAAAGGCAAAAAAGGATGTCTTTGAAACCAAAAATATGATAGAAATTGATTGTCTTCGGTTAGTGCTGCAGCGGACAGACAAAGAAAGTATCGGCAATCTAATGAATTGGGCATCAAATACAGAGGACTTTCATGATGATGAATTTTTTTATCGGATTATTTTACTGGCAGATAATCACCTATTTTTAAGAATGTGGGTGATTTTAAAGGACTATTATTATTCCTTAATTCAAACTCCTCCCCAATACGATCGTGAGGATTATTTATTTTTATTAAAGGCTTTAGGTGAAAAAAACGAAGAACAGACTATTTTGGCTTACCGTAAATTAAGAAATTTATCTGTTTTGTAACGACAAATTGTAACAATCATTGATGCTTATTTATTTTATAGTAGAAATGGTACTCACCCAAAAGAGGGGGCATTTTTAATATGCAAGTGGTCTGACCACTTTTGTAATCTAAACGTATGAGAATTAGATTAGATAGAAAGACTGCTAAGTAGATTTAAACGAATCGTTTTTTATTTGGCAGCTGTTATTCAAGGGAGGTTTAAACTTGGCACTTAAAGATCTGTTTACAAAAAATCAGACCAAAAAGAAAAAATACGCAACCATTCCGACGGAAGCAGCAAAACAAGATGTACCCGAAGGAATTATGACAAAATGCCCTTCATGCAAGAAAATTATGTTCACAAAAGAGCTATTAAAAAATCATAAGGTATGTTTACATTGCCAGCATCATTTTCAAATGAATGCAAGAGAACGAATCGAAAGTTTTATGGATGAAGGCAGCTTTGAGGAAATCAATGAAAATATGACTTCAAAGAATCCGCTTGATTTCCCAGGTTACTTAGAAAAGCTGGAAAAAGATCGGCAGCAAAGTAAGTTAAATGAAGCTGTCGTTACGGGAAGCGGGACCGTTGGAGGCCACAAGGTCGTTGTTGCCATTATGGATGCTTCTTTTCGGATGGGAAGTATGGGATCAGTTGTCGGGGAGAAGATCACACTGGCAATTGAAAAAGCGGACGAGCTAGCAGTTCCCTTTATTATTTTCACGGCCTCTGGCGGAGCCAGGATGCAGGAGGGCGCCATTAGCTTAATGCAAATGGCCAAAACAAGTGTGGCATTAAAGAAATTCAGCAGCCATGGCGGTTTGATTATATCGATTATGACTCATCCAACGACCGGTGGAGTATCAGCCAGCTTTGCATCATTGGGTGATTTTAACTTTGCCGAACCTAAAGCGCTAATTGGGTTTGCCGGCCGCCGAGTCATTGAACAATCGATTCGCGAAAAACTGCCGGAAGATTTCCAAACAGCCGAGTTTCTTTTAAAACACGGGCAATTAGATGCCATCATTTCACGATTAGAACTTGCCGAGAAAATAGCAAGTATCCTTGAAATCCATCAGCCAGGGGGTGAAATCAAGTGGTTGGAGAATTAGAATTCGAACGTCCGCTTATTGAATTGCGGAAAAAGATTGCAGAATTAAAAGAGTTTACCAATAATACGGATGTTGATTTAAGCTCTGAAATAAGTAAATTGGAGGCTCGGTTAGAAAAACTTGAACATGATATATATGAAAATATAAAACCATGGGATCGTGTGCAAATTGCACGGCATCCGAATCGACCGACAACGCTTGATTATATTTCTTATTTATTTGAGGATTTCTTCGAATGTCACGGAGACCGAACATTTGCAGATGACGAGGCCATTGTAGGCGGAATCGCCAAATTTAAAGGCCTGCCCGTTACAGTTATTGGTCACCAGAGAGGAAAAGATACGAAGGAAAATATCCGCAGAAATTTTGGCATGCCGCACCCTGAAGGATACAGAAAGTCATTAAGGCTAATGCACCAAGCCGAAAAATTTAAACGGCCGATCATTTGTTTTATTGATACAAAGGGTGCCTATCCGGGAAAAGCTGCTGAAGAGCGGGGGCAAAGTGAAGCAATCGCCCATAATTTGTTTGAAATGGCCGGACTAAAGGTCCCGGTGATTTGCATCGTGATTGGCGAAGGAGGCAGCGGTGGAGCACTTGCACTTGGGGTCGGCAACCGAATTTATATGCTGGAAAATTCCACTTATTCGGTTATTTCACCTGAAGGAGCCGCAGCAATTCTTTGGAAGGATGCTGCATTGGCAAAACGGGCAGCAGAAACAATGAAAATTACAGCACCGGATTTAAAAGAATTGGGAATTATTGATGAGATTATTCCGGAAGTAAAAGGCGGTGCCCATAAAGATGTTCAGCAGCAGGCTGAAGAGATTGAACGGGTGTTAATAACTGCTTTAAAAGAGTTAATAAAATTATCGGAAAATGAATTAATTGAAGACAGATACAATCGTTTTAGAACGATTGGAGAGTTTGATTTCACAAATGAATATGTTGAGATAAACTAAGGAACGTGCTAATCTTGGGCGCGTTTTTTTGGCAGACAGGAAACTTTCCTATCAGGCGTACGTGTAACTGGGCCTGACGAACTGCCCTTAAGGACTTACTAATCAGCGCGTTTTCATTTGCAAGATTTTCAAAAAATGTTCACAGAAACAAGCAAGATAACGTTTACAAATATTAATAAAACGATTTCAATTTAACAATTATTCGACGAATTAAAACTGAGGCTGTGATGAGGTTGTTAAGCCATCGCCTTCGTGTTATTTTATTTATATTCAAAGACTTTTACGAGAATAATAAAAAGAGGTTTCCTTTTATTATTCGGAATGATTTACATAGTTTTTCAATTTCAATTTTGAGGTGAGAATTATGAAAAAAATTGGAGTACTTACAAGCGGCGGCGACGCGCCAGGGATGAATCCGGCAATTAGAGCGGTAGTCCGAAAGGCTATTTATCATAATCTTGAAGTGTATGGAATCTACGGGGGATATACAGGATTGATTTCAGGAAATATCCAGAGACTTGATTTGGGCTCTGTTGGGGATATTATTCACCGCGGGGGAACGATGCTGCATTCAGCGCGCTGCCCGGAATTTAAAACAAAAGAAGGACAGCAAAAAGGAATAAAGCAATTACAGGCGCATGGGATTGAAGGACTGGTTGTCATTGGCGGCGATGGATCCTACCGCGGTGCTAAAGCGTTAACGGAGCTAGGATTCCCATGTATTGGTGTTCCGGGAACAATTGATAATGATATTCCTGGGACAGATGTTACGATTGGCTTTGATACCGCATTGAATACGGTGATTGATGCCATTGATAAAATTCGTGATACGGCATCCTCTCATGAAAGAACATTTGTCATTGAAGTAATGGGACGCGATGCCGGGGATATCGCCCTTTGGGCAGGCCTTGCCGGCGGTGCCGAGACGATTTTAATTCCAGAAGAAAAATATGATTTAAATGACATTGTGGAGCGGCTGCGCAAAGGGCAAGAGCGTGGGAAAAAACATAGTATCATTATTATTGCGGAAGGAGTCGGCAGTGGAATAGAGTTTGGCAAACGGCTTAAAGAAGCAACAAATCTTGACACGAGAGTCTCAGTATTAGGACATATTCAACGCGGTGGGTCACCAACCGTTGCTGATCGAGTGCTTGCGAGCAGATTGGGTGCCAGAGCGGTTGAACTGCTGATTGAAGGAAAAGGCGGTCGTGCAGTCGGAATCGAAAATAATGTTCTCGTGGATTACGATATTATCGATATTCTTGACAAACACCATAAATTTGATCGAGAACTTTATAAACTTTCCCAAGAATTATCGATTTAACTTAGAAGAATGGCCGACTTAACAGGGAGGAAATAAAAAATGTTGCGAAAAACAAAAATAGTTTGTACGATTGGTCCTGCAAGTGAAAGTGTTGAAAAGTTGGTGCAAATTATCAATGCCGGCATGAATGTTGCACGGTTAAATTTTTCACATGGAAATTATCAAGAACATGGGATGCGGATCCAAAATATTCGTGAAGCGGCAAAGCAAACGGGAAAGACAATCGCTATTTTACTTGATACCAAAGGTCCTGAAATCAGGACACATAATATGAAAAATGGAGCAATTGAACTGAAAGCCGGAGAAAATATTGTGATCTCAATGACGGAAGTAGAGGGAACGACTGAGAAATTTTCGGTTACGTTTTCCGGATTAATTGATGATGTCCATGTCGGTTCCAAAATTCTTCTTGATGATGGTTTAATTGGTCTTGAAGTTTTAAAAATTGATCAAGCTGCAAAGGAAATTCACACGAAAATTCTTAACAGCGGTACGCTAAAAGATAAAAAGGGAGTGAATGTTCCTGGTGTTTCAGTAAATTTACCGGGAATTACCGAGAAGGACAGGCAGGATATCCTGTTTGGGATCGAACAAGGGATTGATTTTATCGCGGCCTCATTTGTCCGCAGAGCAAAAGACGTGTTGGAAATTCGCCGGCTTTTAGAAGAAAATAATGCTACATACATCAATATCATTCCGAAAATTGAAAACCAGGAAGGCGTCGACAATATTGATGAAATTCTTGAGGTTTCCGACGGACTAATGGTTGCCAGAGGTGATTTGGGCGTAGAAATTCCCGCTGAAGAAGTGCCGCTGGTGCAAAAGCTGTTAATTAAAAAATGTAATGCCCTAGGGAAACCGGTTATTACAGCTACCCAAATGCTTGATTCGATGCAGCGAAATCCACGACCTACCCGTGCTGAGGCAAGTGATGTAGCGAATGCCATTTTTGACGGCACTGATGCAATCATGCTATCAGGTGAAACGGCTGCCGGCCAGTATCCTGTAGTAGCGGTGCAAACGATGCACAATATTGCTTCAAGGGCCGAACAAGCTTTAAATCATAAAGAGATTTTATCGCTCCGCAGCAAGAGAATGGAGCATAATATCACGGATGCCATTGGGTTATCAGTTGCCCACACAGCTTTAAATTTGGAGGTTAAATCGATCATTACCCCAACCGAAAGCGGTCATACGGCACGGATGATTTCCAAGTATCGCCCTAAAGCAGCCATTGTTGCTGTCACAGCGAATGAAACAATATGCCGCCGGTTACAATTAGTGTGGGGAGTATACCCACAGCTTGGAAAATGTGCAACCACGACAGATGAAATGTTGGAAATTGCCGTGGAAGAAAGCCTGAACAGCGGCATAGTTAAACGTGGCGATCTCGTCGTGATTACCGCTGGTGTGCCGGTTGGCGAAGCAGGAACAACCAATTTAATGAAGATTCACGTTGTTGGAGATATTATTGCCAAGGCACAAGGAATAGGACGTAAGTCTGCCTTTGGTAAAGTTGTCTGTGCACACGATGCCGAAGAAGCTATGGAAAAAGTTAAGCCGGGCTCCATTTTGGTAACACTCGGGTCAGACCGTGAAATGATGCCGGCAATTGAAAAATGTGCTGCTTTGATCACTCAAGAAGGCGGGTTAACAAGTCATGCAGCAGTCGTTGGTTTAAATCTCGGAATTCCGGTCATTGTCGGGGTTGAAAACGCCCTTGGCTTATTAAAAGATGGCCAAGAGGTAACGGTAGATGCAGCCCGAGGTATCATTTATAATGGTCACGCAAGCGTATTATAAATCAAACCGGACTTGCTAACGAAAAAAGTATCATTAGTCAACATAAATAAGCACCAAAAAAAGCAGAGCAAATGCTCTGCTTTTTTTGTAAGATAAGAAAGTATAAATTTTCGACTTTGGGAATTGTCCAGCTCCAGCGCCTAGCGGCTAGTGTCCTTCGCTCTCCGCCCTACGATAAGTCAACATCGAATCGCCTCCTGCTTCTGTGCCAAAGCTTATTCAACGAAGCTGATGTTCAGCTCGTCGCAAAGCCTGGGAAGCATATTCAGGTAGTTACTTGGCTCTTCGTGTTTCCTTTATCTCAGTTGGAGCGCTCCACAAGGAAGGCTTCGACAGCATTTGCATCGCACGAAGGAAAAGCGATAGCTTTTTCGAGGAGGCCATACGCCGCTGATCAAGGCGCTTGCGCTTTTCTAATCGTTTAGGAAATCACACTAGCGTTGCAAAATTCAACTACGCCTCCTGAACCGTCTTTACGGACCCGCCAGTCGGCAAGTTTTCATTCATGTCTCATTCCCTTTTATATACGTCCAAAGGTCATGAAACACATTTGCCCGATATAGGGTATTGATAATAACAACAGTGACAGGCCCGATAACTAAGCCGAGAAAGCCCAATAATTTAAAACCGACAAACAATGCAACCAAAGTGGCTAATGGATCGAGGCCAATACTTGAAGAAAGAATTTTTGGTTCCATTACTTGTCTCTGAACGAGAACCACGATGTAAAGAATACCTAAACCAATGGCCAGGCCCATATCACCGCCAATCGCTTCATAAATAATCCATGGCACAAAGACAGCTCCTGTACCAAGATAGGGAAGAATGTCGACAATACCTGTTAGTAAGGCTATCGTAATCGCGTAATCAACTCTTAGGATTAGCAAACCAATCAAAATAATCACGGTGGTAAGCGAAATAAGTGTCAGCTGGGCTTTAATAAAACCAAATAATGCCTTTTTTAAATCAATAAAAATGGTTTTACCGCTTTTCTTGGCTTTATTCGGTAACAGACGCCCTCCCGCTGCAGTTAATCGCTGCCAGTCTTTGCTGATAAAAAAAGTAGCTAATAAAGAAAATATTAGAACAGTAGCGGCATTTGGAATCCAAGAAAAGATAGTTGGAATATTGCCAAACAAATTTTTAATGAAATTACCAACTGTTGTTCCGATTGTCTTTCCAACATTTTGGATGTTTGTAATGATTGTATCCTGTTGCCCAGTACCTAACTGTTTAAAAACGGATGTCAACTGGTTGTAAAGTGGGATGATTTGGGCTGTAAATAAATTTTCAAGATAATCAATCAAAGTATCGAGATGCTGAGGTACAACTTTCGCCAAATAGTTTGCTCCGGAAACAATTTCAGCCACCAATAAGGTTACTAATCCGGCGAATACAGCAATCAGCAGGATTAGCGTAACAATAACGGCCAGTGCCCGCGGCATTTTTGCTTTTTTTTCAAAGAAATTAACAACCGGATTGATCATAAAAGCAATGGCAATTGCTATTATGAAGGGATAAGTTATTTTCGATAAATAATATAAGGAAAGAAAAGCTAATACAACCACACCAATAACCAATAAAAATCTCAGTGTTCGGTAAAGGTACTTCAAATTCAAAGAAAGCCCTCCTAATAATTGCTATGACCTATTTTACCATTTATTTTATCGATCTGCATAATTTCCCAAGTACTCTTTTTGATATATAAGTTATACGGACAATTAGGAGCAAAAGTTTCAGGATACAAGTTTTTGCGACCATCAATTCATTAACGTTAACACTTTTTTGATTATTATGGTAAAATAATATAAATAAAAGATATTTTGCAATCAAATTAAAAAATACCGAAGGAGTTTGATTGTTTTTAAAATAATATTTTTTGTATTTTGAGTTCCTTTTCATTCACAAAAGTCTGATTATTGTTTATAATAAACTTGTAAGCGTATCCTTTTTACATAAACTATATTTTTATAGTGGATACTTGTAAAATAATTAATTATTGTGAATGAAAGGCGCTTTCCGTTTTAATCCCGAACAATCGCTCAGTCAACGGATGTTCTAGTAAAAGGGATTCATTAGTTGACATGAAACGCCATTTCTTTCCAATAAGAGCTTTTATAGCTCCGAGTAAAGACCAATTTTAAAAACATGGGTAATGGGGAAATTAGAAAGTGAAGGAGAGATTATGATGACAGTAACACGCGGTCTTGAAGGGGTAGTCGCAACAACTTCCTCCATCAGCTCAATTATTGATGACACGCTGACATATGTTGGCTACAACATTGATGATTTAGCTGTAAATGCTAGTTTTGAAGAAGTAATATATCTTTTGTGGCATTTGAAATTGCCTAATTCCGAACAATTGGCAAAATTAAAAGAACAGCTCGCGGAAAACGCAGCCCTTCCACAAGGAGTTATTGAGCATTTTAACATGTACCCAATTCATGATGTACATCCAATGGCAGCGCTTCGTTCAGCTGTTTCTTTGCTAGGTTTATATGATGAAGAAGCAGATATCATGGATCCGGAAGCAAATTATCGCAAAGCCATTAGATTACAGGCTAAAATGCCTTCAATCGTTGCCGCTTTCGCTCGGGTTAGAAAGGGCCTCGAACCAATTACTCCAAGAAAAGACCTGGATTTTGCTGCTAATTTTCTGTATATGTTAACCGGAAAAGAGCCGGAACCCATTGCAGTTGAAGCAATGAATAAGGCCCTTGTCCTTCATGCAGACCATGAACTGAATGCTTCAACATTTACCGCACGTGTTTGTGTAGCAACACTATCTGATGTTTATTCCGGAATTACAGCAGCCATTGGGGCTTTAAAGGGACCTCTTCATGGCGGAGCTAACGAAGCGGTTATGAAAATGCTGACGGAAATCGGTACACTTGAAAACGTTGAACCGTATATTCGTGGGAAACTTGCCAACAAAGAAAAAATTATGGGGTTTGGTCATCGGGTATACCGCAAAGGGGATCCTCGTGCCAAACATTTAAGAGAAATGTCGAAGAAATTGACGGAACTTACTGGACAGCCTGAGCTGTATGAAATGTCCGTTAATATTGAAAAGATTGTTACTGGTGAAAAGAAATTACCGCCTAATGTAGACTTTTATTCTGCCTCTGTATATCATAGTTTAGGAATTGATCATGATTTAATGACACCGATCTTTGCTGTAAGCCGTGTATCCGGATGGCTGGCTCATATTTTAGAGCAGTATGATAACAACCGTTTAATCCGTCCGCGTGCAGAATACACTGGCCCTGGTATGCAAAAATATATTCCGATTGAACAAAGAGGATAATATTTTACTTTTCTATCAAAAATTGATTCAATAGAATATGGATAAAGAAAGGTTAGGGGATGAGTCTTCTAACCTTTGATTCAGTCCATTTCTTTTACTTTTATTTTTATTGTTCTATACATACAGGAGGGTGACGTAACATGCAAGGAGAAAAAATCACGGTTAAAAATGGAGTATTAAACGTACCAAACAACCCGATTATCCCGTTTATTGAGGGGGACGGGACTGGTCCGGATATTTGGGCTGCTTCTTATCGGGTTTTAGATGCAGCAGTAGAAAAAGCCTACAGGGGTGAACGGAAGCTGGTTTGGAAAGAAGTTTTAGCAGGTGAGAAGGCCTTTAATCAAACGGGGGAATGGCTTCCGCAAGAAACTCTTGACGTGATTAAAGAATATTTGATTGCCATCAAAGGTCCATTAACCACGCCTGTCGGGGGAGGAATTCGTTCATTAAACGTTGCTTTGCGTCAAGAATTGGATTTATTTGTCTGCTTGCGGCCTGTAAGATGGTTTGAAGGTGTTCCTTCACCGGTTAAGCGTCCTCAGGATACGGATATGGTTATTTTCCGGGAAAATACTGAAGATATTTATGCCGGTATCGAATACGAAAAAGGTACTGATGCCGTTAAAAAGTTAATAGACTTTTTACAAAACGAAATGGGCGTAACGAAAATCAGATTTCCGGAAACATCCGGTATCGGTATTAAGCCAGTTTCCGAGGAAGGCACAAAGCGCCTGGTTCGTGCCGCCCTTAATTATGCGATTAAGGAAGGACGTAAATCGCTAACACTTGTTCATAAAGGAAACATTATGAAATTCACCGAGGGTGCCTTCAAAAACTGGGGCTATGAGCTTGCGGAAAAAGAATTTGGCGATAAGGTATTTACTTGGGCTCAGTATGACCGAATTAAAGCCGAACAAGGTACGGATGCCGCAAATAAAGCCCAAGCTGAAGCTGAAGCTGCCGGCAAGATCATTGTAAAAGATGCCATTGCAGATATTTTCTTACAACAAATTTTAACACGGCCGCGCGAATTTGATGTCGTCGCTACAATGAACTTAAACGGTGACTATATTTCTGATGCTCTTGCAGCACAAGTAGGCGGGATCGGTATTGCTCCTGGAGCTAATATTAACTATGAAACTGGCCATGCCATTTTTGAAGCTACTCATGGTACTGCTCCAAAATATGCCGGCTTGGATAAGGTGAATCCTTCATCTGTTATTCTTTCCGGTGTACTGATGCTGGAACACTTAGGCTGGAATGAAGCAGCCAATATGATTGTAAAATCCATGGAAAAAACGATTGCTTCCAAAGTGGTTACCTACGACTTTGCCCGCTTAATGGACGGTGCAACAGAAGTGAAAACTTCTGAGTTTGGTGATGAATTAATTAAAAACATGGAATAATCATTCCAGTTTATTAAAGAATTTGGGCTGTTTCACAACAGCCCAAATTCCACTTATATAATAATTAAAAAGGGAGTTGATCATCATGTCATTAAAACGGAAGAAGATCTCTGTTATTGGCGGAGGATTTACAGGTGCAACGACGGCATTTTTACTTGCGCAAAAAGAACTTGGAGATGTTGTCTTAGTTGATATTCCGCAGATGGAAAATCCAACCAAGGGCAAGGCTTTGGATATGCTGGAAGCAAGTCCGGTTCAAGGATTTGATGCCAATATTATTGGTACATCCAATTATGAGGATACGAGAGACTCTGACATTGTTGTCATTACCGCTGGTATTGCCCGTAAACCAGGGATGAGCCGTGATGATTTAGTTCAAACAAACCAAAAGATTATGAAAGCTGTAACCTCTGAAATCGTAAAATATTCTCCAAACTGCACCATTATTGTGTTAACAAACCCTGTTGATGCCATGACTTACACCGTCTATAAAGAATCAGGATTCCCTAAAAACCGAGTCATCGGTCAATCGGGTGTTCTTGATACTGCTCGTTTCCGCACCTTTGTAGCTCAAGAATTAAATTTGTCAGTTAAAGATATTACCGGCTTTGTTCTCGGTGGACATGGCGATGACATGGTGCCGCTTGTCCGCTACTCGTATGCCGGTGGAATTCCTTTAGAAACATTAATTCCGAAGGATCGTTTAGAGAAAATCGTTGAGCGGACAAGAAAAGGCGGCGGCGAAATTGTGAACCTGCTGGGTAATGGAAGCGCCTACTATGCTCCGGCAGCATCTTTAGTTGAAATGTGCGAAGCTATTCTGAAAGACCAGCGCCGCATCCTTCCATCTATCGCTTATCTTGAAGGCGAATATGGTTATCAAGGTATTTATCTTGGGGTGCCTACCATCCTTGGTGCTAACGGTATTGAAAAGGTCATTGAGCTTGAATTGACAGCTGCAGAAAAAGCGGCATTAGACAAATCTGTTGAATCTGTGCGTCATGTTATGAATGTTTTAGTGTAAATGTCTCAGTGAAAATCGGGTAAAGGGAGAGCCTTTTTCCCGATTTTTTCAGCAAATAGTGAAATCGTTTTCAAAGGGGTGCTAAATAATTTGTTGCTTGGGAAAAAAAGAAAGTTAGGAAGAAGGATTGAAGAAATTTCAATAGGGGAGAAATTATCTATTACGGAAAAAGTTGAAGATAAGGATCTTTTGCTCTATCTAGGATTAACTGATGATGCTAATCCTCTTTATATTCAACATGATTATGCCTCGCAAACTCCATTTGAAAAACCAATGGTCCCCACTATTATGCTAACAGGCATGATTACCTCAGCCGTATCAAAATATTTGCCTGGTCCGGGAAGTCATATTATAAAGCAAGAAATAGAGTTTAAGAAACCTGTATATCATTATGAGAAGGTGGAACTCTTATTTGAAGTAATCGAAGTGAATTCAGCTAAACATTTTATTTCACTAAAAATTAACGGATTAAATGAACAAGGGGATACGGTCATTAAGGGAACATTAAAAGTCTGCCCGCCTTACCGGCTGATGGATATTCACTCCGAGGCATTGGAGAACTTTTAAATTTAGACTGTAAAGGAATGTGGACACATTCCTTTTTTTTGTCTAGCTCCAGCGCCTAACGCCTAGCAAACTTCAGGTCTCCTCCCTACGATAAGTAGTAGGCTCGAAGTCAAGTAATCTTTTCTAATTTATAATATAATGGAACAAATGATACATAAATAGCGGGGGGTATTATGAAAACGAAGGTACTAGTTGTCGATGATGAGCAATCAATCGTTACTTTACTGCAATATAATTTGGAACAAGCCGGTTTTGACGTCATAACAGCGATGGATGGTGCAGACGGAAAACGCTTAGCAGAACTGGAATCGCCGGATATTATCGTTTTGGATTTAATGCTGCCGAAATTAGATGGAATGGAGGTATGTAAACAGCTAAGACAGGAAAGGATTATGACTCCGATTCTGATGTTAACAGCAAAAGACGATGAACTGGATAAAATATTAGGCTTAGAGCTGGGCGCTGATGATTATATGGTGAAACCATTTAGTCCGCGGGAGGTCATAGCGAGGGTAAAGGCCATTTTGCGAAGGACTCAAGCACAAGTAGAGACGCCTGGGGACAGAACCGCTGAAGAATTACGAATTGAGATTGGCAGTCTAAAAATTTTACCGGAAAAATATGAAGCTTATTTTCAATCTGAACTGCTTGAATTAACCTTAAAGGAATTTGAATTGCTTCATTATCTTGCACAAAACAAAAACCGTGTCCTGACCCGCGAACAATTGCTCAGCGCTGTTTGGAATTATGACTTTGCTGGTGATACTAGAATTGTCGACGTTCATATTTCTCACTTAAGAGAAAAAATTGAGAAGGATACAAGAAAGCCGGTGTATATTAAAACAGTCCGCGGGCTTGGTTATAAACTCGAGGAGCCAAAGGGAGAATGAACAAGTTTCGGACAAGGCTGCTTATTGCTCTGATTACTTTAATTATTTCAGTATTAGTCGGCTTGGGAATATTGCTTGGACAATTGTTTAAAAGCTATTATTTGCAATCCTTCAATGAGCGGTTAAAAATTGAGAAAAATCTTCTGGGCACCTATATTGAGGAACATGGAGGGGTATCCTCATTTAAACAACAAGATGTCTTAAAAATAAGTGATATGTTAAATGTCAGGGCAACCATTACCGATCAACACGGAAACATTTTGTATGACAGTGGTGAATTCAATGATCTTAGTTCCACTGGCCTGAAAAAAATTATTGATGATGTTGTTAAGAAAAAAATAGTAAAAGAGGCTCGCTTAGAAGAAGGGGACGGCTATGACCTCCACTACTATTGGAAGGCACTTACAAAAGACGGTCAAAAGGAAGGTTATATCTTTTTAAGTACCAAAACGGATGAATTGAACCAGGCATATGGTCAAATTTGGTGGATTCTTTCGATTAGTTTAGGTATTGCCCTGATTATGATCCTCTATTTAGCGATACGAATTACCTCCCGATATACAAAACCGATAGAAGAGGCCACCACTGTCGCAATCGAATTAGCCAAAGGGAATTATCGGGCCAGAACATCAAACAGTAAAATGGCTGAAACCGGGATGTTAGAGACAGCGATTAATCAACTTGCCAATAATTTACAAAAGATGGTAAAGACACAAGAAATGCAGCAAGACCGGCTTACGGCATTAATTGAAAATATCGGCGCAGGATTAATTCTGATTGACAGCCGCGGGATGATCAATTTAATTAATAAAGGCTATATTGAGATTTTTCAAGTGAATCCGAATGAGTATTTGAACCAATTGTATTATGAAGTCATTGAGCAAAAGGAGATATGTCAATTAGTTGCCGAAGTATTTCGCACGGAACAAAAGGTCAGAAATCAATTATTAATCCCTCTGCAAATTGAAAGAAGGTATTTTGATGTTTATGGGGTGCCAATCATCGGGTCAAACCATGTTTGGAAAGGCGTCCTGCTTGTTTTTCACGATATCACGGAAATGAAAAAACTCGAGCAAATGCGGAAGGATTTTGTTGCTAATGTTTCTCATGAGATAAAAACCCCTGTTACCTCGATAAAAGGATTTGCCGAAACCTTAATGGATGGGGCAATGAATAATAAAGAAACGCTGGAGGCCTTTCTTTCCATCATTTTAAAAGAAAGCGATCGCCTGCAGTCGCTAATTCAGGATTTATTGGAACTTTCAAAAATTGAACAACAGGGATTTCAATTGAATTTGCAGCAGGTGGATTTAAATGACTTGCTTCACGAAGTCGTAACGCTTTTAATTGGAAAGGCACAGGCAAAAAATATCCATCTGGAATTAACCACTAACGGCATACCCGTACGGATCAAAGGGGATCTGGATCGGTTAAAACAAGTATTTATCAATATCGTTAGTAACGCGATCAACTATACTCCTGCGGATGGTTATGTAACAGTCTCTGTGAGGGATCTTGGAGATCTGGCCCAAGTTCTTGTAAAAGACTCGGGGGTGGGAATCGAGAAGGAAGAGATACCGCGGATTTTTGAGCGTTTTTACCGAGTGGACCGGGCCCGAAGCCGTGATTCTGGGGGGACTGGACTTGGACTGGCGATTGTTAAACATTTAATCGAGGCACACCATGGCAATATTCATGTCAGAAGTGAGGTTGGAAAGGGAAGCGAATTTATTATTGAACTCAAAAAACAATGACAATGGGTCTTGGAAGGTGAAACAAATGAATAAGAAAAAGCTGGTGCTGATTGATGGGAATAGCATTGCCTATCGCGCCTTTTTTGCATTACCCTTACTGAATAATGATAAAGGTATTCACACAAATGCTGTCTATGGTTTTACGATGATGCTGATGAAAATTTTGGAAGAGGAAAAGCCAACACATATGCTGGTAGCCTTTGATGCGGGAAAAACAACTTTCCGCCATAAAACCTTTGAGGAATATAAGGGCGGAAGACAAAAAACGCCGCCGGAGTTATCAGAACAATTTCCCTTTATTCGTGAACTTCTTGATGCCTATGGTATTTCCAGATATGAGCTGGAAAATTACGAGGCAGATGACATTATTGGCACCCTGTCTCTAATGGCGGAAGCAGATGGTTTTGAAGTAAAAGTCATTTCCGGAGATAAGGACTTAACTCAGCTGTCCTCAAAGGCAACCACCGTTGGCATAACCAGAAAAGGAATCACTGATATTGAGGAATACACCCCGGAGCATATTAACGAGAAATATGGGTTAACCCCTGAACAAATTATCGATATGAAGGGGCTGATGGGGGATGCCTCTGATAATATCCCGGGTGTACCCGGCGTCGGGGAAAAGACAGCGATTAAACTGTTGAAAGAATTTTCAACAGTTGAGAATTTACTGCAGTCGCTTGACAAAGTTAGCGGCAATAAACTTAAGGAAAAACTGGCGGAGTTCACTGATCAGGCACTAATGAGCAAACAACTGGCTACTATTGAACGTAAGGCACCGATAGAAGTGAACTTGGGAGACATTACCTTTGAAGGATTTCAACGTGAAAAAGTCGTGAATTTGTTTAAGGAATTGGGATTTTCCTCGTTATTGGACAAGCTGGGGGAAGCTGCTCCTGAAACGGAAACAAATCGACTTGAGGAAATTGCCTTTACCAGCCCGTCCGTGATAACCGAAGACTTATTTACCAAGGAAAATTATTTTTATGTTGAAATGCTCGATGATAATTATCATCATGCTGATATACTTGGCTTTTCGGTTGTCAATAAAAAGGGAGCCTTTTTCTTTTCGCCAGAACTTGCCTTAAGATCAGATGTATTTAAAAACTGGGCAGAGGATGAACAGAGTAAAAAAATCGTCTATGATGCAAAGCGTTCAGAAGTCTCCCTAAGGAGATATGGAATCCATTTAAAAGGTACTGATTTTGATATTGTGATTGCTACCTATCTTCTTAACCCATCTGATTCACAGGAGGATCTTGCGGCGATTGCGAAAAAATATCAGCTTTATAATATCCAATCAGATGAATCCTTTTATGGAAAAGGAGCAAAGCAAAAAGTTCCTGAGGAAACTGTGCTTGCCGAACACCTTGTCCGAAAAGCGATAACGATGTCTGAATTAAAAGCAAAGCTCGAAGCCGAATTAAAGAAGAATGAACAATATGAATTATTTACTGAACTGGAGATGCCGCTATCCCTGATATTAGCAGATATGGAGTCAACCGGCATTAAAGTGGAGCGAAAACGTCTGGAAGCGATGGGGCGAGAGCTTAATGAACGGCTGATTGAAATCGAAGAAAAGATATGCGAATTAGCTGGTGAAAAATTTAATATTAATTCCCCAAAGCAATTGGGTGTTATTTTATTTGAAAAATTAAATCTTCCATCATTTAAGAAAACAAAAACGGGTTATTCCACATCTGCTGATGTCCTGGAAAAACTGGCTCCGCATCATGAAATTGTCGAGCATATTCTTCTCTATCGACAATTAGGGAAACTGCAATCGACTTATATTGAGGGATTGCTAAAAGTAATCGATCCAAAGACGGAAAAGGTTCATACCCGATTTCAACAAACGCTGACAGCAACAGGAAGATTAAGTTCAATTGATCCCAATCTCCAGAATATCCCGATTCGCCTTGAGGAAGGCAGGAAAATTCGTCAGGCCTTCGTTCCTTCAGAGGAAGGCTGGGTTATTTTTTCCGCCGACTATTCGCAAATTGAGCTGCGTGTTCTTGCCCACATTGCCGGCGATAAAAAACTGATCCAGGCATTTAAAGATGGTATGGATATTCATACAAAAACGGCGATGGAGGTCTTTCATGTCGATAAGGATGAAGTGACATCCAACATGAGGCGGCAGGCGAAGGCTGTTAACTTTGGAATCGTCTATGGCATCAGTGATTATGGGCTATCGCAAAATTTAGGGATCAGCAGAAAAGAAGCTGGACAATTTATTGAGCGCTATTTAAACAGCTATCCGGGCGTAAAGGAATATATGGAAGACATTATTCATTCGGCAAAGCAAAAGGGGTATGTAACGACGTTACTGCAAAGGCGAAGGTACTTGCCAGATATCACCAGTCGAAATTTTAACATAAGAAGCTTTGCGGAAAGAACGGCGATGAATACCCCCATTCAAGGAAGCGCTGCTGATATCATTAAAAAGGCAATGATTGATATGGATGAAGCGTTAAAGGATAAGGGTTTGAAAACACGGTTACTCCTGCAGGTACATGACGAATTGATTTTTGAAGCTCCGGAGGAAGAAATCGAGATTCTAAAAGAATTAGTTCCACTAGTAATGGAAAATGCGATTGAATTAGATGTACCGTTAAAAGTTGATTACGCCTATGGACCAACATGGTTTGATGCTAAGTAAGGGGGATATTTGTTCATGCCGGAACTTCCAGAGGTTGAAACAGTTCGAAAAACACTAAAAAAACTAGTTCTTGATAAAACGATTGAAAATATCCAGGTTTTTTGGGCGAAAATGATCAAAAATCCGCCGGAAGTAGAACAATTTATCGACGCCCTCAAAGGTGAGACGATCGTTGAGATCAGCAGGAGAGGAAAGTTTTTACTTTTTTATACAAAAACCTATGTGCTTGTGTCACATTTAAGGATGGAAGGGAGATATGGCCTGTTTTCCAAAGATGAGCCATATGATAAGCACACACATGTGATTTTTCATTTTACCGATGGTACCGATTTAAGATACCGCGATGTCCGGAAATTCGGCACGATGCATTTATTTCTCAAGGGTGAAGAATTTGCCAGGCCGCCGCTTGCCGGACTTGGTCCGGAACCTTTTTCAGACGAATTTACTGTCGGTTATTTGCAGGCAAAATTAAAACAGACTCATCGGAAAATTAAACCTGCTTTACTGGATCAAAACCTGCTTGTCGGTCTCGGGAATATTTATGTGGACGAATCGCTTTTCCGTGCCGGTATCCATCCGGAAAGATTGGCAAGTTCTCTAACGAAAAAAGAAGTCGCCTTTTTGCATCGTGAAATTGTTGCAACCTTAGCGGAAGCCGTTGAGAAGGGGGGAAGCACGATCCGCTCATATGTGAACTCCCAAGGTGAAATCGGGATGTTTCAGCTTCAATTATTGGTCTACGGACGGAACGGGGAAGAATGTAAAAAATGCGGCCGTCCCCTTGTAAAAACAACTGTCGGCGGCAGGGGCACACATTATTGTCCACACTGCCAAAAGCTTAAGAAGAGAAGGAATTAAGAAGAGAGAATAATTAAAACACAAATTATAGGCTCCTGCCATATACTATCGTAGTGATTTTGGAGGAAGGAGTCCTTGACAACATGGGTCCATTATTCTCACTTTTTATTTTAGCCTTTGCTCTAAGTCTTGATAGTTTTAGCGTCGGCTTAACCTACGGATTAAGAAAAATGATCATGCCGCTAAAGTCAATTATGATTATCGCAATCTGTTCGGGGCTAACGTTGTTAATTGCGATATCGATTGGACATGGGCTTGAAAAGGTACTATCACCCAAAATAACTACCAGCTTGGGCGGTTTCATTTTAATTGTCCTGGGAGCGTGGGTGTTATATCAATTTTTTCGTCCCGATAAAGAGAAGGAAATCCTCAAGCAAGAAAAAACCATTGTAAATTTTGAAATCCGCTCCCTTGGATTGGCCATTAACATTCTAAAAAAGCCGATGTCTGCTGATTTTGATCAATCCGGGACAATTACCGGCATTGAAGCCTTAATGCTGGGGTTTGCCTTATCGCTTGATTCCTTTGGCGCCGGCATTGGAGCTGCAATGTTGGGCTTTTCACCAATTTATTTAGCCGGTTTGGTAACTGTGATGAGTTTCTTATTTTTACTTTTAGGTATCAAAAGCGGTACTGTTTTGCATCGCTTTCACTGGGTTCAACGGTTTACCTTTTTGCCGGGAATCTTACTAATTATTATTGGTATTTGGAAAATCTGATCGATTAGAAAGGAAAAGAGTATGTCATTAGTTGTCGGTTTAACAGGCGGAATTGCCAGTGGAAAAAGCACCGTATCTAATATGTTGAAAGAAATGAATATAACCGTTATTGATGCAGATGTTGAATCACGTCTTGCCGTACAAAAAGGTGAGCCAGCCTACAGGAAGATCATAGCCGAATTTGGCCGGGAGATTTTACTTGAAAATGGTGAAATCGACCGAGCTGCACTTGGTTCAATTATCTTCCATCAAGAGGAGAAAAGACTGCTCTTGAACCAGATTGTTCATCCGGAAGTCAGAAGAAGAATGAACGAGAAAGTCAAACAGGCAAAGCTTCATCATGAGGAAATAATCGTTCTTGATATCCCGTTATTATTCGAAAGTAACTTAACTTATATGGCAGATAAAACACTCCTTGTATATGTAGACGAGGAGATCCAATTAAAAAGGTTAATGGAGCGAAACCATTTATCCGCGGCGGAGGCGGAGGCAAGGATTCAGTCACAAATGCCCCTCTCCGCTAAGTTAACTCTCGCTGATGCCGTCATAAACAATAATGGTACGCTCAGAGAAACGAAAAGGCAACTGATGAAAATCCTTGCCGACTGGGGCATTCACAAGGAGTAAATGTTGACTGAAAAAGGGACCAATATGGTTCCTTTTTATTTGGTTAAGAGTATTTTTTTAAAAATAAAACTTTATAAAAAATGAGCTATTTATTTATCACAGTTAAGGTTAAATGTGTTATACTAATAACATCAGACAAAGATATAAAGTATAACATTAATACGGAAGGGGCCGTACGATGGGGACTAGAATTGCAATTAACGGATTTGGGAGAATTGGAAGGATGGTTTTTAGACAAGCAATCCTTGAAAATAAATTGGATGTTGTCGCTGTTAACGCCAGCTATCCTGCAGAAACATTAGCTCATTTAATAAAATATGATACAAGTCATGGTACCTTTCAGGGAGATGTCCTTGCTTTAGATGATGAAATGATTGTAAATGGCAAACGTGTCAAGCTATTAAGCAATCGCAATCCGGAACAGCTCCCTTGGAAAGAGCTGGGGATTGACATCGTCATTGAGGCGACTGGGAAATTTAATTCCCGGGAAAAAGCAGCGCTGCATTTGGCGGCGGGAGCAAAGAAGGTCATTTTAACTGCACCAGGTAAAAATGAGGATGTTACTATCGTTATGGGTGTAAATGAGGAAATGCTTAATGTGGAAGAACATGATGTGATTTCAAATGCTTCTTGTACAACCAACTGCCTTGCTCCAGTCGCCAAGGTATTGGATGAGAAGTTCGGAATCGAAAGCGGGTTAATGACGACTGTTCATGCATACACAAATGACCAAAAAAATATTGATAATCCACATAAAGATTTGCGAAGAGCCCGTGCATGTGCACAATCCATAATACCGACCACAACAGGTGCGGCCAAAGCATTATCCCTTGTACTGCCACAATTAAAAGGAAAATTGCATGGAATGGCGCTCCGCGTGCCGACACCAAATGTCTCGCTTGTTGATCTGGTCGTTGATCTTAAAACAGATGTGACCATTGAGGAGGTAAATAATGCCTTTATTGAGGCGGCCCATGGTCCATTACAAGGAATTTTGGATTTTACGATGGAACCGCTAGTGTCAATTGATTTTAATACAAATGATCATTCCGCCACAATCGATGGGTTATCAACAATGGTACTGGGGACAAGAAAAGTGAAGGTACTGGCTTGGTATGATAATGAATGGGGCTATTCTGCCCGAGTTGTTGATTTGAGTCTGTATGTCGCAGCGGAAATGGCGAAACGCTCCCAAGTGAAGGTAAGTTAACCAATTTATCCTGAATGAATGACTAGACAAAAGGTGTACAGCTGTGCACCTTTTTTATATTTTTTCGGGTAATGTTTTATAATAATACATAAGGATATTAAGAAGGGGGTCACTTGCATGGCTTTTTTGGTCAGTTTATTTACCCGTTATAAGAGAGAAATTGAGACATCTGATAAACAGCCGGATGAGAGCTTAAAAACACATTATTATAAAGCAGCTTATCAACAAGTATTTGCTTCTGTTGAAAAGGTATTTAGAGATGATGCTGATTGCCGGATCACCACTGTTTCACAGGAACGCGGCGAAATCGCTGTTGAAATCAGTAAGCCTTTTAACTGTTTCCTGGTGGCGACAATTGTTTCTGTCAAGCCGTTGGAAACGGCTGTCGACTTTACCATTTCTTCAGAAAAGTTTTCGTTATTAGGTATTTATCCTGATTTAAAAAAGCGAATCAACTCCTATTTTAATAAAATTAATCAAGTACATACGAATATTTCTCTGAAATGAAATTAATCCATACTTCTACTTGTCGTTTTGACAACTTTTTTATAAGATAAGATTAGGAAAATTATCGGATTTTGTTAGGGATTATTGTGTCAGAGTTGGAGTTGATTCTATAATGAAATGCCCTTCATGTCAGCACTATGGTACACGTGTACTGGATTCTCGACCGGTCGATGAAGGACGAGCAACAAGAAGAAGACGGGAATGTGAAGAATGCGGCTATCGGTTTACGACTTTTGAAAAAATTGAAGAGATTCCCTTAATCGTCGTAAAGAAAGAAGGAACAAGGGAAGAATTTAGCCGAGATAAAATCTTAAGAGGCTTAATCAAAGCCTGTGAAAAACGGCCTGTTGCTTTAAAAGAGCTGGAAGACATTACCCATGGTGTTGAAAAAGAGCTTCGAAATAAGGGGATTTCGGAAATAAAAAGCGAGGTAATTGGTGAAATGGTCATGGACAGATTAGCCAAGGTTGATGAGGTCGCGTATGTCCGCTTTGCATCTGTTTATCGCCAATTTAAAGATATCAATGTTTTTATTGATGAGTTAAAAGAATTGATAAAAAAAGAAAAATCATAGGGAGCTAAAGGGTTCTTTGGCTCCTTTTTTCAATCTAGGAAAAAATAAAGGGAAAGGTGAAATCGTATGGCGCAGCATTGGCAGGAAATTCTCCCGATTGATCGTTATGTTGTAACGGCAAGCGGGTTACTCCATGAGTATGATCGCAAAGTGCTTACATTTTTATACCAGCCCTTAATTGGCTCAACCTGTTTTAGCTTATACATGACTCTTTGGGGAGAGCTCGAGGAAAATAGACTGTGGTCTGAAACCTCTACACATCATTTGTTAATGAACCTTTTGGATATGAATTTAAAGGAGATTTATGAAGCACGGCTAAAGCTTGAAGGGATTGGATTACTTAAGGCTTATGTTAAAACGGATGAAGGGGAACGATCCTTTATTTACGAATTGTCGCCACCCTTAAATCCTCAGGCATTTTTTATGGACGGTATGTTAAATATTTTCCTATATCAAAAAATCGGCAAAAAACATTTTTTGCGGCTGAAACGATTTTTTTCCGTCCCGCTAATTCCTAAGGATAAGGAGTATCAGGACGTAACACGATCTTTTCATGATGTCTTTGCATCTGCAACCCCTGAGAGTCTTCAATACATGCAGGATATTTCCGGCGATCTTGAGTCAGAAGCTAATAAGCAATTTATTGGTCGGCATGAACAAAAGGGGATTCAAATCGATCCTAATACTTTTGATTTTAGCCTATTAATGGCAGGATTAAATGAATCACTTGTACCTAAAAAAGCCATAACATCAAAGGTAAAAGAAGTTATTAGCATTTTAGCGTTTTTATACAATATAGATCCAATTGAAATGAAAAAGTTTATTTTAGGTGCTCTTGATGAAACAGATGAAATTAACATCGAAGAACTAAGAAAAGGTGTACGGGATTGGTATCAATTTGTTAATTACGATCAACTTCCTAGTCTAATTAGTCGTACACAGCCAGTTGCCTATCATGTTCAATTAACAGAACCGAAGACACCGGAGGAAAAATTAATTCGTTCTTATGAAACAACCTCCCCTTTAACTGTTTTTAAAGAGCTTTCTGGTGGAGTAGAGCCAGCAACTTCGGATTTAAAAACATTAGAAGAAGTAATGATTAAATATAAGCTTCCACCAGGTGTGGTAAATGTCTTGATCGATTATGTAATGAGAAAAACAGACATGAAATTTACAAAGGGATTAGTTGAATCCATTGCCAGCCATTGGGCGAGAAAACAAATAAAAACGGTTAAAGAAGCAATGGAAGTAGCTAAAAGTGAAAATTGGTCAAACGAAGGGAAAACCAGCGGTAGAAACACAAGAAAAAAACCAATTCGAACGGAAATCCTGCCAGACTGGTTTGATGAGCAGGAGCAATCAAAACAGCCGAATAAAAAACAACAGGCCAGAAATGCTGATTTAGCGGCTAAAAAACGGGAAATTGAAGAGATGTTGAAGGCATTTGACGACTAGGGGGTGATCTGCCATGGAAAAAATTAATCAAACACTAAAACGCTTAGCTTCACATGAAAATTTTCAAAAGCGCTATGAAAAAATGCGTCAGGAAATCCTCGTTCATCCCGATATCAAGGCATTTATCAGAGAAAACCAGAGTAAAATCAGTCCGGAAATAATTGAAAAAAGCTTAAACAAACTTTATGAATATATCAACCAAAGCAAAGAATGTAATAAATGTGAAAGTCTTGAAGGTTGTATCAATATGATGAAAGGGTACCACCCGGAATTGGTGCTGACAAGAAATTCGATTGATGTTCGTTATGACCGCTGTCCACGGAAGATTCTGGATGATGAAAAGCGAAAAAATGAACGGCTTATTAAAAGTTTATACGTTCCGAAAGATATTCTGACAGCCACGTTCGAAGATTTTGAACATGATGCCGAGAGGATTGATGCTGCCCAAAAGGCTGCTGCCTTTCTCTTGAATTATGAGCATGGAAAAACAACAAAAGGATTATATTTTTATGGCAAATTTGGTGTTGGAAAATCCTATTTATTAGGAGCGATTGCTAATAAATTAGCAAAAAAACAAATTTCTTCGATGATTGTTTACGTTCCGGAATTGTTTCGTGAAATGAAAAGTGCGATTGCCGATGCTACCTTAAACGATAAAATTGAGGCGTTAAAGAAGGAACCGATTCTGATGCTTGACGATATTGGTGCTGAGTCCGTTTCAAGCTGGACGAGAGATGAGGTGCTTGGACCCATACTTCAATTTAGAATGCTTGAAAGTCTGCCAACCTTTTTTACTTCCAATTTTGATCTCGAAGGCTTAGAGCATCATTTAGCCCATAGCCAGCGTGGTGAAGAAGAAAAAGTGAAGGCTCGAAGAATCCTGGAGCGGATTCGTGCTGTTAGTGAACCGGTTCTTGTTGGCGGCCCGAACCGGCGAGGTTAAAATAATTTATATGTTTTAATGAGGACTGTCCGAAATTGGGCAGTCCTTTTTAAATGTTCGTGTTTTCGAAGGTATTCTAATTTTAGCAAGTCCCCCATATATATTACAAACAGAGATTTTGGTAAAAGGGGGGATTTGGTTGGTAGAAATCATCTTCCAAAGCAAGTCGGATGCGATTAAATTTTATAATCATTTGCAGAAATGGTTAAAGCATGATCCAGTTTATGAAAATGTTCTTCTACATGAAGACCGACATATAGTAAAAATTTCAAAAGATTCTCTTACCAATGAGATTCTCGAGGCGATTAAAGCTGCTTTCTATGAATTTATTACAACGGTCAAGCGTGATGATTGGCTGAAAGACATACTGAAAAATCAATATTATTTTGAAGATATTGAAGAACAGCAGCAAATCCTCGACATTCTTTATTCCGTACTTGATGGCGGGCGGGAAGACCTGGCCGTCTTTTTGAAAGAAACTAATTTTGAGAAAATGATTAAAGATGCTATTGATCATGTGATTGCTGACAATGTCAAGTTTTCATTTGATTCATTTTTAAAATTTCGGCTCCGCTCTTATTTGCAACTATTGCAGAACTATATCGAGATTTCTATTGACGAATATAAAATGGAGCAGGAATATCAAATGTTTGTCCAAATGCTGCGGGATTTTTTGGCGGATCGTGAACCGATAATGGCGCTTTTGCATTTATTATTCGATGATGATATTACTTTTTTCGATGAGCAGTTTGTGGAGATAAAACGAGGCGAATTAGCTAAAATGATTGATCGGAAGCTTTTGGTGAACCATCCAGTTTATATTGATTCCGCCTCGATTGCACCGCTTCTATCCCTGGCACCGACAAAAATTTTTCTGTATACAAAAAATGCCGAGGCTCCATTAGTCCGAACAATCAAAAATATCTTTGAAGAAAGAGTAATCATTAAGCCATTTCAGGCGCTGCGGGAAATCAAAAGCAAAAAGATCGAGGATCATTCCTCGCAACAGTATGGCTAATTGTGGCATTAATTTGTTATTTTGGGCTCGAACAACTTGATTTTTAAAAATGAAGTCATTATAATAACGTACATAGCAGAAAAGTGATATCGCTCTGTGCTGGATATGAAAGAAATACATTTAAAAGTAATGATGAGGATAACAGTATTTTTTTACGGTTTATAGAGAGGGAGGCCGCGGCTGAAAGTCTCCTAACACGAAAGAAATACTTACCACCTTTAAACTTCAACAGTAAACACTTCAACGATTGAAGTCAGTAATTGTTGACGGTTCAGCCGTTACCTGACCAGAAGTCAATTTTGTTCGGGCAATGCCCGGTGAAATTGAGAAATTTGGGTGGAACCACGTGTTAATGATAACTCGTCCCTATTGCTAGGGGCGGGTTTTTTATTTTTCGAAAAAATAAAAAGGAGGAAGAAAAAATGTCAGATGTTGTCAAAATTACGTTCCCTGATGGCGCAGTAAAGGAGTTTCCTAAGGGAACAACAACAGAAGATATTGCCGCTTCGATTAGCCCTGGTCTAAAGAAAAAAGCGATTGCCGGCAAATGGAATGGCAAAATGTATGATCTACGCCGTCCAATCTTGGAAGACGGAGCAATAGATATTGTAACGCAGGACAGACCGGAGGCGCTTGAAGTACTGCGTCATAGTACAGCCCATTTAATGGCCCAAGCGGTGAAAAGATTATATCCAAATACGAAGTTTGGTGTAGGTCCTGTCATTGAAAATGGGTTCTATTATGATATGGATTTGGAGCAGTCGCTTACACCGGAAGATCTTCCGAAAATTGAAAAGGAAATGGCCAAAATCGTGGGTGAAAACCTTGAAGTTGTCCGTAAAGAAGTGAGCCGTGCGGAAGCCGTCCAGCTTTTTAAAGAAGTGGGCGATGAGTACAAATTGGAACTCATTGAGGCGATTCCGGATGATGAAACGGTCACGATCTATCAACAGGGGGAATTCTTTGACTTATGCCGCGGCGTTCATGTGCCATCCACTGGGAAAATTAAAGTCTTCAAGTTATTAAGCATTGCCGGTGCCTATTGGCGCGGGGACAGTGACAATAAAATGCTGCAGCGTGTATACGGGACAGCGTTTTTCAAAAAGGAAGACCTGGAAGAACATCTCCGGTTGCTTGAAGAAGCAAAAGAGCGCGATCACCGTAAGCTGGGTAAAGAGCTAGACTTGTTTACAACTTCGCAAAAAGTAGGACAAGGGCTTCCGCTTTGGCTGCCAAAAGGGGCGACAATCCGCCGCATCGTCGAGCGCTATATTGTCGATAAAGAAATCAGCCTCGGCTATGACCACGTGTACACTCCAATCATGGCCAATGTTGAACTTTATAAAACTTCCGGCCACTTGGACCATTACCATGAGGATATGTTCCCGGTTATGGAAATGGACAATGAGCAACTAGTTTTACGTCCGATGAATTGTCCACATCATATGATGGTCTATAAAAATGCGATTCACAGCTATCGCGAGCTGCCAATTCGGATCGCTGAGCTTGGAACGATGCACCGCTACGAAATGTCTGGTGCCTTGTCAGGACTGCAGCGTGTGCGCGGCATGACGTTAAACGATGCTCATATCTTTGTCCGCCCGGATCAAATCAAGGAAGAGTTCCAACGGGTCGTCCAGTTGATTTTAGAGGTTTACAAGGATTTTGACATCACCGATTATTCTTTCCGTCTATCCTATCGCGACCCGCAGGATAAGGAAAAATATTTCGATGATGATGCGATGTGGGAAAAAGCTCAAAGCATGCTGAAGGAAGCGATGGATGACCTGGGCCTCGATTATTTCGAAGCGGAAGGAGAAGCAGCTTTCTATGGTCCTAAGCTAGATGTTCAAGTAAGAACAGCATTAGGGAAAGACGAAACACTATCCACCGTTCAATTGGATTTCTTATTGCCGGAACGCTTTGACTTAACTTATGTCGGTGAAGACGGCAAGCAGCATCGTCCGGTTGTCATCCACCGCGGGGTTGTCTCGACAATGGAACGTTTTGTTGCTTACTTGATTGAGGAATACAAAGGAGCATTTCCGACATGGCTTGCACCAGTGCAAGTTCAAGTCATTCCGGTTTCACCGGAGATTCATTATGACTATGCGAGAAAAGTTCAGGAACAGCTAAAAGCAGAAGGCTTCCGTGTGGAATTAGACGGCCGTGAAGAAAAAATCGGCTATAAGATTCGGGAGGCACAAATGCAAAAAATCCCATATATGCTTGTTGTCGGTGATAAGGAAGTAGCTGAACATGCCGTCAATGTTCGTAAATATGGCGAACAAAACTCCGAAACACAAAGCTTTGCCGACTTTTTAGCAGCGCTCAAAGCTGAGGTTAAAAAAGCATAATTTGGCAACGGGAGGATCTCAGCCTCCCGCTGTTATTTAAAAAACCAGTTGAATAATTTATTGTTTCCTGTTAAAATAATTTTCGTTGTCGTAAATGAAGTTCATTTGACATAATGCCTTTGTATATGATATAGTAACTAAGGTATAAAACTGAATACGATATTTTGGGAAAGAAGAAGCACCCGCTTCTCACCTGATTGACGCTATATTGGCAGTTAGCAGGTTTTAGTTGAACTCTTTTTAGTAATTTTACTATGTTCGTAAAGTGTGGGTGGTTTTCATCCGCACTTTTTTATTTGAGTATTGTCATGGATAGTAAATCCTGTTGATTCAATAGGGTGTCAGTAATCAGGTATGAAGTGTTAGCCTTGTTTGATTTTCTTGACCCGAACGAAAAGTATTCGTGATTAAACCTTGGAGGTGGCTAATTATTAGCAAAGACATGTTGTTAAATGAGGGAATTCGCGCTCGTGAAGTTCGTCTAATTGATCAAAACGGTGAGCAATTAGGGATTAAGTCTAAAAACGAAGCGTTAGAGATTGCCGGACGAGTGAATCTTGATTTAGTGCTTGTTGCACCGAACGCAAAGCCTCCGGTAGCCCGGATTATGGACTACGGCAAATTTAAATTTGAGCAGCAAAAGAAAGAAAAAGAAGCTCGTAAAAATCAAAAGATCATTACGACTAAAGAAGTGCGTTTAAGTCCAACAATTGATGAGCATGACTTTAATACAAAGCTTCGCAATGCTATTAAATTTTTGGAAAAAGGCGATAAGGTAAAAGCTTCGATCCGCTTTAAAGGTCGGGCAATTACTCACAAAGAAATCGGTCAAAAAGTATTGGATCGATTTGCTGATGCTTGCAAGGAAGTAGCTTCGATTGAAGCCCACCCAAAAATGGATGGCCGGAGCATGTTCTTGGTTTTAGCACCGAAAAATGATAAGTAATAAGGAGGATATCCCAAATGCCAAAAATGAAAACACACCGCGGCGCTGCAAAGCGTTTTAAAAAGACTGGTTCAGGTAAATTAAAACGTGATCACGCTTATACGAGCCACTTATTTGCCAATAAATCTACAAAAGCAAAACGTAAACTTCGTAAACCAGCGATTGTTTCAAATGGTGATTACAAACGCATTCGTTCTTTATTATCTAACATGAAGTAATTCGAAAGTTTCGATTATATAGGAGGGAAATTCAATGCCACGTGTAAAAGGCGGTACAGTTACTCGCAGACGTCGTAAAAAAGTTCTTAAATTAGCTAAAGGTTATTTCGGTTCAAAACATACATTATACAAAGTTGCTAACCAACAGGTTATGAAATCATTAAGCTACGCTTATCGTGACCGTCGTCAGAAAAAGCGCGATTTCCGCAAACTGTGGATTACTCGTATCAATGCAGCAGCACGTATGAACGGTCTTTCTTACAGCCGTTTAATGCACGGATTAAAGCTTGCCGGCATCGAAGTAAACCGCAAAATGCTTGCTGACTTGGCTATTAGTGATGCCAATGCATTTAATCAATTAGCGGAAGCTGCGAAAGCACAATTGAACAAATAAAGCGGAAGCGCCTTGTCCAGGGGCGACAAGCACAAGACGAGCTGGCGAGAAGGCTGCTTTTTAGCCTTCTTGACGGATTAGCTTGTGACCTTGAGCCCCTAGGCGCTGGAGCTAGAATAAACAAATAATTTTTCAGATACAGCCATTCTCTGTGATGAGGATGGCTTTTTCTATAAAGGAGTGCTTTAACCATGAATTATAATGTCAAGGTAAAATTAATCCATAAGGATGCGATGTTACCCTTCCAAGCAAATCCGGGGGATGCAGGATTAGATTTATTTGCTGTAGAGGAAAAACTGATTAAGCCCGGAGAAGCGGAATTAATTCGTACAGGGATTATATTAGAGCTACCGGAAGGAACGGAAGCGCAGGTGAGGCCGAGAAGCGGCTTAGCATTAAAACATTCCGTCACCGTCTTAAATAGTCCCGGTACGATTGACGAGGGTTACAGAGGGGAAGTAAAAGTCATCCTCATCAATCATGGAAAAGAAGAATTTAAAGTCGAAAAACAAATGCGAATCGCCCAAATGGTGATTGCCCCGGTTGCCAAAGTTGATATCACTCAAGTCGAAGAGATAGCTGATTCCGAGAGAGGTGCAGGAGGCTTTGGATCCTCCGGGATAAAGTAAAATGAAAGAGATTATCCCATAGGTAAAGATAGTTGAAGGATTTTTGAATATGTTTAAGATTTGTTTCCACAGCCGGCTCATGTTGAATTTATCTCGCAATTCATTTTAAAAAAGCCCTCCCCGAAAATATACGGGGGAGGGTTTCTCTGTCTCAAAAGAATAAATCGAGAATGAAATAGCATATTGCTGCAAGAGTAGCGGAAATAGGCAAGGTAATGACCCAAGTAATGAGCATCCTTTGCGCCGTGCCCCACTTGACTCCTTTCAGACGATGAGAAGCACCAACTCCTAGAATGGATGAAGAAATCACATGTGTTGTGCTGACAGGCATGTGAAGAAACGTTGCGCCAAAGATTACGGCAGCTCCCGTCAAATCAGCTGCGACCCCGGAGACAGGGCGGATTTTCATGATTTTGCCGCCGACGGTTTTAATAATTTTCCAACCACCCAAGGCGGTTCCCAATGCCATTGAAAGAGCACAAATAAATTGCACCCAGAACTGAATATCATTGGAACTTTGATAATTATTGACGATCAAGGCCATTGTAATAATTCCCATGGCCTTTTGCGCGTCGTTAGTTCCGTGAGAGTATGACTGTAAAGCAGCGGTGGCAATCTGGATGTGCCTAAATCGTTTGTTGGTTTTCGGCAAATTACTATTTTTGAAGACCAATTTAATAATACTATAGACGATATACCCTACTCCGAATGCTAGAAGCGGGGATAAAAGGAGTGCCTTTATAATGGCAATAAAACCACTATAATTTAATGTGTTGAACCCTGCAGCGGCAATAGCAGCACCGGCAATGGCCCCAATTAACGCATGGGATGAACTGCTTGGAATCCCATAGTACCAAGTGACTAAATTCCAGATGATCGCAGCCGCTAACGCTGCAAGGATCACGGTCGATCCGTTTTCAAGAGTAAAAGGATTGACAATATCCTTCGTAATGGTTTTTGCCACCCCTGTAAATGTCATTGCACCGACAAAGTTCATCACGGAAGCCAATATAATCGCACGTCTTGGGCTGAGTGCTTTTGTCGAAACGGATGTCGCAATCGCATTTGCCGTATCATGAAACCCATTAATAAAATCAAATACGACCGCAAAAACAACAATTAAAATTGTAAGGATAAGGATTGTATTCATGCTAGTTGGTTACTCCTTATGCATTTTTCATAATAATTGCTTCAAATATGTTAGCGACATTCTGACAGTAGTCAGCTACTGTTTCAAGCTCTTCATAAATTTCCTTATATTGAATAATTCGAATGGGGTCCTTTTCGGTATGGAATAAATGTTTAATAGAAATCCGCAGAATCAGATCACATTTAGATTCATAGTCTTTCACTTTTATCATATGCTCTCTAATTTGTATCAGCTTCTTATTCGATAATAAATCGATAGCTTTCTCGATTTCTTCAACACATTTTTGGATGGCATCAACAAACTGGAGCATATATTCATTAGCCGATGTGATGGAATACATATCAAATAATGCAGCAGTACGTTCTAAGCCATCGAGAATATCATCCATATTCATTGCTAGTGCTAGTATATCCTCACGCTCAATCGGCGTTATAAACACATTATTCAGATCCTGAATAACTTGATGGACAAGAGAGTCGCCTTTTTTCTCATAGTCTTTCATTTTTTCAGAAAAAATAGCTAAGTCTTCTGTATTCCTTAACTTATAATCAGAAAAATAATTCGTACTCTCTGTCAAGTTCGCAGATATATTAGCTAAATGAAGAAAAAATTGATCCTTTTCTCTCTTAAACATCTACCTGATCTCACCTCGTAAATTATTTATCAAGCTCTACAAATTTTAGCTTATTTTGTAGAAAGATAATAGGAGTTTAATGAATAATTTACATAAACTTTACAATCATGGATTGATTTGACTTACATATAATGGAGAGATTATTTCAAGTGATTCGTTATAGGAAATAAAACTATTTATTTTATCCAGCGCCATTTGAAATGGTCCCGGACAATATGGAAGGTTGTTGTTGAGGCAGAAGGCACTGGCTGGGGCTTCCATGAAAGTTTGGCCGATTCCTATTATTCAATTGAATGGATCCATGAAGATGGAGAGGACGAATAAGTATTAAAATGGAAAATTCTCTTAAAAAATAATAGTTTGTTTGTACGAAAAAAGTGCGGCTCACATTAGTAGGCCGCACTTTTTCGTGACAATATCATGCTGAAAAATCAACATTCTTGGGTATTTCTATTTTTAATTTTCGGACAGCCCCTTTAATTAGCAAAATAGAACTATATAATTTTAGACTCTAAATATCCTGCTGATTTCTGCGCTAAGTCCTTCAAAAATGAATGATTGTGCCGCCTCGTCATTTTTAAAAGTGGTGCTATTACTTATATTATTGTCCTCAAAAAGATAAACAGTGACTTCCTTGTTGTCCGGATTCACAATCCAGTACTCGTTCACCCCGCAGGACATATAGAGATCAAGCTTTTTAATCAGGTCCTTTCTTCTCGTACTCTTTGAAAGTACTTCTGCGACTAGTGACGGGACCCCTTTATAATAATCCTCCTCGTTTAAATTTTCCTCCAGGTCGCAAATAATCATGATATCAGGCTGAACGATATTAATATTTTCGGGTGTTCTTCTTAGCTCAATATCGTAGGGTGCAACCATTGGAGTACATTTTGATCCTTGGAAAAAGGTGTAAAAAATTACAAGTAACTCAGTAATAGCTATTTGATGAGCAGTCCTTGGCGAAGCGAGTAAATAGATTTCCCCATCAATATACTCGTATCTTTCGTCAGAGTTCTGTTGTAATTCGAGAAACTCTTCATAAGTCGCTTTTTTTCCATAAAAGCTATATTCTGGTGCATTTTCATGTACTTGATCTGGTTGGGCATTATCCTTCAATCGTTTTTCTTTGATTGCTGTTAGTTTGGCGATTTCTGTGCCGTTTCGTGTAATAATAATATCCTCTTGTGCCGCAAGCATTAAATACTTTCCAAAATTATTCTGCAATTCAGTGGAGTTAATGATCATATTATAGCACCTCCAATATTAGTTAAAATAGCTAACTTAGCTATTTTTATCATACCGAATTATTTGTTTTTTTGGAATGGAAAGACATATTTTGAAATAAATTATCAGGGGAACCAACACTATTAGCGAAAAATTTGTAATATTAATATTTTCTTCGCTATAATTATTAACGATACATACATATAAGGGAGGCTAAAGAATGGCAAAGTTCGATGAAACATTGACGATGCTGAAGGATTTAACCGATGCCAGGGGCATTCCCGGCAACGAGCGTGAAGTCCGCGAAGTAATGAAAAAGTACATAGAGCCATTTGCGGATGAGATCACAACTGATGGACTTGGCAGCTTAATTGCAAAAAAGGTTGGAAAAGAAGATGGGCCTAGAATTATGATAGCCGGCCACCTGGATGAAGTCGGCTTTATGGTTACGCAAATCGATGATAAGGGCTTTCTGCGCTTTCAACCGGTTGGCGGCTGGTGGGGGCAGGTCATGCTGGCTCAGCGCGTTACAATTGTCACGAAAAAAGGTGATGTGACCGGCATTATTGGTTCCAAACCGCCGCATGTGTTATCTCAAGAGCAGCGTAAGAAACCGGTGGAAATTAAAGATATGTTCATTGATATCGGGGCATCGAGCCGGGAAGAAGCTGAAGAATGGGGCGTACGTCCGGGAGATATGGTTGTGCCATACTTCGAATTTACCGTCATGAACAATGAGAAAATGCTGCTGGCTAAAGCCTGGGATAATCGCATTGGCTGCGCGATAGCCATTGATGTGTTAAAACAATTGAAAGGTGTCGAGCATCCAAACGTTGTGTACGGTGTCGGTGCCGTTCAAGAAGAGGTCGGCCTCCGAGGTGCAAAAACAGCTACTTACAAAATCAAGCCGGACATCGGCTTTGCTGTTGATGTTGGCATCGCCGGCGACACTCCGGGAATCACCAAAAAAGAAGCAATGAGTAAAATCGGCAAAGGCCCGCAAATTGTGGTATATGATGCCTCAATGGTCAGCCATAAAGGTTTACGGGATTTTGTTACAGATGTGGCCGATGAATTAAATATTCCCTATCAATTTGAATCCATGCCTGGCGGCGGAACCGATGCCGGTTCCATTCATTTAGTGCATAACGGCGTGCCGGCACTGGCAATCACTATTGCCACTCGCTATATTCATTCACATGCCGCGATGCTCCACCGCGATGACTTTGACAATGCCGTGAAGTTGGTTGTGGAAGTGATTAAACGTCTTGACCGTGAGACGGTTGATAAAATTATTTATGAATAAAATTTTGAATCCTCGGTACTGGGTATCGGGGGTTTTTTGTGAATATTTTTGGAAGGAAAGTCTACTCGTCCAAACCATCTTGGAATTTGTCCAAGGTTACTTAAAAAATGTCAATACCTATCACTAGTGTTGCATAAAAAGTATCGGAATTTTCAGTTAAAATATTTCACCTTTTTAGGGCCAAAAAGATAAATACCCATTTAAAGGTGGCTCTGTCCATTTGGAAATTTATTTACAGTTAAACCTGAAGACCTGTGGGACGACAACAAATTTGCTTATTAAGGAACAGCTTTTCCTTCAATCTTTCGAAGCCAAATATGCGCCGGTTTCCATAGTGCAGCCCTTAAATATCGGCTAATTTGTAGGATTTTTCGACTACTTTTTAATTCAATTTGCGCTAGAACATGTAGGCAAAAAACAATGAGTGCAATGAACACTTGATTCTGAATCGCCCATTCGCTTTGACCGTAAAACTTTTTTATGCTGAGGTGCTGTTTGATCCATTTGAAAAATAATTCAATGGCCCAGCGTGATTTGTACATCTCTGAAATTTCATCAGCTTCCAAATCGAAACGGTTGGTGATTAAATGGAGTTCATTTCCTTTTGAATCCAGAACTTTTATCAGTCGAAAATAATTTTCAGCACGATTTTGTGTGGTTCCAATCAACACCATTTGGTCCGATAAAACAGAAGAATTTTCCGGTAGTTTAAAGTTGTAAACTTCCCGTATAACAGCGTTCTTACGTAACCTTGAAAGAAAAAAGTAACCATCATCGGTCATGCGGTCAAAACGTTCGTAATCTAAGTAACCACGGTCGAACACATACATGCATTCTTTGTCATCTACCATGATTTCAAGCTGGCCACGATCATGTTCTTTTGCCGTAGTCATAACGGCTTTTTCCGGGTAAGAAGTGCCTTTTTCCATAAATACAAGCCGCAAATGCAGTTTTACTCCAGCCTTTGTTTTGCGGAATTTTGCCCATTTATGATTCGTCAAATTGAGTGGCAAGGTACTTGAATCGATGATTTTTAATGGCATCACAAGTTTTGTGTAATGTGTTTTGACATGAATTTGGGACACCAAATCAAGAAAAAGCCTTTGGAATAGATCAGGATTCATCCCATTTAAACGGCGTGACAGCTGAGAAATACTAATAGAATCAAGGTCAATTTCCTTTTGAAGCTGATCATCGAAAAGGTAATCTCCAAGCGCATGAAGGCTTTCCACTTCTTGTAGCTGCGCAAAAAGAAGTAATTTTAGGAACGACTCCGTCGTTAATTTCTTTGTATAGTAATCTAATTTCATCGTTTTCACCTGTTCCTCAAATAATTGAAGATTTATTGGTGAAAACCATTGTCCAAATGAAGTTTTTCGTGTAATCTTGTCCATGAGCTAGTCCTTTTATATTGGATTTGGACGGATTACCACCTGACCTATCCATTATAAAGGACTTTTTCTTTGCAGAGAATAATAAAATTGAACATTTCGAGTATTCCTAATAGTTAAATTAAATTAATGCAACACTAGTGAATACCTATATAAAATAAAAACTGCCGGTCCATGGATCGGCAGCCCTTTATAAATTTTATTGCTTTAACCCGTTTTCAAGGGTGCTGAGCATTTCCTTTTTCTCATCTTCAGAGGAATGTTGCCAGATGACCTCAAAAAGAACGCCAAGACCAGGCAGCATTTTTTCCTCACCACTTTGAATGGCATCAACAATGGTATCTTCTAATTGTTCTTGCGTATTTCCGGAAACATTGTGAATAATGGCATTGCGTAAATTCAAGTTCAAAATCAATACACCCCTTCAGTAACATCATTTTCACTAATATGATTTTCTCTTTTTGGTTTTATTATGTATTTTCGTTATAATATTAAAATCAAAGGTAATTAAAGGGGAAAAAATCATTGAAGTACATTCAATCATTACAAAATCCACAAGTGAAGCAATGGAAAAAGCTATTAACCAAAAAAGAACGGGATCGCTCCGGTACCTTTTTAATCGAAGGCTTTCATTTAGTCGAGGAGGCCCTTAAAGAAGGGCTGGTATTAGAGGTGATTGTTTCTGAAAAAATTGGACTACCACCCCGCCTTGATATCGGTTCAGCGGCTGTTATAACGGTTACGGAGGAAATAGCTGATTCACTGTCAGATACAGAGACACCGCAGGGCATCTATGCTGTTTGCCGCCAGCCAAAAATAAATGAGGGTGTTTCAAATGCTAAAACTTATTTGCTAATTGATGCCGTCCAAGATCCGGGAAATCTTGGAACGATGATCCGTACCGCCGATGCTGCGGGAATGGATGCTGTTATTGTCGGCCGCGGCAGTGTGGATGTATACAATTCAAAAGTGTTACGGTCGGCTCAGGGCAGCCACTTTCACCTTCCGATTATTAGAGGAGATTTAGGAACATGGATTGACAGGCTGCAGAAAAAAAATATTCCTGTTTACGGAACAGCACTTGAAGGGGCGGCAACATATACGGATATTCCAGCTGGTGAAACATTTGCCTTAATCGTTGGTAATGAGGGCAGCGGGGTGAACAAAGACCTGCTTTCTACGACAACGGCAAACCTTTATATTCCGATTTATGGCAAGAGTGAATCATTGAATGTCGCTGTTGCTACAGGAATTCTGTTATATTATTTGAAAAAATAGGCGAAACTTGTTTGAAACGCTTGAAAAATTAGTATATAATAATGAACAATGTTAATGAAAATAAAGACGATGACGGAGAAAAGTATTATACTTGTTTGACCATCCAGGGAGAGAGTGCCGTGACTGGAAGCATTCTTATGGAAAAGGTATAAGAAGTTCACCTCCTGAGTTGGCATCGGGACCATTTCGATCATGAAATGTAAAGATGCATCGGCGAAAAGCCGTTATCCCAATCAAGTGAACACCAGTGTCTGACATAGGTGTTTATAAGGGTGGTACCGCGACAATAACCTCGTCCCTTTTTGGGATGGGGTTTTTTTATTTTCTGAATTGTCCAGCTACAGCGCCTGAAGACTAAGGAAATCTTCTTAGAATAATTATCGCAGGAACAAGCTGTGCTTGTTCCGAAGGCGCTTCCGCTTTTCGCGGTGCCTGACACCAAAATATAAGGAGGAAAAGGATCATGCAAGAGCGTTTAAAAGAGCTGCAGGCAGAAGCGATTGAAAAGGTTGAACAGGCTTCGAGCTTAAAGGAATTGAATGACATCCGCGTTGCTTATTTAGGAAAAAAAGGTCCGATTACCGAGGTCCTTCGAGGTATGGGAAAACTTTCTGCAGAGGAGCGTCCAGTTATCGGGGCTTTTGCCAACGAAGTCCGGGCAGCTATTTCTGCAAAAATTGAAGAGAAACAAGCCGAGCTGGAGGAAGCAGCGGTGCAAGCCAAATTGGCATCAGAAACCATCGATGTTACTTTACCAGGGCGCCCGGTTAAGCTAGGCAACCATCACCCGTTAACCAAAATTATCGAAGAAATCGAAGACTTATTTATCGGTATGGGTTATGAGGTAGCGGAAGGGCCGGAGGTAGAACAGGACTACTATAATTTCGAGGCCCTGAACCTGCCGAAAGGACACCCGGCACGAGACATGCAGGATTCCTTCTATATTACAGAAGACATTTTATTACGGACGCATACATCACCAGTACAAGCCCGGACAATGGAAAAGCACGAAGGGAAAGGTTCTATCAAAATTATTTGCCCTGGTAAAGTGTACCGCCGCGACAATGATGATGCGACACACTCTCACCAATTCATGCAGATTGAAGGTCTCGTTGTTGGTGAAAACATCCGTATGAGTGACCTGAAAGGAACACTAGAAGTGTTTGCTAAGAAAATCTTCGGTGAAGACCGGGAAATCAGACTGCGTCCAAGCTTTTTCCCATTTACAGAGCCATCCGTAGAAATGGATATTTCATGTAAAATTTGTGGCGGCCATGGCTGCAGCGTTTGCAAGCATACCGGCTGGATTGAAATTCTCGGTGCCGGCATGGTTCATCCAAATGTACTTGAAATGGCCGGCTATGATTCGAGAGTATTCAATGGATTTGCCTTTGGCATGGGCCCGGAACGGATTGCCATGCTGAAATATGGCGTTGATGATATCCGTCATTTCTATACCAATGATGTTCGATTCTTAAAACAGTTTGCAGTTGAAGAGTAGGAGGTTTAGGATATGTTGGTTTCATATAAATGGCTCCAAGACTATGTTGATTTATCGGGAATCACAGCGAAGGAGCTTGCTGAAAAAATCACCAAAAGCGGGATTGAAGTCGAAGGAGTAGAGGTTCTAAATGAAGGTATTAAAGGGGTTGTTGTCGGCTATGTGCTTGAGCGCGAGCAGCACCCAAATGCCGATAAATTAAACAAATGCTTGGTTGATATTGGCGCCGGCGAACCGGTGCAAATTATTTGCGGCGCCCCGAATGTTGATAAAGGACAAAAGGTTGCAGTTGCCACGGTTGGGGCAAAATTGCCGGGCGGTGTGAAAATTAAACGAGCCAAGCTTCGCGGCGAAGTATCAAACGGGATGATTTGCTCGCTTCAAGAGTTGGGCATGGAGGGAAAAATTGTTCCGAAAGAATATGCAGAAGGAATTTTTGTTTTTCCACAAGACGCGGAAGTTGGCACTGACGCGATTGCTCTATTGAATCGAAACGACGAGATCCTTGAGCTCAGTCTAACGCCAAACAGAGCGGACTGCTTAAGTATGCTTGGAGTTGCCTATGAAGTGGCAGCAATTTTAGGAAGAGAAGTAAAACTTCCGGAAACGAAACTTGAACCTGTAGCTGAAAAGGCATCTGATTACGTCAAGGTTGTCGTTGAAGCACCGGAAGATAACCCATTGTATGTGGCGAAAATAATTAAAAATGTCAAAATCGGTCCATCCCCACTTTGGATGCAAACCCGTTTAATGAATGCCGGAATCCGTCCGCACAACAATGTAGTCGACATTACCAACTATATCTTGCTGGAATACGGCCAGCCGCTCCACGCTTTTGACTACGACCGTTTTGGATCCAAAGAAATTCTCGTCCGCCGCGCGAAGGAAGGGGAAAAGTTTACAACGCTGGATGATGTGGAACGGAGCTTAACAGCCGATCATTCTTGTAATTACGAATGGAACCGAGCCTGTCGCCCTTGCCGGGGTAATGGGAGGTGCTAATTCAGAAGTTACATCCGATACTACCACTGTTTTGCTGGAAGCGGCCCTTTTTAACGGTCTTACAGTTCGTAAAGCATCAAAAGATCATGGATTGCGCAGTGAAGCAAGTGCCCGCTTCGAAAAAGGCGTTGATCCTAACCGGGTCCGCGCAGCCGGTGACCGGGCAGCTTACCTTATGGCGAAATATGCTGGCGGTGAAGTATTGACAGGGGCAGCTGAGGTAGATACATTAACGATTGAACCGGCGGTTATTCCAATTACGCTTGAAAAAATCAATCGAGTCCTCGGTACAGATCTCGACATGAACCAAGTAAAAGAAATATTTGCCCGCCTGCAATTTGAGGCTTCTGTTGATGGCGATACCATTACCGTTACAGCTCCAACGCGCCGCGGTGATATTAAAATTGAAGAAGACCTGATTGAGGAAGTGGCTCGTCTCTATGGCTATGACAATATTCCCAAAACATTGCCGGTTGGTTCTTCCACGCCAGGAAAATTAACAGCCTATCAAAAGAAACGCCGCGTTGTCCGACAATATCTGGAGGGGGCAGGACTTTATCAGGCTGTTACCTACTCCTTAACAAGCGAGGAAAAAGCGGCTCAATATGCTCTCGAAAAACGCGAGGCGATTCATTTAGCGATGCCGATGAGTGAAGACCGCAGCGTGCTTCGGTTAAGCATATTGCCTCAGCTATTAGAGGTTGTAAAATATAATAGCGCCCGACAAAATGATAGCTTAGCGGTCTATGAAACAGGCAACGTCTTTTTAGCAAATGGTACTGACGCGCTTCCGGAGGAAAGAGAACATTTAGCAGCCGCCATTACCGGCTTGTGGACAAATCATTCATGGCAGGGAGAGAAAAAGCCTGTAGATTTCTTCGTGTTAAAGGGGATTTTGGAAGGGCTGTTTGCCAAGCTTGGGTTAACGGATAAGGTGGAATATGTACAAGCGCAGGTAGACGGTCTGCACCCGGGACGGACGGCCGAAATCCTATTGAACAGTAAACGAATCGGCTTTGTCGGTCAGGTACACCCAAGTGTCCAAAAAGATCTGGACCTCAAAGACACGTACGTCTTCGAGCTGTCATTAAAAGCGGTGCTGGAAGAGGAGACAGACGACTTACAATATGTTCCGATTCCGCGCTTCCCATCAATTACAAGGGATATTGCCCTCGTGGCAAACAAAGAGACAGTGTCAGACACCTTAAAGGAGATCATTCTTGAGGCCGGGGCTCCGCTCTTGAAGGAAGCAAACGTCTTTGACTTATACGAAGGCGATAAAATGGAGGAAGGCAAGAAATCGATTGCTTTCTCCTTAAAATACGCTGACCCGGAACGGACCCTGACGGATGAAGAGGTCACGAAGGTTCATGAACAAGTACTGGCCGCTTTGAAAGAGCAAGCAGGCGCCGTCTTACGGGGATAAATTATGGAAAAAGCTAGCTTAAGGGCTAGCTTTTTTCGTTATTATTTTCGATTCGCTAATAAAAGCAATTGATTCGCTAATAAAATATATGAATTCGCTAATATCCCCCGAAAATTCGCTAATATAATTTTTAAAAATAAATTATTAGCAAATTTCGTCAAAAATCAGCAGGATTTTCTCCTTGCATCCGAGAAATTAATAAGCAATGTTGAAAGGAGTGATCGTTTTGATCGTAAAAGCAAGGACAATTCCATTAAAACTTCTCATTTTAGCAGCGATTTTGCGGCGGCTGCCGCCAAACCACGAAAAATACCAGGCCATTTTTGAAGAATTCAAGCGAAGAGAAGCGGGATACCAGGGAGAGGTCTCCGTCGATTACTACTATCGATTCCTGCCACAGCAAAAATACCGTATTCTTCATGACTTAAACCTCCCAGACGGTGATTATAACTGTCAAATTGACACCCTTCTCGCGACTCCCGAATTTATCCAAATTATAGACGTAAAGAATATGAGCGGAAAATTAATTTTTGATACCGAAAACCAGCAGTTTATTCAAATCACTAACGACAAGGAGAAGGGGTATCCTGATCCAATCGCGCAGGCTTGGAGGCATAAAGAATATTTAAGAAAGTGGCTTATTGCTAATGGTTTTCCTCCGGTACCGATTGATTACATAGTAGTGATCAGCAACCCGTATGCTACATATGTAATATCAGGTCCCAGCACCCGCAAGATTAATCCCCGTATATGCAAAGCCGATGCGTTTATAGGAAAAATGCAAGTTCTTGAAAAAATGTATCCCGAGCCAATCCTTAGTGAAAAAGAACTTCGAAAGCTTTGCCGACTCCTGATTAAAATGAATACCCCGCCGACAAACTTTCTTCTATCTAGATATGGGATTTACCGATCCGAATTACTTCCCGGCGTTCACTGCCCCATTTGCTACTATCTTCCAATGATTCGAAAAAAACAGAAATGGTATTGCCCACACTGTCATCATTTTTCGACCACTGCCCATTTGGAAGCTTTAATGGACTATTTTCTATTGTATGATATGAAAATTACCAATAAGCAGTTTCGGGAGTTTGCTCATGTTAATTCCATCCATACAGCAAAAAGATTATTGACATCAGATAAAATAAAATTTTCAGGAACAAATAAAGGACGGGTGTACTTTCCGGTAACTTTTCCATGGTAAAATTCAATTCGCTAATAAATAGGTCCAATTCGCTAATATAACAATATAATTCGCTAATAAAACTGCTAGAATCGCTAATAAACACAAAAAATTCGCTAATAAAACTTTTAGATGTTATTTCCTGGTCAAATAATATTAAAAAACGGCCCCGTCATTAAATCGATGGGGCCGTTTTTCTTACATCTTATATTTTTCATAGATTTCATCATATTTTTTTGCCAAGGCTACGTTTAAATCTGTCAGCCCGCCTGCGTGCCAGGAAGTAAGCTTCAAAGTCACCAATTTATAATCAATAGCCATGAAAGGATGATGATTCTGGTCTTCCGAAAGCTGGGCAATTTCGTTTACAAACTCAATACCCTTTAAAAATTCCCGAAAACGATATTTTTTTACCACGAATTTTCCATCGAGCTTCCAACCGATTAAACTATCAATGGACTTTTCAATTTCTGCGTCAGTTAATCTCCGCAATCCCAACCTCTCCTCCTAGTTTCTCTTTTTCCGTACAAGCGCCATTGCCTTTTCTGTATTGGCAAAATGAAGTTTTACGAATGAACCGAGTTGATCGCGCCCCTTTTGCAAAATCAGCTTCGCTGCTGCTTCATCAACAAGTGGACCGGCGCCTTTTGGAATGGGGAAGCCGGCCGATTCACTCAGCTTATCCATATATTGAATGAAAGCGTAGCGAGCGAGGATGCTGGCAGCGGCAACGGCGAGATGGATGCCCTCCGCCTTGGTACTAAAGTACACCTTCTCGCGGGCGATGGATTTTTGTCCTTTTAAATGCTGAAAATAAGTGCCTGGCTGGACGAATTGATCGATCAAAATCGCCTCCGGCTTTTCCGGAGCTATTTTCTCCATTACTTTTAGAATCGCTTGATTATGAAGCAATGCTTTCATTTTTCCCTGCGACATCCCGGTCTGCTGGATCTGATTATATTTATCATTTTTCAAGGTCATCAGGCTAAATGGGATGATCTCTTTAATTACTTTGGCTATTTCGATGATTTTCTCATCAGTTAAATCCTTGGAATCGCGTACGCCCAATTCCTTTAATAACGGAATTTGTTCCTTCTTTACATAGGCGGCAACAACCGTAATTGGACCGAAAAAGTCCCCCGTTCCCACCTCATCGGAACCGATCACGGACATCCGGCTTATTTGTGCGGGTAGATCGCCTTTAGCGATAGACTTTGTCTTGACAGCTGCTGACTTTTCGATTGCAGCATCTCCCGATTCGGTTTTCTGCCATTTTTCCGCTTCTGTTTCATAATCATTTCCTTGAAATAGGACTTTGCCTGATTGATAGGCAGTGATGGTGCAGCCCGGCATTTTGGCAGCAAACACACTTCCCGGCGGATTTTTGTCTAGCAATTGTTTTTCATAATATGTTTTCATTTCATGAATCGTATCTTTTCCACAAATTAAAACAACTTGTCCCATAATGAAACACCACATTTCTTTTAACTTTTCCTTTTATTTGTGTTCGTGTTATGATAAAGTGTAGGATTCTTGATTGGAGGCATTTACGTTGTCAAATACACAAAAAAATCGAATAACTGTTGATATTTTTGGTACCCAATATGTCATTCTAGGAACAGAAAGTAAAGACCATATCCGACATGTCGCATCATTAGTTGACAAAAAAATGCGTGAAATCAGTTCGAAGAATCCCGGATTAGATGTTAGTAAACTCGCTGTTTTGACAGCTGTTAATGCAGTCAATGATTATCTGATCATAAAAGACGAATTGGAACAGCGGAAAACAGAACAACAAAATGAGAAGGAATAATAACATATGTTAGACTTGGCTATTATCATTTTTCTGTTTATCGGTTTTCTTATTGGCTTGAAGAGGGGCTTTATTTTGCAGCTTGTCCATCTTACAAGTTTTATTATCGCATATGTTGTCGCCTATTTATACTATGAAGAATTAGCACCAAAGCTTATTCTTTGGATCCCATACCCGACTTGGGGGGATAATCCGACATTAAAAATATTAACGGACTCTAGTAATATGGAATCTGCTTTTTACCGGGCAATTGCTTTTGTCATCATCTTTTTTGCAGTAAAAATTATTTTGCAAATTATCGGCTCGATGTTTGACTTTATCGCTCATTTACCGGTCTTAAAGCAGCTAAATGTCTGGGCAGGTGGAATACTAGGATTTTTAGAAGTCTATTTACTTATTTTTATTGTATTATACATTGCTGCCCTCATGCCAATTGAACATTTTCAAACGATATTAGATGACTCGTCATTGGCAAAAACGATCGTCCACTACACCCCAGTCCTATCTGAACAGCTCAAAGGCTGGTGGATTGAAAATACGGCTGCGTGAACTTCTCTATAGGCAGAGAAGTTTTTCTATTAACGGGCAAAATAAGATGGCGACGAAAATAGGCAGGTGATTGTATTGGGAGTAAATAAACAAGAAATTGTCCGTCATTTGGAAATGATTGCGGTTTATATGGAATTAAAAGGGGAGAATCCCTTTAAGGTTTCGGCTTTTCGTAAGGCCGCCAATGCCTTGGAAACCGATGATCGCAGCATCTCTGAAATCGACGATTTTACGGTCATATCCGGTATCGGTAAAGGGACTGCCACTGTCATTGAGGAATACATAAAAGATGGCTCCTCAACGCTTTTAAAGGCGCTTAAACAAGAGGTTCCTGCCGGGTTAATTCCCCTCTTGCAGCTGCCGGGTCTTGGCGGTAAAAAAATTGCTAAATTATATAAGGAATTAGGTGTTATAGATGTTAACAGTTTAAAGGAAGCCTGCCGGGAGGGCCGGGTTCAGTCGCTTGCCGGTTTTGGAAAAAAGACCGAGGAAAAAATTTTAGCAGCGATTGCCAACGTGGGATCGAGACCAGAACGGCTGCCGCTGGCCTACATGCTGCCGCTTGCCGGACAGATTGAAGCGATGCTGGCTGAAATTAAGGAAGTTAAACGGTTTTCAAGGGCTGGAAGTTTACGGCGAATGCGTGAAACAATCAAAGATTTGGATTTTATTATCGCGACAACTGAGCCAGAAGCTGTGCGTGAGCAATTATTAAAGCAGCCGGGCATAAAAGAAGTAATTGGGGCTGGTGATACTAAGGTTTCGATAGTGTTTACCCAAGACTACGATATATCGGTTGACTTTCGCTTAGTAAAGCCCGAAGAATTCATCACCACTCTGCATCATTTTACCGGCTCCAAGGATCATAATGTCCGTATGCGTCAGCTTGCCAAGGAGCGCGGCGAAAAAATCAGCGAATATGGTGTGGAAAACAACGAAACAGGTAAAATTCAAACGTTCAAATCGGAGGAAGAATTTTTCAACCATTTTGGTTTGCCTTATATTCCACCGGAAATTCGTGAAGATGGGAAAGAAGTGGATATCTTTTCAGCCAATCAAGGATTAATCGACTTATCGGACATAAAGGGTGACCTTCATATGCATACAACATGGAGTGATGGTGCCCATTCCATCGAGGAGATGGTCGAAGCGTGCCGGGCGCGTGGTTACCGCTACCTGGCGATAACCGATCATTCCCAATATTTAAAGGTTGCAAGCGGACTCACAACAGAGCGGCTCTTGAAGCAACATGAAGAAATTAAGAAACTCAATGAAAAATATGATGATATATTGATTCTATCAGGGGTGGAAATGGATATATTACCGGATGGCACCTTAGACTATGAGGATTGGGTCCTGGCCGAAATGGATTTTGTCATTGCCTCGATTCATTCCGCTTTTTCCCAATCGAAGGAAAAAATCATGGAGCGGTTAAAGACAGCGCTGGAAAATCCCCATGTTGATTTACTTGCCCATCCAACTGGAAGGAAAATTGGCCGGCGCGACGGCTATGAAGTGGACATTGATTTACTGATAGAACTGGCAAGAGTGACGAACACGGCTTTGGAGCTGAATGCTGATCCGAACAGGCTGGACCTGAAAGCGGAATATTTACGCAAAGCCCAGGAAGCCGGGGTGAAAATTCTTATTAATACCGATGCCCATAGGAAAGAAACCTTAAGCGATATGGAAATTGGCGTTGCTGCTGCCAAGAAGGGCTGGGTAAAAGCTTCAACGGTACTGAATGCACTTGAACCACATGATCTCCTTCATTTTTTGCATAATCGACATTGAACAATAAAGGAGGGATACCCTCATGCAAGATAAAGTATTAAAAGTGTTAGAATTTACTAAAGTGAGAGAGCAGCTGTTAGAGCATGCGGCTTCATCACTAGGGAAAGAAAAAATAGCAAACTTGGTACCATCAACGGATTTCGACGAGGTGGTGAAACTTCAGGCAGAAACCGATGAGGGGGCCACTGTTTATCGGATTAAAGGCAATATTCCACTTTCAGGGATCTATGATATCAGGCCGCATATTAAGCGTTCCATCATTGGCGGGGTGTTAAGCCCGCATGAATTGATGCAAATTTCCAGCACCATTTACGCAAGCCGGCAAATGAAACGTTTTATTGAGGAAATTGATGAAGAACGCACTGAGATACCGATTTTAAAGGAGCAGGTGGATCAGATTATTCCACTAACGAACCTGGAGCATGTCATTAAACAGGCGATTGACGAGAGCGGTGAAGTGTTGGACGGGGCCAGCGAACTGCTTCGGACCTTAAGACACCAGCTGCGATCCAATGAGGCACGGGTCCGGGAAAAATTAGAAAGTATGATTCGTTCCTCCAGCGCCCAAAAGATGCTGTCAGATGCGATTATTACTATTCGCAACGACCGTTTTGTCATCCCTGTTAAGCAAGAATACCGCGGTCATTACGGCGGGATTATTCATGACCAAAGCTCTTCGGGGCAAACATTGTTTATTGAGCCGCAGGTGATTGTGCAATTAAACAATCAGCTGCAGGACATCCGCGTTAAGGAACAATTGGAAATTGAACGAATCCTTACCGAGCTGTCAGCAAAAGTGGCCGAATTTGCAAACGAACTGCAAATCATTGTCAAGATCCTGGCTAATTTAGATTTTATTTTTGCCAAGGCAAGATATGGGAAAAAAATAAAAGCGACGATGCCGATTATCAACAATGAAGGCAGAATCGCATTATATCAGGCAAGGCATCCGTTCATTCCGCTTGATGAGGTTGTCGCAAATGACATTTTGCTTGGCGAAGATTATACCACGATTGTCATTACCGGTCCCAATACCGGCGGGAAAACGGTTACGCTCAAAACACTTGGACTATGTTCGCTTATGGCTCAGGCCGGATTGCAGGTACCGGCCCAGGATGGTTCCGAACTGGCGGTGTTTGGCGCTGTTTATGCCGATATTGGTGATGAACAATCCATTGAACAAAGCTTGAGTACATTTTCTTCCCATATGGTAAATATTGTCGATATTTTAAATCGAGTTGATGATAACAGCCTTGTCCTGTTTGACGAGCTAGGTGCCGGTACTGATCCACAAGAAGGAGCAGCATTGGCGATTTCGATTCTAGACGAGGTTTATCGGATTGGTGCCAGGGTAGTCGCTACCACTCACTATCCGGAGTTAAAGGCATACGGCTATAATCGTGAAGGCGTCTTGAATGCCAGTGTTGAGTTTGATGTCGAGACACTAAGCCCCACCTATAAATTATTGCTGGGAGTGCCCGGCCGCAGTAATGCATTTGAAATTTCCCAACGCCTTGGCCTCAATGAACGAATCATTAATAATGCCAGGTCCTATATTAGTGAGGACACCAATCAAATTGATAACATGATCGCGTCGCTTGAAGAAAGCAAGCACCAGGCAGAAATCGAACAGCAGGAAGCATTGGACTTTTTAAGGCAGGCGGAAAAGCTTCATAAAGATTTGCAAAAACAAATGATAGAATTCTATGAGAAGAAAGATTCTATGCTCGAAAAAGCGGCTGCAAAGGCGGCTGAAATTGTCGATGAAGCCAAAAAAGAAGCCGAGCAGGTCATTCGCGATCTTCGTAAAATGCGAACGGAAAAGCACGCTGAAATAAAAGAACACGAATTAATTGATGCTAAGAAACGTCTGGAAAAAGCAGTACCGGAGATGACTAAATCAGCGAAATTGACCAATAAGAAGAGTAAAAAGCAGCAATATCTGCCCGGGGATGAAGTGAGGGTTTTAACCTTTGATCAGAGAGGTACACTTGTGGAGAAAGTTTCTGCTGATGAGTGGCAGGTACAAATGGGAATTTTAAAAATGAAGGTCAAAGAAAAAGATATGGAATATCTTGGGTCAACGGAAAAGAAACAAGAGACAAGACCGATGGCCATTGTAAAAGGCAGCGACTCCCATGTTAAACTGGAGTTGGATTTACGTGGAGAACGGTATGAAGATGCGCTGCTCAAGGTAGAAAAGTATATTGATGACGCTCTTCTTGCAAGCTACCCGCGTGTCTCAATTATTCATGGAAAAGGAACAGGTGCTTTAAGACAAGGAGTTCAGGAGTATTTAAGAAATCATCGAGCGGTTAAGAAAATCCGCTTTGGCGAGGCCGGAGAAGGAGGCACCGGTGTCACTGTAGTGGAATTTAAATAATGTCCGGGGAGACTTTGCAATGAACCAGTTTTGGGAAAATGAGTATATTCAAATTGCAGCTTATTATAGTGTTGTCATTTTATGCACAATTGTTTTTTTGGCGATTTTTGAATTGGTCACGAAATATCGGAATTGGGAAGAAATTAAAAATGGCAATCTGGCCGTGGCCATGGCGACCGGAGGAAAAATCTTCGGGATTGCAAATATTTTTCGCAGTACAATTGAAGAGCATACTTCATTGACTTCTATGATTGGATGGGGGATTTATGGCTTTTTCCTATTGTTGGCAGGCTATTTTATCTTTGAATTTTTGACGCCAAAGTTTAAAATTGACGAAGAAATTCAAAATGATAATCGTGCCGTCGGTTTCATTTCCATGATGATCTCGATCGGGTTATCTTATGTGATCGGTGCAGGAATTTCTTAAGGGGAGAAAGGGAAAATGAAAAATTTAGCAAAGGTTCTGATAGGTTTATCAGCTGTGTTTATTCTGATCGGGATTATATATCTTGTATTTTTCACATGAATCGAATGTTCCGTTAGACATTTCAATCTAATTAAAGTCATCACTGATCCTTCAGTGGTGATTTTTTTTACTACCAGGTAAATTAGAGGGGAGAAAATTGTGAATTGTTAAATATATAATCCTGTACTATAATTAAATGAGTAGTTGGAATTTTTAAAAATTTTCGTAAAGGGAGGTTAATAAATGATAGAATCTAAACCATGGTTGAAATTGTATCCTAAAGAGATACCTGCCACGATCGAGTACTCCTCTGACCCGATTCAGACATATTTGGAAAATTCCGCTGCAAATTATCCAGATAAAGTTGCCATTCATTTTATGGGCAAGGAGTTAACTTTTAAACAGTTGCATGAGGAGGCCGTAAAGTTTGCCGGATATCTGCAAAACCACATCGGCATTATAAAAGGAGACCGTGTTGCCATCATGCTTCCGAATACGCCGCAGGCAGTCATTAGCTATTTTGCAATTCTGCTGGCCGGAGGAATTGTCGTTCAAACGAACCCGCTGTATACGGAACGTGAATTAGAATATCAAATGAAAGATTCAGGGGCAAAAGCCATCGTCACCCTTGATATCCTTTATCCTAGAGTAACAAAGGTAATGCCGCAGACAGGACTAAAGCATATCATCGTCACTTGCATTAAAGATTACTTGCCGTTTCCTAAAAATCTTCTGTATCCCTTTATTCAGAAAAAACAATACGGACTGGTCGTTAAAGTAAAGCATGAAGGAAATTCACACTTGCTTTCAGAAATTCTAAAAATGAAACCGCTTAAACTGACCAAGTATGAGATCAATCCTGATGAAGACCTTGCATTGCTCCAATATACGGGAGGGACAACCGGTTTTCCAAAAGGCGTAATGCTGACGCATAAGAATTTAATGGCCAACACGACAATGAGCGAGAAATGGATGTACAAATGTCACCCTGGTGAAGAAACGATTCTTGGCATTGTTCCTTTTTTCCATGTTTATGGTATGACTGTTTGTATGCTGTTATCGATAAAAATGGCTGGCAAAATGATTCTCATGCCAAAATTTGATGCGTTAGAAACGTTAAAAACGATTCACAAACAACGTCCTACACTTTTTCCTGGGGCACCGACCATCTATATCGGTCTGCTGAACCATCCTGATATAAAGAAATATGATCTGTCTTCCATTGAGGTCTGCATCAGTGGATCCGCCCCACTTCCGTTAGAGGTCCAGCAGAAGTTCGAAGAGGTAACGAATGGTAAGCTAGTCGAAGGCTATGGATTATCAGAAGCATCACCAGTGACACATACGAATTTCCTGTGGGATGTGGAAAGGGTAAAAGGCAGTATTGGGGTTCCATATCCGGATACAGAGGCAAAAATCATTGCTGTTGGTTCAGAAGAGCCGCTGCCCCCTGGTGAAATTGGCGAAATTGTCATTAAAGGGCCTCAGGTCATGAAAGGCTACTGGAATCGGCCTGATGAAACCGCCGAAGTTTTGAAAGACGGCTGGCTGTATACCGGTGATCTTGGCTATATGGATGAAAAGGGCTATTTTTATGTGGTTGATCGCAAGAAGGATATGATCATCGCCGGAGGGTACAATATTTATCCCAGAGAAATCGAGGAAGTATTGTATGAGCACCCGGATGTAGTGGAGGTTGTAGCTGCAGGTGTTCCTGATCCATATCGCGGCGAAACCGTTAAGGCTTACATCGTCTTAAAGGAAGGCGCAAAGGTTACCTCAGAAGAAATGAATCAATTTGCCAGAAAATATCTGGCAGCCTATAAAGTGCCGAGAATATATGAGTTCAGAGACGAATTACCTAAAACAGCCGTTGGAAAAATTTTAAGAAGACAGCTTGTCGAAGAAGAAAAGAAAAAAATCGATGAACAAAATAAAAACCATGCTTAATCCGAACAATTTTAATTTTTTTTTGCAGTAAGCTTGTCCCAACAGCATAGATCATAGATAAAAATTTGTTGCTTGAAAGTCAATTTGTTTTCTTGACAGACATGCCGATAAAATCTATTATAAAAATATGAATGATGATTCATTCATATTTTTCTTTTTAAATTTTTCTTCAAAGAAGGGATTACAATGAAGAAGACAAAACCAAAATACATGCAGATCATTGATGCCGCAGTGGTAGCGATTGCGGAAAACGGCTATCACCAAGCACAAGTATCAAAAATTGCGAAGCAGGCGGGAGTCGCCGACGGGACCATTTATCTTTATTTCAAAAATAAAGAAGATATTCTTATCTCTCTCTTTGAAGAAAAAATGGGAACTTTTATTGAAAAAATAGAGCAAATGATAGCAGGAAAAAAGACCGCAACGGAGAAGTTATTAAAAATGATTGAAACTCATTTTGAATTGCTTTCAGCCGATCATCATCTTGCCATTGTTACACAGTTGGAATTACGTCAATCCAATAAAGATTTACGATTGAAAATTAATGATGTGTTGAAAGGTTATTTAAAGGTGATTGATAAGATACTGATTGAAGGCAAGGAAAATGGTGAGTTCTCAAACAATCTTGATATTCGTCTTGCCCGACAAATGGTTTTTGGCACAATTGATGAAACAGTTACGACATGGGTGATGAATGAAGAAAAATATGATTTAAAAGCTTTGGCATCCCCAATCCATAATATGTTTATCAATGGATTTGGCGGTTGCTAGGGTCTGAACAAAGGGGGAATTTATTGGGATGGACTATTTAAAATGGTCAAGTCAGGACAGGATTGCCACGATTACCATACAACGTCCGCCGGCAAACGCGCTTTCATCAGGTCTTTTACGGGAATTATCAGCAGTGCTGGATGAAATCGAACCAAACCGCGACATTAGGGTGATTGTGATTCATGGAGAGGGACGCTTTTTCTCAGCCGGGGCAGATATTAAGGAATTTACCACGCTTAATTCTTCAGAAGGGTCTTCAAATTTTGGTAAGTTTGGACAAGATTTGTTTGACCGGATCGAAAAGTTTCCAAAACCAATCATTGCCGCCATTCACGGTGCTGCGCTTGGCGGCGGTTTAGAGCTGGCCATGGCATGCCATATCCGCTTGGTTAGTGAAACCGCGAAACTGGGGCTGCCTGAGCTTCAGCTTGGGATAATTCCTGGTTTTGGCGGAACACAGCGGCTGCCAAGGTATGTTGGAATGGCTAGAGCAGCCGAAATGATGTTCACCTCAGAGCCAATAACCGGGCTGGAGGCAGTGGAATACGGTCTGGCTAATCATGCATATCCGGAGACAGAAGTATTGGGAGAAGCGTTAAAGCTGGCACAAAAAATTGCCAAGAAAAGCCCTGTTTCGCTTCATGCGGCTATTCAACTATTAAACTATGCCAAAACGGGCGAATTCTATGAAGGTATGAAAAAAGAAGCGGAATTATTCGGAGAGGTCTTTGTGTCAAATGACGCGAAAGAGGGGATCCAGGCTTTTATTGAAAAAAGAGAGCCGCATTTTAAAGGAGAGTAAACATATCTATTTAATAATTTTTTAGCTCCAATTTTTTCAATCTTTTTAACTGAACAAATGTTTGAATTTTTTAGGAGGCGCTAGATAATGAACATTTACGTATTAATGAAGAGAACCTTTGATACCGAAGAAAAAATTACATTAAGCGGCGGAAAGATCAACGAAGATGGTGCTGAATTCATCATCAACCCTTATGATGAATATGCCATTGAGGAAGCAATTCAAGTCCGCGATGCCAATGGCGGTGAAGTAACAGTTATTTCTGTTGGCAGCGAAGAGGCTGAAAAGCAATTGCGCACTGCGCTTGCAATGGGCGCTGATAAAGCAGTCCTTATCAATACAGAGGACGATGTTGAAAACGGCGACCAATTTACGACTGCCAAAGTTCTTGCTGAATATTTAAAAGATAAAGAGGCTGATTTAATTTTAGGCGGGAACGTTGCGATTGATGGCGGATCTGGCCAAGTCGGACCACGTGTTGCGGAACTGCTCAATATTCCCTATGTAACAACGATTACGAAATTAGAGATCGATGGTAACAATGTAACGGTGACCCGTGATGTTGAAGGTGATTCCGAAGTAATTGAGACAAGCCTGCCACTGTTAGTAACAGCACAGCAAGGTTTGAACGAACCGCGCTATCCATCGCTTCCTGGGATTATGAAAGCGAAGAAGAAGCCGCTTGAAGAATTAGAATTGGATGATCTTGATTTGGATGAAGAAGATGTGGAAGCAAAAACAAAGACAATCGAAGTGTATTTGCCGCCTAAAAAGGAAGCTGGAAAAGTGTTAGCAGGAGAGCTATCCGATCAAGTAAAAGAGTTGGTTCATCTGCTTCACACTGAAGCAAAAGTAGTCTAATTAACACATCAAATTTTTGAAAAATGAGGCGGAATGTCGTTTAACGTGAGTTAATGCTAACTAATGAAAGCGGATAGGCCATATTAATGTAATGCCTTTTCCGATTCTGTTCACACCGCCTGCATTGGCTGGTGGGAGGTATTTGTTCGTTTTTTCAAAGTAAATGATGGCGCGGAAGGCCATAGTTCGTATACAGGGGGTAAACTCATATGTCCAGAAAAGTATTAGTATTAGGAGAAGTTCGCGACGGCTCCTTACGTAACGTATCCTTTGAAGCAGTGGCTGCAGCCAAAACGGTGGCTGAAGGTGGAGAAGTTGTCGGAGTATTACTTGGTGAGAATGTAAGCGATTTAGGTACAGAGTTAATTAAAAACGGTGCAGATCGTGTCGTTGTAGTAGAAGATGGCAAATTGGCTCAATATACTTCTGATGGGTATTCTCAGGCAATCCTGGCTGTAATGGATCAAGAGCAGCCGGAAGGACTGGTTTTCGGTCACACGGCCCTTGGGAAAGACCTATCACCAAAAATTGCTGCCAAACTCGAATCCGGCCTGATTTCAGATGCAACCGCAGTTGAAGTGGTTGGAGGAAATGTTGTGTTTACAAGACCAATCTATTCAGGCAAGGCATTCGAAAAGAAAATTGTCACAGACGGATTAATTTTTGCAACCGTTCGTCCTAATAACATCACACCGTTAGAAAAAGACGAATCAAGAAGCGGTGAAGTTACTTCTCTTTCCATTGAAATTAAAGACCTTCGTACGATCATCAAAGAAGTGGTGAGAAAGGCAACCGAAGGCGTTGACCTGAGCGAAGCAAAGGTAGTTGTTTCCGGTGGGCGCGGAGTCAAGAGTGCTGAAGGCTTCAAACCATTAAAAGAATTGGCCGACGTATTAGGCGGTGCAGTAGGTGCTTCCCGAGGTGCATGTGACGCTGAATACTGCGATTATTCGCTGCAAATCGGTCAAACTGGTAAAGTTGTTACACCAGATCTTTATATCGCTTGTGGTATATCCGGCGCCATCCAGCATCTTGCCGGGATGTCAAACTCCAAGGTAATTGTTGCGATCAACAAGGATCCAGAAGCAAATATCTTCAAAGTAGCAGACTACGGAATCGTCGGCGACCTGTTTGATGTTGTCCCAATGCTAACGGAAGAATTTAAAAAGCTAAAAGTTCATCAATAATAAGAAAAGCGCAAGCGCCTTGGTCATCGCTGGACAATAAGAGAAGCGGGCAGCATAGAGACTGCTCGCTTTTTGCATAGCCCGTTTGTATCCGGGGAAAAGTACTTAGGAAACAAATTATTAGCTTGATTTTTCAATCAATGTTATACTTTCGGTAGTATTTGAAAGTAATTTGTAGGAGGTTAAGTAAATTATGGCAATTTCTCACATAACAGATCAAAACTTTTCAGCTGAAATAAGCTCTGGCCTTGTTCTGGTAGATTTCTGGGCACCATGGTGCGGTCCATGTAAAATGATTGCTCCTGTTTTGGAAGAACTTGACGCTGAAATGGGCGATAAAGTGAAAATTAAAAAATTAGATGTGGATGATAATCCACAAACTGCTTCTAACTTTGGTGTTATGAGCATCCCAACACTATTGGTATTCAAAAATGGCGAGGTCGTTGATAAAGTAGTCGGCTTCCAGCCAAAAGAAGCTTTGGCAAGCGTCCTGCAAAAGCACATCTAAGCAATTTATTATGACAAAGCCTTAACCGGAATCTTTCTGGTTGAGGCTTTTATTTCGTACTTTTCTTTACAGGCGGATTGTTTTAATATGGATAGGAAAGTGAATTGCCAGAAAGGAGTGGCCGGAATGAATGAAACGATTAAACAAAAACTGACATTGCTGCCTGATCAGCCTGGCTGCTACTTAATGAAGGACCGTCAGGGAACGATCATTTATGTTGGCAAGGCTAAAGTCTTAAAAAACCGTGTTCGATCGTACTTTACCGGATCGCATGACGGTAAAACCCAGCGGCTTGTCCAGGAAATTGAGGACTTTGAGTATATTGTAACCTCCTCTAATATTGAGGCATTACTGCTGGAATTGAATTTAATCAAAAAACACGATCCTAAATATAATGTGATGTTGAAAGATGACAAAACCTATCCGTTTATCAAGCTGACAGCCGAACGACATCCAAAGCTGATCATCACCAGAAAAGTCAAAAAGGATAAAGGAAAATATTTTGGCCCTTACCCAAACGTTGGTGCTGCAAATGAAACGAAAAAGTTGCTAGACCGGATTTATCCTCTAAGAAAATGCGCGACCTTGCCGGATCGCGTTTGTTTGTATTACCATCTTGGGCAGTGCCTGGCACCATGTGTAAATGACGTGAGTGAAGAACAGTACAAACAAATAACCGATGAAATTACTCGTTTTTTAAATGGCGGGTATAAAGAAATAAAAAAAGAACTGACCGAGAAAATGACAGCTGCTGCCGAGGAACTTGATTTTGAACGGGCCAAGGAGTATCGCGACAAAATTGCTCATATTGAAACGATTATGGAAAAACAAAAGATTACGATGACGGATTTTACCGACCGCGATGTGTTTGGCTACGCTGTTGACAAAGGTTGGATGTGTGTGCAGGTCTTTTTTGTCCGTCAGGGAAAAATGATCGAGCGCGACGTCTCGATGTTCCCCGTCTATAATGAACCGGAGGAAGAAATCTTGACCTTTCTTGGTCGTTTTTATCAACAACCGAATCATTTTAAGCCAAAGGAAATTCTCATTCAGGACGAAGTCGATGTGCATATGGCGGAGCAGCTTCTAGAAGTAAAAGTACTGCAGCCAAAGCGAGGACAAAAGAAGGATCTCGTCAAGTTGGCGATCAAAAATGCCAAAATTGCTTTGAATGAGAAATTCTCGCTAATTGAAAAAGATGAAGAAAGAACGATTAAGGCGGTGGAAAATTTGGGGGAACTTCTTGGAATTTATACACCGCATCGCATTGAATCTTTTGATAACTCCAATATTCAAGGAACTGACCCGGTTTCAGCAATGGTTGTCTTTACTGATGGAAAAGCGGACAAACGTGAGTATCGGAAATATAAAATCAAATCGGTTCAAGGGCCTGATGATTACGAATCGATGAGAGAGGTAACAAGAAGGAGATATTCCCGCGTTCTGAAGGAAAACCTGCCGCTGCCGGATTTAATTATTATTGATGGTGGCAAAGGACATGTGGAAGCAGTCAGAGACGTGCTGGAAAATGAACTCGGCCTGGATATTCCCTTGGCAGGTCTGGTAAAGGATGAGAAGCATAGGACTTCACAGCTTTTGTTCGGTAATCCGTTAGAAATGGTCCCCCTGCCCCGAAATAGTCAAGAATTTTATTTGCTGCAAAGGATTCAAGATGAGGTTCACCGGTTCGCCATCACCTTTCACCGCCAAACACGCGGCAAAAATGCTTTCCATTCCATGCTGGACGATATTCCTGGCGTTGGTGAAAAGCGGAAAAAGCTGTTATTAAAGCATTTTGGCTCCGTGAAAAAAATGAAGCAGGCAAGCCTGGAGGAATTCACAGCAATTGGGCTGCCGCATCACGTTGCCGAAGAACTGTTAAAAAAATTACAAACATAGCAACAACCGCAGTACCTGCTTCAGCGAAAAAATGGTGTCAGGCACTATCTGAATCATTCACATAGTGCCTGGCACCGAAGCCTATACCGAATCTTTTTGATCCCATTTGACTGTAAAGCGGACGATATTGGCTTTTTTTATTGGGTGTTCAAAGGTTTCAGTTATCACTTGTTTTTGCCGTTCGATTTGTTGGGCCAGGAAGCCTGCCTCCAGCTGAAAGAATTGCTCAGCTTTTGATTTTACCCGGGATACAAGCAGCGGGCTGGTTAATTCAAATTCCATTTCGGTTTTTGTTTCATTTTTTAATACAAGATGTCCCCACGAAGCTTGATCGAAAAATTCGACAATTTTGTCGTAATCATCCAATGGATATTTACGTGCGAGGTGTTTACCAGCCCAATATAATATTTCCGGGGTATCTTTTCCCAATATATCAGGTAAAAGAATTTCCCGAATTAATTCATATCCAAAGATGGAAATGGATCTGGGATCATCCGTATTGATTAATTGTTTTGAAGCTGTGCTTTCGTTCACAAGTTTCCCCTCTTTCTACCATTCTATTATATACAATTTGAGTAAAGTTTCAGCACTGTTTTTTAAAAAAGGGTTGTGAAGAACGGATTATTATATTAGGAATATTTACTAATTTTCCTGATAATTTATTGTTCCCTAAACGAGAAAAATCCCAGCCAAAATTTATTGGGAATACATCCAAAAATTGCCGGAATAATTTATCGTTGCAAAGATGACCAGGAGCATTTTTTAAAACTATTATAATAGCAATATATTTTAAATATTTTATCTATTAACGATAGAATTATGTATCCGTTTCCTTGACGCTCTATGTTGTTGGGAGTACAATGTACATGTCACATAATTGTCACAGTGATGTAAGTTTTTGGGGAAATTTGGGGACTTAACATCATCGTGAAAATTCAAAGGGGGTTCAATTTATTAATGGCGGGTAATCGCGAGTTTTTTAATCGGAGATTGCATTCATTGCTTGGGGTTGTTCCAATTGGCTTGTTTCTATTGGTGCATCTTACAGTCAACCACCAAGCAACAGGGGGAGCGGAATCATTTAACCGAGCCGCAAATTTTATGGAGAGTTTGCCATTTTTGCATGTCCTTGAAATCTTATTAATTTTCTTACCTTTATTATACCATGCAATTTATGGCCTATACATTGCCTTTACGGGCACTGTAAACACTGGGAAGTTCGGGTATTTTAGAAACTGGATGTACCTTCTACAGCGGATTACAGGTGTTATTACTCTTATTTTTGTTGCATGGCATGTTTGGGAAACAAGGATTGCAATGATGTTTGGCACACCTCTTAACTACCAAATGATGGAGGATATTTTTTCCTCGCCGTTTATGATCGGCTTTTACCTTGTTGGGATTATTTCAGCTATTTTCCATTTTTCTAATGGATTATGGTCGTTTATGGTTAGTTGGGGGATTACATTATCGCCTCGTTCTCAAGTGATTTCTACATATGTAACAATGATTATTTTTGTAGTTTTGTCCATCGTGGGAATTCAAACTGTTTTTGCATTTATTTAATAGATTTTGAACGGAAAAATACAGGATTTAGAATTAGGGAGTGACTTACGATATGAGTAATGGCAAGGTGATCGTAGTCGGCGGTGGACTTGCTGGCTTGATGGCAACGATTAAAGTTGCAGAACATGGAACACCTGTAGAATTGTTTTCACTTGTTCCGGTTAAACGCTCTCACTCCGTTTGTGCCCAAGGCGGTATTAATGGAGCAGTAAATACAAAAGGTGAAGGGGATTCCCCATGGATTCACTTTGACGATACGATTTATGGCGGCGACTTTTTGGCAAACCAACCGCCAGTTAAAGCGATGTGTGAAGCAGCACCTGGTATCATAAATCTATTTGACCGGATGGGAGTTATGTTTAACCGTACTCCGGAAGGATTGCTTGATTTCCGACGCTTTGGTGGGACACAGCATCACCGTACTGCATTTGCCGGTGCAACTACCGGACAGCAATTACTATATGCTTTGGACGAGCAGGTGCGCCGTCACGAAGTTGCCGGATTGGTGACAAAGTATGAGGGCTGGGAGTTTTTAGGTGCAGTCCTTGACGATGAAGGTGTCTGCCGCGGGATTGTAGCACAAGACTTAAAAACGATGGAAATTAAATCATTTGCTGCTGATGCCGTGATCATGGCGACAGGCGGACCGGGAATTATCTTTGGAAAATCAACCAACTCTGTTATTAATACTGGTTCAGCTGCATCTATTGTTTATCAACAAGGGGCTTATTATGCAAATGGTGAAATGATTCAAATTCACCCAACCGCCATTCCTGGTGATGACAAGCTTCGCCTCATGAGTGAATCTGCTCGTGGTGAGGGAGGACGTATCTGGACCTATAAAGATGGAAAACCATGGTACTTCTTGGAAGAAAAATATCCTGCATACGGAAACCTGGTACCTCGTGATATTGCAACGCGTGAAATTTTCCATGTTTGCGTTGATATGAAATTAGGTATTAATGGTGAAAACATGGTTTACCTCGATTTATCGCACAAGGATCCACATGAATTGGATGTAAAACTTGGCGGTATTATTGAAATTTATGAAAAATTCGCCGGAGATTATCCGCATAAGGTTCCAATGAAAATTTTCCCTGCTGTTCACTATTCAATGGGCGGTTTATGGGTGGATTATGATCAAATGACAAATATTCCAGGTCTGTTCGCTGCTGGTGAATGTGATTATTCACAGCATGGTGCAAACCGATTAGGTGCGAACTCCTTGCTTTCAGCCGTGTATGGCGGCATGGTTGCCGGACCTAATGCACTTAAATATATTGAGGGACTTGAAAAGAGTTCCGATGCAATATCTTCAACTGTTTTTGATCGCAAAGTTAAAGAAGAACAAGAGAAATGGAATGCAATTATGGCGATGGATGGTACTGAAAATGCGTATGTGCTTCATAAGGAGCTCGGCGAATGGATGACCGCAAATGTTACCGTAGTTCGCTATAATGACAGGCTGTTAAAAACAAATGAAAAAATTCAAGAACTATTAGAACGGTACAAAAACATTAACATTAATGATACGGCAAAATGGAGCAACCAGGGAGCTGCATTCACCCGTCAATTACAAAACATGCTGCAAATGGCACGTGTCATCACTATTGGTGCTTACAACCGTAATGAGAGCCGCGGTGCTCACTATAAACCTGATTTCCCTAAACGTGATGATGAAAACTTCTTGAAAACAACAATGGCGAAATTTGTTGATTCTAGTTCTGCTCCAGCTTTCCATTACGAGGATGTTGATATTTCCTTGATTAAGCCGAGAGAGCGCGATTATACGAAGAAGCATTAAGTGAAAGGGGAGTAGGAAAAAATGGCAGAAACGAAAACAGTTAAATTTATCATTACCCGTCAGGATACTCCGGACTCTAACCCTTACGAGGAGGAATTCGAAGTTCCATATCGTCCCAATATGAACGTTATCTCAGCGTTAATGGAAATTCGGAGAAACCCTGTAAATAATAAAGGTCAGCAGACTGCACCAGTCACCTGGGATATGAACTGTCTTGAAGAAGTCTGCGGTGCTTGCTCAATGGTTATCAATGGCAAGCCGCGCCAAGCATGTTCAGCGCTGGTAGACAAGCTGGAACAGCCAATCCGTCTGGCACCGATGAAAACATTCCCTGTTGTCCGTGACCTGCAAATCGACCGCAGCAAAATGTTTGATTCCTTAAAGAAAGTTAAAGCATGGATTCCAATTGACGGAACCTATGACCTCGGACCTGGTCCGCGGATGCCGGAAACGAAGCGTCAATGGGCATACGAGTTATCTAAATGTATGACTTGCGGCGTTTGCTTGGAAGCATGCCCAAATGTAAATAGTAAAACGAATTTCATGGGACCATTTGTCTTTAACCAAGTTCGTTTATTCAATGCCCACCCAACAGGTGCCATGAACAAGGCAGAACGTCTTAATGCCTTTATGGAGGATGGCGGGCTGACAGGCTGTGGTAACTCACAAAACTGTGTTCAAGCATGTCCGAAGGGTATTCCGATAACAACATCGATCGCAGCCGTTAACCGTGATGCAACCCTTCAATCATTCAAAAACTTCTTTGGCAGTGACAGAGCCTAATCGAAAACAACCTTCTTTTTCCAGTTTTGCTGAAAAAGAAGGTTGTTTTGTTGTTTGCGTTCGAAATCAGGTCGGGAGAAAAAAATAACTTGCTAGATAAGATTAATAAAAATCTCCTGCTTCAAGGCGAATACAGTCACTACCTTTCCACTGTTCACATATGATATGGTGACTAAATATATACCCACCCCCGGTGCATAACTGGCGAAGGCAAGGAGGGTTACAATACTTGAAGGAGAATGAATATACTCACAAGCCATTACTCACCAAACGAGAAAGGGAAGTATTCGAACTGTTAGTACAAGATAAAACAACAAAAGAAATTGCTGGTGAATTATTTATAAGCGAGAAAACGGTTCGGAATCATATTTCCAACGCAATGCAAAAGCTTGGTGTAAAGGGGCGATCACAAGCAGTTGTAGAACTCCTTCGTATGGGAGAGCTAGAACTATAAACATGGCCGGCATCCGTAATGGAGGCCGGTTCATGCTTTTTATCAGTACAAAAGGTAAAATTCTATAAGAAGTGGTTGTTAATCAGCAAATGGATATTCAATAGTTTTACTTGAATTTTTCCTTGAAAAAGTAGAAAATAAGGACAAGTTTACCTTGTCTCGAGGAGAAGCCTATTTTAGGAGTGTAAAATACATGAAACCCGAAAATCCAGAAAGAACTGGGGACATTATTGCTAATATTGAGAAGGATCTACGTTATATCTCCGGAATTATTAAGCAAAAAGGCAGGGAAATGCTGACTAATTATAAGATTACGCCCCCCCAATTTGTCGCCTTGCAATGGCTCTTTGAAGAGGGGGACATGACCATTGGTGAGCTTTCCAGCCGGATGTATTTAGCTTGTAGCACAACAACGGATCTGGTCGACCGTATGGAGAAAAACCAATTAGTTGAACGGGTAAAAGATCCGCATGACCGCCGTGTTGTCCAAATTCATTTACTTGAAGAAGGAAAAAGAATTATTGATGAAGTCATCAAAAAACGGCAGGCCTATTTAGCAGAAGTGTTAAAGAACTTTTCAATAGAAGAAATTCAACTTTTGCAAAATAATCTGGAAAAGCTGCATGAAGAAATGCGCTAATTTGAAAAGGATAATTTGCTGGCAGCAGTCTGGTTTTGGCTGGCACAAAAGACGCAGTATTTCAAGAATTTAAATGAGGCGAGAAGTTTTGAAACAACCAATTGGTGTAATAGATTCCGGTGTTGGCGGACTAACAGTTGCAAAAGAAATCATGCGGCAGCTTCCGAATGAACAAATAATCTACTTGGGAGATACCGCCCGCTGTCCCTATGGTCCAAGAACAGCAAAGGAAGTAAAAAGATTTACATGGGAATTAACTCATTTTTTATTAAAAAAAAATATTAAAATGCTCGTCATTGCCTGTAATACGGCGACGGCAGCGGCCCTTGAGGAAATTCGCCGGGAGCTTCCGATTCCGGTCCTGGGTGTTATTAATCCGGGAGCCCGGGCAGCAGTTAAGCGAACAAAGAATTACCGGGTCGGTGTGATTGGAACTGAAGGAACTGTGAAAAGCGGGGCTTATGAAAAAGCTTTAAAATCGTTAAATAGCCGGCTTTATATCAAAAGTCAGGCCTGTCCCAAATTTGTTCCGCTAGTTGAAAGCGGCGAATATGATGGACCGATTGCTGAAAAAATCGTTAGTGAAGCGTTAAAGCCGTTAATCGATCAAAATTTAGATACGTTGATCATGGGCTGTACCCATTACCCTTTACTTGGCACACTAATACAAAGGGAAATGGGGGAAAAGGTACAGGTGATCAGCTCAGGTGATGAAACGGCTCGGGAGGTAAGTGCCATTTTGGAATATAATGGGCGGCTGGATACTGATGATGATCAGCCGGTTCATGAATTTTATACAACCGGTTCAACGTGGATTTTTTCAAAAATTGCTTCCCAATGGCTCGGGCCACAATTTCCTGTCAACCAGGTAAAAAAGATTAAGCTATAAGAAGGACCTCCTTTGATTAAAAGGAGGTTCTGGTTTTTACTACTCTTTCGATATCAACAACATTAATTTTTCTTTCTAAAGACGGTCTAATTTTTTTATAGGCTCGTATACATGATAGTACAAACTGTCTTTGGGGGGAAAAATATGCTCAAACATAAAGGGAAAATCCTCGGATACACGATTCTTACTTCTGCAATTGTGTTGTCAGGGTGCGGCTTGCTTGGCGGTGAAACAAAACAAAAAATTGATCCGCCAAAAACTATATCAGTTGCGGATCCAAAAGAAAGTAAAAAAACCGCAGCAAAAAACACAGAAAACACAGTGAAGACCGAACTTTACCTGATTGATAAAAACGGCTATGTTGTCCCGCAAACCCTTAATTTGCCTGCGACCAAATCGGTGGCAAAACAAGCGCTTGATTATCTAGTGGTTAATGGTCCTGTTGCGGAGAGTCTGCCAAATGGGTTTAAAGCTGTATTGCCTGAAGGAACAGACCTGTCGGTAGATGTAGCGGATGGTGTAGCAACCGTTAATTTTTCAAAGGAATTTAAGAACTACCAGCCAGAGGATGAACAGCGAATTCTTCAATCAGTAACTTGGACATTGACGCAGTTTGATAATATCAATTCAGTTAAGCTGAAACTGAATGGCCACCCCTTAACGCAAATGCCAGTCAAGGGAACCCCTATTAGTGAAAACCTCTCCAGGGCTGCGGGAATCAATTTTGATTTGACTGATGTAGTGGATATTACCAATACAAAGCCTGTAACGGTTTATTTTATCGGCGGTGAAGAAGGTTCCTATTATTATGTTCCGGTTACACGAAGAGTCAGCAACAGTGAAAAGGATAATATTGCTGCGGCTGTGACGGAATTGGTGAAAGGGCCTAGTGAAAAATCAAATCTCGTATCTGAATTTATGTCGGATGTAAAGCTTTTGGATCCGCCGAAAGTAGAGGACGGGAAAGTAACCTTAAATTTTAATAAGAATGTCTATGGCAGCTTTGAGGAAAAGGTGATTTCCCAACATTTATTAGATGCCTTGGTTCTTACTTTAACCGAACAAAAAGGAATTGAAAAAGTAGCGGTTCAAGTAAATGGTAAGGCTGAGATCAAGAGTGATCAAGGGAAGAATCTTTCAGAGCCTGTAACACGTCCAGAAAAAGTAAACACCGGTAGTTTTTAAAAGGAGATTTTTGTTATACTATATAAAGGACTGTGAAAGGAGGTTGGCTGGTAAGCCGCCTCTTTCTTATTTAATGAAAATGCGTCTTGAAATGAAGGAGGAAGCATTGTGCGTATAGATGGAAGAGAACCAATGCAATTAAGACCGATACATATTGAAACCAATTATTTAATGCATCCGGAGGGTTCGGTGCTTATATCTGTAGGCAATACGAAAGTGATTTGTGCAGCCAGTATCGAGGATCGGGTACCACCCTTTATGAGAGGAGAAGGCAAGGGCTGGATTACCGCTGAATACTCGATGCTGCCGCGGGCTACCGAAACAAGAAATATTCGGGAATCGTCTAAGGGAAAGGTTTCTGGAAGGACGATGGAGATTCAGCGCCTGATTGGCCGCGCCTTACGTGCAGTGGTTGACCTTGGCACGATTGGAGAACGAACTGTTTGGATCGACTGTGATGTGATTCAGGCTGATGGCGGCACAAGAACCGCCTCGATTACCGGGGCATTTGTTGCGATGAGTCTGGCGTTAAATTCATTAGCTGAGAAAAAGTCACTTGCAAGATTTCCAATTATTGATTACTTGGCCGCAACCAGTGTCGGAATTTTAAAGGATAATCAAACCGTGCTTGATCTAAATTATGCTGAGGATTCAAAAGCTCAAGTGGACATGAATGTCGTGATGACTGGCAGCGGTGAATTTGTCGAATTGCAAGGAACGGGCGAGGAATCAACTTTTTCCTATGAGCAGCTTCAAGGCTTGCTGCAGGCTGCTCAAGGAGGCCTTGTCGAACTTTTCGAGTACCAAAAGAACGCACTTGGAGCAGAAATAATGAAAAAAATCGAGGAGCGACGGAAGAAATAGGGTGGGTTAAGAGAATTGCAGATAATTGGCTGAAACTGCAGATATAATACTGATTATTGCAGATAAGTCAGTAAAAATGGCAGATATATTTGTTCAATTGCCTATTTCGCGCCTGTTAAAATATATTTTATAAGGAAATAAAGGAGTTAGCCATGAAAGAAGTCATTATTGCAACGAAAAATCCCGGCAAAGCCAGAGAATTTGAACATATTTTTTCACCGAGAGGCATCACAATAAGGACTTTACTTGACTTCCCGGATTTGCCTGAGGTGGAAGAAACGGGTTCGACTTTTGAGGAAAATGCGATATTAAAAGCAGAGACCGTTTCCAGAGCATTAAATAAAATGGTGATGGGCGATGATTCCGGCTTGATAATTGATGCCTTGGGTGGCAGACCAGGAATTTATTCAGCCCGGTATGCTGGTGAGCCGAAAAATGACGAAAACAATATTGATAAAGTGCTATCAGAATTAACTCATGTTCCGAAAGAAAAAAGGACAGCAAGATTCTATTGTGCATTAGCTCTCGCCGTACCGGGACAGGAAACTTTCACGGTGTCTGGCACCTGTGAAGGAGAAATTCTCGAGGAGCGCAGAGGCAAAAACGGATTTGGTTATGATCCGATATTTTTCCTTCCTGAAATAGGTGGGACAATGGCAGAGCTGACCTCCGATGAAAAAAATAAAATCAGCCACCGTGCCAATGCTTTAAAAAAATTGGATGCCGAGCTGGATTCACTCTTAGAAAGAGGTGACAATCATGTGTAAGGTGCTGATTGTCAGTGACAGCCATGGTTTAACAAAGGAACTGGAGGTTATTAGAGAAAGGCACTCACAGGAAGTTGACCTCTTCATTCATTGCGGGGATTCCCAGTTGATGCCTGACCATAAAGCGATCACCGGGTACCTTACCGTGGCTGGGAATTGCGATTTTGGTGATTATCCCTTAGAACTTTTCCCCAATGTTGCTGGTAAAAAGTTTTTTATTACCCATGGTCACCATTATTCGGTAAAGTCTTCATTAATGAAATTAAAATTCAAGGCTCAGGAAGTAAACGCTGATATCGTTTGCTTTGGCCATTCGCATGTGTTGGGGGCTGAGCTAGTGGATGGAACATTATTTGTCAATCCAGGCAGCATTCGCCTCCCGCGCGGCCATTTCGATAAAACATATGTTATTCTGGAGTTAAACAACGATTCAGTAACCATGAAAGTTTATGAAGTAAACGGTCGCGAACTCCCAAGCTTGGCCCGCGGATTTGTGCTAAAATAGAAAAGGGGAGAATCCTCTCCCCCCTATTCATGAAAAAATATGAAATCACTGTTGACTTTTAGATATTAGGATAATATAATAAATCTTGTCTTTGATAAATAGATACCACGTCCCAGTAGCTCAGCTGGATAGAGCATACGCCTTCTAAGCGTACGGTCGGGAGTTCGAACCTCTCCTGGGACGCCATCCTACATACCAGACATCTGAACTTGCCTATTAAGGTGAGTTTTTTTTGTACTTATTTTAGTATAGGATTGGTTTCCTTTTTCCCATTATTAATGCTAAACTTATGGACATCAACAGGCCGAAGGACGGATTAATATGATGAAGAAGCGGGAAACGCTAAAAAGAAAAGATAATGTAATATTTTTTCCGGGATTTGAAAAGAGGTTAATTAGCAAAGGCATTGAAAATCTGCACAATAAAAAATTTTCCGATGCGATTGATTTGCTTGAGCTTGCGAGGGAATATGACCCCGATAATGATGAAATTTTAATCGGGCTTGTTATGGCGTATTTCGAAGCATCTGCCTTTGAAAAAGCCAGGGAGATCGCCAAGGAGATATTGCGAAAAGGGGTTGGCGATTATTTTCAAATGGTGGATTTATATCTGACAGTGCTGATCCAGCTTCACGAGTACGAAGAAATTATTACCACTATAGAACTATTACTGGATGAAAAAGAAGTTCCGCCTGACAAGTTTGATCATTTTTTAACAATTCTCCAATTTAGCAAGAAGATGCTCCAGAACCCTGCTCCAGCAGTAGAAAGAAAACAGCAGAAAGAAGAAAATAACCCGCAAAAGCTAAATCTTTTTTCACTTAATGGTGTAAATGAACAAATGCTTTTAGTTTCAAATCTTGCTGAAAAAAATATTCGACCATACTTCCAAGAAATTGCAGAATACTTAAGGGCGGAAACAGGAAATTTTTTTCTTAAAACTATTTTATTGACCCTTTTAAAAGAGCAGGAAATTGACAGCCCGGTAACTGTCAATAAATTTGAAGTCAGGAAAAATGTCATTCCGGTCAAGCTTCCGGAGGTTAGGCAGCAGCCAAAAATGCTCGAGGTCAAAGCTGCGTTGGAAAATCATCTTGAAAGCCGGAATCCCGTTCTATATCAAAATATCATCACCTTAGTAGAACGGATTTTCTTCATTAGTTATCCGATGGAATTGGAGCCAGCTAATGCATTTGCCTGGGCAGCTGCCTTTCATTTTCTGGCAGAGGAATACCATGGATTTCAATCGAAAAAAACTGAAGTGGCTAAGGAATATGATGTCAAACCCGAAGAAATGGAACAGGCAATCAGGCAGGTCGAGCGAATCGAAGAAATTTCTTACCCCAATCTCTAGCCAAGGCTGTTGAAAGAAACAAAACCTATGGTATAATGTAGGGGTTGCATTGTGTAAAAAAGGTCATATTACAGTAAAAAACTAGGACATGACTTGGTAACAAGACATATTCCTGAATTTAATTCGTTACGAATGAAATGAGAATAGATGTTGGAGGGAACAGTATGACTGCAAAATGGGAAAAGTTAGAAGGAAGCCGCGGCGTACTTACAGTTGAAGTAAGTGCCGATAAAGTAAACGAAAGCTTAGATGCGGCATTTAAAAAAGTGGTTAAGCAAGTAAATGTACCTGGTTTCCGTAAAGGAAAAATACCGCGTGCATTATTTGAAAAGCGCTTTGGTGTAGAATCACTTTATCAAGATGCTTTGGATATTCTTCTTCCAGATGCATACAGCAATGCGATTGATGAGACTGGAATCGAGCCAGTTGATCGTCCGGAAATCGACATTGAGCAAATAGAAAAAGGCAAAGAATTAATTTTCAAAGCAACTGTAACGGTTAAACCTGAGGTGAAATTAGGTGACTATAAAGGTCTTGAGGTTGAAGAATTAGACACTACCGTTACAGACGAAGATGTGCAAAAAGAACTTGAATCACTGCAAAATCGTCATGCAGAGCTTGTTGTAAAAGAAGCAGGCACTGCTGAAAATGGCGATACAGTTGTCATCGACTTTGAAGGTTTCGTTGATGGCGAAGCGTTTGAAGGCGGCAAAGCTGATAACTATTCATTAGAACTTGGGTCTAATTCATTCATCCCTGGTTTTGAAGAGCAGTTAGTTGGTGTTGCTACAGGCGAATCTAAAGACGTCGAAGTGACCTTCCCTGAAGAATATCATGCAGCAGAGCTTGCAGGAAAGCCGGCAACATTCAAGGTTACTGTTCACGAAATCAAAGCAAAAGAACTTCCTGAGTTAGATGATGAATTTGCAAAAGATGTCGATGAAGAAGTTGAAACATTAGATGCATTAAAAGAAAAAATCAAAACCCGTTTAGAAGACAGCAAAAAGCACGAAGCTGAACATCACCTGAAAGATTCACTTGTGGAAAAGGCAGCAGACAATGCTGAAGTTGATATCCCTGAAGTGATGATTGAAAACGAAGTCAACCGCATGTTGCAAGAATTCGAACAACGTCTGCAAATGCAAGGAATGAATCTTGAGCTTTACTTCCAATTCTCAGGTCAAGATGAGCAGGCTCTACGCGAGCAAATGAAAGAAGAAGCTGGAAAACGAGTGAAAATTAACTTAACATTAGAAGCCATTGCTAATGCTGAAAATATCGAAGCAACGGATGAAGATGTGAATGCCGAGTTGGAAAAAATGGCTGGAATGTACAATATGACCGTTGATAACATTAAGGCAGCTCTTGGTGGAGTGGAAGGCATTAAATCAGACCTTAAACTTCAAAAGGCAGTAGACTTTCTTATTGAAAATAAGAAGTAAACATTAATGTACCACAAGGCACGATTTTTTAGTCGTGCCTTGTTTTTGCTACATTCGGAATTCTTTAGGTATTTTACAGCATTTTATCAATCGTCTTTCAGACCTGTTCAGCAGTGAAGTTTTCTTTTATGTATTTTTTGAATTACATATTATAATTAGAGTAGGGAACATTTTTAACAACAAGCAGGAAAAATTCTTTTCAAGAGCGAATTAATAATTCCATGCATGATAAGTCTTATTTTTAAAAAATATGGCTAAGATTAATTAGTACCTTTATTTTAAACGCGAAATCCCCGTAAAATGAAAACATATTAGGATAAAGCTTTTTATTTTCAGTATATTGACCAAATGTGATACAATGCAAAATACATACTATTCAATTGATAATAATCGTTTGTGGGAATCGCGTTAACAATAAAGGATTAACGTTCTGAGGGGTGAAAGGTTTGTTTAAATTTAATGATGAAAAAGGACAATTAAAATGTTCGTTCTGTGGTAAAACTCAGGACCAAGTTCGAAAATTAGTAGCGGGGCCAGGAGTTTATATATGCGATGAATGTATTGAACTTTGCACTGAAATTGTTGAGGAGGAGCTTGGTACAGAAGAGGAAGTAGAATTTAAAGATGTTCCTAAGCCACGGGAAATTTGTGAAATTCTTGACGAATATGTAATCGGTCAGGATCAAGCGAAAAAGTCGTTATCTGTTGCTGTTTATAATCACTATAAACGGATTAATTCCAACAGCAAAATTGATGATGTTGAACTGCAAAAAAGTAATATCTGCATGATTGGGCCGACAGGAAGCGGTAAAACATTGTTAGCACAAACATTGGCGCGAATTTTAAATGTCCCATTTGCCATTGCCGATGCGACTTCCCTTACGGAAGCGGGTTACGTTGGCGAAGATGTTGAAAATATTTTGTTAAAATTAATCCAAGCTGCCGATTACGATGTGGAAAAAGCAGAAAAGGGCATTATTTATATCGATGAAATTGACAAAATTGCCCGAAAGTCTGAAAATCCTTCGATTACCCGGGATGTTTCCGGTGAAGGTGTTCAGCAGGCGTTGTTGAAAATTCTTGAAGGTACGGTTGCCAGCGTTCCCCCTCAGGGAGGCAGAAAACATCCGCATCAAGAATTTATCCAAATTGATACAACCAATATCTTATTTATTTGCGGCGGTGCTTTTGACGGTATTGAGCAAATTATTAAGCGCCGCTTAGGGCAGAAAGTAATTGGTTTTGGTTCAGACATTAAGCAGCACGAGGTTAGTTCAAAAGAGCTGCTTTCCAAAGTTTTGCCTGAGGACTTATTACGCTTTGGGTTAATCCCTGAATTTATTGGCCGCCTTCCGGTCATCGCCAGCCTTGAGCAATTAGACGAAGCTGCGTTAATTGAAATTTTAACAAAACCTAAAAATGCGCTCGTCAAGCAATATCAAAAAATGCTTGAAATTGATAATGTAGAATTAGAATTTGAAGAGGGTGCATTAAAAGAAATTGCTAAAAAAGCAATTGAACGCAAAACAGGTGCTCGCGGCTTACGATCCATCATTGAAGCGATTATGCTTGATGTTATGTTCGACCTGCCTTCACGTGATGATATATCAAAATGTATTATTACCAAGGATACGGTTGTCAATAACAGTGTTCCAAAACTCATTTTAGAAGATGGAACCGTCATTGTAGAAGAAAAATCGGCTTAATAAGGTGGACAAAATTTTAGACCCGGTAGTTTGCCGGGTCTTTTAATTTTTTTGTTTATTCCACCAATCTGCAGGAAATACTTATTATTATCAAATGAGTATTTCTGTGCAGGAGGAATAGAGATGAGTTGGACGGGGATTGCATTATTTATCCAATTATTTTTTGGAATCATTATTGGACTGTATTTTTGGAACTTGCTCAAAAATCAGCGGACGCAAAAGGTATCGATAGATCGGGAATCACGCAAAGAAATGGAGCAATTACGAAAAATGAGGTCGATTTCCTTAACTGAGCCACTATCTGAAAAAGTGCGCCCAACCAGTTTTCAAGATATTGTCGGCCAAGAGGATGGGATTAAATCATTGAAAGCAGCTTTATGCGGGCCAAATCCACAACACGTCATCATATATGGTCCTCCTGGAGTCGGCAAAACAGCTGCTGCCAGGTTAGTGCTAGAGGAAGCCAAGAAGAATCCCAAATCACCTTTTAAACGTGACTCGGTTTTTATTGAATTAGATGCAACGACAGCCCGGTTTGATGAACGGGGGATCGCTGACCCATTAATCGGTTCTGTCCATGATCCGATTTATCAAGGTGCCGGGGCTATGGGACAGGCTGGAATTCCCCAACCGAAACAGGGTGCCGTGACCAATGCCCATGGCGGTGTCTTGTTCATTGATGAAATTGGCGAGCTCCATCCGATTCAAATGAATAAATTGTTAAAAGTATTGGAAGATCGAAAAGTATTTTTAGAAAGTGCTTATTATCACGAGGAAAATACACAAATTCCAACACATATCCATGATATTTTTAAAAATGGCCTGCCGGCCGATTTTCGTTTAATTGGGGCGACAACCCGAACACCCAGTGAAATCCCACCTGCCATCCGCTCCCGCTGCATGGAAGTGTTTTTCCGCGATTTAACCGAGGAGGAGATCGTAACGGTTGCCAAGAAGGCGGCCGCCAAGGTCTCCATGGATATTAGTGAAACGGGGGTTCATACCTTATCTACATATGCCAGAAACGGCCGTGAAACAGTCAATATGATTCAGATTGCTGCTGGATTGGCGATTACCGAAGAACGAAATTATATTAAGGATGAGGACATTGAATGGGTGATTCATTCCAGCCAACTGACACCTAGGATGGAACGGATGATCGGAGACAATGCCCAAATCGGGCTTGTTAACGGGCTGGCCGTCTACGGTCCAAATTCTGGAGCGCTGCTAGAAATTGAAGTAACTGTAATTCCTGCAAAAGAAAAAGGAACTATTAACATTACCGGCATTGTCGAAGAAGAAAGCATTGGCGGGCAAGGGAAATCAATCCGGCGAAAAAGCATGGCCCGCGGGTCGATTGAAAATGTGATTACCGTTTTACGATCGATGGGTGTTCCGGCAAATGACTATGATATCCATGTGAATTTTCCCGGCGGGGTGCCAATTGATGGTCCATCTGCGGGAATTGCCATGGCAACGGGGATTTACTCGGCAATTTACAAAATCCCGATTGATCATACAGTAGCGATGACCGGAGAAATAAGCATTCACGGTAATGTGAAACCAGTTGGCGGTGTTTATCCGAAAGTTAAGGCAGCGAAAAAAGCAGGGGCCAAAACGGTTATCATTCCTGAAGAAAATAGGCAAAATATTTTAAATGAAATCGGCGGAATTAAGATCATTCCGGTGACCCATCTGAATGAAGTTTTTGAAATTGCTTTAGTTCATAATTTGGCAAAAAACACTGTCATTCCGGCCTCGATAGAATTGTCCAAAAAAGAATCCATTTAAAAACTTCGTCTGCTGTTAGAAAATGGGTATCACAAAAACTTCGGTTTGAACAAAACCGGAGTTTTTCTATTGTAATTTGGGGAACATAAAAGTATCGTGTAATGACAGGAATCAGTTAAAAATAGACACTAAAAAACAAATAAGATAGAATTTGTACAAGGACTATTCCTTTCATACTTAATGGAGGTGCAGTACTTTGACGAATAAGAAGGAATTAATCGTCCCACTTTTACCGCTTCGGGGGATGCTTGTGTATCCGACAATGGTCCTACATCTGGATGTCGGACGTGAACGGTCAGTACAGGCACTTGAAAAAGCGATGGTAGATGACCATATCATATTTTTAACAACCCAAAAAGATGTCACCATTGATGAACCTGCTGAAGAGGATCTATACCGTTTTGGCACTTTAACAAGGGTTAAGCAAATGTTAAAGTTGCCTAATGGGACTATCCGTGTATTGGTGGAAGGTCTTAAACGGGCGGAGATTGTAACTTTTCAAGCTGAAGACAGCTACTATTCCGTACAAATCAATACATATGAGGACCCCGAAATAAAAGATATCGAAGATCAAGCTCTGATGAGAACGATGCTCGATTATTTTGAGCAATACATAAAATTATCGAAAAAAGTCTCGGCAGAAACATTTGCATCGGTTACGGATATTGAAGAACCGGGAAGAATGGCGGATATTATTGCTTCCCATTTACCAATCAAGTTAAAGGAAAAGCAAGAAATTCTCGAAATAATTGACGTTAAACAAAGAATGAATTATGTGATTAATATCATTCATAACGAAAAAGAAGTGCTTAATCTTGAAAAAAAGATTGGCCAGCGCGTCAAGCGGTCGATGGAGCGGACGCAAAAGGAATATTATTTACGGGAGCAAATGAAGGCGATCCAAAAGGAACTGGGTGATAAAGAAGGGAAAACAGGTGAAATCGCCGATTTGACCGAAAAAATCGAACAGGCAGGGATGCCGGAACATGTTTATCAAGCAGCCATGAAGGAATTGGATCGCTATGAAAAGGTGCCGGCAAGTTCGGCTGAAAGTGCGGTTATTCGCAATTATATTGAATGGCTTATCTCTCTGCCGTGGTCCCAAAAGACGGATGATGACATCAACATCGATCGGGCAGAAAAGATTTTAAACCAAGACCATTACGGACTCGAAAAAGTAAAGGAACGAGTTCTTGAATATCTGGCCGTTCAAAAGCTGACCAATTCCTTAAAGGGACCGATTCTTTGTCTTGTCGGACCTCCAGGGGTTGGAAAAACTAGCCTGGCCCGGTCGATTGCGAGATCCTTAAACCGCCATTTTGTCCGGGTATCGCTTGGCGGAGTTCGTGATGAATCAGAAATCCGCGGCCACAGAAGGACATATGTCGGTGCCATGCCGGGGAGAATTATTCAAGGAATGAAGAAAGCGGAGACCATCAATCCGGTATTTTTACTCGATGAAATTGATAAGATGTCCAGCGATTTCCGTGGCGATCCGTCGGCGGCGCTGTTAGAGGTATTGGATCCGGAGCAAAACCATAATTTCAGTGATCATTATATTGAGGAGCCGTATAACTTATCGAAGGTCATGTTTATTGCAACTGCCAATAATTTAGCAACCATTCCTGGTCCATTGTTAGACCGAATGGAAATCATTCTCGATTGCCGGCTATACCGAGTTGGAAAAGGTTCATATTACCCGCGACCATTTACTGCCGAAGCAAATTAAAGAAAATGGATTGACAAAAAATACACTGCAAGTGCGTGATGATGCCATTTTAAAAATTGTCCGTTTCTATACAAGAGAGGCTGGGGTGAGAAGCCTTGAACGGCAAGTGGCAACCATCTGCCGTAAAACGGCTAAAATTATTGTCTCGGGTGAGAAAAAACGCGTTGTCGTTACTGAAAAAATAATAGAAGACTTTTTAGGAAAACCAAAATTCCGTTATGGACAGGCGGAAGCTGAAGATCAAGTTGGGGTGGCAACGGGTCTGGCCTATACCACTGTAGGCGGTGACACCTTGCAAATTGAAGTCGCTTTGGCTCCCGGAAAAGGAAAACTTGTCTTAACTGGTAAACTCGGCGATGTCATGAAGGAATCTGCCCAAGCGGCCTTTAGCTATGTCCGTTCAAAAGCAAAGGAACTAGGGATTGCGGAGGATTTTTATGAAAAATATGATATCCATATTCACGTACCTGAAGGTGCTGTTCCCAAGGATGGTCCTTCTGCCGGGATTACCATCGCAACTGCACTGGTTTCAGCCTTAACAGGGCAACCAATTCGCCGTGAAGTTGGGATGACCGGAGAAATTACGTTACGCGGCCGGGTGCTGCCAATAGGCGGTTTAAAAGAGAAATCTCTCGGTGCCCACCGTGCTGGTTTAACGAAGATCATCCTGCCAAAAGATAATGAAAAGGACATCGACGACATTCCGGAAAGTGTTCGTAATCAATTGGAATTTATCCCAGTATCGCATCTGGATGAAGTGCTGAAGCATGCTCTCGTAGAAGGTGATATGAAATGAAGGTCACCAGTTCCGAAATCGTAATCAGTGCGGTTAGACAAGAACAGTATCCGGAAAGTAATTTACCAGAATTTGCCCTTGCCGGCCGCTCAAATGTCGGAAAATCATCATTTATCAATAAAATGTTAAACCGAAAAGGGTTGGCGAGAATTTCCTCCAAACCTGGTAAAACACAAACATTGAACTTTTTCCTAATCAATGACCTTTTACATTTTGTCGATGTTCCCGGTTATGGTTATGCCAAGGTGTCAAAGTCGGAGCGGGCTGCCTGGGGAAAAATGATCGAAACGTATTTCACAACGCGTGAGCAGTTAAAGGCAGTTGTATTAATCGTCGATTTACGCCACCCGCCGACAGAAGATGATGTGATGATGTATGATTTTTTGAAGTATTATCAAATCCCCTGCATCATTATTGCCACAAAGGCCGATAAAGTTCCAAAGGGAGAGTGGCAAAAGCATGTAAAGGTGATTCGTGAAACATTAGACCTTGAAGCAAACGACCAAATCGTTGTTTTTTCGGCAGAAACTGGTGAAGGCAAAGATACAGCTTGGGCCATCATCGAAAGCTTTATATAGCGATTATCCAAATGTAGGTGTCAGGCACCATGTTTTTCATAGTGCCTGACACCTTACTTTTTCTTTTTAAGAAGAAAATAGAGGCCAATCACAATGAGGAGGGCAGGCCAAAATTTCCAGATAAAGCTCACTCCGCTTTGCAATAGTCCAAAATAGTCGGCTATTTGGTCATAAAATAGCAGCAGTACTGATAGGATGAGAAACAGGAATGCTTGAAATAAGCCTGTATTGGCTTTTTGAAAGCGTAGAAAGGAACCGATGGAGATGATTAACATGAGCATTCCAATTTGGTTATCAGGCCAGAAAGCCAATTTTCCTACAAGCAGAAAATGAAGGCCAAAGCCGAAACAGAATGAACCCGGGAAGGATTGCTTCGGAATCATTTGCCCAATACCCTTGACCCAAAAATGCTGTGCCGACAATAATCATTAAGATTGGCCATGTTGAAAATGGCTGAAAAAAGGAAACCCCAGCCTGCTGCAATAAATAATAAGCACCTAAGCCGATTAAAATAATCCCCGGGAAAATACGTTGATTTTTCATTTCAAACACCACTTCCAGTAAGGTTCACTTGAATCATGTCGAATTTTTTGATACTGTACAAAGGGAGAATATTAATTATAAAACTTCTTTATTCAATTTTCTATATTAACATAAAGTGTCATTTTTTGTTCACAATTTTAACAATTTGGACAAAAATGGGCATGTTAAGATTAGAATTGGATTACTGTATATTTTAATGGGGGTGTACGTGAACAAATGCATATTTTGGTGATCGGTCTTAATTATAAAACAGCCCCTGTCGAAATTCGCGAGCGGTTGACATTTAATGATACCGATCTTGTGGATGCGATGAAATTATTAAACAAAAAGAAAAGCATCCTGGAAAATGTTATCTTGTCCACTTGTAATCGAACGGAAATTTATGCTGTTGTTGATCAATTACACACTGGCCGCTATTATATTAAAGAATTTTTAGCGGAATGGTTTGGAATCGAGCAGGGAGAGTTTTCTCCGTTTTTGTTCATTTATGACGGCGACGGTGCAGTGGAACATTTATTTAAGGTAACTTGCGGTCTTCATTCCATGGTTTTAGGGGAAACTCAAATTCTTGGACAGGTACGGACAAGCTTTATGGAGGCCCAAACCAATGGCACAACCGGCTCTGTATTCAATCACTTATTTAAGCAAGCGATTACGTTAGCGAAAAAGGCTCACTCCGACACAGAAATTGGGGCCAATGCCGTTTCGGTCAGCTATGCAGCAGTTGAATTAGCAAAGAAAATATTCGGTTCGCTTGAGAATAAGCATGTTGTTATTTTGGGTGCTGGGAAAATGGGAGAATTGGCCGTTCAGAATTTGCACGGCAATGGCGTTAGAAAAGTGACAGTAATCAACCGAACGTTTAATAAAGCCCAAGACCTTGCCAGCCGCTTTAATGGCGAAGCAAGAACGATGGATGAATTGCAAAAATCACTGGTGGAAGCTGATATTTTGATCAGTTCAACTGGTGCAAAGGATTTTGTGATAACAAAAGAGCGGGTATCGCGGATTGAAAAGCTGCGGCGGGGTAAACCGTTATTTCTAGTGGATATTGCCGTACCGCGAGATCTTGATCCAAAGCTTGCCGAACTTGAAAATGTTTTTTTATATGATATTGATGATCTCGAGGGAATTGTTGAAGCCAACTTAGAGGAACGGAAAAAGGCTGCCGCCAATATCATGCTCATGATTGAAGAGGAAATCGTTGAATTTAATCAATGGCTGAGCATGCTCGGTATTATTCCAGTTATTTCTGCTCTTAGGGAAAAAGCATTGGCAATTCAAGCTGAGACAATGGTCAGCTTGGAACGAAAGCTGCCCAATTTATCGGACCGTGATAAAAAAGTTTTAAGTAAACATACAAAAAGTATTATTAATCAAATGCTCAAAGATCCGATTCTCCAAGCAAAGGAACTGGCGGCAAGACCTGATCGTGAACAGGCCTTGGATTTCTTTATGAAGATCTTTAATATTGAAGATCTGGTAAAGAATCAACAAGCGATTTCATCCAAAAAGAATAAACAGCCGGTTAAAGAAGCGCAGGCTTCCTTTCAGTCATAAGGGGGCCATTCGCTATGATTAGCGTCTCTATGACGAGGGTGCATGAAGTAACGGTTGTTCTTTATGCCTTAAGTGTATTACTATATTTTTTCGATTTTATTTATCATAACCGGAAGGCAAATCGGGTTGCCTTCTGGTTACTTGCATTTGTATGGGTTTTGCAAACCATTTTCCTCATTCTTTATATGAAAGAAACGGGGAGATTCCCAGTTCTCACAATATTTGAGGGTCTTTATTTTTATGCCTGGGTCTTAGTTACCTTGTCACTTGCTATAAATCGGATATTACGGGTTGATTTTATTGTTTTTTTTATGAATATATTAGGGTTTATTGTCATGGCAATTCACACATTTGCCCCAACTGCCTCTCATTCTCATGTAATGGCACAACAGTTGGTGTCTGAATTGTTGTTGATTCATATTACGATGGCGATTCTGTCTTACGGGGCCTTTTCCTTGTCCTTTGTCTTTTCGCTATTATACTTACTGCAATATGATTTATTAAAGAAAAAGAAATGGGGTACAAGACTTTTACGGCTCGCCGACCTGGAGAAGCTGGAGAGGTTGTCATACATAATGGCAGTAATTGGTGTCCCGATGCTTCTATTAAGTTTGATCTTAGGTTTGCAGTGGGCGTTCCTCAAGCTCCCCGGCATGCCTTGGTACGATATTAAAATCATCGGTTCGTTTATTCTGCTAACTGCTTATAGTTTCTATTTATATTTACGTACTGTAAAAGATCAATCAGGAAAAAAATTGGCCCTGTGGAATGTAGCCTCGTTTTTAATTGTTTTAATTAACTTTTTCTTATTTGGGCAATTATCGTCCTTTCATTTATGGTACTCATGACACGAGGAGGCAATTATGCGAAAAATTATTGTAGGTTCCAGACGCAGTAAATTAGCATTAACACAAACCAACTGGGTAATGGACCAGCTGAAGAAGATTGAGCCAAGCTTGGAGTTTGAAGTAAAGGAAATCGTCACAAAAGGCGATAAAATTTTAGATGTGACGCTGTCAAAAGTAGGCGGCAAGGGCCTATTTGTCAAAGAAATTGAGCAGTCGATGCTGAGCAAAGAGATTGATATGGCGGTCCATAGCATGAAGGATATGCCAGCTGTCCTGCCGGAGGGGCTGACAATCGGTTGTGTTCCTGTCCGTGAAGATCACCGCGATGCTTTAATTTCAAAAGACCATGTGAAATTAGCAGATCTAAAACCCGGTGCGATTATCGGAACAAGCAGCCTGCGCCGCAGCGCTCAGCTGCTGGCCAAACGGCCAGACTTAGAAATAAAATGGATTCGCGGCAATGTCGATACCAGATTAGCTAAATTGGAGACAGAAGATTACGATGCCATCATTTTAGCAGCGGCCGGCCTTTCCCGCCTAGGCTGGTCGGCTGATATTGTAACAGAATTTTTAGACACGGATATTTGCATCCCGGCCGTAGGCCAAGGGGCCTTATCAATTGAATGTCGCGAAGACGACCAAGAATTGCTGGAGCTATTTAAAAAATTTACGTGCAAAAAAACAGAAAGAGCGGTCCGGGCAGAACGGGCCTTCCTGCAAAAAATGGAGGGCGGCTGTCAAGTTCCGATTGCCGGTTATGCGTTTATCGCCAATAACGATGAGATTGTTCTAAATGTATTGGTAGGAACGCCGGATGGCCGGCAAATTCTTAAAGAGGAAGTAAGCGGGCACAACCCGGAAGAGCTTGGTAGGAAAGCTGCTGATATTTTGATTGAAAGAGGAGCCAAGGACTTAATCGACCGAGTGAAGCAGGAGCTTGAGGAAAAATGATCAAGGCACTGCCATTACTTGATAAAAACGTTCTCGTCCCGAGAAGCAGAGAGCAGGCCCAATCCTTCTCTAAGCTGGTTGAAGAATACGGAGGGATTCCCGTCGAAATCCCGCTGATTGCTTTTCGTCCGCTTGAAAAAAATCAGTATTTTGAGGCATGTTTGTCCAGGCTTGAGAGATATGACTGGATCATTTTTACAAGTAATACTACGGTTGAAACCTTTTTTTCGTTTGTAAAGGCTGAGGCTAAGCTGCCGAAAATTGCGGTGATCGGAAAACGAACCGAAGCCGCGTTAAAGGAAAAAGCTGTGCCGGTAGAATTTGTGCCTTCTGTGTATGTAGCAGAGACATTTGTTGAGGAATTTAACCCGTATGTTCATGAAGGAGCTCGGGTGTTACTTCCAAAAGGGAATCTTGCCCGTGATTATATCGGATTATCCTTGGCTAAGGCAGGCGCCGAGGTCGATGAAGTGGTTATTTATGAAAATTATTTGCCGGAGGAAAGCCGCAGAAAGCTGGCAGAAGCGCTGAGCCGTCGGCAGCTGGATATTCTCACATTTACCAGCCCATCCACTGTCGATCATTTGATGGCTGTAGTCCGTGAAAATGGGTTGCTGGAACAACTAAACGGCTGCATCATCGGCTGCATCGGCCCCGTTACCGAAAAGCGGCTTCGCGAATACGGGCTGCCGATTCATGTCTCACCCAAGCAGTATACGGTGAAGGAAATGTTGAAGAGCTTGGCCGAGTTTCTGGAAGAGCAAGGGCCATCATTAACGGATGCCATAGGTCAGAAAAAAAGGTAATCTGACCGTAACTGGTAAAGCGACAGTAAACGGTTGTCATCTGACAGTAATAGAAGGTTATCCCGCCAGTATACAGGTGTCATGCGACAGTCTATCAAATTAATCATAAAACATATTTTTATTATTTTGGGAGGTATGAACAATGGAACTGCAATTTTCACGTCATCGCCGGTTAAGGTCAAGTGCCAGCATGCGCGCACTCGTGAGAGAAAATCACTTAAGCGCGGATGATTTTATTTACCCGCTGTTTATATACGAGGGCGAAAACATCCGTAAGGAAGTCTCCTCGATGCCCGGCGTGTTCCAAGTATCATTGGATAATCTAGAAGCGGAAATGGAAGATATCGCTGCCCATGGAATTAAGGCTGTCTTATTATTTGGGATCCCGGAAACAAAGGATGAATGCGGCGGTCAGGCATACCATGACCACGGGATCGTCCAAGAAGCTACCCGCTTCATTAAAAAACATTTTCCGGACATTCTTGTTGTTGCTGATACCTGCCTGTGTGAATATACCAGCCATGGTCACTGCGGAATGGTTAAAGGTGATAAAATTTTAAATGATGAATCACTTGATTTGCTTGTTAAAACAGCCGTCAGCCAAGTAAAAGCCGGAGCCGATATCATTGCCCCATCCAACATGATGGACGGCTTTGTTGCGGCAATTCGCGCCGGATTAGACGAAGCCGGATTTAAAGAAATTCCGATCATGTCCTACGCCGTTAAGTATGCATCGTCATTCTACGGGCCATTCCGTGAAGCAGCAGAAGGCGCGCCCCAATTCGGCGACCGCAAGACCTATCAAATGGACCCGGCCAACCGTTTAGAAGCGTTTAGAGAAGCAGAATCCGATGTTGCTGAAGGAGCTGACTTCTTAATTGTCAAACCAGGTATGCCATACTTGGACATTGTCCGTGATATTAAAAATAACTTTAACCTGCCAGTGGTTGTTTACAATGTCAGCGGTGAATATTCAATGATTAAAGCGGCCGCGCAAAACGGCTGGATTGATGAAAAGAGCACCGTTTTGGAAATGCTGACAGGGATGAAGCGAGCAGGTGCCGATCTCATCATCACTTATCATGCAAAAGACGCGATTCGCTGGTTAAAAGAAGACCAATAAATTATTGAAATGAGGGAATAGGATGCGCATCTTTACAAAATCGATTGAAGCATTTAAAGAAGCCCAAAAGCTCATGCCGGGTGGTGTAAACAGCCCGGTTCGTGCCTTTAAATCTGTCAATATGAACCCCATTTTCATGGAGCGGGGAAAAGGCTCGAAGATTTATGATATTGATGGCAATGAGTATATTGACTACGTTCTGTCATGGGGACCGCTCATTCTCGGCCACTCCAATGATCGTGTAGTGGAAGCGTTGAAAAAAACAGCTGAGCTTGGAACAAGCTTTGGTGCCCCGACATTGATGGAAAACAAGCTGGCCAAGCTGGTCCAAGAACGGGTACCTTCAATTGAAATTATCCGGATGGTGAACTCCGGAACAGAAGCCACAATGAGTGCGCTTCGCTTGGCACGGGGCTATACTGGCCGTGACAAAATTTTAAAATTTGAAGGCTGCTATCACGGTCATGGTGATTCGTTATTGATTAAAGCCGGTTCCGGTGTTGCCACACTAGGCTTGCCCGACAGCCCGGGCGTCCCTGAAGGTATTGCCAAGAATACAATCACTGTTCAATATAATGATCTCGAAGGGGTAAAATACGCCTTTGAACAATATGGCAAAGATATCGCTTGTATCATTGTAGAGCCCGTTGCCGGCAACATGGGGCTTGTGCCGCCGCTGCCAGGATTTCTGCAAGGACTTCGAGATATTACGACCGAGTACGGGGCCTTGCTGATTTTTGATGAGGTTATGACAGGTTTCCGTGTTGGCTATCAGTGTGCTCAAGGCTATTTTGGCATTACACCGGATCTCACTACCCTGGGCAAGGTAATCGGCGGCGGTCTCCCGGTTGGAGCTTACGGCGGCAAAGCGGAAATTATGGAAAAAATAGCCCCGAGCGGTCCAATCTATCAAGCAGGAACATTATCAGGAAATCCGTTGGCAATGACCGCTGGCTATGAAACATTAAGTCAGCTGACACCAGCTCACTATGAGGAGTTTATCAACAAAGGTGACAAGCTTGAACAGGGCTTTAAGGCGGCGGCTGAGAAATATGATATTCCGATTACTTTTAACCGCGCCGGCTCGATGATTGGCTTCTTCTTTACTGATGAAGACGTTATCAACTACGAAAAAGCAAAAACATCGAATCTGGAATTTTTTGCAGAGTACTATCGGCAAATGGCTGATCAAGGCATTTTCCTGCCACCATCCCAATTTGAAGGATTGTTCCTGTCAACGGAACACTCCGATGAGGATCTCGACAAAACCATTAAAGCGGCAGAGGTTGCGTTCTCGAAGCTTAAATAATGGTTGGACTTCCCACCCGTCAAACATGGCGGGTGTTTTTTCATTATGCGAGTGGTTTCAACGTGCTGGTTTTTTTACGTAATTCAGAGGTTATTTTTCAAAAAACAAGCATAATTTTACAAAATTACTTATCAATTTTACAAAACTCCGTAGCGATTTTACATAAAAAGGTACAAAATGGAGCCCTCCCTGACTTTACCTAAAAATAATCATAAATAAAAGAAGATATTCATAAATTGTAAGTGACATAGTGATTTTGCGTGAAGGAAAGGAAAGGAGGAGTCGCTTTGTCCCAGGAGAATCAATCATCACTAAGATTTTCCTTGGAGGAATCTCTGTGGTTTCGAAAAGGACAGGAAGTCGAGGAACTGCTGTCCATTTCGCTCGACCCGGATATAACAATCCAGGAAAATGATCAGTATGTAACGATACGTGGAACGCTTGTACTTACCGGAGAATATAAAAGTTGTGAAGCAGACAATGAAAGCGAGGGGGAAGGTTATACCTCGCACAAGTTTATTGAGACGGTATCCGAACGAGAGGGGGGAAATTGCGAATTTTCCCATCACTTCCCAGTTGATATAACCATTCCAAATAATAGGATTCAGAGTATTTATGATATTGATGTCCTTGTGGAATCGTTTGACTATTCCATACCTGAGCGCAGTTGTTTAAAGCTGACGGCAGAACTGAACATAAGCGGTCTTCATGGAATTGAGTCAAACCATCAACAGCAACAGGCACAGGAGTTTGAGGTTCTTCCGCGCGATGATTCCCCAGAAGAGGACGAAACCGTAGCGGATCAGCCGTCCATTGCCGAGAATCCTGCCAATGATTTATTATTTGAAACAGAAGCACGAAAAGAACAGGAGGGAGAACCGGAAACGACTATTCCAAGGTTTCCAACCTTTCATTACCAGGAAGAGGAACAGGCTGATCATGAAGCGACAGAGCCTTCATGGCATTTCCAAGAATATAATCCTTCTGTTAGCGAGCCTGTCTGGCCTTTACAGGAAGCTAGAAGCGAAGAGAAACAGCCGATCGAAGTGGAGGTTGAAATCGAGCAAGAAATCGTCGCTGAAAATGAAGAGGTTGACTATGTTCACGAGGATGAAAGCTCATCTTCTTCCCCTGAGGATACGCCGAAAGATAAAAAGAAAAAACTATTCTCTAAAACTAAAACGATGACATTGACGGAGTTTTTTGCCCGTAAGGATGAAGGAACTGCACAGGTCAAATTAAAGGTTTGCATTGTTCAAAAAGGCGATACGGTCGAAAGTCTTGCTAAACGTTATGACGTTTCCGTGCAAAACCTGCTTCGGGTAAACAATTTAGAATTGAATCAGGATGTATTTGAAGGGCAAGTTTTATATGTTCCCGCAACACTGGCAAAAAAATAATGCGTTAGAGGAATATAAGTGAGCGGGTTTCAAAGGACCTGCTCCTTCTTTTACGGATTATTTACTTTGCTATTTTGAAAGAAAGAGTTGAGTTCGCATGGATGACTCGAATCGTCTGGAAGCAGTAGCACCTATTCTTCAACAATATCAAGTTGAGCCGTATTTTATTGAAGATTTTGGCACCATTCAAAAGATATATTCAAACAAGGGCATATTTGCTTTAAAAAAGATCTCCCCTGCATGCGGAACTGATTTTATCCGTCATGTTCACTTTTTATATCAAAAAGGGTTTAATCGGATTGTGCCCATTTACCCGACAATGGATGGCAGATATGCGGTGCTGCACGACCATTATCTTTACTATCTGATGCCATGGCTGGCAAACGAAAACCGCGATCCCAAAAGCCGTCAGTTGTTCAGAGAGTTGGCACGGCTCCATTCTCTTTCCGCAAAGGAAATCATGATCAACAAAGAAGAAAGGCTCGAACATTACGAAAAAACAATTCAGCAGCTGGAAAAACATCAAGAATTCTTGAACGGCTTTATCGATGTTTGTGAAAGAAAGACATATATGTCGCCTTTTGAGTTGTTATTTTGCTTATATTACAATGAAATCAGCCAAGCGCTTCGCTTTTCTAAAGCGAAGTTTGAAGAGTGGTATGAAACTACAAAGGAACATGATAAAGCTCGTATGGTCGTTACCCATGGGAAGTTATCAACCGACCATTTTTTGTTTGATGAGCGGGGGTACGGCTATTTTATCAACTTCGAAAATGCGGCCTATGGCTCGCCGATCCATGACCTTTTGCCATATATATCCCGGACGTTAAATACGAGTCCAAGGCGGAGCGATGACACCATTGATTTGCTTTATCATTATTTTAAATATTTTCCCTTCAAAGAAGAAGAAAAACAATTATTTTACAGTTATTTAGCCTATCCGATTCCGTTGATACAAACGGTGGAAAAATATTACCGCAAACAGCGTCGGAAAAATGAATTAAAATATGTCCGCCAGCTGCAGCAGCGCTACTGGCATTTGAAAAATACTGAGTATGTCGTCATGCGGATGACAGAAATTGAAACACAGCAGCAGCAGGCAAACGAGGCACTTGCCCAAGAAGCGAAAGAAGGAGCCCAACAGCAGCAGTAAGTCTGCAGGTTAGGCTCCTTATATGATTTCAAAATAGATGGAAATAGCAATCACGATAAAAAAGGACAACAATAAGACATCAAAAATGGTCGGCAGAAAAATCGTGCGGATGAACTGGAAAATAATAAAGGGAATGATTAATTGTCCGCTCCATTTACGAAACGTTCGAAACCAGGGACGGTATTTATATTTCTGTAAATTCCTCAACCGATAACCTCCCCTTTCCCAAGTTATTATAGTTTATGTATATTCCCAAGTTGTGTGCACATTTCCGAAAACAGCATATCGTATAAAAAACAATAAATTTGGCCAACATGATTGACGTAACCAGCTCTTTTGGATAGTATAAACAATATAACTGAAAACTAAAGCAGTGACAGGGAAGAGTACGATGCCACCCTGCTTCAAGAGAGGGAAATCAATTGCTGGAAGATTTCCTAAGCAGAACATCGGAAGGTCGCCCAAGAGCTTCTTCTGTGAAAAGGATCCATACTGGACTGAGTAATGGAAGACGGATGAAATCCGTTATCTGTTGAAGTGCCAATCAAGTACTTGATTGGAAAAAAGGTGGTACCGCGAAGCAAACTCCATTCGTCCTTTTATGACGATTGGGGTTTTTTTACGTTGATGGCAATCATTAAAGGAGGTAAATGTTAGATGGAAACACAAGAAGTGAAGATGTCCACCAAATACGATCCGCAAACGATTGAAAAAGGTCGTTATCAGTGGTGGCTTGAAGGGAAATTTTTTGAAGCCAAGGATGATGAATCAAAACAGCCCTATACCATTGTGATCCCGCCGCCGAATGTTACCGGGAAACTGCATTTAGGTCATGCCTGGGATACAACCCTGCAGGATATCATCACCCGGATGAAGCGAATGCAGGGCTACGATGTTCTCTGGCTGCCCGGTATGGACCATGCCGGAATTGCAACACAGGCGAAGGTTGAGGCTAAGCTCCGCAGCGAAGGTAAAAGCCGTTATGACCTCGGCCGGGAAAAGTTTGTCGAAGAAACGTGGAAGTGGAAGGAAGAGTATGCTTCCCACATCCGCCAACAGTGGGCAAAATTAGGCTTAGGGCTCGATTATTCGCGCGAACGGTTTACGCTTGATGAAGGACTGTCAAAGGCGGTTCGTGAGGTATTTGTTACCCTTTATAAGAAAGGGTTGATTTACCGCGGCGAATATATCATTAACTGGGACCCCTCAACGAAAACGGCACTTTCTGACATTGAGGTTATTTACAAGGACGTTCAAGGTGCCTTTTATCATATGAGATATCCGTTAGCAGATGGATCAGGTACGATTGAAATTGCGACAACACGACCGGAAACAATGCTTGGGGATACAGCCGTTGCCGTTCATCCCGACGATGAACGTTATCAGCATTTAATTGGGAAAACGGTGATCCTGCCGATCGTTGGCCGGGAAATTCCAATTGTGGCCGACGATTATGTCGATATGGACTTTGGTTCTGGGGCGGTAAAAATTACTCCGGCACATGACCCGAACGACTTTGAAGTCGGTAACCGCCACAATCTGGAGCGCATTCTGGTAATGAATGAAGACGGAACGATGAATGAAAAGGCCGGCAAATATCAAGGGTTAGACCGCTTTGAATGCCGCAAGCAAATTGTAAAGGACCTGCAAGAGCTTGGCGTGTTATTTAAAATAGAAGACCATCTTCATTCTGTTGGCCACTCGGAGCGCAGCGGTGCTGTTGTCGAACCGTATTTGTCGACGCAATGGTTTGTCAAAATGAAGCCGCTCGCAGAAGCTGCGATTGAATGGCAAAAGAAAGAAAACAAGGTTCACTTTGTCCCGGACCGCTTTGAAAAGACCTATCTGCACTGGATGGAAAATATCCGTGATTGGTGCATTTCGAGACAATTATGGTGGGGGCACCGGATTCCGGCATGGTATCACAAGAAAACGGGTGAAGTGTATGTTGGACATGAAGCACCTGCCGATAGCGAAAATTGGGAACAGGACAAGGATGTTTTAGATACATGGTTTAGTTCCGCTTTATGGCCATTCTCGACAATGGGCTGGCCTGACACGGAAACGGCAGATTTTAAGCGCTATTTCCCGACAGATGTACTCGTAACCGGTTATGATATCATTTTCTTCTGGGTTTCGCGGATGATTTTCCAATCGATCGAATTCACAAGTGAACGGCCATTTAAGGACGTTCTCATTCATGGCCTAGTCCGGGATGAACAAGGAAGGAAAATGAGTAAATCGCTTGGTAATGGGGTCGATCCGATGGAGGTCATTGACCAATATGGCGCCGATGCCTTGCGTTATTTCTTATCGACCGGAACATCGCCGGGGCAGGACTTGCGTTATAGTACGGAAAAGGTTGAAGCAGTCTGGAATTTTGCTAATAAAATATGGAATGCCTCCCGCTTCGCTTTGATGAATATGAATGGCTTAACGTATGATGAGATTGATTTCAGCGGCGAAAAGTCGGTCGCCGACAAGTGGATCTTAACGCGCTTGAATGAAACAATTGACCATGTCACAAAGCTTTCTGACCGCTATGAGTTTGGGGAAGTCGGCCGTGCTCTTTATAACTTCATTTGGGATGACCTCTGCGACTGGTATATTGAGATGGCAAAGCTGCCGTTGTATGGCGAAGATGAAACGGCCAAGAAAACAACACGTTCAGTCCTGGCCTACGTATTGGATCAAACAATGCGCCTGTTGCATCCATTCATGCCGTTTATTACGGAAGAAATTTGGCAGAATCTGCCGCATTCAGGTGAGTCGATTACAGTAGCAAAATGGCCGGAAGTAAGACCGGAACTGTCAGATGACGACGCTGCCAAGGAAATGAAGCTGTTAATGGAAATGATTCGATCTGTCCGAAATATCCGGGCGGAGGTAAATACACCGTTAAGCAAAAAAATCAAAATGCTTGTAAAAGCAAAGGACGAAGTGATTCTCAATGCTATTGAGAAAAATCGGGCCTACATCGAGCGGTTCTGTAATCCGGAAACATTACAAATGGGCACAGATATTGACATCCCGGAAAAGGCCATGACCTCAGTTATTACCGGCGTTGAAATCATTCTTCCGCTTGAGGGATTAATCAATATTGACGAGGAAATGGCCCGGCTTGAAAAAGAATTAGATAAACTGAATAAAGAAGTCGACAGAGTACAAAAGAAACTAAGCAATGAAGGCTTTATCAAAAAGGCACCTGAAAAGGTGATCGCTGAAGAACGAGCCAAGGAGAAAGACTATCTGGAAAAGAGAGATATCGTGATGGCTCGTATTCAAGAACTACGCGGCTAAAAATAATTGAGGCGGATCCATCTGAAGGATTCGTCTCACCTTTATTTTAAAAAGAATATTGGGGGTGGCCGGAATGTTTACAACCTATGAAGAAGCCCTGGAGTGGATTCATGGGCGGCTAAGACTTGGCATTAAGCCTGGATTAAAACGGATGGAATGGATGATGGCAAGGCTCGGGTTTCCGGAAGAAAATCTGAAAATGGTGCATATCGGCGGGACAAACGGGAAAGGATCAACGGTAGCCTTTTTACGCTCAATACTCCAGGAGGCTGGCTATACTGTCGGGACGTTTACTTCTCCCTATATTGAACATTTTAATGAACGGATCAGTATCAATGGGAAACCCATCAGCGACGAAGAAATCCTAAATTTAACAAATATCATTCTACCGTTAGCAGAGCAATTGGAGGAAACAGAGCTTGGTGGTCCAACAGAGTTCGAAGTGATCACGGCAATGTCGTTTTATTATTTTGCCCATCATCCAAAAGTAGATGTCGTTCTTTATGAGGTAGGCTTGGGCGGCCGCTTTGATTCGACCAATATTATTCAACCGCTGGTCTCGATCATTACGAATATCGGCCTTGACCATACCAATATCCTTGGCGACACATATGAAGAAATCGCGTTTGAAAAAGCAGGTATTATTAAAAAAGCTACCCCGGTTTTTACAGCAGTTAAACATCCGGGGGCATTAAAGGTGATGAAAGACCAGGCGAATATAATGGAAGCGCCGCTTTATCACTTAGGTGAAGATTTTATCATTAGCGATCACCACTCGATGATAAAAGGGGAAGTCTTTACGCTTCAAACTGCAACAGAAACTTTGAAACAGCTGGAAATCAGCATGATTGGTCAGCATCAAACGGAAAATGCGGCGTTAGCCATTTGCACGGCCCAATATTTAAATCAGGCCGGCTTGTATAAAATCACGGAGCGGGATATACGAAAAGGATTAACGCATACTTATTGGCCGGGAAGATTTGAAATTCTCTCGGAGCTTCCGTTGGTAATCATTGATGGGGCGCATAATGATGAAGGCATTACCACGTTAGTACATGAATTATCATCGCGTTTTTCTGACCGTACGATCCACGTAGTGTTTGCAGCGTTAAAGGATAAAAAATACGACAAAATGATCGCCCAGCTGGATAAAGTGGCCAGCCAGATTACATTTGTCAATTTCGATTATCCACGGGCGGCAAAAGCCGAAGACTTTTTGAAAATCAGTCAATCAGCCAATAAAACAGCGGTAGATGATTGGAAAACGTACCTTTCTGAAGAGATACAAGACCTTAAGGGCAGCGACATGCTGGTTATTACAGGCTCACTCTATTTTATTTCAGAAGTTAAACCATTTTTATGTTGTTATTTGAAAAATAAGACAATTTCACTGTGACAAGCTTCTTAATATTTGTTAAAATTAATTTATCTTGAATTAATAACATTTTGAAAAGGGGGGCTTTAGATGAAAATTAATCCACTTTTGAAAAGAATTATTTATCTATCGTGGATCATTGTGGTTCCAGCCGGTTTATGGTTTACCTATAAAACTTACCCCCCTCATTTTTCCGGTAATTGGCCTGATTTATTGGCATTTTTCTTGCTAACATTGGTGGTTGCGGCGATGCCGATCGTCATCAATAATATGTTTATTTTTTTAATTCAGTGGGTGGCTTTAGCTACCTTTTTAAAATTTGGCTTGTTTTTTGAGATTATTTTTGCCCAGTTTGCGGTTGTCGTGGTCCTGTTAAGGTCACATGTTTATCGCCGGGAAGAGTTTTTCCGATATCCGCTAAATTTAAATATGTTTTTTGCGGTCTCATTCTTCAGCGGGATTATTTATTATACTCTTGGTGGTGAAGTGGCGCCAACATTGAGCGGTAACCTAAGCGCCATTTGGCTCGCTGTTGTTTATTCATTTGCTAACTATGGAATCAATCAAATTATCATTTCACTTCATCTTCATTTTATTTATAAAACATCATTTTGGGGGAAGGACTTCTTTGTCGAAACGATTTCAACGATCATCACCTTCCCGATTGGGATTGTATTATATATTTTATACAACCAGGTTGGCATACTAGCACTCTTATTTGTTGGAGTTCCGTTTATTAGCGTGTCAATTATTTTCAATCTCTATTATTCCAGTCAAAAGATCAATGAATACTTGCAAAAAGCAGCTGAAATCGGCCATCAGATGGCCGAGCGTCTGAATGAAAACGATGTGATTCATTTATTTATCCAAAAGCTTAGTGAAATGCTGCCAGTCGATTATGCTTATATTTTAGAATCAGAGGGGGAAGAGCCTAGATTGCTCCGCCGCATGGAAAATGGAACGGTTCTGCCGAATGAAATGAAATCAATGAAAAAAACGGAAGGCATCAGCGGCTTAGTATGGCAGAGCGGAAAAGCCCATCTTTTCAATAAAAAGCAGGAATGGAAGCAGTATGAAACCGGTAATATTCCTTCAAATGCTGAGAGTATTTTAGCTGTTCCCATCGAAAGAAGTAACAAAATAATTGGCGTCCTAATTCTCGCATCCAATCAAAAACGTGCCTATGAAAAATATCAACTGATGATTCTCGAAATTCTTTGCTCATCCTTCGCGGTTGCGATGGAAAATGCCAAGCACTATGAGCAAACAAAGCGGCAGAGTGAACGTTGCCCGCTAACGAAATTATATAATTACCGTTATTTCGAAAATGTGTTGATGGATGAATTCGATAAATTGCTCCATTTTAAACGGCAGCAGCTTGGCTTAATTATCCTGGATATTGACCATTTTAAAACGATTAACGATACCTATGGCCACCAAAGTGGAAATGAAATCCTCATCGAATTGGCAACTAGAATTTGTAAACTAGTAGGTGACCGGGGGACAGTGGCCCGTTATGGGGGCGAGGAATTTGTTGTCCTTTTGCCAGACCTGTCGAAACAAGAAGCTTTTCAGTTGGCCGAACTGATGAGGCAGTCGATCGGAAATTGGCCTTTCGTTTTACGCCAGTCCTTGGATCAAAGAGAACATCAGGTGCCGATTACCGTTTCCATTGGCGTTGCTGTGGCACCTGAGGATGCCGAAGATGCCCTTGCATTAATTCGCCATGCCGACAGAGCGCTTTATGTCGGCGCAAAACGGGCCGGACGGAACCGGGTCGCGGAGTATTCGACTTGTTAACCGGCTTCTATTATATATATAGTTTTTCAAAAAGGTCGATTCACTGAATCGATCTTTTTGACTTTTTCTTTTGATTATGTTTGATTTCGAAATATTGGGTATTTTATAAAAAAGTCTCATTCTTCAATAAAAAAATTCATTTTATAATGATTATTAATTTGATATACTACTAGTAGAAGGAAAATAGGAAAATAGCATCATTTATATAAAGAAAAAAATCTATTTATAGGAAGGAGGAATCATTTATGAAAAGAATCTATGCATTATTTGGATTACTTCTACTAATGGTAATATTCAGCATACCGAATAAGTCCTTTGCCCAATCAAACAATCCGCCAAAGGTAGATTTTAGTGTAAATCCATCACAAAATGTAATTGTTAAACCACAAGATCAAAATGCATTGGGCAATCTCGATGTTCACTTAACACCGTCCGGAAAGTCAACGAATGTAAATCGTGACCCGATAGATGTTATATTTATTTTTGATAAATCGGGGTCTATGGATGAATCAGGGAAGAATCCGCAAAAATTTAAAAGCGCCAAAAATGCCATGGCTGAGGCTGTCAGTTATTTCAAAAAAAATGCAGGTCCAAATGATCGGTTTGCTTTTATTTCTTTTAGTTCGGATGTAGAACAGGTAGTAAATTTTTCTCCGACAACGATAAATGAAGGATTGGATAAAATTAATCAGACGGCCCAATCACTTACAGCAAAAGGCGGAACGAACTATACGCAGTCATTTGAAAAAGCAATTGAGCTACTGGATGGATCGCAAAACAATAAATACATTATCTTTTTGACGGATGGTGAACCTACTTTTTCCATCTTTAATGAAAAAATGACCTATAATAAACAAGTACAGGTAGGTACGAAAACTGAATGTGTCCTAGGTATCTTATTTTGTAGTGAAAAACCTGTTTATGAAACAAAACAAGTTACTGAGGATGTTCCTGTGCACTATGAATTATATGGTTCCGGTAAAAGCATGACAAACAAAGTGTATTATGAATTAAATGGAACCAGATATAATAAGAGCATGTCGGTTGCAGCAACTGTAAACAATATCAGAAGTCATGGAGTCTCAATGGCCAATAAACTAGCGGAGAAAAATATTAAGCTATTTTCCATTGGTTTCGGCAGTGATTCTGAAGTGGATATGGCCTATTTGCGTGAGCTTTCATCGAAAACTGGGGTTACCGCACGACAAGCTAATACAGATAATATTTCTGGTATTTTCCAAGATATTTCAAAAGATGTTGCCACTCCTGCGATTGATGGGGAAGTATCAGTCGATCTAAGTAAGTTTAACGGAAAAGTAAGTTTAGTAGACGGAACAGACGCAAGACTTGAAGGAAATACGGCTATTTATAAATTCAACTTTAATTTTCCATTCAATCAAGAGGTTAATCAATCAAAAGATATCAGCTTCCCATTTAGTTTTTCGGAAACAGGTACGTATACGTTCGATAATATTTATATGACTTACCGAAACCTTGATGGTTCTATTGTCACACTCAAACATGACCCAGTTACAATCGAGGTTAAACCAGATGCACCACCAGGCTTTAAAGGCTCAATGACATTAAATGGAGTTACGAATACCGTTGATAATTTAATCAAAATTTCAAACGTTAAACAAACAACGAACCAATTTAATGTGACCTATAGTTTGTCTCCATATGGGCTTATAAATAATACCGTTAAGGGAACATTAAGCAATTTGAGAATTATACAACCATTGCCTGAAGGTATTTCTTTAATCCCGTCAACAGGTATTAAACTTATTACTTATAATGGCAAACCAGCAGCGCAGATTGATCTATCTCAGACTATCAATTATGAAAATGGGGCTTTTAGTCCAACCCAAGTTCCTGCGGTTCTTAAATTACAAGCTGATTGGGCACTGAGTAATACCGTGATGCCAAAAGCCATTTTGCAATTTAAAGATAGCCGGTTTACGCAAACACAAGAGACCTCTATTCCTGCCTCCAATCAGGTTATTAATATGAAGGTTAGATTGAATCAGTTTCCTGATATCATATATGAGGGAGATTCGTTTGGAATCATTACAAAAATAAATGATACATTAAAGAACACAATTTCCCAAACAGATTTTCCAAATAATTATGGTTTGAAAAATAAACCTGTTAAGGAAATGGTTTTCGGTCAAGATGGTACATCGATCATCATTACCTATTTTGATGACGAAACAGCAACCATCTATTTAAAACCTGATTTTGAGCTCAAAGGAAAAGACACCGGTAAGCAATATAATTCCGGGGATACAGCCAATGAGTTTGTCGATGTGAAATTATCAAAACTGATTCCGGGTAAAGAAGTGAAGTATTACTACTCGATTAATCAACAGCCATGGGTAGAATTTAATCCGAATGAGGTTATTCCTATAACAAAATCAGGAGATAATACTATCACGATTAAAGCTGAAGGCGGGTTTGCTTTAGATAATCAGCCGATTACAAAAACCATTAAGATTATAAAGAAAATTGAATCTGTCTCAGTTGCCCCGAATCCAATTGAGGTTGAAGTAGGTACATCGGTTGAATTCGCTGTGACGATTCTTCCAAATGATGCAACCAATAAAGACGTAACGATTTCGATAGATAATAAGGAAATCGCAGACTTATTGGAAGCAAATCGAATAATCGGTGTAAAGGAAGGAAATACTGAATTAATAATTAAAACAACAGATGGTTCCGATATTACCGTTACGGTTCCGATCCATGTAAAAGATCCATATATCGCCTTAAAGGAAATTAAATTTAAAAAGGCTGTATTTAAAATTCGTAAGAATGATAAGATCCCAGTCGAAGATTTACTGATTTTCAATCCAGCCAATGCCACCAATAAGGCGATAGCTGATGTAACAACCACAATGAAAGACAAAGTGGCGGTTACAAAAGAAAATGGAACTTGGTATATTATCGCTAAAGACATCGGTTATTCAACGGTAAAGGCAACGGCAGTGAAACAAAAAGACGGCAGCGAGCCAAGTGATTCCGCATTATTCGAAGTAGTAAACGACGATCAGTCGTCCGATGATAATGGAGTAGACGGCGCAGGCCGCTGGTAATAAAAAACTCGTTCCCTATGTTCGGGAACGAGTTTTTTACTCTACAATTAATTCATCTGAATAGATTTGCAGTTGATCAATAATCGGCAATGCATCAATTCTTTGCAGGAGGATGTCGCTATTATAATTGACAATAAAACGAGAATACATATCTGTTTGAGTCAGACTTGGTGGTAAATCATCTATTTTTGTGACTTCGCCTCGAATTGCATTGATCTCTAGCCTGTCCTTGGCAAACAGGCCGCCATCAATATAAAAGAGCGAACCAACACCATAGAGGATGGCATTCGATTCCGTATAGAAAAAGGCTTTTAAAGGTTTAATCGTATTTTCTTTCTCAGGTAAATAAGGTTTTGCACTTTCTTTAGAAGGTTGGAAATTTTTAAATTCATTGATCCTTGTAATCGTTAACTTACCATTGGCTAATAAGATTAATTGTTTCTCATTATCATTGGCACCTAGGATATTTACATTTGAAATGTTGGCTGTATGATCGACATAGACAACCGAGTTAAAAATGACCGCATCATTTTCACTGGTTACGGTACTGGCAGCTAATTCATCATCGCCATTAATAGTCAGCGAGCCGGCTGTCACAATGTTCTTGTTGATTTTTATAGAAGTATCAACTGGCTTAATCATAATATTGTTACCAGCTAGAATATCGGCATTTACGATAATGTCATTATTTGCGCTGGCTCCCATATTTAATTTATTTCCACAAATGACTACACCATTTACTTCCACTTGTCCGCTATTTCCACTGGATTCAATATCTATATTGTTTGCACCAGCGATATTTCCATTTAGCAGAATCGTACCGCCAAAGTTAACAATATGAATATCACCAGTCACATAAATATTGCTTAAGTTAATATTTTGATAGCTTACAATATAAAGATCTCCTTTTACAACGAGCTGTTGTTTTAATGTAATATCATTACCACTGCTCATAATAACCAAGTCACCATTGACGCTGATCGGATCATCTATAGGCGGTGTGCTTCCCATAATATAGCTTCCCTTCGCTGTAGTACCTCCATTTGGCAGATTAACCGGGGCATCTTTCCTATCAATTCCGAAATCAGATAGCGGCCGATTATTTTCCGTGTATTGAGCATTAATCCGATCCAGCAAATCTGTTTGAAAAGCACCCCGATCCCCGTCCCAGGACAATCCTAAACCACCTTCCACAAGTATATCATTCATTTGATTATCGAATGATTCCCGAAAATTAATATTAATAAATTGACTGTCATTCTTAAGTTCAGGAATTTCTCCTTTATAAAAATGCTCCTTTTCCTTTACAATTGGCAGTAAATTTGCCGTCGAACTATAGAGATCCCCATTAATGGAAGGCATCGGTGTAGCGGATGTTTTATCAGATCCATCTCTAAGCTGATAATTCGCATTTTCACTGATCGTTAATTGATTAGCATAAACATTCCCGTAAATATTCGGTGAACCGTTTAACACCAGACCGAAATCATTCCCTTCACCGTAAGAGCCAACGGCATATTTTAAAAAGCTCGGCAGCGGGGAGAGAATAAAGCATTTGCGAATTGTTCGCTGAATTTTACCCTCATTCTTGTTTGGATTTTTCGTGACAAGCACAATCTCAAACACTCTCGTAAAATCATTGTCCTTGTTAATCTGATAACTAGAAAACTTGCTTAAATCGTTAACACAGGAGCCAGACGATCCAATAATTTCAGAAGCGCTCGCGCCGCTTTCATCCACGAGACTAAGGCATTCTATTTTTGCTTTTTCGTTGTCTGTTATTTTAGTTAATGAATCTTTTAAGAGCTCTTGAAGCTTTGGATCGAATGTAGGATCAATCGTTGTTTGCCCGCCTGATCGCGTCATATACGATTTTAGCGATAGGGTATTTAGTTTATTCGTAATATTGGTTGTAATGTCACCAACCACTTTTATGGCGTTATAAGATACATCAATATCCGTTTTTCGGTTTTCTGTCCGTTTTGTACCACTGATTGAGGAGGAAATGATCGCCAAACCGATGATGGTAAATACTAATGATATGAGAAGTACGGTTATCAGTGCGTTCCCCTTTTGGTTATGAATCAATGAAACTTCCCCCCTTAAAAGCCAAATTGACTTGTTAATTTGAAAGGTTTTTCCAATCGACTATGATTTAATTCTAATTCAATCTTGACCATCCCCGCCTTACAGCCTCCATCAGCTGGTTGCGAATGGTCCTGATTGTCATTACATGTATAGGTCATGTTGACATTGCTAAAGTGCGAAATATCATCAAATCTTTTTCCGTCGATCTCAAGTATTTGATTTCCATCCGCATCTTTCAGAAACGTAATGATTTTACTCGTAGTCGTATCAGTATCTCGATCTTCATGCTGTTTGACTTCATAAAAGCTTCTCTTATCTACTTGTTGGATTTTGGTGTATTGATTATCAACCAGTTCAATGCAGTTGTTCCCACACTTCTTTACCTCATCAAAGGGATAGGAATAGAAGGTGTTCATGATCATGGTGACAGCATAATCAGCATCATCCCGGAGTTGTCCTTCAATTTGAATTTTATTGTAAAGCTTTAATCCTGATGTGAGCACACCATAAATAACCGGCAAAACGATCATTAAAAGTGTGAAAACGGCCAATAATTCAATTAGCGTAATTCCCTTTTCATCGAATATCTTCACTTTTTAAAGCCCCTTTGAGTTCGGTCGAATCTGGTTTTTTATTAACTTCCCACCCAACTTTTACTGCTAATGGAATCATAAAGGATTGATTATCCTCATCTGTAGAAGTAATCGTTACATTGTAGTCGATAGACGGTAGTTCAATATGATGCTAAACTTCCGGTTAATCGTGAAATAGTGAAAACACAGGGAAAGAAGGGTATTCTTGTTAAAGTATACCGGTACAAGGTTGATGAGGATGGAAATACCCTCGAAAAAACGCTGCTTGCGGAAGATTTCTATCTCCCGATAAATCGGCTTGTGTTTCATAGTTTATTAGTAAACGAGCAGCAAACTTCAGAAACGAACGCGGACGGAACAGTTACCGGAACAGAGAACGCTGATACAGGAAATAACGGAACGAAAAACGGCAATAAAGAAAATGGAAATTCAGCGGATTCTTCTAACGAAACGGATCAAAAGACCGGGAAGGGTCAGAGTAATCAGGGGACAAAAAATTCTGATCAAACCACAAATGAAGCTAGAAACTCTGGTGATTTATGGGGAAAACCGAATGAAGCTGCAAAATAAGAAAAAAAGCAGGGGTTATGATGATTCAAACGCGAAAGAGGCTTGGAGATTTACTGATTGAAGCAGGATTAATTACCGAAGAACAATTACAAATGGCCTTAAAAGATAAAAATCCAAAACAAAAAATTGGAGACGTCTTGATCCAAAAAGGGTTTATAACGGAACAGCAGTTGATTGAGGTTTTGGAGTTCCAACTGGGAATTCCTCATATTACCTTATACCGCTATCCTTTTGACCCAAGCCTTTTTTCCCTTGTTCCAAAAGAAATAGCCAAAAGGCGGCTAATTATTCCGTTGAAAAAAGAAGGGGAAAAGCTCTTAGTTGCCATGGCGGATCCAATGGATTTTATTACGATCGATGACTTAAGGCTATCGACGGGATTTCATATTGAGACGGCCATTGCCACTAAAGACGATATTCTTCGGGCAATAAACAAGTATTATGACATGGATGAGGGGTTTGAAGATTTATTACTTGACCGTGAGCCGTCTGTCCAATCAGAGGAAGAAAAAATTGTTGATAAGGATTCACCCATTGTTAAACTGGTGAATCAAATCATTTCCAATGCTGCAACGGCAAAGGCCAGCGATATTCATATTGATCCACATGATACGAAAGTTGTTATTCGAAATCGGATTGACGGTGTTTTAAGAACAGAAAGAAGTCTGCCAAAACATATGCAAAGTGTTTTGACAGCAAGAATTAAGATTATGGCGAACATGGATATAACCGAACATCGGATTCCTCAAGATGGGCGGATCAAGATGAATCTCGATTTTCATCCAATTGATATTCGTGTCTCCACTTTGCCTACTATTTATGGTGAAAAAATTGTTTTACGATTATTGGATTTAGGATCGGCCTTAAACGATCTTAATAGTTTGGGATTTAATAAAGTAAATTTAAATAGATTTATCCGATTAATTGAAAAACCGACTGGTATTATTCTCATAACTGGACCAACCGGATCAGGAAAATCATCAACCCTTTATGCTGCCTTGAATCGATTAAATAGTGAAGAGGTCAATATTATTACGGTTGAAGATCCTGTTGAATACCAGCTTGAAGGAATTAATCAAATTCAAGTGAATTCGAATGTTGGCTTGACATTTGCGGCCGGTCTGCGCTCTATTTTGCGTCAGGATCCCAACATTATTATGGTTGGGGAAATTAGGGATACAGAAACAGCAGAAGTTGCCATTCGTGCCTCGTTAACTGGTCACCTTGTTCTAAGCACACTTCATACGAATGATTCTCTTGGCTCGATTACCCGTTTAATCGACATGGGGGTAGAACCATTTATGGTGGCCTCTTCTATTAGCGGAATCGTGGCGCAGCGGCTGGTGAGAAGAGTGTGCCGCGATTGTGCCGAAGTACAGCAACCGACAAAGCGGGAAATTGAGATTTTTGCCAGAAGAGGGTTGAAAATTGACCAAGTTACCCGCGGGAAAGGTTGTGCTTCCTGTAATATGACGGGGTATAAGGGCAGGATTGGGATTCATGAAGTGTTAGTGATGGATGATCGGATGCGGCGGGTCATTATGAATGGCGAGCCGTTTTCGAGACTTCGCGAATTAGCCTTGGAAAATAAAACAATTTTTTTAATTGATGATGGTCTATTAAAAGTAAAACAAGGAATTACCACCACTGAAGAAGTTTTAAGAGTGGCCATCCCTGATTAGGAGTTTTCAAAATGAAGAGTAAAATTGACCTTCTGCTTAAAGCCGGGTTTGATGTAAAGGCATCGGATATTCATTTGACAGTTGGGGTTCCGCCGATTGTAAGAATCAATGGTGAATTAAAAAGACTTGGCAAAGAGCCGCTAACTCCTGTTGATACCGAAGAAATGGCAAAGGCAATTGTCCCCAGCGGGATGTGGGAAAGATTTAAGGAAAAAGGAGAGCTTGATTTTTCTTATGGACTGCCAGGGGTCTCAAGGTTCAGGGTCAATGCCTACTTTCAACGTACCTGTATCGCGATGGCGATTCGCGTGATTCCAACACGGATTCCCACACTTGACGAACTGGACTTGCCAGCTATCATCAAAAAAATTGCTGATCGCCCACATGGACTCGTGCTGGTAACCGGTCCTACGGGCAGTGGAAAATCGACGACATTGGCGGCATTGCTAAATTTTATGAATCAAACACAGAGAAAACATATCGTCACGCTGGAGGATCCGATTGAATATTTACATAAGCATGGAAACTGTATTATTGACCAGCGGGAGGTAGGGTTTGATACGGAAACCTTTGCGAATGGATTAAGGGCAGCGTTAAGGCAGGATCCCGATGTTATTCTGGTTGGTGAGATGCGGGATTTGGAAACGATCCAAACGGCCATTACGGCAGCTGAAACGGGGCATTTGGTTTTGGGAACATTACATACATCCAGTGCACCAGCAACGATTAACCGCATTATCGACGTATTCCCGCCTTCACAGCAGCCACAAATCAAAATTCAACTTGCCTCTGTTCTCGTAGCGATTGTTTCACAACGGCTGTTTCCAACTGCCGACAGAAAAGGAAGAAGAGCAGCTACCGAAATTTTAGTCAATAATTCTGCTGTTGCCAATCTGATCAGAAATGATAAAATTCATCAAATTGCCAATGTCATGCAGACTTCAAGAGCTTCAGGAATGCAAACGCTGGAAATGAATATTAAAGACTTACTGCAGTCAGGTGCAATCGCAAAAGAAGCAGTTGTTCCGTTCTTACAGGAAAAGGTGGAATAAGATGGCGCGATTTAAATACAGCGGACGTGATAAAAAAGGGAAAAAGTCAGGTGTGATAACCGCGTCTTCCAGAAGAGAAGCATTGCTTGAGCTGAAAGACAAGGGAATCAGAGTGTTGGAAATAAATGAAGTGCCGGAAACTTTCTTCACCAAAGAGTTAACATTGGGCAACCCTGTTAAACTGCAAGATTTTGTCATTTATCTAAGGCAATTCGCCACCTTGATCAGGGCAGGAGTTCCAATCGTCGAGGCGACCGCTATTTTGGCAGAACAAACAGAAAGTAAATCGCTTAAAAAGGTGTTACTCGAAGTAGAACAAGATTTACGTGAGGGTCATCCATTATCGGCTGCAGCCGAAAAACATAAAAGAATATTTTCCAATATGTTTGTCAATATGATTAGGGCTGGGGAAGCCGGGGGAAATATGGATGAGACGCTGGAAAAGTTGGCAGTGCACTTTGAAAAGCAACACTTTACAAAGCAAAAGATTGTCTCGGCACTTGCTTATCCCCTCACTGTTGCGATTATTGCTGTCGGTGTAGTCATTTTTCTTTTGGTCAATGTAGTGCCGACGTTTGTTGATATGTTCAAAGATTTTGGCGGGGAACTGCCGGCGATTACCCGGTTTGTGCTGAGTGCCAGCGATTTCATGCAAAAGTTTTGGTGGCTGGTCATTTTCATCTTCTTAGCGTTTGCCACAGCGATTATGGCGATCAAGAAAAATAAAAAAACAAAATATTATCTGGATTATTTCTTATTGCGAATGCCGATTTTCGGAAAAATGCTGCAGAAGGCGGCAATCGCCCGGATGACAAGGACATTAAGTTCGTTATTTTCAAGCTCCGTGCCGATTTTACAAGCGATGTCCATTGTCGAGACGATTGTGGAAAATGAAGTAATCGCAAGGGTGATCGAAAAGTCACGGAATTCGTTGGAACATGGACATTCACTAACAGACCCGATGAAGCAGCACTGGGCATTTCCACCTCTGGTAACACAAATGATTATTATCGGGGAACAGTCAGGTACACTTGATTTAATGCTGGCAAAAGTGGCTGATTTTTATGAAAAAGAAGTTGAAAGTGCCACCGATCGGCTAAAATCATTGATGGAACCGCTGATGATTGTCGTTTTGGCTGGTTTAGTCGGGACGATTGTTACCTCGATTTTGGTACCGATGTTTGATATTTTCCAACATGTTGGTTAATCAAAATTTTTCAAAAAAATTCAATTTCTATTATTTTGCTAATCTAGTATAATATAGTTGTATGACAAAGGTCATAATCCAAATTGACTATTAAAGGAGAATGGGTATGTTACAAAAAGTAGGAAAAAGGTTAAAAAATCAAAAAGGGTTAACGTTGATCGAACTTCTAGCGGTTATTGTCATTTTGGGGATTATTGCGGCAATTGCAATTCCAGCCATTGGTGGGATTATTCAGAAGTCGAAGGAAGATGCGGTAAGATCGGATGCTATTCAAATCTTAAACTCCGCTAAAACGTATGTGGCAGCAAATGGAATTCCTTCAAGTGGAAATGTAACTGATTCAGATCTTGATTCATATGTAGATAGTGAAAATTTTAAGGGTGTAAAGTATTCCGTTGAAATTACTGAAGGCGGTGATAATAAAATAACATATAAACTAACAACTAATGGTAGTGTGCAAGCAGGTAAAAAGTATATTGTGTTTGATAAGGCCACTATTTCAGATATTGATAATAAAGTAGCTGCAAGGGTTAAAGTATCGAGTGAAGTAACCCAACCAACAAATCCGTAATATGTTGTTATTATTAGTCTTTCTCTACGGAATTACCTTAGGTTCCTTCTACAACGTAGTCGGCCTGCGGATACCAGTTAACCAATCCATCGTCAAACCGCGGTCGCATTGTCCAAACTGTAACCATACGTTATCAGCGATTGAGCTGATTCCAGTTTTATCATATGTATTATTAAGGGGGAAATGCCGGCGCTGCAAGGCGCCGATTTCGCCCTTCTATCCTATTGTCGAACTGCTGACAGGGCTTTTGTTCGCAGCTGCTCCGCTGATCATCGGCTGGTCCTATGAACTGATCATCGCCTGGACCCTGATCTCGTTAATGGTGATTGTCTTTGTTTCCGATGTCCATTATATGATCATTCCTGATAAGGTTCTCATCGTCTTCACGCTGCTATTGGTAGCAGAGAGATTCTTCCTGCCACTTACTCCATGGTGGGACTCGCTTGCCGGCGCTGCAGCCGGTTTTATCTTACTGCTTGTGATTGCGATCATCAGCAGAGGCGGCATGGGAGGCGGAGATATTAAACTGTTCGCCGTCATCGGACTTGCCGTTGGAACGAAGCTCTTGCTCATCGCCTTTTTTTTGTCTACCCTTTTCGGCGCTGTGTTTGGACTAGCTGGCATGGCGATTGGCAAGATAAAAACAGGCAAGCCGATGGCCTTTGGACCCTATATCGGCTTGGGCACCATCACCGCCTATTTCTTCGGCGAAAGAATCCTGCAATGGTATATTGATTTTTTTTAAGGAGTTTTCAACATGGCATTCAATTTGATGATCGGAAAACATAAAACGGTCAATTTGACCATAAAAGATCATGCCATCCGGTTTGTCGAGCTTAAACAAACTCAGCCGCTTGCCATTCAAAGGATGGGCGAGTATTATTTGCCCAATGGTTTGATCAAAGAGGGCAAAATACTCGATTTTGATACGTTAGCAACGATTCTAGAACAATGTGTTGCCGAATGGAAAATGGCCAAGAGACAAGTCCGATTTATTGTTCCAGACCCTTATATCGTTATCCGTAAAATACCCATTCCACATGATATCCAAGAAGATGAAATAAGGGGATATTTATATATGGAAATCGGTTCAAGTATTCACTTGCCATTTGACGAACCAGTATTTGATTATTACCTGTTAGACCACACAAAAGAAACAGAAGAAAAGGCGAATGAAATTTTACTATTTGCCGCGCCAGAAGATAAAGTAAGAGAATATACGGATCTATTTGAAAAAGCAAAGTTGAAACCGATTGCCGCTGATATTTCTGCCCTTGCGATCAACAGACTTCTGTTTCATTTGCAAGACCGCCCAAAATTACAACATCAATACTTAATTGTCCAAGTCGATTTACAATCGGCAAATGTATGTATCTTTGAAAATAATATCCCGGTTATTATGAGACATTTGTATATCGATATCGAAAGAGAAAAATGGAATTACACCCAGAAAAAAGATTCCTTCATCACCTTTGATTTTATCGGCGACAAACAGGAAGTCCTAAATGGATTAATCGATATGTATAGTGAAATGGAAAAGGTGATGAATTTTTATCAATATTCTTTGAAACAAGGAAATCAGCGAGTCCAACAAATTATTCTTGATGGAGACCATCCTTGGCTAAATGAAATATTCGCCCAATTGAAAGAAAGATTTGAGATTCCCGTTTTAAAAATCAACGATCTTCTAAAAAAACATATAGGCACTGAGCCGGTACCCTCCCAATTTCATTTAAATATGGGGTTAGGTTTAAAAGAGGTGTAATGATGTTAGTTGAAATTAACCTGCTGCCAAAAAAAGATGAAAAGAATATCGCCATTTATGTGATGGCAGGGATTTTTTTGTTTCTGCTCATCATATTGTTTGTTTGCTTCAGCTTTTATCTAAACGGAAAAAAGGAAGAACTGAACACCTTGGATAAACAAGTAACCATGAATCAAAAGATCCTCGAGATACAGCAGCAGAAATTAAAAAGCTACCAATCCTCCAATTCAGTGGTGAAGTTGGAAACTGTCATTAAATGGGCAAAGGATCAGCCCAATAATATCGTTTATGTGTTACAGAAACTGACGAGTGCTCTGCCACAACGGGGATTTATTCTTGAATTTGAATTGAACGAGGAAAGCAAAATCACCCAAAAGGTTCAGTTTGATACAAAAACGGATGCTGCCTACTATTTAAGTTCAATTTTAAAATATCCTTGGATCACGGATGCGGTGATTAATGATGTAAATCAGACTGATCTTAAGCAGTTAGCGAATAACCAGAATAGTACCCAGGATCAAACGGTAACAGAGGGAGAGATCGTACCTCGTTATCAGGCGGAATATCAAATCGACCTGAATATTCCGTTATTAAAAAAAGTCAGTACCAAAACGGATAATAAAGAGGAAGGGGGCGCAACCCCATGACCCTCGAGTTTTCCAAAAAACATACGCTTGGCTTCATCCTGGGACTGATCGTCATTGGATTATTAGCTGTTCTTGCCTACTACGTTTACATCATTCCAATTAATACCAACTTAGATCAAAAAAAGTCAGAGTTAAAAATGACAAACCAAGAATTAACGATCTATCAAAATAAACTTAAACAAACAAGTAATCAAACAATTGTCAGTTCAATGGAATTGCAACAGCAAGTACCTGTTAAACGAATGCTTGACCAATTGTTATTGGATATAGAAAAGGCAGAAATTATTTCCGGGGCGAATATTATTGAGACGAAACTAAATAGTTCTGGACAAGATGCGATCCAAGCTGCTACTAATGATACAGCGCAAAAAACGCAGAGCAATAGCAGTTCAGCGTCAACATCAAAAGCAACGGCAACGGATAAAACATTGCCTAACGGAATGAAACAAACATCGATTTTATTATCAGGGGAAGCTAATAGTTATTTTGAGATGGAAAAGTTCTTGGAGGAAATCAAGTCTTTAAAAAGGATTATCAAAATTGACCAACTTAAGTTTACCGGTCAGGAAGAAATGGTCTCAGTCGAACAAGCATCCTCACCGCTAAAATTTGAGGCTGTCTTGACTGCTTATTATGACCCTGAACTGGTTGACCTGCAGAAAGATCTGCCGCCTATTGATGTTCCTAAAGTTTCAAATAAAAAAAATCCATTAAGTGACTTTTTAGCTGAAGAAGACGATCAAGAACCTTAAATCATTTGGAAGAACAAAGGGTCCTGTGAATGAAAAAACGATTGCGCTTTAATGAAAAAGGATTAACTTTAATTGAGTTGCTCGCAGTCCTGGTCATTTTGGGAATTGTTGCTGCCATTGCGATAATCTCGATTTCAAGAGTCATACAAGATTCAAAAGACCGGGCCTTTGTTGCGAATGCACTTGCCTTAAAAGAGGCAGCTAATTTATTTTTAAGACAAGAAAGTGTACATGATAGTTTTCCGAGCAAGATTACCTATAAAATGCTCTATGATTCTGATTTTATCGATGAGTTTAAAGATCCTGATACGAATGATTACTTATTGCCAACTGATCAAACATATGTCGTTGTAAAGGGCCAAAAAATCGATGCTGTTTGCCTTCAAGGAACAAAAAGAAATTTATGCTCCTATCAAGGGGAAAACACTCCTGTTCCCTTTAATAAATTGTCCGTCGAGCAAATCAGTTCCAATAAATGAAAATTTTGGCGAAAGTCTACGATAACAAGACGACAAAAGTCTTGTTATTTTTTTTGCCCGTTATGATAGGATGAAACCAATCAGCTATCTTTATCGAAAGGAGCAGGCGAATGTGGACAAGCCTAAAAAAGGCAGTACCATCACAATTAAAATAAATGAAAACCATAAAGCCTATCAGGACGAACTTCGAAAAGGTGGGCTTAAGCCGATGAAGACGACAGCTTCCAAAATAGTAGAATGGCCTCAAACGGATAAAAAAGACGATCATTTGCTGGAAACAGCAGCGGCACATGAATCAGAGGATGAAAGTTTTGATTGGATCATTCCCGAATCATTGGAGAATGATCGTGAAAAATTCCATGCTACAGGCGGCAAAGGGAAGAGTAATGATCCTAAAAAAGCAGGCGTCAAAAAGACGGTTTCCTTTTCAAGCTATTATAAAAAGAAAAACGGCCGCCCGCTGCGAACCATTTTTATTACCGCTCTATTGGCAGTTTTAATTGGCTCAACGATTGGTATATTCATGCTTAAGCTATTAAATGGCCAGCCTGCCGAAAAGGTAGTGCCCCAACAAAATGCTGTCGATGAGGCGCAGTCGGGACCAAAGAAAACGAATAAGACGACAGCAAAAACGACTGCGGCCGCCAATAAACAACAAACCATATTCGTAATTCAGGGAGGTGTTTTTGCTTCCAAGACTGGTGCTGAGGAGACGAGTCAACAACTTGCTTCGATTGATATTCCATCACAATCAATCGATCTCGATGGCAAGTTTTATTTGTTTTTGGGTCTTGCCGATTCAATTGAAAACGCCAAATCACTGGGTGCCCACTATAAAGCAAACGGTGTCGCCGATGTTTTTGCCAAGCCGCTATTATTGGACGCGAAAAATATTACCGGCTTAACTAAAACGGAAAAAAACTTTTTTGAATCTGTCCCATCCATCTACCAAACACTTTCTCTAGCGACCTCAAGTGCACTGTTGACCAATGAGATTCCACCCGAATCTGCTGGTAAATTGGCAGACGTTAAGAAACAATTAAAGGCTGCTGACATGAACAACGAAAAGATCAAAAAAATAAACCAGGAATTAACGGCAGCATATGAAAAAGTAAAGCAGTATGAAACAGCGAAGGATGAAAAAAATTTAACTGATGCCCAGCAGCATTTATTAAACTTCGTGGCATATTATTTTTCTCTCTGAATGGTCATTTCGCCAGAGTCATTGCCACACAAATATTTTCCGGGAAATTATTTCTCCATAAGGTCTGTCCAGTCCGGGCAGACTTTTCTTAGGTGGAAAAATACTTTCACGGAAAAATACCTGTATAATTTTACAAATTTCATCAAAATTTAATGATATAAAAATTGTTTGCGACGACGATTTTTGATACGATTGAGTTGTATCTCCCTTTAAACGCAAAAAGGTAAGGTGATGACATGCAAAACCTCATTTTAGCCTCTTCTTCTCCACGGCGAAAAGAACTTCTAGAAAATCTCCACTTAACATTTGCAATTTCCAGCAGCGAAGTTGATGAAAGCTACAACCCGAAGCTTACACCGGAAGAAGTCGTTATGGAACTGGCAGAACGGAAAGCACGGGCGGTTTTTAACCAGCATCGGGATGCTTATGTAATTGGCGCCGATACAATTGTGGTGGCGAATGAGCAAATTTTGGGCAAGCCGGCAGATGAGGCGGAAGCTATTTCAATGTTACACAGTCTTTCCGGAAAACAGCATCATGTTTACACAGGTGTATCGATTGTCTCGCAGACAAACTCAACCAAATTTTATGAAAAAACAGAAGTATGGTTCTGGGAGTTAACAGATAACGAAATCACTACCTATGTGAAAAGCGGCGAACCATTTGACAAAGCAGGGGCATATGGCATTCAACAGCTGGGAAGTTTGCTTGTCAAAAAAATTCATGGAGACTATTTTACAGTTGTCGGCCTGCCTGTTTCCAGGACTTTACGAGAACTGAAGCGGCTTGGCTATCAACTGCCGTTCTAACCTTATTATCAGTAACTCCCGGCCAAAATGGGAGGAAAAAACAATGGCAACAAAAACATTAATGATACGTGATTTTCCGCAGGATGAACGACCAAGAGAGCGCTTTATTCAACATGGACCACAGAGTCTTTCGAACCATGAACTGATTGCCATTCTGCTTCGCAATGGGACAAAAGATGAATCGGTCCTGCAGTTGGCAAACCGTCTCCTGACCCATTTTGAAGGGTTACGGCAGCTGAAATCAGCGACTTTGGAAGAGATCACTGAAATTAAAGGCATTGGACCTGCTAAGGCGATTCAAATTCTGGCGGCGGTTGAAGTCGGCCGCAGAATCAGCAATTTGAATTTCCATGACCGTTATGTGATCCGTTCGCCGGAGGATGGGGCAAAATATGTGATGAATGATATGCGCTTTTTAACGCAGGAGCATTTTGTTTGCTTATATTTAAATACGAAAAATCAAGTCATTCATAAGCAGACCATATTTATCGGCAGTTTAAATGCCTCAATCGTCCACCCAAGGGAGGTCTTCCGCGAAGCCTTAAAGCGGTCGGCAGCCTCGGTTATTGCCCTGCATAATCACCCTTCTGGAGACCCTACTCCGAGTCGAGAGGATATTGAGGTAACGAATCGACTCGTTGAATGCGGAAAAATCATCGGCATTGATTTACTCGATCATCTCATCATAGGGGAAAACAAGTTTGTCAGTTTGAAGGAAAAAGGCTATATATAATCCTATGATTTTGTTTGATGTTGCGTTATAATATTGTTTATGATTTTTTAGGACTGCTTCTTAAAAATAGCTACTACAATCATTACAATTAAGACATGATATAAAAGTCATTGCCTGTAATTTTAAATTTTGTGATTCGGATTAGAAAGGGAGATACAATATTATGTTTGGATTTGGAACAAAAGATCTTGGAATTGACTTAGGAACTGCAAATACTCTTGTTTATATAAAAGGAAAAGGCATTGTGCTGCGGGAGCCATCGGTAGTGGCCATGCAAACGGATACTAAAAGTATTATTGCTGTCGGAAATGACGCGAAAAATATGATTGGCCGAACCCCGGGAAACGTAGTCGCCTTAAGACCAATGAAGGATGGAGTTATTGCTGATTTTGATACAACGGCGGCGATGATGAAGCACCTGATCCGCAATGCATTGAAGAGTAAAGGCCCTTTTTCAGGAAAGCCCTATATCATGGTTTGTGTTCCATCGGGAATTACCGCAGTTGAGGAAAGGGCGGTTATTGATGCGACAAGGCAAGCAGGGGCAAAGGATGCCTATACCATTGAGGAACCGTTTGCCGCGGCAATAGGTGCCAATCTGCCTGTTTGGGAACCGACCGGAAGTATGGTCGTTGATATTGGCGGCGGGACCACTGAAGTTGCGATCATTTCCTTAGGGGGAATTGTAACAAGTCAATCCATTCGCGTAGCGGGGGATGAAATGGATGAAGCGATCATTTCTTATATAAGGAAAAACTATAATTTGTTAATTGGTGACAGGACGGCAGAAACAATTAAGATGGATATCGGTTCTGCAGGAGAACCTGAAGGTATGGATAATATGGAAATTCGCGGCCGTGATTTGTTAACCGGTCTGCCAAAAACGATTGAAATAACCCCGAAAGAAATTTCAGCTGCGTTGAAAGATACTGTCTATTCGATCGTAGAGGCCGTGAAAAATACATTAGAAAAGACACCGCCTGAACTTGCCGCCGATATTATGGATCGTGGTATCGTTTTGACTGGCGGCGGTGCACTGCTGCGGAATTTGGACCGGGTCATCAGCGAAGAAACCAAAATGCCTGTATTGATTGCCGAAAATCCGCTCGACTGCGTTGCCATCGGCACAGGCAAAGCATTGGATAATATTCAACTGTTTAAAAATAAAGCCAAGGAATCTCGTTAATTCGATAATCGTAAATGAAAAAAAGAATTGCGAACCTATCCATTAGAAAAATAGAGGTGTATCAAAATGCCACAGTTCTTTTTGAATAAACGTCTGATCATTTTGTTAGTCAGCATTATTGTTCTCGTGGCATTGATTGGGTTTTCTTTAAGGGAGAGAGACAAGCTTACCTGGCCGGAGCAATTTGTGAAGGACACAACCGGTTGGGTTCAATCCCTGGTTTCAAAGCCTGCTGGCTATATTGCGGGCTTTTTTGAAAATCTCCAGGATTTGCAAAATACATATGAAGAGAATAAAGAATTAAAATCACGAGTTGAAAAAATGGCCAGCCTTGAAGCGGAAGTACAAGCGCTGCAAAAAGACAATAATGAACTGCGTGAAATTCTTGGTGAAAAGAAGTCTTTGCGAGATTATCAAACACAACCAGCCACTGTTATTGGCAGGAATCCTGATCGTTGGCATGAAATGATTATTATTGACAAAGGGAATCTAAAAGGAATTAAGAAAAATATGGCTGTGATTACCGCCAATGGGTTAATTGGCAAAGTGAAAAGTGTAAGCCAATTCAGCTCAACGGTACAGCTGTTAAGTGCAATGGATCCGAAAAACCGTATATCTGCTGTCATCCAAGGGAAAAAGTCCGATGTATATGGCTTTGTCCAAGGATTTGATGACAAAGAGAAATTGCTTCTAGTGAAAAGCATTCCCTCCGGGGCCAAGGTTGAAAAAGGACAAACGGTAACGACCTCCGGTTTGGGCGGTGTTTTTCCAGAAGGGCTTTTGATTGGGAAGGTTGTCGATGTAAAAACTGACCAATATGGACTCAACCAAACGGCGTTAGTCAAACCCGGAGCTGATTTTTATGATATTCAAAATGTCATCATTATTAAACGCTCGATGACACAGCCAGCTAAAAAAGATATGTCATCCGGGAAGGAGGAGGAATTGTGAAGAAATTCCTTCTTCCCCTTTTATTTTTGTTCCTGTTCATTTTTGAAAGTCTATTTATTCAATTTTTACCCGGGAACTTTTTGGGGCATAATCGGATTTTTGTTCCCCGTTTTTTATTCTGTGCGGTGCTTTTATTGACCATATTTATTGGCAGGAAACCAGGAATGATTTATGCCGCCATTCTAGGACTGGTGTTTGATATTGTCTATATTGAAATCATCGGCATTTATTTGTTTCTCTTTCCTTTCGTTACCTATCTAATTTCGAAAATAATGCATGTCCTGCAGGCAAATCTTATCGTTGCCTTTCTTGTTACGTTGATCGGAGTCGGCTTACTGGAGTTTGGCGTCTTTGCCATGGATTTATTAATTCATGTAACCAATCTTGATATCTTAAGCTTTCTAAATTTGCGACTCTATCCAACGTTAATGCTTAACGCCGTGTTTTTACTGATCTTTATTTATCCATTGAAACGGTTTATGGAAAAGTACGCAATCTTAGGCAGAGACGAATAATCCACGATAAAAAAAGGAAAATAACCAGTTTGTGTCGAATTTCAATTAAGATCATTCTTTATCCTTCTTGGTCAGAGTGCTATGAACCTGTGTGTTGAAATTGCTTTCTTAATTATGAGGTGAATTTTTCTCCATGAAAAAACGGCAAAATGTTACAATAAAAGGTACAAAGGACGGTCTTGTTCTCCGTTTTGCTGATAGCTGTTCCTATGATGAGCTTAAGCTGGAATTAGATCAAAAGCTTTCAGCAAACACCGGGACACAGGATGAGCACCACTCAATCTCCGTAAAACTGGAGGTCGGCAACCGCTATTTAACGGATGAGCAACGGGAAGAATTGAAAGAATTAATCCGAAAAAAAAGAATCTTGTAGTTGATGATATAGTATCAAATGTTATTACAAAGGACGAAGCCGATCAGTTAAGGGCAGAAAACGAAGTAATGACCGTTACAAAAATTATCCGTTCCGGACAGATTTTGCAGGTTCCCGGGGATTTATTGCTGATTGGTGATGTGAATCCTGGCGGTACTGTGATTGCTGGTGGAAATATTTTTATTATGGGAGCATTAAAAGGAATCGCCCATGCAGGCTGTTATGGAAATGATCAGGCAGTAATTGCCGCATCGATTATGAAACCAACTCAGCTGAGAATTAACAATTCTCTTAACCTTGTATCAGACCTCATTTCGGCGACTGAAAAGCGGGAAATGGAATGTGCGTATATGGATGAAAACCATCAAATCAAAATTGATAGATTACAATCTTTAATTCAGTTAAGACCAAATTTAACGAGATTAGAAGGGGGACATTAAAGTGGGAGAAGCAATCGTAATTACATCCGGTAAGGGCGGCGTCGGTAAAACGACTACAACCGCTAACATTGGTACAGCACTCGCCCTTCAAGGTAAAAAAGTTTGCCTGGTTGATACAGACATCGGCCTTCGAAACTTGGATGTCGTAATGGGACTTGAAAACAGAATCATCTATGATCTTGTTGATGTGGTTGACGGACGCTGCAAAATCCATCAAGCTTTGGTCAAGGACAAACGATTTGATGGTTTATTATATTTATTGCCGGCAGCCCAAACCGTTGACAAATCAGCCGTTAGGCCGGAACAGATGAAGAAGCTGGTTGAGGAATTAAAACAAGATTACGATTACGTCATTATCGACTGTCCAGCTGGCATTGAACAAGGTTATAAGAATGCGGTTGCCGGCGCTGATAAAGCGATCGTTGTGACAACCCCTGAGGTTTCAGCTGTTCGTGATGCTGATAGAATAATTGGTCTACTCGAAAAAGAAAGGCAGTTGGAGGCCCCAAAATTAATCGTCAACCGGATCCGAAATCATATGATGAAAACTGGAGATATGCTTGATCTGGATGAGATTACGGAGCATTTATCTATTGGCTTAATCGGAATTGTTGCTGATGATGATGAGGTCATCAGAGCCTCAAACCATGGTGAACCGATTGCCCTAAATCCAAACAGTAAGGCCTCGATTGCTTACCGGAATATTGCCCGAAGGATTCTCGGTGAATCCATCCCGCTTCAGCCTCTTGAAGATTCTAATAAAGGTGTCTTTTCAAAAATTAAAAAGTTTTTTGGTGTTCGTTCATAGTAAATGGTCCTGTCTGCAAAATGTGTGGACAGGCATTTTTTATTTCAATACAAAAAATATGGGTAAAGGAAAGAAAGTCATACTCTGTGAATCTCCTTCATAGACTTGTACAAATGTTAAAAAAGGGATTGATGGGTATGGCGCGGTCTTCAGCTGATGAAATACGGCGGCGAATAGCCAAACGAAAAAAGGGAAAAGGAACTTCTGGGAAACATAGCAGCGAGCAGCAATTACTATGGCCCGGTGATGAAGAAAGTTATGGTTATAACTATATTTCACCATCCAGAGATGAGGGGCATCCGCTATTTAAAAAAGAGGTGTTCTTCTTCAAGATCTTGGCCTCGGTTCTCCTTTTCTTAGTAGTGGCAATCATATTTCGCAGTCAAGTTCCTGCCTTCGAGCCGGCAAAGAACTTTATTGGCAAAACAATGGACACGGAGTTCAAGTTTGCTGTCGTCTCCAAATGGTATCAGGATAAGTTTGGCAAGCCCCTGGCATTGCTGCCTTTTACAGAAAAAGAAAATGGCGGCCGAAAGGAGGAGATTCAAAGAGGTGCTGTTGCCGTTTCCGGCAGGCTGCTTGAAAATTTCGAAAAGAATGGCCAGGGAATTATGATTGAAACTGGAAAGGATGCTCCGGTACAAACAATTAATGATGGCTTTGTACATTTTGCCGGTGTAAAAGAAGGTTTAGGAAAGACGGTGATAATAGAACATTATGATGGCACGGAAACCTGGTATGGCAATTTGGACAGCATTAAGGTAAATCTCTATGATACGATCGAAAAGCGCACCGTTGTTGGGACGGTATCGGCCTCTTCTGGTGAAGATAAATCAAAAGGGCAATACTATTTTGCCGTAAAAAAGGGTGATACTTTTATCGATCCAGTTAAGGTGATTCGCTTTGAATAGACTGTTCAACTTATTCAGGCTTGTCCACATTCACCCGCTGCTATGGTTAATTATCGCCCTGTCAATTATAACTGCGCATTTCTGGGAAGTTTGTTTATTGATCGGCATTATTTTTATTCATGAAATCGGGCATGCAGCTGCAGCTTCTTTTTTTTCCTGGAGAATAAAAAAAATCATTCTGCTGCCATTTGGCGGCGTGGCTGAAATGGATGAGCATGGGAATCGCCCGCTAAAGGAAGAGGCGATTGTAGTGCTCGCAGGTCCGCTGCAGCACGTCTGGATGATTGCAGCTGCATCTGTTCTGGTAACATTCAACTTCCTGTCTGAAGATCTATATCAATTATTCATTCAATACAATTTGATGATTCTTGTATTTAATTTATTTCCGGTTTGGCCGCTTGATGGTGGTAAGCTGGTATTTTTATTGCTCTCATTAAAAAATTCTTTTACCCGCGCCCATCGTATCACCTTGGTTATTTCACTATTTAGCCTAACCATTTTTTCAATCTGCGTCATCCTTGCCGCCCCGGCCCATATCAATGTTTGGGTTGTCATCGGTTACCTGTTTTTCTCTATCTATTACGAATGGAAACAACGGCGCTTTATTTTCATGCGGTTTTTATTAGAACGGTATTATGGAAATAAATCAAATCCGGATGAATTAGTACCGATCCTGGCAAATGAAGAGGATTTATTAATTCAAGTGTTAGAGAGATTCCAACGCGGCTGTAAGCATCCAATAGTAGTGGAAGCGGACGGGCAGCAGAAGGGTACCTTGGATGAAAACGAGCTGCTCCATGCTTACTTTACGGAAAAACGATTAACGGATAAAATCAGCGATCTTCTCTTTTTATACTAAAAAAAGTATAATGATACCAATTGAAGAAAAAGTGAGGACGTTAGGTTTGGAAAGGTTAATTGTAAATACCACTTCACGTGAGAAAAGGTATGCTTTCATAAGAGATCATCAAGTGGAAAAGCTTGTTTTTGACCGGCCGGAACATCGTTCTCTGGTCGGTAATATTTATTTTGGAACGGTAACAAAAGTCTTGCCGGGGATGAATGCGGCCTTTATCGATATCGGCACTGAAAAAAAAGCTTACTTGCATCGTAACGCGCTTCCTTCTTATGTGGCGTCGCAGGAAAAACAAAACAGTATCACCTCTTTTGTCCACGAAGGGGAAAAGCTGCTCGTTCAGGTGGACAAGGACGCCACAGGCACGAAAGGTCCAAAGGTAACTGGCATTATTGAAATTTTGGGGGCGCATCTGATCTATATGCCAAAGGGTCATTATCTGGCTGTTTCCAAAAAAATCCTCGATGACAGAAAAAAGGCTCAGCTTAAACAGTTGGGCAATCAACTCAAGAAGGAAGAGGAAGGGTTGATTTTTCGAACCTCAAGTGAGGTCGCCGCGGAACAGGAGATTCAGGATGAACTCAAGCAGTTAAGGCAGCGATACGATGAGCTTGAACGGCACATCGCCAACATGAAAAAGCCGGGTTTGATTTTTCAGAAGGACTTTTTTTATGACCTGTTAAAAGCGGAGACTGCGACAATGACTGCTGGTGAAGTCATTGTTGATGATTTAGCGCTTAAAAAGAAGCTTGAAGCCAAAGGTGAAGTTAAAGTAACTTATTATAATGGAAAAGAAAACATCTTTTCAGCATTTCGGGTGGAACCGGAAATTGCTAAGGCACTAAAACGAGTGATCTGGCTGGATAACGGTGCTTACTTGATTTTCGATGAAACCGAGGCATTAACGATCATCGATGTGAATACCGGCAAGTTTTCCGGAAGAACCGATTACCAGGATACCGTATTTAAAACCAATCAGCTGGCAGCAAAAGAAATAGTCCGCCAACTAATCCTCCGTGATATTGGCGGCATTGTGTTAATTGACTTTATCGATATGAAGCGGGAATCGGACAGGGAAAAGATTCGGCAGATAGTCGAGTCAGAGCTAGCAAAGGATCAGAAAAGAACAAAAGTTGTCGGTTTCACCCCCTTAGGCATCCTACAGCTGACGCGGAAAAGAACAAAGGTGGCGATTTCCGAGGCGATGCAGGTCAGATGCCCTGTCTGTCATGGAACTGGAAAAATCTTAAGCGCGGAAACAGTTGCTTTTCGGCTTGAGCGGGAACTGTTAGAGCACCGCAATACGGAATATGAGGCCGTGCTGGTGGAAACCACACCGGAAGTAAAACAGGCTCTTATAGGTTCGGATGGATCCTATAAGGAATTATTAGAAGAAATGCTTCATTATAAAATTTACTTTTCCATCACTCCATCGATTGAACATAATTTTGCTTTAACACAGTTTGGTGATGAACAGGAGATTTCCGAAAAAGCCTGCGACTCTCCCCACTTTAACGGTCAGTAAGATAACTGCCGGTAACAGTCCGATTCATTCACATAGTGGAGAAACCGCTCATATGATGAAGTTTCACTTTATATTGACACATAGGTTCCAATTGTGTTAGGATTGTAATGTTGTTTGTAGCACCCGTGCTACAACCGCACATATCAGGTTACAAGATTTTGCTTTTGAGTTGCAAAACACCTGCAGATGGCGAGTCTGAGTTTAAGAGGAGGTGCAGTTATGTACGCAATTATCGAAACTGGCGGTAAGCAATTGAAAGTGGAAGAAGGCCAAGCGATCTACATTGAAAAATTAAATGCAGAAGCTGGCGAAACGGTTACTTTTGACAAGGTTCTTTTCGTTGGCGGTGAAAATGTAAAGGTTGGCAGCCCTGTTGTTGAAGGCGCAACGGTTACAGCGAAGGTTGAAAAACAAGGTCGTGCGAAGAAAATCATTGTTTTCAAGTACAAAGCAAAGAAAAACTACCACAAGAAACAAGGTCATCGTCAACCTTACACTAAAGTAGTCATCGAAAAAATCAACGCGTAAGGTGTTGGAACCCTAGATGATTCAAGTAGTGATTAATCGTACGAAATCCGATAAGATTCATTCGTTTGAAATAAGCGGACATGCTCTATTTGACAAGCGCGGCAAGGATATTGTCTGTGCCGGAGTATCCGCAGTATCAGTCGGTGCTATTAATGCGGTGCACGAACTGACAGGTGTTACTCCTGAAATTGATCATGATTCCGGCTTACTTCGCTGTGTGATTCCGGATCCACTTCCGGAGGATACAAGCGAAAAAGTGCAGCTTCTCCTTGAAGGCATGATTGTTGCACTCCGAACGATTGAAATTGATTACGGGAAACACATAAATATTACCTTCAAAAAACAGGAGGTGGAATAACATGCTATTAAAATTAGATCTTCAGTTGTTTGCATCTAAAAAAGGGGTAGGTTCTACAAAGAACGGACGTGACTCGATCGCAAAGCGCCTTGGTGCTAAGCGTGCAGACGGTCAATTCGTAACTGGCGGTTCTATCCTTTACCGTCAACGCGGTACAAAGATTTACCCAGGTGAAAATGTTGGCCGCGGTGGAGACGATACTTTATTTGCAAAAGTTGACGGCGTTGTAAAATTCGAACGCTTTGGTCGTGACCGCAAAAAAGTAAGCGTATATCCAGTAGCTCAAGAAGCTTAATGGTGATGGAAAACTCTAACACACTAGTTAGGGTTTTCTTTTTTTTTAATAGATAATTCGTAAAAAAAATACATATCGATCAAGGGATTCTCCTCGCACATATAGAAAACATAGAAAATTGCTTACTCATGGTTGTTTTTTTGATATACTAACAACAAACAGTTTTTCGGACAAACCAATTGGGAGCGAAAGTATGGAGAAGCAATGGGATATAATTGAGGTCCTGCGTCATTCCCGTCATGACTGGATGAATAGACTGCAGTTGATCAAGGGGAACATTGAATTAAACCGAATTGACAGGGCGAAAACGGTGATTGACGAAATTATCATTGAGGCACAAAATGAGACAAAACTCTCCAACCTGCCAATGCCCGGATTTGTTTCACTGCTGTTAAAAACGAACTGGGAGAACCCTTCATTTAAGCTCGAATATGAGGTATTAATTGAAAAGGGAGCAGTAAGAGTAGATGATAACCTTTTAACAAATTGGACAAGTCGATTTTTTTCATGCCTACATAACGCGATTGATGTATTTCAAGATAATCGATTACTTATTACAATTGAACCGCGATCAAACGGACTTCGTTTCTTTTTTGATTTTAGCGGGATAATAATGTACAGTGAACGAATTGAAACATTCCTTACTGAGCAAAGATCAACACTTAATGCGAGGATCAAGGAATTTTCTGAAAGCGAACTCGAATTGGAGGTTTTTATGCCGGCTTTATGAGCCTGTAGAAACTTGCGACCGACGGGAGGATTTTACAATGTTTGTCGATCAGGTAAAAATTTATGTAAAAGGCGGCGATGGCGGCAATGGAATGGTCGCTTTCCGCCGTGAAAAATATGTTCCTAAAGGCGGTCCGGCCGGTGGTGATGGCGGTAAGGGGGCTGATGTTATCTTTAAAGTCGACGAAGGCCTGCGGACGTTAATGGACTTTCGTTATCAGCGCCATTTTAAAGCACCACGCGGCGAGCATGGCATGTCCAAGAATCAGCATGGCAGAAACGCCAAAAATCTAATTGTTAAAGTCCCGCCTGGAACGGTAGTGATGGAAGCGGAAACGAAACAGGTTATTGCCGACTTAGTTGAGCATGGCCAACAGACGGTGATTGCTAAGGGCGGCCGCGGCGGCCGCGGAAATACGAGATTTGCGACACCAGCTAATCCGGCACCGGAAATTGCTGAAAATGGTGAGCCTGGCGAGGAGCTCGAGGTCATCTTGGAGTTAAAATTACTCGCTGATGTTGGCCTTGTTGGTTTTCCAAGTGTCGGGAAGTCAACATTATTATCGGTCGTCTCTTCGGCTAAGCCGAAAATTGCCGAGTACCATTTTACAACCATTGTTCCCAACCTTGGAATGGTGGAAACCGAGGATGGCCGCAGTTTTGTGATGGCTGACCTTCCGGGGTTGATTGAAGGAGCACATGCAGGGGTTGGCTTGGGACACCAGTTTCTGCGTCATATTGAACGGACAAGAGTGATCGTCCATGTGATTGATATGGCGGCCACAGAAGGCCGTGATCCATATGAAGATTACTTAACGATCAATCGTGAATTAAACGAGTATAACCTGAGGCTGACAGAACGACCGCAAATCATTGTTGCCAATAAAATGGACATGCCTGATGCTCTTGAGCACTTGAAAAAATTTAAAGAGCAGCTTCAGGAAGATTATCCAATTTTCCCGATTTCGGCCATTACCCGAAAAGGATTACGGGAGCTGTTGTTTGCGATTGCTGATAAATTGGCAGAGACGCCGGAATTCCCGCTGGATCATGAAGAGGAAACAATGGTTAATCGTGTTGTCTATAAACACGAAGCAGAGCCGCAGCCTTTCGTCATTACAAGAGAATCAGATGGAAGCTTTGTGCTTTCCGGCGAAAAACTGGAAAAGCTGTTTAGAATGACTGATTTTACCCATGATGAATCTGTCCGCCGTTTCTCCAGACAGATGCGCAGCATGGGAGTGGATGATGCACTTAGACAAAGGGGAGCCAAAGACGGGGATATTGTTAGGTTATTAGATTTTGAATTTGAATTTATCGAGTAAAGTTTCCAAAAAGGTAGAGATGAGTATGGATAACTTTGAAAAAAAATTCTATTTGGTTCGGGAAGACGTCCTGCCGGAAGCAATGAAAAAAACGATTGATGCCAAAGAGATGCTTGAACGCGGTAAGGCAGAATCGATTTGGGATGCTGCTCAAAAGGTGGATTTAAGCAGAAGTGCTTTTTATAAATATCGAGATACTGTTTTTCCGTTTTCGGCGATTCAGAAAGAACGATTAGTGTCCTTGTTTTTTCATATCGAGGATCGTTCAGGCACATTATCCAAGCTGCTAAGTACGGTCGCAAGGTTTGGCTGCAATGTCCTGACCATTCACCAAACGATTCCGCTTCAAGGACGGGCCAATGTAACGCTGTCGTTAAATACGTCAGAAATGGAGTTTGAGATTGAAATGCTGCTTTCGGAGTTAAGAAAGCTGGAATTTGTCGAGAAGGTAGAGGTATTAGGAACGGGTGCTTAGCGTCGTTCTTGGCTTTTCTAGAGGGGAGTAAGGGAGAAGTGAAGGTAGGATATTTAGGTCCAAAAGCAACATTTAGTGAATTAGCAGTGAAAAAGGTATTTGAAGGGTTTGAACATAAGCCGTATCAGACGATCCCGGAATGTATGGATGCTGTTTCAAGGCATGAAGTTGAACTTGCTGTGGTGCCGCTGGAAAATGCGTTAGAGGGTTCTGTTAATATTACGCTTGATTATTTAACACAGGTTGCAAAACTCCCGATTATTGGAGAAATTACAATTCCAATCAAGCAGCATTTAATGGTTCATCCGGCGAATGCAGACAAATGGCAGAATGTTGAAAAAGTTTACAGTCACTCCCATGCGATTGCTCAGTGTCATAAATTTTTACATCATCAATTAACGGGGGTACCGTTTGAAAGTGTGTCATCAACAGCTGCTGCAGCTAAAATGATTATGGAAACACCAGAAGTAAATGCGGCGGCGATTGCCAATGAATTGGCAGCAAAAGAATATGGACTGACGATTGTCCAAAGAAATATTCATGATTTTGACTATAATCACACCCGGTTTATTGTGTTGGCAGAAAAAAATATTGATTTTCAAGTGGTCAGCGGGTCCACACATTATAAGACAACGCTAATGGTGACTTTGCCTTCAGACCAAGCCGGTTCCCTGCACCAGGTTTTGTCAGCATTTGCCTGGCGGAAAATAAATCTCTCAAAAATTGAATCTAGACCGATGAAAACAGGGATTGGCAATTACTTTTTCATTATTGATTTGGAAATGAAGCTGGATGAAGTACTGATTCCCGGGGCGATTGCTGAAATGGAGGCATTAGGCTGCTGTGTCAAGCTGCTCGGAAGCTACCCGGCGATTATGGTCGATTTACACTAAAAGGACCCCGTGGGGTCCTTTTTATTCCAACAAAATTCCCTCTTTTTTAAGGGCCGTTTCCGCTCGATCTAAATCCGTTTCCCTTGCGGCCGTTAATGTATGTAAATGAATTCCGCCGGTTAATTCTGAGAGGAGCGGTGCTTTAGTCGTTTCCAGCTTATTCATAAACTGCTTAACTTCCTCTCTGTTAGATACCATAATCGAGGCGGTTAAATCTCCATAAACTGCATGTTCAATTTTGACATCTTTTACGGTTACTCCATGGTCAACAATCATATTTAGTTCTTTTTCTGTTTCAGCTGGTGTATGACGGCAGGCAATGATCCGTTGGTAGATAATATTCCCCGCCGGTTGTTGTAAAAACATGTATCCTTGGCTAGTGGCGATAATCGGCTCCCCTTTTGCTTTGAGCAAAGTAATGTCACCCACAATCACTTGTCTGCTAACATTTGTCTTCTCAGCCAATTCACTCCCTGTAATAGGATGACTGCTTTCCCTTAATAATTGTAGAATAAACTTTCTTCGTTCGTCCCCAAGTATCTTTTTTTGTTCCATCATAAAACGCTCCTTACCCGTTTACATGCTTCAATAGTACCACACCGCTTTTTAAAATGAAAAGTCGAGTACCGGATTACCGTTCCAGCTTGGATAAACATATTTTTTAAAATAAATGCATAAGTTTTTGTGAAGAATAATAGCATTTTGCCCATTCTCACATACACTATATGGACTTATGCCATAGGAGGGAAATCAGAGTGAAGATCCATATCGTACAGAAAGGGGATACTCTTTGGAAGATCGCCAAGAAGTACGGCGTGAATTTTGAAGAGCTGAAAAAGATGAATTCACAGCTCAGCAACCCTGATATGATTATGCCCGGAATGAAAATAAAGGTTCCGACTACAGGCGGAAATATTAAAAAAGAAGGGACAGGTAACCCGGGAGTAAAAAAAGAGGTTCCGATTGCTGAGCATCCGTTTGCCAAAGAAAAGCCCATTCTCAAGGAAGAGCCGATTAAAGAAGTACCGATTAAGGAAATGCCCACAAAGGAAGTGCCAATTAAAGAACAGCCGATCATAAAAGAAACACCCAAAGCACCTTATACCCCAAAAATGCCCCTGCAAATAGTCCCAGAAATCGATATTAATAATTATTATATGACGAACATGACGAATATGACGGTAAAACCGGAGCTGCCGCCGAAACCAGCTAATATCCTGCCGGAAGTTAAAGAGGTTCCAAAAAAAGAAGTTCCAAAGAAAGAGATACCAGTAGAGATGCCTCCGCCTCCGCTGCCGATACAGGAAGCCCCTTGTCCTCCGGTACAAGACTATTGTGTCCCGGTTACACCGATTTTACCAGGACCGGGATTTTGCCCGCCGTATGGAGGGATTCCGATGCAGCCCTATATGGTTCAGGGGGCAATGATGCCGGGGCCGTCGAATGTGCTTCCTAATCCAGTACCTAACATGCCACCGAATCCGGTTGCTGCCGGTCCAAATTATATGCCGATGCATTTTGATGACGAATCGTCCGCCTTTATGCCACAAATGCCGATGATGAATCCAGGGTTTAATCCGGGTAGTACAATGGCACAGGGCGCATATCCGGCTTCTCCAGCGCCTGGGATGCAGTCGATGGCAATGGATCCGGCAGCGTATGGCGGAATGGCGCAAACATTTCCACAGACACCGGGTGCCTATAGCGGCTTACCGATGGGATATGGGCCAACCTCGGCAGGGTATGGTCAAATGCCAATGAATTACGGACAGCTTCCTGCTGGATATCAGGGAGGTTTCGGGCAGACGCCAATGGGTTATCCAGGGGGATATGAACAGATGCCAGCTGGTTTTGCTCCAGCGCCGGGAGGAATGGAAGTCGGTTCAATGGCCCCGGCCATGCCCGATGGTTCGGCTGCCGGAGCACCATATGGAATGAGCGGAATGCCACCGTATGGTCCGACACCCTATGGATATCCACAAATGATGGGAACTGCGCCACAGGGAATGTATGGTTATGAAGCATCTGCCCGGCAAACTGTGCCAACAATTCAATCATCAGAGCAGCCCCCTCAAGGTTTCCCAGGAGGTAGTGGAGGCGATTGCGGCTGTGGTTCTCCAACACCGGTGGAAGCGCAAGCGACTTTTGTCCCGCCAACACCACCAATTTATAGTGCGCCATATACTGCATCACTTGACGCAGCACAGCCACCCTTTATGAATCCGTATGGGATGGGACCGGTTGACACAAGTTCTTATGGAATGTCCGAAAACAATGACGAAAGTAGTTAAACCTTCGAAGGGCAGGTATGGAGACGATGCTTATTATAATCGTCTCTTCTCTTATTTTCGGTCCCAATTGAAGGAAAAAATAAAGGAAATGGTCCCGCTGCAAAGATCGGTTTTGTTATTAAAAACGGAACAGCATCTCTATGTCGTCAAAGGATATCAGTCGAATCAAAGACTTAAAATCCAAGAAGCATTCACATCGACACTGAGAAAAGAAGGATTTATGAACACCTACGTCTTTTTGCAGTCTCCGGCAAAAGAACAGCTATTTTTTGAAGGAAGTTATTTTGGACTGATTGAATACATTCCCCAAAATAAAGTAGCATTCACCTTTCAAACACTAAAAAACCGGCGTGATGGACTGGACTTGCTAGAGAAATTTCATCATGCCACAGCCTCCTTTGAAACTAGGTATCGAAGGCTTCTTCCGAAAGCTGATTTAATCGGAAAGTGGACGGAGAGATTAGAGGTTTTTTCAAATAACCTGCCCTTTCTCATGTATTTTATGAATGAACCATTTATCTCTGAAATCGTCTCCTGGGCAAATTGGTCAGTCAAGGGAATGGAAGCAAACAGAGAATATTTTGAAGAAGAACCGTTTGTCATCCTTCATGGTGATGTCGCCCATCATAATTTTTTGCGTAATGAAGATGGTAAACTGTATATCATTGATTTTGATTTAATCAGTATCGGCCCTCGAGTGCTTGATTATTTGCAGTATGCCAACCGAATTCTTCCTTACCTGGACTGGTCAATCGATAAACTTGGCAGCCTGAAACAAATGCGAAAATTCCTTCATGACAATAGTTTTTTATATGCGTTAGCCTATCCGACTGACATATTTCGTGAATGGAATCGCTTGATCAGAGAACAATCCTATTCAGACCCTCATAAATTGCAGCAGGTTATGGATTTGTCTATTGGCCAATTTTATTCAAGGAAAAAATTTATTAGCAGGTTGAAAAGTATGGTGAATGAATCAGGGTATTAAAATAGAATGAAATCCCCTTGAAAATTACACCCTAAGAAAGAGCATGTTGGTCATGCTCAGGATCAAGTAAGGGGGTTTTTTCGCTTGAATAAGAACCGATGGACCATTCCTTTCACTGCTTTTCTGCTTTTGGGTGTTGTGGGCTGTGGAAATGATGACAATCGTACTGGTGCCAATGAAACCAATCATAATCCGCTTCGTCCAGTAGGATATTATTCCAATGAAAACCACCCGGACAATGGTAATCCTTTATTTCGAGATAATGATGGTCCTGTCACAGAATGGATGGACCACACTTTGGGGGATGAGGATCAGCTATATCATGAGCAGCAGCGAAAAATGCTGCAAACGAGGGATGAAAACGGTCATCCGGTCAACCCGACAAAACCTTTAGCGGAAACTGATCGTAATTTTTTTCAGCGTGACAATCGCTTTAGTACCAGCGATATCAATTATCATGGCCATTTAAATCGCAATATCGCGAATACCGGGTCATATGTTGACGATGAGTATCAAGAGGATGTTACCGATGCAATTAGAAACAAGGTAGAAGATGTTGATAATGTTAGAAGTATTCGTTCGGTTGCTTACGGCAATACGGTTTGGATTTCAGTGAATTTACGTGATCAATCAAAGGCCGCTGACACAACAAGGGCAATTCAAAAAGCAGTCCGCCCGATTGTAAAGGGAAAGACGATTAGGGTCATTTCTGATGAGGGGGCCATTGGCCGGGATCGCAACATCAATAATGACATTCCACAACGGCAGGCGGTACCGCAAAAATAAACAGGAAAAAAGGCAAAGCATCCCGGCTTTGCCTTTTTGGCTGGTTCGTCAAGGAAGGTGCAGCAATATTGCTTGGATAAAAAGGCAAAAAAAGGTGACAATAGGAAGGAAAAGTTTGTTTTCATCTGAACAAAATGAGGTGAAGGGTATGAGGTTCAAAAGGAAAATACCAGCTCGCTTTTGTTTCACTGTCTTTGTAACTCTCTTGTTAAACATGGGGATATCATCGACTGGTTCCGCCATAGACGGAAAACCCCGGCAAGCGGCGGGACCTCAGCACGTAACAGTTATTCTGGAACGTGTCTATTTAGATGGAGAAGTGAGCCAAGAAGTTATTGAGGAAACATACTGGTCAAGGGAAAACTTTTGGGCAAAATATGATGCCTGGCAGGTTAAAGACAGGAGTGCTTCCAGAATCGTATTTACGAAGCAAATAAATGATATTTCACCTCTATTAAAAGCGAATGGTTATTTTGGGATCACCGAAGATGGGGTATTAACCATTTTCAATGGAAGACCCGGGCGCTCCAAAATTATCCAATCATTTTTTCAAATAGATATGAAAAAGCTTGAGAGTCATAAACAAGAAGAATTATTACAGGGAATTCCGATTAAAACAAAAGACCATTATGTAAAGGTATTGGAGACCTTTAAGCATTATTCCGTAACAAAACAATAGGCACTACATAAAATCAGACCGATGGATCTAATCGGCCTGATTTTGTGCGCTTGGCAGCGCATCGGACTAGAGGGTGAAAGTCCCGAACACACCGAAGTGGCGGAAGTGTATAGCTGACAGGTAGTGCATTGCCGTGAGGAAATGTGCAGAGGACTTGAAGGCAAAACCTGGAACAGGCGACTATTTAACCATGTTGGCTGGCTGAGTCGGATAACCCTGCAAAATAAGGGAGTGTCCAAAACCACAAGAAGGCTCTGTTAGTTAGGAGGACTGGATTCAGGGGAAAGCCCGATGACGTGACCCAAGGAGGTCTCATCGTCTCCATACATACTATGGTAAACCTTAAACAAGTCAGTGATTGGCAAGTTAAGGCTATGGGTGGTGAGAAGTCAGAGCAGGGGATAGTAGTGAACAAACTTACCGGAAAGGTCGCAAAGGTAAGTGACTCAATACCTAGTTATTGAGAGGAGCCATAACCCAAAAGGTATGGACTCTATGCGAAGCCCGTCTGTCCATGGAAGAGAAACTGAGTTAGCTTAGAATACGTCATGTCCATACAGAAACCGAGAGGACAAATCCATAGAATCGGGGTCGAACAGAAGGGTAGACCGTATGGGGCGTAGTACTTTATGGATCTGTTGATATTGCCGAGGTTGGGCTAGTTAATCATCAGACTGAAAGGAAAGAAACGGAACATGAACGGAAAAGAAGACAAACAAGGTTTTCGTGAGGGAGTAAAGACTCCACAAAAGAAGAAATGGTATAGTCTCATAGATAAAATATGGGCAATGCCTAACATGGAGGAAGCCTTTAAAGAGGTAAAAAGGAATCGTGGAGCCGCAGGGGTAGACGGAGTAACCATTAAAGCATTTGAATTTGGTGTGGAGGATAATGTACAAATCCTTCAACGTGAGTTACGAGAAAAGACATACAAGCCGAGACCTGTGAAGCGTGTATATATTCCAAAGGCTGACGGTTCAAAAAGACCTTTAGGTATCCCAACCGTGAGAGACCGAGTAGTACAAGCTTCTGTACGTAGAATAATAGAACCAATATTTGAAGCTAAATTTCTTGATTGTAGTTTTGGTTTTCGACCGAATCGAAGTGCACATATGGCATTAGAGAAAATCCGAAAGGATTTACTGGATGGGTATGTGTACGTAATTGATGCAGACCTGAAATCATATTTTGATACAATTCCGCATGACAAACTTATGACTTTAGTTAGGGAAGAAATAGTGGACGGAAGTGTCATTAGATTGCTTGAAAGTTTTCTCCAAGCAGGAATTATGGAGGGTGGCAGTTTCCATCTAAATGAAAAAGGTACTCCACAGGGCGGTGTCATCAGTCCGTTACTTGCGAACATATATTTGCATCCATTGGATGAACTTATGACAGAAAGAGGGCATCGCATTACACGATATGCAGATGACTTCGTTATTTGTTGTAAATCACAAAAGGGTGCCGAAAGGGTACTTAAATCAGTCACTCGATTCCTTGAACAAAAACTCGGATTAATCATCCATCCCGAAAAGACTAAGATTGTTAATAATATGAATGAATCATTTGTTTTTCTGGGGTATGAATTTAAACAAGCTTTCTGGGTTAAACCTTCTAAGAAATCTATAAAGAAGTTTAAAAGTAAAGTCAAGGAGATAACAAAGCGAAACCAAACGGTGAACATTGAAAAACTGATTAAAGAAAGACTCAACCCATATTTAAGAGGATGGGGAAATTATTTTGGATATTGGCACTCAAAGACACTAATGGTTAAGTTTGATAAATGGATTAGAAGAAGATTACGGTCTGTTCAATTAAGAAGTTGGAGGAAAATAAGGAAACTACATAGGGAGTTACGCAGAAGAAAATGGAAAGGGGAACTTCCACAGCTTCGGATGTATGCATGGAGAAGTTCAAAGTGTAAACCCGTAAACGTAGCCCTTCCAAATGAATGGTTTTATAAAGAGAAAGGTCTTGTTTCTCTTGTGGATATTTACAATGAACATCATCCCCAACGGGGATAATCATGGAGGAGCCGTATGCGATGACCCGCACGTACGGATCTGTGAGAGGCGCATGAGTAATTCATGCGCCTACTCTATTTTTGAAAATATGATAGAATGAAATATAGCGCTGATTTTACGCTGTTAAGTGTTAATAGACTTGGGGAGAGAATTGGATTGTTTGAATTTATCAAAGGTACTGTTCGTTTCGTCGGACCTGAATATATCGTGATTGAAAATAACGGAATCGGGTTCCAAATATCAACGCCTAATCCGTTTATTTATGCCGGTAAAATGGAAACAATGGTAATAGTTTATACGTATCATTATGTTCGTGAGGATATAATGGCCTTATATGGTTTCGAAACAAGAGAAGAAAAAATGTTGTTTACAAAGTTATTAAACGTTTCGGGGATCGGACCAAAAGGAGCCCTTGCGATCCTTGCCTCCGGAGATGTCGGCCAGGTAGTCAATGCGATTGAAAAGGAAGACGAAAAATTCCTGGTAAAATTCCCCGGTGTCGGCAAAAAAACGGCCCGGCAAATGATTCTCGATTTGAAGGGGAAATTGCAGGATATTGTTCCTGACTTTTTTCCGAATTTGTTTAATGCCGATAGCCTTCCATTACATAAGGAAGAAACGAATACAGCCTTTGAAGAGGCCGTTCTGGCCTTAAAGGCGCTTGGCTATTCTGAAAAAGAAATCAAGAAGATTTCCCCGGAATTATCGAAGGAACAATTAACCACCGATCAATATATTAAAACAGCCCTGCAGCGGCTTTTAAAATAGGTGATGCTGAATGGAAGAGCGGATCATTTCCAGCGAAGTTAACGAAAGTGAAGTCAGTTTCGAACAAAGCTTACGGCCTAGAAACTTACAGCAATATATCGGACAGGATCAAGTGAGGAAAAACTTGGATATCTTTATTGAGGCGGCAAAGCAACGGGAAGAAACCCTTGACCATGTTCTGCTTTACGGACCGCCAGGATTGGGAAAGACGACTCTCGCGATGATTATTGCCAATGAAATGGGGGTAAATATTAGGACTACTTCCGGACCAGCGATTGAAAGACCGGGAGATTTAGCAGCCATTCTTACGGCACTAGAGCCCGGAGATGTGTTGTTTATCGATGAAATTCATCGGCTGCCGCGATCGATTGAAGAAGTCCTTTACCCGGCGATGGAGGACTTTTGTCTCGATATTATTATCGGCAAAGGGCCGAGCGCCCGATCCATTCGCCTTGATCTGCCGCCGTTTACCCTTGTAGGCGCAACGACAAGAGCCGGTTCGTTATCGGCGCCATTACGCGACCGATTTGGAGTTTTGTGTCGCCTCGAGTATTATAATGTGGAACAGCTGACAAATATCGTTTTGCGCACTGCTGAACTATTCTTAACTGAAATTGACTTTCAATCAGCAGCGGAAATAGCCAGAAGAGCGCGAGGAACGCCAAGGATTGCCAACCGTCTGCTGAAACGGGTCCGGGATTTTGCCCAAGTAAAAGGGGATGGCGGAATCACCCTCCCGCTTGCGAAACAAGCACTTGAACTGTTGCAGGTAGACCGACTTGGCCTTGACCATATCGATCATAAACTGTTAAAAGGGATCATTGATAAATTTCGCGGCGGCCCCGTCGGTCTTGATACGATTGCCGCAACCATTGGAGAAGAGCCAGAGACGATTGAAGATGTGTATGAACCTTATTTACTGCAAATTGGGTTTCTGCAGCGGACACCACGCGGCAGAGTCGTCACGGCTGCCGTTTATCACCACTTTGGTATGGAGGTGCCGGCACCTTGACAGGATTATCAAAAACATTAATGATAATTGGAGCGATTATCTTTTTGATTGGCTTTTTAATGCCGTTTTTACATTTGGGAAAGCTTCCTGGTGATATTATCATTAAAAAAGGAAATACCACCTTTTATTTTCCGGTCGTCACCTGCATTTTATTAAGTATTGTTTTATCCCTAATTTTTTATGTTCTGGGGAGATTTCGTTAAAGTAAGGATGTTTGAGTATGAAGGTAGATTTATTTGATTTTCATTTGCCAGAAGAATTAATTGCCCAGGTTCCGCTAAAAAAAAGGGCCGAAAGCCGATTAATGGTGCTGAATAAAAAAACGGGCGAAATCAGCCATGAAATTTTTAAAAATATCACCAAATATTTGCGGGCAGGGGACTGCCTTGTCTTAAATGATACGAAGGTATTGCCAGCACGGCTTTTTGGCGTCAAAGTGGAGACCGGGGCAAAAATTGAAGTGCTGTTGTTAAAGCAGTTGGAAGGCGATACCTGGGAGACACTGGTCAAACCGGCCAAGCGGGTGAAGGTTGGAACCGTGATTGATTTTGGCGATGGTCTGCTGACTGCTGTTTGTACCGGAGAAGCCGATCATGGGGGCAGGACCTTTGAGTTTAAATATGAGGGGATTTTTTATGAAATCCTTGATCAGTTAGGTGAAATGCCCTTACCGCCATATATCAAAGAGCAGCTTGATGATCAGGACAGGTACCAAACAGTTTATGCAAAAGAACCGGGATCTGCGGCAGCTCCGACTGCGGGATTGCATTTTACCGAGGAATTGCTGCAGGAGATTGCCGAAATGGGCGTTCATATTGCCTTTATTACGCTTCATGTTGGCCTTGGAACATTCAGACCGGTCAGCTCGGATGTTGTTGAAGAACATGATATGCATGCAGAATATTATATTATGACCGACCAGACAGCCACCCTGCTTAACAAGGTCAGAAGCAGCGGCGGCAGAATTATTACGGTTGGAACAACCTCTACAAGAACGCTGGAGACCATTGCTGCTGCCAATAACGGGAAATTTAAAGCATCGAGCGGCTGGACGGACATTTTTATTTATCCGGGATATGAATTTAAGGGGATCGATGGTATGATTACGAATTTCCATTTGCCAAAATCCACCCTGATCATGCTTGTTAGTGCACTAGCTGGACGTGAACATATTTTGCATGCATATAATACTGCTGTAGAGGAGAAATATCGCTTCTTTAGCTTTGGCGATGCCATGTTTATCGTTTAGTGGAAAAGGGGCGGAGCGCCGCATAAGTGAATCACTTTAGCAAAGCTTGCTTTAAAAAAAATCTTCATTTAAATAAGTTTTTGCTTAGCTCTGCTCACACCGCTTTTAGGAAGGAGAAAAAATTTTGACTGCGATTCGCTATGAATTAATCAAAACATGTAAACAAACCGGCGCACGGCTTGGCCGGGTTCACACACCGCATGGTTCCTTCGATACACCGGCATTTATGCCGGTTGGAACATTGGCGACTGTGAAAACCATGTCCCCTGAAGAGTTAAAGGGGATGGGTGCCGGGATTATTTTGAGCAACACTTATCATTTATGGCTTCGTCCGGGCCACGAAATTATTAGAGAAGCGGGCGGATTACATAAATTTATGAACTGGGACCGGGCGATTCTTACCGATTCCGGCGGCTTTCAGGTGTTTAGTTTAAGCGAGTTTCGGAAGATTGAAGAGGAAGGTGTTCATTTTCGTAATCACTTAAGCGGGGAAAAATTATTTTTATCGCCGGAAAAATCGATGGAAATTCAAAATTCCCTTGGCTCTGATATCATGATGGCTTTTGATGAATGCCCGCCATATCCGGCAACTTTTGACTATATGAAAAAATCAGTAGAACGAACGTCAAGGTGGGCGGAGCGCTGTTTAAAAGCGCATCAGCGCCCCGAAGAGCAAGGCTTATTTGGAATAGTCCAAGGCGGGGAATATGAGGAGTTACGGAAACAGAGTGCCCAAGACCTGGTATCGCTCGATTTCCCAGGCTATGCCGTGGGCGGACTGTCGGTTGGTGAACCAAAGGATATTATGAATCGGATGCTGGAATTTACAACACCGCTTCTGCCAGCTAATAAACCGCGTTATTTAATGGGTGTCGGTTCGCCGGATTCATTAATAGACGGGGCGATTCGCGGCATCGATATGTTTGACTGTGTCCTGCCAACCAGGATTGCCAGGAATGGTACATTAATGACAAGCCAAGGCAGGTTAGTGGTAAAAAATGCGCAATATGCCCGAGATTTCGGGCCGCTTGATCCAGATTGCGACTGCTACACTTGCCGAAATTACAGCAGAGCCTATATTCGTCATTTAATTCACTGTAATGAAACATTTGGAATTCGTTTAACATCTTACCATAACCTTTATTTTCTGTTAAAATTGATGGAGAAAGTCAGACAAGCCATTCTAGAAGACCGGCTTGGTGATTTCCGCGAAGAATTTTTTGAGCGTTACGGGTTTAATAAACCAAACGCAAGAAATTTCTGATAAAGGATTGCTGAAAGGAGGGAAATTGGATGTCAGGTGGATTGGGAACATTTATACCAATAATTTTAATGTTCGTGTTATTTTATTTTTTATTAATTCGTCCACAGCAGAAGCGCCAAAAGGCAGTGCAGCAAATGCAAAGCGATTTAAAGAAAGGTGATAAAATTGTCACCATTGGCGGTTTGCATGGTACGATTGATTCAATTGATGAAAGTAAAGTCGTGATTAAATGTGGCGACGGCAGCCGTCTTACATATGATCGCAATGCGATTCGTGAAGTAACGGAAGCAGCAAAGGAAGCGCAAGCATAATCTTGCAGGAAAAAGGAAGCCGAAAATCATTCGCGCTTCCTTTTTTCAATTCGCTAATAAAGTGCTTCAATTCGCTAATAAAGTGTACTGAACAGCGAAAATCTCTCCGGTAAAGAACAGGTTAAGCCGATCTCGAGTTATTCGTTGCGACGTTGACCCCAAGAATCCCACCCATCATGGCAATTAATGTATAGCAGGTGTGATAAATTAATTGTTCCGCATCAAACAGCCGGTCGTACCCTAAATATTGAAATAAAAAAACAATGATTGAGTAAATGAGCCCTGTTACACCACCAATTAACCAGCCTTTTTCCTTACGCTTCCCGCCAGACAAAAAACCTCCTCCAAACAAGGCAATAAATGAAATGGCTGTGACAATGTATTGGAGTGTTGCTTCATCAGCGGAAGTAAACCTCATAATAAAAGACATGATCAGGCTACAGATCGCAGCAAAGGCAAAAATAAAGATTAACCCGTACAAAACCGCAGTACCAAAGCTTTTTGACTCGATTTTTCTCTCCCCCTTAAGCCCTTTGGCCATCAGTATTCCATCTGTTTAATTTTGTAAAGCTTAAACAGACTTTTTCCTAGTACAAGCATATTCATCGAGGATTGAAAATAGAATACAATTTTATAACGCTTCAAGTTCAGGATGGTATTTTATTCCGATCATGATATCTTCTAAAATGACCAACAATAAGAATTGAATCGTTTTGATAAAGGAGGGGCGATAATGGTAGTTTATTTGCATATTATTTTTCGAACGCTCATTTTATATATCATTTTACTGTTAATATTCAGATTAATGGGAAAGCGGGAAATAGGAGAATTAAGCGTCCTCGATTTAGTAGTCTTTATCATGATTGGTGAGATGGCAGTGATTGCGATTGAAAATACGAAGGATCCATTATTCCATACGCTCATTCCGATGGTGTTATTAATGTTGATTCAAATTACACTTGCCTTGATATCGCTAAAAAGCAAGAAATTTCGTGATATCGTAGATGGCAAGCCGACGATCATTATTAACCGCGGTAAACTGGACGAGCAAGCAATGAGAAAACATCGCTATAATTTTGATGATTTGATGATGCAGCTGCGCGAGAAAGACGTAAGAAGTATCAATGATGTCGAATTCGCGATTTTAGAGACTTCAGGAAAATTGTCAGTAATTGAAAAGATGGAAGACCCCAAAAAGCCGAAGAACCCCCAAAAAAACGGAGATATTACGATTCCGTTAATCATGGATGGAATGATTATGGAAGAGGGCTTGAGTAAAATTAAAAAAACTAATCTTTGGCTTCGTCAGGAAATAAAAAAGATGGGGTATCGCGATATTAAAAAAATTTCCTTTTGTAGCTATGAAAATGGTAAGTTTTTTATTGATTTAATGGATAATGAATAATGAGACACGCAGTCTATTTTCTGCGTGTCTCCCTTAGTTTTTGGCAAAAAATCCACCGATCCAGGGAATTCTCTTTAAGTCATCTTTTTTAATTAGGCCGATCATTAACAATAAGGCAGCATAGGCAATTGTCATGATGAACAATGAAATGAATACTCTGATGACTAACCATTCATCTAAAAAGATATGCTCAAATACCCAGTTGCCAATCCAACCTGCTGCAGCCATGACCAGAAAACCCTTTAAATAATCAAGGATAAAAAAGGAAAACGAAACTTTTTTCAAAACAGTGGCTAAATGGAGAAACGTGACTAAGACAAAGCCAACAATAATCCCCAGTGCTGCTCCCGTTATTCCGAATGAGGCTTGGGAAGCCAAGAGGAAAATGACCACTGTTTTTACAACTGCACCAATTAAGCTGTTGATCATTGCAGCTCTAGCAAGATTTAGCGCCTGCAGAACAGCCTGCAATGGACCTTGAAAATAATAAATGATAAAGAAAGGAGCCATCAGGCGGACTAAATAGGAACCTTTTGATGAACCGTACATGAGCTCCATCAGCGGATCAGCCAGGACATAAAGAACAATAACAGCTAATCCCCCGGATAAAAAAACAAACCGCAGCGCCTGTTCCAAGCGATATTCAATTAATTTATAATTGCTCCGCGAATTGGCTTCACTAATTGCCGGAACTAGTGATGTTGCCAGCGAAAAGGTAACAAAGGAGGGCAGCATTAACAGCGGCATCGCATATCCCGTTAAGGCACCGTATTGTTTTGTTGCATCGCCAGCAAGAACTCCTGCAAGGGCTAAGCTGTGGGCGACAACAATCGGTTCAAAAAACCAGGAAACCGATCCAATCATCCGGCTGCCCATCGTAGGAAGCGCAATTTCCATTAAATTTTTAAAAGTGTTTTTACCGGATTGAATGAATTTTAAAAAGTTTTTTCGCAGTTTAAACCGTTTTTTTAGTTTAAACGTTGTTACCAAATACAGCAGTGAAACCAATTCCCCTAGAACAGAGGCACCCATTGCGGCTGCGGCTGCATATTCAACTCCGTATGGAAGAAATGCCTTAGTCATCACAGCGATCAAGGTAATTCTAATAATCTGTTCTAATATTTGTGAGATGGCGGATGGCTGCATGTTCTGTCTGCCTTGAAAATAGCCTCTTAAAACCGAAGAGACGGCAATAATTGGAATGGCCGGTGTAATCGCAAGTAATGGATAAAGAGTTCTTGGATCGGTAAACAGCGTATTTGAAAGCAACGGTGCCAGTAAAATTAATGCCGGCGTAATCAGAATCGATAAGGAAATCGTGATAGCGAGGGACACGACAAGGATTTTTTTAATTTCGGCATAGTTCCCCCTGGCCTCTGCCTCCGCGACATTTTTCGAAATAGCAACAGGCAGACCCAGCTGCACCAGTGTGACCACAAGGATAAAGGTTGGATAGGCCATCATATATAAGCCAACACCTTCTTCACCGATGCTGCGTGCTAGGACTATTCGATAAATAAAACCGAGGACTCTGGTAACAAAGCCCGCTGCCAAAAGGATAAAGGTCCCCTTTAAAAACTTCGACATTCAGCTTCCCACCTTCTCAAACAAGAAGAATTCATATACAATTAACTATATGCTTCAAGGTGGACAAAGCATGACAAGTTGTCATTTGAACTTGAGGACGGATATATTTAGAGGAGGCAGTGATGATGGGAAATGTCCATGCTTATGATTATTTTCGAACCGAAGTGAAGCCAGCATTAGTCAGTAAATTAGAAGAATTCCATTTACTTGGATATGATTCAATAACAGAGGATGGGCTTTGGGATTTTTTTACCAAGAAAAAATGGAAAAAAACAAAGGCGGATATTCATCTTTATGAAATTATTGATGATATACTCGCTGTCAAGGTAAGTGATTACATTAGCTTTACGACCATAGAGTCGTTAAAAACGGCTGAGTTTTCATTTCGCGATGAAAATGAATTAAAAGAGTTATTAAAATAATGTTTCTGTTCCATCAATATTTTCATTTATTGTAAATTGACAGTCCTTCCTTCTTATTTCATAATGTAGAAAGTGACTTCACTTTACAGTTAATCAATGCTTGTATGATTTTTAGGCCCAATGACAGGCATTAAGGAGGAAAATTTACATAATGGTTAAGCGCAGTAGAATTGTTGCGTTCTTTTTGCTTGTTATCCTTTTAGGTAGCACAATGGGAGCAACAGCAAAGAATATATTACACAATATTAAACTTGGACTAGACCTTCAAGGCGGATTTGAAGTCTTATATCAGGTTCAACCCGCGAAAAAAGGTCAGAAAATTGACAAGGATGTCCTGGCCAGTACAGCTGAGGCGCTCGATAAGCGGATTAACGTCCTTGGGGTAAGTGAGCCAAGTATTCAAATCGAAGGAAAAGACCGGATCCGCGTTCAGTTGGCTGGGGTAAAGGATCAAAATAAAGCACGTGAAATTTTGTCTACCCAGGCCAATCTAACCTTTAGAGATGTGAATGACAAGCTGATGATGGATGGTTCCGACCTAAAGCAGGGCGGCGCCAAGCAAACATTTGATGAACAAGGAAAGCCAAGTGTTTCGTTAACATTGAAAAGTGCTGACAAATTTGCCAAAGTAACGAAAGAAATTTCCAGCAGACCTTATGGAGAGAATCTATTAGTTATTTGGCTTGATTTTGAAGAAGGTAAAGATTCGTTTAAAGCTGAAGCTGTTAAGAAAAAATCAAAATATTTATCAGCACCAACGGTCAATCAAGTATTTAACCAAGATACCGTTTCCATCGTCGGGAACTTTACCACCAAAGAAGCTAAATCCCTAGCCGATTTATTAAATGCCGGATCATTACCAGTAAAGCTTAAGGAAGTATATTCCTCTTCTGTGGGTGCTCAATTTGGTGAAGAGGCATTAAATGACACGATTTTTGCAGGACTTATCGGGGTTGCGATTATTTATTTGTTCATGCTGCTTTATTACCGTTTCCCAGGTTTCATTGCCTGCGTAAGTTTGAGCATTTACATTTACTTAATTTTATTAATATTTGACTGGATGAATGGAGTGCTGACGTTGCCTGGGATTGCCGCGGTCATCCTCGGGGTCGGGATGGCTGTCGATGCCAATATCCTTACTTATGAACGGATAAAGGAAGAACTTAAAGTTGGAAAATCAATCAAGTCAGCCTTCCAGGCCGGGGAGAAAAATGCCTTTACCTCGATTCTTGACTCGAACCTGACAACGATACTGACTGCCGCTGTTCTGTTCTTCTATGGCAATAGCTCTGTTAAAGGGTTTGCGACGATGTTAATCATCAGTATTCTGATGAGTTTCTTAACCGCCGTTTATGGTTCGAGGCTATTTTTGGGTCTATGGGTGCATAGCGGAATCTTTAAAAAGAAGCCAAGCTGGTTTGGTGTTAAGCAGGCTGATATTCACGATCTTAAGGAAAATGTCCATACATTAGACCTGCCAACCCGTTTTGACAAGCTCGATTTCGTTAAGCACCGGAAGAAGTTCTTTACGATTTCAAGTGTCCTTCTCGTGGCTGGCTTAATCGTTCTGATTGTGATGCGTTTGAATTTGTCAATCGACTTTTCAAGCGGAACGCGGATTCAAGTGGATTCCAATAAGCCTTTGACAACAGCAACACTGGATAGCGCTTTTGCAAAGCATGGTTTGACCGCCGATGATACTGTTCTATCTACGGATAAAATGAGGGGTTCAGCTCGCTTTGTTGGAGTTATTACCAAGGATGAAATCGCAAAGATAAAATCTGATTTTAAAGCAGAATTCGGCTATGAGCCAAATGTTAGCACGGTTTCTCCAATGGTTGGCAAGGAACTGGCGAAAAATGCAGTTATTGCGCTGCTAATTGCCTCGATTGGGATTATCATTTATGTCAGCTTCCGCTTTGAGTTATCGATGGCAATTGCCGCAATTGCCTCCTTGCTCCATGATGCCTTCTTTATGGTGGCTTTCTTCAGTATCACAAGACTTGAAGTGGATTTAACCTTTATTGCCGCTGTGCTAACGATTGTCGGTTATTCGATTAACGATACAATTGTAACTTTTGACCGTATACGTGAAAATATGCAAAAGAAAAAGCGGCTTAAAACAGCTGCTGATATCGCCGAAGTATTGAATGTGGGTACCCGTCAAACTTTAACCCGTTCGATTAATACTGTCTTTACAGTATTAGTTACCGTCGTTGCTTTGATTATTTTCGGCAGCGAATCAATCCGCAACTTCTCGATTGCCTTATTCGTCGGCTTAATGGTTGGGGTCTATTCCTCGATCTGTATTGCCGGTCCGCTATGGTATGTGATGAAGACACGGGAGTTGAAAAAGAAGGGCGTTATCAAAACTGTAAAGGAAAAGAAAAAATATTCCGATCAGCCGCAAGTTTAACTTTAAGAAAAGCGCAAGCGCCTCGATCAGCCCCTCGAGGGGCTTGGCGCTGGAGCTGGACAACTGAACATAAAACCGCAGGAAAATTCTTCTGCGGTTTTATTTTTCTAGCTCCAGCGCCTATCGCCTAGCAAACTTCAGGTCTCCTCCCTACGATAAGTCAACATCGATTCACTTCGTTCATCGTGTTTCCTTTATCTCAGTCGAAGCCCCTCCAGTTTGTACGGCGATGACCAATGCGCTTCCGCTTTTATTTTTTTCAAAGATTGAAAGGCCTGCGATGCTCCTGTATAATAAGAAAGTCTGAGAGGTGAACGGGAATTATGTTAAAACCGAAAACAAGATGGGTTGTCCGTCATTCCGATCATCAACTGGCTGAGTCGCTTGCCAATGAATTAAACATCACCCCTCTTGTTGCAACATTGTTAGTTAACCGTGGATTTGATACAGCTTCCTCCGCACGGTTTTTTTTATTTGGAAAAGAAGAGTTTTATGATCCATTTTTATTTAACGGAATGGAGACAGCTGTAAAGCGTATTCGTGCTGCCATTGATCAGAATGAACCGATTCTCATTTTTGGTGACTACGATGCAGACGGGGTCAGCAGTACTTCCGTGTTAATGCTTACACTTCGTGATTTAGGGGCCAATGTCCAATTCTATATTCCAAATCGTTTCTCAGAAGGGTATGGTCCGAACGAACCCGCCTTTCGCCATGCAGCGGAGCTTGGAATTAAACTGATTATTACCGTTGACACTGGCATAGCAGCGGTTCACGAGGCGGAAGTGGCCAAGCAGTTGGGGATTGACCTGATCATTACGGACCACCATGAGCCTGGGCCGGTATTACCACATGCGCTGGCAATCATTCACCCGAAGCTTGCTGACAGCACCTATCCGTTTCGCGAGTTGGCCGGGGTAGGAGTAGCCTTTAAATTAGCCCATGCTCTTTATGGACGCCTTCCTGAGCATTTATTGGAAATTGCCGTCATCGGGACGATTGCTGACTTGGTTTCCTTAACAGGTGAAAATCGCTTAATCGCTAAAAATGGTTTGCAGAAATTGAAGGAAACGGAAAGAATCGGGCTAAGAGCGATTTTTAAAACTGCGGGGATCGATCCGCTGGCGATTAATGAAGAGACGATTGGATTTTCAATCGCACCGCGAATTAACGCAGTTGGAAGGCTGGCGGATGCCGATTTAGCTGTTCAACTTCTCTTAACTGAGGACCCTGTTGAGGCAGAGGAGCTTGCAGCTGAGATGGAAGCCTTGAATAAATCACGGCAAGCACTTGTCAATACGATGACGGAAGAAGCGATTGCCGAGGTTGAAACCCATTACCCGATTGACAGCAATAAGGTTCTGGTGATTGGGAAAGAAGGCTGGAATGCCGGGGTAATTGGCATTGTTGCTTCCAAACTGGTGGAAAAATATTATCGTCCGGCGATCGTCCTCAGTTTTGATCAAGAAAAAGGCTTAGCGAAAGGATCAGCACGAAGTATTCCCGGGTTTGATCTATTTCAAAATTTATCGACTTTACGAGATATTCTACCTCATTTTGGCGGGCATCCAATGGCAGCCGGGATGACCTTGAGGCTTGACGATGTGGCGGAACTGCGTCAGAAATTGAATCAGTTGGCTGCTGATGTACTCACTGATGATGATTTTATCCCGGTAACGTATTTGGATAATGAAGTACCTTTGAAAGAAATTGATTTACAATCGCTGGAAGAAATGAGGTTACTCTCTCCCTACGGAATAGACAATCCTAAACCAAAGGTGTTAATTAATAATGTGGGGATTACTAGCCTCAGAAAAATTGGAAGTGACCAAAATCATTTAAAGATTACCGTTAATGATCATGATGCCCATCTTGATGGAGTAGGGTTTGGTCTTGGAGCGGTAGTCGATCAAATCTCACCTGCTGCAAAAATTTCATTAATTGGTGAATTATCGATTAATGAATGGAACAATATACGTAAACCGCAAATTTTTGTCCAAGATATCGCTGTTCGCTCATGGCAATTGTTCGATTTTCGCGGACAAAAGCATCTGGGGAGTATTCCGGTGACTGTACCGGAGGAAAATCGAAAACTCATTGTTTTCAACAAGCATCATGCGGAAAAGATAAACAAGCATCTTGGAATTGAGCCGGTTTGTATTGAAGATGTGGAATCGGCAAAAGCATTTGATGGCTATCATGCCAATATTGCCTTAGTCGATTTCCCGCCTTCAAAGGAAATTCTGATTCAATTATTGAAAGGGAAACAGCCAGCAAGAATATACGCATATTTCTATAAAGCTTCAAGTGACTTTTTCAGCACGATACCAACCCGTGATCATTTTAAATGGTTTTATGCCTTTCTTTTAAAAAATAATCCCATTGATCTTAACCGCTATGGAGATGACATAGCAAAATTAAGAGGCTGGTCTCGGTCAACAATCAACTTTATGACAAAGGTGTTTTCTGAACTGAATTTTGTTACAATAAACAATGGATTTATTACTTTAAATAAACAACCACAGAAGCGCGATTTAACTGACTCAAGAACATTTCAGCAAAAGCAGGCCCAATCAGAACTTGAACGGGATTTATTATTTTCATCATTTCAAGAATTAAAACAATGGTTTACCAATATTATTGAAGAGTCAGTTGAAATTGAGGAGGCTATTAAACAATGGATTTAAAACAATTTGTAGCAATCGTACCGGACTATCCGAAAGAGGGAATCGTGTTTAAGGATATTACGCCATTAATGAATAATGGCGAAGCCTATAAATATGCTACCGATCAAATTGTTGACTTTGCCAAAGATAAACAAATTGATCTTATTGTCGGCCCGGAAGCCCGCGGATTTATCATCGGCTGTCCGATCGCATACGCACTTGGCGTAGGTTTCGCACCGGTAAGAAAAGAAGGCAAACTTCCCCGTGAAACAATTAAAGTCAGCTATGGTCTTGAATATGGAAAAGATGTTCTAACCATTCATAAAGACGCAATTAAGCCAGGACAGCGAGTACTTATTACCGATGATTTGTTAGCTACCGGCGGTACGATTAACGCAACCATTCAATTAGTGGAAAAGCTTGGCGGTGTTGTTGCTGGAATCGCTTTCCTAGTCGAACTGACTTATTTGAACGGCAGGAAAAAACTTGACGGCTATGATATATTAACATTAATGGAATACTAATCAAACGAGGGCACTCATAAGGGGAGTGCTCTCTTTATATCTTTTATTTTCAAAAAGTTACAGAAATATCGACAAAATCCATCGTTTTTTCTGGTAAAAACGTCTCAAATACTTTACATCTTGGCGTTTTTTTTCGATAATAGTTACAATCATTCTAATTTATTCTTTTGAATTATAAAATATTTCCGATGCAGCTTTAAATAGCTGCCATAATGGGATGAAAATAAAGGTGATTTTATGGCGAATGATCAAGTGTTGACAGCCGAACAAGTCATCGACAAGACTAGAGAATACTTAAACGAAGAGCATGTTGCTTTAGTAAAAAAGGCATATGAATATGCGAAACATGCTCATCGTGAACAATATCGCAAATCAGGTGAGCCGTATATTATCCATCCAATTCAAGTTGCCGGCATTCTGGCAGATCTTGAAATGGATCCGGCAACGGTAGCCGCTGGTTTTCTTCACGACGTTGTCGAAGACACAAATGTTTCCTTACAGGATATTGAGGAAAATTTCAATGCTGAAGTTGCGATGCTTGTCGACGGGGTAACAAAATTAGGAAAAATTAAATATAAATCACATGAAGAACAGCAGGCTGAAAACCATCGGAAAATGTTTGTCGCCATGGCACAGGATATCAGGGTCATCTTGATTAAACTTGCGGACCGTTTGCACAATATGCGGACACTTAAACATCTTCCTGTAGAAAAGCAGCGCCGAATTTCCAATGAAACTTTGGAAATTTTCGCTCCTTTAGCCCATCGTCTGGGAATCTCAAAAATAAAATGGGAGTTGGAAGATACCGCTTTACGTTATTTAAATCCGCAGCAATATTATCGGATTGTCAATCTAATGAAAAAGAAGCGTGAAGAGCGGGAGAAGTACCTTGATGACGTGATAGAAGAAGTTAAGAGCCGCTTAAATGATGTCTCGATTAAGGCAGAGATTTCCGGCCGTCCGAAGCATATTTACAGCATTTATCGCAAAATGGCGCTGCAAAACAAGCAATTTAATGAGATATATGACCTGCTTGCGGTAAGAATTGTCGTAAATAGTATTAAAGACTGCTATGCGGTACTAGGGATTATCCATACCTGCTGGAAACCGATGCCCGGCCGTTTCAAAGATTATATTGCAATGCCTAAACCGAATATGTACCAATCGCTGCACACGACTGTGATCGGTCCTAAAGGAGACCCGCTGGAGGTACAGATTCGTACCTTTGAAATGCATCGAATCGCTGAATTCGGGATTGCTGCCCATTGGGCCTATAAAGAAGGAAAGACCGTAAATGACAGTTCAACCTTTGAGCAAAAATTGTCCTGGTTTAGGGAAATTCTTGAGTTTCAGAATGACACGAACAATGCCGAAGAATTTATGGAGTCGTTAAAAATCGATTTATTCTCGGATATGGTGTTTGTGTTTACCCCTAAAGGGGATGTCATTGAATTGCCGGCCGGTTCTGTCCTGATTGATTTCTCCTACCGGATTCACTCGGAAATTGGCAACAAGACAATCGGAGCCAAAGTAAATGGTAAAATGGTTACGCTCGACTACAAGCTCAAAACCGGTGATATTGTTGAAATTCTTACCTCCAAGCATTCCTATGGTCCGAGCCAGGACTGGTTGAAGCTGGCGCAAACGTCGCAAGCAAAAAATAAAATTCGCGCCTTCTTTAAAAAGCAGCGCCGCGAAGAAAATGTTATTAAAGGAAAAGAGCTTGTTGAACGCGAAATTCGCAGTATGGAGTTTGACACGAAAGAAATTCTGACGGCAGACAATCTGAAAAAGGTTGCTGAGAAGTTTAATTTTACCAATGAGGAGGATATGTTTGCCGCGGTGGGTTATAATGGTGTCACTGCTTTGCAAGTGGCCAATCGGCTGACGGAAAAATGGCGCAAAAAGCGCGATAAGGAGCAGTCGGCAAGTATTATAAATGCTGTAGCCGATTTGAAGTCATACCCGACAACGAAAAAACGGGAGTCTGGTGTTCGAGTTCAAGGAATTGATAATTTATTAATTCGCCTGTCGAAATGCTGCAATCCCGTACCAGGAGACGAAATTGTCGGTTATATCACAAAAGGACGCGGAGTCTCGGTTCATCGCGCGGATTGTACCAATATTGACTCTAATGACGCCCAATCGCGTTTAATCGAGGTTGAGTGGGAATCGTCTTTAAATGACCGCAAGGAATATAATGTCGACATTGAAATTAACGGCTTCGATCGCAGTGGTCTGTTGAATGAAGTCCTACAGGCAGTTAATGAAACCAAGACGAATATTTCGGCAGTAACCGGAAAGATAGACCGTAACAAAATGGCTACGATTATCATGTCAATTGCCATTCATAATGTCAGTCATTTGCAAAAGGTAGTGGATCGAATCAAACAAATCCCGGATATATATTCAGTCCGGCGAATGATGAACTAAGGAGATTTTGACATGCGAGTAGTACTTCAACGCAGCAAAGAGGCAAAAGTAACGGTTAACGGTGAGGTGACGGGGCAAATCACGAAAGGACTTGTCCTGCTTGTCGGTGTCACCCACGATGATACCGAAGAAGATGCCGCCTATTTAGCTGATAAAATTGTAAATTTAAGAATTTTTGAAGATGAAAATGAAAAGATGAATTTATCGCTGCTTGATGTCGGCGGGGAAATTCTTTCGGTTTCCCAGTTTACTTTATATGGGGATAGCAGCAAAGGCAGGAGACCCAGTTTTATAGATGCGGCAAGACCGGATCATGCTGTTAAGCTATATGATACTTTTAACCGTTTGTTACGCGAAAAGGGTGTCACAGTAGAGACTGGTGTCTTCGGTGCGATGATGGATGTCCAATTAACAAACGACGGTCCGGTCACATTAATAGTTGAAAGTAAAAAGTAAGAGGCTGCTAGGTCAGCCTCTTTTAATATTATGGCTGTGTAACTTACTAGCCTCTATTCAACTTCCAGTTTTAGGTAAAATCCTGTCCATCATGAAATATTTTTACGGCTATTGGAGATAATAGCAGTAAAGATAGCTATCATGAGGAGGGATGAATTTGCGTGCGAGTGAAAAGGGGATGAAGATCCAATCGATGGATAGCCGCCTGTTTGGGGTAGATTTTCATGACTTTCTGCAGAAGGAGCAGCATTCCACCCCGGTTGAGCTGGCATCAGAATTTGGGCTGACGATGCGGGATGTCAAAAACTTAAAAAAACATTTAGAACGGGCATAAACTTTACTTGACATTACTACTATTGCTTCGTATTATAATAAAATAAACTAAAAATTCGACATATCCAATGATGGAGCATAGTAGTTAAGGCAATATTCATGAAAAGAGAAAAAATGCCCTGGCTGAAAGCATTTTTGCATGAATCTTAATGAAAGAACACTCCGTAGGATTCGCTCTGAAAAAGAACTTACTTTAGTAGGAGATGAACGCAGCAGGCGTTAACTGTATGAGAGGAAAAGCAATCAAGTAAAACTGCTTTTCAACTAGGGTGGCACCGCGGAATAACTTCCGTCCCTTGTATTAATTGCAAGGGATGGAAGTTTTTTTATTTTAACCAAGTCTTGAATATACATAAAACCATATTTACAAAGGAGGATCTGCCATGTCTATCAGTATTCCCAGGGGAACACAGGATATTTTGCCAGGTGATGTCGAGCTTTGGCAGCAAATTGAGCAAAAAGCTAGAGAGCTTTGTGAGAAATATCAATATCAAGAAATTCGTACCCCGATTTTTGAACATACGGAACTTTTTTCAAGGGGAGTCGGCGATACAACAGATATCGTCCAAAAAGAAATGTACACCTTTGAAGATCGCGGCGGGCGCAGTATGACACTTAGACCTGAGGGAACTGCCTCTGTGGTCCGGGCGTTTGTCGAGAAAAAAATGTTTGGTCTTGCCAAACAGCCGGTCAAGCTTTATTACATGGGACCGATGTTTCGCTACGAACGGCCGCAATCAGGACGCTTCCGTCAATTTGTCCAGTTCGGGGTGGAGGCACTTGGAAGCAATGACCCGGCAATTGATGCAGAGGTTATTTCCCTGGCGATGAATTTATACAAGGAAATGGGATTGAAAAAGCTGAAACTGATTATTAATAGCTTGGGTGATAAGGAATCCCGCCTTGCACACCGTGAGGCTCTGATCCAACACTTCCAACCGAGAATCGGCGAATTTTGCTCAGACTGTCAAAACCGTCTGAAAAGAAATCCGCTCCGCATTCTTGATTGTAAGCAGGATCGCGACCACGAATTAATGAAAACAGCGCCATCGATTATTGATTATTTGAATGAGGAATCGAAGGCTTATTTTGAAAAAGTTCAAAAGTATTTAGGCTTGCTTCATATTTCATTTGAGGTTGATCCTAACCTGGTCCGTGGCTTGGACTATTATAATCATACGGCATTTGAAATCATGAGTGATGCCGAAGGATTTGGTGCCATCACCACACTTTGCGGCGGCGGCCGCTATAACGGCCTGGCAGAGGAGATTGGCGGCCCGGAAACGCCGGGGATCGGATTTGCCTTAAGTATTGAACGATTTATTGCTGCCCTTAAGGCCGAAGGAATTGAAACGGCGGTGAACGAAGGCATTGATTGCTACTTGGCGGTTCTTGGAGAAGAGGCTAAGGACTATTCCGTAGGTCTTCTGCAGCAGCTGCGCTTGGCTGGGTTTTCCGCGGAAAGAGATTATCTTAACCGAAAAATTAAAGCCCAATTTAAAGCCGCCGACCGCTTACATGCGAGATATGTAGCCATACTTGGTGATGATGAACTAAAAAATAATGTCATTCATGTGAAAAACATGGCAACTGGTGAACAAGTTGAAGTAGCACTCGATTCTTTCGTTGCCTATTTTCAAAAGTTACAATAATAGGGGGATTTAACATGATGTTTGGCAGGACGTATTTTTGTGGTGAAGTGCCTGAGACAGCAGTAGGTGAAAAGGTAACTTTAAAAGGCTGGGTGCAAAGAAGACGTGACCTTGGCGGTTTAATCTTTGTCGATTTACGTGACCGTTCAGGTATTGTCCAAATTGTCTTTAACCCGGACGTCTCTCAGGAGGCGCTTGCGGTTGCCGAAACCATCCGTAATGAATACGTACTCGATGTGGTTGGAACAGTCGTTGCCCGCGAGCCGGAGACTGTTAATGAAAACTTGAAAACAGGTAAAATTGAAATTCAGGCAGAAACGGTAACCGTGTTAAATGAGGCAAAAACACCGCCCTTTATGATTACTGATAAAACCGATGCTTCTGAAGATGTACGGTTAAAATACCGCTATTTGGATTTTCGCCGTCCGGTCATGTTTGAAACGTTAAAAATGCGCCATCAAGTGACAAAAACAATTAGAAATTTTCTAGATTCTGAAGGTTTTTTGGATGTTGAAACGCCAATTTTGACAAAAAGTACTCCTGAGGGAGCACGCGACTATTTAGTCCCAAGCCGTGTACATCCTGGTGAGTTCTATGCCCTGCCACAATCGCCGCAGCTTTTTAAACAGCTGCTGATGGTCGGCGGCATTGAACGCTATTACCAAATTGCCCGCTGCTTCCGGGACGAGGACTTGCGCGCTGACCGCCAGCCGGAATTTACGCAAATTGATATTGAAACAAGTTTTTTAAGCCAAGATGATATTTTAGCGCTAATCGAAAGAATGATGTCAACGCTCATGAAGGAAGTAAAGGGAATTGAAATATCCGTTCCTTTTCCAAGAATGGCTTATGAAGAGGCAATGAACCGATACGGTTCCGATAAACCGGATACCCGTTTTGGTCTTGAACTTGTAAATGTTTCTGAAATCGTCAAGGATTCAGGGTTTAAGGTATTTGCTTCTACTGTTGCTGGTGGAGGTCAAGTAAAAGCAATCAATGTTAAGGGGGCTGCTGCTAAATACTCCCGGAAAGATATTGATGCCCTGACAGAGTTTGTTGCCCGCTATGGCGCTAAAGGTCTTGCCTGGTTAAAAGTAGAGTCAGATGGGCTTAAGGGTCCGATCGCCAAGTTCTTCTCCGATGACGAAGCGGCGGCTCTCAAAGCAACCTTGGAGGCTGTTGAAGGTGATTTACTCCTATTTGTTGCGGATAAAAAGAGCGTTGTAGCCGATGCATTAGGTGCGTTGAGACTTAAGCTTGGGAAAGAGCTGGACTTAATTGATCAAAGCAGGTTCAATTTCTTATGGATAACAGACTGGCCGCTGTTGGAATATGATGAGGAGGAGGGCCGGTATTACGCGGCTCACCATCCTTTTACCATGCCTGTTCGCGAAGATTTAAAGTATCTTGATACAGATCCTTCCAAAGTCCATGCACAAGCCTATGATATTGTGTTGAACGGTTATGAGCTAGGCGGCGGTTCCTTGAGAATTTTTGAGCGCCCGATTCAGGAGAAGATGTTTAAAGTTCTGGGCTTTACACCGGAACAAGCACAAGCCCAGTTTGGCTTCCTGATGAATGCCTTCGAATATGGAACGCCTCCACATGGTGGGATTGCAATGGGATTAGACCGTTTGGTTATGCTGCTGGCCGGAAGTTCTAATTTAAGAGAAACGATTGCTTTTCCGAAAACTGCCAGCGCCAGCTGCTTGTTAACAGAAGCGCCAAGTGATGTTTCTGAGGCTCAATTAGAGGAATTAAGTTTGTCACTAAATGTTAAGAAATAACAAGAATTCGCTTTCAGGAAATCTTGAAGGCGGCACCAAAATATGCTAAGATGAAATCAGTCAAAGAGAGTCCTGAAATGTTCGTTGTGTTACCTGAAGTTTTGACCGAACATAGATTTATTGGGAATCCGGAGTTTTCTGATTGCGCACATGCCCTGATTCTTGATCTGGGGACTTGCAATATCGGAAATAGGATACCCACCTGCTGAGAGCGGGATCAAAACAAGGGATCAAAAGCGACGGCATTATTGGGACTCTTTTTTATTTGAATTTTCACCTCCTGCAGCGTTTCAGGAGGTTTTTTATTGTATTTATTTGTATAATTCCTATATAAATACTTGCTTTTATCGGATGGTATGTTATATTTTTTAAAGTAAAAAATAAAATAACACTGACTTAATTTGGAGTGAACATCATGCTGCATCAATTTTCTCGTAACGAGCTTGCGATTGGAAAAGAAGGCCTTGATATCATGAAAAATAGCACGGTTGCCGTTCTCGGAATTGGCGGTGTCGGCTCGTTTGCCGCGGAAGCCCTTGCCCGTTCTGGTGTCGGCCGCTTAGTGCTGATCGATAAGGATGATGTTGATATTACCAACGTTAATCGCCAGTTGGTAGCATTGCTTTCTACAGTTGGCCGGCCAAAGGTTGAAATTATGGAAGAACGGATTCGAGATATTAATCCTGATTGTGAAGTTATTTCACTAAAAATGTTTTATACGGAAGAAACATATGAAGAAATATTCAGCCACCATCTGGATTTTGTTGTCGATGCTTCCGATACGATCGTCTATAAAATTCATTTGATGAAGGAATGTTTAAAACGAGGGATCCCGATGATTTCCAGCATGGGAGCGGCTAACAAAATGGATCCGACACGTTTTCAAATTGCCGATATTTCAAAAACCCACACAGATCCGATTGCCAAGGTTATCCGGACAAAGCTTCGCAAAGAGGGGATTCGAAAGGGGATTCCGGTTGTTTTTTCCGATGAAAGTCCGATTGTCATTCGTGAGGATGTCCGCAAGGTTGTCGGTAACGATGCTGCGGAGATTAGAAAAGCAAAAATGCCGCCATCATCGAATGCTTTTGTCCCATCAACATGCGGATTGATTATGGCCAGCTATGTTGTGAGACAATTGCTTAAGGATATTAAGATCCAACGCGTGAGCGATGAGAAATAGAATTGTTAGATTTGGCCCCGAACTAAAGTGTTCGGGGCTATATTATTTTTTAATCTTCACAAATTGTTCCTAATTATAGGATGAGAACTTCTTTATAATAAAAATATAGATAAGAAAAAATCTGTATTTTTCAACTATTGGAGAAGGTGGTACGAAAAAAGAAAAACGTGTTTGGAAGGTTAAGATGGGTGACATTCTTGAAAGCGTATACAATTGACTGAATTGAATGTGAACAAAGGAAACTGTCTATGAGCCGTTCAGTAAGGACAAACAGCCGCTGTTTTAGCAAGTAGGATACATTGGATTAGCAAACAGATTGAAGGGAATGATGATGACGGCAGTTGCTGAAAAGCTTAACCTTGAGGAAAGATTAAAATCTATTTTTGGGGACAGAGTCAGAATGGACCGGATTGAATGTAAAATGTATTCCTATGATGTAGGGGCTCTCCCTGGTTTGGTGAAACCCTTTCTTCCGGTAGGAATTCCAAGCGGGGTTGTCCGGCCAAAAACAGAAGAGGAAATTTTTCGGCTTGTAAAACTAGCTAAGGAAGAAGGCTTGAAACTTGTTCCGAGGGGAATGTCTACTTCCGGATTTGGGGGTGTACTTCCGGATAATGGAGCTATTGTTGTTGATCTTTCAGGAATGAACAAAGTGATTGCGATAGACAAGGAGAATCTTCTTGTAACGGTAGAACCTGGTATTATTTGGGAAGCATTGCAAACCAAACTCCACAGAGCTGGATTGGACTTAATTCTTTATCCGACTTCCCTGCCCTCTTCCACTGTAGGAGGTTTGCTTGCTCAAGGGGGAACCGGATTTGGCGGCTATGAATACGGACTCTTTAAGGAAAATGTTTCAGAAGCAACGGTTATTTTTCCGGACGGAGAATTAAAAACCGTTTCAAAAGAAGAACTTCTCCTTTATATCGCAGACTTAGAGGGAATTACCGGAATTATTACCAGAATCACGTTTAAAGTCAGAAAATTGGAGCCTGAAATCCACCGCTTAGTTTCTTTTACAGACAGCCAAAAAGTGGAGAATGTGTTAGAGGCTGTCCGTAAGGCGGATTTGCCAATTTGGTCGATCACCTTGCAAAATCCTCAAGCAATGAGGCTGAAAAAACAGATTCCGATACGGAAAGGCCATCCTTATGAAGAGAGAAATCGCCGAAGGGAACCTGAACTCCCTGAAACATATGTCCTTTTATTGGCCTATCCTGCTTCAAGGAGGAAGGATATTGATCCTGGGCTGGAACAAATGATTCAAGAACATAGTGGTGTTGAGCTGTCTGAAGAGGCAGCAGAGCACGAGTGGCAGGAAAGGTTCAAACCGATGCGTTTTAAACGGGTCGGGCCTTCTTTAATCCCGACGGAGGTTGTGGTTCCGTTGGCAAGGTTAAGTAAGGTCTTAAATGAAATCGATGAAAAAATAAAACATCCCCTTGTTCTCGAGGGCATGGCCGTAAAAGGAGATAAAGTCGTGTTGCTCGGGTTCATTCCCCATGATGAACGGACATTTGGCTTTAATATGGCTTTTGCCTTATCCTTGTCCGTTATTGAAATCGCCAAAAAGCACGGGGGATCTTCCTATTCAACTGGCTTGTATTTCCGCCGTGAAGCGAAGAATGTACTTGGTACTGAACGTTATGAAAAGGTGAAGAATTTTAAAGAAAGAATGGACCCGGATGGCATCATGAATCCGAATAAGGTATTGGGGCGGGGAGTAATTGATACGATTATGGGAACGGCGGCAACGCTAGAACCAATAATCAGACCCTTTGCCAATGCTGCAACCGCTCCGTTCGGGGAAGCTGTACGACAGGGAAAGAAAAAGGGCATTCCTGCTGATGTTGCTTACTATGCAACCGCATGTGCCCGCTGTGGTTACTGTGTATCCACATGTGAGCAGTTTTCAGGCAGGGGCTGGGAATCTCAATCACCAAGAGGCAAATACCATTATATTCGGGAAGTTATAGCTGGAAGAGAAAAATTTAATCCCGAAACGGTTAACAATTTCTTGCTTTGTACCACTTGTGAAGCGTGCAACATCCGCTGCCAGTTGGATATGCCGGTTGAACATAATTGGATGGAAATGAGGGGGACTCTGATTCATGAAGAAAAACGGATGACATTCCCTCCGTTTGAGATGATGGCTGCATCAGTCCGGGGAGAACGCAACATTTGGGCAGGCAAAAAGGAAAAACGGGCCAATTGGGTTCCTGAAGAGATAAAACCAAAAATAAAGGAGAAAAGTGATGTTCTGTATTTCGCTGGCTGTACGGCTTCATTTGTCAATACAGACGTTGCCCAAGCAACGGTTCGACTGTTGGATAAAGCGGGAATTGAGTTTACCTATATGGGGACCGACGAAGCCTGTTGTGGCATTCCAATGAAAGTTGCGGGAAAATGGGATGTCTTCGAGGAGATTTTTGAGCACAATGTTTCCGAAGCTCGAAAACGGGGGGCAAAAACGATTGTTACATCCTGCCCTGCCTGTGCTTTAGTTTGGAAGGAACTATATGCCGAACTGGCTAAGGAAAAGGGAATAGACTATGATTTTGAGGTCAAGCATTATTCAGAAATTGTTTCAGAGGCGATAAAAGAAGGAAATCTTACATTTGATCATGAAGTGCATCAACGGGTCACTTTCCATGATTCCTGTCATATAGGCAGAGCACAGGGAATTTATGAACAGCCGCGGGACATGTTAAAAGCCATCCCGGGAGTTGAATTTGTTGAGATGGAACATAACCGGGAAGAAGGACTATGCTGCGGGTCGGTCCTGACTCTTGTCGGCGAAACCCCTGTTGCCCCCAAGTTGGGTGGAAATCGACTACAGGAAGCAATCGATGTAAAGGCAGATACTGTCGTTGCCCTGTGCCCATGCTGTCAAGTCCAGTTAAGGGATTCCAATATTAAGAACCAATTTAATTTAAAGGTAACAGATTTGGCCCGCATTGCCATGGAGGGACTTGGCTATGATATAGAAGATAAAACCGAATACTCAATGGAAATGTGGGGATACTTTGAAAAATTCATCATGCTCATGAAGCCGGAAGTACTGGCAGATATTATGGCCTCCCTATTCAAGCCGATGTTCGATAACATGCCTTCAAAAATGGTAAGCATGATGAAAGCAATGAAGCGTACCCCGGGGGGCCTTGCGATGATGGAAAAAATGATGCCAACCTTGATGCCCAAAATGGTTCCGGATCTGATGCCTAAAGTGATGCCTGATATGTTGCAGGAAGTATCAAGGAGGGTCGGGCCGCTGCCGGATGATATGGAGGAATTGATGCCTGATCTCCTGCCAAAAACGATGGAATCGCTAATGCCAAATATGCTTCCACTCATCATTCCATATATCACACCAAAAATGATCGACTATATTCAAAAAAATCTGTAGAGTTCAAGAAGCCTGAATAAAAATGCTGACCTTAAAACAGGCCAGCATTTTTTGCACTTAAAATGTTTTCGCTATTTCAGCGGCTTTTTGAACTGCTTTTTCAACTATTTCGTTGGCTTTATCTGGTGCATGGTCCATTCCTTCGACAAATAATTGATGAAAATCTGTGATTCCTAAGAAAGTAAATAAAGTTTTTACATACTGGCTTGCCGGGTCTGAACCATTGTAGAAACCGCCGTTAGCCTGAATATGCAAGAGTTTCTTGCCTTCCACTAATCCAACTGAACCTGAATCAGTGTATTTAAAGGTTTTGCCAGCAACTGTAACTGTATCAAACCAAGATTTTAACCGAGTGGGTACGCTCAAATTCCATAAGGGATTGGCGATGACAATTTTATCCTGTTCCAAAAAGTCAGCAGTAAAGGAATTAAATAAGGTAACTTTATGCTGCTGAGCATTCGATAACCGGTGGAAAGGTGTCCCTTTACCTAATTCATCCCATGCGTCCAATAAATCTCCGTCGATTTCCGGCACATTCATATTATATAAATTGATATCCTCAATAATATCATCAGGATGATGCTCCTTATAAGATTGAACAAAAGCATCTGTTACCTTCATAGATCGGGATACTCGTTGATTTAAGGGATGTGCTCTGACGATTAACACTTTTGCCATTTATCATACCTTCCTTCAAAATTAATCATTTTTACTATAAACAAACTAAAAAAATATTGCATTATCCAAACGAATATTTCATTAGTTTGACAAATATTTGTGGAGAAAATATGTAAAAGAGACTTCGCCGGTTTCCACCAGTATTATTTTGCACCAAATCCTTGGTTTTATTTAAAAACAAAACACTGCTGATCAGCAGTGTTTACTGTGCTTTGATTAAAAAGCGGCAATGATCTTCATTATCTGTTTTGCAGGTAATCCGTTGAACATTTTCAATTCCAAGAACTTCTTTAAACATATTCGTTTCGCAGGTACAAGCCTTTTTGTACGCCTTGGCGACAGAAAAGATTGGGCAATTATATTCAATCAGTTCATACGTATCTTGCCCCAGTTTGTTAAGTTCCGCCATATAGCCTTTGTCGCGTTGAATTTTCTGCAATTCCGCGACTTTCTCGTGGAAATTCTTATTTGCCATTTTTGGCAAATAGCTGAGTCTTTGTCTTTCGCTCCTTTTCTCAAAAAGAAAATCAATTATTTCTTCCCCATGTAATGCTTCTAAATCGTGAAGAAATTCAAGCGTTAACGTTTCATAATGATTGGGGAATAGTTCATCTGCCTTTGATGATAAAGAATATACTTGTATCGGTCTGCCCATTGGTTTTCTGACTTCGTTTATGGTGAGGAAGGAGTCGCGTTCCAATATATTTAAATGCTTTCTGACAGCCATTTCCGTTATTCCTAAAAAAGTAGACAGTTCACTGACAGTTAGGTTTGTTTTCTTTTTTAATAATTCGAGGATTTTATCTTTTGTTGATATTCGTTCAATCATTTTTTTCACCTGCTCATTATGTGGTCTTGAGAAAAATCCCTAGAGGACCGTAAATGATTATTTTCTAAACAAAAAGGTATAAAAACTATTTTATTTTACCATACATCTGAATAGAGAAAAAGTTAAAAAGGAATCATTACTTTGGTAAAATACCATCTTTATATTTTTAAACTTATCAGTTGAAAAAGTTAATGAAGAAGTTCTATAATTAAAAGGTAAACAATTATGAGGAGGAATGAACAATGGCAAAATATGAACTTCCTGCATTACCTTATGCAGCAAATGCACTTGAGCCTTATTTCGATGAGCAAACGATGAATATTCACCATGATCGTCACCACGCTACATATGTTAATAACTTAAACGCAGCCCTAGAGGGTCATGACGATCTATCTGCCAAAAGCGTTGAAGATTTGATTGCAAACCTCGAGGCTGTTCCGGAAAATATTCGTACTGCAGTACGTAATAATGGTGGCGGACATGCAAACCACAGCCTATTCTGGAAGGTTCTTGCGCCGAATGCAGGCGGTGCCCCAACCGGCGAGATTGCTGATGCGATTAATCAGGCTTTTGGCAGCTATGATCAATTTAAAGAGGAATTTACCAAGGCAGCCACAGGCCGTTTTGGTTCCGGTTGGGCTTGGCTTATCGTTGATAACGGGAAACTGGCGATTACCAGCACTCCAAATCAGGATAGCCCTCTAATGGAAGGGAAAAAACCAGTTCTTGGTTTAGATGTTTGGGAGCATGCTTATTATCTTAAGTATCAAAACAAACGTCCTGATTATATTGCCGCTTTCTATCATTTAATTAATTGGGATGAAGTCAATAAACTATATAAAGCGGCCCAAGCTTAAAAAGAAGTTATCAAAAAAAGGATCCCTCGTGTTCAGTTACAAGAGGGATCCTTTTTAGCTATTTTTTGGGGGTTAATTTTTCATAAACGGCAGCAAAGGCTTGTTCGAATTTACCCGTTTTCTTAGGATGATAGTATTGTTTATGTTTAATTTTATCAGGCAAATATTGTTGTGGTACCCAGCCGTTCGGATAATCATGAGGATATAAATAACCGATTCCGCGTCCAAGCTGTTTTGCCCCCTTATAATGGGCGTCCCTTAGGTGGTCCGGGACATCACCGGTCATTCCTTTGCGAATATCCTCGAGGGCCGCATCAATCGCCATTATGGCGGAATTAGATTTGGGAGACAGGCATAGTTCAATGACAGCGTTGGCAAGCGGAATTCTCGCTTCTGGGAAACCGATTCTTTCTGCTGTTTCAATTGCTGCCAGCGTTCTTGCTCCAACCTGTGGATTAGCCAGGCCAATATCCTCATAGGCAATCACAATTAGCCGTCTGCTGATGCTGGGAAGGTCTCCTGCTTCAATCAATCTGCCTAGATAGTGAAGTGCGGCATTGACATCACTGCCCCGGATTGATTTCTGAAAGGCGGAAAGCACATCGTAATGGGCATCGCCGTCTTTGTCAGCGGTAATACTTTTCTTTTGCAGGCATTCTTCAGCCGTATCAACATCGATATGAATGATGCCCTCTTCATCCGGATCGGTGGAAAGAACAGCCAGTTCTAACGCATTTAATGAACTTCTCACATCCCCGCCCGACCCCTGGGCAAAATGATTTAGGGCATCTTCTGAGATTTCTACCTTCAGTTTTCCTAATCCCCGTTCCTCATCCTCAAGGGCCCGTCTTAATGCCTGCTTTACTTCTTCAGGAGTTAACGACTTAAGTTCAAAAATCTGGCAGCGGCTGCGGATGGCGGGGTTAATTGCGTGATAGGGGTTGCTCGTTGTTGCTCCGATCAGGACAATCATCCCATTTTCCAAATAAGGCAAGAGAAAATCTTGTTTTGCTTTGTCTAAACGGTGAACTTCATCTAGCAATAATATCACTTTTCCGGACATTTTTGCTTCGGCGGCAACGATTTCCATATCCTTTTTATTATTTGTAACAGCATTAAGTGTTCGAAAAGCGTATTTTGTACTGCCGGCAATGGCACTGGCGATGGAAGTTTTCCCAATTCCCGGTGGCCCGTAAAGAATCATCGAGGTCAGTTGTTTTGCTTTTACCATCCGGGCAATAATTTTTCCCGCTCCGACAAGATGCTGCTGGCCAACAACTTCTTCAATGGTTCTTGGACGCATACGGAAGGCTAAAGGTTTTTGCTGCATTTCGATCTCTCCAAACAAATTTTCGCTCTTACCTTTACCATACCATTTTTTATTGGAAAAGCATACGAAAGAAGAATATGTTATAATGCTAATGCCTATCAAATTACTGAGATTAGAATTTAAATTATTTATTGGATAGAGGTGCTATAAATGAAAATTTCAACAAAAGGCCGTTACGGTCTAACGATTATGATCGAGCTTGCGAAAAATTATGGAGAAGGGCCGACTTCACTAAAATCAATTGCTCAAACAAATGACTTATCGGAGCATTACTTGGAACAGTTAATTGCCCCGCTGCGAAATGCCGGATTAGTAAAAAGTATCAGAGGGGCATATGGAGGCTATATTTTATCTAATCTGCCTTCCAAAATTACCGTTGGTGATGTGCTTCGCGTATTGGAGGGGCCGATTACACCCGTCGAAGGAATTGAAGAGGAGGAGCCGGCCAAGCGTGAGTTATGGATTCGGATCCGTGATGCGATTAGAGATGTAATTGACAATACAACATTGGAGGATTTAGCCAGCCATAGTGAAGACAATGATATGGAGGGTTATATGTTTTATATTTAGGAAATAATAGAGCATTATTTTGAATGAAGGTGTAAATATGGAACGAATCTATCTCGATCATGCCGCCACTTCCCCCATGCATCCAAAAGTGATTGAAAAAATGCTGAAGGTCATGAAGGAAACGTTCGGAAATCCATCCAGCATTCACTCATTTGGACGGGAAGCGCGGCATTACCTTGATTTAGCAAGAGCAGCTTTAGCTGGCAGTATTGGGGCAAAGGAAAATGAGATTATTTTTACCAGCGGTGGAACCGAAGCGGACAATATGGCCTTATTCGGGGTGGCCGAGAGCTACCAACATAAGGGCCGGCATATTATTACGACACAAGTAGAGCACCATGCGGTTTTGCATGCGTGTCAAAAATTAGAAAAGCAGGGTTTTGAGGTTAGCTATTTGCCTGTGGATGAAACGGGACGTATCTCCATCGCTGATCTAAAATCGGCATTGCGGGATGATACAATCTTGGTGTCAGTCATGTATGGCAATAATGAAGTTGGCACATTGCAGCCGATCGCCGAAATAGGCCAAGTCCTTGAAGGTCATCAGGCAATTTTCCATACGGATGCGGTTCAAGCTTACGGGGTGGAAAAAATGGATGTGAACGAAAGCCATATTGATTTATTATCTGTCTCTGCCCATAAAATAAATGGCCCCAAAGGGATTGGTTTTTTATATCTTAGATCCAATATAAAAATTGCTCCTAGGGTTTTTGGCGGTGAGCAGGAGCGGAAAAGGCGTGCCGGAACGGAGAATGTAGCTTCCATTGCTGGCTTTCATGAAGCGGTCGTCATTGCGGCGGCGGATCGTGAACGAAAACGTGCAAAATTTCAAGGATTTAAGCGCCTCTTAATCGAAAGACTGCAAGATCAAGGAATTGAATTCGCAATAAACGGATCACTTGAACATTCACTGCCACATGTATTAAACTTAAGTTTTCCGGGTACAAATGTCGAGTCGATGCTGATGAATCTCGATTTAGCAGGAATTGCAGTATCAAGCGGTTCAGCGTGCACAGCCGGGTCAATTGAGCCTTCGCATGTGCTTGTTGCCATGTTTGGAAAAGGGTCGGAGCGTTTAGCCAATTCGATTCGCTTCAGCTTTGGCTTTACCACAACGGAAGAAGAAATTATCAAGGCAGCGGAAGAAATCGTTAAGATTATTATGCGGCTAAAAAAATAGATTTTTTGCTAATAAGGAAAAGAGAGAGGTGAAATGAAGTGGAAAGGAAAGATCCGAAAAATACCCGGGTCGTAGTCGGCATGTCCGGCGGTGTTGATTCGTCAGTTGCCGCATTATTGTTAAAACAGCAAGGCTATGACGTGATCGGGATTTTTATGAAAAACTGGGATGATACGGATGAATTCGGAGTATGTACAGCGACCGAAGATTATAATGATGTCATCCGAGTCTGCAATCAAATCGGGATTCCTTATTATGCTGTTAATTTTGAAAAGCAATATTGGGACAAGGTGTTCACCTATTTCTTAAACGAATACCGCGCTGGACGGACGCCGAATCCAGATGTGATGTGCAATAAAGAAATCAAGTTTAAAGCATTTCTGGAGCATGCCATGAATTTAGGGGCCGATTATTTAGCGACAGGCCACTATGCCCGTGTGGAGTTTCGTGATGGTGAATACAAAATGCTGCGCGGCTTAGATGAAAATAAGGATCAAACTTATTTTCTCAATCAATTGACACAGGAGCAGATCAGTAAAGTCATGTTCCCGATCGGACATTTGGAAAAATCAAAGGTCCGCGAAATTGCCAGGGAGGCAGGGCTGGCAACAGCCGCAAAAAAAGATAGTACTGGAATTTGTTTTATTGGCGAACGGAATTTTAAAGAGTTTCTCAGTCAATATCTGCCAGCACAACCGGGAAATATGGAAACATTTGAAGGCGAGATCAAAGGACGCCATGAAGGGTTAATGTACCATACGATTGGTCAGCGCCATGGACTTGGGATTGGCGGTGCCGGTGAACCCTGGTTTGCCATCGGCAAGGATTTAAAACGGAATGTTCTTTATGTGGGACAAGGCTTCCATCATGAAAAACTTTATTCCGATTCCATTATTGCTACAGATGTCAGCTGGGTTTCTAACCGGGAAAAACCTGCGGAATTTGATTGTACGGCAAAATTCCGCTATCGTCAGGAAGATCATAAAGTAAAAGTACGCCTATTGGCAGACAATAAGGTGGAGGTTATTTTCTATCAACCCATCCGGGCGGTAACACCGGGTCAGGCTGCTGTTTTTTATCATGGTGATGAATGCCTTGGCGGCGGAACGATTGATGAAGTGTATAAAAATGGTGAGCGTTTAACATATGTTGGGTAGAATTTTGCTCTGATTCCTCTTAAATGAATCAGGGCTTTTTTTTTCTGAGGATTAACGGATATATCGATTTGCATACCATAAGGTAATCTCTGTCTGGACTTGTCCATTAAAACGGAGAAATATGATATACTTCCCTTTAGAATGGAGTTGAATAGGATGGACAAAAACCGACTAGGTGTACAATATATGCAGGAAGGCAACTTGGAAGAGGCGGCAAAAACCTTTAATGAGGCGATTAATGAAAAACCCGACGACCCAATCGGATATATAAACTTTGGAAATGTACTCTCAGCGCTGGGTGATAATGAGAAGGCCTTAAAGTTTTTCCAGAAAGCCATCGAGCTTGATGAAAATGTTCCGGCCGCTTATTACAGTGCCGGCAGCCTCTACTTTGACCATGAACAATTTGCGGAAGCAAAGCAGATGTTTGAGACGGCGATGAAAAAAGGGTTGGAATCAAGCGATACCTACTTTATGCTTGGGCTTACGCTTGTTCACTTAAGTCAAGGCAAATTGGCATTGCCCTATTTACAAAGGTCAGTGGAACTAAATGAAAATGACACGGAGGCGCGCTTTCAATATGGACTGTGTCTGGCACAGGAGCAGTTTATTGACGAAGCGATGATCCAGTTTGAAAAATGTCTTGAATTGGATCCAAACCATTCTGATGCCTATTATAATCTTGGTGTTTCCTATGCCTTTAAAGATGACTTCGAAAAGGCCATCCGCTTGTTTAACAAAGCACTGGAAATTCAACCAGACCATCTACTGGCCGGCCATGCAAAGAAAATGATCGAACAAGCCTGACGACAAAACGAAAATTGATCTGAAAGGAGGGAGCCATATGGCACAGCAGGAATCTCTCGATTTATTTGGGGACGAGGGTCGATATATTAAAGGAAGACCGATTGTGACCATTTTTCACAATGAACAAAATCTTTACACCGTTCTTCGGGTTCGTGTCGATGAAACCAATCATTCATACGATGAGAAAGAAGCAGTAATCACCGGCTATTTTCCCAAAGTGTATGACCAGGAAACGTATATTTTTTACGGGGAATTTAAGGAACACCCTAAGTTTGGGTTGCAATTTCAAGCCAAGCACTACCGCAAAGATATGCCGCAGTCAAAACAAGGGATTATCGCCTATTTATCCGGAGAAATGTTTAAAGGAATAGGGAAGAAAACGGCAGAAAATATTGTTAATACATTAGGCGAAGATGCGATTTCCAAAATCCTCAATCAGCCCTCATTGCTGGATTCAGTGCCGAAACTCCCTCCAGATAAAGCAAAATCATTATATGATACGCTAATGGAACATCAAGGGCTCGAACAGATTATGATTGCTCTTAATCAGTACGGCTTTGGACCACAGCTATCAATGCGAATTTATCAAGTTTATAAAGAGGAAACTTTGAATATAATTCAAAAAAATCCCTATAAGCTTGTCGAGGATGTCGAAGGAATCGGGTTTGGCCGGGCAGATGAATTGGGATTCCAGCTTGGAATCTCCGGAAATCACCCGGACCGGATTAAGGCTGGTTGCTTGTATGTGTTAGAAAATGAGTGCATGCAAGCAGGACATGTTTACATGCTTGCTGAAGACCTGCTTGAACAAGTAAAAGCACTTCTTGAAGAAAATAAGCGTGATCAAATTGAATTCCTGGATATCTCCAATGAGATAATCAAGCTTGAAGAAGAAGGAAAAATCATTGGTGAGGAAAAGCGGATTTATTTGCCCTCGTTATTTTTTGCTGAAAAAGGACTAGTAACCAGTATTCAGCGGATCCTAAAACAAACTGAATACAAAGATCAATTCCCGGAATCGGAATTCCTGCTTGCATTAGGAAGTTTAGAAGAACGGCTTGGGGTTCAATATGCCCCGACGCAAAAGGAAGCAATTCAAACGGCGCTCATGTCACCGATGCTGATTTTAACCGGCGGACCGGGAACGGGAAAAACAACGGTCATCAAGGGGATTGTCGAGCTTTACGGGGAATTGCATGGCTGCTCATTGGACCCGCAGGATTATGATAAGAAAGACGAAGCTTTTCCATTTTTACTGGCGGCCCCAACTGGAAGAGCAGCCAAAAGGATGAGCGAGTCAACAGGACTACCGGCAGTAACGATCCACCGGCTCCTCGGTTTTAACGGCACAGAAGGCTTTGACCGCGATGAAACGAGCACATTGGAAGGAAAAATTTTAATTGTTGATGAAACCTCAATGCTTGATATATGGCTGGCCAATCAACTGTTTAAGGCTTTGCCGGAAGAGATCCAAGTCATCCTCGTCGGCGATGAAGATCAGCTTCCATCGGTGGGACCGGGTCAGGTGTTAAAGGATTTGCTCCGATCCGAGCGAATTCCAACCGTCAGACTGACAGATATTTATCGCCAGGCAGAGGGATCGTCAATCATCGAGCTTGCCCATGAAATCAAACAGGGACGGCTGCCCGCTGATATTACCATGAAACAGGCGGACCGCTCGTTTATTAAGTGCTCCACAGCACAGGTCGCCCAGGTGGTCGAAAAGGTTGCTCTGAATGCAAAATCTAAAGGATATACGGCGAAAGATATTCAGGTGCTGGCACCGATGTATCGCGGACCGGCGGGGATCGATCGGTTAAATCTGTTATTACAGGATATCTTTAATCCGAATCCTGACGGCAAGCGCAAGGAAATTTCTTTTGGTGAAGTGAAGTACCGGATTGGCGATAAGGTGCTTCAGCTTGTGAATAAACCGGAGAACAACATTTTTAACGGTGACATTGGTGAAATTATTTCCATCATTTATGCCAAGGAAAATACGGAAAAACAAGATTTGGTCTATATTTCCTTTGAAGGAACGGAAGTTGAATACACCAGGCAGGATTTAAACCAAATTACCCATGCCTATTGCTGCTCCGTCCATAAATCACAGGGCAGCGAATTTCCGATTGTGATTCTTCCGATTACAAGAAGCTATTACCGAATGTTACAAAGGAATTTGATTTATACCGCTATTACCAGAAGCAAGCAGTCATTGATTCTGTGCGGCGAGCCTGATGCGCTCAAAATGGGTGTTGAAAGAGCGGATGAATCAAAACGATTAACCACATTATGTGAAAAGCTTCAGGAGGCCGTGCCTTCAGCTAGAGAGAAAATGGAACGAACCACAAACATGAAACCTGAAATGTCATTAGAGGAAGAATTAATGCTGGTCGATCCAATGATCGGAATGGAAAACCTTACACCTTATGATTTTATAACAAATGACTGAAACTAAGAATGTTCGAGGGAGGTGTCACTCTTTGCGAACATTTTCTTTATTGAAAGGGCAGCCTGTTTTTGAAACAAAAAGCGGCCGAAAAATTGGTGAAGTCACTGATCTTTATATGTCAACCGACGGAATCGTGAAAGGTTTATTAGTCAAAAAGGGCGTGTTCATCAAACAATCCTGCTTTTTGGATATCAAGAAAGTTGCCTCCTTTGGCTGGTATGGGGTAATGATTGAGGACGAAAACATTTTGGTGAAACAAAAGGAGAGTTCGGAATATACAACCGCTCATTCCCTTGAAGGGATGATGATGCTCACGGAGAGCGGCAACACTCTTGGGTTGCTAAAAGACGTATATTTTCAGGAAGAATTGGGCACAATCGTAGGGTATGAAATCACGGATGGCTTCTTTTCGGATATTATTGAAGGTAAGCGAGTGATCCAGACCCGGAAGCCCTTAACAATCGGAAAGGACGCCATTATCGTTGATGTAAATCAAACGTGAGGTGTCATTCCATGTTGAAGTGTCCCAATTGCGGAAGTAAAGATATTGGTAAAATTGGCATCAACCAATATTATTGCTGGAATTGCTTTATTGAACTTTCTATTGCCAAAGGAATCATCAATACTCACCAGGTCGAAGAGGATGGTACCTTGAGTTCCTTGGATGATTTATTTGATGAAGAACAACGCCGCTACACCCTATAGGATTGCCAAACGCCAATTTGATAAGAGGTGAAGACGGATGAACAAGTTGATGACGTCAATGATAGCTTTTGGTGCAGGAATGGCTGCTTATAATCTGGTACAAAGAAATAATTTGATGTCAGGCCGGCAAATGAAACGGATCCAAAGAAAAGTGAAACGTGCTTTTGGTTAATTTATGCTTCCCCTTACTTAAGGGGAAGTTTTTTAGCTAATGGGGGGTGTTGATTTTTTCCATTTGCCGCATCCATTCAACTACGCTTCATGAACCGTCCTTAAGGACTTGCCAGTCGGACGAGTTTCATTTACATAATTCCCGGTTATGTCTCGAAAACTAGCTTTGAGGAGGCATTGTTTTGTGGATATTCGGGTGAAATGGTATTACCGTATCGGATTTTTACTCCTGTTATTAATTGCTATTTTTGTTTTCTTTAAGATCAGATATGTCTGGATGCCGATTGTCAGAGTAGCCGTCATTATTGCCATTCCCTTCGTAATTGCCGGATTTATCACTTATTTATTACATCCGATCGTGGAAAAATTGCATGAAAAAGGGCTATCAAGGGGATGGGCAATTATTTTGATTTATATTGTTTTTTTTGGCGGAACCGGATTTGCTCTTTATAAAGGGATACCGGCAATGATTGATCAGCTTAAAGATCTATCAGAAAGTGCGCCGATGTTTGCGGAACAATACCGAGGGTGGATTCAAACACTGCAATCCCATACAAGGGAATGGCCAGATGGGCTGCAAACAAAGTTAAATGATGAAATTGATGCCTTCGAAAAAAGGTTGGATTCCTTATTATCGGCAATCGTTAACGTATTAGTAGATTTTTTAAACTCGGCGGTCATTCTCACGATCATTCCGTTTATTGCCTTTTATATGTTGAAGGATTTCCCTTTGATTAAACGGTCGGTATGGTATATGACTCCAAGATCCTGGCGGAGAAAAGGGACACTTTTTTTAAGGGATGTTGATAAATCACTGGGAAGTTACATCCGCGGGCAGTTGTTGGTCTGCATCATTATTGGCTGTATTTCGGCCTTATTATTTTGGATATTTCATTTAAAATATCCGCTGCTTTTAGGTTTTATTATCGGGGTAACAAATGTTATCCCCTATTTTGGTCCATTTATCGGAGCGGTTCCGGCTGTTATTATTGCGGCAACGACATCCGGAAAATTGGTGATTATAACGCTTGTCATCGTTTTTGGGCTACAATTTCTTGAAGGAAATATTCTATCCCCTTTTATCGTTGGAAAAAGCCTCCAGATGCATCCGCTGGTGATCATGTTTGCGATTACAGCAGGAGGAGAAATTGGCGGAATGCTCGGACTAATCTTAGCTGTCCCTGTTCTGGTCATTTTAAAAGCGGGGATTATTCATGCCAAAAATCATTTTGCCAGTGATAAGGTTCGAAAACAGGATGCGAATAGCGGCGAGAATTGACAAACGTTTTATTGGTGGATATAATTCGTCATATAGAATATATGTAAAAAATGTTGAAGGATCGAGTATGTTGTAGACCATCTGCAGCACATTCAAATTTATGTGCATCAGAGAGGAACTCCCGCGGCTGAGAGGATTTCCAGATGAAGGACAACAGAATGCTAATCCGGAGTGCAGCTAATTCCTGCCGTAGGCCTTGCGTTAAAGGTATTGAGAGATGAGTTTCTATTGGGACTCATAATCAGGGTGGTACCGCGAGTTAAACTCTCGTCCCTGTCCAGGGGATGAGGGTTTTTTTTGTTGAAAAAAGGCACAACACAATGTAATTTAAGTTCAAGGATTCAGAAACACTTTTGATAAAATATACATTGCTCTTTCGCATACCGCCTACTATCTTAAAAAGCAAACTAAATAGGAGGTACATATGAAAAATCTATCTGGCTCACAAATACGGAAAATGTTTTTGCAATTTTTCCATGAGGAAAAAGGACATCTAATTGAACCAAGCGCATCGCTAATCCCCCATGATGATCCGTCATTATTATGGATCAACAGCGGTGTGGCCACATTAAAAAAATATTTTGACGGGCGTGTAGTCCCGGAAAATCCAAGAATAACGAATGCGCAAAAATCAATTCGTACAAATGATATTGAAAATGTTGGAAAGACCGCTCGTCACCACACATTCTTTGAAATGCTGGGTAATTTCTCCATCGGTGAGTATTTCAAGAAAGAGGCGATTACCTGGGCCTGGGAATTTTTGACTGATAAAAAATGGATTGGCTGGGATCCGGAACTGTTATCTGTCACAATTCATCCAGAGGACCATGAAGCATACGATATTTGGCACAATACGATTGGACTTCCAGAGGAACGAATCATCCGCCTCGAAGGGAACTTCTGGGATATCGGGGAAGGCCCGAGCGGCCCGAATACGGAAATTTTCTATGACCGCGGACCGCAATACGGTGATGACCCGAATGATCCGGAGTTATATCCTGGCGGTGAAAATGAGCGCTATTTGGAAGTATGGAACCTTGTTTTCTCGCAATTTAACCATAATCCTGATGGCACATATACACCACTGCCAAAGAAAAACATTGATACCGGAATGGGCTTGGAACGGATGGCTTCAGTTGTCCAAAATGTACCAACCAATTTTGATACCGATTTGTTTATTCCGATTATCCGGGCAACAGAGGAAATCTCCGGGGTTAAATATGGAGCCGATAAAGAAACGGATGTAGCATTTAAAGTAATCGCCGACCATATCCGAACTGTGTCGTTTGCCGTCGGAGACGGAGCCTTGCCGTCGAATGAAGGGCGCGGCTATGTATTAAGACGGCTGCTCCGCCGTGCGGTTCGCTATGCAAAGCTGATTAATATCAATCGCCCGTTTATGTACGAGCTTGTTCCGGTTGTTGGCGAAATCATGGCTGATTTCTATCCGGAGGTAAAAGACAAGGAAGAGTTTATTCAAAAGGTAGTTAAAAACGAGGAAGAACGGTTCCATGAAACGCTTCATGAAGGCTTAGCCATTTTAGCCGAATTAATAAGGAATGAAAAAGCTAAAGGCAGCGACACTATTAATGGAGCGGATGTGTTCCGTCTCTATGATACCTATGGCTTCCCTGTGGAATTAACCGAAGAGTACGCCCTGGATGCAGGCATGAAAATTGATCATGAAGGCTTTGAGGCAGAAATGGAAATGCAGCGTGAGCGTGCCCGTGCCGCACGTCACGATGAAAGTTCGATGCAGGTTCAAGGCGGTGTCTTAAGGGATATTAGGTTAGAAAGTAAGTTTGTTGGCTACGGAGAACTTAAGACCAATTCAACTGTGATTGCCATCATCAAAAACGGTATCCTTAGCGAGAAAGCTACAGTTGGCGAAGAAGTCCAAATCATGCTTGATGTGACACCTTTTTATGCGGAAAGCGGCGGTCAGATTGCTGACCATGGGGTAATCGAAGCTGGCGGGGTCAGCTTATTTGTAAAGGATGTTCAAAAGGCACCAAACGGACAAAATCTTCATCAAGCTGTGGTCAAATCCGGCACGTTAACAACGAATCAAAAGGTTACCGCTGCCGTTGATGCGGACAACCGTGCAAAAATCACCAAAAACCATACTGCCACACACTTGCTGCATCGCGCCTTAAAGGATGTGCTCGGAGAACATGTAAATCAGGCTGGATCTCTCGTTGAACCGGAACGGCTTCGTTTTGACTTTTCCCATTTTGGCCAAATTAAGCCGGAGGAACTGGAACAAATCGAAAGAATTGTCAATGAAAAGATTTGGAGCAGCCTTGAGGTGAACATCAGCCAAAAACCAATTGCAGAGGCGAGAGCAATGGGAGCAATGGCCCTCTTCGGTGAAAAATATGGGGAAATCGTTCGCGTTGTCAAGGTTGGCGATTACAGCCTTGAATTATGCGGCGGCTGCCATGTTCCTAACACAGCTGTGATCGGTTTGTTTAAAATTGTCTCCGAGGGTGGTATTGGTGCCGGTACCAGAAGGATTGAAGCGGTAACAGGCGAGGCGGCCTACAAAGCATTAAATGAACAGGTTGGCACATTAAAGGAGGCTGCTGAAAAGCTAAAAACAAGCCCGAAAGAAGTGCTGGGACGGATTGACGGGTTATTGGCTGAAATCAAGCAGCTGCAAAGGGAAAATGAATCTCTTGCCGCAAAACTTGGAAACATTGAAGCCGGCAATCTGGTATCAAAGGCTAAGAGCATAAATGGGGTAACGGTGCTTGCGGCAAAGGTTCAGGCGGCCGATATGAATAACTTAAGAAATATGGCCGACGACTTAAAGCAGAAGCTGGATTCTGCAGTGATTGTACTTGGCAGTGTTCATAATGAAAAGGTCAATTTAATTGCTGCGGTAACAAAGGATTTAAATGAAAAAGGGTTCCATGCCGGAAAATTAATTAAAGAAGTCGCAGCTAAATGCGGCGGTGGCGGCGGTGGACGCCCTGATATGGCCCAGGCCGGCGGAAAAGATCCGGAAAAACTTGATGCAGCGCTTGCATTTGTCGAGGAATGGGTAAAAACTAGTTTGTAATATGGACAAAGTAGTGTAAAATAAAGGTAACTATTCCATTCGAGGTGTACTTTTATGAGCTCATTTGACAAAACAATGAGATTTAATTTTCCTGAAGAACCTTTTGAACATGACGTTAATGATGTTCTTTTGCAGGTTTACGAAGCGTTAAAGGAAAAAGGGTACAATCCGATTAATCAAATTGTCGGTTACCTTTTATCGGGAGATCCGGCGTACATTCCTCGACATCGTGATGCCCGTAATATTATTCGAAAACTGGAACGGGATGAAATTATAGAGGAGCTAGTCAAATCCTATCTTAGACAACAACGAGAGGTTTAATAATATGCGTGTAATGGGTCTGGATGTCGGCTCAAAAACGGTTGGTATTGCCCTGAGCGATGAACTAGGGTGGACGGCACAAGGCCTTAAAACCCTTCATATCAACGAAGAAAAACAGGAGTTTGGTTTTAAGGAAATCGGTCAATTAATTAAAGAGTATCAAGTTAGTCAAGTTGTTGTTGGCCTTCCCAAAAATATGAACGGTACAATTGGCCCCCGGGGTGAGGCTAGTAAACAATATGCTGCAGAAATTGAACGGCGTTTTGGAGTTTCGGCAATTTTGTGGGATGAGCGGTTAACAACAATGGCTGCAGAACGGGTATTGCTGGAAGCCGATCTAAGTCGAAAGAAGCGAAAGAAAGTCATTGATAAAATGGCCGCAGTGATGATCCTGCAGGGTTATCTTGACAGTATAAAATAATGAGGTGAAGGAATGGGACACGAACATAAGTCTAATCATGAGGAAGAAGATCGTTATATTACCCTTATCAATGATAATGGCGACGAAGAATTATTTGAAATCCTGTTAACCTTTGATTCAGAGGATTTTGAAAAATCATATGTCCTATTTTATCCGGTCGGAGCATCCGAGGACGGAGAAGAAGGCGAAGTTCATGCATATGCCTATATTCCCACCGAGGACGGCGGCTTTGGCGAATTAATGCCAATTGAGACCGACGAGGAATGGGATATGGTTGAAGAAGTATTTAATACTTTTTTAGAAGACGAGGACGAAGACTAAAATGAAAGGAACCGGCTGCAAATGGCTGGTTCTTTTTTTGCTATTTGGACAAATTCATTGAGAAATTGACAATTTTCTATCAATATGCTGAAATAATTACATGCCAATTATACAGTGGAATGATATTAAGTTTTTTTTATTTAAGCAGAATACAGATGATTAAAAATGTTTTTTAATGTATGAATATCAAGGGAGGGGGGAATAAAATGACGACGGAAAAAAAGGACATTATTCGCCATAAATTGCTGGAATCTCAAAAAGAAGCAAAGGTTGTAAGAAAAATTGTAACAATTATATCACTAATCCTGGTCTTATTGATTCTTATTGTTGGCGGCGGAGGTTATCTCTACATAAAATCGGCATTAAATCCGATTGATCCAAACAGTAAAATTCATACAAAAGTTGCGATTCCAATTGGTTCCTCGGTCACAAGCATTGGTGAAACACTTGAAGATCATGGAATCATTAAGAATGCCAGGGTATTCAAATATTATGTAAAATTCAAAAATGAAGCCGGCTTCATGGCCGGCGAATACGAACTGAGTCCTTCTATGGATATTCCCGAAATTGTCAGCCGTTTGAAAACAGGAAAGGTTCTTGCGCAGCCAGCCGTTAAAATGACGATTCCTGAAGGAAAACAATTAAAAGAAATTGCTGCGATTATGGCAAAAGCGACGAAACAAAAAGAGGCAGATGTCTTTAAGCAAATCAATGATGCCTCGTTTGTAAAGAGTTTAATGACGAAATATCCCAATCTATTAACAAATGAAATCTTAAATACAGCAGTAAAGTATCCGCTTGAAGGATATCTATACCCGGCAACCTATTCATTTTATAAGAAAAATCCCACTGTCGAAGAAATGGTAGATGCCATGCTTGAAAAAACACAGTCAGTCCTGGCAAATTATTCAGAGGAAAGCAAAGAAAAGAAGCTGACTTTTCATCGATTATTAACGATGGCTTCCCTTATTGAAGAGGAGGCGACCAAAAAGGCCGATCGAAAAGCGATTTCGAGTGTGTTTTATAACAGATTGAAAAAAGGGATGCCGCTGCAAACTGATCCAACGGTCCTTTATGCCCAAGGGAAACATAAACAAAGAGTATATTATAAGGATTTAAAGGTAAATTCACCGTACAATACCTATAAACATCAAGGGCTGCCGCCGGGGCCAATTGCCAATGCCGGGAAAATTTCGATTGAAGCAGCGCTTGAGCCGGAGAATACTAACTATTATTATTTCTTGGCTGCCCCAGACGGCAAGATCATTTTTTCAAAAACATTAGAAGAACATAACATAGAGAAAGCAAAGCATATTTCCAACAAAAAGTAGCGGTTATTTAAGGGGGAATTGATAGCATTCCCTCTTATTTTGTGGTAAAATTGTTCAAGTGTTTAATAAGTAAACGATAGCGTTACTCACAGCAAATTTGTCTTAACGAGACGAACCGTGATTGAACGGTTGTACGTTTTTTCTGTGAACGCTTTTTTTCATGTCTAAAGAGCGGTGTTTTGGCAAGAATTGATTTAAGGATTGAGGTGAAGGCAGCTTGTTAAATGAGAAGCTGCATTTATATATTAACGGGTTAATTCCTGAACGCAATCCATTATTTATGGAAATGGAGCAGTTCGCCCAATTACATGGCATCCCTATTATGGAGCTGGCCGGAATCGAAACGATGCTGCAGCTGCTTCGGATTCAGCAAGCTAAGAACATCCTTGAGATAGGCACGGCGATCGGCTATTCGGCCCTTCGAATGGCAGAGACTCTTCCTAATGCTCGGATTGTGACGATTGAGCGGGATATCGAGCGGATTGGGCAGGCTCGAGAATTTATCCAACGTTCTAAGCATAGTCAGCAAATCAGCTTGATTGAAGGAGATGCGCTTGAAGTTGAACAGGAAATCAGTGGACATGCCCCATTTGATGCCATTTTTATTGATGCGGCTAAAGGACAATATAAAAAGTTTTTTCAGTTATATGCCAAGTATTTAAACAAGGACGGATTAATGATTACCGATAATGTATTGTTTAAGGGACTTGTGGCAGAACCAAAGATTGAAAACAAAAGAACGCGGAATCTTGTCAAGAAGATTGCTGAATTTAACCGTTGGTTGATGAACCATCCTGATTATGATTCCGTTATTCTGCCCGTGGGGGACGGTGTAACTGTAAGCAAAAGGAGAGGTGAGAGAAATTGACGAAACCGGAATTACTCGTGACACCCATTTCTGTTGATGATATAGTGCCATTAGTGGAGGCGGGTGCAGATGCTTTTGTTATCGGTGAACAAAGATATGGTTTAAGACTTGCCGGAGAATTTAACCGGGAAGATGTGGCAAAAGCGATTGCTCTTGCTCACGCTAACGGAAAAAAAGTCTATGTTGCCATGAATGCCATTTTTCATAACGAAAAAGTGGAGGAATTAGCTGAGTACTTACGATTTGTTTCCAGTGTAAACGCGGATGCCGTCATTTTTGGCGATCCTGCCGTATTAATGACGGCCCGGGAAGTTGCTCCGGAAATGAAGCTTCATTGGAGCACAGAAACAACAGGAACAAACTGGTATACGTGTAATTATTGGGGGCGTAAAGGTGCTAAACGTGCGGTACTAGCCCGAGAAATTAACATGGATGCCATTATCGAAACGAAAGAACAGGCAGAAGTGGAGATTGAGGTCCAAGTCCACGGAATGAGCTGTATGTTCCAATCAAAACGATCTTTGCTTGGCAATTATTTTGAATACCAAGGGAAAGTAATGGAAGTCGAAAATCATAAACAGCAAAAAGATATGTTTTTACATGATAAGGAACGGGGAAATAAATATCCGATTTTTGAAGATGACAATGGAACCCATATCATGAGCCCGAATGATATATGCATAATTGATGAACTTCAAGACATGCTCGAAGCAGGTGTTGATTCGTTTAAGATTGATGGAATTTTAAAGAGTCCGGGATATATTCTAGCTGTCACAAAGATTTATCGGGAAGCCATTGATTTATATTTCGAGAACCCCGATTTATATGAAGATAAAAAGGACGAGCTGCTTGAAAAAATTGAAGAAATTCAACCGGCTAACCGTCCGTTGGATACAGGATTCTTTTTCAAAGAAACAGTCTATTAAAAGGAGGGGCTCAACGATGAATACAGTGAAAGATCGGATTTCTGAAATGATTGATGGAAAGCGTGTGATTGTAAAGAAGCCGGAACTCCTTGCTCCAGCAGGCAATCTGGAAAAATTAAAAATTGCCGTTCATTATGGAGCCGATGCTGTCTTTATTGGCGGGCAGGAATATGGTCTCAGGTCCAACGCAGATAACTTCACATTAGAAGAAATCAAAGAAGGCGTAGAGTTTGCGAAACAATACGGGGCAAAGATTTATGTGACGACAAACATATATGCCCATAATGAGAATATTCCCGGCTTGGAAGAATACATGCTTGGCTTAAAAGAGGCAGGCGTGGCCGGAATTATTGTGGCGGACCCTCTTATTATTGAAACATGCCGCCGGGTGGCACCTGAAATTGAAGTTCACTTGAGTACACAACAATCGCTTTCCAATTGGAAGGCAATCCAATTCTGGCAGCAAGAGGGCTTGGAGCGGGTGGTGTTAGCTCGTGAAACAAGTGCTGATGAGATACGTGAAATGAAGGAAAAGGTAGACATTGAGATCGAAACCTTTATTCATGGTGCCATGTGTATAGCCTATTCCGGCCGTTGTGTCTTGAGTAACCATATGACTGCACGGGATTCCAACCGCGGCGGCTGCTGCCAGTCCTGCCGTTGGGATTATGATCTTTATCGTCTCGAAGGCAGTGATCAGGAGGTGCCTCTGTTTGCCGAAGGTGATGCGCCATTTGCGATGAGCCCGAAGGATCTGAATCTGATTCAGTCGATTCCGAAAATGATTGAGCTTGGTATTGACAGCTTGAAAATCGAGGGCCGGATGAAGTCGATTCATTATATTGCAACGGTTGTCAGTGTATACCGAAAAGTGATTGATACGTACTGTGCGGACCCCGACAATTTTGAGATTAAACAAGAATGGCTGAAGGAACTGGATAAGTGTGCTAATCGGGAGACGGCCCCGGCGTTTTTCGAAGGTGTCCCAGGGTATAAAGAGCAGATGTTTGGTAATCATAGCAAGAAGACTAGTTACGAATTTGTCGGTCTTGTGTTGGATTATAATCAAGAAACGCAAATGGTGACCTTACAGCAGCGAAATCATTTCAGACCGGGGGATGAAGTGGAATTCTTTGGACCGGAAATTGAAAACTTCACCCATGTTATCGAAAAAATTTGGGATGAAAAAGGTCAGGAACTGGATGCCGCCAGACATCCACTGCAAATCGTTCAATTTAAGTTAGATAAACCGGTTTATCCTAACAACATGATGCGAAAGGGGAACTAGTGATGCGTAAACCGGTGGTTATCGGTGTTTCCGGCGGCTCCGGCTCAGGAAAAACCAGCGTAACAAAGGCCATTTATGAAAGCTTTAAAGATCATTCGATTTTAGTGATTGAACAGGATTATTATTATAAGGATCAAAGTCATTTGCCGTTTGAGGAGCGGTTAAAAACAAATTATGATCATCCGCTGGCGTTTGATAATGATTTGCTGATAGCGCATATTAAGAAGCTGTTGCGTTATGAACCGATTGAAAAGCCAGTTTATGACTATGCCCTTCATACTCGTTCTAATCAAGTCATCCATGTGGAACCAAAGGAAGTTATCATTATTGAAGGGATTTTAGTTCTTGAGGATGAGCGGCTAAGAAATTTAATGGATATAAAACTATTTGTTGATACGGATGCTGATATTCGAATTATCCGCCGCTTAACCCGCGATATTAAAGAGCGCGGGCGCAGCTTTGATTCAGTGATCGACCAATATACGAATGTAGTAAGACCGATGCATAATCAGTTTGTGGAACCAACAAAACGATATGCAGATATTATTATCCCTGAGGGCGGTCAGAATCATGTTGCGATCGATTTGATGGTGACAAAAATTCAAACAATTCTTGAACAAAAGTCATTTTTGTGAAACAATAGCAAAAGATAAGAAAAAAGAATCCTTGAATGGATGATAAGCTTGCGCGCCCTGATGAAAAGGACGCGCACTATGTATTATGCTGATAAGCAAATAAATTCAGATTGATACCACAATTCTAATGGGGGATTGTGAAGACTAGAAGGAGTGAGGATTTTGGCTGCAGAAAAAGAATTTCCAATGACACAGGCTGGAAAAGAAAAACTTGAACAAGAACTTGAATATTTAAAAACAGTGAAGCGTAAAGAAGTAGTTGAAAGAATAAAAATTGCCCGGAGTTTTGGTGACCTATCTGAAAACTCCGAGTACGACTCTGCGAAAGAAGAACAAGCATTTGTTGAAGGCAGAATTACGACAATAGAAAACATGATTCGCAACGCCAAAATTATCGCTGAAGGTGAACTTGCCGGCGATTCGGTTACATTGGGCAGTTCTGTGACGTTTGTAGAGCTTCCGGATGGCGAAGAAGAGACTTATATCATTGTCGGAAGTGCCGAAGCGGATCCATTTGAGGGGAAAATCTCCAACGATTCGCCCATTGCCAAAAGCCTGTTGGGCAGAAAAGTAGGCGAAGAAGTTACCGTGCAAACTCCTGGGGGAGAAATGACTGTTAAAATTGTATCGATTAAATAAGGGAAGTTGTTTGAAAACAGGAAACCTCGTCAAAACTTTTGACGAGGTGTTTTTTTATGTGGCGAAGACGAACGCTGGGCTTGCTTTTTATCTTCAGCTTTATTTTTTTTCTATTCTTGGCTCGATTAATGCAAATTCAATTGTTCAAGACAGAAAATTTTTCGCAACATCATCTAAATTTACTTGAGGAAAGTGTCAAACAGCGGACCCAGGAATTGATGCTTGACAATGGCAGGGGAAATTTCTCTGATCGAAATGGTCAGCCGCTGACTCATAAACAGGCAAATGTGCTAGTTTTGTTTCCTTTTTTAAAAAAAATGGATTGGCAGGTGGAAAAGGTTGCTGAGATTACTAAAATCCCGGCAGATTCACTGTTGTCGGCTGTTAATTCAGCGAAAAAGCCGTTTGCTTACGGTGAACCGGATCCAATGGAGCTAACAAGTAGGCAAATGGATCAAGTGAACGCGTTAATGATCCCCGGCGTCTTTGCGGTTGAAAAAAAATATGAACGGACAAAGGTACCATCCGAACAGCTAATAGGACTTACAGGAGAAAATGCTGAGGAATTAAAAAAACGCTATCCTGATAAAGAACTTTCAGAGAAAACGTTAATCGGGATTTCAGGACTTGAAGAAAGCTTTGATGAATTTCTTCTTCCCGAAGGAAAATCGAAGCTGATTTTTCATGTGGATGGCGTTGGCGCACCGTTATTTGGGATCAATGTCAAGTATGTCGATCCGGCCAACCCCTTCTATCCGGTCAATATCCGCACCACTATTGATAAAACCATCCAGCAAAAAGCCGAGGAGCTAGTTGATCGATATCAGATAAAAAAGGGTGGTTTAGTCCTTCTCAATATAGAAGATAACAGTGTGCTGGCACTGGTTTCGCGGCCGGCAATCAACAAAAAGGATCCCTATAATGGTTCTGGATTAACGAATCAAATGTTAAAGCAGCAAATCCTCGGATCGGTATTTAAGACAGTGGTCGCCGCGGCAGCGCTCGAACATAATGTAGACAACCCCAACCGCCTTTTTAATTGCAGCCAAAAAATCAATGGCAAACCAGAGCGGAAATATCATTACGGACTATTGAATTTTACTGATAGCTTTGCCAGAAGCTGTAACCGGACCTTTGGAGAATTGGCCAAAGAACTGCAAAAAAAGGATCCGAATATATTAGAGGAATTTGCAACTAAGTTGTCCTTAACCGGATCAGTCGGATGGCGAGGAGATATTTATCATACAAGTGATTTTAAACAGTTGACGGATGAGGATAAGGGGCGTGTATTTTTGTCTGACGAGGCGAGAAAGGATGCCAACCTTGCAGCCATGTCGGGAATCGGCCAGCATGAAGTACGGGCTACTCCGTTGGCCGCTGCCAATATGATGGCCACGATTGCCAGAGGTGGTCAAAAAGAAATGGTGCGGGTTGTCTCCAAAATTGAATACAAAAACGGTACGACGATGGTGGATTTTTCAGAGAAAGATCTGGAAGGAGAAACCATCTCACCCTATACGGCAATGAAATTACAAAAATTATTACGTGAGGTGGTCGTTAATCCCAATGGTACCGGCAAATGGTTTAAAGGTCTGCCCTATGATGTAGCGGGGAAGTCGGGAACCGCTGAAACTGGGAAATATAAGGACGGAAAACAGCTCCATAACAAGTGGTTCGCCGGTTATTTTCCCTACCAACACCCGAAATACGCTTTAGTAACGGTTAATTTGGATGTAGCAGATAGTGAAGGTGGAGTCAATCTTTTGTTCGCTGATATGGTAAAAGCTCTATATGAAAAAGACAATTAAAACAAAGTTTAGTTGATAAAAAATGCTGCCGTTATGCTAACAAGCTTACGGCTTTTTCCATTTTCAGGACAAATGAAGGATATTCCTTCAAGTTCTGTGCAATTCATGTTAGAATATTCACAGCCTAGTTTTTAGGAGGAGAGTTACATGAATAATGATTTAAATCAACATTCACGTTCTGGCTACAGGGCTAAACGAAGAAAAACAAATCTTATTTTAAATAGCCTGATCATCATAGTACTCGCATTAATCATCTTTGTTGCTTATAATATTTTTGCTTCTGGTGATAGTGACAACACTTCCCAGCCAAAACAAAAACCAAAAACGGAACAAGTAAAAAATGAAAAAAAGACTGATGATACAGCGTTAAATCAAGAGTCTGCTAAAACAGAAGAGGCAGCGAAAGAAGATACCGGCGATGAAAATGAGACTACGCAAAATGATCAACAACAAAATAATGAACAAGCAGAAGAGGCCTCAACCGAGGGGACAGATTCTTCGCAGGCAGTTGTTTCTGACGGGGGCAGTTCCGCAAATGTCATCCGGACCATTGAAAATCCTGCATGGAAACCAGTTGGAACCTCGCAAACAGGTCAACATACGCCAGTGTACAATTCCAACTCAGTAGATTGGCAGGAAATGTTAAATGCAATTACTTATGCAACGGGTTTAGATCAAAACAATATGATTGTTTGGTTTTTAGGGAGAGATCGTAGTACGACAAATGCCTCAATCGGGACGGTCTCCTCTAAAGACAAGCAGCAAAAGTATAGGGTCTACATTAAATGGGTTGACGGGGAAGGCTGGGTCCCAACAAAAGTTGAAGAATTAGCCAAGATTGATAGATAACAGCGGAGGGTAACAATGAAAATTGCAATCATCGGAGCAATGGAAGAAGAAGTGAGCTTATTAAGAGATCATATCAAGGGACGATCTGAAGAAACGATAGCGGGCTGTGAATTTACCTTTGGAAAATTACATGAAACAGATGTCATTCTTTTGCGTTCAGGTATTGGCAAGGTAAACGCTGCCATGTCCACCACCATTTTACTTGAAAAATATAAGCCTGACTTAATTATCAATACTGGTTCGGCCGGTGGGACGAATCCGGAACTCAATGTCGGAGATGCAGTAATATCAACTGAGGTTCGCCATCATGATGTCGATGTAACTGCATTTGATTATGAATATGGTCAGGTTCCTCAGCTCCCTGCTGCCTTTTTGGCAGACGAGAAATTAATTTCGATCGCTGAAGCTGCAGCAAAGGAACTGGATCATTTTCAAGTCGTTAGAGGTTTAATTGCCTCGGGTGACTCCTTTATGGACGATCCTGAACGCGTAAAATTTATTCAAACGAAATTTGAGCATGTCCTGGCAGTTGAGATGGAGGCTGCAGCCATTGCCCAAGTAGCCCACTGCTTTGCTGTTCCATTTGTGATCATTCGCTCGCTATCAGATATTGCCGGCAAACAATCCGAGATCTCATTTGATCAATTTATTGATAAAGCAGCAACCAATTCCGCCACATTGGTGATGAAAATGGTCGCTGCGCTAAAATAGAAAACTAGTGGGTGTCAGGCACCAGAAAAATGTGCCTGACACCCCTTTTTTTAAGTTCACAAAAATACTTTTAAAAAAATGGTTTACAATGAGGTAAAAAGTGGTTATACTTACCGTAGTAAGTAAAAAATTCCAAAAGGAGGTCGAAGAAGATGATTTTAGTAAATGGCGTAACTGGAACTAATGGAACTGGTAAAACTTTATATTCGAAGATCACTCATTCGACCGGATTGGAATGGATTGCCTAAGCTTTTAGTTATTTTACATATCCATGCCGCAGGGAGAATGACGCCTTGCGGTATTTTTGTGTCTAAAAAACTGCCGCAGGGAGTGACTTCTTGCGGCTTTTTTGTGCCCTTTTGTTGGGAAAAGGGGGAGTATTGCTAAAAAGCAAATGATAGCTTACCAACTGGGGGGCTCAAAGGGATCCGCCTTGCATAAGCTGGCAATTGTAAATAAGTTGAAAGAATTTAAGGAGGTGATTCTAAATGACTCTGAACATTTTATTTTTCTCGATTACAATCAGAAAACGTAAAGTAAGTTATGAGGAAGCTATTCAGCAGGAAATGGTTGATAAGCTCTATGAGCAATACAGAGACCGTCAAATGTCCATTCATCATATTATGTAATGGCTTTGATTTAAAGGAAGTGATAAAAATGACCTTGAATATTTTATTTATGACGATCACAATTACAAAACGTAAAATAAGTCAAGAAGAAGCAATCCATCAGGAAATGGTGGAGAAACTCTATGAAGCGCATAAAGAGCGTCAAATGACCATGTATCGAATCATGTAATGTCCAACAAAATAAACGAAAGAAAGGTGGTTTTTATAATGATGTTTAAGTTGAAAGGCCGTGGAGATAGCATATGGGGTATGAAAGATACCACCTAGCCTAAGGAGAACTTACTGGGGGTGAATAAATAATGCCATTGCATATTTTATTATTATCCCTGATTTTTAAAGGGAAGAAAAAATACTAATACTATCATAAATTGTTCGGTTTGCTAAGAAATAAGACACTATGTTAACAAAATGTTCACATCTCCAAAAGGTAGATACTGTGAATATATGATAAATTTAAGGTACACAGGATCTGTCAAAGGGGTGGAGATATATGTTCTTAGTAGTGATGGCTTTCGTCATTACCGGAGTGATTGGATGTGTCATTTCGGCTGAGATCAGTGCAGAGGCATAGAAAGCACCCGTATTTTTATTGAAAATATGATCTGGAATAAGTAAAAGAGGCTGTCCGAAAGGTCATGGTGTCAGGCACCAATCAGGACAGTCTCTTTCCATTTATTCTTCAGTAAGTGTTACATGTAGGAATGATCAAAAAAATCTACAGCTAAATTTTGCCAAAATAATAGCTTATGCATACCGCATAAGCAGTAATGATGTTAATAAAAGGATGCATACCACCACCAGGCTCCAAAAATTACTAAAAGGATAAACAGAACGATGACGACTGCAATCCATATACCGCCCCACCCGCAGCCTCTATATGGTGCAAAGTAACCGTAGGAAGGGTACGGATATCCATAGGCCATGTGGAAACCCCCTCTCCCCCTTTCTTATTTCATAATATATGTAACTGGATATTAATTGCATAGGCTTAAGCGGAGAAAATGATTCGGATTATTTGACATCTGCAGCAATACTACGGTATAAGTGGAAGGATGAGGATTACCGGAGGGATTACAGGTGAAAAAGAGTTTACTGTTTAGTTTAATATCGATAGTCTTACTAATCGCTGCCGGCTGTACGAATAAAAGCGGGCAAGATTCTAAACCCGCTGGCGGCAATCATGCAAAAGCCAAAGTGAATTATGAAATAAAAGAAACGAAAGCGTTTAAGCTAAGCCGAATCTATGGCATCGGCTATCCCGGAAATGATGCAGGGCTTTATCTTGCCTCAAATGAAGGTTTAATCATATACAGGGCAGGAAAGTGGTTTGAATCAACGGCTAATCGACACCAGTATATTGGTTTTCAAGCGGTAAATACCGGGTTTATCGCAAGCGGCCACCCACAAAAGGGAACAGGCTATAAAGACCCGTTGGGCATTATGAAAAGCAATAATAAAGGAAAAAGCATGGAGCCAGTTGCATTTTATGGGAAGGCAAATTTTCACTTTTTAGCTGCTGGTTATGCAGGTCCTGATATTTATATGATAAATGAAAAACCGCTTGAACAGTTAAGCCAAGGGGTGAATTATTCCAAGGATAATGGTCAAAATTGGCAAGTGAGTAAGCTCAAAGGGTTTCAAGCGGATTCATTGGGAATGATTGCCGTCCACCCGGAAAAGGGGGATATAATCGCAATGGCTACGAGGTCAGGAATTTATTATTCAACCGACAATGGCAATACAATGAAACTTGTTACTGATCCATTTATGGTTACAGCTGTCACCTTTCTCGGCGATTCCCTGTTATTCTCCAGTGTCGAAGAGAATAAAATCCTGTTAAAAAGGTTAGATCCGGTAACAGGTAATCAAACAACGCTTAGCTTTCCATTTCTCGATTACGATAATCCGATTACTTATTTAGCAGTGAATCCGAAAAATAAAAAACAAATAGCCTTTTCAACTTATAAAAATGATGTCTATGAGTCAGTCGATGGTGGCGAAAAATGGATCAATCTTTTGAGCAATGGTAAAAAGGAGCTAGAATAATCTGGCTCCTTTTAATTCGAATCCAGCTCCACAAGGAATGCTTCGTCAGTGTAACCAAGGCGCTTGCGCTTTTTATTTTTTCTTTCGCTCTTTTTCAGCCCGGTAAAATTCATGGAACATTTTCATAAGAGCCCGCTTTTCAATTCTCGAAACATAGCTGCGGGAAATACCCAGTTCTTTGGCAATTTCCCGCTGTGTTTTTTCTTTTTGCAGGTCAAGACCAAAACGGCCAATAATTACTTCCTTCTCCCGATTATCGAGCACTTCGATATATTTTTTTATTTTTTCAAGCTCCATATTTAACTGAATCGTATCAATAACGTCCTCTGATTCCGATTTTAGCACGTCAATTAAGGAAATTTCGTTGCCCTCTTTATCCTGTCCGATTGGATCATGTAATGAAACATCTTTTTTTGTTTTCTTCAGCGCTCGTAAATGCATCAAAATTTCATTTTCAATACAGCGGGCAGCGTATGTGGCCAGCTTTGTCCCTTTACCTTCAGAATAGCTTTCAATCGCTTTAATCAGACCAATTGTCCCAATAGAGATCAGGTCTTCTGAATCTTCCCCGGTATTTTCAAACTTTTTGACAATATGCGCTACGAGGCGTAAATTATGTTCAATTAACATATTGCGGGCGTGCGGGTCCCCTTCTGCCATTAACCGTAAATACTTTCTTTCTTCTGCGGCGGATAGGGGCTGCGGAAAGGCATTATTCTTAACATACGATACAAGAAATAAAAACTCTTTCATTAAATAGCCAAGCGCCGTTAAGATTCCTGACATCCGTATCCCCCCCGTAACTTAGGTATTAGCCTAATATTAATTCCTATGAAAAAAACGGAAAATTGTGTCTGTCCCAGTAATTTTATTTAGGCAACTGTTTTAAAATAAAATAAAAGACCTACCAGGCACTGAAACCCAGTAAGTCTTTTTCAGGATAAGATTGAATAGCTGATTAAAATTAAACTTTTTTTAGCCTAAAGGTACTAACCATTAAGAAAGATAAAATGATAATCGTAAATAAGAACGTTTGGGGCGGAAGATAAGGTATCGCTAAAAAACTAAGGGTGGCAAGGCAGCCGGCAGCCGTGATTGGCAGCCCGGTAAAGTAACCATTACTTTCCGTAATATTAAATCTTGCCAGGCGAAAGGCACCGCAGCCAATGTAAAAAACAGTAAAGAATGAACCAGGTCCGCCGAATTCATGTAAAATTCCTTGGTAAAGTAATAGTGCAGGAGCTACTCCAAATGATATAATATCACTCATGGAATCCAGCTGCTTGCCAAGCTCGGATTCAATATTAAATTTGCGGGCAATCATTCCGTCGAATCGGTCAGCCAAGGCAGCAATAAAAATGAGCAACAAGCTTAACCGTAAGTTCCCATGTAAACCAAACACAATGGCAAATCCGCCTAACGATAAATTAATCAAGGTCATGACATTGGCCGTTTGTGATTTCAATTTTTTAATCGTTTGGTCCAATACATCCAATAAAAACACTTCTCCTAACCACTCCTTTCTTTACAGGGAGGGAAATATTTGGCAGTTTTGCTTTATTCTATATTATTTAATTCTAAAACTTTTATGTCTATTCGTAAAGAGTATTTTTACACTTTTTGGAGGGTCATTTCATGCTTCAGTTTTTTTATCGTCTTCTAATTGAATTAACCAATGGCAGGTGGTCATCGGCAATTTTAAAGAAATTCACCCGTTCTCGAATCAGCCGGGTGGTGGTACCGTCATTTGCGAAAGTATATCATCTGAATCAAGCGGAAATGGTGAAAGGTTTACGAGATTACCCTACACTCCATGATTTATTTATTAGACAGTTGAAAAAGGATGCCAGAGCGATTGATCAAACGATGGATTCAGTAGTCAGCCCCGTCGATGCCGTGATCGAAGATTTTGGGCGGATTACAGAAACAAACGAAATGATTGTCAAGGGAAAACCCTATTCTATCGAAGAAATGCTTAGTGACCGTGACGTGGTATCAAAATATCTAAATGGGACATATATGATCCTCTATTTAAGCCCGAGTCATTATCATCGGATTCATAGTCCTGTTGATGGTATTGTGACTAAGCAATGGACGCTAGGCAGAAAATCTTATCCGGTAAATAAATGGGGGATAAAATATGGCGTTCGTACACTGGCCAAGAATTATCGGGTAATTACCGAAGTTAAAACGTCGGCCGGCCATGTTGCCATTGTCAAAGTGGGGGCGATGTTTGTTAATTCTATTGAAACAACCTTTCGGGGTACTGAATTGCAAAAGGGTGAAGAAATAGCTTATTTTAGTTTTGGGTCAACGGTAGTTTTATTATTTGAGCCAGGAATCTTTCAGGTGGACCCATCCATTCGCACACCAAAAGAAATTAAAGTGGGCGAAAAAATGGGTACGTTACAGTTAAAGAAAGTGGAGCATTAAGACATGTATTAGTTTTTTCTTATAACATTGAAAGATGCGCCCAAAAAAAGAAGCGCCCTTTACGGGCAGCTTAGGAAGTTAGTTTTATTTTATGATATAAGGACCGGCGGCGAATTTCAGATTCAATCAGTTGAATAAAATCTTGGCTTAATTTTAGTTCTTTCGCTTTATAATAAGACTCGATTAATAATTCATCCGACAGTCTCTGCATGTCGGGGTTCACCTCCATTCATAAATTAAAGGTTCTAAAAATCGGAAAAGATTCATAAAATAGTACATTCCATTGGTGTACCCTTAATCTACCAAATTTATTCAACTAGAACAATCGTTCTAGTTATCCACAAAAGAAGGTGGATAACTTGTGGTTAAATTGTTTATAAACGGGTGAGATCTGTATGATTCAATGGGTATAATGTTAATAACTTTATCCACAGGTGATGAAAAGGATGATTTTTGTCGAAAAATTTTTTACAAAAATTCATAGAAATGCCATAATTAATTGGAATCCCGATTGCAAAGACAAATCGGGTGATGAAAAAAATTACACTGTTGATTAAAATGAACTATATCCTTTGAAACAGAGGATAAAATTGGATAGAATGGTACAAGAAATGTTTGACTTACATAATGAGGTGTAAACTTAGTGCTAAAACAATTTTTACCGAATGAACATTTTAAAAGTGTTCTTGATATATCACCAGAAAAATTAAAAGCAAGAGGAATAAAAGGAATCATTACTGATTTGGATAATACCCTGGTGGAATGGGACCGTCCAAGTGCGACACCACAGTTAGTGAAATGGTTCGATGAGATAAAGCAAAATAATATCATGGTTACAATTGTTTCCAATAATCATGAAGATCGGGTCAAGGCATTTGCTGATCCACTGCAAATTCCCTTTATCTTTCAAGCACGCAAACCTTTAGGAAGAGCGTTTAAGCAAGCCCTGGCTCAGATGGGGATGCAGAAGGATGAGGTCGTAGTTATCGGCGATCAATTGTTAACCGATGTTTTGGGCGGGAATCGGAGCGGTTTTCATACCATCCTGGTGGTGCCGGTTGCCCAGACCGATGGCTTGGCGACTAAATTTAACCGTTTTGTTGAACGCAGAATTATGAATTGGTTCCGAAAAAAGGTATGTTACGGTGGGAGGATTAAGCAGTGAGTAACCAGCAACATATTTGTATTGGCTGCGGCGTTACGATCCAGTCAGAAAATCCGGAAGAAATCGGCTATGCTCCAGCATCTGCGCTTGAAAAGGAAATGATTATTTGCCAACGCTGCTATCGCTTGAAGCATTATAATGAGATTCAAGACGTTCATTTAACCGATGATGATTTTTTAAAAATTTTACATGAACTAGGCAATAGGGAAGCACTTATTGTCATGATCGTCGATATATTTGATTTTAACGGCAGCTGGCTGCCTGGCTTACATCGCTTTGTCGGCAAAAATAAAGTCGTCCTGGTTGGAAATAAACTTGATCTATTGCCCAAATCGGTAAAGCATAACAAGTTAATTCAGTGGTTGAAGCATGAGTCAAGAGAACTTGGCTTAAGACCTGACGAAGTCTTCCTGGTAAGCGCCGGAAAAGGTTGGATGATGAAGGAAACGGCAGCATCCATCGATGAACTGCGCAATGGCAAAGATGTCTATGTGGTAGGCTGCACCAATGTGGGGAAATCGACGTTCATTAACCGTATCATAAAAGAGGTTACAGGTGAAGGGGATGTGATTACTACTTCTCATTTTCCGGGAACGACATTGGATATGATTCGAATTCCACTTGATGACGGCAGAGCCCTAATCGATACACCAGGGATTATTAACCATCATCAAATGGCCCACTTTGTCACAAAACAAGATTTAAAAGTGATAACACCTAAAAAAGAAATTAAACCTAAGGTGTATCAATTAAATGAAGGACAGACGTTGTTTTTTGGGGGATTGGCCCGGTTTGATTATATCAGTGGCGGTCCAAAAAGGTCCTTCGTTTGTTATTTGGCCAATGAATTAACGATTCATCGAACAAAAACAGACAAAGCAGCGGAGCTTTATAAAAATCATGTTGGGGAAATGTTAACACCTCCAGGGCGGGAACAAATGGATTCGTTTCCGGATCTGGTGAGGCAGGAATACATGATTAAAGAGGCAAAGACAGATATTGTCTTCTCCGGTCTAGGCTGGATCACGGTGAATGAACCGGGAACAAAGGTGGCTGCCTACGTTCCAAGAGGTGTGCAAACGGTATTACGGCGGTCATTAATCTAAAAATGGGATGGAGAATAAATGAAAAAACTATTTGCTGTTATCGGCGATCCAATTGGGCACTCAATGTCTCCTGTAATGCATAATGATTTATTTTCATTTTATCAAATAGATGCCACCTACGTCCCCTTTCAGGTCAAATCAGAAGATTTACAGGATGTCATGAAAGGACTGAAGGCAATGGGAGTGGGCGGCTTTAATGTGACCGTACCGCATAAGAGTGCAATCATTCCCTTCCTCGACGAGGTGGACGAATTAGCCGCCCGCATCGGTGCCGTAAATACAGTGGTCAATGAAAATGGCAGGCTAAAAGGTTATAATACGGATGGTCCCGGTTTTCTGGAGGGGTTAAAGACCCACATCTCTACAGTAGCTGGAAAAAAAGTTTTAATCATCGGGGCAGGCGGTGCTGCGCGGGCCATCTATTTTACATTGGCAAAAGAAAAACCTTTGGCGATAGATATGGCCAACAGGACAATTGAAAAGGCCGAACAGCTCATCGCAGATTGCCCATACACCGTTTCTTCAGCGGCCCTTAGCTTAGCAGAAGCAGGAAAAAATTCAGGGGAATATGATTTGATCGTTCAAACAACATTGATTGGTATGGCCCCAAAAACGGCAGAACAGCCGCTGCAATTAAGCAGTATAAAGAATCAATCGTTGATTTGTGATATAATATACAATCCGTTGGCGACTAAATTTTTAACGGCAGCCAAGGAAAAAGGAGCAAGTATCCAAAACGGAATTGATATGTTTGTTTATCAGGGAGCACTGGCTTTTGAAAAATGGACAGGAGTTTTCCCTGATGTACAAAGAATGCGAGCAAATGTTTTAAAACAACTAGGAGGTAATCCATGTTAACGGGTAAGCAAAAAAGATTTTTACGATCGAAGGCGCACCATTTAGATCCCATTTTTCAAGTGGGCAAAGGCGGAGTGAACGAAAATATGGTCAAACAGATTGCAGAGGCCCTTGAGGCAAGAGAGCTTATTAAAGTCAGTGTGCTGCAAAACTGTGAAGAAGATAAAACGATCGTTGCTGATGAACTGGCTGAAGGTTCGGGTGCAGAAATTGTCCAAATTATCGGGAATACGATTGTGCTATATAAGGAATCGGCCGAAAATAAACAAATTACTCTTCCATAAAGGGGGGCTGACATGAAGAAGGTTGGGATATTGGGCGGCACCTTTAACCCGCCACATTATGGGCATTTGTTAATCGCGAGTGAGGTCCAAGAAAGCCTCCACCTTGATAAAATCTGGTTTATGCCCAATCATGAGCCGCCGCATAAGCAAAAGCCGGAATCTGCCAATGATCAGAACCGACTGCAAATGTTGAAACTTGCTGTCAGCGGAAATCCTGGTTTTCAAATTCAAACGATTGAGCTCGAACGAGAAGGACCGTCTTATACGATTGATACGATGAAATTGCTCAATGAAAAGTATCGCGATCATCAATTTTACTTCATCATTGGCGCTGATATGATTGAATATTTGCCGAAATGGTATAAAATTGATGAACTTGTGAAGCTTGTGCAGTTTGTCGGTGTCGCACGGCCATCCTATAGCCGCCAAACAGATTATCCGGTTCAATATGTCGATGTTCCGGTAATCGATATATCGTCAAGTATGATTAGAGAGCGGCTTCATAACGGGAAATCCGTAAAATACTTATTGCCTGACAATGTTATTGCCTATATTAAGGAGAATCATTTATATGGAACGTGAAAAGGCTTTAAAGCTTGTAAAGGAACAATTAACTGAACATCGGTATCAGCATACGCTGGGGGTAATGGAAACGGCCATCTCCTTGGCGCGGCACTATCGGGCTGATGAAAAGAAGGCAGAGCTGGCGGCGATATTTCACGATTACGCCAAATTTCGTCCGAAAGAAGAAATGAAACGAATCATCATTGACCAAGGATTTCCCAGCGATTTACTTGAATATAATCCTGAACTATGGCATGCACCTGTTGGCGCTTATTTGACAAAAACAGAAGCGGGAATCACTGACCGGGAGATTCTTGACGCCATTCGCTACCATACATCTGGGAGACCGGGAATGACACTGCTGGAAAAAATCATTTACCTCGCTGACTATATTGAGCCGGGCAGGCATTTTCCCGGAGTTGACGAGGTCCGGAAATTGGCGCAGGAAAGCTTAAATCAGGCATTAATAAAATCACTCCAAAATACGATTATCTTTTTATTGAAAAAGAACCAAATGGTCTATCCGGAAACATTTCACACGTATAATGATTTGCTCAAAAAACAGGAGGCTTGATGAATGGAAAAACAGGAATTGCTTAAACTGACTGTAAAAGCTGCGGATGATAAACGCGCGGAAAATATTGTCGCTCTGGACATGCAAGGGATCTCCCTAATTGCCGACTATTTTATTATTTGCCACGGTAATTCCGATAAACAAGTACAGGCAATCGCCAGAGAAATCCGGGAAAAAGCGTTGGAAAAAGGTTATCAGGTAAACAGAATTGAGGGGTTTGAAGAAGCCCGCTGGGTGTTGATCGATTTAGGCGATGTAGTGGCCCATGTGTTCCATCGTGAGGAACGAATTTATTATAATTTGGAACGGCTTTGGGGAGATGCCCCCAGGGTAGATGTTCTTAGTGAGTTAAATTCATGAGCTATCAACAGTTTGCCTATCTTTATGATGAACTGATGAAAGAAGCCCCATATGATCAGTGGGTACAGTTTGTCAAAGAAAAACTTGCAAACTGCAATAATCTGGGATTTTCCAGCACTACAAGCCAACTGCGTTTACTTGATGTAGCCTGCGGTACCGGTGAGCTTTCCGTCCGCTTCGCTAAAGAGGGATTTCAGGTTACAGGTGTTGATTTGTCTGAGGATATGCTGGCGGTTGCCCAAGCAAAGGCAGCAGCAAATGGCATAGAGATTCCGTTTTACCAACAGAATATGGCGGAGCTTGAAGGTTTGGGGCAGTTTGATGTAGTTGGTATCTTTTGTGATTCGCTCAATTATCTGGAAACAGAAGAGCAGGTAAAGGACACCTTTTTACATGTTGCCGAGCATTTAAAATCTGGTGGGTTATTTATTTTTGATGTCCATTCCATTTATAAAATGACTAAAGTTTTTATTCGGCAAACCTTTGCCTTAAGTGACGAGCCGATATCTTATATTTGGAACAGCTTTCCTGGTGAATACGAGAATAGTGTGGAACATGAGCTAAGCTTTTTTGTTTTGGATGAATCCAGCGGTAAATATGACCGCTACGATGAACTCCATTTTCAGCGAACTTTTTCGCTTGAACAATACTCCTCCTGGCTCATGGAAGCTGGCTTTGAACTTTTGGATATTAACGCTGATTTTGAACATATCGCACCGCACGCTCAGTCAGAAAGAATATTCTTTGTTTCGGTAAAAAAATAAAAACCATCTTTTTTCGAAAAAGATGGTTTTTTGTCGTAGATCTTGCAGGAATTTCTCAAAAAAAGTCGAATTATAAGTTTGAGAATTGCATCTCAACTTTTTCAAGCTCTTCTTTAAACTTTTCCTGAGTTGCCTTGAAAAGGTGTTCAAAAACGTCTCCAAGCTCCTTCTCCAATACCTTTATACCTTCACCGGTGATACCGCCTTTAACACATACCTTTTCCTGCAGGGATGGCAAGGTGTAATGACCTTGTTTTAATAATTCCCCGAGACCGATCGTCATTTCACTTGCCAAAGTGGTTGCTGTATTTTCATCGATTTCCGTTACATTTACCGCAGCAATAATAAAGCGTTGCAGCAAATAGCTAAAGAAAGCAGGACCGCAGCTGACAATATCGGAGGCAACTCTGGTAATATTTTCATCAATCATTAATGGGACTGATATTTTCGATACTAAATCTGTAATTGTGGTCTTCCAATGTTCATGACAATTTTCCCCATATGTGATCAATGATATTCCCGCCAAAGCCCGATTGGTAATACTCGGAATGACTCTCGCCACTGAACAGGGTACTTTTGATTCGATTTGACTTGTATTGATAGGACTGGTAATCGAGACAAGACATTTTTCTTTCGTCAAAAAAGGCAGTATCTCATCAATTATTTTAAATACATCTAATGGCTTGACACAAATAAATAGTAAATCGGATTCTGCTGCAACCTCTATGGCATTTGCCCCGACTTGGATCTCTTCATATTTATCTTTAAGCACCATCGCTTTTGCAATCGTCCTATTTGTGATCATCATGGAAGAAGGGGAAATGGCTTTTCCATCCAATAAGGCCTCCACCAATATCCTTCCCATATTACCAGTACCGATGATCCCTATATTCATGATTCCCACCCTCCCTTACGTGCAGGTTTCTTTTATAACCATATGATTCTTAAGAATGAAATATACCTTTTGAAAGGATGGATTCCAATGAAGGACTGGATAATGGGGCACAAGAATTATTTATTTGCCGCCGTTTTGCTGCTTATTGGCGGTATTTATTACTTTACTAACAATAGTAATAAGGAGGATCAGCTGCTTTCGACTACTTCCACTGCCGAAGCGGAACTTGGTTCGGCCAATCAAGAATCAGGAAAGGAAAAACAAAAAGATGAATTGGAACAACCCGAATCCATTATGGTTGATGTAAAAGGACAAATCCATAAACCGGGGGTTTATCAAGCACATAACGGGGAGCGGGTCATTGATGTCATTAACCGGGCCGGCGGGGTAACCGAAAAAGCTGACAAAACCCAAGTGAATTTTGCCGAACATATTCAAGATGAAATGGTGATTTACATACCGGCAAAAGGAGAGGAAGGGCTAATGACACCTGCTCCATCAGCGGGTAGCGGAGTGACAGCAAATGGGTCCGCTAGTCAAGCAAAAATAAACCTGAATCAGGCAGATGCGACTGAACTGCAAAATCTTCCGGGAATTGGGCCGGCGAAAGCGGCGGCAATTATTGAGTACCGGGAAACAAGCGGTGCTTTTCAAACAGTTGAAGATTTAAAAAACGTCAGTGGAATTGGCGATAAAACATTTGAAAAGCTAAAGGATTTGGTGGATACTCGTTAATGCTTTCGATTGACCATCCACGCCGGGAACATTACACTAAAAGAAAAGTCCGCTTCTGCTTCGGTGAAGTATGCTATTGTTTAAACGCGGGTATTGGACAAACCATTTACATTTTTTCAGGGAGTGGGAATCATGGATCGAATATCATGGGATCAATATTTTATGGCTCAAAGCCATTTGCTTGCATTAAGAAGCACTTGTACAAGGCTGACAGTAGGGGCAACTATCGTTAGAGACAAGCGGATTATTGCGGGAGGCTATAACGGCTCCATAGCTGGCGGTGATCATTGTATTGATAAAGGCTGCTATGTGATTGATAATCATTGTGTCAGAACGATTCACGCTGAAATGAACGCCCTATTACAGTGCGCCAAGTTTGGGGTGCCAACGGATGGTGCCGAAATTTATGTCACCCATTTCCCGTGTCTCCAGTGCTGCAAGGCCTTAATTCAAGCGGGGATTAAAACGGTTTACTATGCACAGGATTATAAGAATCACCCTTACGCGATTGAATTATTTGAGCAGGCAAACGTTAAAGTGGAAAAAGTTGAATTGACCGAGCAGGTCATTGATTTTCGAAAAATAAGTCAATAACATCCCCTTATTTGCGCCGGTGCCATCACCGGCGTCCCCAATGCAAGTGCAAATAACTTAAATGGGAGAAGAGAATCATGACTGGAAAATATTTTTATTTTGCGTTGGCAGCATTATTAGCTGTTTTGGCTGCCGAAGTTAAATTCCTTCCCTTCTTTTTGTTAACCCTTCTTTATTTTTTTATGTTACATAGATATAAACATTTTAATTCTCCCCAATTATTGCTGGTTGCCGGGATTTCCATTATTTATTTGTTCTTGGGCCAAGCGGCAGCTTTACAACATAAAACCAACATCCCCGAGTCAACAACTACATTTATGATTGAATACCTTCAGCCTCCTAAAATCGATGGTGACCTGTTACAAGTAGAAGCGAGGGAGTTACACTATAAGGAAAAGTTAATCATTCGTTATAAAATAAAGTCAGAAGCAGAGAAAAAAGCACTGAAGCAGCAAAATTATTTTCAATATGTGTCCAAGGTGACAGGCACCATATCAAAGCCGAAAACAGCCAAAAACCCCAATAGCTTTGATTATCGAAAATATCTGGCAGCAAGAAGCATTTATTGGATTGTTGAACTGCAAGAATCCCCCTTTCAAGATTGCCTCAAAATTAAGCCTTCGCCTTTGACCATATTAAAACAGCTTCGGCATGATGGGATCCGTTATTTAGAGGGTCATTTTCCAGCGGAAGTTGCAGGACTATCCGCCGCATTAATTTTTGGCGACAGAAGTATGCTGGACCCTGGTTTATTGGGGGCATATCAAAGTACGGGAATTGTTCACCTGCTGGCAATATCAGGGCTCCATGTGTCACTGTTAGTCGGGATGTTTTTCGTCCTCGGAATTCGCTGCGGGTTCACAAGGGAATTCATGACCAATTTTCTGTTACTGTTGTTGCCAATCTACGTTGTTCTCACCGGTGCTTCTCCATCAGTAATCAGGGCGGCCTTAATGATTTTTCTTGTTTTGCTTACCGCTAAGTGGAAGCAATATTTAAAATTGCTGCCGATCGATGCTGTAAGTGCAGCTTTAATGCTGTATTTGTTGTTTAATCCGATGGTCATCTTTGATGTTGGATTTCAGCTTTCCTTTTCTGTAAGTGCAGCCATTATTTTAACGGCACGGCAGATCATTAATCGTTATAAAGAAAACAGCAAAAGAATCTTGGTTACTTCTATTACTGCCCAGTTGGCAGCGTTGCCTTTTTTGCTATACCACTTTTTTGAAATATCACTGATTGGTATTTTCGCCAATATGTTTTATATTCCGCTTTTTTCCTTTGTTTATCTTCCAGGGCTTTATCTGTTATTTTTTATGCAATTCCTATTTGGTATAACGCCGAAAATTTTGCTGCAATTGTTTTTATCTGTGATCAGCTTTTCAAATAAAGTGATTACGTTCCTTGCTGATTTTACGGTTTTCTCGTTCATCCCCGGGCGTCCCAGTCTATTTGAGTTGCTGATTTATATCTGCATAATCCTTGCTGTGTTCTATCTGTGGGAAGTAAGGACCTATCCAAAAAGAAAGCAGCGCCTGCTCCTATTGACAATAATACTATTTACATTCCAACCAATCTGTAATTGGTTAACTCCTTTTGGCGAGATTACGATGATCGACGTCGGACAGGGTGATAGTATTTTCATCCGGCTTCCGTTTGGAAAGGGAAATTACCTGATCGACACGGGAGGTACAATGAACTTTTCTAAGGAACCGTGGCAAATGCGGGCAAAAACTTATGAGGTGGGAAAAGACGTTGTTGTTCCATTCTTAAAAGGAAAAGGCATCACTAGAATAGACAAATTAGTCTTGACACATGGCGACATGGATCATATCGGTGGGGCTTTCTCCCTAATCAATGAAATGGAGGTTAAAGAAATTCTGCTGCCTGCAGTTGCTGAAACCACTGAGACGGAGCGGGCTATTGTGGAACAGGCTAAAAACAACGGCATTCCTGTTTTAAGGGTTGCAGCAGGTGACAAGTGGACAGTCAGGGGAAATGAATTTTCCATTCTTGGACCGGAAAGAAATTTCAGCGGTGAGATAAACGGAGGCTCGATTACCTTATATGCCAAGATAGGTGGACTAAGCTGGTTTTTTGGCGGTGATCTTGATCAAGAGGGCGAAGAGAAAATAATCAATCACTACCCCAAATTAACCGTTGATGTCCTTAAAACAGGTCATCATGGTAGTAAAACCTCCAGTGCCGACGCATTTATCCAGCAAATAGAGCCCAAGATTGCCCTCATATCAGTTGGCGAAAACAATCGCTATGGTCATCCGCATCAAGAAGTGTTGACACGCTTCCAACAACAGAATACGAAAATTTTCCGGACGGATAGGCAAGGAGCCATTACATACCGATTTTATCGTGGAAAAGGAACCTTTTCGACGTTTTTGCCATAAGATAAGGTAGATTCTTAAATAAAGAAAAAAGAGACCATTTCTAAGGATAGTCTCTTTGTTAGAAGTATGTAGCTGGTCACTTAAGCACCGACAAGCTTAACGACTGTTGCAATAATAAACATTGTTGCGAAAAAACCAAAAGATACGATAAAGCCAACCCCTGAATCAACTGCATCGTTACGCGTACATTGCGGATTTTTTTCAAATTCGTTCACAGTCCACCCCTCCTATTTCAACATATAGTATAAGCGATTTATCAAAAAAAATCTAGCCTGCCCACATCGTTTTCCTGTACTGACAAGAGTTGTCACAAATGTTTGAAGCCGATAAGGCTACAATAACATTAATAGCTTGGAGTCCCGCTTGATTTTCAGCAGTTCCTAGGGCTGCTGCATCAGGCGTTCATTATAGATCGGGAATTGGCTACTAGGATTCAGCTGCCAATTCCCTCTTTAATTGTCAGTAAAGAAAGCAGTCCCCCTTTTTCCTTGCTTTTAATACTTGTCAAATGGAGCAAGCTTCATTACGATAATAAGGAATGAATTTTTAGGGGAGCGCTGAAAATGGTATTAGAAGCTTGGCGGAGAATTGAACAAAAGGAAATAGCTCCTATTTATTTAGTATATGGAACGGAAGCCTTCTTAATCAATCAAACGAAAAACCTTATTTTAAATCAGATGTTGACAGAGGAAGAAAAAGATTTTAATTTTGCGGTCTATGATTTAGAAGAAACACCGATTGAAGTTGCTGTGGAGGATGCAGAGACTTTTCCATTTTTAGGAGAAAGGAAAGTAATTTTCTTACATAGTCCAACCTTTTTAACGGCTGAGAAGGCTAAGGAAAAGGTTGATCACAATTTAAAAAGATTTGAGGCCTATTTACAACAGCCCGCACCATATACGGTCATGGTCATCTCGGCACCATATGAAAAATTGGACGAACGAAAAAAGATAACCAAAGAGCTGAAACGAAAAGCAGAAGTCATTGAGGCAAAAAAATTAAATGAATTTGAACTCAAAAAATGGATAAAGGATCAAGCAATATCCCGCGGTCTGGAAATAGACGACAGGGCAATAGAGCAATTGCTTACACTTGTTGGTACAAATATGTTTATGATTGTAAGTGAACTGGATAAAATCACCCTATATGCAGCAGATGAGAAAAGAATTGATGTTAACCTGGTTGAAAAATTGGTGGCAAAATCACTGGAGCAAAATATTTTTACGTTAATTGAAAAAGTTGTCCAGCGCCGGCTCGATGAAGCATTAAGAATTTATTATGATCTGCTGAAACAAAATGAAGAACCGATTAAAATTTTGGCTCTCTTAGCGGGACAGTTTCGCTTGATTTATCAAGTAAAGGAATTATCACGCAGGGGGTATGGTCAGCAGCAAATTGCTGGCTTTCTAAAGACCCATCCTTTTCGGGTAAAACTGGCACTAGGACAGGCTGCTAAATTTACCGATGAGGAACTGATGAAACTAATGGCTCTTCTTGCCGATGCAGATTATCAAATGAAGACCGGCGGCATGAACAAGTCATTGTTGATTGAGATGTTACTATTTGGCATGAAAAAATAAAAACGATTCCTAAAAGCAGGAATCGTTTTTATTTAAAAGATTAAGAAAGTATAAATTTTCGACTTTGAGAATTGTCCAGCGCTTGCGCTTTTCTAATTACAAAGCATTTACCTTTTTGGTTAAACGTGCCTTTTTCCGGGCAGCAGCGTTTTTGTGGATTAAACCTTTTGCGGCAGCTTTGTCTAATTTGCTTGCAGCAGCACTTAGTGCTTCTTTCGCAGCAGCGGCATCATTTAGAGTAACGGCAGCTTCTACTTTTTTAACAGCAGTACGCATCGCAGATTTTTCCATTGTATTTTGAGCATTACGTGCTTCGCTAGTTTTTACACGTTTGATAGCAGACTTAATATTAGGCATTCCATTCACCTCCTAAAAAGAATCGAGACTATATGAACTCGACTTACACATTCATAAACGATTATTGCAACAAGAGATATTTTATCAAACAGAAACCCATATTGCAATATCGAATTCATTGGTTAAACGAGATTAACTTGCATGATTTACCTGAAAAAAGGTGAAAATAGAAGATAGTTTTATGCTTAGGGGTGATTCGTGAATGAAACAGTCGATTGACTTAAGTAACTATTCTGTACGGACAGATCTGGCGATTGAAGCCAGGGAAATGGTTCTGGAGCAAAACTCGGTTGACCAAGAAAAAAATCTCTCGAACATTGAAGGAGTCATCATTAAAGAAAAAGAAGTGGATAACATAAAAATTTCTTTAGTGGAAGTAACAAAACAGGGCGAACAGGCAATTGGCAAGAAATCAGGAAGATATTTAACTCTGGAAGTCCAAGGCATTCGGGAACAAGATACCGGCGTCCAGCAAAAGACAGGAGAAGTATTTTCCCGAGAATTTGCTCATTTCTTGGAAAGCATCGGAATTAAGAAAACCGATTCATGCCTAGTCGTCGGTCTTGGTAATTGGAATGTGACGCCTGATGCACTCGGACCGATGGTCTGCGAAAATCTGCTCGTCACCCGACATCTCTTTCAACTTCAGCCGGAAAATGTCGCAGATGGTTACCGCTCTGTCAGTGCTTTATCCCCCGGAGTGATGGGACTGACTGGGATTGAGACGAGTGATATCATTTTTGGAGTGGTGGAGAAAACAAAACCCGACTTTGTTATTGCCATCGATGCTCTAGCATCCAGGTCGATTGAACGGGTAAATTCCACGATTCAAATTTCCGACACCGGGATCCACCCTGGATCAGGGGTGGGGAATAAACGCAAGGAACTGAGTAAAAATACATTAGGGGTACCCGTTATTGCCATTGGAGTTCCTACAGTTGTCGATGCTGTTTCGATAACCAGTGATACGATTGACTTTATCCTTAAACATTTTGGTAAAGAGTTGAGAGAGGGAGACCGCCCGTCAAGAGCGTTGGCACCGGCGGGCATGACGTTTGGCGAACGCCGCAAATTAACCGATGATGATCTTCCGGACGAAGAACATCGCAAGACATTTCTGGGGATCATCGGGACATTAGATGAGGAAGAAAAGCGGAAATTAATCCATGAGGTGTTATCCCCATTGGGTCATAATTTGATGGTAACACCAAAGGAAGTGGATGTATTTATCGAAGATATGGCTAATCTCCTAGCCAATGGGTTAAATGCTTCGCTTCATGGCACAGTTAATCAGGATAATGCGGGATTTTACACAAGATAAGAAATAACAGCTAAAAAAAATCCTCTTAAAACATTCAAAACGGTTCTACCAATTCTAGTAATATCATAGTATTTACTAGAATCTGTTTTGCGGGGTGGGACCATGAAAAGAGCTTCAGGAACATTTGTCTTCGTTAAGGGGACAAGCTTACTAAAAGCCGCTGCAGCGCTGATACTCTTTATGCTATTGATTTTCTCGATTAGCGGCCTGTTAACTTCATTAAAGCCACAATACAGATTAACTTCTGCCTCTGTTAATCAAGCAGCAACTAATGTAAATGGCGAATTGCTTTATCAATTGATGGGCTGGGAAAATCACCATTTCTTATCGGTGAAGCCCAATACATCCGAGCCCAAGTTAACAAATATTGTCTTCAAGCTGGCAAGCAATATTAATTTGGATGATCCAAGAAGTCTGCTTGGTCGGGAATTGCCGGGATTCTTCCAATTTGATGGTCAGATTCTCGTAGCCGGTGAAGGAACCAATTATACAAACATGCCGATGGAGTCGGCACCACCACTGGAGATTATGAAAGCAGAACGCGAGGCAGCACTGCAGAATTTGGAGGATCTGGAAAAAACGGAAGAGAGAACGCCGATTACTCCGGGACAAACAACCGGTGGGCGGAAAGTGGTTTATCTGTATTTTTCACATAACCGGGAATCCTATCTGCCATATCTTAAAGGGATAAATAATCCGGACTTTGCTTATCATTCGAAAATAAATGTGACAAATATTGGTGATCGATTAAAATCTAGATTTGAAGAACAAGGAATTGGAACATATGTTGATAAAACAGATATACAAGGGAATTTGAATAAAAAAGGCTTGAATTATACTCAATCTTATCTGGAGTCCCGATCAGTTGTTCAAGCTGCAATGGCGGAGAATCGTGACTTACGATATATTATCGATATTCATCGTGATGCAAGCCGTAAACAGGCAACAACGGTCACGATAAACGGAAAATCGTTTGCAAGACTAGCCTTTATTATTGGAGGAAAAAACCCGAATTACGAAAAAAATTATAAACTGGCGGAAGAACTCCATAATCTTCTACAAAAAAAATATAAAGGGTTAAGTAGAGGAGTAATTTTGAAAAAAGGTGCTGGATCTAACGGTGTCTATAATCAAAACATATCTGAAAATGCGATATTAATCGAATTTGGCGGTGTTGATAACACTTTTGAAGAGTTAAATCGCTCAGCTGATGCACTCGCCGATGTGTTTAGTGAGTATTACTGGCAGGCAGAAAAAGTAAATAAGGATATGGAACAGTCAAAAAATAAACAATAGAAGTAAGGGATCGATCATATGAAGATGTTCATGCTAAAAAGTTTTCTATTAGCGGCATTAATGTTTATTGCCGTATTAACGGGGATGGAACTCGCCAATAATGGAATTCACAAAATGAAGGGGTATCATGACCCAAATTTTCAAACTCCTATTTCTATCAATGAAGACAACAGAGAATTTAATGCCACATTCATGGGAACAGACATCTCCAGTCATGACATCGAAGCGAAAAAAAAGCAGCTGGAAGAAATAAATGGATTTAATTTCTTTTCTTCAATGGGGAAAAAATTGTCTGGCGGATTGTCTAGTGCTTCGGAAAAATTGATTCAGCTGATAGCGAAGTAAAATAATTGCGGTCTATTTGGTGGCCGCTATTTTTATTGAATCTTGCAATTCGTGCTGATATAATCAAGAATAGTTTACGTGTGGCGTGTTTAGTAGGAGTGAACGACATGAATAGAGAAGGACGACTTAAAAGACAATCTAAAATTAGAAATTTTTCAATTATTGCTCATATTGATCATGGAAAATCAACATTGGCAGATCGTATTTTAGAAAAAACGAATGCCCTTTCATCCCGTGAAATGAAAGATCAACTGCTAGATTCGATGGATTTGGAAAGAGAACGAGGGATTACGATCAAGTTAAATGCTGTCCAATTAAGCTATAAAGCAAAAGATGGCGAAGAATATATTTTTCACTTAATTGATACCCCCGGGCATGTCGACTTCACGTACGAGGTATCCCGCAGTCTTGCTGCTTGTGAAGGGGCCATTCTCGTAGTCGACGCAGCCCAAGGAATTGAAGCACAAACATTGGCCAATGTATATTTAGCACTTGATAATGATCTGGAAATTTTACCGGTGATTAATAAAATTGATTTACCAAGCGCTGATCCGGAAAGAGTTCGCCATGAAATTGAAGATGTGATTGGCTTGGATGCATCGGAAGCTGTTTTGGCTTCGGCAAAAGCCGGCATTGGAATTGAAGAAATCTTAGAGCAGGTGGTTAAAACCGTACCTGCACCTACAGGAGATCCTGATGCCCCGTTAAAAGCGTTGATTTTCGATTCCTTATACGATGCGTATCGCGGCGTTGTTGCCTATATTCGTGTTGTCGACGGGACGGTCAGGGCCGGAGACAAAATCAAAATGATGGCCACCGGCAAAGAATTTGAAGTAACCGAAGTTGGGGTTCATAATCCAAAAGTGACCCCATGTGATGAATTAACCGTTGGGGATGTCGGCTATTTGACGGCGGCGATCAAACATGTTGGGGATACCCGTGTCGGGGATACGATCACAAATGCCAAAAATGGTGCAACCGAGCCCCTCCCTGGTTACCGCAAGCTCAACCCGATGGTTTATTGCGGGATGTATCCGATTGATACGGCAAAATTTAATGACCTGCGTGAGGCACTTGAAAAGCTGCAGTTAAATGATTCTGCGCTGCAATTTGAACCGGAAACCTCTCAGGCACTTGGTTTTGGCTTCCGCTGTGGCTTCTTAGGGCTGCTTCATATGGAAATTATTCAGGAACGAATCGAGCGGGAATTCAAAATTGACCTCATTACCACGGCACCAAGCGTTATTTACCAAGTTTACATGACGGATGGTACGCTGATTAATGTTGATAACCCGTCTAATATGCCGGAACAGGTAAAAATTGACCGCGTCGAGGAACCGTATGTTAAAGCCACAATGATGTCGCCAAATGACTATGTCGGGGCCATTATGGAGCTTTGCCAGCAAAAACGGGGAAATTTTGTGGACATGCAATATTTGGATGAAAATCGGGTCAGCATCATCTACGAGATTCCATTAGCTGAAATCGTTTATGATTTCTTTGACCAATTGAAATCAAATACTAGAGGATATGCTTCCTTTGACTACGAGCTGATCGGATATAAACCGTCGAAACTGGTGAAAATGGATATTTTGCTTAACAATGAAAAAGTGGATGCTTTAAGTTTCATTGTTCACAAAGATTTCGCCTATGACCGCGGCAAGATCATTGTTGAAAAATTAAAGGATTTAATTCCGAGACAGCAATTTGAAGTTCCGGTGCAGGCCGCTATCGGGACAAAAATTGTTGCCCGCTCGACAATTAAAGCCATGCGCAAAAACGTTTTGGCGAAATGCTACGGCGGTGACATTTCGCGTAAACGGAAACTGCTGGAGAAACAAAAAGAAGGTAAAAAACGGATGAAGCAGGTAGGTTCTGTTGAAGTACCTCAGGAAGCGTTTATGGCCGTCTTGAAAATGGATGATAACAACTCAAAAAAATAAACAAATGGGAGGTTGGACAAGCGGGATTTGGTGTCTAGCCTCTTTTTATTAATTCGAAAAAACCCGCAGGGAAGGTGAAACAGATGATGAAAGCAGCCTATCTTCATATCCCGTTTTGTGAACATATTTGCTATTATTGTGATTTTAATAAGGTATTCTTAAAAGGCCAGCCCGTCGATGAGTATTTACAAGCATTGGACGAGGAAATGAACATAACGCTTCAGGAGGTTCCTGCTGAGAAATTGGCAACGATATTTGTTGGTGGCGGCACGCCAACGTCATTAAACGAGCAACAGCTTGAGCGTTTTTGCCAGAGTATTAACAATCGTTTGCCAAAAGCCGAGGACAGTGAATTTACCTTTGAGGCTAATCCGGGGGATTTATCAAAGGGAAAACTACAAATATTAAAAGATGCCGGCGTCAATAGAATCAGCTTAGGCGTGCAAACCTTCAATGATGAATTACTGACTAAAATCGGACGTGTTCATCGGGCCAATGATGTTTTTTATACGATAGAAACGATCAAAACAGCCGGCTTTGATAACATTAGTATCGATTTGATGTTTAGTTTGCCGACGCAAACCCTAACAGATTTTAAACAAACATTAAATATCGCCTTTTCATTAGACCTGCCGCACTATTCTGCCTACTCGTTAATGATTGAGCCTAAGACCGTATTTTATAATTTACAGAGAAAAGGCAAGCTGCCTACACCGGGGGAAGAGATCGAGGCGCAAATGTATGAAGTCTTAATGGAGGAAATGGATAAGCATGGGCTCCGCCAATACGAAATCAGTAATTTTTCCAAACCAGGTTTTGAAAGCAGGCATAATTTAACCTATTGGAATAATGAACCTTATTTTGGTTTTGGTGCTGGGGCACATAGTTATATAGAGGGATTTAGAAGATCTAATTTTGGTCCGCTAAAAAAATATATCGAGTCTCTTGATAATCGTAAGCTGCCAATTTTCGAAACACACCGGGTAACACGTTCGGAACAAATGGAAGAAGAGATGTTTTTGGGATTGCGAAAGACAGCAGGTGTATCCATCTCCAAGTTTATTGAAAAATTTGGTCAAGACCCACGGCATTTATTTGCCGACGAAATCGCCGATTTAACGAGAAAACAGTGGATAGAAGTGACAGCAGATAATATATATTTAACAAAACAAGGCCGGCTTTTAGGAAATGAAGTTTTCCAAATGTTTTTAGGTGTGTTTGATTGACATCCTTAATACTTTTTTGATAATTTATTAGTATAATTAGCACTCGGGTAAGAGGAGTGCTAACAGAGGTGATGAATAATGTTAACCGATCGTCAATTGTTAATTCTTCAGGTGATTGTTGATGACTTTATTCGTTCCGCACAGCCCGTAGGCTCAAGAAGTTTGTCCAAAAAAGAGGGGATATCTCTTAGTTCGGCAACTATACGCAATGAAATGGCCGATTTGGAGGAAATGGGATATATTGAAAAAACCCATACTTCTTCCGGAAGAGTTCCATCCGTTAAAGGATATCGCTATTATGTTGATCATATGCTTTCACCGCAAAGGTTAACTCAGCATGATATTTCCATTATTAAATCCATTTTTGCTGAGAAAATTGTTGAATTTGAAAAGATTATTCAAAGATCAGCAAGTATCCTTTCTGATTTAACAAACTATACGTCAATCGTTCTCGGACCTGCTGTTAGTGAGAATAAGCTTAAAAGGATTCAGATCATTCCTGTAAACAAGGAAACGGCTGTGGCCATTTTTGTTACAGATACAGGTCATGTTGAGCACAAAATGTTTTCGCTCCCAGCATCAGTGAATCCCGGTGATATTGAAAAAACCGTCAATATTTTAAATGAACGATTAAACGGGGTTCCACTGGAAGAGTTAAACGATAAAATATATAAGGAAGTAGCTGTGCTGTTAAAACAGCATATTCAAAATTATGATTCAATGCTGCATACCTTTGCTCAGCTGTTAAAAATGCCAATTACCGAAAAATTATTCTTTGGCGGTAAGACGAATATGCTAAGTCAGCCGGAATTTCATGATATTGATAAAATACGTGACCTGATGATGATGATTGATCAGGAAGAATGGATTTCAAGTATCATCAGAAATAATACTAAAGGAATTCATGTGAGAATTGGCAGTGAGAACAATAATAAAATTATGGATGAATGCAGCTTGATTACGGCAACCTATTCTGTCGGTGAAGAAAAGTTAGGAACAATTGCTATCCTTGGTCCTACCAGGATGGAATACTCACGGGTTATTGGTTTACTGCAGTTTCTTAGCAGGGACCTAACAGCCGTGTTGACCAAGCTGTATCAAAATAATTAGCTCTGGTAATATTGAGTAAAGGTGAAATATTCCTTTTTATTTCACTCCTTTTACCCTGAAAAATTTCGCTTATTATATCGTTAAATCATTTGAGGGAGGTGAGCAAGTGATGAAAGATAACGGCCAGACAATGAATCAAGAAAATGAAGACGTAAAAAATGAAAATATTGAGATGACTGATGATAAAACTAATCAACAAGTTCTCGAGGAAACGGAAGCTGTTGAAAAAAATACAGCCGAAGAAGCGAATCCGGCTGAGCAGCTGGAAAAGCTCCAGAAAGAAATTGAACAGTTAAACAGCAAGCTGGAGGAAGCGAATAACCGCTACTTACGGCTACAAGCTGATTTTGACAATTTTCGCCGTCGCACACGGTTAGACCAAGAGGCAAGTGAAAAGTATCGCGCCCAAAGTATCGTAACAGATTTACTTTCTGTCTTGGATAATTTTGAACGAGCACTGCAAATAGAAGTTGATAATGAGCAAACAAAATCATTGCTTCAAGGTATGGACATGATTTACCGCGGTCTTTTAGATGCGTTGAAAAAAGAAGGTGTCGAGCCAATTGAAGCTATCGGGAAAGAGTTTGATCCGCACATGCACCATGCGGTTATGCAAGGATCGGATGAAAATTATGGTCCTGGTGTGGTAATCGAGGAGTTTCAAAAAGGCTATGTGTTAAAGGATCGGGTAATTCGTCCGTCCATGGTTAAAGTAAATCAGTAACCTACATATTTTTTCAAGGAGGAAAAGGGAATGAGTAAAATAATTGGTATCGACCTAGGCACAACGAACTCCTGTGTGGCTGTACTTGAAGGCGGCGAACCAAAGGTAATTCCAAACCCGGAAGGAAACCGAACCACTCCATCTGTTGTTGCCTTTAAAAACGGCGAGCGTCAAGTCGGCGAAGTGGCAAAGCGCCAGGCGATAACAAATCCTAATACGGTTATTTCGATTAAACGTCATATGGGTACTACACACAAAGAGGAAATTGAAGGGAAGCAATATACTCCCCAAGAAATATCAGCTATTATTCTTCAGTATTTAAAATCCTACGCCGAGGATTATCTTGGCGAGCCTGTGACGAAAGCAGTTATTACGGTACCAGCATATTTTAACGACGCACAGCGTCAAGCCACAAAGGATGCCGGAAAAATTGCTGGCCTCGAAGTGGAGCGAATCATCAATGAGCCGACGGCAGCTGCACTGGCTTACGGGCTTGATAAAACGGATCAAGATCAAACAATCCTTGTTTATGACCTTGGCGGTGGTACATTCGACGTCTCAATCCTTGAACTCGGAGACGGCGTATTTGAGGTAAAAGCAACCGCTGGTGATAACCGTCTTGGCGGTGATGATTTTGACCAAGTGATTATGGATTACCTAGTTGAACAATTTAAAAAGGAAAACGGTATTGACCTTTCACAAGATAAAATGGCTGTCCAACGTCTAAAGGATGCCGCGGAAAAAGCGAAGAAGGATCTGTCAGGTGTGTCTTCAACGCAAATTTCCTTACCGTTTATTACCGCTGGTCCTGCGGGTCCGCTACACCTTGATGTAACATTAACGAGAGCAAAGTTTGATGAACTAACAGCACATTTAGTTGAAAGAACGATGGGTCCGACCCGTCAGGCGTTAAGTGATGCTGGTTTATCACCTTCTGAAATCGATAAAGTCATTCTTGTCGGTGGTTCTACTCGTATTCCAGCCGTACAGGAAGCGATTAAAAAAGCAACCGGAAAAGAACCGCACCGCGGCGTTAACCCAGACGAAGTAGTGGCAATGGGTGCTGCAATCCAAGGCGGGGTTATTACCGGTGATGTTAAGGATGTTGTATTACTTGACGTTACACCGTTATCGCTTGGAATTGAAACAATGGGTGGCGTGTTTACGAAGTTAATTGAACGTAATACCACGATCCCAACTTCAAAATCACAAATTTTCTCAACCGCTGCCGATAATCAAACCGCTGTTGATATCCATGTGCTTCAAGGGGAGCGCCCAATGGCAGCCGATAATAAAACATTAGGACGTTTCCAATTATCGGATATTCCACCGGCACCACGGGGAATTCCACAAATTGAAGTAACATTTGATATTGATAAAAACGGTATTGTAAATGTTCGGGCCAAAGACTTAGGCACCAACAAAGAACAACAAATTACAATTAAATCTTCCACCGGCCTTTCTGATGAAGAAATTCAAAAGATGGTCAGAGAAGCGGAAGAAAATGCCGAGGCCGATAGGAAGCGTAAAGAAGAAGCTGAGCTTCGCAATGAGGCCGATCAGCTAGTCTTCACAACTGAAAAGACCTTAAAAGAACTTGAAGGTAAAGTAGACGCAGCCGAAGTTGCCAAAGCAAATGAAGCGAAAGAGGCATTAAAACAAGCGATTGAGAAAAACGACTTAAACGAAATCCGCGCCAAAAAGGATGCCTTGCAGCAAATCGTACAAGATTTGACGGTTAAGCTTTATCAGCAAGCACAGCAACAGGCTGATGCCGGGCAAGGTGCTCAAGATGCAGGAGCAACATCCGGTAAAGATGATAATGTCGTTGATGCCGAATTTGAAGAAGTTAAGGACGACAAATAAGCAGCGGAAATATACAGGCGAAAAAGTCAAAGTCAGACTTCCCGGCTTTGACTTTTTCTTTGGCAAATAGGAAAGCTAAATTCAACTAGGCCTCATGAACCGTCCTTAAGTACTTGCCAGTCGGCGAGTTTTCATTTAGGGAAATGCCAATTTAGCATATAGATAATGTATAATTATTGCCTTCTGCTTCTTTAGGGTGTTAAAATAAGCTTTATGTGAAAGATTCGGGAGTGGTAATCATGAGTAAACGGGATTACTATGAGGTGCTTGGCGTCAGCAAAAGTGCCTCAAAGGATGAAATAAAAAAGGCTTATCGCAAGCTATCAAAAAAATATCACCCAGATATTAATAAAGAGCCGGATGCTGCTGAAAAATTTAAAGAAATTACCGAAGCTTATGAGGTTTTAAGTGACGATCAAAAAAGAGCGCAATATGATCAATTTGGGCATACTGATCCGAATCAAGGCTTCGGCGGCTTTGGCGGCGGCGCGGATTTTGGCGGCTTTGGGGGTTTTGAAGACATTTTTAACACATTCTTCGGCGGCGGCACTTCCTCACGCCGGAGGGATCCAAATGCGCCCAGACAAGGAGCAGATCTGCAGTACACAATGACTATTTCTTTCGAGGAAGCGGCATTTGGTAAGGAAACTGATATTGAAATTCCACGCGAAGAAACATGTGAAACTTGTCATGGCTCTGGTGCGAAACCTGGAACCAAGCCGGAAACTTGTAAACATTGCCATGGAACAGGACAAATAAGTGTTGAGCAAAATACACCGTTTGGCAGAATTGTGAATCGCCGGACCTGTCATTACTGTAATGGAACAGGGAAGGAAATTAAACAGAAGTGTCCAACCTGCAGTGGCAGCGGCAAAGTGAAAAAGCGGAAGAAAATCCATGTAAAAATCCCAGCTGGTATCGATGATGGGCAGCAATTAAGAATGGCAGGGCAAGGGGAGGCAGGAATGAACGGCGGACCTGCCGGTGACCTTTATGTTGTTTTCCATGTCCGTCCACATGAATTTTTTGAAAGAGATGGCGATGATATTTACTGTGAGATGCCGATCACATTTGTCCAGGCTTCTTTGGGGGATGAAATTGAGGTACCGACGCTGCATGGAAAAGTGAAATTAAAGATTCCGGCCGGAACACAGACTGGCACCAAATTCCGTTTAAGAGGAAAAGGGGTACCCAATGTCCGTGGCTACGGTGTTGGCGACCAGCATATCAAAGTTCGGATTATTACACCGACAAAATTAACGGATAAACAGAAGCAACTGCTCCGTGAATTTGCGGAAATTAGCGGTTCTGCTCCACTGGGTGAACATGAGGATAGCTTCTTCTCGAAAGTAAAACGAGCCTTTAAGGGCGAGTAAGGATTGGAGTTGGTAGAATGAAATGGTCGGAAATAAGTATTCATACAACGAATGAAGCGGTCGAGCCGATTTCTAATATCTTGCATGAGGCTGGAGCAAGCGGTGTAGTGATTGAAGATCCTTTCGAGTTGACAAAGGAAAGGGAGGATCAATTCGGCGAAATCTACCAACTTAATCCAGATGATTATCCGGAAGAAGGCGTCATTGTGAAAGCGTACTTGCCGGTTAATAGTTTTTTAGGAGAAACAGTGGAAGCTATTAAGGATTCCATAAATAATCTCATTATTTATGATATTGATATTGGATTAAATAAAGTTACAATCAGTGAAGTAAATGAAGAAGAGTGGGCAACGGCCTGGAAAAAGTACTATAATCCAGTAAAAATTTCTGAAAGATTTACGATTGTTCCGACTTGGGAAATGTATACTCCTGTCAGCAGTGATGAATTAATTATTGAATTGGATCCGGGTATGGCCTTCGGCACTGGCACTCATCCGACAACCGTGATGTGTATCCAAGCTTTGGAGAGAACCGTCCGTCCCGGAGATCGGGTAATTGACGTTGGAACCGGATCCGGGGTTTTAAGCATTGCTGCTGCCATGTTGGGAGCAGAGGATATTAGAGCTTTTGATCTTGATGAAGTAGCGGTAACTCAGGCAAGATTAAATATTAAACTGAATAAGGTTAATCATGTTGTTACCGTAAACCAAAATAATCTGCTTGATGGTGTCGAGGAAGATTCAGCAGACTTAATTGTTGCCAACATTTTGGCGGAAGTCATTTTAAGATTTACCGATGATGCGGCGAAAGTCCTTAAGCCGGGAGGAACATTTATTGCTTCAGGCATAATCCAGCCGAAAAAAGACCAAGTCAAAGAAGGATTAATGGCATCGGGCTTTGAAATTACTGAAACCATCTTAATGGAAGATTGGGTTGCATTAATTGCGAAACGAAAATAACTAGTAGATAAAGGGGCCGCTTACAGGGGCCCTTGATTTGTTTTTCCGCATTGACAAGCAGTAAGCTACATAAATCGATAGTAAAAACAATGTGTTTAGATGGTGGATTCTGAAAACCCCGATTGATTGAAGTTTTATTTTATCTTTAGTAAAATAAGGAGAAAAACGTTTTAGAGAGGGGCAGGCAGCGTGCAGCGTTATTTTGTGAAGCATCGGGTAAATGACAATCGCTTTATGATTGAAGGCGATGACCGTCATCATATTGTCAACGTGATGCGGATGCAAACAGGGGATCAAATTGTATGTGTCGATGATGAAGGGAGACAGGCAATCTGCCGGCTTGCAGATATTACCGATGAAATAGTTGCTGCAGACGTTGTACAATGGAAAGAAGGGAATTCGGAGCTTCCGATTTCTGTTACAATCGCGAGCGGACTGCCAAAAGGGGACAAGCTTGAATGGATTATCCAAAAGGGTACGGAACTGGGAGCTCATCAGTTTCTGCCGTTTTCTGCTGCCCGCTCGGTGGTCAAATGGGACGAGAAAAAGGCAGCCAAAAAAATTGATCGATGGCACAAAATTGCTAAGGAAGCTGCTGAACAATCCCACCGGACAGTAGTTCCGGAAATTATTAAGCCGATGAGTTTTAACGCCATGCTGGAAAAAAGCAATGAGTTTTCATATAAACTGGCTGCTTACGAAGAGGAAAGCAAAGCTGGTGAAGCCTCCAACTTTTCTACATGTCTTAATCAAATGAAACAAGGGGATTCACTTCTCTTGGTATTTGGCCCTGAAGGCGGTTTAGCGGATAAAGAGATTGAAAAGCTAAAAAGCAGTGGATTTGTTCTCTGTGGTTTAGGACCGCGGATTTTAAGAACGGAAACAGCGCCATTATATACACTGGCGGCTATTTCCTATCATTTTGAATTATTGAGGTGAGTTTTACTTATGCCAACAGTTGCATTTCATACACTTGGATGTAAGGTTAATCACTATGAGACCGAGGCAATCTGGCAGTTGTTTAAGCAAGAAGGCTACGAACGGGTTGATTTCGAATCGACTTCCGATGTATATGTTATTAATACTTGTACGGTAACGAATACTGGTGATAAAAAAAGCCGTCAAGTGATTCGCCGGGCAGTCCGGAAAAATCCCGATGCCGTTATTTGTGTAACCGGCTGTTATGCGCAAACGTCTCCGGCTGAAATTTTGGCGATCCCAGGTGTGGATGTTGTCGTCGGCACGCAGGACCGGGTTAAAATGCTTCAATATATTGAGCAATATAAAAAAGAGCGCGAGCCGATTAATGGTGTCGCTAATATCATGAAAAACCGCGTTTACGAAGAGCTTGACGTACCTTCATTTACGGATCGGACACGGGCTTCATTAAAGATACAGGAAGGTTGTAACAATTTCTGTACATTCTGCATTATTCCATGGGCCCGTGGTTTGATGAGATCCCGAGATCCAAAAGAAGTCATCAAGCAGGCGCAGCAGCTTGTCGATGCCGGCTATAAGGAAATCGTTTTAACCGGGATTCATACCGGCGGTTATGGCGAGGATATGAAGGATTATAACCTGGCTATGCTTCTTCGCGACATGGAAGCGGGCGTTAAAGGATTGGAAAGGATTCGGATTTCGTCGATTGAAGCGAGCCAAATTACTGATGAAGTAATTGAAGTCATCAAGAATTCCCAACTTGTTGTTCGTCATTTGCATATTCCGATTCAATCAGGCTCTAATACTGTCCTGAAAAGGATGCGTCGTAAATATTCGATGGAGTTTTTTGCTGAACGGTTGGAACGATTAAAAGAAGTGCTTCCAGGCCTGGCAGTTACCTCTGATGTTATCGTTGGTTTTCCTGGAGAAACGGAAGAAGAGTTCATGGAGACCTATAATTTTATTAAAAAGCATAAATTCTCCGAGCTCCATGTCTTCCCATATTCCAAACGAACAGGAACCCCTGCTGCGAGAATGGAAGATCAGGTAGATGAGGAAATTAAGAGTGAGCGGGTCCACCGCTTAATCACCCTTTCCGATCAGTTAGCAAAAGAATATGCCTCTCAATTTGAAGGTGAAGTGCTTGAAGTGATCCCGGAAGAAAAATACAAAGAAGATCCGAATTCGGGCCTTTATGAAGGCTACACCGACAATTACATGAAGGTCGTCTTTCCTGCCAATGAGGATATGATTGGAAAAATCGTAAAGGTGAAAATTACCAAAGCCGGCTATCCATATAATGAAGGACAATTCGTTAAAATAAAGGAAGACCGTGCTTATTTAAAAGATGAAATTTTATCACATAAAGAAGCGGCAATGTAAAAAGCGAGTTGGTTGGATAAAAAATTATTTTGGTTATTGATTGATACATGAATTTCAGTTGACCTTGTTTCAAGGTTATATTATAATTGCAAGGTACATGGATTGATGTAAGTGTGTTGTGTTTCGGAGGGAGGGAAAGAGAATGTCTAAAACAATCGTTCGTAAAAACGAATCGCTTGATGATGCTCTTCGTCGCTTCAAACGTTCTGTATCAAAAACTGGTACTTTGCAAGAGGCAAGAAAGCGCGAATTTTATGAAAAACCAAGTGTAAGACGTAAGAAAAAGTCTGAAGCAGCTAGAAAACGTAAGTATTAAGAGGGTGTATTACATGAGTCTTCTTGAGCGTTTAAATAATGACATGAAACAAGCGATGAAGAATAAGGAAAAAGACAAGCTCTCTGTGATTCGGATGATCAAAGCTTCCATGCAAAATGAAGCGATAAAGCTTGGTGCAAAGGAACTTACCGAAGACCAAGAGTTAACCGTCCTATCTCGCGAACTTAAACAACGCAAAGACTCCCTCCATGAGTTTGATAAAGCAGGTCGCGAAGACCTGGTTGAAAAATTGCGTACAGAAATTTCAATTGTTGAATTGTATATGCCGAAACAGCTTTCTGAAGAAGAAGTTTCTGAACTCGTCAAACAAACAATTATTGAAACTGGCGCAAAATCAAAAGCTGATATGGGAAAAGTGATGTCTGCCATTATGCCCAAGATTAAAGGAAAAGCAGACGGTTCACTTGTTAATAAATTTGTACAACAACACCTTTCATAGTATTCTGACATAAAGGCCACAGTGAGAGAACTGTGGCCTTTTTCCATATTTAATAAATAATTGAAACCAAATTGTTATTTATTCGTATAAATAATAGCGGGCATTGAAAAGGGGGTGTTGCGCCTATGGCTGAGATTCTTACGGACCCAATTGTAGTAACCTTTCTCTTAACTATTGCGGGAGTTGGGTTTATCGTTCAACTATTTTCGCCGAAGTTTGGATTCGCGGGATTTGCTGGGTTAATAGCACTCGTTATCTTCTTTTTCGGTCATTTTCAAGCTGGATCGGCAGGAATTGGAACATTAACCTTATTTGTTGTTGGTTTATTGTTAATCTTTTCGGAAATATTTCTTCCTGGAGCTGTGGCAGGTACACTGGGGATTGGAGCATTAATTTGCAGCTTTTTTTTGGCTGGTGAAAATCCGTTACAAATGGGTATTTCCATTTTAATTGCCATCATTATTTCAATTATCGTTTTCTTTTTAATGATCAGGGTTTTAGGAAAGAAATTAGTTTTGTTTAATAAAATGGTTTTGTTTGATACTGCCAAGAAAGAGGACGGCTATGTCTCGAACGTAAACCGAACAGATTTATTGGGAATGGAAGGAAAGGCCTTGACGATTTTACGTCCAGCCGGAACCATCGTCATCAATAATGAAAGAATAGATGTTGTCAGTGAGGGCGGCTTTGTTGAAAAGAATGCAAAAGTGAAAGTAATCAAAGTAGAAGGTGCCCGAATTGTTGTGAGAGAAGTTCAATAATTTTATCAGGAGGACATATAGATGGATTTTATATCAGGTGGCACGTTGTTCCTTGTTGCCGTGGTCGTGGTCGTGTTAATCTTCTTTGGCATCCTACTATCGTTTATTCCGGTCATGCTGTGGATTTCGGCACTTGCAGCTGGAGTAAGAATCAGTATTTTCACGCTCGTGGGGATGAGATTACGCCGGGTAATCCCTGGAAGAGTAGTAAATCCTTTAATTAAAGCACATAAAGCTGGCTTAAATGTAACGACCAATCAGCTTGAAAGCCATTATCTTGCTGGCGGTAATGTTGATCGGGTCGTGAATGCGCTGATTGCTGCTCACCGCGCCAATATAGAATTAAGCTTTGAACGTTGTGCTGCGATTGACTTGGCCGGCCGCGATGTGTTGGAAGCTGTACAAATGAGCGTTAATCCGAAAGTAATTGAAACTCCGTTTATTGCCGGTGTAGCCAAGAACGGGATCGAAGTGAAAGCTAAGGCAAGAATCACCGTTCGTGCCAACATCGACCGGCTTGTCGGTGGTGCCGGAGAGGAGACGGTGGTTGCCCGCGTTGGCGAAGGCGTTGTCTCTACCATTGGGTCATCGGAAAGCCACAGCAAGGTATTGGAAAATCCTGATTTGATTTCGCAGACCGTCTTAGCTAAAGGACTTGATGCTGGTACGGCATTTGAAATTCTATCCATTGATATCGCTGATGTTGATATTGGTAAGAATATTGGGGCTGAATTGCAAACCGAACAGGCTGAAGCGGATAAGCGAATTGCCCAAGCAAAGGCGGAGGAGCGCCGCGCAATGGCTGTTGCGCAAGAACAGGAAATGAAGGCAAAAGTACAAGAGATGCGAGCAAAGGTTGTTGAGGCAGAGGCAACTGTTCCTTTGGCGATGGCAGAAGCTTTGAAGACAGGCAACATTGGTGTGATGGATTATTTAAACGTTAAAAATATTTCTGCAGATACAGATATGAGAGGATCGATAGGCAGAATAGCAGCTGATAAGAAGGACGATAAGTAAATATCCTCCTGTGGTTGAGCAGAAAGAGGTGGCGAAATGGAAAAGATTCTGTTTTTCATCATGTTAATGGGGATCCTCTCAAGTATTTTTGGCAAGGGTAAAACAAATCAGCAAAACCGCAGAAATAGACCTGTTTCTCGTGATCCTTTTAAGCAATTAAGGACATTTGTGCAAACCGAAAACCAAGCACCGAAGAGAAACATGATTCCAACGGAAGTAACTCGACCTAAACCAGCCAAAAAAGATTTAGTCCAACATTTTTCGGAAGCAAACTTGGAAATGGCTGATCCATTAATTAGTAAACCCGATCCTTCCACCGATACGGGAAAAGAGATTGCTACGGTTCAAGCGCCACGGCCGCCTGAGGTTAGTAATTTACCCGATAACCCGGATACGAATATGATTATTAACGGGATAATCTGGTCCGAAATTCTTGGTAAGCCCCGTTCAAAGAACCCCTACTTCACCGGAAAAAGGTAACTCAAAGACGGGATAGATGGTAAACAAAATGGAAAAAGATGTGCTAGAACCCCTCGTCATTTCATAAATATGAGATGAAAGGGGGTTCTTTTTTTTATGGCAAAAAATTGGGTCGGGCGAGTTCGCAGCTGGATGGCAAAAAATATGGATCTTCCACAAGATGTCATGATGGATTTACCCCGGATTACGATGATTGGTCAAATTCATGTTTATATTGAGAATCATCGCGGCTTGCTCACCTTTACCGATAAAGAACTCCGGCTTTTGCTAAAGCAGGGGCAATTGTTAATTAAAGGAAAATCCTTTGTGATTAAGACTATCTTACCTGAAGAAATTTTATTGGAAGGAAAAATTGATCAGGTTACTTATATAAATGATGATAAGCCGGGAGGAGAAAAATGAAGAACCAGTGGATCGTCTTTCTATTTGGCAGGGTTACGGTAAAGGTTACAGGCAGGGGAATTGAACGTTTTTTAAACGTTTTAACACGAAATGGAATACTCATATGGAATGTTAAGCGTCATGGCGCCAATACGATTACGTTTAAAATAAAGCTTCAAGATGCAATGAAAATAAGGCATTTTGCTAGAAAAAGTGAATGCCGAATTTCCTTTTTAAGAAGAAGCGGCATGCCGTTTTTACTAAAGCGAATGTTTAAAAACAGCGGCTTCTTGATTGGTGCAGGAATGTTCCTAGTCATTGTATTTCTTCTCTCAAATGTCATTTGGGGAATTGAAATAAAAGGAGCAAAGCCGGCAACGGAATATCAAATTCGCCAGGAATTGGACAAGATGGGGGTTAAAATTGGCAAGCTGCAATTTTTTGTCGATAATGAAGAAGGCATTCAACGAAAGTTAACCAACAACATTGGGGCTCTGACATGGGTTGGCGTGGAATTAAAAGGGACAACCTATCACCTCCAGGTGGTCGAAAAAAATGAACCGAAAAAACAAAAAAAGTTATCACCAAGAAATCTAGTTGCTAAAAAGAAAGCGATCATAGTAAGAATGGACATTGATGATGGCCAAAAGAAAGTCGATGTTAATGACTTTGTCGAACCGGGTCAATTGCTTGTTTCCGGGGAAATCGGCCAAGAGGGTCAAAAACCAAGGCTTGTCGCAGCTAAAGGAGAGGTTTGGGGAGAGATATGGTATAAAAGCCATGTGGAGCTGCCAATGAAAACGACATTTAGTGTCTATAATGGCAAGGAAAAACGAAAGTACTCCTTATTATTCGGAAAGCTTGAAATCCCTGTATGGGGGTTTGGCAAACATGGATTTAAGGATTACAAAACAGAAATAAATATTCATAAACTTCATTTCTTAAAATGGGAATTACCAATTTCTTATGTTGACCGGACGATTCGTGAAAGCAGGGAAGCGGTCAGAACCTATACAGTGAAGGAAGCGGAAGAGAGCGCCATCGAAGAGGCGAGAAAAGAAATAAAAAAGAAAATAGATGAGGAAGCAATCATTAAGGATGAAAAAATTTTACACAGGGATATAAAAAATGGTAAAGTTATACTTGACATACATTTTAAAATAATTGAAAATATTGCAGTCGGGCAACCGATTACCAAGGAGATTCATGAATGACAGAGAAGTTAACAACGATCAATGTACAACTTGAAAATCCAGCTGAAGCGATTACTTTACTTGGAAATTCCGATCAACATTTAAAAATAATTGAACAAGAACTAGGCGTGTCCACTGTCACGAGAGGTGAATCTGTCGGTTTATCAGGTGACGAAGAAAAGGTCGTCTTGGCCGGTCAGGTTATTGATAAATTAGTTCAAGTAATTAGAAAAGGAATTACCATTAGCGGAAGAGATGTTCTTTATGCGATTCAAATGGCCCAGAAAGGGACACTTGAATATTTTGTCCATTTGTATGATGAGGAAATTGGCAAAAATGTAAAAGGAAAAACGATTCGTATTAAGACACTGGGACAAAGGCAATATGTAACGGCGATTAAGAACCATGACCTTGTATTTGGAATTGGACCTGCCGGAACCGGTAAGACCTATCTTGCGGTTGTTATGGCCGTTAATGCCCTGAAGAATGGTCAGGTAAATAAAATTATTTTAACTCGTCCCGCTGTTGAGGCAGGGGAAAGCCTTGGATTTTTACCTGGTGACTTGAAGGAAAAGGTTGATCCTTATTTAAGACCTTTATATGATGCCTTACATGACGTGCTCGGGGTTGAACATACCCAGCGCTTGATTGAACGGGGAACAATTGAGATTGCTCCGCTTGCTTATATGAGGGGGCGGACATTGGATGATGCTTTTGTGATTTTAGACGAAGCGCAAAATACAACTAATCAGCAAATGAAAATGTTTTTAACCAGGCTTGGATTTGGCTCCAAGATGGTCATTAACGGGGATCAAACACAGATCGATTTACCAAAGGGAGCAAAATCTGGCTTGATTGAGGCTGAGAAAATTTTACAAAATGTCAGTGGTATCTCCTTTGTCTTTTTAGAGCAAAGTGATGTCGTCCGTCATCCGTTGGTAGCCAAAATTATTCAAGCCTATGGAAAGGTCGAAAAAACCTTATAAAGGTAACAAAAGGGATTTACCTGTCAGCCAGGTATCCCTTTTTTCGCTACTAGGAAATGATCCATTCAACTACGGCTCATGAACCGTCCTTAAGGACTCGCTAGTCGGCGAGGTTTCAGTATTTTATAAAAGGGTGAAAGTTCATCAAAAAACTGTTATATTTTACATAAAGTGAGTTGGAATTTCTACTTTGAGAATTGTCTAGCTCCAGCGCCTAGCAGCTAGTGTCTTTCACGCTCCGCCCTACGATAAGTCAACATCGAATTGCTATCGCTCTTCGTGTTTCCTTTATCTCAGTTGGAGCGCTCCAAGCCATACGCTGCTGACCAAGGCGCTTGCGCTATTCTCAGTTGGAGGGATGATCGTTGGATTTTCTGCAGCAACACTTCATACGGATACGAAAGCTTCTGGATATAACTTTTTTTCGGGTGCTGTTTTTTATCATCTTAGGGATTGTCTTATATACTGCAATGTATAATAATGTCAAACCGGAAAAACTGAATCTAAGCCTGTTTTCTATCGCGGAAAAAACGATTCGTTCTCCAGGAACTGTTGAGGATAAAAAAAGTACAGAAATCAAACGGAAAGAGGCTCGAGACCAAGTACAGGATGTCTATGCTGTCAAAAAGGAATATGCCCAAAATCGGGTTGATTTAATAACCTCTATTTTTGATACTGCTTCGGAATTAAATGATGAAACAGATCAGAAGAAAGCAGCGGATAAGAAAGAACCAAGTGTTTCCGAAAAAGTGGAAAGCTTGAAGGGTAAATTAACCTCTACTGTTAATAAAGATTTAAGTAATCAGGTTTTTTCATCTTTAGTCCAAGCGAGTAACCAGGAGTTATCCATTGCCAAGGATTTAACGGTGACGGCCATTAACAATGTGATGACAAAACGGATTCCTGCTGATGAAGTGGAAAACGCTAAAAAGCGGGTGGAGGAAGAATTAAAATATAGTACGTTAAATGATGATTTGCGCAGGGCTTCCATTGAACTGGGGAGATACGCCGTCATTCAAAACGAATTCTATGATCCGGCAGCGACCGAGGAGCTGCGCAGGCAAGCAGCAGAAAGCGTTGAGCCGGTTAAAATTCTCCAAGGTCAAATTATTGTGGAAGAGGGAAAATTAATCAATCGGGAAATTTATCGTCAATTAAAACTTGTCGGTCTGCTACAAACGGAAAAATCCTTTAGACCATTCATTGGCTTAACGGTTCTGATCCTTATCATTCTGTTGGGTTTCTATTATTATTTTTATCAAGTGAAATCTTCGCCGGAAAAAAGACAAACAGACATGTTGATGTTTGGGATCACTTTTGTCCTGTCTATTTTTATCATGAAAATAATCAGTTTGCTGCAGGTATTTAATTACTCCTGGATTGGCTATCTTTTTCCTGCAGCTATGGCGGGCATGCTAATCAAAATTTTGATCGATGAAAAACTGGCTATCCTTACATCTCTAGTACTTGCCGTCTGTGGAAGCATTCTGTTTAATGAAGGTGTTGCCGGTACTCTGAATTTTTCTGAGGGAATTTACATTTTATTTAGCGCCTTGGCAGGAGTGCTCGCCTTAAATAAACGAAACCAACGATCGAGGATTTTACAAGCCGGTTCATTCTCGGCACTTGTCAATTTGTTAACCATCGTGGCCATTATGTACTTGCCCAATGGACAATTTACCGGTTTGGAGTTTGTGTACTATATCATTACAGCGTTTGTATCTGGAATTGGGGCTGCTGTGTTAACAATTGGACTCCTGCCGTTTCTGGAAGCAAGCTTTGGAATTCTGTCAACTATAAGGCTGATTGAGTTGTCTAATCCGAACCATCCATTGTTAAGAAAGATATTAATGGAGGCACCAGGGACTTATCACCATAGTGTGATGGTTGCGAATTTAGCAGAATCTGCTTGTGAAGCGATTGGTGCCAACGGCCTTTTGGCGCGGGTAGGAAGCTACTACCATGATATTGGAAAAACACGGCGGCCGAACTTTTTTATTGAGAACCAAATGCACCACGATAATCCGCATGACCGCCTGCCTCCGGAGAAAAGTGCAAGTATCATTATTGCTCATGTTACTGACGGCTCAGAAATATTAAAAAAGCATCATTTGCCAAAGGAAATTATTGAGATTGCTGAACAGCATCACGGGACAACCTTATTAAAATATTTTTACCATAAGGCATTGCAAAATGATCCGGATGTTGATGAGGCGGCCTATCGCTATCCCGGTCCGAAAGCACAATCAAAAGAATCGGCGGTTGTCGGGATTGCCGACAGTGTCGAGGCAGCTGTACGTTCCATATCACAGCCCACACCAGAAGGAATTGAAACACTGGTAAGAAAAATAGTGACCGACCGCTTGGAGGACGGCCAATTTAATGAATGTGATTTAACATTTAAGGAAATTGACACCGTAACACATGCATTATGTGAGACATTAAAGGGGATATTCCATTCAAGAATAGAATATCCAGAAATGACAAAGAAGGTGAAACAGGCATGACCTTACTGATTGATACTATGGATGAAACGAAAGAATTGACGGAGCAGCAATTACTTGAAATCGAAAGGCTGTTAAATTTTGCAGCGCAAAAGCAAAATATTAAGGAGCATAGTGAGGTTTCCGTAACATTTGTGACGAATGAGCGAATTCAGGAAATTAACCGCGAATATCGCGATAAGGATGCCCCGACAGATGTTATCTCTTTCGCCATGGAAGAGATGGGAGAAGGAGAGGTTGAAGTGCTGGGGGCTGGGCTGCCCCGTGTCTTAGGGGACATTATTATTTCGGTACCAAAAGCGAAAGAACAGGCAGCGGAATATGGCCATTCTTTTGCCCGGGAACTTGGCTTCTTGGCAGTTCACGGTTTTTTGCATCTTCTAGGCTATGACCATATGAACGAGGCGGATGAAAAAGAAATGTTTACGCTGCAGAAGGAAATCTTAAACGAATATGGACTTACACGATAATCACAAATCTCATTCGGTTTTACGCTCTTTTTCTTTTGCGGTAAATGGCCTTTTTATCGGCCTTCTGCAAGAAAGAAACATGCGGATCCATTTGCTATGCTCGGTGGTCGTGGTGTTTATTTCTGTTTACTTTTCCATTTCGATAATCGAATGGATCGTCATTCTTTTTGCAATCGGAGGCATGTTTGCTTTAGAATTATTGAACAGTGCAATTGAAAGAGTCGTGGACCTGACAAGTCCGGAATATCATCCGCTGGCAAAGCAGGCAAAAGACATGGCAGCGGGAGCTGTGCTTGTATATGCTGTCCTCTCGATTATCGTCGGCGTCCTGATTTATTACCCGTATATTCGAAAGTTATTTATCCTGAATTAACAAGTAATAAAACGTGCTGATTGAAGTTTCACATGATATAGGTTTATTGAATGGCCTTTGATAAAATCATAGCAAATTATTTCAAGGACAAAATTAGACTTTTGTGAAAATTCCAATTTTTTTATTACTTTTTTGCTACAAGTAATGATTTTATCTGATTTTTAATGTAAAATATAGAAACAGCAGGCTTATTGCTGGAAAGGAAGTAAGACTAGTGAAAATCAAGCAACTAATTGAAGAAGCAAAAAAAGCTAGGGAAAAAGCATATGTTCCATATTCTAAATTTGGAGTAGGAGCTGCCCTGCTAACTGCGGATGGAAAAGTATATCATGGCTGTAATATCGAAAATGCTGCCTATAGCATGTGTAATTGCGGTGAACGGACTGCTATTTTTAAAGCGGTTTCAGAAGGCGACAGGGATTTTAAAATGATCGCTGTGGTTGCCGATACTCTTCGTCCATGCTCCCCTTGTGGAGCCTGCCGGCAAGTAATGGCTGAATTATGTCCTAAAGATATGAAGGTGATCCTGACAAATCTAAAAGGGGATATTTTGGAGCTAACTGTTGAGGATTTATTACCTGGTGCGTTCATGGCGGATGATTTAAATGGAAAATAATCGAACTGAAAGAGCTGCTTATAAATCGGGATTTATCTCCATCATTGGCCGACCAAATGTTGGGAAATCTACCTTCCTTAATCGGGTCATCGGTCAAAAGATTGCGATCATGAGCGATAAACCACAAACTACTCGGAATAAAGTACAAGGTGTTCTCACGCAGGAAGATGCCCAAATGATTTTTATCGACACGCCGGGTATCCATAAGCCAAAGCATAAATTAGGCGATTTTATGATGAAGGTGGCCCAAAACACTCTTAAAGAAGTCGATCTAGTTTTGTTTATGGTAAATGCTGAAGAAGGATTTGGACGTGGCGAAGAATTTATCATTGAAAAATTTCGCACGATCAACACACCTGTTTTTCTGGTCATAAATAAAATTGATAAGATTCATCCGGATGAATTATTGTCGATAATCGAATCATATAAAGAAAAATTTTCCTTTAAAGAAATCGTTCCTATATCGGCATTAGAGGGAAATAATGTCGAGCGTCTTTTGGAACAAATTAAAGGGTTTTTACCTGAGGGACCGCAATATTACCCGGCAGATCAAGTAACTGATCATCCAGAAAGGTTTATCATTTCCGAACTGATTCGCGAAAAAGCACTTCACTTAACCAGGGAAGAAATTCCTCATTCCTTAGCCGTAGTGATCGATAAAATTGAGCGGCAAGAGGGCAGGAATATTATTCATGTCATGGCCACAATCATTGTCGAACGCGATTCGCAAAAAGGAATCATTATTGGAAAAAAAGGCAGCATGTTAAAGGAGATTGGCAAGCGTGCCCGCGTTGATATTGAAAATCTGCTTGGTTCACAAGTGTTTTTAGAATTGTGGGTAAAAGTTCAAAAGGATTGGCGGAATAAAATGTCACAACTGCGCGAGTACGGCTTTAATGAAGATGAGTACTAATCCGTTCGCCCTATCTAGAATATTACTCAAGTTTTAAGAATATGCATGGACCGCATTTACAAAATTTACGTCTTATGATTTTAGTGTGGGCAGGCCAAGATAATTGTAAGCTTTAGGACCCAAAAATACGCTAGTCTAAAAATTGAAAGGTGGGGTTTTCGTGTTGGATTTAACGTGGAAAGTATTTACCCAGACCGGTAATATCGACACATATCTTCTCTTTAAAGAACTTGAGAAGGAAAACCAAGAAATACCCGGTAATTCGAATGAAGAGCTAGCACAAATGGATAATCCTATTTTCTAGTAGCCGCACACTTCTAATTGAAAAGGGGCGGAGCGCCGCATAAAGAAATTCATTCTAACCAGTTGTAGATATAAATAAACATTTTCTAATTTGAATGTAGTTTAGTTTAGCTCTTCTCACACCGCCTTATTGGCAAGGTGTGGGTTTCTGGATTAGTGTTTCTATAGTAAAAGGTGCCGTGCCCGGCTATTTAGTTTGGGATGGTGACATTATGCTTCAGAAGTGTGAAGGCATCGTCATTAGAGCAACTGATTATGGTGAAACCAATAAAATTGTCACTTTGTATACCAGGGAATGGGGGAAAATCGGCGTGATGGCCAGAGGGGCAAAAAAGCCGAACAGCCGTCTCTCCTCCATTACCCAGCTTTTTACTTACGGTTATTTTCTCATTCAAAAAGGAACCGGTTTAAGCGGTTTACAGCAAGGTGAAATCATCACATCTTTTCGTTCGATTGGTGAAGACATTTTTTTAACCGCCTATGCAAGCCTGATCGTTGAATTAACCGATAAATGTACCGACGAGAAGAAACCGAATCCATTTCATTTTGAGTTATTATATCAGACTCTAAATCTAATGAATGAGGGGTATGATCCGGATATTTTGATCGATATTTATGAAATGAAAATGCTAAATGTATTAGGATTATATCCGGTCTTAAACCAATGTTCTGTTTGCGGCCAGTCTTCCGGACATTTTTCTTTTTCCATTCGTGAAGGCGGGTTTATCTGCCATCGTTGTCTGGAGCATGACCCCTATCATTTTAAAATTTCACCAGCTGCTGTTAAATTGTTGCGGCTCTTTTATTATTTTGATTTGTCACGTTTAGGGAGCATCTCTGTAAAAGACACGACCAAAGCCGAACTCAAAAAGGTGATCGATGCCTATTATGACGAATATTCAGGACTGCATCTGAAATCGAAAAAATTTCTCGACTCAATGGCCCATTTTCGAAATCTTTTATAGAATTTGTTGACATTATTGTTTGTTTTGGTTATTATACTCAATAAAATTAATAATTGCGCTGAAGGAAAGTAGTACTTAGGCACAATCTATAAAAGCGAACCTAGGATGGTGTGAGCTAGGGTATAGAAGCTTAAGGAAGGCGTTCCGGAGCAATTTGATTACATGAAAAGAGGCCGGCAGCTGCCGGCAAATAGGGTGGAACCGCGGGTTAACTCTCGTCCCTATGCGTAAAAGCATAGAGGCGGGAGTTTTTTCATTGACTAATTCAATAAAAGGAGTTATCGAAAAAATGAATGTAACCATGGAACAAATCGTTTCTCACGCAAAGCACAGAGGGTTTATTTTCCCAGGCTCAGAAATTTACGGCGGTCTTGCAAACACTTGGGATTACGGCCCATTAGGAGTTGAATTTAAAAACAATATAAAGCAGGCCTGGTGGAAAAAATTCGTCCAACAGACGCCGTTAAACGTCGGCTTAGATGCAAGTATCTTAATGAATCCGAGAACATGGGAAGCTTCTGGACATATCGGCAACTTTAATGACCCAATGATTGATTGCAAGAATTGTAAAGCGCGGCATCGTGCCGATAAATTAATTGAAAATGCCCTTGAAGAAAAAGGGATCGAAATGGTTGTTGATGGTCTTCCATTTACGAAAATGGAAGAATTAATCAAGGAACATCATATTGCCTGCCCCGACTGCGGAAGTCATGATTTTACCGGCATCAGGCAATTTAATCTAATGTTCAAAACCTTCCAGGGAGTGACGGAAACTAGCACAAACGAGATTTTTCTGCGCCCTGAAACGGCACAAGGAATTTTTGTTAACTTTAAAAATGTCCAAAGAACCATGAGGAAGAAACTGCCGTTTGGTATCGCGCAAATTGGAAAAAGCTTTAGAAATGAAATTACACCGGGGAATTTTACCTTCCGTACAAGAGAATTTGAACAAATGGAGTTGGAGTTTTTCTGCAAGCCGGGAGAAGAATTAAAATGGTTTGACTATTGGAAGCAATTTGCCGAAAACTGGCTGCTTTCATTAGGCCTCAAAAAAGATAACTTAAGACTCCGCGATCACTCTGAGGAAGAACTTTCCCATTACAGTAATGCAACCACAGACTTTGAATATAAGTTTCCGTTCGGCTGGGGTGAGCTTTGGGGAATTGCTTCGAGAACCGATTACGATTTAAAACAGCATATGGAATATTCCGGTGAGGACTTCCACTACCTGGATCCCGACACAAATGAAAAGTATATTCCTTACTGTATCGAACCTTCACTTGGTGCAGACCGGGTTACCTTAGCCTTTTTAATTGATGCTTATGATGAGGAACAACTTGAAGACGGCACTTCCAGAACTGTTATGCATTTCCATCCGGCGCTTGCTCCATTTAAGGCTGCTGTTCTGCCATTATCGAAAAAGCTGTCTGAAGGAGCCAAGGAAGTTTTTGCAGCCCTTTCTGAGCATTTTAATGTAGATTATGATGAGTCTGGTTCCATCGGTAAACGTTACCGCCGCCACGATGAAATCGGTACACCATTCTGTATCACCTATGATTTTGATTCCATCGAGGACAAAATGGTAACCGTCAGAGACCGGGATACAATGGAACAAACTCGCCTGCCAATTACAGAGCTAATTAGCTTTTTGCATGAAAAGATCAGGTATTAAAATGAAACATTCAATGGTCTAATGGGTGGTGAGGACAATAGAACTAACAAAACGTCAGGAGCAGATATTGCAAATCGTCAAAGAAAGCGGCCCGATAACGGGAGAACACATTGCCGAGCAATTAAACCTAACTCGGGCAACATTGCGTCCAGATCTAGCCATTTTAACGATGGCTGGGTTCCTGGATGCTAGGCCGCGGGTTGGCTACTTTTACACGGGAAAATCAGGAACGCAATTATTAACTGAAAATCTGCAAAAAATTTATGTGAAAGAATACCAATCCATTCCGGTTGTCGTAAATGAAAACGTTTCGGTTTATGATGCCATTTGCACAATGTTTTTAGAGGATGTAGGGACATTATTCGTCGTAGACAAAGGTTCGCATTTAGTTGGGGTTTTATCCAGAAAAGATTTACTACGGGCCAGCATTGGAAAACAGGAACTGACAACCATTCCTGTACATATCATCATGACGCGTATGCCAAACATCACGATGTGTGAACGGGAGGACCTTTTAATTGATGTTGCCAAAAAGTTAATTGAAAAACAAATTGATGCCCTCCCGGTTGTTAAAAAGACAGATCACGGGTTTGAGGTAATCGGAAGAATAACGAAAACGAATATAACCAGGGCATTTGTTGCTCTGGGCGAAGAATAAAATGTTGCTTTTCAGAGGGGATGATGAAAGGGAATGAATACGTCAATTATTTATGTCGTATCCGATTCAGTTGGGGAAACAGCAGAATTAATGACGAAAGCAGCTATTAGTCAGTTTAACGGCTCCGGAATGACTTTGAAACGATTTCCCTATGTTGAAGATAAGGAACATATTGATGAAGTATTGTCCCTCGTCTCATTAGACAAGGGGATGGTCGCATTTACTCTGGTAAAACCAGAAATGCGCACATATATGCTAAAGCGGGCGGAAAAAGAGGGAATTGTGGCTGTTGACCTCATCGGTCCAATCATCGATAATATTCAAGCTTTTACCGGTAAGACGCCTTTATTTGAGCCAGGCCTTGTGAGAAAACTGGACGAGGATTATTTCAAAAAGATCGAAGCAATCGAGTTTGCCGTCAAATATGATGATGGCAGAGACCCCCGGGGAATTTTAAAAGCGGATATTGTGTTAATTGGCGTATCGAGGACCTCGAAAACGCCATTATCGCAATACCTCGCACATAAGCGCCTAAAGGTCGCCAATGTGCCGCTTGTGCCGGAGGTTGACCCGCCTGAGGAACTTTATCGGGTACCGAAAGAAAAGTGCTTTGGGTTAAAAATCAGCCCTGAAAAATTAAATCATATCCGCAGAGAGAGGTTAATTTCTTTAGGGTTAAATGATCAAGCAAGTTATGCCAATATCAATCGAATTCGAGAAGAAATAGACTTTTTTGAGCAGGTCGTGACCAAAATTAACTGTCCAGTTATCGATGTAACCAATAAGGCAGTAGAGGAAACAGCCAATGTTATTCTTAGCTATTTTTATAAAGGAAAAGCTTAACACATAATCTTTTGATTATGTGTTTTCTAATGAAAAAAGTAAGCAAAAGTTGTGGCAAATTGATCATAAATATACTATAATAAAAAATTGTGATAAAAATGAATCTTTTAGGTTTAGACTTGCATGGGAACGAATAAACTATTTACTGTCAGATGTCAAGTCAGATACCATATTTGTCTCTTAAAAAATTCGACATAAATCCTATCTCTCTTTTTCATGAAAACAAAAATGCTTATTAGATAAAATCCCCCTAAAATATGTCTAAACCACTCACTTGTTGTAATGTTTTCATGATAAAAATAGACATTAAAGAAGGAATATGCAGAGTAATGTAGAATTAATAAAAAGAAAAAAGCTGTTCCGACAATTTATATGGTTACTCCAAACCCTGTCCGGATAAGGCGGAAATTGTCGAACCTGTTTCAGGATATGAAGTTGGACTCTTAATGCGGCTTCCTATGATCATCAAGATGGGAGTACATAGGCCAACAGGAATATGTTAATACCTTAAAGAGACCAAATTCTTTTCAATCTGAAGATCGTTTGCGATTGACAATGAAATTTTGTCGAAAATTGAAGGGATTTAGCGGATGTATGTCGAATAAATGTTGTTAGCAAAATGGAGTTGTTTTCATGGCAGAACGTATTTCCGAAGAAAAGATAACCCAAATTCGTCAGGCTGTAGATATAGTTGAAATTATCAGTGACTATGTTCAATTAAAAAAACAGGGACGAAATTACTTCGGATTATGCCCCTTCCATGGAGAAAGTACTCCTTCTTTTTCGGTCTCACCCGATAAGCAGATTTTCCATTGCTTTGGCTGTGGTGCTGGTGGAAATGTTTTTACTTTCTTAATGGAGCTAGAGGGCATTTCATTTCAAGAGTCCGTAATCAAACTAGCCTCCCGGGCGAATATTGACCTTGAGATCAAGCTAAACATCGCACAAACGGAGAATAAACAGTCTAAAGAGCTGCAAGCAATGAAAGATGCTCATGAGCTGTTACGTAAATTTTACCATCATTTGCTGGTCAATACAAAAGAAGGTCAGCATGCGTTGGAGTATCTTTATCAAAGAGGTTTTAGCCGGGAATCAATCGATCAATTTCAACTAGGCTATTCGCTAAACTCTTGGGACTTTGTCGCCCATTTTCTTTTAAAAAGAAATTTCTCCGCTGAATTAATGGAAAAAGCAGGACTTATCATAAAGCGTGAGAGAGATGGAACATTTTTTGATCGCTTCAGAGATCGAATTATGTTTCCAATATTTGACCGAAATGGAAATACGATTGCTTTTTCCGGGAGATCGCTTGGGGGCGAAGACCCTAAATATTTAAATAGTCCCGAAACGGCAATCTTTAATAAAAGCAAAATTTTATACAATTATCATCAGGCAAAATCCAGTATCAAAAAATTGCGTCATGCCGTTTTATTTGAAGGCTTTGCCGATTGTATAGCAGCAAGTCGTGCTGGGGTCGAAAACGGCATTGCCACAATGGGTACATCGTTGACGGATGAGCATATTTCGCTGTTACGTCAAGGCGTCCAATCCGTGATTATTTGTTATGATTCCGATAATGCCGGGATTGAAGCGGCATATCGCGCAGGATTGCATTTACAGGATGCTGGTTTTGAGATAAAAGTTGCGCTGATGCCTGAAGGTATGGATCCGGATGAGTACATTAAAAAAAATGGCCCCGATAAATTTCGTCACGAAGTGATTGAGGCCAGTTTAACCTGGATGGGCTTTAAATTTCTTTATTTCCGCAGGGGAAAAAACCTGCAAAATGAAGGAGATAGGCTAAACTATATCGAAGAAATAATAAAAGAAATCAGCAAATTGCCAATGGCAGTGGAAAGAGATCATTATTTACGGCAGTTGGCGGATGAATTTTCTCTTTCATTAGATGCTTTAAAGCAGCAGCAAAAGCAATATTACTTTGCTGAAAAAAGGAAAGCCAAAGGAAAAACCGGGCAGCCATTTAAACCTGCTGTTATCCCTAGACAAGCAAAAGAATTAAAACCTGCCCATTATTCTGCAGAGCAATATATAATTGCTCATATGCTAAAAGATCGTGACATGGTATATAAAGTCCAGGATTTGCTTGCAGGAAATACATTTAATATTGATGAGCATCAGGCAATTGTCACTTATCTGCTGGAATTTTATGAAGAGCACTCACAACCAGATCCTGCTGCCTTTTTAACCTATATACAAGATGATAATCTTAGAAGAATGGTTGCAAATATTGAAATGTTGTCGATTAATGAAGAGTTAACCGACCAGGAATTATCTGATTATATCAAACAGGTGTTGAATTACAAAAAAATGTTAATGATAAAGGAAAAAGAGGAAAAACAGAAAGAGGCAGAACGGCAAAAGGATTATTTAAAAGCAGCTATTATTGCAAATGAAATTATTCAATTGCGTAAATCATTATAGATTTAGTTTACTGTCTTTGATTTTGGAAGGAGGGTTTCCTATGGCTGCTGAAAAATCAGCCCGGTCACAGGAGGTCGAGAATGAATTGACCTTAGAACAGGTGAAACAACAATTAACAGAAGTAGGAAAAAAAGTCGGCGTCCTTGCCTATGATGATATTGCTGAAAAAATGTCGCATTTTGATTTAGACTCACATCAAATGGATGAATTCTATGAGTTTCTTGGTGATCAGGGAATTGAATTAGTCGGTGATGGCGATGATGAGGATCCAAGCATCAAAGATTTAGCGAAAGAAGAAGACGATGATGAATTTGATTTGAATGATCTAAGCGTCCCGCCAGGTGTAAAAATTAATGATCCAGTTCGTATGTACTTAAAGGAAATTGGCCGCGTTAACCTGCTCTCGGCCGAAGAGGAAATCGAGTTGGCGCATCGTATTGAACAGGGAGATGAAGAAGCAAAGCGGCGTCTTGCGGAAGCAAATCTTCGCCTGGTTGTAAGTATTGCAAAGCGCTATGTCGGCCGGGGAATGCTGTTTCTCGATTTAATTCAAGAAGGAAACATGGGCCTCATTAAAGCCGTTGAAAAATTTGATTATCGAAAAGGATTTAAGTTTAGTACTTATGCTACATGGTGGATTCGTCAGGCCATTACCAGAGCGATTGCGGATCAAGCAAGAACCATCCGTATCCCGGTTCATATGGTCGAAACGATTAATAAACTTATTCGGGTACAGCGGCAATTACTGCAAGATCTTGGCCGTGAACCAACTCCGGAGGAAATTGCCGAAGATATGGATTTAACACCGGATAAGGTTAGAGAAATCTTAAAAATTGCTCAAGAACCTGTTTCATTGGAGACACCAATCGGTGAAGAGGATGACTCCCATCTAGGAGATTTCATTGAAGATCAGGATGCCACCTCCCCTTCTGAACATGCTGCCTATGAGCTATTAAAAGAGCAGTTGGAAGATGTCCTTGACACCTTAACAGACCGTGAAGAAAACGTCCTTCGTCTCCGGTTTGGTCTCGATGATGGCCGGACTCGGACACTGGAAGAAGTCGGAAAGGTATTTGGTGTCACCCGCGAGCGTATTCGGCAAATTGAAGCAAAGGCCTTGCGAAAACTGCGTCACCCTAGCCGCAGCAAACGCCTAAAAGACTTTTTAGAATAGACATGTATGGATCCAAAGTTTACTTCGGCAACGGAGTAAACTTTTTTGTCGTTTGTTATTAAGATTATTTTACTGAATTGTCTCTCACTTTGCAAATGGTCCCTTGAACTTTTTCCTAGATATTGTTTTTTTGGAAAATAGGGGCTGTTTTAGATATTTTTAAAAGATTATTTCAATTAAATAAGTTTAGGTCTTTTCCTTTGACAGCTTTTCAAGTAAAATAGATAGTGTTTGTGGGAGGATTTATATTTAAAGAACATGTTTACGTACATAAGGGAGGTTTTATCATGAAACGAAATCCAGTTGTTCCTTTCATTCTCATCATGGTCTTTGGGATTGCCCTGATGTTCTTGTTGTCATTCAAAGGTCTTGGTGATATGAAAGAAGTGGCCAAAGGTGAGGGGAAAAGTAGTCAGAAAACGGAAACGGCTGCTACAAATCCGGAGGACATTTACAAATCCACTTGTATCGGCTGTCATGGTGATCAATATCAGGGCGGAGTGGGTCCATCCTTAAAAGGTGTTGGAAAGAAGCTGTCAAAGGATGAAATTAAAGGTATCATCAAGAATGGTAGAAATAATATGCCAGCGCAAACTGCTGTTACAGCAGATCAATTAGATAAAATGGCTGAATGGGTATCAAAAATACAATAAACATAATCGCGTTTTCTACGCCATCCAAAAAGGTCCTTTGCATCTGTAAAGGACCTTTCTTATACTAGTATTTAAAAAGTGTGGTGGATTTGTTGAATACAGATAAATTATCAGCTAGGTTAGCAACGGTGGCTAAATATGTCCCCAACGGAGCCAAAGTGGCAGACATCGGTTCCGACCATGCGTATTTACCCTGCTATTTAGCGAAAAATAACGGCATTGCCTATGCAGTTGCCGGTGAAGTGGCAGTTGGTCCGTTTCAATCAGCGGAGAGGAATGTTAAGGCAGAAGGATTGTCTGGAGTGATTTCCGTCCGGCTGGGAGATGGACTTGATGTGATCCAGCCAGGTGAAGTTGATACTATCACAATTGCAGGAATGGGAGGAGCATTAATTACAAGTATTTTGGACAGGGGCAAGAAAAAGCTTACTTCTGTTAAAAGGTTAATCTTACAACCCAATATCGGAGCCATTTCGATTCGCAAATGGTGTTTGGACAATAGCTGGGTCCTCTGTGCTGAAGAAATTCTTGAAGAGGATGGGAAAATCTACGAAGTACTAGTCGCGGAACAAGGTGGAGAGCCTTTAGCTCCTTATGATAAAAACCTGGATGCGGGTTTGTTATTTGGTCCACATCTGGCGAAAGAAAAAAATTCTGTTTTTAGGAAAAAGTGGCTGGCTGAAAAGCAAAATTGGGAGCGCATTTATCACCAGCTTGAAAAAGCAGCGGAGACGCCTGAAACAATGAAAAAAAAGCAAGAATTAATACATAATATCAAATTGGCTGAGGAGGTTTTACAAGATGAAAATTCCTAATGGTCATGAAATTATTCAATTATTTGAAAAATTTTCCCCTAAAGAATTGGCAATGGAAGGAGATAAAATTGGTTTACAAATCGGACGACTCAACAGAAAGGTAGAGCGTGTCATGATTGCCCTCGATGTGCTGGAAAATGTGATCGATGAAGCCATCGAAAAAGATGTTCAATTAATCATTGCCCATCATCCACCCATTTTTCGCCCATTAAAAAATATTCTTACTGACACGGTTCAGGGCAGGATGATGGCGAAACTCATCAAATCTGATATCGCTGTCTATGCTGCCCATACCAATCTTGATATTGCCACCGGCGGAGTGAATGATTGGCTAGCGGAAGCGTTAGGTCTTGAAGAAACGGAAGTATTAGTGCCAACATTTGCTGAAAAGTATAAAAAACTGGTTGTTTTTGTTCCCCGAAGTCATGCAGAGCAAATTCGCCAGGTTCTTGGCGAAGCAGGTGCCGGCTTTATTGGAAATTACAGTCATTGTTCATTCTCTGCTGAGGGAACCGGCAGATTTATGCCGGGGGCTGAGACCCATCCTTTTATTGGCCAGTCGGGGAAGCTGGAAGCTGTTGATGAAGTTCGCGTCGAAACGATTGTTCCTGAGCCCCTGCTGAAGAAGACCCTTTCCATGATGATTAAAGCTCACCCGTATGAGGAGGTGGCCTATGATGTTTACCCGCTCGATAATAAGGGAGAGACATTAGGGTTGGGGCGAATTGGTAACATCCCAGAAATGACTTTAAAGGAATTTGCCGAAAAAGTTAAGACGGACTTAGAGGTTGAAGCAGTTCGTGTTGTCGGAGATTTAACGGCAAAGGTTAACAAAGTGGCTGTTTTAGGCGGTGATGGCAACAAATATTTCAGCCATGCCAAGTTTAAAGGGGCAGATGTCTACGTAACTGGTGATTTTTATTACCATACTGCGCATGATGCGATGATGCAAGGCTTAAATATTGTCGATCCTGGTCATAACGTGGAAAAGGTGATGAAGCAAGGGTTAACGAAGACACTTCAAAAAATGTGCCACGGTGCTGGCTATGAAGTCGAAATTTTTCCTTCTGAAGTAAATACCGACCCATTCCAATTTGTTTAAAAAAACCGGTCTGCGGACCGGTTTTTTGACTGTTAGTTAGCTGTTTTTACTTTTGGCAGAATCTTAGCAAGTGGCACCTTTTTCTGTCGTTCCCAGGTCGTTTCATCGTTTGGATCAAATTGTTCCAGGAACGATATCACTTCCTTTGTAATCGGCGTTGGGGTAGAAGCACCGGCGGTAACAGCCACCGTTTTTGCATCCTTGATCCAATCAATCTCCAATTCGGTAATATCGGCAATCCGGTAAGCTCTTGTATGGGCAATTTCTTCCGACACCTGGGCGAGACGGTTGGAGTTATTACTTTTTGGGTCGCCAACCACAATTGTCACATCTGCTTCCCCAGCCTGCTGGGCAACGGCCTCCTGACGTATTTGAGTGGCATGGCAAATTTCATTGTAAACCTCTACATGAGGATATTTTTCTTTTACCTTTTCCATTGTGTCATGAACATCCCATTGACTCATGGTTGTTTGATTCGTCACAATCAGCTTGTCATGGTCAATATTTAACGCCTCGACATCTTCAGGAGTTTGTACAAGATAGACCATGCCAGGTGCTACCCCAAGGGCTCCTTCAGGCTCTGGGTGTCCTTTTTTGCCAATATAAATGGTATAATAACCCTGTTTTGATTTCTCGAAAATAAGGTCGTGTGTCTTGGTGACATCAGGGCATGTTGCATCAAGCGTCACAAGCCCCTTTTTCTTTGCCAATTCCCGTACCTCCGGTGAAATTCCATGGGCCGTAAAAATAACCGTCCCTTTATCGACTTTTTCTAAAATCTCCTTGCGGTTATTTCCATCAAGGGTGATAATCCCTTCTTCGGCAAAAGCATCGGTCACATGTTTATTATGAACAATCATACCTAGAATGTAGATTGGACGTGGCAGGGTTTTATCCAATGCAGCATTACGGGCGATGACCATGGCGTCTACAACACCATAACAATAGCCCCGCGGTGAAATTTTAATCACATTCATTTATGGAATCCTCCTAAAAGGCAATTTTAGTAGTTTATATGTTTATTATATATAACTGGTATGAATATTACAAAGATACATTTTTCCTTTAAGCAAAAGCTTGCTGTTCATTACTCATCATCCGTCCTTATTTCGAGTTTTCTTAACAAAAAGAATACCGGTTCGTGGGATCCGGCATTCATTACACTAAATATATAATTTGGGTTTGGAAGAACCTCTCCGGTATAATGTCTCCGTTGCCGAACCCGTTTGATTACGGGTGTTCGATGTTTTAGGCTGGTTAGTGACTTTCCGCGTTGTTTTTGCGGTGGTGTTTTCCTTTTGCTTGGTGTCATGAGTCCTTGCATGGGCCGTCGTTTTTGGGGCTGTGGCAGAAGACTCTTCTTCAGTCGTATTAGGGGAATCTTTCATTCCGCGGTAAAGTTTCCAGAGCGCCGGAAGATTTCTAACCAACGGTCCATACTGTTGTACCATTGGACCGATTGCTTGTGCGGTTTTGATAACCTGCTGGGTATTATTCAAAAAGCCGACAAGGCCTCCACCACCTCCGGAACCGGAAAGAGATTGAAGCAATCCGCCGCCACCGGCTCTTCCAGCTCCCCCCATTAATCCTCCAGCTCCTTGCATTGGGCCCATCATTCCACCCGGCCCGCCGGTTGGGGCAGCTCTTCCCAATAGTCTTGAAAGTAATCCGCCGCCGCCTCTTCCCATTTGCGGAGCACCTCCACCCATCAATCCGCCAAATGGATTACCTTGCGGCCCCATCATCGGGGGGCGTCCGCCTCCAAATAAATTCAATCCGGGTCCCATAGGAGGTCTTCCGCCAAATAATCCCGGTCCCATTCCACCTTGCATCGGCATTCTTGGTCCTGGCAGCATCCCATTTTTCCTCCTTTCTAATCCTTTCCAATATGAATCGGGAAAGGTCTCTTATTCTTCTGTAAACCAAGGATCATCTTAAAAATATGAATGGCATCTGAAAGCCGAAAATTTCAGTTATACTCCTTGTTTTAAAGTATGCATTTATTTGTATTTTGCCTTAGGTAATCGACACAGAAGAAAGTATTAAAATGCTGTTGAAAAGTAAATGCTGATAACAAAAGATTACTGGCTGGAGATATGTGAGAAAGTTTATTATAATTGGATGATGGAACAAAAATGAAAACACTTGTACATTAGTATATTAGACTGGTCGTAATAAGGAGCCAACATATGAAAGAAAATCGATTTAACCGTTTTAAGTTTCAACCTTTTATTATCGAAGCCATTCAAAGGCTTGGATTTTACGAGCCTACGGAAATTCAGGAACGGATGATCCCAACTGTGTTAAAAAGGAAGAGTGCGATTGGCCAATCGCAAACAGGAACAGGGAAAACCTTAGCTTATGTCCTTCCGATTCTGGAAAAAATAAACCCCGGGCACAAACACGTACAGGCAGTGATCACCGCCCCAACGAGAGAGCTTGCCTCCCAGATCTATCAACAAATTATTAAAATAACCGAAGCTTATCCGCAGCAGCTCATTGTAACGAAGCTATTTGTTGGGGGAACGGATAAGCAGCGAACGATTGAAAAACTTAAGGTCCAGCCGCATATTGTGGTCGGGACTCCGGGCAGAATTAATGATTTGGTCCAGGAGCAGGCATTATTTGTTCATACAGGCGAAATTCTCGTTGTCGATGAAGCGGATATGATGCTTGATATGGGTTTTATTGAAGATGTCGATAAAATTGCAGCTAAAATGCCGGAAAACCTGCAAATGCTTGTTTTTTCAGCAACGATTCCTGAAAAATTAAAACCGTTCTTGAAAAAATACATGGAAAACCCGGAAATGATTCAGATTGAACCGAGAAGGAAAACAGCGGAAAATCTGCAGCATTTTCTCTTGCCTTCAAGACATCGTGATAAAAAAGAATTGGTTCATGACGTCCTCGTCAGCCTTAATCCCTATTTAGCGATTGTCTTTACGAATACGAAAAAGAAGGCCGAAGAACTGGCAGATTTTTTAAATGAAAAGGGATTAAAGGTAGGCAGAGTTCACGGTGATTTGACACCAAGAGAACGAAAAAAAATGATGAAGCAAATCCAAGACCTCGAGTTTCAATATATTGTTGCTACGGATTTGGCTTCTAGAGGTATTGATATCGAAGGGGTCAGCCATGTCATCAATTATGAGCTTCCTGCTGATTTAGACTTCTATATTCATCGTGTAGGCCGAACTGCCAGAGCAGGAAGTGCAGGGATTGCGTTGACCATTTATGAGTTATCGGACGAGGATGCCTTAATTCGTCTTGAAAAAATCGGAATACAGTTTCAAAATGTTGATTTAAAAAAAGGCGAATTACTTAAAATTGATGATCGAAATCGTCGAAAATCGCGAGTAAAGCAAGCTGACGAAGTAGATAAAATGGCAAAGTCGATGATCAAAAAACCAAAAAAGGTAAAACCCGGCTATAAAAAGAAAATGCAATCAGAAATGGAAAAGATCAAAAAACGGCAACGAAGAATAAATCAGAAAAAAGGATAACTGGATGGGGGAGAAAGACGATGTTGAAAATCGGCTCACATGTTTCCATGAGTGGAAAAGACATGCTCTTAGCCGCAAGTAATGAGGCGGTTTCTTATGGTGCCAATACATTCATGATTTATACCGGGGCACCACAAAATACGCGAAGAAAAAAAATTGAAGACTTAAATATAGAAGCTGGAAGAAAACACATGGAGGAGCATGGAATTACCGAAATCGTTGTCCATGCCCCTTATATCATCAATATTGGCAACACTGCAAATCCCAATACATTTGATTTGGGCGTACGGTTCCTGACTCAGGAAATTGAACGAACAGAGGCAATCGGAGCCAAACAAATTGTTTTGCATCCCGGTGCCCATGTCGGCGCCGGCCCTGAAGCCGGTATCAAGAAAATAGTAGAAGGGCTGAATGAAGTATTAACAGGGAAGGAACAAGTTCAAATTGCCCTGGAAACAATGGCCGGTAAAGGGTCGGAATGTGGAAAATCGTTTGAGGAACTGGCGATGATTATGGATGGAGTTCATTACAATGAGAAGTTATCGATTTGCTTTGATACTTGTCATACACATGATGCCGGCTATAATATTGTCGAAGATTTCGATGGGGTTCTCAACGAGTTTGACAAGATTATTGGGTTGGACAGGCTGAAAGTACTCCATATAAATGACAGCAAAAATCCAATCGGAATGCGCAAGGACCGTCATGAAAATATTGGCTTCGGTCATATTGGGTTTAAGACGCTAAATTATATTGTTCATCATCCACAATTAGAGGAGATCCCGAAAATCCTGGAAACACCATTTGTTGGTGAAGATAAGAATAATAAAAAAGCGCCATATCGATTTGAAATTGCCATGCTTCGCGATCAGAAATTCGATGAAGACTTATTGGAAAAAATCATGCAAAGTTAAAGAGCAAAAAGCTGTGCCTCGCTGCACAGCTTTTTTGGCTAAATTTGCTAGCTTTTTGCTAATTCCGTAAATAATTTGTTTACCTCTCGTGCGGTCTGCGGTCCGGCTGCTTTGGCGATTTCTCTAATTAATTTCGACCGCTCCCGATCATCGAATATATTAACATTTCTGCCTTTTAAGTATTCAGCAATTTTTCTTGCCTGCCCACGAGTAACTGAAATATTAAATTGATTCGCATACTTCATTAATTCTTCAGCAGTGATCGTGTTTATTTTATGATTGATAATGCTTTCGAAAATTTTCATCTTCATCACTCCCCCATGATAATGTATGAAGATACGGCGGGAGTGTGACACCGTATAATCAGGCAGCTCAGCCTGACTTTACAATCAGCGGCAGCTGTTGTATACTAACAAAAAAGTTAAATCGGAATGATTCTTAAAAATAAAGGTGAGAGTATAGTGTATGTCATCGATTATCGAAATAAATCATTTATTTTATCGTTATGAAAAGGATGTTGTCCTCGACGACATTAATTTAACCGTGCCGGAAGGGGCTTTTTTGGCGATTGTTGGCCCCAACGGTTCGGGAAAATCAACTTTATTAAAGCTTATTTTAGGGTTGTTAAAACTGCAAAAAGGCAAAATTCTTCTATTTGGTCAAGAAATCAGTAAATTTAAAGACTGGCAGCAAATTGGCTATGTATCCCAAAAGGCCAATTCTTTTAATACCGGTTTTCCTGCCACTGTTTTTGAGGTGGTGGCAAGCGGCTTAACCAAACGAATTGGCCTGTTTAAGTTTTTTAAAAAGGAACATGAGGTTAAAGTCAAAACGGCATTAGCAGCTGTTGGCATGGAGTTATTTTCTAATCAAAATATCGGTGAGCTATCAGGCGGTCAGCAGCAGAGGGTATTTATTGCGCGGGCCCTTGTAAGTGATCCGAAGCTGTTAATTCTCGATGAGCCGACAGTCGGAGTGGACGCCGAAAATGTCAATGCTTTTTACCAAATGCTAAGTGATTTAAATGCTAAACAGGGGATTACATTGCTGCTTGTCACCCACGATATTGGAACCATCTCAGATAAGGTGACGCATGTTGCCTGCCTTAATAAGCATTTGTATTTTCATGGGAAAGCGAAGGAATTCGAACAGATGAGAATGGAAGAGATGTCAAAAACATATGGTCATGATATTCAACTGATCACCCACCACCATGAACATGGGGGCGTCCGATAATGATTCAAGCCATTTTTCATTATGAATTCTTGCAAAATGCCTTTCTAACCGGGATCATGATTGGCTTTCTAGCACCATTATTAGGTGTTTTTATAGTAGTACGACGGCTGTCATTAATAGCCGATGCTCTCAGTCATGTAACCTTGGCAGGCATTGCTGCCAGTTTATTGATCGAAAAACAATTTACGGCATTGGCAGGATTAAACCCGCTTTATTTAGGAATGGTATTTTCTGTCGGTGGCTCATTATTTATCGAAAAACTGCGAAACGTCTATAAGCATTATCAAGAACTGGCGATTCCCATTATTCTTTCCAGCGGCATTGGTTTAGGGGTGATCTTTATATCCCTGGCCAACGGTTTTAATACCGATTTATTCAGCTACCTATTTGGCAGTGTAACGGCTGTAAGCAGAACTGATTTAGCGGTTATTTTCATCATCGGTATTTTTGTTGTCGCGGCCATTACTTTAGTTTATAAAGAACTGTTTATTTTATCCTTTGATGAGGAACATGCGAAAGCTTCGGGGATTCCTGCGAAATCGATCCATTTTATTTTTATCGTTATGGTTGCCTTGGTGATTGCTGCTTCGATGAGAATTGTAGGCATCCTATTGGTTTCCTCGTTGATGACTCTGCCTGTTGCTGCAAGCATTCGCATTGCGAAGGGGTTTAAACAGACGATTCTTTTCTCCATCCTGTTTGGGGAGATTTCCGTGTTAGGCGGGTTATTTTCTGCGTATTATTTAGACTTGGCTCCTGGCGGTACGATTGTCATGATTGCCGTATTGATTTTAATTTTGATGATTTTTTATAAAAAATTGATGATAAAAAGGCATGTGCAGAAGGAGATTCAGTACAATGAACGTTGATGAAGCGATTCAATATTTAAAAGAAAATGGATTCAAGCAAACCGGAAAAAGGGAAGATATGCTGCAGTTGTTTGCGGACAATGATAAATATTTGACGGCCAAGGATGTATTTGAACAGCTAAAGGACGATTATCCAGGTTTAAGCTTTGATACGATCTATCGCAATCTGGCATTGTTTGTCAATATGGGAATTTTAGAGATGACTGAATTATCGGGAGAAAAGCATTTTCGTTTTACCTGTACGGTACAGGAGCATCATCACCATTTTATTTGCCTATCCTGCGGTAAAACAAAGGAAATTGAAACATGTCCTATGGATGAACTAATCGAAAACTTAAAAGGATATGAAATTTCCGGGCATAAATTCGAGATTTATGGCCGATGTCCCGATTGTATTAACAAAAAACAGCTTGCATAGCACAAGCTGTTTTTTTCGTGGATATTTTAGGCATATCGATAGTAGTTCTCCGGCTGGCTTAACCAATTTTTAACCCAGAGGGAGGCTTCTGTCCAATTGTTTACGCGAATGACCCCTTTTGGGATTGGGTCCTGGTTGTAAGGAGTATCAAATAAAATGACAGGTATATGGCACTCCTCGTGAATGGCTACGGCATTATCATGTTTGTCCTCAAAAAAAATATCGATGCCGTATTTTTTGGTTATTTCAACCTTTTCATGTGAGCCAATTAATTCGATATGATCAAAACTGATGCCATGGTCAATGAACCATTTTTCCGTAACATTATAGAGACGGGGCCCGCGGGCACTAATAAAAAATAATTCATGTACTTTTTTCCACTTGTTTAATACCTTTCTTGCTCCGGGAGCTGTGGGTGACCCTTGATAAATAACTGGTTCATTTTCCGTAAACCAATGGGCAAAAACTTCTTTAGAGACATTAACAAAGGGTGTTAAATCATATTGATTAATTTCCCCATACGTAAGATTCAGGTTAAAGGCCTTATTAATAAAAGGAATTAGCGATGTTGGAGAAGTAACAGTCCCATCGATGTCAATACCAAATCTTTTTTTCATTTTTTGTTCACCTTCATATGCTCATTACATCAACTTTAATTTTACCAAAGAAAAATGAATGATAAAGGAAAGTTTAAGAAAAATTTTTGGAGAAAAGAAATAACTAACTATTTTAGACAAACATTAACATTGTAAAAGCAGGTGATTAGGAAACAATAATGAATGCTCCTATTACTGAAAGCGAGGGATGCTAATTGGCAGATGAGCGCAATAATGTCCAGGATGGATTTAAGGGTTCTTCTATTGGCGAAGGGATCCCCAGTTATCCTTCACAGCTGAAGGAGGATATTTCATCCGAAAACAACACACCTGTCCCAACACAGTCTCCAAGCTACAAGGAAGAAACGGCATCAGAATTGGGTGCCTCGGTTCCACCAAGAGTCTCCCTTAAAAAGGATGACCAGGTTTTGCCAACAGGAGCCTCGGTGCCGCTTCGTACAAGGGATAATCGGGAAGAAACGGCAGCAGAGATTGCTGCCCCGGTTCCAGTTGTCCGGGAAAAGGAACAAAATAATATCAGGGAACGTGCTGCTACTGGAACAGGCTTGGGTACCGTTGCATTAGCTTTATCAATCTTATCGCTGTTTGTATTGCCGATTCTGTTTGGTGCCGCCGGGATTGTTCTTGGCTTCGTTGCAAGACGGCGAGGCGCTGAAAGTCTTGGTGCATGGGCAATTGGTATTGGAGCAGTATCGATTATTGTCGGTATCTTTATTCTACCGTTTTTCTAAATAGGCCATAATGACGATGGCCAAAAGAAAACCCGGTACTCTTTTACCGGGTTTTCTGCTTATTTTGTGGCTTTTTCTTCTTCGGCCTTTTTACGGAAATATTCTTCCGCAACCTGGTCAATTTCTTTCTTCAATTCTTCCACCATTTGTGCTTCCGGAACCTTACGGACAATCTGACCTTTTCTAAATAACAGACCTTCACCCCGGGCACCGGCGATGCCGATGTCAGCTTCACGTGCTTCCCCAGGTCCATTAACGGCACAGCCAAGGACAGATACCTTAATGGGGGCTTTAATATTTTGGATATATTCTTCCACTTCATTGGCAATGCTGATAAGATCAATTTCAATCCGGCCGCATGTTGGGCAGGAAATCAATGTTGCGGCATTTGCAGATAAATGGAATACCTTTAACAGTTCACGAGCCACTTTTACCTCTTCTACGGGATCTGCACTTAAGGAGACACGAATGGTATTTCCAATTCCTTTACTAATAATTGCTCCTAAACCGGCTGCGCTTTTTACGGTTCCTGAGAATAAAGTACCTGATTCAGTAATTCCTAAATGTAATGGATAATCAAAGGTACGTGCAGCTTTTTCATATGCCTCAATGGCAAGATTGACATCAGATGCCTTCATGGAGACGATAATATCGTGAAAATCTAAGTCCTCAAGGATTTTGATATGATGCAGAGCACTTTCCACCATACCGTCAGCAGTCGGGTAGCCGTACTTATCAAGAATTCTCTTTTCAAGTGAACCGGCATTGACACCAATCCGAATTGGAATTCCCTTTTCTTTTGCCGCTTTGACGACCGCTTCTACTTTTTCCCGTCTCCCAATGTTGCCCGGGTTGATTCGGATTTTGTCAGCACCACCCTCAATTGCTTTGAGAGCAAGCTTATAATCGAAATGGATATCCACGACCAGGGGAATATTAATTCGTTTTTTTATTTCTGAGATGGCATTGGCAGCGCGCTCATCCGGACAGGCGACGCGGACGATTTGACAGCCTGCTTCCTCCAGCCGTTTGATTTGAGCAACTGTTGCCTCGACATCATGGGTCTTGGTCGTTGTCATACTTTGAATAATGATCTCGTTGTTACCGCCGATGGTCAAATTGCCAACCTTAACCGGACGGGTTTTTAAACGATGTATAATTTCACTCACGTGTAATTCGCCCCTTTAGCTGAATTAAAAAAACAGGGATAAAAAACAAACCATCTTTATTGTATCAGCGTTTCATTAATTTTGACAAGAATAAGGATTTTGTCACCTTATTTTGAGTAATCTGGAAAATGATAGGTTGAACCAATTTGGATTTTTTCCGGAGACAGTCCTTCGTTTAATGCTTTGAAATCATTAATAAGATCAGTGATAGATACAGGAAGCGATTTACCCAGCTGGTGTTCAACGATTGAAATGACGGTTTGCCCCGGTTTAACTTTGGAATCAAAATAGGCTCTGTCGGTTTGAGGTTTTTGGATAGTTTTATCTACAGCTGCGTGACTAACGGCAGAGGAGGGAAGGGTGCCGACAGTTAAATCGAAATAGATAACATAAATAACCAATACCGCCAATAATACTCCCACTAATTTTTTCATCGGACAAGCCCCCCTAAAGGAATTTGTACATACCTATGCTTGTCCACTTTTGAATAGAACTGAGAATTAAAAAACAAGCATCGCTTAGGATGCTTGTTTCGGCCTTGGAATCTCCTTGATTGCCAGTAGTAAGACAATTATGGCAACGAACCAATTAATAAAGAATGTGTTTGGAACAGTTGTTTTTAACGCTGCCATAATGGTAAAAAACAAGGTCGGCAGTGTTTCACTATAGGCGGCCATTCTCCACAAGTGCCGGTAAGTGAGCTTTCGGCCAGCAATATTTTTTAGTGCTAATCCGATTAAGGCAAGAATCGAAACTTCAATAAAACTTGCTGCGCTTGAGAATAAAAGAAGAAAAAGGGTAACTACAGGGATAATAATCCCTTTTAAACCACTTACACTATCAATTAAATTAACCGCTTCTTTTTTATTGATATTTAATCCTTCCACCATGGAGTATGGATATGTTTGAGTTTGACTTCCGGCTGCCACGACAAACTCATTCTTCAAGAGGGCGAAGGCATTCCCGGTATCCGCAACATCTTCAGCAGAAACGGTTCCTGTTGGGTCGAGAAAGAAAGTAAAGCCGTCATGATCAATCGTAACTGGAACCTTTGTTTCAGCTGACAACCTCCCATTTTTAATCGAGAATTCAGGTGCTTCATCTCTGAATAAATGATTTTGCCGTACTTAATCCGCTTGTTAATGCTGAACTTAAAAAAACAATGGAAGGCAAAATCGAAATAAAAGTTAACAGGAAAACGTAAAGAATTGTTTTTCCAATTCCTTGTAAGCGAAATAAAGCAATATCTTTAGGCGAATAAATACTTTTAACAAGCTGCTTAAATATGTTCATAGCGACCACCTTAAAATAGTTTCATCCTTCTATTTTAGCCTTTGTCCAGACTATATACAAGAAATGACCGTTATTGTTTGAGTCAAGTATTTGTGGGCAGTTTTTTTATCCCCACAGGAGTGAAAGCGGATTCACTTATTTAGAGTGCTCTCTTGATAGAAAATTTGTCTTTTTTAAAAACCGGCCAACTCTTTTAATGCTTTGTACACTGGAATATTCGCCTTGCCTTTTAGGTAAAGGATATTATCCCTTGTAGCTTCACCAATCGTGCTTTTCACCTTTTCCACATAATGTCTCGGGGGGTTCTTTTCTTCCTTGGTTTCTGTCCATCTTTCCACTCGCCCGAATAGTGTTCTCAAAGCTAAATTATCGAGGAATGCCACCAATCCGGTGATCATGGCACTTACGCCTTTTTCCACCCAACTACGCCCATTTTTGAGCCTTTTTGCGAAGACTCTCATTGTTCCCTCTGCACTTCCCATTGGTCTCATTCCAGATGTCTCAACCCCCTGCTCTTTAAGCCATTCTCGATAATCCCTGAGGGCTTCAGGGTACTTTTCGAGCTGACGAAGCAACTGGTCCAGCCGTTCTTCTTGTTCCCTCGTTTCAAGAGTTCCGACGGCATTATTTAATTCTGTAAGTAGTTTCTGACTGTCATAGGACGCGAGAGCCTTTTGCATTTGGCGATAGCGAGGGTGTTTACGGAACAGGCTGCGAATATCTCGTGCCACGTGAAATCGGTCAATCGAAAAGAAAGCCCTGTCCTTAAAATGCTCACGGCAGGCTGTGATCCAACTAGCACCATCACCGTTTATCACCAGTTTGTGGACAGTGGGGTCATACTCGAAATTCTCGATGAGAAAGTCCTCAAACGCCTCCCAAAAGGGCTGTTTCCCACGGTGAATAAAATGCCGTTTATCTTTTAGACTTACCCGTTTTCCGTTAATTTCCCAGCCTTGATGAACCGCTGCTATTTTTTCTTCCTTTCCTCTTTTTCCTTTTCCCTGACGTTTCACATATATACCGTCCACCTCTACAAATAACACTGAGCGGTGTATAGGCTGACGCTCTTTTGGAATACTGGCAACCTGTAACAGATGTTGACGTATAGCTTCGTGACTGATCACACGGTAGCCTAAAAGTGTTTCAAGCGATTCTGCGGCCTTTCGGTAAGAAGGCCCTGTAATGGCAAGCTCTAGAGCGGCTTCCTCAATAAGGGGACTGAAGGTACCTGCCCCTTCAAATTCCAAATAACGATCAAGGAGATAGACATATTCATTTTTCTCTCTATCACGGTAATAGTTCCGTTCAATCGTGATTTCCCCAAAAAGGCTGTCTAACGTGGTGGTACGCTTATCGAGTAGACGATAACGCTTTTTATTACGCTCTTCGGCAATCTGTTGGTCCATGTCCTCTAAAAGAGTCTTCATAACCCCTGAGAAGGTTTCCTGTAATTGCCTCCAAACTAATTGTTCAATCTGTTTTAAATTGGGATATATTGTGCTATTCTTTTGCATGAGGGCTTCCTCCTTTGGATTGGGTTTGGTCGACTATGATTCTACCAAGGAGTAGCCCTCTTTTTCATGTATTTAGCTTAGAACACTACCGCGCTTTCGCTTGGTGGCCCCTTCATTTGGTGAGCGATCTGACAATCCCTCACCAAATGAAGGGGTTAAATTTTGCCCACATTAATTTTACTCATACCCGTTATTTTTCGGTTGGAGGGGAATGTTTACAGCATAAAAAATACGCCACTCACAAGAAAGAGGGCGTACCTGTTAATTAATTCCACAGATCTCATAAGAACAGTTTTGACAGTCGACGGCTTCTCTTAAATAGCTTAATTTTTTTATCGTGAACCTTTGGTTTTCATAGGAGACCACATCTTTTTCGCGTAGTTCTTTCAAAGCACGCTGAATGACCTCCCTTGTCCCGAAAGTTAAATTAGCGAGTTCTTGGTGAGTTAATGGTACATCAATGAGGATCCCATCCTTTGTCACCACTCCGTATGAATTACATAAACGGATCAGGATGGAATATAATCCGCCTTTTTTTCCATTCATAATTAAGTCTTGACATTTCATTTGTGCCTTTAAGTATCGGGTACTTAACCAGGCGACAAATGCATTCATTGCTTCAGGATCTGTAGAAACATAATCTTCAAATTGTTCCCGTTTAATTGCTAAAAACTCACAGTCGGATAGTGTTTTGGCAAAAAATTTATATTGGGGGTGTGCCTTAAATAGCTGATATTCCACAATTAATTCTTGATCGTTGAGAATTTTTAAAATAAACTCTTTGCCGCGTACGTGCACCCTACCTAGAGCAATTCCACCTTTTAATAGTAAGTAAATATACCGAACTGGATCTTTCTCTTGAAACAAGACAGTTCCCGCTTTTACTTTTTGGACGGATTCGATTTTTTGAAAAAAATTTAATAATTTATCATAAATAGTAAAGCCTGCTTCACCCATATAACGCCACTCCTTCATACCCTTCTAGCTTGATTAAATGAAATTATTTAGCGAATGTCAATGCTGGTTTTACATAAAAAGGAAGCTAATGAAGCCTGGTATGACAAAAATCGTTGACAGAATGCTATTTTCGTGAATCATGACAAATTTTCGACAGGTTTCATTTAGGGAATATATTTTGGCAAAATGGATATTTTATATTAGGGTGAAACAGCCAGAGCATTTAATTTGAATCACGTCATTAACTTTGGTATCTTAGAATCAAAGCTTTAGAAATATTCTTAAATCATAATTGTTATAAGAATGGCTAAAGCGAATAAATAAAAGAGTACATAGGAGGAATGAATCATGGCTTTTGAATTACCAAAATTACCTTATGCAGAAGATGCACTTGAACCTTACATTGATAAAGAAACAATGAATATTCACCATACTAGACATCACAACACATATGTGACAAATTTAAACAATGCCCTTGCTGGAAATGACGAATTGCTTTCTAAACCAGTTGAGGAAGTGATTTCTAATCTGGATGCAGTTCCGGATGCTGCCCGCACTGCTGTCCGCAACAATGGCGGCGGTCATGCGAATCACTCCTTGTTCTGGACGATTCTATCTCCAAATGGCGGCGGCGCCCCAACAGGTGAACTAGCTGATGCCATCAACAAAAAATTTGGCAGCTTCGATGCCTTTAAAGATGAATTCACAAAAGCTGCAACTACCCGTTTTGGTTCCGGCTGGGCCTGGCTCTCAGTTAATCATGGTGAGTTAGAAGTATCCAGCACGCCAAATCAAGACTCTCCGTTGATGGAAGGTAAAACGCCAATCCTTGGGCTTGACGTTTGGGAACACGCCTATTACTTAAAATATCAAAACAAACGCCCTGACTACATTGCAGCATTCTGGAACGTAGTCAACTGGGATGAAGTAGCAAGACGCTATAACGAAGCAAAATAATCTAACAGAAGAAAAAGGCAGCTGCGGCTGTCTTTTTTATTCCCATAAAGTGAATAAGAACACCTGCCTTGTTAAAGACTACCTGTTAAGACAAAGGGGAGTTTTTTTATGGCAAAAAAATTTAAATTTTTGGGTGATGTTGCATTAACGAAGGACCTATCATTATTACTAATTATCGGTGGTTTATATTCCTTAAGTGCGGCTTTATCAAACACATTTGTGAACATTTATTTATGGAAACAAACCGGGAAATATTCCGATCTAGCCCTTTATAACCTTGCCATCGTCATCCTGCAGCCACTAACGTTTATTTTGGCAGGCAGGTGGGCCAAAAAAATAGATCGGGTTATTGTTCTGAGAATCGGTGTTATTTGTTTAGCACTTTTTTATTTGTCGGTATTAGTCGCTGGAACAAAGGCCTCTACCTATTTACTGCTATTAGGAGGATTGCTTGGTGTCGGCTATGGGTTTTATTGGCTTGCATACAATGTGTTAACCTTTGAGATAACCGAGCCCGAGACAAGAGATTTTTTAACGGCTTTTTGGGAATTTTGTCGTCCATGGGAGGGATGATTGGTCCAATTGCCGCCGGGATTATTATTACCAGATTTGCAAAGTTCACCGGTTATACGATTGTTTTCGGTATTTCTCTAGCCCTATTTGCGCTTGCGGTATTCTTAAGTTTCTCGTTAAAGCCGCGGCCGGCAAAGGGGAAGTACGATTTTAAACGGATTATGGAAGAGCGAAGGCAAAATGAAAATTGGCGCCTTGTCACTAATGCCCATTTTTTTCAGGGATTAAGAGAAGGGACATTTATTTTCGTCATTTCGGTATTTGTCTATATTTCAACAGGAAGTGAAATGGCTCTGGGGACATATGGTTTGTTGAATTCTGGAATTTCATTTGTTGCCTATTTTCTCGCTTCCAGGCTGATTAAAAAGAATTTCCGCAAAAAGGCGATTCTCATTGGCGGGCTGCTGCTGTATGCAGCTGTGATCTTGATTGTCTGGGAAGTGACCTATGCTAAATTATTGATTTACGCAAGTATCATTGCCATCGCCTACCCGCTTCTCCTTGTTCCCTATATTTCCACTACATATGATGTCATCGGCCAAGGGTGGAAGGCTGCAGAAATGAGAATTGAATACATTGTTGTCCGCGAGGTTTTCTTAAATATCGGCAGGGTCGTCTCGATTCTGACCTTTCTGGCCGCAGTTACTTTATTTAATGAAGAAAAAAGCATTCCCATTTTGTTATTACTTTTGGGAGCAGGGCATATATTCATTTATGTTTTTATGAAACGGGTTCAATTACCTCAAATATCTCGATAAGATTGATGAAATTCCCCTTTTTGTATCGGGTCTTTTACACGGGCAGAAGTTCTGCCATTTTTACTAAACTTAATGAGGAAAGAAACTGAAGAAATTATCACCTTTCTCCAGCTTCTCTCCTCAATCAGGGACAACATAACGCGTTCCTGTTTTCTTGTTAAGTTAGGTTAGACATTTTGCGTGTAAAAAGGATTATGGAAAAAATTAATGACATAACCACAAAAGAAATTCCTATTCCGATTAAAGACCACAAAATGGATACGCTTAATATCTTCAGAACAACTGTGCTAAATAAAATTCCAATGATGCTGGAAAAAACAAACCATGTGGCAGATTCTTTGAAAAGGTGCCTTAAAATTCTCCCTTTTGTCCATCCGATTACATGGTACATATTAAGTTCTTGTCTTCTTTCCACAAATAATGTATTAAGCCCTTCACTAAAAGCGATAATACACAAATACAGGACAAGGATCGTAACTGTCAATTCAAACCAATAGGTCTGATTCCCGATAAAAAGCCCCATTGTCGTAACTGATGATTTATTGAAAGAATCACCTAGTGCTGCAATCTGAATAGAGATTAATAACATTGAAAAACATAGAAGCAGCATCATCGGGATAATTAACCGTTTATAATAGAGAACAGAGGCAAATTTTTTATATTCTTCGATTCGATTGTTTTGTTTTTCAGTTTTATTTAATAGTAAATTGGTGATTACAATCGATATTATCCACAAAAACAACGTTATTCCATACATTATGGCTTCTACGTGGAGGAAGTTCAATAAAATAATAGACATCATAAATGCAATAGTTATGATGATATCTTGCTCTATACAATTCCGTAAAAAGATATTCCTTTTTTTCCAGCCTAAAACCGATAGTAGAGAGTTTTCTTGGATAAGAATATTCTTTTCAAACGTTAGCCGAATAACCAGCCAAAAAACCCCAAATGCAGTTAATAAAACTGTTGTGATCAAATTCATCAAGTTCCATGTTGCTGTCAATTCTTGAGCGACCCCTAAAGTAGTCCAAGGCTCTTTGACTTTTCCAATCCCTTCTACATCTAATGTCATTTCTTTAAAGGAAGAGCCAGCCACAATATCTACTTCATATCCCATTTGCAATAATTTAGTTGCCACTTTTTCTATTTTTTTCTGTGCTACTTCGTCATAGTTTGTGATCCCAGCAATTTTTACTCTAATGGCATCAATTGGCTTATCTCCTTTAATCAACTTTGCATTTTCAATGGTTGTCACCCCGCTGGCAGCAGAAGGGATAAAACTTCCGGGGATAGTAGTTGGGGTTAAAACTTTCCCATCTTCTGTTTTTGCTTTTACCTCTCCATATATACCTAATGGACTGGCAGCCAAATTATTGGCTATATTTGTTGGAGGTGTAAATGTGCCAACCTGGCTGATGATGAACGGTATTTCCTGTGATTTCTCCATTGAAACACCCTTTGACACCACCGTTTTATAGGAAGGGGGATTTCCTGGTTTCTTTATCGTTACAGCCGGTATCGTTTCAATGTTTTTATAGTCAATTTTTGAAGCAACAAAATATGTTGAGGTATCAAGACCAACCAGTGTTCTTTCTCCGATGGATGGTTCAAATTTATTATTTAAAGCTAATTCTGTTCCATCAAAAGGTTTTTGAAAATTGGATAAATTTATATTAAATATTTTCGACTCTTTTGGTTTCTCTTTTTCTAAATCTTTAAAAGCCAACTGAATTTTTTCTGCTGAACTCTCCATTAACCATTGTTGGTTCTTCAGACCGAGAATATCTAAATATTTATTCAATTTAACATCTAATTGGTCTACTTTTAATTTCAAATATATAGGAATATTAAAATCATTTCGTTGTAAAACTTTCATTACGGGCGGGTTATTATAATTTTCTAAAAAACTATCTAGAAATGGGTCTTCAATCTTCTTATTAAAGTCTGAGAAGTCAATACCAGTTAATTTAGTTTCGCTTTCTGGGTCAATAGCCACCAGAAGATTATAATTTGTTGGCATGAGAATCATCATGGCCGAGCTAGCAGTGGCTTCCCCCACATTATTTCTTAAAAATTGAATCGTGCCAGGATTAGATTGTTCGAAATACATAATAGATTCTTTTGAACCTAATGGGTACATTGATTTCCCATCCGATGTGTAAAATTGATAGGAAAACCTGGTAGGTTGACTCAATACAGGTAATTCAACGGAGGTTTGTTTTCCTCGAAAGTACCCAAGGGATGCAACTGGTGCTGCTACTTCTATATTTGGATCACCTTTTATTCTTTTCCATTCATTTATAGAGATACCGCCTTTACTATCTCCTATATAATTTTCCTCCACCATTCCAAGTTTCTTTTCAATCGATGTTCGGGATGACGGTGGACGAACTAAGAGATCGTAGCTTCCACGGCCATACTTTTTAATCGAATCATTAACGGTAGCAACAGTCGTTTTCGATTGCTCTAAACCTAATGGAACAAGCGTATAAATACTAATAAATGCCATCAGTATGATAAGGGTTGTTTTTTTTCGGTGTTTTAGACGCTCCCAAGCAAGGCGAATCATACTCTCACCTCGGATTGAGTAAGTGTGCCGTTTATTAACCGGTAAACCTCATCTCCACGGTCAGCAATCTCCATATCGTGAGTAACTAATACAATAGTTTTTCCTTGATTCTTTAGCTTTAATAATATGTCAACGATATTATCTCGATTTTCTCTGTCTAAATTACCGGTTGGCTCATCACAGATTAGCATTTGTGGGTTAGCAATTAGAGATCGTGCAATGGCCACCCGTTGTTTTTCTCCACCTGACAGGCCTTCTGGCAATCTTGAAAATAAAGCTTCAGAGATGCCAACCATATTTAAAAGTTCCTCTGCTCTTGCATAAAGCTGTTTTTTGTCTCTATCATAGTACAATGGCAAGATAACATTATCTAATATTGAATAATAGGGCAACAACTTAAAATCTTGAAAAACAAAACCAATTTCTTTTCTTCTTAATTCGCTACGTTCTGGGTCTGTTAGCTGGTATATATTTGTCCCATTAATTGATACATTTCCCGAATCTGGAGGTAACAATCCCGAAATAATATTTAATAAGGTTGATTTTCCTGAGCCGGAGGGCCCAACAATTGTCGTCCAAGAACCGGTTGGAACAGAAAAACTAACATCTGTTAGAATTTCGGTTGAATAGTATTTGTTTTTGAATACCTTATGTACATTTTTCAATTCAATCATGGCGGCTTCACTCCAAATCCATTACCCTAGTTTAGCGAGTAAACTAGGGTAATGTTCTATAGCATTTATTTATAAATCTTTTAAAGTAACACTACCAGATGCGGTAGCAGGTGTTTATTTTGATAGTGCTAGTATATAACATAAATACCACATTTTGTATATCATTTTTAAAAAAGTTAATTTTTTTCGTTTTTTGTAGAAAATTTATTGTTTCTATTTTAATTTTCCCAATTCTTTTTAATATCAACCTGTGTAGTTTTAAGATTGGTAGAATCTTTTTCGAACGAATTTTAAGCAAATGTACTTAATTTTATAAGCCTTTTAGAAATTCTAAAGTTAGTCCGAAAAAATTGGTAAGGGTTCATCATAGAAAAATACTGCTTAATCATTTAAAATAGAACATGTTATGAAATGCTTTGAAAAGGAAGTGTTGATAGACCTTGAGTAAAAAGAAGAAAAAGAAAAAATCACTTGTTCCTTTTCGCTTGAACATGTTATTTTTTGCTGTATTTTTACTATTTTCAATTTTAATCCTTCGCCTTGGGGAGATTCAAATCGTCTTCGGGGATGATTTCAAACGGGAACTGCAGCGGACGGAAGACGTTACCGTCAGCAACCCGGTTCCGCGCGGGAAAATGTTTGACCGCAATGGGAATGTCATTGTTGATAATAAGCCATTGAACGCGATTACGTATACAAAGCAACAGAATACAACGCAAAAAGAAATGGTGGAAACAGCTGAAAAGTTAGCGAAAATTATAAAGGTTGATACTTCCAAAGTTCGTGACCGTGATAAAAAAGATTTTTGGATCGTCCAACATCCTAAAGCAGCCAAACAGTTAATAACGAAAAAAGAGTGGACCCTATACGATAACAAAAAATGGGACTATAAGAAAATCTATCAATTGCAGCTTGATAGAATTAAAGATTCTAAGATTAATCATTATTCTAAACAAGACATAAGAGCCATCGCCATTTTCAAAAAAATGAACAACGGTTATGCACTAGCACCACAAATTGTAAAAAATAAAGGGGTAACCCCTCAAGAATTTGCCGCTGTCAGTGAAAATCTGGAAAACCTCCCTGGCGTCGATACAACAACGGACTGGGACCGCAAATATGTGCTTGGTGATACATTAAAAACAATTATCGGAAATGTTTCATTTGCAGAGGAAGGTCTGCCCAAAGAAAGTTTGGACAAATACATGGCCTTGGATTACAGCCGCAATGACCGTGTCGGCAAAAGTTATCTTGAATATCAATATGAAGATGTTTTACATGGAAAAAAAGCGAAAGTAATTAATAAGACGGATAAGGCAGGAAATGTCATATCCCAACAAGTTGTATCTGAAGGGGAGCGCGGCAAAGACCTGGTGTTAACGATCGATGCGGAACTTCAGAAGAAAGTTGAAAAAATTATTGAGAATGAAATGTGGAAGGCAAAAAGACAGTATTCCACTACGGGTCTGATGGACCGGGCCTTTGTTATTTTAATGGATCCTCACACTGGTGAAATCCTCTCTCTTGCCGGAAAACAGATTGTCCGCGATGAAGATACTGGAAGATTAAAAATGCAGGACTATGCCCAAGGGACGTTTACGACTTCATACAACGTGGGGTCTGCCGTGAAAGGGGCAACGGTTTTAACCGGTTATAAAACAGGAGCGATTCAGCCTGGAACTACTCAAGTTGACGAACCATTACGAATTCTTAACACTCCTGTAAAAAAATCGTGGAAAACGTTTGGAAGAATTAATGATCTTACAGCGCTTCAGGTATCTTCAAACGTGTATATGTGGAAAACGGTTATTGCCATGGCCCACTCCCATTATGTTCCGAATGGGCCGCTGCCAATCGACAAAACAGCCTTTGACACGCTCAGAAGATCCTTTAGCCAATTTGGCCTTGGAGTCAGAACTGGCATTGATTTGCCGAATGAAATGAGCGGATTTCCGGGTCCGGATCGAACATCTGGTTTACTTCTCGACCTTGCAATCGGACAGTATGATACGTATACCCCGATTCAACTGGCCCAGTATGTTTCGACAATTGCTAACGGAGGATACCGGATGCAGCCGCATCTGGTCAAAGAAATTCGTGAACCGGTGATGGATAAAGCTGAAGAAGGTCCGGTTATCGAGGAAATTCAACCGAACGTGTTAAATCGCCTGGATATGAAGGCAGAATGGATCAAACGGGTACAAGAAGGATTTAGGATGGTTATGCAGACCCGAAATGGAACGGCATACTCCTTCTTTCAGGGTGCTAAATACAATCCAGCCGGTAAAACGGGAACTGCTCAGGCGTTCTACTATGGCTCTGACCGAAGCAGGTGGGGGACACCTGTGATGAACTTGAGCCTTGTCGGTTTTGCCCCTTACGATGATCCGGAAGTAGCAATGGCAGTGGTCGTTCCATGGGCCTATCAGGGTACCGGTCCGGCAATTAATGATGAAATAGGGAAGAGAGTTTTAAACACATATTTTAATTTAAAGAAACAACGTTCCATGAAAAATACTACCGCTATTCAATAAACTGATAATTAGCGAATTTAAACACACTGTTTAAAGCACTTGTCTTAAATAAGACAAGTGCTTTTTATCGATAAAATATCGGAATTAATTGTTGGTATTTGGAAAAAATAATAATAGTTTCTAGGAAATGTATATATTTTCTAGTATAATAGAAAATATAAAAGAAAAGGAGATTGATATTATAATGAAAAAAATACCAAAAGTATTAACCACGTTACTACTTCTTTCAAGTTCATTAGCATTCCTTCCATTTAAAGCTGAGGCAGCTACATCTTCATGGTTTGGCATAGCGGACATACCAGGTTGTCAGGTAAGAATATGGACTGATGCAAATACGTACTATTCAGGTGCTAAAACTGTAGACACATACGCGGAAACTAACGGAAAATGTGGAACTCTTTACTACTCTGCTTTTATAGCGGATGCATATGGTACTATAAGTAAAGAAACATTTGATGGATCTTTTGCATTAAAATCACCAACTAAATCTTTTAATATAGATAATTTTATTTCACGTAATCGGAATCCAGTTAGTGCTAATGTTACATTTCTTTTGTATAAAAATTCGGGACATACCCGATTGCTTACGGGCGTAGAAAAGATTATTACTTATTATCAATAACTTTCCGAGAATATAACAATCAAAATCTGCTCGTAAATAGTGGGACTTTTAAATGAATATATTAGGAGAATTAATGGTACTTCTAATGCTCTTTATAAAAGAAAAGCGTACAATGTCAAATACTTTTTTCAAGTTTTAGGGCTAGAACGCTAACGGCATAGAATTCATCAAACAAAGAAGTTGAATTAAGAATTTAGTTCAGCTAGGATGGTTAAATATTTAGCCAAAAAGGGGCTTTCTAGAAAGTCCCTTTTTGAGTAAAAAGTACCGAAATAAAAACCCAAGAATGCTGTAAAAATGAACATTCTTGGGTTTTTCTGTTTTAAATTTTCGGGCTGAAAAACCACTTTTCGGATAGCCCCTTCTTACCTAATTAGTCAAGTATTTTTGAAAGAATTTGCGCATACCAAATAGACCTTACGCATATTGTGAAGGAAATCCGTGAACCAATCATGGATAATAAAGAATTAGGTCCGATTGTTGGAGAAATCCAGCCTAAGGTGTTAAACCGTGTCGATATGAAGGAAGAATGGATTAAGCGGGTTCAACTGGGTTTCCATATGGTTACACAACCTGGCGGTACAGCCTACAACTTTTTTAGAGGGGCTGCTTATGATCCCGCCGCAAAAACGGGAACTGCTGAAGCATTTTACTATGGCAGTGTCCGAAGCAGATGGGGAACACCTGTAATGAACTTGAGTCTCGTCAGCTTTGCTCCATATAATAATCCGGAAGTGGCGATGACGGTTGTTGTACCATGGGCATATCAGGGCAACAATGGCCCACCTATTAATGGTAAAATTGGCAAAAGAGTCATGGATGCCTATTTTGATTTAAAGAAAGAACGGCAGACGGATAAAACCAATAAGACCAAGAAGACAACAAAACAAACCACCGACAATAATAATGATACTACCCAATCGAACCAATAATATGTTTCTATAAAACCTGTCTCAAATTTGAGACGGGTTTTTCTTACTCAAGTTACTACGATCCAATTTGTCCCAAACTTTGTAAAAAAGAAGCGGGAATATGTAAAATTGTGCGTGAGTTATGTAAAAAAGCATCCCGGTTTTGTAAAATTATTTCATCGAACCAAGACGTGATCCAGTTAATTCCAAACTTTGTATAAAAGAAGCGTGAATATGTAAAATTATGCGTTAATTATGTAAAAAATCCCCTGATTTTTGTAAAATAAATACTTCACAAAAATAGAATTGAGATTACATAAATCGCCACTTGTCTTTTTGTCACAAAATATTCATAACCTTGTTCATAGAAGCATCCCCAAAGTACCTCATGATTCTCCTGAGTGAACTCAACTGCAGTTTCTTCCATTTACAAAATCTTAATATAGATTTACAGATGCTTTACAACCGATTAAAACGCTGTTTACAGTCGTCCTTTATTCTAAAGATGTAAGACAGATAATCATGATCAAAAAAATAAACCTTAGGGGGAATAAAGGAAATGAAAAGTTTAAAGAAGTTCGGCCTGCTGACATTATTAACTGCGTTAATTATTTTTTCAGCTGCCTGTGGAGGAAAAGGAACGAATGGCAGCAAGGAAGGTACAGATAAAAAAGATAATGCAGCGCAAAAAACGGAAGAGCTTTCAGGCTCACTAGTAATTTCCGGTTCATCCGCAATGCAGCCGTTGGTTGCAGCAGCTGCAGAGGAGTTTATGGCTGAAAATCCTAAAGTCGATATTCAAGTCAATGCCGGCGGTTCAGGAACAGGCCTTTCCCAGGTTGCTGAGGGATCCGTTCAAATCGGTAACTCAGATGTATTCGCCGAAGAAAAAGAAGGTGTTCCAGCTGACCAGCTTGTTGACCATAAAGTAGCGGTTGTCGGCATGACGGCTGCTGTAAACCCTAAAGTTGGCATTAAAGATATTAAAAAAGAAGATTTAATCAAAGTATTTACTGGCAAAATCACCAACTGGAAAGAACTTGGCGGAGAGAATCAAAAAATCGTTTTAGTCAACCGTCCTGATTCCTCTGGTACTCGTGCAGTCTTTAATCAATTTGCCCTTGACGGTGCAACTCCTGCTGAAGGAATTACGGAAGATTCTTCAAATACCGTTAAAAAGATTATCGGTGAAACGGAAGGTGCTATTGGTTATCTGGCATTCTCTTACTTCACTGACGACTCAGTAACACCGCTTGCCATTGATGGTGTGAAACCAACTGAAGAGAATGTTCAATCCGGTAAATTCCCAATTTGGGCCTATCAGCACTCTTATACAAAAGGTGAAGCGGAAGGATTAGCAAAAGCGTTCTTGGATTATCTGATGTCCGACGATATTCAAAATACTTTATTAAAAGAACAAGGCTATCTGCCTGTTACAAAAATGAAAGTAGAACGCGATGCTAAAGGCAACCAAAAAGATATTTGATGTAAAGGAAAAAATAACAGGGTAAATGCTCCTGTGCGTTTCCCCTGTTACGACGTATATAAGAGGAGTTTGATTGGATATGGAAAAACTTCTTCCAGCACAAGATAGATTACTTAAATCAAAGAGTAGCAGACTTGGTGGGGAATTTCGCGGGAAATTGTTTGTTATATTATGTGCTGTCATCATGATAACAGCCACAATTGCCATTACGATTTTTCTAAGCACGAAGGGACTGCAGTCATTTACCAAAAACGGGATCAGCATCATCGAGTTTCTCACAAGCAGTAAATGGAACCCCACCAATAAAGCAAATCCGGCATATGGTGTGCTGCCGTTTATCTTCGGATCCTTTGCTGTTACCATTCTCGCAGCTCTTGTTGCTGCACCGTTAGGGATCGGTGGTGCGATCTTTATGACGGAAATAGCCCCATCCTGGGGGAGAAAAATTCTCCAGCCAGTTGTAGAACTGCTCGTTGGAATTCCCTCAGTCGTCTACGGATTTATCGGACTGACTGTTTTGGTTCCCTTTATCAGGGAGCATGTCGGCGGATTAGGATTTAGCCTGCTTTCCGGAATGATTGTCCTTGCGATTATGATTTTACCTACGATTACGACAATCGCGACGGATGCCATGAGTTCACTTCCAAACTATTTGCGCGAAGGCTCCTATGCTTTAGGGGCGACAAGATGGCAGACGATTCGCAAAGTATTAGTACCAGCGGCGCTGCCCTCATTGTTAACCGCGATTATTCTTGGAATGGCCAGGGCTTTCGGTGAAGCCTTAGCCGTTCAAATGGTTATCGGCAATGTACGAGATATGCCGAATAGTATTCTGGATGCATCTGCAACATTAACGACTATTATTACCTTAAATATGGGACATACCACATATGGCAGCGTCGAGAATAACACGCTTTGGTCGATGGGGCTTATTCTATTAATCATGTCCTTCGCGTTTATCCTTCTGATTCGCTATTTATCCTCAAGGAGGAAGTTACGATGAATAGTAAAACAGCCGATCGTCTAGCGACAGGAGTTTTTATCACCATTGCGATTATGATAACGGCCATTCTCGCCGGATTATTTTTCTATATTTTCGTAAACGGGTTTAAGTATATTTCGTTTGACTTTTTAACAACTCCTTCAAGTAATGTAAGGGCTGGTGGCGGAATCCGTGACCAATTGTTTAATTCGTTTTATATTTTGTTGATTACGATGTTGATTACCGTTCCGATCGGGGTCGGCGGCGGGATTTATATGGCTGAATATGCAAAACCAGGGAAGATAACAGATCTCATTCGGACTTGTATTGAGGTATTATCCTCCTTGCCATCGATTGTCATTGGGATGTTTGGCTTATTGGTATTTGTCAACACCACCGGCTGGGGTTATACGATACTAGGCGGGGCATTGGCACTGACGGTATTCAATCTGCCGACGATGGTACGTACGACGGAAGATGCGATCAGGGCGGTGCCGCAAGATTTGAAAGAAGCAAGCCTTGCTTTGGGAATTACTCATTGGCATACGATTAAAACGGTTATTTTGCCAACGGCCTTTCCAGCGATTTTAACCGGGGCTATTCTTGCAGCCGGCCGAGTGTTTGGTGAAGCAGCAGCCCTATTATTTACAGCCGGGCTTTCGACACCAAGACTGGATTACACAAACTGGAATCCCTTTTCAGAACAATCACCATTGAATATTTTCCGCCCGGCGGAGACATTGGCGGTTCATATCTGGTCGGTGAATACCCAAGGGTTAATCCCCGATGTGGAAGCCGTTTCAAGCGGCTCTGCTGCTGTACTCGTTATTTCGGTACTAATTTTTAATTTAGCGGCCCGCTGGATAGGCAGGATCATTCATAAGCGGATCACAGCAACTAAATAAGAAGGTGGGAGTCGAATGGTAACAGCCTTAAAGGAGAGAACAACGATGGAAGCAACTGTACCGGTTCAGCAAATAAACCGGCAGGAAAATATTTTATCAGTTAACAATTTAGAGATTTTCTATGGTGAAAACCGGGCGGTAAATGGAATTTCCATGGAGATTGAAAAAAATGCCGTAACGGCATTAATTGGTCCTTCAGGCTGCGGCAAGTCCACTTTTTTACGCAGCATTAATCGGATGAATGACCTCATCCCCGGTGCTTTTGCAAAAGGAGAAATCATTTATGAAGGCCTTAATATTTTAGCTGAGAATATCAACGTGGTGGCGCTTCGCAAGGAAATTGGCATGGTGTTTCAAAGACCAAATCCTTTTCCCAAATCCATTTATGATAATATTACTCATGCCTTAAAATTTGCCGGCATTAAGAAGAAAAGCCAACTGGATGAGATTGTTGAGGAAAGTTTACGAAAGGCTGCTTTGTGGGATGAAGTCAAGGACAGGCTTGAAAAATCGGCATTCTCCCTTTCAGGCGGACAGCAGCAGCGGCTTTGCATTGCCAGAACGATTGCAATGAAACCAACTGTCATCCTGCTGGATGAGCCGTCATCTGCATTAGACCCGATTTCCAACGCAAAGGTCGAAGACTTAATTGTTGATTTAAAAAAGGATTATTCGATTATTATTGTCACCCATAATATGCAGCAGGCATCCCGTATTTCCGATAAAACCGCGTTCTTTTTAAACGGCGATTTAATTGAATATGACCACACGGAAAAAATCTTTACCAACCCATCTGTTCAAAAGACAGAAGAATACATTTCCGGACGGTTCGGATAAGGGGGAGAACTCATGGCAATCCAGACGTTAACAAGAAATATCTTTGATGTGAAGGATCTAAACCTGTGGTATGGTGACCATCACGCTTTAAAGGGGATCTATTTTCCGATTCAAAAGAAGGAAGTTACCGCGATGATTGGACCGTCAGGCTGCGGCAAGTCCACCTTTTTAAAAACCTTAAACCTGATGAATAAAATGATTCCGAATGTCAAAATAACCGGTGAAGTGAATTTTGTCGGGCAAAATATTTTACATTCCAAAACAGATTTAGTTGAATTACGTAAACATGTCGGCATGGTTTTCCAAAAGGGGAATCCGTTCCCACAGTCGATTTATGATAATGTCGCCTATGGACCAAGAATTCATGGAATCAAGAAGAAAAAGCATCTTGACGAAATGGTCATAAAAGCGTTAATGGATGTGGCGTTATGGAATGAAGTGAAGGATCGTTTAAACGCTCCGGCATTAGGATTGTCAGGGGGACAGCAGCAAAGGTTATGTATTGCGAGAGCGTTAGCGACAAAACCGGATGTGTTATTAATGGATGAGCCAACATCCGCGCTTGACCCAATTTCAACTTTGAAAATTGAGGAACTCATTTTTGAATTGAAGGAAAAATATACGATTGTCATTGTGACCCATAATATGCAGCAGGCAGCAAGGGTTTCCGATCGAACCGCCTTCTTCTTAATGGGAGAATTAATTGAGTTTGCGGAAACCTCTAAAATTTTCTCGACGCCAAAAGATTCGCGGACGGAAGACTATATTACAGGAAGATTTGGGTGATATAAATGAATACGAGAGCCAATTTTGATCAAAGTTTACAAGAATTAAAAACGCTGCAATTAAAAATGGCCGGGGAAGCAGAAACAGCCGTTAAAAATGCGATGCTGTCATTGTTAAACCGTGATGTTGAACTAGCAAATAAGGTTATTAATGGTGACAATCTTATCGATGACCTTGAATATGAAATTCATGAAAAAGCATTGATGCTGATTGCCCGCCAATCCCCGGTTGCAAAAGATTTGCGGAGGCTGCATGTGGCGTTAAAAGTCTCATCCGAGGTAGAACGGTTAGGGGATATTGCCGTAAACATTGCCAAATCAACCGTTCAAATCGGGAATGAGCAGCATGTGAAAGAACTAATCGATATCCCTCAGATGATGGAAGTAGCGTTAGAAATGCTGACTGATGCGATCACCGCCTTTTATTCCGAAGATCCTGCACTTGCCAAAAAATGCGCACAAAAGGATGATCAGGTTGATAAAATGTTTGGGGAGCTAGTACAAGAACTTTTAACCTATATCCCGAAAAACCCCGATTTTACCAATCAAATCATTCAATTAGCCTATGTCTGCCGTTATATTGAAAGAATTGCTGACCACGCTACGAATATAGCTGAAAATGTTGTTTATCTTGAAACAGGAAAACGATACAATCTCAATGGTTAATTAAATCCTATCATTCGAAAAATGAGATAAGCGCACTCTCATCTTTTTTACTTGAGGATGATCCCACTTGGTTTAAGCAAGTATTTTGACCTCATAATATTTAACCGTCCCTCGATACTTCCTTCACATTTCCAGTTAAAAAAAGCAGAATCCGACAATTTACGTTTATTGTCCAACTCTCATAATGATGGTACGATTATGTTGAAACAACAATTCATATTTTTTCCAATTAAGCATATACTAGTGATTTGGAAGTCGGAGGAAAACATGTCTGAGCAAAATATTAGTCTGAAACAGCCTTTACAAGGGGAACTTCATATCCAGTGGGTAACCGCCGATAAACTAGTTCTCTTATGGGATATTACCTTGATTACCAAAAAAGTAATCGAATCGTACTTTTCCGTTTGTTTTAGAGACCTTGTTGCACTGATAAGGATCTATGATGTAACTGACATCATCTTTGACGGAAAAAATGCCCATCATTTTTATGAAGTCAGCATTCCTTTAAACAATGGACAGTGGTTTATCAAAGGTTTAGCGGCAAATCGAAGCTATATAGCCGAATTAGCAGTACTCATTCCAACCGCTGATTATTTCCCCCTTTTTAGATCCAATTGTCTCCAAACTCCTAATCTTGACATGAAAAACAGCCAGGTAATCAAACAGCAGCCGGAAATGATCGCGAATCAAGTTCCTTTGCCAAAGTGGAGAAAATTGGTTAGTACCTACAGTTATTATGAAGACTAAAGATCCTTGGAGGGACAAAGATGGTCAATGCTATACCACAAAAGGCTGACATCGATCAAGGTTGGCTGCATAAGCGATGCTTAAAAATATTGCTGCTTAGCTGGGAGTATCCCCCAAATGTCGTAGGGGGGCTTTCAAGGCATGTTTATGGATTGGCCACTCGATTGGCGCGACAAGGCCATGAAATTCATGTGTTAACAGCGGGTGATCGGGAATGGCCGAACTATGAATGGAAAGAAGCGGTACATGTACATCGGGTTAGGCCGGTAAATGAACATGATGATCAATTTCTTGCATGGATCGGTGGACTTAATGTCGCAATGGCATTAAAAGGCGAATTTTTAGCTAGTGAGATTTCCTTTGACATCATCCATGCACATGATTGGCTTGTGGGGTCAGCCGCGATGGCTCTCAAGGAAGTGCTAAGCATTCCCCTTTTGACCACGATTCATGCCACCGAACATGGAAGAAATCAAGGAATTCATACAGAAATGCAAAAATTTATCCATGAGAGGGAGGTTCAATTAATATCGGCTTCAGATCACCTAATCGCTTGCAGCGAATATATGAAGGAATCGCTGATGACGCTCTTTCAGGTTGAAGAAAAAAAATTAGCAGTTATTCCGAATGGAATTCATCTTCCAATGATCAAAACAAGTGCCGCTAAGGTTTTCCCCGAATTGACGAGAAGGGAATATATTTTTTCAATTGGAAGAATCGTGAGGGAAAAGGGGTTTGAAACCATTTTAAAGGCTGCGGAGATCGCCAAAGCCATGAACCATGATTACTTTTTTGTGATCGCCGGGGAAGGCCCGATGCTTGAAATATATAGAAAACAGGTCATGGAAAGGAATTTAGCTCAATATGTTGCCTTTATTGGCTATGTGACCGAAGAGGAAAAATTCAGCTTGATCCAGGACTGTGAAATGATGGTGATCCCCAGCATGTACGAACCCTTCGGAATCGTTGCTCTTGAAGCATTGGCTCAGAAAAAACCCGTCATTGTTTCCAATATTGGTGGAATGAAAGGGATTATTACCCATTTACAAACCGGAATGATGATGAATCCTGGTGATCCCTTTAGCTTGCTTGAGCAAATTGAGTTCCTTCGCAAACATAGGCAGCTGGCAAAAAATATCGCGTTAAAAGGTCATGAAGTCGTTAGAAGTTTATATGATTGGGGACAGATTGCTTCTGACACGAGCGGGGTCATGAAACAAATGACATTGGAGATACCGGTGAGTTAAACCACTGCAATATAAATTAATTATTTAAAAGGTGAATAGTGCTATGGTGAATATGACCGAATTACAAAAATGTAAGCAGTTATTGAAACAAGAGCCAAGCGTTGGTAAGGTTCAATTTATTCCAGGTCTTTGGGTAAATGGTAAGTATTTCTGGCTGCCAAATCAGACAGAGAAAGTACTTTATGAGGAAGAATTGGTCATTAAAGTAACGGATAAGCAAATACACTCAAAAGTTGATTTTCATCATATATATATAAGCAATCACAGCCGTCAAACGAAAGACATAAAATTTTTGGCTTTGCACCACTTTCAGAATGTCAATCATGACTGCCTGACATTTGTATCGCCAACAGATCAGCGGATTTTCCATCTTGCTAATCAGACTGTGTGCTTAATGAACTTGCTGACAACTGGGGCAGGGAGGAAGGAATATACAACCGTTCCATTGTGGGATGTATTTAGCGATCAAATTTGGCATTCGGTTAAAACAGGAGAGTTAAAGTTTCAGCCTATGGCAAAAGGTTCGGCTGCCAGCATTCTCGCAATAAAAATGGCGATTGATCCAAAAAAGACCGAGAAAATAGCCACTTGGAGCATTTCGGGAAATAAGAAACACGATGTAGCGGCATTGGAACAAGCCCTTCTGAAAAATCCACTAGCATTTCCTATTGAAAAATGATATTATAGAAAAGTCGTATGAACGAACAAGCTTAATCGTTTGGAGGGAAATGAACATGCGTGTGAATATTACGTTAGCTTGCACTGAATGTGGAGACCGTAACTATATTTCAACAAAAAATAAACGTAACAATCCAGATCGTCTTGAGCTTAAGAAATATTGCCCAAGAGAAAAACGTACAACGTTACACCGTGAAACAAAGTAAACAGCAGGGAAATTCCTTGCTGTTTTTTTGTACTTTAATACAGGAGGGTTTGAAATGAACGATAAAAACTCAATTCGGAAACAAGTGATAGAGGTCCTTAACCGGATTCCGAAGCAGCTTTATGAGGATTATTCATATAAAATTGCTTCTAGACTATATGAATCAGAGGTATGGAAACAAGCTGATGTTATTGGAATCACCATTTCCAGACCCCCTGAAGTGGATACATACCAATTGATCCGTAAGGCATGGGAGTTGGGAAAAACCGTCGCTGTGCCAAAATGTAATCCCAACGATAAGCGCATGACGTTTAGAACGGTGACTGAATTTTGTCAACTTGAGTCTGTTTACTACGGATTATTAGAGCCAATTGTTGAAGTAACAACGGAAGTGGCCAAAGAGGAAATGGATTTGATGATTGTTCCCGGAGTAGCATATACAAGAAACGGTTTTCGAATTGGATTCGGCGGCGGCTATTATGATCGATATCTATCGGGATATTCCGGAAACACCATATCGCTTGCTTTTACCGAACAGCTGATTTCCGATTTTCCGGTTGGCGAATACGATCTTCCTGTTAGCAAAATTATTACTCCGAAAGAAGTTATAGAAATCATATGATCATAGCAATATTGTTTTTTTTCTTTATTGCAGGCATGGCCATTGCCGGATATTATTCCAAATCTTTAAGCCGTTCTGGTACCATTGCTGCGATCATTGTTGGCTGTGCTATCTATTCTGGGTTTGAAATGAAAGGCTTATTGCTGCTGGGGATTTTTTTTGCTTCGTCCAGTTATTGGTCAAAATACAAAAGCGCCTTGAAAATGAAAATGGAAGAAAAGCTGGCAAAAGGAGCAACAAGAGATTGGCGGCAAGTGCTTGCAAATGGAGGTGCGGCAGCACTATACAGCGTCCTCTATTTTTATCAACCATCCCCATTGTTTATCGTTGGATTTACGGCGGCCCTTGCCAGTGCTAATTCAGATACATGGGCATCAGAGATCGGCAGTTTAAGCAAACAAAATCCGCTCTATATCCGAACATGGAAACGAGTGGAAAAGGGCACATCAGGTGCGGTAAGCGGACTGGGAACAGTCGCGGCGATATTAGGTTCGTTATTGATCGCCTTGATGAGTATATTAGTTTTTAACCTGCCATTGCTGCTTGGATGGGTTATTTTTCTCTCTGGTTATCTTGGTAACGTGATTGATACTTTGATTGGGGCCTATTATCAACAGCTTTATGTTTGCCAGAATTGTGGAATAAAAACGGAGAAAACGGTTCATTGCGGTCTGCCAGCGGCACGCATCAAGGGAATTTCATGTGTTGATAATGATATGGTAAACTTTTTATCAGGTGCTTTCGCTTCCCTTTTGGCTATATTTCTTTATTTTCAAATACAGTAATTGATAAAATATGTTTTTCATTATAAAATATATTGCCTAAAAATGTACAATCTAATTTTGAAAGGTAAATATTGAGGCACAAATGAAGGGGGATTATGATGTTGAGTCGAGTGAATCGGGTAGCTGTAATTGGAACAGGGTTTGTTGGGTCAAGTTATGCCTTTGCGCTGTTAAATCAAGGAATAACGGAAGAATTGGTGTTAATTGATATAAATAAAGATAAAGCTGAAGGAGATGCGATGGATTTAAATCACGGACTTCCGTTTGCTCCTACAAGTACAAAAATTTGGTATGGCAGTTATGCCGATTGCGATGAGGCCGATATAGTCGTCATAACCGCAGGAGCTAATCAAAAGCCCGGTGAAACAAGATTAGACTTGGTTGAGAAAAATACCCGTATTTTTAAAGGGATTGTTGGCGAAATTATGGCCAGTGGATTCGATGGAATTATTGTTGTCGCAACGAATCCTGTCGATATCCTCACATATGCGGTCTGGAAATTTTCCGGTCTGCCTAAGGAAAGGGTCATTGGTTCCGGGACGATATTGGATACCGCCCGTTTCCGCTTCTTACTTGGTGATTATTTCGATGTGGATTCACGCAATGTTCATGCCTATATTATTGGCGAACATGGGGATACAGAACTGCCGGTTTGGAGCCATGCCGATATTGCCGGCACTTCGATTTCAGAATGGACGAAATATAAACATAAATATGATCAGGCGGATTTAGACGCTATCTTTTTAAATGTTCGCGATGCCGCCTATCAAATTATAGAGAAAAAAGGAGCAACCTTTTACGGGATTGCCATGAGTCTGTTAAGATTAACGAAGGCTATTCTCCATAATGAAAATGCCGTACTGACAGTTTCTGCCTATCTTGATGGCGAATATGGACAGAAAGATATTTTTATTGGTGTACCTGCGGTAGTAAATCGGGATGGTGTGAGAGAAGTGATTGAGATGGATTTAAATGATGAGGAAAAGCAAAAGTTTGAGCATTCAGTTAAAGTATTAAAGGAAACGATGGCTCCTGTGGTGGCAAATGATTGACGATAAGATTGGGGATTGGTTTCATTAATAGAAATCAATCCCTCTTTTACTAACTGTGGATAAAAATAAAGTTCTTTTCACAGAATAAGATCAGGAGGGATTGGGATGTCACGTATGATATCATCGATATTAATGATTGGGTCGATTGGCTATTTTATCTACCGCTATCGATTCAGAATCATGAACTTACTGCTTGCATCTACCTGGCTGCGCCGGCTTGCAGTTGCATCCATGATGGGGTTACCGGGAGTAAAAAACAAATTAATGCAGTCTGTATTTGGAAGACCATCTGAATGGTAAATGCCTCAGATGGTCTTATTTTTAATTGCTCTAATAAAGGATGTTTGTTTCATTTCTCTTCTTGTTTTCGATTATAATGAAAGAAAGGAAATATTGTAGAAAGCAGGAGAGAGATGAAGAGTAGAGAGGAATATATTTTTTGGAAACTGGCGCATAGTTTTATTGCAGACTATGGTTATCGGATTATTCAATTGTTTGAAAATCATCAGGAACTCTGGCTTGAAAAACTTGAAAATAAAGCAGTTCCGATTATTCGGCTTAGACTTCAGGATTTAGATTGGAGCAATGTTTTACAACGGGATATTGAGTTTACCGCTGCCAATGGTGAACGAATTCGGCAGCAGCTGAACCGGCGCGAATTGCCAATTTTAAACCTTTATATTAGTGAATATCCACCCGTTGATGAATATGAATTTCGGATTGAACACCCATATGTGCATCCTCAAGGAAATAAGACGACGGTACGGACCATTTTGTTGGCACAAGGTTTGATCGATCAAGGGTTTCAATTTCTATCAGAAGCAATGCAGCATCCAACTCAATTTCCTATCGCTGCGGAGTATACCGAGTATGACGTTCAGACGCTAAAGGCAGAAACTTTATCTTTAGCCATGAATAAAGAAAAAGCCGATAGAGCTATTCTTTTTAACAGCAAGCCCTTTTTTACATATGTGTTGATCGCCATTCAAGTAGCCGTATTTGTGTTGATGGAAATAAGCGGCGGGAGTACGAATACTTCCACACTTATTAAATTTGGAGCAAAAGTAAACCAACTCATTTATGATGGAGAGTGGTGGCGCTTTTTTACGCCAATTTTTCTGCATATTGGCTTCTTGCATTTACTGTTTAATACAATGGCCTTATATTATTTGGGAATCACCGTTGAACGCATCTTTGGCAAACTGCGTTTCTTGTTTATTTATATCTTTGCCGGGGTAATGGGGTTTATCGCCAGCTTTATATTTAGCACAAATTTATCTGCCGGTGCCAGCGGAGCGATTTATGGCTGTTTTGGGGCCTTGCTTTATTTCGGTATGATTTATCCCAAGTTATTTTCCCGAACAATGGGCATGAATCTGCTGGTTGTGCTGGGAATTAACCTGATTTTTAGCTTTACGGCGCCTAGTATTGACAATGCCGGTCATTTGGGCGGGTTAGCGGGCGGTTTTCTGGCTGCAGGTATTGTTCATTTTCCAAAGAGAAAGAAATGGCTGCTGCAAATGCTTTTCCTTATTATTTCCGCCGCGATAACGTGGGGAGCCCTGTCATACGGATATAGTCCGGCAGTCAAATCACAGGATGAAACTTCAGCCTTGATGATGGCCCAAGAATATCTTAAGCAAAAAAATTATGATGCTGCCTATCGTACGTTAAAAGATTTTGAAAAGAGTGCTGACCAGCCAACGGATAAGACGTATTTTCTGTTATCCTATGCAGAAATAAAAAAGGGACTGCTTCCCGATGCAAAAATACATTTACAAAAAGCGATTAACCTTAATCCAAAATTTCATGAAGCCTATTATAATTTGGCTCTAATCAATCTTGAACAAAATGATATGAATGCAGCGAAGATGAACGCCGAAAAGGCGGCAAAACTGAAACCAGATCGCAATGATTACAAAAACTTGGTACGGGAAATTAATCAACACCTTCAATCATCTGGCGCAGGAGAATAGGTTCACCTTTTGCTGTTTCGGTTAACACAAGTAAATGGGTTTTATCTTTTGCTATTAAAATGAGCGGGAGGGTACTGCCTTTGGGATCTATTATTGTACCATCCTGTTTCTTGATTCCAAGTAAATAATTTTTATACAGCCCTTCCCACAGACGGCCAATGAACATGGCTGTTTCTTCTTTGTTAAAACCGGGGAAGTGGTTGCTGGCCCTTTTGGAAAAAACATCCAACGGATAAACATCATATTCGTCTAGGTGAATGCGGTAGTGCCTGACACCTTTATTTAGACTGTATTGCAGCATTCGCCGCGTTTGTTCATCTAGGTTGGTTTTCCAACGGCTTTGGGCAGCCGTCTTGGGGGTATGGAAGCCAATATAGCTGTCTGAAGTTTGTTTGATTACGTATAGCTGATCCTGTGTCATCCGTTGTGCACTGAAAATGTCTTCGCCTTTTTCATGCAATTCAGCATGGTGGAAAGTGATTGCTTGCCACAAAGCGTTTTCTAAAGCGGAGATTGCTTTCGTTTGCGATAGGCTGTCCGTATGCTGCTTCCAGTCAGCTAACGTACCAATGAGCCGGCCGTTCGAATACAACAAGCCGGCATCTTGGCGTAAATAAGCTTGGCGGTCAAGTGTTGAGTGAATCCTCCATAAAATTTTTTGCCCGGTTAGGTTAAGTGAAGTACTGGCGGTTTTAAACGCAACATTTGTCGCGATTGGAAAGAAGGTAATACTTTCAAGTGCTTTCGGTTGTTTTAGGTGCTCTTTAACTGTATAAAACGCCGAGAAAAGAATCATCATCCCGACTAAAATGTAAACCCTTTTCATTTTTGCTTTCATCCTTCCCGGAACAGAGATGTGTTTGTCCTACTATTGTTATATGGGAAAATGAAGCGGCCAATGACAAGAAAAGGACAATTTCATAACTATTAATGTTTTTTGCCGATATCACATACATTCAACTAGCCTCATGAATGTCCTTAAGGACTTGCTAGTCGCTGAGTTTTCAATTAAAACATGAAAGAGCATATTGCCCTTGAGGATTCGTTTTGTCATAGGTTATACTTTGAATGGAAAGAGGGCTCAGTATTACGTTATTATCTTCAAGCTTTTTACGGGCGACCGCCAAAAAGGTCATTTGCTTCTCCGCTTTAAGGGCAACAAAGAAGAAATGAAAGGCAGGTGGCACATTTCAATGAAAACAATCTATGATATACAGCAGTATCTTAAACAATTTGGGACAATCATTTATATTGGTGATCGAATTGCGGACCTTGAATTAATGGAAGTGGAATTAAAGGAATTGTATCAATCACAATTAATCGAACCTTGTGAATACCAGAGCGCCCTTTTGCTGTTAAGACATGAAATCCAAATGGAAAAAGATAAAAGACAGGTGAAATAAGTTGACAAAACAATGGATAGCTGGTGTTGATTTAGGTGGCACGACCACTAAGATTGCTTTCATAACATTGGACGGAGAAATGATTGAGAAATGGGAAATCCCCACAGACAATACTGATAAAGGAAAAAATATAACGAGAAATATTGCTAATTCGATCAATGAGAAGCTGGGAAACCTGGGTCAGAAGAAGGATCAGCTGCTTGGTGTTGGAATGGGAGCACCGGGACCTGTGGATTATCAAACAGGTGTCATCTTAAATGCAGTAAACTTGGGCTGGCATGATAATTTTCCGCTAAAGGATTATCTTGAAGCAGCGACAGCGCTTCCGGCCATCATTGAAAATGATGCCAACTGTGCTGCTTTAGGTGAGATGTGGAAGGGTGCCGGGAATGGGGCAAAGGAACTTGTTTGTGTCACCTTAGGAACTGGGGTTGGCGGTGGTGTCATCACCAACGGAAAGATAGTCCAGGGAATGAATGGTGCTGCGGGTGAAATCGGTCATATTACCGTTATTCCTTCTGGGGGGGCTCAGTGTAACTGTGGAAAGACAGGCTGTCTGGAAACAGTGGCTTCGGCAACCGGAATTGTCAGGTTAGCGAAGGAGGTACTTGCAAAGTCGGCAATGGCAGGGGAACTTGCCGAAAAATATACAGCCAATGGCTATATTTCGGCAAAAGATGTCTTCGATTGTGCCCGAAATCAGGATGTATTAGCTAATCATGTTTTGGATGAGGTCGCTTTCTATTTGGGATTGGCATTGGCCAACATCGCTAATACCTTAAATCCAGAAAAAATCGTTCTGGGCGGCGGTGTTTCAAAAGCAGGCAATATCTTGCTGAAAGCTGTAAGAGAACAATTTGAACGTTTTGCCTTTTCAGCAGTACGCGCCTCAACAAAGCTGACACTTGCTACATTAGGGAATGATGCCGGAGTAATCGGTGCCGCCTGGTTGATAAAAGAAAAGATTGAAAGCTAAAAAGCCTGCCTCCTGCAGGCTTTTTATTTGGATGATCTTAAATTTAGGACTTATTTCCTATCTCTGAAATAATTCAGAAAAATTTGAAACATATTTGCCATTTTATTCGTATTAATAGATAGAGAAAATAGGGGGAGGGGGAAAATGCTTCGATTACATAAAAACTTGTCTGATTTGGCGATTCTTTTTGTTTTAATACCCCTGCTATTAAGTGCCTGCATGCAACAGGAACCGGAAAAACCAAAAGTGAATGTTTCGGTGGCAACTGAAAAAGCCAAAGACATTCCTGCTTCACATGTAAGGGAATGGAAATTACCGATTGCCATTCCAGAAGGTGAATTTGATAAAATTGCTGGCTGGCTTACAGATACCCAAATTCTTTACATAACCAATCTTCAGCAATCATCAAATGTCTATCGCTATGATCTTTTATCGGGAAAAAGTGAATTGATTTTTCATAGTGATCATCCTATCGTTTCCTTGCAGATCAGCCCCGCTAAAAAGTATCTGTTAATTCACTCTTCTCCTTCAACATACGAGGGAGTGGTCACAATTATTGATATGAATGGAACAGAGCTGCTTAAGAAAGTGCTTGTTTCTCATGAATTGGCATATGAATGGAATCCTTATGATGAGTCGAAAGTACTGATTACTGAATTTGCCGAGGATTGGACCTTTAAAGTACTATTAATGGATCTAAAAAATAATGAGACTACTAAGCTTTCCCTGTCACAGCCTTTTATAAAGTGGTTGTCTCAAACCCAACTGGCCTATGTAAATTGGGATAAGGAACAACCTGTATTAGTTGCCCCGCTGATCAGGAAGGACTTAAAGACAGGAAAAGAGACATCTTTGTTTAAGGATCTGATCCAATTCTCAGCATTTCCTCATCTGCTGCTGACAATAACAGTCAACGATCAACAACGATCCAATGCGATTTATTCCTTCTATGATCGAGAGTTTAAGCAATTATTTTCATTTTCAATTCCTCAATTGACAAGGTTTTCAGATTGGCTGGTTCCTTATTTTGATTATAACGAATCCAGTGGGAGCTTCATTACCCTCCAGCCAAAAAATAGTGGTGAGGCGGACACCTATACTGGCGGTTTTGACCTTGTGAAATATAATCTTAACAAAGAGGAAAAACAACTCATCATGGGAGGCTTGGAAAATGAGCCGGTAATTTTTGCTCCTTCCGGAGAAGCGCTTCTATACGGCAATCGTTTTGAAAAAATAATTGATCTTCATGAAAGAAAACTTTATCAGGCCTTAAAGGAATAAGGAGTTAAAAAAAGACTGTCGCTGGACAGTCTTTTTGCAGGAACAAGACCTATACCTGTTCCGAAGGCGCTTGCACTTTTCTTTCCTATGTCGCATAAATTCAACAACGCCTCATGAATCGTCCTTCAGGACTTGCCAGTCGGCGAGTTTTCATTTAATGAGTTCCTGTTGGAAATCCTGAATGAATAACAGTCATAACGGTAAACCAGCCAAAAACAGCAAATGAAGCAATTCCCCAAAATGCCCCTAAAAGATTTTTATTCTTTAGGGCAGTGAATGCACCAATTGCTGCAAGCAGCGTAACTAACCCAAAAATAATAACTAATCCCATGAATAATCCCCCTTTATGGCTATTGCCCATTGTTAGAAAAAATTATGTAACAATATTATATACATTCCTTTCCTATTTTATATTTTTTTCTGACATTTGTCGAGGATAAAAAAGTAAGATTCATAAGCGGCTTTGATTTAGCCATGATGATTTCTTTTTTTCTTTTGCTGAATAGTGTTAAAATAAGTATTATCGTCATTCCAATTTGGAGGTACCGTTCATGAAATGGCAACAACTTCCCTTAGGGAGCTTACAAACAAATTGCTATATCGTCGAGAATCCTGATCGCTCGTGTTTAATCTTCGATCCGGGCGGTGAAGCGAAGAAACTGATCAGTTTACTTCAATCCAGAAGCTTAAAACCGTTAGCAATATTATTAACCCATGCTCATTTTGATCATATCGGTGCTGTAGAAGAAATTCGCGAAACGTACCATATTCCAGTTTATGTTCATAAACAGGAGGAAAAATGGCTTTTGGACCCAGCTTTAAATGGATCGCAGTTTTTTTCTGTGATCGAACCTATTAAAGTGAATCCTGCTGATCAGCTGATTCAAAATGAAGGGAAAATGAAAATTGCTGACTTTACGATGACGGTTTTTCATACACCAGGCCATTCACCAGGAAGTGTCTCATATTATTTTGAGAATGAAGGAGTCGTCATCGCGGGGGATGCCTTGTTTCAAGGCAGTATCGGCCGTACCGATTTGCCGGGCGGAAATCAATCGATGTTGTTGAAGAGTATTCATGATAAACTTTTAACACTTCCGGAGGAAACGTATGTATTACCTGGTCATGGGGGAGTGACTACGATTGCCGCGGAAATGGATAGCAATCCGTTCTTGAATGGTTTTTTATAAAGAGGATCGCTAAGACTCCTGCAATCTGATAGGACCAAACTGCCAATAGAAAAGCCCTTCTTATGTGAAGGGCTTTTCTGGGGGATGTTCTATTCATGTAATGGGAGGGGATATTGTTAAGCTACTACATTTACAATATAATAAAGTTTTCACTATGTCAATAGTGTTAATGTAAAAAGGAGTATGTATGATTCCCTATTTAGAAAAGTTAATTTTAGATTCACCCGGTCATTTAATAACCTATGCTGACTTCATGTCCGCAGCCCTCTATCATCCGGAATACGGCTATTATATGAAAGCAAAACAAAAAATAGGCCGCCAAGGAGATTTTATTACTACCAGTAATATTTCTGATGTCTATGGAAGATTGATGGCTAAGTGGTTTGCTGCCCTGTGTAAAAAGACGAAGATTCCCTATTATTTTTGCGAGATTGGTGCCGGTAATGGCCGCTTTGCACATGCATTTTTGCAAGAGTGGACAGCCACGATCAAAACACCCATACAATACATAATCATTGAGACCAGTCCCTATCATCGAATGCTGCAAAAAGAATTGTTAGAACCATTTCCATTCGTTTCTCAATATGAACGTTTAGCTGATTTGAATTCAATGGAGGGGATGATTTTTTCTAATGAGCTTTTTGATGCATTACCGGTCCATGTCATTGAAAAAGAAAATGCCCAGCTGTTTGAAATCATGATTGGGATGAAAGCTGATCAGCTAATTGAACATAAAGTGCCTTTAACAAATCAAGAGATTATTTCTTTTTTGCAGGAAAATCAAATTTATTTACTAGAACGGCAACGGCTGGAGATTCCCCTAGCAATGAACGATATGCTGCAACAAATTGCCTCAGCTTTGATAAGAGGAATAGTGGTGACGGCGGATTATGGTTATACAAGAGAGGAATGGATGGATCCGCGGAGAGCGAGAGGGAGCTTAAGAGGGTTTTATCAGCATCAGCTGATTGATAACGTGCTTCTGCATCCCGGTGAAATGGATATTACCAGCCATATCCATATTGATCATTTGATTCAAAAAGGTAACGACCTCAATCTGCAATTTGTAACAAAGCTGAGACAGGATGAATTTTTGTTAAAAGCCGGAATTTTAAAGGAATTAGAGGATCATTATGACCCGAACCCGTTTTCAGAAGTGAGCAGGCGAAACAGGGCGATTCGCAGCCTAATTATGCCCGGTGGAATCAGTTCCTATTTTCAGATTGTTATCCAGCAAAAAGGATTAAAGAAAATAAGTGCTTGTTTGTTTGATGAATAAAATAAAAAACGTCGGAAGTATTATCCAACGTTTTTAGCACTAAAGAAATACAACTTTCGAGTCAGAAAATTGTCCAGCTCCAGCGCCTATCGCCTAGCAAACTTCAGGTCTCCTCCCTACGATAAGTCAACATCGATTTACTTCGTTTATCGTGTTTCCTTTATCTCAGTCGAAGCCCCTCCAGTTTGTACGGCGATAACCAAGGCGCTTCCGCTTTTCTTACTGTCCACCCAATGGCATCATGAACGTAGTCCAGTATGTGAAGCCCGCAAAGAAAATGGTCAGATAGGCCCCAAACACATACATATACATACGCTCAGAAAGTTTTAGATAGCTTAGCAGGACAAAGAAACCAGTTTGAGCTAAGAAAAGCATGGCTGTTTTATCCATACCACCTAGAAAAAACATGACCGTAAAAATGCCTGTCCAGAAACCACAAACTCTAAACATGCGATCCATATGTATCCCCTCCTTTTACCCTACGATACCATCAATACAATATTATAAAGTAAAAGTCGGCAGAATGTAAATAATGGTTTCGTATTAGTTTGTTACAAGTGCTTGATAGGAGCAAGTTTCGCATCCAGAAATGATATTTTCTTTTTCAACCAATTGGACAGAATCGAATAAGACTTCAAACATGCCCTTGAGGAATTCTTGGTGCATGCTGCAAACTGTTTCGTGCTCTTCTGCCACTTCTTTAAATGGGCAATTAAAAATTTGAAAATAAATTTTTGTTTTATCACCGTTGGCTTCAAATTCAGGGTAGAAGCCAGCTAGGGTAGCAGCATTTTGTAATAAACTTAACTTTTCATCAAAGTTTAATTCATCACTCAGTGATCTTTTTGCCTTTTCTTGTTCAATTAATTCAGCGCCAAATCGTTTCCCTGTTAAAAAAAGCGCCTGCTTTCCAGCCTCTCCAAGTGTTAGCATTGTTTGGATAGCTACCTTTGATAACAACATGTAATCACGGAATGGGAAATGAAGTTGGATCACGTCGTCGGATAAACGATATAATCTGCTGGGTCTTCCGCCTTTTCCGGTTTTCTTCGTTTCTGATACAAGCATATTGACATCTTCAAGTTTTGATAGATGCAACCGCGCCACATTCGGGTGGATATTAAAATTATCCGCTACTTCTTGAACTGTCACTTCTTTATGACGTTTCGTAATATACTGATAAATGTAGTATCGTGTTGGATCTGACAAAACGTTAGTAATCTTTAATGTTTGTTCCATCTGTCTCACCTCAGGCCACCTTTAATAATACACATTATAATACAGGAGAAGTAAAGAAGGAATGCGGTTTACAATATTAACACTATATGTTTAGAAAATGTTCACATTTGCTGTCGCTAGATTGTAACAATTGGGTGTTAAAATTAGAAAAATGAATCAAAATAACCCCAAGGGTCACAGTTCCCTTGGGATTCTATACATTTTATCCCGCCTTAACGGGCAGTGAGAGCCCCACCTCGATAGTACAAGTCTACAAGGAATCTAGGTGGGGGATGAAGAAAGCCCCCACTGATGGAAGTTTCACTTTATTTAAAGTTTCGTTTTCGCCTTACTGCGGAATAAAGAACATATGGAAGAATCCCGAACCAGCGGTACCAAAATGAACCTTTCATTTGTTTTCGTTCAAGCCGCTGTCTTTTTCGTTCTTCTCGCGGTTGATCGGCATATTTAACAAGAGTTTGGGTCATATATTTTATATAATCATTCGTTTTCATTAGAAACACCTGCCTTTATGAATACATTAAAAGTATATCCAGGCTTTCTAATCTCAAAACAACCTATTGCAACTCTGTCCATTTTATTAATTTCATCGTTTGCAGATCAAAAACCCCGCTGCCATAAGCCGTTATACCGGAATGAAGGCGAAGAGTGAAATTCACCTTTTGACTGTCACCTGTGGGTAATTCCGTTTTGTAATCCATAACGCCTTCTTGATAGGATATTTTCCCGTTTTTCGGTATGGACCCTGTTGCCTCAATGGTTTTTTCTATTTTCTTCACCGTGGATAGATAATAATATTCCTGCTGTAAAATGGTTTCGGTTTCATGAGCTACTTTTCGTTCAAATAGTAATCGCCCAACATTCATTGAAAAAAATAGTAAAAAAACAATCAATAGACATAAGGTTAAGGGATAAGTAAATCCTTTCTCATTTTTTTTCATGGGTCCGTCTTCCAATCGACTAATGAAAAGGCAATAACAGAATATTCCTTTCCTAAATTATTTTTAACGGTTACTTTTACAGCATTATTTAATAATTCGAAGGCGTGCTGTGATACATTTTGCAGCACAACTTCATGACCGGTAAAATTTACACGTCTGCGTAAATTCGTTTCGTATTTTTCATAAATAATCGAATCCTTGCCTTTTGTGAGGATCAATTGGCCAGACTCGACTTTTGCCTCGGTTGATAAACGAATTTCTTTTTTTAACTGGCTGCAAAAAACTTCCCATTCCATCTCCTGCAGTCTGATTTGGTTATCCCGATGATCAAGAATGATTTGAAAAATCGGTGCCAGCAAAAACACAATAATCGAAAAAATAGATAAAGCAAACAGCGCCTCGACTAATGTAAAGGCATTTTCATTCGAGTTTGCCGCAAACTTCAATTTTGCTGTGACGTGTTTTTCCATCAGCGCTTACGCAAACCTCCTTTGGGCCGTTTTCGTTACTATCGTTCCAATGAATTTGGTAATTGACGCCGTTTTGACTAAGCGATCCACTTGTGTAGGCTTGTGAGTCATTGAGTTTTGCCTGAAGTTCTTCATACATGATTTGCCGCGCCTTTTTCTCCATCTCCAGATTTATCGATTGCTCCCTTAGATCGATAAAAAGCGGAATCAAATAGATGCCAATCATGAACACGGCTGCCAAGGATAATAACAGTTCAAGCAAAAAAAATCCTTTATTGTTCTTTAACATAAAAACGTCCCCTGCCAATCAAAAAGGTTAACTTATATTTGTTATTTTTAGTATGAATCAGGATGGAACCAAAATCACTTACATTGCCATTGGGCAGGAATTTGATTGTTAATGGAAGGGAGCCTTCAGTAAGATAGATACTTTTTGAATAGCTTCTTACTAAAAAAGGCGGCAGTTCTGTACGTTCAGAAATTGTGTATTTATATTGGCTAGGGAGAAAAATAATCAAGACCTGATGCTGGTGGGCGATTGCATAATTTTGGGCAAAATAGAGGTCTGATTGTAATTGCGTTAAAAACGCCTCATCTTCCACCACAGACTGCTGTGGTTTTAAGGAAAAGACGGTTACCAAAGAAATAATCATAAAGATGGAGAGGACGAATAATGCCTCAACTAGCGTAAATCCTTTCTGTTTTTCCATTTTAAGAACCAGATGCTTGATTTTTTACCGTGACGTTGCCTTCTCCATCAATGACTATTTCATGACCGTCCGGGCATCCTTGGGTATCTTTTAAGTAACCATCTGATTTTAGATCTTGAAGTGATGGAATTTTATGTTTGTCCATTTGATATGCCTGGACTTCTGCCTCAACCATTTTAACGTAGGCCTCACAGCCTTTTTTATTGATGTTGGAGTTATGTTTGGCGACGTTTGGAATTGTGATGATTAACAGGATGGAAATGATCAGCATGACGATCATCATTTCGATTAAAGTAAAACCTTTTTCATTCCTGAATAATTTTGTCTTCATTTTCAGTACCTCCAGTCATTAAATCCCATCTAATAAATGAAACATGGGTAAAAGAATCGCTAAATACATCGATACAATCAGGAAGCCGATAAGTAAATATAGGATTGGCTGGATGGCTCTTATCCATTTTTCGATCAGCTCCTCCATGACGCTGATACAGTGCCTGCTGAAAAATAATAATTCCTGTTCCAATTTTCCATTCTCTTGACCGTGTTTCACGATCATTGGAAATTCAGATTCTAAGAAGTGGAATGATCCCAAAATTGATTCTAATTTTTCACCGGTAACCAGTTTTCTTTTTATTTCCTTGCCTAGTGCACTGTAAAAAGGCTGTTTTTTATTTTGTTCAAACAAGATCAGTGCTTCGGAAACGGATATTCCAGCGGATAACAGAAAGCTTAATTGAATGGAAAAGTAGTGGGTAAACAGCAATTTGAGGATCCTGCCGATCATAGGGAGGCGGGAAAGCAGTGCGCGCTGCTTTAAAATAGGTAATTTTCGGAAGCTGCCATAATAGTAGATTGCTGTTAACAACAGGAGGGCAAGAAGCAATTCCATACCGATCGGAAAATATTTGCCAAAAGCATAAATGACTTTTGTGAAGAAATTCACTTCCAGGCCTAAAGATGAAAATAGACCGGTAAACTTGGGAAGTAAGGTGTTCTGCACAAAGATAAAAAGAAAGCAGGTAATAATTATGAGTAAAATCGGATATTGCAGCATTTTTAATAATCTTTTTAAATCCCGATCTTTTAATAATGCGAGGCTGCTGCCCTCTTGAAGTGCCTCGGCAAAGCTGCCATGCCGTTCGGCAAAGTAGATATATCCGATTAAGTCTTGATGAAAACCCAGTGCTTGCAGGACCTCATGAAATGGAAGTCCCTTCCGTAATTTTCTTAAACAATCCTGTAATTCCAGCTTGCGATAAGCCGGTAAATGCAAAGAAATCGATTCAATTGCATCAGCGATTGGATAACCTCTTGCAAGCAGCTCGCCGATTCTTTTTAAGAAACTCGCCTGCTCATTTACCGACCATTTACGTTTCTTCATCATCATACACCAGCCGCTCATATTCAGATTCTTGAATGTAACCTAGCGCAATGCCTTTCTTGATCACTTCTTTTAACGTCTTATATTTTACTTTGACTGGTTCCCCCTTCGCTGCTCTCATCGTTGCGGTTAAATTTCTCCCCGATAAAAGTTCAAATACACTTGCGCGTTTCCATCTGCCGCTTGAATAACAATGTGGTGAACACTCGCCTTCACAATATGGACAAGTCAATTCCACTAATCTTTGAGCCGTAATCGCGATTAATGTTTGCTCTACCTCCAGCCAGTTGATCCCAAATTCATGGAGGCGGAATACCGCGCCTCTTGCATCTCGCGTATGCATCGTACTGAGTACCAAATGGCCAGTCAACGCAGCTCTTACGGCAATTTTTGCTGTTTCCGCATCCCTGATTTCCCCCACCATAATAATGTCCGGGTCATGACGGAGAATTGCTTTTAAGCCGGCTGCATAGGTAACACCAGCTTTTTCATTCACTTGGACTTGCAGAACGGAATCATAGTTTTTTTCAACCGGGTCTTCGAGTGTAATGACATTACGATGAAAGAGGTGTGCAGTTTCGTTTAATAACGAGTACAAGGTTGTCGTTTTACCGGATCCGGTTGGCCCGGTGAAGATGATTAACCCATGGGCATGCTTGAGCAGGGCTAATAATTTGCGCGTCATTGCCGGAAAGAGTGAGAGCTGGTGAAAAGGGATTTGTTCCTGCTGCGGTAACAGGCGGATCACGAGGCTTTCGCTGTTGTTTGAAGGAAGTGTGGATAATCTCAGGCCGATTAGTTGTCCGTTTACATTGCAAACAATCGCACCGCTTTGCGGGCGTCTGCGTTCACCGATATCCATATTGGCTGTAAATTTAAAGTGGGAAATGAGTTTGTTGCATTCAGCTTTTGGCAGTGATAATCGGGGAATGAGTTTGTTGTTTAAACGGATTTGCACTAGTGTATCGGTCTTGCGAGGAATAATGTGAATATCTGTCGCCTGGTTTCTTGCTGCATCCGAAATGATTCGGTCAGCTAACATTTCAATTTCACTTACAATCGGAAACACCACCTTTATTATTTTGTCCTTGTTCTTATTCGACACTATTCTCCTTTTTCCTTCTTTATTTTTAAAAAAATAAATTATTTTTGCCGAAATTTTTGTAGTTGACAAAAAACTAGGGTGTCAGGCACCCCTGCAAAGTCTGATTGGTGCCTGACACCGCCTTTAGATCAGTTTTTCTGTTAAGTAAAAGAGGCCGCCATTGATGAAAGAGATTTTTATTTTGGGTTCATACTGTTCTTGGAGTGCTTGTTTTTCTGTTTCGTAGTTTTCATTTTCTCCTTCGATATCTTCATAGAAGTGATCGAGAAGGCGCAAATCTTGTTCCCAGCGCTGTTTCGCTTCCTTTGCCCATGTATGGTCATCCTCCATAATCAGTGATTTTAGGTATTTTTCAATTCGGACAATGCCGCTTTTTGGCTTTATTAATGGCGATATGGTAAAGGAATAGTCAGGTATCTTAGGTGTTAACGGTATTTGCAACAGACGATCATGAAAATTTTCCACTAGGGCACCATGAATAAGCTGGAGACCAATTGATCGGAACTGATCGCGTTTCCGATCACATTGATAGGAAATTTTCACATTCATGCATAACCAGGGCAATAGCGGTGTTTGCTGTTTTCCTTGCTGATGATTTTCATATAAACGAATATATTTGGCTAAATTTTTAGTAGAAGCAAATATCTGGTGCAGCCGTGGTGAACCAAAATGAATAGATTCCCCTTTAAGATGATCCGGCGCTGCATTATGATCGGTTATCAAAGTCAGCTTCATAGGGTTGGGGATACCACCGGTCTTTTCTAAATAATGCCAATAGAACGGACGATTCATCAGCTCTTTATCCAGTTTGACGGTTAACTGGACCGTTATGTAGCCGGGTTTGTTTTCCAGAATGGGGCAATCGTTAGCCTGAAAATATTGTAAAAGAAAGTTATGTATTTCCTGCTGCTGCATGTTGTGATCCTCCCTGCTTCATACTATCGGCAAATTCAATCATCGAAGATAGATTTTCCATCTTGATTCTCATTTCACCTTCTGAACTGGACTCACCAAATATATCAATCAAGTGTTCCTCAATATTCCCAATGCCAAGCTTTGTTAAAATCTCATTTAGTTCGCCAATCACCCGCTCAAATAACTCGATTTTTTCATAAAGCAGTTTTAATATATGTTCTTCAACCGTGTCTTTTATCGCAAAATTATAGATTTTCACATCTTTTTCCTGGCCAAGGCGGTGGATTCGGCCAATCCGCTGTTCCAGCCTCATTGGATTCCAAGGTAAGTCAAAGTTGATAATATGATGGCAAAATTGCAAATTGATTCCCTCACCACCTGCTTCTGTGGCAATCAACACCTGGGCCTGCTTTTGAAAAAGCTCGCGCATCCAATCCTTCTTACCGCGCTTAAATCCGCCGCGAAAAGGAACAGAGGTGATACCATGTTGTTTTAAGTACCATTGAAGGTACAATTGGGTGGCGCGGTATTCTGTGAAAATGATCACCTTATCATGAATATTTTGGATCAATTCCAACGCTTTATCTGCTTTTGAGTTTGTTTGTACCGCTTCAACTTTTTTGATTAAAAGCTCGATTTGCTGTTGAAAGGCCACTGAAGGGTTTTCCCTTTTCTGGAGCATATTTTTTAATGTATAAAAAACGGCTTCTCTGCTGCTGCAAGCTTCCCGCTGCAGGGTCATCACCGAAAAAGCACTCGTTTGCAGCCAATCACCTTCATTTTTTAAACTGCAAATGGCTTCATATAATTCCCGTTCGCTTGAACTGAATTCAATCGCAATCGTTTCAACATGCCGCTTCGTCCATTCAATTCCCGTATCCGCACGGCGGTTGCGAATCATGACTTTATTGACTAATTCTTTTAAATGCTCATTATCATTTAAAGAACGGGAATCCCGCTTATATTTTTCATAAAAGGCCGTTTCACTGCCTAAGTGCCCCGGCTTTAGCAGCGAAACAAGGTTAAAAATTTCCTCTACTCTATTTTGAATCGGGGTAGCAGTCAACAGTAAGCAAAATTTCTTTTTAAGATTTTGCACAAATTCGTAGTTTTTTGTCTTATTATTTTTCAGTTTGTGAGCTTCATCGATAATAATTAAGTCATAATCCTGTTGATAAATTATATCCCGATGAGGACTTCGTTTAGCTGTATCAATCGAGGAAACCACCACATCGCATTGCTCCCAAACATAGCTTTTTTTCTGTGTAACAGCCGGGATAAAAAACTTGCTGTTGAGTTCTTGGCCCCATTGGGTGACAAGCGAAGCGGGGACAAGAATTAACACTTTTTTGACTAATCCGCGGATCATGTATTCTTTTAAAATCAGCCCTGCTTCGATTGTTTTTCCTAGTCCGACTTCATCCGCAAGGATTGCTTTGCCATTCATGTTTTCAATGACTTGTTTGGCGGTTTCGACTTGATGGGGAAGAGGAGTTAAATTAGGCAGGTGCTTTGGTGCCTGTAAGCCTTCAAATTCCGGGATGATTAAGTGTTTTTCCGCTTCAATAGCAAGTTTAAAAAGGTTCCAATCTCCCCATGGACCGTCATCGTCTATTTTTTCCAAAAAATCATCCTGCCAGGAGGAATCAAATTCAATTTCTACCTTCATTGTTTTCAGCCTCTTTTCCGAAAAAATGTTTGCTCAATATGCTGCTTAATGGTAGGATGATGTTAGCATTAGAATGTTTAAAATATTTGAAAATAACCTGGAATTTTTTTTAGTACATATAGTATGACCCAATTGGAAAATTTTATATATGCGAATGACAACAAGGGGAGAGACTACTTTTGTAGCGCCGAAGGAGCAAGCAATTCTTGTGAATCTCTCAGGCAAAAGAACTCTTGTTTGACGCAACTCTGGAGAGTGCTGCTTTAGGCAGCTACCCAAGGGGAAAGCCATTTAGGTTAAACTTTCAGGTAAAAGGACAGAGACTCCCTTATTTATAATAAAGGGGGAACTCTGTCTTTTTTTGGCTAAAGTTCTATTGAATAGGGTAATTATCTCTTTTATAAGAGGTTATTTCATTATACGATCATCGGAAAAAAGGGGGATTTCGTGATGGCAGAATTAAAACGTACTCCGCTGTTTCCTGTTTATAAGGAATACGGAGGAAAAACGATCGACTTTGGCGGCTGGGAGCTTCCTGTCCAATTTTCCAGCATAAAAGAAGAACATGAAGCTGTCCGCGCCAGAGCTGGTTTATTTGATGTTTCTCATATGGGGGAAATTGAGGTCAAGGGTTCTGACAGCTTAGCTTATTTACAGAAGATGATGACAAACGATATTTCCAAGGTGAATAATGGTGCTGCACAATATACAGCAATGTGTTATGAAACCGGCGGAACAGTTGACGACCTGCTTGTCTACAAATTGGAAGATGAACACTACCTTCTGGTTGTTAATGCTGCAAATCTGGAAAAGGATTACGAGTGGCTTAATAAGCATTTGGAAGGTAATGTGACGCTCAAGAACCTATCTGAAACCACTGCTCAGGTAGCCCTTCAAGGACCTCTGGCAGAGAAAGTTCTTCAAAAGCTGACGACATCGGAATTAAACACCATCGGCTTTTTCAAGTTTCGCCAAAACGTTGACATCGCTGGGAAAAAGGCACTTGTTTCCAGAACTGGTTACACCGGAGAAGACGGCTTTGAGGTTTATTGCGACGCCAATGACGTGGTTGAAATTTGGCACGCCATTCTGGCAGCGGGTAAGGAGGAAGGGGTTGTCCCGTGCGGCTTAGGTGCCCGGGATACGTTACGATTTGAAGCAAACTTACCACTTTATGGTCAAGAACTATCAGCGGAAATTTCCCCGCTTGAGGCCGGCATTGGGTTTGCCGTGAAGTTAAATAAAGAAACCGATTTTATTGGCAAAGCCGCCTTGGTGAAACAAAAAGAAAACGGTCTGTCAAGAAAAATTGTCGGGATTGAAATGATTGATCGCGGTATCCCGCGTCACGGTTACGCTGTCTATAAAGACGAGGAGCGGATTGGCGAGGTTACTACCGGAACCCAGTCACCAACTTTAAAGAAAAATATTGGGCTTGCTCTGATCTCTTCGGAGTATGCGCAGCTTGATACTGAAATAGAAGTGGAAATTCGTGGAAAAAAATTAAAAGCCAAAATCATTTCAGCACCTTTTTATAAAAGGGAAAAGAAATAACAGAAGGGGGCAGAAGCATGAAACATCGTTATTTACCGATGACTGAACAAGATCAAAAGGATATGCTTGAAACCATTGGTGTTTCCAGTATCGATGACCTATTCAGCGATATTCCGGAAAAAGTTAAATTCAAGGGGCAATACAATATTAAGCCGGCTAAATCTGAGACGGGTTTAATGAAAGAACTGTTTAAGCTGGCCAATCGGAATGCCGATCTAAAAGAAAATGTCTCATTCCTCGGAGCCGGGGTTTACGACCATTATATTCCAGTGATTGTTGATCATGTTCTCTCAAGGTCTGAATTTTATACGGCATATACACCATATCAACCGGAAATATCGCAAGGGGAGCTTCAAGCTATTTTTGAATTCCAAACGATGATCTGTGAATTAACCGGAATGGAAGTGGCAAATTCCTCGATGTATGATGGCGGCACTGCCCTTGCCGAAGCGGCGATGTTAAGCGCAGGCCATACAAAGCGCAAAACGATCGTTGTTTCCAGCGCTGTTCATCCGGAATATCGTGATGTTTTAAAAACATATGCAAAGGGTCAATATCTTGATGTGGTTGAAGTTCCTGTTCACAATGGGATAACAGATGTAGAGGCGTTAAAGAAATTGGTCAAAAGGGATGTTGCTGCAGTAATCCTTCAATATCCCAACTTTTTCGGAAGAATTGAGCCGTTAAAAGAACTGGAGGAAGTGATCCACGAACATAAAGCGCTGTTTGTTGTTTCTTCCAATCCATTATCATTAGGCGTGTTAACACCTCCTGGCAAGTTTGGTGCTGATATCGTTGTTGGCGATGCTCAGCCTCTCGGAATTCCAACCGCTTTTGGCGGTCCGCATTGCGGATATTTTGCTGTCACCAGCAAGTTAATGCGCAAGGTTCCAGGACGCCTTGTCGGCCAGACAACGGATGAAGCAGGGCGTCGCGGCTTTGTATTGACGCTTCAGGCGCGGGAGCAGCATATCCGTCGTGATAAGGCAACATCTAATATCTGTTCCAACCAAGCGTTAAATGCCCTGGCTGCTGCTGTTGCCATGACTGCACTTGGTAAAAAGGGGATTCGCGAAATCGCCGCTGCCAACCTGCAAAAGGCCCACTACGCCAAAAATGCTTTTAAACAAGCCGGCTTTGAAGTAGTATATGATGGCCATAGCTTTAATGAATTTGTGATTAAGTTAAATCGTCCAGTTAAAGAAATCAATCAAAAACTGCTGCACGAAGGGATCATTGGCGGTTATGATTTAGGCCGTGATTATCCGGATTTGGTTCATCACATGTTAATTGCTGTGACAGAGCAAAGAACGAAGGAAGAGATTGATACTTTAGTAAGAGAATTGGGGGATATGCATGCATAATCAAGATCAGAAGCTGATTTTTGAACTTAGCACACCGGGTCGAATTGGATACAGTCTTCCGGAAATGGATGTTCCGGAAACAGAGCTAAATGGTCTTCTTCCTGAAGGTTATCTGCGTGAAGAAGAGCCTAATCTTCCAGAGGTATCTGAACTTGATATCATGCGTCACTATACCGCTCTATCAAAAAGAAATCACGGCTTGGATTCAGGCTTTTATCCATTAGGCTCCTGTACCATGAAATACAATCCAAAAATCAATGAAAATGTTGCCCGCTTGAACGGGTTTGCCCATATTCATCCGCTTCAGGATGAGAGCTCTGTCCAAGGGGCACTTGAACTGATGTATGATCTGCAGCAGCACTTGAAAGAAATTACCGGTATGGACGAGGTAACATTGCAACCGGCTGCCGGTGCTCATGGAGAATGGACGGGTTTAATGTTAATTCGGGCTTACCATGAAGCAAATGGGGATGGGAAGCGTACAAAAGTGATTATCCCTGACTCGGCACACGGAACCAACCCTGCTTCCGCCACGGTAGCCGGATTTGAAACGATTACCGTTAAATCTAACGACAAGGGCCTTGTGGACTTGGAGGATTTGCGCAGGGTCGTGGGTGAAGATACCGCCGCATTAATGCTGACCAATCCCAATACGCTTGGATTGTTTGAAGAGCATATTGTTGAAATTGCCGAGATTGTCCACGCCGCTGGAGGAAAGGTGTATTATGACGGGGCGAACTTGAACGCTGTTCTTTCAAAAGCAAGACCAGGGGACATGGGCTTTGATGTCGTTCACTTAAATCTTCATAAAACCTTTACCGGTCCACATGGCGGTGGAGGTCCTGGTTCAGGCCCTGTAGGCGTTAAGGCTGACTTGATTCCATTTCTCCCTAAACCGCTTGTAACAAAACAGGGGGAACAGTACGTGCTTGATTATGACCGTCCGCAATCCATCGGCCGGGTGAAGCCTTTTTATGGGAACTTCGGCATTAACGTTCGTGCCTATACGTATATTCGTTCAATGGGACCTGACGGATTGAAGGCTGTCACTGAATATGCGGTGTTAAATGCCAACTATATGATGAGAAGGCTGGCTGACTATTACGATCTGCCATTTGACAGACATTGTAAGCATGAGTTTGTGTTAAGCGGCAGGCGTCAGAAAAAATTGGGGGTCCGGACGCTGGATATTGCCAAACGTTTGTTAGACTTTGGTTATCATCCGCCAACCATTTACTTCCCATTAAATGTGGAAGAATGTATCATGATTGAACCGACTGAAACGGAATCGAAAGAAACACTTGATTCCTTTATTAAGGCGATGATTCAAATTGCCAAAGAGGCAGAGGAAAATCCAGAAATGGTTCAAGAGGCACCACATACAACGGTTGTCGGCCGACTAGACGAAACAACTGCAGCCCGGAAGCCCATTTTGCGCTACCAAGCATAAAACAGAAAAAGGGGTGATTCGCTAGTGAATCATCCCTTTTTCTTCGAAAAATAAGAGAGCCCTGTATCAGAGCCTAATTATATGAGAATTTATTTTTTTGCTTTAACCTTGCCTGTCCACTTTTTAAATCCGCCTTGCAGTTGGGTTAGATCTTTATAGCCTTTTTTGTATAAAAATTGCGCCGCTCGGGCACTGCGCATCCCACTTTGGCAATATAAATAAACCGGGAGGTCTGGACGAATTTCCTTCATTCGCATTTTGAGCTGTGACATTGGAATGTTGCGTGCTCCTAAAATATGACCGGCATCAAACTCGTTTGGTTCACGAACATCGATGAGCTGTGCCTTTCTATACCCTTTTCGGAACTCCTCTTCGGTAACCGTCTTAACGATTTTCTTTTGATAGAAATAATTGAAAACGGTGTAAATAATGAGGGCGGCCAAAATAATTAATAAAACATAGAATGAACTCAATTTTTTTTCTCCTTTCAAGCATTACTACACTAGTTTTTATTATATAAGTCATTCTCCTAAAGATAAAGAACAATGATGAAAAATAATGTGGGTAAAATTATACCAAATACAAGATATTTTGCTTTAGCTTCTATTTTTGATAGACTAAAAAACGAAAAAAATTTGGGTAAACGGGGTTTTTGGATGGGAAAAGAAATTTGGTATTTTATTGATTCAGGAAGCTGTTCACCAGCTTTTAATATGGCCTTGGATGAAGCTTTACTTAACTGGCACAGTGAAGGAAAAATACCGCCGGTGATCCGCTTTTACGGGTGGAATCCGGCAACCCTATCAATTGGTTATTTTCAAAAGGTTGACAAGGAAATAGACATGGATGCTGTTAAACGATATCGACTTGGTTTTGTCAGAAGGCCAACCGGCGGTAGGGGTGTCCTCCATGAGCATGAGCTTACATATAGTGTCGTTGTATCGGAGGAGCATCCCAATATGCCTAAGACAGTAACAGAGGCCTACCGGGTCATTTCCGAAGGGATCTTAAAAGGTTTTCATTATTTGGGTTTAGAAGCCTATTTTGCCGTTCCAAAAACAATGGAAGAACGGGATGCACTGGAAAATCCACGATCAGCGGTTTGCTTTGATGCGCCGAGCTGGTATGAGCTTGTCGTTGAAGGCAGGAAGGTTGCCGGTAGTGCACAAACAAGGCAAAAGGGCGTTATTCTTCAGCATGGTTCCATCCTACTGGACTTAGATGAGGATAAGCTATTCAGTTTATTCAAATATCCAAGTAAGCGGATAAAGGAGCGAATGAAACGATCGTTTAAGGATAAGGCAGTTCCGATCAACGAAATCAGTCCAAGAAAAATTTCATTGGAGGAAGCAAAGCAAGCCTTCTCCAAAGGTTTTACCGAAGGGCTAAATATTGATCTTGAACCATTTCAACTATCTGAAAAAGAATTAGATTATGTTCATAGCCTGGCGCATAATCGCTATGAATCGGATGACTGGAATTTTAGAAGATAGGTATGGTATGATGAACGGCGTTTGCCGTTTTTTTATGTTTTTATGTAAAAAAAGAATCAACCTGCGAAATTTGTTAAATTTCGTCGTTTTTGGTAAATAACTTTGATAAAGCTTTTATTTTCTCTGAAATCTATTTAATTTTGAGTTTGACAAAATGAATGTTTTTTGCTCGACATACAATATATAGTGGCTATTTAAATTTATTTAACACAATATATTGATTTTTTCCGAGCTAATATGGTACGTTATGTATATCAAAGCAACTAGATTTAGCAAAATCAGACGAGAATCTAACAGGAAACAATAGATTTTATTTTTAGAAGGAGTTGTTCTCATGTCTGTTGTGTTTAGACAAAAATTGAATATTGATTTTGAAAGGTTGAATGAGGATATCCGTTTATTTCCTCAGGTACATCCGATTACCCCGGATATGAAAATAACCCACAAGGGTGTATCAAGATTAGTCATGTTGGATCGTTACACCTTTAAAGATACTGAAAAAATAACCCTTTCGAATGGCGATTTTGTTGTTTTAACGGTAAAAGAGGACCCAAAATTTCCGGCACGAGGTTTAGGAACGATCTTGGAAATCGATTGGGAAAAGAAAAAAGCCAAAGTTTTGATTGAAGAGGAATTCAGAGGAGTGTTGGATGATCCGGAAGAAGCCAAAACAGGAGTTATTTTGCGGTCGTTTGACGTGATTGAAAAACCGCTCGAGCTCTTCTATGAACAGATTGCCCGGCGTGTGGCTACAGGCCTTGCTGCGGTTGAGGAAACCGAAGAGAAGCGGAAAGAATGGACCGAGAAGTTCTATCAAGAGCTTGTCAGTTTGAACTTTATTCCGGCAGGACGCGTTCTTTATGGTGCTGGGGCTGACACCGAAGTAACCTATTTTAACTGTTATGTCATGCCTTTTGTTGCCGATTCACGTGAAGGAATTTCCGACCACCGGAAACAGGTCATGGAAATTATGAGCCGCGGCGGCGGTGTCGGCACAAACGGCTCAACACTGCGGCCAAGAAACACACTAGCCCGCGGCGTAAACGGCAAGTCATCCGGCTCGGTATCCTGGCTCGATGACATCGCAAAACTAACGCACTTGGTTGAGCAGGGTGGAAGTCGCAGGGGTGCGCAAATGATTATGCTGGCGGACTGGCATCCGGATATTATTGAATTTATTATTTCGAAGATGCAAAATCCGAGAATTTTACGGTTTTTAATTGAACACACGAATGATGATACCATTAAAAAGCTGGCAAAGGATAAGTTGAAATTTACACCGTTGACAGAGAAGGAAAGAGAGATGTATGAAGGAATTGTCCGTTACAAGGACTTTCCTGGAAATGGTGGCTTTTCTGAAGAAATTATCGAAGAAGCTGAAGAAAAACTGAAGGACGGAGGAAATTATTCTGTCCACAACCCGGAATTCCTGACAGGCGCAAACATCTCGGTTTGCCTGACGAAAGAATTTATGGAAGCCGTTGAAAATGATGGTGAATATGAACTTCGTTTCCCATATGTCGAACAATACGATGACGCGGAAATGAAGATTTATAATGAAGAATGGCACCAAATCGGCGATGTCCGAGAATGGGAAAAACTCGGACACAAAGTCCGTGTTTACAAGAAGATTAAGGCAACGCAACTGTGGAACTTAATTAACATTTGTGCTACCTACTCAGCAGAACCAGGGATCTTCTTTATTGATAATGCCAACGACATGACGAATGCCAAAGCATACGGACAACAAGTCGTCGCAACAAATCCGTGTGGTGAACAACCACTCGCACCATTTTCAGTCTGCAACCTTGCTGCTGTGAATCTGGCAGAAATGGCAGACAAGGAAAAGAAAACGGTAAATTACGAGAAATTAAAGAAGACTGTAGCCGTTGGAGTCCGTATGCAGGATAACGTCATCAACGCTACACCTTACTTCTTAGAGGAAAACAAAAAGCAAGCGCTAGGTGAGCGCCGTGTTGGTCTTGGTGTCATGGGCTTACATGACCTGTTAATCTATTGCGAAACGGAGTACGGCTCACCTGAGGGTAATAAACTGGTTGATCAAGTATTTGAAACCATTGCGACGACAGCATACCGTACTTCGATTGAATTGGCAAAAGAGAAAGGAAGCTTCCCATTCTTAACAGGTGAAACTCCAGATGAAACAAACCGCTTACGCCAAGCATTTATCGAAACAGGATATATGAAAAAGATGCCGGAAGATATTCGTCAAGCGATTTTGGAAAATGGGATTAGAAATTCCCATTTGCTAACCGTTGCTCCAACTGGAAGTACTGGTACAATGGTTGGCGTTTCCACAGGACTGGAACCATATTTTTCCTTTTCTTACTTCCGCAGCGGTCGTCTCGGAAAGTTTATCGAAGTAAAGGCCGATATCGTACAAGAATACTTAGACCGCCATCCGGAAGCGGATCCCGAAAACCTGCCAAAATGGTTTGTAACGGCAATGGAGCTGTCTCCGGAAGCACATGCTGATGTTCAATGTGTCATCCAGCGCTGGATTGACAGTTCAATTAGTAAGACGGTTAACGCACCAAAAGGATACAGTGTGGAACAGGTTGAAAAAGTTTACCAACGCTTATATCGCGGCGGTGCCAAGGGCGGTACAGTTTATGTTGATGGATCGCGTGATACTCAGGTATTAACTCTGAAGGCAGAAGAAAACACCAATGAGCAATTATCAATCTTTGACGAGAAGGAGATGCAGCATGTCGTACTAGTCGATACGATTACCGACCTTCGTTCAACAGATGTAACAATTGGCTCTGAGGTGGGCAATACATGCCCTGTCTGCCGCAAAGGAGAAGTCGAGGAAATTGGCGGCTGTAATACCTGCACGAACTGTGGTGCACAACTAAAATGCGGTTTATAAGATAGTGAAATGTGTGGAGAATGTAGCTTTGAAATAAAGTTGCGGTGTTAATAAAAAAGTTGCGAAGAAACACCTCTTTGGATATGCTAAAGGGGTGTTTTTTTATATCGAAAAGAATGAGAACATCTAAAAGAACACAGCATTAAAATGATTAAACTCTATTACAAAACTACTAAAGGGATATATGATATGATAAGAATTACTATTTTGGATGAAGATCATTCACTTGACGATATAAAAAGAGGTGAGATCCATTGGTCGAATATATGTGAGTTTGATGCATTGATTGAATTTGATTATGATAATCAAAATATTTGTGAATTTTATACCATGCATCATTTTATGTTATTACAAGATATGAGTGAAGCAATTTTGAATTTGCTTACAAAAGGGAAACAAGTGAGTTTTAGAGATTATGGGTATACTTATAATAAGCAACTTACTTTCAAAATGATTGATGAAGATGTGCATATTATGGTTTACCCTCAAAAAGAAAAAAACTCTGTTATTGTCTCACCTAAAGTTTTAGCATTAGATTTTTTAAGAGCATTAAAAGAAATACAAAATTTGTATTGCTCTTACAGAACTGATAATCTAAATGATAATGAGTTGAATGTTTTAAGAGAATATCACTAGTGTTGCATTAATTTAATTTCACTATTAGGAATACTCGAAATGTTTAATTTTATTATTTTCTGCAAAGAAAAAGTCCTTTATAATGGATAGGTCAGGTGGTAATCCGTCCAAATCCAATATAAAAGGACTAGCTCATGGACAAGATTACACGAAAAACTTCATTTGGACAATGGTTTTCACCAATAAATCTTCAATTATTTGAGGAACAGGTGAAAACGATGAAATTAGATTACTATACAAAGAAATTAACGACGGAGTCGTTCCTAAAATTACTTCTTTTTGCGCAGCTACAAGAAGTGGAAAGCCTTCATGCGCTTGGAGATTACCTTTTCGATGATCAGCTTCAAAAGGAAATTGACCTTGATTCTATTAGTATTTCTCAGCTGTCACGCCGTTTAAATGGGATGAATCCTGATCTATTCCAAAGGCTTTTTCTTGATTTGGTGTCCCAAATTCATGTCAAAACACATTACACAAAACTTGTGATGCCATTAAAAATCATCGATTCAAGTACCTTGCCACTCAATTTGACGAATCATAAATGGGCAAAATTCCGCAAAACAAAGGCTGGAGTAAAACTGCATTTGCGGCTTGTATTTATGGAAAAAGGCACTTCTTACCCGGAAAAAGCCGTTATGACTACGGCAAAAGAACATGATCGTGGCCAGCTTGAAATCATGGTAGATGACAAAGAATGCATGTATGTGTTCGACCGTGGTTACTTAGATTACGAACGTTTTGACCGCATGACCGATGATGGTTACTTTTTTCTTTCAAGGTTACGTAAGAACGCTGTTATACGGGAAGTTTACAACTTTAAACTACCGGAAAATTCTTCTGTTTTATCGGACCAAATGGTGTTGATTGGAACCACACAAAATCGTGCTGAAAATTATTTTCGACTGATAAAAGTTCTGGATTCAAAAGGAAATGAGCTCCATTTAATCACCAACCGTTTCGATTTGGAAGCTGATGAAATTTCAGAGATGTACAAATCACGCTGGGCCATTGAATTATTTTTCAAATGGATCAAACAGCACCTCAGCATAAAAAAGTTTTACGGTCAAAGCGAATGGGCGATTCAGAATCAAGTGTTCATTGCACTCATTGTTTTTTGCCTACATGTTCTAGCGCAAATTGAATTAAAAAGTAGTCGAAAAATCCTACAAATTAGCCGATATTTAAGGGCTGCACTATGGAAACCGGCGCATATTTGGCTTCGAAAGATTGAAGGAAAAGCTGTTCCTTAATAAGCAAATTTGTTGTCGTCCCACAGGTCTTCAGGTTTAACTGTAAATAAATTTCCAAATGGACAGAGCCACCTTTAAATGGGTATTTATCTTTTTGGCCCTAAAAGGGTGAAATATTTTAACTGAAAATTCCGATACTTTTTATGCAACACTAGTGAGAGAATATATAAAAAAAATAACTAAAACAGTAAGTCAAGTTAGTTAAAAAATGGAGGTAGGAATGAGAATATATCTTATCATTCCATTAAACCAACTAATATTAGATCCATCACTAAACAATCGGGTGCTTTCCTAATTTTTGAAAGTAATTCTAATATGAAAAAATAAAGTCGAATTTTGTAATAAAAATGTAATCTGACCGTCACGGTGATGTTACGCGTTTCTTGTATAGTAACAGTAACACAACTCACCAGGGGGATTAAACAAGATGTTGAAAAAAATCATAGCCATTTTCGCCATGACCCTAATTCTTAGCCCAATGCTTACTGCTATGGGAGGTAAAGCTGAAGCCGCTTATTATCATACTAAAGCCATTTCGGTAGCGAAAGCAAATTTGGGTGTTCCATACCGCTGGGGCGGAATATCACCAAGAGGGTTTGATTGCTCAGGTCTTGTTAAATATTCGTACGGAAAAGCAGGAAAAGTTTTACCACGGACTGCAGCAGACATGTTCTATACAAAAGGGTATCGTGTTAGTTCGTTAAAGGCTGGAGATTTGATGTTCTTTGCACCAAATAAAGCCAGCAGGCCTACACATGTTGCCATTTATATCGGTAACGGAAAAATGATTCAAGCAGCGTCTTCAAAAGGAGTTTCCATTTCGTACACAAGTAATAGCTATTGGAAGCCACGTTACATTGGCGCAAAGCGTATATAATAATGATAGGAAAGGGCATCGGGAAAGCCGATGCTCTATTATTTTTCCCTCCACCCCAGCTTAAATAATATGCCATCTTTTTCAATAACAGCCACCCATAATAAAAATTTTCTACTCGTCCGCTGTACTATTTTCTTATTAAGCCGCTTAAAGTGTAACAATGATATATCTTTAGGGGTGTGCTGCCATGAAGATAGATGGAGTTTTTTCCGGAGGAGGTATTAAAGCATTTGCGTTAATTGGGGCCTATGAAGAAATTGAGAAACAGGGTCTTGAATTTGTTCGAGTAGCTGGAACGAGTGCTGGATCAATTGTAGGAGCATTGATTGCTGCTGGCTATACGAGCAAAGAAATATATCAACTGGTTGGTGAATTGGATCCGCAAAAGCTGTTAGATGCACGAAAAACACTGATTCCCTTTAAATTTGCTAAATGGCTCTTGCTTTACTGGAGATTGGGTCTTTATAAGGGGAATGAACTTGAAAACTGGATTAAAGAAAAATTGGAGCTAAAGGGCTTAAGAACCTTTGCCGATTTGCCGCCGAAGGTACTCCGTGTGGTTGCCTCTGACCTTACAAATGGACAAATGGTTGTGCTGCCGGAGGATTTGGAGAAATACGGAATTTCCCCGAAGTCCTTCTCCATCGCCAGGGCCATTCGGATGAGCTGCAGCATTCCTTATTTTTTTGAGCCGGTGCGTTTGCGAACAGCAGGGGGAATGAATATTCTTGTTGATGGCGGTGTATTAAGCAATTTTCCTATGTGGCTTTTTGATAAAGACAATGTAAGAAAAAGCAGGCCTGTTCTAGGGATAAAATTGAGTGCCAATGAGTATGAGCATCGAAAGCATAAAATTAATAATGGAATTGAACTGTTTGGTGCCTTATTTGAAACGATGAAGGATGCGCATGATTCGCGATACATTTCCAAAAGGCATGCAGAAAATATTATTTTCATCCCTACAGAAGGAATCTTAACAACCGAGTTTCATTTAACAGAAGAAAAGAAAAAAGCACTGGTTCATTTAGGCCGGGAACACGCCAGGCAATTCTTGAACAGGTGGAGTTACTGACACAAAAAAAACGAGCGTTTATAATGACGCTCGATTTTTCTTTTTGCCCTTCTTACCATCAATAACGGTAAGATGTGCCGGAGGTTTCCTTTTGGTCTTCGGTTTCTTTAATGTGGAAATAGGGCCAAATGAGGAATTTTTCTGACCTGTGTCTCCGCTTCTTTGCTGCAACCGTTTTTTCGACTGCTTTGCCGCCTTCAAAAAGGCGCGCTGCTCTTTTTTTTGAGGGCTCGAATTTGAAAACTTCCGAACAAGGAAAAAGATGACCAAGACGATTATCGCCATGATGGCTATTTTTTGAATAAAACCAGCGGGATTAGCAGTGAACGAGCTCACAAGACCTAATAGGGCCAGAACGATAAGTCCTCCTACAATAAGGACGGATGTCCGATTTTTCAAGAAAGCCACCTCCCTCTATGAGCATCATAAGCATTTTTTTTATGTTTTAAACAAGTTTAAACAAAAATTTAGACAATTTCTTCACCTTTCATTCCAAATTCGCTTTCGGTCTCTTTTTTGAGCAATTCCTGAAAAGACAGAATCGCTACTTCCACCTGTTCATTTGTTGGTTCCTTGGTTGTTAATAGCTGGAGCCAGAGTCCAGGCAGCCCGAGGTATTTTAGAATTGGAATATTTCTCAGCTTATTTGTAAATTGGAGAACTTCAAAGGAAATTCCTAAAACAATGGGTATTAGCAAGATCCGGTCAACAATTCGCAGCCACAGCGGTGATGTTGGGACAAGCAAGTAAACAAACAGGCCGACGATGACGGTAAAAAGGATGAAACTGCTCCCACACCGGTAGTGAAGCCGAGAATGAGCCTGAACATTTTCGATTGTTAGCGCTGCACCAGACTCAAAAGTATTTATGACTTTATGTTCAGCACCATGATATTGAAACACCCTTTTAATCAGTGGTGTTAAAGAAACGAAATAAATATAGGAAAGCAGCAGTAATAGCTTAATCGTACTTTCAATGATAACTTGCATAAAATCTGATGGGAAAACGGACCTTGTTAATTCGGCTAATAAGGCAGGCACTAAAGTAAAAGCGAATTTACCGATGATAAAAGATAGTACCCCAATAACGGCAACCCCTAAATACATCGTTAATTTGGATACTTCTTTTTCCGTTAACGTTTCATCATCTTTAGGGTCAACATCATATCGTTCCGAGGAGAAATTTAAATGCTTTGAACCATTGGCACTTGACTCGATGATCGCGATAATCCCTCGAAGAAAGGGGATCTTTTTTAATTTGGCCAAAGCAGGGTTTGCTTTTCGCGGTAAATGAAAGTATTCAATCGAATTGTCTTTTCTTCTAATGGCTGTCACATAGTGATATTTACCGCCAAACATGACGCCTTCAACTACGGCTTGACCGCCATAAACGGGTTTTTGCGAATTAGACATATATTTGACACCAACCTATATACAAAGTTGCACATGATCAGAGGTTTGAGAAATCTGTATGTACTTAATTGTATTCTACTAGAAAAATAAAAAATCCTCTAGATTGACACACTATTCCTGTTAAAAAAATTCAGAAAAAAACATTTTGATGCAAGTGACGGGGATTGGAAGGACATAATAAAGTGAACAAATACTGGAGGTTGTTACAATGGCTAGTGATCAGCAAGCAGCAAATTACCCAAAAGCGATGTCCTTTCCAGTCATGGTCTTTTGGACTGGGTTATTTGCCGGACTATTATGGTCAACGATTGGCTTTTTGGCCTATTATCTAAGCTTTACTGAAATCCGTCCGAATTCCATTTTAATTCCTTGGACACTAGGAGATTGGAAATATGGATGGATCGGCACCATCATTTCCATTATCGTCATTGGAATCGTATCGATAGGGGTTGCTTTTATCTACTCAGCACTGTTCAAACGTTTCAATGGTTTATGGGTTGGATTTGGATATGGAGCCATCTTATTTTTCCTCGTTTTTTTAATACTTAATCCGCTGTTTCCCGCCAATAAACCACTTTTGAGTTTGTCCAGAAATACAATTATTACAACCGTTTGTTTATATATCCTCTATGGGATTTTTATTGGCTATTCCATCAGTTACGAGTATCAAAATAAAAAAGTTCAGGAGAAAGAAGCAGCTACATAAGTTTGTTATTAGTCGGAATAGGCCAGGTATGATAAAATAATTTTGTCCGTTTTTGGAATTGATAAGGAGAGTGGAAATGATGGAAAAATTAGCAAAACTAAGGAAAGCTTTTGGGGAACAAGGAATTGACGGGTTATTAATTACAAGTCCATATAATCGCCGCTACATTTCCAATTTTACAGGAACTGCCGGTGTAGTATTAATTAGTTTGGACCAAGCACAATTTATTACCGACTTCCGCTACATTGGTCAGGCTTCCAAGCAGTGCGAGGGTTTTGAAATCATTAGGTTTTCTGATACGATCCCAAAAGAAATCGCCCATCAGGTGAAAAAACTGGGAATAAAAAGACTTGGCTTTGAAGAAGATTATTTAACTTATTCTTTATTTAAAGTATATGAAAAAGAAGTGAAAGCTGAACTTGTACCGATTTCAGGATTAGTGGAAAAATTACGCTTGATTAAGACTGATGCAGAGATTAAGATATTAAAGGAAGCTGCCGATATCGCTGATGCTGCTTTTAAACATATTGTTGATTTCATCCGTCCAGGAAAAACAGAGATGGAAGTGTCGAATGAGTTAGAATTCTTTATGAGAAAAGCTGGAGCAACTTCTTCTTCATTTGATACCATTGTGGCTTCAGGAGTCCGTTCTGCGCTTCCACATGGAGTAGCAACTGACAAGGTGATTGAAAAAGGAGATATGGTTACCCTCGACTATGGTGCCTATTATAAAGGGTACGTATCTGATATTACCAGAACAGTCGCTGTTGGTGAGCCTGACAGTAGACTAAAGGAGATTTATCAAATCGTTCTCGATGCACAGCTGCGTGGACTGGATGGCTTTAAACCTGGCTTGACTGGCAAGGAAGCAGATGCCTTGACTAGAGACTATATTACGGAAAAAGGGTTTGGCGATAACTACGGACACTCAACCGGTCATGGGATCGGACTTGAGGTTCACGAGGGTCCGGCCGTTTCAGCCAAATCGGATATCGTTCTTGAACCAGGTATGGTGGTTACATGTGAACCAGGTATTTATGTTCCAGGACTTGGTGGAGTTCGTATTGAAGACGATACTCTTATCACAAAAGACCACAATGAAGTCCTTACACATTCAACAAAAAATTTACTTATACTGTAAAGTCTTAGGAGGAATTTTAGTATGATTTCTGTCAACGATTTTCGTACAGGATTAACCATTGAGGTAGACGGAGGCATTTGGCGTGTCCTGGACTTCCAACATGTTAAACCTGGTAAAGGAGCGGCGTTTGTTCGTTCTAAGCTGCGCAACCTTCGCAATGGCGCGATTCAGGAAAAAACCTTCCGCGCTGGTGAAAAAGTGGAAAAGGCTCAAATCGATAACCGTAAAATGCAATACTTATATGCAAGTGGTGACCAGCATGTATTCATGGATATGGAATCCTATGAGCAAGTTGAACTTCCAGCAGCAAGCATTGAGTATGAACTGAAGTTTTTAAAAGAAAACATGGAAGTTCATATTATGATGTATCAAGGTGAAACGCTTGGGGTTGAATTACCTAACACCGTGGAATTGGTGGTAACTGAAACAGAGCCTGGTATTAAAGGGGATACTGCTTCAGGCGGTACCAAGCCGGCCACTCTTGAAACAGGACTGATTGTGCAAGTTCCTTTCTTTGTAAACGAAGGGGACAAATTAATCATTAATACCACTGAAGGAACCTACGTTTCAAGAGCATAGTTTAAAACAAGCCTGTTTGTAATAGAAGCCTGAATTCTATAATATTTAGAATTCAGGTTTTTTATTTTCCCCTATTATCATTGATAAAGAAACTCCCTTTGCAAGTCATATTGTATCCAAGCGGGCATACATTTTAATTAATGAGACAGGCATGAGGAGGAAAAACAATGGAAACGATCTTGAGCTTCTTACCAAAAAAAATTGCCGAACAAATTAATCAACTCCCGCCTAACATAAAAGAAGAATTGGAAGAGATTCGCATCCGGATCAGTCGACCGATTGAACTGACGGTAAAAGGGACGCCCCGGTTTCTACGATATATTATACAGCCGGAAGATGCCTTTCACTTAATGAATAAAATCAGTCATTTCTCTATTTATGCGTTGGAAGAAGAACTAAAGCGCGGTTATATAACCGTTTCGGGAGGACACCGAATTGGACTAGCCGGGAAGGTTATCCTAGAAGCCGGGAATGTCAAAGCAATTCGGGATATTGCTTCCTTTAACATTCGTATCGCTCGCGAAAAAATCGGTATCGCTGAATCGATTATTCCCTTTATTTTTCAAGGAAAATGGCTGAATACAATGGTCATCGGACCACCGCAAACAGGAAAAACAACCTTACTGCGTGATCTTGCCAGAATCATTTCAACCGGGAGTGAAGCAAACGGTATACCGGCTAACAAGGTTGGAATTGTCGATGAGCGAAGCGAGATAGCCGGTTGTATCAATGGTGTTCCCCAATTAACCTTTGGATACCGTCTGGATGTATTGGATGCCTGCCCAAAGGCAGAGGGCATGATGATGATGATTCGATCGATGAGTCCAGAAGTCCTAATCGTTGATGAAATAGGCCGTAAAGAGGATGCAGAAGCGATTCAAGAAGCAGTCCATGCCGGTATTAACTTGATGATGACAACCCACGGGTCAAATTTTGCAGAAATCAGCAAACGACCAACATTACAGGCCATTGTGAAACAAAAAATCTTTCAACGGTATGTCGTTTTGAGCAGAAACTCAGGACCAGGTACGATTACCGATATTTTAGATGAGAATGGCAGAGAAATACAAGTAAAAGTGAGTGTGACCTAAATGGTTAAGTTAATCGGTGCCCTATTTATTATGGCAGCAACCACCGTTATCGGATTTGAAGCCTCAAGGCACTTAAGCGACAGACCGCAGCAACTAAGGGCACTAAGGTCTGCCCTGCAGTCGCTGGAAGCAGAAATAATGTATGGGCACACCCCATTGCATGAAGCCTCCAGGAGATTGGCGGCCCAGTTGTCAAAACCGCTTTCAACCTTTTTTGACAGCTTCGCCAAGAAATTAACGGATACAGAAACAACCGTGAAAGAAGCTTGGGTAGCAAGTTTACATGAAGTTTGGAAAGCAACGGCTTTTAAAAAAAGTGAATTTGAAATCATGAGACAGTTTGGTGAAACATTAGGACGCCATGATCGCTTTTCCCAACAAAAGCATATCATGCTGACTCTTTCTCATCTCGAAAGGGAAGAAGCAAATGCCGTACAAGCACAAATGAAATACGAAAAAATGGTAAAGAGTCTTGGATTCTTGTCTGGCCTGCTACTGATTATTTTATTATTTTAGGGGGAAAAGCAATGGGTTTAGAAGTCGATATTATTTTTAAAATTGCCGGAGTTGGAATTGTTGTTGCCTTTTTGCACACGGTTCTCGATCAGGTTGGTAAGAAAGAATATGCCCAGTGGGTAACGTTATTCGGGTTTATTTATATATTGTTTCAGGTTGCTTCCATTGTCGATGACCTTTTCCAAAAAATCAAATCCGTATTTTTATTTCAATAGAAAGGAGGGCTTTGCGATTGAAATTATTAAGATTGTCGGGGTTGCCCTCATCGCCACCTTCTTGGCGCTGATAATAAAGGAGCAAAAGCCTAATTTTGCTTTCCTCTTAACCGTCTTTGCCGGCTGTGTGATTTTTCTTTTTTTAGTGGACAAGATCTTTGAAATTATTCATATGCTGGAGAGGCTGGCCATCAATGCAAAAGTAAATTTGATTTATGTTGAAACCATTCTAAAAATTATTGGAATTGCCTATATTGCTGAGTTTGCTGTCCAAATTACCAAGGATGCGGGCCAAGGAGCGATCGCTTCAAAGATAGAATTAGCTGGAAAAGTTATTATTCTCGCAATGGCCATCCCTATCCTTACCGTATTGATTGAGACCATTATCAAACTTATTCCGAGCTAATAATCGTTGTAAATGAGGTGTGAAATATGAAGCGGCGTTTGCAGACAATTCCAATGATTGTTGTTATCATCTTTTTTTGCTTTATTCCTAGTGTACAAGCCAACCAAGGGACTGAAGAGTCTAATCGAACTTTATCAACATCGCCGCAGGAACTGGTAGATAAACAGTTAGAGACATTAGATTTAACCGAGTTAAAACAATTCTGGGAGGATATATCCAATAAATACGGCGGCTTTCTTCCGGAGAGTCAGAAAGGAAGTCTATATGATTTTATTAAAGGTGATAAACACTTTTCTTTTAAAGAATGGGGCAAGGGATTTTTAAAGTTTGCCTTCCATGAATTCGTGGCAAATGGGAAATTGCTGGGTTCATTAATTATGTTAGCCATTTTTAGTATGTTTTTGCAGTCGATGCAAAATGCTTTTGAACAAAGCAATATTAGTAAAATTGCCTATGCGATTATTTACATGGTTCTGGTGATCATCGCTTTAAACAGCTTCCATGTTGCCGTTAGTTATACAAATGAAGCAATTGGCACAATGATTGCGTTTGTGTTAGCACTGGTACCACTCTTGCTTGCCTTGATTGCTGCTTCAGGAGGAATCGTCTCCGCCGCTTTTTTTCATCCGGTGGTTTTATTTTTAATGAATATGAGCGGAATGTTTATGCAGTATATTATTTTGCCGCTGTTGTTTTTAGCCACCTTGTTAAGTATTGTCAGTACGATGTCAGATCAGTATAAAGTGACACAATTGGCTGCGCTTTTACGAAACTGGAGCATTGGCTTAATGGGGCTTTTCCTGACAGTTTTCCTCGGCGTTATCTCCGTTCAGGGGGCATCAGCCGCGGTTACAGATGGAGTCGCTATTAGGACGGCAAAATTTATCACCGGCAACTTTATCCCAGTCATTGGCAGGATGTTTACCGATGCTACCGATACCGTGATTGGCGCCTCGGTTCTGTTAAAGAATACAGTTGGGATTGCTGGGGTGGCGATTCTGATGATCATCGTGGCATTTCCGGCAATAAAAATATTGCTGATTTCCTTTATCTATAAATTTGCGGCAGCGATCCTTCAGCCGCTTGGGGGCGGGCCGATTATTACCTGTCTTGATATTATCAGCAAAAGTGTCATTTATGTATTCGCTGCCCTTGGGATTGTCTCATTTATGTTCTTTTTAAGTATTACGGTCATTGTAGCGGCTGGCAACCTGACAATGATGATGAGATAGGGGGGCAAAAAATGGAATTTATCACTGAGTGGGTCACAAATATTATTCTTTTTATTCTTTTAGCCACGGTCATTGATATGCTGCTGCCAAACTCAAGTATGCAGAAATATACAAAAATGGTCATGGGGCTGTTATTAATTGCGATTATTCTAACCCCAATCCTGAAAATCATCTCCAAAGATTTTGAAGCCGCATTAACATCGATAAATTTTCAACAGCCATCGGAAGATAAAAATATGAAAAATTTAATAGATTTAAAGAAAAAAGAAATACAAGCCTCCCAGCATGCATATATTTTAGAAGAATTGGCTGGCAGGCTGAAAAAGGACGTGAAGGAGGAGTTGATGAAACAATACGGATTGGAGATAGCAGATATTGATGTAGAAGTGAATACGAAAAGTGACCAAGCAACGCTTAAAAACCTCCAAAAGGTAATGGTTCTTCTATCGCGGCCAGACACAGGCGTGAAGACAGTCGAAGCGGTTAAACCGATCGTCATTGACACAGAAACACCTCTTCCATCTAAAAAAGCAACAGAAGAAGCAAAACAAATTGCTGCATTTCTATCAGAGAAATGGAATGTAACGGAAGACACGGTTGAAGTTCAGATTGAAGGGGGGGGCAATAATAAAAATGGATAATAATAAAGGTCCATTGTCATGGTTGAAAAAACTGCTCAACTTGGACAAAACTTCTGAAAAAAAAACGGGAAAGTACCAATATATGCTGCTTGTTCTGTTAATCGGTGCAGCCTTTATGATTGTCGGAAATAGTGTTTTTAAGACAGATTCAAATTCAACTGCCATTCCGGCAGCAGCCAATGAAAAGACAAATTCAAAGGATGTCGCCGTATTTGGTCAAAAAAAGTCCTCCGGAAACAAGACCATTGCTGAATATGAAGAAAAGTATGAGACACAGCTTAAAAAAGCGCTGGAGGAAATGCTCGGTGTGGATGATGTTACCGTTATTGTCAACCTCGATTCAACCGATCGTAAAGTTTTGGAAAAAAATAAGAATACTAAATCACAAACAACGGAAGAAGGAGATCGTGAAGGCGGGCAGCGAAAGGTTCAGGAGGTTTCCACGGATGAACAGCTTGTGATTATTCGTAAGGGTGATAAAGAAGTGCCGATTGTGATTGAAACAAAGAAACCCAATGTTCGCGGCGTGCTCGTAGTAGCAAAGGGCGCTGATAATATTGAAGTGAAAAAATGGATAAAAGAAGCTGTGATAAGGGTCTTGGGAGTTCCCAGTCATCGAGTTTCAGTTATGCCTAAAAAATAAAAGGGGTGTGTTATCATGTTATTGAAAAAACAAACAGTATGGTTGTTAACAATGCTGAGTCTTGTGGTGGTATTGTCGGTGTATTACCTTACATCCCCAGAACAACAGAAAAGCGATCTAGCGGCAGTTGAGGAAAAAGCAAAGGACAAAGTGGAGAAGAACCAGGCAACACAAAAATCCAAAGCAACTGAAGAGAAGAAGGTCAATTCCACGATTGCCAGTGATGCCGAATTTGATGAATTACGAATGGACCTTCAAGATGAGCGCAGTCAAAAGGAAGAAGAATTAACGATGGAGATGGCTGCAACGAATCTGCCGGCAGATGAAAGAAGTAAAATTAAGGATCAAATGGATGAGTTACGAGAAACAGCCCATAAAGAAGAAATCCTCGAAACGATGATTAAAACAATGGGTTATGAGGACGCTCTCGTTCGTGCTGACGGTGAGAATGTAAAAGTAACGGTAAAAGCCAAGAAAAAACCATCAGCTCAAGAGGCGAATAAAATTATTCTTGAAGTAAAAAAAGAAATCGATCATGCCAATTTTGTTGCCGTAACGTACCAGCCATCTAAATAACGTTTTTAAAGGAAAGCCAGGGGCTTTCTTTTTTTCGTCTATCATTATTGAACTTTTACAGGGTATTATCGTATAGTATTAATAGTTAGTCATAATAAAAAGTCGGACAAGGGGTGTAACCTAGTGTTAAAAGTTCAAGAAATTCGTGAGTTGATTAAGTTAATCGATCAGTCCAGTATTGATGAATTTGTGTATGAAAACGAAGGTTCAAAAATCAAAATGAAAAAAACAGGCAGCGTGACGATCGCTGCCGCCCAGCCGACAGGACAAACTGTCCCCGTTGAGCCACAAACAGTTCCTGTTGAATCTGTTGTGGTACCTGCTGCAGCAGTTCAAGAAGTGAAGCAAGAAGCTCCCAAGGCAGAACCAGTTGTGGAAGAAAACACAGAAAATCTACATAAGATTACTTCGCCAATGGTCGGGACATTTTATGCCTCACCAAGCCCGGATGCGGATCCATATGTCACGGCAGGCTCAAAGGTTTCGAAGGATTCCATTGTTTGTATCGTGGAAGCAATGAAACTATTTAATGAGATTGAAGCAGAAGTAAATGGTGAAATTGTCGAAGTGCTTGTGAAAAATGGACAATTAGTGGAATATGGGCAGCCTTTATTTTTAGTTAAGCCTGAATAAGGAGCGGTAAACGGAATGATAAAAAAACTGTTAATTGCAAACAGGGGAGAAATAGCCGTTAGGATTATTCGTGCCTGCCGCGAGATGGGGATTGAGTCCGTAGCTGTGTATTCTGAGGCAGATCGCGACGCACTGCATGTCCAGCTTGCGGATGAAGCCTACTGTATCGGGCCGACATCGTCAAAGGATAGTTATTTAAACGTGACAAATATTATTAGTGTAGCAATCGCGACAGCTTGTGACGCGATTCACCCGGGATATGGTTTCTTGGCCGAAAATGCTGATTTTGCCGAGCTTTGCCGGGAATGTAATATTACTTTCGTAGGCCCGAGTCCAGAAGCGATAACGAAGATGGGGACAAAAGATATTGCCAGGGAAACGATGCGTGAAGCCGGCGTGCCAATTGTACCCGGTTCTCAAGGAATTATTCAAACGATTGATGAAGCACTTGAACTTGCTGAGAAAATTGATTATCCAGTGATTATAAAGGCTACCGCCGGCGGTGGCGGTAAAGGGATCCGCGTTGCCAGAAATGAGCAAGAATTAATTAAAGGGATCAACATAACCCAGCAGGAAGCGTTAACAGCGTTTGGCAATCCTGGCGTGTATATTGAAAAATATATTGAGGATTTTCGCCATGTTGAAATTCAAGTACTTGCCGATAATTATGGTCATGCCATCCATTTAGGGGAAAGGGATTGTTCCATTCAGCGAAGACTGCAGAAGCTGCTCGAGGAAACTCCTTCGCCTGCTCTTGATGGAGAAATTCGTGAAGAGATGGGAAATGCAGCAGTCAAAGCGGCAAAAGCGGTTGATTATTCTGGGGCCGGAACGGTAGAATTTATTTATGACTACCGTAATCGGAAATTTTATTTTATGGAAATGAATACAAGGATTCAGGTAGAGCATCCAGTAACAGAAATGGTGACAGGGATTGATCTTATCAAGGAACAGATTCGCGTAGCCAACGGTGAAAAATTATCGTTAACACAAGCTGATGTCACCTTTAATGGCTGGGCTATCGAATGTCGGATTAATGCCGAAAACCCGGAAAAGAATTTTCTTCCTTCTGCCGGTAAAATCAAAATGTATCTACCTCCTGGAGGGCTCGGTGTCCGTGTGGATTCTGCTGCTTATCCGGGGTATACAATTCCACCTTATTACGATTCAATGATTGCCAAGGTGATTGCTTATGGCGCCAGCCGTGATGAGGCGATTGCGAGAATGAAGCGGGCACTGGGTGAATTTGTCATTGAGGGAATCCATACAACCATTCCGTTCCATTTAAGACTGCTTGATCATGAAGCTTTTGTCGAAGGGAATTTCAATACCAAATTCCTTGAATTACACGATATAATGAAATCAGAATAAAAAAACTCGAGGTGTTTTAAATGAGTGAATTCAGCATTTTAGAAATGGATCAAGGAAATAACAGCCATGGGAAAATAGAAATTGCTCCTGAAGTCATTGAAGTCATTGCCGGCATTGCTGCTTCCGAGGTGGAAGGTGTGACCGGAATGCGTGGCAATTTTGCCGCTGGGGTTGTGGAACGGCTAGGGAAAAAAAACCACGGCAAAGGTGTCAAGGTTGAACTGACAGAATCGGGAATCATCATTGATGTGTATTGCCTAATGAAATTCGGTATCTCCATTCCTGCTGTTGCCGGGAAGATCCAGGAAAATATCCGTCAGGCACTGCTTAATATGACTGCTCTTGATCCAGAAGAAGTTAACATTCATATTGTTGGAGTTCAATTTGAAACACAGAAACAAGAACCGGTTGTTGAGGAAGAAGTCTAACATGCTAGCCAAAGGAGCCTATCCTTTGGTTTTTATTTTTAAAGAAAAGCCGTTTTTGTCGTGCAGTGGAAAAATAGTTATGCTATTATCGTTTTGATAAATACTATAGGATGAAAGGAAAATAAAAAAATCAGGTCTATCTTTAAAGGAGAAAACAGAATAATGAATAGAAGAACAGCGAGAGAAAAGGCATTACAGGCTCTTTTTCAAATTGACATAAGTCATAATGACCCATCTTCCGCCATTGAACATGTTCTTGACGGGAAGGCAGGTAACGATTTTTTATCAAAGCTTGTTTTCGGTGTAGTAGAGCATCAGTCGGAAATTGACCGTGTAATCAGCGAAAACCTTGAAAAGTGGTCGCTTGAGCGGTTGGCAATTGTTGACCGCAACTTGTTAAGATTAGCAGTTTATGAATTAAATTTTTTACAGAATGAGATACCAAAAAATGTAATTTTAAATGAAGCCATTGAAATTGCAAAAATATATGGGGATGACCAGTCGAGCAAGTTTGTTAATGCTGTTCTTTCAAAGATAAAGGAAAAGCTTTAGCGATTGGTCTTAAGGGGAGGATGAATGTAAAATGACCGCAGAAATTATCAGTGGTAAGGAAATTGCTGCAAAAAAAAGACTGGAGCTTGCCAAGGAGGTCGAAAAGCTCAAAGCTCAGGGGATAACCCCGGGTTTAGCCGTTATTCTTGTCGGTGATAACCATGCTTCCAAGACTTACGTCAGGAATAAGCAAAAAGCTTGTCACGAGCTAGGAATGTATTCATTACTCATTGAATTGCCTGAGGAGGTTTCCGAAGCGGAACTGCTGAAGAAAATAGACGAATTAAATCACGATCCTGTCATCCATGGTATTTTAGTCCAACTACCGCTGCCAAAACATATCGATGAGAAAAAGGTAATTGATACTATTTCTCCAACAAAAGATGTTGATGGTTTTCATCCAGTAAATATTGGAAAAATGATGACTGGAGAGAATGGTTTTCTTCCATGCACACCGTTTGGCATCATCGTGATGCTTGAGGATACAGGAATATCTGTTGCCGGAAAACATGCCGTAGTAGTTGGGAGAAGCAATATCGTTGGTAAACCCGTTGGCCAGTTATTATTGAATCGACATGCGACGGTCACTTATTGCCATTCCAAAACGGAAAACTTAAAGCAATATACAAAGACAGCTGATATCTTGGTGGTTGCAGTGGGCATTGCCAATTTTATTAAAGCAGACCACATAAAAGAGGGGGCCGTGGTGATCGACGTTGGTATGAATCGTAATGAGGCCGGCAAACTTTGTGGTGATGTCGACTTTGAGGAAGTAAGCAAGAAAGCTGGATACATAACGCCGGTACCCAATGGGGTTGGTCCGATGACGATTACAATGCTGATGTACAATACAGTAAAAGCGGCGGCTGAAAGCATCAACCGTTAACATCTTAACATGTCCTTATCATTCATGTTTCAATTCAATTGGTAAGGACAGATTTTTTTAATCGGTCACTAGGAAGGGGTTTTTATGAAGGAGCAGCGATTTTTAACTGTCAGTGCCTTAACTAAATACATAAAACGAAAATTTGATGCCGACCCACACTTAAGTGACATCCATGTCCGCGGCGAGATATCAAACTTTAAGCAGCATTCCAGCGGTCATATGTATTTTACCTTAAAGGATGAAAAAGCCCGTATTCTTGCCGTCATGTTTGCCAGCCATTCCCGAGCAATGAAGTTTTCCCCAGAAAACGGGATGAAAGTGATCGTTAGAGGCGAAATCACAGTTTACGAACCAAGCGGTCAGTATCAGATCTATGTTAAACAAATGCAGCCTGACGGGATAGGTGAATTGTTTTTAGCATTCGAACAATTAAAACAGAGATTAGAAATGGAAGGCTTGTTTGCCCCGGATAAAAAAAAGCCGCTCCCGCCCTTTCCAAAAACAATCGGCGTGATTACGTCGCCAACTGGTGCAGCAATAAGGGATGTCATTACCACTATTAAACGGCGCTATCCGATCGGCAATATCCTCGTATTTCCGGTTCTAGTTCAAGGAGACCAAGCTGCACCTTCCATTGCCAAGGCAATTGAAAAAGCCAATAATCGTACGGATATCGATATTTTAATAGTTGGGCGCGGCGGCGGTTCGATAGAGGAATTGTGGGCATTTAACGAAGAGATTGTTGCCCGCGCCATATATACGTCAACGATCCCTGTTATTTCAGCAGTAGGGCATGAAACGGATGTTACGATTGCGGATTTTGTTGCCGATTTAAGAGCTCCTACGCCGACAGGTGCTGCCGAACTGGCAGTTCCGCATATTGAGGAGTTAATGGATCGGATTTTGCAGCGCCAAACCAGGCTGATCCGAATCATGCAGGAGAAATTTCGTTTTGAAAAAGAACGCTTGCAGCGGGTACAGAAATCCTATGCCTTCCGCTATCCGCACAGGCTATATCAGCAAAAGCTCGAACAGGTTGATAAAGTAACTGAAAGGTTAGTCCGCGGAACTTCACGGTTAGCTTTATTGAAGCAGAATCAGCATGACGTTCTGTTCAAACGCTTGCAGCGCAGCCATCCGAACGAAGCGCTACAGGAAGCGGTTCTTCGTTCAGACCGGATGCAAAAAGAGTTAAAACGATCGATGACACAAATTTTCACCAAAAAACAAACAGAATTTGAACGAATGATTGCAACTTTACAAGCTCTAAGTCCATTAAAAATTATGGAGCGGGGCTATAGCTTGACTTACAATAAAGAAAAACGGCTTGTAAAAAGTGTAACGCAAATAAAGCTAGAAGATACCGTACAAATTCAATTTACTGACGGCAATGTTTTTTGTAAAGTGGAAGAAATAAAGGAGAGCAGAGTACATGACGACTGAGAATAATTTAACATTTGAAGAGGCGATGACGAAGTTGGAGGAAATCGTCGAAAAGCTTGAAGAGGGCGATGTTCCTTTGGAAGAAGCAATCATTTATTATAAACAGGGCATGGAACTATCCAAGCTTTGCCATGATAAATTGAAAAGTGTGGAAGAACAGTTAACCCAAATTATTACAGAGGATGGACAGACGGAAAGTTTTTCAATTAACGAGGAGGAGTAGCATTGGAAACTCAAGCTTTAGACTCATTTGCGAAAAAATATAAACAATTGCTTGATGTTGAGCTGCGGAATGTAATTGAAGAACTGAATGCTCCGGCTATCATAAAAGAATCAATGATTTATTCGCTTGAAGCCGGCGGAAAAAGAATTCGCCCTTTGTTATTATTTGCGACTCTTAACGCATTTGGAATTGATCCTCGAAACGGACTGCAGGTAGCTGCGGCGATTGAGATGATCCATACGTATTCACTCATTCATGATGATCTGCCGAGCATGGATAATGATGATTTCCGCAGAGGAAAGCCGACAAATCATAAAGTGTTCGGTGACGCTATTGCTACTTTAGCGGGTGATGCATTGTTAACCTACAGCTTTGAAGTGATTGGCAAAATTCCAACAGAAACAGCCTCATCAGATACAAAATTATCATTAATTGTGGAAATGGCCCAAGCTGCAGGTGCGGAAGGCATGGTTGGCGGCCAGGTTGCCGATATGGAAGGCGAGAACAAGACATTGACCCTTGAGGAGCTTGAATACATTCATATTCATAAAACAGGTAAACTGTTAAGGTTTAGTGTTATTGCAGGGGCGATTTTGGCCGGCGCACATAAAACCCAATTGGAAAACCTATCTTTATTTGCCCACCACCTTGGCCTGGCTTTTCAAATTCAGGACGACATCCTGGATTTAACAGGGAATCAACAAATATTAGGGAAGCCGGTCGGCAGCGATACGGCCAATCATAAAAGCACTTATCCACAGCTGCTTTCATTGGAAGGGGCGAAAGCGGCCTTACAACAGCAAATTCATCAAGCAAAAGATAAGCTGATCAAGACGGGCTTGGAGATCCATCTTCTTCTTGAATTAACCGACTTAGTGGCAACAAGAAACCATTAAACAACGGATGTTTGAGACAATGAGCTCACTGTGATATAATAACTTTTACGCAGAAAACGTTGTCAGGGCCGTTGCACAATGTGTAAGCGGCTATTTTTTAAGATGAAGGTCGGCGGCTATGTCTTTATTAGCTTAGGACAATGAAGCTTATTTATCCGCTGTTCCGTCTTTTTTCCCTAGAAAATGTATGAAAGTGAGTGATCCTTTATGGATCTATTATCAATAAAAGACCCGTCTTTTTTAAAAGGAATGTCAATCAAAGAGCTGGAGGTATTAAGTCAGGAGATCCGTCAATTTCTGATTGAAAAACTTTCTGTGACCGGTGGACATATTGGGCCTAATTTAGGAGTAGTCGAATTAACGATTGCTTTGCATAAATGTTTTAACAGTCCGAAAGATAAAATAATCTGGGATGTCGGGCATCAATCTTATGTCCATAAGATTCTTACAGGAAGGGCAAGTCAATTTGATACTTTGAGACAGTTTAAAGGATTGTGCGGTTTTCCGAAAAGAGCTGAAAGTGAGCATGATGTTTGGGAAACCGGTCACAGTTCAACTTCCTTGTCTGCGGCAATGGGAATGGCCATTGCCCGTGATTTAAAAAGGGAAAAGCATTATGTTGTACCAGTTATTGGCGATGGGGCATTAACAGGTGGAATGGCGCTGGAAGCATTAAATCATATCGGGCATGAGAAAAAAGATATGATTGTGATTTTAAATGACAATGAAATGTCCATTGCACCAAATGTCGGAGCGCTGCACAATATTCTCGGTCAATTGCGCACGGCAGGCAAATATCAATGGGTGAAGGATGAGCTTGAAGTATTGTTGAAAAAGATTCCTGCTGTTGGCGGGAAGTTAGCAGCTACTGCCGAAAGAATAAAGGATAGTCTTAAATATTTATTTATTTCCGGAATGTTCTTTGAAGAACTCGGCTTCACTTATCTTGGACCGGTGGATGGACATCATTTTGAAGCCTTATTGGAAAATCTCAGCTATGCGAAGAAGACAGACGGCCCTGTCCTGCTTCACGTTATTACCAAAAAAGGGAAAGGGTTCCGTCCAGCTGAAACTGATAAAAAAGGGACTTGGCACGGTACAGGGCCCTATAAGATGGATACCGGTGATTTCGTAAAACCGGCTAAAAAGCAGCCGCCGGCATGGAGCAGCCTTGTGAGTGAAACAGTTCGCAAACTGGCGCGAAGCGATAATCGAATTGTTGCGATTACACCAGCGATGCCGGTAGGGTCAAAGCTTGAGGGGTTTGCCAGTGAATTTCCCGACCGCATGTATGATGTAGGAATTGCCGAGCAGCATGCAGCAACCGTTGCTGCAGGATTGGCAACCGAAAACATGAAGCCATTTTTAGCGATTTATTCGACCTTTTTACAACGGGCATATGATCAAGTCGTTCATGATATTTGCCGGCAAAATTTAAATGTTTTTATTGGCATTGATCGTGCCGGGCTGGTTGGGGCCGATGGTGAAACCCATCAAGGTGTGTTTGATATTGCTTTTTTACGGCATGTGCCGAATATTGTCTTGATGATGCCAAAGGATGAAAATGAAGGGCAGCATATGGTTTACACGGCTTTAACTTATGATGATGGCCCCATTGCCATGAGATTTCCCCGCGGCAACGGCCTCGGAGTACCGCTTGATCAAGACCTTAAAGCGATACCAGTGGGGACATGGGAAGTGTTGAAGGAAGGCTACGATGCAGCCATTTTAACCTTTGGGACGACCATTCCAATGGCCCTGGATGCAGCGCAAATCCTTGGAAAACAAGGCATTTCCGTGAAAGTCATTAATGCCAGATTTATTAAACCGTTAGATGGCAAAATGTTAACGGCTTTATTTAACGAAAATATTCCGATTCTAACGATTGAAGAAGCAATCTTACAAGGTGGATTTGGAAGTGCTGTGCTGGAGTTTGCTCAATCCCAAGGATTTTATCATCAATATATCGACCGAATGGGAATCCCCGACCATTTTATTGAACATGGGGATGTAGCCTGCCTTTTAGAAGAAATCGGTTTAACTACTGAAGAGGTTGTTAAACGAATTTCCATCATGGCAAGGAAAAAACAACAAAGGGCGTAAAACATGAAAAACAAAGAACGTTTAGATGTTTTACTGGTAGAGAAAGGCTTGTTTGACACAAGGGAAAAAGCAAAACGAGCGATCATGGCAGGACTTGTCTATACTAATGAAGAACGCTTGGATAAACCGGGAGAAAAAGTAAAAGTTGACACTCCGCTTGTTGTAAAAGGTAATGTCTTACCATATGTCAGCCGTGGCGGTTTAAAATTGGAAAAGGCCCTGAAAGTTTTTGATGTCAATGTAACAGATAAAGTTCTGTTGGATATTGGGGCCTCAACCGGGGGGTTTACTGACTGTGCCTTACAAAATGGGGCAAAACGGTCGTATGCCCTTGATGTCGGTTATAATCAGCTTGCTTGGAAGCTGCGGCAGGATGAGCGTGTCGTGGTGATGGAGAGAACTAATTTTCGTTACGTTACACCTGCTGATCTTACGGGAGAGATGCCAAATTTTGCAACCATCGATGTTTCTTTTATCTCGCTAACGTTAATTTTACCGGTATTAAAAACACTTCTCGTTCCCGGAAGCGATATTATTGCCTTAGTAAAGCCACAGTTTGAGGCTGGCCGGGAACAAGTTGGTAAAAAAGGGATCGTCCGGGATCCTAAGGTGCATCTCCAAGTCATTGAAAAGATCATTCATTTTTCGATTGCTCAAGGATATATTGTCCGTGATTTATCATATTCTCCGATAACTGGCGGGGATGGAAATATTGAATTCCTGCTGCATCTTAGATGGGATGGGGAGAAGGAAACCGGAGTTAATCAGCTGCCAGTAACTCCTCATGAAATTGTTTCTCAAGCACATGCAGAATTTCATACGAAACAGGATAAATAGGGTAAGTGAAAAGCTTATCCTATTGTGTGTTTTTTATATTTACCGAAACCAAATAATAACCTGAATTATTCACAGTTTTTTTGAAATAGGCTGCTTTCTCCTATTTAATCAGCTTTTCAGTCGATTTTTAATGCACTTAATAAATGAAAAAAGAATCCATTTCTGATAAGGTTAAAACAACTACGAAATAACCACAGAAAGGATTCTTATAATGGCTACTTTACCGCAATTAACCCTAAATTTCAATCGTCAAATTAAATTGTCAAATGATGGAGGTTCCCTTTCTTCTGATACCGGTGAATTCATTTTTAGAGAATTCGATGAGAAAATAGGGTTTTCAGAGACATTAACTAAATACCTACAACTAAAAGACGAAAGACTCTACTTTTTTCATTCGAATGAAAACTTGCTTCGTCAAAAGATTTATCAAATCGTTGCTGGATATTCCGAAGATGATGCAGCTGATCAATTAACGAAGGATCCCGTGTTTACGCAAATCATTGGAACAGAAGCATTAGCTTCCCAACCTAGCTTATCCCGCTTTTTTGCACGGTTTGATAAGGAATCTATTGTGCAATTAAATCAAGCTAATCAAGCACTTTTAGACAAAGTGAATCAAATTAGAGAGTCTAAGGCACTTATTATCGACTTGGATTCTACACATGCCGATACGTATGGAAAACAGGAATCCACATCTTACAATTCTCATTACGGAACAGTTGGTTTCCATCCATTGGTTGCTTTTGATGGAATAACTGGTGATTTTTTAAAGGCCCAACTAAGACCGGGAAATGTCTATACTTCCAACGGTGTCGTGGAATTTGTCAAGCCTCTTATCGAACATTATAATGAGAAATTCCCAGCGATTGTCCCATTCCTACGAGGGGATAGTGGCTTTGCTGTTCCAGCTTTGTATGATTTGTGTGAGGAAGAGTCGGTTTATTATGTGATTCGTTTAAAATCAAATGCCAATTTGCAACGTCTCGCTGATGAACTACATCCTGCCTCCATTCCAGCCGATACAACAAAACCAGAGATTTATTATGAGGAAACCGAATATCAAGCAAAATCATGGTCTAAGCCTAGAAAAGTTATCATCCAATCTGTTCGCCCTGCGGGCGAATTGTTTTTCACGAATTCATTTTTTGTAACGAACTTGATAGACGCATTTTCCCCGAAGGATATCGTGAATGCGTACAAAAAAAGAGGCACAATGGAAAACTATATCAAGGAAGCTAAGAATGGATTTGGTTTGGATAAAATGAACAGCCATTCTTTTCAAGTAAATGAATCCAAGATGATGTTGAGCTTGTTGGCATATAACCTAACAAATTGGCTTCGTACGCTTTGTTTTCCAGAGGGACAAAAAAGCATACAAATCGAAACCATTCGAACAAGACTGATAAAGGTCGCAAGTAAATTAGTGAAATCAGGACGATCACTTTACTTTAAGTTGTCTTCCAGTTTTGTGTACCAAGAATTCTTTTGGAAAGTATTACAGAGAATTCAACTGCTAAAGCTGGAATAAAACTTATCTGCTATCTAATTTGGGCTGTGTTAATGTGCGATTTTGATTTTTACACACTGTTGATTGAAGTGGAGGGCGCTTGACTCCTGCGGGATGTAGAGGAAAAGTCGAGACCCCACAGGCGGAACGCCGAGGAGGCTCGACTTCCTCCCTGCGGAAAGCAAGCGCCCGGAACGGAAATCAACAGACAAATGTAATGCAGCCAATATTTAAAAACAACTTTCAAGACCAAGGGAGTAGTATGCTCAAAAACCTAACATTTTAAGACATGCCACTTAGCGATTTCCATGAATAGGTAACTTACAAATAAATTAATGGCAATTGTGCACCAAATTGAATTTCTAGATTTCTTTTTATTGACTAATGTGCAGGTATGAATAATTCAGGAATAAATATACAATTTCGGGAAAATGGGCTAACATAAAGATGAAGCGGCCTTTATCGCCGAAGCGCTATAAAAATACGTTGGGGTGACAAAATGAATGAATAAAGGACAACGACACATCAAAATTAGGGAGATTATTGCCAGCCAGGATATCGAAACGCAGGATGAGTTAGTCGATGCATTAAAGGCAGAGGGCTATAATATTACCCAGGCTACCGTCTCCCGTGATATTAAAGAATTACATCTTGTGAAGGTTCCTTTAAGTGATGGACGTTATAAATATAGTTTGCCGGCAGATCAACGATTTAATCCATTACAAAAATTAAAAAGAGCACTTATTGATGCGTTCGTTAGACTTGATTCGGCTGGTCATTTATTAGTCATGAAGTGTCTTCCTGGCAATGCAATGGCGATCGGTGCCTTAATTGATCATTTAGATTGGGAAGAAATCCTTGGAACGATATGTGGTGACGATACGATTCTGATTATTTGCCGGACGTCTGAGGATATTGAAATCGTTTCGAAACGGTTCCTAGAGATGCTTTAATGGGGGGAGTGTTCCTTGCTAGCAGAACTTTCAATTAAAAATTTTGCAATCATTGAAAAGGTATCGATTTCCTTTGAAAAGGGGCTGACCGTGTTAACCGGCGAAACCGGTGCCGGGAAGTCAATTATTATCGATGCCATTCATTTGTTGACAGGCGGGAGAGGATCGGCAGAATTTGTCCGGCATGGGGAGGATAAGGCTGAAATAGAAGGCTTATTTCAAATTGATAATCCCAATCATCCTGTTTACGGCAAGACGCTCGAATTTGGCATCGATATCGAAGAAGGAATGGTTATCTTAAGGCGTGATATTTTTCGTTCGGGAAAAAGTGTCTGCCGGATCAATGGCAAGTTAGTAACGATCTCCATTCTTCGCGAAGTGGGGGCAACACTGGTTGATATTCACGGGCAGCATGAACATCAAGAACTAATGGATGAGACAAGACATTTACCGTTACTTGATCAATTTGGTGCCGGGGAGATTGCAGCTTCCTTGCAGGAGTACCAGCAAATATTTCATCGCTTTGAACAGACGCAAAGCCGGTTAAAGGCGCTGAGCGAAAATGATCGGCAAATGGCACATAGGCTGGATTTAATCCAATTTCAATATGATGAAATCCAAAAGGCAAATTTAAAGCTCAATGAGGATGAAGAGCTGCTTGAAGAAAAAAGGAAACTGGCGAATTTTGAAAAAATTTATGAAGCGATTCAATTAAGCTTTTCCGGCCTGCAAGGTGAACAAAGAGGGCTGGATTGGATCGGCCTGGTTATGGGACATATGGAAAATGCCGCCTCGCTGGATGCATCTTATAAGGAATTATATGAGGCAGTTGCCAACAGTTATTACCAATTAGAAGATACTGCCCGATCATTAAGAAATCAATTGGATATTTTAGAGTATGATCCGCAAAGGTTAAATGAAATTGAAGATCGCTTAAATGAAATCAACCAGTTAAAGCGAAAATACGGGAAAACAATTCCGGAAATATTAGAATATGCAGCCAAAATTGAAGAGGAAATCGAAACCATTCAAAATAAAGAAACACATATAACTGAATTGGAAAAGGAACTGAACTCCATTAAAAAAGATTTGAGAATTGAAGCCAAACAGCTGACAGAACTTCGCCATAAATGGGGAGAAAAGCTGACAGGATTGATACATAAAGAACTAAAAGATTTGTATATGGATAAAACCGTTTTTGAAATACGCTTTGAAACGGAACAGGATCATTTTTCCAGAAATGGCGCAGACCATGTTGAATTTTATATTTCGACCAATCCTGGTGAACCATTAAAGCCTTTAACAAAAATTGCCTCGGGTGGCGAATTGTCTCGGATTATGCTGGCATTAAAAAGTATTTTTTCCAAGCACCAGGGTGTTACCTCGATAATATTTGATGAGGTGGATACCGGAGTAAGCGGCAGGGTTGCTCAGGCCATTGCTGAAAAGATTTATAAAGTGGCGCTCGATTCTCAGGTCTTATGCATTTCCCATTTGCCTCAGGTTGCTGCCATGGCCGACACCCATTTGTTTATATCTAAGATGATTAAAGAAGGTAGAACATCAACGGCTGTAACCGCATTAACTGAACAAGAGAAAATTAAGGAAATCAGCCGGATGATTTCCGGAGTAGAAATTACCGATTTGACAAAGCAGCATGCAGAGGAGCTACTTCATCTGGCAGCGGAAACAAAAAGAACTTGAAAAGCTATCCAACTTGGGTAGCTTTTTTATATCAAACGAAGTTATAAATGGCTGTTAAGGAGGCAAAATTAATGATGTAGCCATTTTTTTAGCAGCAAATAGAAGCGAGGAGAGTGAAAAGTTTGAAGCTAGAGATTATTAGAAAAATTATTGGTGGAATTCTCCTTGTTTCATTAATCAGTATTATTTTTTTTCACCCATTGCGGCAATATGTAAGTATCCCAAAGACATTGTTTCTGTTTGAGGGACAGAAATATAGCCTAAACAAGGCTGCTCCGGTTACAGCCAGACTAGCATCTAATTCAAATATTTCACTTAATCAGGAAAAACATTCGGTCTCTTTACTGGCAATGGAAACAGGCAAAAATGAAATGCTGTTGGAATATGCCGGGATTCCGATTAAAAAGGTCGATGTAAATGTATTAAAAGATTTTCGGGTATTTCCAGGCGGCCAGTCGATCGGTGTTAAATTAAATACAGTTGGCGTCTTAGTGGTTGGTCACCACTTAGTGAATACACCAGAAGGAAAAAAATCTCCAGGTGAACTGGCTGGAATCAAAGTTGGAGATATTATTACCGAAATAAACGGAAACAAAATTGAAAAAATGACAGATGTTGCCCCATATGTGCAGGCTGCAGGTCAAAACAAGAAAGCCTTGAACTTGGTCATCAGCAGAGAAAATGGAAAATTCTCAACAAAGCTAACCCCATTAAAAGACAAGACCGAAAATTCCTATAAACTGGGATTATATATTAGGGATTCGGCAGCAGGAATTGGTACCATGACTTTTATTCACCCACAAACCAAAAAATATGGAGCCCTTGGCCATGTGATTTCAGATATGGATACAAAGCGGCCCATTGTAGTGGAAGATGGACAAATTGTTCGATCAACTGTTACCTCCATTGAAAAAGGGAGTAATGGCGACCCGGGAGAAAAACTCGCCCGTTTCTCCAATGATCGTGAAATTGTCGGAAGCATTAATAAGAATAGCCCCTTTGGGATATTTGGAAAATTAAATCGGGATTTGTCCAATGGCATCATGGATAAGCCGCTGCCTATTGCATTATCTCATCAAGTTAAAGAAGGTCCGGCGAAAATTTTGACGGTCGTAAATAATGACAAGGTGGAAGAATTTAATGTGGAAATTGTCAGTACAATACCGCAAAAGTTTCCTGCTACGAAAGGCATGGTCATAAAAATAACCGACCCTAAGCTTTTAGAAAAAACAGGTGGAATTGTTCAAGGGATGAGCGGCAGTCCGATTATTCAAGATGGAAAGCTGGTTGGTGCTGTCACTCATGTGTTTGTCAATGATCCAACTTCGGGGTATGGGGTCCATATTGAATGGATGCTGAATGAAGCAGGAATTAATATATATGAAATGTCAAAACATAAAGCGAGTTAATTCAAAAACAGCACAGAAAGCAAAATAGGTCTTATTTCCTATTTTGCTTTTTGATTTAGCAGTGAATATTCGACAACGAGTTTGCGGATTTATAGGAAATCTGCGATTTACGTCGAAATAAAGAGAAATACGAAGAAAAGATAAGATTTTTTCCCTATTTTAAGAAAAATAAAAAAAATGAAAGGAATTTTAATTGCATTGTCGAATTTCTAATTTAGAATAGTAGGTAAGAAAGAAAACAGTCATGAATAATTAGAAATTGGATATACTTGAGGAGGAACTGAAGTTGAAGAAGATCAAAGTCTGTGTCGTGGATGACAATAGAGAACTAGTAGGATTGTTAGAGGAATATATTTCCTCTCAGAGATGATATGGAAGTGGCAGGAACCGCTCATAATGGTCAAGAATGTTTAGAAATGCTTAAAACCACTGACCCTGATGTGTTAGTTTTAGATATTATTATGCCACATTTGGATGGCTTAGCCGTTCTTGAGCGACTTCGTGAAATGAAAAAAGGAATACTGCCAAATGTCATCATGTTAACAGCGTTTGGTCAGGAAGATGTGACGAAAAAGGCAGTCGAACTAGGTGCCTCCTACTTTATTCTAAAACCATTTGATATGGAGAATTTAGGCAATCACATTCGCCAAGTCAGTGGTAACAGCCAATCGATGACGGCTCGCAAAGGTTCATCACCAACCTATCGTTCCCAAACGGAATCGAAGCCGAAAAATCTGGATGCCAGCATTACCAGCATTATTCATGAAATCGGTGTTCCGGCACACATTAAGGGCTATTTATATTTACGTGAAGCCATTGCCATGGTTTTTAACGATATTGAGCTGTTAGGGTCAATTACAAAAGTTTTATATCCGGATATCGCTAAAAAATATAACACCACTGCCAGCAGGGTTGAACGGGCAATCCGTCACGCAATCGAAGTAGCCTGGAGCCGTGGAAATATTGATTCAATCTCTTCTTTATTTGGATATACTGTCAGCATGTCTAAAGCAAAACCAACAAACTCCGAGTTTATTGCCATGGTAGCAGATAAATTGCGCTTGGAACATAAAGCTTCTTAAAAGTCAAAAAGCCTCATGGTTGGTATGAGTAAAATTAATGTGGGCAAAATTTAACCCCTTCATTTGGTGAGGGATTGTCAGATCGCTCACCAAATGAAGGGGCCACCAAGCGAAAGCGCGGTAGTGTTCTAAGCTAAATACATGAAAAAGAGGGCTACTCCTTGGTAGAATCATAGTCGACCAAACCCAATCCAAAGGAGGAAGCCCTCATGCAAAAGAATAGCACAATATATCCCAATTTAAAACAGATTGAACAATTAGTTTGGAGGCAATTACAGGAAACCTTCTCAGGGGTTATGAAGACTCTTTTAGAGGACATGGACCAACAGATTGCCGAAGAGCGTAATAAAAAGCGTTATCGTCTACTCGATAAGCGTACCACCACGTTAGACAGCCTTTTTGGGGAAATCACGATTGAACGGAACTATTACCGTGATAGAGAGAAAAATGAATATGTCTATCTCCTTGATCGTTATTTGGAATTTGAAGGGGCAGGTACCTTCAGTCCCCTTATTGAGGAAGCCGCTCTAGAGCTTGCCATTACAGGGCCTTCTTACCGAAAGGCCGCAGAATCGCTTGAAACACTTTTAGGTTACCGTGTGATCAGTCACGAAGCTATACGTCAACATCTGTTACAGGTTGCCAGTATTCCAAAAGAGCGTCAGCCTATACACCGCTCAGTGTTATTTGTGGAGGTGGACGGTATATATGTGAAACGTCAGGGAAAAGGAAAAAGAGGAAAGGAAGAAAAAATAGCAGCGGTTCATCAAGGCTGGGAAATTAACGGAAAACGGGTAAGTTTAAAAGATAAACGGCATTTTATTCACCGTGGGAAACAGCCCTTTTGGGAGGCGTTTGAGGACTTTCTCATCGAGAATTTCGAGTATGACCCCACTGTCCACAAACTGGTGATAAACGGTGATGGTGCTAGTTGGATCACAGCCTGCCGTGAGCATTTCAAGGACAGGGCTTTCTTTTCGATTGACCGATTTCACGTGGCACGAGATATTCGCAGCCTGTTCCGTAACCACCCTCGCTATCGCCAAATGCAAAAGGCTCTCGCGTCCTATGACAGTCAGAAACTACTTACAGAATTAAATAGTGCCGTCGGAACTCTTGAAACGAGGGAACAAGAAGAACGGCTGGACCAGTTGCTTCGTCAGCTCGAAAAGTACCCCGAAGCCCTCAGGGATTATCGAGAATGGCTTAAAGAGCAGGGGATTGAGACATCTGGAATGAGACCAATGGGAAGTGCAGAGGGAACAATGAGAGTCTTCGCAAAAAGGCTCAAAAATGGGCGTAGTTGGGTGGAAAAAGGCGTAAGTGCCATGATCACCGGATTGGTGGCATTCCTCGATCATTTAGCTTTGAGAACACTATTCGGGCGAGTGGAAAGATGGACAGAAACCAAGGAAGAAAAGAACCCCCCGAGACATTATGTGGAAAAGGTGAAAAGCACGATTGGTGAAGCTACAAGGGATAATATCCTTTACCTAAAAGGCAAGGCGAATATTCCAGTGTACAAAGCATTAAAAGAGTTGGCCGGTTTTTAAAAAAGACAAATTTTCTATCAAGAGAGCACTCTAAATAAGTGAATCCGCTTTCACTTCTGTGGAGATAAAAAAACTGCCCACAAATACTTGACTCAAACTCATGGTTGAGGCTTTTTGACTTTTAGCAAGATTTAATTTTTAATGAGAATAAACAGGCGCATATGCATAATCTGTTCTATAGGAAATTTTCAATAGGAAGTCAGTTCCCTATTTAAAGTTAGGAAGTGAAGGAATGACACAAATATTAGCTCATCGAGGATACTCCGCTTCTTTCGCTGAAAATACCATGAGTGCCTTTATGGGAGCAGAAAAAGCCGGTGCAGATGGTTTAGAGCTTGATGTTCAATTAACCAAAGATGGTGAAATTGTCGTAATCCATGATGAAAAAGTTGATCGCACCACGAATGGACATGGATTTGTGAAAGATTATTCATATAAAGAAATTAGAAAACTAAATGCCAATAAAAAAGGAGTAAAAAGGGAACCAATTCCTTCGTTGGTGGAAGTTTTTGAATGGCTGAAAACGAACAAATTATTATGCAATATTGAAATGAAAAATGGCTTGTTTCCATATGAAGGTATGGAAGAAAAAGTGATTGAGCTTGTATATAAGTATGATTTGGCCGATCGGATTATTATTTCCTCGTTTAATCATTACAGCATCGTTTATAGTTACCGGCTGGCTCCAGAAATTGAAACAGCTCCCCTCTTTTTGGAAGCCATTTATATGCCGTGGGTTTATTCGCAATCGATTCGGGCGAAAGGAATTCATCCAAAGCATTCAACCATTCCTGATCATATTATCACGACAACCATGGAAAATGGAATTGCCGTACGCCCCTATACCGTTAACAGAGAAGCTGATTTAAAGCGGATTTTTAAGCTGAATTGCACTGCTGTCATTACCGATAATCCTGTCAAGGCTTTAAAAGTTAAAAAACAATATGAAAAGAGGCCGTAATAATAGCCTCTTTTATCTTTTTTGTTTAAATCTAGCCTGGACTTTATTTCTTTTGCGGTCGCGGTGAAGAATAAATCCGCCAATGAAGGCTAAACCGATGACAAAAAATAATAAACCACCAATAAATTGGATCCATAAATTAGGAAATGGCGGTTGCAGCACTCCAAAGATCATGTCGCGCATTAATTTGATTCCCAATGCAGCTAAACAGCCTGGGATTAAGAGAATGAAGAGGGCAATGATTCGTGTCATATGTATTTCCTTCCATTGTTATTTACATCCACTATTATCCACTTAAAAAAATAATATTACATAGAAGGAATTTGTCAAGAATTCAGTTTAACGCTACAATTTATTATGAAAAATATTGCAAAATTCCAATGAAAAAAATTTCCAACTAAAAGGGGTGGAATGATGCAAAACGTTATGATTGTAGGTGCAGGTAAAGGCGGCACGGCAATTTTTAAAATATTAAAGGAATCTGAAGTACTAAATGTTTTTGCGGTCATCGATCGAAATACAAAGGCATCAGGAATTTTATTGGCACAACAGCAAGGGATTAAAACCGGAAGCGATTGGAGGCCGTTATTAAACGAAAATATCGACATCATCATCGAGGTAACTGGTGATGACAATGTATTTCAACAGCTGCGAAACGAAAAAAAGAAAAAAACAATTTTAATTCCGGGGAGTGTCGCCTTTCTATTATCAAGGCTGATGGAAGAGAAAGAAGAATTAATCAGGAAGCATCAATATGAATCATATCTGCAGGAGTTGATCTTTAACTCTACGAATGACGGAATGGTTGTCATTGATCATAACGGGTTTGTTATTTTGTTTAATAAACGGGCTGAAGAAATGATGGGGGTTAGGAAATCAGAGGTAATCGGAAAACATGTAACGGAGATCATCCCCGAAAGCCGGCTTCCGATTATTCTTAAAACCCGAAGGATTGAGACAAACCAAGAAATGGTGCTGGGCAATGGTCGAAAAATTATTACATCGCGTATTCCTATTGTGGAAGCGAACGGATCATTAATCGGGGCCGTTGCCGTCTTTAAAGATATTACTGAAGCGGTAAAACTTGCTGAGGAGATCACTAATTTAAAGGAAATTCAAACGATGCTGCAAGCAATTATCCATTCTAGCGATGATGCGATTTCTGTCGTCGATGAAAATGGCCGGGGGATTTTGATAAATCCCGCCTATACCCGAATAACCGGTCTCTCCGAGGAACAGGTGATTGGTCAGCCGGCAACAGCTGATATTTCGGAAGGCGAAAGTATGCATATGAAGGTGTTGCAAACAAGACGTGCAGTGCGTGGAGTACCAATGAGGGTGGGCCCGAATAAAAGGGAAGTCATCGTCAATGTGGCCCCTATCATCGTCAATGGTAAATTAAAGGGCAGCGTCGGTGTTATTCATGACATGTCGGAGATGAAATCGCTGAGTCGAGAATTAAATCGGGCCCGGCAGTTAATTCGAAAGCTTGAGGCAAAATACACGTTTGAGGATATTATTGGTAAATCGGATGAAATGGCACTGGCCATTGAACAGGCTAAACTTGGCGCGAAGACGCCGGCTACCGTTCTATTGCGCGGGGAGTCAGGGACGGGAAAAGAGCTATTTGCCCATGCAATCCATAATGCCAGCGACCGAAAATACAATAAATTTATTCGCGTAAACTGCGCCGCCATTTCAGAATCCTTGTTGGAAAGTGAATTATTTGGCTACGAGGAGGGGGCCTTTTCCGGTGCCTTAAGAGGCGGCAAAAGAGGGTTATTTGAAGAAGCAAATCACGGAAGTATTTTCCTTGATGAAATCGGAGAACTTTCAGCCAATACACAGGCAAAGCTCTTGCGTGTCCTTCAGGAAGGAGAAATCATTCGTGTCGGTGGTACAAAGCCGATCACCATTGATGTAAGGGTAATTGCTGCGACAAATGTCAACCTGGAAAAAGGGATTGCGGGCGGAACGTTTAGGGAAGACTTATATTACCGTCTTAATCGGATGCCCATTCATATTCCGCCGCTCAGAAACCGCAAAGAAGAGATTCCGGCATTATGTGAGCGACTGATTCAAAAAATAAACCGCGATTATGGGAGAAATGTGGAGGGGATTACCGAGGCAGCTTTAACTCAGTTAATCGAGTATGACTGGCCGGGAAATGTCAGGGAATTAGAAAATATTCTTGGCAGAGCGATGATTTTTATGAGCAATTATGAGTTGCTAATCGATGTCCATCATTTACCGGAATTGAAAAACAACACTCATCACAAAGAAGATGTGCAAGCCAGCCACCAACCGCTTGGCATAGGGCGTAGCTTGGCGGATTTGCTGGATGAATATGAAGCTAGAATTATTCAGCAAACTCTCTCAAGATTTAATGGAAATAAAACATTAACGGCTAAAACACTTGGCTTATCCGTAAGAAATTTATATTACAAGCTCGAAAAATATAAATTTGAAAACAATAGCATGCAATAAATTTCATAGTGTGAAATTTATTGCATCATATATACGGAAAAGTTAAAGCGTTTTCAAAAATATTTTTGGCACAATACTTGCATTTAAAAATATTAGAGTTCGAGTTAAGGAGGAAAGGGTTGATGACAACTTGTTGCTGGAATCACTTATCGAAAGAGCAGCCCAAATAAACACCAAAACAGTCGCAGTTGCCGAAGCAGAGGACTCTGAAGTGATCAAGGCGGTGATTGAGGCATCTGAACGGAATTTAGCACGTTTTATTCTTTACGGAAATCAGGAAAAAATCAAGGCATTATTAGATACAACGAAGTATGATATTAAAATTGTTCATACAGATTCAAGTGCTTCTGCAGCAGAATGTGCCGTCAAGGCAGTTTCTAGCAAGGAAGCCGACGTTTTAATGAAGGGCAATCTCGCGACAAATATTATTTTAAAAGCAGTGTTAAATAAGGACTTCGGTTTACGAACTGGTAATATTCTATCGCATACAGCCGTTTTTGAGATTCCGGAAATTGATCGCTTGCTGATTGTTACCGATGCGGCGATGAATATTTCACCGGATTTGGAACAAAAACGGCAAATTATCGAGAACGCGGTATTGATTGCCCAATCAATTGGCATCGACCATCCAAAAGTTGCTCCAATTGCTGCAGTGGAAACTGTGAACCCTCTAATGCAAGCTACATTGGATGCAGCCGCTTTAACGATGATGAATAAGCGTGGACAAATTGACGGATGTTCCATCGATGGACCGCTGGCATTAGATAACGCCGTGTCCAACCTGGCAGCGAAACATAAAGGAATTCACAGCGAGGTTGCTGGTAATGCTGATATATTATTAGTTCCAACCATTGAAGTTGGAAATGTTTTATATAAATCACTCGTTTATTTTGCCAAAGCAAAGGTTGCAGCGGTCATTTCCGGTGCCAAAGCGCCGATTGTTTTAACTTCAAGAGCTGACAGTTCCGAAAGTAAGCTGCATTCTCTCGCCTTGGCCTTATGTTGTGCTACTGAATAGCATTGTTTGCTGATCTTAATTCGAATGTTTCTTGACTGATAAGGTGCGGCCTGCTGCAAAATTTAGGAGGAATGAACAATATGGAAATCTTTAACTACCTAGAAAAATATGATTATGAACAGCTTGTATTTTGTCAAGATAAACAATCTGGTTTAAAGGCGATTATTGCCATCCATGATACCACTCTTGGCCCAGCACTCGGAGGAACAAGAATGTGGACTTATGCTTCTGAGGAAGCAGCCATTGAAGATGCCCTTCGTTTAGCAAGAGGGATGACGTATAAAAATGCCGCAGCCGGATTAAATCTTGGCGGTGGTAAGACAGTCATTATCGGTGATCCGCGAAAGGATAAAAACGAAGAAATGTTCCGTGCTTTTGGTCGCTATATTCAAGGACTAAACGGCCGTTATATTACCGCGGAGGATGTCGGAACAACCGTAGCCGATATGGATCTAATTCACGAAGAAACCGACTATGTTACCGGTATTTCACCGGCGTTTGGTTCGTCAGGCAATCCTTCTCCAGTGACAGCATACGGAGTCTATCGCGGAATGAAGGCAGCGGCAAAAGAAGCCTTTGGGTCTGATTCATTAGCAGGAAAGACAGTTGCCATTCAAGGTGTTGGCAATGTCGCTTATACGCTTTGCCGTTACCTGCATGAAGAAGGCGCACAATTAATCGTAACAGATATTAATAAAGAAGCAGTGAAGCGGGCAGTAGACGAATTTTCTGCCAAGGCTGTCGATCCGGACGAAATTTACAGTGTAGAATGTGATATTTATGCCCCCTGTGCACTCGGGGCGACCATCAATGATGAAACGATTCCCCAGTTAAAAGCAAAAGTAATTGCCGGTTCAGCCAATAATCAATTAAAGGATGCACGCCACGGAGATATCATTCATGAATTAGGCATTGTTTATGCCCCTGATTATGTGATTAATGCCGGTGGAGTCATTAATGTTGCTGACGAATTATATGGCTATAATCGCGAACGGGCCATGAAAAAGGTAGAAACGATTTATAACAGCATTGAAAAAATTATTGAGATTTCAAAGCGTGACGGTATCCCAACCTATGTAGCAGCGGATCGGATGGCTGAAGAAAGAATAGAAAGAATGCGAAATTCAAGAAGCCAATTTTTACAAAATGGACATCACATTTTAAGTCGAAGAAGATCAAGATAAGGACTTGAAGAAACTAAAGGCAAAGTACTGAATCCGGGGAATTCAGTGTCTTTGCCTTTGTTAAAGTAACTGTTTTGGAGGTTATCGTATTGCCGGAAACTGTGTATCGAATACTTACGATCAATCCTGGTTCAACATCTACAAAGATTGGAATCTTCGATAACGAACTGCTGCTACTCGAAAAAATAATTCGCCATGACGCCGACATGCTTCATTCCTTCACTAATATTATCGATCAATACGAATTCAGAAAGAAGATAATTCTTGAAATACTTGATTATGAGGGAATCAATATTTCAAAATTTAGTGCTGTTTGTGGGCGCGGCGGTCTTCTCCGGCCGATTGAAGGGGGGACTTATGCTGTCAACGAATTAATGCTGCAAGATTTACGGGCCGGTTATTCAGGCCAGCATGCCTCTAATCTTGGTGGAATCATTGCCCATGCGATTGCTTCTGGTTTAAATATTCCTTCCTTTATTGTTGATCCAGTCGTAGTTGATGAGCTTGAGCCCATTGCCAGATTTTCGGGATTCCCCTTGATTGAAAGGAAAAGTATCTTTCATGCTCTGAACCAAAAAGCAGTTGCAAGAAGAGCTGCAAAGGAATTAGGAAGAGATTATAGCGAATTAAATCTTATCGTTGCCCACATGGGCGGGGGAATTACAGTTGGTGTCCATAAACATGGTCGGGTGGTCGATGTGAATAATGGACTTCATGGTGAAGGTCCGTTCAGCCCGGAACGTGCTGGTACAGTGCCTGCGGGAGACTTAGTGTCGATTTGTTTTTCTGGAGAATATTACAGGGAAGAAATTATGAAAATGCTTGTTGGCCGAGGCGGACTGGCTGGTTATCTTGGAACAAATGATGCCCTAAAAGTGGAAGCGCGCATTGCCGCTGGCGATGAAAAGGCCAAACAGGTCTATGAAGCTATGGCCTATCAAGTTGCCAAGGAAATTGGTTCTGCAAGTGCGGCACTTTCCGGTAAAGTAGATGCGATTATTTTAACAGGTGGTTTGGCCTACGGGAAGGATTTTGTCACGGCCATTTCGAATAGAATTAATTGGATTGCAGATGTGCTGGTCCACCCGGGAGAAAATGAACTTCAAGCATTAGCGGAAGGAGCCTTAAGGGTTTTACGTGGAGAGGAGGAAGCAAAAGTATATCCTGGGAAATATATAGAATCTAAAATATCAAATTCAGGAGGAACGAAAAGTGGCACATGAGTATGATGTAGTAATTTTAGGCGGGGGCACTGGCGGCTATGTTGCAGCGATACGGGCATCACAACTAGGTTTAAAAACAGCAATTGTCGAAAAAGGAAAGCTTGGGGGGACATGTTTACATAAAGGCTGTATTCCTAGCAAGGCTTTGTTAAGAAGCGCCGAAGTATTTGCCACGGCAAAGCGAAGTGAAGATTTCGGCGTCATGACTGGTGATATATCGGTAAATTTTGGAAGAGTCCAGGAAAGAAAAGAAAAAATTATCACCCAGCTTCACAAAGGGGTTCAGCATCTTATGAAGCAGGGGAAAATTGATGTTTACGAAGGGATTGGCCGGATTCTCGGTCCATCGATATTCTCACCAATGCCGGGAACGATCTCGGTTGAAATGAATAATGGGACTGAAAATGAAATCCTTATCCCGAAAAATGTGATTATTGCTACCGGCTCAAGACCAAGGAGCCTGCCGGGTCTGGAAATTGACGGAGAATATGTCATGTCGTCCGACGAGGCCTTGGAAATGAAAACCTTGCCTGATTCTATCCTTATAGTCGGTGGTGGAGTTATTGGGGTTGAATGGGCCTCCATGCTTTCTGATTTCGGAGTGAAAGTAACTATTATTGAGTATGCGGATCGAATTATCCCCACGGAGGATCATGATATTTCTAAGGAAATGCAGCGGATCATGAAGAAAAAGGGAATAGAAATGATCACGGGTGCTAAGGTCTTGCCCGAAACATTGGTTAAGGATCAAGGTGTTACCGTATCTGCAGAGGTTAAAGGAACAGTAAAAGAATTTAACGCTGACAAGCTGCTTGTTTCTGTAGGACGACAGGCAAATACAGAAGGGATTGGTCTTGACAATACGGAAATTCAAGTTGAAAAAGGGTTTATTGTCACCAATGAATTTTTTCAAACAAAGGAATCTCACATTTATGCCATTGGCGATGTGATCGGCGGCCTTCAATTGGCACATGTTGCATCACATGAAGGAATTATTGCGGTGGAACATATAGCTGGGAAAAATCCATCGCCGCTTGATTACCATCTGGTTTCCAGATGCATATACAGTAATCCGGAGGTTTCCAGTGTCGGAATGACTGAACAAGAGGCAATTGAAACAGGAAAGAAAGTGAAGGTTGGCAAGTTTTCCTTCAGAGCAATTGGCAAGGCCCTTGTTTTTGGAGAATCGGATGGTTTTGTAAAAATGATTGCCGATCAAGAGACGGATGATCTATTAGGCGTGCATATGATTGGCCCGCATGTGACAGACATGATATCAGAAGCTGGGCTGGCCATGGTATTAAATGCTGTACCTTGGGAAATTGCCCATACAATTCATCCTCATCCAACGTTGTCAGAGGCTATTGGGGAAGCGGCGCTGGCTGTGGATGGAATCGCAATTCACGGTTAAGTTTAAAGGGATACTTTTTTGACTAAAACAGAAGATATATTGAGAATCTGGCGATTTGCTGAATTAATCTGGACTATGAGTAACTGCTGTTACATGTTGGATAAAAAATGACGAGAGGATGAACTAAATGGTAGAGAAGCGTCATGAAGCGTTAGGTTTAAGCGACGATAAAGTGTTGGAGATGTATGAAACGATGCTTTTAGCCCGTCGCATCGATGAGCGAATGTGGCTGTTAAATCGTGCCGGGAAAATTCCATTTGTCATTTCCTGTCAAGGGCAGGAAGCCGCTCAAGTCGGCGCCGCTTTTGCTTTGGATCGTAACAAAGATTACGTGCTCCCATACTATCGGGACATTGGAGTGGTTTTGACATTCGGAATGACCCCAAGAGAACTTATGCTGTCCGGATTTGCCAAGAAAGAGGATCCTAACTCTGGGGGAAGGCAGATGCCTGGCCATTTCGGACAAAAGAAGAATCGAATCGTAACGGGATCATCCCCTGTAACAACACAGGTTCCACATGCAGTCGGGATTGCCCTGGCCGGAAAAATGGAAAGGAAGGATTTCGTCTCCTTCGTCACATTTGGAGAAGGATCTTCCAACCAAGGGGACTTCCATGAAGGTGCTAATTTTGCCGGTGTTCACAAACTTCCTGTTATTTTCATGTGTGAGAATAATAAATACGCTATCTCCGTACCAATTGAAAAACAATTAGCTTGTGAAAAGGTATCTGACCGGGCGATTGGCTATGGTATGCCAGGTTTCACGGTAGACGGAAACGATCCTTTAGAGGTTTATAAGGTTGTCCGTGAAGCGGCAGATCGGGGGCGCCGCGGCGAGGGACCTACTTTAATTGAAACAGTTTCCTATCGCTTGACTCCACACTCCTCTGATGATGATGACCGCTCCTATCGGGCCCCGGATGAAGTGGCAAAAGCGAAAACGCAAGACCCAATTATCACCTTTGGGGCCTATTTGAAAGAAACGGGTGTGATGACAGAGGAAACAGAAAGGGAAATTAATGACCGCGTCATGAAAGAGGTAAATGAAGCTACTGAATATGCCGAAAATGCTCCGTATGCAGCGCCGGAGGATGCATTGAAACATGTTTATGGGAATTGATGGGAGGATGAAACATGGCAGTCATTTCTTATATTGATGCTGTAACAATGGCCATTCGCGAAGAAATGGAAAGGGACCCCAAGGTTTTTGTCCTAGGGGAGGACGTCGGGAAAAAGGGCGGCGTCTTTAAAGCAACGCAAGGTTTATATGATCAATTTGGTGAAGAAAGAGTCATCGATACACCGCTTGCGGAGTCGGCTATTGCCGGTGTAGGCATTGGTGCAGCCATGTACGGCATGCGTCCAATAGCGGAAATGCAATTTGCTGATTTTATCATGCCGGCCGTTAACCAAATCATTTCGGAGGCTGCAAGAATTCGTTATCGATCCAATAATGATTGGAATTGTCCGATTGTTATTCGAGCACCGTATGGCGGCGGTGTTCATGGCGCCCTCTATCATTCCCAATCTGTTGAAGCAGTATTTGCGAATCAGCCGGGCCTCAAAATTGTCATGCCGTCAACACCTTATGACGTGAAAGGACTGTTAAAAGCAGCAATTCGCGATAATGATCCCGTTCTTTTCTTCGAACATAAGCGGGCCTACCGCTTAATTAAAGGGGAAGTTCCTGCTGAAGACTATACACTGCCAATTGGCAAAGCGGATGTAAAACGCGAAGGAGAAGATATCACGGTTATCACTTATGGACTTTGTGTTCACTTCGCCCTTCAGGCGGCAGAAAAATTAGCTAAAGACGGAATTTCAGCACATATTCTTGATTTGCGTACCGTTTATCCCCTGGATAAAGCAGCGATTATTGAAGCGGCCTCCAAAACAGGAAAAGTTTTACTAGTAACGGAGGACAATAAAGAAGGCAGTGTCATGAGCGAAGTAGCGGCAATCATTGCAGAACATTGCTTGTTTGAATTGGATGCTCCGATCAAACGACTGGCAGGCCCAGACGTTCCGGCAATGCCATACGCTCCGACAATGGAAAAATTCTTTATCATCAATCCAGATAAGGTTGAAAAAGCAATGCGGGAATTGGCTGAATTCTAACTGGTCCTGAAGAAATAATCGCATAGGAGGTATAGACCATTGGCAGTAGAACAAATAAAAATGCCGCAATTGGGTGAAAGCGTAACGGAGGGTACGATTAGTAAATGGCTGGTGAAACCCGGAGATAAGGTAAATAAATATGACCCACTGGCCGAGGTCATGACAGATAAAGTAAATGCAGAAATACCCTCGTCCTTTACAGGCGTCATTAAAGAGCTGGTAGCGTCCGAGGACGATACCCTGGCTGTGGGAGAAATTATTTGTACGATTGAAATCGAAGACAGCCGCGACCCTGATGCCAAAGTAATCGCTTCTAATGATAAGCAAAAGGTGTCAACGGCAGCAGAAAATATTGCCGCAGCCAACCATGTAAATAAATCCCGTTATTCTCCTGCAGTATTGAAGCTTTCTCAGGAACACGGCATTGATTTAAACCAGGTGTCAGGCACCGGTCTCGGTGGACGGATCACCAGAAAAGATTTATTGAAATTAATCGAGTCGGGTAATATTCCAATTGCCGGTCAAACAGCAGTATCCGCAGCTACGCAGGCTGTTGACGAAGCGGTCGTTCCATCTGAGCTGCCAGGTCAAGCGGCCGGAGCACCAGTTCAACCCGCACCTGCTGTCAATATTCCGGTCTCTTCCGGGGATATTGAAATTCCGGTGACAGGTATCCGTAAAACAATTGCGGCCAATATGCTGCGCAGCAAGCATGAGGCCCCACATGCATGGACAATGGTGGAAGTGGACGCTACGAATCTGGTGGAATATCGTAACTCAATTAAGACCGAGTTTAAGAAAAAAGAAGGATTTAATATTACGTACTTTGCCTTCTTTGTAAAAGCTGTGGCACAAGCACTGAAGGAATTTCCACAAATCAATTCAATGTGGGCAGGAGATAAAATAATCCAGAAAAAAGATATCAATATCTCCATTGCCGTGGCTACGGATGATGCTTTATTTGTTCCTGTAATTAAACAGGCAGATGAAAAAACGATTAAAGGAATTGCCCGTGAAATTTCTGAACTGGCTGAGAAGGTTAGAGCCGGCAAGCTGCGACCCGAAGATATGCAGGGCGGAACCTTTACTGTTAACAATACGGGCACATTTGGCTCTGTTCAATCCATGGGTATTATCAACTATCCGCAGGCAGCTATTCTGCAGGTTGAATCAATTGTTAAACGGCCGGTTGTGATGAGCAATGGCATGATTGCAGTTCGTGACATGGTGAACCTTTGTCTGTCACTTGACCACCGTGTCTTAGACGGTCTGGTTTGCGGGCGCTTCCTGGCAAGATTAAAGGATATTATCGAAAATATCTCTAAAACAACAACTTCAATTTATTAACAGTTGTTGGAAAGCCGCCAATTGTATTTTTCATTGGCGGCTTATTTTTTCCTAAAAGGCCAGGATAATACAGCTCCACCTCTGTCTTCGTGCTTATGGACTCGCCAATCGGAAGTTTTCATTTAGCTAAATATTCTGTTTTCATTGCCTGATTGTTCATTGTATCCTAAAATAAAGTTATAAGCAGACGGAAGGGGGAGAAGAAGCTTGGATCAAATAAGGAGTCAGAATTTTCCAATTAAATCTTTAGACGATTGGATTGAGAAAGCTGAATTATCATTAAAAGGGAGAAAGATAGAATCCCTGCAAAGTAATACATATGAAACTATTACTTTAAAACCGCTTTATACTCGGGAAGATGAAAGGCCGGTATCGAATTATCCGGGCGGGACCGATTTCCGGAGGGGGATTGATCCATTAGGTTATCTTATTAATGAATGGAAGGTTGCCCAGCGAATTTCCTATGAAACAGTAGGAGAGCTTACACAGAAGCTGGAAGAAGCTTTCAAGCGAGGACAAACCGCTATTTCCTTTGAGGTTTCGGAAGAGGTTGTTCCCCATTTATCGGAATTACCAACTGAAATAATTCAAAACTATCCTTTTGCAATTAATTCTAAATGGCACCAAGCCGCGCTATTAAATAATCTTGCCGCTTTGTCAATCGATGGCACACAGCTAACCGGGTATATTGCCAATGATCCGATTGCCTTGTTTGCTGAGGAGGGGGTCTTAACAGAGACAGTCTTTAAAGAATGGTCAGTAGACGTAATGCAAGCTGAAGATCGTTTTCCTAATTTACGCACGATCCTCATCGATACAACTTCTTATCATAACGGCGGGGCCAATGCGGTTCAGGAGTTAGCAATTGCTGCAGCTACAGGTGTATTTTATTTGGAGAAACGGACAGAATACGGGATCGAACCGGAGAGAACACTGTCAAAAATGATATTTCAGTTCGCAATCGGTTCAAACTTCTTTATGGAACTGGCAAAGCTTCGCGCGGCAAGAATCTTGTGGAACCGCATCAGTGAACTTTATCGTGCCGAAGAAAAAGCACGGGGTATGCAGATTGCGGCTGTTACATCCAGCTTTACAAAAACAGTTTTTGACCCGCATGTCAATCTGCTTCGTGGCGCAAATGAAGCCTTTGCGGCTGTTTTAGGCGGTGTTCAGTATTTGCATGTCGAACCCTTTGATCAGCTTACCGGTTCCAGTCCGTTTTCAGAGCGAATTGCCCGAAATACGCAGCTGATCTTAAAAGAGGAAGCCCTTTTACAGAAGGTAGTTGACCCTGCTGGTGGTTCTTGGTATATAGAAGCCTTAACAACAGAGTTGGCAGACAAGGCGTGGGCGCTCTTTCAAACAATTGATGCCAAGGGCGGAATCCTTGAGGTTTTAAAAACAAATTGGCTGCAGCAGGAAATAGCGGCCGTTTTTGCACAAAAGAGGATCGACATCGAGACCAGAAAACAAAGCATCATTGGAACGAATGTTTATGCCAGACCGGATGAAACAGCTCTTTATAAAACGTCTCTTCACGATAAGCAAAATAAAAATATAGCGGCAATACCGCAGCGCAGACTAGCGGAGCCTTACGAAAAACTTCGTAGCAAGGCAAAAAAACTAGCGGAACAAAAAGGAGCGGCTTTGACTGTAGGACTTCTATGCCTTGGCGAATTAAAGCAGCACAAAGCAAGAGCTGATTTTATGAAAGGGTTTCTTTCAGCAGGTGGGATTAAAACTGTTGACAGTCCTCCAATTGGAACCGTTGCTGAGGCCAGACAGTATTTAACAGAGTTACCATCGCCGTTCGTTGTCTTTTGCGGAACAAATGAGCAATATGAACAGCTTGGTCATAAGCTGTTAACGACTTTAAAACCAGAATTTCCAAAGCTGAAATTTTTCCTGGCAGGACTTCCTGATAAAGAAAATCAGAGCCAGTGGCTTGCGGATGGAATAACACAGTTTATCCATGTGAAAAGCAATTGCTATGAAACTCTTGCGGGAATGCTTGAAGAATGGGAGGTGACCTTCGATGAATCACAACAAGCCTGATTTTCAACATATAACATTGTCTGATCATCAGCCACTAATGACGAAAGAGGAGTGGCAGAAAAAGGCGGAGCAGGAATTGGAAGGCTCTATTGAAGAACTGCTGTTTGAAACAAATGAGCATATTAAATTAAAACCACTTTATACAGGAGAAGATCGCGAAGGCATTGAGCATCTTGATCATCTCCCGGGACTGCCGCCATATACAAGGGGCCCCTATCCCACCATGTATGTAAATCGTCCTTGGACAGTCAGACAGTATGCCGGATTTTCAACTGCGGAGGAAAGCAATGCTTTTTACCGCCGCAACCTGGCGATGGGACAAAAAGGCTTATCGGTCGCCTTTGACTTGGCGACACATAGGGGCTATGATTCTGATCATCCGCGTGTCGTCGGCGACGTCGGGAAAGCAGGGGTAGCGATTGATTCTGTTCTTGATATGAAAACGTTATTTGCCGGAATTCCGCTTGATCAAATGTCTGTCTCGATGACGATGAACGGGGCAGTACTTCCGGTTCTTGCCTTCTTTATTGTCACGGCCGAGGAGCAGGGGGTCAGTCAAGAAAAGCTATCTGGAACAATTCAAAATGATATTTTAAAAGAATATATGGTCCGAAATACGTATATTTATCCGCCAGAGATGTCGATGAAAATCATTGCTGATATTTTTGAATATACCTCGAAGTATATGCCGAAATTTAATAGCATCAGTATTTCCGGCTATCATATGCAGGAGGCTGGAGCACCAGCAGATTTAGAATTAGCCTACACCTTGGCGGATGGCTTGGAATATGTAAGAACCGGACTTAAAGCCGGCATTGATATCGACTCATTTGCCCCAAGGCTGTCGTTTTTCTGGGGAATTGGCATGAATTATTTCATGGAAGTTGCCAAAATGCGGGCCGCCAGATTGATTTGGGCTAAAATGATGAAATCCTTTAACCCGAAAAATGAAAAATCAATGGCGCTCCGGACTCATTCGCAGACATCAGGCTGGAGTTTGACGGAGCAGGATCCATTTAATAACGTTACGAGGACGCTGATTGAAGCTCATGCCGCGGCAATGGGGCACACGCAATCCTTACATACCAACGCGCTTGATGAGGCAATCGCACTGCCGACAGATTTCTCCGCCCGGATAGCCCGCAATACCCAGTTATTCCTTCAAGAAGAGGCAGGAATTACCAAGGTAATCGATCCATGGGCTGGTTCTTATTATGTTGAAAAATTAACCGATGAATTGATTAAGCGTGCCTGGAGCCATATCGAGGAGATTGAAAATCTTGGCGGTATGGCCAAAGCGATTGAAACCGGGCTGCCAAAGATGCGAATTGAAGAGGCTGCTGCGAGAAGACAGGCACAAATCGATTCCGGCAAGGAAACCATCATCGGGGTCAACCGCTATCGCTTGGAAAAGGAAGAACCGATTGATATTTTAGATATTGATAATACCGCTGTCCGGTTAAAACAGATCGAGAAATTAAACGCCCTAAAAATGAGCCGTGATGATCAAAAGGTGGAAGAGGCATTGACAGCCCTGGCTCAAGCTGCGGCAACTGGTGAAGGGAATCTGTTAGAGTTTGCCGTTAGGGCAGCACGTGCACGGGCGACCCTTGGAGAAATTTCCGATGCGATTGAAAAGGCTGCCGGCAGACATAAAGCAGCCATTCAATCCATCAGCGGTGTCTACAGTTCGGCCTTTAGCAATGAAGAGGAAATTAGAATTGTCAAAGAAATGTCCGATGAATTCCTTGACAATGAAGGAAGAAGACCGCGAATATTAATAGCTAAGATGGGGCAGGATGGTCATGACCGCGGTGCCAAGGTCATCGCTACGGCGTTTGCCGACCTGGGCTTTGATGTGGATATCGGTCCACTATTTCAAACACCGGAAGAGACGGCACGACAAGCGGTTGAGAACGATGTCCATGTGATCGGGATGAGTTCGCTTGCTGCTGGACACAAGACATTGTTGCCCCAGCTGGTTGATGAACTGAAAAAGCTGGGCCGTGAGGATATCTTGGTGGTTGTCGGCGGCGTCATTCCGGCACAGGATTACCAATTTTTATATGAACATGGGGCTGCTGCCATCTTCGGACCAGGGACGGTAATTCCGGTAGCGGCACAAAAGGTCATCAAGGCGATCTATCAGCAGCTCGGTTATGAGGAAGTGTCAAATTAAATGACAGCTGATTATAAACCTGAATGGAACGACCCGAAGAATCCGGAGCTCTGTTCAAGTGTGGTAAGAAAGGGGGAGGAGCTTGAAGTTCAAGCATCCCTTAAAAAAAACAGTCGCTTTGCCAAACGCAGTGCACTTGAGCCTTCAGTTAATCAATTATTTGATGGTGTTTTAAACGGTAACAGAGGTCTGCTTGCACGGGCGATTACGTTGATTGAAAGTAACGCGGAGCAGCATTTTCAAAAGGCGCAGGAATTGTTGCGAAGGCTTTTGCCATTCAGCGGTCATTCGATTCGTATTGGCATAACCGGTGTCCCGGGAGCCGGGAAGAGTACCTTTATTGAAGCGTTTGGGATGCATCTTTGCAGCCTGGGATTGAAGGTGGCGGTATTAGCTATTGATCCGAGTTCAAGCATCAGCGGCGGCAGTATCCTTGGTGATAAAACCAGAATGGAGCAGCTGTCGAGGGATCCGCGGGCATTTATCCGCCCCTCTCCTTCCGCCGGCAAGCTGGGCGGAGTCCATCGAAAGACTAGAGAAACGATGCTTGTTTGTGAAGCGGCCGGTTTTGATGTGATTTTGATTGAAACTGTTGGGGTCGGGCAAAGTGAAGTGATTATCAGGGACATGGTTGATTTCTTCATGCTCCTGGTCTTAACCGGTGCCGGTGATGAATTGCAAGGGATGAAGAAAGGGATCATGGAGCTTGCCGATGCGATTATTGTCCATAAGGCAGATGGCGATAATTTACCGAAGGCGGAAAAAACGAGGCATGAGTACAATCGAATCCTTCATTTTTTGCAGCCAGCTACCAAAGGCTGGGTCACAAAGGCACACACCTGCTCATTTTATACCAAGGAAGGCATCAGCGAAGTCTGGAATGTAATTAAAACCTTTGAAGCCAAAGGGAAAGCTTCAGGAATCTTTGACGAAAGAAGAAAAGTGCAATCACGGGAATGGCTGCATGCATTAATTGCCGACCAGCTGCACTATCACTTTTATCATCACCCAGATATTAAAAATCTCCTGCCAAAATTGGAGAATGAAGTGATTGCCGGGGAAAAAACAGTGGCCTCAGCGGTGGAAATCCTATTTGAAAAATTTTTATCATAATTTATCTTAGAAGAAAAGATATAGAAAATTACCACGCTGCAGTGTACGGTGTAATGACTAGACAGGGATCAATAGGCTCTCTGTCTTTTAATTTCATTCCAAGAAAATAAGAATTATTATTTGTAATAAGATTATTTTTACTGTTAATATGTAAATATAGGATTTATAAAGGAGTGAGAAGATATGAGTATGGATTTTAATTTTTTCATGAATGATGTTGTCCGCCAAGCACGGCAGGAGATTGCCGAAGCAGGGTATGAAGAATTAACCACTCCTGAGGAAGTGGAAACAGCACTTGAACGTAAAGGAACAACTTTAGTGATGATAAATTCGGTTTGTGGCTGTGCCGGCGGTGTTGCCCGCCCGGCAGCGGCGCATGCGATTCATTATGATAAGCGTCCAGATCATCTTGTGACCGTGTTTGCTGGTCAGGATAAAGAAGCAACGGAGAAGGCAAGAAGCTATTTTACTGGCTACCCGCCATCCTCACCATCATTTGCCCTATTAAAAGACGGTAAAATCTGTACCATGGTGGAACGTCATCAAATCGAAGGGCATGATCCGGCAGCTGTTGTGGCAAAACTGCAGCAGGAATTTGATAAATATTGTGAAGAAATTTAACTGTCTACTCAAAAAGGCCAATCTCATTTCAGAGATTGGCCCCTTTTTAGACAATTTTTTAATAAAGAAATTTGGCGATCCCCAAAAGGAGTGTAGAGGCCAGCATCGCAAACAACATTAAATAAACGATAATCTTTTGTGTTTTTTTCTTAGACAACTGAGCAAACCTCCCTTACAACCTAAAGTTTTAACTCCATTTTACAGGGAAAAACCAAAATGGACAACCGGAAACTACTGTTCATTTTAGGAAGGATTTATGACATTTATCACGAATACAATAAATGTCGAAAATTATAATAATTTGAACAAGAGGGGTATAAATGATTAAAAAAGTCGACCACATTGGAATTGCTGTTAAATCTCTGGAAGCAGTGTTGCCTTTTTACACGGAAGTACTAGGAATCCCTTTGTTAAGGGTCGAGGAGGTAGAAAGTCAAAAAGTGAAAGTTGCTTTCATGCAAGCAGGGGAAACAAAATTAGAGCTGCTTGAGCCGATGTCTCCGGAAAGTACGATTGCCAAATTTATCGAAAAACGTGGCGAAGGCATCCATCACGTCGCACTGGGCGTTGAATCAATTGAAAAGAGAATTGCTGAACTAAAAGAAAAAGGGATTCGCATGATTGATGACAGTCCAAGACCTGGAGCAGGAGGCGCCGATATTGCCTTTATGCATCCAAAATCAGCTTCAGGTGTGTTATTCGAGCTTTGTGAAAAGAAAGTAAAGAAGGGGTAATTGGGATGGATATCTATGAAAGAATCAATGAGTTATATGACAGGCGCAGAGAGGTAGAACTGGGCGGTGGCGATGAACGAATCGATAAACAGCATGAAAAGGGAAAATTAACCGCTCGCGAGCGAATTGACTTGTTAGTTGACAAAGGAACGTTTGTGGAACTGAATCCTTTTATTGAGCATCGCACCAATGATTTTGGCATGGATGGGCAAAAAGGACCTGGTGACGGGGTTGTAACCGGGTACGGAAAAGTCAATGGCCGGCCGATTTATTTGTTTTCACAGGATTTTACTGTGTTTGGCGGTGCTCTGGGAGAAATGCATGCGAAGAAGATTGCTACGGTTATGGATTTAGCGGCAAAAAACGGGACACCGTTTGTCGGACTGAATGACTCAGGGGGCGCGCGGATTCAGGAAGGTGTTGTTTCCCTCGATGGATATGGACACATCTTTTACCGCAACTCGGTTTATTCCGGTGTCATCCCGCAAATCTCCGTGATTATGGGACCATGTGCTGGCGGGGCAGTTTACTCACCGGCCATTACTGACTTTGTCTTCATGGTGGAGAAAACTAGCCAGATGTTTATTACCGGACCAAAGGTAATTGAAACCGTTACCGGAGAAAAAATTTCTGCCGAAGACCTTGGCGGTGCAAATGTTCACAATACCATTAGTGGGAACGCCCATTTTCGTGCGAAGACGGAAGAAGAAGTTCTCCATCAGGTTCGCAAACTATTAAGCTATTTACCTCAAAATAATCAAGAGAGACCGCCAGTTGCTGCCGTGGAGGAATCAGAATGATTATCGTCCAGACTTGACTGATGTGATTCCCTTTGATGCGGTGCGGCCATATGATGTCAGGGTGGTAATTGAACAGGTTGTTGATCATGACTCCTTTTTGGAGATTCAAAAAGATTTTGCGAGAAATATAGTTGTTGGATTTGCAAGAATAAAAGGGGAGACGGTCGGCCTTGTTTGCAACCAGCCAAAGGTAATGGCCGGCGGCCTGGATATCGATTCCTCCGATAAAGCGGCCCGGTTTATTAGAACCTGTGATTCCTTTAATATCCCAATTATCACCTTTGAAGATGTCACCGGCTTCTTTCCGGGAGTAAAACAGGAACATGGCGGGATCATTCGTCACGGGGCGAAAATATTATATGCCTATTCGGAAGCAACCGTACCGAAGCTAACGGTTATTTTACGCAAAGCATACGGCGGGGCCTATGTGGCATTAAACAGTAAATCAATTGGCGCTGATCTTGTTTTCGCCTGGCCAAATGCGGAAATCGCCGTCATGGGCCCACAGGGGGCAGCCAATATTATTTTTGCGAAAGAAATTCAGAACAGTGAAAATCCGGAGCAAACAAGACAGCAGAAAATTGAAGAATATCGTGATAAATTTGCCAATCCGTATGTAGCAGCTGCAAGAGGGATGGTTGATGACGTCATCGACCCTCGCGAGACAAGAATCAAAATCATCCAAGCTTTAGAAATGCTTCGTCATAAGAAGGAAACCCGGCCATATAAAAAACATGGAAACATTCCACTATAATTTTATCTATCTCCCTGATTTGAAGCGGGGAATCGGTAAAGGTATACTGATATAGTGAGTACATATTATGGAGGGACAACAATGGTGAATCAAGAACGTTTGTTAAAGGAATTTTTAGAGCTTGTACAAATTGATTCAGAAACAAAATACGAAGCAGAAATTGCCAAAGTTTTAAAACAAAAATTTACCGATTTAGGTCTTGAAGTTTTTGAAGATGATACAACCGCAGTAACAGGACATGGAGCCGGGAATTTAATTTGCACGCTTCCGGCTTCGAAAGAGGGCGTCGACCCGATTTATTTTTCCTGTCATATGGATACCGTTACACCTGCGAAAGGTGTGAAGCCATCGATTAAAGACGGCTTTGTTGTGACAGACGGAACGACCATTTTAGGTGCTGATGATAAAACCGGGATTGCCGTTATGCTGGAAACGATCCGCTTGCTGAAGGAACAAAATCTGCCGCATGGATTAATTCAATTTGTGGTCTCTGTTGGTGAAGAGTCCGGCCTGCAAGGGGCGAAGGCAATCGACCCGTCGCTGTTAAAAGCTAAATACGGCTATGCACTTGATAGTGACGGCTTAGTTGGGAACGTCGTAGTCGCAGCGCCAACACAAGCAAAAGTGACAGCGACCATTTACGGAAAAACGGCGCATGCCGGGGTTGCTCCTGAAAAAGGGGTTTCTGCAATCACGATCGCTGCCAAAGCGATAGCAAAAATGCCGCTGGGAAGAATTGATCAGGAAACAACGGCGAATATCGGTCGTTTTGCAGGCGGACAGGCAACCAATATCGTTTGTGACCGCGTCGATATTTTAGCGGAGGCTCGTTCGCTTGTTCCGGAAAAAATGGAAGCCCAGGTAAGGAAAATGAAAGAAGCATTTGAATCGGCTGCTGCGGAAATGGGTGGAAAAGCAGAAGTGAATGTGGAAATCATGTATCCTGGCTTCAAATTTGGCGATGGTGACCAAGTCGTTGAAATCGCCAAGAAAGCAGCGGCAAAAATTGGGCGCAGTTGTGAATTGCAGCAGAGCGGCGGCGGCAGCGATGCCAATGTTTTTAATGGCTTCAATATTCCAACTGTTAACCTGGCTGTTGGTTATCAAGAAATTCATACGACCAATGAGCGGATGCCGCTTGAGGAATTATACAAGCTGGCAGAAATGACGTTGGCAATCATCGATGTCGTGACAAATCAATAATTTGCTGGAGAGCCCGTACACTTAGGGCTCTCTTTTTTGGATTAATAGGGAAGAAAAATTTTTGCTAATTTTATCCTTCCTATGTCGCATCCATTCAACTACGTCTCATGAACCGCCCTAACGGACTCGTCAATCGGCGAGTTTTCATTTAATATTAATATAATGGAAAGAGATTATTTTGTAAGGAAGTGTCGGCATGAAAGAGATGTATCCGAAAAACGGACGAGTCATTTTACATGTTGATATGAATAGTTTCTATGCCTCGGTGGAGATGGCCTATGACCCAACCCTAAAGGGGAAACCGCTGGCGATTGCCGGCAATCCTGAAGAACGGAGAGGTATCATTGTAACCTGCAGCTATGAGGCTAGGAAATTTGGAGTGAAAACAACAATGCCGCTGTGGGAAGCGAAAAAGCTCTGTCCGCAGTTGATTGTTAGAAAACCAAATTTTGAGCGTTACCGGAAGGCTTCAATGGCGATGTTTGGAATTTTACGGAATTATACCCCGCTTGTTGAACCTGTTTCCATTGACGAAGGATATATGGATATTACCGAAAGCTTTGAGCTTGGAACGCCGCTTGAAATTGCCGAAAGCATTCAAAAGCGGATTCTTGAACAGCTTGATTTACCTTGCAGCATTGGAATTGCTCCAAATAAATTTTTGGCCAAGACGGCCTCGGATATGAAAAAACCGCTCGGAATTACCATTCTTCGTAAACGTGACATTCCTACTGTACTCTGGCCGCTTGCGACGAACCAAATGCATGGGGTTGGTAAAAAAACGGCGGAGAAGCTTGCCACGATTGGAATTCATACAATTAGAGATTTAGCCAGTGCGAATGATCTCCAGCTTAAATCTCTTCTTGGCATCAATGGACTTCGTTTAAAAGAGCGGGCAAATGGAAAGGACCAACGGCCTGTTGACCCGGAAGCTATTGAGGAATTTAAAAGTATTGGCAACTCTACGACTCTTCCCAAGGATGTTAGCAATCAACAAGAACTTTTCCATGTACTGGAATCACTGTCTGAAACGGTTTCGGTCAGACTCAAGCGAAAAAATGTCTTCGCAACTACTTTGGCCATAACCATTCGCTATAAGGACCGAAAAACAATAACCAGAAGTAAAAAACTTGCCAATCCAATTCAACTTCCAGAAGATGTGGCATCCATCGCCAAAGAGCTTCTAATCAAGAATTGGAATGGAGACCCGGTTCGGTTGTTAGGGATCACTGGGTCCGATTTGATTGAGCAAGATCATGCTTATAAACAGTTGGATTTATTTTCCTACGAGAAAGATGCCAAGCAAGAGCCGTTACTGCATGCCCTTTCAAGTTTAAGGGAGAAATATGGAAAAAATATTATTGAATCGGCTGGTTCCCATAAAGTCGATCCAAATCATACAATTGGTACCGCAACCAGCTTTAATAAAGATTTCCTGCGCCGTCGTGAACCCGAAAAAGAATAAAAGCTCTACTTGCTGGCAAATCAGCATGTAGAGCTTTTTTTATCTACAATTATCAACATCTAAATTATTTATAGGCCACCAGAAAAAGCCGTCCTTTTCCAGCAGTTCATCGGCCGCTTTTGGTCCCATTGTGCCTGCAGCATAGTTTGGAAAGTCTCCCTTCGTTTGGTCCCAAACCTTCGAGATTTCATCCACAAAGGCCCAGGAATAGGCCACTTCATCCCAGTGGGTAAAATTCGTGGCATCGCCGCGCATGCAGTCGAATAGCAGTTTTTCATAACCCTCCGGGGTGTTCATCGCATATGTGCCTGTATTTGAAAAGCTTAATTTCACTTCCTGGGCATCAAGGTGACTGCCAGCCTTCTTGGCATTCAAATGCAACGTAATACCTTCCTCCGGTTGAATATGAATCACCAGCAAGTTTGGGCTTAGCTCTTTTTCCGGCCGATAATATAAATTCATCGGAATATCTTTAAATTGAATGACAATTTTTGTCGATTTCGTTTCCATTCTTTTTCCTGTTCGGATGTAAAATGGTACGCCAGCCCAGCGAAAATTGTCAATCATCACTTTTCCGGCAACAAATGTTTCGGTATTGGATTCATTGTTAACCATTGGTTCATCACGATATTTAGGAACCTTTTTTTGATCAATTTCTCCTTCCCCGTACTGTCCGCGGACGAAATAATCATTGACTGCTTCACCTTTGATGGTGCGAAGTGAGCGAAAGACCCTTACTTTTTCCAAACGGATCTCTTTTGTCGTCAGGCTGATTGGCGGCTCCATTGCCAACAGTGCGACGATTTGCATCATATGGTTTTGCAGCATATCACGCAATGCCCCACTCGATTCGTAATAGCGCCCCCGTTCTTCAACCCCAAGGGTCTCACTCGAAGTAATCTGAATGTTGGAGATATAGCGGTTATTCCAAAGCGGCTCAAAAATCGCATTGGCAAAACGGATTACCTCAATATTGCGAACCATTTCTTTTCCTAAATAATGGTCAATCCGATAAATCTCCTCTTCGGAGAAGGCTGTTCTAATTTGTTCGTTTAATTCCTTAGCCGATTCCAAGTCATGCCCGAATGGTTTTTCAATGACCAGGCGTTTGTACCCCTTAACGTTTGTTAACCCGTCTGCTTTTAAATGCAGGGCAATCGACCCGAAAAACTCCGGTGCCATTGCGAGGTAAAAGATGCGATTGCCTTCAAGATGATTGTGGGTATCGATCTCATCGGCAAGCTTTTTTAAAGCAATATAGGAGTTGGAATCTGTTACATCATGTGACTGATAGTAAAAATGGGAAGCGAATTGATCTAGGTTCTGCTTTGCTCCTAATGCCGATGTGACTGAGTCCTTTACTGATTGTTGAAACTGATCATTCGAAAGAGGCCTTCTGGCAACACCAATTACGGCAAATCGGTTCGCTATTCGGCCTCGTTCAAATAGACGGTATAGAGATGGAAAAAGCTTGCGCTTAGCTAGATCACCCGTTGCTCCAAAAATCATTATCAAGGTCGTCATGTTTTGTTCCAAAATGTTGTTACCTCTTTTCATGCAGCAAAACTTGCCTATGTATTTTATGAAACAAAATAATACTATCGGTTTATTTTAGATTTCTCAAATATATTGCTTTGCATGTATCCATTTAAAAGATTTAGGCAATTGATTTCGTTTATGCTATATTATCCATATTGAGTGATTGGAACGGAGGCTTTCATGATGGATATTTTTTTCTTGGGAACCGGTGCCGGGATGCCTGCAAAACTGCGTAATGTTACTTCAATAGCATTAAAGCTGCTGGAGGAACGGGGGGCGGTATGGCTGTTTGATGCTGGTGAGGCTACTCAGCATCAAATATTACATACAACAATAAAACCGCGGCGAATTGAAAAAATTTTTATTACGCATCTCCATGGTGACCATATATATGGTTTGCCAGGGCTTTTAGCAAGCCGCTCTTTTCAAGGCGGAGAATCAGAGGTTACTGTTTATGGTCCCAAAGGCATTAAAGAATTCTTGCAGGTAAGTTTGTCTATCAGCCAGACCTATTTGAAATATCCGTTAAAGATAATTGAAATAGAGGAAGGACTTGTGTTTGAAGATGAGCAATTTTCAGTGGAAGTCCGCCTGCTTGACCATGGAATCCCGTCCTTTGGTTACCGGATTGCCGAAAAGGACCGGCCGGGTACATTGCTGGTTGATAAGTTGATAGCAGCCGGTGTACGGCCGGGGCCCGTTTTTAAAAAAATTAAGAATGGCGAAGCCGTAACGTTAGAGGATGGCCGGGTACTTAATGCAGGGGAATTTGTCGGTCCTCCGCAGAAAGGGAGAGTGGTGACAATTCTCGGAGATACCAGGTATTGTGAGAACGCGATTCTGCTGGCGAAAGAGGCCGACCTGTTAATCCATGAAGCAACCTTCTCGAAGGGGGAGGAGAAGCTTGCTTTTGATTATTTTCATTCCACTACCTACCAGGCGGCTGAAGTGGCCAAACAAGCGGGATGCAAACAGTTATGCCTAACTCACATCAGCTCTCGTTACGATAAAGCTGCTTGGTTGAAATTAGTGGTGGAAGCTCGTGAAATCTTTTCTAATACCGAAATTGCCGAGGATTTTAAGGAGATTACGATTCCTTACAAATAGCCTGATTTTTTAGACAAAATTGCTTAAAGTTCGCTGCAAATGTCGTAAAGAAGTAGGATGTGGGACAAACCGAGGTGAAAATCTGGCTGAAATGTCTTTCATCAAGGGGATGAAGGACAAACCAAGGTGAAAAACCGATCGAAATGTCTTTCATCAAGGGGATGAAGGACAAACCGAGACGAAAAACTGGTCGAAATGTCCTTCATCGAGGGGATGAAGGACAAACCGAGACGAAAAACTGGTCGAAATGTCCTTCATCATAGGTGAACGTGATGAAAAATTGTGAGAAATGCAGCCGTATCAAAACGAAAAAATAGTCCCGGATTTCTCCAGGATCATTTTGCTATATTACAACCACCCGCGCTCGTACTGCTTAGGTGCTTCAATTTCGACTCCAAGTTCTTTTGCGGCTGTCCGCGGCCAGTACGGGTCGCGCAGCAATTCCCGTCCTAAAAAGACCAGGTCAGCACGATCATTTTGTAATATTTCTTCCGCCTGAATTGGGGAGGTAATTAATCCTACTGCACCGGTTGCAATTCCGGCCTCGTTCCTGATGATTTCTGAATAAGGCACTTGATAGCTGGGAAAGGCATGGATGTGTGCCGGAACAACAGCACCGGAGCTGACATCAATTAAATCAACACCTTGTTCCTTCATCCACTTAGAAAATATTATGTAGTCTGCCGGCGTTAATCCATTCTCATGATAATCATTCGCGGAAACACGAACAAATAGCGGACCATCCCAAACGGTTTTCACTGCATCAATCACTTCACGAAGGATCCGGTAGCGGTTTTCCGCTGTCCCGCCATATTCATCGTTCCTCTTGTTCGAAAGCGGGGATAGGAACTGGTTGATTAAATACCCGTGGGCGCCGTGAATTTCAATCACATCAAAGCCCGCTTTCTTAGCGCGCTCGGCCCCTTTTTTAAAGGCTTCAACGGTTTCTGCAATCTCTGTTTTTGTCATCTCTTTAGGTTTTTTTGATTGTTCGTTAAAGGCAATCGCTGATGGCGCGACGATCTCCCCTTCCAGCACGGCTTTTCTACCGGCATGGGCGAGCTGAATTCCAATCCTGGCACCATGCTCTTTCACAAGGCCGACAAGCTCCTGGAACCCGTCAATATGCTCATCGCCCCAGATGCCTAAATCCTGTGGTGAAATTCGTCCTTGCGGTGTCACGGCTGTTGCTTCCACAATGATTAAGCCCACTTGTCCGACCGCTCTGGACGTATAGTGGGTACGATGCCAATTTTGTATATGTCCATCCTCATTATGGCTGGAATACATGCACATCGGTGACATTACGATACGATTTTTTAAGGTAACATCCTTAATCGTATAAGGAGAAAATAATTTTGTGGTCATTTCGATACCTCCTTGATAGATTGAACCACTTTTAGTATAGCAAATGACCTCAAAATAATGTGCAATTTAGCTTTTGTCTTGTTCCCTCAGTTCACTTAAACGGTAGGTTGTTCCGCGCCAAACTATTCCACCGCGTTTAAAGGTGAGAAAGCTCGCCCGGACAATTGAATAGATAAACAATAAAGCAGTAATTGGCAAGACGAGAAACAGGAGAGGGGAGAAGCTCGTCATTCTTTTTATGATGAAAAAGTAATGAATCCCGCTTAAGATAATATTTCCTAAGCTCAAAAGGGCGATAGCTTTATTGCTGGAAAAAACCATGATAAATGGAAGCACATTGGTGGCAAAAACGCCGAATATTGCAAAAAACACCATGCCAATGCGATAATTTAACCCCGCAAACGTATTTTTCTCAAGTCCGACAAATGCTTCTTTAAGACTGCCGTACCACTCCACTTCAATTAATCGCTGTGCGGTAACAATTCGCTGCCGGAAACCCGCCTTTTTCAACTTCATTCCCAGCTGCAGGTCATCATCGGGGCGCATTTTGATTTTTTCATGAGTGCCCAATGCCTTGTAGGCCGATTTCCTCACAAGATTAAAGGCCCCGATTCCAGTGCCATTTTTTGATTTAGGGTTATTAGCCATCCATGGCCGTTTATAAAAAGAAAATCCAAACAGGAAGTAGGCAACAAATGTCTTCAGCCAAAACTTTTTGGCATTTAGGTTTGGTGCGGCCGTTAAATGGTCGAGTTGGTGCCTTTCAAAGTAATGCAGTGCTTTGGCAAAAGCCTTCGGCTGGTAATTGACATCGGCATCGGTAAATAGCAGCCACTTTCCGGAAGCATTTAAAGCTCCTGTATATAAGGCATGGTTTTTGCCGAGCCAGCCTTCCGGTAAGCTTTTAATATGAATCACCGTAATGCGTGAATCTATTAATGCCAATTCATCCATGATTGCCCCAGTACGGTCGGTAGAGCGGTCATTGATGAGGAGCCATTCTACATTTTTATAGGTTTGCTTTAGCTGGGTTAAAATACTTGGTTTAATATGTTTTTCTTCATGTCGCGCTGCAACAATGACAGATAATAGCTCTCCGGTTTCCAGTTCTTGCTGCGTCTCTAACTCATCCAAATTTTTAAGTCCTATTAAGGCGTCTGCCAAAAAGGCAAGCCATACAATCATGCCGATAGTGAATAAAACGATAAGTATGATTTCCATCTTTCCAATTCCTTTTTCGCAGTATTACTTTCAGTATATGAAAGATAGAGGTGAAGTAGCAGGCATGCATCAACTAATAAACTTTCAGTTCTGAGGATAAAGCATCCCCCATTTTTTTAGACTGTGTGGCGGCTGCTTTAATACAGGAAATAAACGCTTGCCGAACCCCATTTTCTTCAAGAATCCGCACTCCAGCCTCTGTTGTGCCGCCTGGACTGGTTACTTCCCGCCGCAACTCCTCAGGCGGTTTGGCCGAACTTCTAACCATTTCTGCTGCCCCAATAAGTGTTTGAACAATCAGTTGTTTTGCTATTTGTTTTTCGAGTCCAATTTCCACAGCACTGTTTTCCATCGCCTCAATCAAATAGTATATATAGGCTGGGCCGCTTCCGGACAATCCGGTTACAGCATCTAGCTGCTCTTCCTCAACAAATGTTGCCAAGCCAACTGTTTCGAACAGCTTCCGTGTGGTTTCTAACTGACTCTTTGACACACGTTCATTCACGGCAATCGCCGTTGCAGATTTTCCCACAGCTGCAGATGTATTAGGCATCGCTCTAACAACCGCCAGTTGCTTACCCGCGATCCTTTCAATGGTTTGCAGCGAAACTCCCGCAAGTACTGAGACAATTAGCATTTGTTCCGATAAATGGCCACGTATTTTGGCAATTGCCTGGGCCGCGTCCTTGGGCTTCATGGCCAGAATGACAATGTCAGTCCCGTCAAAAAGCGTTTGTAAATCATATGTCCCATTGATGCCGTAGCGTTTCTCCAAATATTGTAATCTCTCCTGATTGGACTGGTTTGTTACCCAAACATTCTTTTGCTTCACAAAGCCATTTTCAAGTATTCCCGAAATAATCGCTTCAGCCATTGAACCGCCGCCGACGATAGTCATTTTTTTCATCGAACATATCCCCTTTCCGTTTTAAAAATATAAAAAGACCTTTCATCCGTAAAGGACGAAAGGTCTTAGCTTCCGCGGTACCACCTTCATTTACCTCAAGCAACAGCTGCTGCATGAGGTTCTCTCAACTTCCGTTAACGCCGGAATACGTTAGGTTTGCCTAACTGCTCATAAGGTAGGTTCAATGATCAAGAGGGCGGTGAAGCCTTTCAGCCTGGTTGAGCCTCACTCTCTTTCGCCGTTTCTCATTTACTGGCCTTACTCATCGCAAGAAAACGAATCAAAGTTTTAATAGTGATTATGCTGGATAGACAGTCCATCTGTCAAGAGGTAAATTTCATAATTTTCGATTTTTTAGAAAATAATCGTATAAAAATAATGACAACTTTAGAAAAAATCGTTACACTTTAAACATATATTTACAGTATCGAACTATTTAACAATAATATTGAGGGGTTTTTACTTTGATAAAATGGAATGATGGGATTGCCAAAATTACGCTGCCGACTCCTTTTCCAGTCGGAGATGTAAATGTTTATTTGATTAAGGGAGAACGGTTAACACTTGTCGACGCCGGACCGAAAACGAAAGAGTCTTGGAATCTGCTGCAAAACCAATTAGCTGAATTCAATATTCAAATGAAAGACATCGAACAGATCATCCTTACCCATGATCATCCTGACCACGCCGGGATGCTTGAGTTTTTCCCTGATTCGGTGGAGGTTTGGGGTCATCCGTTAAATGAGCGCTGGATCAATCCAAAAGAAGCCTTTATCCGCGAACTTGAAGATTTTACAAAAAACCTGTTTGAAAAATCTGGTTTGCCGGCGGCCTATTTGCCGTATGCTGCTAACGTAAAGAAGATGTTTAAGGCTTCCTGTTGTCGCTCTTTGACCGGCCATCTTTATGAAGGTATGACACCGCCGGGACTTTCAGACTGGAAGGTGATTGAAACACCGGGGCATGCCCAAAGCCAGATCGCGCTTTTCCGGGAAAAGGATGGAGTACTGATTGGCGGCGATGTTGTTTTAGCTCATGTTTCCCCGAACCCGTTGCTGGAGCCGCCATTACCCGGTGAGAAGGAAAGGCCAAAGTCGCTGCTGCAGCATAATCAATCGATGATCAAGCTATTATCCTACCCTGTTCAAATGGTTTATACCGGACATGGGGCAGAGATTTTTGAATTAAAGCAATTGGTTGAAAAACGGCTGAACCGCCAGCATGAGCGGGCAATGACCGTTAACAGCTGGCTGAAAGAAGAGCAGCTGACGGTTTTTGAAATTTGTCAGCGGTTATTTCCGTTTGTGTATCAGCGCGAATTGTTCTTGACGATCTCGGAAACGATTGCCCAGCTTGACTATTTGACTTCCATCGGAGAAATTATTAGTGAGGGAAATCAGCCAATATTATTTCATGCTAAGTAACTCAACCGAGGTGGTCATATGATTAGGGAACGATTAACAGGGAAGAATATTGTCATCACTGGGGCATCAGGCGGGATAGGTGCGGAGATTGCCAAGCTGTGCGCAGCAAGCGGAGCCAATCTTGTCTTGCTTGCCCGCAGCGCCGACAAGCTTGAACAGCTTAAAATGGATCTTGAAGCAAGGCATCATGTACAAGTAGCTGCCTTTCGGCTTGATGTTGCCGATACAGATCAAGTACAGGAGGTTTTTCGGCAGATTTTTGAGACAATCGGCGATATAGATGTCCTGGTTAATAATGCCGGGTTTGGTATTTTTCGCGCGGCCCATGAGGCATCCATCGCTGAAATAAAACGCATGTTTGAGGTAAATGTTGTCGGGTTAATGGCCTGTACCAGCATGGTACTGCCAAAAATGCGTGAACGACGGTACGGTCAGATTATTAATATTGCGTCCCAGGCTGGAAAAATCGCGACCCCGAAATCGAGTGTCTATTCGGCCACGAAGCATGCGGTGCTTGGTTACTCCAATGCGCTGAGGATGGAACTATCAGACGATAACATCCAGGTAACAACGGTGAATCCGGGTCCGATTGCGACTAACTTTTTTACGATTGCGGATGAACAGGGGACGTATGTAAAAAATGTCCAGCGGTTTATGCTGAAGCCGGAGTATGTTGCCCAGAAAATTGTTGCCAGCATGCTCACAAAAACCCGCGAGATTAACCTGCCGCGCTGGATGAATATGGGCAGCGTAGTTTATGTTTTGTTTCCACGGCTGTTCGAACGGATCGGCAAACGGGTGCTGAATAAAAAGTAACGGCACTGCTCCCGCGTTTAACAAGGGGAGGTTCTTCCTGTCAATTTCAATAGCGCAAAAAAAGGAGTACTGACGGATCAGTACTCCTTGACGCGTTCTGAAGATTATTCATCAAATTTACGCAGGTACGCCGACAATTCCGCTAATCCTTTTTTTAGCGTCTCCGTATGGGCACAGTACCCCAGACGGGCATGCTTTGGAATATCAAAGCGGTTTCCAGGCACTAATAAGACACCTTTTGTTTTTAATAAGTCGATACAAAATTCTTCAACATCAATTGGAATATCCAATTTAATAAACGATGTCGAAACGGCTTTAGGAAATACCAATGAGACACGTGGTTCATTTTCCACCCATTCTTTGACAATTGCCAGGTTTTCAAAAACAATTTCACGATTTCGTTTTAATACTGCTTCTTTGTTTTTTAATGTATGAACCGCAATATAGTCATCAATGACCCCCGCGCAAATCATCGTATAGTCGCGGTATTTTCTGAATAGATCAGCCACTTCCCGATTGCTGGCGGTCCAGCCAACGCGTACACCAGGTACGGAGAAAGTTTTTGATAAGCTATTCGTCGCAATTCCTTTATCATATAAATCGACAATCGATGAAACGTGCACGGTCGGATCCAATGGCTTGTACACTTCATCCACTAAAATATAAGCGCCTACTTCTGAAGCAATCGCAACAATCTCTTTTAACATCGTGTCATCAAGGACCGTTCCCGTCGGATTGTTGGCATTATTTAGGCAAATCATTTTCGTATTAGGACGAATGATTGATTTTAGTTCCGCAATATCCGGCATCCAATCATTTTCTTCATATATTTCCCATAACGTTACCTCAGCCCCTAATGAACGAGGAATATCAAACAATTGTTGGTAACTCGGGTGCATGGCAATCACATGATCACCTGGCTCAACTAAGGAATAGATTGCCAATAGATTGGCACCTGTTGCCCCGTTGGTTTGTAAAATATTTTCCGGAGGCATGTTTTTGTATAATTTGCTTACCTCTTGTTTAAATTCAGGTGACCCCTCAATCCAGCCATAATTCATCTTAAAGTTTAACATTTTTTCATAGAATTCCTTAGGGTCTGTTCCATCAATTCCGATGATTTCCTCCAGTGTAAAGGAAGCAATGGAACTTCCTGCAATGTCGTAAATAGCGTCATTTTCCCATACATTTAACCATTCTTCGACTCCAAAATTAGCAATTTTCATGTTCAAGGCCTCTTCTCTATTCTATTCTCTACTAAATTTGTACCTGACCAGTAGCAATTAAGAATACGGCTGCGATCGCTCCAACGGTAATAACCGCTGCTGCCACCCATTCATTTTTCGATAAGGCTTTAGTTGCTCCGTGTTCTTTACGAGCTTTGATAAAGAAAAAGATTCCTGGGATATATGCCATGAAGCATAGCAAAGTATAAGAAAGGCCGGAAGATAGTATCGCCCAAACCTGAAATACTAGAGCACAAATCCCAATAATTAATTGACCGATTTCGCCTTTTTGACTGCGATTTTGATACGATAATTTCACTTGATATAAGGCTACAAAAAGATAGCAGATTAAAATGGCTGCTGTACAAAGTGAGTAGGCAAAATTATAAGCCTTCTCGGTAAATAGGAAAGTAAATACAAATACTTGAATCAGTGCAGCTGTAACGACTAATGAAAACGTTGGTGCATTGGCTTTATTTGTTTTTCCAAAAACTTTTGGCAATAACTCTCTCTTAGACATTAATAACGTTGTTTCTCCAGGGAGCATGGTCCATGATAACCAGCAGCCAAGCAATGAAATAATTAAACCGAGATTAATCAGGGCAGCCCCCCAAGGGCCAACGACTTTTTCAAAAATAAAGCCGATTGATGGCTGGTCAAGAGCTGCAATATCACTTTGGTTCATCAACCCGTATGGAATAATCGACGCCAGAACATAAATAACTAATAATCCAATTAGACCTAAGACGGTCGCTTTTCCGGCATCAGATTTCTTTTTCGCCCTCGCTGACAGGATGGATGCCCCTTCAATCCCGACGAATACCCACATCATCACCATCATGCAATTTTTTACTTGATTGAAAATACTGCCATTGTCAATATTTGCTGTAACATGCCCCCAAAAGTTGGCGGTGAAAATATCAAATTTAAAGGCAAAGATTCCAATAATAATAAATACAAACAGGGGAATTAATTTGCAAATTGTGATAATGGTATTTAAAATTGTTGCGCTTTCGACACCGCGATTAACAATGTAAGTTAAGCCCCACATAATCATACTTGCGGCAATAATCGAAGGAACATTTTGGCCGCCTTTAAAAATTGGAAAAAAGTAGCCGAAGGCACTCATGATCATGGTTGCAAAGGCAACGTTGCCAAGCCATGCTGAAAGCCAGTAGCCCCAGCCGCTGATAAATCCGCCAAATTTGCCAAAGCCCTCTTCCGCATAACTGAAAATACCTTCTAAATCCGGCCGCTTTTTCATTAAATTATTAAAACAGAGCGATAACATTAAGATTCCAAAACCTACGATCGTCCAGGCGATTAATGCAGGACCAGGTGCGGCACCAGATGCTAAGTCGGACGGTATTCCGAAAATACCACCCCCAATTGAAGAACTGATTACTAGTGCTGTTAATGGAAGGAGACCAATCTTTTTAGTTTGTCCTGTAGCTTGTCCCGCTTCTGCACTTTGGCTTACGGGAGTCTCCGTTGTATTACTCATTTTTTTTCCTCCTTATATATGAAATCCTTGCCATAACTTTATTTTAAGTAAAGGAGGAGGGGCATTTTGTTAAATGCATCATTGTTGGACTGTGAAAATGATTACACTTTTTTGTTGATTACATAAGTAAATATGTATATTTATTGGCTGATTTTGCTGAAAACGGCTAATTTAAAGGGGGATAATGAATAATTATTGTATGTCATATTATGTTCACAGATAATGTTTGAAAATTAAAAAAGCTACTTAAGGAGGAAACTTCTTTTTTGGCGGGGTCAAAGAATTGCTAAGGGTATACGGGGAACTGATAGGAACATGCCAGCTCGCCTTAATCTATCATAAACTCATACACGATATCATTCACTACCTCATACAAATTTGTTGCAGGCTCTTCCTGTTTTATAGATAGAATTCGATTTGCCAACTGTTCCAGTTCTTGATTTCCGATGGGAATGGAATCCTCCTCATAATACTGTTTAAAACAATTTTGAATCATTTTAACAATGAATTTTTTTTCCATAGGAGTTCACCTCATCCAATATTATACTGGTTTCTTGCCGAATCGAAAAAATCCGCTATTGGGATTAACTGGAACAGAGGCTTCTTGTTGTTGATCGGTTTGAAGCAGTACACCGGATTCCGATTGAAGCGATTGCCGATATTCGGCTGACGGATAAGTGAAAGAGCGGCTCTAAACTAAAAAACCGCTCTTTGAAAAGTTTTAGTCTGCTTTTGGTACGCGGACTTGGGATTGAAAATGTCCTTTGTGGGAGCCGTCACAAAATGGTTTGTTATTTGACCTTCCGCAGCGGCAGAGCGAGAACGATGGTTTTGTCGTGTAAACATTCCCCTCGCCATCTAACAGCTCCACATCACCGGTGATTCGCAGTGAACCATTATCGTTTACCTTAATTTGCACCTTTGACATCATAGCACCCCTTTTTTAAAAAATCTATATTACTTTGAGATTAACTGGAATATTAAGAAAATGCAAATAATAGGCTGCGAGCAAATGGGAAACAGTTCAAAAAGGTCAGTCTGTATTAACTTGGTGAAGCCTGTTCAACATAAGTTTCTAAAAACTCATCGACAACCCGCTCATAATCGGCCCGGTTTTCATTGAAAGACTGGGCATGCTTGCCTTTTTCGGCGATATACAGCATCTTCGGGCCCTTTTTATGTTCAAACAATTCCTTTGTCATCGACGGTAAAATAAAATCATCTTTGCGGCTATGGATAAAAAGGACAGGATGCTTAATATTTTCAATTGCTGAAATTGGCGATACATGCTGAATCGAATATTTGTCACGCAGGCGCAAGAACAGATCCCCAAGCGGCAGCAAAAGTCCGGGCTTGATTTTGAAATCCTTTTTGATCACATGGGCCAGCTGCTGTTTAAAGTCGGAAAAGGGGCAGTCGGCAATATAAAAATCAGCGCCATCCTCAAGCAGGCCGGCATAAAGCAGCAACGTTGCCGCTCCCATCGATTCCCCGTGAATCCCTAATAAGATATCTTCGCCTTTCTCGTTTTTCAGCCAATCAACCACTGCCTTTAAATCGAATTTTTCATAGTGGCCAAAGCTGGTGGTTTTCCCGCCGGATTCCCCATGGCGGCGGTGGTCATAAATTAACGTATTAAAGCCGCGCTCAAGAAAAAGATTGGCATATTTAATCGAATTGACTTTCGTTTCAGTTACACCGTGAGCGATAATCACATAGCGGTTCGTTTGATATGGCTCGACAAGAACGGCTTTAATCGAATAGCCAAAGGGCGATTGAATATCAACATGCCGCCTTGGCAGTGTTTTTAAGGCTTTAGGATCCACCCTGCCAGCCTCTGTTTCCCGCTTTAAAATGAAATCCTCGTCCTTCTTTTTCATATACATCAGGCGGTTGGTGAAATAGATCCCCAATGCCAGCCAGAAAAATAATAGGATAAACAAGGAGCGAAATGCCTTTTTCAAACTGGGCACCTCCAAAGCAACGTTTAAATAGATTGATTAGTTAATTTTACCATAAGAAAAGCCGCTTATCCTAATGAGCGGCTCCTCGCATAAAGTCCGATATTATTGTTCTGAATTTTGACGCTTCGTTGGATGGATGGCTTTTTCCACTTCTTCGGCAGAAATCATCCGCTTGCCAGTGCCCGCTGTTTCCGCGTAGTTTTTCCCCGCTGAACTGTATCCTTTTTCCCGTTTTTGACTCATAGAAAAATCCCCCTTTAAGAAAGTTTCATCTGATTAAGATGCATGGAGGAACAAGCAATTATTCATGGCTTTGGACGGTTTGCCGATGCAGACGGTAATAACCGCTGTCAATCTGTCGCGATAGATGCGGGCGGACCGTTTCAATCGCAGCTAAAAGCTTTGAAAGATGAATCCCGGTTTCGATTCCCATTCGTTCCAGCATATAGACGACATCCTCTGTTGCTGTATTGCCGCTCGCGCCAGGGGCAAATGGACAGCCGCCAAGCCCGCCTGCGGAGGTATCAAAACGGTCAATCCCGGCTTGAAGACAGGCAAAAATATTGGTCAGCCCGAGCTTTCGGGTGTCATGAAAATGCGCCGTAAGAAGGGTATTCGGAAACGCGGCTTTTAATTTTGTAAATAAGGAATAGGCTTCATGTGGCGCTGCCATACCAATTGTATCCGCAACGCTCAATTCATCGACGCCGCAAGCAACAAATTGCTGGCAAAGTTCGATTGTATCCTGCTCCATTATTTTTCCTTCAAAAGGGCAGTAAAAAGCTGTAGAGATACAGGCTCTGACGAAGTATTGCTTTTCTTTTAATTCCCGGATGATCGGCTTTAGTTCAGCCATGCTGTCTGCAGTCGACTTATTGATATTTTTTTTATTAAAGCTGTTACTGACTCCCACAAATACGGCAATCGCCCTGCAACTGGTGGAATATGCTCTGTCAATCCCTTTACGGTTTGGCGCAAGGACAATGTTTCTTGTGTTTTCATCATCACAGTCATCAATAATTTCAGCGGCATCCGCCATTTGCGGGACCCACTTTGGCGAAACAAACGATGTTAGCTCCATTTCCTTAATTCCGGCATTCCGCAGTTCCCTGATAAATTGTTTTTTAATCGCAGTTGGGACAAATAGCGTTTCATTTTGCAGGCCATCGCGCGGTCCGACTTCAATAATCGTTACTTTTTTAGGTAGTATCATCCGCATTCCCCTTTACGGTTTTATCATTTTATCCCGCCTTAACGGGCAGTAAGACCCCCACTGATGGAAGTTTTACTTTATTGTAGTAGGATTAATTTCAAAAAATCAAGAATAAACGGAATTTTATTAAAATTATCAGACCTTTGTATCGGCAGCGGTCAGAGAGCGGCGGCCATTGTAGAACTGGATAAATAAATGGCAAAGGGCAGGCTGCATCTCTTGAACAGCCTGCTTTTTACATGATTTTCGCGGGCAGTGGTTGTATAATAGGAACAAGATCTTCTTTAAGGAGAGTAACCAAATGAAGAAAAAACAGCACAAACCCACACCGAAAAAAGACGATTCTGCTTTAACACTTAAGGATATGATTAATCCGGATTTACTCAAACAATTAAAAAACCAGCAGGAGCAGTTAAAGGCTGAGGAAGAGAAAAGACAAGAGCTGGAAGAACACAGAAAGCGGGAAGAAAGAAGATTGAAGGAAAAAAATAAATCGTTTGAAGAGCTGTTAAACGAAAGCAGTATGAACTGGAAGGAATTTAAATAAGAGAGCCGTATAATGGCTCTCTTTTAACGATGTTCCTGATAAACATTTGCTTTCGTGATTTCTTTAATTAGAGCAATTTCTTCAGCCGTTAACGGCTGGCTCCTCACCGCTGCAGCATTTTGCCGGATTTGCGCAACACTGCTGGCACCAGCGACAACAGAGGCAACGGCCGGGTCAGCCAAATTATATTGTAAGGCAACCTCTGTCAACGATCTTGATGCCGCTGCCTTTTCCTTTAATAATGGTAAGACTTCGCTTAATTCTTCATAGCTGTAATCCAAAAATCCTTTATTTGCCGCCTTTTCCAACAGCTTGTCAGTCAATAGTCCCTTCGCAAGCGGACCGCGGGTCACCACGCTAATGCCATGTTCAGCCAAAAGCGGCAATGCTTCCTCTTCAGGACGGCGGTCCAGGATGCTATACTGTATCATGACCGAGACAATATTTGCTTTCTCTGCATATTCCCTAATAACATTCGGCCGAATTGAAGAAATGCCGTAATAGCGGATAAACCCTTCCGCCTTTAATTCCTCAAACGCTGCAATGGTTTCGTCTATGGGATCGTGAATGGTGCCGCCGTGCAGCTGATACAAATCAATATAATCAGTTCCCAGCCGCTTCAAGCTGTTTTTTACCGCTTCTTTTATATATACTTTGGAAGGATCCCATGTCCAGCCGCTTTTGTCGGCTTTCCAGCGGTTGCCGGCCTTTGTGGCAATGATGACCTTTTCCCGGACATGCTTTAATGCTGCTCCAACGATCTTTTCATTTTCGCCAAAATCATATAAGTCCGCCGTGTCAAAATAATTGACCCCTTCTTCAAGGGCTGCTTCCATGATTTCGCGGGCTGCCTTTTCTTCTGTCCCAAGCGACATGCAGCCAAGTCCTAATTCCGTCACATACAAATCAGATTTTCCCAGCCTTCTTTTTTGCAAAAAAACCACCTCCGCCCTTTTCTACAATTTTAGTAAAATTTAGGGCAGACTACAAACAGCAAGTTTTAATCCTGCTGAACCTTTTGCACCCAATCAGCGACGGTGGTGTATTCCCGATTATATTCCTTTAGCTTTTGCAGCACTTCCCAGCCTTTGCCGACCAAGATAATCCCCTTCCCATGAACATACAGCTTCATCCCATACCCCTCCAAATAAAGTATGGTAAAATGTATGACGGGAAGTACGGAATAGAACAGGAGTTGACAAGTATGAATAATTTAGAGGAAAAAACGCTCCATAGCGAGGAAATATATTCAGGGAAAATCATCACTCTCGAACTGCACGAAGTCGAGCTGCCTAACGGCAAACAGTCCAAACGGGAAATTGTGAAACATCCGGGAGCAGTCGCTATTATCGCTTTAACCGATGATAATAAAATGGTAATGGTGGAACAATACCGTAAAGCGTTAGAAAGAACGATTGTTGAAATCCCTGCCGGCAAGTTGGAAAAAGGCGAAGCACCAGCAAGCTGTGCCCGCCGTGAATTAGAGGAGGAGACCGGCTATGTTTGTGAATCTTTGGAGCTCATCAGCTCTTTTTATACATCGCCCGGCTTTTCTGACGAAATCATCCATGTATTTTTAGCAAAAGGGCTGACAAAGAAAGAAAACGCCGCTGCCATGGATGAGGATGAGTTTGTCAATTTGGAGGAATTGACCCTTAAAGAAGCGTTACAATATGTCAAAGAACAAAAAATTTTTGATGCCAAGACAATCTATGCAGTCCAATACTTACAATTACAAGAGGCGTTGACAACTAAATGAATCGCTATTATGTAGATTTACATATTCACATTGGCAGGACGTGGACGGGCAAGCCGGTGAAAATTACCGGAGCCAAGTCTCTCACGTTTACCAACATCATTGAACATGCACGAAACGTAAAAGGGCTTAATATGGTTGGAATTATCGACAGCCATTCGCCGGAAGTCATTCTTGAAATGGAAAGCTTAATTGAAAGCGGGGAAATTTACGAGCATCCCGATGGCGGTCTTGTTTTTGGAGATTTAACTATCATCCCCGGTTCAGAATTAGAAATCTATGATGAAGGAACTAACGGCCCGATCCATCTGCTTTGTTTTATGCCCAATCTATCAGCTATGAAGGATTTCTCAAATTGGCTTTCCGGCCATTTGAAGAATATCCAGCTTAGCTCACAGCGCGTTTATATAACGGGGCTTGTTTTACAAAAGAAGGTCAAAGAGATGGGCGGCATCTTTATACCAGCCCATGTATTCACTCCATTTAAAAGTTTATATGGGAAAGGTGTAAACCGTTCTCTCGCGGAAGTGCTTGATCCCGAACTGATCGATGGGATTGAACTGGGCCTGAGTTCCGATACGGAGATGGCCGACCAAATCGGTGAAATCCATCCATACACTTTTGTGACGAATTCTGATGCTCATTCGTTGGCAAAGATCGCAAGGGAATATCAAGTAATCGCCATGAAGGAGCCGACATTTACTGAATTGGGAAAAGCATTGAGAGGGGAAGACGGAAGAAAAATTATCGCCAATTATGGTCTTGATCCTTTGCTCGGTAAATACCATAAGACTGTTTGCGCTCACTGTTTTCACCCTGCTCACGAACAAGATCAAGTATGTCAACATTGTGGCAGTAAAAAAATTATAAAAGGGGTGGCTGATCGGATTCTTGAATTGAAGACAGCTGATACCAGCCCATTATCAAGGCCGCCCTATGTTCATCAAGTACCGCTGGAATTTATCCCCGGTCTGGGGCCGCGGCTGCTGGAAAAATTAGTCGATCATTTTGGCAGCGAAATGGCTATTTTGCATGAAGTTCCACATGATGCTTTGCTGGAAGTAGTGCCTGAAAAAATCGCTGATCTTATTTTGAAAGCAAGAGAAGGAAAAGTCATCTTGGCGGCAGGCGGCGGTGGCAAATACGGAAAAATTGCCGAACCATAAGGAATCAAACCCGACAGTGAAAGCTGCCGGGTTTTTTAGCTGAAAGAAAAGCAAAAATTCAACTACACCTCATGAACCGTCCTTACGGGCTTGCCAATCGGCGAGTTTTCATTTATACAGAATCTATCAAAATTAATCATAGACTTGCTAGACTGGCATAGACTGTAGTAATCGATTGAAAATGTAGGAGGAACTAGAGATGAAAAAACGATTATACCAGTCCGTTATCGCCAGTTATTTCCGCGAACATTCCTCAATTTTTTTATTTATTGTTGTTTTATTTTTAATGGGTGTGATTTTTGGTGCCATCGTAGTCAATAGTATGAGCTTTACCCAGAAAGAAAACCTATTTTACTATTTATCGCAATTTTTTGGCGAAGTTTCAGATGGGAAAGTAGCCGAGGAAAACGACTTGTTTATCCAAAGTTTTTTTCACAATAGTAAATTTATCGGGCTGATCTGGATTCTCGGCATTTCGATTATTGGGCTTCCGGTGATTCTCATTCTATTATTTGTAAAAGGAATGGTTGTCGGTTTTACCGTCGGTTTTCTTGTCAGCCAAATGGGGTGGAAGGGATTTATGCTTGCGGTAGTTTCCATCTTGCCGCAAAACTTGATTATCATTCCTATTTTTATTATTATGGCATCATTATCAGTGATCATTTCATTAAAGATGATTAAAAAGCAATTTATGAAGAAATTTGCCCAACCCGTATTGCCATTATTCAAGGGGTATATTTTTGCTTTAATTGCAGCGGTCATCCTCATTTCGGCAGCTTCCGGAATTGAGGCTTATTTATCCCCTTGGCTCATGAAAACAGTTATAAGTTCAATTTAATTAAAATGATTATTAAATGATAATTAATGTATAATGTTATTTATAATAATTTTATTTTGACACCACCCTTCCATCTGTTATAATGAGAATTAACAGTGGGGAGGGACGTCAGAATGGAAACAAGACTTGAACGAATAAAAAAACAACTGCATTCAGCCAGTTATAAACTCACACCTCAGCGCGAAGCAACCGTAAAAGTTTTACTAGAAAATGAAGAGGATCATTTAAGTGCAGAAGATGTGTACCTCCTCGTGAAAGAAAAATCGCCTGAAATTGGTTTGGCAACTGTTTATCGAACTTTGGAATTATTAACGGAATTGAAAATAGTAGATAAAATAAATTTTGGCGATGGCGTATCCCGTTACGATCTGCGGCAGGAAGGCGCAGCTCATTTTCATCATCATCTTGTCTGTATTGAGTGTGGGGCTGTTGATGAAATTCAGGAGGATTTGCTGGAAGATGTCGAAGCGATTGTGGAACGCAAGTGGAATTTTAAAATAAAAGATCACCGTCTTACCTTCCATGGCATTTGTCATCGCTGCCAGGATAAAGTGAACGGAGACCATATCGAGTAATTCAAGGCCTTTTTTAAAGGTCTTTTTTTAGCTTTCGTTATAATCCTATTTAATTAGGTATAAATCTTGTCCATTTTGGCATACCTTTTTACTAGGAAACAAATGCCGTATGGAGCACAGATATCAATGGCAGAATTTTTCTGATTAAATAGGAGTTTGGGGGAAATAGAATGATTTCCTTTATCAAGGCCATCCTGCAGACCTTTAAGGTTTTTCTCATCTTCACGGGATGCACGATTCTTTTTTATTATGGTATCATGTGGATATCTGAAGAATATCAAAACTATCATCGCTATGATGAGCCGGAAGGGACAGCACTGAAAGTTTCCAATCCGGTAGTAAAAGAGGATAACTCTACCTGGTACGATCGGTTAATGTTGTTTTATTTAAATGGGGAGTAGGGCGATGGAAGCACAAATACAACGTTTTTTACATTTTTTAATTGCCGAAAAAGGCTTGGCGCAAAATACCATTTCATCTTATGAGCGCGACCTGAAAAGCTATCTTCATTATTTAAAAGAGCTGGAATTAACAGCGAGCTTGAATGAAATCCAGCGGGTCCATATCGTTCATTTTCTAAAATATTTAAAAGAGCAGGGGAAATCTCCCAAAACACTAGCAAGGCATATAGCTTCAATCAGGGCCTTTCATCAATTTTTACTGAGGGAGAAAATAGCGGAACAGGATCCGACGGTTCAACTTGAAATACCCAGGTCAGAAAAGACGCTGCCCAAGGTATTAAGCGTGCAGGAAGTGGAGACGTTATTGGAGACCCCCAAACCGCATGACCATTATGGGTTAAGAGATAAAGCGATGCTGGAGCTGCTTTACGCCACCGGAATCAGAGTGAGCGAATTAATCGGCATGAATATTCATGATGTTCATATACCAATGGGCTTTGTCCATTTTATTGGCAAGGGTAATAAGGAAAGGATTCTTCCGATTGGAGGGATAGCGGCCAAGGCCATTCAGCAGTATTTAGATGCTGGCCGGCCGTTATTTAACACAAAACATCATGAGGATCAGGCGCTGTTTTTAAATCATCAGGGAAAGCGCTTATCAAGGCAGGGCTTTTGGAAAATATTAAAGAAATTAGCACAGGAAGCTGGGATAGACAAAGAATTGACGCCGCACACTCTCAGGCACTCTTTTGCCACACATTTATTAGAAAACGGTGCGGATTTACGGGCAGTACAGGAAATGCTGGGCCATGCTGATATTTCCTCAACGCAAATTTACACCAATGTAACAAAAACAAAAATAACGGATGTTTATCGTAAATTTCATCCCCGAGCTTGATAGAATAGAAGTTTAGGAAAAAATGGGAAAAGAGTTCAAAAAGCTGCCAAAAATGAGGCAGCTTTTTTCTTGTAATTTTACCACCATTTAGTACAATAAAGATGTCAGACTTCTGACAATTAATCAGTTTTATTGGTTAAATCGTCCTATAAAGGGAATCATATGATTTGCATTGTTGCGATTTTCTGGAAACGTTATCAAAGGATTCAGAAACTAGTTCTGGAATCTGGGGTACCTTAACAGCATGGAAAAGGAGGAAAAAGAATGACGTTGGATACCTACAAACGTATTTTTATCATCGTAATGGATTCAGTTGGAATAGGTGAAGCACCGGATGCTGAAAAGTTTGGCGATCAAGGGGCGGATACACTTGGTCATATCGCGGAACAAATGAATGGTCTACATATGCCAAACATGGGTAAGCTTGGTTTAAGTAATATCCGTGAATTAAAAGGAATTGAAAAGGCAGAGAAGCCGTTAGCTTTTTATACAAAAATGAGGGAAGCGTCAAACGGAAAGGACACGATGACCGGGCATTGGGAAATCATGGGGTTAAATATTAAAACTCCGTTTCAAGTCTTTCCGGAAGGATTCCCGGAGGAACTGATTTCTCAATTGGAGGAACGAACCGGCCGTAAAGTCATCGGCAACAAACCGGCAAGCGGTACGGCAATCATTGATGAGCTTGGTGAAGAGCATATGAAAACCGGGGCAATGATTGTTTATACATCGGCTGACTCCGTACTGCAGATTGCAGCTCATGAAGAAATCATTCCGCTGGATGAGCTGTATCATATTTGTAAAATAGCCAGGGAGTTGACGCTTGATGAGAAATATATGGTAGGACGGGTCATCGCCCGGCCGTTTATCGGAAAGCCCGGCAGTTTTACCCGTACACCAAACCGTCATGATTACGCCTTAAAACCATTTGACCGGACTGTCATGAGTGAGCTTAAGGATGCGGGGTTTGACGTGATTGCAATCGGAAAAATTTCTGATATATATGATGGGGAAGGCGTAACGAAGGCACTGCGAACCGTCTCAAATATGGATGGCATGGATAAGCTTCTTGAGACCTTTAAAATGGATTTTACTGGCATCAGCTTTTTAAACTTAGTTGATTTTGATGCCTTATATGGGCACCGCCGCGATCCCCAAGGCTATGGGAAAGCCCTGGAGGAATACGATTCCCGGCTGACGGAAGTTATTGCTGAAATGAAGCCGGATGACTTGTTAATGATTACGGCTGATCATGGGAATGACCCGACGGCGCCCGGTACTGACCATACACGTGAATATGTGCCGCTGCTTGTGTATTCCAAACGAATGACGGAAGGAAAAGAATTGCCGCTCCGGGAAACATTTGCAGATCTGGGGGCAACAGTTGCGGAAAACTTCCAGGTAAAAATGCCGAAGTACGGCAACAGCTTTTTAAAAGAATTAAAATAATCTTATATTTTTTGGATTGGGTTACAAGGGGGGAACATGATGAAGTTTGAAAGTATTGAAAAGACAGCGGGCTTTTTAAAACAAAAATATCCTGCTGCACCAAAAATCGGGCTTATCTTAGGCTCAGGGCTTGGGGTGCTTGCCGATGAAATTGAACAGCCTGTAAAAATTCCTTATCATGATATTCCTGATTTTCCGGTTTCCACTGTGGAGGGGCATGCCGGACAGCTTGTTTTTGGCGTTTTGAACGGTGTCGAGGTTGTCGCGATGCAAGGGCGTTTTCACTTCTATGAAGGCTACGATATGGAAAAGGTGACTTTCCCTGTCCGCGTTATGAAACAGCTTGGTGTCGAAATATTAATCGTTACCAATGCAGCCGGAGGAGTAAATGAAAGTTTTTCACCGGGAGACTTAATGATTATTAAGGATCATATTAATAATATGGGCACCAATCCTTTAATCGGGCCAAATGATGTAAAGCTGGGCGAACGGTTCCCGGATATGTCTGAGACCTATTCAAAAGAATTGCGGGTAATCGCCAAGGAAGTTGCCGCTCAATTAAAGATACCCGTGAAAGAAGGCGTCTACTTTGCAAATCCAGGTCCAGTTTACGAAACTCCGGCAGAAATTCGGATGATTCGTACTCTTGGCGGTGATGCTGTAGGGATGTCGACCGTGCCGGAGGTAATCGTCGCGAGGCACAGTCGAATGAAGGTTTTAGGTATTTCTTGTATATCCAATATGGCCGCAGGGATCTTGGATCAACCGCTGGCACATGAGGAAGTTATCGAAACGACCGAAAAGGTAAAAGCAGACTTTCTTCGATATATAAAAGCAATTATTAGCAGGTTTGGATAATGTTTTGGTAAAGTGGTGAATAAATATGAGAATGGTCGATTTAATTGAAAAAAAGCGCGATGGTCAAGAATTATCGACAGCAGAAATCAATTTTATTATTAGCGGATATACAGATGGTTCGATTCCTGATTATCAGATGAGCGCACTCACAATGGCTATTGTTTTTCGTGGTATGACCGAAAGGGAGCGCGCCGATTTAACGATGGCAATGGTAAGGTCAGGGGAGCAAATTGATTTGTCACAGATAGAAGGAATAAAAGTTGATAAGCATTCTACCGGCGGAGTTGGTGATACAACAACTCTTGTCTTGGGGCCGCTTGTTGCAGCAGTGGGTGTTCCGATCGCCAAAATGTCCGGACGCGGCCTGGGACACACAGGCGGCACGATTGATAAATTAGAATCGATTAAAGGCTTCCACGTGGAAATAGACAATGCTGAGTTCATCGAGCTTGTGAACAAAAATAAGATTGCCGTCATCGGGCAAAGCGGTAATTTAACACCTGCTGATAAAAAACTCTATGCACTCAGAGATGTGACAGCAACAGTTGAAAGTATTCCGCTGATTGCCAGCTCCATTATGAGCAAAAAGATCGCTGCCGGGGCCGACGCGATTGTTCTTGATGTAAAAACCGGAGCCGGCGCTTTTATGAAGACGCTGAAAGATTCACGGGAATTAGCACACGCAATGGTGAGGATTGGAAATGCTGTCGGCCGCAAAACGATGGCAGTAATTTCTGATATGAGTCAGCCGCTTGGGTATGCGGTCGGCAATGCCCTTGAGGTAAAGGAAGCAATTGATACCTTAAAAGGAGAAGGTCCTGCTGATTTAACCGAGCTATGTTTAACGCTTGGCAGTCATATGGTGTATTTAGCGAAGAAAGCAGCATCATTAGCGGAAGCGCGACAGGCGCTTGAGAAAGCGATCAACGACGGTTCAGCATTGGAAAAATTAAAAGTATTCTTAAGTTCTCAAGGTGGTGATGCCACGGTCGTCGACCATCCCGAGAAACTGCCGCAGGCGAAATACACCTTTGAACTTGAAGCAAAAGCAAATGGCTATGTAGCTGATATCGTCGCTGATGAGGTTGGAACAGCCGCAATGCTGCTTGGGGCCGGAAGAGCAACGAAAGATTCTGTCATTGACTTAGCCGTCGGTCTTGTGCTACGAAAGAAAATTGGCGATCAAGTGAAAATAGGTGAATCACTCTGCACCATCTACAGCAATGCTGAAAATGTAAACGAAGTAAAGCAAAAGCTATATGAAAATATCAAGATTACTCCTGAAAAGGTAAACCCGCCAACCCTCATTTACGAGGAAATTACAGATTAAAAGGTGTCGGGGATCATGTGAACGATCACATGACCCCTAACACCTATTTTTTTATTTAATTACTGGAAATGACTGTATAAAGTAATTAATTTTGGAAAAAATGTTGGCTATAAAGAATGGAGGGTTATCTGGATGAAACGACTGTTTTCTATCACAGCAATATTAGTTTTGCTTATCAGTTTACCAATTTCTTCTGCTTTCGCTGCTGAAGAAAAGAAGAGTACTGAAATGATCGCCAACGTTAGATCCGCAATTTTATTAGAGCGGGATACTGGGAAAGTCCTCTTCGAGAAAAATAGTAAAGAAGAACTGCCGCCTGCCAGTATGACAAAAATCATGACCATGCTGTTAATCATGGAGGCCATTGATAAAGGAAAACTTTCCTGGAACGAAAAAATTCGTGCAAGTGAATATGCTGCTTCAATGGGTGGATCACAAATTTTCCTGGAGCCTGGTGAAGAAATGACGGTAAAAGACATGTTGAAAGGGATTGCGATTGCCTCGGGAAATGATGCTTCCGTAGCGATGGCGGAAAGGATTGCCGGTACTGAGGAAGCATTTGTTGACATGATGAATGCCAAAGCAAAGGAACTGGGATTAAAGCATACTTTCTTTAAAAACACAACTGGACTGCCGGAAAGCGGTCATTACAGCTCAGCCTATGACATGGCGATCATGGCAAAAGAACTGCTAAAATACGAAGACATTACAAAATTTACCGGGATGTATGAAGGGTATTTAAGAGAAAATACCGACAAAAAATTTTGGCTCGTTAATACCAATAAATTAGTTCGTTTTTATCCCGGAGTGGATGGCTTAAAAACTGGTTTTACCGCAGAGGCCAAATATTGTCTGACGGCAACTGCTCAAAAAGACGGAATGCGGGTGATTGCTGTTGTGTTCGGCGCTCCAACATCTAAGGAGCGCAATGCCCAGGTGAGCAAAATGCTCGACTATGCCTATAGTCAATACCAAACACATCCGATGTATAAGCGTAATCAAACAATAGGCCTGGCTAAGGTTAGTAAAGGTCAAGATAAGACAGTTGCGGCGGTAACCAGTGAGTCTTTATCTTTATTGACGAAAAAAGGTGAAAAAACGGCAGATGTTAAGCAGAAGGTCTTGTTACAGAAAAATTTAAAGGCCCCAATTCGAAAAGGTGACAAGGTGGGAACCATTAAGCTCATCAGAAATGGAGAAGTGGTGCTAGAAAGCCCGCTAGTAGCCAAGAATACCGTAAAGAGTGCCAGCTGGTGGACACTTTATAAGCGTTCGTTTGGAATGTTTACGAAAGCTGGTAAATAAAACTTTTTCAGCAGTGTCGAAAGCCGAAGCATCCGGACTTCTTTTAGCGAAAATCGACTAGTTTTGTATTTGAGAAGGAAAATAAAACCTAAAAATCGAATTGACTCACTAGATCAGAAAAAGGAGGACCAGGATAGTGAGTCTTACGATTGAATTCAAAATCAAACAGGATGTTTTATGCATCCGTCTTAACGGCGAATTAGATCATCATACGGCAGATGAACTTCGTGAAAAAGTTACAGCTGTTATTGAGGAAAAAGCAATCCGTCATATTGTCTTGAATCTTGAACAGCTTACTTTTATGGACAGTTCAGGTTTAGGCGTTATTTTAGGCAGATATAAGCAAATTAAACAGCTGCACGGTGAAATGGTTGTTTGTGCCATTACCCCTGCGATTCAACGATTATTCGATATGTCGGGTCTGTTCAAGATCATTAAAATGGAGCCGACAGAAGAATTTGCGTTACAAAAATTGGGGGTGGCCTGAATGAAGAATGAGATGAGCCTGCAGTTCAGTGCCTTAAGTCAAAATGAATCCTTTGCCCGTGTTACAGTAGCTGCTTTTATTGCCCAATTAGACCCAACGATGGATGAGCTTACCGAGATAAAAACCGTTGTGTCCGAAGCTGTAACCAATGCCATTATTCATGGATATGAAAATGACCCGGAAGGTATTGTTTATATTACTGTGACAATTGACGACAATTTCATTGAGATGACCATTAAAGATACTGGCGTCGGAATTACAGATGTCGATGAAGCCCGCCAGCCATTATTTACAACAAAGCCGGAATTGGAACGTTCCGGCATGGGTTTTACGATCATGGAAAATTTTATGGATGAGGTTGAGGTTTTAACTAAGCCAGGCAGCGGAACCGAGGTTAGACTACGAAAGCATTTACAATCTCGCAAAATGCTTTGCAATTAAGGAGACTTGCCAATGGATGTGGAGGTCAAAAACAATAAAAATCAGACATATTTAAAGGATCATGAAGTCAAGGAACTTATAAAAAGAAGCCAGACAGGTGACCAGGAAGCAAGAGATCTTCTTGTGGAAAAAAATATGCGGCTTGTTTGGTCGGTGGTCCAACGGTTTCTAAATAGGGGATACGACCCCGATGACTTGTTTCAAATTGGCTGTATCGGGTTATTAAAATCAGTTGATAAGTTTGACCTATCCTATGATGTAAAGTTTTCTACCTATGCCGTTCCAATGATTATTGGAGAAATCCAGCGATTTATTCGTGATGATGGAACCGTCAAGGTCAGCCGGTCACTGAAGGAAATGGGGAATAAAATCCGTAAAGCGAAGGATGAACTGTCGAAAACGCTGGGCAGAGTTCCCACTGTTAATGAAATCTCTGAGCATCTTGACCTTCCTTTGGAGGATGTCATCCTTGCCCAAGAAGCAAGCAGGTCCCCGTCATCCATTCATGAAACCGTTTATGAAAATGATGGTGATCCGATCACATTATTGGACCAAATCGATGATGGTAATGAAGGAAAGTGGTTTGATCAAATTGCTTTAAAGGAAGCCATCCGTGAGCTAAATGAACGGGAACGGCTGATTGTCTATCTAAGGTATTATAAGGATCAGACACAATCAGAAGTTGCCGGAAGGCTGGGAATTTCTCAGGTTCAAGTATCAAGGCTGGAAAAAAAGATATTGCAGCAAATGAAAGACCGTATGGATGTGTAGACTCCATACGGTCTTTCATTTTACAAAGTACTTAACATTTTTTTATAAAAAACCATTTTTTACACATACTACTGTTATCAGAATTTTGCTGTGTGGGAAGTGAGATTTTGGAACAAACCATCTACATTCGCATGCGACACCGCGTTCAATCTTGTCCCCGCCAGACGATTTATTTAAAGGACGCTGCGCAAATCATTGCTGATGAAAGCAAGCTTATAAAGCTTCAACAAATGATCATTCATCAATTAACAGAAAACGACGGTAACATTGTTGTGATTGATATTATGAAGGTGATCCAGCTGATAACCAGCCAATTTGGGGACATAGAAGTTCAGACAATCGGCCCTGCCCAAACCATTATTGAAGTAGTGTCCAAGCAAAAAGGAGTCTCGATTCCTTTTTTTCTTTTAATATGGTTCCTATTATTTTTTGGTTCGGCGTTAACGCTGATGAATTTTCATGATGATGTCAATATGCGGAGTGTTCAGGAAAAGATTTATACCATTATTACCGGCAGGCAGGAAACAAAACCACTATTGTTTCAAATTCCCTATTCGATTGGGCTTGGCCTTGGGATGATTTTATTTTTTAACCATGTCTTTAAGAAGCGGATTAACGATGAACCGAGCCCGCTTGAAGTCGAAATGTTTAATTATCAGATGGATTTGGATAATTACGTCATCCTGCATGAAAATAAAGAGAGTATGAAACGGATACATGACGATTAAAATAATCCTTACCATTTTTTTAGGGGTTGCAAGTGGATTATCTGTTGGTGCCGGTTTTGTTGCCTTTCTAACTGTACTGGGCATTATTCCTCGATTGACTCAACTAACGAAAACGATGAAAATGATCCAATCCTATGAGTGGGCCGTTGTCATCGGGGCGCTTACAGGAGTGTTCGCAAGCTTAAGAGACCCATCGCTGAACCAGTCTCCTTACCTGTTAATTCCCCTGGGGATTACCGGTGGAGTCTTTATCGGAATGTTAGCAGCCGGTCTTACAGAAGCCTTAAATGTATTTCCGATTCTTGCAAAAAGAATTCGTTTAGACGGAGAGATTGTGATTTTAATCATGGCCATTGTATTAGGTAAAATATTTGGTTCCATCTTTCAATGGCTATACTTTGTTCATCATTAACTACTTTTTAGAGATAAATTAAATTTTTGAAAGGAGTGGTTTTTTTGACACAAAAGCAGGTGGAAAAATGGCCAATTCCGAAATCAGTGAATGAAATTGAACATTATATGAAACAGCGGGTAGGACTGGGGGTAAGTTTTGACATTGGTGTCCGCAAATTGAAAATATTAAGATGCGATGTCCACATTTATTATATCAATGGTTTAACGGACACGATGTATATTATTCAACTAATAAGAGAGTTACTTGGAATTAATAACCGTGAAAAACTATCTTCCGACATATTTACACTTGTTGAAAATAGGCTGGCCAATCAATCGGTGGAAAAAACCCAGGAATTGGATCAATTAGTTACTGAGGTTTTATCCGGCCTTATTGGGGTCGTAGTGGATGGGGCGGACACGGCATTTATCATTGATGTAAGAAATTATCCCGGCCGGATGCCAATGGAACCTGATACCGAAAAAGTTGTCCGGGGCGCCCGCGACGGTTTTGTCGAAAATATCGTGATAAATACGGCATTAGTCAGAAGAAGAATCCGTGATGAACGGCTTCGCTTTGAAATGCATAAAGTCGGCAGACGGTCTATAACCGATGTGGCTCTTGCATACATAGAGGATGTTGCTGACCCTGATTTATTAAATATTTTAAGACAAGAGCTAAAGGCGATTGATATTGATGGAATCCCGATGGCCGATAAAACTCTTGAGGAGTTTATTGTGAGACAGGGGGCCAATCCCTATCCAATTGTGCGATATACGGAAAGAGCGGATGTCGCAGCGGCCCATATATTGGAGGGCCATGTAGTGATTTTTTGCGACACCTCGCCGAGTGTGATTATTACTCCAACTACTTTTTTTCATCATGTTCAACATGCCGAGGAATTTCGCGAAGCGCCGGCCATGGGGACCTTTGTCCGCTGGACGCGTTTTTTAGGGGTATTTACCTCGATATTTCTGTTACCGCTCTGGCTTTTATTTGTCCTGGAGCCATCGTTACTGCCGGAAAAACTTTCCTTTATCGGGCCTAACAAACAAACAAATATTCCCATTGTTGTTCAGCTATTTATGGCTGATTTTGGGATAGAATTTTTACGGATCGCTGCCATACATACACCGACACCGCTTTCAACCGCGATGGGCTTGATTGCAGCTGTGCTAATCGGGCAAATTGCCATCAGTGTTGGACTATTTGTCCCAGAGGTTATTCTTTACGTAGCGGTTGCCGGGATTGGAACCTTTACCACGCCAAGTTATGAATTAAGTGTTGCCAATAAAATTGCCAGGATGCTATTGATGTTAGCCGTAGCCTTTTTCCATCTGCCGGGGTTTGTCATCGGTTGTACCTTATGGTTTATTTTCCTAGCTAATATGAGGGCGCTGAATACGCCATATTTATGGCCGTTTCTGCCATTTGAGCCTAGAGGATTTATGCAGATTATTTTCCGCCAGGCGATCCCTGGGTCTGCATTGAGGCCAAGTATCGTTCACCCAAGAAATCGGTTCAGGCAGCCCCCTGAAGGGTAAATTTTTAAAGAAAAAATTGCAGAATAGCTGCAGTTATGCTAAAGTAATTTTAATTAAATAAAGAACTAAGCATAAAAATAGGCAGTATCTTTTGCGGATTCTGTCTATTTGTTTATTATTTAATAGGTTTGTCTACATAGACTGTAGTGAGTCATTACGGAGAGAGGGAAGAAAATGTATTTTTACGGAACAACTGGAGTAAATAAACAAGGACATTTGGAAATAGGCGGTGTTGACAGCCTTGAGTTAGCAAAAAATTTTGGCACCCCTCTGTATGTATATGATGTTTCCTTAATTAGAGAAAGAGCTTCCGGATTTAAACAAGCGTTTGCGGAACAAAATGTAAAAGCTCAAGTAGCCTATGCCAGTAAAGCATTTTCGACGGTGGCAATGGTGCAGCTTGCAGAGGAGGAAGGTTTATCTTTGGATGTAGTATCCGGCGGTGAATTGTATACGGCCTTGGCTGCCGGCTTCCCCGCGGAAAGGATTCATTTTCATGGTAATAATAAAAGCAGAGAAGAATTGGAAATGGCATTAGCTAACCAAATAGGCTGTATTGTCATTGACAACTTTTACGAAATAGAGCTGTTAAAAACCATTTGCCTAGAAAAGTCAGCCAAAGTAAATGTTCTGTTACGAGTCACGCCCGGAATTGAAGCACATACACATGATTACATTTTAACCGGGCAGGAAGACTCAAAGTTTGGCTTTGACCTACAAAACGGTCAAGCGGAAAAAGCACTTGCTGCTGTAATGGCATTTGAATCTTTCGATGTCCTTGGTCTTCACTGCCATATTGGTTCACAAATATTTGAAACAACCGGCTTTTTGCTGGCGGCCAGAAAAATTGTGGAGAAGCTGGCGGAGTGGAAAGCAAAGGTCGCCTTTGAAGCAAAGGTATTAAATTTAGGCGGAGGCTTTGGAATTCGCTATACGAAAGAGGATGAACCGATTCCGCCATCCCAATATGTCAGTGCGATTATCAAGGAAGTCAAACATCTAATTGAACAATACTCCCTTGAAATGCCGGAGATCTGGATCGAACCTGGCCGTTCGCTTGTGGGGGATGCAGGAATGACTTTGTATAAAATTGGCTCCTCCAAGGATGTTCCGAACGTAAGAAAATATCTGGCGGTCGACGGCGGGATGAGCGATAATATTCGTCCTGCCTTATACCAGGCAAAATATGAAGCGGTCTTAGCCAATAAACCATTAGCACAAAACACTGAAACGGTTTCAATTGCCGGGAAATGCTGTGAATCAGGTGATATGTTAATTTGGGATCTGCCTTTACCAAGGGCGGAAGAGGATGATATTTTAGCTGTTTTTTGTACCGGGGCCTATGGCTATTCGATGGCGAACAACTATAATCGGATCCCCCGGCCGGCAGTTGTGTTTGTGGAAAATGGAAACGCCACTCTCGTTGTAGAAAGGGAAACCTATGAAGATTTAATCAAGCACGATCTGCCATTAAAATAAGAGCTGCCGGCTTCCCGGCGGCTCTTTATGCGTTTTAGGAGAAGAAGGACTTAATTGTATCAATTAACCAGCTGAAGAATTGTTTGATTTTTTCAAGAAACCCTTGCCCCTCGTCTGATTGAAGGTATTTAGAGATTCGGTCCTTTGCTTTATTGAGCTGATCGCTAACTTGATTCCAGTTAATATCAAGGTTTTTTAATTTGTTGAATAAGTTAATCAATCGTTGCATTTGCTGATCTGTTAAAGTAACATTTAAGTCTTTAGCAGCTTGTTCGATAATATTTCGCAATTCCTCGTCGTTTTTTGGTTTCTTTTTGGCGATTTCCTCTTTAACTTTGGCGATAAGGGCGGTGGCGTTCTCATTACCAATCGAATCCCCAAGCTTTGCAGTTTCAACCATTTCCTGGTTTGCTGCCTGCTTCACATCTTCCGGGATTGTTTTATCGGCGGAAATTTCATAAGCTTTGATAATCCCGGTAAGGGCAGCAGTTCCAGATACAGAAATGGGAGCCGTTACATAGATGTTTGCATCTTTGACACCTGCGGTTATAAGGGCGTTAACATACATTTCATCGGTAACCCAATTAATATTTTTGGTTTTCACCGTTATGCCAGATCCCTTAGAGGCAATTGTGATGGCTGAAGATGAAATGGCCCTTGTCCCAATGAAAGACTTGGCAATATATTTCCCCAGATATTGATGTTCCTCCTGATTGGACACAGTGACGATTTGAACATCTTTTGGTGCCCCCATTTCCTCTAACAAGCTGTTTTTTTGCGTCTCTGATAAATTTTCGCCTAAAGTGACAATCATATCACCTTCGGCCATATCAGCAAGACTATGTATCGGAAAAAGACACAAAACCAGACATAGCAGCAGTATTAATCGTTTTTTCATCGAAATTCTCTCCTTGTTTGTTATGTTTATAATATATCCGATTCTAATATAATTAACGAAAAAAACAAATTTGGAGTTTCATATAAAAATTAATAGTTTTTAATTTTTTCTGGAAAATGGATTATTTTTGATATTTGTTGTAGAATGTAGCCAGTAACAACTTCGGATACGGTATACTTGTTTTGGAGGATAGTTTTCCATGAAAAAAAGTAATTGGGCCTTATTTGGCATTCTTATTGCCATTTCTTTGATATGGGGGGCAATCTATTGGATGTTTATTGTACCGAAATAATAGATATTTTTTCGCACTTTTAGACTTCGATTTACGGTGTATGCTTGAAACATTATCATCTTACGTACATATGATAAATAAATGGTTTATTATTTGATTCTTTTGGGAAAAATATACTATTGTTAAACCAAATAACTAGATTGGTTTATTTTATTTAATGAGGGATCTAAATGTTAATTCGTTATAAAAAAACATTCGAAAAAATTGCCATGGGTTTAATGTCATTTATGCCGAATGAGAAGGACTTAAAGAAACTCCAGCAAACAATGAAGGAATATGAGACAGAAGACACAAGGCAGCTGTTTTTATGGAAAGAGGAAGATATTATCGGGCTCCTTGGTGTTGTTTTTCATTCTGAGCGGAATGCAATTGAAATCCAACATATTTCCGTTAACCCCTCCCATCGATTCCAAGGAGTGGGAAAAAGAATGGTGAAGGCGCTTAAGGAAATGTATCCTGAAAAGGAAATAATCCCAAATGACGAGACTGCTGGATTTATCGAAAAATGTGATATCTGCTGAATAAACAAAAAGGCAACTTTTATAAGTTGCCCTTTTTTGCTAATAGCATTCGGTTTCTTTCTTCAATCACACTCGTTCTGTCCCGTAACTTATGGCGGTGAATTAGATCATCATTCGTTACATCACTTGCTTTTCCCCATTCTAATCCACGCTGTTGACAAATTTTGAGGCATTCCTCCATTAACGCCGAATCAATGATCGGCAGTGAAAAGCTGGTATAGAGATGGTTTGCTTCAATGGCCAGAAGACGCTCGTTTAAAACATTTATCAACTCCCCACTGTCAATGCCAAGTTTCACTAAAGAATCAGCCTGTGTTTCAAATATTTTAATTGCTTTTTCCAGTGTTCGTTTGGCACCGGCGAAATTTTCTCTGCGGTGGTGATATGCGGATACAGCCATTAAAATGAGACCAACCCAAATGGAATCCTTGTTCCCCGGATCGGACTGTTTCCAATAATCCTCCAAAATTTCGTGGCATTCAAAATAATCTCGATCACCATGAAAATGAATTAAATAGTCAATGTATGCTGTTGGATACAATGGAGTCCCCCCATTCCTTATAACTCCATTTTACCATATCAAGATGCTGGAAACTGTATAAAAACATGAATAAAAGACCCGAAGATCCGGGTCCTTTTTTATCGGCGATATGAAGGCTATTTAATCTCTGTTTATGGGCATACCTCAGTTTCCATTTACCATACCCAAGCCGCACCAACGATAATTAACAAAATAAACAATACTACGATTAACGCAAATCCGGCTCCGAAACCGCCAACGCCTACGCCATCAGCCATATCTAAAACCTCCTAAAATTTTTTCCTCCTCTAGGGTAGAATGGCTGTTGTAAATTCTAAAATAGCCATCAAAACCAAGCCAATACCTAGAGAGGACGCCAAGCGGCGTGTTTTCTCTAATATCATATGAAGGGTATTTGTCCATTGTTATGGGCGAATGTCATCACTGCCTTAAATGCATTAATGATGAAATGATTTACTATTGAGATAAACTGACAAAATCCCTATACTAAGAATAGTTATTTTTGAAAAAGCGGAGTGAAAGAAATTCTTCCTTTTTTCCAAAAGTCAGATTATATCCATTTTGTGTCATGAATGATGCTGATTGATTACCATTCAACAGCGGTAATAAATTAATTTCAGGAATTTTGGTGAAAAGTAATGCCTTATCAGGTAAAGATCGACGTATTTGAAGGTCCATTGGATTTACTGCTCCATTTAATTAACCGGCTGGAAATTGATATTTACGATATTCCGGTCGCGCAGATTACAGAGCAATATTTATTATATATACATACAATGAAGGAGTTAAAACTGGATGTAGCCAGTGAGTTTCTTGTCATGGCTGCTACCCTTTTGGCAATTAAAAGTAAAATGCTGTTGCCAAAGCATGATGAGGATCTTTATGACGAAGATCAGGAAATGGCCTTTGAAGAAGACCCAAGGGATGAGCTGGTCGAGCGCCTAATTGAATATCGCAAATTTAAAGAAGCAGCCCAGGGCTTGAAATCAATGGAAGAGGAACGTGGGTTAATGTACTCAAAGCCGCCGAGTGATATGTCTGATTTTGTGAAAGATATTGAGCCCCCCAAGGCAGAATTACAAGTTTCGCTTTATGACATGTTAGCTGCTTTTCAAAAATTGTTACGCCGAAAGAAACTTCAGCGTCCATTGGCGACGAAAATAGCCCGTCAGGAAGTCTCAATTGAAGCAAGAATGACAGAAATATTGGCTGATTTAAAAGAAATTAATGGGCGGATGAACTTTAATGAATTATTTCCACAACCAACAAAAGACCATATTGTTGTCACCTTTTTGGCTATTTTAGAGCTGATGAAAAGGAACGAAATTGATGCCTGGCAGGACGAGAATTTTGGTGAGATTTTTGTCGAAGCTGCTAAGAAAGGAGCTGATTCGGTTGACCATTATTAACTGGACAAGCATACTTGAGAGCTTGTTATTTGCTGCCGGGGATGAGGGGTTAACGTTAAAACAAATAGCTGAGGTTTTAGAAATAGACGAGCTGGAGGCAAATGATGTTATTGAGGACCTCAGGCAAGAGTATGCTGCAAACGAAAATCGGGGGATTATCATCGTTCAGCTGGCTGGAACGTATCAGTTGGCCACTAAGAAAGAAAACGCCGATTATTTAAAAAAACTCGTGGATTCCCCCAATACCTCAACTCTGTCGCAGGCAGCGCTGGAAACCTTGGCGATTATTGCCTATAAGCAGCCGATTACTCGGGCGGAAATTGAAGAAATTCGTGGAGTAAAGTCGGAAAGGCCGTTACATACGCTTATGGCAAAAGCATTAATCAAAGAGGTCGGCCGTGCAGAAGGGACTGGAAGGGCCATTCTTTATGGGACGACGAAGGAATTCCTTGATTATTTTGGATTAAAAAGCCTGGAGGAGCTTCCGGCACTTCCAGATAAGGTGGAAGATGAATATATTCAAGAGGAAGCCGATTTATTTTTTGAGAAATTTCAAGAAACCATCCAGTCATAAGCCGCAAATTGATGCTTGATTTATGGTAAAATAGTGGTATGTTTTTGATATTGCGCAATTGAGTAAGGAGCGGATTACGTTGCTAATTAAAGAATGCAAAGGGTATGAATTGGAGAAGGCAAAATCAAATACCTCCGAGGACTTTTTTAACAGAAGCGAACTGACCTATATCGACGATGGGGTTGAAAAAACGCTACATGTTCTATACGTACGTTATTTTGATGATTTATTCCCTGAATTTACTCCGTTTGAAGCAGATCCCGTTTTTGTCCATGACGGCTTCGAAGTAAAGTTTAAAGACATTGTTGCCCTGGTTTGTTTCCTGAAAAATCCCGGGTTAAGAGAACGGAAACGTCTCTATATCAATTCAAAACAGGAATTTGCTGCTTATTTTCAGGATATTAATTTTGAAAAAATAAAAGAGATTTTTACATCGCTTCACCAAAAGCAAGGGTATGAGCTGCGTTCTCCAATAGAATTTATGATGCAGCCACAAGTAAAATAAATTACCGTTCATTTCCAGGACTGTCCTTTTAAGAGGGCAGTCTGTTTGTTTTTTTGGGTCTTAATAAATTCGTTGATACATACCATTTAGAAAAGATTGTTGGGAGAGTGGCAACGAATGGACCATTTTAGCCAATATGTCAGTGAACTATTTAAATGGAATGGTCAAATGAGGCAGTTTCTCGAGTCTAATCAGGTAAGGCAAGATTCTGAATTATGGGAAAAGCTTGATCAATTTGCTGATTTGATAGAGCATACCAACCGTGATTTATCCGATGAAGAATTGCTGCAGTTACAGGCTAAGGCAGAACATATTCACGAGGAAATGGAGTCTTACTTTAACCGAAAACAGGAAAATATGGTGGGAACCATAATGGTGACGGAAAAAAGCTTGCCGCCGGGTGGACATACACTGCCCGATCTTCCATATCCTTATGATGCTCTGGAACCCTATATTTCAAAAGAGATTATGAGGCTTCACCATGACCAGCATCATCGTACGTATGTGGAGGGGTTAAATCACGCCGAGCTCGAAATGAAAAAGGCGAGAGAGTCTAATGATTATACCATGATTAAACACTGGTCACGTGAGCTTAGTTTTCACGGATCGGGCCATTATCTCCATTCCATTTTTTGGAGAAATATGAGTCCAAATGGCGGCGGCGCCCCCCAGGGGTTGCTAAAAATGGAGATAGAAAATTATTTTGGCAGTGTCAAGGCCTTTAAAAAACATTTTTCAGAAACGGCAAAACAGGTGGAAGGTGTCGGCTGGGCATTGCTCATTTGGTCGCCAAGAGCTAAACATTTGGAGCTATTACAAACGGAAGGTCACATGCTCATGACGCAATGGGATACAATACCGCTGCTTGTTCTTGATGTATGGGAGCACGCCTACTATCTCCAATATAAGAATAAACGATCCGATTACGTGGATAATTGGTGGAATATCGTCAATTGGCATGATGTTGAAATGAGATTTGAAAAAGCAGCCGATATCAACTGGCCTTTTGGATAGAAAAGGTATCAGACGTTTAAGGGGAGGTAAAAAATTTAACTGCTTATATCGACGCCCCCTTATTGAAAAAGCCAAGCAGCAGAGTTTTTGTCATATCACACCTTGTCCCGCATAAAATTTAATAAATAATGAGAAGGACGAGGTATACCAATGAAAATAATAAGAAGGCTCATGTTTCTTTCACTTATGTTTACTATATTCATTGTCAATATTCCTCATAAGGTTGATGCATCATTGGGGGTAAGTGCAGCAAGCGCTGTTTTAATGGAACAGAAATCGGGACGTATCCTTTTAGAGAAAGAAGCCTATACGAAAAGAAGAATCGCCAGTATAACGAAAATAATGACCGCGATTCTTGCGATAGAATCCGGCAAGCTGGATAAAACTGTGACGGTGAGTGAAAAAGCAGTCCGGACAGAAGGTTCATCCGTTTATTTAAAACCCGGACAAAAAATAAAGCTTGAGGATTTAGTCTATGGATTAATCCTCCGGTCGGGGAACGATACAGCTGTGGCCATTGCCGAATATATCGGTGGCAGTGTTGACGGGTTTGTTTATTTAATGAATCAAAAAGCCAAGGAGATCGGTATGGTCAGCACCCATTTTGCTAATCCACATGGACTTGATGATCATGAAAACCATTATTCCACTGCTTATGATATGGCACTCTTAACCCGTTATGCTATGCAAAACAAAACTTTTCAGAAGATCTTTGGGACAAAGGTGCACCGTGCACCAAATCCAAATGAGGCTTGGGATTACAAATGGACGAACAAAAATCGCCTGCTGACAAAATATAAATATTGCACTGGCGGGAAAACCGGTTTTACTAAACGGGCCAAGAGAACGCTCGTTACAACAGCAACAAAAGGAGATATGGATCTCATCGCCGTCACCTTAAATGCTCCCGACGATTGGAATGACCATATATCCATGTATGAGACGGGTTTTATAAATTATGATATGGCTGAGGTTATATCAAAAGGGAAAATCGCGATTGGAAAAAATAAATATTATAAAAACGATCAATTATATATTAAAAAATCAATTCTCTACCCGGCAACGAAAGAGGAAATGGGCTTATTTAGCGTCAAATACAAATTGAACAAGCCCGAAAAAAAGTGGCTTTCGAAACATCAAGAGCATGTTGCCGGAAAAGCAGTTGTTTATTTAGATGGAAGAGCAGTTGAGGAAACACCCATTTTTTATCAAAATGAAACCGCAAAAAAGAAAGGTTTCTTTGATTTTATGAAGGAAATATTTCTTTCGATTATGGGTGTGAAGCTACATGGTTAATTATATTTGGGTTGGAATGACGATTATTGGCATTATTTTCGCGCTGGTAAATGGAACAATGGATGAGGTCAACAAGGCGGTGTTTGACGGTGCCAAAGAAGCGGTGACCATTTGTATTGGGTTGATTAGTGTGCTTGTCTTTTGGCTGGGAATGATGCGAATTGCCCAAGAATCAGGTTTGCTTGAGAAATTATCGAGACTGTTCCGTCCGCTCGTTAAAAAGATCTTTCCTGAGGTTCCGGAAAATCATCCTGCAATGGGGTATATGCTGTCAAATATGATTTCAAATATGTTTGGCCTGGGAAATGCTGCAACACCGCTCGGTATCAAAGCAATGGAAGAATTAAAAAAGTTAAATGACGGCAAAAATTCAGCCTCCAGGTCAATGGTTACTTTTTTGGCGATGAATACTGCCAGCATAACACTTATCCCGACAACGGTCATTGCCATTAGAATCAACTATCATTCTGCATCACCCACTGAAATTGTCGTACCGACGATCATTACGACTGTTTTATCGGCAATTGGGGCCATTCTCATTGATCGCTATTTCTATTATCGAAGAAGCCGAAAAGGAAGATGATACATGTCGCTTTCGACGATCTCCATCACATTTATACCACTATTAATCGGTTTTATCCTGCTCTATGGCACATTTAAACAAGTACCCACATATGAAAGTTTTGTAGAGGGCGGAAAAGAGGGGATCAAAATTGCCGTACAAATCATTCCATTTTTAGTAGGAATGCTTGTTGCAATATCCATTTTTCGGGCATCCGGCGCCCTAGAGGCATTAACAAATCTCCTCCGCCCGTTGATGAAAGCAATCGGAGTCCCAGTGGAAATTGTACCGCTATTATTTATTAGACCGATCTCGGGAACAGCCGCTCTCGGTATGACAAGTGATTTGATTGCTAACCATGGACCAGACTCTTTTATCGGCCGACTTGCTTCGATCTTACAGGGGAGTACGGATACGACCTTTTACGTATTAACCGTTTATTTCGGGGCCGTCGGGATTAAAAAAATGGGTGACGCCTTAAAGGTGGGACTATTGGCCGATGTCGTTGGAATTGTCATTTCCATAATAGTAGTAAGTGTCATTTTTGGGGCTAAATAGGATGAAATGATATCGAAATAGAGCAGGTTTTCATTGAAAGGCCTGTTTTTAAATTTGTCGATAATTTTTGGTATCCAATCTCTGTAAAAATGTGTATAATATTGCTAGTTTAATAGAAAAGAGGGATCCTATGAAATCTATCTGGAAAAAGATTAGTACCATCGGTATTGGTGCAGTGTTGATGACATCGACAATTTTTGCCTCTACCGCCCAAGTTACTGCAGCGGGCAAACAAGGAATGAACAAATCGGCAATTCAAAAAAAACTCGCCCCAATTAAGCAGAAGATCAAAGAAAGCAAAGCCTCCTTACTAAGTGATGATACCCTCATTATTAAGTACAAGCAGCCGATTAATCAAGGGGAAGTAAAAGGAGTAAATAAAGACTTTATTATCACGCAAAATGTCAAGCAATTAGGATATTTAGTCGTTAAGCTGCTTAAGAAAAATAATCTGCAAAAAGTCACCCAGGCATTCCAAAAAAACAGCAAGGTGCTTTCGGTTGAAAGAAGTGTAATGTATAAAACATTTTCGGTCCCGGCAGACCCGAAGGTGAAGGATGAATACCATTTATCCATGTTAAATATCGCAAAAGCACAGCAATTAGCTGGAAAAAAGAAAGTAAAAGTTGCCGTCATCGATACGGGAATTGATCAAAACCATCCGGAATTAAAAGGAAAAGTGCTGCCAAGCTATAATGTCATTAATCCGATGAATCATGGCGCACCTGATCTCCATGGTACCCATGTAAGCGGGATAATTGCCGCTGCGAAAGGGAATGGAATCGGCGGTTATGGTATAAACCCGAATGTGGAAATTTTGCCGATTGATGTCTTTGACCGAGATGGCCTGACGACAGATTATACAATTGCCCAGGCGGTTCTCTATGCAGCAAGCCACGGTGCAAAAGTGATTAATATGAGTCTTGGTTCACCATTCCCATCGACAATTCTTAAAGAAGCGGTTGATACAGCGATCCAAAAAGGCGTCACCGTTGTGGCTGCTGCCGGCAATGACGCCGAAGCGTATCCAAATTATCCGGCAAGCTATGAAGGCGTCATTGGTGTCGGGGCAGTGAACAACAAGAAACAGCTCAGCTGGTTTTCTTCCTATGGCCCGTCGGTAGACCTTGTGGCCCCGGGAGAAGATATTTATGCTCCTATTTATGATTATGAGAAAAAATCTTCCTTTGAGATGCTAAGCGGAACGTCGATGGCCTCTCCGATGGTGGCAGGGGTCGCTTCACTGCTCTTATCCAAGCATCCAAACCTGAAGCCTGCTCAAGTGGAGTACATACTTGAACATTCTGCAAAAGACTTAGGAGCAAAAGGATACGATATAAAATACGGGAATGGACTCGTCGACCCAGTCGGTGCATTAAACTATAATATTAAGAATCTACCTTCCTTCGTTACGGCGAAGTGGACGAAAAAGGATATTTTACAAAAAGCAACCACATTATCGTTCGCAGATTCAAAAGAGCTTACGGGAAACTTTACAAAACCGTCGGAACAGAAGTGGTATCAATTCCCTGTGAAAAAAGGTGAATATATCCAAACAGCTTTAAACGGCCCAAGTCAATATGACTATAAAATGACACTAAATATCTACTCTGACGATCAGACATTTTCTGTAGATGTCAATAAGCAAGAAGCCGGAAAAACGGAAGGAAAGCTCATCCAGGCTCCTTTTACCGGAACAATGGCAATCGGGATCAGTGATATTAATGGGAATTATGATGAATCACCGGCCAAACGGTCAACCTTCCGTCTAGCGATCCAGCGTTCCGCCGAAATGCCGGGGGATGAATCAACGATGGAAGCGCCGATTGAGGTAAAAACATTACCATATACATCGGAAGCACTCACCTTTATGGGAGAAAATGGCGATGATGATTATTTCCGTTTTAAAACGGGTGATGAAACAGCCGCAAGAGTAACCTTATCGGGGATTGCCGGAATTGATTCCAATATTCAAGTCTATGATTTGTCAATGTCAAACGGAGCTGGCCAGCAAGGAGAATCCGGAGCGGCTGACAACAGTTCTAATCAGCCTAATCCAGACACCCTTCCGGTTGATCAACTACCGTCTGTTGCGCAAATGGATCGAAATGGGATTGGCGCTGGGGAAAAACTATCATTTGCAGTTACCCCAAATAGGGAATATCTCGTAAAGGTATCAAGCAAACCGATGCTGCAAAACGAATTCGACATGGGGATGACGATTTTCGATCAATCAAGTGAGGAAACTCATTCCTCTTTACTGCCATATACGGTGAAAATTGAAGCAAAGGTTCTTCCGCAAGACGAAGATAATATCGGGAATGGCGAGTCTAGCGGCGATGAAGATTATTCCGCTTATTTACAAACAATCTTGGATAATGCCATTCCTAGTAATATCGGACAATCGATTAAAGGATATATTCAAACTCCTGGTGATGAGGATTGGTACAAAATCAAACCAAGCCAAACAGGAATCTATCAATTTAGTTTACCGAATGATGACTCAGACAAGCCGTATGTTGAAATAATCCAAGTCATCAATAGTAAAGATGAGTATGGAAAGCCGATCCTTGATTTTTCGAATATCGGAAGTAATGAAAGTGACAATTGGTTCACAGGCGAATTGAATGGGACGATGTATACCGGATTGAAGAAAAACGAAACGTATCTCATTCATTTTACGGGTAATCCAATGATGGATATGGGTGTCTCCATTGACCAGTATAATTTATCTTCAAAACTGTTAATCGCAAACCCGGGGGATCAATATGAAGATAATGATGCAACAGAAAATATAAAAGATCTTCCAGCGTCCGTTGTCCATGGCAATTTTGCCATGCCGAATGATGTCGATAATTTTTACTTAAAAGGGAACAAGACGCAAATTTACAGTCTGTTATTTGAAAGCGGAAAAGCTAGCGAGACTATGCTGAAAAAATATCCAAAGGAATTGTTTAGCCGAATCTATGGAGTCGCGATCGTCTTCAAGGATATCAACAAAAACCGAAAAATTGATGACGCCGATAGTGAAATGGCCAGCATCATGATCAAAGGTTTATTTGAAGGTGCTTCCAACAACTACGGTTCGTTTAAGGTCGAAAAAGGCCAAAACTATATTATCTCGATTATTGGTCTGACGGATAGTTGGGTCCAACAATTCTCTTTAGTCCCGTATCAATTATCCGTTGCTCCGGTTCCGACAAAGGATGAAGACAGTAAGTCGAAAGTAAAAAATAATATTCCAACCAAGCCGATTAGCCTGAAAAAGAAAGATTCCCATACGCTTTACGCCACCGGCCATTTAAATAGTGGTATTGGCTATGGCGACGAAGACTGGTATGTGGTCAATGTGAAAGACAAACTAAACGGATATATTTCCTTTGAATCGGGAAATGAAGTGGATGGAGTTATTTCCCTCTATAAAAATGGAAAACTTATTTCAAAAGCCGATTACTATGGAGCCGGACAAACAGAAATGATGCGGGTTCAGTTGAAAAAAGGCAAGTATCACATTAAAGTGAAAGATGTATTTGGCAATTCCACGATTAAACCTTACACAATTAAAATTACGAATTAGATGAAAGCTAAAAATCAGGCGCCACGCGAAACATTCGCATGGCGCCTGTTAATGATTGCAATTCACCGGGCAGTGGCTGCTCGGTTTTCTTATTTTATTTAATGGAGCCGTTGCTTTGAAAAGTCAGCAATTTATGTCATAATTCAGTAGGAAGAATGAATATATGAGTTTTTAGAATTGAATCGACAATTGATTTTTGAAATAATATTGAGGTGGAATTAGATGGAACGATTACAAAAAGTGATTGCCCGTGCTGGCATTGCATCCAGGAGAAAAGCTGAAGAGTTAATTATCGCCGGCAAAGTGAAGGTTAATGGAAAAATGGTCACAGAGCTTGGAGTTAAGGTTTCTCCTTCCGACCGGGTAGAAGTCAATGAAATTCCAATCGAGCGGGAAGAACCGGTTTATTTTCTTCTATATAAACCTAGAGGTGTGATCTCAAGTGTCAGTGACGATAAAGGAAGGAAGGTTGTTACTGATTTCTTTGCTGATTTGAAGGAAAGAATTTTTCCAATTGGCCGGCTCGATTATGATACATCTGGATTATTACTGCTGACAAACGATGGGGAATTTGCCAATTTACTGATGCATCCCAAAAATGAAATTGAAAAGGTTTACGTTGCCAAGGTTAAAGGAATCCCCTCAAAGGAGAATTTGAAGAAATTAGAAAAAGGGATTCAGCTTGAAGACGGCAAAACAGCACCTGCTAAAACCAAAGTCCTTTCCATTGATAAGAAAAAACAAACAGCCATTGTTGAATTAACAATCCATGAAGGAAGAAATCGCCAGGTGAGAAGAATGTTTTCTGCAATCGGTCATGATGTGTTGAAACTGAAGCGAGAGCGTTATGCTTTCTTAACATTAACCGGATTAAGGGCCGGTGAAGGAAGAGAATTAACCCCGCATGAAGTGAAGCAATTAAGAGCAGCTGCGCTGGAGAACGGGAACAAAAAATCGAAAAAAGGATAGCCTTGGGAAGGGTATCGATTGCTATTATAAAAAATTCATAGAAACGTCACAATTTTGTTCTTCGATAAACACTATGCTAATAATGAAAAATGGTATAATTTAGCTTAACTGTTTCATGTTTTAATGGAGGGGTTTTGATGAAAAAACGGCGATTAATAATCAGAACGGTGATTCTGACAATCCTGGTAGCGGCCGTTGCTTATACACTATATGCGAATTTTATGCAAGACCATAAACAAAAGGTGGCCGTAGGAGACCAGGCCCCAGATTTTGTTTTGACTGATATGCAGGGAACCAAACATCGCCTTTCTGACTATAAAGGACAAGGGGTTTTTTTGAATTTTTGGGGAACGTGGTGCCCGCCCTGCAAAAAGGAAATGCCTTATATTAATAACCAGTATCATCAATTTAAAGACCAGGGTGTACAGGTGTTAGCTGTTGATATTCAGGAATCGGAACTTGCGGTCAATCAATTTGCGGCTCACTACAAGCTGGATTTTCCAATCATGATTGATACAAACAAGGAAGTTATGACTACATATGGCGTAGATCAACTGCCGGCCACATTTTTAATCGATAAAAGTGGAAAGGTTGTCAAGTATCATACCGGTGAAATGACGGAAAATGATGTTAGGGAATTTATGGAGAAAATAAAACCTTAGCGGTTATGGGGAGTTTTTACAATGAAAGATGTCAAATGTGAATGCGGTCACGTCAATCCACATGGAACTGTACTGTGTGAAGCTTGTGGAAAAATACTTGACGAGCAGGAAACGAATAAGCAATTGCTTGATATGCGTTATGAGGGCAGTGCCCGCCGCTCCCAAACGTATAATAAAACAATGATTGATAAAGTATGGAACTTCTTCTCCTCTGTTAAAGTTGGTGTCTGGCTGATTGTCATTACGTTAATAGCATCCATTATCGGAACGATACTGCCGCAGAAAATGTACATAGACCTGCCGCCTGAAGTTTACTATGAACAAGAATACGGCACATTCGGAAAGTTATATTATCAATTGGGCTTCGATAATCTATATGGATCATGGTGGTATTTATTATTAATTGCCTTGATTGGTGTATCGCTTGTGATTTGCAGCCTTGATCGAGTGATCCCCTTATATAAAGCGCTAAAGGCACAGCGTGTTACCAGACATGAAGGCTTTTTAAAACGGCAGCGCGTTTTCGGGGTTACCCAAAATGCTGAGAAAAAAGACTTGGCCATTTTAAAGCAGCATCTCGTACAAAAACACTATCATGTTCGTGAGGAAAATGGTAATTTACTAGCAGAGAAAGGCCGGTTTTCACGCTGGGGTCCATATGTGAATCATGTTGGGTTGATTATAGTTCTATTTGGCGGCATGCTTCGTTTTGTCCCAGGAATGTATGTGAATGAAAATCTTTGGATCCGTGAAGGCGAAACGGCCTTGGTTCCGGAAACAGGCGAACAATTTTATTTGCATAATAATCAGTTTATATTGCAGCACTATGATAAGAATAAAAATAAAAAATTTGAAAAGGCGCTTGCAAAAGCCGGAAACGTTGTGAAGAACTATCAATCAAACGTTGTTTTATATAAACGTATAGGAGAAAAAATTCCCGGGGAAAAGCCAAAACTTGAGAAAGTGAAAGAGTATAAGGTTCGGGTTAATCATCCGTTAACATTTGAAGGCTACTCCGTTTATCAGTCATCGTTCAGAAGTGAAATGAATGCGATGAGATTTGCCCTCACTAATAAAAAAACAAACCAATCTTATGGAGAGTTAACAATAAATCTGCGTGATCCAAAGGAAAAATATGATTTGGGTAATGGATATTCGGTTAAAATCCTTAATTATTTTCCCGATTTTGAGTTTGGAAAAGATGGAGAACCCACGACAAAATCACGGGTACCCAATAATCCTGCATTTGTTTTCCGCATGTATTCTCCGGAAAAACCAAAAGGGGAGACAAGTTTTGTGGCGATTAGACAAACGATTGAACCATTTGGAAATAATACCTATAAAATGGCGTTTAGAGGTATCGAAACAAAAAATGTTTCCGGTTTTATCGTTCGGAAAGATTCATCCCTATGGTTAGTTATTTTGGGTGGCATTTTATTCATGATTGGTGTAGTTCAAGGGGCCTATTGGAATCATCGCCGGATTTGGGTACAAAACAAAAATGGGGAAATTTGGATAGCGGCGCATACGAATAAAAACTGGTATGGGTTAAAAAGGGAACTAGAAAAAGTCCTTGAAGAGACAAACATAAACATGCCCGAGGATCAACTTCAGCGGGAAGAGACGGATAAGGAGGGAGTATAGTTGGTTACAATAAGTAGTAATTTACTGTTTGCTGCTTTTATTCTTTATTTAGTTGCAACCGTGTTTTATGGCGGCTCAATTAAAGCAAAGAAAGATGTAAATGAAACAAAGAAAACAAATAAATGGGGTAGTATTGCTGTATTTTTAACCATTATTGGCTTTATTTCACAGCTAGGCTACTTTATTACAAGATGGATTGCGGCCGGACATGCTCCAGTTAGCAATATGTTCGAATTCACCACTTTTTTTGGCATGGCTCTTGTGGGTGCCTTTATTGTGATTTATTTTATTTATCGAAGTACGTTGCTTGGATTATTTACGATGCCAATTGCTATTTTGGTGATTGCTTATGCAAGTATGTTTACAAGGGATGTTACGCCATTAATTCCGGCACTGCAAAGTTATTGGCTAAGTATTCATGTTACGACTGCAGCTATCGGGGAAGCTATTTTAGCCATCAGTTTTGCCGCAGGTCTTATCTATTTGGTTAAGGCGATTGATCAAACAAAATCGAATAAACGAACTTTTTGGCTTGAGATCGTCATGTTTGCATTAGTAGTTGTACTTGGTTTTGTTGTTGTTTCAACTGCTTTTTCCGCCATCGGCTATCAGGAGAAATTTACTTGGGTAGATAAACACGGTAACGAAGCGAATCTTGAATATACAATGCCTGCCTTGACTGGACCTCATGAAGGTAAATTATTGACAAATGATGGATTCAAACCATTAGTTGAAATGCCGGCATTGATTAATGCTAAAAAGTTAAATACGGTTATTTGGTCGTTTTTAGCTGGATTTGTTCTTTATGGTGCGATCAGACTTATCCTTAGAAAACGGATTGCAGCTGCGCTTAAGCCAATGGTAAAAAATATTAAACTTGATTTCGTCGATGAAATCAGCTACCGTTCCGTGTTAATTGGGTTTCCGGTTTTTACATTAGGCGCCTTGATTTTTGCGATGATCTGGGCACAGGAGGCATGGTCCCGCTTTTGGGGCTGGGATCCTAAGGAAGTATGGGCTTTGATCACGTGGCTGTTTTATGCTGCCTTCCTGCACCTGCGATTGTCCAAAGGCTGGCATGGTGAAAAGTCAGCATGGCTTGCTGTCATTGGCTTCGTTATTATTATGTTCAACCTGGTTGCGGTCAACCTTGTAATTGCCGGCCTTCACTCTTATGCCGGTTCTTAAAAGACAAACGCATAGCCTTCACTGTAAGTGAAGGCTTTTATAAAATTATTAAACATTTTTCACATTGTCATATTATTGACACTTTTTAAGCCATTTATTGACATTGAACATATGGCAAAAATGTAAACCATTTTGTAAAATAATCATCATGGGGGGATTACAATGGAAAAAGAAGTGAAAATTTTAGTTGTTGATGATGAAGAACGGATTCGCCGTTTATTAAGAATGTATTTGGAACGAGAAGATTTTATTATAGATGAAGCTGAAGATGGGAATGAAGCACTATCAAAAGCAATTTCCAACGACTATGATGTTATTCTCCTCGACCTGATGATGCCGGGCAAGGATGGCATTGAAGTTTGCCGTGAACTTAGAGAAAAAAAGGCAACACCGGTTATTATGCTAACGGCAAAAGGTGAAGAAGTGAATCGCGTTCAAGGCTTTGAAGTTGGAACCGATGACTATATTGTAAAACCTTTTAGCCCGCGCGAAGTTGTCTTACGGGTAAAGGCAATCTTGCGAAGAGCGTCGCGGACCACTTACCTGCAAACAGAAACAACAACAAAGGATGTTATTGTATTCCCACATCTCACAATTGATAATGATGCCCATCGAGTAATGGCTGATGGGAAAGAAGTAAGCTTAACGCCCAAGGAATATGAACTGCTCTATTTCCTTGCCAAAGCACCGGATAAAGTGTTTGATCGTGAACAATTATTAAAAGAAGTTTGGCATTATGAATTTTTTGGCGATTTACGTACAGTTGATACCCATGTGAAACGTCTTCGTGAAAAATTAAACAAAGTTTCCGAACAGGCTGCCAGGATGATTGTAACAGTTTGGGGTGTAGGCTACAAGTTTGAGGTAACAAATGAATGACCTTTTTACGAAGTGTTGTAGGTAAACTTTGGTTTACCATTCTTTTATTAGTTTCATTTGTTCTGTTTATTTTAACGGTAATGCTTCTCGAATTTTTTCAAAACTATGCGATTGAGAAAACCCAGGATGATTTAACCAATACAGCCGAAAAAATCGCTCGGATATTAGAAGAACACCCCAATGAGGAATTGCCAATTGGTTTAGAAATATCATGGGAAGTGATCGACAAAGTAACGAAAGTGGTCATCATTAAAAATGACCATGAAGTCTATTACTCACCCAACACGGGGAACGATCAAAAATTAACACTTAATGATATTAAGAATGATCCGGAATTATCACAAGTACTCCATAAAAATAAAACAGTTGAAAAAGTGTCCAACTTATCCACCAAGAATAATGCCAATAATAAGGATGCTGATTATTCCATTATCGGCGTACCACTGCATCTTTCAGGAGAAAATGGTGGAGTTTTTATCTATCAATCTCTGGAAGTCATGAAGGATACTTCTCAGTCAACAACAAAATTTATCTTACTTGTTGCTGGTGTAGCGATTATTTTAACGACTATTTTCGCCTTCTTTTTGTCTACCAGAATTACGGCTCCGTTAAGAAAAATGCGGGAAGCTGCTTTTGAAGTGGCAAGAGGAAAATTTGATACAAAAGTGCCAATCCTCACCCATGATGAAATTGGAGAACTGGCAACAGCTTTTAATCAAATGGGGCGGCAGCTAAAATTCAATATGAATGCTCTTAATCAAGAAAAAGAGCAGCTGTCCAGTATTTTAAGCAGTATGGCAGATGGAGTGATCACCTTTAACCGTGATGGGGCCATCCTGATTTCAAATCCCCCGGGTGAACGCTTCCTTCAGTACTGGTATTATGAAAAAGGAGAAGGTGCAGAATCGGAGGCGATTCCCTCCCAAGTAATGGAACTGTTTCACAAGGCAGTTGAAACGGAAAAAGAACAAATGGGAGAAATATCGCTTCAGGGACGACATTGGGTCATTATTGTCACACCGCTTTACAGTAATCGATTTGTCCGCGGGGCAGTAGCCGTATTAAGAGATATGACCGAAGAAAGGCAATTGGATAAAATGAGGAAGGACTTTATTGCCAATGTGTCCCATGAGCTTAGAACGCCTATTTCCATGTTGCAGGGCTACAGTGAAGCGATTGTTGATGATATTGCGGAATCTCAAGAAGAGAAAAAGGAAATGGCTAAGGTAATTTATGATGAATCCCTTCGTATGGGCCGCCTTGTCAATGAACTGCTTGATCTTGCACGCATGGAAGCCGGACATCTTCAATTGACGAAGGAAAAAGTAAATGTTTCTACTTTTATCAATCGAATTATTCATAAATTTCAGGGGCTGGCAAAGGAAAATGAAATTTATTTGAATACAGAAATTGAAGCTGGAATCGATTTCTTCTACTTCGACCCTGATCGAATCGAACAGGTTCTGACGAATCTAATTGATAACGCCATCAGGCATACACCAAAGGGAGGCTCTGTTGTACTAACGGTTGCTCCCGATGACAAAGGAATGAGAATGGAAGTAAGAGATTCGGGATCAGGGATTCCAGAGGATGACCTGCCCTTCATTTTTGAACGTTTTTATAAGGCAGATAAAGCAAGAACACGTGGAAAGTCCGGTACAGGACTTGGACTCGCGATTGCCAAAAATATCATTGATGCCCATAAAGGAACGATTTCGGTTCACAGCAAGCTTGGTCAAGGAACGACATTTTCCTTTCTTTTGCCGCGAAATAAGGCAGATTAAACTACTTCTTGCCGATTGTTCTTGATTCACGGGAAACATTCATTCGTGGATCAACATTTTCTTAGGCTCTTCCAGATTATTTGGATGGGCCTTTTTTATTTTATTCTTTGCTAAAAATTCCCTTTCATTTTATTGGAAAACAGTCTATATTTATTAGGGTGAAACTTTTCCTACTGAAATAGCGACTAATTCAATGAACGGGGAGGGGAAATGATGGACTCCGTTTTCGATGAACTATATAAAAAATATCACCATGATGTCTTTCAATTTTTGTTTTATATGGTCAGAAACAGGGAACAAGCAGAAGATCTAGTTCAAGAGGTCTATATTAGGGTGTTCAAGTCCTATACTCGCTTTGAGGGCAAAAGCAGCGAGAAAACTTGGCTTTTTTCGATTGCCAGAAATGTAGCCATTGATTATTTTCGCAAGCAAAAGGGCTGGAAGGACAAACTGATGGAGAAGTTTGATTGGTCTACGAATCAAGTAAAAGATGACTATCCAATTCCCGAAGAAATTACCATTCAAAAAGAAGAAATTCAATGGATATATAAATGCTTGGAATATTGTACGGTGGATCAACGTGCAGTCGTCATTTTAAGGTTTATACATGATTTATCGATCGCGGAAACAGCAAAGGCTTTGGGATGGACTGAAAGTAAGGTAAAAACAACGCAGCATCGTTCGTTAAAGATTATCAAAAAGCATATGGAAGCCTTTTATGAAAAGGAGGGAATGCATAGTGAAAAAGTCAGAGTGGAGCGATAGAGAGATTGAAGAATTATTGCGTAAAATGCCCAAAATACAAGATTATCGCGATCCTCGTGACATTTACCAAAATCTTTCCTTTAAAAGGCGAAAATCGCCTTCTTGGGTGTTGCCAAGCATTGCAGCAGCTGCGGCTCTTTTTCTAGTGCTTGTTCTTGGACCCAAACTTTTCGATGGAGGGGGGCGCAGTTCTCTCTTGATAAAGCTGGAGGAGAAAAAACAGTTGAAGACAAAAGTCTGATGAGAAAAAATGAGACTCGAGCCAATAAAATTACCATGTCAAGTATAGAGAAGCATTCTGAGAAACGGGCTCCTGAGCTGATGAAGTCTGCTGTTTATGAAGAGGAGGTTGGAAACGGGAAGGTAATTACCTATTGGATCCCGGATGATCAGATCCAAAACCTCATTCCAGTGTCCATGATTATTAAGGATCCGCAAAACAAGTCATGGCTGGATTTGTTTAACGAGCAGATGGAACGCTTAAATGAAGATGGCTGGGGATTAACTGATTATTACCCAATAAAAGCAAAATTTAGCCTGGATAAAAAGAATCAAACTCTTGACGTTAATGTTCCGAGTGACCATCCATACGGTCAGGGTGCTGCTAATGAGAAATTTATCGACATTCTTAAAAAAGATATAGCATCCAATAGTAATTTGAAAAAGGTTAGATTGTTTACGAACGGGAAGCCTGGGATTGAATTCGGAAATTACGGAAATATCCCAGAACTTACGATCGAACCTGAAAAAAATCACGCCTTTTTGTTTTATTATCCGAATAAAAACGAATCTCCTTTTCTCGTTCCAACTATTGAATCATTTAAAACGATTAAGGATGCGCTCATTGCCATGAAGAAAGATCTGCCAGATTATGGACTTAAAAAATCAATGATGTTTGAACTGCAGGAAAAGGATTTGGCGGTTCGAAATAAAACATTACATGTATCAGTGAAGAAAGATTCGAAAATAAAGGATGATCAGCAAACCTTGTTTTCGTATGAGGCCCTATTATTAACCGCTAAAGAATTTGGTTTGGAAAAAGTGGTAATAAATGATGCACCTTTGAAACAAATTGGCCCATTTCATTTTTCTGAAGAAAACAAGGTACCAATTGCTCCTAATCTGCGTAATATAGATTATTAATCGTAATCAACCTTTTTGGTTGATTTCTTTTTTTGCTCTAAAACCTATTTTTTGGTATAAAATGACCGCCGTCTCCAAAATATAACAAATATGTTTGTTCCACCTCCACAATATGTTCTAAAAATGAAGGGGATTACATATCGTGAGGAGGAGAGTTTCGATAAGGAGGAAAAGGGAAAAAATGCGTGACTACATAAAGAGGTTTTTAATTGCCATTATTATGGCACTTTGTGTAAGTTTATTGTTTTTAGGAGGGAAACATTCGGAAGCTGCAGGTGTCACAAATAAAGGGGAGAATGGGCATTGGCTTTGGCCTACGGACGGTATCATTACTGATACCTATGGAACAAGGCTGGGAAAACATAAAGGAATTGACATTGCCGGGGGAATGGAAACTCCAATTATTGCTGTTCAAGATGGTATAGTGGAGAAGTCCTATTTCTCCGATACATATGGAAATGTGGTTTTTATCAAGCATGTAAATAATATCGTTGCCGTCTATGCTCATTTAAACAAACGCATGGTTCATAGGGGCCAGCATATCAAACGAGGACAACTCATCGGAAAAATGGGTAAGACTGGACAAGCTACCGGTACACATCTTCATTTTGAAGTACATAATCGGGAATGGCGTTACGATAAGAAATTTGCCTTTAATCCGGAAAAATTATTAGGCAGTACTGAAGTAGGTGAAGTTGTTCCGGTCGGAGTTGCCCGAAATCGAGCATTGACCGCCAGTTCCTATGTGCGATCACCCAAGAGAGGGAATGTACGGAATACTGGGCCGGCCAATCAATACGTGGTCCGTCGTGGTGACACATTATCTTCCATTGCCTTAAAGAAAAAGGTACCTGTCGCCAAAATCAAGAAAATGAACGGTCTGAATTCAGACTTCATAGTTCCTAATCAAGTTTTAATCCTAAAGTAAAAAAATCGACCCACTGTCATATCAAAGACGGTGGTTTTTTTGCATTTATTTACTATATTATGAACAAAAAGTTAATCTTTTTTTCTTTCACTTAACAAAGTGAATTTTTTTCAGTATAATGTAGTCATAAAAAAATATCGATCTATCTTCGGGGCTGGGTGAGATTCCCGACCGGCGGTAATGGAGCAATGCTCTTAAGCCCGCGAGCCGTTTTGGCAGGATTTGGTGCGATTCCAAAGCCGACAGTAAAGTCTGGATGGGAGAAGATGGAGGTTCTGCAGACGTTTGCAAAAAATTTACATAGCAAACGTTTATTGAACATGCCTAAAAACTCCCTCAAATCAATTTATTGAGGGAGTTTTTTAGTGGGATGTCCGAATGCTGAACCTCTCTTCCTAAATGATGGATCAAAAGGAGAGAGGAAGAAGATGAGAAAGAAACACTCAAAGGTGAAAGTAATGGTATCCATTGGGATGCTGAGCAGTATTGCGTATCTATTAATGGTACTGCAGTTCCCATTACCGTATTTTCCAAATTTCTTATTTGTCGATTTCAGCGACATACCTGCCATGCTTGCCACTTTAATTTTCGGTCCAGTTGCTGGAATACTGGTCGAGCTGTTAAAAAATGTATTAGACTATGTTGCAACCGGAAGTCAAACCGGAATTCCGGTTGGCCATATTGCCAATTTCTTTGCCGGTATTATATTTATCCTGCCAACCTACCTTGTTTATACCAGAATCAAATCAAGGAAGGGAATGACGTTGGGATTGATTGTCGGAACGGTGATTATGGCTGTGGTCATGAGCATATTAAATTATTTCATCATTTTGCCGGCTTACACGGCGTTATTAAATATGCCTGATATGCGAAGCTATGTCATTCCCTTTATTTTACCATTCAATATCATTAAGGGGATCATGATGTCGATTATTTTCATGCTGCTATTTATTCGCATGCAGGCATGGATCAATAAATTTTCTGTTGTGAATAATGCTTAATCAAATGAAAAGCAGCCTGATAATAATGGCTGCTTTTTTCATTTATCATATAAAAAATAACCCCCGCTTTGAAAGAAGCGGGGGTAGTAGCTTAATCTTTAAATTGAAAAATTACTCAAATTTGTTTGGATCTCCATCAAAAGGCTCATCTGCAACTTTAATAGAATCAGTTGGGCAGCCTTCGAAGGCATCCATCATATCATCGATTAATACATCAGGAATTTCAACGATTCCTTCATTATCGTCAAGGGTTACAAATGCAATCCCGTCATCATCATAATCATAAATGTCTGGAGCAGCTGCACCGCATGCACCGCATGCAATACAAGTTTCCTTATCTACAATAGTATACTTAGCCATGAAAAAACCTCCCAGTATTATTCAAAAAAAATTCTTAATTGTTTACCGGTTTTAAAATATTTGGTAAACGTGTTTTCCACCTCTATTTTAAAACTGTATCGGTAACTTTTCAATAGGAAAATAATTATTATCATTAAGGTTTGTTTATTTTCAAAACTTGTTGCTTTTTAGGACAACATGATCCTGATTTTCATGTTAAAATATATAGAGTTTAAGACGAAAAATGTAGAATGAACTCAAAATGTGGTGGTTAAAAAATGGTTCAGCTGACATCCATCATTCTTTATTGTTTAAAGCAGTTAAGCAAGGAAAGAACGGTGTATTCCATTTATCACCTCCTAAATGGAAAAAAATCTTCACAAACCATTCAGGATGCTCATTTATTTTCCCTAAAGAAATTCTTTGGTGTGCTTTCACCTTTATCAAGAGATTCGTATGATAGCATGATTCGAACCCTGCAGGAACAAGGGTACATAATTAATCATGGGGAACAACGTTTTCTGCTCACCTCTTCGGGTGAAAGTTTTTTAAACAAGCATCCGATTTTAAATGAGCTGAACGGCTGGGAGTATCACCAAATTACCTGGTCGTTTTGGGAACGACTTTCATTACTTATTCAGGTGGCCTCCAATATTGTACACCAAGAAAAATGTTATATTCCGATTCAAAAAAACAAAGATGTTCATCAATGGGTTAAAACCGTTCTGAAGGAAATGAAGGTTCCAAAATATGATCTTGGCAGGATGATCTACCAAGAGCTCATCGCTTGTTTTGAACATAATAAGACATTGGACCCTTCCGTATTAGTTTTTCGTTTAACTGGTTTTCAGCAAATTGGTTTAACGCCGATGCAAACAGCCCAAAAATTATCAATGAATCATTTTGATTATCAGCTTCAGTTTATCAATATTATTCATTATATGATCCGAAAGATAGCTGAAAAACCTGAGCAATTTCCGATACTGTCCTTGCTTCAGCAGGAACTGAGACAACAGCATGAACTGACCCAGTCTTCAAGAAAAACGTGGCAATTACTCATTCAAGGCTATTCTCTTGAAGCAATTGCCCGTTTGCGTAAATTAAGGGAAAGTACAATCGAGGATCATCTCTGTTGAAATTGCTTTATATGTAAATCATTTTTCAATTGATCCATATGTGGAGCAAAAGTTACAGGAAGAAATTTTAGCGGTTTCAAGACGGATTGCCTCGAGACAATTAAAGCTAATAAAAGACCAGGTAAATAAGGCAAGTTACTTTCAGATAAGGTTAGTGTTGGCAAAGTATGGTGGTTCATAATGGAATTAGAAGATTTACTAAAAAAACAGTTTGGCTTTACGTCGTTTAAAACGGGACAAAAGGAAGTAATTTCTGCACTTTTAAACAAACAGCATACGTTAGCCATGCTTCCCACCGGAACGGGAAAATCATTATGTTATCAACTGCCTGGCTATATATTTGAAGGGCAAATTGTCATCGTCTCCCCACTGCTTTCTCTCATGCAGGATCAAGTGGAGCAAATGAAACAGTACGGTGAAAAGCGGGTCGTGGCGCTTAATTCATTTCTAAGCCAGGAAGAACGAGGGAATGTCCTGGCATTCTTGGATCGCTACAAATTCATTTTTATCTCACCGGAAATGCTAATGTCTCCATATATTATTCAAAAGCTTAAGAACATATCCATTTCGTTATTTGTGGTTGATGAGGCCCACTGTATTTCCCAGTGGGGTTATGACTTTCGTCCGGATTACTCGAAGCTTGGAGAGGTTCGAAAAACCCTTGGTAACCCTCTTACACTTGCACTCACAGCAACCGCAACAAGTAAGGTTCGTGAGGATATCATTCGCTCGCTGGGGCTTAACGGGGTAAAGAAGATTGAGTCGACCATTGATCGCCCCAATATCGGTTTTTTTGTGGAACAAATAGCGGATTATCGCCAGAAGGAAGATCGTGTCTTGGAGCTTGTAGCTCAGCTGCAAAAACCGGGGATTATCTATTTTTCCAGTAAAAAGGCTGCTGAACAGATGGCTGACCTTCTATCCGAACAACAAATTTGCCGCGCAAGTGTTTATCACGGGGGATTGGATCAAGATACAAGAATATTAATTCAGCAGCAATTTATTTATGGTCAGCTCGATGTGATTTGTGCCACAAGCGCTTTTGGGATGGGGGTAAATAAAGAAAATATTCGTTTTGTCATCCATTTTCATATGCCGATGCAGTTGGAATCCTATTTGCAGGAAATTGGCAGGGCCGGTCGTGACGGAGAGCCCAGCATTGCCATTTTGCTTTATTCCCCTGGCGACGAGTTGCTTCCCCTGCAACTTGCTGAAGGAGAGTTGCCCTCTGAGTCCCAAATTGATTGGTTATTTAACATCCTGGAGAATGAGGGAGAGTCAGTAAACGGGGGAAGGAAATTATCAGAAACATGGAGGGAACTTGGCGGTTTTTCAGAGGTGCAATGGCGAATCGTGGAGGAATTCGTAACTCGTCTTGGTCAGCAAAATAAAAACTTATGCAGCATCAGAAATGAAATAAAGGAATTTGCCAAAAGGAGAGGGCAGGCTAAAAAAGAAAGTATTTTTAAAATGAAGAGTTGGATTGACATCAATACATGCCGGCGTAAATTTATTTTACATTATTTTGATGATCCTTTCACTTCGGAGATAAACCAGTGTTGTGATCGATGCGGGCTCCAATTAGAACCATATCATTCATTTAAGAAGAGTCCACAAAAAGAAACAATCGATATTTCATGGAAAGAATATTTGCAAAAATTATTAATAAATGGCGTGTTGAATAAATGAAAAATAAATATAATGAGATTATTTCCAGTTTAACGGATAAGGAATTGCTTTTTCACCTATATTTAACGCAAATCATCATTCTGTTCATTTCAGCTATTTTAGGATGGATCTTATTTGGGGATCTTTCTTATTGGGATCATTTTCAACTAAGCGATCCCAATCTTTATAAAGTAGGGTTAAGCGCAGGAATAGTAGTGGTCATCACCGATATTGTCCTTATGAAAGTATTGCCGTCCTCGTTTTATGATGATGGCGGTTTAAATGAACGGATATTTAAGGGGCGTCATCCGTTTCACATTATAGTAATAGCTGCCTTTGTTGCTTTTAGTGAGGAGCTATTATTTCGCGGTATTATTCAAACAAAGCTCGGGCTTATCTTGGCAAGTATCATTTTTGCGATCATTCATTATCGTTATTTATTTAATTGGTATCTGTTTTTGAATATTGTCTTACTTAGTTTTGTCATCGGGGTCATTTATCAGTGGACAGGAAACTTTGCGGTTACATTTATTATGCATTTTGTCATAGACTTTTTATTGGGGATCTACATTAGGTTTAGACATTCTCTAAAACGTTGCTAACTAACAGTAAGGAGTGAAGGGCCCTGTTATGAATAGTGAAGAACCATATAGAGAACAGGCAGAACGAACAAAACGGTCGATTCAGAAATTAACTGATACCGGAGAATATGACCAATTGCCGCCGCGAGCGAGGCTTCACCGCCGAAAAAAAAACAAAAGAAAAAGGAAGCTCAAATATCCACTGATCCGATTTTTGGTTCTGGTCTTCATATTGCTGCCTGTTATCATTTTTACACTTATTTCTCATTACAATGGAAAAAAGGTTCAGCCGACAGACAAAACAAACCCCAGTAATGTTGGTTATGAAACGATCCATCTTGAACAATCAAATGATGAGGGCGGAATAAGAGTCGATAAACAGAAACAGAAAGTAAAAAATCAGGAAAAAAGCAATTCGCAGGTGCCCTGATACTAGATCATCACTAGCCAATCTTCATGATTGGTTTTTTGGCATATTGGGGCGGACAAGTTCATAAGATGGTATGGAATGGAGGGGATAAGATGGATACTCCAATCCAATTGCTAGAAAACACGGATCTGGCAACAAAACAAATGTTAGAAAACCTTAGAAAAAGAAAGGAAAAGTTTGATCTTGCCGAAAAACGGCATTATCTATCCATTTATGCTACCATTCTAATCGCTTTACTGTTTTTTTGTTATTTTTATTTTACCATCGCTCAACATTATTCCTATTCTTTTTTTGCGATGTTTACTGCCGCCTTGAATGATGAAGTGAATGTTTATTTGCTCTCAGCATCGCTGATTAGCTATGGGGCAATGAATGTATTACGACAGCAAAAGGAGAAGAAGGAAAAGGAATATCAAGAATTACGGTGTGAAATTGTCGATCGAAGTAAGGATCTATGGAAAAAAGAAGAAGAATGGAAAAATCGCCACCTCGTTTTTGAAGTAATGAAAAAACATTACGATATTAATCTGTACCATGAAAAAAAATAGAAGCAGCCGCTACTGCTTCTTAGAATATTGTCTTTTTTCCTTGCTCTTCTTTCAAAATTTCTACTGCTTCACGGAATCGCTGTGAATGAATGATTTCCCGCTCGCGTAAAAAGCGCAATCCATCATTTAAGTCCGGATCATCACTCAAATTGATAATCCATTGATAGGTCGCTCTAGCTTTTTCTTCAGCAGCGATATCTTCATAAAGATCTGTAATCGGATCACCCTTTGCCTGTATATAAGTAGCGGTAAAGGGAACACCTGCTGCATTATGGTAAAACAGTGCTTTATCATGATCAGCATAATGCCCATCCAAGCCGGCCGCCTTCATCTGTTCCGGAGTGGCATCCTTTGTTAATTTATAGACCATTGTGGCGATCATTTCCAAATGAGCAAACTCTTCGGTACCGATATCAGTTAAAAGTCCAATTACTTTATCAGGGATCGTATAACGCTGATTTAAATATCTTAAGGCTGCAGCCAACTCACCGTCAGCACCGCCATATTGCTCAATTAAAAATTTGGCCAGCATCGGATTGCAGCTACTGACGCGAACAGGATATTGCAGTTTTTTTTCATATATCCACATTGCTTTCCTATCCCTCCCATAACGAGCTTAGATAACGGGCTCATCCACTTTTATACTTATCTGGCCGCATCCGTTTGCGAACGTATGCTCCGTACTTTAAACCTGCCATGGCCAGGGCGTATCGTCCCAATTCCAAGGATGTCCGGAGTAACTATTGCCAAACTGTTGCAGGGGCCCAAATTGGCTTTCGAATTGCTTCTTAATTCGTTTTCTTTCTTGTACATAGTGATTAAATTGGTGAATGGCCTCAAGGTCATCGTTATGTGTATCCAAGTACAGCGTAAGTTCGACTAAAACAAAATCAACAGCCTGCAGCTGCTCCATTAAATGATAATATTCAGCAGGCACCTGCTTCATGAGGGCACCCCCTTATTCCCTTTTTCATATGGACTATACCAAGGATCATAAAATGCTTTCCAGAGTGTACCGGTTCTTAATGCCTCCATAGGTGAAAATTGCGGTAAATTTGGCGGTTGGAAACCGATATATAAATGCGGTGGAGTTGAATACGTTTTTTCAACCATTGGTTTACATGGATCAAATGGGCTTACATACGGATGATATGTTTTGAGATGAGTATGCATCATTACCCTCCCTTTGCTAATCAACATCATTCAATCATATGACCGGTAATTGAATAACATGACATAAATCTTTACCATATGCAAGGATTTTTTAGGAGAAAGTCGAAGTATAATAAGGTGAAAGTACTTAATTTTTGAGGTGATGGGACATGTTTGTAAAACATATGATGATTCCACGGCATGAATGTGTGATTGCTCAAGAAAATGAAACCTTGAAGGAAGTTTTACAAAAATTGGAGGAACATCATATTGATGGGCTGCCAGTTTTACAAGGAGATCGTTACCTTGGGGTTGTGACCAGATATCGGATTTATGAAAACTTCTTCCGTTCGGAAAAACTAAAGGAGGATTATCTCACCTCTACTCTGGCAAAGGATATCGCTTCTCATCAAGAAAAGTTTCTGGTCGGTGGCGAATTATTTGAAAGGACGATGCTAGATTTAAAGGATTTTCCATTACTTGCTGTTGTGGATGAGAATCATACCTTTCTGGGGATCGTCACGCGTGCAGATGTATTAAGTTTCTTTGAGAGTGCCTTTGGCGTGAATCGCCCGGGAATAAGGATTGCGTTTACATCGGTGGAAACGGAAGGAAGAATCGCCCGGCTATCTGAAATAGCCCATCACTTTCACGAACACATCATTTCACTTGTCACCTTTGATGAAACGGATAAACTTGTTCGAAGAATTGTTATGAAAATCGAAAAGAATGATAATATTGATAAGTTTGTCAAAAAGCTAGAAGAACATGGCTTTAGAATATTAAGTATTCAAGAAGTTTAAGGTATTTAAATAAAGCTCCCTCTCATACGTTTTTGTGAGAGGGATTTTTTACATATTGCTAATAGTTCCCGTAAGTGTTTTTTAGTCAATGCTTTATTATGGTATGATTTCTTAAAAAAGAAATGGGGCATAACACAATGCAAATATTATTGTTGCTGCTGATTATTTTTGCCGCCTGCCTGTTCCTATATATGCTGCGACAAGCGTTTCTTAATCATGTTGTCCGCCATGAATTTAATTTTTCAGATTTTCCTCAGTCTTTTGGTCAAGTTGTTATTTTTTTTATTTCGGACATTCATAGAAGGACGATTTCTGATGCAATTATTAATGAAGTAAAGGGAAAATCCAATCTGGTTATTATCGGCGGCGATTTAACAGAAAAGGGCGTTTCTTATAAAAAGATAAAAACAAACCTCGTTAAATTGAAGCAGCTTGGTCCGATTTATTTTGTTTGGGGAAATAATGATTATGAAAAGGATGTTCAAAAGTTAGAAGCTATCATGAGCGAGACAGGTGTTACGATATTAGCCAATACAGCCGTTCATTTCACTTCAGAAAAGGGAGAAAAATGGAGCTTGCTTGGGGTCGATGAAATGGGACAGGAACGGGACCGTCTTGACTTAGCCCTTTTAGCTTCCGATAAAAAAAGCTTCAAAATTCTTGTAAGTCATTACCCTGCGATTACGGAAAAGATTCTTCCAGAACATGAAATTCGTTTAGTATTAAGCGGGCATACACATGGAGGACAAATTCATATACTGGGGTTTAGTCCACAAAAAAGAGGGGGGGTAACCAAGTTAGAGAATACCACTCTGCTTATAAGTAATGGATATGGGACGACTGCGCTGCCATTAAGACTTGGAGCACCGGCTGAGTGCCACCTGATAACCGTTTCCAACCGTTAATTCCCTTTGAGACAATTCACCAACCTTCCTCTCAGGCATAGACTAAAACAAGAGTAGTCATATGCAGGGGGCAAAATTATGCGCTTAGAACGCTTAACAACAAACAAGATTAAAATTTTTTTAACCTCTGACGATTTAATCGATCGAGGACTTTCCAAAGAAGACATCGGGAAGGATGCCAGTAAGTGGAATCAGCTTTTTCATGAAATGCTTGAGGAAGCGAGTTTGGAATTTAACGTTGACATACAGGGATCCGTAGCAGTTGAAGTTTTCTCGCTTCAGGCTCAAGGGATGATTATGATTATTACTGTTGACGATGATAAAGAAGAAGCATTAGGCGATGGCTTTATTGAAATGCAGGTAAGGGCTTGCGGTATGGAAAAACTCCTTTTTGAATTTGCGGAATTGGAAGATCTGATAAATGCAGCAGAAAGACTTGCGGCAACAGAACTTTTCGGCGGAACCATCTTTACATTGAATAATGTCTATTACTTGTTAATGGATCAAGCTAGCAATGAACAAAATGAAAAGGCTGCCTGCCTATTATCTGAATATGGAAATGCCTCAATCCTCAGCCCTCATATTCTTGTTGAATACGGTAAGATCATTATTAAAAATAAGGCAGTAGAAACCCTCCTTCATTATTTTAAATGACTTTTTTAAAATAACTTTCGAAGGAGGAGTTCCTCGCTACGAACGCCATTCCGCGTTTATCAGGTTTCTTATACTCCACAAGTATTCCTTGTTAACTCGGGAATGGCAGCGTTTACATAAGCGAAAAATTGAAGGGGGAAAGGAAGCATATATTCCTTGCATTAATCCTTTAAAGGTGTATACTTGTGACTGAAAGCGGACAGCATTCTTACAAGTGATTTCTTAGGAGGTTTACAAATGGTAGCCGAAAATGGTACTGGTAAGACTACTCAAGAGGAGCAGCTTGATGTGTTGAAATCAACACAGACAGTCATTCACAAAGCTCTTGAAAAGTTAGGATACCCCGAAGAGGTATATGAACTTTTGAAAGAGCCATTACGTATGATGACAGTTAAGATTCCAGTTAGAATGGATGATGGATCCGTTAAAATATTTACCGGTTACAGAGCACAGCATAATGACGCTGTAGGACCAACAAAAGGAGGCATTCGCTTCCATCCGGATGTAACAGAGACAGAAGTGAAAGCATTATCAATATGGATGAGTTTAAAATGCGGTATTGTTGACCTGCCATATGGCGGCGGGAAGGGCGGGATTGTTTGTGACCCCCGTGATATGTCCTTTAGGGAACTAGAGAGGTTAAGCCGCGGCTATGTACGGGCAATCAGCCAGATTGTTGGACCAACAAAGGATATTCCTGCTCCAGATGTCTTTACCAATTCGCAAATTATGGCGTGGATGATGGACGAGTACAGCCGAATTGATGAATTTAATTCACCTGGCTTTATCACCGGTAAACCGCTTGTTCTTGGCGGTTCTCATGGTCGTGAATCGGCAACGGCAAAAGGCGTAACCATTTGTATCCGTGAGGCAGCTAAAAAACGGGACATTGATATAAAAGGGGCAAGAGTGGTCATTCAGGGTTTCGGTAATGCTGGCAGTTATTTGGCAAAATTCATGCATGATGCCGGTGCAAAAGTGGTTGGCATATCTGATGCATACGGTGCTTTATATGACCCGAACGGCCTTGATATTAATTACCTTCTGGATAGAAGAGACAGTTTTGGTACGGTGACCAAATTATTTGATAACACGATTACAAATAAAGAGCTGCTTGAGCTGGATTGCGACATTCTTGTTCCGGCAGCAATTGAAAATCAAATTACAGAAGAAAATGCTCACAATATTCGGGCAAGCATCGTTGTTGAAGCAGCAAACGGTCCAACAACATTGGAAGCAACCCAAATATTAACAGAGCGTGGCATCCTCCTTGTTCCGGATGTACTGGCTTCGGCCGGCGGTGTCACTGTCTCTTACTTTGAGTGGGTTCAAAACAACCAAGGTTATTATTGGACAGAGGAAGAAGTAGAGGAGAAGCTGGAAAAGATCTTGGTCAAAGCATTTAATAATATTTATTATACTGCCCAAACACGCCGTGTTGATATGCGCCTTGCGGCCTATATGGTCGGAGTCAGAAAAATGGCAGAAGCAAGCCGCTTTAGAGGCTGGATTTAAGATTGAATTATTAAAGAAAAACTCCTATCATTATCAGGTAGGAGTTTTTTATGTAAATGTTTTGAATAAGGAGTGTAATCACGGTGCAAAATGAAGAAATTATCATAGTTGGCGCCGGTCCTTGTGGGCTAGCGGCAGCAATTGCGTTGCAGGATATTGGAAAAAGCCCGCTTATTATTGAAAAGGGCAATGTAGTAAATTCGATTTATCATTACCCGACACACCAAACATTTTTTAGTACAAGTGAAAAATTAGAAATCGGCGGTTTTCCATTTGTCACGGATACGTATAAACCAAAAAGAAATCAGGCGCTTGTCTATTACCGCGAAGTGGCAAAGCGGAAAAATTTAAGAATCAATGCTTATGAACAAGTAATGAAAGTTGAGAAGTCCATTGAGGGCTTTACGGTTAATACTTCAAAAGGCACCTATCATGCACGTTACATTATAATTGCAACCGGCTACTATGATCATCCAAATTATATGAATGTCCCGGGTGAAAATTTACCCAAGGTATTTCATTATTTCAAAGAAGCCCATCCTTATTTTGATAAGGATGTCTGTGTAATCGGCGGAAAAAATTCCAGTGTCGATGCCGCTCTTGAACTCGTAAAGGCGGGAGCGAGAGTCACGGTGTTATATCGCGGAGGGGAATATTCGCCAAGTATCAAGCCATGGATTTTGCCTGAATTTGAATCGTTGGTGAGAAATGGCGTGATCAGCATGCACTTTAATGCCCATGTAAAGGAAATAACTGAAACAACTGTCGTTTATCTTCAAGATGGAAAGGAAATTTCTATAGCTAATGATTTCGTTTTTGCAATGACTGGCTATCATCCTGATCACCAATTTTTAAAAGCTATCGGTGTCCAAATAGACGATGAAACAGGGAGACCGATCATTAATCCCGAGACGATGGAGACCACTATTACGGGTGTATACATTGCCGGAGTGATTGCTGCAGGGAATAATGCTAATGAAATCTTTATTGAAAATGGCCGGTTCCACGGGGGATTAATTGCTAAATCCATCTTAGAAAAAACGCAAGGGTGATTGAATGATGAAAAAAGTAGTTTTATTAACAACCGGCGGTACAATCGCCAGCAAACCGAATAAAGAATCCGGTAAATTATCCTCAGGTGCATTAACGGGTGAGGAACTGGCGGCTATGTGCCAATTACCGGAGGATATTGAAGTAATTGTTGAATCTGTGTTTCAAAAAGCTAGTATCCATATTACTTTTGACGATTTACTCGTGCTCAAAAGTAAAGTTGAAAATTATTTTGAAGATGAATCTATTTCTGGCATCGTGATTACTCACGGGACGGATACGATGGAGGAAACTGCCTATTTTCTTGACCTGACGATTAGCGATCCGCGGCCAGTTGTAGTAACAGGTTCACAACGTTCCCCGGAGGATTTGGGAAGCGATGTTTACATTAATCTGCGTCATGCCATTTACACTGCCTGCTCAACCGATTTGCATAATGCGGGAACGGTCGTTGTCTTTAATGAACGAATTTTCGCGGCTCGATACGTGAAAAAAGAGCATGCCTCAAATATTCAAGGATTCAATGTTTTTGGCTTTGGCTATCTTGGTATTATCGATAATGATCAAGTTCATGTCTATCAAAAGCCAATAAAAAGAGAGTATTTTAAAGTCCGCTCAAGTCTGCCGCAAGTGGAGATCATTAAATGTTATATTGGTGCTGATGGGAAATTCATCAAGGCAGCCAGAGAAGCCGGGGTCAAAGGAATTGTTCTGGAAGGTGTCGGGCGGGGGCAAGTTGCTCCAAAGATGATGCAGGAAATCGAGGCAGCTATTCGGGCCGGAATCAAGTTGGTCATTACCACCAGTGCCGAGGAAGGCTCAGTTTACACGACCTATGATTACGAGGGAAGCGCCTATGACCTTTACCAAAAGGGCGTTATTCTTGGCAGTGATAATGATTCAAAGAAAGCAAGAATAAAATTAGCCGTAGCCCTGGCAAGTGGAATTGAGAAAATAGAATTCTAACGACAATGGTTTGTAAAAAAATCCAGTTTTTCTAAAAAAATCAGTTGAGTGAGGGAATCTTTCATTTTATTCATCCTCTATTTCGTGGTACGATGAAGAAAATGGATTCTGAAAAGAGGTTCAACATGCTGGGAATATTATCAGCCGGATTTGCCCCTGGTTTGGCTTTACTGAGTTATTTTTATTTAAGAGATGAATATGAACCGGAACCAATCTCCTTTGTCTTACGGACATTCTTATATGGTACCCTTCTCGTATTTCCAATTATGTTTATTCAGCATGTACTTGAAACAGAGCATGTGATTAACTCGAATCTTACAGGGGCATTTTTCAGCACAAGTCTGTTGGAAGAGTTTTTTAAGTGGTTTATCCTTTATTATGCAGTATATCAGCATGTGGAATTTGATGAACCATTCGACGGGATTGTTTACGGGGTTGCTGTATCACTGGGCTTTGCTACAATTGAAAATATTTTTTATTTGATTGCTAATGGGGTTGAACATGCGGTGACCCGCGCCCTATTTCCTGTTTCCAGTCATGCGCTCTTTGGGGTAATAATGGGCTTTTATATTGGGAAAGCCAAATTTACTGAAGGAAGAAAAGCGAAATGGATTCTTTTTTCATTATTATTACCATTTATACTTCACGGTTTTTACGATTACATTCTGCTTTCCTTGGAGCATTGGCTCTATATTATTTTTCCATTTATGATTTTCCTTTGGTGGTTTGGATTGACAAAAGTAAAAAAAGCGAAAATTTTAAGTGTCAAACATATGAAAAAACGGTTCGCTGTCCAAAAAACTCTTCATTCTTAATGAAGGGTTTTTTCTTTGTGGAATAAAAATGTGCGATTAACAAAAAATAGGTGTACTGTAAATGATTTATAATGGGGGTAATTATTCCATGAAAACAAAAGCCGGTTTGCTGAAGTGGTTGATCATTGCCGCATTAGTAATGACATCGCTTCCATTTATAGGTACCCAAAAGGTTCAGGCCTTTTCTAATCAAATCATCCAGCAGGGTGCAGTCGGAGAAGATGTCATAGAACTACAATCAAGGCTGAAATATATTGGTTTCTATCATGGGAAGATCGATGGAGTTTTTGGCTGGGGGACTTACTGGGCATTGCGAAACTTTCAATATGAATTTGGATTGCCCATCGATGGCTTGGCCGGACAAGCTACAAAGGCCAAACTTGTAAAATCAACCAAATATATTAGGAATGCTGGTTCAGCGAACAATCCTAAAGCAGCTAAAAACACGGGAAGCAAAGCGTCAGCTGTCAACATTCCCAGAGGCTTCTCGCAAAATGATATTCAATTAATGGCGAATGCTGTACATGGTGAATCAAGGGGAGAACCCTATATTGGCCAAGTTGCCGTTGCCGCCGTAATCCTCAATCGAGTGGAAAACCCAAAGTTTCCGAATTCGATTGCTGGAGTCATTCTTCAGCCGGGGGCCTTTACAGCCGTAGCGGATGGGCAAATCTGGCTAACTCCGAATGAAACATCAAAAAAGGCAGTCATTGATGCCATTAATGGGTGGGACCCTACAGGGAATGCTATTTACTATTTTAATCCTGCAACTGCAACAAGTGCGTGGATCTGGTCAAGGCCACAAATCAAAAGAATTGGGAAACATATTTTTTGCAAGTAGGGGTGAAGTAAAATTGATAAGAGGTTTAATCATAGGTGTTTTGGCACTTGGGGTAATTGGGACTGGTTATTGGGGTTATCAAGAGCATCAAGAAAAAAATGCCATTCTCCTAAATGCTGAAAATAGTTATCAGCGAGCCTTCCACGGTCTAACATACCAAATGGATTTATTGCATGATAAAATTGGCGCAACACTGGCAATGAATTCACGGCATTCATTGTCGCCGTCTTTAGCTGAGGTCTGGAGAATTACTTCAGAAGCCCATAACAATGTAGGTCAGCTTCCTTTGACATTACTGCCATTTAATAAAACGGAAGAGTTTTTAACCAATATAGGAAATTTCAGTTATCATACGGCCGTTCGGGATTTAGATAAGGAGCCCCTGACTGAGAAAGAATATAAAACTTTACAGGTGCTTTATAAACAATCCGGCAATATTCAAAGTGAGCTTCGCAAAGTACAGCATATGGTTTTAAAAAATAACCTGCGTTGGATGGATGTTGAGCTTGCCCTGGCTTCCGGTAAGGAAACGACAGACAATACGATTATAGATGGCTTTAAAACCGTCGAAAAAACAGTCTCTGGTTTTGATGAAACAGATTTTGGCCCGACGTATGCCAACATGCAGCAACGAGATGAGAATTTTAAAAATGTTCAGGGAAGTCCGATATCACGAACTGCTGCGCTCAAAATTGCCAAAAAATATATGAACTTCGATGGTAATGCGAAGGTTAAAGTGACCGAAAATGGGAAAGGTTCTGATTATGGTTTTTATAGTATTTCGCTAAAAAATTCCAAAACCGGTCAGGAAGCCAGCATGGACATCACAAAGAAAGGCGGCCACCCCATTTGGTTTATCAATCAAAGGAAGGTTAGGAAACCAACAATAAGCCTGCATGATGCCGTGACAAAAGCCCAAGCGTTTTTAAAGGATACCGGCTTTACCGGTTTAGAATTATCCGAAAGCACTCAATACGACAATATCGGTGTCTTAAATTTTGTGACCAATACGAACGGGATTCGCATTTATCCGGAATCGGTCAAGCTGAAAGTTGCTCTTGATAATGGTGATATTGTTGGTGTATCTGCAGACGAATACTTAACGTCATACCAGAAGCGGACATTTAAAAAACCAGCTATAACCTTAGAGCAGGCACGGAAAAAAATGAATCCCAATTTAAAAGTAATGGAAGACAGACGGGCAGTCATTATCAATGATGCCAATAAGGAAGTATTGTGCTATGAGTTTCTTGGTACAATTAAAAATGACACCTATCGCATCTTTATCAACGCCGAAAATGGAAGGGAAGAGAAAGTAGAAAAACTAAAAAATTCTGAAACGGTATATAACGATGTTTTATAGGGGGAAAAGCAAGCTGCTTTTCCTTTTTCCTTAGTTAAGTCAAACATAATAAAATACTGCGATCATAAGAAGATGGAAGAAATGAAGGAGGATATTATTGGAAAGGGTTGAGAAATTTTTATTTAAACTTGTTATTGTTCAATTTTTATTTTTAATATTGACCCAAATCTTTTTTCACCAATTTAATTTTTTGCCAGAAGTCAAGCAATTAACGAAGTATGAAGGGGTTACTAAAAATACAATGACCGATATTCTGGAAACCATAAAAGGAAAATAAAAGCAGGGGAGCCTGCTTTATTTTTATGAATTGAGCGCAAAAAAAAGAAGCATTTCTTTATCTTATGGTAAAATAAAGAGAAGCCAGCATAGTGATGATTTTGATAAATGTAGGAGGACTTATGAAAAAGAAATTATCTATCGCCATTGACGGGCCAGCAGCAGCGGGCAAAAGTACGGTTGCGAAAATTGTCGCAGAAAAATTATCCTATCTATACATAGATACTGGGGCAATGTACAGGGCGTTAACATATAAAGCGATAACCGGCAATCTGGATCTTGAGGATGAAGAAGCTTTATTAAAATCCCTCATGTCTACAGAAATTGAATTAGTTCCTGCAGAAAGTGGACAATTAGTATATCTCGACCATCAGAATGTAACCCATGAGATTCGTACTGCTGCCGTTACCAATTCTGTTTCAATTGTTTCCAAACACCCAAAGGTGCGTAAAGAAATGGTCAAAAGGCAGCAAAAATTTGCCCAAAACGGCGGTGTGGTCATGGACGGGAGAGATATCGGGACACATGTCCTGCCCAACGCTGAGGTTAAAGTATTTTTACGGGCGAGCGTGGAGGAAAGGGCTTTGCGTCGTCATTTGGAAAATCAACAAAAAGGTTTCCCGTCAGATTTGGAAAAATTAAAACAAGAAATAGCACTAAGGGATAAGATCGATTCGGAAAGGGAAACAGCCCCATTGAAAAAAGCCGAGGATGCAATTGAAATCGACACGACCTCTTTGACGATACCAGAAGTAGTCGATCAAATAATGGCTCTGGTGGACGAAAGGATTGGTCAGATGTGACCTTCTATGATTTTGCAAGATCTGTTGTAACGGTGATTTTTAAACCACTTTATCGGGTTCAAGTCATCGGGATTGAGAATTTCCCCAAAGACTCACGCGGAGTTCTTCTATGTTCCAATCATATCCATAATTTTGATCCGATTCTTGTTGGGATTTGCGCACCGAGACCGGTCCACTTTATGGCAAAAGCAGAAGTCTTTCGTGTTCCGGTGTTAGGGGGAATTGTCAGAAATCTCAATGCTTTTCCGGTAAAGCGTGGCATGAGTGATCGTGAGGCACTTAGAAAAGGTCTCAGTATTTTAAAAGAAGGTCATGTTTTAGGACTTTTTCCCGAAGGAACCAGAAGTAAAACAGGAGAACTGGGGAAAGGGCTGGCTGGGGCAGGTTTTTTTGCCTTGAGAACAGATGCTGACGTTGTCCCTTGCGCTGTGATCGGTCCTTATAAAAGCTTTCATAGAGTAAAGGTAGTTTTTGGAAAGCCAATTGAGATGGAAAAATTGCGAAAAGAAAAAGCTTCTGCTGACCAGGTAACTGAATTAATTATGGCAGAAATTCATAAACTTATAAGAGAGTATCAGTAGCTTCTGCTTGACAAAATAGACTATTTATAAGAAGTTATTAATTAAGATTCTTTTTCGAATATTCTCTAGTTTTACTCGATTATTTTCATCATTTAGCGCAGAATGCTCTTACTGAAAATAAAGCATTTATATATTTTGTAGTAAATGGATTAAGGAGGATTACATATGTCTGAAGAGTTAAATCAAGTTGAGGTCAAGAGTTTTGAAGTCGGTGACAAAGTAACCGGACAAGTTACAAAGGTTGAAGAAAAACAGGTTATTGTAGATATTAAAGAAAGTAAACTGGATGGTATCATTCCGATCAGTGAACTTTCAAGCTTGCATATTGAAAAAGCTTCAGATGCTGTTCAAGAAGGAGAAGAATTGGAATTAGAAGTCTTAAAAGTTGAAGAAGAGGCATTAATCCTTTCAAAGAGAAAAGTGGATGCCGAAAAAGCCTGGGATACTTTGGAGCAGCAGTTTCAAGCTGGCGAAGTGATTGAAACTGAGGTCAAAGACGTTGTCAAAGGCGGACTTGTTGTTGATCTGGGAGTGCGCGGCTTTGTCCCGGCATCACTGGTTGAAACGCATTTTGTCGAAGATTTCAGTGATTATAAAGGACGTACATTAACGTTTAAGATTGTCGAACTTGATAAAGAAAAGAATCGCTTAATTCTTTCCCATCGTGCAGTAGTCCAAGAGGAAAAAGGAAAACAAAAACAAAACCGGCTTGAAGAACTGCAGCCAGGTCAAGTGATTGAAGGCACAGTCCAAAGAATCACTGATTTTGGCGCTTTTGTCGATATTGGCGGAATCGATGGTCTTGTTCATATTTCTCAGTTATCCCATGAACATGTTGACAAACCTTCTGACGTTGTCCACGAAGGTCAAAAAGTTCAGGTAAAAGTATTAAGTGTTGATCGTGACAACGAAAGAATTTCCTTATCCATTAAAGAAACATTACCAGGTCCTTGGTCCAATATTGCTGAAAAAGCTCCTAAAGGAAGCATTTTAACCGGAACAGTGAAGCGGCTCGTTTCCTACGGTGCTTTTGTCGAGGTATTCCCGGGAGTAGAAGGACTTGTGCATATTTCGCAAATTGCCCATAAACATATTGCTACACCACACGAGGTGCTAAAAGAAGGGCAGGAAGTTCAAGTTAAGGTACTGGATGCAAACGAAGCTGAACAACGTTTATCATTAAGCATTAAAGAGCTTCTCGAAAAAGAGCCAGAGGAAAAGTTTGATTATGAACTTCCGGAAGAAACAAAAGGCTTCCAGCTTGGAGAAGTTATCGGGGATAAACTAAAGAATTTAAAAAAATAATGGTGATAAACTGTGTCGAGATCTGAACGAAAGTGGGATCATATTCGCTATGCCCTTGCAAATCAGCAGAAACCGGTTTTTGCATTTGATGATATAAAATTTATTCATCAAAGTCTGCCTAATATTAGTACGTTCGATGTTCGATTAGACCACTCGATTGGCGAACTTTATTTAAGTTCGCCAATTTTTATCAATGCCATGACAGGCGGCGGTGGCGATCGAACCTATCGCATTAATAAGGAACTGGCACAAGTAGCCAGGGATACGGGATTGGCAATGGCTGTCGGCTCTCAAATGGCTGCCATCAAGGATAAGACAGAAAAATATACCTTCGAAGTGGTCAGGAAGGAGAATCCTTCAGGAATTGTGATTGCCAATCTGGGAAGTGAGGCTGCCGCTGATCAGGCTAAAGAAGCGGTCGATATGATTGAAGCGAATGCTTTGCAAATCCATTTAAATGTGATTCAAGAGCTAACGATGCCGGAAGGAGATAGAGATTTTACCAGGGCACTGGAACGAATTGAGGCCATCGTCCGGGCCGTTGAAGTGCCGGTAATCGTCAAAGAAGTTGGTTTCGGGATGTCACGGGAAACAGTCAAGTCACTGGCCTCGATTGGCGTGTCACTGGTTGATGTTGGTGGTTTTGGTGGGACCAATTTTGCCGAAATAGAAAATAAACGCCGGGAAAGGGAACTTTCCTTTTTTGCGGATTGGGGGATTCCTACGCCTATATCAATCATTGAGGCATCTTCCATTGCTGATCATTCTATTTCTATTATTGGTTCAGGAGGGTTCCGGGGAGCAATCGATATTGTTAAGGGGATCGCAATTGGTGCTGAAGCCATCGGGATGGCCGGCTTCTTTTTAAAAACGCTGGTTCAAAAAGGAATTGATACTTTAAGGGAAGAAATTGATCGACTTCATCAAGAAATAACTCTCATTATGACGGCATTAGGGGCGACTAATATCGCTGATATTAAAAGAACTCCGTTAATCATTTCCGGAGATACCTATCATTGGTTAGACCAAAGAGGTATTGATACGAAAAAATTTAGTCAGCGGAGCATAAAATAAAGCTCTCACGAAGTGAGAGCTTTATTTTTCTATCTTTTTCCATCATTTAAGCCCCTGGCTTCCTCGGGACTTGATAATTTAGTGGCACCAGGATAATGCAGCGCTTGATCGCGGTCGGATTCCACTCTCCGCGATGCCTTTAACTTTCTTTCGTGTCGGTCATTTCCCATCATTGCACACCTCCTCCTAATAGAATGATTCACTTTGAAAATATTATTCCTGGTAGTATGAAACTGCCTATGGGATACCCATAATAGAAGTAATCGGAGGTGAATCGCTTGGAAGGGGCAATGTTTTATTGGATCTTTTGGATCTTTTGGGTGTATGTAACGTTTATGATGGAGAAATCAAACCAATATCGCCTCAAACTGGCAGCCATTATTTTAATTGTTATCATTTTGTCTAATAGTCATTTGTTTCTGGGAAGATTTGAGATAACCTGGAGTGGAATATTGTTACTATTATTTTCTTACTTTTTTATTGCTAATGAAAAATTTACGGCTATCATTTATTATTCTATTTGTGCCTTAATTATTTCGATCGCCTATGTTTCGTTTCATTTATTTGAAATTTTTGACCCAATCTGGGTTATTTTAAAAAAAGAATGGCTGATCAGTATAGGCATGTGCTTTTTAACCATCCTTTTACAAAAAAAATTGCAAGGGAGAATTGTAATCGCTGTAAGTGGTACAATGCAGGGAGAGTTTCTAACGGCGTTTGTTTTAAATAAACTGCAAATTCCCTATTCGGTTGGTGGTTTTGCTTACTTGGATGTTTGTTCCTTAACTTCAGCATTACTAGTATGCTGGAGCTTATTAGAAAATTTAGGTACTTTCCTGCAGAACCAGCTGCAACATTATGAGAAAGCGAAGCAAAGGTCTTCATGATTCAATTGTCACAATCCTTTCCATTGCGGGTAAGGATTAACATTTGCTACACTATAAAGGTTGGCCCTTCTATGTACCAGAAGGGTTTCTTTTCATTAACACTTACATGGTAAAATGGTTGATGTTTATTATTGGTATAGAAAGGACGGCGATTGGTATGGTAAAACCTGTTATTGCCATTGTCGGCAGACCGAATGTCGGGAAATCCACCATATTTAATAGAATTGTGGGCGAAAGGATTTCCATTGTTGAGGATGTTCCAGGGGTAACGCGAGATCGTATCTATAGCTCTGGAGAGTGGCTTTCTCATGATTTTAATATTATTGACACAGGAGGCATTGATATTGGTGATGAGCCGTTTTTAGAGCAAATCCGTCAGCAAGCCGAAATAGCCATGGATGAGGCAGATGTCATTATATTTTTAACGAATGGCAGAGAAGGGGTTACACCTGCTGATGAAGAAGTCGCAAAGATTCTGTATAAAACGAAGAAGCCTGTCATTCTTGGGGTAAACAAAATTGATAATCCGGAAATGCGTGATCAAATTTATGATTTTTATACGCTGGGTTTTGGTGAACCTATCCCGATTTCGGGGTCCCATGGATTAGGGATAGGAGATTTATTAGATGCAGCAGCAAAATACTTTCCAAAAACAGAAGAAGCGGAGTATGCTGATGATGTTATTAAGTTTTCGCTCATTGGCCGGCCAAATGTCGGAAAATCTTCATTGGTAAACGCCATTTTGGGCGAGGAACGTGTCATTGTCAGTCATATTGCTGGAACAACAAGGGATGCAATTGATACTCCCTATACGTATAATGGTCAAAAATATTCGATCATTGATACTGCAGGAATCAGAAAAAAAGGCAAGGTATACGAGACAACTGAAAAGTACAGCGTTCTTCGAGCGTTAAGGGCAATCGAACGCTCCGATGTTGTCTTGGTGGTTCTGAATGCTGAAGAGGGTATTATTGAACAGGATAAAAAAATTGCCGGATATGCACATGAAGCCGGCAGGGCTGTCGTCATCGTTGTCAATAAATGGGATGCTGTTGAAAAAGATGAGAAGACGATGAAGGAGTTCGAACAAAAAATCAGGGATCATTTTTTATTCTTGGATTATGCACCCATTGTCTTTTTATCAGCTAAAACAAAGAAACGGATCCATACGCTTTTGCCAATGATTAATCTTGCCAGCCAAAATCACTCGATGCGGGTTGAGACAAGTGTTTTGAACGATATTATTATGGATGCTGTGGCAATGAATCCAACGCCGACAGATAAAGGTAAACGGTTAAAAATCTTTTATGCTACCCAAGTTTCTGTTAAACCGCCAACATTTGTTATATTTGTGAATGAACCAGAATTATTGCACTTTTCCTACGAGCGTTTTTTGGAAAATCGGATTAGGGATGCTTTTGGATTTGAAGGGACACCGATCAAAATATTTGCCAGGGAAAGAAAATAAACGAAGGAGAGTGAATGTTATGCAGAACAAGAAGGAGGTTATTACTGTTATTGGAGCCGGCAGCTGGGGAACGGCATTGGCAATGGTTCTAGCAGATAATGATCATGCAGTGCGCTTATGGAGCCATAATGAAGAACAAGTTAAAGAAATTAATGAGGCCCACACCAATAAAAAATATTTGCCGGGAATTTCTCTTTCGGAGTTAATTACCGGCTATGCTTCTCTGAGTGATGCTTTAGCCGGTATTGAAACAGTCGTTCTAGCCGTACCTACTAAGGCAATTCGCGAAGTAATTGGGAAAATGCGTGAAGTGTTAACGGCACCCATCACGATCGCTCATGTAAGTAAAGGAATTGAGCCGGATACGTTACTAAGAATTTCCGAAATGATCAAGGAAGAAATGCCGGCAGAACTCCTTAAGGATGTTGTTGTTCTTTCCGGTCCCAGTCATGCCGAAGAGGTAAGCTTAAGACATCCGACTACGGTTGCGGTAACCTCGGAAAATATGGCGGCTGCAGAAAAAATTCAGGATTTATTCATTAACAATAACTTTCGTGTCTACACTAATTCCGATGTCATTGGAGTGGAAATAGGCGGTGCATTAAAAAATATTATTGCCTTGGCAGCCGGGATTACCGACGGTCTCGGCTATGGTGATAATGCAAAGGCGGCATTGATGACCAGAGGGTTAGCAGAAATTGCCCGGCTTGGCACGAAGATGGGCGCAAACCCGTTAACATTTTCCGGTTTAGCCGGCATTGGTGATTTAATTGTCACCTGTACGAGCGTCCATTCGAGAAACTGGAGAGCGGGTAATATGCTTGGAAAAGGAAAGTCACTTGATGAGGTGCTTGATAGCATGGGAATGGTCGTCGAAGGGGTAAGGACAACGAAGGCTGCCTATCAGCTCTCCAAAAAATATGATGTCAAAATGCCGATTACTGCGGCTTTGTATGAAGTTCTTTTTAATGGCAAAGATGCAAAGGATGCAGCGGAAATACTTATGTCCCGGGAAAAACGCACGAGATGGAAGATTTAGTTAATATACTAGAAGAAAGAATCGATTAAACGGAATTTAATTGAAAAAGAGAGCCCTTTTTATTAGCTATTTGGGCGTTCGTCGAGACGTTTTTTCTTAAAGATGCATACAATGCAAGCGAAGCAAATTGGTAGTATGACGCCTGGAGAATGGGTAATTTTAGTCTAAACGTTGCTAAAGTAAAGTTTACGCCCCCTTTACTTTAGCTTTTTTTTATGCATCTCGCCTTTCTATGCTATAATAACAATCGATTAAAGGGGGGGTAAAGTTGTCACCAGGTATGCTGAAAATGTGGATTTCGATTGCCGGTATGGGTTTAATGTTTTTGGCTATTATTACGATTTATTTAAGCAGATATAAACTGCATGGTTTCCTTCGGCTTGTTACGGCAGTTCTCGCTTATATCTTTATGATCTGTGCCGGTTTGACGTTGCTGATTGTGTTCTTAGCGTAAAGTGGAATAAATACATAACAATAAAGGTGATTAAATGAAAAGGAAATTGCTTGGTTGTCTAATAGCTTTTACTACTTTTCTACTGGCTGGATGTATGTATCCGAAAGAAAACCTTGCACAGAATCAAGTCCCTTATAAGGAGCAAATAAAAACGGTGCAAACGGCTGTAGATTCATTTAGAAAGGATAACGGCGGGATTCTTCCCATCAAAACAAAGGATGCGACAACACCAATTTATCAAAAGTATCCGATTGATTTTAAGAAAATTGCTCCAAAATACATCGCTGAGCCCCCAGGAAACGCATTTGAGAGCGGCGGGGTGTTTCAGTATGTACTGGTAAACGTGGAAACGGATCCAACTGTTAAATTGCTTGATCTAAGGACAGCTGAGGCCATTCGTGATATCAATTTAAGGATTAAAACAAATGGTTATCCACCTTTTAAAAAGGAAATTGCTAAAAATATTTATTCACTTGATTTTAAAAAACTGGGGTATGAACAGCCCCCATTTGTAACCAGTCCTTTTACAAATAAAAACCTGTCATTTGTTGTGAATACCAAAGCGGAGGTATATGTGGATTATCGACCCGACCTTTACGAGGCTATCAAAAAAAATCATAAACCATTAAAGCCTGGTGAGGATATCCGCTCTATTTTAGTTGATGATTCGATGTTTGTTCCAGCGTATTCATTGCCCTATACGGTCGATGCGAAAACGAAAGAACCGATTTTTCTCGAAAAATAAAACTGATTTCTTTAATATCTTAGTTGACTACATCCATTTAGCTAGATATGTCATCGATTTTTAATTTTTGTCATAACCCTTTTTCTGCAAAATATATTGTAGGAGAAGGGTTTTTTGCTGAAAATAGTTGACTATTATAATTAAGTTCACAATCCCGAATTTTAAATAGAAACCCTCCAATTCAATTGAATTTAAAACAAGATAGATACTAAATAACTTATGAATAGGTAAGAAGGAGGGAGAAAATTTTACAAAACTGTCATAACAGGATAGGACAACGTCATAAACATATACTGTCCTAAAATACCTAATGGATGAAATTATCCCACTTTAGTCTATGATCGGGAGGGGATCACTTGGAAAAGGTCGATATTTTTAAAGATATAGCCGAAAGAACAGGCGGCGATATCTATTTAGGAGTAGTCGGTGCAGTACGGACCGGGAAATCCACATTTATTAAGAAATTTATGGAGCTGGTCGTTTTACCGAATATAAACAGTGAAGCAGAGAGGTCTCGGGCACAGAATGAACTGCCGCAAAGTGCTGCCGGGAAAACCATCATGACAACAGAGCCAAAATTTGTTCCCAATCAGGCAGCCACTGTTCACGTTGATGAAGGCTTGGATGTAAACATAAGACTGGTCGATTGCGTTGGCTATACTGTACCAGGTGCCAAAGGTTATGAGGATGAAAATGGACCGAGAATGATTAACACTCCATGGTATGAGGAACCGATTCCATTTCACGAGGCGGCTGAAATTGGTACGAGAAAGGTAATCCAAGAACATTCAACCATCGGAGTTGTCGTAACAACGGATGGAACGATTGGAGAAATTCCAAGAAGCAATTATATCGAAGCAGAGGAAAGAGTTATTGAAGAACTGAAGGAAGTCGGAAAACCATTTATCATGGTGGTAAACAGCGCCCAGCCATACCATCCAAGCACGGAAACGTTAAGAGCGAATTTAGCGGAAAAATATGACATTCCGGTCTTGGCGATGAGTGTGGAAAGCATGCGTGAAAGCGATTGTCTTAATGTCCTTCGGGAAGCGCTTTATGAGTTCCCTGTCCTCGAGGTAAACGTCAATCTTCCAAGCTGGGTGATGGTATTGAAAGAAAACCATTGGCTCAGGGAAAGCTATCAGGAGGCCGTAAAAGAAACGGTCAAAGATATTAAGAGATTAAGAGATGTTGACCAGGTTGTGCAACATTTCAGTGAATATGATTTTATCGACAGAGCCGGACTAGCCGGTGTTGAAATGGGCACAGGAGTCGCCGAAATTGATTTATTCGCACCTGATGAACTATATGATGATATTTTAAAAGAAATCGTTGGTGTTGAAATTAGAGGTAAAGATCATTTATTAGAGTTAATGCAGGATTTTGCCCATGCAAAGGCGGAATATGATCATATCGCTGATGCCTTAAAAATGGTGAAACAAACCGGATACGGAATAGCTTCACCAACGCTATCCGATATGAGCTTGGAGGAGCCGGAAATCATTCGTCAAGGTGCCCGTTTCGGTGTGAGACTAAAAGCAGTTGCTCCTTCGATCCATATGATTAAAGTCGATGTTGAATCGGAATTTGCACCGATTATTGGGACTGAAAAACAAAGTGAAGAGCTTGTTCGCTATTTAATGCAAGATTTTGAGGATGATCCGCTGTCCATATGGAATTCAGATATTTTTGGACGTAGTTTAAGTTCGATTGTTCGCGAAGGAATTCAAGCAAAGCTTTCATTGATGCCGGAAAATGCCAGATATAAATTAAAAGAAACATTAGAAAGAATCATTAATGAAGGATCAGGCGGATTGATTGCCATCATCCTTTAGACAAGGGGCTCCGAAGCGGGTCCCTTTTTAAGTTGTGAAGAAAAGTTTGCTTTTATTTCATGAATTCTTCTTGATATGCTTAATTGATTGTGATAATCTTTTAACAGATTACGTTATAGTGCTTAAAACCCTTATATGATAGGATTTTGCCTTAAAACTTGATTGATGCTAAAAAAAGCTAATTATTTTTTGGGCTTTCATGTTAAAATAGCGCTTTGACGTATAGAAATTAGAAAAATTGTTTAGAAATGTAGATAAGTAATCTCATTTATCTGATTAATCTTTGGGAGGAGGTGAATGGCATGAACAAGACAGAACTTATTAATAAGGTAGCTGAGGCTGGCGAACTTTCAAAGAAAGACGCTACAAAAGCAGTTGATGCTGTTTTTGATACAATTCTAGATGCTTTAAAAAATGGTGATAAGGTACAACTTATTGGATTTGGTAACTTTGAAGTACGCGAGCGTGCTGCACGCAAGGGTCGTAATCCTCAAACTGGCGAGGAAATCGAAATTAGTGCTAGCAAAGTTCCTGCTTTCAAACCAGGTAAAGCACTTAAAGATGCTGTAAAATAATTACATATATGTTGCTTTAAGTGAACGCTTAGGCAAAAGGTCATGGCATGCATTGTCCATGGCCTTTTTTCTTTTGTTTGCTTAACCGGGTACATGATCGGTGTTTTTGGATGCAATCTTAGGGGTATATCCATTTTATTTTTTTGCCTGCATTGAAAGGATTGTGCTAATATGTATATTGAATTTGTCAACTTTTTTACGACAGGCGTGGGAGGAATCGAAATGTCAGAGGTCAATCGTACCCAAATAGAAGAGGCGGTACGTTTAATATTGGAAGCAATTGGTGAAGATCCCAACCGTGAGGGGTTGCTTGATACACCAAAACGGGTGGCAAAAATGTATGAAGAAGTGTTCAACGGCTTAAAGGAAGATCCCAAACAATATTTTGAAACCATTTTTAGTGAAGATCATGAAGAGCTTGTTTTGGTAAAAGATATCCCATTTTATTCGATGTGTGAACATCACCTTGTCCCGTTTTTTGGCAAAGCACATGTTGCTTATATTCCGCAAAATGGCCGCGTTACCGGCTTAAGCAAGTTAGCGCGAGCGGTGGAAGCCATTTCCCGTAGACCACAGCTGCAGGAACGAATTACGTCAACGATTGCTGATAGCATTATGGAAAAATTGGAGCCCCATGGAGTTATGGTTGTTGTCGAAGCAGAACATATGTGTATGACCATGAGAGGGGTAAAAAAACCGGGTTCCAAAACAGTGACGACTTCCGTTCGCGGAACACTTGCAGAGGACCGTGCAGCTCGATCAGAAATACTCTCCTTAATTAAAAATTAATCAAACAGGTTGAGGTGACCAGAATGGAAAAGCGGCAGTTACAAACAAACGATTATGTGGTTATTAAAGCAAATGATGATGGTGTCAACGTGATTGGGTTAACGAGGGGAACCGACACCAAATTTCATCATTCGGAAAAGCTCGACAAAGGGGAAGTGCTTGTCGCCCAATTTACGGAACATACATCTGCCATCAAAATTAGAGGGAATGCACAAATTCTAACCCAATTCGGCGAAATAAATAGTGAGCAAAAGAAATAAATTTATCCCAAAAATGGTTTATTGAAAGTGGAAATTATTTATTTTGTAAATTCAGCCCATAAAAAATTCTTTTATGTTATAATGGTTTCTGCCTTGTTTAATGGAAAAGTCAGATATGAAAAGTTCAATGGGCTCGAATTTTTCTTTCTTAATAGGTTAAACAATACATATAGAATTTTATTTTTGGGGAAGCAAGGGTGTGATTTGGGTGCAAGAAATTCGACAAAAATTTACCTGGATGAAAGGGAAGGTTGAAAAGTATGTTTTTGACAATTATTTGCTAAAACATATTGAAACTCCGATCATTGATGAGGACAAACTGCTCATTTTAGTTTCAATAGCTGACCTTCTCGAATTACCGATTGCGAAACTAGAGAATTACACACTTTCCACCATGCTGATCCAAACCGCTCTCGATACCCACGAACATATCTCCGAGAAAACAGGTAATGAAAAAAGCCGGCAATTGACGGTTTTAGCTGGGGATTATTACAGCGGTCTTTACTATAAGCTTTTGGCAGATTCGGAAGAAATTATGATGATTAAAACACTTTCTAATGGTGTTAAAGAAGTGAACGAACACAAAATTGCCGTTTACCATAAAGAATCAGATAGCCTCGAAAACTTAATGAATAATATAAAGTCACTTGAAAGCGCATTGCTTAAAAACTTTGCGAACTACTTTCAACTGGACTTATGGAATGAGCAAACAGCCAATATATTACTGTTTAAACGGTTACTTGCAGAAAAAAAACAGTATGTTCAACGGAAATGGTCAATTGTTTTCGAAGCAATAATGCATATCATTAATTCTCATGATAACGTCCATTTATCTGAACTAACGGATAAACAACAATCTCATTTAATCAACGTATACGATCAACTTCTTGATCGAACGAAACAAACAATTGAAGATGGAATGAACAAGATTCCTTTCTTAAACGAGTTCCTTGAAAGCAGAATTGGGTTTCTGGTAAAACAACACCAGCCATATGTAAAAACTTTTTTGGAGGAAGGGTAAAAAATGCAGCAATCGAAAGAAGAACGGGTTCATCATGTGTTTGAAAGTATTTCCGAAGACTATGATAAAATGAACTCAGTCATCAGTTTCCAACAGCATCTCAGGTGGCGGAAGGATACGATGAAACGAATGGATGTACAGCCTGGTTCTAAAGCGCTTGACGTTTGCTGCGGTACAGCTGATTGGACGATTGCTTTGGCAGAGGCTGTTGGTCCAGCTGGGGAAGTCACCGGTTTGGACTTTAGTGAAAATATGTTAAAGGTCGGAAGAGAAAAAGTGGAGCATTTGGGTCTAAAACAGGTGAAATTAATCCATGGTAATGCGATGGAGCTCCCGTTTCCCGATAATAGCTTTGATTATGTTACCATCGGTTTTGGCTTGCGAAATGTTCCTGACTATCTGCAGGTATTAAAAGAAATGCGTCGGGTTGTCAAAATGGGTGGAAAAGTGGTCTGCCTTGAAACTTCCCAGCCTACCTTAATTGGCTACAGGCAGCTTTTTTTCTTTTACTTTCGCTTCATTATGCCATTATTCGGGAAAATTCTCGCCAAAAGCTACAAGGAATATTCATGGCTTCAAGAATCAGCACGTGATTTTCCAGGGATGAAAGAATTAGCCCAATTGTTTCAACAAGCAGGATTAAAAGATGTAAAATATAAGCCGTACAGTGGCGGTGCAGCTGCTGTCCATATTGGTTATAAAAGATAGAGAATGTTACGAAACAGGATGAAAGCTCGGGTGAATACAAATGAAATTAAAAATGATGTATTCATTTTTGAATTCGGATATCAATATTATTGAGAAAGAGCTGGGAGAGACGATTCAAGCAAGGTCTCTTCTTTTAAAACAAGCTTCAATGCACACATTGCAGGCTGGAGGAAAAAGAATTCGTCCTGTTTTTGTTTTGCTTGCTGGTAAATATGGCGATTATGACATTAATGTGATGAAAAATGTCGCGGTCGCTCTTGAATTAATCCATATGGCTTCACTGGTACATGATGATGTGATTGATGATGCCGATCTTCGCAGGGGACAGCCTACTGTGAAAGCAAAGTGGGACAGCCAAACGGCAATGTATACAGGTGATTTTGTTTTTGCTCTTGCACTCAAATTGATGACAAATATCAAAAATCCAGAAGCCCATAAAATACTGGCCAATACTATGGTGCAAGTGACGGTCGGAGAAATACAGCAGATTAAAGATAAATACCGTTTTAATCAAAACCTGCGGGATTATCTTCGCAGAATTAAACGAAAGACCGCTTTGCTTATCGCTGCGAGCTGTCAGTTAGGTGCAATAGCGGCTAACGTAGAAGAATCAGTCCATAAAAAACTGTACCTGTTTGGTTATTTTGTTGGTATGTCCTATCAAATTATTGATGATATCTTGGATTTTACGGGGACAGAAAAGGAATTGGGAAAACCGGCTGGAGGTGACCTCCTGCAGGGAAATATTACGGCACCTGCCCTGTTTGCGATGGAAAATAAGGAAATCAAGAAGGCCATTGAAACAGTTCATGAAAATATGACTGCTGCAGAAATTGGCAAGATTATCACTTTAATCAAACAATCAGGGGCGATTGCCAAATCAGTCGCACTAAGTGACCAGTACCTAGATAAAGCTTTAAGGATTCTTGACGAATTGCCGGATAATAAAGCAAAAAAAGCCCTGCGTGACATTGCCAAGTTTATTGGAAGACGGAAATTTTAAGCTTACTTAAGGTTATTGAAAAAGTGTCTAATTAATGTTACTATTTTCCTGATTGTTCTTATGAATATCATATACATATTGATTTAGGAGTGGAATTGATGGAGAAAACGTTTCTAATGGTAAAGCCTGACGGGGTACAGCGTAATTTGATAGGGGAAATTGTTGCCCGTTTTGAGAAAAAGGGATTTCAACTTGTAGGAGCCAAGTTAATGAGCATTCCTGTTGAATTGGCCGAGAAGCACTATGGCGAACATAAAGAACGTCCATTTTTTGGCGAATTAGTTGATTTTATTACATCTGGTCCAGTATTTGCAATGGTGTGGCAAGGTGAAAATGTCATAGCCACAGCCCGTCAAATGATGGGTTCAACAAACCCGAAAGATGCTGCACCTGGTACGATCCGTGGAGATTTTGGGTTAACGGTTGGCAAAAACGTAATCCATGGTTCTGATTCACCTGAAAGCGCGGAACGGGAGATCGGCCTGTTTTTTAAAGAATCGGAATTAGTTGATTATTCCAAGCTAATAAATGATTGGATTTATTAATCCGACTCCTGCACCTGTATGATTTTCATACGGGTGTTTTTTCTTTCTCTATAGAAAATTTCCTGATATTTTCTGAATTATTCTACTAGAGTAATTTCCTTTGATATGATATATTGATACATAATTCTTTAATGAGTTGAAGGGGGAAAGAGAATGGGGCTCAGGTACTTAACAGCGGGGGAATCCCATGGACCACAATTAACGACAATTATCGAAGGGTTACCTTCGGGCATGCCGCTAGTTGCCCAAGATATTAATGAAGAACTGGCGAGAAGGCAGAGAGGCTATGGCCGGGGGAGAAGAATGCAAATTGAAAAGGATACTGTCGAAATCATGTCAGGTGTCAGGCATGGAAAGACCATCGGCTCACCTGTTGCATTAGTCGTGAAAAACAATGACTGGAAACATTGGACTAAAATAATGGGTTCAGAACCCCTTCAAGAGGGGCAGGAAGAGGAAATAAAACGGAAGGTTACTCGTGCTCGTCCAGGACACGCCGATTTAAACGGCGCCATTAAATATGGACACCGAGATATGAGAAATGTTTTGGAGCGTTCCTCAGCCCGGGAAACAACGGTAAGAGTTGCAGCTGGGGCAGTTGCTAAAAAACTCCTTTCGCTGGTTGGGATAGAAATTGTCGGCCATGTTGTGGAAATTGCCGGCATCAAAGCACAAGCTGCCAGCACTCTTCCGCTAGAAGAGATAAAAGAGCGGACAGAACATTCACCGGTACGAGTGGCTGATCCGAATGTCGAGCAGGAAATGATGGATGCGATCGATGAAGCGAAAAAAAATGGCGACTCTATCGGAGGTGTCGTTGAGGTAATCGCTGTAGGTATGCCAACGGGGGTAGGCAGTTATGTTCATTACGACCGTAAATTAAACGCCAAGTTAGCGGCAGCAATCGTCAGTATCAATGCCTTCAAAGGTGTTGAATTCGGCATTGGCTTTGAGGCAGCCCGGAAGCCAGGAAGTGAAGTCCATGATGAGATTGCTTGGGACCCGAAACAGGGGTATTATCGTAAAACAAACCGGCTGGGAGGCTTTGAAGGTGGAATGACCACCGGGATGCCAATTGTTGTGCGCGGTGTCATGAAGCCGATACCGACTCTTTATAAACCGTTGATGAGTGTGGATATTGAAACAAAAGAGCCGTTTGCAGCTAGTGTTGAACGGTCCGACAGTTGTGCTGTACCGGCGGCAGCTGTGGTGGCAGAACATGCAGTGGCTTGGGAGCTGGCCAATGCCCTTGTGGAACAGTTTTATAGTGACCGCTTTGATACCTTTGCCGAAGAAATTAAAAAGCAGCATGAATTTGCGAGGAATTTTTAATGGAGACAATACAAATCGGCACAAAATCTAAACAATACAATGTTTTTCTTGGAGAAGGGGTTTGTAAAGATATTCCGGCCTTTTTAACTGCCCATTTTCCGAACCTTACTAGAGTGTTAATTATGACCGATGAAACGGTTGCTAAACTTCATATTCGACAAACTCCTTCCGCTCACGAAAAAGTGGAATCCAGTTGTGTATACAGCTCCAAGCGGTGAAAAGGCAAAAACCTTTGATATTTATTATCAGGCCTTATCGACTGCTCTTGAAAATCATCTGGATCGAAAGTCGCTTATCTTATCATTAGGCGGTGGTGCTGTCGGTGATTTGTCAGGGTTTGTCGCCGCATCATTTATGAGAGGCATCCCGTTTATTCAAATTCCGACCACAATTTTAGCGCATGACAGTGCAGTTGGCGGCAAGGTAGCAATTAATCACCCGCTCGGAAAGAATATGATCGGTGCTTTTTATCAGCCAGAAGCCGTCTTTTATGATTTAGAACTGCTGACAACCCTGCCTGCAACGGAAATCCGCTCTGGATTCGCCGAGGTGATTAAGCATGCTTTGATTCACGATTTATCATTTTATCAATGGCTGAAGGAAAATATTGATGATTTACAATCACTCTCAATCAAGCAGCTATCTTATTCATTAATTAAGGGGATAAAGATAAAAAATGATTTTGTCAGCAAGGATGAAAGGGAAACAGGGATCAGGGCATATTTGAATTTTGGACATACGCTTGGGCATGCCATAGAGGCAGAGATGGGCTATGGAAATTTCACCCACGGTGAATCAGTGATGATTGGGATGATTTTTGCATTGAAACTGAGCCAGGAAATACAGGGGCTTTCATTTAATTTCGACGAATTCAAAGCATGGGTAGAGAAGTTGGGGTACGAAACCCGGATCCCCAAAGGGCTATCAGCTGCTCAATTGCTTACTAAAATGAAGCAGGATAAAAAGTCTATTGGGGAAACGGCTCGTTTTGTTTTACTTGAGCAAATTGGAAAGCCAGTTTTAAGAGAAATTGACGATTCGCTATTATTAGATCAAATGAAAAATTTTTAAATCAGGGTGGGTTGTTATGATTAGAGGGATCAGAGGAGCGACGACGGTTAACAACAATAAAGCTGAAGAAATTCTTAACGCGACCGAAGAGTTAATCGCAAAAATAATTGAACTGAATAAAATCCAGCCTGAATCCGTTGCCTCCGTCTTTATTTCAACAACAGAAGATCTTAATGCCGTTTTTCCTTCAAAGGTTTTGCGGAATTTTCCAGGCTGGACTTATGTTCCGGTCATGTGCATGCGTGAAATTCCGGTTCGTGATTCATTAACGAAGTGCATTAGAATTATGCTCCATGTAAATACGGATGCAGCCCAGAATGAAATCAACCATGTATATTTAAATGGAGCAAAAATATTGCGTCCAGACTTGACCAGTAGTCTTAGGTAAGCCACCGGTTAGATTCATGTGAGAAATGGAGTGGGATAAATGAGATTTAAACAGCAATTATTAACATTGACCCCTTATCAGCCTGGAAAATCGATAGAGTCTGTAAAAAGGGAATATCATCTGGAACATATTGTTAAGCTGGCGTCAAATGAAAATCCATTTGGCTGCTCGCAGCAGGCGTTAGCTGCACTTCAACAAAGTGCCGCAAGCTTGGCGATCTATCCAGATGGGTATGCGACCTTGTTAAGAGAGCAGCTTGCAGCTTTCTTACATGTTTCCGAGGATGAGCTGATTTTTGGAAACGGGTCCGATAACCTTATTCAAATCATTTCCAGAGCGTTATTACATCCAGATGCAAGCACGATTATGTCTGAGCATACTTTCTCTCAATACAAACATAATGCGGTCATTGAGGGAGCGATTATTAAGGAAGTTCCTGCGATTCATGGTGAACATGATCTTGAGGCAATGCTTGCTGCGATTGATGAGAAGACCAATGTAATCTGGGTTTGCAGTCCAAACAACCCGACAGGTACATATATTTCAGAACAAAAATTAGTCAATTTCTTGGATCGGATTCCGCCGCATATTCTTGTTGTTCTCGATGAAGCTTATCATGAATACGTTGTGGCTGAAGATTACTATGATTCCATCAGCTTAACGCGTAAGTATGATAATTTAATTGTTTTAAGAACATTTTCAAAAATTTACGGCCTAGCCGCTTTAAGGGTCGGATATGGGGTAGCCAATCCAGGCATTATAAAAGCACTTGAACCAGCTCGCGAACCTTTCAATGTTAATGCTTTAGCTCAAATGGCGGCGGCGGCGTCAATTGCCGACCAGGATTTTGTCAAAACATGCAGAGAAAAGAACCGACAAGGTCTTGCTCAATTTTATGAATTCTGTCATGAGCATAACCTGAAGTATTATCCATCGCAAACCAATTTTATTTTAATTGATTTTCAGGTAGAGGCTGACAAAATATTTCAATTTTTATTAGAAAGAGGATATATTGTCCGTTCTGGAAAAGCTCTCGGATTTCCGACTTCTGTCAGAATTACAGTTGGTTCAGCTGAACAGAACGACGGGCTGTTAAGGGTCCTGGAAGACTTTTTGGCTATTAGGAAAGCATAAAATTTTTTCGAATTTTTTACTTTCCTATGTCGCATTAATTTCAACTGCGTCTCCTGAACGGTCCTTAAGGACTCGCCAGTCGGCGAGTTTTCATTAGAAAGTAGACAAGTAGGAGGCTGTAGCGGCGATCCTGCGTTGAAGCGGAATAGATCCGCTTTTCTTTGTTCAGCTTCAGCGCCTAGCCCCTCGAGGTCAAATAACCTTCAATCCGAAAAGTCACAAAGCGGACTTTTAGGATTGAAGAACATTTGCTTGTCGGGGCTAATCAAGGCGCTTACGCTTTTCTTTTAGGGGGAATTAAACTTGAATGGCCGGGTATTTATCATTGGCTTAGGATTAATTGGTGGTTCATTGGCACTTTGCATCAAAAAAGCACATCAAGATGTGACCATTATAGGCTTTGATATTAATAGAGAACAGGCGAGGCTTGCCAAAATGTTGGGGGTGATTGATGAGGCAGCGGAAAACATCCCGGATGGGGCTCTTGACGCTGATCTCATTATCGTATCGGCCCCTGTTAACGATACAAAATCGATTATTCAGGCTTTGGCAAATTTAGCGTTAAAGCCTAATGTGATCGTAACGGATACAGGAAGTACGAAAAGAACAATTGTTGAAACAGCAGCAAATTTAAAGGAAAAAGGGATTACTTTTATTGGCGGACATCCAATGGCTGGCTCCCATAAAAGCGGTGTATCGGCTGCAAAAGAAATCCTATTTGAAAATGCCTTTTACCTCTTGACACCTGATGAAAATACTCCTGCGTCAAAGGTTGAGGAACTAAAAAAATGGCTCAGGGGCACCAATGCCAAGTTTTTAACGGTGACACCCCATAACCATGATTATGTAACCGGGATTGTCAGTCATTTTCCGCATATTATTGCGGCGTCCATTGTTCGCCAAACTGAAAAATTATCGGAAAAAGAGCAGTTGATCCCACGTCTTGCTGCTGGCGGATTTAGAGACATTACCCGGATTGCCTCCAGCAGCCCAAAAATGTGGAAGGATATTTTGCTGCAAAATCGTGAGGTTTTAATTGAGCTGCTTAATCAGTGGCAGGACGAAATGAACACAGTAAAAGAACTGCTTGAATCAGGAAAAAGCAAAGAGATATACGAATATTTTTCCCTAGCGAAGCAATTTCGTGATGGTCTGCCGCAAAAGGAAAAAGGGGCTATTCCGTCTTTTTATGATTTATTTGTTGATGTCCCCGATTATCCCGGGGTTGTAGCAGAGGTTATTGGTTATTTGGCACGGGAAAAGATCAGCATTACCAATATCCGTATCCTTGAAACACGTGAAGATATCATTGGTGTCTTGGTTATCAGTTTTCAAACAGAAGAGGACCGTGAACGGGCAGAAAAATGCATCCTTTCCTATACCAGCTTTAGTACATCTTATGGGCTCTAAAATGATTGTAAAAAGGTGATAAAATGGCTTCAGTTAAACTAAAGACGAATATAAATAGGTTGAATGGAAAGATTGAAATACCTGGAGATAAATCGATTTCCCATCGTTCGGTTATGTTTGGGGCAATCGCCCATGGCGAAACGACGGTAACCAATTTTCTCCCTGGGGAAGATTGTTTAAGTACGATTTCCTGCTTTAGAAAGCTCGGGGTGAGGATTGTCGAGGAAAATGGCCGGCTTCGCATCTTTGGGAAAGGATTTGAAGGATTAACGGAACCAAGTGAAGTATTGGATGTTGGCAATTCCGGAACCACCATTCGATTACTGATGGGGATTTTGGCAGGAAGACCCTTTTTCTCAACCCTTGCTGGCGACCAATCCATCGCCAGAAGACCAATGACGAGAGTAACCGGACCATTAAAGCAAATGGGGGCGATAATCGATGGAAGGAAGGACGGGGACTATACGCCAATAGCAATCCGCGGCGGTAATTTGAAGTCGATCCATTATCAGCTTCCTGTCGCCAGTGCCCAAGTCAAATCGGCTTTAATTTTGGCGGGGCTACAGGCTGAAGGGACTACGACCATTCAAGAACCTGCTGAAACAAGGGATCATACGGAAAGAATGATTCGTCAGTTCGGTGGTGAAATTCAAACAGACCAACGACTGATTACCGTCAAAGGAGGCCAACGCCTCAGAGCGGCAGAGGTTCATGTACCCGGAGATATCTCTTCGGCTGCTTTTTTCCTTGTGGCCGGGGCTGTGATTCCGGAGAGTGAAATTGTCTTAAAAAATGTCGGATTAAACCCAACAAGAACTGGTATCTTCGAGGTGCTGGAAAAAATGGGGGCAAATGTTCAAATTATATCAAATGATCCTGACTCCTTTGAACCCTCTGGTGATATAGTGGTTAAATCATCAAATTTGACCGGAACGATAATTGAAGGTGACTTAATTCCGAAACTTATTGACGAAATTCCCATCATCGCTCTTATGGCTACACAGGCTAAAGGAAAGACCATTATTAAAGATGCTGAAGAATTAAAGGTGAAAGAAACGAACCGAATTGACACTGTTGTCGAGGAACTGAGAAAATTGGGGGCCTCGATTGAAGCAACCGCAGATGGCATGATTATTTATGGACAAACTAAATTAACCGGTGGAACGGTTTCCAGCCACGGTGATCACCGCATTGGGATGATGCTGGCCATTGCTGCTCTCGTATGTGACGGGGAGGTAATTTTGGAAAATCCGGAGTCTATCTCGGTATCGTATCCGAATTTCTTTCTTCATTTACATCATTTAATCCAATAAGAGCCGCAATGCGGCTTTTTCTTTTTAAAAAAATCAGCTTCGTTGACATAGTTTTAGCCACTTCAGCATAGCTTGTCTTAAAAAGCAGAAAGGGTGGCAGGATGGCGTATATCATTGAAAAGGCCAATATCCTTAAGAGTAAACAACTGAAAACACAATCATTGTTGGTGGATGATGATAAAATATCAGCCATTATCACTCGTCCAAAGCAATATCGAATGATTAGGATGAATCTGGAGCCATTTATTATGACCCCATCTTTTGTTCTATTAAATTCAAACATTTCACCTCATGAATCCTTTCAAGTGCTAAAACAAACCATCATCGAGCAGTTCATCCAGAAGGGCTGCACAACATTATTTACTTATGTTACCGTTTCATTTGAAAATGAACTGCTTGACAAAGTGAATGAAATGAAATTAGCATTAATGAACAGTCCGATCGACTATATCATCGCGGTAAAAATCCCATTAAGCCTCGTTACCCCTTCGTTTATTAGAAAATGTAAGCAAGAAAAAATCCCGGCATTTTTTATTGAAGTGGACGATTATTCGAAGTTGACCAAAGTTCCCTGGGGGTGGATCAGGGAGGCATTGTTTCCGTACAATTGCCCTTTTATTCCGATTATTTCTTCGGCTAAAAAGAAGGAAGCAAGGGCCTTGTTGTCGAATTGGAACAATATAATGATAAAAGAGAAAATCCCGGCACTTTATCAGGAAATACCGGAAAACAGGCCGATTTCAACAGTTGTCTTAAATAAGATTGGCTTTTACCCACAAAGATCCAGCTTAATGAATGGAACCGAGTTAAGCTATAATTTATATATGAAAACAAGGGAAATCAAGAATGTTGATGAAGAGGAATTATTTTTTTATCATGGTGATAGACTTGTCATAACTGTACACAAGGGAAAAATTGTCCGTTGTTTAAAGGATGTTCGATATAAACCAGGGTATGGCGAACATATTATGATGCGAACTCCAGCTTTTTTTTCTTTGTAAATTTAGATAAAGAGGTAAACTAACTATGGATCGAGTCAATAAAATTTTAAATTTATTAGAAACCGGCCAACATAAAGAAGCCCTTGCTGAATATAATGATGTATTAAACAGCGGCAGTCATGAAGAGAAATTTCTGCTTGCAGAAGAATTGTTTCAGTACGGTTTCCTTGATGAAGCTAAGGGATTAATTGAGAAGTTGTTAACGGTATTCCCAGAGGAGGGGGAGCTCCTTATCTTATTAGCTGAGATTTTAGTCGAAGCAGGAGAAGAAGAGGAGGCCATTCTTGTTCTGGAAAAAATTTCAACGCAAGACGCTAATTTCGGACAATCATTATTAATTTTAGCCGATCTTTACCAAATGGAGGGTCTTTACGAGGTTTCCGAAAATAAGCTATTACAGGCAAAAGAATTATTACCTGATGAAATCATTATTGATTTTGCCCTGGCTGAGCTATACGGGGAACAAGGTGAAATCCTTAAGGCATTAAACGCTTATGAGACCGTATTAAAAGAAACAAACGAGCTTGCGGGGATCAATCTTAACAGTCGGATTGCAGAGCTGTTGAGTGCTTCAGGAAAGTTTGAAGAGGCATTAACTTATTATGATCAGGCATTAAATGATAAGTTGGAACTGAATACCTTGTTCGGCTATGCTTTTACGGCATTGCAGGCCGGCTATAATCGGACGGCAATCGAGAAGTTCGAAGAGCTTAAGGAGCTTGATCCTGAGTATCATTCACTGTATTTACCCCTGGCATCAGCCTATGAGCGGGAAGAGGAACTTGAAAATAGTTTAAAAACCATTCAAGAGGGAACCAAGCAGGACGAATTTAATAAAGAATTATTTTTTCAAGGCGGGAAGATTGCATTAAAATTAGGTAAGGAAGTGGAAGCGGAAATGTATTTCCGTGAATCGCTTGGCCTAGACCCGGGATTTATCGAAGCAGCTTTAACATTAAATAAGCTTTTTCTTAAACAGGAGAGATATGAGGAGATTGTCCAATTAATTTCGGAACTTGGCTTAATGGAAGAAGACGAACCGCAGCTTTTATGGGACTCCGCCTTGGCATACGAAGGATTAGAGGATTATTCACAAGCATTAGACAAATATGAAAGTGCATATACTTATTTTAAGAATAATGAAGCGTTTTTACTTGATTACGGATATTTTTTAATTGAGGAAGGAAAAAACGACCTTGCTGCCGAAATTTTTAGACAGCTAGTAAAGAAGGACCCGACTAATACGGAATATGTTGATGTACTCGAACGACTTACGGATAGAGAAGAATGATGTTGAATATGCAGAGGAGGGAAATGCCGATGACAACCCCTGTTTCTGTCAACGAGAAGAAAGATTTTATTCGCTGGTTTCTAAATCATTACCAATTAAAGAGAAGAGAATGTGTCTGGATTCTCAATTATTTAATGAGTCATGATCAGCTGATGGAAAAGGTTCATTTTGTGGAGCAGGCACAATATTGTCCCCGCGGCCTGATAATGTCAACACATTGTGTCGATAAGGTGCCATTTCGTTTTTACAAAGAAAATGTAATGACCACAGATGCGGAGAAATCTTTTCATGATATCCGGTTAAATCGGGATGAAGATATTTACATTCAGTTAAATTTTCATGCCTCTAACCAGGCCCATCAGTATGTAGCAGTGCTTGAGGAAAATCCATATGTTCCAAAACATTTGCAAGTAAATGAGAAGGACGGCAAGGCTGCTGAACAAATGTTAGAAAAGAGCATTGAACGGTTCCAGCGGGAAAAGCTGCTGCAATTAATTGATGAGGCTCTTGACCGTCAAGACCGCGAAGCCTTTCAAACTTTAACAGATAGATTAAAAAGATTACCACGGTCAGAATAGAAGGAAGTTTGCATTAAGCAGACTTTCTTTTTTCATTTTATGTTACAATTTGTTTAAATGTTTGAGGATTAATGGTACGATTGGGGTATTGAAGAAAAAGGTTGGTGTAAAAAATGAAATGGATATCTCAAGATGTTGAAACATACTTAACTGCCAAAGAGTATGTGGATACCGCTGTAGTGCCTTTATACCCGGTTTCGCTTGGGGAAGGGATGAAGCAATCAGCTGCTGCAGTAGAGTTTATCACATTATTAACTGCTTATTTAGAAAAACAATTTACCGGTAGAATTTTGTTGTTTCCGCCTTTTACATACCTTGATAGTGAACAATGGGATAACATTCTGTCAGATATACATAAATGGGAAGATAGTATAGTTGCCAGCGGCTTCAAACATATTTTCTATGTCACTTCCGATCTTGAATGGCGAAGCCGGGAGGATGAGTTAAATGGTACGCTCATTTGGCTTCCGTCGATCCCGCTGGAGCATATGAATGATTCACAGAAATTAACGATGATTGATAGTCAAGTAAAACAAATCATAACGATTTTTACCCAAAAGTGGCATAAAAATGATTAAAACGTTGTATATTAAAATTTTTTAAAATAGTATGATATTGACCTTGTTGAAAGATTGATATATCATTGTTATGTCCTAGTTTTACAAGTGTATAAAATTAGTCCGTGGACTTAACTTCATGAATGGAGGGGGGATAAGCATGAGTAAAGATCGCGTTTCAAGACGTCAGTTCTTGAGTTACACTCTAACGGGTGTAGGCGGATTTATGGCGGCAGGGATTTTAATGCCAATGGTTAGATTTGCTGTTGATCCTGTATTAAAAGCAGAAGCAGCGGGGGAGTTTGTTGCAACCAAACAAAAGGTAGCTGATTTAACTAATGAACCGGTTCGCGTTGACTTTACCTATAAGCAGAAAGATGCATGGTACGAGTCAGACGTAACAGAATCTGCTTGGGTTTACAAGGATGATGCAGGAAAAATTATCGCGTTGTCGCCAGTTTGTAAACATTTGGGATGTACAGTTAACTGGGGGTCTGATAAGGCACATCCGGATCAATTCTTCTGTCCATGTCACTATGGACGTTACACAAAAGATGGTACCAACGTTCCAGGTACACCGCCTTTGGCTCCATTGGACGTGTACCCATTTAAAGAAAAAGACGGTTATCTTTATTTAGGAAAAGCTAAACCACGGAAGGAGGCGTAATCATTGTTAAACAAACTTTACGATTGGGTAGATGAGCGTTTAGATATTACGCCTTTGTGGCGCGATATCGCGGATCATGAAGTACCAGAGCATGTTAACCCGGCGCACCATTTTTCCGCGTTTGTATATTGCTTTGGTGGAATGACATTCTTTGTCACGGTAATTCAGATTCTTTCCGGAATGTTTTTAACGATGTACTATGTACCGGATATTAAAAACGCCTGGGAATCCGTTTATTATCTGCAAAATGAAGTTGCATTTGGAAAAATCGTACGCGGAATGCATCACTGGGGAGCAAGTTTAGTACTTGTAATGATGTTTTTACATACACTGCGCGTATTCTTCCAAGGTGCTTATAAAAAGCCTCGTGAATTAAACTGGATTGTCGGAGTATTAATTTTCTTTGTTATGCTTGGATTAGGTTTTACTGGATATCTGCTGCCTTGGGATATGAAAGCGCTGTTTGCAACGAAAGTAGGCTTACAGATTGCTGAGTCCACTCCGTTCATTGGTTCGTACGTTAAAGTACTGCTAGCCGGTCATGAACATATTGTTGGGGCACAGACGTTAACCCGTTTCTTTGCGATTCACGTATTCTTCTTACCGGCAGTGTTGTTTGGATTGCTCGCAGCACACTTTATCATGATTCGGAAACAAGGTATTTCCGGACCACTATGATTCTTTTTAGACAGTAAATTAGTGATTTTTTCTAATTTTTATAGAAAAAGGAGGGGATTGCTCGATGCATCGCGGTAAAGGTTTAAAGTTTGTCGGTGACTCACGTATATTAGCACCTGAGGCAAGAGAAAAGAAACTTCCAAAAGATTACTCGGAATATCCAGGTAAGACAGAAGCCTTCTGGCCAAACTTCCTTTTGAAAGAATGGATGGTTGGAGCAGTATTCCTTGTCGGAATCTTATGTTTAACAGTTGCCCATCCGGCTCCGCTTGAAAGAATTGCGGATCCTACAGATACAAGCTATATCCCGTTGCCAGACTGGTATTTCTTATTCTTGTACCAATTGCTCAAATACAGCTATGCGTCTGGACCTTATACAGTTATTGGAGCCATAATTATTCCTGGACTTGTTTTTGGCGGCTTATTATTAGCTCCCTTTATCGACCGCGGGCCGGAACGCCGTCCAAGCAAGCGTCCTTTAGCGACTGGATTTATGTTGCTTGCCTTGGCAGCGATCACATTTTTAACCTGGCAATCGGTTGCTACACATGACTGGGCAGCTGCAGAGCGCCAAGGAAAAATTGTCGAAAAAGTTGATATTGATAAGACAAGCGAAGGATATCAAATCGCCAAAGCCAATACCTGTATTACTTGCCACGGTGACAGCTTACAAGGCGGACCAGCTGCACCTGCATTAACCAAAACAGGTTTATCTGCTGATGAAATTGCCAAAATTGCCAAAAATGGCTTTAAAACAATGCCTGCCGGAGTTTTCAAAGGGAGCGACGAAGAGTTGAAAAAACTCTCTGAATTCATTTCCGGACTTGGCAAGTAATCAATTGACTCTTCTAAAAGCTGACGAAGTTCGTCAGCTTTTTTAGCTACTAGGAAAGGATAAAATCTTTCTAAATTTTACAAGTGATCGAGGTGTTCCTGTGCGCTGGATTTATCCTCTTTTGGCTAATCGGCCGATGTTAATCGTTTTGCTGATTATTAATATTGCTGGAACCGTCTATGGATATTATTGGTATGGGTGGCAGTTAAAGGAGACGCCAGCAATTTTCCTGCCATTTGTACCTGATAGTCCGACTGCCAGCCTCTTTTTTGTCTTCGTTCTGATTGCTTTTTTATTAAAAAGGAACTGGCCATTACTGGAGGCTTTAGCCATTGTGACCTTATTTAAATACGGCATTTGGGCTGTTGTGATGAATATTTTAGTATATTTTGTTCAGGGCGAACTGGATCCGGTTGGGTTTATGCTAATATTCTCTCATTTTGCGATGGCTGTAGAAGGCGTTTTATTTGCCCCGTTTTACCGCTTTAAATGGTGGCACTTAATCATCACAGCCATTTGGACATTACATAATGATGTGATTGATTACGTTTTTTTCATGATGCCAAGGTATCATATGCTTGATCAATATATGCCACAAATCGGTTACTTTACTTTCTGGCTTTCCATTTTCTCGCTTGGGCTTGCTTATTTTGTAGCGCTTCGACCGTCACGCTTTAAACTCGAAATAAAATAGTCATACAGGAAGGAAAATTGGTCTAACCTTGTCCACCCTTTCATACATTTTATTAGTAATGAAAGGGGGGACTGTTATGAAAGGAAAATGGCTTTATTTAGTTGCAATCATCTTAATGCTCACTCCCATAACAGTAATTGCTGAGGTACAAACACCAATGGAGAAATTGGATGATATTTCTGATGAAGCACTCCAAATGGTGAAGTATCATAGATATGGTGATGCCAAAAAATTACTTGATTACTTTTCCGACCAATTTACCAGCGTATCGGGCAAGGCGCAGCCGTTAACGATGGATGAGGTAAGAATTATTAACACTTCTCATGATGAAGCAATGGAAGCGGCCGTAAGCCCGACGATGAATCATGAAGAACGAATTAACAGGCTTACCAAATTCAGACTTGTTATTGATGCCATTGTTACAAGTCACCAACCGTTGTGGACGGAAATGGAAACCCAAATTATGACCGCGCTTACTGAGGCAAAAGTTGCTGCCGTTAATGGTGATCGTTCCCAATTTCATACAAGCTATAATACCTTCCTATCATTGTATAACATGATTTACCCAAGTATGAAAATCGATGTACCGGCAGAGAATATACAAAGATTAGATGCCCGCATCAAATATATTGATGAGTACCGTTCAGCTATTTTGACAAGCAAGGAAAAACAGACTGAATTGGAAAAGCTTGATACGGACATGAAAAATCTGTTTGCCAATATTGAAAACGATGAAGCCGATCCTTCATTATGGTGGGTGATTATTTCCACTGGCAGCATTATTATCATGACCTTGTCATATGTTGGCTGGAGAAAATACCAAGGGGAGAAAGAAATAAAGAAAAATGCTCGGGAAAAGCATAAAGATTGACGCATCTAATTAGCTTAACTACAATATTGTCTAAGAAGCTGGTTAGGAGTGTAAAATTATGTACCTATTATATTTTGCGATCATCGTATTAATTCCTCTATGGGCACAAATGAGAGTAAAAAGTACCTTTGCAAAATATTCACAGGTCCGATCCGCCTCTTATCGAAGCGGCGCTGAAGTAGCAAGAGAAATATTAAATGCCAATGGCTTGTATGATGTTGGTGTTGAAGAAGGGCGCGGGTTTTTAAGCGACCATTATGATCCGCGGTCGAAAACGGTTAGATTGTCACCAGAAAATTTCCATGGTCATTCAATTGCGGCAGCTGCAGTGGCAGCACATGAATGCGGACATGCAATTCAAGATTCACATGGATACGTTTTTTTACGTTTTCGCTCTGCATTAGTACCTGTAGCCAACTTTGGCTCCAATGTATCATGGATCTTAATTATGATCGGACTTTTAGCCGATGCCACAAATATGCTGTTACTTGGGATTATTTTTATGGCTGCAGCTGTTCTATTTCAAATCGTCACCCTCCCTGTTGAGTTTAACGCATCCAGCCGGGCAATGGATCAGGTAGTTTCCTTGGGGCTCATTTCTAACCGGGAAGAGCGTGAAGCCAGGAAAGTATTGAATGCTGCGGCGCTTACCTATGTCGCTGCTGCGGCGGTGGCGGTTCTTGAATTGTTACGGCTTGTCCTCATATACACAGGCATGAATCGAAGCGATGATTAACAAGAAAAGCGCAAGCGCTGGACAATTAAAAGGCAATGTCGACGATCGACATTGCCTTTAGTGTTGGATTGGCATTTTGTTTTCATCAAGGGTGAAACCTTCGCCATGGACATCATGGACAACGGAGATCGATATAAAGGCATGCGGGTCAACGGAAGTAATGATATTTTTTAGCCTCATAATTTCATTTTTTGCGACAACACAATATAAAACGTCGGTTTCTTTTTTTGTATATGAACCGTAGCCTCTAAGTGCAGTTACACCACGGCCCATCTCTTCCATAATTTTTTCGGCGATTTGTTCGTTTTGCTTCGAAATAATCATTGCACCGCGGGCAGTATAGGCACCTTCCTGAATGAAATCTATCACTCGTGCGGCAACAAAGACGGCAACCAGCGTATACATTGCTTGTTTATATTTTAAGTAGGTAAACAATGAAAGTGTAATCACACAGGCATCGAATAGGAACATGGTTTTACCCATATTCCAGCCGAAATACTTCTGAACAAGTCTGGCAATAATATCGACGCCTCCAGTCGTACCGCCAAACCGAAAAATAATCCCTAAACCAATGCCGGCAAAGACTCCGGCAAATAAAGCAGCTAAGGTTAAGTCGTGCTGGAGCGGCATATTGATCGAATAGCGCTGGAAGATCCAAAGGAAAATAGAAACTCCTACAGTGCCAATAATGGTATATAAAAAGGTATTACGACCTAGAATCTTCCAGCCGATTAAAAACAGAGGAATATTTAACAGCAGGTTCGTATAGGACGGATCCCAGTGAAACAAGAAATATAGAATCAGCGTAATACCGGTGAAGCCGCCTTCGGCTAGTTTATTTTGCATATTAAAATTTACCAGACCAAAAGCCATAATGGCTGTGCCCAAAAAAATGAACAAAATACTTTTTAGCTTAAGTCCAAAGATCATGAAACATTCACCCCTCCCAAATTTTAAAAATTCTAGAATAAATCAAAGATAACGAATATAGTTTACCAAAATAATCTGCTGTGGAAAATGTCGTAATAGGTAAAATCATTTGTAAAACAGACTTAATTTAGCTAACATAAAAAATAGAAAATAAGCACCGCTGAATGTAGTAGTTAAGAATGGATAAAAGAGGGGTGAGATTAATTGGCAGCCGCAAAAACAATGAAAGACTTACAGAAAGAAGTTGATACATACATTAGTCAATTTAAAGAGGGATATTTTAGCCCACTTGCCATGCTTGCCAGATTGACCGAAGAACTTGGAGAACTCGCCAGAGAAGTCAACCATTATTATGGTGAAAAGCCAAAAAAGTCCAGTGAAACGGAAAAAGCGATGGAGGAAGAGCTTGGAGATTTATTATTTGTACTTATTTGTTTTGCTAATTCATTACATATTGATTTGGAAACCGCCCACGATTATGTCATGAATAAATTTAATACAAGGGATAAAAACCGCTGGACAAGAATTGAGCAAGAATGATTGGAGTGAAGAAGATGAATCCAATAAAAATAATTATTGCCGGACCTCGTGGTCGAATGGGGCGCGAGGCAGTAAACCTGGTAACAAATACAGAGCATTTTGAACTCACAGCTGTTTTAGATCATAAATTTGATGGGATGATGTTAAGTGATTTGGAAGGATTTCAATCCATTGCCAATGTCCCCATCTATACAGATATTGACATCTGCCTGCAAAAGATTGAGGCAGATGTCCTAATTGATTTAACGACACCTGAAGCCGGGCCGCACCATGTTAGAACAGCATTAAACTATAATGTTCGTCCGGTAGTTGGGACAACAGGGTTTTCAAAAGAAGAATTACAAGAGTTTGAAGAGCTTTGTAAACAAAAGGAATTAGGCTGTATCATTGCTCCCAACTTTGCCATTGGCGCTGTCCTTATGATGAAATTTTCCCAACTGGCAGCAAAATATTTCCAGGATGTAGAAATTGTTGAAATGCACCATGACAAAAAGCTTGATGCTCCTTCAGGAACCGCAGTTAAAACGGCTGAAATGATTGCTGCTGTTAGAGAGGCAAAAAAACAGGGGCATCCCAATGAAAAGGAAACCATCCAAGGTGCGCGCGGAGCGGAATACGATGGAATGCATATTCATTCGGTAAGGCTGCCGGGACTAATTGCCCATCAACAAGTCATGTTTGGTTCAGATGGGCAATCACTAACGATTCGCCATAACTCCTTTAACCGTGCATCCTTTATGTCCGGCGTTAAAGTTGCGGTGGAAACCGTCATGAAGCATAATGGCTTTGTTTATGGATTAGAAAATATTTTAGATTAGGAGCTATACTCATGAATATTGCTTTAATCGCCCATGACCGTAAAAAGAATGATTTAGTTCAGTTCGTTACCGCATACCAGCAAATTTTTGCCAAGCATAACCTATTTGCAACGGGAACCACAGGCTTAAGAATTAGTGAGGCTACCGGTTTATCAATTACCCGTTACCAATCCGGCCCGCTTGGCGGCGATCAGGAAATCGGTGCGATGATTGCCAAGAATCAAATGGATGCCGTTTTCTTTTTTCGTGATCCGTTAACGGCCCAACCGCATGAACCGGACGTCTCAGCACTCATTCGTCTTTGCGATGTTTATTCGGTACCGCTGGCTACAAATATGGGCAGTGCTGAGCTGTTAATCAGAGGCATGGATAAGGGCCTGATGGATTGGAGAAAAATCGCCAGAGAGAATGGTGAGGCAGATGGAAGATAGCTCATTACATATTTTAGCGTTTGGGGCCCATCCAAATGATGTGGAAATTGGTATGGGCGGAACGATAGCCAAATTAACAAACGAAGGAAAGCGGGCCGGGATTTGTGATTTAACTGATGCTGATCTTTCCTCAAATGGAAATGTACGCTTAAGGAAAGAAGAGGCTGCAAAAGCCGCCGAGATATTGGGGCTTTGTTTCCGAACATCACTAGGTTTTCCTGATCGCGGTCTATTATTAAAAGAAGCTTATATAAATGAAATCGCCAAAATGATTCGAATACACAAGCCTAAAATTGTGTTTGCACCCTATTACCAAGACCGGCACCCTGACCATGGGAATTGTACTCGCCTGGTTGAGGAGGCCGTATTTTCAGCCGGTATCAAAAAATATCAGACAGAAGGGTGTAATGAGCCCCACAAGGTTGAGAGAGTCTATTTTTATATGATTAATGGCTTTCACCAGCCTGATTTTACCGTAGATATTTCCGCATTTATCGATACAAAGCTTGCAGCGCTTAGGGCTTATCAAAGTCAGTTTGAAATGACAAAAGAGAGTTTTAATACCCCGCTTGTCAATGGATACATTGAAACGGTAGAGGCAAGGGAAAGAATGTTTGGACAATTAGTGAATGTAACTTATGCTGAAGGCTTCAAAACGAAAGTACCCCTTCTTTTGAAGCGTGATTTGTTAGGAGAATAAAGAATGAGGAAATTAAAGATTGGCATTACCTGTTACCCCACCGTTGGGGGTTCAGGTGTTGTCGCAACAGAATTAGGAAAAATGCTTGCTGAAAAAGGCCATGAAATTCACTTTATTTCATCAAGCATCCCCTTCCGTCTCAACAAGATTTATCATAATATTTATTACCATCAGGTTGAAGTAAATCAATACTCTGTTTTTCAGTACCCGCCTTATGATATTGCCTTAGCAAGCAAAATGGCGGAGGTAATTAATCGGGAAAAATTGGATGTGCTTCATGTGCATTATGCCATGCCTCATGCAGTATGTGCAATCCTGGCCAAACAAATGGCGGGCCGAGATGTTAAAATCGTAACCACGTTGCACGGCACCGATATCTCGGTGTTAGGCCATGACCCTTCATTAACCGATGCCATTAAATTCGGAATTGAGAAATCAGATGCTGTAACTGCCGTCTCCAATGCCTTAGTCAATCAGACATATGAGCTCATTAATCCCGATAAACAAATTGAAACAGTCTATAATTTTATTGATGATCGTGTTTATCGGAAAACCGACGCTCAGCATTTAAAGTCGGAATTTGGCATAAAAGAGAATGAGAAAGTGATCATTCATGTTTCCAATTTTCGCGCAGTAAAACGTGTCCAGGATGTTGTCAAAACATTTGCGAAAATCTCCAGCATTATGCCGGCGAAATTACTGCTTGTTGGTGATGGACCGGAGATGACGGTTATTTGCAAGCTGGTCAGACAACTTGCTTTGGAAGACCAAGTAATTTTTCTCGGTAAACAAGAAAACCTTGAGGAGTTGTACTCGATTAGTGATTTAATGTTACTATTATCACAAAAAGAAAGCTTTGGTCTTGTCCTTTTAGAGGCGATGGCCTGTGGCGTTCCATGTATTGGAACGAATATCGGCGGCATCCCGGAGGTAATTCAAGATGGCGAGACGGGATTTATATGCGAACTTGGAAATATTTCGGATATTGCAAATAAAGCGATTTCCTTATTAGAAGATTCACAACTCCATCAACAATTTTCCCATCAATCGATCAAATTGGCAGAGACAAAGTTTAAGTCGGAAGCAATTGTACAACAATACGAGGAATTATATTTTCGATTACTAAATTAGGTGAAAAATATGAAAGAACCCTTTTTATCAGCGATACCTGTATTAAAGCGGCTAGAGGATGCGGGCTACGAGGCTTTTTTTGTCGGCGGCTCCGTCCGAGATTATTTACTTCACAAACAAATTAGTGACGTCGATATTGCCACTTCGGCAACACCCGACGAGGTAAAAACAATTTTCTCAAAGACGGTTGACATTGGGATTGAGCATGGGACCGTTCTGGTTTTATATGGTCAGAAATCCTATGAGGTAACCACCTTTAGATCAGAAGGAGAATATCAGGATTTTCGCAGACCAAAACAGGTTTCCTTTATCCGCAGTTTAACTGAAGATCTTAAGCGCAGGGATTTTACGATAAACGCAATGGCAATGGATCGAACGGGAAAATTAATTGATCCGTACCAAGGACAATTGGCGATAAAAGAAAAACGAATCCAAACAGTTGGCCAAGCCAGAGACCGCTTCAGCGAGGATGCCCTAAGAATGATGAGAGCGGTCCGTTTTGTCAGTCAGCTCTCTTTTCATATCGCTGAAAATACAATGGCGGCATTAAAAGAACTTGCCCCCTTGTTGGAAAAAATTGCTGTCGAGCGAAAAAAAACCGAGTTTGAAAAAATGTTAGTTGGTGAAAATTGGAAAGAGGCAATTGCGATTATGCTGGAAACCAATCTCTTTGCTTTTTTACCGGGGTTACAAAACCGTAAACAGCAGCTTGCCACAATGATGAACTATGATTGCGCCGGCTTTAAGAAAACTGAAATGTGGTCTTTGCTTGTTTACTGTTTACAGTTAAGTGAACATGTAACTGAACCCTTTTTAAGGGATTGGCGGCTTTCTATTAAAGAAATAAACGATATAAAGCGAATTTTAGGTTATTTGAAAAAGAGACTGCAACAGGAATGGTCGGTTTTTGATTTGTATAAGGCCGGAAGTGCTGCCGTGATAGAATCTGTTGAAAAGTTGTATCTCGCCATCAGCGGGCAAAACGAAAAAAATACGATTCCCCCATTGCTTGATTACTATCAGAGCCTTCCGATAAAAGACAGCAAGGATCTCGCAGTAACAGGAAATGACTTAATGGAATGGTTTCAAGCTAGCGGGGGCCCTTGGATAAAAGAACAGCTGGTATCAATTGAAAAGGCGATTCTAGCCGGGAAAGTTGTAAATGAAAAACGAAAGATTAAGGAGTGGCTGATGGCATGCAGTCAGAATTAAGAAAACAACTGCTTGATGCCTTCACGAATGCCGGTGAGTCTTATTTATCGGGACAACGTTTAGCCGAGCTTGTCGGCTGTTCCAGGACGGCAGTATGGAAGCATATTGAGGAATTAAGAAAAGAAGGCTTTGAATTAGAGGCAGTTAGAAAAAAGGGTTATCGGATCGTCAAAACACCGGAAAAGTTAACGGCTGATGAAATAATGCTCGGACTAACGACTTGTTTTATTGGAAAAAATATCCATTATGAAGAAAGCGTAGAATCAACACAAAAGATTGCTCATCAACTGGCAGCAAAAAACGTTCCCGAGGGGACGGTTGTCATTGCTGACGAACAAAGGTCCGGTAGAGGAAGAATGAATCGAAACTGGCATTCGCCAAAATATACCGGGATTTGGATGAGTCTTATTCTTAGGCCGAATATCCCCCTTTCAAAGGCACCGCAATTAACCCTTTTAACAGCAGTTGCCATCGTCCAGGCAATTGAAGAAATAACCGGGATTACGGCGGAAATCAAATGGCCCAACGATGTTTTGATTCAGGGAAGGAAAATCACCGGGATCTTAACCGAATTACAAGCGGAAGCCGATCGGATTCATTCAATCATCATCGGGATTGGCATTAATGTTAATCAGAAGAAAGAGGACTTTCCAAGAGAACTTCAAGAAAAGGCCAGCTCTCTTTTGATTGAAAAAGGGACTCCAGTTTCCCGGGCAGAAATGATCAGAAGTATTTTTAAGCACTTTGAAAAATTATACCTGCTCTATTTAGATAAAGGGTTTTTCCCAATTAAATTATTATGGGAAAGCTATGCAATCAGTATTGGAAAAATTCTTAAAGCGAGAACTTTAACAGAAGTGATCGAAGGAAAGGCTTTGGGAATTACCGAAGAGGGTGTATTAAAAATAGAAGATGCGTCCGGGACGATTCATCATGTTTACTCGGCTGATATTGAACTTTAATCATGCACATTATTCTTGCATGCTACTTGTATTTTTTGTACAATTTTCTTGGGCAGTATCTTTTTGAGAACTGCACCTGCTTTGCTCATACAAAACTAATTTAAAGGTTCTGCCTAGATCCGTTAATCGGACCGGGACAGAGGGATGGAACAAATAAAAGAGTACAGGATCCTTCTGCCTTCAGAAGGATTTTTTTGTCTAGCTCCAGCGCCTATCCCCTCGAGGTCAAATAACCTTCGACCTAAAAAGTCGAAAAGCAGACTTTTAAGGTCGAAGAACATTTGCTTGTCGGGGATGACCGAGGCGCTTGCGCTTTTCTAATTGTCGTCTCTTCTAGTCGTTTTATCACCTCTCCCAATAGAACAGGAGGGAAAAGATGAAGCAAACAACAGATTTTCTGAAAATGAAGGAAATGGATGAAAGGATTGTCATGGTGACGGCCTACGATTTTCCGTCTGCCAAGCAAGCAGAGCAGGCAGGAGTGGACGTCATTCTCGTTGGCGATTCTCTAGGGATGGTGGTTTTAGGCTACAATTCTACCGTGTCCGTAACACTTGAGGACATGATTCATCATGCCAAGGCGGTAAAACGGGGGGCAAAGGACACGTTTATTGTCGTCGATATGCCGTTTCTCAGTTATCATTTATCAATTAGAGATACGTTGATCAACGCTGGAAGAATCATTCAAGAAACAGGAGCACATGCCGTTAAGTTGGAAGGGGCAAATGAGGTCATTGAAAAAATTGCTGCTTTAACAAAGGCAGGAATCCCTGTATGTTCTCATTTAGGGTTAACACCGCAATCTGTTGGTGTTTTGGGCGGCTATAAAGTTCAAGGAAAAGACGTACAGGCAGCAAAAAAATTAATCGAAGATGCAAAAAAATGTGAAGCTGCCGGAGCGTTTGCCCTTGTGTTGGAATGTGTGCCAAAACAACTTGCCGCTGAGGTGGCAAAATCTCTTTCCATTCCCGTGATAGGTATTGGTGCAGGAATGAATGTCGATGGGCAAGTCCTTGTATATCATGATATTTTAGGCTACGGAGTGGAACGGGTGCCGAAGTTTGTAAAACAATATCACTCCGTCCATCCAATTATGGTTGAGTCAATTGAAGCCTATGCTCGTGATGTGAGAAATAAGCAATTTCCTGAAGATAAACATTCTTTTACGATGAAGGAACAGGAATTAAAGGCCCTTTACGGAGGTTTGGAATGAAAGTCATCACAACGATCAAAGAAATGCAGGCAGAAATGGGCTTACAAAGGCAAACCGGCAAAACGGTAGGGTTTGTACCGACAATGGGGTACCTCCACGAAGGACACTTGTCATTAATAAAGCATGCCCGTAAGGAAAATGATCTCGTCGTATTAAGCATTTTTGTCAATCCCATTCAATTTGGTCCAAACGAGGATTATGCCACATATCCACGTGATTTTGAGCGGGATCGTGCCTTGGCTGAAGGTGAAAATGTTGATTATCTGTTTTATCCGTCAGTTGAGGAAATGTACCCTCATAACCTATCGGTTAAAGCAGTTGTATTGGAACGGACCTCGGTTTTATGCGGCAGATCCCGTCCCGGGCATTTTGATGGTGTTGCAACCGTAATAACCAAGTTATTTCATATTGTGATGCCGACAAGGGCCTATTTTGGCAAAAAGGATGCCCAGCAGGTAGCGGTTATTGAGGGGCTAATTGCTGATTTTAATTTTCCCGTTGAACTGGTTGCTGTAGATATTGTCCGTGAAGAGGATGGGCTTGCCAAAAGCTCACGAAATGTTCGCCTCCTCCCTGAGGAAAGACAGCAGGCACCACTGCTTTACAAAAGTTTAACGACAGCAAAATCACTGATAGAACAGGGAGAAAAAGATCCGGCAACGATCGTGAATGCTGTCAAGGAAATGATTATCAGCCGAACAAACGGGACCATAGATTACGTTGAAATTTATTCCTATCCTGAGCTTGAACCGTTGGAAACATTGACAGGACGATTCATCCTTGCATTGGCGGTCAAATTTTCCCACGTTCGGTTAATAGATAATCTCATTATGGAAATCGATTGAATATAGGAGGACCAAACCAATGTTTCGCACCATGATGAATGGGAAAATCCATCGCGCTACTGTTACCGAAGCCAATTTAAACTATGTGGGCAGTATTACAATTGATCAAGATATACTGGATGCTGTTGGCATGCTGGCGAATGAAAAAGTACAAATTGTCAACAATAACAATGGTGCCCGGCTTGAAACATACATCATTCCCGGGGAAAGAGGAAGCGGGATTATTTGTTTAAATGGAGCTGCAGCCCGCCTTGTGCAGCCTGGTGACATAATCATTATTATCTCGTATGTAATCTTGCCTGAGGAAAAAGCTGCGGCTCATCAACCAAAAGTGGCAATTATGGATGAACATAACCGCATTAAGGAACTATTAACTGGCGAACCAGCCCTTACGATCATGTAATATCCCGATGTTTCGGGGTATTTTTTTTAAGACGTTGAAACTTTGGTTAAACAGAGTGTGTTTTCTTTTTAGTCTTTTTATGATACCGTTTAAGGAACGAAGTCTTGGGGTGTAAATGAAATGTTTAATAAATTTGTCGTAATTGATTTGGAAACAACTGGGAATATTCCTAAAAAAGGTGATAAAATTATTCAATTTGCTGCCGTAGTAATCGAAAATGGAATGATTACGGAACAATACTCGTCATTGATTAATCCCCAAAAAGCGATCCCGGTTTTCATTGAAGAACTAACTGGAATTAATGACGAAATGGTCATAAATGCTCCCATTTTTTCGGAAATTGCTCCGAAAGTCATCTCCTTATTAGATGGTGCTTATTTTGTTGCTCATAATGTTTTATTTGATCTTTCCTTTCTTCAAGAGGAATTAATTAATGCTAATTATGAAGGCTTTTATGGACCTGTATTGGATACGGTAGAATTGGCTCGAATATTGTATCCAACAGCAGACGGATATAAGCTGTCAGACTTGGCTGAACAAGAGAACCTAAGGCATGATCGCCCGCATCAGGCCGATAGTGATGCGGAAGTAACGGCCGAACTTCTACTGATTTTTCTAAACCGGTTGATGACTCTGCCTCGCCACACACTTAAGCAGCTTGTTCCGCTGGCTGGGGGGTTAAAAAGTGATTTGCAGCAGCTGCTCGATGAAATGTTGGATCCTCTTGAAGGCACGGAGATAACTTTATCGCAACATATAGAGATTTTTAAAGGAATCGCCCTAAAAAAGACATCGCCACAACCAGATTTTCCAGTTGCCTCCAGGAATACATCATATCCCGAAAATGACGAGGATAAGATAAACATCCTTCACAAAGGTTTCAAATCGTTTGAGAAGCGAATTGGTCAATTTCAAATGATGGACGCCGTTTACAATGCCTTTTTAACTGATCGGCATTTATTGATTGAGGCCGGCACTGGAGTAGGAAAATCCCTTGGATATCTTTTACCCGCTGCTTATTTTTCGCAGCAGTGTAAGCGACCAATTGTTATCAGTACTTTCACCATTCCATTGCAAGAGCAGCTGTTAAGAAAGGAAATCCCTTTCCTTAACAAGCTTTTACCTTTTAACATTCAGGCTGCCTTGCTCAAAGGCAGAAGCCATTATCTAAACTTGGAGAAATTCCACCAAACATTATTGGATGAAAATGATAACTATGATACAACCTTGACAAAAATGCAAATTCTCGTCTGGTTGACAGAGACAGAGACAGGGGATAAGGATGAATTAAATTTATCAAGCGGAGGGCAACTATTTTGGGACAAAGTAAGGAATGGACAGGCAGTCTATGAAACAAATTCAGATTGGCTAGAAAAAGATTTCTTCTTAAAGGCTAAAAGAGATGCTGCAACGGCCGATCTCATTATTACAAACCATTCCTTGTTGTTAAGTGATATGACCGGAAAAGGACCCAGTTTGCCGCGATATGACTATGCTATTATTGACGAAGGACATCAGTCTTGAAAAATCAGCAACACAATTTTTGGGAGCATCGTTAGATTATTTAAGTATTCGATTATTCATTGGGAAATTCGGAACCTACGACCAATCACAGCTTTTTTATCAGATGGAAGAGATTGTAAACCAGCTGGCTGCTGATAAGGAAATAGCTGTTGTTCCCCCCTTTGAACTTAATCAACTGGTGTTGGATTTAATGTATGAAATCGATGAATTCTTTAAGCTGCTTGTTTTATATGCCAATACGAGACTTGCCGCTGGACAGCGTTTGTATCGTGCCAAAGTCCCTTATTTCCGCTTCAACAATGAAAAGGAAGGAAAGGCAGTATCTCATAGTGCTGAAAGAATTGCCTTTTTACTAAAGGATCTCGAGCAGGCGATTAAGGAGCGGCTTGAATGGATTATATCTGAGGGTATGGTCCTAACCAGTACGCAATTAAATAAACTTGAAGAAATCCAGTTATTTTTAACAGAATTGGCGGATCTTAGAGAAACAGTTGTGGCTTGTTTTTTAAGCGAATCCAATCATGTCAAGTGGATTGAAATCGACAGTCGTTCGCCGCAAAATATTACTACTTTTATCGCTCAGCCGGCAACAGTCGCTGATAAGTTAAAGGAGAACTTGTTCAACGCTAAGAAAGCGGTTATTGTTACCTCTGCTTCCTTAACCGTTAATCACTCGTTTCAATACATACTAAAAGGACTTGGCTTGGACCCTGTTTTAACTGAAACAGTTTTGATTCCGTCTCCATTTGATTATAAGAAACAAGTGCAACTATTAATTCCGGAAGATTTGCCGGAAATCAACACAGTCACGTTGGATGAGTTTGTCATCTCTTTAGCGGAACAGATTATTTCGATTGCTGAAGCAGCCAGAGGAAGAATGTTAATTCTTTTTACCTCCTATGACATGCTTAAAAAGACATATGAATTAATCAAAGAGAGCGGCTTTTTAGACGACTATGTTCTAATGGCCCAAGGGATCTCAAGTGGCAGCCCGGCTAGATTGACGAGGAATTTTAAACGTTATGATAAGGCGATACTGCTTGGAACGAACAGCTTTTGGGAGGGAATTGATATACCCGGGGAGGACTTATCCTGCCTATGTATTGTCAGGCTTCCATTTAGTTCACCGGAAGAGCCGTTAACCGAGGCGAAGAGCAAATTAATATTGGAACGGGGCGGCAATCCGTTTATAGAGTATGCTCTTCCAGAAGCAGTGCTCCGTTTTAAACAAGGATTTGGCCGCTTAATTCGCACAGAAAACGATAAAGGGATTATTGTCGTGTTTGATAAAAGAATCATTACGACAAAGTATGGCAACAGTTTTTTTGAATCGATTCCACCTGTATCGGTACGAAAAGGATCTGTGAATGAGTTAGTACAGATTATCCATACGTGGATCTGATAAAAAATGGAAAAATGCACATCCTATTATGGTATAGGAGGTGCCCTGATGAAATTCCTGTTCATCGTTTTAAGCGTCTTTCTTTCATTCTCATCGAATGTAACGGCAGCTTCACCCGTTTCAAATCAAATAGAAAAGATAAACGTAAATGTCAGGGACCATGAAATGGCTGTTTCCTTTTTAGGATTATCTGAGGGGGAAGCAACTCTTATCCAAGGCCCTAACGATAACAATATATTGGTAAATACCGGCGGCAATGGGACAAGGTCTGAATTGGAAGATTGGTTAAACCGCTATAATGTCGATAAGCTGAATACCTTAATTCTGACGAACGATTTTACCAAGGTTTCTTACAAGCTGATCAATGAACTGATTTCCGAATATAAAATTGAAGAAATTATTGCAACAACGAAACTGGCAGACCAATTGGCAAAAAACTTAACGACAAAAATGACCATCACCAATTGGCAGGAAGGAAGCAAAACCAAGGTTCTTCCTGAGGCAACTGCTACTGTTCAATATGCAGGGGTTAAACCGCAAGAAGGTTTAGATTTTATGCTGGAGTTTTTTAACCACCGCATCTTCCTCATGACCTCCTGCAGCGAACGGGCGGAGCAAGTACTATTGAAGAAAAATGTGAAGGATGTTCATGTTTTTAAGCTGCCCAAGTATACCAAAGAAAGTCCGATTTCTGAGACGTTAATCCATTATCTGAATCCCCAAATATCGGTGCTGTTTGCTGCTGCAGAATACGGTCCCAATCCTGACGTGCTATATGATTTAAATGATACGTGGTCAGAGATTTACTATACAAAGCGGCACGGCACGATTACGATCAAGTTTACGGAAACGAAATTTGAGGTTATTACAATCCCGGTTACCGCTGAGGAATAACTCCAGAATTTTTGAAAAAATTCTCCTAAAACAGGCTTGATTTAGCTTATTATTGTGGTAACCTATTATAATAATGAAGTAGATGACTATATAAAGAAGTGATGGAAAGTGAAAAAGTGGATCATTTCAATACCGATTGTTCTTGTCTTAATATTTGTTGCCGGTTTTTTTAAGGTGTATTATAGTTCAATGGAACCGGTTAAGGCAGCTGAAAGAAAATCCCTTAAGCTTGCAGGGGAAGAAATAAGCAAAGTAGATGACTTTCATATTTATAATGGTCAAGAACAGGTAAATGTGCTTGAAGGGAGAAACAAACAGGGTAAAAAAATAATTGTTTGGATTCCTGAAAAAAGTAAACAGGTCATTGTAAAGCAAGCGAAAGATGGCATTTCAAAAGAGGAAGCCATTCAAAAACTAATGCAAGAAAAGAATCCTAAAAAAATTATCTCAGTCCGCCTAGGAATGGAAAAAAATATTCCTTTATGGGAAATTTATTACCGTTCTCAAAATAACCTGATAAATTATTACTATATTGATTTTGAAACAGGGAAATGGCTGAAAAAAATTGAAAATTTATAGCAGCGATGGAGATTGGAGGAAAAAGAAATGGTGTTGGGATTAGCTAACAGGGTATTGTCACTTACACCGTCATCGACATTGGCAATCACCGCTAAAGCAAAAGAATTAAAAGAACAAGGGGAAGATGTGATTGGTTTAGGGGCTGGAGAACCTGACTTTAACACGCCACAGCACATTCTGGACGCAGCTGTTGAATCGATGAACGAGGGTTTTACCAAATATACCCCATCAGCGGGTCTACCTGCGCTCAAGCAGGCTATTATCAGGAAGTTGGAGACTGATCAAGGGATAGCCTATCAACCGAATGAAATCATTGTTGGTAATGGCGCCAAGCATGTGTTATATACTTTGTTTCAAGTACTGCTAAATGACGGAGATGAAGTCATTATTCCAACCCCATACTGGGTCAGTTACCCTGAACAAGTTAAATTGGCAGGTGGGGTGCCCGTCTTCATTGAGGGCAAAGAAGAAAATCAATTTAAAATTACAGCGGAACAATTGGAACAAGCAATAACAGACAAAACAAAGGCTGTTATTATTAATTCACCAAGCAATCCGACAGGGGTCATATATACAGAAGGAGAGCTTCGAGAATTAGGAAGAGTCTGCTTGAAAAAGGATATCCTTATTGTTTCCGATGAAATCTATGAAAAGCTTATTTATGGTGGTGCCAAGCATGTCTCGATTGCCCAACTTTCTCCGGAACTAAAAGGGCAAACGATTATTATTAACGGGGTTTCCAAGTCGCATTCGATGACAGGATGGAGAATTGGTTATGCTGCTGGCAACGAAACAATTATTAAAGCGATGACGAACCTGGCCAGCCATAGTACATCTAATCCGACAACTACGGCTCAATATGCTGCAATTGCGGCCTATAATGGCCCTCAGGAGCCGGTCGAGGAAATGCGCAAGGCATTTGAGCAACGATTGGAAATTATTTATAATAAATTAACGTCTATCCCAGGTTTTACCTGCGTAAAGCCGCAAGGAGCGTTTTATCTCTTCCCAAATGTCAAGTCAGCTGCAGAAATGGCTGGTTATCAAAATGTCGATGATTTTGCAGCCGCCTTGCTGGTTGAGGCAAAGGTAGCTGTCATTCCGGGTTCAGGTTTTGGGACACCAGACAATATCCGCCTGTCTTATGCAACATCACTTGACCTGTTAGAGAAAGCTATTGCCAGAATAAAGGAATTTGTGGAAGCAAAGAGTCATGCAAAATAATCTACAGCCTGCGGAATGCAGGCTGTTTGTTTTCCTTTTCCAAAGCTGGATGCCCTTCGGGTCTTACTGGGAGTAATCGTTCATGATATACTGATTAAGAGGTGTCCAAACATGAAATCAAATATTCTAGCATGGCTGGAGGAGGGGAATATTACCGTCCCTAGTCTATTATTTTCGGAATATCGAAAGCTTAATTTGAATGAAACGGAACTTGTTCTCCTATTGAATATTTTAACTTTTTTAGAAAGAGGAAATTATTTTCCGACACCGGAAGAGCTGTCAGCAAGAATGACCATTTCCACTGCGGATTGTCATGAAATGCTTAGACGATTAATGCAAAGGGGATTCCTTGAAATTATTGAGCAATACTCGAACGAGGGCATCCGCTTTGAAAAATACTCGATTAAACCTCTGTGGGAAAGACTTGTCGAGCAGTTTTTAGTGAACCACCAGAGTGGCCTGCAGGAAGCAACCAGGAAAACTGAAGAAATGGATCTATATACTTGTTTTGAGAAGGAATTTGGCCGGCCGCTTTCCCCATTTGAATGTGAATCACTAGCTATGTGGATGGATGATGATCATCATGACCCGATTATCATTAAAGCTGCATTGAGAGAGGCTGTGATGTCGGGAAAACTTAATTTCCGCTATATTGACAGAATCCTGTTTGAATGGAAGAAAAACGGGATTAAAACGATAGAGCAAGCGAAAAATCAGGGGCGGAAATTTCGCCAAAAACAGCTGCAAAAAAGTAATCCCAAGGAAGAAGCCCACAATCCTTCCGTTCCATTTTATAATTGGTTAGAGAATTAACGGGGGTGAACAAGTTGCTGAATAATAGCCAAATCCGATTTTGTTTAGACCAAATAGGCGAAATGTTTCCTAATGCACATTGTGAATTACATCATTCCAATCCTTTTGAATTGATTATCGCTGTTTCCTTGTCAGCACAATGTACCGATGCTTTAGTAAACAAGGTAACAAAAGAGCTATTTATAAAATATAAAACCCCGGAAGACTATTTAAACGTATCCTTAGAAGAATTACAAAACGATATCCGCTCGATTGGACTTTACCGCAATAAGGCGAAAAATATCCAGAGTCTGTGCCGGATGCTTCTGAATGAATATGGCGGCAAGCTTCCAATGGACAGGGATGAGCTGACCAAGCTTCCTGGGGTTGGACGGAAAACAGCCAATGTGGTTGTGTCGGTAGCCTTTAATATTCCGGCAATTGCCGTCGATACACATGTTGAACGGGTGAGCAAGCGGCTGGGAATTTGCCGCTGGAAGGACTCGGTTCTGGAAGTAGAGAAGACATTAATGAAAAAAATCCCTAAAGAGGAGTGGTCTGTTTCCCATCACCGCCTTATCTTTTTCGGCAGATATCATTGTAAAACACAAAATCCGAAGTGTGAAAGCTGCCCATTATTAGAATTATGCCGCGAGGGGAAAAAGAGAATGAAAGGAAAGACGGTTATCAATGGATCAGTTAAATAGTACTGTTACCGCGATCCTCGAAGAATGGAAGATAACCAAGCCAAAACTGGAGGAACTATTTCGAAAACGTGATCAAAAAAGTGCGAAGCAGTTCATGGAAAAAGGTATTTTTTTGTTCAAACAATTTTTATTTATAACTAATGACCTGCCTGTTTCTATCGAACAGACGATACCTTACCAGCAATTAACCTATAAACCGGTAAATCTTGAAGAAAGATTGGAATTTATTGGTTCTCGTCCTCATTTACATCATGCTTACCGCCAGTTAGCTGAACTAATGGTGGAACTGGAAAAAATGTATGTAAAAAAACAACTCCAAAAAAATCGTCCAGCTAAATAAGCTAGACGATTTTTTTGGCTAATCTAACCATTAGAATCGGAATTTTCAGGGGGTGCAGTTGGATCTTGACCGTCACTGTTCCCATTGTTATGCCCGTTATTGTTTTCGTTCACATTTCCGTTTCCGTTACCAGTCCCATTTCCGTTACCAGTCCCGTTTCCATTATCGTTGCCATTCTCATTTCCCGTTCCATTCCCGCTGCCATTCTCATTCTGATTTCCATTATTGTTTCCAGTTTCATTTCCATTGCCATTATTGTTTTCATTCCCTGGTTGATTATCTTTGGCCGTTTTTGGGACTGTGATGGAAATCGTTACTGGATCACTCTTTTTACTTCCACTGATGGCTACAACCGTTATTTTGTATATTTTTCCTGGCTCAGCGGGAAGAGTTATCTTATTGTCCTGAGCTGTATAGTGTTTCTTACCGTCTGAGACATCAAATGTAACGGATTCATTTGTATTTTTATAGGACCAGGTTACCGCAATGCTATTTGTTGTTTCATCATAACTTGCTGCCAAATTAGTAGGAGAATCTAATTTGTAATATTTTTGCGAGACTGTTCTTGGCGCATGCCCCTTCAGTGCATATTCGATATCAACCTGGCTGCTTGGTGTATATTCACTGGCAAGAACCGGCGGCATTGACCCCTTTTCAATTCTAACCTTTTGCACCGAACTTGGCATTGTAAAGTCAGGTGTATCAATATCCTTGGATACATAGGCCATTAAGTCTTTAAAAATCAACTGGGCAATTCTTTGGTTATCACCAACTGCCAATATTGGAGTACTTCGATCTTTATAACCGGTCCAAATGGAGGCAGTGTAATTTGTCGTATATCCAGTAAACCAGGCGTCAGGTACTGCACTCCTGCTAGGAATATGCCACTTGCTTATCTCCTCATCTGTATAGTTGGTAGTACCTGTCTTACCGGCAATTGGCAGACCGGGAACTTTCGCTCTCACGCCGGTACCTGGATATTCTAAGACACTTTTTAACATGTCAGTAATCATGAAAGCAGTGGAATCCTTCATTGCCACTTTGGGCTCAGGTGCCAAACTGATAACAGTACCATCACGCAGCTCGATTTTTGTAACTGCATGCGGTTTTGTATAAACCCCATTATTACCAAAAGCACTGTAGGCACCGGCCATTTCCAGCGGGGAAACTCCGACTGTTTTTCCGCCAAAACCGCCGATTGCATAGGATTCGTAAATTTCTTTCAAGGGGATGCCGATACCCTTTGCGAAGTTTTTCGCTTTAACCAGCCCAACCTTCTGTAAGGTTTGGACGGCGGGACTGTTACGGGAAAGCTGCAGTGCTGTTCTAATCGTCATCGCACCCTTATAGGATTGGTCCCAGTTTCCAAACTTCTTCCCTGTTGAATAGGTAATTGGTTTATCCTCAATCATTTGATAGGTTCCCCAATTTAAATATTCGATTGCTGGGGCATAATCAAGCACAGGCTTAATCGTCGACCCAGGCTGCCGCCTTGTATCAATGGCATAGTTAAAGCCGCGTTGCACCTTTTGGTTCCTGCCGCCACCAATGGCCCGAATTTCTCCTGTTTTTGTATCAAGGAGGACAATTCCAGCCTGAAACTGATCGTCAGGATAGGGAATATCCTTTGAATTAAGAAGATTGTACACATGCTCTTGGGCATTTTTGTCTAATGTCGTATGAATGGTTAAGCCATCCGTCATAATATCAAAATCAGTATTTTCTTTTACTTCATCAATAACCGCATCGACAAACGAATCAAACGGCTTATCGTTTATCTTCCGGTCCTTTGGCTTCAGGACGGTGTCTTTCACCGAGACTTTTTTGGCCTCATCCATTTGCTTCTTGGTAATGTACCCATGCTGATACATGAGACTTAGAACAATATTCCGCCTTTTTTCAGCTAAATCCGGGTGGGTAAACGGATTATAATTATTAGGGCTTTGCGGCATCCCGGCGATTTGGGCCGCTTCCGCCAAATTTAATTCATTTAATTCCTTCCCATAATATACTTTAGCTGCGGTGGCAATACCATAATTGTTACCACCAACCAATACTTTGTTTACATACATTTCAAAAATCTGGTGTTTTGTGTATTTTTGTTCCAGTTGAAAAGCGAGCCATGCTTCCTGCACTTTACGTGAAAGTGTCTTTTTATTTGTTAAAAAGGCATTTTTCACGACCTGTTGAGTAATCGTACTGCCGCCTTCCGCCCCAAAGCCACGCTGGAAATTAGCTAAAACGGCCCCTGCAAAACGGATTGGGTCGATTCCATGATGCTTATAAAAGCGATAGTCTTCGGTCGCCAAAATGGCATTTTCAACGACTGGGGGGATATCTTTATAATTGACGTATTCCCGATTAACGGCGCCAACTTCCGTTATTAAATCACCATTTTTATCTAAAACCTTCGAAGGGATCGGATCTTTTAATAATTTCGGATCAAGTGGCGGAGCATCTTTGACAAGATAAGCGAAAGTGCCAACTCCGGCGATAATACAAATAATACCAAATGCCACCAGGGACAGAAAAATCTTTTTCAAGAGATCCCGAGATTTTTTCTTTGGTTTTTGCTTAGCCTTTTGCTGCTGGAGCTTCTTTCGGCGTTCCTCTCTTGATTGATATTGTTCAGCCATTTTTGAAGTAACCTTCCTTTCTAACCTTTGGATTAGTATTAGCAAAGGTTAAGTGCATCTAATATTTTAATATAGTCGATTCGAGGTTGAAAACCAAGGGGGATGAAATAACCATTTTGCTCAATTTCACCTTTTGTGATCGATTTCCTACCTCCATTTTTCATTCTATCCCAAAATCCTAACAAATGCTTTGCCTCAAGGAAATACACTTCCTTCAATTTAGTAAACATTAGGATGACAAAACATATTCCTCCCTGTTCAATTACAGCTTGCATGTGTGAAATCTGATGCTGATGGAAATTTTTTAACGGAAAAGAAGTAAAATTTCTCGTTTCCTTCGCTTCAAAATCAATATATTTGCCCTTATATACTCCATTATAATCGGTAGTCGAGGCAAGTTTAAAATAAGCTTCTTTGATCACAGCAGCGCTTCGTTTCGGGTAATCGACCTGGACGATTTGAATCGGGGTCGGCTTCTTGTGAACGACAGCTATTTTTCTGTCTCGGTAATATTTATTGGTCTCATTTAAATCTTCTTCAAGTGTCATTCCCCGATTTCCATAGGATTCATTTTTGCCGGTATGAGTGATCCGGTTTTTTGGCAGCTCATTCTGGTTAAACTTTTTACCATTTGGATAATGAATCTCCATGTTATGCACCCCTTTATGCCATACTTTATCATACCAAATCTTTGGACAAATCGGATGAATAAATTGTCCAGTTCTACAGATGCTACTAACAATTGTACCTTCATTGTCAAGAAATAGCATGAATCTTATCAGTAAAACAGATACCGCGTTTCACAGATAATATAATATGGTTGGGAAATATATTTATCAACCCATTCCCTGCTCAGATAACTTATAAACTATTAAAAAGGGAAAGCAGAGTATATATGAATCATCTTACAATACAGGAACAGCATATTATCCGTCAAATTAGATGGGAAACTAAAAAGAAAAACGTCGATAATATCTCGCGGACAAATGCGTACTTTACTTACTTTAAACAGAATCCCGACATTCTTTGGGCTTTTCTAGCCAGCATGGTATCAAGGAATGGCGGCTGGAATATGTGTGACCTTAAAGGAAATATTTTTTCCCAACTGATTGCCCCTCAAACCAGAAAACAACTCTTTTTAACTTACGAAAGAGCCAATTGGCTTATATTCCAGGATGCCTTTCCACAGTTGCTTATTTATCAATATTCGACGAAATTCAGCCGACCTTTGTTTCATTTACTGCCTTATTTCAATATTTCCAAATTTATTCAGAGGGAATGGAAGCGTTATTGGGAGGAAAAGGATAGGGAACGTCTAACAACCGCGTTAATTATTAATGAGCAGAACGTAATTCAAACACCGGTAATCGAACATCCCGTTTATCAGAAGAAAGTTTTTCACTCTTTGCTGTTCCATTTTCAGGATTGGCTTCACTTCAGCTGTGTCCTCTTTCCCACTTGCGGCGGTGAGCTATATGGAGCTAGTGTCAATGGGTTCAGCAAATTATCAAACCGGATCGGCTTGGGGAAAAGGCTTGTCAGTATTCTCTTTCATCCCCGTCTGTTTCCCCATTTTTTTGAGTTTGCCGAAAAAACTGCGCATACCGGCTCCAGATATGATTATGAACAATTTTTCAAGCAAAAGACTGTTCGAAAAACGCCGATGCTGCGGACAAGCTTTCCTATAATCGAACACCATCAGCAGACATTTGAGGATTGGAGTCAACAACGGGTGATATCCCCGGCATGGTTGTACGTTCCGGCAAAGCACAAACACCCGATTCATTTAACGGATTGGTATTTTGCTAAGTCTTATCAGCTGGAACTATTGCTAACACTGCAAAAAGCGTTACAGCTAAAAGGCTTAAAATAAGAAAAGTGAAGGCCCCTCGAGGGGATAGGAGCCTGAACTGGACAATAACAAAAAGCAAGGTTGCCCTTGCTTTAGTGAAAGGTTTTAAATTAAGTTGATGGTCTGTCGGGGCCTTCAAGTTTTTTATCGCCATAACCGGCTCGTCTTTCTGTGTCAGCTTGTATCGGCTGCTTTTTATTCTTGTTATCTTTTTTAGACACTATCAACACCTCCGAGTATAGCTTGCGCTGTTTTTGGTTTTTCATGCGAAAGTGGAAATTGTCGAAGTAATAGCGGGAACTTGCCACAATGACACTATCTTTGACGAATCACTTCTAGTTTTGTCAAGGAGGAAGGAAGAAGAAATATAATGGAGAATAAAAGTGATTAAGAAAATACGAGGGGGATATAAAAATGACTGATTCACAAACCGAAAAGGAAAGACTCCTATCCATGCTGGCGGAAATCCAAGACCAATTAGAAGAATTAGAATCGGTTCTGGAGGCTTCTTTCTCCGAGCAGCGAAATAGAATGAAACGGGATGAGCAAAACAAATTAGTTAATACAGCCAATCAGCTTTCCAGCTTGGAAAACAAATATAGCCATTTTCATCACATATCCCATAATGAAGATAGGATTTGCACCGCTCCGGCTAAAACGCAAAACTTAAAATGGGCGTTTAAGTAATTCGATCGTTTAAAATGAACGGAATTCAAAGCATTGAGAATTCACTCCATAACTTCCGATAAAACCACCAAAAAAAGATGCCAAAGCATCTTTTTTAGTTGTTATTTCTGATGAGGGAGTTTTCGAGAGCCATTTCAGGGAATGTTGCTCCATGACTTTCTAGCTCACGAACTAATGTGCGATATTCTTTAATGCTAATTTCATTATAAATATAAGTCTTTTTGGCAAAATCCATGAGCGCATTAACATCTTCAGTAAAGTAATTTCGACTTTTGATAAATTTCTCTTTTAATTCGCGAATATTCATTTTTCTCCTCCTTCATCATTTTTTAGCTATTAGGAAAGTATAAAATTTCCACCCAATTTTATACTTTCCTATGTCGCATAAATTCAACTATGCCTCTGTCTTCGTCCTAACGGTCTCGCCAATCGGCAAGTTTTCATTTATATCGTAACATGAATGAAAGGGCTTTCTTAGTTTTTTAAAAATTTAAACTTTAGACAGACTTCCACTAATTTTGACAAAATCTTTATTCCTTGGCTTTATTCACCTTTCATTTTTGTCCTTCATAAAGTGTAATAGTGATAAATGCGGAGGAGATGTTTGCCCATGTTTGCTAAAAGGAGAGCAACGAATCACTTTTATAATGGATCCCAGGGGCAAATGATGAACCAAGTTCCCATGGGGTACCCACAAAACCAACTGCCATATACTGCTCAGCCCATTCCTTTTCAGCACCGGCCTCAAAAGCAAGAATGGAGTTTGATTCAGCGGCCTGGTCCTTTTTATCCACAAGGATTTCAACCATATACGCAAAGCTTTTATCCCGGTCCGGGACCTCAACAGTTGTCATATCAGAATCAATACGCTTTACAAAAAGATTCGCAGTTTTTATTTCAAAATCCGTTACAGCCGAAGGAAGAAATGATTACAAACCCTTACTTGCCGATCAATGGTTTCCCAATTATGAACCCGTACCCAAAACAAAGCTTCATTCCAAAACCTCCGAACGGAATACAGTCGATTATGAATTCCTTTAAATCGCAGGACGGGTCAGTGGATTTTAATAAAATGATGAATACGGCGGGACAAATGGTGAATGCCGTTACGCAGGTTTCATCACTTGTAAAGGGATTGGGAGGGATTTTTAAAACATAAAGAGACGGCCAATTAAGCCGTCTTTACAATTTTTGCTACTAAAATTAATCAATTTCAATCATTTTCCCTCTTTCTCGGGGAATGCGCACCCGTAATAGGCCGTCACGATATGAAGCTTTAATCATTCTTTCATTAATTGTATGGGGAAGTGAAATCGTTCTTGAGGATTGCTGACGGACAAATTTACGCTGATAAATTTGATTTCTGCTATCTTCGGCTGTTTCCAGTTCTTTATTTTCAACGGAAATTGTTAAGTAATTACCGGTAATGTTTAAGTGAATTTGTTCCTTTTTTACACCGGGTAGTTCAGCAGAAACAATATATTCATCTTCGGTTTCAACAGTATCTACGTGGAAGCCCCCCTCAAAAGGAAAAGGAGTTTTGAAAAACTCATCAATGGATTGCAAAAATCCTCTAATTGGCTTTTCATTAAAAAATTCGTTCATTGCTTTTCGAAAGTCGGCAAATGGATCCAGCGGCATTTTTGAGTTATTCTTATCGCTTGGAAGATTAGATGACAAGGTAAACCCCTCTCTTTCCCAATTTTCACACGATATCATATGCATTGAAAGCCGAGGTTGTGACATCTTTTCTATCCAGCGAAATGGAGGTTAATTATTCCTATGGGGGGTTTTTCAAAGCAAATGTGAAAAAAACCGCAGCAACGATCGGCTGCGGTGGTTAAACAAGGTGGATTTCCTCCATTAATATTTCAATATCCATAATCATATTTCCTTGATCATCGACTTCAATTAATTCATCTTTTTTCATTTTTGTCAGGGTCCGGCTGATGGTTTCTCTCGTTGTACCAATCATATTGGCTAAATCTTTGTTGGTAAAATGCGATTTTAACAAAATAGTTCCATCGTCTTGTTTCTCCCCATGATTTTTGGACAAACGAATTAACAGCTTGACGATTTGTTCATAGGTATTATTTAGGATTTGCTCTTCTAAACGGTTTTGTAAATCAACAATTTTTTCGCCTAACACCCTAAAAACCTTAATACAAAGCTCAGGATTTTCAATCAGGACGTTTTCAAATTTGGCAATTGGAATGGTGATCAGTGTCGCTGGTTCTAGCACTTCGGCATATGCAGGATAATCCCCTTTTCTGAAGAAGCCGACATGCGGAAACATATCGCCATTTTTCATAATGTTAACAATTTGTTCCTTGCCGCTGACATCACTTTTATATATTTTAATTTTTCCTCTATAAATAAAATAGACATTTTCGAGCGGGTCCCCTTGAAGGAAAACATGGCTGCGTTTTTTCCATTCCCTCACAATCGAAATATCCGTGATTTTTGTCAGCTCAAAATCATTTAAATCACGAAACAGGGAGAAGCCGGAAAGGAGTTTTTTTATCTCGTCAATCTTCATTCAATCACCTTCACAATATGTTCACTCACTTTATTGTAACAAATAGTAAGCCTGAATGATTACTTTTTTTGCCGAAAAATCATGGTCCTCTAAAAATACGATTATTTTTCTTTAATAACGAACGTTTATTCGCTAAAATAGAGATAATGGGGTGATATGGATGAGTTTGAAAAAAAGTTTACCGGAAATTCTTGAAGACTTAAAAATAAATGATGAATTCAAAGAAAATATTGTAACATGGCGTAAGATTCCCGAGAAGGAAGCAAAAACTGTGGCATTGCCGGAGGATTTACATCCCGCACTCATAAAGGCGCTTCATGCTAAAGGAATTGAACAACTTTATACCCATCAGAAGTCAGCATATGAGAAGATCATGGCGGGCAATAATATGGTAGCAGTAACGCCAACTGCTTCTGGGAAAACATTATGTTACAACCTGCCTGTTTTGCAAACGATTCTAACGAATCCTAGTGTCCGGGCGCTCTATATGTTTCCGACCAAAGCACTCGCTCAAGACCAAAAGAGTGAGATCAATGAAATGATTCAAGCGGCAGGTGTTGAGGTAAATAGTTATACATATGACGGTGATACACCGGCAAATATCCGTGGACGGGTCAGAAAAGCAGGTCATGTGGTGATTACCAACCCGGATATGCTCCACTCGGCGATTCTGCCGCACCATACGAAATGGGTTTCATTATTCGAAAATCTAAAATTCGTTATCATCGATGAGCTTCATACGTACCGCGGCGTCTTTGGCAGTCATGTAGCCAATGTTATTAGAAGGTTAAAACGAATCTGCCGTTATTATGGCAGTCAGCCTGTTTTTATTTGTACGTCCGCTACGATTGCCAATCCGCGGGAACTGGCAGAAGCATTAACCGAGGAAAAAATGACACTCATTGATAATAATGGGGCACCGAGCGGGAGGAAGCATTTCGTTTTCTATAACCCGCCCATCGTTAATAAGCCGTTAAATATCAGAAAAAGTGCTACGCTCGAAGTCCGGAAGCTTGCCGGGGAGCTTTTAAAAAACAAAATCCAAACAATTATTTTTGCCAGGAGCAGAGTGAGGGTCGAAATTATCTTAACTTATCTACAGGAGTTAGTTAAACATCAATTAGGGCCTAAATCAATCGTAGGTTACCGCGGTGGTTACCTGCCGACCGAACGGCGGAAAATCGAGAAAGGCCTGCGCTCCGGTGAAATTTATGGAGTGGTCAGCACAAATGCACTCGAACTTGGTGTTGATATTGGCCAGCTGCAGGTTTGTATTATGACCGGATACCCTGGAACGATCTCCAGTGCCTGGCAGCAGGCCGGAAGAGCGGGGAGGAGACATGGAGAGGCCTTGGTTATTATGGTGGCGAGCTCAAGTCCGCTAGATCAATATATTATCCAGAATCCCGGCTACTTTTTTTCAAAAAGCCCGGAAACAGCAAGGATTAATCCTGATAATCTCATTATTTTAATTGATCATATGAAGTGTGCCGCCTATGAGCTGCCGTTTAAAGCAGGCGAAGAGTTCGGCGCTGTCGGGACTGAGGAACTGTTGGAGTATTTAACCGAGGAGCGGGTTCTTTACCGCAATGGAGATAAGTGGTACTGGATGAACGACTCTTTTCCCGCCCACAATATCAGCCTGCGTTCGGCCTCCCAGGAAAATGTGGTGATTGTTGACCAAACAGATGTCGCAAGTGTAAAAGTGATTGGTGAGATGGACCGGTTTTCAGCGATGACACTGCTTCATGATGAAGCAATTTATTTGCATCAAGGAAGGCAATTTCAAGTGGAAAAACTTGATTGGGAGGAAAAGAAGGCGTTTGTTCGTGAAGTCGATGTTGATTATTTTACGGATGCCAATTTAGCCGTCCAATTAAAAGTTTTAGAGGTCGATAAGCTGCAAACATCCAAAGCCGTGGAAATGGGTTTCGGTGATGTCAGTGTCAGAGCGATGGCAACGATTTTTAAAAAAATCAAGTTTGAAACGCATGAAAATATTGGTTCGGGACCGATTCATCTTCCCGAGGAAGAACTTCATACAAATGCCGCATGGATCTCATTACAGCAATCATTGACGGAAATGGGGCAGGATCGCCTTGAACAAGGTTTAATCGGTGTCGCGCATGCTTTAAATCATATTGCCCCGTTGTTTGTCATGGCTGATCCACAGGATATCCATGTCATTCCGCAGGTCAAGGCAGACCATAATGAAAAGCCAACGATCTTCTTTTATGATCGTTATCCAGGCGGCATCGGTTTAAGTGAAAAAATTTATGGTAGTATGGAACATGTCTTTTCCGAAACAAGGAAAATGATTATCGGCTGTGAATGTGAATCCGGCTGTCCGTCATGTATCGGTACGGAGGCAATCAATCAAACGGCCAAAAGGGACGCGTTAAAGATTATTGAAGCCTGCTTTCCAGCTTTTTATGTTGACAAGGAAGTGCCATCATGTCATTAAAAAATAAATTAAACCGCTTAAAACCATATTTATCGGGAGCAGAGCGGGCAGAAAAAAACAGTTCCTTGGCACCCAGCAACGCCATTGATGTGCCTTTCCAAGAACGCTGGGAAGAGGAAGGGATATTCCCTTATTTTTTCGATCAGAACTACTGTTTAGTCAGGGAAGTGAAATACCCCCTGGCGCAAAAACACGGACATTATCGATTTGAAGATTTTCTTACCGCGGTGGACATTTGGAATCATACGGCTATAAACCATCCGCTATCCGCCCGCGGATTCCAGCCGGAGGACCTGTTTTTTTTCGATACGGAAACCACCGGACTTGGAGGCGGTGTTGGTAATACAATTTTTTTACTTGGTCATGCCAGTGTTTCCGGCGATCAGTTAATTGTGCGTCAGCACATTCTTCCGCATCCGGGGGCAGAAGTCCCTTTATACCAAAGCTTTTTGGAAAAAGTGAATTATAAAACACTCGTTACTTACAATGGGAAATCGTTCGATTGGCCGCAGGTTAAAACAAGACATACGCTAGTAAGGGAGCATGTTCCGAAACTGCCGGCATTTGGTCACTTTGATTTATTTCATGCGGCAAGGAGGTTATGGAAACATAAATTGGATCGGATAAAACTAGCGGTGGTCGAGAAACAGGTTTTGGGGGTGGAAAGAGTGGATGACATCCCGGGCTTTTTGGCGCCGATGATTTATTTTGATTTCATTGAAAGCAAAAAGCCGGAGGGCATACTTGGCATTTTGAAACATAATGAAATCGATATTTTATCACTTGTGACGTTATATGCGCATCTCACGTTCCAATTATGCGGGGTGGACCCCGGTCGAACGAGGATGGAAACCTATGAGGTAGGGAAATGGTTTGCGGCAATTGGCGAAAGAGCCGAAGCAGAGAAAACATTCACAAAACTGACTGATAGCCAGGATTTAACCTCTTTTCACGCCAAACAGGCATTAGCCTTACAGGCAAAGAAAGACCGCGATTGGGAAAAGGCGAAACAATTATTTCTAGATGTTGCCGATTCAGAGGAAGAATTGTTAAGTCTGGAGGCTTGTGTTGAACTTGCGAAAATATATGAACATAGATTAATAGATTTACAACAGGCGGTCTTTTTTTGTGACAAGGCGCTTCGTCTGTCCTTACAGGTTAGGGGCAAGGCTAAATTATCAGGTGAAACCTCAGGGGAACGTCTGAAAAAAAGACATGATCGCTTAACGAAAAAATTGGCTAAACTTTCCTGCTATTAGCCAGTTTTAGCAAACATGATACAAAAAAACTGATGGTTGGGCAATTTTATTAGAAGTAACAAAATGTTCACATTTGCAACCGAAAAAACCAGTAATTCCATATTGTTAATCTTCAGTTAACAAGGTACAATTTACAATTGTTGAGAAAAACAACTCTAGAAACTTATGGAGCTGGTATTATGTACAAAGCGATTTTATTCTTATTTTTTGTGGTCGTCTGTTTAACTGCTGTCGTTTTTACCAGTCTGAAAGATAGCTTTTATTCATTTTTTTAACCATCGCTGGGCTTGGTCTTTGAGCACTTGAAGATGGTTATAAACACAATTGGAATTAACCGCGAAAAATAGGTATTTTCATTAGTACAAGAGTACTCCTTTCTTCATAGGCTGTTAATGTAAACACTATATGAATGGAAGGGAGATAAAAACTATGTTTCTTGGAGCTAATGTTACACCACCGGTTATTCATCCGACCACCAATTTTGTGAATCATACTTTTTCTACTACGGTGGTGCCGCATATTCATCCGGTCCATACCACAACGGTAAACCATCATATGTTCCAGCATAAGCATTACTGTCCACACACCTCTTCTTGTTGCGAAGATGTATGTAATCAGCATGTGAACTGCTGTAATCCATGTGCACCAGGCGGAATGCCAGCTGCTAATGCGATGCCGGGATTTGGAATGGGTATGGGTGCTGCAGGATTCGGTCCAGGACCGTTTATGGGACCCAGACCTTAGAGCTTAAAGGAGTAAAATATATTTCAGGGGCTTTTGGCCCTTGTTTTTTATTTCTTTTTCTTATTGATATGGTATGCTGATTTTAAAAAAAATGTTTGTCCTATTTTAAAAAATTTTTGCTGAAGGAGAGCATTCTTGATTAAAGTATTAGCGATTTCCGGTTATAAGCCATTTGAGTTAGGGATATTTAAAAACGACCACCCATCTGTTTCCTTTATCAAAGCGGCGATTAAAAAGGCTTTAATACCTAAACTGGAGGAGGGACTGGAGTGGGTTCTAATCAGCGGACAATTGGGTGTGGAGCTATGGGCAGCGGAAGTTGTTTTTGATTTGCAAATTGACTTCCCTGATTTAAAGCTTGCGGTGATTACTCCATTTCTCGATCAAGAAACGATGTGGAATGAGCAGAATCAAAAATGGTATGAATCGGTTCTGATGCAAGCCGACTTTGTAGATTCCGTGACCAAAAAAGGCTATGAAAAGCCGTGGCAATTTCGCTTGAAAAATCAGTTTTTTCTCGATAAAAGTGATGGCCTTTTATTGCTGTATGATCATGAGAAAGAAGGCAGTCCAAAATACTTATTTGAATTGGCCATGCAGTATCAGAAGAATCATGATTATCCGATTGAACTTATTACCTTCTCTGATTTACAAATGATCATCGAAGAAGAACAATGGAAACATTGGGAATATTAGCTATTTAAAGGAATAGTAATTGATTGTTGAATATAATCAATTATGATCTTACATCTTAGCTTAAGAAAATTGACAAAACCACAGATTTTTGAAAAAATAATAGGTAATGATGGGCAAAACTTGAGGTGATTTAAATGCTGTCAGATAAAATAAAATTAACCGCCAAAGATATTTTAGAGAAAGAATTTAAAACTGCCGTACGCGGTTATAAACAAGAAGAAGTAGATAAGTTTTTAGACCTAATCATCAAAGATTATGGTACAATGCATCAGGAAATTGAAGATCTTCAGCAGGAAAATCTAAGACTGCGAAAACAGCTTGAAGAGGTCTCGAAAAGACAGCCTGTGGCACAACCTGCCGGGACAACTAATTTTGATATTTTAAAGCGATTATCCAATCTCGAAAAGCATGTATTCGGCAATAAACTTGATGATTAACAGGGGATACCACGATTTCCAAATAATTACCATTGAATTAACAGCATGAGATACATATAATAAGATAGTAATCATTACTAACGTTCGGGTAATCGCGGCAATATTTGCTGAGGAAAGTCCATGCTCGCACGATGCTGAGATGCTCGTAGTGTTCGTGCCTAGCGAATTCATAAGCTAGGGCAGCCGGCGAAGCCGGTTGACGGCCGGGAAAATACCTAAGTCCGTTGGGATATGGTATGAATACCTATAAAAGTGCCACAGTGACGTAGCCTTTTCAGAAATGGAAAGGGTGGAACGGGTAAACCCCACGAGCGAGAAACCCAAATTATGGTAGGGGCATCTTCCCGGAGGAATTGAACAAAGGGAAGGACAGATGTAAAAATCTGTAGATAGATGATTACCGCCTTTGTACGAGATCTATGTCGTTTGTAGTACAGAGGAACAGAACATGGCTTACAGAACGTTTTTAATGAATAATTTTTGCCAATAATCGCCCTCCTAAATTGGGAGGGCCTTTTATTCGTATATAGGACTATTTTGTTATTGGACCATAATAATGGCTAAGAAAACAGCACATAGCAACGATAAGGGTGAAAATATGGGTACATATCAGATTATTGCGACCGCTGCGATGGGGCTGGAAGCGTTGGTTGCCAAAGAGGTACGGGCACTTGGATATGAATGCCAAGTTGAAAATGGTAAAGTCACATATACGGGAGATGAAAGCGCCATTGCCAGAAGTAATCTGTGGCTTCGAACGGCTGACAGGATCAAGCTAAAGGTCGGTGAATTCAAGGCTTTTACCTTTGATGAATTATTCGAACGGACAAAAGCCCTTCCTTGGGAAGAATTCCTGCCGGAGGACGCTGAGTTCCCTGTGATTGGGAAATCAGTAAAATCGAAGCTGTTCAGTGTTTCCGATTGTCAGGCGATTGTCAAAAAAGCGATTGTCGAACGAATGAAACAGCATTATAAACAAAATAGTTGGTTTGCGGAAAATGGCCCTTTATACCGGATTGAAGTGGCCTTATTAAAGGATCTAGCCACCATTACAATCGATGCCAGCGGACAGGGTCTGCATAAACGGGGCTATCGGACTGCCCAAGGGGAAGCACCGCTAAAAGAAACATTGGCTGCAGCCCTTATCATGTTGACTAATTGGCATCCTGATCGGCCATTCTACGACCCTTTCTGCGGCTCCGGCACGATTCCAATTGAAGCGGCTTTAATTGGCCAAAATATCGCTCCGGGTTTTAACCGTGATTTCGTTTCTGAGGAGTGGAAGTGGCTTTCTTCCCGGGTCTGGGAAGAGGCTAGAATCGAGGCGGAGGATTTGGCAAAATATGATCAACCGCTTGATATAACTGGCTCTGACATCGATCATCGCATGGTAAAAATCGCACAGGAAAATGCCTTTGAGGCCGGTTTTGGCGATCTGGTCCATTTTAAGCAAATGCAAGTGAAGGATTTTACAGCAACAAAAGAATACGGTGTGATTGTCGGGAACCCTCCCTATGGTGAAAGGATTGGCGAGAAAACGGCTGTTGAAGCAATGTATCGTGATATGGGGCAAGTCTTTAGCCGTTTTGATACCTGGTCCATTTACATATTGACCTCGAATGAACAATTCGAGCAATTATATGGAAAGCCGGCAACAAAGAAACGTAAGCTTTATAACGGTTCGATTCGTACCGATTTATACCAATATTGGGGCAGGAAACCGCCGCGAAATCATGAAGTTTGACACGATTCAATAAGAAAAGCGAAAGCGCCTTTGGTGGAGCTTCCGCTTTTCTTTGTCCAGCTGCAGCGCCTAACCCCTCGAGGTCAAAGAACATTTGCTTGTCGGGGCTGACCAAGGCGCTTCCGCTTTTCTTTTTACCATCTTCCTAATGCTCTTTTTCCTTCCTCTGTCATTTTGTCAGGGGACCATGCTGGTTCCCAGAACGAGGTTAACCTCGACGTTTCTGGTTTCTTCAAGCGCTTCGACACAGTAGCGCACTCCGCTCGTAATACTGCTGTGAAGCGGGCATCCTGGTGTTGTTAAGGTCATGGTAATTTGTACATCGCCTTGTTCAGTAGTCCCGATACCATATATTAATCCTAAATCGACCACATTCATATTTAATTCAGGATCATAGACGCTTTTTAATGCTTCGAGTATTTTCTCTTCTAAGTTCATCGTAAACACCTCGTTATTTTTTTAAAACGCTAAAGATTCCACCAGCAAACACGATAAATACAATCGATGCAACGAATTGTCCAATATTAAAGAGAACTGCAGATTGGATGATTAAGGAACAAAAAACGACAGCTACTGCGGTTATCAATAATGACAAAACAGGGGCTATGAGTTTTTCATTCATCATTTCCTTTAAAGCAGGTACCTTTGCTTTGCCAATTTCTTTACTGTATTTATAGGTCCACCAGAGGAAAGGAACAATCTTATATAAATAGCCTGTGATGCTAAGAACGATCCAAAGTAAAATATAGGCGTAGACGAGCGGTCCGATCACCTTATTAAATGTTGAAGTCCATAAAAGCAAGAAGGCTGCCAAATGAATAATGTTTCCCAAGCCAATAGCTGACAAAGCAAATGAGAACGGCTTATCGAGTTTTTTCTTTAACCTTTTGTTAATGATGATGCTGATATGCCAGCTGAAAATGGAAAACCCCACTAACAGTAGAAAGAAACCAACCTTTGTTAAAACGCTTTGTCCATTAAAGAAGGAAATGAGTGTGATGATCAGTCCTGCTGTATAAAATCCATATACATATCTGGCATGAATCATTGGAAAACCATGCGATAATGAAAACATCGGAACCATCTTATAGGAAAATCCGAAAATTAACAGAGTAAACCAGCCGGTAAGGCCCATTAATAAATGGCTTTTAAAAATAGCTTGATAATAGTTGGTACCGGTACCTGTTTCTAAGCAATATATTAAGGTGATCCCTAAGGATATCGTCAGCAGCAAGCAAACTAAAGCGGTTCCGACAAAAGCCGTCAGGATATTTGGCTTAGCCTGTGTTTGTAAGGTCATCAGCATTTGAAATATAAACATTAAAATTCCCAAAAGGGTCAGGATCCCTGGAATCAACGCATGTTGCGGTGAAAAATATAAAGTGACAGCAAAGGAGATGACTCCTATTGCCGTAATGAAAAATTGGATAAAACCCAATTTTTCACTCCAAATTTTAGTTAAAAAGGCCACTGGTACCAGCTGGTACATCGCTCCCATAGCAATCATCAAGGCCCACCCCAGGACTAATAAATGGGCTGCCGACCAAATCCCCGGAATTCGAAAGCTGCCCCCGGTCACCATTTGCCCGTTAAATAGCAACATGATTTGCGAGGCAATGAGGGCTATTAAACTAAATAATATAAAGGAAAAAGGAAGTTTGAAATTGGTTTCACTTCCTAAATTCTGCGGAAGCATAGTCTCACCTTCTTAACGAAAGATTTCAATTTTAAAACTTCCATCTGATTGTTGTTCGGTTCGCTGTTTATATCCGAGTTCTTCCAGCTGCTCATAAAGGAACATGGGTCTTCTATCATTAATAATCGTTAATACTTCATCATCTTTCATTTTTGTTAATGCAGCTAAAGTCCGCATCATTGGCTGTGGCGGCTCAAGACCACGATTATCTAGCATTTTCATTGATTTCACACTCCTAGTTGCTCTTTGTAAAGGTTACTTTCCAATGCTTTTTTTCGATTTCCTCCGCCTCATGGGAAAAGCCCTTTGCTTTTAAAATGGCAAACAGCGGGGTTGGCTTAAACGGGGCATGAAGAATGAAGATATCGCCCTGATTGCAATCCTTTACAGCCTCCATTATTTTTTGGAATGGCTCAATTTTATTTTTTAAATCTTCTCTAACATCTAATTCAATTATTTTCGGTTCCATTTAACCATCCTTACCTTTCCTTCAAATTAAGAAAACAATTCTCCTTGGAGGGATTCACGGTCGATATAGTAAAACCCATCCTCACTCAGAACAACTTGCTTTTTCTTTTTTAATTGGTTAATCGTACGGCTGACAGTTTCCCTGGAAGTTCCAATCATATTGGCCAATTCCCGATTTGTAAATGGGGTTGTCAGCTTATAATGACCCCCGATTTTTTCCCCATTCGTTTTACATAACCTAATAAGCAGGAGAACAATTTGTTCAAATGTATTATGAAGAACCTGCGCTTCTAATCTCCCTTGTAAATCGATAATTTTTTCTCCCAGCACTTTAAAAAGTTTAATACAAAGTTCAGGAAAAGAAATGAGGATTTCTTCAAATTTGTCAATAGGGATAACAATTAAATCTGCATCCTCGATAACCTCAGCATGTGCTGGATAATGCCCCTTCCTAAAAAAGCCGGCATGAGGAAACATTTCACCCGGTTCCAACACCGAGACAATTTGCTCCTTACCGGTAAAATCAGTTTTGTAAATTTTCACCTTACCGCGATGAATAAAGAAGACACGATCAAGGGGGTCGTCCTGCATAAAAACATACATCTTATGCTTATAAAAGCGAGTTAGGGCAATCTCCACGATGGGAGCTAGTTCATCGGATGATAACTCTTTAAATAAGGGGACATCGGATAGTCTCTTTTCTATGTCCTCTTGCCTCATTAACATCACCTTCATGTTATTAATTACTCTATTCGGAACTATTTTAGCAATGAAATCACAGTAAATATGTGACCTGCATCATAGAAGTGAAGTTTTTATGAAAATAATTCTCGATGTGACAAAATTGTGAACAAAAATCCGCTAAATGTGAGAATTATCACAGATTAAAAATGAGGCGCCTCACACTGTAGAATTATTGGAAAGCTAAAATATGATTTGTAATGAAAAGGAGGAGAACCAAATGGATATCCAAAGGGGAACAGCCACAAAAAAAATGGCAAAGGAAAATAAAAATGCCCTATTGAAATCTATTCTATTAGTCACTATTATTCTTAGTTTCACAGTTTTGCTTGGGGGAGGTTATTGGATCTTCAAGGAACAAGCTCCTAGGCCGCTGAAAATCACCAATCAAAAGGGTGAAGTATTGTTAACGAAAAAATCAATTATGGGCGGCCAGGCCGTATGGCAAAAATACGGATTAATGGATTATGGTACCGTGCTTGGACATGGCTCCTATATGGGACCGGACTATACGGCCGAAGCATTAAAAATATATACCGAAGGAATGCAGGATTTTAAGGCAAATCAACAGTATCAGCAAAATTATGCGACCCTAAATACGGATGATAAGGCAATCATCAAAAATCAAGTTATTAAGGAAATGCGAAAAAATCGTTATGATTCAAGCAAAGATACTTTGCAGCTTACGGACGCACAGGCGTTTGGCTTGGAGAAAGTGCGTACATATTATAAGAAGATTTTCACAAAAGGCGATGGCTGGGGTTTAAAGGCCAATCTAATAAAAGAATCAGATATGCCAACAAGTCATCGTGCCTATGTAGATAACGGGGATCAAATAAAGCAAATTTCTGATTTCTTCTTCTGGACGGCCTGGCTCTCAAGCACTGTACGGCCAGGAGACAAAATAACCTATACGAATAACTGGCCGTATTACGAAGATGCCGGAAATCATCTGTCTTTCTCAGCTGTATGGTGGAGCGGAGCAAGCGTTACGATATTAATTTTAATGATTGGGATTATTCTATACTTCTTCTACCGTTATCAATTTAGCATGAAAGAGGCCTATAAGGAAGGAAATTTCCCGCGGATAGATTTACGTGCCATGCCGGTGACAAGTTCGCAGGTTAAAACAGGAAAGTATTTTGCCGTTGTTTCAGTGTTATTCTTTGTTCAATGTATGTTTGGGGCGTTACTTGCCCACTATTACATTGAACCGGAGAGCTTTTTCGGAATAAAGTGGATTCATGATATCCTTCCATTTAATATCACAAAAGGCTATCATTTGCAGCTGGCGATATTCTGGATTGCAACTGCCTGGCTTGGAATGGGGATCTATGTAGCACCGCTTGTTGGCGGTTATGAACCGAAGAAGCAAGGATTATTAGTTGATATTTTATTCTGGGCATTAGTTGTCCTTGTCGGCGGCAGCATGGTCGGCGAATGGCTTGGTGCCAAAGGCTATTTAGGCAACGAATGGTTCCTGTTCGGACACTCAGGCTGGGAATATATTGAGCTGGGACGTGTATGGCAGCTGATTCTGATCGTAGGTATGTTTATTTGGCTGTTTATTGTCTTTCGGGGAATTAAAGCCGGATTAAAGAAAGAAAGTGATAAAGGCGGTTTAATTCACTTATTATTTTACTCGGCAATTGCTGTTCCAGCCTTTTATATCTTCGCATTATTTATTAATCCGGATACAAGCTTTACCTTTGCTGATTATTGGCGTTGGTGGATCATTCACCTTTGGGTGGAAGGAATTTTCGAAGTGTTTGCCGTAGTGGTAATCGGGTTCTTACTTGTTCAATTGGGACTCGTTACGAAAAAATCAACTGTTAGACAATTATACTTCCAATTAATTTTATTGTTAGGCAGCGGGGTAATCGGCATTGGCCACCATTATTACTATAACGGATCCGCTGAGGTTTGGATAGGACTTGGTGCTGTTTTCTCAGCTCTGGAAGTCATTCCGTTGACATTATTAATTCTTGAAGCATATGAACAATATAGAATGATGCGTGATGGCGGCGTCGATTTTCCTTTCAAAGGTACCTTCTGGTTCTTGATTTCTGTTGCCATCTGGAACTTGGTCGGTGCTGGTGTCCTAGGATTCTTGATCAATCTGCCAGCCGTTTCCTACTTTGAACATGGGCAATTCTTAACACCAGCTCATGGACATGGTGCGATGATGGGGGTATATGGTATGTTTGCCTGTGCAGTCCTGCTATACTCCTTAAGAAATGTTGTAAAACCAGAGGCTTGGAATGATAAGTGGATTAAATTTAGCTGTATCATGTTAAATATCGGTCTTGCCGGAATGGTCTTCTTATCGCTGCTTCCTGTCGGTATTAAGCAAATAAAAGAAGCCTTCTATCATGGTTATGCAGCCAGCCGTTCCTCGGCATTCCTGAAACAGGATTTTGTGCAAACTATATTAACCTGGCGTGCTGTTCCTGACACCATTTTCCTAGCCGGAGTAATTGTTCTTACACTATTCTGCATTAAAGCGCTTTTCAATTTGCGTAAGCCAACACATAAAGAGGGGGAAAAGCTCCCGGTTAAAGATTTAACACTTGATTATGAAGAAGAATAAATAAGGAAAATCCGTAAGGCTCAGCTTTACGGATTTTCATTTTTTTTGCATATAGTTTCGTAGCAAGTGAAGCAGTAACTTTGTTTTTCATCCGTCATGACTCCATTGAAAAAACCGTCTAAACAATAAATGTCTTTACCACAGCAACTGCAGGTGCCAACTAATTCCTTCATCCCAAATCCTCCTTTGCCTTAAACCTATTAACAAAATCATCAATAAACTGTGATAGGGTTCACTATTTCTTGGAAAAACATTTTTTATAATGTAATAGCAGTTAACGAAATAACAGGAGTGATTCTATTGCAAACTTTTGCTAAGGTAATAAATGTACCAGATTATCCACCACGTGAAAAACATCCAACGATCTTTAAAGCATTTGATGCGTTAGCATCGGGGGAAATCATGCAAATTATCAATGACCATGATCCAAAGCCCCTGCTATATCAATTTATGATGGAGAGAGCAGAGCAATTTACTTGGGAGTATACTGAAGAAGGTCCTGAAATTTGGAAAGTAACGATTAGTAAGAGATAATTTTTGCTGATTTGACAAGTCCCTCTTTAAAACATTCGAGAAACCCATTATTTTAGATAAATTTATTTTACAACAGAAATAACTTCTGTTGTATTTTTTTATAAAGGGGAGATCGCTTGCACCGTCTTTTAACTTTTCAGAAGAATGTGATAAAATTTATTTTATGAAAAAGGGGGAAGCTTTGATGGATTTTGGACCATTAACTATGGAGTTCTTAGAATTATGTCAGAAAGACATTGATTATTTATCAGAAAAATATGGAAAGGTGTATCAGTTAAATTGAAACACGTTTACCCGATTTTTTTGATATCTATTAGTGCGACGTTATGGGGGATTATCGCGATCTTTGTTCGGAAACTTTCAGCTATTGGCTTATCTTCAATGGAAATTGTTACTATCCGAGTGGTAATGGCAGCCATATTGCTGGGGATTATCGGACTGGTAAAATATCGGCCGCAGATGAAAATTTCTCTATCAGATTTGAAGTTATTTATCGGGACGGGAATCTTTAGTATTGTGTTATTTAATTGGTGCTATTTTACTTCCGTTAATCAAATGAATTTATCTTTAGCGGTCATATTGCTTTATACATCGCCAGCTTTCGTGACCATTTTATCATTTTTGTTTTTAAAGGAAAAAATGACATGGCTAAAGGCTGTCTCAGTCTCCGGAACGATCCTGGGGTGTATGCTAATTGCCGGCGTCAGCCAACATGATGCTGCCTCTTTAAGTACGCTTGGCATTATTACTGGTCTTGGTGCCGGTTTTGGTTATGCCTTATATAGCATCTTTGGTAAATTTGCCTTGGAAAAATATCAGCCGTTTACCGTTACCTTTTATACATTTTTAATCGCGGCTATTTTCTTACTCCCAATTTCCGGTCTATGGAATAAAGCAGGATTACTTTTTAGTGGGCAAGTCCTCATTTATGGAATTGGTTTTGCGTTGTTTCCAACCGTTATTGCCTTTTTATTATATACGAAGGGGTTGGAGAAAATTGAAAGCAGTAAGGCAGCCATCATTGCAACTGTTGAACCTTTGGTGGCTACTTTATTAAGCCTATTACTTTATAAGGAAAGCTTTGGATTGATTCAGGCCATTGGATCCAGTCTAATTCTCGTATCAGTTATTATCGTTAATCTGCCAAAAAAACAAAAGGCTTCAATCATCGATTGAAGCCTTCGTTTGTCCTAGTTTTCAAGTGTTTTTTTCTTTTGTTTATCTAAAGATGTTTTCTTTTAACGAAGTATTTACTTTTTATTACCATGTCTTAAAGCCTTTTGAGCCAATTGGTGCATTTTGAATGATATCAATGAATGGCACCGTGTAGGCAAACAAGATAAGTACAGCAGTTATTCCAAGCCATAATTTCCAGTTTTCAAATACCAATGGTGCTTTTTCTTCCAGATTCTCTGCTTCACCAACAGGGAATTCTTCTTCTCCTTTTGGTGCAAAGAAAGCGAGATTAATAAAAATGATTAAGAACAAGATAATCCCAATGAATAAAATCGATCCGCCGACTGCTTGGGCAATTTGGTATGGAATCCAATCTAAAGCCTGCTGTGAATTCCCATATGTTGAAAAACTTGAGCGTCGTGGTCCGCCTAAGAGACCTTCAAGATGCATTGCTACAGACATGAACGTCATTCCAATAAACCAAACCCAACCTTGGATAATCGCCAATTTATTCATGGATTTTGTTAGTTTACGCCCCGTTAAATGCGGGACAAGCCAATAAGACACACCCAGGAATGTTAATAATACAGCGGTTGCAACTGTAAGATGAAAGTGACCCGTTACCCAAATAGTGTTATGAACTACCTGGTCCATTTGGTTGGAAGCATTGACAATACCACCAGCACCTGCAGGGATAAATGCAACCATACCGATAAATGGAACGGTAAAGCGGGCATCATTCCACGGAAGTACTTTAAACCAGCCGAAAAGGCCTTTTGCTCCCTTGCTACGTCCATATCTTTCAAATGTAGCGAAGAGGGAGAATGCGGTCATCAATGATGGGATGACAACCATAAATGTCAGGATAACTTGAATGAACTTCCATGCTGGATCAATCCCCGGTTCCATTAACTGATGGTGGAAACCGACCGGAACCGAAAATAGCAGGAATAAAATAAATGTCAAACGAGCTAAAGAATCTGAGAAAATTTTGCCACCAATTACTTTTGGAATCACAACATACCAAGCCATATAAGCAGGAAGTAACCAGAAATAAACCAGCGGGTGACCGAAGTACCAGAAGAGCGTACGGCTTACCAGGACATCAACCCGGTCAACCAGACCCAAAGACCATGGAAGCAATTGGAATAATACAGTTGAGGCTACACCAAGGGTAGCGACAATCCACATTACTGTATTAATAACAGCCATAAAGGACAAAAGCGGACTTGGTTTCCCAGGATTATTCTTCCGCCATTTAGCGTAGGTCATAATTTGTGCTGCACCATCAACCCAGCTGCCGACAACGACCAAGGTTAAACCTAAGTAGAAAATCCAATGTGCTTGAAGCGGTGCATAGAACGTATAAAGAACGGATGCTTTATTGGTCAAAATCATCGCAGCCGCCATTAATGTTCCAATTGTCATCAGCCAAAAACCAATCCAACCAGCACGTCTCGCTGCATTAGAGTGGGTTCCGGCTGTTTTGCTGACTGCAGCATATTGGAATCCCATGATGAAAAACGTAGTTAAAATAAGCCCCATTAACACACCGTGGGTGGTTAAAATCTCATAATAGCCTATTCCTAATGGTAATTCGAATTTACCGGAACGGACGAGCACTTGCAGTAAGCCCATAAGTCCCCCAAGAGCAAGCGCTATAAAGGCCACATAAAAATGCGCCATTGAAACCTTTGCATCTTTGGGATCAACCTTTACCTTTGCCGAAACACTATTTATCATTGTTTAACCACCTCTATCTTTGAGAACATTAAATGGTGACCCGAGCCGCAATATTCGTTACAAACGACTAAATATTCGCCAGCTTTATTAAATGTTGTCGTATATTCGCTGACATAGCCAGGTTCAAGCATCATATTAATATTCGTTCCGGCAACTTCAAAACCGTGAATGACGTCTTTCGTTGTAGCAATTACCTTTACTTTCGCCCCAAGAGGAACTTTTACTTGAGCGGGATTATATGAGAATGCCTGCGCAACATAGACTAGCTCATAATCCCAGTCTTTTCCTTCTACTTTATGTAACCCCGGTTTGTCGAATGGCTTTTGCTGATCGACCTTATCAGGGTCTACTGTTGTTAAACAGCTTGGTGGTTTATTGCCAAGGTAGAAGGCGCTTACACCTATCGTGGTTAAGAAAAGAACCAGGCAGCTAACACCCACTATTAGCCAAATTTTTTCCAGCTTATGCATATGCATAATTTTTTCCCCCTTCAATCTTTAAAAACGTTCTACGAATAGCATGTAAACACTAACCCAGGTGATAACAATAAACAATCCCAGGAAGAAAACGGATGCAAGTGTTCCTTTTAAAGAAGAACTATCTTCTATTTCTGTTTTTTGTTCCGTTTTAAGTTCTGCTTTCGCCATCCCCAAACACTCCCTTCTGAAAGTTTAAAAATAAAAATAATTTAGTTCTCTTTCATAATACAAAACAATCTTGAAAGAAAAATACCAAATTTAAGAGTTCACAAATTGTTCATACTTTATATTTTCACTATGAATATAGTGAAAAATTGATGTAATAGTGATTTATGTCACATTTTGCATTTTTGCAAATGTGAACAAAATGTGAAATGCCATAACTCACTTGTGACATAAGTAGTTGAATTTTCCTAAAAGGTCCTTTCGCCATTTTATGTCACCTTATCGGATAGAAGGAATAGTATAATTATTATTTGAATATTTTTCAGATTGGAAGAGAGTGATCGGTAAGTGGAGAAATATTACTGTGAGCAATGCCGCTTATTGTATAGCAAAATGGAGTATTGTAAAATATGCGGAATTTTAGCCAGTAACAAAATAAAGATTGAAATTCATAAGCAGCCCGAAAAATAAAGCTGGAAAAGATTGTTCAATGCCTGGCCAATGAATCTGCTATATAATAATAGAGCACAACAACAACCTTCAAAACGTTTGCTTCTCCATCTGCGGGGAGGCTTTTTTTTACTGGAATAATGGCTGGTGAACAGGAGATAATATTCCGTAAATATATTAGGGAGTCAGAAAATGCCAACAATCATTTCTATTGCAGAAGTTATTCCGCCGTTTGAAATAAAACAAGACAAAGCCTCTGAATTTGCCAAAAATCTATTTTCAAATGCCTATAAGGATATCGATAGATTATTGCAGGTGTTTCAAAATGGTCAAATTGAAAAACGCCATTTTGTGAAAGATTTAGCCTGGTTCGGGAACAGCCATTCATTAAAAGAAAGAAATGATGCTTATATTGAAGCAGCGGTTTCTTTAGGGAAGGCTGCAGTTATAAATTGTTTAACAAATCGCTCATTTTTAAAAAAATCAATTCCCGTTGCGGAAATTGATGCCATCTTTTTTGTCTCGACAACTGGTTTTGCTACTCCCACTATAGAGGCGAGGATAATGAATCTTCTCCCGTTTAACCCAAACACAAAACGGATCCCCATTTGGGGGCTTGGCTGTGCCGGCGGGGCCGCCGGGTTATCAAGAGCATATGAATATTGCCTGGCCTTTCCCAGCGCAAAAGTTCTTGTCTTGGCAGTTGAACTTTGCAGTCTCACATTTCAGCATGATGACCTTTCAAAAAGTAATTTAATCGCCACATCGCTTTTTGCTGATGGTATAGCTTGTGCGCTGATTTGTGGAGATGGTTGTAATCTGGATGAAGTAAGATTGAAAAAAACCTTGCCGGCAATAATGGCCACGCAGTCGACGTTAATGCCTGATTCATTGGATGTTATGGGGTGGGATCTTCAAAATGAGGGCTTATACGTTCTCTTCTCCCGCGATATCCCCAGTATCATCGAGCGATGGCTAAAGCCAAATGTTATCAGCTTTCTTCAACATCAGCGGCTTCATTTGGAAAAAATAGATTATTTTATTGCCCATCCGGGTGGTAAAAAGGTACTAGACGCTTATTTGAAAGCACTACATATCCCTGCTTCCATGGTTGAAAATTCTTTGGAGGTGTTAAGACAATACGGAAATATGTCTTCAGCGACTATATTTTATGTGTTAAAGCGTTATTTGGAATTGCAAATTCCGGTTGGGGCCAATGCTTTGTGCGCTGCCCTCGGTCCGGGCTTTAGTATGGAATTGTTATTATTAAGGTGGTTTGAATGAGTAGTAGTACACCGTTTCTTTGCTTAATCAGCTATCTAATTACCGCACGTTTAATAGAACTGGTGATTGCAAAAAGGAATGAAAAGTGGTTGAAACAGCGGGGGGCAGTTGAATTCGGCAAAGATCACTATCGTTATCTAGTCACGATGCACATGCTGTTTTTTGCGGTATTTGTTTTTGAAAAAATTTTCTTTAATTGCAGGTTAACTCCGTTATGGCCGGCAATTTTCCTTCTTTTTATATTGGGGCAGATGATGAGAATTTGGATCATCGCGTCACTCGGTAAGTATTGGAACACGAAAATTATTGTGCTGCCAAATGCAAAAGTAGTCAAGAATGGTCCATACCGCTTTATGAAACATCCTAACTACTGTATCGTTACATTGGAGTTTATCGTGATTCCATTATTGTTTTCCACCTATTATACATTATTTATTTTTACATTATTAAATATGTTCATGCTTATGATTCGGATTCCGGAAGAGGAAAAAGCACTTAAAAGGTTAACGGAATATGAAGGAACTTTTCATGATTATAATCGTTTTATACCAAAGATTGTGAAATAATTGTGACTTTTACTTTTTTGATGTTGAAAATGATTATCATCAGTGCTACAATTTGATTAGAGTGAGAATTGTTCTCAGCAATGGACGTAATAAGGAGAGTGTTACATATGACATATGCTTTTGTTGTCGGAACAATCATTATTTACGCATTTGTCATCAAGCACGTTTTAAAAAATGTAACTCATTAAAATGGATTTAATTTTTGCCAGGGAGCTTGTACACTCCTTGGCTTTTTTATTTTTTAAAAAATTACACCGGTTTGGAAGTGTCAAGATAGGAAAAGTTTGAATTATCGTATAAAATAGAAATTATTATCACGATGCTAAGGGGATTAAATGTAATGGTGAAAACTGCCAAGCAAACTGAAACCATCCAGACGCTTAAACAAAAGATGGTCTTGATGTACGACTATTTAATGGAACAAAGTGATCACGAAAATGCTGAAAAAGTGAAACAGTTAGCAAAAAAATTGGCCAATCGGGAATATGCGATTGCCTTTTGCGGTCATTTTTCCGCAGGAAAATCAACGATGATCAATCGGGTAGTGGGAGAAAATTTATTGCCGTCGAGTCCAATTCCTACCAGTGCCAACCTGGTGAAGGTGAAATCCGGCGATGATTATGCAAAAGTCTTTTTTAATAACGGTAAGCCGCGCCTTTATTTAGCTCCTTATGACTATGAACTGGTTAAAAATTATTGTAAAGACGGCGATAAAATTGAGGAAATTGAGATTAGTCACAGTGATTCCCATCTGCCGGAGAATACGGTGATTATGGATACACCCGGGATTGATTCAGCCGATGATGCTCATCGGATTGCCACTGAATCAGCGATCCATTTAGCAGATTTGATCCTTTATGTAATGGATTATAATCATGTTCAGGCAGAATTGAATTTTTTATTTACGAAAGAGCTGACAGAGGCTGGGAAAGATGTCTATTTAATTGTCAATCAAATTGATAAACATAAGGAAGAAGAGCTAAGTTTTCAAGACTTTCAGCAAAGTGTTGTTGCTGCTTTTGGTTCTTGGGGGGTAAAGCCGGCAAAAATCTTTTATACGTCATTAAAAGATAAAGAACACCCGTTAAATCAGTTTCAGGATCTGCAGCAGTTTATTGCTGACCATTTAGTTGAAAAAGATCAATTTTTACTGCCATCCGTATTTCATTCTTTAAAAAAAATTGCCGCAGAACATATTGAACATACAAGAAAAGCAGAGAAGGATAAACTAGCACCGATTTTTGCCCGATTAAATGATTTAACTGACGAGGAAAAAACAGGATTACTGGAAACCTATCAGAAAATTTCTGCTGACTTGAAAGAACTAACCGAAAGTGTCACAAAAAAGGAAAAGCAATTTGATGAAGAAATGAATAAAATTTTAAAAAATGCCTATTTAATGCCGTTTCAAACTAGAGCTTTAGCTGAAAGCTTTCTGGAGTCATCACAGCCGGAATTTAAGGTAGGGTTCCTGTTTTCAAAGCAGAAAACGCTGGAGGAGAAAAAGGCCCGATTCCAAAAATTTTACGATGATATCAATGATAAAACGAAGTCACAGCTTGAATGGCACTTACGTGAATTTTTGTTAAGGACGTTAAAAGAGGCCGGATTAAATCATGGTGAACTATTAGACATGGCGCAAAAATTTTCGCTCTCGGTTCCTGAAAAGATCTTACTTGATGCGATAAAGTCAGGAGCCCGCTTAACCGGGGAATATTTGCTTCATTATACTGAAGATGTTGCCAATGATATTAAGAAGTATGCCAGAAATGAACTTGGTCAATTTAAAGCGAGCTTGCTTAGTTCTCTTTCCGAGCAGGTAAAAAGGTTAAGAACTCAATATGAGCAGGAACTGAGTCATATGCAGCAGTATGTTGCGGCATTCTCGGAACTAACATCATTTGAACAACAGATTGCCAGGAAAGAAACAATTATCAATGATTTACTCAGTGAAACCGACGTCTTCTTTCAAGAAGATCATGATCTATTTAAGCTGGCGGAAGAGGAATATGAGCTGGTGAAGTCCGATTATGAACCTCTTAAAGAAAAAAAAGAAAAGCTGATTACGCCAGCTAGCGATAAGCTTGCTCGGAGTCGTCAATCGAATAGTAAGCGGGCAGAGGATCAGCTGAAAACGACAGTTGCCAGACTGCAGCTGGCTTCAAAGTTAATCGTGGATTTACCGGGGTTCCAAAAATTATCAATTGAATTGATGGAGAAGGCTGGCAGATTAGAAAACAAAGGTTTTACCGTTGCTTTATTTGGTGCTTTTAGCGCAGGCAAATCCTCATTTGCCAATGCCTTAATGGGAGAAAGGGTGTTGCCGGTTTCACCAAACCCGACTACTGCGGCGATTAATAAAATTAAACCGGTAACCTCCGAGTACAAGCACGGTACGGCCTTGGTGAAGTTTAAGGAAAGTGCGGCAATGCTTGAGGATGTTAACCGTTCGTTAAAGTTTTTTGATTTACAGGCCAAGGATTTCACAGAGGCGATAAAACATATCAGCTCGATTATGCTTGAGCAAGGCCAGGCGGGTGTCTTGGAGAAAACCCATTTTGCCTTTTTAACGGCATTTGCAAAAGGATACTCCGCCTTTGTACCACGCTTGGGCACGGTTTTAGTCACGGATCTTAACGAGTTTCATAATTTTGTTGCCTTAGAGGAAAGATCTTGTTATGTCGAATGGATTGAGCTTTACTATGACTGCGAATTAACCCGGAAAGGAATCACTTTAGTTGACACACCTGGGGCGGATTCGATTAATGCACGACATACCGGGGTTGCCTTTGATTATATCAAAAATTCAGATGCGATTCTTTTCGTCACTTATTACAATCATGCCTTTTCAAAAGCAGACCGGGAATTTCTAATTCAGTTGGGCCGGGTTAAGGATTCATTCCAGCTTGATAAAATGTTCTTTATTATTAATGCCATTGACTTGGCTGAGAACGAGGAGGAAAAACAGGCTGTTTGTGATTATGTTCAAGATCAGCTGGTGAAATACGGGATTCGCAATCCCCATCTTTATCCATTATCAAGCTTGCTTGCGCTGCAGGAAAAAACAGATCAACCAGCGGCAGAATCATCGGGAATGAGTTATTTTGAGCATGATTTCGCAGAGTTTATTTCCAATGATTTAACGGAAATGGCAGTTTCCGCGGCGGAAAAAGAAGTGACACGTCTTCAGGCTGTCATGAACAAGCTGATTCAAACTGCCAAAGAAGATAAGAATCTCAAAGCGAAAAAGCGCTTTGAGATTGAGCAGCAGAAGGCGGAAATTATTGGTCTATTAGCCGCCCAAACCGCTGACCATCTCACGAGCCGCATGCTTCAGGAAGCTGAAGAGTTAATTTACTACATTAAACAGCGGGTCTTTTTCCGCTTTGGTGATTTCTTTAAAGAAGCCTTTAACCCATCGACATTAAGGGATGATGGGCGCAACTTGAAAAAAGTCCTGCAAGCGGCCCTTGAAGAATTCTTAGAGAGCCTTGGTTTTGACTTTGCTCAAGAGATGCGGGCGACAACTGTTAGACTAGACCGGTTTGTGGAAAAACTGTTTGCGGAATACCAGGAAACGATTGTCTGGCACTTACAGGACATTAATCAGGATTTATCTTTTTCATTTGTTGAAGTCAACGCCAATAATCAGCTTGATTTCCCAATTGCCTTTAGCAAGACTGACCTCCAAGTGTTTGCCAGAGCACTCTCTTATTTTAAGAGTCCGAAGGCCTTTTTTGAAAAGGATGAGAAAAAATTTATGCTGGAGGAACTTCAAAACGTGTTAAATCCGCTGGCGGACCAGTATTTAAATCAGGAAGCTGAACGAGTGACTCAATATTATACGGATGAAATATCTCGCGAATTCTACCGTTTACTTGACCATATAAAACAACAGGCTGAGGATTTCTGCTTTAGCTTATTAGCTGCCATAGACGGCGGTGTGCCAATTGAACGGCTAATGGAAATAAAACAGCAATTAGCTAATTCATAGGGGGGAACTAGATTGAAGTACATTGTAGAAAAAGACTGGCTGTTAAGAAATTTAGATGACAGCAAGATTAGAATTGTTGATTGCCGGTTTTCTTTGGCGGATAAAGAGCAAGGCCGTCAAGAATATGAAGAAAGCCATTTGCCTGGGGCCGTTTTCTTTGATGTGGTAAAAGATCTATCCAGCACCGTTAAAGAACATGGAGGCCGTCATCCATTTCCTAATTTGCCAGATTTCATTCACAAATTGGAACAAGCAGGCATCGATGAGACCGTAACCATTGTTGCTTATGACAACGGCGAATGCTCATTTGCCGGACGCTTTTGGTGGCTGCTTCACTATTTGGGTCATGATAAGGTATATGTATTAAATGGCGGTTTTAAACAATGGCGGGCGGCGAACTATCCTCTATCCGCGGATATTCCATCCTTCGAAAAAGTTCATTTTCACAGCCATATTCGGCCTGAACTTTTAGCCGATATCGAAGAGGTAAAAGCCGTATCTGCCGGAAAAAAAGCAGCAATACTAATTGATTCACGTGAAGCCAAGCGCTATCTGGGAATGGAAGAGCCGATTGATAAAAAGGCCGGTCATATCCCTGGTGCCATTAATAAACCATATATCGACGGATTTAGCGGCGGGCAGTTTAAGCCGGCAGAGGATCAAAAAGAAAGATTCAAAGATGTCGATCCGGACAAACAAATTATTGTTTACTGCGGCTCAGGCATTACGGCAACGCCGAACTTTTTGGCGTTAAAGGAAGCAGGCTTTGACAAAGTAAAGCTTTATTTAGGAAGTTTTAGCGATTGGATCAGCTATGACGATAATATTATCGAATAATTTTTTTAAGCTGTATTTGTGGTATAATGGTAAACATGTGTTTTTTCTAAGGAGGTTCTTAACATGAAGCAGCAAAAGCCTTCATTTATGCTTGTTGATGGAATGGCACTGCTTTTCCGAGCTTTTTATGCAACAGCCGTTTCCGGACAATTTATGGTCAACTCTAAAGGAATCCCGACAAATGGAATCCATGGCTTTATAAAACATATGTTTACCGCTATTTCGTCGTTTAAGCCGACACATTTGGCGGTATGTTGGGATATGGGCAGCAAAACATTTCGAACTGAGCTTTTTCCGGACTATAAAGGCAACCGTGGCGAGGCTCCAGAGGAGTTAATCCCGCAATTTGACCTTGTCAAAGAGGTGGTGGCATCATTTGATATTCCCAACATAGGTATCGACGGGTTTGAAGCAGATGATTGTATGGGGACAATTGCAAACCAAGTCAAGGACTATGCCCATGTTTCCATCCTGACAGGAGATCAAGATATTCTTCAATTGCTGGATGATGAAATATCGGTTATTTTGCTGAAAAAAGGCTTTGGAAATTATCTGGTACACACGCCTGAAACCTTTTTTGAAGAAAAAGGAATTTCACCAAGACAGATGATTGATTTAAAAGCCTTGATGGGGGATCCGAGTGATAATTACCCCGGGGTAAAAGGGATTGGCGAGAAAACGGCACTTAAATTGTTAAAAGAGTTTCATCATGTTGAGAATATAGTCGCCAACCTCGATCGGTTGTCCAAATCAAATCGCACCAAAATTGAACAGAATATCGACATGCTCTACCTATCGAGAAGATTGGCCGAGATTAAATGTGATGTTCCTGTCAGCTGCACCATTGAAGAAGCGGGGCTGAGGATTGAAAGGGAAAAAGTCTTAAATAAATTAATGGAGCTCGAAATCCGCGGTTTGCAGCGGCTGCTGCCAATGGATGAAGCCATTATATCTTAACAAGTGAGTTCTGGCTGTCTAGGAAGACAGCCAGTTTGTCGTTTGTGCTATATTTTGGTATTAGACTTTTTCGCTCTGTTTTCCAGCTTGCTTTTCGGTTCCTCGGAAAATTCTGCATCCTGTCCGTAACCTTGTGGATTCACACCTGGTGCTTTGACACCGCGATTTTTGCTTTTCTTACCCATATTGTCACCTCCCGCTTGATTAGTATTTCCGTTTCGTATAATAAAACTCAACTTTCTCAACAATAAGGGCAGAGGTGATTCAGAATGAACAAAGGGGTTTATTTGTCCCTTTTAAGTATAGGGCTTGCTCAAGCAATAAAAATCCCGCTTCATTATATAAAAAAAAGGGAGTGGCGGCCGGATCTATTTTTCAGTACCGGGGGCATGCCCAGCTCCCATTCTGCCGGGGTTTCTACGTTAACAACATACATTGCCTTAAAACAAGGGATGCCGACTTTTGATTTTGCCTTATCGCTTATTTACGGGTTGATTGTCATGTATGACGCCCAAGGGGTACGAAGGCAGACGGGTGAATTAACATTACAAGTTAATTCTCTTAATGAATTCATTGAGAAAATTCATAAAGACGAGAGCGTCAAATTTAAACAGAATGGGCCAAAAAAGTTAAAGGAAGCGCTGGGACATCAGCCAGAAGAAGTATTAGGCGGTGCGCTGCTTGGAATATTAGTAGGGATGATCGGCCATAAATGTACAAAAAAGGATAGAAAATCAGCAAAAATTACGATAAGATTTTAAAGGGATTGGCAGATTGAATGGAGAGGGATGTAAGTAAAGTGCGGACAGTGGAAGATTATTTGCACTATTTAAAAGGAAAGGGCTTTCAATTACAAGAAGATGCCATTGGCTTTATTTACTTTGGAAAACATTATACCAATGCTTCCGATGAAATCATCAATACAGCGATTGAAGTGACGCTTAAAGCCCAAAAAAGCTTCGATGGCAGTTTCTATGTTTCGTTACTGGAAACGTTTATCACAAATAACATCAATAGCAGAGAAGATGCTCTTAAGTTTGTTAAAGAGAATGTATTGCTGGCCATTTAACAGCCTAAAGCAAAGCTATCGCGAATGGTGTCAGGCACCGCTAATTTATTGAGGGCCCTGACACCATAGCCTTTAGATCGTCTTTTTGCTACCCTCCAATACTTTTACTTTTTTGCAGCAGCGGAATTTTCTTGGCAGGCAATTCAGCCAAGATCATCCCTATAAAGATAAGGCTGCAGCCCATAATGGCGCTAGATGTTAATCTTTCGTCAGCCCAATAATATCCGGTGATTGCCGCAAAGACAGGCTCCATGGCAAAAATTAAGGCAACTCTTGTGGCGGATGTATATTTTTGGAATTTTGTTTGAATAAAAAAAGCAATCGCCGTAGCGAATACACTTGTGACAATTAATGCGATGATGACCTCCTTTGATAGTAAAATATCGGCTCGGAGAGACTGTTTCCAATCTTCAAAAATAAAGGATGAAACGATACATAAAATGGCAACGGTTGTAATCTGAACAACTGTTAACAGCATCGTTGGATATTGGCGGGCAAACTTTCCAGTAAAGATAATTTGTAGTGCGAAGCTTATGGCACAAATAAAGACAAATCCATCGCCAATATTAATTGCTGTAACGTCAGTCATTGTCAATAGGAATAACCCGAGTGTTGCTACCATTATTCCGAAAATGGCATTTCTGCTTGGAAATTGTTTTAAAACAGCCATAGAAAAGATGGGGACTAATACCACGCTCAAACCTGTAATAAACCCGGCCTTGGAGGTAGTGGTATATAATAACCCGATTGTTTGGCTGACATATCCGAGAAACAACCAAAAACCAATGAAAAATCCGGCAGCTGCCAATTTGAAATCAAATTGTTTTAATTGTCCTCTGTTAAAGAACATAAGAAATAGAACAAGTAATAAAGCCGCCATTAAAAAGCGGATTCCGTTAAAGGCAATTGGTGGTAAAAAGTCGATTGCCTTTTGAACTAATACAAAAGTCATTCCCCAAATAAGGGCTACAAAAAGTAAGCTAATATCGGCGATTATTGATTTCCTCATTTTATGTTCTTACCTCCATAAATGTTGACCTTTCTCTAATGCAATATGGAAAGTTTATCATAATTATGATAAGTTTGCAGATAATTTGCATAATTGGGTAAGATAACAAAGTGTATAGAAAATATTCTATAATAAAATACAACGGTAAATTATGAAAGGCTGAAAAAAATGAAATTCAGACTGGAATGGAAGTATAAATTAAAAAATAATCAAAAAGTTCACTGCTCTTCGGAATGGATTTCAGGAATGAATGCCATTCAAATGGGAGAAGAATTAGAAGCTGGCGGTAAGGCCAGTGAATTGTATTTTTATGATGAAAAAGGGACATCGTGGATATTAAAGGAAATGAAAAAGCTGGTTGTCGAAATTGAGGAGGATCCGCATGAAGTTACCGTCTATTTTGATGGCGGATTTAATCGAGAATCCAATCAGGCCGGGATTGGCGTGGTCATTTATTTTAAACAAGGGAAAAAGAAATATCGCATACGTGCTAATGAGTTAATAGAGGAAATGGATACAAACAATGAGGCGGAATATGCAGCATTTTACTATGCCTTAAATATACTGGAAGATTTAGGCGTTCGCCATTTGCCATGTGAATTTAAGGGTGATTCTCAGGGATTATTAAAGCAGTTGGAAGGTGAATGGCCGTGCTACGAAGAAGTGCTGAACCGATGGCTTGACCGGATCGAGGAAAAAATCAAGGCATTGGATCTGAAACCAGTCTACAAGGTTATTCCCAGAAAGGACAATAAAGAAGCGGATAAATTGGCAACCCAGGCATTAGAGGGAAAAGAAGTCTTCTCTAAAATGTTGATACTTTGATAAGCGGGGGTAGGAAAATTAGTGAAACCAACAGTCAGGAAAGAAGTTCTTCAACAAGTGGAATTGATCATGGCTCAATATTGTGAGGGCTGTTTTTTACATCGGCATTTGAAACAGGAAGGCGGCAGGAGACTTGCCCATCGCTTTTGCATTTCACAATGTACAGTTGGTGAAACTTTAAAGGAATATGGAAAAAAACTGATTTAATGACAAGCCAACATAGAAAAAGGTCGACATCATTTGTCGACCCTTAATTGTCTAATCTATAAATGGATCATAGTTTTACAACGTTAGCAGCTTGAGGTCCACGGTTTCCTTCGACGATTTCAAAAGAAACTTCTTGGCCTTCTTCTAATGATTTGTAGCCTTCACCTTGGATTGCGCTAAAATGTACGAATACATCGTCGCCGCCTTCGACTTCGATAAAACCAAAGCCTTTCTCATTGTTAAACCATTTAACTTTACCGTTTTGCATGTACTTCTTCCTCCTAAGCCTTTCGCGGCACCGCCTATATAGTGCCAAAGTAAAATATTACCATGTCACGTTTACCAACGCTTTGTTTCATTGTTAAATCTGTGTACATGATGCTTTAAATATACAATAAGAAAAAAGGCCAGTCAAGGAACGCTGAAGATTTTTACAAATATTATTGAGGAGATTTCTGGATTCAAAAACATTTAACATAAAGTAATTGAGGCCCCTCATATGTTAGATTATGACTAAATATTGAGGTGGGGATCCATGTATCGCTTTTCAATTGAAAAAGATGAATGGGTTTTAAGATTTTCTCCAAAGCTTTCCATTGATGCTGACGAACGGCAAATGATTTTGATGTCACTCCTTCACATAGGCGAGAAACTGTCGAAATATTCACATGGAGATGCCTTTATCATTTTTACAAAAAAGATCGGCGCTATTGTCTTTACTGTAGAAACAATCCCATCATTTATATTAACCGTATCAAATATTATTTCAGAAGAATATTGGTACAATCAAGATTCGGTCAGTTAAAAAAATAAGTGCAAGAGGTTCAACAGGGTGCCCATTGAGGCACCCTGTTTTGGTTGAACTAGGAATCATGTTAATATTGTAACAAATTTGACAAAAACTAGAGCACTTTCTTTGATTATCTTTGATAAGATAAATGTGAGGAATATCACATTTAAAAACAAATCGGCTTTTTTGTGGGTGCATAATTTTATTAACATAATAATCAAATAATCTAAAGGGAGTGTTATTAGTGGATCCGCTTTTTTTGGCAAGGGTTCAGTTTGCCGCGACAACGATTTTCCATTTCTTCTTTGTTCCGCTTTCCATTGGACTTGTCTTTATGGTAGCAATTATGGAAACCATGTATGTCGTGAAAAAAAATGAACTCTACAAAAAAATGGCAAAGTTTTGGGGGCATTTATTTTTAATTAATTTTGCCGTTGGTGTAGTTACCGGAATTATTCAAGAGTTTCAATTCGGCATGAACTGGTCAGATTACTCCCGATTTGTTGGGGACGTCTTCGGTGCTCCGTTGGCTATTGAAGCACTTTTGGCCTTTTTCATGGAATCTACTTTTATTGGATTGTGGATTTTTGGCTGGGACCGTTTGTCGAAAAAGGTCCATCTGGCTTGTATTTGGCTGGTTTCCCTTGGTACTACTTTATCGGCAATTTGGATCTTGACAGCCAACTCATTTATGCAGGTTCCGGTTGGATTTGCAATGAAAAACGGCCGTGCGGAAATGAATGACTTTTTGGCCTTAATTACGAATGGCCAATTACTTGTCGAATTTCCACATGTCTTTACGGGTGCCTTATGTACTGCGGCCTTCTTTGTTGCCGGAATTTGCGGCTATAATTTATTGAAAAAACGTCATATTGCTTTTTACAAAAAGTCCATGAAATTGGCTATAATTATTGGCCTAATCGGCAGTATTGGTGTTGCTCTTACGGGTCACACACAAGCCCAGTATCTTGTCAAAACACAGCCGATGAAAATGGCTGCAGCAGAAGGGATTTGGAAAGATACTGCTGATCCTGCGCCATGGTCTCTTTTTGCTTTAATTGATACTAAGAAACAGGAAAATAAATTTGAACTAAATATTCCATACGCCTTAAGCTTTTTATCCTATTCGAAATTTGAAGGTTCACTTAAAGGGATGGAAACACTGCAAAAGGAATATACTGAAAAGTATGACTCAATCGTAGGTGAGGGAACAAATTATATCCCTCCGGTAAAGACCACCTATTGGAGCTTTAGACTGATGGTCGGTTTTGGAGCAGCGATGATTCTTTTATCAATCATTGGTTTAATCCTCTGGAAAAGGGACCGGCTTGTTGCAAGTTCTACATTTTTGAAGTTTTTGGTGCCGGCAATAGCGTTCCCATATTTGGCCAATACCTTTGGCTGGCTGATGACAGAAATTGGACGGCAGCCATGGTCTGTATTCGGTTTAATGACCACCGCCGATGCTGTTTCGCCAAATGTCCCTGCTGGGATGGTGCTATTTTCAACCATTATATATCTAGTGGTATTTACCATTCTTCTTGGTGTAATGGTGTATTTAATAATCAGGGAAATCAAAAAGGGTCCGGAAGAAGTACAGGGTATAGATGATAAACTTTCAACAGATCCATTTAAGGTAGGTGCTTAAGATGGAGTTAAGCGAGTTATGGTTTGTCTTAATCGCAGTGGTATTTATTGGTTTCTTCTTCCTGGAAGGGTTTGATTTTGGGGTAGGCATGTCAACCCGTTTTGTAGCTAAAAATCAAACAGAACGTTCAGTTATGGTCAATACCATCGGGCCGTTCTGGGATGCGAATGAGGTGTGGCTGTTAACAGGCGGCGGAGCTATTTTTGCGGCTTTCCCACACTGGTATGCCACGATGTTCAGCGGCTACTATTTGCCTCTGTTTGCGGCTTTGCTTTGTTTAATCGCGCGCGGAGTCTCATTCGAGTTCCGGCGAAAAATCAAGAATGAACGTTGGACAAATATTTGGGATTGGGTCATATTTATCAGCAGTCTTCTGCCGCCATTTTTACTTGGTGTCTTATTTACCAGCATGCTCAAAGGCATGCCAATTCAAAAAGATATGAATATGCAGCCCGGATTTACCGATTTTATCAACGTTTATTCCCTATGGGGCGGTGTAACCGTAACAATATTATGCTTCTTGCACGGCCTTCACTTCTTGACGTTGAAAACGGATGGCGAGATTAGAAGCCGCTCGGCCAGCCTTGCCAAAAAGGTTGCCTTGGCTGCACTGGGAGCATTGGCCATTTTTGTTGTCCTGTCCTGGATCATGACTGATATATTCACCGTCCATCTTGTTCCGGAGCTGGCGTTAGTGGTGTTAATTGTCTTGGCATATGCCTTAGCCTACTATTTTGTCTCGAAAAAGCGGGAAGGGTTAGCATTTACAATGTCTGGTCTAGGTTTGGCATTTACTGTTTCGGCGATATTTGTCGGGCTGTTCCCGCGGGTCATGATCAGCTCGATCAATAAAGCCTTTGATTTGACAGTCTACAATGCATCCAGTGGAGCTTATTCTCTCAAAATCATGACAATTGTTGCGGTTACGATCCTTCCATTTGTGTTAGGTTATACAGTCTGGAGTTACTATATTTTCCGTAAACGGGTAACAGATAAGGAGCATTTAACCTACTAATGGACAAAGCGATATTCACCTATAAAGGAGTTACACCAGTTTTAATTAAATTAGCGGTTTTAACGATATTGCAATGTGGAATGATCATTGTACAGGCCTATTATTTAGCGAATGCAATCTCCTCTCTTTATAGAGGAGATTTGTTTCGTACTGTGGTCGTTAAATTAATCATTTTCCTTATAGCACTTGTCCTTCGCCAGCTGCTATCTGTGTGGAAAAAAAATATTAGCTTTCATTTTGCTGCACATACAAGTGAATGCTTTCGTGATGCACTATTGCAAAAACTAATTTCTTTAGGTCCTCGTTTCATCCGAAAAGAGGGTCGGGAATGACAGTTACATTAGTAATGGAAGGAATTTTAAAGTTTCGTCACTATTTGGAAATTTATTTAATAAAAATGATGAATATGGCCATTATTCCTATGGTCATTGTTTTGTTTATTTTTAAGGTTAGCGTTCAGTCAGCGGTAATATTAGTAGTAACTTTACCAATTCTGGTGACGTTTCTTATACTCCTTGGACTTGCAGCAAAAAGTAAGGCAGACCGGCAATTTCAGTCATTTCATCTGCTTTCGAATCATTTCATCGACTCGCTTAGGGGATTAGAAACCCTCAAATACCTCGGATTGAGTAAAGAACATGTTCATAAGATTAATAGTGTCAGTGAAGCCTATCGACGGGCCACGATCAAAACTCTGAGAATTGCCTTTTTATCGTCTTTTGCGCTTGACTTTTTTACTCTGCTTTCGGTTGCTACCGTGGCCGTTTTCTTAGGCTTGGGATTAATAAATGGTACGGTCCAGCTGCACCCGGCTTTAACGATTCTTATTTTGGCACCGGAATTCTTCCTTCCGATTAGGGAACTGGGGGCTGATTATCATGCTACTCTCGATGGCAAAAATGCCGGTAAAAAGATAGCAGAAATTATTGCCCAAGAATCAGAACATCACGATCATAAGATTTTACCAGTTTGGAATACATCAAGCAGTTTAGCTATTAAACATGTAAATTTACAGTTTCCTGATCATCAACAAGGTGGTCTTCAAGATATTGAACTTACCGTTTCAGGCCCCCAAAAAATTGGCATCATTGGGGCAAGTGGTGCGGGAAAATCCACCTTAATTGATCTGTTAAGCGGCTTTCTTGAACCTTCATCAGGAGAGTTTTGGATAAATGGAGAAAAGAGTTCTACACTATCCAATGACGTTTGGCAGCAGCAAGTTACGTATATACCGCAGCATCCATATATTTTTAATGACACGGTTTTAAACAATATCCGCTTTTACCAACCGGAGGCTGCAGATGACGACGTGCTTAGAGCTGCCAAGAAAGCTGGACTTGAGGAGGTAATCCAATCACTGCCCCAAGGGCTGGAAACCGTGATTGGGGACGGCGGCCGCAGCTTAAGCGGGGGGCAGGAACAACGAATCGCATTAGCCCGGGCTTTCTTGGGGAACCGCTCGATTATTATGCTTGACGAACCTACTGCCCATTTAGATATTGAAACGGAAGCAGAATTAAAGGAAACGATGTTAAAACTATTTAGCGGCAAGCTGGTTTTCTTTGCCACTCATCGTCTGCATTGGATGTTGGATATGGATCAAATTATTGTGTTAGATCAAGGCCGTATTGTCGAAATTGGATCACACGAACAGTTAATCGCAAACAAATCCTATTATTATCAACTCGTAGAAGCGCAGAAAGGAGATGGTCAACATGGGTAAGGAGAACTGGATTCGGCCTTATATACGGCAATACCGAACTTTCTTTGTCCTCTCAATCTTTCTTGGCCTATTGACCATTCTCTTTGGTGGTGCCCTTATGTTTACGTCGGGGTATTTAATCTCTAAATCGGCAGCACGGCCTGAATCCATCTTGATGGTGTATGTTCCGATTGTTGGTGTCCGCGCTTTTGGTATTGGCCGGGCGGTATTAAGCTATGTTGAAAGGTTATCAGGGCACTCGTTAGTGTTAAAAATCCTTTCAGAGATGCGTGTGAAGTTGTACAAAGTGATCGAGCCTCAAGCTTTTTTTGTACGCTCACGCTTTCGCACCGGAGACATTCTCGGGGTACTTGCTAATGATATTGAACATATCCAAGATTTCTATTTAAAGACCTTCATTCCTGCGTTTGTTTCCTTAATTATTTATGCGATCATCGTTGTTTGTTCTGATTTGTTTTCTATACCATTTGCAATCTTTCTTGCAATCATGATTGGCTTATTGTTATTTGTCGGTCCGCTCTTTTCATTGATCTATACAAAAGCCAAAAATGAACATTTAAAGAAGAACAGAAATGAACTCTATTATAAATTTACCGATGGCATTTTCGGTATTAGCGACTGGATCCTTAGCGGTCACTCTTCACAATTAATTGAAAAAGTGAAAAAACAAGAACATCAGATATTCCAAATAGAAGAAAAAAAACAATCCTTTATAAATTGGCGTGATGTCGCCAATCAGCTTGTACTGGGTTTCATTGTTATCGGAGTAATCTACTGGGCTAATGATTTTACACTTAAAGAGCTGCTTACTCCGCCATTCATTGCTGCCTTTGGACTTGCTGCTCTCTCCTTAATGGAATCCTTTTTGCCGATTGCAGGTGTCGTTAGTGATATTACCACCTACCAAGATTCCCTAAAGCGGCTGGATACAATAGAAAGTAAAGCCTTATTAATAACCGAAGAAAATCACACTGCTGATGACGTGGAGTTATTCTCAAACTGTGATAAACTGATCGAGATCAATAAGCTGACATTCGGTTACTCCCCAGATCTCCCGGTCCTGAATGAAGTGAATCTAACCGTTTCCCAAGGAGAGAAAATTGCTATTATCGGCAGAAGCGGCACAGGAAAGTCAACCTTGTTACACTTGCTGCATGGCGCCATTCATCCAACTAGTGGCGAAGTTAAAATAAATGGTCGGAATCTAACCAATTTAAGCGGATCAATCACTAAATATATTAGTGTTTTAAACCAAAAATCCTATTTATTTAATACATCGGTTTTGAATAATATCCGTCTGGGAAATCCAGCGGCAAGTGATGATGATGTCATTCGTGTTGCCAAGATGGTACAGTTAGATGAGATGATTAAGCAGCTTCCGCTCGGTTATGATACCATCATGGAGGAAACAGGGCAGCGTTTTTCGGGAGGAGAGCGTCAGCGGATTGCACTTGCCAGAATTTTATTGCAAAATACACCGATTGTTATATTGGATGAACCGACAGTCGGTCTTGATCCAATTACCGAATCTAAACTGTTATCTACTATTTTTACGACACTAAAGGATAAAACGATTATTTGGGTGACGCACCATTTAATTGGTGTTGAACAAGTAGATCGTGTTCTCTTTCTCGATCAAGGGAAATTTGTCATGGAAGGCAGTCATAAACAGCTGTTAGAGAGCGAAGAACGGTATCGGCGATTATATAGCTTAGACCGTCCGTTTTACTAAAACCTTTGATACCACCCTAAAAAATGAGGGAATGGAGGTATAAAATGGTTAGTGTAATTATTTCAGAGAAACCATCCGTCGCAAAAAATATTGCGGATGCGTTAAATATAAAGAATAGAAAAGATGGATACTTTGAAGGTAAAGACTATATTGTTACTTGGGCTTTTGGACATTTATTACAACTTTACAATGTGAAGGATTACGATGTGGGAAAGGCAAGGTGGAGAATGGAAAACTTCCCATTTATCCCTTCCCATTTTCGCTATAAAGTAAAAAGTGATCCTCGTAATAAAGAAAAAGAAGATCTTGGTGCTAAAAAGCAGTTGAAAATTATATACAGCTTAATCAAACGAAATGATGTAGATTCAGTGATACAGGCTTGTGATTATGATCGTGAAGGACAAGTCATTGGCGATACGATTATTTATAATCTCAAGACAAAAAAACAAGTTTATCGCTTATTATTGAACGAATGGACTCCGGATGAAGTGTTAAAAGGACTCCAAAACTTAAAGCCAAATACGGAAATGAGGCCTCTCCTAGACGCTGGTATTAGCCGTCAGTGGGCTGATTGGGTAATTGGCATTAATTTAACTTCTGTGGCAACCTTGAAGTATCAGAAGGGTTCTGGAAAGGCACTGAACATTGGAAGAGTGCTACTGCCAACGCTAAAAATTATTTATGATCGAGATAAAGAAATCGAAAACTTTGTACCTGAAGATTATTTTAAATTAGCGGCTACATTTAAAACAAAAGATGGTAAAGAGTACGAAGGGACATATATGGAAGATGGAGAGGATAAATTTAAGAATAAGGAAACTTTGGAATTAATACAACAAGCTCTAAGTCATCGATCAGCCACAATCTTAGACAAAAAAGTTGAACTTAAAAAAGAATATCCCCCATATTTATTTAACCTTTCAAACTTACAAGGTTTTATAACAAATAAATATAAAGGTTGGACTTCTGATAAAGTCTTGAAAGTGGCTCAATCTCTTTATGAAAAGAAATATATTACGTATCCACGTACGGCCAGTGTAGTATTGGAAGAAAGTTTAGTAGATAAGGCGGCTAAGGTACTGGGTAATCTAAAAAAAGGACTGCCATATGAAAATGAAATTACATTTGCGAAAAAGAAACGTGTTTTTGATAATTCTAAGGTAGAAAGTCACAGTGCGATTACTCCAACGTATTTACTTCCGAAATCGTTATCGGGGGATGAAGAAATTGTTTATAATGCTATTAAAAATCGCTTTATAATGCAGTTTATGCCGATTGCTGAACATGAAGAAACTAAAATTATCACCAAAGTTAATAATAATGAAATAAAAGGTCTGTTTACATCAAAAGGGAAAGTACAGCTAGTTGAAGGATGGAAAAAGGTTGAGAAAATCGAATCGAAGGATACTATTCTACCTTTAGTGAATATAAATGAGGTCGTAAGTATTGAAGACCACAAATTGACTTCTCATGTGACAAAACCACCAAAGCACCATACAGAAAAAACATTATTAAGAGTAATGGAAACATGCGGCAAGGGTAAAGACAAAGAGGATGATGATAGTGAAGAAATGATGGCTGCTATTTTAAGTGGTTATAGTATAGGTACACCAGCTACAAGGGCTGAAACAATAAAGAAGCTAAAAGACGTTGGCTATATTGCTACTCAAAATAAAGATTTAATTTGTACGGAACTGGGCAGAAAGTTAGTTGACACATTTCCAGTAAAGGAATTATTTGATTTAGAATTCACTGGTAGATTGGAAAAAACATTGTCTGATATTGAAAAGCAAAAGTTTAAAAAGGAAAGTTTCTTGAACTTAATTTTTGATTTTACAACAGGTGCTGTTAAAACAATTAAAAATGAAAAAGACATCATTATTAATGAAGTATCAAACGAAAAGAAAACCATTGAGGTTCTTGGCAAATGTCCTCTTTGTGGGCATGGAATTATTGAGGGACAAAAAGGTTATGGATGTAGCAACTGGAAAAATGGCTGTAAATTTGTCATTTGGAAAAATGATAAATATTTAGCATCGATGAAAAAGAAACCAACAAAAACAATGGTAAAAAGCCTTTTAAAAAATGGAGTCGTTTTGGTTAAAGGACTAACTAGTAAAAAAGGGAATAAGTTTGATGCTTATTTACGTTATGAAAAAAATTCTGATAACGAATATTTTAGTTGGAAGATGGAGTTTCCTGAAAAGCAAAAGGTTAAGGGTGAAAATTAACAAGGATTTACAAATAACGGTAAAGACTTTAATGCCAGGGTTTTTTTCGATGAAATCGGCTATAACCTGAAGTTCTTATTTGAAAGCGGGACAATAAAAAAATGACCTTTAGACCAATATTAGTGTGATAAAGAGCCTTGTCACTCTTATGGTTCTATAGTAAACTTTTAATGATGATGAGTAATGGAGGACTTCGGGATGCCCACACCAAGTATGGAAGATTATATAGAGCAAATTTATATGTTAATTGAAGAAAAAGGATATGCTCGTGTCTCTGATATTGCTGAAGCGCTATCTGTTCATCCCTCCTCAGTAACGAAAATGGTGCAAAAGCTTGATAAAGATGAATATTTAGTTTATGAAAAATATCGAGGACTTGTTTTAACTGCAAAGGGAAAAAAGATTGGCAAACGGTTAGTGTTCCGCCATGAATTACTGGAACAATTTTTGAAAATTATCGGTGTCAAGGATGAAAATATTTATAATGATGTCGAAGGAATTGAGCATCATTTAAGCTGGGATTCCATTGATCGGATTGGTGATCTGGTGCAATTTTTTGAAGAAGATGAAAAGCGGATTGATGCCTTAAAAGAAATTCAGAAACACAATGAAAATGGGTAGGAATGAGCACTTGGCAGAATCGCCAGGTGCTTTTAAAATAGGTTGGGATAATGATCAAAATCTTGCTCATGCTCGGGCAGTAAACACGGATTACCCTCCGGTCCCATCTCAACATGAACACCGGCAAGTAAACCTTTTTCCGCTTCCATTATCGCTTTTTGATAAGAAATGACCCGGCCTTCAGAGGTAATAAAACTAATAATCTTGCCATAATAATTCCGATGCAGTGCTGTAATTGTTTCCACCAAATATTCCACCTTTCCCTTCTAGCTTTTCATCTTTTCTATTTTTTAATCCACTTGCAAAAGAAAAGCATCGGAAAAATTTTTCCGATGCTTGTTTACCTCCAAATAAAAGGTGTTTCCTGGTAGACATAATAGTTTAGCCAATTTGAAAAGAATAAATGTCCGTGAGAACGCCAGCGATTAATCGGCGGCTGATTGGGATCATTATTGGGAAAGTAGTTTTCCGGCACATGAATCTCGAGACCTTTTTCAATATCTCTTTGATATTCCTGTGCCAAAGTATCGGATTCATATTCCAAATGACCGGTAATCATGACATGTTTGCGGTCTTTTGAGGAAATTAAAAGGGCGCCCGCTTCATCTGAGGCAGCTAACAGTGTTAACTTAGGATGATTTTTAATTGCCTCGATTGAAACATCTGTATATCGGGAATGAGGAGCGAAAAACTGGTCATCAAATCCCCGCAGTAATAAATCGTTCGCTTCAAAAACACGATGTGGATAGATTCCTGAGCATTTTCGGCTTAACTCAAATTTTCCGATATCATAATGGAAATAAAGAGCTGCCTGGGCACCCCAGCAAATATGTAACGTTGAAGTAACGTTTTCCTTCGTCCATTCCATGATTTCAGTCAATTCCGACCAATATTTCACTTGTTCAAATTCCAATAATTCAACGGGGGCTCCCGTTATAATCATCCCATCATACTTGTGATTTTTCACTTCTGCAAAAGTAGTGTAAAATTGTTCAAGATGCTGTTTACTCGTATGTGTCGACTCATATGAGCTGGTTTTTAGAAAGTTCACATTCACTTGTAATGGTGAATTTCCCAGCAATCTTAGTAGCTGAGTCTCCGCCTTTTCTTTTTCAGGCATCAAGTTTAAGATTAAGATGTTTAATGGTCTGATGTCTTGGCTGGTGGCTCGTTCGTCATCCATGATAAAAATATTTTCCTGTTCTAAAATTGCCCGTGCCGGCAGCAATTTTGGAATGTTAATAGGCAAATGGACCGACTCCTTTCATTTTTCGTTCATTCACCTAAATAAGTTTAATAGGTCAATGTGAATGAATAATATAAATATTCAATATTATTATTATAAACATTATTGATATTTCAGGAAAGATGATAATTTACTCTATTTACTTGTTCGAATGAATGCCTTATTTCCTAAAAGGACAAAGCAGTTCTAAATAAAGAAAACGAAGGAGTAGAAAAGTGATATGTTTGATCCAACAGCCTTTGATAACATGAAGGTAGTGATTGAAGGGGCAATATATGATCGGGATCTAAATGGAGAAATCATAATTACCGACCGAAATGATATAATTAACTCTGCAAAATTGTCTCGAGAGTTTTCGGTTCGTTTTACCCTTCCCGAAGATATAGATCATCATCTTTCTGCACAGATAGAATTGGTTGCAACGCTTGATAATTTGGCAGCTGAGCTGCTTTCCAGCTCCATGTCAGAAAAATTGGCAGGCTGTTTGGTTAAACTGGAATTCTTTTTAATACATCATCACGTTGCTGATAACTATCAAGCCATTCAAAAGTTGTTTTCCGGTATATGGGGAGAAACAAGAAAAATTACACAAACAATTCAGTATAAGCCTTTCGAGGAACCGCAAAAGGTAAAACATATTGTGACCATTGATTTTGCCCGGCTAATCAGGGAAGAACAAATGGATGATTTAATCGAGATGCTTGATTTTATCGTTAAGACTCTAAAGGAGTTACAGGTATTTACCATTTAAGATATGAGGATGAAAGCAGGTGTAAAAGGTGAACAGGGAAATGATCGAGCAAACAGAGAGCTTTGTCCGCCAAGAATTAGCTGAAGATGCGACAGGTCATGATTGGTATCATGTAGACAGAGTTCGGCGAAATGCATTATATATTACACACGAGGAACAATCTGGCGACCCATTTATCATTGAAATGGCGGCACTTCTTCATGATATAGCTGACGAAAAACTGAATGAAACTGTTGAAAAAGGAGAACAAAAGCTTGATAGCTTCTTGCAGACGTTATCAATAAATGAACAAACGAAACAACATATTAAAGAAATTATCGGCACCATTTCCTTTAAGGGCGGGCATGGCAGTGAACTTACCTCTGCCGAAGCAAAAATTGTCCAAGATGCGGACCGTTTGGACGCAATCGGTGCAATTGGAATTGCCAGGGCTTTTGCTTATGGAGGCAAAAAAGGACAACCAATCTATAATCCAGAACTTCAGGTTAGACAAGAAATGAGCCTGGAGGAATACCGGAAAGGGAAATCAACAAGTATTCATCATTTCTATGAAAAACTGTTGAAATTGAAAGATTTATTAAATACTGAAACAGCTCGAACAATGGCTGAAAGCCGCCAAAAAATGATGGAGCGCTTTTTAGATCAATTTTTTCAAGAATGGAATGGGATAAGATAATGAAGATGCTCACTGTCGAAAACGTTAGCAAAACATACGGAGAAAAGCAGCTTTTTCAGGAAATTTCCTTTACAATTGCGGAAAAAGAACGTGTAGGTTTAATTGGTGTCAACGGAACGGGAAAGTCTTCGCTATTAAAGATTGTAGCCGGTTTGGACCAGCCTGATTCCGGAAAAATAATAATGGGAAAAGACTATTCAATCGCCTACCTTCAGCAGCAGCCGGAGTTTGCTGTCGACCGCACGATTCTTGAGCAAGTCTTCCTTGGTGAGGCTCCTATCCTTAAGCTAGTACGAGAATATGAAAATACCTTGGTGCGACTGGCCAGCTCACCGAATGACGTTGAGACTCAGGAAAAATTATTTAACTTGCAGAAACAAATGGATACTCTAAATGGCTGGGAGACAAGCACAAATGCCCAATCGATTTTAACAAAATTGGGGATTACGGATTTTCGCCAGCATGTCGGTACTCTTTCCGGCGGGCAAAAAAAACGGGTTGCTTTGGCACAGGTCCTCATTGCTGAACCGGATCTGCTCATTTTGGATGAGCCTACCAACCATCTTGATTTTGAATCGGTCAAGTGGCTGGAGGAATATTTAAGCAGATATAAGGGCTCGATTTTACTTGTTACCCATGACCGTTATTTCCTTGATAGGGTAACCAATCGTATTTTTGAATTGGACAAGGGGCAGCTCTATAGCTATAAGGGCAATTACGCTGCCTTTTTGGAGGCTAAGGCTGTTCGCGAAGAAAACGCGGTGGCAACCTATGAAAAACAAGAGAACCTCTACAGACGGGAACTGGAATGGATTCGCCGCGGTGCTCAGGCGAGGTCGACAAAGCAAAAGGCAAGAATTCAACGCTTCAATGAACTTGATGAAAAGCTCGCGACTGGAAAACCCGGAACGGACAAGCTTGATATTGCCTTATCAGGGAGCCGCTTAGGTAAACAGGTTTTTGAATTAAAGGATGCAACGAAGCGGTATGGTGCCAAAACCATTCTACATCATTTTGATTTACTGGTTAAACCCGGGGATCGAATTGGCATCATTGGGAACAACGGGACCGGAAAATCAACTTTTTTAAATATCCTTGCTAAACGAGTTTCGCTCGACGAGGGTGAGTATAATATGGGCCAAACCGTGAAAATCGCTTATTATACCCAAGAAGGCGAAGATATGGATGAGAATAAGCGGATGATTGAATATATGAAAGAAACAGCCCAAGTTGTGGAAACATCGGATGGGAAGACGATTTCTGCCGCCCAAATGCTGGAACGTTTTTTATTTCCGCCTTCCACCCATGGTACTCCAATCCGGAAGCTCTCAGGCGGGGAAAAGCGCCGTTTGTATTTATTGAAAATTTTAATGACAGCCCCTAATGTCTTGCTGCTGGATGAGCCTACGAATGACTTGGATACCGAGACATTGACAGTGCTTGAGGATTATCTCGAGGAGTTTTCCGGAGTCGTAATAACAGTTTCTCATGATCGCTACTTCCTAGATAAAGTTGCCGAACAGTTGCTTATTTTAAGAGGTGAAGGGCAAATAGAGTCTTTCTATGGGAATTATAGTGAATACCTTGAAAAAGTAATCGCTATTGAGGCGAATAAAGCAGCTGTAACAGCTGCGCCAATTCCTAAGGGTCCGGAAAAAGAAAAAAAGAAGAAGAAAATGACCTATAGGGAGAAGAAAGAATGGGAAGAGATTGATGGAGTCATTGCCCGGACAGAAGAGCAGCTGGAAGAGATCACAGCGGCAATGGCGGCATCCGGCAGTGATTTTGCAAGTTTACAGGAGTTAATGAAGCAGGAGGCAGAAATAAGCGAAAGGCTGGACCAGTTAATTGATCGCTGGACCTATTTGGCGGAGCTTGCCGAAAATGAATGAATATACACGTCATGAAAGACGTGCTTTTTCATTTAAATCAGGCATCTTACATGAATTAATGATATTCAATATGTTAAACTTGTTAATGAATACATGAGAATAAGGTGATTGTGTTGAGAATTAAGTCTATAGAACCAACGCCAAGTCCAAATACGATGAAAATTATTCTTGATCATGAGCTGCCGATGGGTAGAAGCCATAACTATAAAAAAGAAACGGCTGCGGATGCTCCTCCAGTTATCCAAGCTATCCTGTCTATAGAGGGTGTTAAGGGAGTTTACCATGTTGCCGACTTCCTGGCAATTGAGCGAAATGCAAAATATGATTGGCAGCAAATTTTGCCAAAAGTTCGTCAGGCGTTTGGTGAAAAGTTAACTCAAGCAGAGGAAAGCCAGAACCTTGTTACCGATCACTTTGGGGAAATAAAAGTGGAAGTTCAAATGTTTAAAGGAATTCCGCTGCAAGTCAAACTAACGGATGGTACACAGGAAAAGCGGTTCGGCATGCCGGAATACTTTTTAAAAGAAAGAGAGAAGGCCCAACTGCCTGAGGATAATTATATATTGCTGCGCAAATGGAAAAATATAGGAGTGAGATACGGTGACATCGATCAGGTTGGGCAAGAGGTTGTTGAGGAACTCGTTGCCGCCTATCCACTTGAAAGATTAAAGGAACTTGTAAAAAAAGCACAGTCAAAAGACGGCACTAAAGAACAAAAACCTAAACGCAGCCGCAAACGACTAACGGTCCAAGACTTAAACCATCCTGATTGGCGGGTTCGCTACCAGCTGCTGGAGCAAATGGATGATCCGGAACTGGCCGATTTGCCTGTTCTTGAAAAGGCTTTAGCGGATGAAAAACCTTCGATACGCCGGCTGGCCACCGTTTACTTGGGGATGATTGAAGATCAAGCTGTACTGCCTCTCTTGTATCGCGCCCTCAAGGATCGGACCGTTACAGTCCGCCGTACAGCTGGAGATTGTCTGTCCGATTTAGGATTTATTGAAGCTGTTCCGGCAATGATGGAAGCATTGCAGGATTCCAGTAAAATAGTGCGCTGGCGGGCAGCGATGTTTCTATATGAAGTGGGAGATAAACGAGCACTTCCGGCATTAAAAGCTGCCGAAAATGATCCCGAATTTGAAGTCAGAATGCAAATTAAAATGGCTATCGAAAGAATAGAAGGCGGCCAAGCCGCCAAGGGCTCCGTTTGGAAGCAAATGACCGAAGCACGAAAGACAGAAGCATAATTGCTTTAAGTTGATTTTCTTAAAAACAAGAATGGAGTGAAGTATTAATGTCAAATGCCTATGAAGAATATATGAAACAAATTATTTCGCCGATGCGTGAAGAGCTGACAAATGCCGGCTTTGAAGAATTAACGACGGCAGAGGACGTCGAAAAATTTATGGAAAATGCAGATGGAACAACTCTAGTCGTGGTAAATTCTGTGTGTGGTTGTGCCGCTGGATTAGCTCGCCCTGCAGTAGTTCAGGCTATAGTAAACAGTAAGAAAAAACCGACCCATCTTGTTACGGTGTTTGCCGGTCAGGATAAGGAAGCAACAGCGAAGATGCGTGAATATTTTGAAGGCTATGAGCCTTCCTCTCCTTCAATGGCATTACTGAAAGGGAAACAAGTAGTTCATTTTATTCCACGGCATGATATTGAAGGGATGGAGATGGAAACAGTAATGCAAAATGTGCTCGGGGCGTTAGAAGAACATTGTTAACTTATGGGGGACGAACTCACGGCGTCCCTCAGTTTAATTTATGAAATAAATATCAATATTATCTGGACGTTTCCAAAAATTTAAATTTTTAATAAATATATCAAACTGCATTTTCCATTTTTTCGAAAAAAGAAGTATAATGACCTTATCGGTAAGTTTTTTTGACTTAATAGAGAAAATGGGTGAACTGTCGTGAATAAATGGCTCCGAAAATCACTTTTTATCATCATTTCTATCTTAACTTTCGGCTTAGTCACACCTTCACAGCTGATGAATACGGTGAATGCCGAAAATCATGGCGATCGTGATGCATTTGAAGCTCAGTCGGTAGAGAATAATTTTGTCAAAGCAACCGGTCTTTTAGAAGAGTCTGAGTCTGCAAAAGAAACATTCCTGCAAGAACTATTAAAACAAGCTGAGTTACAATCCTATCAAAAATTTGGAACGAGAATAAAACCGGTGATTGAAAATGAATTCCGGGAAATTATCTTACCTAATATTGAATCAGCACTTGAAGAAACGGCGGCACAATTTCCCGAAGAAGACTTAAAAAATTTGACGATTACAGAAAAGCCGGGAAAGGGACTTTCCGAAAAAATATTTAATATAAAAAACGCTGAAACAGGGAAAGATATTCTTCGATTCCATGTGAGAAGGGAACATCCGCCGCAAGCGGGATACTGGTTTAACTTTCACTACCATACGTATCACGACGAATATCAAGGCCATCATGATCTCGGTTCTATCTATTGGGACAAAAATACTCCTCCAAAATGGATGAGTTAAACTTTCTTTTAACGAAAGAAAGAAAAAGTTATTTTTAAGTGAAACTTTTTATTAAAAGACTCGTAAATAGACTATCAACTAAAATGGAGGAATGATAAAAATGGCAGTAAGTTTATCAAAAGGACAAAAAGTTGATCTAACAAAAACAAATCCAGGGTTAACCAAAGTGGTAGTTGGCCTTGGCTGGGATACAAATAAGTATGACGGCGGTCATGATTTTGACCTGGATTCTTCTGTTTTTCTATTAGGCGAAAACGGTAAAGTGACAACTGAAACTGATTTTGTCTTTTATAACAATCCACAAGGGGCCAATGGTGCAGTCGTACATACCGGGGACAACCGAACAGGCGAAGGAGATGGCGATGACGAACAAGTAAAAATTAATTTAACGGAAATTCCGGCCAACATTCAGCGGATTGCTTTCACGATAACAATTCATGAAGCAGCCAGCCGCAATCAAAATTTTGGACAGGTGTCGAACTCATACGCCCGAATTTTTAACGAAGAAACAGGTGAAGAATTGATTCGTTATGACTTAGGCGAAGATTTCTCGATCGAAACAGCCATTGTAGTTGGAGAATTATACCGTCATAATGGCGAGTGGAAATTCAGTGCAATCGGAAGCGGCTACCAAGGCGGCTTGGCAGCATTGGCGACAGACTTTGGGTTACAAGTCGGCTAATCAGTTCATGATTTTAAGACCCGGCAGGAAGCTGGGTCTTTTTGACAAATCAGTCTATCTAGGGGGAACAAACTTAAATGTCAGTTTTACAAGGAATTCTCGACACATATGCGCAATTTTTTGATTGGCATATGTGGGGAGAGGTTTTGACCGATCCGGTTGCATGGGGGCTCATTGGTTCACTGGTTATTCTTGAAGGCCTCCTTTCTGCCGATAATGCTCTCGTTTTAGCAGTAATGGTAAAGCATTTACCGCATGATAAACGGAAAAAGGCCCTTTTCTATGGCTTAATTGGCGCTTATACCTTCCGCTTTGTTGCGATTGGGATTGGCGTATATCTGATTAAGCTATGGTGGGTCAAAGTTATCGGGGCTGGATACCTTGCTTGGTTATCCATTAAATATTTTATCGATAAACATAAAGACGAAGCTGAAGAAGGGGAAGAAGCTGAGGGAATCAACAAGAATGGTATATTGATTCGTACTTTCGGTGTTTTTTGGGGAACAGTTGCTTCTGTTGAACTGATGGATATAGCTTTTTCAGTCGACAGTGTGCTGGCGGCGTTTGGTGTAAGCAATGAGGTCTGGGTCCTGTTAATCGGAGGTATGCTAGGTGTGTTGATGATGCGAGGCGTAGCCGGTTTATTCTTAACCTTAATTGACCGCGTTCCAGAGCTTGAAACAACGGCCTATATTTTAATCATGCTGATTGCCATTAAGATGCTGCTTAGTGTCTTCGATATTGAATTAACCCATGTAACATTTTTCACAATCCTGATCGTAACCTTTGGTGCTACTTTCATTGTTCATTTTATGAACAAGAAAAAGAAGAAGGCGAAAGAAAGTTAACAGCAACATGAAAAGGGAGCTGCCGCGAGTTGTCTCCCTTATTTTTTAGCGTACATGAGGAGTAGGAAACATATGAGGTTTTTTACCTATTTTTATCAGGATGAACTTGAGCAGTTCTTCTATCAACAACCCCAGGAGTTTAATAAATTTTCAAGCAGGGATATCCTGGCTTACGGTTTGGGAGCAACACTTTATATGCCAGCAACACGCCCCAATATTCATCAGGATATTCTCTCCAATAAGCATGAGGGGTTAACCTCCTTAGTTTTAGATCTGGAAGATGCCGTCGGTGATAATCAAGTTATTGCTGCCGAACTGCTGTTAATTGGAGAACTGCTGAAATTAAATGGTGAATTGGAAAAGGGATTTTTAACCGTAAAGGATTTGCCCTTAATGTTTGTCCGCATTCGCAGCCTTGAGCAGTTCAAGCGGGTGATGGAACAGTTGGGTGATGCATCACAGTTGTTAACAGGGGTTGTGCTGCCTAAATTTAATCCCGAAAATGGTGCGGAAATTTTGAACGAAGTTCGTCATATTCATTTGCACCACCATCCTTTTTATGCCATGCCGATTCTCGAATCAGTTAAAGTGATCCAAAAAGAAACGAGAATGGAAGAATTATTAAAAATTAAACAGCTTATCGACTGCTATAAAGAAAATGTACTTAATATTCGAATAGGTGCAACAGATTTTTCCGGGTTATATGGGATTCGCCGCAGCGCCGATACAACGGTTTACGAGATTGCTGTTTTACGAGATTGTATTGCTGATATTATTAATGTTTTCGGGCGCCAGGCAAGTTCCTATGTTATTTCAGGCCCTGTGTGGGAATATTTTTCAGCAAAAGATAGAATCCTTAAACCACAGCTTAGGCAAACCCCATTTCGCGACCGTTATGGCACGGAAGGCTTACGATGGCGAAAAAAATTGTTAAATGAAAATATCGACGGGTTCATTCGGGAAATTCTAATGGATATCGCCAATGGCTTAACCGGGAAAACGATCATTCACCCTTCACATATTAAAATCGTTCAGGCATTAAATGTCGTTTCGTATGAGGAATATATTGATGCGCAGATGATCATTCAAGCGGCAACCGGTGAATTCGGAGTGCTGAAAAGTGAGTTTGCTAACAAAATGAATGAAATAAAACCACATTTGTACTGGGCAGAGAGAACGATGATAAAAGCAAAGCTATACGGGGTGCTGTATGAACATTTTACCAACATCGACCTTATCAAAAAAGAAGTATACGTTCCATATCCTTGATGCACTTGTTGCTGAAATTGATCTATTGGATAATCCATACAGGCTGCCGATTGAGGAGTTATTTACAATGGCCGCAAGAATCAATAAAAAACGGGCGTTTTTATTTGTCAGCAATGTGCTTGGAAAACATGTGCCCATCAGTCCCAATAAAGGACTTTTAATTGGGGCTTTATTAGCAGCGAGATATTGCGAAACGGTAAAGGGACTGCCAGCTAATAATAAAAATCAATTGGTAACTGCGTTTCTTCAGGATACATCGGTGCCGATTGATCCTTTTATTGTAGCCGCAGTGAATCCGCTCATAATTGGGTTTGCGGAAACAGCAACGGCACTCGGTCATGCATTTTTCTCCTGCTTCCAGCATGCCGATTTTTTTCATACAACAAGGGAAGAAGTAGCGAGTTGCACTCCGGAAGTGATCTTTGAAGAAGAGCATTCGCACGCGACCTCGCATCGTTGTTATATTCCAACGGAAATGATCGCTCATCAGCGGGAAATAATTCTCGTTGACGATGAAATGACAACCGGGAAAACCGCTTTAAATATTATTAAGTCTATCCACTGTAAATATCCGCGGAGCGAATACACCGTTGTATCGATTCTGGATTGGCGTTCAGAAGACCACCACAGGCAATTTGCCGATTTAGAGAAAGAGTTAGCCATTAAAATAAATGTAGTCAGTCTTTTATCAGGTAAAGTGCGGGTTAAACCGTTAAAGGAGATGAAAGAAAACGTCCCTGTGAAAGCGGAAGCAGAAAAGCAGCTGTCGATTGAGACGGCAGACCTTTCCGAAATGTTTTCGCCGACGTCATTTTCTTCTATTACTGAAACCATTCCATATATTAAAGAGACGGGGCGATTTGGGCTAAATAGTAGAGAAAATGACCAGCTTCATCAAAGAGCCTGTCAAGCAGCCGCGTTTTTATCGCAGAAAAGGAAGGGGAAGCGGACGCTTTGTCTCGGAACAGGTGAATTCATGTATCTGCCAATGAAAATCGCAGCTGAAATGGGAAAAGGTGTATTTTATCAATCAACAACAAGAAGTCCGATCTATGTTGACCATAACAAAGGATATGGGGTCAGATATGGTCTTGCCTTTCCCAATCCTGAGGACATGGCTGTTCAACATTTTGTCTATAATATTGCCCCAGGATGCTATGATGAAATTTTCCTATTTTTTGAGAGAGCGGTCAATTTAGCGAATCTTGCTCCACTGCTTGAAGAGCTGAAAAAAACGAAAATTAACTCGGTTCAACTTATCTTTTTTTCAAAGAAACAGAGGTGAAAACCATGCAACTTACTAAGCCCGCTAAATTCGGAACCTATTCCCAAGATGACGTTGTTTTTCTATTGAAAGATTTAAGTGATGTGAACCTTGAGGACTCTACCGCCAATCGTGAACGGAGAATTCAATCGGGCGGGCATTATAGCGAGTCGCTGCCAATTGAATACCAGCCTCCAAAAGAGTATGTCGCGCTTTTTTGGGAGACCTTACAGCAATTTAAACAAAAGACAGCCTTATGCATCGGTATTGTTTCAGAGAGAATTTTTCAGTTAAAGGGAAGGAACACTGTTTTGGTTTCCCTTGCCCGTGCCGGGACACCTGCGGGGATATTAATCAAAAGATATCTGCAAATGCAGTATGGAGTTTCATTGCCACATTACAGTGTTTCTATTATCCGCGATCGTGGAATCGATGAAAATGCGATTCAATATATTCTTCAACAGTACTCAGAAGAAAATATTCAATTTGTTGATGGCTGGACAGGTAAAGGTGCGATTTCACTTGAGCTGACAAAAGCCTGTCACCAGTATGAACAAAAATACGGGGTAAGGCTGGATGATCGCCTGGCCGTGATTGCCGACCCAGGCTATTGCACAACCCTCTTTGGAACTAGAGAAGACTTTTTAATCCCTAGTGCCTGCTTAAATTCCACCGTGTCCGGGCTTATCAGCAGAACGGTTTTAAATGAAAGGTATATAGGAAAAGATGATTTTCACGGAGCCAAATTTTACAAGGAATTGATCAAAGATGATGTTTCCAACAAGTTTATTCAGCTGATAGCGAATGAATTTCCAGGCATTGCAAACGAAGCAAAAAAAACCGCGGCACGAATGAATCAGCAAGTGATTGAAACGGGCTTTTTGGGGATAAAGGATATTCAGAGGATACAAGCGGATTTTTCAATCGAAAATATCAATTACATTAAACCAGGTGTCGGGGAAACGACAAGGGTTTTGCTCAGAAGGATTCCGTGGAAAATACTAATGCGTGATGCTTCCAGTCCATTTGTGCAGCATATCTTGATGCTGGCAGAAGAAAAAGGTGTTGAGGTGGTGGAATATCCCGAGCTGAACTATTTGTGCTGCGGCATCATCAAGTCGCTGAAGGAGCAGAACAAATGATTATTGCCTCTGATCTTGACCGCACGTTGATGTATTCTGCCAGAGCAATTAAAGAGCTAAACGCTGCTGAAGAACAAGAATTGAAACCAGTCGAAATGAAAGAGGGCCGCTGGATTGGTTTTATGACGGAAACCGCTCTTAGGAATCTTAAACAATTATCTCAACAAACTTTATTTATCCCCGTAACCACAAGAACAACAGATCAATTTAACCGCATTGTTATCTTTGAAACAGATATCGCGCTTAAATATGCGATTACGGCAAATGGTGCCGATATTTTGTATTATGGCAGGAAGTTGGAAGAATGGTCTGAACAGGTGTTACAAACAATGAATACAGAATCGCTGTCAATGGCAGAAATGTTGGCATTGTTAAAATCGGAGGGCTTTTCTTATGCTAGTGAATTACGGCAGGTAGAAAATCTCTTTTTCTATTATCATTTCAAAAGTGTTCCGGATTCGCTTGATAAAAATGCTCTCCATGCTTTGGCAGCCGTTTCCGGGTGGAGAATATCGCTGCAGGGACGAAAGCTGTATTTTATTCCTAAGGCTATCAGCAAAGGGGCGGCTTTGGAATTTATCTGCCAACGTGAAGGGTTAAAAGCCGTAGCTGGTGCGGGAGATTCAATCTTGGACTGGGATTTTTTGCAGCATTGTCAGCATCGATTTGTGCCAAAACACGGAGAACTGGTAAGCAGGTCCGAGCATGGTCTTTTTACTGTGATTGAGCAAACAGGTTTAAAAGCAGGAGAAATGATTATCAAGGAATTCTTAAAATTGATCCCGCTTAATTGTCCATCTTTTAACAACAAAATAATAAAAACTGGAAAACAAACTGTAACAGCCAATGAAGAAGAAAATCGACAATGAAAGAGAATGAAATACCGGCGTAAGAAACAACGTGAAGATGAGGCTAAATACCAATAAATCGAGAAAAATGAAAAAATCAGATGCCATCACATCCATCACATCCGTTAATTCCTCATAAACAAGTTCCACCTTGGGACGTTTATATAAAAATCTCATTGCGAGCACCTACTTTAATATTGGTATTCAATACTATGTAGGGAGAAGAAAAAAGGTGAAGGAATGGAGGGCGGCCATCGATATATTGAAACATTTTTTTCGTTCTTTCGTATAAACATATGAACCATTTAATTAACTGTGATATGATAAAAAGGGCTGCCTTACATAAATTTCTAATCATACCTAATTCAAGTTTTGCTATAAAAGGGAAGGGGTTATGAATGAATTTATCTTTAAATCAATTAAACATCCGACCTGTAGCCCTTACATCTGAAAATTGGCAGAAAATGCTCCGAAAACCGCTTCAGGATAGGCCCCATTTTTCCTTAGAAAATGGGACGATTCAAATCGGGCAAGTATTAGGGGAATTTCTTGGAGTACCAATTGACGCAGATGAGTACTATAATCAGCTTTTCGACTATGTTTCCTCAAAAGAGTTAGATTTACATTTGCTTAATGAGGATTCTCTTGATAAGACGATCGATAATAGACATTTTCAGGCCATCCAAAGGGTTATTAATATCCATCAGGAGCAAAACCTGTCCATCAACCGCTTTACCGCATTCCTTGACGGGGAGCAGCTGCTGTTAAAAGCAACCGTGCCGGTGCTCCAGCGAAAATTACGGGAAGCAATGGTTGCCACGCTCGAGTTGTTTGCGAACCGTGAACAAGACGGCTTGAAAAGTCACGAATTAAGACGTGTTCTAGTAGACTTGGTGAAGTGGTCGATGAACCATCTTGCCTCACCGCTGGAGAAGGCTGACCCGCAAAAATCAATGCCCAAGTTTCTCTGGTATGGGGATGTGAAAAAGAGCCACCAATATTTTTTATATTATTTAATCAAGCTTGGCTGTGATATTGTGGTTTTTCATCCCGGAGGCATGGATATTTTAGGGGAAATCCTTCAGGAGCCGGTCTTTATTCACCGTTACCCCAACAATCTGCCGCCGGAACCATTTCCAACTGAAAAACGGAGCCGGAAAACAACGGTTGCATACAGGGCTTCCAAGGAAATTGAAACGATTCTTAATCAAGAAGGCTCAGGCCTTTATAAGCCATGGCAATTAAGGAACTACACTCCATCATCATTGACGCTCAAAACAACCTATGATGAAATCTTTATTGTCAGTAAAGAAATCGCCATGATTCGGCCGGAATTTCAGGTGAGCGGCGGCGAGGTAAAGATCCCTTCCATTTTTGCGAAAATCCACGGTGTCAGCAGGGATCGCAAGGAATATTGGGAGCGTCTTCATGCACTATCTCAATTGGACAATAGCCTATTGATTCGCAGACTGCCGATTACTTTACCGAGCCAAAGCGATTTCCGCTTTCACTATCGGAATGCGCTAGGGAAGAATGGGGTGCTTCTTCCGGAGAAAATGATGCAAGGACATTACTGGCCCTATTCATTTCTGCCATTAGGCCTGCAAAAGGGACTGGCTAATGCGATAAAGAGAGTATGTGAGAAACCAGGTTTAAAATCCTTACCAGGGGAAAGTCTGGAAGAAGTAAAAATATACCTGTTTACCCAGGCGATGTTTATCCCGAAAAGTATTATCCAGCTGCTCGAAAGATTTGATTACTCTCAAGAGGTTCCAAAATTGATTATTTTTAATAATGAGACGACAGGGATGTTTTCAAGAACGGATGCGGCGATCCTTCTTTTACTCAACCAATTTGGCCTCGATCTGATTGTATATAACCCTACTGGTCACAATGATATTGAAAATTATCTTGATGAATCCTTATTTGACAGCCATTGGCTTGAGGATGTGGTCTTTGATTTGGAGTATAAAGAGCCTTCTCATTCCATATTCAAAAAGCGAATTTTTCATGGGATATTAAAAAACTTAAGGGGAGATTAACCAGTGAATCTTACACCAAATTCAACGAGTGGTTTAACACCTGCAGAAGATTTATTAACCGAAGCAAAAGTATCGGATATCAAGCTGGCCCTGCGTAAGGAACCGGAAGTGCAGAACTTGGCCCGGTCTATTGATGAACGCGACCAAATTCAAGTATTAGAGTTTGGCAAGGAGCCGGCTGAACAAATTTCCCGGTTCTCCGATCAAATCTTAGGAAATATGCGGACAACAAAGGTAGAGGATTCCGGCGAGCTGTTAAAACAGCTTGGTCGGATTATGGATAAATTTGATCCAAAAGATTTTCAAAAGACATCGGGCGGTCTTTTCGGCAAGTTGTTTAAAAAAGGGGAAAAAGTCATTGAAAAGCTTTTTGGAAAATATCAGACGATGGGATCCGAAATTGACAAAGTTTATCTGGAAATTTCCAAGTACCGCCAGGAAATGGTGGACTCCACAACGATGCTTGAAAATATGTATGAACAAAACTATCAATATTATTTAACCTTGGAGAAATATGTGGTTGCCGGTGAATTAAAAGTTGAGGAGTTGAAAAATATTCAGCTGCCCCAGCTCGAAGCCCGCGTTGCTTCAGGGGACCAGCTTGCTTCAATGCAGTTAGATTCTCTAAAGAACTCAATTGAACTGTTGGAACAGCGAATTTATGATCTAGAAATGGCCAAAATGGTAGCACTGCAAACAGCACCGCAAATCCGGATGCTCCAGCGGGGAAATACCAAGCTGATTGGGAAAATTAATTCTGCTTTTGTAACGACCATTCCAATTTTTAAAAATGGGTTGATTCAGGCAGTTGCCGCCAAAAGGCAAAAGCTTGTGGCCGATTCGATGAGTGAATTGGACCGTCGTACAAATGAAATGCTGTTAAGAAATGCGCAAAACATTTCTCAACAAAGTACCGATATTGCCAGACTAGCCGGTGCCCCAAGTATAAAAATTGAAACGATTGAAGAATCGTGGAATACTATCATCAAAGGAATGCAGGAAACAAAAGCAATAGAAGAGGAAAATAAACGGTTACGTGAAGAGGGGACCAAGCGTTTAGAACAATTGACGCAAAACTTTAAGCAATTAAAACAACAATCTTAGATTGTTTAAAAATATGGATGAGGTGAAAAAAATGGCGATCAATTTACAAAAGGGACAAAGAGTGGATTTAACAAAAAGCAATCCGGGTCTAACAAAAATTCTCGTCGGTTTAGGCTGGGATCCCGTTCAAAACAAAAGCGGCGGTGGCGGTTTCTTTGGTTCGCTATTTGGCGGTGGTGGTGGTGGCCAAGCAAACATTGACTGTGATGCTTCGGTTATAATGCTCGGTGCCAATGACAAACTCGGGAGCAATAAAGATGTCATTTATTTTGGCAATTTACGAAGCAATGACGGCAGTGTTCAGCACTCCGGCGACAATTTGACCGGTGATGGCGACGGTGACGACGAGCAAATTTGGGTAGATTTAAGCAGAGTTCCTGCCAATATTCAAAAGCTCGTGTTTGTCGTTAATATCTACGATTGTGTAAAAAGAAAACAGCATTTTGGGATGATTCAAAACGCCTTTATTCGGATTGTGAATCCTAACAATCAACAAGAACTGATTCATTACAACTTGACAGATAATTACAGTGGCCTAACTTGCCTGATAACCGGTGAAATCTATCGCCATGGTAACGAATGGAAGTTTGCTGCAATTGGTTCAGGGACAACTGCAGCAAGTCTTAGTGAAGTCGTCCGTTCCTACAGTTAACGAAGAAAAATCTGTTAGAGGTGATGATATTGGGCATCAATTTATCAAAAGGACAAAGAATTGATTTGACGAAAACGAATCCGGGCTTAACGAAAGTCATTGTTGGTCTTGGCTGGGATACAAATCGCTATCATGGTGGCTATGACTTTGACCTGGATGCATCTGCTTTTCTTACTGATTCTAACAGCCGGGTAATCAATGATCATGATTTTATTTTTTACAATAATTTGGTTCATCCTTCAGGTGCAGTTGAACATACAGGTGATAATCGCACTGGTGAGGGAGACGGAGACGACGAGCAAATTAAAATTGATTTCAGCAAAGTTCCTTCACATGTCGATCGGATTGCCATTACGGTAACAATTCATGATGCCGAGGCAAGGAACCAGAATTTTGGACAGGTCAGCAACGCTTTTGCGCGAGTTGTTGATGAAGAGTCGGGCAGAGAAATTCTTCGGTTCGATCTTGGTGAGGATTTTTCCGTTGAAACCGCCGTAGTCATTTGCGAGTTGTACCGACATAACGGTGATTGGAAATTCAATGCTGTCGGCAGCGGATTTGCAGGAGGGTTGGCTGCTCTTTGTAGAAATTTTGGTTTAGAAGTTTAACGGCTGGAAGAGGCTGTCCCAAAAGGTTAATGTCCTTTTGGGTCCAGCCTCTTTTTTGGAGCTTATAATTGCTTAAGCCCTTGAAGTAAATTAAAATAAAATAAGATGATTGGCAGTTAGAGGAGTGTACAAATTTGAAACAATATTTAGACTTATGTAAGCATGTGTTAGAAACTGGAACGGTGAAGGGTGATCGCACCGGAACCGGAACCATCAGTACTTTTGGCTATCAAATGAGATTTCCTTTAGCGGATGGCTTCCCACTGTTAACAACAAAAAAACTACATTTAAAATCAATTATTTATGAACTGCTTTGGTTTTTACAGGGCGATACCAATGTTCGTTACCTGCAGGAGCATGGCGTCCGCATTTGGAATGAGTGGGCGGATGAAAATGGTGAACTGGGACCGGTGTACGGTCATCAATGGCGTTCCTGGACCGGAGCCAATGGGAAAACAGTTGATCAAATCAGCGAGTTAATTGAGCAAATTAAGACCAATCCAAATTCGCGGAGATTGCTGGTTAATGCCTGGAATGTCGCGGAGATCGAGCAAATGGCACTGCCGCCTTGTCACTGTATGTTCCAATTTTATGTGGCCGATGGGAAGCTTTCCTGCCAGTTATATCAGCGTTCCGCTGATGTCTTCCTTGGCGTGCCATTTAATATTGCTTCCTACGCACTGCTGACGATGATGATTGCCCAAGTTTGCGGGCTTAAGCCCGGTGAATTTATTCATACGTTTGGTGATGTTCATATTTATCTGAATCATCTGGATCAGGTGAAGCTGCAGTTGACAAGGGAACCGCGGCCGCTGCCAACATTAAAAATTAACCCTGATGTTAAAGATATTTTTAATTTTAGCTATGAGGATTTTGTATTAGAAAACTACAACCCGCATCCTCACATTAAAGGAGTAGTCAGCGTATGATTTCTTTTATTGTGGCAATGGATGAAAATCGGCTAATTGGCAGGAATAATCAGTTACCCTGGCACCTGCCCGAGGATTTGAAGTTTTTTAAACGGATGACCTTAGGACATCCGGTGGCAATGGGAAGAAAAACACACGAATCAATTGGCCGGACACTCCCAGGCCGGGAAAATTTAATTATAACCCGTCAATTTGGGTATCAATCTGAAGGCTGTAAAATATTTTACTCAATCGATGATTTTATCCATTACTGCCGAGAACAAAATGAAGAAATTTTTGTGATTGGCGGTGCGGAAATTTTTAGAGAGACGTTGAAATACGCGGAACGCCTCTACATTACCCTCATACATCATCAATTTGAAGGCGATACATACTTTCCGGCATTCAATTTAGCAGACTGGAAATTGGTTTCAAGTGAAAAAGGGCTAAAAGATGAGAAGAATCCATATGATTATGAATTTAGAATTTACGAAAAGAATGCGAAGGTTCTCGTTTCTTAAGCTATAATGAAAAAAGCATCAGCTTTAAAGCTGATGTTTTTTTCATATTTACTAGTAATTTAATATCCATTAATTTCATATTCGGCTAATTTGGCTAGCATTCCCTGGAATTCGTGTGGATGGCAAAATTCCTCCTCACGGAAATGTGCTTTCACCCAGGCTATTAGTTCTTTCGGGCTATTAAAATACTCTCCGCTTCGATCGCTTTTTCGAATGGTGTACCTTCCATTGTCATCATCGATTGTTACCTCCACTGGCAGGGCCCCATCAAAACTGCAAAGTGAAAATTCCATCCAACTCACATCCTATCCTAAATTAATTTTCATTAGTATATGTTACTAATGATCCAATTATATGCAAAAAAAGTAATGTTGTCAAAATATTTTAAAAATTCCATTAAGATTTTCTTCATTGACTTCAAATCAGGATATTGTTAAATTGACTATAGAGATGGATAAGACATGAATTGTTCATCATACTATTACGTGTTTTATTGAAGTTTGTGAATCTTCTATGAATTATTTTAAAAAATTTTCCCAAACGCAATCCTCAGTACTATAATCGTAGTAGTCATTACAACAAATAAAGGGGAGATACTTCATGTTTTCAAATATCGGAGTACCCGGATTAATTTTGATTCTAGTTCTAGCACTGATTATTTTTGGACCGAAAAAATTACCTGAAATTGGAAAAGCTTTTGGACAAACATTAAAGGAATTTAAAAAATCAACAAGAGAGCTTACAGAAGATGTAATGGAAGATATTAAAGATGAAAAGGAAAAATTGACTAAATAAGGGTGTAAGATTTTGTGTCTTGCACCTTTTTCTTCTCAACTTACCAGATTATTATTGTGTTATGGGTTAATATTGGCCATCATACTTGGTAAAAACGACATAAAATATTTTTAACCTTTGAAATTGGCAGGGGAAGTAAATGGAAGACAAAGAATTACAGTTGGTTGATCATTTAGAGGAATTACGAAAACGAATTATTATTACGGCACTTGCCTTTATTGCTTTTTTTATCTTAGGGTTTATCTACGTCGGTGATATTTATAAATGGTTTGTTCGCGATTTGGATGTTAAATTACTCGTTCTTGGTCCTAGTGATATTATCTGGATTTATTTTATGCTCGCGACTATTGTTGCCATTGCCGGAACAATTCCGGTGCTGGCCTTTGAAATATGGCTGTTTGTAAAACCGGCTTTAAAACCAAACGAAAGAAAAATTACTCTTTCTTATGTACCAGCACTATTTTTTCTATTTGTTTTTGGACTTGCTTTTGGGTATTTTGTTATTTTCCCAATGGTGCTGAAATTCCTGGTAAACATAGGAGCCGATATGTTTGTTACAAATTTTACTGCAGAGCGGTATTTCCGTTTTATTCTGAATATGACACTTCCATTTGGAGTATTATTTGAGTTGCCGGTAGTGGTTATGTTTTTAACTTCACTCGGCATTATAAATCCATTTGTTTTAGCAAGGGTTCGTAAATATGCTTATTTTGTCCTTGTTATTATCGCAGTAGTCATTACACCGCCGGACTTTATGTCTGATTTTGTTGTTACTCTGCCGCTGATCTTGCTATATGAAATTAGCATAAACCTGTCGAAATTTGTTTACCGTAAGCGATTAAAGAAACAGCAGGAAGAAGAGATGTTAGAGTTAAACTAAGCAGACCTTAAGGAATTTGATTCCTTAGGGTCTTTTTTTGCGTATATTTAGAGAGAAAATGGTTTTTAGAACTTAATTAATGTGAAGTTTATCACTAATGTTTTTTATATAAACATCATAAGCATGCAATTAAGGCGAATTTGTGACTATTTGGAGAATAACAGGACGAAATTTTTAAACTATACTACAATTATTTTATATCAAGATTTCTATTTTTGGAGGGGAAGGCGGATGTCGAAGAAAGAGAAAACGGTTTATGAAGCCGCACTGGAACATGGATTTTCACGTCGTGATTTCTTGAAGATGTGTACGGCGCTGGCAGCGACGCTCGGTCTGGAATTTACCCAGTCCGATCAAGTGGTGAAAGCCATGGAAACAAAAACTAGAGTACCAGTTGTATGGCTGCAATTCCAAGATTGTACAGGTTGTTCAGAATCATTTATACGTTCGTCACAACCTAAAACTGAAAGCGTATTACTTGAGATGATTTCACTTGAATATTCTGAAGTGCTTTCCGCACCATCCGGGCATCAGGCTGAAGCATCAATGGAACAGGTTTTAAAAGACTATAAGGGTAAATACATACTTGCAGTTGAAGGAAGCATTCCAAAAGATGATGCTTACTTAATGGTTGGAGGAAAATCTGCCAGAGAGACATTTATCAAAATGGCTGACAATGCCCAGGCTGTCGTTGCCTACGGTTCGTGTTCCGCCTGGGGGGGGATTGTCGGTGCTTCTCCAAATCCAACTGGTGCGAAACCGGTTACAAGCTTTGTGAGTAATACCCCGGTTATCCTTGTTCCGGGTTGCCCGCCAATTGCTGAGGTTATGACGGGAGTGATTGCACATATTATTACATTTGGAAAACTTCCGGAACTTGATCATTTAGGCCGGCCGAAGGCGTTTTATCGCCACAGAATTCATGATAAATGTAACCGGCGTGCCTATTTTGATGCAGGACTGTTTGTTGAATCCTTCGATGATGAAGGGGCCAAACAAGGCTATTGCTTGTATAAAGTGGGCTGTAAAGGACCTACCACCTATAATTCATGCGCGGAAATGCGCTGGAATGGCGGAGTGAGTTACCCGATTCAGTCCGGTAACCCATGCATAGGCTGCTCCGAAAAGGATTTTTGGGATAATGGTCCATTCTTTACAAGAAGAGCGAAAATTCCTGGAACGCAAACAACGATTAATCCGGATTCCGTCGGCTTAGCAGCTCTTGGCGTAACAGCAGCAGGAATCGCTGTCCATGCAACTGGGACAGTGGTTAAGAAAAAGATGGACGAAAAACGGGGTGAAGAATAATGAGCGAACGAATTGTAGTAGATCCAATAACAAGAATTGAAGGCCATCTGCGCGTTGAAGTTGATGTAGATGAAAAAGGTGTGATTAAAGACGCCTATAGTTCAGGCACGGCTGTCCGCGGTTTGGAACTGATTGTAAGAGACCGTGACCCGCGCGATGTCTGGGCATATGTGCAAAGAATCTGCGGTGTGTGTACGACGACACATGCTCTCGCATCTGTCCGGGCAGTGGAAGATGCCCTAAAGATAAAAATTCCTAGAAATGCCCATTTAATACGTGACATCATGAACGAAGCTGTATTTATCCATGACCATGTAGTCCATTTCTATCATTTGCATGCATTGGATTGGGTTGATGTTGTAAGTGCAACAAAAGCCAATCCGGCAGAAACATCCAAGATTGCACAATCGATTTCGAAATGGCCAAACTCATCACCTGGCTATTTTGCCGATGTGCAAAACAAAGTGAAAAAGCTTGTTGCTAGCGGTCAGTTGGGTATTTTTGCCAACGGATACTGGGGACATAAGGCCTATAAACTTCCACCGGAGGTAAATTTACTGGCTGTTGCCCACTATTTAGAAGCTTTAGATTGGCAAAAAGAGATTGTAAAAATCCACACCATTTTTGGAGGGAAAAATCCACATCCACATTATGTAGTGGGTGGTATGGCCACGCCGATTGATATCAATAGCGATAACGGGGTGCACGCGGAAAGATTGATGCACGTTTCGCAACTTATTGACCAAGCTAGAGACTTTGTCACACAAGTATATATCCCTGATTTGCTGGCAATTGGGTCATTCTACAAAGATTGGACATATGGCGGCGGTTTGAATAACTATCTTTGCTACGGTGATTTCTCCACTGGAAGCCTTTATGATCACAAACTTTACCGGATGCCGCGTGGTGTTGTCTTAAATGGCAATCTTAATGAGGTCCTTGAGGTTGATCTCGAAGATCCAAAGCAAGTACAAGAATTTATTGATCACTCTTGGTATACATACGATGGTAAAGATGCCGGTGATGGCAAACATCCGTATGATGGGGAGACAGAATTAAATTATACAGGGCCAAAAGCACCATATAAAACATTGGACACAGACAAAAAATACAGCTGGCTGAAGGCACCGAGATGGAAAGAAAATCCAATGGAAACAGGTCCGTTAGCGCGGATGATGGTCGGCTATGCTGCTGGCAAAAAGGACATTGTTAATATTGTTGATGATACATTGAAAAAACTGGGACTGCCAATTAGCGCATTACAATCAGCTCTCGGTCGTACAGTGGCCCGGGGGATTGAATCGGTATTAATTTCCGAATGGATGCGAAATGATATGGATGCTCTATTGAAAAATATTAAGAACGGTGATCAAGTCACGTTTGATCGCTCGAAATGGGAACCAAACACATGGCCTGAACGTGCAAAAGGCGTCGGCTGGATCGAGGCACCGCGTGGAGCTCTTGGTCACTGGATTGATATTGAAAATGGAAAAACAAAAAATTATCAAGCTGTTGTACCAACTACATGGAATGCTTCACCGCGCGACCATCAAAATAATATCGGCGCCTATGAAGCTTCACTTAAAGGGACACCACTGTTAAATAAAGAGCAGCCGCTTGAAATTATGCGGATTATTCATTCCTTTGACCCTTGTCTTGCATGCGCTGTCCATCTGACAGATTTGGAATCTAAAAATACAACCGAAATTAGATTAGGTTAGGAGTGAGATAAATGGATGCGCCAAAATTACCAACGCAAATGCCAGGGGGACCTACATCACATCCTAATCATGCAGTGGGAATCAATAGCGAGAATTCATTTCACCCGGAGAAACCAATTGTCTATCAAAAGGTAAAAAATGAAGTTAGGGTCTATGTATGGAACTTGCCGGTCAGAATTTTTCACTGGCTCAATGCCTTGGCTATTGTGGTCTTGATGGTGACAGGAATATATATTGGCAAGCCGTTTTCGTCGGCAGGAATTCCCGGGGATGCCTATTATTCCAACCTTATGGGCTGGATGAGGTATATTCATTTTTTTGCTGCTTTCTTGTTTACCGCCAACCTTATGTATCGGTTATTTTGGTCAGCGATCGGTAATAAATTTTCCAGATCCAATCCATTTCGCCTGATATTTTGGAAAGAAGTCTGGGAAACGATTAAATTTTATTTATTTTTGAAAAATAAAAAGCCGCATTATATTGGTCATAACCCATTAGCTCAGCTCAGTTATTGGATTTTCATCTTCTTTGGGTCGTGGATTATGATGCTGACAGGTTTTTCATTATATTTTGAACCACAGCCTGAGTCGTTCTGGGCCAAACTGTTTACTTGGGTTCCGACGGTGTTCGGAGGTAGTAGCTATATGGTTCGTTCCTGGCACCATCTGATTGCATGGGCGTTTATGCTCTTTATGATTATTCACATTTATATGGCTGTTCGCGATGACTATCTTGAACGAAATGGAACAGTATCTTCAATTTTTACTGGCTATAAGACAGCAACGAATCATTCAGTAGGTGAAAAAGATGGCGAATAAGGAGAGAATCAAAAAAATTACGATTCTTGGGATTGGCAACACCCTCTTTTCTGATGAGGGTGTTGGCATTCACCTTTTGCCTCTTTTAGAGGAGAAATATAAGGATGATGACCTAATTGACATCATCGAAGGCCAGACAGACGGAATGAAGTTATTAGGTCCAGTCGAGGATGCGGAAAACTTAATTATTATTGATGCCATCAATGCCGGAAAGGAAGGCGGCAGCATCATTAGGCTCGAAGGTGAAGAGATACCTGCCTATTTTGGAATCAAAATGTCTATTCATCAAATGGGATTTCAAGAGGTTTTATTTGCTGCCAAATTACGCGAACGCTATCCTAAGCAGGTTGTCATGCTTGGCATGCAGCCTAGCTCGCTTGAGTTGGGGGTTGGATTAACAAAAACCAATCAAGAAAAATTATCTGAATTGGCAAATTCAGTCATCGAGCAGGTGGAAAGATGGAGAAATGCATCATGAACCGGGCTGAATTTTTTAAAGAAATGTCAAATAGTCTTTTGCAAACTGTTAAATCTGTCTATGAACCGTTTATTAGTGATGATTTGGAAAAGGTCGAAAACGCCGCAGACCGGGTTCTTGGAATTACCTGGTACCCCTTATTGGAGGATAAAGGACAAGATCCGTTGCTTGAAATGCACTATACAGCTGGAAAGCCAATAATAGTTTCACGTTATGGAACGAACATGCAGGTATTTGACGGTGTATGTCCTGTATGTTCGAATATTATTATGCTATCAACACTATATTCAAAGGGTAAATGTTTAAATTGTCAAAAAGAATTCAATTTTAATACGGGAATCGGAGAGTTAAAGTTGTATTCTTTACCTGTAAAGTATAAGCAGAAAATGGTTTATGTCGGTTTGCAAACAAGTCTGAAACAAGGTGACAAGCATGCATGAAATGGCGTTGATGGGAGATATCGTTCAGTTGATTGAGGAGGATGCAACCGCCCAAGGGATTACGAAAATTGAAAAGGTTGAGCTTATTGTTGGAGAAATTTCCAATGCAATGCCGGATGCCTTAAGGATGGCGTTTGAAATTTTCCGTGATCAGAATTTACATTTCTTTTCCCGAGATGCACAATTAGTGATCCATACAGAAGAAGCAAAGGCGCAGTGTGTTCTGTGCGGAACGCAATATAGACCGAGGCAAAAAATCGCCCTCTGCCCGGAATGTAAAATTCCCTCAGGAAAATTGCTATCAGGGGAAACATTTCAGATTTTATCATATGAAGGGAGTTCTGACTGATGAAGGTTACGTTGAGGACAGATGTATTGACTAATAACAATAAGGCTGCTGAATTTAACCGTGAACTGTTTGAAAGCACCAAAACGTTAGTTATTAATCTAATGAGTTCACCGGGTGCGGGCAAAACAACATTATTGGAGGAAACGGTTCGAGCGTTATCAGAAAAATATCGGATTGCTGTCATTGAGGGAGATTTAGCAACGGAGCGGGACGCAAACCGTATCAGGTCAATGGGGGCGAAAGCAGTGCAAATTAATACCCATGGAGGCTGCCATTTAGATGCAAGAATGGTTGCGGCAGCACTTGGGGAATTTGACCTTGATGAAATCGATATTTTATTTATTGAGAATGTCGGGAATCTTGTCTGCCCATCAGGTTATGACCTTGGGCAAAACCATAAGGTTGCCGTTTTAAGTGTTCCGGAGGGTAATGATAAAATTACCAAGTATCCGCAAATGTTTATGCGGACGGAACTGGTGTTGTTAAATAAAATTGATCTGCTGCCATATCTTGACTTTAATGTGGAGGAAGCGAAACAGGATTTAAGTGAAATTAATCCACAATCAGTGTTAATCCCATTGTCAGCAAGGACAAATGAAGGGCTCCATGAATGGTTTTCTTGGATTGAAGGAGCATATAACCGATGCGTTCAGCAGTAAACATAGCGGTCCATGGCAGGGTTCAAGGCGTAGGGTTTAGGCCTTTCGTCTTCCAACTTGCCCAAAAATTATCACTGCAGGGCACAGTGCAAAACAACATGGACGGCGTGAAAATTTATCTTGAAGGTGAGAAGTCTGCGATAGAGGAGTTTCTAACAGATCTGAAAACAAAAGCTCCAAGACTTTCAAAGATTCATAATATTATTGTGGAAGATAGCGAGCTAAAAAGTGCCGAGGCCTTTTCTATTATTGAAAGTGATCGGCATGGTACATCAATGCTTGTCATTCCGATTGATTCGGCCGTTTGTGACGATTGCTTGAGAGAAATGAATGACCCGGAGGATTTTCGTTACCAATACCCCTTCATCAACTGTACCCAGTGCGGACCGCGATATACGATTATCGATGAATTACCTTATGACAGACCGTATACTTCAATGGGTGGCTTCCCCATGTGTGATGATTGCCGGAAGGAATATGAGGATCCAACAAACCGCCGTCATCATGCACAGCCGATTGCCTGTCCAAAATGCGGCCCAAAAGTAACTTTACTCGATTCAAATGGGCAGGTATATGAAGCAGAGAATTCGATAGAGGTTACCATCAGGTTATTAAAAGCAGGAAAAATTATCGCCATCAAAGGGATTGGCGGCTATCATCTGAGCTGTGATGCCCGGAATGAGCAAGCAGTTGCTACCCTACGCAAAAGAAAAAATCGGCCCAATCGGCCTTTGGCAGTCATGGCTGCATCAATTGCTGCCGCGAAGGAATTTGCGGAAATAAGTCAATCAGAAACAGACCTGCTGAGGAGTCCGGAGGCACCAATAGTGATTTTGAAAAAAAATCGCCGGTATCCATTGGCCGAAAGTGTTGCCAAGGGAATGCGCACGATTGGTGTAATGTTACCCTATTCACCTTTACATCACTTATTATTTGCTGACCCTGAATTATCCTGCCTAGTGATGACCAGTGCCAATCCATCTGGCCTGCCAATCCTTTATCGTGATGATGAAGTATTTCAGTATCTCTCCGGGATTGCCGATTTCTATCTCGTTCATAATCGGGAAATTCTGCATCCTGTCGATGATTCAGTTGTTCAACTCAATAATGGAAAGCTTGATTTCTTCAGGCGTTCTCGGGGCTATGTACCAGATCCATTTACAACGGAACAAGATGTTACCGGTATCGTTGGATTTGGAGGTCAGCAAAAAACAACCTTTACAATCGGCAGAAATGAACAAATTTTTATTGGACCACATATTGGCGACCTGGAAAATATCGAAACAATTAACCATTATCGCCACGAATTGGACCACCTGTTGAAGTGGATTGATATTCCTAAGACCACCGCTGTTATTGATGCCCATCCGGGTTATCAAGTACGGAATGTAGTAAAGGAATATGATTTTTCAGAAGTCGTGGAAGTTCAGCATCATCATGCGCATATGGCGGCATGTATCGAAGAACACCATATTCCCGGGAGAGCATTTGGAATTATCCTGGATGGTACAGGATACGGTCCTGACGGTAATATTTGGGGGTTTGAAATTCTTTATGGCGATGCGGCTCAATATGAACGCATGGCTCATTTATGCTATACACCACTCCCCGGAGGAGAGAAGTGTATTCTGGAACCATGGCGAAATGCTGCGGCGATGTTGATTCAGTTACTCGGTGAAGATGGTGTCAGACTCGCCCAAACCATTTTTTCTGATAAAGAGAGAGAAATAAATGTGTTAAAAAAGCTGATCGAGCACAATTTGAATACCGTCTATGCCGGTACCTGCGGCAGGTTGTTCGATGCGGTTAGCGCGATTTGTGGTGTGACAAAGGTATCTAGCTATGATGGCGAGGCAGCCATTCAGTTAGCGGAACTTGTCGATGAAAATAACAACTTTGAACCATATTCATTTGATTTGCAAAAAGAAAAAATGATGATGATTAATTTTTCATCAATGTTAAAAGAACTTGCCGACGATGTTATTAAGAAAAAGCAAATATCATTGATTAGCGGAAGGTTCCACGAAACTGTGGTACAGGCGATTGTATTAACGATGGATGAATTACTGATGAAAAACCCATCTGCGGAAAAGAACGTTGTATTATCCGGTGGCAGCTTTCATAACCGTTATTTGAGAAAACGGATCACTAATGAACTACAGGCAAGAGGCTTTCAAGTTTTTGTTCCTGAAAGTATACCATGTAATGATGGTGGCTTATCATACGGTCAATTAGCTGTTGCCGCGGCGAAACGGAGGTCATAAACATGTGTGTTGGCGTACCCGCAAAGGTTATAAAAAAAGAAGAGTACAGTGCATTGGTCGATGTATTAGGATCACAGACAACTGTTGGAATTATTTTTGTTCCGGAAGTTGAAATTGGCGATTATGTGATTGTCCATGCTGGTCAGGCCATGAGTATTGTCGAAGAAGAATATGCACGCCAAAGTGTCGAGGAGTGGAAGAAACTTGTCAATGCTCGAAATCCTGAAACAGTCTAGTAATCCTGAAATTTGCAAACCGCTGGTTGATGCCGTCATTCAAAAAGCTGTGGAGTTTCGGCAAAAGTTTGGCCGCAAGCCTGCTTTCATGGAGGTATGCGGTTCCCATACGATGGCGTTGGCACGTACAGGTGTAAAGCAATCGTTGAAGGATTATGTTCAGTTAATTTCCGGACCGGGCTGCCCTGTCTGTGTCACCGACCAGCGCTCAATCGACGCGATGATTGCCCTTGCTGAAGGGGACAATCGCATCATTTGCACGTTTGGTGATATGATGCGGGTGCCGGGCTCTAACAGAACATTGCTGGATTCCAAGATTGCCGGTAAGGACATCCGGGTTTTGTATTCGCCTGTCGATGCCGTAAAGGTTGCCAAAGATAATCCAGATAAAGAGGTCATTTTCCTTGGGGTCGGATTTGAGACCACCATCCCAATATTAACACTAATGGTTGGGGAAGCGGAAAAACTTAGGCTGGATAATTTTTCAATTTGGATGACGACAAAGCTTGTTGAACCAGTATTGCGGTATTTATTAGAGGCAGGTGAGGTTCAGCTGGACGGTTTTCTCCTTCCTGGGCACGTTTCGATTGTCTTGGGTGAGGATGCCTATCAATATTTGGTTACCGAATACAATATTTCCGGTGTCATAACTGGATTTGAGCCGGCAGAGCTGCTCTCGGGAATCTATAAATTGATCGATTTGGCGATCAATGGTCAGGCTTCCATCCTCAATAATCATCCTGCCGTTGTACGAAAAGCAGGAAATCAAGTAATCCACCAGTGGCTGGAAAAATACTTGACCGAATGTGATGAAGCTTGGCGCGGAATGGGCGTAATTCCCAGAAGCGGTTTAGACCTTAAACCCGAGTACGACAAGTATAATGCCAAGAAAAGGTTTACGGTAGAAGTCGGGGAGCCGAAGAAGACGAAATGTCGTTGTGGTGAGGTTATAAGAGGTTTAATTTCCCCAAATGAATGTCCTTTGTTTGGAAAAGCCTGCCATCCCATGAACCCAATTGGACCATGTATGGTCTCGGCAGAAGGAAGCTGTGCCGCTTATTATCAATACATGAGGGAGAGCTTTTGATGGAAACATATATTAGTTTAGCGCATGGTGACGGCGGTGAGTTGAGCCATCGGTTAATTCGTGATATTTTTGTTTCGGCTTTTGGTGATAAAAATGCTGTTATGTTTGATGCTGCAGCAATTACGATGGCCACTCATAAAATTGCCGTGACTACTGACTCGTTTGTAATAAAACCAATCTTTTTCCCAGGCGGTTCTATTGGTAAATTGGCAGTGGCGGGAACAGTCAATGATCTTGCCGTAAGCGGAGCCAAGCCGGCATACTTGACATGTGGGTTTGTGATTGAAGAAGGATTTCCCATTTCTAATCTAAAAAAAATTGTCACTGATATGGCGAATGAAGCAAAAAAATCAGGTGTAACCATTGTAGCTGGTGACACAAAGGTGGTAGAACGCGGCAGCGCCGATGGCGTTTACATTAATACAACTGGTATCGGTGTCTATCAACCTGAGATTGGCTGTAGTTTGGAGTTTGCCGAGGGGGATGCTGTTATCGTCTCAGGCACAATCGGTGATCACGGAATAGCTGTGCTCACTGCCAGAGGGGAATTGGGGATTACAGCCCCGGTAAATAGTGATTGTGCATCGTTAAATAATATGCTTGAAGCGATTCTTAAGGATACCAGCGGTATAAAGATTATGCGCGATCCCACAAGAGGAGGGCTTGCCACGACGCTGGTTGAAATCGCCGAAGATTTCCAATTAACGATTAACATACAGGAGACGGCTATTCCTGTAAAAGCTGAAGTTCACGGGGTTTGTGATTTATTAGGTTATGACCCGCTATACTTAGCTAATGAGGGGAAAGCAATTATCATTGTTTCCGCTAAAGAAAAAGATAAAGTCGTTGAGATCCTGCGAAAATTTCCTGAGGGAAAAGATGCAGCAATCATCGGCTCCATTAGCAGTAAGGAAAAAGGCCGGTTGCTATTGGAAACACCGCTTGGCGCCAAACGATTATTGACGAGACTTTCAGGTACAATGTTTCCGAGAATTTGCTAACATATCATGCTGTCCAAATGGTGTCGGGCACCACTAACTTCCTATCTTGCAGGAATTTGTCACGATTTTGACTGCTAGATAGGATGTTGTGGCGGCTTGACACCTTGCTTTTTGACAACTCCTGATCAATGAGGGGACCGGCAAAGAATTCAATGTTTTTTTATCTTTAAATAGTTGTTTCCTTCATTAGCTGAAACCTGTATAATCAAGGGAGTAATAGTTGGGAAGTGAATGTATGAGCAAAATAAAAATTGTAACCGATTCAACAATGGATATGCCGGAAGAACTTGTTAAAAAGCTGGGAGTCGAAGTTGTCCCCTTGGCAATTACGATAAATGGTGAAACATATTTAGACCGTGTAGAATTAAATCCAGTTGATTTTATTAAAAATATGAGCCTCTCTAGGGAGCTGCCGAAAAGCTCACAGCCATCAGCAGGTGCTTTTCTCGAAATCTATGACCGTCTTGGAAGAGAAGGGTATGAAGTCCTTTCTATCCATATGACCGGAAAAATGAGCGGTACCGTCCGATCAGCGGAAAGTGCGGCCAAGATGACAGAAACGAAAGTAACCGTGGTGGATTCTAAATTTATCTCAAAAGCTCTATCCTTCCAGGTAAAAGAAGCTGCAGAAATGGCGAATCAAGGAAAAAGCATGGCGGAAATTCTTGAAAGACTTGAAATGGTACGTGAACATACTAAATTGTACATCATGGTGGATACACTAGAGAACCTGGTAAAAGGCGGCCGGATTGGTAAGGGGAAAGCTTTTATTGGATCGCTTCTCAATATTAAACCAATTGCTTCACTCGAAGGGGCGGAATATACACCGGTCACTAAGGTACGCAGTTATTCACAAGTCGTTAAATTTATGGCCAAACAGTTTGCCGAGGATGTAAAAGGCAAAACCATCCGCGGTGTCGGTATTGCCCATGCTGAAGCACATGATCTTGCTGTAAAGATTAAGGAAAGTATAATTGAAATGACCGGATTCGGAAATATCGAAATAGATTATACAAATCCAACGATCAGTACCCACACTGGACGCGGAGCGCTAGCATTAATGTATTATTTTGAATAACGGAACAAAAAGCGCAAGCGTTGGAGCTGGGTTCAAATAACCATGTCCAAGTTATCCACAGCTAATAAATTTTATAATTTCCTTAACGAAAAAAATAGGATGGTCCTTGTGCTCCATCCTATTTAGATTTTACCAGATCTAGAGTGGTTTCAGGTAACGTAAGCCCAAGCCGTAACAGGTGCTTGCGAATTCCAATTCGCTCCCAAGTCCTGTAGATAGCATTATTCAGATTCTTCTTTGGATAAAATATGCCAATATTGCTCAACTCTTCAAAAGTTAACCCTTGGCGGACATAGCGTTCGATCATTTCATCACGGCGGTCAATAATGGCAAGATATCTTTCCATTGATTTCTGAAACTCTTGTTTAGAAAATATCCCTTTTTGATGTCCGGTAATATAAGTGTCGGCATCGAGTGAAAGCAGACGTTTTCCCGAGGCAACAAAAGCGTCAATATCGCCATCAGTTCCGTTATACCACGGCCCAAATGAAGTCATATCATAATCACTGCAGAATACAACACCCCATTCAGGAAAGTACGGACAAGCTAGACCACTTGTATGGCCGGGGGTATGCAGAAAAGAAACTTTTACACCTTCAAAAACGTATTCCGTTTCGTATTCATAGGTTCCGGTAATTCCAGTAAGATTTTGGATCATTTCCTGTGGCAGTGATTTTTTCCATCGTTCAATACCCAGAGTCCCCCACTCTTGATAAATTCCGTTGACACGGGCAACCCCTTCCACCGTTCGTGTTATGTCAAATTCGATTGGATTTATCCACTTTTCAGTATCAGGAAACAAATGGTTATGGGTTGTGTGATCGGGGTGGTAGTGTGTATTAATAATTAATCCAATCCCCTTTTCCTGATTAAGATTCAATAGCGTTTTAGCTTCCGCTCCGCTGTCGATTAAGACCTTTTCCCCACTGTCAATAAATAGACTTCTTGAATAAGGTACTTTGCTGTGGTTTGGACCTTCCAAAATGATGATTGGGCCGATGCGTTCCATTAATGATCACCTCCGGATGATTGGTAATATGAATGAGTACTCATTCATATTACCATACATAATAGTATTCTAACAAACTTTTTTTCTTCGACAGTTTCGGAGCTGAATCTATGTTTTTCCTTTCTTCTTTTGTCAATCTTTGTTACACTATTCACGGGAACATATGAAGAGGTTAGTAGGTGATGAGGTGAAAATTAGATCTATTGCGATATTTTTGGTCATTTTGACACTTCTATTATCTGCTTGTGGGAAAAAGGAGATTAAAAATGCGGTTGACTGGCCTGTCAAGGATTTTAAGGCAACCACCCAGGCGGATAAATCTTTTGGTCTAAATGATTTAAAAGGAAAAGTATGGGTTGCTGATTTTATTTTTACAAGCTGTATCGATGTCTGTCCGCCGATGACTGCGAATATGGCAAAGTTGCAAAAGATGGTCAAGGATGAAGGTTTGAAAAATGTGGAATTTGTCTCTTTCAGTGTGGATCCAACTGTTGATTCACCTGACAAGTTAACTAAGTATGCCAACCAATTTAAAGTTGATTTAAACAATTGGACATTTTTAACAGGCTACTCTCAAGATTTTATTGAAAAATATGCGTCAAAAACCTTCAAAACTTATGTCAAGAAGCCTGAAAAAGCTGACCAGGTAATCCATCAAACGTATATATATTTGGTTGATAAAGAAGGTCATATTAGAAAATCCTATAACGGGTTTAAAGATGTTCCGTTTGATGAAATGATTAATGATATTAAAATATTACAATAGACCATTTTACGGGTCTATTTTTTTTCAAAGGAATAGGATATAGTACAGAAGATTCTGAATGAATAAAGCCGTGATATAATGAATGAAGATAGTTTAGAAGGAAGGTGAAAAAGCATGAAAAAAATCTTCACCCCTTTAATTCTCTCTGCGAGTGTATTGGTCTCCTGCAGCGATTCGAACGACCTGATGATGCAGCCGGAAAAGAAGACAGCGATCCAAGTATTTGAACCTATTCCTGCCGATTTTAAGCCGCGAAATTTAACGGTGTTATCCGCAGGCGATTCCTTAACCCAAGGTGTTGGTGATAGTACAGGAAAGGGCGGTTATTTACCGTACTTAGAAACGATGCTGGAAAAAGAGAAGGGAATACATGAAGTAGATTTCTATAATTATGGTGTAAAAGGCAATCGGACGACACAACTGTTAAAGAGATTAAAATCACCGGCAATGAAAGAAGTAATACAGAAAGCTGATTTGGTGATTTTGACGATTGGTGGAAATGATATTATGAAGGTGGTACGAGATCATTTTACCAACTTGCAGGTTTCCGATTTTATGGCAGCAAAAGAAACATATCGGGACCATTTAAACCAAATTATGCAGACCATCGTTGAAGAAAATCCGAATACTTCAATTATTTTAGTGGGGATGTATAATCCATTTTCAAAATGGTTTTCCTATATAAAGGAAATGGATGAAATTGTTTCAGAGTGGAATCAAACCGGGCAGTCTGTCATCGTTCAATATCCAAATGCTTACTTCGTCGGAATTGACGATCTATTTGTCAATACCAATGAGGATCTATTGTACACAGATCATTTTCACCCGAACGATAAAGGATATGAATTAATTGCCCAGAGATTGAATATTGCTTTAGGAGACAAAGTAATTCCAGACCTGGAGAAGAAGACATTAACGGTAAGTACAGAGGAGCATTAGAATTCTTATGAAAAACAAATGGAAAATGGGATTCCTTATTTTGTTAGGAATCGACCTTTTGTTCGCAATTATTATATTATCGCTTGTCATGGCACCTTCTAAGGATATTGAGCGAGAAATAGCCAAACACCCTGTAGGAGAGCATGTCTCCTTTCATGTGAAATCCAATAAGTATGATTTAAATAAGCTGATTAATCATTATTTGGATGAAGAAGCCGCTGATTCGCCGATCCATTATCGTGTTGTATTGGCGGATGAAGTAGAATTGTACGGTAAAATCTCCATTTTTAGTGAAGAGATCAATATGAAGTTAACCTTTAAACCGAAAGCCTTGAAGAATGGCGACTTGGTTCTGAGACAGGAATCCATGTCACTTGGCGATTTACCGCTGCCAAACTCTTATGTGTTAAAGTTTATCAGCGAAAACTATAAGCTGCCAAAAGGAGTTCAGATTCGTCCAAAAGAATGAATTGGTCTATGTTAATATGCAGCAATTAAAGCTGAAGAGTGACTTGAAAATAAAAGCAGAGCAATTTGATCTAAAAAACGATAACATTGCTTTCACGATTTTAGTTCCGGTAAAATAGTGCTCTTTCTATACTCAATGTAAGTAAAAAAACCGCTTTGAGCGGTTTTTTTTAATCTATATTTTTCATGATTGTCCCAAATATAATATAGGCAGATGCACATGCAGGTCAAGCACCTACTTCATAAAGTAACAGGGAAAAGACACAATTTTTAGAGGAGTGAATGCGAATGTATGGATTCGGCGGATACGGCGGTTATGGATTTGATGGCTGCTGTGGCTATGGATATCCGGCAGTGGGTGGCGGATTTGGCTTTGGTTTTGGCGGCTTTGCGCTAATCGTGGTGTTATTTATCCTGTTAATCATCATTGGCGCAAGCTGGGCCTATTAATGGATAAAAAGAGGCTGACTCCGGAATGAGTCAGCCATTTTTGTTTTGGTGGGTGTTTTTATTGGATGAGAAACATGGAAATGCCAGTCGTACCGTCTTTTAACCAATAATAATTTTTTCTTTTGGATAATGGAAAGTTTCCGTGCTGCCTTTACCTCTTAGCAATGATAAGCAGGTAACAATACCGACCCTGCCAATAAACATTAAGATAATGATCAATACCTTTCCGAAAGAAGAAAGTTTCGGCGTTAGTCCCAGTGATAATCCGTTCGTACCAAAGGCAGAGGACACTTCAAAGATGACCTCGATGATCGTTCCTTGTTCAGTCATCGATAGAATGAAAATGGATACTAAACATAAAAAGGCACCAGTTGTCATGACAATAAAAGATTTCAATACATCTTCAGCTTTAAGTTCACGTTTAAAAATTTTAATCGAACCTTTTCCTTGGGCATAAAAAACAATCGCTAAAATTACAATCGCAAATGTTGTTGTTCTAATGCCGCCGCTGGCGCTGCTTGGTGATCCGCCAATGAACATCAGGAAGGACATGAATACCTGGTTACTCGGGGTAAATTCATTGACATCAGTCGTCGCCAGTCCGGCACTCTTAGAGGTAACCGAATGAAATAATGAATAAAAAATGGAATCAAACCAGCCTCTATCAACAAAAAAATGCTGCAAATCCAATAGATAAATGAAAATCGCACCAATAATAGTAATCACAACAAAGGTTAAAGTAGTTAACTTCGTAAATAAAGTAAAATGAAATTTCTTTTTATCCTTGTAGGTGATAAAAAATTCATATACCTCCATGATGACCGGAAAGCCGATTGCCCCGAAAATAATTAATAACATGACGATGGTTTGAACAAAGTAGTCATTATGAAATGGAATTAATGATTCTCCTGTTATATCAAAACCGGCATTTGTCGCCGCACTAATGGCCGCAAAAAAGCCATGTTTAAAGGCAGTAGAGACATTTCCGTAGTATTTGAGAAAGCAAATTCCTAAAATAATTCCGCCAATTATTTCAAATGAAATAAAAATGATAAAAATTCTTTTTGCCAGCTGTACTAAACCAGATAAATTGGATTGATTCTGATCAATCATAAGGAGCTGTCTTTCTTTTAAGCCTACCTTTTTTCCAATCATGACCCAAAGGAAGGTGCTTAAGGACATCACACCCAGTCCGCCTAATTGCAAAATTAAGCAAAGCAGCAAAATTCCGAAATTGTTAAAGGTATCTTTGATGGAAACGACACTCAGGCCGGTCACACTAACAGCGCTCGCGGCAGTAAACATCGCATCAATAAATGATAACTTCGCATTGGGCCGCAACGCGAATGGTATTTTTAGGATCAGGGTAGAAAAAATTAATGCTGATAAATAGAAAATGACAATTAATTGAAAAGCCGATAATTCTTTTGTTTTCATTTGAAATTTTTTAAATGCACTCATACTCCATTCATTCCTCATAATTTCTATGTATTAATCTATAATACCATAGCGATTGTGAAAGGTTGGAATTAAAAATTAAATTTTTCTAACAAAAGGAACAGAAGCAGGTTTGTTCCTTTTTTCTTTATAAAGACGAAAGAAATAAATAGTTAACTCATACAATTTTAACAGGGTTTTACTTATGTAAAAAGGAAGTGGAGACAGATGCAGCGCTCTTTTTTAATAAAACCAATCTTGGACGAGGTTTATCCGGTCATTGATTATGGGAAAGGCGTTTATTTAGTTGATCTTGCTGGACAAAAATATTTGGATGCCGCCTCTGGAGCGGTTACAGCCAACATTGGTCATGGTGTCAGCGACATTATCGAGGCGATGAATGAACAAGCAAAAAAGGTTTCCTTTGTTTATCGTTCTCAATTTACCAGTGAGCCAGCTGAAAATTTAGCAAAAAAAATCGCCAATCTGACTCCGGGCGACCTTAACTGGAGCTTTTTCGTGAACAGCGGCTCAGAAGCAACAGAAACGGCAATGAAAATCGCGATTCAATATTGGCAGGAAAAGGGGATTCACACAAAAGTGAAAGTACTGTCTCGCTGGGTCAGCTACCATGGAATTACACTGGGGGCACTTTCTATGTCAGGCCATACTGGCAGAAGGGCACGCTTTGTTCCACTCCTTGAGGATTTTCCAGTCATTAACCCTCCCTATTGCTACCGCTGCCCCTACCAGCTTGAAGCACCAGCCTGTCAATACGCCTGTGCACACGAGCTGGAAGCGGCGATTCGTAGGATTGGAGCGGATCAGATCGCAGCATTTATTGCTGAGCCGGTAATTGGTGCTGCGGGTGGGGCAATTTCTCCGCCCAAGGATTATTTAAAAGTGATTCAAAAAATTTGTGAGGATCATGACATCCTCTTTATTGCCGATGAAGTAATGACCGGCTTTGGGCGGACAGGAACGATGCTGGCCTGTGAGCATTGGGAAGTGATACCTGATATTGTTACCCTGGGTAAGGGGATGGGGGCAGGGTATGCACCGATTGCCGCAGCAGTTGCCAGTGAAAGGGTGATGGAACCCATTTTGGCTGGATCAAAATTAGTGATGAGCGGGCATACTTTAAGCGCTAACCCGCAGTCATGTGCAATTGCCTTAGCTGTTCTCGAATATCTCGAAAAATACAAGATTATAAGTCAAGTAGAGGCTAAAGGTGATTTCTTAAGACAAAGGCTTGAAAAGTTACAGAACCAATTTTCGTTTATTGGCGATATCCGTGGTAAAGGATTGCTGCTTGGGATCGAATTTGTCGTGGATCGGACGTCTAAAACACCATTCCCACGTAAAGCGGTAGTTACCCAAAAGTTGGTAGATCTTGCGAAGGAAAAGGGCTTAATTGTATATCCCGCCGGTTCGGGTATTGACGGTGTGAATGGAGACGCGATTATCATTGCTCCCCCATTAACGATTACAGAAAAGGAGCTAGACGAACTTGTTGGTTTATTGCATGAAACATTTACTGCTTTTCAAAACGCTCTTGGTGAGACGGCTGGTGTTTTTTAATGAATAATAAGTTCGGAAAAATAACGACGTTAGAGCATGTTCTTAGATTTTTTCAAGATGGGATGACTTTAATGTTTGGCGGCTTTGGCGGGGTTGGCTCACCGCCGACCATTATCGCTGGTATTTTGGAAAAGGGAGTCCGAAACCTCACCTTAATTGGTAATGATACAGGCTTTCCAGATATCGGTATTGGTAAGCTGGTCAGCCGGGGCCGGGCAGTAAAAGTAATTGCTTCTCACATTGGTTCCAACCCTTTTGCCGGGAAAATGATGCATGAGGGAAGTCTGGAGGTTGAATTTTCACCGCAGGGAATTTTAGCTGAAAGAATCCGTGCTGGCGGTGTTGGTCTCCCGGGCATTCTCTCGGATATTGGCTTTGAAAATGAAGTCGTAACCAAAGGCAAACCAATGATTTCTCTTAATGGTAAGGAATATGTCGTGGAAACGGCTTTAACTGCCGAAGTATCAATCGTGTTTGCAAAAAAAGCGGATGAATTTGGCAACTTAATTTATGACAAAAGTGCTCGCAATACTAATCCACTAGTAGCAATGGCGGGCAAGATCACGATAGTCGAAGCAGAGGAAATTGTACCGCTTGGCAGCCTTGATCCTGAAGAAATTATTACCCCCGGCGTCTTTGTCGACTATGTGATTCCATCTAAGGGGGTGAATTGGAAATGGGCATGGGAATAGATACCCGCAATAAATTAGCGAGGCGTGCAGCAGAGGAAATTCGGCATGGAATGGTTGTCAACTTAGGAATCGGCATCCCATCGCTTGTTCCCAACCATTTACCAAAAGATATAACCGTCATGTTTCATGCTGAAAACGGAATTACGGGAATGGGTCCAAGCCCAAACAAAGGAGAAGAGGATGAGAATCTTTGTAATGCTGGCGGGTTTCCGGTCACCTTAACTCCAGGAGGTTCTTATTGTGACAGTGCCACTGCTTTTGCGATGATTCGTAAGGGGATAGTTGATATTACCATTTTGGGCTCGCTTGAAGTCAGCGAAAAAGGGGATTTAGCAAATTGGATTGTACCCGGGAAAAAGGTGCCGGGGATGGGCGGGGCCATGGAACTGGCCCAAAAAGCAAAAAAGGTGATTGTCCTGATGAATCATTGTGACAAAAAGGGATACCCGAAAATTGTCGAGCAGTGTACCCTGCCGTTAACATCCAGTCGTTGTGTTGATCTGATTATTACCGATCTGGCAGTTTTTCATGTATCGGACCAGGGCCTGTTGTTGGCAGAGATGTTTGCACCATATGATGTTACTCAAGTACTTAGCAAAACGGGTTGTCGAGTTCAAATGGCAAAGGAGATCCGTAAAATAAGCTATTAAACGAGGAGGTTGGAAATGCCAAACCCAGCAAATAAAATCAGAAATTGGCTGAAGGAAAACCGTGTCGCCGGGGTCCATTTGGTGCAGAAAATGGTTCAAGAAAACAGTACAAGAGGAAATGAAAGTGGTACCCAGGCAGTGGTGATCGAAAAGTGCCGTCAACTCGGCTTATTACTCGATATTTGGGAAATTGGCGATAATGAGCTGAAAAATCATCCCGCCTATTTTTGTGACCGTGAGAGCTTTGAAGGAAACCCTAATCTGGTGGCAGTTTTAAAAGGCACAGGCGGTGGAAAATCAATGATCTTAAATGGACATATTGATATTGTTCCGGTTGGTGATGAAGCAAGCTGGACATATGACCCGTTTAGCGGCCATATTGAAGAGGGCAAGCTGTATGGCAGAGGAGCAACGGATATGAAAGGCGGGAATGCTGCTCTTTTATTAGCGATCGAAGCAATTATCGCATCTGGCATCAAGCTAAAGGGAGATATCATTTTTCAAAGTGTAATAGAAGAAGAGAGCGGTGGAGCCGGGACATTGGCTGCTGTTTTAAGAGGTTATCAAGCGGATGGGGCAATTATTCCTGAACCAACCAATATGAAAATTTTTCCAAGACAACAGGGATCGATGTGGTTTAGAATCACAGTACCTGGTAAGGCTGCACATGGTGGGACCCGATATGAGGGGATCAGTGCGATTGAAAAATCTGTCCAGGTGATCCAAGGGCTACAACAATTAGAAAAACGTCGCAATGAAAGAATCGAGGATCCCCTGTATAAAGGCATCCCTATTCCCATCCCGATTAATATTGGGAAAATCTCAAGCGGTGAATGGCCCTCGTCAGTTCCCGACACGGCCATTATCGAAGGAAGGATGGGGATAGCCCCAGGAGAAACAATGGAATCAGCGCAGTTTGAAATGGAAACTTGTCTCAAAGAATTAAACGAACAAGATGCTTGGCTACGGGAAAATCCGTTGAAGTTAGAATGGTTTGGCGCCAGATGGCTGCCGGGCAGCTTGGAGAGTGACCATCCTTTGATGATTAACCTTATCGATAGTTTTAAAGAAATTACCGGAGAAACACCTGTGATTGAAGCAAGCCCATGGGGAACGGACGGCGGTATTTTATCAAATGTTGGCGATACACCGGTTGTCGTTTTTGGACCGGGTGTCACCAAGGTGGCCCATGATGCAAATGAATATATTGTCCTCGAAGAAATGTTTACAGCCAGTGAAGTGATTGCCTTGACACTTTTAAAATGGTGTGGGATACAGGGAAATGATTAAACCTATTTTTCACTCATTAGGAAGGAATTACCGATACCAATGCAGAAACTAAACAAGATTAGTAAGAAAGGACAAATAGGAAATGTCTGGCGTGATTCATCGCCAGGCATTTTTCTCTGGCAACTGAGTTTGATAGAAAAGTTGGAAGGAGCGAATCAAATGAATCAATTGGCCAGAACAGATCGTTTACAGGAAATCAATTTTTACCTTGAGGTGTGCAGTGATCCATTTAATCGGCGTGTTCGTGTTGATGACTATCGTGGAAATATACAGGATCTAGTAAATAAAGCTGAGGAACTGGTTCATCAACAACAGGTGGAAAAGTTGATAATCAAAGGGCGTTCCGAAGATGCACATGCCTTTTTCGAGCGAGGGTTTCAGCCTGAGGCGATCGTGGACCGCTATTTTCATGGTTCGGATGCCTGGTTTTTTTCGAAATTTTATACAGCAGAACGAAAAAAGAATGATCATTGGGTGGCCGAGGATGGAATCATTCACAGTGTTTATCAATTGGCCGCTTCTGGACGAAGAGCACTTCCGCCAAAAGAATATGAACTGAAAAAGGCGGGAAAAAATAGTGCCGAAAAGCTGGCAGAATTATACCAGAACGTATTTCAAATTTATCCAACTCCTTTACATGATCCGGAATATGTAAAAAAAACCATGGACGCCGGGACAGTCTACTATGCCTTTTTTTATCAGGGGAAAATTGTTAGCGCCGCTTCTGCTGAAATCAATCTGTTTTATAAAAATGCTGAATTAACGGATTGTGCCACACTAACGGAGCACAGAAAATACGGCTTGATGAAGCTGCTATTGCAGGAACTGGAACAAGAACTGAAGCAGAGGGGGATATTTTGTGCTTATTCAATTGCCAGGGCACAGTCTTTCGGAATGAACGCCGTCCTTTATCAGCTCGGCTTTAAGTATCGCGGGCGGCTTAAGAATAATGTCTTTATTTATGACAAACTTGAAAATATGAATATGTGGGTAAAGAATCTGGCAAATTGCTGAGATTTTGGCAGTACCCGCCTATTTTTCGGCACCTAACAAATCTGGAGAAGGTAGGTGAATAGGGATGGGGGAACTTACCGTCCTCACCCAAGAGGTACTTGCGGCCATTCTAAAGAGTATTGATGAAGGTATCCATGTCGTCAATACGGAGGGGAGGACGATTTTCTATAATGAAGTAGCTGCCAGGCATGATGGGATGGATATAAAAGAAGTTCAGGGCAAACACTTATTAAAGGTATTTCCCTCACTTACGGAGGAATCAAGCACATTATTAAAGGTGATTAGAACGGGAAAACCAATCTACAATCAAACTCAGGTATATGTCAATGTACATGGAACCAGAATCGATACCATTAATACTACCTTACCGATCTTTCTCGGCGAAGAAATTATTGGTGCGGTGGAAATTGCTAAGGACTATTCGAGAATGAAGCTGCTGGCAGAGCGATTGCTGGATTTACAAAAGGGACTGAAAAAAAGCAGCAAGAAAAAGGTATGGAAACAAGTAAAATATTCGTTCCAAGATTTAAAAACAGTCAATCCTCAGTTCATCAATATGAAAGTGGAAGCCAGCAAACTGGCAAAATCTGATTCTCCAATACTGGTCTATGGAGAGTCCGGCACGGGGAAGGAGTTATTTGTTCAAGGGATTCATCAGGAATCGCTTCGTGCCGGCGGTCCTTTTATCGCCCAGAATTGTGCAGCGATACCGGAAACCTTGCTGGAAAGCATTCTTTTTGGGACGGCAAAAGGGAGTTATACAGGTGCAGTTGACCGTAAGGGATTATTTGAACTGGCGGATGGGGGAACCCTGTTTCTCGATGAACTGCATGCGATGCCAATTGAACTGCAGGCTAAATTACTTCGCGTATTGGAAGACGGGATTGTTAGAAGAGTTGGGGGAGCGGAAAATATCATGGTCAATGTCCGGGTGATCGCTGCGGTAAATCTCCATCCTAACAAGGCCTTAAAAGAACAAAAGCTCCGTTCAGACCTATATTATCGTCTTAATGTATTTTCCTTTGCATTACTTCCCTTAAGGGAGCGAAAAGAGGATATCCCCTATCTAACCGATTATTTTATTCAGCTATTTAATAAGAAGTTAGGCAAAGAAGTCAAAGGAATAGAGAAAAAATTGGAAGTGTTTTTCAACAAGTATCATTGGCCAGGGAATGTTCGCGAATTAAAACATACGATTGAATATATGATGAACATTTGCGAGGAAGAAATATTAACCTATGCGCGCCTTCCATTAATCTTGAAGCAGCCGCTGACTCCGGCACAAAGGAACAGTGAACAAACGGAGGATCTTTCATTAAGGAAAAATATTGACAATCTGGAGAGAAACTTGATCTTGAAAGCGTTGGAGAAAACGGATGGTAACATTAATCAAGCGGCCAAACTTTTGGAGATTCCAAGACAAACTTTACAATATAAACTGAAAAAAATACCGCTTTAAGGTGCCGGATCCCCGGCATCTTTTTTTGATTCACCAGCTAATAAATCGGTATTTCCTTTTTATTACTATCTTCAGAAAAGTGGCATGATTCTTGCATATTTAATACATAGAGCAGGAAAAGGGAGGAATTATTGACGATGAAACCATTTTTATATAAGCCAACAAGGCATTGGAAAGAAATTGAGTTGTGGAAAGACGTCACTGATGAGCAATGGAATGATTGGATCTGGCAGTTAACAAATACGATCCGAACACTGGATGATTTAAAGAAAGTGATCAATCTTACACCTGATGAAGAGGAAGGTGTCAGAATCTCGACTAAAACGATCCCCCTTAATATTACACCATATTACGCATCCCTAATGAATCCTGATGATCCGCGCTGTCCCATTCGGATGCAGTCAGTCCCGATATCAAAAGAAATATATAAGACCAAATACGACCTTGAGGATCCGTTATATGAAGATGAGGATTCGCCAACACCAGGCTTGACCCACCGCTATCCGGATCGGGTACTGTTTTTAGTGACCAATCAATGTTCGATGTATTGCCGCTATTGTACGAGAAGGCGTTTCTCCGGCCAGATTGGCATGGGCGTACCTAAAAAACAGTTGGATGCAGCGATCCATTATATTCGCCAAACCCCCCAGGTAAGAGATGTCTTGATTTCCGGCGGAGACGGGCTTTTAATCAATGATAATATTTTGGAATATATTTTAAAGAATTTACGAGAAATTGATCATGTTGAAATTATTCGCATCGGTACCCGTGCACCGGTCGTATTCCCGCAAAGAATTACTGAAAACCTCTGCAACATATTGAAAAAGTATCATCCCATTTGGCTGAATACCCATTTCAACACCTCGATCGAAATTACTGAAGACTCAAAACGAGCCTGCGAAATGCTTGCCAATGCCGGTGTACCGGTTGGCAATCAGTCAGTCATCCTTGCCGGGATAAATGACAGTTTGCCAATTATGAAAAAGTTAATGCATGACCTCGTGAAAATCCGTGTCCGCCCATATTATATCTACCAATGTGACTTGTCAGAAGGAATCGGTCATTTCCGGGCACCTGTGTCAAAAGGTCTTGAAATTATTGAAGGTCTTCGCGGGCACACCAGCGGCTATGCGGTACCAACCTTTGTTGTGGACGCTCCTGGGGGTGGAGGAAAGATTGCTCTGCAGCCGAATTACCTTATCTCACAAAGCCCGGAAAAGGTGGTTCTGCGCAATTTTGAAGGGGTGATCACTTCCTATCCGGAGCCTGAAAATTATATTCCTGGAAGAGCAGACGACTATTTTAAAGAAATTTATCCGGACATCGATGAGAAAAAATCGCTTACCGGGATCGCTGGGATTATGAACGACGAACATTTCAATCTCGTTCCCGAGGATTTATCAAGGATTAACCGTCGTCAAGCCTACAACCAGAATCCCGAGCACACGACGCTTAAAGATAGACGCGGCAAACGAGACGAATTAAAAGAAAAGAAATATCAAGCATTATTGCAAAAAGAAAAGCAAACTGAGGCCGAAGCCGAGCAAGTAAAGGAATAGGAGGCAGCAAAAATGACAACCGTTTGTCAGTGGTGCAATAGCACAAAAATTGAACAAATCAGCGATTCTGTTTTCTGGGAGCTGCCTGACGGTACAAGAGCGATTGAAATAACCAATACCCCGACAATTTCTTGTTTAGATTGCTCAATGGTTTATCAGAGTGAGACAATTGTAAAAGAAATCGAAAATCAATTATTTTTGATAGATTGTAAACAAATTGGTAATGTAATTAGCTTTGATAAGTTGATGCAAATTCCAAGGTTATTGAAGCGGAACTACTTTGATTTTACCTCGTAAAGTAGCAGTCTGGGGCTCCAGGCTGCTTTATATATTTTACTGGACGGAGCAGGCTGAGGTGATTTATAGTATAAAAATATAGAGTGAAAGCGAATTTGCAAAGAAGGGGCCTATATGAGAAAATCTTTCTACCATTTTTTAATGAAATATCGACACCCATCACCCGCTGACGACATAGGTAAATTTGCCAATGATGCTTATTTGGACCATAGCTTTCCGAAACAATCCGATGATTATCAAGAACTTTCGGCTTACCTCGAATTGAATGGTCATTATTTACCGTCCATGTCTGTATTTGATAAAGCATGGGAATTATTTGTTATATCAACAGAAAATCAAAGCTGATCTTGTTCTTTCGCTTCTGCAACTAGAGGCGATTTTTTCATTTTAAAATGGAAAATGCGCGTTTAATTTATCTTCCGCATATACTATGGTAATTAAAATTACGGTTCTTCATTTGAGGGGATGGGAGGAAATGACACAGCGAAAAAAACCGAAGTATAAGATTGGCGACACGGTGGTCATTACAATATACGGTACAGTTGGGAAAATCACTGATATCAAATGGCTGGATGGTCATTATGTGTATGAAGTGAATAAAAGTCATGGACTATTTATGGAATCAACTTTAGAGTTGCTTTCAGAATTTGAGGGAACGGTTAGGGAACAAGAACAAATTGATATTGAGTATAAGTTTTTTATCGGTGATTTGGTTCAGGTTAGCGGATATGGTGCTGATTTGTTTAAAGTTGTCGGCTTCCGTACGGAAATTTGGCGATACAAGGAGGACGCTTGGGAGGATGTCATTTATGAGCTTTCAAGAATAAGTGACGGAGAGTGGCTTGAAGCTGGAGAAGAGGAATTAACTCTTGTTGCCGATGCCGAAAGTGCTGAAACATTCATTCAAAAGCTTGGACTTCTCTATTTAGTCAATAAGCAAGAGAAATCATTGAAAAACCAGCAGTTGCAAAATATCCTTAGAAAAGCGGAACTTGAAGAGATCGCTAAAAAGAAAGAGAAAAAGGAGTTTATTGATCATCTTCTTGATTTATATAATGATTATCGAATTTTATATGAATTATTTCATGATCAAGAATACTACCAGGTTATGCGGGTAATTTTAAGAAAATTGGAAAATTTGGCCGGTAATGGCATGAAGAAGCCTTGACACTCATACATTCTGAAAAAGGGGGTCGATATTTTTGAGAGAAATCGAAGTATTTATCGATACAGAAGAGATTGCCGAATTCTTTTTTCATGAGCTGATGAAAAGGGGATACGTCCCTAGTGAGGAAGAATTAGAGGAAATTGCAGACATTACCTTCGAATATTTAATTGAAAAAAGTATTATTGATGAAGAAGTGAATGAGGAATAAGCTGCTTTTTCATAACATATAGATTTTACCAAGTGAAATATATGCAAAACCTAAGGAAATAGCTCCTTAGGTTTTTGTCGTTTAGAAAATTATAAAATTTATTACTATCTTTTTCTTCCTCCTGTAGCCTGATGTTCTTTCGCGTGTGCTTCATGTTCAGCAACAATCGCTTCAGCAGGAATATGATTATTTTTCTTAGGTGCATTAATTCGTGCCCGGTGTTTTTTTCCCATGTTTCGTTTACCTCCTGTTGAATGCTTATTATCAATTATTTTGACATCATGGATCAGCAACAAGCATATTTAGTTTCCCACAGTTATGAAATTTCATTCTACTACCCATTATCGATTTTCATTGGAAAATGATTTATGTTATATTGACTATGAACATAAGTTATTCGTAGATAAATGAGGAGGAGCATTTATGAGCATACATATTGGTGCAAAGGAAAATGAAATCGCCGATGCAGTCTTATTGCCTGGAGACCCGCTTCGGGCAAAATATATTGCCGAAACATTTTTAGAAGGGGCAACCTGCTATAATGAAGTTCGAAACATGTTTGGCTTCACTGGAACTTATAAGGGAAAACGGGTCTCTGTTCAAGGGACGGGAATGGGAGTCCCATCAATTTCGATTTATGTAAACGAATTAATGCAGAGCTACAATGTACAAACACTAATTCGTGTCGGCACTTGCGGGGCGATTCAGAAGGATGTGAAGGTACGCAACGTGATATTAGCCATGACGAGCTCAACTGATTCAAATATGAATCGACTGACGTTCGGAAATATTGACTACGCCCCTGCCGCAAATTTTGAGCTTCTGAAAAAGGCGTACGATGCAGGAATCGAAAAAGGGCTTAATTTAAAAGTCGGAAGTGTATTCACTGCAGATTCTTTCTATAATGATAATGCTGATTTAGAAAAGTGGGCCAAATACCAAATTCTTGCGATAGAAATGGAAACGGCGGCATTATACACATTGGCTGCCAAATTCAACCGGAAAGCTTTATCCGTCCTTACCGTCAGTGACCATATTCTAACCGGAGAAGAAACAACTGCGGAAGAAAGACAGACCACTTTTGATGATATGATTGAAGTCGCCTTGGAAGCGGCAACTAAAGAATAAGCCTTGCCCATGCCTCTTCGTAAAGAAGAGGTGTTTTTTAATTAAATTCTTTGTTAATTTTATTAAAAAGATGTTATTCTAAACATTAAGAGTTCATTTTTTAGCATATTTAAATGCTTTATCTTAGTATGTTTAATTTTTATGGTTGATGAAAGTGGTGAAGGCTTTGGAAGAAGAGAAAAAGGAAAATGAAAAAGTTGATCAAGAGCGTGTTGCTGATAATAAATCGGGATATATTCGCTTGAAAAAATTCCATTTTGTGATGCTGCTGTTTTTAGTTGTATTTTTATCTGTAGGAATTACTGCTGTGGCCCTCTCATTTGGCGGGGAAAAAGTGGTCACGGTTGGAAACGAACGTACTGAATTTAACAAACTGTATAGTACTTTTGATACCATAAAGAATAAGTATTATACCAAGGTCAATGATCAGAAACTGATTAACGGTGCAATTAATGGGATGGTCCAAGCACTTGATGATCCATATTCTGATTATATGAACAAGGATGAAGCTAAGAGCTTTCAAAGTACAATATCCTCTTCATTTGAAGGGATCGGAGCTGAAATTCAAGAAAAGGATGGCCATATCGTCATTGTTTCTCCGATTAAAGGTTCTCCAGCGGAAAAGGCAGGTTTAAAGCCAAATGATATTGTTTTATCAGTGGATGGCAAAACCCTTCAAGGAATGAATTCAACTCAAGCAGTCATGTTGATCCGCGGCAAAAAAGGGACAAAGGTGGAACTGTCGATTAAACGTCCGGGTATCGAAAATCCAATTTCTGTCCCGATCGTTCGCGACGAGATTCCGATTGAAACGGTATATGGAGAAATGGTGGATGACAAAATAGCTAAGGTTCAAATTACCAGCTTTTCAAGTAATACTGCGAAAGAACTTGTGACCACCTTAAATGATTTACAGAAAAAAGGGATGAAAGGCCTGGTGTTGGATCTAAGGCAAAACCCTGGTGGATTATTAGACCAAGCAGTTAATATCGCTAGCATGTTTGTTCCTAAAGGGAAAGTGATTGTGAAGGAAGAAGACCGAAATGGAAAAATTACCGAGATTCCATCACAAAATGCCGGAAATCCTAATCTTCCTTTAGTCGTCCTAATTGATAAAGGAAGTGCCAGCGCATCAGAAATACTGGCTGCCGCTGTTAAAGAATCTGCTGGCATTCCGCTTGTAGGAGAAAAGTCATTTGGGAAGGGTACCGTTCAAACGACAACAGCCTTCAAAGATGGCTCAAATATTAAATATACGATTGCCAAATGGCTCACTCCAAATGGTAATTGGATTCATAAAAAAGGGATTGAACCGGATGTTACCGTAACGTTGCCAAACTACGCGACATTGCCGATTATTGACCCGGATAAAGTATTATCTAAGTCCAAGGCAGGAACAAATGTGCAAACCGCGCAAAAGATGTTAAAGGCGGTTGGCTATAATCCAGGTCGTGTCGACGGGTTCTTTGATGAAAAAACAAAAGAAGCTGTTATCTCCTTCCAAAAGGCTAATAAATTGAAAGCGGACGGGGTGTTAAAAGGCGACACGACATTGAAGCTCATGGAGCAATTAAGAGAAAAAATTGTTAAAAATGATACCCAGCTGAAAAAAGCTGTCGAGGTTTTGAAGCAAAGAATGAAATAAAAAATGAATATAGCAAAAAGCGGATGGGACTTCATCCGCTTTTTCCAATTCACAGCGAAAATAATGAATGATTAATTCCCCTTCAGGTAATTCTTTAAATGTTAAGATAAAAAGAAGGAGGAAATTAATGAAGAAAACAGTAATGATCATGATCTTTCTGCATTTCCTTCTAAGCGGTGCTGGGGATGCGGCAGGACATATCAGTTTTCAGATTGAAATGCCCGATTGGAAAGATGTTAACCAGATCCTCCCGAAATATTCAAAGTTTACTGTCCTGGACATCGAAACTGGGAAAAAATTTAAAGTCCAAAGACGTGCTGGAAGCCACCATGCTGACGTTCAACCATTAACCGTAAGAGACACAAGTATTATGAAAGATATTTATGGCGGCCGGTGGAGTTGGAAAAGAAGGGCGATCATTGTCATTCATAAAGATCGCTGGATTGCCGCTTCGATGCATGGAATGCCGCATGGGGCCGGCGCGTTGAAAAATAATTTCCCCGGTCATTTTTGTATTCATTTCTATGGAAGCACCACGCATCGAACAAATTCCATGGATTTATCACACATGCTTATGACATTGAAAGCAGCCGGAAAATTAAACGATTACCTGGCGAAGGCTAATCCTTATGATGTTATTTACGCATATTTTACGGCGATTAAACAGCAGGATGAAAAAATTGTCTCGAAAATCTCCCTCCAAAAAGTGAATTGGCAGCCAATCTTACCATTGATCGAAAATGTAGCAATATCGCGCATGGAGTATCTGCCTGCTGAGGATTTAGCCGAAGAAATCAGTTTGGACATTCCGGTCGAAGTAGAGTGGTTTAATAAAACTGGCAAACATGTTTTTAATGGTGAACTACATGTAATTCGTTTTTCACCTCAGGATGGTTGGAAAGTGGATTCACTTCATTTCTTGAAGGAAAATAATTTAAAATAAATGAAACACCTTTATTAATAGCGTATATTAACAAAGGTGTTTTCTCTTTCAATTTTGCTGTTCACCAAATTTTATAAAGGTTAGTTCATCTTCAATCAATCCGCATGAACCGCATTGAATTCGATACTCGGGACCGTTGTAAGGGTGGTGAAAGGGTTCTAGTTCATTTTCACTGTATTCTTTGATGATCACCCCTGTTTGCGGATCAAGCTTCACTGCTTGTGAAACTTGTTGAATAATATTAAAGCGGCTGCGGTTTGTTTTACAATTTGGACATCGATATGGGGTAGGCATATGTCTCTCCTTCCATCCAATTTTAAGACTATTTTCTACAATTAAAGAAGGAAATATGTAACAAAATTTATCCGACAGAAGAGGAAGTTTTATTTAAAAACATGAAAAGACAGCAATCATGCTGTCCCTCTAGCCTCGGGGATCTTTTTTCCCAGTTTTTCTTTTATCTTTTGCTGAATTTGCTTGCTAAAATCCCCTTCATATGTGGTTCCGATATTTAATGTTCCTGATAATTCATGAATCCCTATTTTGCCAAAATTATTAGTAAAACAAACGTTTTTAAAGACCTTTTTTTTCACCTTTGATCAACCTCCTGATCTGGACGATTGGGCTCGAAGTTAATTGGGATTGTTTCCATTTCTTCCTGGTTTATTGGCATAGCGATATATAATATCCCGTTGCGAAATTCTGTTCTGACTTTTTCTAGTAGGATTGGAAACGGAAGTGGTATTTCCTTTTTAAAAGACCGATTGGCGCGTTCTTTTAAGAAATACTTTCGTCCATGTGTAAACGAGTTAAATTCACCGCTAATAGTAAGCATTTGTTCTTGAATGGACAACTTCATATTTTCCTTCGTCATTCCTGGGAGTTCGACTTCGGCCATTAAGTACTGGTCCGTTTCAAACAGATCGCATTTTGGAAAAAAATCAGTAACGGATGTAAAGGGGTTACCATTTAAGGGAGAAGCGGATTTTTGTGAGGAATCAAAAATCGAATTCCAAAAGGTTTCTGATTGGAAATGTTGTGCCGCTTCCATCCACTTTCTTAATTTATCAATCTCCATCAAATCACTCCCGGTAATAAATAGACCGATATTTAATCTTATTAAGGGAAAGGCAAAACATCCGAATAAAAATGATTACATAATTTCTGTAACATCAATTTGCGAGAATTGCATATCAATATTTTTAGGGATTTTTACTTCCAAAATACCATCCTTGTAGTTTGCGGCTGCTCCTTTCTTTTTTACGATGGCCGGAAGGGTAATCGTATGTTTATCATCATGTTCCGGAATATGTTCTAAAATCAATTGGTTTGATGTATGATAAAGGCGAAGCTTCTTTAACCAATCTTCATCCTTAATCGAGATTCTGACAAAGACGTAATCATGTGTTTCAAAAGCGGAGGAATTCAAATTTCCGCTAGAGGCGGGTTGCTGAGACGGAGAGGTTTGAAAGCCGTTTAATATATCCATTGGGTTCATCATTCCCCTCATATTTGCGGGAAACACTTTCCCAATTATATCTTGGACATATTTATCTATTTCCTCGGGTTTCATTTTTTGCACTGAATCCTTTAGGTCTTTGTTAAAAGGGAATATATTCCACGGGAACATTTGTTTCATCCTTTCGCATGTAAGTCATTAAATTTGATTTAAATTTGGTAAAGAAGGGTTGGCAATTTGATCCAGTTCACTGACATCAAAGTCAATATAATTATTGATATGACCGGAAGTCGCCGGGGAAAGGTCGCCAAAAGCCATATTGGTACCAATTAACTTTGTGTTTGAAGTATGAGAGTTTTGCACAATCGGTCCGAAATCAATATTTCCGTTATTATTAATGGCATTGGTTTTAATATTAAAAATATTTATTTGAAAGGGCATGTTATGTTTCAGTCCTTTTATTTGTTATATGGGATTTGAGTAAACATTCGATGGATTAGCAACATCTCCCATATCATTTACGTCCGGATCAATAAAGACGTTTTCCATGGCCGCATTAGGCGGAGCAAAATCACCGTATGAGGTATTTTCACCCTGTGATTTTGTAAGGGCTGAATGAGCATTATGAAGTGCTTCTCCGATGTTGACAGACCCATTGTTGGCTACACTATTAATTTTAAAACTGAAAATGTTAATGATCGTCTGCATTCTGCCACATCCTTTTCTTTTATATCACATCCTATGCAAGCAAAGGCCCATTCGTTATTAATTCTTTATTTTAGCGATATGCGGCAAAAGGCTTACAAAAGAATTTGCATTATGAATGGAATGTTTTTAACATAAAAATAACGAGTGAAATTAAAGATTGGAGAGGTATTATTTGAACAAGAAGACTGCTTTGATAACAGGGGGAGCTTCTGGAATTGGAAAAAAAACAGCGATCCATCTTGCTGAAAAAGGGTATCAAATTGTTATCAATTACCGAAATAGTAAATTAGAAGCCATTTCTTTGGCGAACCATGTAAATCAATGTTATGGTACAAGCGCTATTGCTGTTCAAGGGGATGTCGCTTATCAGGAAGATTGTGAGCGAATGGTAAAAGAGACACTTTCTGTTTATGATTCCATCGATATATTAATCCATAATGCTGGTCCTTACATTCATGAGCGAAAGAAAATGACCGAATATTCCTTTGAAGAATGGAATTACTTGTTAAATGGAAATCTAACTGCTGTATTTAATTTATCAAAATTGATTATTCCGTTGATGCGTCAACAAAAATGGGGCCGAATCATTACCATGGGTTTTGATCGTGTTGAATCTTCTCCAGGATGGATGCACCGCTCTGCTTTTGCTTCTGCAAAGGCGGGACTTGCGTCACTTACAAGAACGATTGCTCTGGAGGAAGCTGGGTATGGGATTACGGCCAATATGGTTTCTCCCGGAGATATTACAGACGATTGGAAGGAAAAATCGATTCAAGAATCAAAGAATGAAACAGCTGGAAGGAACTCTCTTCGGAGGGAGGGAACAGGGGAGGATATAGCCCGAGTTATTGGATTTTTAATTGATGAGCAATCTGATTTTATTACCGGCAGTATCATTCCGGTTACCGGCGGTTTGGATATATTGGGTAAAGCCTTAAAATAATAGATGCTGTCTTTTTTGAACACTTGAACGAAACACGAAAAAAGCAATCGGATTACCGATTGCTTTTATGCTTCCAATAAATGAGAATTGGATTGCTGTAAGCCATTCCGCAGTAAATAGAATGTATACAAATCCTTGGGAATTTCATATAAATCGTATACGGTCTCATTCGCATTTAATTGATTATATAGCGTCTTACGGCTTTCATTCACCTGAATCACAAAGGGAAGTTTCTCAGCTGCTTTTTTCGACCGAATATTAACCTTGCGGATTCGCATATAAACTGTTTCAATTCCTAATTCATAAAATAATTCTTGAAAGAAGCTGTCTTTGGCCAAACGATTATAACCCTTGCCATGGAACGGTTTTCCCAGCCAAGTTCCCAAAAATCCTGACTGATTTTCAATATCATACAAGCTGATGGTACCAATGGGTGCTCCCCATTCATCTAAAATGGTTCGGGAGATTAATTCCCCACGTTCCTCTGCTTCAATTGTTTGTTTGGTTATAAATAAAAATTCATCATATGAAGCTGCCTTTTGGCGAACATAAGGGAAGACATCAGGATGCGTCATTAGTTCATACAATACATTGCAATCTTGCAGCTCACGTTTCTTAAGCATGCGAATCCCTCCAGTTAGGGCATTCCGCTCCCCCGATAGACAGCGGCCACCCTCGAAATTTTTTATAAAAGTAACGTAAAAAATTTCGGGGTGGGAATCGAACCCACTAGAACCAGTAAACTGGTGGCGCACCATTTGCCTTCCCTATTTCATTTTTTGTTATACCAATATAAGTTTGTAAAACCCCCAAATGGTGTTAGAAAAGTTTTATCTAGAGTATAATACATGAAAAAAAGCAAAAAGAAAATAGATTTTTTTGGCGAATTACCGAAAAAAATTATTCCATATTTCTACAGATTTCTACACCTCGGTATAAATGAATTTCTGTAAATACCTTTCTAAATCATAAAATAGTATTTTTTCCATTTTATCAGCATCTGTGCCTTAATAAAAGCAGAAATTTAAATGAAACATTCAGCAAGCTAATACGTAAATAATAGGGTAAGGAATTATTAAAATCCCAATGGGGGGAATTCAGATGGCGAACAGTGATGAAAGAATGCTTGCGGCACTCATGTATGTTCTAAGTTTTTTTGCACCAATTCTTGGTCCGCTAATCATTTGGTTAATTAAGCGGGAGGAGTCGTCGTTTATTGATTACCACGGAAAAGAATATTTTAACTTTTTTATTTCCTACACTGTTTATTGTTTTATTAGCGGTATATTGGTCATTATCTTGATTGGTTTTGTAGCACTGGCGGTGCTGGGAATAATGGCCTTTGTCTTTACGATCATTGCAGCAATCAAAGCATATGAGGGATATGAATATCGTTTCCCGTTGATTTTCAGGTTAATAAAATAATTCGTTCTTAAAGAAGAGGTCTCTAAATGACTCTTCTTTTTCTACGGAAATTCTTCTATCATTTTTTATTGCTGTTTTAAATAAACTAGTAATAGAGGATTTGACAAGGAGTTTTTTCCGTATGAAAATAAACGACTATTACCAAGATGTTGCCCAGTTGAACTTAAATGGCAGTATTGCCGCATTATTACCGAATGTGTTTTTGATCGCTTTCAATTTGGCATTATTTCATAATCATAAAATTTTTATCTTAGCGGTTCCTTTTTTTCTTTACAGCTTTTTTTGCTTTCAACTCTATCTTTTTCGCAAACAACAGGCACTACGTATTAATAGAAACATGACTGAATTAAGACTTGAAAGAAAAAACAATTCGTTGCTGTCAGCTAGATATTTGTTGGTACTATATTCTAATTCCCAAAATTCCAGGATCTTATTCTACTATCCGGATGGACATTTGGCAGGAAGTATCAAGCGATACCGTTCGACAGGTCTGCGCCCGATTCGCTTTTCAAAAATATATGTCCTCTATGATGAAGATCATAGGGCAATTGCCTGCTACCGGGTCAAAGGGAAAAAAACGATGAAAATTGAAGTATACGATAAAGATAAAAGCTATTTAGGCTGCTTGCTGAAAACTAAGCAAAATTGGTGGAATAATAGAGAGGAATTATTTAATGGGGAAGGAAAATATTTTGGCGAGGTAGCGGGTTCCAAGCTATTTATGGACGAAAAAATAATTGATTCGAACGACAGGCAAGTTAGTCGGTTGCGCAGAGGCTGGATGCCCGTTGAATGGAGCCCGATATTTCCGGAACCGAATACACCTGTTCTTTCATTCAGCGGGAATCAATCTGCCCAAGAGAAACTTCTTGGAATGACGATATTAATTAATGAGTATTTCCTTGAGCGCTAGAAGTTCCCCTGAACAATATTGTTTGATATGATAATGGTATTATTTTGTTGCGGGGGTTTTATAAGTGGAAATAAATGTGATTAAAGGCCATGGTTCTGGCAATGATTTTTTATTAATTGATGAAATGACGAATGATTACACCTTTACGGAAGCGGAAAGGGCAGAACTTGCCAGGCTATTATGCAATAGAGAAACGGAATTAGGTGCAGATGGAATTCTATTTGTGTTAAAGAGTGACCGGGCTGATGGAAGAATGCGCATTTTTAATGCTGATGGCTCGGAGGCTTCGATGTGCGGGAATGGACTGCGGCTGGTGGCACGTTACCTTTGTGAATTGCTGGGAAAAAATGAAGCGGTTGTGGAGACAATGAAGGCCGACTTAAAAGTAAGAAAGCAGGCGGAGATTTTTCCCGAGGTCCATACTTACCAAGTGGAAATTTCACCAGTGTTATTTAGCCTAAATGCACTGCCGCTGCAGTTAAATAAACCAACCTTATTCAATGAGAAAATTCCTCAGTTGTCAGAAAAATTAAGATTTACTGCTTTAGCAGTCCCCAATCCCCATTTAATCGCGATCGTTGATGTAGAGACACTGCAAACGGATATTCAACAACAGCTTAGCGAAAAGGTTAATGGCCCCAATGAACTATTTCCGGATGGTGTTAATGTCAGCTTTGTCAAGCCGCTTGGAGCGGGGGCCATTTATGTAAGAACGTTTGAACGAGGAGTCGGTTTCACGAATGCTTGCGGAACAGCAATGTCTGCTTCATCTTTAGTTACCTGCATGCAGGGATTAAATGAATATGAATCTTTAATCGACGTTTATAATAATGGCGGTAAGGTCCAATGTGTTGTCCATCAAATCGGTCAAGAGTATCAAATTGATTTAATTGGCAATGCCACCTATCTTTACAAAGCGTCGGTAACCACCGATTTATCCGCAGGCTCCTTTGTTGTTACAGATAAAAATTATTTCGCGGAGCAGTCTGTCTATGAAAGGCTTCAGGCAGAAGTACAGCAATTTTTAACGATAAAGTGAAACTTCCATCAGTGGCGGTCTTACTGCTTGTTAAGGCGAAATAAAAATGAAAGGATAAGGGGATGCTTATCCTTTTTTTGTGGCCCTTTGTTTTAACACTTCCAGGATCGGGGCAAAGGGCTGAATTTCTTTGGCTTTGAAATAATTTTTGAAAGGGTCTCCCAGTTTTTTTAGGCGGATTAAGGCATTCTCCATTGTAAAAACGTTTGGATCAAGCTGCTCATTCACTTCCTCCCAAAACAATGGGGTGGCAGCCCCGCCATGTTCATTGCCTCGTAAAGAATAGGGTGCAATGATCGTTTTTCCTTCTCCGTGTTGCACATAGTCGACATAAAGCCTGCCGCCGCGCTGTTTTTTCATTCTTTCAATCGTAAAAGAATCTGAATCTTTCGAAACTAAATATTCAGCGATAAAGCGGGTAAACAGCCTTGTGTCAGCAAACGTAAATTTACCTTCCGGCAGCGGCAGATATATCTGCAGCCCCTTGTTTCCGGAAGTTTTAATAAAGCTGATTAAATGAAACTGATCCAGGACTTCTTTAATTAATACCGCTGCTTTGACCGCCATAGGGAAATCTTCCTTTGAAGGAGGATCCAAATCGAAAACAATTTCACTCGGTCCCCGGCTGTAGATGGTGTGAAACGAGACATGAAATTCGATTGCCAGTTGGTTTCCCAGCCAAATGAGCGTTTTCAGGTTATTGCACAAGATATACTTAATTTCATCTACCTTATGGGTTTCAACAAAATCGGGTGCATAATCGGGACAGTTTTTTTGATAAAAGGCTTCACCGAACATGCCGTGGGGAAAGCGAATCACTGTCAATAAGCGATTTGTTAGAAACGGCAGCATATAAGGGGAGACTGCCCGCAAATAAAGGATATAATCTGCTTTTTGAATGGTAAGCTTGTCCCAGAGTGGCTTGTCTGGATGAGTAATTTCTAAATCCTCAGGTAAATTTTTTTGCCTAAAAATAAATTTTTCGTATGTGCAATTCTTAGGTTCGAGATCAAATCGAAAACGGTCAAAATGCGGCTCACGCAGTTGAAAATCATAAAGCTCTAAATATTTTATTTCAAGGCAGATGGCGGGCTCAACATAAATAAATTGTTGATCTTCGCTGGTCGTATTTTGTTTGATAATCTGTTCCAGTGCCTGTTTCTCCTCCGGCTTAAAACCGAACAGCACCTGACCAATCTCGTGAATTTGCTTGCCTTTGTATACCGATACGAAAAAATAACCATTTGTTTTATCATAGGAAGTAACAAAGCAGCTGACGTATTTCCAATTTTTATACTTTAACCATTGTAATGAACGTTTACCCTCCTCCCATGGGCTCTGGTCATTTTTGGCAACGATCCCCTCGCTGTCGAATAAAACAACTTTCTCCCATAATTCCTGAAAATGATCATAAGCGGTTACCAGCTGAAGCAGCTGGTCATTGGCAGGATCAGGATTTAAATCAAACTCCAGCAATTTAAATAAATGCAACAGTTCTTGTTTTCTTTCCTTAAAAGAGAGAGAGTATAGTGGTTTCCCTGACAATTTCAGAAGATCAAAAACCATCAGGCGGCAAGGGGCATTTTTGGCTTGCTCCACCATTTTTTTAACAGATTTAAGCCGTCCACGCAGTTGAATCGCCGAAAAATTGGCTTTAAAAGGATTCTCTAGTGAAACCAGTTCCCCATCGAGCTGCAGGGGTAAAAATGGTTTAAATGCTGCTTCCTTTTTTAATAAAAACTGCTTGATTTCTGGAAACTGCGGCAATAATGTTTTTCCATTTCGACTGGTTAATTCAATCCCGTTTGCATCCCAGTCTAATATAGCCCGAAAACCATCATATTTTACTTCATATACCCAGCCGGGACGGACTGGCTGCTCGAAAGTAAGGGTAGGAAGCATAGGTTTCATAAAAGCATTTCCCCTTTTTCCTTACTTTGTGTTAAACGGCCAAACTTCATTCTTTACCAGAAGTTTTTATGTATTCGCGGCCTTTAGAATCACACACTAAAATTAAAAAGAATGGAGAAAGATGAGATGCACACAATGTGGAAAGGCAGCATCAGCTTTGGACTCGTCAATATTCCCATTAAGCTGCATGCAGCAACAGAGGACAAGGATATAAAATTGAGAACCCTGCATAATAAATGCCATGCCCCAATTAAATATGAAAAAGTTTGTTCAGTTTGCGAAGAGGAAGTAAAACCGGAGAATATTGTCAAGGCTTACGAATATACAAAAGGAAAATTCGTCCTTCTTGATCAGGAAGAACTGGAAAAGTTAGCAAAGGAAAATGAAGATAAAGCGGTTGAAATTATAGATTTTGTCAAAATGGAAGAAATCGACCCGATCTACTTCAATCACAGTTATTATATGTCACCCAATGATGGCGGCAGCAAGGCTTATTCCTTACTGCGCAAAGCTTTGGAGGAAACACAAAAAGTTGGTCTCGCTAAAATCATGATCCGCTCCAAGGAACAGTTAGCAGTAATACGGGTATATGATAATACCTTGATAATGGAAACGATCCATTATCCGGATGAGGTCCGAAAAACAGGTGATGTTCCCAATGTTCCAACGGATGATAAGGTAACGAAGAAAGAACTGGAAACAGCTATTTTGTTGATCGACCAGTTAACAACAGAATTTCAGCCGGAGAAATATACCGATGAATACCGGACAGCACTATTGGAATTAATCGAATCAAAACGCCAAGGTAAAGAAACGGTTACGGCGGAAGCGAAGGAACCGGCTGCTTCCAATGTGACGGATTTAATGGCAGCATTGCAAGCATCGATTGACCGGACGAAACCAAAGAAGGCTGCAGTAACAAAGAAAAAAACTACTGTTAAAGTCAAGAAAGAAGCATAGGTTCTAAAGAATTTACAAATCTTAGAAACTAATCTATAGCAGGGAAGTTCCCTGCTATTTTTTAGCTAAAAGAAAAGGATAAATTCAACTACGCTTCATGAACCATCCTGATGGGCTCACCAGTCGGGGAGTTTTTATTTATTAATATTCTCCTTGCAGTATTGAAGAACTTCCTCTTCTTCGTCATCTTCTAGGGCAAAGTCGAATACCTTTTCACTTTCCTTTTCATAAAAATGATAATTGGATATTTTTGCTTCATGGTTGTCAACGGCCAATAGGACGCGTAAACCAACCCCTTTTTCCGAATAAAGTTCATCGTCTTCATCTATGTCAAGATCCAAAAAAAATTCATAACGGTCACCTGAAAGCAGACCGAAAGGATCTTCTAATTTTTCTACTGTATGTCCAATGATCTCCATATGGATCCTCCTTTTGCATTATTTTAATGTTGTTCTTTGATATTATACATTTTTACCGGCTAAAGCAAAATAAACGTAAAAACGCCAGAATTCTCTGGCGTAGATTGTTTATGTATCGATGGCGGAGAAGGTGAGATTCGAACTCACGCGACGGTTACCCGCCCTAACGCATTTCGAGTGCGCCCCCTTATAACCACTTGGGTACTTCTCCAAAGGATAAAATGGAGCGGGTGAGGGGAATCGAACCCCCGCCGTCAGCTTGGGAAGCTGAAATTCTACCATTAAACCACACCCGCATAGGAACAATTAAGACAATTGATATTATAGCATAATAATTTCAAATATGGTAGAGGAAATTTATTTTTATTTCAATTTTTTAAGGAAAAGTTCATACCTGCAAGCTTACTGTATGCAGGATGCGATTTCCAGGCCTTAAAGGATTAAATTAGTATGGTAAAAGCTCGGCTATGGTGCAACATGAAAGAGCTGAGGGTCCACTCAGCTCTTGCTATAATTATTTTCTTTAGCTTGCGGTTTGATGGCCAGCAAAGTAACGACCGCTGCTAACATACTAAGACCGCTCATGATGATAAAGATCCAATGGTTGGCGTATTTCATTAACAAAGCAATAATTGGTGGACCAGCGGCCACTCCAATAAACCGCATGGAAGAATAAAAAGAGGTGATGGTTCCCCTTTCCTTTTTTTCTACTCCATCAGTAATTAAGGAATCGAGACAAGGAAGACCAATACCGATTCCCACACCGCTAATTAAAAACATGGTGATCATATACCATAGTTTTATGGAAAACCATAAGGCCGCAATTGAAAGGGCGGCAGCGATTATTCCACCGAAGGTTAACCATTTCATTAAAATCTTATTTTTTTTAATCACCTTTCCACTGATAAAGGAGGATAAACAAAGAGCACCAAGGGGAAGAGCCAGGAAAATCCCCTTTTTAACATCCTTTATCCCATACTTTGTTTCAAACACCTCAGAAAGGTAAAAAAGAATTCCAAACAGCACAAGCATTAGGATACCGCCAATAAAAAAAATTGCATAAAGCCAGCGACCATGTTGTTTAAAGGTTTTCTTCACACCACTGAAGAAAGCTTTAAACGGTATTGGCTTTTCCTTGCCTTTGGGAGATTTTACAAGCAACGCCACCATTAAAATCGAGACTGCGCAAAAGATTGGAAAAGATAAGAAAGGTAAAAACCAAATAAATCCTGCTAGAATAGCCCCAAAAATTGGGCTTAATACCTTACCAAAGGTGTTGGAAGTTTCAATTAGCCCCAAACAGGTACTGACATCATCCTCATTCTTAAACATGTCGCCGACCAACGGAAGGACGATCGGAAAAGCCCCGGCAGCTCCTACACCCTGCAGCGCCCTGCCAGCTAAAATAATCCAATAGGCCGACTCAAGTTTCCATGCTGCCCAACCGGAAATAAGACCGCCAATCCCGGCAATAAACAAACTTGGGATAATCACCTTTTTTCTGCCGATATGATCAGATAAATAGCCGGCAATTGGGATTAATACAATCGCTACTATAGAATACACCGTAATAACCATACTCGACTGAAATGCTGAAATCGATAATTCTTTTTCCATCCTAGGCAGTACAGGTATTAACATGGAGTTTCCCAATGTCATCACTAAAGGGATAGAAGATAACGATAAAATTGCCCATTTTTGCTTGGAAATCTCACTAGAACCATTTTGCTTGGATTGGGACTTTTTGCTTTTGGCTGCCCGGGGGTTCGTCCATAATTGTTCAATATGTTCCATTGTCTCCCTATCCCGCCTTCAAAGTATTTGGTATTGTTTAATATTTGCTTATATCGAAAAAAAAACTGTGGTAGAAAAATCCTCTTGGGGAATATTAATTTTGTACCTTTTGAATTTTTCCGAAGTATGAGTAAAATTAATGTGGGCAAAATTTAACCCCTTCATTTGGTGAGGGATTGTCAGATCGCTCACCAAATGAAGGGGCCACCAAGCGAAAGCGCGGTAGTGTTCTAAGCTAAATACATGAAAAAGAGGGCTACTCCTTGGTAGAATCATAGTCGACCAAACCCAATCCAAAGGAGGAAGCCCTCATGCAAAAGAATAGCACAATATATCCCAATTTAAAACAGATTGAACAATTAGTTTGGAGGCAATTACAGGAAACCTTCTCAGGGGTTATGAAGACTCTTTTAGAGGACATGGACCAACAGATTGCCGAAGAGCGTAATAAAAAGCGTTATCGTCTACTCGATAAGCGTACCACCACGTTAGACAGCCTTTTTGGGGAAATCACGATTGAACGGAACTATTACCGTGATAGAGAGAAAAATGAATATGTCTATCTCCTTGATCGTTATTTGGAATTTGAAGGGGCAGGTACCTTCAGTCCCCTTATTGAGGAAGCCGCTCTAGAGCTTGCCATTACAGGGCCTTCTTACCGAAAGGCCGCAGAATCGCTTGAAACACTTTTAGGCTACCGTGTGATCAGTCACGAAGCTATACGTCAACATCTGTTACAGGTTGCCAGTATTCCAAAAGAGCGTCAGCCTATACACCGCTCAGTGTTATTTGTAGAGGTGGACGGTATATATGTGAAACGTCAGGGAAAAGGAAAAAGAGGAAAGGAAGAAAAAATAGCAGCGGTTCATCAAGGCTGGGAAATTAACGGAAAACGGGTAAGTCTAAAAGATAAACGGCATTTTATTCACCGTGGGAAACAGCCCTTTTGGGAGGCGTTTGAGGACTTTCTCATCGAGAATTTCGAGTATGACCCCACTGTCCACAAACTGGTGATAAACGGTGATGGTGCTAGTTGGATCACAGCCTGCCGTGAGCATTTTAAGGACAGGGCTTTCTTTTCGATTGACCGATTTCACGTGGCACGAGATATTCGCAGCCTGTTCCGTAAACACCCTCGCTATCGCCAAATGCAAAAGGCTCTCGCGTCCTATGACAGTCAGAAACTACTTACAGAATTAAATAATGCCGTCGGAACTCTTGAAACGAGGGAACAAGAAGAACGGCTGGACCAGTTGCTTCGTCAGCTCGAAAAGTACCCTGAAGCCCTCAGGGATTATCGAGAATGGCTTAAAGAGCAGGGGGTTGAGACATCTGGAATGAGACCAATGGGAAGTGCAGAGGGAACAATGAGAGTCTTCGCAAAAAGGCTCAAAAATGGGCGTAGTTGGGTGGAAAAAGGCGTAAGTGCCATGATCACCGGATTGGTGGCATTCCTCGATAATTTAGCTTTGAGAACACTATTCGGGCGAGTGGAAAGATGGACAGAAACCAAGGAAGAAAAGAACCCCCCGAGACATTATGTGGAAAAGGTGAAAAGCACGATTGGTGAAGCTACAAGGGATAATATCCTTTACCTAAAAGGCAAGGCGAATATTCCAGTGTACAAAGCATTAAAAGAGTTGGCCGGTTTTTAAAAAAGACAAATTTTCTATCAAGAGAGCACTCTAAATAAGTGAATCCGCTTTCACTCCTGTGGGGATAAAAAAACTGCCCACAAATACTTGACTCAAACTTTTCCGAAAAACATCTTGACAGTAGAAATGGAATTTATTATGATAATCATCAATTACACAGTTATTTTGGCGATGATGAAGAAGAGTAACCTTTACAATTTCTTTAGAGAGCTGATGGATGGTGCAAATCAGTGAAAAAGTATCGGTGAATGGACTTCTGAGCCTCCAAACCGAACGATCTCTTGATTCAGTAGGCTTTGGCGAAAATCTCGTCGTTACAAGAGAACGCATTAAGTATTTTTTGCTTGATGCTGGTAAAGTGAGCTAATTTTAGCTAATGAAGGTGGCACCACGGGTCTTCCGTCCTTTTTTGGATAGAAGACCCTTTTTGTTTTATCTTCGATTTAGCTCATTAAAAGAGGGAGCAGAATCATCTGCTTCAATTGAGGTGGCACCGCGGGTCTACGATTCGTCCTCTATATTCCTAACACCTGTTGTGGATATAGAGGGCGATTTTTTATTTTAGCTTTTAGCGGCCAGCGCCTCATGGATGATCAAGCTGCAATTGCTTTCCGAGTTGAGAAGAGAGGAGACGAGAAATGACAACCAAAACAGACTTTATGGTGAAAGAGATTAGTGGAGATTTGCTTACCCCAATCTCAATTTTACAAAAAATCAGCGGGGGAAAAAATTTTTGCTGGAAAGCTCAAATAAATTTAATCAATCCGGTCGATATTCCTTTATTGGAGCAGATCCGGCAATTGAGCTGATTTCATTTGGAAAAATTAATACAATTATTCGAACCAATGGCCAAAAAAGGACGCTTCAAGGAAACCCATTAGATATTTTAAACGATGTTCTTCCTTCCAGGGATTTGGATGATCTCCCTTTTCCATTCATTGGCGGGGCTGTCGGCTATGTCGGCTACGACATTGTCAGGCAGTATGAAGAGATTGGCCATGAGTATTCAAACAGCCTTGAAATGCCTGATGTTCATTTAATGTTTTATGAGGAGGTCATTGTTTACGATCATCTTGAAGAAAAGGTATATATTTGTGGAATCCCTTTAGAGCATGGAGATCTTGATTTGGTTCGAGAGAAGATGGGCAAGAGAGAAGTCGAACTGAAAAAAACATATCATTTTGCCGAGGAAGAGCCTTTCTCGTTCTCAGGTTTTCAATCCGAGACAACGAAGGAAGCTTTTATCCACAATGTCGAGACTGCCAAAGAACATATCTTCGCAGGTGATATTTTTCAAGTAGTGCTGTCAAGGAGAATGAGGTCAGAATTCCAAGGCTCGCCGTTATCGCTTTATCGGAAGCATCGCACCCATAATCCAACACCCTACATGTTTTATATCGATTTTGACAACTATACGGTGATAGGCTCCTCGCCGGAGAGCTTGATAAAAACAAGGGGTAAAACAGTCATTGCCAACCCCATTGCCGGGACAAGAAAAAGAGGAAAAACAAACCTCGAAGATTTAGCGCTTGAGAAAGAATTGCTGGCTGATGAAAAAGAGCTGGCTGAGCATAAAATGCTTGTTGACCTTGGTAGGAATGATCTTGGAAAGGTTTGTGAATTTGGCTCAGTTAAGGTAGAAAAATACATGGCAGTTGAAAAATTCCGCCACGTCATGCATCTTGTTTCCGAGGTTAGCGGCCAGCTCCGTTCCGATCAAACTCCACTTGCGGCACTTGCTGCCTGCCTCCCTGCCGGAACGGTTTCCGGTGCCCCAAAGGTGCGGGCAATGGAAATTATTAATACATTAGAAAAATCAAAGCGTGGACTTTATTCCGGGGCCATTGGTTATGTATCCGCAAATGGAAATATCGATTTTGCCCTGGCAATTCGGACAATGATTTTGAAAGAAGGCTGTGCTTACATCCAAGCTGGTGCAGGAATTGTGCATGACTCCGATCCCGAGTCAGAATACGAAGAAACAGCCAACAAACTAAAATCGTTTCTCGAGGGGAGGGAGGTACAATGATTTTATTAATCGATAATTTTGACTCCTTTACCTTTAACCTTTATCAATATTTGGGGGAAATGGGCGAAGAGGTGGCAGTCTATCGCAATAATCAATTAACGATTAAAGATATCCTCCGGTTGAATCCGAAAGCAATCATTCTATCACCAGGACCTGGCCGGCCTGAGGATGCCGGGATTTGTATGGAAGCAATTCAAACCTTTTATCAAGAAATTCCGATTTTAGGTATTTGCCTGGGGCATCAAGCAATCGGAGCTGCATTCGGAGGAGAAATCAGAACAGCGCGCACGATTAAGCACGGAAAAACATCGTTTATCAGCCATAACAGCAATGATATTTTTGCATACCTTACCTCTCCTTTGGAAGTGATGCGGTATCATTCACTTTCCATTGATCATGACAGCCTGCCGCTAGAGCTTGAATGTGTGGCACATTCGCTGGACGATAACGAAATTATGGCAATTAAGCATAGCGATTATCCTGTCTATGGGTTACAATTCCACCCAGAATCAATTGGAACCCCAACAGGAATGCAAATATTAAAAAATTTTTTAGCAGAGATAGAAAGGAAGAGACGAATATGAAGAGTTATTTACTCCAGTTAGCTGAGCGTAGATCTTTTTCGGAAAAACAAATGCGGGAAGCAGTTGATTCTATTTTAGGTGAAGAAGTATCCGAATCCGAAATTGCTGCCTTTTTAATGGGGTTGAAATCAAAAGGAGAGACTGTTGATGAAATTGTTGGCATTACAAAGGCATTAAAAGGCAACACATTGCCATTTAGGAAGAAGTTTAACGGTGTGCTTGATAATTGCGGTACTGGCGGTGATGGTTCCTCCAGCTTTAATGTCAGTACTACTTCAGCATTTGTCCTTGCTGGTGCCGGCATTCCTGTTGCTAAGCATGGGAATAGAAGTGTTTCCAGCAAAACGGGTAGTGCTGATGTTTTGGAGGAATTAGGAGTGAATTTAAACCTCTCTCCTGAAGCGATTGAAGAAATGATTGAAGAAATTGGTATTGCCTTTTTATTTGCACCACATGTTCATCCAAGACTAAAAAAGGTGACGGTGGTCAGAAGGGCGCTTAAAATCCCTACTATTTTTAACTTTATCGGTCCGCTGACAAATCCAATTGACCTTGATTTTCAACTGCTAGGTGTATACCGTCGAGATTTGGTAACGATGTTTGCCGAGGTGCTAAAGCAGTTAGGTAGAAAAAGAGCGGTTGTTTTGAATGGGGCTGGTTTCATGGATGAAGCCTCCCTGCAGGGGGAAAACCATCTGACTATTCTAGATAACGGGGTTATGACAAGTCAGATCATTACCCCCGAAGGAGTTAATCTGCCGCAATATGCTAACAGTGCGATTAAAGGCGGCGACGCAAAAGAAAATGCACAGATCTTAATAAATGTCTTAAAAGGGGAAAAAGGGGCATATCGTGATACGGTCCTGCTAAATGCCGGTATTGGTATTTTTACAGCAGGAAAAGCTGATACCATTGAGGCAGGGATCAGAAAAGCCGCAGAAATTATTGACTCAGGAGCAGCATATGAAAAATTAGCTACTTTAGTGGAAAAATCCAAAGGCTTGCAAAGAGAGGCAATTTAAAATGGGAACGATTTTAGACCAAATTATTGAACAAAAGAAGCGAGAAGTAGTGCATCTTCGCGAACAAAAAAATAAATTTCCGGAATCTCATTATCAAAAAAGATCATTCGTTGCCAAATTGCAAAACGCCGAGGAACTGGCAATAATCGCTGAATTCAAACGGGCCTCTCCATCTAAGGGAATCATTAATAGTAACGCGGAACCGGCTGAACAGGCAAAAATTTATGAAAAAAATGGGGCCGGTGCGATCTCAGTGTTAACCGATCAAACTTTTTTTAAAGGATCTTTTGCTGACCTGAGTGCCGTTCGTGAATCAGTAAATTTGCCGATTCTATGCAAGGACTTCATCATTGACAGGCTGCAAATTGACCGGGCCAAGGGGTTTGGAGCGGATCTTGTATTGTTAATCGTTGCCGCTTTAAAGGAAAAAGAGTTACAGGAATTATACAAGTATGCGATAGACATGGGGCTGGAAGTTTTAATGGAGGTGCATGACCTGGCTGAGCTGGAAACAGCACTTGACACAGGGGCAAAACTGATTGGGATTAATAACCGTAATTTAAAAACCTTTAACGTATCCCTTGAAGTGACAGAAAAATTAGCACCAATTGTAAAAAGTTCGGGGGCTTTTTTAATCAGCGAAAGCGGCCTGCACCAGCCAGCGGATGTCAAACGGGTAAGAAATGCTGGTGCAAATGGGATTTTAGTTGGTGAAGCGCTTATGAAAAGTTCAAACCTCCAGCAACAGTTTAATGATTTTAGACTGCTGTTAGCAGAAGGTGCAAAGTGATGAAGGTAAAAATTTGCGGAATAACCGATGTAAATACAGCAGTTAAAGCAGTTGAATATGGTGCCGACGCAATTGGATTTGTCTTTGCTGAAAGCAAGCGAAGAATTACGGAAAAGCCGGCCCGAGAAATTGTAGAACATCTTCCACCAGAGGTTTATAAGGTTGGCGTATTTGTAAATGAAACAGCTGAAGAAATCGAAAGGATTGCCTCCTATGTCGGACTGACACATATTCAATTGCATGGGGATGAGGACGCTGAATTTTGTCAATCGCTTACTTTTCCAGTAATTAAAGCAATTAGCTTCCAGAGCAATGAGCATTTAGCCGAAGTAAGCCGTTTTCCAGCTGCCTATATTTTATTGGATGGACCTAAAGGAAAATACCGTGGAGGAAATGGTACAGCATTTGACTGGAATCAAGTAAATATTAGCCTGCTTAAGAGCAAAAAGGTAATTCTTGCCGGTGGGTTACAGGCAAATAATGTTGAAAATGCCGTGAGCATCATCAAGCCATTTATGGTCGATGTCAGTTCCGGAGTGGAAACAGATGGTGTAAAGGATCTCGAAAAAATCAAGGCATTTATTAAAAAGGCAAAAGGGATTTGCTAGGAGGAGAAAAAATGACTGCATATACACTGCCAAATGAAACAGGCCATTTCGGCATGTTTGGAGGGAAATTTGTCCCGGAAACGTTAATGAAGGCGATTATCGAATTAACTGATGCCTACGAAGCGGTAAAACAGGATCCAGAATTTTATGCGGAAATAAAACATCTATCAAAAGATTATGTGGGCCGGGAAACGCCGTTATATTTTGCTGAAAATCTGACGAACTATGCAGGCGGCGCCAATATTTTCTTGAAGCGGGAGGATTTAAATCATACAGGCGCCCATAAAATTAACAATGCGATTGGTCAGGCACTTCTTGCCGTCCGCATGGGCAAAAAGAAGATTGTTGCCGAAACAGGTGCCGGACAGCACGGTGTAGCGACTGCAACAGTCTGTGCATTGTTAAATTTGGATTGCATTATTTTTATGGGAGCGGAAGATATCAAACGCCAGGCGCTGAATGTATTCCGAATGGAATTGTTAGGAGCGAAAGTCGTCAGTGTTACTTCCGGAAGTGCCACATTAAAGGACGCCGTTAATGAAGCGTTGAGATACTGGGTGGCAAATGTTGAGGATACCCATTATTTACTGGGCTCCGTAACGGGTCCGCACCCGTTTCCAATGATTGTAAGGGATTTTCAAAGTGTCATTGGAAAGGAGACAAAAGAACAATTTTTCACACGCTATAAAACACTTCCTGATGCAGTTGTGGCATGCATCGGCGGCGGCAGCAATGCGATGGGAATGTTCTATCCGTTTATCGAAGAGAAAAAAGTTGCATTATATGGAGTTGAAGCTGCCGGCAAGGGGATTGAAACTCCTTACCACGCAGCATCGCTGACAAAAGGAAAACCTGGTGTTCTGCACGGTGCGTTAATGTATCTATTACAGAATCAGGATGGGCAGATTCAGGAAGCTCACTCGGTATCTGCAGGACTTGATTATCCTGGGGTGGGACCGGAACACAGCTATTTAAAGGAAATCGGCCGTGCTCATTATCATTCGATTACGGACCAGGAAGCCTTGGATGCTTTTCAATTATTATCAAAGCTTGAAGGAATAATCCCGGCGTTGGAAAGTTCCCACGCAGTCGCCTTTGCCCTTAAACTGGCGCGGCAAATAGGAGCTTCCCAAAATCTCGTTGTCTGTTTATCAGGGCGGGGCGACAAGGATGTTGATGCTGTAAGAGCAAGGCTTAAAGGGGGAGACATAGGATGAACCGGATCGAACAAACCTTTCAATTATTAAAAGAACATGACACAAAAGCTATTGTCCCTTATATAATGGCCGGAGACGGCGGACTTGACTGCTTGACAGAGAGACTGGAGATGCTGGAGAAATTTGGTGCGGCTGCTATTGAAGTTGGAGTCCCTTTTTCCGATCCGGTTGCCGATGGCCCTACGATTCAAGCAGCCGGAATTAGAGCCCTAAACAACGGAACTACCTTAAAGGAGATTGTTGCGGAGCTCACGAAAGCGAGAAGAACCATCAAGATTCCACTTATCATCATGACTTATCTTAATCCGGTCTATGCCTACGGGATTAGTAGTTTTGTTGAAGATATTCAAAAAGCCGGGGTGGATGGTTGTATTATTCCGGATATGCCGGTTGAGGAAGAGGAAATGATTGCGCCTCTGCTTGAAGCTGCTGGGACTGAGCTGATTCGTCTGGTGACCCTGACCACACCGCTTGACCGGGTCAAACAGATAGCCGCAAAAGGCAGAGGATTTCTTTATACAGTTACGGTTAAAGGAATTACTGGAACAAGAAATGAATTCGATAAGGAATTGCTTAGCTTTTTACAAGCAGTTAAGGAAGTTAGTCCGATTCCCGTGTTAGCTGGCTTTGGAATTTCTAATCATGAACAAATGCAGACAATTACCAAATACTGTGACGGTGTGGTCATCGGCAGTAAGATTGTTGATCTCTTGGCAGAAAATAATTTTGCCGAGTTGGCAGACTTAATGTCCATTTTTAAACTAAAGTCCAATCTGATATAAACGGTGGGTCCTTCCTTTTTAGGGGAAGGGCCCTTTTCTGTTGTTTCGCTAAATAAAAAATCCTGTCGAATCCAATCAGCCCCTTACCTCACCTTGATCGCTTTAACAATCTCCTTTATAATTAATTTTGACTGCGAATGAGAAGCCTTAGCTTTGCTGACACTTTACTTAAACTTCCATAAAGGAAGTTTTGTTTATTTTTATGATATTATGATCAAGGACTAATTATAGGAGCGGTGTTTCATGAAGGAGATTACAGTTGAAGAGCTTTCTACACTTGAGAAGCCGATTTTCATTGATATACGCTCCCCTATCGAGTTTCAAGACGGTTCAATACCGGGTGCGATTAATGTTCCCTTATTTTCAAATGAAGAACGTCAGGAAATAGGGACGATCTATAAGCATGTGGGGCAAGCTGCTGCAAAGTGGCGGGCTATGGAACTGGTATCACCCAAAATTCCTAACATGCTCCAAGAGATTAAATCCCATACTGATAAGGGAGAAGTAGTGGTTTATTGCTGGCGCGGCGGGATGCGCAGTAAAGCGGTGGTGACATTTTTAGAATTTGCCGGTATTTATGCCTGGCGCTTAGTTGGAGGTTATAAAGCATTTAGGCACTATATTCTCGAACAAATACCCTCTATGATTCCAAATAAGGCAGTCGTTTTACATGGAATGACGGGCGTTGGAAAAACGGAGATATTAAAGATTTTAAAAAGAAAGGGCTATCCAGTCTTGGACTTGGAAGAAATGGCGGGGCATAGAGGCTCGATTTTTGGAACGATAGGCCTTGGGGAAGGAAACAACCAAAAAACGTTTGATTCTCTTTTATTTAAGGGATTACTGGATTTACAAGGAGCTGACTATTTTCTTGTGGAGGCAGAGAGTAAACGGATTGGAAAAGCGGTTCAGCCTGAGAAATTAATGGATGTTAAGTTTACTGGTCTTAACCTGTTCATTCATTCACCGCTGGAACAAAGGGTGAAGCATTTGGTTTCTGAATATGTCCGTCCCTATGAACATCAGTCATGGTATCATGAAAAAATATCATTAGGAATGGATCGGGTTTTGAAACGGATCAAAGATATTGAAATTAAAAATCGGTTATCTGAAGCATTGGCTGAGCATAATTATGAAGCGATGATTCCGATTTTGCTAGAATTTTATTACGATCCGCGATATGACTATGCAAGATTAGATTATCAAAATGAATTTATTGATATCTATGCTGAAAATTATCAGGATGCAGCAGAAAAAATTGCCGATAAATTGGATGAGCTATCATTCAAGCCTGTCTTGGCGGTAAGTAATTAACATTGCCCATGTATTTCTAATTGTCCAAGGATACGGAAAGATTGTTATTCGAAGGGTAGATAAAAAACCGCTGAAAAACTTTCAGCGGTTTTTAAAATTGTTAACGATTGACAATGGGCTTTAAGCCTCGTCGTTCAATTTCATCCTTTAAAATTTTTATCCATTCCTTTTCCTTTCCAGATTTTAATGCATCCCGATACGAAACAATCAACTGCTCGTTACTCATAATTTTCAATTTTAGAATGCCCTCCTTGGAAATTGGATTGAATATTCAGTTTTTATCATTGTAATGTTTTATTGCCTGTTTGAGAACCCATGTGGAGCATTTTTCACAAATTTGTCAGTATTTTTCTTGAGAGACCTGATATTTTTCTGTTGTTGCACTGAAAGAGTCATTTTGTTTATACTTGTAATGGAATCAGGAGAGAAAGGACGGTGGCAGCATTGATTCATTTAACTTGGCACGATCGTGAAGCAATTAAAAAAGTAAAATGCGTTCATACGAATGCAAAAAAATATGTTGTCGATCAAGTTTTAACTGTTGGAAAAGTCTATGAGGTAAAAAATGAAACCGAAGAATTTTATTATATTATTGATAATTCCGGAAAAGTTGGCGGTTTCTATAAGGATTATTTTCAAGAAGTTTAACATGAAAATGCCCGGCCTATTGGTACCGGGCATTTTATATGGGGTTATTAACGTGCATCTGGGAAAACTCTGCGGATCGTATCGGTAAATTCATTAAAAAAGCCGGAAATGGGTCTGCCGTTACGGATATCATCAGCATAGTTATTAAAGCGGTCGTATAGATCAGGATTTACCGAAACATAAACATGGTCAATATCCGGGTCAACCGATTTTACGGCCCGGGATATTCGATTTTCTATTTTGGAGGTAAGTCCATTTTTTGCTGTTCGGGCTAACTTTGCAGCAACGTAGGCATTATTTTCAGTCACAATGACGTTAGCGCGATCTACATCTGCTAGGTCGGCCACTTTCCTGGCCGCATCATCGGCCACACGCATTTTATCGGAACGATTATCATTCGTATCATTGATTAAATCATTGTTCCGGCGATTGGCATTAAGATCCGTCTGATTGTCACTGACATCTACTCCCGAAATTGCCGGCCCGCCTTGATTTGGTGGATTATAATTGACTCTCGTCGGTTGGTTTCCATTTCGGGTTGCAACATCATCATCGACATTATTTCTTGCACAACCTGTTAGATAAAGGCTAAAGATCACTGCTGAGATTAGAATTAATCTTTTTTTCAATTTGTGTTCACTCCTTTTTTAGTTGTACATATTTAGCTTTCCGTCTAGAATAAAATCTATCCACAAGAATAAATGGAAAATTCATGGATAAAGGTAAACGAATATATATTTTTGGACATTGGAGTGTTTATGATGGTTTATTTATTTATTGGGATTGGCGGAATGATCGGTAGTATTTTGCGCTATTTACTTTCCCACATTATTCCGCAAATATGGGGGGAGATTTTCCTTGGGGAACACTAATCATTAATCTTTCAGGCTCTTTTTTTCTTGGTTGGATTACCAATAAATTGGTGGTTCTAAAGAAATTACCTCCACAGCTGTTAACGGCATTAACAACTGGAGTGGTCGGATCTTATACAACCTTTTCCACCTTCTGCCTGGAAACTGTTCAGCTAATGGAAGCGGGAAAGTATTATCTTTCATTGCTGTACATAGTGCTCAGCCTGATGGGTGGATTGCTGTTCGTCCGCATTGGCTTAGAAATAGCCGAAAATAATTGAAGGGAGCTGAATACTTGATGACAGAAATTCTTTATGTTGCAATTGGCGGCTTCTTCGGCGCAATCCTTCGTTATGCGATCAGCAATCTGCTAAGGAGAAAAAACGGATTTCCTTTAGGAACGTTAGTGGTGAATTTATTAGGAGCATTTTTATTAGGGCTGCTGGCCGGTTTGGGTATTCATGGGTCCCAATATACACTTCTTGGTGTTGGGTTTATGGGCGCTTTTACCACCTTTTCTACCTTCATGCTTGAATCCGAACAACTAAAGAAGACCGGCAAAAACAAGTTTTTCTATGTTTACATGGCCTGTAGTTTGCTACTGGGGATTGGTTTATTATCTTTCGGACTTTTTATCGGATCAATAATGTAAAAACAAGAAGCACCGTTGCCGATGCTTCTTGTTTTGTATTATTTATCTGCTTGCGGTACATTTTGTTTATTGTGATAAAGCCGATGACTAATGAACGTTTGAATGGTTAAGAAAGTACCCCCTACCACCCAATAAAGCGGCAGGGCAGCCGGTGCATTTAATGAGACCATAACAATCATTATTGGTGATATCAGCCCCATAAATTTCATTTGGTTCTGCTGTTCTTTCGTCATAGTCGATTGAGATACCCTAAATTGGAAGTAGTACACAAGTCCGGCAATGGCGGTAAGAACGATATCGGGGTGTCCCAGACTAAACCATAAGAATTTATGGGTAGCAATTTCATTTGAACTACGAATTGCATAATAGAAAGCTGTTAAAATCGGCATTTGAATTAAAATTGGCAGACAGCCCATATTAAGCGGATTCACTCCATGCTTTTGATAAAGCCCCATCATTTCCGCTTGCAGCTCCTGCTTCTTCTGCGGGTCTTTTTCCAGCTTCATTTTCTTTTGGATAGCATCCATTTCCGGCTTTAAGGCTTCCATTTTAACCTTCATGTTCATTTGATTCTTATATTGTTTTAACATTAATGGCATTAAAGCAAATCTGATGACCAGCGTGACGATAATAATCGCCAGTCCATAGTTTCCATTAAACAGATTAGCCGTTGATTTTATAATCAGCGAAAATGGTTCGACAAAATAATGATGAAAAAATCCTGTATTATTTCCGCCTTTTGGCTGTGACGAACAGGCTGATAGTAACACAGTTGTGGTCATTAAAAGAACGATTGTAATAAGTGATGATTTTAGTTTTTTCATATTTCCTCCTGAAAATGTTGGTTTAATTAGTAAGCAATAAGGAGGGAAATAGGTTCTTCAGAATCATCCTGAGGGCATTCTTTTCTGCGAATATATTTAATGATGCGAATAAGAATAATACTCCCATTAAAGCTGCTTGTTTTGTTGAAAAAAAATAATGGCCGGATAATTTTTGTATTTTTCGCATATGAGGTATTTCCATTTAAAGTGTACTCAACACTCCACGTCCAAAGGTGTTTTAGAACGAGACCCAAGTAGATACTAAGATATAGGGCATTAAGGGTGTTTACATCAGAGTGATCGATGAGTATCTGAAACAAAAATTATCACCTCACTAGATAAGCGCAGGGCGCTGGACAAATTTTAAGCCAATGATAAGAGTATATAGGAGATTAAAAAAATAATCAATTTAAAAAGGACACCAATTTCGAAGGAAATTAGTGTCCGACCGGTTTCACCCAATGTGCAGTAAGCAAATGTTCCGCAAATTTCACTTGTTCTTCAGTTGGTGGTTCCACATGATTTAATGGATAATCATATCCAAGTGTCTCCCATTTATATACTCCAAGTTTATGGTAGGGGAGGATTTCAATTTTATCGACATTATGAAGTGAACCAATAAATTCACCCAATTGTTTTAAGTCATCAGGATCATCAGTAACGGTTGGAACAAGAACATGGCGGACCCAAATTGGCAGATTACGATCTGACAGAAATTTGGCAAACTCCAAAATGTGATCATTCGCCATTCCTGTTAGCTGAATATGTTTTTTCCGGTTTATATGCTTTAAATCAAGCAAGATTAAGTCTGTATAGTGCAGGAGCTCCTCGATCTGCTGGATGAAAAGCTTTGAATGGGAAAAGCAGCCGCCTGATGAATCAATTGTAGTATGAATCCCTAACTTTTTACATTCTTTGAAAAGCTCAATAAGAAACGGTATTTGTAATAGTGGCTCTCCGCCTGTAACGGTAATCCCTCCGCCTGATGCTTCAATAAAAGGGAGGTAGGATGATAAATCCTCAATGATTTCAGCCACAGACATTTGTTTTCCGGTACCAATTTCCCATGTATCGGCGTTATGGCAAAATTGGCAGCGCAACAGGCAGCCTTGAGTAAAAACGACATAGCGGATACCGGGCCCATCGACAGTTCCAAATGTCTCAATGGAATGAATATTTCCGTCCATATGATGATCTCCCTTCATTCTAATTGCCAAGCCATTGATAATAATGAAAGTAACAAGGTGAAATTAATTCTCAACAAAAAGTAAAAGTGTGGGGAAGGGGTTAAATCCTTCCCCAGACACTTTTGTGCCTATTAATGAGCACCCGCAAGCTCTTTAACCGGTTCCTTAGCTGGTTCAGCAGCAGTAATACTTTCATGGAACGTACGATTGATGACATCAATTTGCTGTTCGCGAGTCAGTTTAATGAAGTTAACTGCATAACCAGATACCCGGATGGTTAATTGTGGATATAATTCCGGATGATCCATGGCATCTAATAAGGTATCACGGTTTAATACATTGACATTGAGATGATGTCCGCGTTTTGTCATATAACCATCAAGCAAGGCGACGACATTTTTTACTTGTGTTTCATCTTCACGACCAAGTGCTTTCGGTGTGATCGTAAATGTATTAGAGATACCATCCAATGATGATTCATAAGGTAATTTTGCCACGGAAGTTAATGAGGCAAGAGCACCTTTGGAATCACGGCCATGCATTGGGTTTGCTCCTGGCGCAAATGGTTTACCTGCTTCACGGCCATCTGGTGTTGCACCAGTTTTCTTACCGTAGACGACATTGGAAGTAATCGTTAAGACAGATTGTGTTGGAACAGCGCCACGGTATGTTTTGTGTTTTCTAATTTTGTTCATAATTTCTTTTACAAGATTAACCGCAATTTCGTCAACACGGTCGTCGTTATTGCCGTATTTAGGATAATCGCCCTCGATTTGATAATCAACAACAAGGCCGTTTTCATCACGAATTGTTTTCACCTTTGCATATTTAATGGCACTCAGTGAGTCAGCAGCAACGGAAAGTCCAGCAATACCGCAAGCCATTGTCCGAAGAATTTCACGATCATGAAGCGCCATTTCAAGTCTTTCATAGCTGTATTTATCATGCATATAGTGAATCACATTTAATGTGTTGACATATAGCTCACATAGCCAATCAAGCATATTATCATATTTTTGCATGACTTCGTTGTAATCCAAATACTCAGAGGTAATTGGCTGATAAGCAGGTCCAACTTGGGTTTTATATCTTTCATCAATCCCGCCGTTAATCGCATATAATAAGGCTTTCGCAATGTTGACCCGGGCACCGAAGAACTGCATTTGTTTACCGATTCTCATGGCTGATACGCAGCAGGCAATACCGTAATCATCGCCATAAATTTCCCGCATCATATCGTCATTTTCATATTGAATCGCACTTGATTTAATCGACATTTTGGCAGCATATTGTTTAAAGCCTTCAGGTAATTTGGTAGACCAAAGAATCGTTAAGTTTGGTTCTGGAGCTGGTCCTAAATTGTCCAATGTGTTTAAGAAACGGAAAGAGTTCTTTGTTACCAATGGACGTCCGTCAAGAGCCATCCCACCAATGGATTCAGTTACCCAAGTCGGGTCACCACTGTATAATTCGTTATATTCAGGAGTTCTTGCAAATTTAACAAGACGCAGTTTCATAACAAAATGGTCAACAAGTTCCTGCGCTTCTTTTTCGGTTAGTGACCCATTACGCAAATCTCTTTCGATGTAAATATCCAAGAAAGTAGAGGTACGGCCTAGGCTCATGGCAGCACCATTTTGTTCTTTAATCGCAGCTAAGTAACCAAAGTATAGCCATTGAATCGCTTCTTTCGCATTCTTAGCAGGTTGTGAAATATCATAACCGTATGAAAGAGCCATTTGCTTTAATTCTTTAAGAGCGCGATATTGTTCGCTATATTCTTCACGTTCACGAATCACATCATCAGTCATCGTGCGATCGCCAATATAGTTAAATTCTCTTTGCTTTTCTTTCATTAAAAAGTCAACACCGTATAGAGCAACACGACGATAGTCGCCAATAATCCGACCGCGTCCATAAGCATCAGGAAGACCAGTGATAACGCCGGCATGACGGGCTGCTCTCATTTCTGGAGTATAGGCGTCGAATACCCCTTGGTTATGTGTTTTCCGCCAATCGGTGAAAATATGTTCAATTTCCGGATCTAATTCATAGCCGTATGATTCCAACGCGTTTTTCGCCATGCGGATTCCGCCAAAAGGCATCAACGAACGTTTAAACGGCTTATCAGTTTGAAAACCGACAATTTGTTCCAGCTCTTTATCTAAATATCCGGGTCCGTGTGAAGTAATAGTTGAAACAACTTTAGTGTCAGCATCTAAAACGCCGCCTGCTTCACGTTCCTTTTTCGATAACTCCATAACTTGTCCCCACAGTTTTGTTGTTGCTTTTGTAGGGCCCTCTAAGAAACTTTCATCACCTGTATATGGTGTGAAGTTTTTTAGAATAAAGTCACGCACATTCACTTCTTTTGTCCAAACACCGGTTTTGAAACCTTTCCATTGTTCCATTTTAAGTCACCCCTTACAGAAATAAAGAATATAACAGTTATTCTTTTTTATCACAATTTAAGTATAACAGATTTTTAATGTGAAACAATGAACAATTGTTAAGATATTGTGAAATCTTATTGTTTTAAAAATAAGTTACAAAATATATTAAAAGTGTTACATTAAATATAAAAATCTGTATTATAATCATTTGCAGAAATTAGCAACTGTTATATAAAACAAAAAGAACAGGAATCATCCCCTCCTGTTCTAATCAACAACAATATAGGCAATCATTGGGCCATTATGGTCTCTGGTTGAATGGGCCTCACAAATTAATCGATAGGTTCCTTCTTTATCAAATTGAAGAGGTACCACCGTCTCCTTTCCTTTCTGAACTGTCCCCTTAATGTCGGTTCCTTCGATATAAAAAGGGTGCTTTTCACCGTTTATCCCACTAATAAATAAATGTACTTTTTCACCTTTTTCTAAAGAGATTGTTCCCGGATCCCATCTGTAGGCCTCTAATTGCGTTCCGTTTTTTGTTGTTGTTTTGAATTCAGCAGTTACCATATGAATCTCGCGAATACCTTCATCGGCTGTCTGATTAAAAACAGCGGCATCGCCAGCCTTCATCATAAACCAGGCTAATATAGCGGTTAACATAATCCCGATCGCTAAGAAGAAGACAAAGGTTTCCTTCTTAAATACTAGAAATTTCATTTCAAGTTCCTCCTTAAGAATTTGTCCTCATTCATTCATATGCCTGATAGGGTGGAAAACTTGTCTGCATTTTTTAATTTATTAATGCGGCCTGTAGGTTAAATGGGGATGAAGCGGTCAAAAATAATGCATATATATCTTTGTTTTTCTTGTCGAAACGTTTATAGTAAAAACAGGAATATAAAATAGGTGGTTTTCTTGTTGGGCATAAAAAAAGAAAAGATAGTCAAAGTAATAAAGTTCATTTTTCCACTATTTTTGTTAATACTCGCGGTTATTGAAATTAGAAAATTTACCGGGCATTTAAATGTTGAGTTACTTAAAAATGAATTAAATCAACTAAATGCCTGGGTCTTACTATTTATTATAGCGATCACCTTTGGTGCAGTTTTGCCAATGATTTTATACGATGTGATTTTAGTAAGAGTCTTACAGATCAAAGTTCCTAAGAAGGAACTGTTGGAACAATCGTTTATTGCCAATTCATTTTCTAATTTAATTGGCTTTGGCGGCCTGATAGGAGCCATGCTAAGAACATATTTTTTTCATAAGCTAGAGAACGATAAACGTAGATTGCTAAGTGTCATTGCTTCCGTGTCTTTTTTTTATTTAACCGGTATATCCGTTTTATCATGGGTTGTGACCATTTTTTATCGGCATTTTCCGCTATTTGTTGATATTAAATGGCTTTATTTTGCTGTTTTAGCTGTGAGTTTGTATTTACCGGTATTTATCATGATCCATTTGATCAATGCAAAGAAGAATAACCAGTCACTTATATCCATTAATGCTGGAATGAAGCTGATCGCAGTTTCCATTGTCGAATGGTTTGCTGTGTTTATTGCGATTTACATCTTAAGCAATATATTGGGTATTAGCATTCCAATGACAAAGCTATTTCCGGTATACATTAGCTCCGCTTGTGCAGGGATCATTAGTATGATTCCCGGGGGACTTGGCTCCTTTGATTTGGTTTTCATTTGGGGAATGCAGGATTTACATATTCCACAGGAAAAGGTTTTAGTTCTGCTCCTTTTATATCGGATAGGCTATTACTTTATTCCATTTTTAGTAAGCTCTGTATTCTTTGTCAAATTATATTGGAAAAAATGGAATCAATCATGGAATGATTTGCCAAAGGCAATTGTTCAAGGGCTGAGTCACATTATTCTGACGCTGCTCGTTTTTTCATCGGGATTAATCTTGCTTTTGTCAGCTAGTGTTCCGGGGATTATGTCCCGACTGAGAATGGCCCAAGAACTTTTGGCTTTCCCAATCATTAATGTTTCCCATCAGCTTTCCGTGGCGACTGGCTTTTTATTGCTGGGCTTATCACGGGGGATTGAGTATAGTGTCAAACGCACCTATGATGTAACAATGTTTGCTTTAATTCTAGCTGCATTATTTTCCATCTTTAAGGGGATCGACTATGAAGAAGCGATTTTTTTAATCATTGTTGCCCTGATTCTCAGAATGTCCAAGGGACAGTTTTATCGAGAAAGCTACGTACTGACATGGGGAAAAACATTGTTTGACGTCTCGATCATTGTCATCATCACTTCCATGTACTTGATAATCGGTTACCTTAATTTGCCAAGCGCGAAATTGGCGATGCCGGAAAAATTATTGCCATATGTTATTGTAGATTCCCATGATTTATTCACAAGCGCCTTCATTGGACTGCTGATCGCGTTTATGATTCTTTCTGCGGGTTATTTAATTAGTTTGCCAAAAAAGTGGGTATTTGAAAAATCAATCGATGTGGAAAAAGAAATTCTCGATCATTTTTATAAATACAAAGGAAAAGTATTATCCCATTTAATCCTGTTACATGATAAATTTATTTTTTGGAATAGCAAACGAAATATTTTATTTTCGTTTCAACAGTATGCGGATAAATTGATTGTTCTTGGGGAACCTGTCGGGGAACAAGCGGAAATATCCAATGCCATAGCAGAATTTCAAGAAAAAGCCGATTTGTACGGCTATACTTTGGTATTTTATCAAGTTGGTGAAAAAATGCTGCCGCTTCTCCACAATCACGGTTTTGCTTTCTTTAAGCTTGGGGAGGAAGCTGTCATTGATTTAAAGGAATTCTCGCTCTCCGACGATAAATTGCAAAATTTACAGGCAATTGAAAATAAGTTCTCTCGTGATCAATATACTTTCGAATTGCTGGAACCGCCATTTTCGGAAAAGCTTTTTCAGGAATTAAAGGAGATATCAATAGATTGGCTGCAGGGGAGGAAGGAAAAGGGCTTTTCATTGGGATATTTTGATAAAAACTATTTGAATAAAGCACCAATTGCGATTGTTAGAGATAATAATTTACAAATTCTGGGGTTTGTGAGCATCATGTATGTTTATGATCAGCAGACCATTTCAGTTGATTTGATGCGTTTCAAACATGATGTTAGACCCGGTACAGTTGATTTTCTCTTCCTTTCATTGATTGAGTGGGCGAAGAGCCAAGGCTATGAGCGTTTAAATTTGGGGATGGCGCCGTTAGCCAATGTGGGATTATCAAAATTTGCTTTCTTAAGTGAAAAAATCGCCTCGCAAATTTTTTTACATGGTCATTTAATTTATCATTTTGAAGAGTTAGAAGAATTTAAAGAAAAATATACAAATATTTGGAAACCAAAATATATAGCGTATCGTAAAAAATCATCACTTCCTTTTATAATGGCACAAATTTCGCTGTTGATATCGAAAAAAAGAGAATAGAAATGGCGAGAAACGGTAAGAAAACTGCTTACCGTTTTTTTATGATAAACTTTTTTTGGAAAAACTATTTTTTCTTATTAATAATCTGTTAAAATATATGAGGATTATAGTACTTATTAAGGGTGTTCATATTGAGAAAATTTGTAGCAGGTTTTTCTTTCATTATTATGCTGTTTTCAATCCAAACGATCACATATGCTAAAAGTGATCCAAAATTGGCATTGAAAAGTGAGGCAGCCATTCTTTTAGACTCCGAAACAAACGCGGTTCTATACAGTAAAAATGCCGATAAAAAAATGTATCCGGCCAGTCTAACTAAAATTGCGACAGCCATATATGCGATTGAAAAGGGCGATTTAAACAGTATTGCGACTGTAAGCGACAATGCCGTAAGACAGGACGGCACGAGAGTTTATTTAGTTGAGGGTGAAAAATTACCGTTAATCAAATTGGTCCAAGGCATGCTGATCAATTCCGGAAATGATGCTGCGGTGGCCGTGGCCGAACAGGTAGATGGCAGTGTTAACCAATTTGCCAAAAATCTAAATGAATATCTAAAAACAACTATCGGTGTCCACCATACTCATTTTACAAATCCAAGTGGTTTATTTGACAAAAATCATTATACGACCGCCAGTGATATGGCCTTAATCACTAATTATGCAATAAAAAACCCTGTTTTTGCCAAGATTTTCGGGACGAAAAAAATTCATTGGGTAGGAAAGTCCTGGAATACAAATATCCTTTCCCACCATAAGATGTTGATTGGTGAGTTCCCTTACAAAGGTATTACAGGTGGGAAAACGGGGTATACGACAGAATCAAAGCAAACTTTATCGACGACAGCGGATAATGGAAAAATAAAATTAACCGCAGTCGTCCTTAAATCTGATTTGAAACAAGATAAATATGTTGATACGGCGCATTTATTTAACTATGGGTTTAAATTCTTTCGTGATCAAACGATAAAACAGGGAGAGAGATTCAAAAAGGCCTCTAAGGAATACCATTCTGACGGAGATATCCTTGTTACAGAAGATATACGCGGGACAACCAAAGATTTAACTGATAGCGGGGCCCTTTTGATTAAAAACAAACAAGGAAAGGTTCTTCAAACGGTTCAATTAAAGCCATTGGAATTAAAGCCGGCAGCAGCACCGAAAAAAGCTGTTGAACCAAAAGAAAATGAACAGCCGCGATTTGAATCAATGGCAATATTTGGATTAATGTTTATCGTTGCTGCTTTGATTGTTGCTGGGACTGTCAGGAAGCTTAGCAGAAAGTATTAGAAAGATGAAAAGGCGATGAAAAGGAACCAAACTTTTCATTGCCTTTTTTTGGCTATTCCAAATCACAGTCCTGAATATTGGGCAGGGTGGATTCGAAGGAAGACGGTGAATCTATTTGGTCACGATCATCGACAAAACTTCTTGTGGCAAAAAAGTCACTTTGGTCACCAAAATTTTGCCCGTAGCCCTGATTTTTTTTATCGGAATTATACCATTCTGCCAATAGATTTTGTCCAATATTGACAGCAGAGGCATTTTCAAAGGAATTAATTTTTATCATAAATATATTAATATTAATAAATGGAGCGGGAGTCGGCATGTCATTTCCTCCTTATCGTTGCTTAAAATATATGCAGGGATCAGCTGTTTAAGAAATCTTAGGGTAAAAATTGGTTTAAATTAACTCAATCAAAAGTATGATGTAGTAATAGAAAAAATGAGTTCATTTTTTTAATGGATGGTTAGAGGGGGTAGAGCTGCATGGATGTGGAGAAATTAAAGCAATGGCTCGATGTTGCCAAAAGTATGCAAGGGGGCGATTTCTGGGGCAATATATTTGACCAGGAGTTTGCCAAGCAATTTATCAACGAACAGCAGATGAAGGGCCCCTTTTCTAACACTAATCAACAAGCTTCCCGGGATGCAGGCTCTGCACGGACATTTCCGATCATTGATGTGCTTGAAGGAGAAGAAGAAGTAATCATCATTATTGAGCTGCCTGGTATATTAAAAGAAAATGTTGAACTAGGTTTGAACAACAATATTCTTACCGTAAAAGGCAAGGCTCTGCCGCTCCATCCACAATTAAAATTAAGCTATTCGGAAAGGTTTTATGGTGATTTTCAACGGCAGATCACATTGCCTGATTCCATTACTCCAAATGAAATAAGCGCTAAATTTTGGAACGGAGTTTTACTCGTTAGATATCCAAGGATGGTGGACAAGGGAGAAATGATTCCCATCGACTAAAACGGATTAGATTTTCTTTCGTACATGTTCAGCTGATTTTCCCATATACATAAAGTAAGGGATTGAAAAGAGGAGCGTTCCGCGGAGATGTCAATAAAAAATTTATTTTCCATATTTCACAAAAATGAACGTGAAAAGGAACTAATGAAAAAACTGACTTTACTTGACCTGAGTATCAAGGAACTAGAAACAGCTTTATTTGCTCTTCAAGCTCAATCTCAAGTAGACAAGACGAGCAAAACAACTGAACCTCCAATTATAATCGAGAAGATAAATATCGAAAAAATTATTTTGGATAAATACGAACTTAATAATAATTTTGGCCAGCTGGGAATTAAAGAACTAAAGGGGAAATTAAATATTGGTGCAACCTACGGTGCTGAATTTACACCACAGCTGGACGAGGAAGAAAAGAATTCGGAAATGAAACAGGAAAAAGTTGAGGCTGAAGAAACAAGCGGACCGAAAATTAATATCAAGGCAAAAAAAGACTAAAGATTATCCTTTAGTCTTAAAAAACTATTGAAGTCTGTTCTCTACCTCGCGGCAAACTTCATCTGCAGACATTCCTCTTGCTTCAATTACCGGTGCTTTCGTGATTGTCTCTTGCATTCCCATTACGTTGGAATCCAAACCAGTGACGACACAGCAGTCCACATTACGGGCATCTGATTCCTGCTTTAATTCCACCACATCGTAACCCTTATCACGTAAAGCCCTTGTCACATTTGTCAGCGATTGTTCTACTCCAATCTTTGCCATATAAAACACCTCCTCTGACCATTATCGTCCCTAATTTTTTCAAAAATATTCAAGTATATTTATTCGGGTATATTGGAACCATTTATTCCAAACGCTAAGTGTGGAGGTGTTTTGAAATGGGAAAACAAAGTAAACGCAAAGCCGACCCGTCTACCATTGGGCTTGGTTCACCACAAGTAGAAGGGCAAGGGACGACGAATGGGGAAACAGGAATGAAAGAAGTATCTTCTGCGCGAAGAAAACAGAAACGATACTAATTAAGCAGGCTGAAAAGGGCACCAACAGATCTGTGGTGCCCCCTAAACAAATTATTTATACATCTCCGCCACTTGTTTTTGGATTTCGCTATTTTCCAAGTATTCATCATAGCTCATTTGCTTATCAATGAGACCATTTGGGGTAATTTCAAAAATTCGGTTGGCAATGGTTTGAACAAACTGATGGTCATGTGAAGCAAACAATATTGAACCCTTAAAATTAATTAATCCATTGTTGAGAGCTGTAATTGATTCTAAGTCTAAATGGTTTGTCGGTTCATCAAGCAGCAGAACGTTTGCGCCGCTAAGCATCAATTTGGACAACATGCAGCGAACTTTTTCACCACCAGAGAGGACGCTGGCTTTCTTTAACACTTCCTCCCCGGAAAATAACATTCTGCCTAAAAATCCTCGTAAAAAGCTTTCACTTTGATCTTGAGGAGAGAACTGCCGCAGCCAATCGACAAGATTTAACTCGCTGCCTTCAAAAAACATCGAGTTATCTTTAGGAAAATAGGCTTGAGAAGTGGTTATTCCCCATTTATAACTGCCGCTGTCAGGCTCCATTTCGCCCATTAGTATTTTGAAAAGTGTCGTTTTGGCCATTTCATTTGTGCCAACCAATGCAATTTTGTCTCCTTTATTCATAAAAAAACTAAGGTTATCTAAAACTTTTACTCCATCTATTGTTTTCGTCAATCCTTCCACCCTTAATAAATCGTTACCAATTTCACGTTTCTGGGGTAAAGCCGACATATGGATAGCGGCGTGAGGAAGGTTTGATATCTTCAAGGGTAATCTTTTCCAATAATTTTTTTCTTGAGGTGGCCTGCTTGGATTTGGAGGCATTTGCACTAAATCTGGCAATAAAGTTTTGCAATTCTTTTATTTTTTCCTCCTTCTTCCTGTTGGCATCCTGAGCCATCTTTAACGCTAACTGACTAGATTCATACCAGAAATCATAGTTACCGATATAGATCTGAATCTTGCCAAAATCCAGATCGGCAATGTGGGTGCATACTTTATTTAGAAAATGACGGTCATGGGATACAACGATAACTGTATTTTCAAAGTTAATTAAAAACTCCTCAAGCCATTGAATGGCTTTAATGTCCAAATGGTTTGTCGGCTCATCAAGTAAGAGAACATCCGGTCTGCCAAACAGAGCTTGGGCCAGTAATACCTTTACCTTCTCAGCTCCTGTCAATTCGACCATCATTTTATCATGAAGATCCTCTTCAATTCCAAGACCTTTAAGAAGAATTGCTGCTTCTGATTCTGCTTCCCAGCCGTTTAACTCAGCAAATTCAGCTTCAAGTTCAGCAGCTCTCATTCCATCTTCGTCAGTAAAATTTTCTTTCGAATAAATGGCATCTTTTTCTTGCATGACTTGATACAGTCTTGCATGACCCATAATCACCGTCTTTAATACCTCAAATTCTTCGTATTCAAAATGGTTCTGTTTTAAAACTGCCATTCGTTCGTTTGGATCAAGCTGAACAGTGCCCGTTTGTGGCTCAATTTCTCCGGCTAAAATTTTTAAAAATGTGGATTTTCCGGCCCCATTCGCACCAATCAGCCCATAACAGTTTCCAGGGGTAAATTTAATATTTACATCTTCAAAAAGTTTGCGGTCTCCGTATCTTAAACTAACATTACTTACGGTAATCATCTAAAACATCCTCCAAAAAAACATATTGCTTATCATTATACCATTTATAAAGGGGAAGGGCGAATAATTAAAAAAAGGGGAGCAAGGAAATTTTCCAAAAAAATTTTTATGTTTTCACACTTTATTCATAATTTTGGTGTAAAATGAAACTAAGCAGTTTTAAAGAAGGTGAAGAGTGTGGCCAAGAAACAACTAACGGAACTCGTAAACAAGTTAAAAAAGTTAGGAATTCAAGCGAGTTTAACAAAACCAAAGTCTAATTACCTTTTATCTTTACAACAGCTCAAAAAATGTCCTTCATTTGTGAATTAATAAGAGAATAGGTATAAAAAGCGATTAATCCCTAAGGACTAACCGCTTTTTTATGTTATTCCAATTTGTCGATGATTTTATCATATACATCTTGTTGATTAAAGTCTTTTCCCATTGGAAATTTGGCAATAAATTTATTGTTTTTATCGACCAAATATGTAAAGGTGGTATGAACAAATTGTCCATTTCCCGGGTCCTTGAACTGGAATTGCAAGGCATCGGTAATTTTTTTAAGTTTTTTCTGATCCGCCTTAATATTTTGCGGATCCCCAGTCAAAAATACCCAATGCTTTCCGTTTTCAATTCCAAAACCTTTCATGTATCGGGTTAATGCTTCGGGTGTATCGCGATAGGGGTCAATTGTAATCGTAATAAATTCAATATTCTTCCCAAATACCCCTTTTTTCTCAAGCTGCTGTTTTAAGCCGACCATTTTTTGTGTTGTCGTTGGACATACGTCCGGGCAATGAGTGTAAGCAAACTCAATCAGCTTTAATTTTGTTTTATCTTTACCAAATGTATATTGATCACCATTCTGATTGATCAGGGTAACATCTGATGGTATGGCTGCATTTGCGTCCCGAATAAGAAAAAATGAAATCCCGGCTGCAATTCCAAAGAAAATCGCCAGACCGCAAATAAGATAGATCTTTTTCAAGTGTCTCCCCTCCTACTATATAAGATAAAGAAATTTTTTGAAAAAAGATATGGATAATTTGTGAACAAGAATAAGAACTTAAAAAGAATAATAATTTGAAACTGAAAAAAGCTGCCTGTGTCAGTCAGCCTTTTTGCTCCACGAATAATTTACTCTCTTCTTCCATATTATGAATTTCAAACACGACCAGTAATGCATCGAAGCAACGGACAATTTCTTCCGTCAACTCTGAGGTTTCCCATCTGTGTTTTATCTGCTTAACAATTAATTCCAAGATTTCATGATCTCTTTTTAATTGAATAATCGTTTCCAACAGGTCCGGATTTTCAGCCAGCTTTTCTTCAAAAAAACCCTCCTCTTCTGACTGAGCATGGGCCAATGTCCTTGTTTCCCAATGTTCGAGTAATGCATCACATACCTCTTTTTGCTGCTGTTGTTTTTTATGATCCTTGAACAGCTCTTTTAGAACATTGGTCAATTCTCTTGCTTCTGTAAAAATACCGTCATGAATGGCATGGTGGGAATGTTTCTTTCTTAGTGATGGCCCGGTCATGTCAATTCTCCTTTCCAATTTTTCTTTCTTCAGTCATTTCCAACCTATGGATTATTTAAAACAAACCTGAACTGAAAGAATAGATTTACAGTTAATGGATACATTACTAGATAAAAATGTTTAAAGAAGGTGAGAATATGGAACGAAAACGAGCCCCGCTTCTGAAAAAATTAAAATTCTTTGGACAATCAAGGGATGTTGCCGACCATGCAGTGATGAATCCTATGGATCGAAACTCTGAAAAAGTATATAGACGGCGGTGGCAGCATGATAAAACGGTTAGAACAACGCATGGAGTTAATTGTACCGGCTCTTGCAGCTGGAAGGTTCACGTAAAGGATGGAATTATCGCTTGGGAAACCCAAGCTACCGATTATCCTTCAACGGGTCCTAATATGCCTGAGTATGAACCTCGTGGCTGCCCGAGAGGAGCGAGTTTCTCCTGGTATATTTATAGTCCGTTAAGAGTCCGTTATCCATATGTTCGCGGCAGTTTATTGACGATGTGGCGTGAAGAGTTGGCGAAAACCAGTGATCCGGTTGCTGCATGGAAGGAAATTTCGGCTAACCCCGAAAAAGCCAAAAAGTATAAACAGGCTCGTGGGAAGGGAGGATTTGTTCGCGCTTCATGGGAAGAGGTAAGTGAAATAATTTGTGCATCCCTTATCTATTCGCTTCAAGAATTTGGTCCCGATCGAATTTTTGGATTTTCGCCGATTCCAGCAATGTCGATGGTCAGCTATGCCGGCGGTGGGCGTTTCCTATCCCTAATCGGAGGCTCATTGTTAAGCTTCTATGATTGGTATGCAGATCTCCCACCAGCATCACCACAGGTATGGGGGGAGCAAACGGATGTCCCGGAAAGCTCCGATTGGTTTAATTCATCCTACCTGCTAGTTTGGGGATCGAATATTCCCCAGACGCGATCACCTGATGCCCACTTTATGGTGGAAGCAAGATACCGTGGCACAAAAGTGGTGGCCGTCAGCCCTGATTATGCGGAATTTGTCAAATTCGCCGATAACTGGTTAAATTGTCAAGCGGGTATGGACGGGGCATTAGGCATGGCCATGACACATGTCATCTTAAAAGAATTTTATGTCGATAAACAAACGGATTATTTTACCGATTATGTCAAAAAATTTACTGATTTGCCTTTTCTCATCAAGTTAAAAAAACACGGCAATTCCTATGTATCCAGCACATTCTTACGAGCAAGCGAACTTGATCCTACGATTACCAATGGGGAGTGGAAAACAGTTGTTTGGGACCAGATCATGAATAAGCCAGCATTCCCGAATGGGACGATTGGTCATAGATGGGAAGAGAATGGACAATGGAATCTTCATCTGACTGATTCAGAACAAAATATATCTGAGATCAATCCATTATTAACGCTGCTCGGGGCTGAGGATGAGGCTGTGCCGGTGGAGTTTCCGCATTTTGAAATGGAACAAAAGGAGACTTTTATCCGTGAGGTTCCTGTTAAGCGGATCCAGATGAATGGTCAATCTATTCTCGTTACGACCGTGTTTGATGTAATGCTCTCGAAAGTGGGTGTAGCCAGAACAGGCTTAAAAGGAGACTTTCCTCAGGACTATAATGATCCTAAACCATATACGCCTGCTTGGCAGGAAAGTTTAACGGGTGTTGACCGTAAACTTGCTGCACAAATTGCCCGTGAATTTGCCCAAAATGCGGTTGATTCTAACGGTCGTTCAATGGTGATCATGGGTTCGGGAATTAATCAATGGTACCATGCGGACGCTACTTATCGTACGATTCTTAATTTAGTAATGCTGACAGGATCACAAGGTGTTAATGGTGGAGGATGGGCCCACTATGTAGGTCAGGAAAAGGTACGTCCATTGGAAGGATGGCAGACAATTGCCATGGCAAGAGATTGGGGCGGCCCGCCTAGGCTGCATGCAGCAACCCCATTCTTTTACTTTGTGACCGAGCAATGGAAATATGATGACCAGTCTATCACCGACCAAGTATCACCGCTCGTAGATGCCCCCCGTTATAAACATGCCGGTGATTATTATGCGTTAGGGACTAGACTTGGGTGGACCCCGGCGTACCCGCAGTTTGATAAAAATTCTCTGAAACTTGTTGATAGCAGTAAACTATCCGATAAAGAAGAAATCATCCAGTCTATCGTTTCAGATATTAAACAAGGAAACACCAAGTTTGCGATTCAAAATCCTGAGGATCGAAAAACTTTTCCAAAGGTCATGTTTGTCTGGCGGGGCAATTTAATTGGAAGTTCTTCGAAAGGTCATGAATATTTTCTAAAATATATGCTTGGTACACATAGTGGAAATCTTAGCGAACAGAATATTGAATTAGCAACGGAGGAAATTGAATGGAATGAGGAGCCCGTTGATGGAAAGCTTGACTTGATGATTAATCTCGATTTCCGTATGGCCGGGACTGGTTTGTACTCAGATATTGTTCTTCCCACTGCTACTTGGTATGAAAAATATGATATTAGCAGTACAGATTTACATCCATTTGTCCATCCGTTTAATCCGGCAATCGCACCTCCATGGGAATCAAAATCAGATTGGGACACGTTTAGATTACTGGCAAAAAAGTTCTCTGCGATGGCTGAAAAATATTTTCCTACTCCGGTCCAGGATGTTGTCGCGACACCGCTTTTGCATGATTCACGTGATGAAATTTCCAAGGCGTGTTCATTTGGAGAAATTTCAGATTGGATAAATGGCCAAGCTGAGCCTGTTCCCGGTCAGAACTTCCCGCGTTTACATGTAGTAGAACGGGATTATCGCAAAGTGTACGAAAAGTTTATCTCGCTTGGGCCAGTCGTAAAGGAGCAAATCGGAGCAAAGGGTATTGGCTGGCAGGCAAAAGAAGAATATGAAAAATTGAAGAAACTTCTTGGCACCGCCAATAAAACCGAGTATAAAGACTGTCCAAGTCTATATACAGCAAGGGATGCAGCAGAAGCAATCCTCTCATTATCAAGTTCAACTAACGGCTCCCTCGCCATGAAGGCGTGGGCGGCATTGGAACGAAGGAGCGGACAAAAATTAGCTGACTTGGCAGAGGAGAGAGCAGAGGAACATCTTTCATTTAATGAAATAACCGCACAGCCGCGTCAAGTTATTTCTACCCCTGTGTTTAGCGGTACAGAAACTGGCGGACGCCGCTACTCGCCGTTTACCACTAATGTCGAGCGGCTGATTCCGTGGCGGACATTAACCGGTAGGCAGCACTTTTATTTAGATCATGAAATGATGCTTGAGTTTGGTGAGGAGCTTCCCATTTTTAAGGCGCCTCTTAAAAAAGCGGCGTTTCAAACAACAGATCGAAAACCTGATGGGATGGGCAAAGAGATAAACCTACGTTATTTAACGCCACATTTTAAATGGTCTTTCCATAGTACCTATGGTGATACGATTCCAATGCTGACACTCTTTAGAGGCGGTCCACATGTGTGGATGAATGTAGAAGATGCCAAAGAGGTGGGGATTGCTGATAATGATTGGCTGCAGATGTATAACCGGAACGGTGTCGTCGTTGCCCGTGCTGTTGTTACGCATCGGCTCCCACGGGGGCAGGTGTACATGTACCATGTGCAGGAACGGCATATCAATGTCCCTGGTTCCACGATAACAAGACAACGCGGTGGGACTTTTAATAGTCCGACAAGACTGCAAATGAAACCTACCCATATGATTGGCGGTTATGCCCAGTTAAGCTATGGCTTTAATTACTATGGGCCATGTGGAAGCCAGCGGGATGAACGCGTGATCATTTCCAGACTTGATCGAAGTGAGGTGGATTGGCTTGAAGATTAAGGCCCAGTTTGGCATGGTGATGAATTTAGACAAATGTATCGGCTGCCATACCTGCAGTATTACCTGTAATAACACCTGGACAAATCGTCCAGGTGCTGAATATATGTGGTGGAATAATGTCGAAACCAAGCCAGGAATTGGCTATCCAAAGGAATGGGAAAATCAAGACAAATATAAAGGCGGCTGGCAGTTAAGAAACGGCAAGATTGAATTGAAGGCCGGTGGCAGGGTTTCAAAGCTGTTGAACCTTTTCTATAATCCCAATCTGGCAGAATTGGATGATTATTATGAGCCGTGGAGCTATGATTATGAACATTTGCTGAGCAGCCCGGGAAAAAAACACCAGCCGGTTGCACGGCCCAAATCGCAGATTACGGGTGAATATATGGATATCAAATGGGGGCCTAACTGGGAGGATGATCTGGCCGGTGTCTATCAAACCGGACAGGATGATCCGAACCGCAAGGGGATTGAGGAAAGGGTCAAATTTGAATATGAGCAAACGTTTATGATGTATTTGCCGAGAATTTGCGAGCATTGTATGAACCCTTCTTGTGTAGCCTCTTGTCCTTCAGGAGCGATTTATAAACGGGAAGAGGATGGCATCGTTTTAGTCGATCAAGAAGCCTGCCGCAGCTGGCGTTTTTGTACGACGGGATGCCCGTATAAAAAAGTATATTTTAATTGGAAGACACATAAAGCGGAAAAATGTACTTTCTGTTTTCCAAGAATTGAAGCAGGAATGCCGACGGTTTGTTCAGAAACTTGTGTAGGCAGACTTCGTTATATTGGGATTGTCTTTTATGATTTAGATAAAGTGGCGGAGGCAGCAGCGACAGCAAATGAAAAAGATTTATACGAGGCACATTTGGGTATTTTTCTTGATCCACATGATCCTGAAGTTATTAAAGAGGCGAGAAAGGCAGGCTATCAGGAAGACTGGATTGAGGCCGCTCAACAATCACCAGTATATAAGCTTGCTGTGGAGCAAAAAATCGCCCTGCCACTCCATCCGGAATACCGTACATTACCTATGGTGTGGTATATCCCGCCGCTCAGTCCGGTTATGAGTGCTTTTGATGGAGGACTTGACGGGGTTAACCCGCATGTTATTTTTCCACAGATTGACGAGCTGAGAATTCCAATAGAATATTTGGCCAATATGCTCAGCGCAGGGGATACCAAAGTCATTCGAAAAGTGTTAAAAAAAATGGTTGCCATGCGAAGCTATATGAGATCGCTTAATTTAGGCAAAAAACCAGACCAAACTATTCTTAATGCAGTCGGCATGAACGAAGAGACAATGCACGAAATGTATCAGCTGGCGGCAATTGCCAAATATGACGACCGCTATTGTATACCGAAATCCCATCGGGAGGATGCAGGAAATATGTTCCTAGGTCAGGGAACAGCCGGGTTTGATTTTATGGAGGGTTGTTCCGGCTGCTCAGTCACACCGATTATTTCCAGCGACTATAAGATCGGCGATGATTATTGGGGTGAACTAAATGGATGAACATCAGCATATTCTTGGATTAGCGTCATTACTTTTACAACATCCAGAGACGGAGTGGTTTACGGATGAGCAACTCAAAGAGGAAATAAATCTAATTGATGATCAATTAACCAAAATGCTGTTTAGACAATTTTACCATTATCTTCATTCTGTCCCTTTTCATGAGCTTTGTGCCAATTATTCATTCACGTTTGATTTTAATGAAAAAACAACACTATATCTAACACATTATCTGTTTGGGGAAAATCCTGACAGGGGAAAGGCGCTAATCAAATTGAAAAAGGATTATGATGAGGCAGGCCTTCCATTGAAAAGTAATGAATTACCGGATTTTCTCCCGCTTGTGCTTGAATTTTGTTCACTAGCTCCAGCTGATACCGCTCAAAAAATGCTGATGGTTCATCGCCGAGCAATTGATCAATTGGTAAAGGAATTATCCGCAATCGATAGCCCTTACCAATTTATTTTACAAGCTTGTGTTGAAACAATTGAAAACATGATCAATAAACAAAAAGCGTCGTAAGGGGGACCATGAATGACCTTTTGGCAAAACTTTTTCTGGATTTCTTTCCCATACATTATGTTAACGATGTTCGTTGTTGGCCATATTTATCGCTACAATACCGATCAATTTGGCTGGTCAGCCAAATCAAGCGAATTTTTGGAGAAGAGGCAATTAAAGTGGGGCAGTGTTTTATTCCATTATGGAATTATTTTTGTGTTTTTTGGCCACGTAGCAGGAATCTTAATTCCTAAGGCTTTTTATGACTCCGTTGGAATTACAGATCATATGTATCATTTTGGGGCCGTCTGGATAGGAGGAATTGCCGGCCTGGCAACCATTATTGGTGTATGTCTACTAATGGTTCGTTGATTCACTGTGAAACGGATCTATGTCCACAGCACATTTCGCGATATTCTTGTACTTGTTCTTTTAACATTGATTATCTTTTCGGGGTTCGTGAACACTGTTTGGTATACCGGAAGAGGTGTTGCATTTGAATATCGTGAAACGATTAGCCCTTGGTTTCGTGGAATTCTTACTTTAAATCCGGATTCAGCTCTGATGGCAGGGATCCCGCTTGGATTTCAAATCCATGTTGTCTCGGCTCTATTGCTTTTTGGAATTTGGCCATTTACGAGGCTTGTCCATGTTTGGAGCCTGCCTCTTGAGTATTTAAAAAGAAAATATATTGTCTACCGTGCCGTCTTTGGCAGAAAAGCATTGGCCATGTCAGAGGACCCCGAAAAACAATAATAGCTTCACTTTATGGACATACTAAGAAAAAAGGAGGCGGTTGCTATTTTTTATGGCAGAAAGGGTAAAGACATTGAAACGGAGATCATTTTAGAAGATACAGAAGTTTTCTCATGTATTGTTGATTCATGCATTGGCTGGATGCGAAAGGACTTTGTTGCAGCAGATTTACTTTGTCCGATATGCGGTAATGAAATGATTCAAGAAATTCGGGTCCTACCGAAAATTTAATCATGAAAAGGTAAAAGACTGTCAGTTGAATTTGACAGTCTTTTTGCTTACAAGTTTTCATTTTGTTGTCTGATTTCATCACCTGTGACTAGGGAATTAGCCTCTTCAAGAGCTTTATGTTCGTCGACCGAGTCGCCGGGAACATTTTTTAAATTTGGATACACCGCGCCATTATTTATGGTCAGTTGCTGCTTTTTGGGTGCAGTAGTAAGATAATCTTTATTTTTACTTTTTGCCATCCTTCATCAACTCCTTATGTAAAGGTTTTACTAGTGAAGAATGGTTTATGCTAAGCGGTTTTAAAAAAATTCTCCAGGTTATACTGGAGAATGAGCTTTATTCCCCTTTTTTTGATAAACAACGGTCGCATTCCATGAAATACGATTCTGCCTGCTCCTCAATTTGCTGACCACACTCTGGACAAACCTTTTCAGGTAAATTACGGAAAAATTCAACCGGACTCATTAACATTTTAGTATCCTCCTTTAATAATACAGTTAATTATTTTTTAATATTGTTATAATACAGAAAGTGCAAAAAAAGATCTTATTCTTCCTTTTTTGCTAAGCAGCGGTCACATTCCATTAAATTCGATTCTGCTTGCTCTTCGATCAGCTGACCACATTCAGGACATACTTTATTAGGTAAACTGCGGAAAAGCTCTAGCGGACTCATTAACATTGGAAATCGCTCTCCTTTATTAATACAGAATTATAATTTCAGCTTTGTTATAGTACAGTATAAACGAAAAAATTAAAAATGTGTAGACTTTTTTAAAAAATTTATAAACTTTTTAAAAAATAAGTCTTTTAACCTGTTTGTTTCCTTTTGGGATTTTGTTAGCACGAAGGTCTAATGAAAAAATAGTGTAGGTAAAAAAATATTAAAAAAGCAATATTCATATTAATTTAACACTTCCATAACAAACCACTTTCCATTAAAATCATAGTAGAAAAAGATTTAAAGGGGGGATGCTGGTTAAATGGATACATTATTTAACTCGTTTCATCCATTTTTCTTCATAATCGCGATAGGCTTAACGATAATGGCTTCATATACGGCATTAGATATGTTCAGGTTAATAAGAACATCTGATCAAAACAAACGGTTACTGTTTCTCGGCGGAACTTTTTCGATGGGGATGGGAATTTGGGTTACTAATTTTATGGGTCTGATTGTTACCAATGCCGGCTTATTTGCCAATTACTATATACCACTTGTGATATTATCCATTTTGATTGGTATTGCTTTTTCAGGAATGGCCTTTATGCCTTTTTTTGGGAGAAAGATTCGTTTTTATCACTTAATGATAGGCAGCTTATTTCTTACACTTGCTGTCATCGCTATCCACATTATCGGAAATTATGCTCTAAATGTGGAAATAGAATACCATGTGTTATTATTTATTGTTTCCAGTTTATTAATCTTCGCTTCTTTTTTGTTTTCTTTATGGATGTTATTTTCCTCAAAAAATTCCCAGGAAAATCAGACATGGTTAAAACCTGTTAGTGCTTTGATTATGTCCGGGACGATTGCCGAAGGTCATATATTATTGAGAAAATCATTGGTGATCATAACTGCAAATGATGTGACGAATGCAACGGTTGTGGACAGTCCTTTCTTTAATTATTTAGTCTTATTTGTTTCGGTTCTTATCATGGGCGGCCTAATTGTCTCAAGTACATTAATAAGCAAGCAGCTTGCTGCCTCCGACACCACTTTGCGGGATATTACAAAAGAAGTAAAGGATATTACGTTTGCCTTAAACCAATCATCGATCGTTGCGATTACGGATGAAAAGGGGAGGATTACTTCTGTAAATAATAAGTTTTGTGAAATCTCTAAGTACAGTGAGGAAGAATTATTGGGGCAGGACCACCGTATTCTGAACTCTGGCTATCATTCTAAAGAATTCTTTAAGGAACTTTGGAGAACGATTGGCCATGGGAAAGTTTGGTATGGTGAAATTTGTAATCGGGCTAAAGATGGAACACTTTATTGGGTGGATACAACCATCGTGCCCTTTTTAAATAAAAATGGAAAGCCGTATCAATATCTCTCGATCCGGACTGATATTACCGAGAGAAAAAAGCAAGAGGAAGTCCTCCATCGCCAAGATAAGCTTGCGGCTGTGGGGCAATTAGCAGCGGGAGTGGCCCATGAAATCCGAAATCCGCTGACATCTATGCGAGGATATGCTGAATTTTTGCAATTAGATGAAAAAGATCCGGAACGCCTGGAGTTCTTAAATATCATTCTTGATGAAATTGAACGAGTTAATACAATTGTTGAAGACTTTTTGGTCTTAGCCAAACCAAAGGCAGTTGAACTGGAAGAAAAAAATATTGTGCCTGTCATTAAAACTGTTATCTCCATGCAGGAATTTGAAGCAATAAAAAAGAATGTCCGACTGCACTTTGACTGTGAGCAAAAAAATATTCTAATAAATTGTGATGAAAATCGGTTAAAACAGGTATTTTTGAATTTTATTAAAAACGCGATTGAAGCGATGCCAAACGGCGGCGATCTCTATGTAAAAGCAATGATTCATGACAACAATGTGCAAATTTCCATTCAAGATACCGGTGTCGGAATTCCAAAGGAGCAATTGAAAAAATTGGGCGAGCCATTTTTCACAACCAAGAAGCAAGGACACGGGTTAGGACTAATGATGAGCTTTAAAATCATCGAAGGTCATCAGGGGAAGGTATTTGTCGAGAGCGAGCTGAACAAAGGAACTACCTTTAATATTCTATTGCCCGCTAAAAAAACCGCCTAAAACGAGAGATTGATTCTCCCATTTTTTTAGTTTTAAAAAAATAGACAAAATTTTAATAAAAATGAAGGCGATAGGAAATAGATTAATATTATAATATAGGTAAAAATGTAACAAGGGAGGTAATATTATGGGAGAACCTAACTTTGTCAAAACGATTTGCGGCTACTGCGGAACTGGCTGCGGATTAATTCTGGAAGTCCAGGACAATAAAATCATCAAGATCCGCGGTGATAAGGAAGCCCCGGTAAACAAAGGGCAGACATGTGTAAAAGGTGCCTTTGCCTATGAATATGTCCATGCCCAAAACCGGCTGACAACCCCGCTCATTAAAAAAGCAGGTAAGCTGGTGGAAACCACTTGGGAAGAAGCTTATCGCTTTATTGCCGATAACCTATCAAAAATAAAATCTGACTGGGGCCCCAATGCCATCAGCATGTTTGCTTGTGCAAGAAGCACAAATGAATCTAATTATGTTACCCAAAAATTTATGAGAGCCGTCATCGGCAGCAATAATATTGACGGCTGTAACCGAACGTGACATGCTCCCAGCGTTGCCGGTCTGGCAACTATCTTTGGAAGCGGTTTTCCGACCAATACACTTGAAGATTTTGAACGGGCTGAAGTTCTGCTGCTAATGGGTTCCAACACCACCGAAGCACATCCGATTATTGCCAATCGGATGAAAAAGGCAGCTAAATCCGGGCTAAAAATAATCGTGATTGATCCGCGAAGAATTGATATGGTCAAAGTGGCTCATCGTCACCTGCAAATTAATGTCGGGACTGATATTGCTTTGATCAATGCCTTTATCCGGGTGATATTGACCGAGGGACTATATGATGCAAAATTTATTGATCAAGTTACCATTGATTTTGAAAAGCTAGCGCGTCAGGTGGAACCATTTACCCCGGAATACGCAGCAGCGATTACCGGGGTGTCGGCTGAGGATATCGTAACAACAGCGAGAGAATACGCAACGTCGAGCGGTTCGATGATTGCCTATACACTGGGAATTACCGAGCATCATTGCGGTGTTAATAATGTTTTTGATATTGCTAATCTTGCGCTGCTAACTGGCAATATTGGCAAACCAGGAACCGGGATTATGCCGCTTCGGGGACAAAATAATGTCCAGGGTGCAGGAGATATGGGCTGCCTGCCTAACCAGCTTGCAGGGGCAATGAGTTTGGCCAATGACGAATTCCGTGCCCGCTATGAAAAAGAGTGGAATGTTACCCTTAATCCGATTGCAGGCGACACACAAACACGGACATTTGACCGAATTGAAATGGGTGATCTGAAGGCGTTATACATTATCGGCGAAAATCCCCTGCTCGCTGATGTGAATATGAATCATACGAAAACACTATTTGAAAAACTCGATTTATTAATAGTCCAGGATATTTTTTTAACGGAAACAGCAAAGCTGGCCGATGTTGTTCTTCCTGCCCGTTCGTGGGGTGAAGTAGATGGAACTTATACGAATACTGACAGGCGAATCCAACGGGTTCGAAAAGCAGTGAAACCTCATCCTAGCACGAAGGAGGATTGGGAAATCCTTTGTGAGCTTGCCACAATGATGGGTTATCCAATGCAGTATCAAAATAGTGAGGAAATTTGGAATGAAGTAAGAAAGCTTGCCTGGGAGATGTATGGCGGTATTTCTTATGAACGGCTTGATCGGGAATACAGCATCCATTATCCATGCCCGGATGAAAATCATCCTGGAACCTTCATCATGCACGAACGTTTTCATCAAGATAAAGAAACAAAGAAGGCACCGTTTGTACCGGTTGATTATACACCGCCAATGGAGTTGCCTGATGAGGAATTTCCATTTATCCTGACAACCGGAAGACGCTACGAATCATATAATACTCATACACAAACCCGGCATTATGCGACAGGTGTTAAGATTAAGCAAAAGGAAGAGACGGTTGATATTCATCCCGAAGATGCTGTTGCCTTAGGAATTGCAGACGGAGAAGTGGTTCAAGTACGCTCCCGCAGAGGTGAACTGCAGGTCAAAGCCAAGATTACCGAACAAGTAGTCCCTGGGTTAGTGTTCATGAGCTTCCATTGGCACGAAACGCCAACAAATGTGTTAACCCTAAATGAGTATGACCCGATTTCCGGTACCGCCGAATATAAAGCATGTGCCGTCACCATTGAACGGTTAGTCAATTAATGCTTCAAGAAGACGCAGTCAGTCACCAGACTGCGTCTTCTTTTTTAACTTTTTTCTATTTTATCACTTTTTACGTTTTCTTCCTTAAACATTCCTACGTAATGTTTCGTTGCGCCGGTTTCATCTTTATCGCCGTAATCGTTAACCATTCTTTATAAATATCATTGCTTTTACGTTTGTTCCAGATCTCACCTTCCCAAAATCCCTCATTTAATAAACTATCCCACATTCTTTCGTAAAAATCGTTCCCATGTTCACCTGACTGAAGGATACTAGGGGTTTTTCCTAGTACTTCTTCTGGGGGATATCCGGTAATTTTCGTGAAGGCTGGGTTCACTTTTTGGATGATCCCATTGGCATCGGTAAGGACAATTCCTTCTGCGGCGTGATCGACAATTTTTGAGGAAACTTCAAGTTTGTCTAGGTAATAAAGCCACACGACCAACACTAAGGTGGCAAGTGAAAATTCTGACAGTGACATGAATCCGATCGCATAATGACCGGTCCAATTAAACAGAATCGTTAAGATAATGGGTGGGAAGAAACCGCCAAGGCCACCCATTGCAGCAACAATTCCGTTAACAATACCCGCCTGTTTGGAAAAATAAAGCGGCACTAATTTGAAGACAGCACCATTTCCGATTCCAGCAAAAAACGCGACTAATAAACAGCCGAAAGAGTAAATCGGCAGCGATGGAGTAAACGATAACAGAAAGCCAGCAAACGTCAGGCTAAAAAAGACCCCCATCAAGATTAAAAATGGGTTAATTTTATCTCCGAGCCAGCCGCCGACCGGCCGAAAAATTGTTGCCAAGGCAATAAAACCAGCTGTTCGCAAACCTGCATCCACTTTACTTAATTCGAAATGATTCACTAAAAAAGAGGGCAAATAAATGGTAAAAGCAACGAAGGAACCAAAAGTAATAAAATAACATAAACTTAAAAACCAAAGCTTAGGGTTACGATAAACCTGCTTGAAACCAACGGAAAAAGAATTACTAACTTTGTCTTCTTTTCGATCACCAAAAACAAAATTAAGGATGGCAAAAATTAAAACGATAATTAAAAAAATCAGTACGGTTGTTCTCCAACCAAGTACATTGGCGAGGACCGGTGCTGAAAAAGATGTAATTGCTGTTCCAATGTTTCCTGCACCATATATTCCATTAATAAAACCGTGTTTTTCTTTCGGGTAATATTTTGGCAATGAGGTTACGCCAATCGAAAAGACCGCCCCGCCGATACCCAGGAGAAATCCACCTAATATCAACATGGAGATAGATTGGGCATAGCTAATCACGGCAATTGGGATCAGTAGGATGATAAAACTAATTGTAAATAATATTCGGGCACCGTAGCGGTTGGCCCAAAATCCAATTGGAACCCTTAGTAATGACCCCAAAATGACAGGCACTGCTGTCGCCCAGGCAATCTCTGTTGAGGTCAGTTGAATATCCTCTTTTATAAAGGGCATTAATGATGAAATTAACACCCAAACCATAAAACCTGCAATCAAGCTACTGGTTTGAATAATAAGTTGTTTTGCACCTTGATGCATTCTGAACCCCTCATTTCGTTCCCTATACTCAAAAATTTAAGAATTCTGCTTCATTCCTGAGAAAATAACAAGGTAAATCTGATGTCTTTCCCCAAACTTTTTTATAATCCAAAAATTTTCACTGATTCAATATATTCGACAACAATTTTCGAAAACGATTTGCATCTTTAGCATTACCGATTAGCGCATATAATAGTCCATATGATTGGTTAGTTTTTACATCAAGGGGAGAATGCGCCTAAATAAAATTTCAAAGGATCGGATAAATTAGGGGAAAGGAGTGAGAAAAATGCCAAGAGGAAAAGAATTAGAACAATTACCGATGGCAAATACTTTACCTGGGGCAGGAAAAGATGTCAGTAAATTTAACAGAGAAATACTTGGGACCATGGTTCAAAAGGAAAGGCCCCAGCCAAGTGAAATCGAAAAGGAAAATGAGGATATGGTTTAGGCAGGAATTCCTCCTGCCTATTTTTTAGCTTATTAGAAATTCAAATATGCCTCCTGAACCGTCCTTAAGGACTTGCCAGTCAGCAGTGCCATATAATGATTCGAAATGAAATCGGTTTCTACTATTATATAGTTCATTGACTATAAGGATATTCAATATGGTTTCCATTTATGGTGCCGCCCTCGTCATTGATCGTTAGATTATTTAAATACTGAGCTAATTCCAGCTCTAATTCCTTTGGTGCCCCTGGCTTTAAATGCCAATTTCCTGGTTCAGCAACAAAATATGGACTTTTTGTGAATTTTGGTTTCATTCTTGGCAAAAAAATCCCTCCTTTTTAAAAGAAACCGGTTTGTCTATAGCTTGGCTTTTACAAAGATTTTTATCCACGGCGATCAAAGATAAGGCTAAAATCATATTGCGGCGCCAATACACTCAGTGTATGATAAATAGAAATCATTCCTCACAGAATGTACGTAAGGGAAACTGAGAGTATAATTTTAGGCAAAAAATGAAACCAATTTGTGAATTATTCGTCTTATATTATTGAGATCAAAAATAGTCATGTCCATTAATAAACAATCATACAAATGAAATGGATATGTGACTACTAAAAATGTCCAAGCAATTGGAAGTTGTCGATGATTGCCGAAATTTAGAAAAAAGCAGAAAATTACCGCGAGAAATTAAACATTTAATGGAAGAATTTATGTTTTTCATTTTAGAGAAAATATGTTATAGTAATTGAGGTTCGTTTACCGAAGCTTTAATTTGGTAAGTGAGAGGAGAAGTAAAATGAATAAAATAAGACTACCTAAAAAATTCAACAATAGTCATATTACTTTTTTTGCTATTGCTGTTATTCTATTTTGGCTTAAATCGTACGTAGCATACCGAATCGAATTTAATCTGGGAATTGATAATAATCTACAGAAATTTTTACTATTGATTAACCCATTAAGTTCAGCACTTTTCTTTTTAGGGCTGGCTTTACTTTTTAAGAAGCATACGAAGCTTGTAATGATTATTATTGACTTCCTTTTATCATTTTTGTTGTACGCGAATATCACTTATTACCGTTTCTTTAATGATTTCATCACGGTTCCGGTTTTGTTGCAGACAAAGACAAATGCCGGTCAGCTTGGTGATAGCGCACTATCACTGATGCATCCACTAGATGTTCTATATTTTGCAGACTTCTTTATTTTAATTGCTTTAGCTTTAACGGTTTTCAAACATATTTCGGTAACGAACAGGAAACCTTTTAAAATTGTTTTGTTATTTGCCATTACGACATTTTTATTTAACTTAGGCTTGGCAGAAAAGGATCGTCCGCAGCTTTTAACACGTTCCTTCGACCGAAATTATCTTGTGAAATACCTTGGCGCCTACAACTTTACAATTTACGATGTGATTCAAAATATTAAGTCTTCCAGTCAACGCGCTTTGGCTGATTCTAGTGATATCACTGATGTAGAAAACTATCGAAAAGCAAATTATGCAGAGCCAAATCCGAAGTATTTTGGTAAAGCGAAAGGCATGAACGTCATTTTTATCTCAATGGAATCACTGCAGAATTTTATAATTAATTATAAGCTGCCGGATGGTCAAGAAGTGACGCCATTCCTGAATTCATTAACACATGATAAAAACACCTTCTATTTTAACAATTTTTATCATCAAACAGGGCAAGGGAAAACGTCAGATGCCGAGTTTTTAATGGAGAATTCGTTATATCCAATGGCTCAGGGAGCGGTATTTGTTAACAAAGCACAAAACACTTACCAAGCCACACCGGCCATTTTAAAAGGAAAAGGATATACTTCCGCAGTATTCCATGGCAACTATAAAACATTCTGGAACAGAAACGTCATTTATAAAGCATTTGGCTATGATCAGTTTTTCGATGCTGAATATTATAACATGACGGAAGAAAATACGAAGAACTATGGCTTAAAGGATAAACCATTTTTTAAAGAATCGATACCATTGTTAAAGAGCTTGAAGCAGCCGTTCTATACGAAATTTATCACATTGTCGAATCATTTCCCATTTGCAATGGACCCAGGTGACACTGATTTTCCAGCCGGTGATTATGGTGATACAGTGGTAAATCAATATTTCCAATCCGCTCATTATATGGACCAAGCCTTGGAGCAGTTCTTTAATGATTTAAAGGCGTCTGGTTTATATGATCATACCGTGATCGTAATGTATGGGGATCACTATGGTATTTCTGAAAATCATAATGATGCCATGGCCCAAGTATTGGGTGTAGACGAAATTACGCCAGCCATTAATGCAAAATTACAGCGTGTACCTTTATTTATTCACGTTCCTGGCGTTAAAGGCGGTATTCAGTCACAGGTCGGCGGAGAAGTAGACGTTCGTCCAACCGTGCTTCATTTATTAGGGATCGATACAAAGGATTACATGGAATTTGGCTCAGACTTATTATCTAAACAGCATCGCAATTGGGCATTATTCCGTAATGGCGACTTTGTAACTTCTGACGTAATTCAAGTAAAAGACAAGTGTTATGCAGCAAAGACAGAGGAGTTATTGGAAGATCCTCAACCATGTAAGGAGATATCCGATAATGTCAATACTGAACTGCAAATGTCCGATGAAGTGGTTTATAAAGACCTCCTTCGTTTCTATAAACCGGAAGGATACACACCAATAAACCCTAATGATTATGATTATTTAGGACCTAATGCAAAAGCAACTGAAAAAAATAATTAACTGTGAGAGAAGAACAATTCTTCTCTCTCTTTTTCATTTTGGCTGCACCATATCAAATATTTCTGTTACAATTGCTGCAATGTTAGTAAGATTAGAAGAGGTATGATTTTTATGCGAAACAAATTTCAGCTGTCATTTGGACTATTCATTTTATTTTTATCTATTTTTATCTCTGGCTGTTCAAGTACTGAAACGGCTCAAAAAGATGCAAATCACAACAAGGTTCCTGCTGTTAGCCAAAATGAAGAAAAAGCGGATCACACAAATGATACTGCTTCAGTAAATCATTCTTCAAAGTCTAGAGAGAGTAATAACAGACTGCTGCCAGGGGTAATTGTTAAGAATATTGATGGAGACACGGTTGAAGTGAAGATAAATGGACGGGTGGAAAAGATTAGAATGCTCTGTGTTGACACGCCCGAAACACATCATCCACGGCTAGGAGTTCAACCGTTTGGACCAGAAGCCTCAGCCTTTACAAAAAAGATCCTTGCTGTAGGAAAAAAGGTTGAAATTGAACCGGGAATTGGTGATGGTCGCGATAAATATGGACGGCTGCTTGCCTACATTTATGTAGACGGAAAAATGTTTAACGAAATGTTGCTGGAAAAGGGATTAGCCCGGGTAGCTTATATTTATGCACCTAATACCAAGTATGTCGACGAGTTCTATGCCATCCAAAGAAAAGCACAGAAAAAAGGTATCGGAATCTGGTCGATTGAAAATTACGCGCAGGAAGATGGTTATCATACTTCCGAATCCAGCAAAAACGAACATGCAGACACAACTTTTACAAATAATGGAACAAGCTTTCAAAATAACTCCGATGATGATCAAGAAAGGAATATAAAGTGTAAGGGGAAAATTAAAGGCAATGCCAATTCCCATATTTATCATGTTCCCGACGGAGCCTACTATGACTCCATTAAGGATAATATTGTGTGGTTTTGTTCCGAAAAGGCTGCACAAGCGGCAGGATACCGGAAATCAAAACGATAATTGCAGGAAATATGTAAAAGACAGAAAAGGCTGGATCATGAATACCCGGCCTTTTCTGTTTAGGGAGACAGCCAACAGGTACAACCTCATTGTCGGACTCCAGTTTAGGAGGGATGCTGGTCAGGTGTTATTGATGAACTTAGTAGAAGCCACCGTAGGAAGTACCTACAATAATCAACAGAATGAACAGAACAACAATCAACACAAATCCCATGTTTCCGCCACCATAGCTCATAATTCTCCACCTCCTTTTTATGATCTACTTCAAATTATGTAAAGGCATGTCCAAAGGTGTGGACAATCTACCCGCAGGCGAAACCATTTTTTGAAAATCTAAAAAAGATTTTCAAAAATGGGTGAAATTATTACGAAGTACTTTGAACTTTTTTAAATAAAAACCCTCATGTTCCTGTTTTAGGCTACGAACCCTTTAATAGAATGAAAGAATATCAGTTTTTCGGGGGGAAATCATGGAACCGTTGTTGATAGATATTGATACTCTTTTAGATGCAACCATTAACCTGACAGCAGATGGCAAAGGCTTCTCGATGGAGCAAATTGAGATAGATCGGCTGCTTGATTGCACCGAGGATTAATGAAAATTTTTCTTTACACCTTCTGAACAAACAGAAGGTTTTTTTAGCTTTAAAGCGCAAAAATATTTTTTCCATTTCTATTGCTTTTGGACTAAAAAAATACTAGAATAATTTCTAATATAAGAATTTTTTGAAATCTCTTTTTAATCAGTTTAGGAGGAAATAAATGATGAAGAAAACAGTAAAAGGCCTTTCAATCGCATTGGCAGGGCTGCTTTTGCTCGCAGGATGCGGCACTAAAGAATCTGCGGGAGATACAAAGCAGGGAGGGGCAGAAAAGGATAAAACCTTTAAAGTTGGCATTTCACAGTTTGCACCGCATCCTTCATTAGATGCCGCAACAAAAGGATTTCAAGACGCTTTAAAGGATAAAGGGCTTAAAGTCGATTTTAAGGTGCAAAATGCACAAGCTGACCAAAATAACACTCAATCGATAGCCAAGAATTTTGTAGGTGATAAAGTAGATTTAATTTTTGCCAATGCGACTCCGAGTGCCATTGCTGCTCTTAACGCGACCAAGGATATTCCGATTGTCTTTACTTCTGTAACGGATCCTGTCGGTGCCGGACTGGTTAAGGCATTTGATAAGCCAGGTGAAAATATCACCGGGACGACCGATAACCACCCTGAAGCAACCAAGAAGACCATCAGTTTTATTACAGATGAAGTGAAGGCTAAAAACGTTGGTGTTATTTATAATGCCGGTGAACAAAATTCCGTTGTTCAAGTAGACGAAGTGAAAAAATTGGTGAAAGAAAAGGGTGCAAAGCTTGTGGAAGTATCTGTATCGAATACTTCCGAAGTGAAGCAGGCTGCTGAATCGCTTGTCGGCCGTGTTGATGCCATTTACATTCCAACCGATAATACGGTTGTCACGGCGCTTGATGCTGTTATTGCGGTAGCGAATAACAAGAAGATTCCATTATTTGTTGGTGAATTGGATTCGATGAAAAAAGGCGCTGTAGCGGCAAGTGGATTTGAATATTATGATATTGGTTATCAATCAGGTGAAATGGCTGCAGATATCTTAACTGGCAAGAAAAAAACATCAGAAATTCCGGTTCAGTTGCCGAAAAGCTTAAAACTTGTCATTAATAAAAAAGCTGCAAAGGCACAAGGTTTAACTGTAAAAGAGGAATGGAAGAGTCTTGGCGAGTTCTATGACGGGAAATAATCAACCATCTTCAGGTCAGGAGCCAATCAAGGAACGATTGGCTCTTTGATTGCAGATTTTATTCTTTATCGCTTAGGCCAAAAGACTTAATGGAAAGGATGATCTCATTGTTTACAGCAATATTTGGATCATTTGAAGCGGGTATCATCTATGCGATTATGGCTCTGGGCGTCTATCTTTCCTTTCGAATTCTCGATTTTCCCGATTTAACGGTAGACGGCAGCTTTGTAACTGGAGGCGCGATTGCATCCGTCATGATTATGGGTGGCGTGAACCCTTATGTGGCAACAGTGGCAGCACTGTTTGCTGGATTTTTAGCCGGGTGTATGACTGGTTTGTTGCACACATTCGGAAAAATTAATAATTTATTATCCGGTATTTTAATGATGATCGCCCTTTATTCGATTAACTTACGAATAATGGGGCGTCCGAATATTTCGATGTTAAATACAGAAACGGCCTTTACAAAGGTTGAAGATCTGTTTGAAAAAACAGGCATTGATACTTTTTTGAATAATTTGCTGACAGCACTTGGATTAGGAGACAGCCTCCCAGAAACATGGGGAATTTTGATTATGATGATCATCGTGACATTCGTCATCAAAATTATTACCGATTGGTTTTTACAAACAGAAATTGGTCTTGCCATTCGAGCGACGGGTGATAATAAACGGATGATTCGCAGCTTCTCGGCGAATACCAATTTGCTGACGATATTAGGCCTTGGTCTTTCAAACGCTTTTGTTGCTTTTTCAGGTGCCTTGATTGCCCAGCAAGGAGGATTTGCGGATGTCGGTATGGGGATTGGCATGATTGTTATAGGTCTAGCCTCCGTTATCATCGGTGAAGCCCTTTTTGGCACCAAAACGATTGTTAGAACCACTCTTGCCGTAATTGGTGGTTCAATAATTTATCGCATAGTTGTCACAATGGCACTGAGAATTGAATTCCTCGATCCGGGAGATATGAAGCTTATTACTGCCATTATTGTTATCATTGCCTTAACGATGCCGAAAATTTTAGAGCGTTCAAGAGAGAAGAAGCGCAAAGCTCACAGAAAAGCTGAAAGGCCGGTCAGTTTTAACGTTGCTGCTGATGAGGAGGGGACTAAACATGCTGCAATTAAATCAGATTCATAAGATCTTTAATGAAGGGTCCCCTGATGAGAAAATTGCCATTGACGATATCAACCTTTCCCTCAAAGCAGGCGATTTCGTTACGGTCATTGGTAGTAATGGGGCCGGAAAGTCAACATTGATGAACATCATTTCCGGGGGCTTGTTCCCTGACGTTGGCGAGGTGTTCATCTCCGGTAAAAACGTGACTAATATGACGGAATATAAACGTTCAAAAATGATAGGCAGGGTCTTTCAGGATCCAATGGCGGGTACAGCTCCAAGCATGACGATCGAAGAGAATTTGGCGATGGCTTATTCCCGTAATAAGACACGCACTCTGAAAAGGGGTGTAACACATAAAAGGCGTGATTACTTCCGAGAGGTGCTGGAAACATTACACCTTGGATTGGAGAATCGTCTTAGCGCCAAGGTAGGGCTGTTATCAGGTGGGGAACGTCAAGCCCTCTCCTTGTTAATGGCAACCTTTACTGAGCCAGCTATTTTACTGCTTGATGAACATACAGCCGCCCTTGACCCATCCAGGGCCGAGCTGATAACAAACATAACGAAGGAAATAGTCGAACGCTACAAGCTGACAACATTAATGGTAACACATAATATGCAGCAGGCGATCGATCTTGGCAATCGCTTGATCATGATGGATAAAGGGCAGATTATCCTTGAAGTTGACGAGGAACAAAAGCAGCATCTCACCATAGAAGGCTTGTTGGAGGAATTTAAACGGATCCGCGGCAACCAAATGGTAAGTGACCGAGCGATTCTATCATAGAATTAATATCTGATGGTTGTTGTAATAAATTGATATTCATTTTTCTTGAGAAACATCCAAAATGCTGGATGTTTTTTTTTATAAATAGGCAGTTTTTTTTAGATTCCGGAGAAAAAATGTTAAGCTAAAGAAAATATTGCTGAATGAGGGGTGTAAATATGGAACTAGATGCGATTTGGTTAAGATTACAGCAGCACACTCCAACAATATTGGGAAGCCGCAATTTTTCCAAATATGCCGTCATGGTACCACTTATGAAAAAGGATGACGGAGTTCATGTTTTATTTGAAGTACGTTCGCTTCAATTAAGACGTCAGCCGGGTGAGATTTGTTTTCCGGGAGGAAGAATAGATCCTGAAGATGCTGATGAAAAAGCCGCTGCGATCCGTGAGACGAAGGAAGAATTAGGTATCGATACGAGTGATATATCGGAGGTATATCCTTTGGATTATATGGTTTCTCCGTTTGGAATGATGATTTATCCCTTTGTTGGATTGATCGAACAAGCGGAAAGGTTAAATTATAACCGCTCTGAGGTGGAGGAAATTTTCACAGTCCCGTTAACCTATTTTTTAAAACATCCTCCCGAAATACATCATGTTGAATTTAAAGCAACACCGGATATTGATTTTCCTTTTGAACTGCTTGTCGGCGGTAAAAACTATAAGTGGCGGTCGCGAGGGATTGATGAATATTTTTATGTATACAAAGGTCGAGCCATTTGGGGTTTAACCGCAAGGATACTAGCTCATTTTATTGAATTGGTGTCTGCTGGATAAAGACAAATGTCCACATCAGGCGGAAAAAAGTCTTGATTATTTTGCGAATTGTAATAAAATTAAAATTATATTTCTAAAACTTAGGAGAGGTAAATATGAAGGTCGTTAAGTTTGGTGGCTCGTCTTTAGCCTCAGGGGAACAATTGGAAAAGGTTTTCGATATTGTCGTTTCGGACCCTGAGCGAAAGGTGGTTGTCGTTTCGGCTCCAGGGAAGCGATATCCGGAAGATATAAAAGTAACAGATTTGTTAATAGAATGTGCAAAAAAATGCTTGGTGAATGAAGAGCCGAAAAAGCATTTCGATGCCTTGATTCAAAGATATGCAGCAATTGCGGCTGAACTGGCCCTTCCGGCTGAAATCATTAGTGAAATTAGCGATGATTTAACCACTAGGTTAAATGCAGATAAAAGCAATCCTGAGCGGTTCATCGATTTGCTGAAAGCTAGTGGGGAGGACAATAATGCAAAATTAGTTGCCGCTTTTTTCTGTAAAAAAGGACTGGAGGCTGCTTATGTTAACCCAAAAGAAGCTGGCCTTTTTGTTACCGCCGAACCAGGTAATGCTCAGGTCCTTCCTGAGGCCTATACGGAGCTGCATAAACTTCGCGAACGCTCCGAGATTCTCGTCTTCCCAGGTTTCTTTGGTTACAGCAAGGAAGGGGATGTATACACGTTCTCTCGAAGCGGTTCAGATATAACCGGGGCGATCCTAGCCAACGCCTTAAAAGCGGATTTATATGAAAACTTTACTGATGTTGATGCTGTTTTTTCAGTCAATCCGTCGATCATTGATCGACCTAAAGAAATTAAGGAACTTACCTTTCGGGAAATGCGGGAGCTTTCTTATGCCGGTTTCTCTGTACTCCATGATGAGGCTCTTGTTCCGGCATTTCGTGCTGGAATTCCGGTTCATATTAAAAATACCAATAACCCCCAGGCTCATGGAACAAGAATTGTTGCGGAACGGGACAATACGAATGGACCGGTTATTGGCATTGCCTCAGATTAGGGATTCTGCAGCATATATGTAAGCAAATACTTAATGAATCGAGAAATTGGCTTTGGACGGAAACTTTTAAGTATTTTAGAGGATTTTGGGTTATCATATGAACATACTCCTTCCGGTATCGATGACTTATCTGTCATTCTGCGAGAAAATCAGCTAGATGCCGAAAAGGAGAAAAAAATTATACATCGTATTAAAACGGAATTGCAGGCAGATGAAGTAATTTTTGAGCATAGCCTGGCTCTGATTATGGTTGTCGGCGAGGGAATGCGCCATAATATCGGGACAATGGCAAGAGCCTCGAAGGCATTAGCAAAGGCCAATGTTAATATTGAAATGATCAACCAAGGTTCGTCAGAAGTCAGCATGATGTTTGGTGTAAAAGAAGTCGATGAAATAAGAGCAGTGAAAGCCATATATGAAGAATTTTTTGCCGCCGTACCAGTATAGTGACGGCAATTAAATGGGCAGGGCTAAAATAAAAATTTAGCCCTGCTCTTTTCATTGTTCATTAGGAAGGTCTTTCATTTTCTGCAGCTTGAATCTTGTTCTAATCCCACTCCAGCAGGCAATTAGCAATCCTCCTCCGACATCAGCAATTAAATCCGTCATTGTGTCTTTATTGCCGCCGCCCTGTAAGTCCATGCCCAAAAACTGATCACAGCTAAATTCATAGATTTCCCATAGAACACCGCCAAGTGAGGCGAACGAAAGGGTAAACCAAAACACAAACCAAGGGGAAATGGCATTCCCTGCGTTTCGGTGAATCATTCTTTCATATAAAGCAATTCCGGTAAAGGCAATAATCCCCCCACTGATAAAATGGACAAATGTATCCCACCAGCCTAGACCGTACCAGCCGCGGATGGAGCCTAGATATTGCGAGCCGACTAAAAAGATTAAATAGGAAATGACAATCGGCAAGTTAAACTGCAGTTTAGTAAACAGAGCCAGCAATAGCGGAATGGCCCCGCAAGCTATTCCGCCGATAGCCACAGTCGCTTTAAATGAGGCCCCTTGACTAAAGTAATAAACTGCTAAAATAGCCATGAAAATGACATAAGCAGAACTTAAGATGATGACAACTTTTCGATTCATAAATTCATCCTCCTACACGTGCTTTTTTCTATATAAGGAGTACAGGCTGACAAGCAGTCCACCGGCAGAACCCCATAATAAATCAAGCATCGTATCTTGATTTCTCCCTCTTTGCATCGTATGCGTAAATGTTAAATCACCGACAAATTCATAAATTTCCCAAACAACACTGGCCAAAACCCCAAGTGAGAGGACAAAAAGAAATAGGATCCACACCGATACATCTCTTCGAACCCTTGCCGGTATCAACCGTTTAAACAGGGCAATTCCGACAAAACCAATATAGACACCTTTGTAGAAGTGCAAGGTCGAATCCCACCATTTATGATGGAGATAAAAGCTAGAAATCGAACCAAGAAATAATGAACAAAAGAGAAACAGATAATAGCCGAGAATAATCGGTATATTAAATGGATTGTCCTTTAGTTTTAGCAGCAGAAGTGGTAAAGCGCTCGCTAAAATACCACCAAGGGCAACCTGCCACCGGGACGAATCATTCTTAATCAAATAATAGGCAAATAACGAGGCCATAAAGCAGATAAAAAGGATACTTAACCAAATAATCATTTTCCGTTTCATAAAGCACCTCGGTTGAAGGAGTATACTCTCAAGTATGTCCAAAATGATTTAAATCTAATGGTTTTACAACAAGTAAGCAAAAACAGTATATTGTTATTATATATAATAATCGATAGAATTGTTTTTTTGAATGAAACCTTGGAGGAAGCTATGGAAAGGACGCAAATACCAATTTATGAGCGAATTGCGATTGATTTAGCAAATCGGATTTACGATGGGAAATTAAAAGTGGGAGAAAAAATTCATGGCAGATCGACTTTAGCCAGCGAATACAAGGTATCTCCTGAAACGGTACGGCGGGCCATCAAGATATTAGAGGATGTTGAAATTGTTCATTCCACAAAGGGCAGCGGGATCGTGATTGCTTCAAAGGAAAAGGCATTCAAATATATCTCACGTTTTTCCCACTTAGCAAGCATGAAAGAGCTGGAAAAGCGAATGAATTCACTTATTGCTCAAAGAACCATGCTGGATGAACAGTTATACGAAACATTGCGAAAAATCATCGATTATTCTGGAAGGCTGCGTCATACAAACCCATTAACACCGATTGAAGTCGACATATTTCCGGACTGCCGCTATATTGGGAAGTCCATCTCCGAATTGAAATTTTGGCAGAACACCGGAGGAACGGTAATCGGGATAAAACGGAATGGAGAGTTAATTATTTCACCAGGACCTTATGCTTCAATTCTGGAAAATGATGTTCTGCTTGTGGTCGGTGATGAAAGAACATACGACCGGGTAGTACACTTTTTAAAAGGGGAGTAATAAGAAACCTGCTTTTATGTGAAAGCAGGTTTCTGTATTTATTAATCAATTAAACCCTCAGCTTGTAAAAACTCCTTTGCGACTTTCGCTGGGGATTGCTTTAGACTGTCAACTCGATAATTCAGCTCACGCATTTTATCTTCCGTCAGCTTTCCAGCAAGGGAGTTAAGTACCTTCTTCAGTTCCGGATGTTCTTGCAATGTCTTTTCTTTTATTATTGGAACCGCATAATAAGGGGGAAGAAGTGTTTATCATCCTTTAACAGCTTTAAGTCAAAGGCCTTAATTAAGCCGTCAGTGGAGAAAGCATCAATGACATCACTTTTATGATGATCCAATGCCGTGTAGCGTAATCCGCCATCCACCGCTTTTACATCTTTAAAATTCATTTGATAGGTCTTGGTAAGACCTTTTAAACCATCATCTCGTGTCGAAAATTCAATGGTCGGACCGAGGATAAGCTGGTCACTGACTTTCGCTAAATCAGATACCGTAGCAAGTCTGTATTTTTGGGCGGTGTCCTGGCGAACCGCCATGGCATACGTGTTATTGAACCCAAGCGGTTTTAACCATTTAATCCCGTATTTTTGCTGAAATTGCTTACTTACATAATCATACACCTTTTCAGGGTTATTCATTGTGTTCTGATTTAAGATACTAACGTATGCGGTGCCTGTATATTCAACATACGCATCAATATCACCTTTATTAATCGCACTGAAGGTCACTTGGGAGCCGCCAAGGTTTAATTTTCTTTCAACTTGTAAATCAGTTTTATCTTCAATTAAATCGGCAACGATATTTCCTAAGATGATTTGCTCATTATAGTTTTTGGAGCCGATGACAATTTTGTCTTCTGCCTTTGCTTTTGAAAAAAGTGTGATGCACCCGGCAGCAATAAGGATTATCGCTGCAAATGAAATAATTAATTTCTTCGTTGTCTTGCCGGTAGCAGCTGACTTCTGCTTCCCTGTAGGAGAAAGAGAGGCTTCAAGCCTGCCGACGACAAAGTCAATTAATAAGGCAAGCAGACAGGCAGGAATGGCACCAGCCAAGATCATCGCATTATCCACGGATTGGACCCCGGAAAAGACTAAATAACCGAGACCGCCCGCACCGACAAATGCAGCAATGGTCATCAAACCAACGGCCGTAACGGCTGAAATTCGAATGCCTGCCATAATCATTGGCAAAGCCAGTGGAAGCTGAACCTTTCTCATCGTTTGACTTTTAGTCAGCCCGATTCCTCTGGCAGCTTCCAGAATATCCCGATCAATATTCGTAAGCCCGGTATAAGTATTTTTTACAATCGGAAGCAGTGAATAAAGAACAACCATGATAATTGCTGGTGTACTGCCAATCCCAATGAAAGGAATGAGGAACCCGAGCAAGGCCAAACTTGGGATCGCCTGAATCACATTGGTTGTCCCAATAATCGGTTTTGCCAATCTTTGTTCCCTGGAAATTAAAATTCCAAGTGGAATCCCGACTACTGTAGCGATCAGAGACAGCAATAACACTCAAATAGATATGCTGTCCGATTAAGTTTAGAATTTGTTCATAATTTGATGTTACATAGTTCCATAAATCTCTCACTAAAAAGCCACCTCCATATCTATTAATTGGCTGCTTAGTGCTGATAAAATACTGCTCCTTGTGATTAGTCCAATTAATTGATTTTGCTTGTTTACAACTGGAACATAACCAATTCGATGTTTATTCATCGTTGCTAATACAGAAATTAAATTCGCATCATCTGAAACAGAAAGAACGTTTTTCTCCATTAGCGCTTCAACTGAAAGATTTCGGTTTTGCAGTTGAATTCCTTTTAATGTGACTAACCCAAGTAAAAAGTTATTTTTGTCCGTCACCATCAAACTATCAACCTTATTTTCTTTCATTATTTCAATCGCCTGAAGAACATTGCGCTTTGCCGTGATTTTTACTGGGTTTTGAATCATGAAGTCTACAGCAGTCAATAATTCCGGATTGTTCCAGATTCTTCTTTTCCCAATAAAATCAGCAACAAATTCATTTGCAGGATTTTTGAGTATATTTTCAGGAGAATCATATTGGAGAATATCGCCATCTTTTATAATGCAAATCTTATCTGCGATCTTTATCGCTTCATCCATATCATGGGTAACAAAAATGATGGTTTTGTTTAGTTCCTTTTGCATGGTGAAAAGTTCATCTTGAAGTGTTGTCCTGGTCACGGGGTCTAACGCGCTGAAAGGTTCATCCATTAATATAATCTCCGAGTCTGTTGAGAAGGCTCTGGCAACCCCTACGCGCTGCTGTTGACCGCCGGACAGCTCCTGAGGATATCTATTCAGATATTCTTTTGGATCCAGACCTACCATCTGAAGTAACTTTCTGGTTTTTTTATCAATGTCTCCCGGGTCTTCGCCTTTAAGTTTCGGAATTAACTCGACATTTTCTTTAATCGTCATATGTGGAAATAAACCGGTATTTTGAATCACATAACCGATATTTCTGCGCAGTTCTATCGGATTCATCGCGGAAATATCGCTGCCGTTAACATAAATATGTCCGGATGTGGGTTGGATTAGTTTATTGATCATTTTTAACAAAGTGGTTTTACCACAGCCGCTGGGACCAATAAACACAACAAGTTCGCCCGCATCAATTTTTAAAGAAAAATGATTTATAATCGTTTTGGTGCGGTACTTCTTAACAATATTTTTAAATTCGATCATTCAATGTCCTCCTTCGAAAAAAGTAACAACCTGATTATAACATAAAAGTTGCTTGTTGTCGATTATGCTGGCAATAAATTGTAAGCCTTATTCTATTAAAATCACTAATTATTAGGTAAACTTGAATAGAGATGGTGGATGAGTAAATGTTCATGCTGCCTCTCATAAGGAATCCGGGGTAGGAAAGATGTTTAAATAAACCTAGACGTAGAGAATATTTATGCAAGAATTGCGCTCTTGTTTTTGTATAAGGATCGTGCTGAACATCCAAACTATAGTTTGGAAATACAATAGAATGGTGGTAGCTTATGGTTAAACTTTTTACAGATAATGATTTAGATGGGCTTGGTTGTGGGGTAATTGCCAAAATTGCCTTCGGAGAACAAGCTAAGGTCTCCTATTGTTCCTATCGGAATTTGAATCAAAGAGTAGAACGATTTATTGCCAATTCCGAAAATGATAGGGAAGAAACATACATAACAGATTTAGCCGTAAATGTGGAAATAGAGAAGAAACTCGCTCAACGAATGGTCCAAACCTTTGTCAAGCAATATTGTGTGGGAATCGTTCATGCAGAACAGTACTTATCAGAACTTGGCAATGCATTAAATAATTTGAATCCGCATTTGGATATGATTGCCCTGATAAATGTAGGCAGTAAAAAAATTGGCTTTCGAACGATTCATGATGAGGTAAATGTCGCGGAGTTTGCGAAAACTTATGGAGGGGGCGGACACCCAAAAGCTTCCGGTGCAGATTTGACAAGCACAGCGTTTGCAACCTTTGTTTTAAATGTATTCGAACTGCCGCCGCTTAAATCAGATGCAGACAGGAATGAATTTAATGTGAAGGAGTCGCCCTACGTTGTAAGCTATCGAAATCACATAGACGAAATATCCTATATTATTCGGCAGACTGACAAGAAGTTTACAATTGTTCATAATGGAAAAAAGTTAACTTAAGATTTTTCATCCTTTCCCGCGGCTGAACGATATATAAAAAGAAATTATTCATCCTGGCTTCGTCACGATCATGATTTTCTCGGAGAGCTTGCCGGCCTGTTCAACATTTCCGTGGAGGAATTAAAGGAAAATTATCCAGCGGTTATTGGCGGGCGTTTGCATGAAATAATGGGCGTTTAACAGTCTTTTTACAGATGCATAATATTCTGCGAATTTCGCTTTATCGATTTTCGGGATTTTTCTGTTTAGGTATGGTAATATTATGTTAAGATCTTCCAACAATTTAAGGATTATCATTTTATCCTTTCGGGGTATACGATAAGCTTTGGCTTTTTGCCAGCTGGAAAAAGCCAGAGGTTTTGTGTACATTTGGAAGGTTCATTTTTTTATTTAAGGAGGAATTTATCATGAAAAAATTAATGAAGTTTTGCAGAAGGTTCGATCCTAGTCAGGAGGCTATCTACTATGAACCATAGTACACTTCAGAACAAGGATTTTTTTAGTGAACAATTAGCTTATATTGAGGAGAATATAAAAGACTTAACAAATCTTTATATTTCTTCCACCCCAATTCAGGAACGATTAAAACACTTTTTCAATTTGTATGTTTTGGAAGTAGAGGAATTATTAAATCAAAATCGTAAGAATGCGGTTATTTCATTCTTTTCGAAAGTATATATTGGAACCAAGGTTACGGTTCAATATGATGATGAAGATGATTTCGAGGAGTATGTCATTTGTTTTCCGGAGCAGTCGGACCCGGATCGTGGCTTTATTTCCTTTTTATCCCCGGTTGGCAGACAGCTACTGCTTAAAGAAATGGGGGAAAAGATTTCATTGAAGGTGCCAACCGGTAAACTCCAAGTGACCATCAAGGAGATTTCCTATGTGGGGAATTTATTTGAAATGAAGCGAAGGACCAAAGAAGCATAATTATTGTAAACGTTTTTATTTTTTGTTAACATGACCGAACAGTTTACTTTCTCTGGTCGGTCATGTTAATTAGCTGCTGGAAAAGAAGTTATGTTAAAATCCGAATAATGAGCTAACAAAATTTTTCTTTTTTCTTTTTACTTTCCCTTCATCCAGGACGTACGGCTTTTCAGCAGAGGGCACAGGTTTAAGAGCATTTAATTCCTCCTGCAGCAATTCGCATTTTTGGTTGAGTGCTATTATTTGATTTTGCAACTCTTCAATTTCCCTTCGATGCTGAAGTAATTGATAAGAGGCAACGGAATCTGCTTTTGCCTGCAGATTTATTTCAATTTCTTTAACCTTTGATAATAAATATTCGACGGTTTGATCATTTCCAACGGACCTTATCGCTCCTTTTCGCGGGCTTTTCTTTGCGGTTACGGGCGCAATATCCGCGAGAATCGCTCCATTTTGTAGTTGTTCCTGAATATTTTGTAATAATTGAATATCTTCCTCTTTAAAATAATAATGTCCCCGGTCATTTCGTCCCATCGGGAGTTCCAACTGCTTGACCCAGCGCTGTACCGTGCTTACAGATACCCCTAATAATTTTGCCACTTCCGCAGTATTCATAACATATCCCTCCAAATATAAATTAAACAATAGACATGGATGGTAACTAGGTTAAAAATGAATTATTTATTTTCAATCAAGAAGAGGGCAGCAGCTCAGTTATGACCAGAATTTCCACCACTTTTTTTCCTTGGCTGCAGCAACATCCCTGAAATTTGCTAACATTTGCAGAAAGGCTGCTTCTCTTTGTCTTATTTCATGGAGGTATTGCTGCCTCTCTTCAGCAAAGAATTCCCGGTCAAGGGAAATAGCTTCTGTTAGATTGGTTAATTCATCATTTGTATCATTGATGAAATGGGAAATAGCATTTGTCGAATCTGTCAATTGCTTTGTAAGAGTAAAAATGTCATCGGATGTTTCGATTGCACTGCTCTTGATGTTATTAGCAAGATATTGGAGCTTGTCGGCAGTTTGATCAGCATTCTTTTCAACTGCCTTGGAAAGATGTTCAATCTCAGCTTGAGTTTTGGCGGATGATTTGTAAATCGCATCCGAAATCGACTTTACGGTTGTCAGCGTTCCTTTTGAGATTTCCTTTTTGACCTCTTCAATCATGTCTTTACGGACAGCATGACAAATTTCCTCTTTTACTTCCTGAATAAAATGATTCTTGTAAGTATCGATCGCCTCAAAAAAGAGATGGGCCTGTTCATTTCCTTCTTTACTAACGGGTGAAGCGGAGATTGGTTCATCAATCACTTCTAAAGAAGTCCCGACTTTTACAGTCTCATCTACGTTTTCTTCCTGAACTGACTTTCTCTGCAACTGAAGCCGTATTGTTTCTTTGCTCAATTTTTGGTCGTACAATTCCTTGGCGTTAATGAGCAGATCAATTTCTGTATCTGTATAAATTCGTGCACCTTGCTTTGTGCGGGGAATCTCTATGACTTCCTTCAACTCTTTCTCCCATTGCCGAATAATCCCTGGAGCAATATTTATTTTTTTAGCCACTTCCTTTAAAGTATAGGTCTTCATCAAAATCCATCCCTTTCTATATCTATCTAGGAAATATTTTGTCTATGACTATGTAATTCACCAATCGGTATATGATTTTCCTGCTGCTTGACAAAAGCTCTCAAAACAAGACTTGAAGTAAGAAATCACAACAATATTTTGCAAATTTACTGCCTGTTACAAAATATTTGAAAAATATGCTTGAGTATTGTAGAAAAGAGGTTTTTGAATGGTGGCGAAATATAATGATTATCTGGCGACAAATTAATTATTGCGTCCAAACAATTATTTGGGTGCCTATATATTTTGATCAGTAACAAATTTTGAAATCCTTTTTTACCTCCAAATAGGTTGTTGCATATATTGGTAAGCAGGATCAGAAAGATGGAGGTGGAAAAAGATGATTACGGCAAATCTTGGCAGTAAAACCTATCGGATTCCAACTAACCTTGAGCAATATTTTCACACGTTTCGTTCGCAAACAATTGGGATGGATCAGGAATTTGCTTCCCCTTATGGAAAAAAGAAAATCATTTATGCGGACTGGACAGCAAGCGGGCGTCTTTACCGCCCTATTGAGGAGCGTATTTCCGAAGTGTTTGGACCGTATATGGCGAATACACATACGGAATCAAATATAACCAGTTTAATGATGACGGGAGTATATAAGCATTCAAAGGAAATGATTAAAGAACATGTTAATGCTGATCCCTATGACGTAGTCATTCTTGATGGTTTTGGGATGACTTCCGTTATTAACAAATTTCAACGGATCTTGGGAATTAAAGCGCCGGAAGGCTTGAAAGCCAGGATGGGGCTTCCTGTAAATGAAAGACCAATTGTTTTTCTGACACATATGGAGCATCATTCCAACCAAACATCTTGGCTGGAAACGCTGGCTGATGTGGAAATAATAAAAGCTGATGAAAATGGCGGTGTGGATATTGGTCACTTAAAACAGTTATTACTTCGTTATCATAATCGAAAAATGAAAATTGGTTCCTTTACGGCTTGTTCCAATGTAACCGGCATTCAAACTCCTTATCACAAGCTGGCGAAAATCATGCATCAGTATGGCGGACTTTGTTTTATCGATTTTGCTGCCTCAGCACCATATATCAAAGTGAATATGCATCCGCAAGACCCAATGGAAAAGCTCGATGCGATTTTTTTCTCGCCGCATAAGTTTTTAGGGGGACCGGGAACAAGCGGGGTATTAGTGTTCGATTCCAGATTATATGTGAATAAGGTTCCAGATCATCCTGGAGGGGGAACGGTCGCATGGACAAATCCATGGGGAGAGCATCAATACTATGAGGATATTGAACTTCGTGAGGACGGCGGCACTCCAGGGATTCTGCAGGCGATCCGTATCGCCCTTTGTCTAAAGCTAAAGGAGCAGATGGGGATTGACAATATCCTAGCAAGGGAAAAGGAGCAGTTAGCGCTTTTATTGCCAATGCTGGCAGAAATTTCGGGACTCCGCATCCTAGAAGGACAGGTAAAAAGCAGGTTGGGGATTGTTTCCTTTACGATTGACAATATCCATTATAACCTGATTGTCCGGCTGCTTAATGACCGCTATGGTATTCAAGTCAGGGGCGGTTGTTCATGCGCCGGAACATATGGCCATTATTTATTTAACATTGATAAGAATATGTCTAAACAAATTACTGATAAAATCAACCAAGGCGACCTGTCAACAAAACCGGGCTGGGTCCGTTATTCTCTTCATCCGATTATGACAAATGAGGAGATTTTAGTGTTTACCCGGGCTGTGAAAGAAATTGCTCTTAATATCGATGAATGGAAAAAGGATTATAAATATGATCCAGCCAGTAATGATTATTTTTATATTCATTTTAAAAGAGAAGATTTGACTCCCTTATTTAGGATGGAATCCTAACGAATACCATTGGGTGGGGTGCCTTGCTGAGGGGAAGGCAAAGGATGCAGGGTAAAGCCTGCCCTTTGTCAAAAGTTAAGTGAACCTTCGGCATAAAAGGGCATATTCTAATGAAAAAGGTGTGACCCTTTATGATTCATGTCGTTAAACCTGGAGAAACACTTTCTTCCATCTCCGCTGATTATCGGGTTAGTCTTACCAGTCTACATGCTGCCAATCCAGGAATTGGTCATCTTCACGTCGGTCAACGAATTCGGATACCTGGACTCCCGGAGCCAAGTACGATTCCCTATACGATTCAAGTTTCAGTTAGCAAAAGAAGATTATCCCTTTTCCATAATGGAAGACTAATGCGAATTTTTCCGATTGCTGTCGGAAAGATGCTGACAAGAACGCCTCCGGGAGAATTTGTTATCGTCAATCGACAAATAAACCCTGGTGGACCGTATGGGGTCATGTGGCTTACACTATCCAAACATGGCTATGGCATTCATGGGACAAACGATCCCGGTTCAATTGGAAAAGCAGTATCCCATGGCTGCATCCGCATGTATAACCGGGATGTCCTGCAACTAGCCGAAATCGTACCCAATGGTGCACAAGTGATCATAAAGCCGTGAAACAGGAAAAAGGGAAGACAAATCTGTTGAATCTGTCTTCCCAGGCTTACTATTCCGCTTTCGCAGCCTGAATTTGCAAGTTGATTTTAACTTTATCACCGACAAGAACGCCGCCAGTTTCAAGCGCCGCATTCCATACAAGACCGTAGTCTGAACGGTTGATCGAACCTTCTGCACTGAAACCAGCCTTTTCATTTCCCCATGGATCTTTTCCTGACCCTTCAAAGGTAACCGTAAATGTTTCTTGTTTCGTTACGCCGCGAAGGGTTAAGTCACCCGTTACGTTATATTCACCTTCGTCAGTTTTCACGATATTTGTTGCCTTAAACGTCATTGTTGGATGATTTTCAACATCGAAGAAATCGGCAGAAACCAAGTGTGCGTCACGCTCTTTATTACGTGTATCAACACTGGCAGTTTCCACTGTGAATTCAATTTCTGCAGTAGTTAAATCGGTTGGATCTGCCGCGATTTCAGCCGAAAAATTTTGAAATGTTCCTTTCACGTTGGCAATCATCATGTGACGAACTGAAAAATCGACGCTGCTGTGAGCAGGATCAAGAGTCCATTTTTGTTTTGTCATTTTTCTTCTCCTCCTAAAAATTACTTTGAAATTATTTATCTTGAATTTGAAATAACTTAATTCAAAGTAAATTATAAAAAAGAATTTTATAAATGTCAATTATTTTTCACATTTTTTTAATACGGATGATTATTTTTTCAGGAATGTAGGAATATAACCTTCATTTTAAAAGGGATGGGGAATGGAAGAGAAGAAAAAACGTATAATAAAAACGCCTAAGTGGCGTTCATTTTTTTGCAACCAAATCCTTGAAAATGACAAAGAAGCATGTTAAAATGACATTTGGTATAAATGATAATGTTATAATTGAATATATAAATATCCAATAATAACATTATCATATTTTATTGAGGATGTCAACAGAATGAACGAATAATTTATTATGGGAGTGGTGGCATGAGTGAATGGCAAAGCAAGGACTGGCAAATGGAGCAAAAAAGAGTCCATTCAGTAGTAAGTGAAATAGACAATAAGATAAATCGACTTAAAAAGAATACCGGCAGTATAACTTTAGATGTTCTTGAGCTGCGAAAAACCTTTTGGGAGGATGTAACCGTCAATTTGGATGAACCGGATGATATGATTGAAACGGCTGCCAGCATTAAACAGCAGGCAGAACTTCTTTCAGAACGTGAACGGACCCACAGACAATTGGACCAACAGCTCAAAACCCTTGTAAGGTTAAAGTATTCACCCTATTTCGGACGGATTGATTTTTTGGAAGAGGGTGAAAAAGCAGTGGATACCGTTTACCTGGGGATTGCCTCATTAATGGATCAGCAGGATGAAAATTTTTTGATTTATGATTGGCGCGCCCCGATTTCGAGCCTCTATTATGACTATCCGCCAGGACCTGCCCAATATCAGACGCCCGCGGGTGTGATTCAGGGTGAGATGAAACGGAAGCGTCAATTTATCATTAGGGCTGCAGAAATCAAGGGAATGTTTGATACAGGCGTGACCATCGGTGATGAAATGCTTCAGGAGGTGCTTGGGGCTGGTGCCAGCACTCAAATGAAAAGTATTGTTGCCACGATTCAACGGGAACAAAACGCAATCATCCGCAATGAAAAAAGTAAATATCTGATTGTGCAGGGAGTAGCCGGCAGCGGTAAAACTTCTGCGGCACTGCAGCGTGTGGCTTTTTTGTTGTATCGTTACCGGGGAACAATCAGTTCAGAAAATATCATGCTATTTTCACCCAATCCTCTGTTTAATAGTTATGTGGCTACTGTTCTTCCGGAGCTTGGCGAGGAAAATATGCAGCAAGCGACCTTTCAGGAATACTTGTATCAAAGGATTGGGAAAAATTTTGCTGTCGAAGATCCATTTACGCAAATGGAATATTTATTAAATCAAGAGGAAGATCCAGATTATTGGATAAGGCTTGAAGGGATTCGCTTTAAAGCAAGTCTTCAATTTAAAGATATAATAGACCAATATACCAGGAATTTATCAGCTGACGGACTAATTTTTCGTGATTTAACGTTTAGAGGGGAGACATTCATCTCGGGACGGGACATTCATCAATATTTCTATTCATTAGATCAAAGTATCAGCATTCCCAATCGGATCCAGCTTGTTAAAGAATGGCTATTGCGAGAACTTAAAAGTGCGATGAAACGGGAGCGGACCAGAAGCTGGGTTGAGGAAGAAATTCAATTTTTAGATAAAGCGGACTATGTGGAAGCCTTTAAGCAGCTTCAGAAAAAGCAAAGGTTTTCTGAGGCGACATTTGATGATTTTGAACGCGAACAAAGACTGCTTTCGGAAATGGTCGTGAAGCAAAGGTTCAAACCGTTATTTTCAAGGGTGAAGAATTTAAAATTCATTGATATGCCACAAATTTATCTGCAATTATTTAACGGGGATTATGCTGCTAACGAGCTTCCACCCAAATGGCCGCAAATAAGCAGATTGACAGCCAAGCAAATAAACGATAGGGTAATGCCTTATGAGGATGCTGTGCCATATGCTTACTTGCAGGATTTAATTGAAGGCAGGAAGGCTAGTACCGCAATTCGTCATATTTTTATTGATGAAGCCCAGGATTATTCACCGTTTCAGTTTGCTTTTATTCACAGACTGTTCCCATATAGTAAAATGACACTGCTGGGTGACTATAATCAAGCGATTTTTTCCGGAGTTACCGAGGCGGAAACGGTTATAAATGGATTTGCAACCGCTGAAGATGATCTTGCGACCTTTTATTTAACAAAAACGTACCGTTCCACCAAGGAGATTGTTGAATTTACCAAGGCATTAATCCCAGAAGGAGATAAAATTGAACCCTTTAACCGTTCAGGTAAGAAGCCTGTGGTCACGTTGACTGACAGAGTGCGATTACATGACAGTATCATTGAAAGAATAAACGAGTTGCAAGCTGAAGGCTATCAAACGATTGCAATTATCTGCAGAACATCTGAAGAAAGTAAACAAGCTTTCAAGGCCTTGAGGAAAGAAGTCCAGCTTCATTTAATTGAAAAAGGGACGCTTACCTATGAGAAAGGAGTCAATGTTATTCCTTCTTATCTAGCCAAAGGAATTGAATTTGATGCTGTGATTCTCTATGATATTTCCCAATACAAGAGAGAACGAGAACGGAAATTATTTTATACCGTCTGTACCAGGGCCATGCACGAGCTGCATTTAATGGCTGCCTCAGGCATAAATGCACTAATGAACAACATACCGCAGGAAACCTATAGAATTGAGAAAAAAATTTAGCATAAAACAAGAAAGCTGTATGTTGGATATTGCGGCATACAGCTTTCTTTACCAATACGTTATTTTTTCCATTGTTTCTCCACTTGTTCAAAAGCAAGTCGCATAATTTCCTCATCTGATGTGTTTCGGTCAGCAATAACATTAGTTAAATAACTTCTTCCTTCGAAAGTAATCGCTACTTCAATTTGCATCATAATTTAATCACCTTTCTTTATAAATTTAGTTTTATTAAATAAATAAATGAGAAAATACTCCAAAATATGTCCATTCTATTTGGAAATTTACCGCTGAAAAGTTTTTGAAAACAGAGAGTATGAACCGATGTTTAAAGAAGTTTTAAAAAGAGGGTTTTTATATTGTAACAAAACAACATCCAAAATAGAAGAAAAATGCTTTAGGAAACAACGATAGGGAAAGAAAAAACTTCCAATTGGGAAGCCTTTAAACTTCAACAATCATAAATTCCTCGGCAAACAGCCGTACTTGATTTTTATCTATTTTATTCTTTTTTACCATCGATTCTGCCATAACTACATGGGCTGAAAGAGAATGATTTCGTTTTAAATCACGAATTGACAGATCGCCATTAAGTAATTGAATCGCTTGTTCTTTGATTTCTTGACTTCTCGCCGATTTGTAAAGAAAATAGGCTATACAAGTAACTTTATCCACATTACCACTCCTTTTGAATCTTTGAATCATGGATCCGATTATCCTTATAATTCGTTTTTAATCTACTAGTTTCCTGCTTTTTTCTGAAAATTTAATAAAAACACATAAATATCCGGAATTCCTTTGGATATTGCTTATTTAATGCGACTTTTATATAATATTGGAGGAATAACAGGCAATTGGTAATGGCGATGATTACCTTTCGTTCCGTGGGGATGGGAGGTTTTTTGTTTACACTCGTCGTTGGAGTTGATACATAAGTTTAGGAGGAAACTCAAATGAAACAGACCTTAGTGAAGGATTTGTACAGAAACACTGAAAACTATATTGACCAACAGGTACGAATTTCAGGTTGGATCCGCACGATCCGCGATTCCAAGACTTTTGGATTTATCGAGATAAATGATGGTAGCTTTTTTAAAGGTGTTCAAATTGTTTTTGATGACAGCTTGGAAAATTACAAGGAAATTGCGAAGCTGCCGATCAGTTCATCGCTTAAGGTGGAAGGAGATTTTATTTATACTCCGCAAGCTAAGCAGCCATTTGAAATTAAGGCAACCAATATTGAGATTGCAGGAACCTCAAATGTCGATTACCCGCTGCAAAAGAAAAGACATACGTTTGAGTATTTAAGAACGATTGCTCATTTAAGGCCAAGAACCAATACGTTTGCTGCTGTTTTTCGCGTCAGATCGCTTGCAGCTTATGCGATTCATAGATTTTTTCAGGAAAATGGATTTGTTTATGTCCATTCGCCCATTATCACAGGCAGTGATACCGAGGGTGCGGGTGAAATGTTTAGAGTGACTACTCTGGATATGGATAACCTGCCGAAAAATGAACAGGGTCAAACGGATAATACCCAGGATTTCTTTGGCAAAGAAACCAATTTAACTGTCAGTGGACAACTTTCTGCAGAGGCTTTTGCTTTGGCATTCCGCAATGTCTATACATTTGGACCGACCTTTAGGGCGGAAAATTCCAATACAGCGAGACATGCTGCTGAATTCTGGATGATTGAGCCCGAAGTAGCGTTTGCGGAACTGCCTGACATTATGGACCTGGCTGAAGAGATGGTGAAATATGTCATCGGTTATGTGTTGGAGAATGCTCCGGAGGAAATGACCTTCTTTAACAGCTTTGTTGAAAAAGGGTTGTTGGATCGTCTGCAAAACGCTCACAACGCCCAATTTGCGCGGGTAACCTATACAGAAGCAATTGAACTGTTAAAACAATCAGGGGAAAATTTTGCTTATCCGGTCGAATGGGGCTTAGATCTGCAAACTGAACATGAGCGCTATTTATGTGAAAAAGTGTTTAAGAAACCGGTGTTTGTAACAGATTATCCAAAAGAAATTAAGGCATTTTATATGCGATTAAATGAAGATCATAAAACCGTTGCTGCAACAGATTTGCTTGTTCCGGGAATCGGTGAATTAATTGGCGGCAGTCAGCGTGAAGAACGTGAAGATGTACTTGCCGCAAAAATTAAGGAACTTAACATGAATGAAGACGATTATTGGTGGTATTTGGAATTAAGAAAATATGGAGGCACGAAGCACTCGGGCTATGGCCTCGGCTTCGAACGGCTGATTATGTATTTAACAGGTATGACCAATATTAGAGATGTCATCCCATTCCCAAGAACACCAGGTAATGCAGAATTTTAACATTGAAAAAACAGACTTGTAAGGGGTCTGTTTTTTTCTTTTCTATAAAAAACAACACGCAGTGAAAGCGTGTTGTTTTAAGATCTTATACTTCAAGATCACATTTCTCTAACGGAATAAGCTTTGTTTTCTTAATAAATTTATAGCCAAGCCAAAGTGCCAGAAATAGCGGTAAACCAATATAGGAAACTAAAACACCATTCCAATCGATATGGTTTCCAAGGAAGGCTGAGTAGTTTTGCCCCAAGATAACGAAGGCACATACAGCAAAAGCGAAAAGGGGTCCAAATGGGAATAGTTTCGTTTTATAAGGTAACAAGCTTAAGTCTTTACCTTGTGCAATGAATGCTCTCCGGAAACGGTAATGGCAAATCGCAATCCCTAACCATGCAATAAATCCTGACATCCCTGAAGCGTTTAACAGCCATACATATACTGTTCCATCACCGAAGAAAGAAGCAAGAAAGGCGAGAGTTCCCACTAAAGTGGTCACGATTAAAGCATTTACCGGTACGCCATTTTTATTTAATTTTGCCAGGAATTTTGGTGCTTTACCATCGCGGGCTAAATCCCAAAGCATCCGGGTTGAAGCGTACATCCCAGAGTTACCTGCAGACAATACCGCCGTAAGGATAACGGCATTCATGACTGAAGCGGCGAAAGCAATCCCTGCTTTTTGAAAAACAAGGGTAAACGGACTTACGGATACATCGCCGTTAAGTAAACTTTTATTTGTATAGGGAATGAGTAATCCAATAACTAAAATTGCTAACACATAGAATAGGAGGATCCGCCAAAATACTGATTTAACGGCCCGCGGTATCGATTTGGCTGGATCGTCTGTTTCTCCGGCAGCGACTCCTAACAGTTCTGTACCTTGGAAGGAAAACCCAGCTGCCATGAAGATCCCCAGCATCGCCATAAAGCCGCCGTGGAATGGGGCATCACCAATGGTAAGGTTTTTAAAGCCGACAGCTTCACCACCCATAATCCCAAAAATCATTAACGTTCCTGTAACAATAAAAATAATGACTGTAACTACTTTTATGAGTGAAAACCAATATTCTGCTTCACCAAATCCTTTAACAGACAGGTAATTTAATAAGAACATCAGCACTAAAAAAATACTGCTCCATAATAATGATGGTGTATGAGGGAACCAAAACTTCATAATCATCGTCACGGCAGAAAGTTCAGCGGCAATCGTAATTGCCCAGTTATACCAATAATTCCATCCTAGAGCAAAGCCGAGAGATGGGTCAACAAACTTTGTAGCATAGGTACTGAAGCTGCCGGCAACCGGCATATAGGCAGCCATTTCGGCTAAGCCTTGCATTAAAAAGTAAACCATGATCCCAATAACGATGTACGAAAGAATTGCACCACCAGGCCCTGCGGTATGAATTGCACCGCCGCTGGCAAGAAATAGCCCGGTGCCAATCGTTCCGCCTAGCGAAATCATCGTAAGATGCCGGGATTTTAAGCTTCGTTTCAGTTCGCTTGTCTCCACGTTGTTGGCTTCTGCATAAGCTTCATTTTCTAGTGCGTTTGCACTTTGCATAATTAGGACTCCTTTTTTAATAGAATGGGAAGGAGGTTGGAATAAAAAATGCCACCGAAGCAGATACAGGTGGCAAGTGTCTATACCCCGCATCATACCTTCCGAAAGATAGCTCAACACGTTTGGATAGGTGGTCCGCACGTGACAGTTCTGTTCCTTTTCGGAGACAGCCCCAGCATACTGTTCCAGAGAAAAAAGTACACTTCGGCAGTTTTTCCTTTCAAATGGAGTCGCCAATGTCTCTGCATCTCGTCCATCCTACTAATAAAAACCGCGACCTCTACCCCATCGGTTGATGAGGATTTAATATATAAAGTTAATATACTTATATAGTATAAATTTTATTTATTGAATGTCAAATGGAAACTAAATATGGTTTGAGTCAAGTATTTGTGGGCAGTTTTTTTATCCCCACAGGAGTGAAAGCGGATTCACTTATTTAGAGTGCTCTCTTGATAGAAAATTTGTCTTTTTTAAAAACCGGCCAACTCTTTTAATGCTTTGTACACTGGAATATTCGCCTTGCCTTTTAGGTAAAGGATATTATCCCTTGTAGCTTCACCAATCGTGCTTTTCACCTTTTCCACATAATGTCTCGGGGGGTTCTTTTCTTCCTTGGTTTCTGTCCATCTTTCCACTCGCCCGAATAGTGTTCTCAAAGCTAAATTATCGAGGAATGCCACCAATCCGGTGATCATGGCACTTACGCCTTTTTCCACCCAACTACGCCCATTTTTGAGCCTTTTTGCGAAGACTCTCATTGTTCCCTCTGCACTTCCCATTGGTCTCATTCCAGATGTCTCAACCCCCTGCTCTTTAAGCCATTCTCGATAATCCCTGAGGGCTTCAGGGTACTTTTCGAGCTGACGAAGCAACTGGTCCAGCCGTTCTTCTTGTTCCCTCGTTTCAAGAGTTCCGACGGCATTATTTAATTCTGTAAGTAGTTTCTGACTGTCATAGGACGCGAGAGCCTTTTGCATTTGGCGATAGCGAGGGTGTTTACGGAACAGGCTGCGAATATCTCGTGCCACGTGAAATCGGTCAATCGAAAAGAAAGCCCTGTCCTTAAAATGCTCACGGCAGGCTGTGATCCAACTAGCACCATCACCGTTTATCACCAGTTTGTGGACAGTGGGGTCATACTCGAAATTCTCGATGAGAAAGTCCTCAAACGCCTCCCAAAAGGGCTGTTTCCCACGGTGAATAAAATGCCGTTTATCTTTTAGACTTACCCGTTTTCCGTTAATTTCCCAGCCTTGATGAACCGCTGCTATTTTTTCTTCCTTTCCTCTTTTTCCTTTTCCCTGACGTTTCACATATATACCGTCCACCTCTACAAATAACACTGAGCGGTGTATAGGCTGACGCTCTTTTGGAATACTGGCAACCTGTAACAGATGTTGACGTATAGCTTCGTGACTGATCACACGGTAGCCTAAAAGTGTTTCAAGCGATTCTGCGGCCTTTCGGTAAGAAGGCCCTGTAATGGCAAGCTCTAGAGCGGCTTCCTCAATAAGGGGACTGAAGGTACCTGCCCCTTCAAATTCCAAATAACGATCAAGGAGATAGACATATTCATTTTTCTCTCTATCACGGTAATAGTTCCGTTCAATCGTGATTTCCCCAAAAAGGCTGTCTAACGTGGTGGTACGCTTATCGAGTAGACGATAACGCTTTTTATTACGCTCTTCGGCAATCTGTTGGTCCATGTCCTCTAAAAGAGTCTTCATAACCCCTGAGAAGGTTTCCTGTAATTGCCTCCAAACTAATTGTTCAATCTGTTTTAAATTGGGATATATTGTGCTATTCTTTTGCATGAGGGCTTCCTCCTTTGGATTGGGTTTGGTCGACTATGATTCTACCAAGGAGTAGCCCTCTTTTTCATGTATTTAGCTTAGAACACTACCGCGCTTTCGCTTGGTGGCCCCTTCATTTGGTGAGCGATCTGACAATCCCTCACCAAATGAAGGGGTTAAATTTTGCCCACATTAATTTTACTCATACCTAAATATGTATTTTTATACTATTGCGAAAAAGTATTATCAAAAGTATTATCATATGATTCGAAAAAAAGGTATTATTAGAAATATTATAAATATGCTATGCTTATAATAAAAATTTTTTAGGAAGGAGATAGTATGCGCCCCATTCTCATCGGCATCTTAGCTGCATTCTTTTTTGCTTTTACGTTCATTTTAAATAGGGCAATGGATCAAGGGGGCGGCAGTTGGATCTGGAGTGCTTCCCTCAGATATTTCTTTATGCTGCCATTTCTTTTCAGCATCGTTATTGGACGAAAAAATTTACAACCATTATTGGTTGACTTAAAACAGCGGCCTGGGGCTTGGCTTTTATGGAGTACGGTGGGCTTTGGGCTTTTTTATGCGCCGCTTTGTTTTTCGGCTGCCTATGCACCTGGCTGGCTGATTGCCGCAACCTGGCAAGTGACGATTATCTCTGGTTCACTGCTCGCACCCTTATTCTCCGAAACGGTCATGACAGAGACTGGACCCAAACAAATAAAGGGAAAAATTCCTTTTAAAGGTTTAACGATGTCGCTGCTCATTTTAATTGGTATCATTTTAATGCAGTTACAGCAGGCCGCCGCACTTTCGCCAGTGGCCATTATGTTAGGAATTTTGCCAGTAGTTGCTGCCTCATTTGCCTACCCGCTGGGAAATCGTAAAATGATGGAGGTATGCAGCGGCCGTTTAGATGTATTCCAGCGGGTATTAGGAATGACTTTAGCAAGTTTACCATTTTGGCTTATTTTATCGATTTATGGCTATGTAACCGTTGGTTTGCCTAGTATGGGCCAGACGATTCAGTCCAGCATAGTGGCTATTTCATCGGGAGTCATTGCGACAATATTATTTTTCCAGGCTACCGATCTAGTTAGGGGAAACATGCAGAAACTGGCAGCGGTTGAAGCAACGCAGTCGATGGAAGTTTTGTTTGCTTTATTAGGGGAATTATGGCTGTTAGACTCAGCTTTTCCCACCCCTTTATCATGGCTGGGGGTCATTTTGGTCATGGGCGGCATGATTTTACATAGTTATATTTCAAACAAAAAAGAAGCCGGAGTCAGTAGTAAGGTAAGTGCGTAAATAATTTTAAAAAAATAATCCTTATCAGACGGGGTGATAAGGATTATTTACGGTCACTATTTGCTTAAATAGGGCTCAAGTTTGGCAATTGTTTCTTGGAGGAGCGTGGCATTTTTTTGATACATGGCTTTGGATTTTTCACATTCGGTCGAAAGGGCAAAGATCTCTAAATCAGCTTGTGTTTTTTTCAATGAGGCCAGGAGCAGTGGCCGCTGCTGTGGCTGTGGAACTTTAATTTTATCATCATAGAGATCAAGAGTCAGCTCACCATAGGAATCGACTTGACCTAAGAAAACGTTATCAAGTGTGGCATTCATTTTTTCCAGTTCGGTATATAGCCAGCCCCTGCTCTTACCGCTCCACCTTAATGCATCATCCATGATCTTTCCATCCATGATGATGGTATATGGTTCTTTTTCATTGGGCATTTTCATCTTTAAATCTTTTGGAGTTAGGGGGCGATTCTCCTTCTTAAGCAAAACGCTCAGTTTACCTTGTGGTTCCAAAACAGCAAATTCAACATCAGCTACATTAAAGACGTCTTTTTGCCTAAGCAGGGTGAGTAAATTGTCAATGGTGTATTTTTCCTTTTTTAAATTATCTTCTAATAGCTTTCCTTCCTTAATGATTACCGTTCCGCTACCTTCTACAATATCACGGAATTTTTTGCTTTTCAGTGAAAAATAGTCAGTTAAAAATGTAACAAAACCAAAAATGAGGATACAAAAGGCACCTTGCAACCAACTTTTTTCCAACCCTGTGACTGCTTCACCGGCAATACTGCCAATTGTGATTCCGGCAACATATTCAAAGAAAGTTAACTGGGAGATTTGCTTTTTACCGACAACTTTTGTAATTAAGAATAGAATAAGGATAAAGATAACAGATCGAAAAAATATATCCAGATAGCCATTCATCGATATTCACCTCATAAGTTAAGAACCAGCATACTGTGGTTCCTGCCGCTCTAATTCTAAAACTCGATATTGGAGATCCTTTTTTATCGTTTCAATTGTCATGGCAGCATCATGAAAAACAGCCTGTGCCTCATTATCTAATGAATTCAGTGCCAAAGTAGATAATTGAGATTCTATTCCTTTAATGGTTGTAAGACATTGTTTAACGTTTGAAGCAACTGTCATCCTCTGACCACCTTATTAGCATAATAATCAACATGAAAAAGGGGTTGGCTAAAATGCCAACCATTTTTATTACTGATTTTATTACTGATTGTATTGCGGTTCTTCCGTCGTTATTTCTTGCAGTCGTGGTTCTACAGTATCAATGATGGATTGGGTCTGTTGCGCTGCTTGCTGATAAAGCTGTTTTGCGTTTTTATTATCTGTTTGGAGCGCAAAAGTTTCAAAAGAAGCCTGTGCCGCTTTTAATCCTGCTATAGTTTGTTTCACTTGTGTTCCAACAGTCATATTCATTCCTTCTTTCTGATCGAGATGGGATGTTACAAGCATAGTATGCGAATCATCCGCCGGCTTATGTATCGAGAATCAATTGAAGAAAGGAGAAAGTTTTTCCAGTAATAAGTGGAAAATTGCCTTTTGAAATTGCTTATAATAGGGTCATAACGATTCACATGAGGGCATTTCTTTTTTCTTTTATACTCCTTTAGAATATTGTTCCTTGCTTTTGAGAAAATAACAGTTGAAAGGAGATGATCCACGTGGCTAAAAAGCAAGAAAATAACAATTTCGGACCGACTCTGGCACCTGGTATAGATGACCGGGCAGAATTGGAAAAAAGCGCAACCAAAGAAGAACTAGAAAATGGGGATTTCACGAGTGTCACCACCCTTTCTCTTGATGAAGTTGACGCTGGCAGATAGACTTTGGTAAATTTCCCAAGGAGATCATTCAAAGTAACGAAACTAAAAAATAATTTATCCTAATGATTACGTAGAATATTGTAATTTTCAGAAAATTTATGTCGATTTTTAGAGAATTTCTCAAAAATATAAATCATGTTTTGTCGGAAGGTGCGCTTGCCTAGGAAATAAAATGGCCCACCCGGCAATATTTCCAAAAAAGATGGCTGCTGAGATTTCTGCCATCTTTTTTGTTATCAAAAGACTTAAAACAATAGCTCGTACACTTCATTGAGTTCATAAACCCTTTGATCGTCTTGTACTTCTTGAGCATAGGCGATTTCAGCATCTAAAATTTTATTTAAAAAATCAATTTCCTTCTGATTTAAACTTCTTACAAAAGCCTCTTCAGATTTGAATTTCCCAGTTAGAAGCTTTTGGTAGATTTGCCCTCCTTCGGAATGGTCACCCGTATAGTTCGATAAAGTTTCTCTTAGATAACCTAACGTCTTATCCACATTCGTTCACCGATCCTTTCATAACTTATTTTTCTTCTAAACGGTTTAACTATACATAGTTTAGTTTGAAGGAATTTGGCCAAAAAAAAGCAAGTATGAGAAACATACTCGCTGTTACCACCAAAATAAAGGAAAACCAAACCCAACAAAGACGGATGGTCCCCAAAATGGTCCCCAAAAGCCGTATCCATAACCCTCGTCGGAACCGGAATGATTTAATTCTTCAATCTCCAGGCCATCTTTTCGTACCTTTGCTACTCTGCCAATTGTCCACTGGCCTTGTTTATTTTTAAACGAAATGATTTCTCCTTTTAGGCGAAGTGCTTGTTCATAAGTTAACCGCTCCACTTAAATTCCTCCCATTCATAGGACTTGCTATAGGGTATGAAGGATATCCCCCGTATGTAAGGGCTGTTAACCAGTACCTGTCCAGATATTAAGAAAATTGAAAGCCCTTCTTTGAAGGGCCTTCTTATTTGGAGCAAGTAAATATTCGGTGACTTAATATATCATGATACTTTATAAGCATATTCCCGTGTTCATTGAGGATGCTGAATAGCTCAGGCTCAAAATTTTGTGAAAAATTAAATTCCTGAGCAACGTTTCCATCCTTCAGGTCTGACTGCAGCTCGTTTATTTTAATTTGTTTAAAGCCAGTATCTTCTAAAAGGCGGATCCAATCGTTTTCTAACAACAAAGAGTCGATATTATAGAACCCGATAATTTCTTGTTCGGCTTGTTTGTTTAGCTTTGAATTAATCGTCATTTCATTTGCCAAAAAGCGGCCGCCTGTTTTTAAGACTCTGTAGAATTCACTGAGGGCTTTAGGTTTATTGACAAATGCCAAGACAGATTCACATATAATAAAATCAAAAGTATTTCGATCAAAAGGAATTTCTTCGACAGATCCTTGGAATAATTGAATAGGGAATTGCAGTTTTTCAAAACGATTTTTTGCTTTTTCAATCATGATCGGATTAATTTCCAGGCAGAAAATTTTTGCTTGATACTGATTAAATAAATAGGCTGCCGTTTGCCCTGTGCCACAGCCTGCATCTAGAATCATGCAATCTTTTGTAATATGTTCCTGTGCAAGGATGCTTTTTGTTAAACCGATTCCACCTGGATGGGCACCACCAACGCCAAATTTTGCAAGAAAATCAATATATGTTAAGCCACCCATAGCCACCATCCTAACTTACATCTTTTCTGCATCTTATGAAAAGGAATCGGGATGGGTGCCTTAATGTTATTATTAATCTGCATAAAGGGACTGCTGACGATAAAAAAGTCCATTACTAGCTGATTCATTTTCAATGTCCTTTTTCATATCCTAACATTAGATGATGATGATAAAAAGAAAATTTGAAAAACCACACTTTTTGGGTGTAAGGACGGAACGAGGTGTAAATGATGGCTATTCGCCTAACACTCCTTTGGTTATGGAAATTAATTGATCCGTTATTTTATTATTGTTCCCGTTTATATTGCATAAAGGATGAGGAAAACAAACGTTCAATCTTTCGTGTTCGCGTAACAAAATATAAAGGGGCGGAGGTCGTTCTTTCGGATGGAACCATCATCGGGAGGAATGATTTGTTACTTAAAATTCACCTGCATAATGTTAGTTTATTGAGTGAGTACACAAAAATCAAAAATGACATCAAGCGGTCAAGAATGATGTATAGACTGGTACATCAATCAATGCCGACTTTATCTAAGTATTTAAAAAAACATCCGAAAGAAGATAAAATCAAGGCGATTATCGGAATCACGACTTTAAATCGTGGTGTTCGCACATTAGGATTTGAATGTTTTAAGCCAAAAAGCATTTGGTATCGGAGGTTTAAGCAGCTGGGACAACTGCCCATCTTCATTCTGTCAGGTACCCCTCTTAAATATTTTCAAAAGCATCAGCTCACCTATCTTTTTTTATCAAAGGAGATCCTATATCAAAAATACGGCAAAATTCCTCCAGAAATTAACAAGGTATGTACAGATTCCTATTCATACACAGAAGGAAAAAGGACAAATTAACAAAATGGAAGGCTCTTTTGTTCTTCCATAATGGGAAAAGGGGTGCAAGTATGCGGAATTTGAGAAGAATGCCGTTTGTTAAAATGTTTATGCCAAAGCGCAAAACGAATGGGGCCATCTGGGCGTCGCTGGCCAGCATTGGAATAGGTGCTGCTGTATTGACAATGACTAAAGGAAAATGGTTTTCCAATACACTTCCGTTGAAGGATTCAGTCAAAAAATTTGCAAGTCCGATTAAGGATTCTGTGAAAAATATCGTTCCCAAAATGAATATAAACAACATGGATACAGCTGCACTGACAGAATTCTCACAAGAACTGCTTTCCAGTGCCTTAAATAATAAAAATAAGCGTTAATTGCAAAAAAGTCCGCTGATTCGCGGACTTTTTTTAAGTTGGCGGGCGGGGAATTTTACGCGGCTTGTATTGAATTCCTTCACTGGAATACAAATTAATAATTAACAATCTTCCCATCGTTCGGGCTCGGATTAAAACCGGTTGTTGGTATTTATTTTTAAACACAAAATCAGGGCCATACCAACTGACTGTAGCATCTCTCCCTGGGGGGATGTATGGAACATCTCGGCTATGCGAAAATCGTTGTACAATTGCCAGACCTGCACTGTCCACAGCATTAAAAAGGGTTGAGGATACTTGACAAATTCCACCGCCAATATCTTCTGAAAACTCACCTCTAACGATCACTGGTGCTTTAAGGTAGCCCTTGGCTTTAGTTCGTTTCCCTACAACTTTGTTGAAAGAAAACGTTTCGCCCGGAAATACTACATAATTATTGATCGCCTCTGCTGCCAGCTTGATATTATATGACCGGTTTTTGTTCTGTGGATTAAAGGATGTGAAGTATCGACCAATCCTGAATGAACGAATATCACTCAGTAATTCACTATCAACTTTTGGGTAAACAGTTTGAAGCGGGACTTCCAGACTGGGAGAATGTTGGTCAAAAAAATTAGCATAAATTTGTTCTGTAAAAGCTTGCCGGTTTACTTTAAACCCAGCAATTTCCGGAATGATATTTCCGTTATGATCTAAGCGGGCATTTTTTGCTTCAAAGGATATCTGTTTATCTAATTGATCTAAAAAACGCTGATATTTTTGAACATCAAAAATTGGGAAATCAATGTAAGGGTTAAAAAAATCCAAGCGATTAACCGTTGTAACCGGAATACCGTCTTTTGTAATCGTTATATCTTCGGGAGAATGAACTGGTTGGATGGCCAGCCAAGCTGCAAAAATTAACGGTAAATTCATAAGCTTAAACCTCCTCATTTTATTATGGGTATTCATTGAGAATTTCATGTAATAAGGAACGTAAAAATATTTTACCGTGAAAAAGGATCTTTCCATTGAAGCCAAGCAAAAAGGAATTTAAATATTGAATAAATGATGTATAATATAATCATCAACATACTAACTAGTTGGTATAAAGAGAGCGAAAAGGGACATATCTGAGAAAATTTTTTGATTGAGAGGCTGCGTGCAATGAAAGACAAAATTACGGAACATAGCATTCGTTTATTTGAGAAACAGGGGTTCAGCGAGACGTCAATTCAGGATATTGTGGATTCACTCGGCGTAACAAAAGGGACCTTCTACTACTATTTTTCCAGTAAAGAAGAGTTGTTAATGGATATCCACCTTGGATATATTAATGGACTGCTTAACCAGCAGGAAAAAATTTTGAACGACAAAGCGACCTCTTCCAGGGAGAAATTAAATGATATTGTAACCATGCTGATCACCGATATCAAAACAAAAGGTTCGGCAGCAAAAATCTTTTTTACGGAAATGAAGAATTTAAGTGAAGAAAGAATTGAATTGATTAAATCCAAGCGGGATCAGTTTCGCTTTAATCTTGAAGAGCTGTTGAATCAAGGGGTAAAAAATGGTGAATTCCGCTCCGATTTAAAAACGGCAATTGTAACTTTTGGAATCCTTGGTGTTGCCAATTGGAGCTATTTTTGGTTTAACCCGGCCGGGAATGTTTCTGATCGTGAAGTGGCTGAGATTTTTGTCGAGATGATATTGCAGGGAATTCAAACGAAGCTCATTGTGAATAAGTAAATACCGGATCATATCCCAAGGGGTCTTGAACAAGTTCAAGACCTTTTTAAGTTGTTTTATTTCGAAATTATGAACAATCTATTAATAAGCTGGGAAGAATACAGCAGAACCTTTGCGATCCGGTAAAATTTGATTACACTAGTAGTAGGAAGTATATTGCCGGGAGTTGACCGAATTTGAAAATACTAGTGATTGAAGATAATAAAAGTGTTTGTTCCATGATTGAAATGTTTTTTGCTAAAGAGGGCATTGAAGGTGTGTTTGTTAATGACGGGCTTGAAGGTTATCAGCGATTTAAAAACGGTACATGGGATGCACTGATTGTCGACTGGATGCTTCCGGGGATGGATGGAGTAACCATCTGCCGGAAAATCAGGGAGGAAAAGTTGACCGTTCCCATAATTATGTTAACGGCTAAAGATAGTGAGTCTGATCAGGTCCTGGGGCTTGAGATGGGGGCCGATGATTACGTCACAAAGCCATTCAGTCCGTTGACATTGATGGCCAGAATAAAGGCCGTTACCCGAAGATATCAATCACAGGTACCTAAAGATATGGAGGGGATTATACAAACTGAGCATTTTAACATCAATAAGACAACCAGGGAAGTAATCGTGGACGGGACGCCAATTACCAACTTAACACCAAAAGAATTTGATTTACTCTATTATTTGGCCGAGCATCCTCGTCAGGTGTTCTCCAGGGAGCAGCTGCTTGAAAGTGTATGGGGCTATCAATTCTACGGGGATGAGCGTACAGTTGATGTTCACATCAAACGGTTGCGGAAAAAGGTTGAAACATCATCCCAGCCATTTTTCCATACTGTCTGGGGAGTAGGGTATAAATTCGATGACACAACGAAAACCGATGAAATTTAAATATTTTTATCAACAGTTTTTCAGCCATATTAGTATCATCATCGTCGCTTTTTTACTTTTAAGCCTGCTGTTTGCCCATTATCTCGAAAATCTCGTCTATGAAAATAAAACTGATGAACTGATCGCATACGGCAGGGCCATTCTCTCCGATATTAAAGAATCGCCGCTGGAGTCGGACCAAATCATTAACCAATACAGCAATGTATTAGCGGCAAGAAAAATGAGCTTCAGCATGTTTGACTCCGATGGTAACTTATATTTGGTCAATAATCATGGACCGGCCATAAAAAACCTGCCGCGATCCTATTGGGAGAAGGTGACAAAAGGCGAAACCATCGTCGTTAAAAGCGATTATAAAAGCTTTGACCAGGATGGAGTGACGTTTGTTATATTGCCTCACATGGATCATGGGAAATTCTATGGTGGAGTCCTGCTAACCTCGCCGATTAGCGGTTCGGTTAGTATGATTCATGCCATTAACAAATATTTATTGTACGCAATTTTAGCTGCCTTTGGTGTCTCCTTCCTGCAAAGCTGGTATTTGTCGCGAATTCACGTAAAACGGATTCAAAGGCTGCGTAAGGCAGCCGCCCAAGTCTCGAAAGGGAATTATAATGTTCATGTTCATTCCTCAAATTACGATGAGATTGGCGAATTAGCGCAAGATTTTAACAACATGGTTGATAAAATCAATGCTTCGATGCTGGAAATTGAAAGCCTGGAAAACCGCCGGCGCCAATTTATGGCCGATGTTTCCCATGAAATGCGGACCCCGCTGACGACCATCAGCGGCGTTATTGAAGGTCTTAAAAATAATATGATTCCGGAAGAAGATAAAGAAAAGGGCATCAATCTTGTCAGTCAGGAAGCTAAAAGATTAATCAGGCTGGTGAATGAAAACCTTGATTATGAAAAAATTCGTTCGAATCAGGTTCGATTATTTAAAGAAGAAATCCAGCTTTCTGAAGTACTGGAAATTATCCAAGAGCAATTAAGCATGCAGGCTGAGGAGAAAAACAACCAAATCGTCGTTGAGGCCTCTCCTGATGTGTTTGTATATGCTGATTATGACCGCCTGGTTCAAATCCTGATTAATATTACCAAAAACAGTATCCAGTTTACCACTGAGGGGACCATTTGGCTGCGCGGAAAAAAGGAGCAGGATCATATTATTATTGAAGTGGAAGATACTGGAATTGGAATTGACACGAGTGAAGTTGAAAATATTTGGCGCCGTTTTTACAAAGCTGATATTTCTCGAACAAGTAACCTCTATGGTGAGTTTGGTTTAGGCCTGTCGATTGTGAAACAACTAGTCAATCTTCATAATGGAGAGATTAACGTCTATAGTGAAAAAGGAAAAGGAACGAAATTTGTCATTCGTTTTCCGGCTCAAATGGATCCGAAATAAAGCTGAGGATTGATTCTGTTGCTTTTAAACAATATTCTTAGATTTTTCCAAAACCCTTTAAAAATTGTTCATAATTTATTAACATTTGTCAGATAAAGTAAAAACAAGCGATAAATTATTGGATTTTAGTTTTAAAGGAGTGAGCAAATATGGAAAACAAAGAGCCATTTGAACAGGAAAATTCGATTGATTTATCATTACCAGCCAACAGTGCCGGAAATCCGAGTGAGGCTGCTGAAGATCATAAACCGTTAGACGAGGATTCAGTAAACAAGGAAACTGGCCCTGTAGAAGCGAATAGCACTAACAGCGATCTTGAGCATGCCAGGATAAATGAAGAAAAAGGACCGAAACGAACTAGTCGACTTAAAAAGAATGCCAAAGGATTCGCCTCCACATTGGCTGCAGGTGTAATCGGTTCTGTCTTAACATTAACGATTCTGCCGCATACCGATTATATTAAAAACCTCCAACCGCAAGCGGAAGAGCAACCTGTCCAGGTTCAACAGAATAGTACCGTGGCAAAAACTGTATCAGCTAAAGCGGATGGCACTGATTCGATTGCCAATATCGTTGAGAAAGTATCGAAGGCTATTGTAGGGATTGAGAATTATCAGCAGCAACAAAGTGTTGACTTTTTTGGCAACACCCAGTCTTCACAAAACGTTGAAGCTGGATCAGGATCTGGGGTGATTTTTCAAAAAAAGAATGGGTATGCTTATGTTGTGACAAATAATCATGTTGTTGAAGGGGCATCAAAGCTGGAGGTTTCATTATATGACGGAACGAAGGCAACTGCAACAGTGCTGGGAACGGATGCTTTAACCGATTTAGCCGTTCTAAAAATCGATGGAAAAAATGTTACGGCTACTGCCACATTTGGCGATTCATCGACGCTTCGACCTGGTGACCAAGTATATGCCATCGGAAATCCGTTAGGTTCAGAACTTTCCAGAACGGTGACACAAGGAATTGTCAGTGCGACCAACCGCAGTATTTCCGTTTCCACCTCTGCGGGTGATTGGGAAACAACGGTTATTCAAACAGATGCTGCGATTAATCCGGGAAATAGCGGCGGGGCATTAATTAATCCGGAAGGGCTGGTTGTCGGGATTAACAGCATGAAGATAGCCGAAAGCGGCGTAGAAGGGTTAGGCTTTGCCATCCCAAGCAATGATGTTATACCGATTGTAAATAAATTAATTAAAAATGGAAAAATTGATCGTCCCTACCTTGGGATTGGATTAGCAGACCTTGACCAAATTCCCCAGGTTTATCGCGGGGATCTTCCTAAAAGTGTCACACAGGGTGTAGTAGTGATGAATATTGATGGCAATTCTGCTGCAGCCCGTGCAGGATTTCAGCCAAAAGATATTATTGTCTCTATGAATGGAGAAAAAATTGCTAATTCTTCGGAATTACGAAAATATCTTTATACGAAGGTTAAAATTGGCGATAAAATCAAATTTGGAGTTTACCGTGATGGCAAATTGAAAACCATAACTGTAACAGTATCCAATAATCGAGCAACTGAGTGATCTCCACCTTTCTGAGGATTTAACCAATCATGAAATAGAGTTCACGAAAATTTCACTTATTTTTCAGAAAAGCCTGCTATCATAATGGTAGCAGGCTTTTTTCCAACTTTTACAGTTTCTGTTTTAAATTCAAAGGATCATAGAAACTACTACCAATCATAGGTGAAAAGTCGGTTGGAATTTTTTGAAAAGGGGTTTTAAAAGTGAATATACTGCTGGCAGAGGATGATGTTCGGCTGGGAAAACTGGTGTCCCATTTGCTGAGTAAAGAATTTCATTTGGTGGATTGGGTAAAAAATGGCAAAGATGCCTACGATCATGCCATATTTACGGAGTACGATATCATCATTCTAGATTGGATGATGCCGGGTGAAAGTGGATTGTCTGTTTGCCACAGGTTAAGGGAGAAGGGGATTCAAAGCGGCATATTATTCGTAACCGCCAAGGATGCCAATCAGGATATTATTACTGGTCTGGATTCAGGAGCCGATGATTATATAGTGAAACCGTTTGAATTTAATGAGTTATTGGCGCGCATTCGGGCGATTAGCCGCAGAAAACAAAAACCTCTGGAGCAAGTTATTACATACCATGACCTCACCCTCCATTTAGACACCCATGAATTAAGGCGAAATGGCTCGATTATTGAGCTGACTAAAAAAGAATACCAATTTCTTGAATTACTGATGCGAAATCAAAATCAAATCATGACCAGAGAAGTCCTGTTTGAAAAACTCTGGGGTTATGATAGCGAGGTAACGGATAATGCCTTAGATGCGTTAGTAAAATTAGTCCGAAAAAAGGTGGACATACCCGGAGAGCCTTCGCTGATTCAGAATGTTCGGGGAATTGGCTACAAAGTGAGAAACCGCCATGTTTCATAAAGTAAAAACAAAATTAACTTTTATATATACCTGCTCACTTGTTTTATTACTGTTTTCTTTCATCGGGATTCTCTACTTGCTTATATCGCATCAAATTTACCAGCAGGAAATAGAGGAACTATCTGCTTATTATAACAAGGAGGCCGATGATTTTTATGATGACTTTTATGAAAAGGAGGATCATCATAAAAAAAAGGAAGATCATCCTTTAAAATATGAACCGGAGGAGCCGATCTTTTATTACTTGTATGATCAGGCAGGAAATTTAATCTATGGTAAAGAGACCAATCAAGAGCTTTTTCGATGGATTGATAACCAGATGGATATAAAGTCTAGCGATGAAATCATAAAAATGGAAAAGGGATCACAGCATTTTCTGTTAATGAAACAAGAAATTGGAGCTGATGGTTTTGTCCTAATTGGCAAGGAAATTACAGCACAGCAGCACTTAATTGAAAAGATCACCTGGATTTTGTTATTGTTGACCATTTTTTTTAGTTTGATTTTTGCCTTGCTGGGTTACTATTTTGCCGGGCAGGCAATAAAACCGATTAAGCGAGCTTTTGAAAAACAGGAAAAATTTGTATCCGATGCTTCCCATGAATTACGGACACCGCTTAGTATTTTTTACAGCTCTATTGACCTGTTGATGACCGAGGAAAAAGACCGCTTGAGTCCATTCGGACAGGAGGTTCTCGAAGATGTGAAAATCGAAGCCCAGCTCATGAGTAAGCTGGTTAATGATTTGTTGATTTTAGCCAGAAGTGACAAAAACCAGTTAATGCTGGAAAGCAAAGAATTGAATCTATCTAAGTTATTCACTTCCATCCATCAGCGATTTGAAAGAAAAATCCCCAAAGATATTGCGTTTAGGGAAAATATTCAGCCGGGAATTTTGTTTCATGGAGATGAAGTAAGGATTCAGGAATTACTCTATATTTTATTGGATAATGCCCTGCGTTACACAAAGGCAGGCGAGATTACTTTAGGTTTAACGGAAAATGCAGGTAAAATTACTATAACGGTAGAAGACACAGGCTGTGGGATTGCAGCGGAAGATTTGCCATTGATCTTTGACCGTTTTTATCGGGCTGACCAAATGCGGGAAAAAGGTGGTGCTGGCTTAGGGCTCTCCATTGCCCAAACTATTGTTCAGGCCCATGGCGGTGAAATAACGGTCAGCAGTCAATTAGGGAAGGGTAGTATCTTTACTGTAATATTTAACCAAAACAACGGCAGCTCTTAAGGCTGCCGTTGTTGATTTAGTGGTTTTCTTTGTTGTCTTGCCGGTTGCTCTACAGCCGTATCTAACAAGCGAAGTAATCCGATAATGGCAATGACAACAATCCCGGCGGCATATAAAAATAACGCCCAAGGTTTTGTGGAATCCGTTCCAATCAGAATGCCATGAAATACCATCATCATCCAAGCGGGAATGACTGCAATATGAAGCTTCTTCCAGCGTTTAATCCCCATTTTTTTAATGAAAAAGTCAGACGATCCGATGACGATAAAAAATAAGTAAAAGGATATCGTCCCTAATGCTGACAGAAACGGCTCATTTTTTGCCAGAAAAGGAATAAAAAGTTCCTTTAAAGAGTACGGAACATATTGATCCTGCCAGATTAACAAAATATGAAATAGGATGGTTAACAGTCCGGCCCAGCCAGTTGATTGATGCAGCGAAATGAACATCGCCTTCTTCTTTTTCATAACTGAAAAAGAACTTAATAATCCTATAGCAAGTGACAGTGTCATTAAATAATAAGCTAAAAAGCCAGAAGTTCGAATCAAAGACCAAGTCGAAAAATAATCGCTCAATGTTTTTCACCACCATGATGAATGATTTTTCCATCCTTTGTAACCAAAAGGAGAGTATAACTGGGATTTATCGAGTTTAAAAGAGGATCCAACTCTTCTTCATTTACCATAAAGCACAGTTTAGCCATGACTTCTGCATCGACACAATTTTCTGTGATCACGGTTGCTTGAATGAGGTTACTGTTAACGGGCAGCCCTGTTCTCCCGTTTAACAGGTGGTGTTTCTGTTCATTCCCTTGAAGCCAGCTGCGATAGACGACATTCGAGGTAGCAATCGCACCGTTCTTAATGCGAAATTGGGCAATGTCGAGGTCTGTGCGATAGGGATGGGCTACGCTGATTTTCCATTCTTTTTGATTATTGGACCAAACCGTCATATCACCTCCGCCATCGACAATCCCGGCGGCGGCTTTCCCGTTTGACTTTAGCCAGTTTGCCGCTGCCTCAACGGCGTACCCTTTAGCAATCCCGCCAAGATCCAGTTGTCCTTCAGCGAGTCGTTCAATCATTCCGGTTTTCTCATCAAAGTGGAAAGGAGAGGCAGCATCTGAAAAAACAGCAGGCATTTTCTGAGTCTTTGTTTCACACGATTGAAACGGAAAAGAATGGCTGTAACCATGATACTCCATTAGCGGCAATAAATAGGGCGAAAAAAAGCCATTGCTCTTTTGCCGATATTCCTCAGCCCGTGATAGAAGATCAAAAAGGGGCGGTGAAACTTCCCCAATTTCACCTATTTCCAGATTATTAATCTGTGCCAATGCATTATCAGACTGAAACCGAGACCATTCATGTTCAACATATTTAATCCAGCCAAGGATGAAGTCTTGCCAATTGGGAACCCTGCACTCTTGTACCGTTATATAAAAGGAAGTATTCATTGCTTCAAATATAAGCGGCTCCTGTTCATTATGTTCTCCGTGTTTGCCGGTCACTTTGTTCATTCCCTCCTGAAACTGAAGCCTCATTCCCTCTTGTAACAGTCGCTCCATTTATGCTGTAATTGGACCAATCAAGCTGAGCAAGTTTCTTTTCTTGTTTACTCATCGATTGTACCGCAGTGGCGGTTGTCGTATTCTGGTTATTATTCATTTGACCTGCCCCAACTTGGCTGATGACAAAGGCAGATAAAGCAGTTCCGGTTAAACCGATGATCCATTTTCCTTTTTTTGATTTAGTCATTTTTACATCCCCTTTATATCGCTTGTAAAATGATTGCTTTTTTGGCCGCATCCCATGTTACCCGGTATCCAAGGGCATTAGCCGCTACGGAAATAGGCAGATAGACGGTATTCTCATAGGCTGCTGCCGGAACCGGCATTGGTGTTTTCATTCGATTTTCATAGGCTGCGTTCGAGCCAGCTTTGACAATGAGTTCTTTCCCGCCTTTTTTTAGTACACATATCTTGCTTGTCGGGTAAAAGGTAGAGTCGGCATCTATAACATTTGCAAGCGTTTCGCCCCCCACCAGCAGCTGCCCATCGCGGGGAATAAAGTACATGTTCGTCTTTTTATTGCCAGCAATAACCAAGACATTTGAAGGACTGTCAACTGGCAAGGTATTTTCCGGATTATTTACTGGTTCCCTTGACCAGATATTCCAATAATCTGCTTGTTGTGTGACTTGTATTTGTTGCTGTTGGTTACCTTCCCACTCTTCATCATCGTCGTCCTCTTCCTCATATTTGTAGGATTCGCCCTTTTTTTCACCATGATCTTTGTGATAATATTCATATTCTTCATCGTCGTCATCATCATGGTCGGCGATGGCAGTGGTGCCAAGAGAAAATACTACAAAAAACGCTGCCAAAATAGTCAGCCCTTTTTTCCATTTTTTCATTATTGTTCGCCTCCTTATTGGGTTGTTTATATATAGAAGTGTAGTCCGCCTGTCTGAAAAGAAACTGAAAAGGATATGGTAAAATAAAAAATATTAACACTCTTTTAAGAAAGGGCGGTAGTTATGAAAGAAGTGGAAGACCGTGTGAAAGATCATTTACAGGTCCTTTTTGTCGGTTTTAATCCAAGCATTCGTTCTAGCGAAACCGGACATCATTTTGCCAATCCAAATAATCGCTTTTGGCGGATCCTTTTCGAGGCGGGGCTAACTCCAAGAAAATTTATGCCCTCTGAAGACGATTTATTGTTGGAGCTTGGTTTTGGAATTACCAACATTGTGGCTAGACCGACAAAGGCGGCGGATGAAATTTCGAAGGAAGAGTATCGGCAGGGGAGAGAAATCTTAAAACAAAAAATTGCCCGCTTGAGACCAAGAATTGTTTGTTATGTTGGAAAGGGAGTCTATTTGCAATTTAGCGGACGGAAAACGGCACCATGGGGAGTGCAGCCGGCAGCCGTTGTTCCCGGAACAATTGATTTTGTCGCGCCGTCTTCAAGCGGATTGGTGAGGATGAAGCTGGATGAAATGGTAGCCATTTATCAGAAACTGGCCGAGTTACTTTGACATTAAAAATCGACGGCAATGACCGTCGATGAACAACTAGGTTTCAAATTTTTGGTGATAGTGTGACAAAGTTAAAAGCGGGAAGATGTAACGATAACTATGATAATGGATATAAAAAGCTCCCACCATGCCCTGTCCTTTAGGGTAATCCATTGACCAATCCCTTCTGTCGAGTGAAGCTGCTAAATAACGGATTCCCCGCTGGATTTCCACAGTCGGGTGATCTGAAACGGCAATAAGAGCATCCAATGCCCAAGCAGTATGAACTAACGTGCTCGTGCCCAGCGCAATATATTTGTTTTGAACATCACTGCGGCAGGATTCTCCCCAGCCGCCATCGATGTTTTGAATACTCAGGAGCCAGTTGACAGCTCTTTGTACAGCCGGGTCTCTGCCGTCCAATCCAATCGCAATCAGTCCGGTAATGGCTGCCCATGTCCCATAAATATAGCAAATTCCCCAGCGCCCATACCAGGAACCATCGCTTCTTTGCTCCTTTCGCAGCCATTTGATGCCATTTTTCATAGCTGTATGATGTCGTGGCATGTTTGTGAAATTTCCGAAAAATTCCAACGTCCGCCCGGTAAGATCGGCACAGGATGGATCCATCAGCAAAAACTCTGCTTTTTCAAGGGGAAGGTATTCCAGCAGCTTGGAATCAGTATTTTTTTCAAATGCCGGCCAGCCGCCATCGGCGTTTTGCATCGATAAGGCCCAGCTCACTCCCCGCTCCCAGGCAGTGTTCGCAGGTGAAACAATCCTGGCAAGCGACCTTAAGGCAGCTGTCGTATCATCAACATCCGGCAGCATCGTATTTATATTGGAAAAACCCCAGCCTCCAGGCAAACTATTTGGATTATGAATTACCCAATCGCCAAATTTATCATGCTGCCTGCTGAGAAGATAGCGATTGGCATTTGCCACCATCGGGTCAGCTTGGGAAATGCCTGCAGATTGCAAAGTGTAGCCAATCAGAGCAGTATTCCATACATTGGCGGTTGTATACTGGATATGCGGCAGTCCATTTATCTCGCATTTCATCGACTTAATCCCGGCCACGGCATTGGTGATAACGGGATCATTTTTCTTATAACCTAGGGAAAGTAAGGCAAAAATCATTAAAAATGTACAACTGTAATAGCTGTAAAAGGTACCATCCGGTTCAATTCGCTCAAGCATGTATTTTTTTGCACGATCTATCGCAATGCGGTGCAGCTCATCAGGTAAACCGATTAAACTTTTTATCCCATCTTCTATTAAAGGGATAATGGAGTCCCATTCGTTGGACCAATTCCATGGTTCATCCTCATCCCGGTTTATCGATAACTCGGATAAATCCGGTGATTTTGCTGTTTTTAAGGAAAACTTTTTGGCTGCAAGAATCATAATGGGAGTAATATTGGCTCTCCCAAAAACGGAAAACGAATAAAAGTTGATCGGGAAAATCGGTGGCAGCAGAATCATTTCAATGGGCAGTGGGGAAAATGCTGGCCATTGGTACTGTCCTGTTACGGCAAGCATGATTTTTGTAAAAGTACTGACTTCTTTCAGGCCGCCGTGAGCTAAAATAAATCTTTTGGCTGCCTGCAAGCGTTCGTCTTTCTTGGGATAATACCCAGAGTATAATAGTGCATAATAGGCCTCCAAAGTAGCGGACACATTTCCTTCGCCTTCATCATAAAATAGTTTCCAGGCGCCATTTTTCTCCTGTTTACTGAGCAGTCGTTTGCATAACCCCTGTATCAAATCCTCATCATTTATCTCTAAAGTACGCAATAAAATGATCATATAAGCATCTGTTGAAATGCCTGTATCAAATGGATAATCCCAAGAGCCGTCGGGTGATTGGTCTTTTCTTAATGTTTCAATGATCCAATCTCTACCCATCCGTGTTCTAAACATCAACATTCCTCCATTCTCATCCCAAACATCCTTAGGCTATACATATTCCCTTTGTGCAAGGCTCATTCATTAGCGAGGTGGTTTATCATTTTTTTTACAAGAAACCGGGAGAAGACGCCACTCGACAAGATTCGCGAAGAATTAAAAAAGAAGAGCAAGAACACTTTTCAACCACCCCATCATTTGTCATTACAAGACCGCAAGCTTCTGGAAAAAATCAGAAGGGAAACTGAGAATCTAAATTTAAATAATGTAACACGAACTAAGGCTTATTTGGATTTCTATCTTCGCTATCCGGAAATAAAGTGGGCCTTTTTAGGTCATATGGTTTCCCGCAATGGTGGATGGAATATGACCGATTTAAAGGGAGAATTCCTCCCTAAGCTGCTTTCAAAAAAGGAAAGAAATTCATTTTTCAACTTTCTGGAACGGGGAAATTGGTTAATTTTTCAAGATGTCTATCCGCAATTATTGGTATATGAAGAAAGTTTGCGGCAAAATAGACCATTGTTTTATCTCTTAACCTATTTAAATATCTCCACGTTTATGGAAACGATTTGGAGTCATTTTTGGCAAAATCAGGATACCTATATTCTCTGCATCGCCCTCGTGATTAATGAACAAAGCTATTTACATCAACGGGTCATTCAACACCCGGTCTATCAAAAGGAAGTGCTGCATAAATTTGAGTTTTTTTTGCAGGATCTGCTTTCTTTTAATAACATCTTGTTCCCTTATGGTGACGGAAATTTGGCCGGCCAGACACTGCATCAATTTGAATCGTTGCACGAACGGATAATGCTGGGAAAAAGGTTATATTCGGTCCTCTTTCGTAATAAAGATTTTCTAAGACAAGTTGTCAATTGGGCGAAAGGTCATCCACATACAGGGTCAAGAAAAGATTATTGGCCGGATATTTTTAACCATGTGAAGGAAGGATTGCCTGGCTTAACTTATCCACTCCGATTGAAGGGATGCAAATTGCGGAAAGGGGCTAGAAGGTTTTATAGTCCGAGGCTTGAGCATGCCTGGAAGAATGTGCTTCAACCGGAAGCGGAAAAAGGGGATTGGTTTAAAGACAACCAGATCGTCGATTATTTAGTGGATGATAACAATACGGTTGATGGGGAGATTAAACATGAATACTGTAAAACACTTGAACGGCTTGAAGTCGCGGCCTTGGCGAAAAAAACGTTTAATTTTCTGGAATAAGAACTATTTGGCCGCGGCCTTCCTGGCGGCATTATTTGGAACCTATTCAGATCTTGTCCTTGTCGGAATCGGCATGTATGACTTTCCATTGCGGCCGTTTCCGGCAATCTTTTCAGTCAATATCCTGTTTACCTTAGTGGTTCTGCCGCTGGCAGTGATGACGATTTTACATTATACTTCCCAAGTGAATAAATGGGGGAGACGCGGAATTATTTTGTTTGTCAGCCTGTTGGTGCCGATTCTTGAAAAACTTGCAGAAGAGCTCGGGCTTTTTATTCACTCTGATCATTGGCAGCATATTTACTCATTTTTTGGCTATTGGATTTTTCTTGTCCTAATAGATGCCTTTCAGCGATGGTGGGCAAAAAGGTAAGCAAAGTTAAAAAAGGGTTGCCCAGAAAGTTATGTTTTAACTTTTGGACAACTCTTTCATGATTTAAAACTATGAACAGTACAACATTCTTAATTATTGAATTTTATACAATTTTTCGGTCAGCCTTTTTGCTATGTACGAGGGGGTTCTGCCCGTCCGTACAGTGGTTAAGTGTCCCGCAACAAGCGAAATGTTCGGACAGAACCACCCTCACATTTATTTTACCATAGACTTATAGAAAATATGTGGCTTAATTGGTTTCACTTTCATTTCATTGTGAAACAGTGTATGATTAGATTGATTTTTACATAAGGAGTGGTTAATATGGCTAAAAAAGGATACATATTAATGGAAAATGGTGAAAAGATTGAGTTTGATTTATTCCCGAATGAAGCTCCTGGAACGGTAGCGAATTTTGAGAAATTAGCTAACGAAGGTTTTTACAATGGGGTTATTTTTCACCGTGTGATCCCCGGCTTCGTGAGCCAAGGAGGGGATCCAACGGGAACTGGAATGGGCGGTCCCGGCTATACCATCAAGTGTGAAACCGAGGGAAATCCTCACAAACACATTCCTGGAGCCATCTCAATGGCACATGCCGGTAAAGATACCGGCGGCAGCCAATTCTTCATCGTCCATGAATCCCAGCCGCATCTTGATGGTGTTCATACAGTCTTTGGCCAAGTTACCTCTGGCTTAGAAACAGCTAGAAATATGAGAAATGGCGATAAAATGGTTGAGGTTAAGGTTTTTGATGTGGAATAAATGATTTAAGCGGGCTGAATCTGTCAGCCCTCTTTTTGTTCATTCGAGCGTATAACTTTAATCCTTTTTATTTTACTGGTAAAATGACTTCTATCAAACTATTGATTAGAAGAGGAATCCAAAATGAAACTAGTATCTTGGAATGTTAACGGCCTGAGGGCATGTGTGAAAAAAGGCTTTTTAGATTATTTTGAACAGGTTGATGCCGATATTTTCTGTATTCAGGAAACGAAATTGCAGGAGGGGCAAATCAATCTTGAATTAGATGGATATCTTCAATATTGGAACTATGCCGAAAGGAAGGGATACTCGGGAACGGCCGTGTTTACGAAAATTGCACCTCAATCAGTCCGCTATGGGTTAGGTACTGATGATTCCGAACCAGAGGGAAGAATCATCACACTGGAATTTGAAGATTTTTTCCTTGTCAACGTGTATACTCCCAATTCCCAGCGCGATTTAGCCAGACTTAGCTACCGGCTTGAGTGGGAGGACCGAATTAGGCAGTACCTGCAAGAGTTGGATAAGATAAAACCAGTTGTTCTATGTGGCGATTTAAATGTCGCACACCAGGAAATTGATTTACGCAATGCCAGAACAAATATTGGCAATTCCGGTTTTACTGACGAGGAAAGAGAAAAAATGACCCTGTTGTTACAAACAGGATTTGTTGATAGTTACCGTCATTTTTATCCTGATCAAGAGGGTGCTTATACTTGGTGGTCTTACATGAACAAGGTCAGGGAGCGGAATATTGGCTGGCGTATTGATTACTTTATTGTTTCGGAGACCTTTAAAGATCGTTTAAAAAATGCCGAAATTCATCCTAAAATTATGGGCAGTGATCATTGCCCAATATTGCTCGAAATACAATAAGAAAGAAATGCGCTATAAAACCCTTTACTTAAGAAGTAATGTTATCTTTTGTAAAGGGTTTTTTATTATATTTCATTTAGAAAATATTAAGCCCAAAAGTATGAGTAAAATTAATGTGGGCAAAATTTAACCCCTTCATTTGGTGAGGGATTGTCAGATCGCTCACCAAATGAAGGGGCCACCAAGCGAAAGCGCGGTAGTGTTCTAAGCTAAATACATGAAAAAGAGGGCTACTCCTTGGTAGAATCATAGTCGACCAAACCCAATCCAAAGGAGGAAGCCCTCATGCAAAAGAATAGCACAATATATCCCAATTTAAAACAGATTGAACAATTAGTTTGGAGGCAATTACAGGAAACCTTCTCAGGGGTTATGAAGACTCTTTTAGAGGACATGGACCAACAGATTGCCGAAGAGCGTAATAAAAAGCGTTATCGTCTACTCGATAAGCGTACCACCACGTTAGACAGCCTTTTTGGGGAAATCACGATTGAACGGAACTATTACCGTGATAGAGAGAAAAATGAATATGTCTATCTCCTTGATCGTTATTTGGAATTTGAAGGGGCAGGTACCTTCAGTCCCCTTATTGAGGAAGCCGCTCTAGAGCTTGCCATTACAGGGCCTTCTTACCGAAAGGCCGCAGAATCGCTTGAAACACTTTTAGGCTACCGTGTGATCAGTCACGAAGCTATACGTCAACATCTGTTACAGGTTGCCAGTATTCCAAAAGAGCGTCAGCCTATACACCGCTCAGTGTTATTTGTAGAGGTGGACGGTATATATGTGAAACGTCAGGGAAAAGGAAAAAGAGGAAAGGAAGAAAAAATAGCAGCGGTTCATCAAGGCTGGGAAATTAACGGAAAACGGGTAAGTCTAAAAGATAAACGGCATTTTATTCACCGTGGGAAACAGCCCTTTTGGGAGGCGTTTGAGGACTTTCTCATCGAGAATTTCGAGTATGACCCCACTGTCCACAAACTGGTGATAAACGGTGATGGTGCTAGTTGGATCACAGCCTGCCGTGAGCATTTTAAGGACAGGGCTTTCTTTTCGATTGACCGATTTCACGTGGCACGAGATATTCGCAGCCTGTTCCGTAAACACCCTCGCTATCGCCAAATGCAAAAGGCTCTCGCGTCCTATGACAGTCAGAAACTACTTACAGAATTAAATAATGCCGTCGGAACTCTTGAAACGAGGGAACAAGAAGAACGGCTGGACCAGTTGCTTCGTCAGCTCGAAAAGTACCCTGAAGCCCTCAGGGATTATCGAGAATGGCTTAAAGAGCAGGGGGTTGAGACATCTGGAATGAGACCAATGGGAAGTGCAGAGGGAACAATGAGAGTCTTCGCAAAAAGGCTCAAAAATGGGCGTAGTTGGGTGGAAAAAGGCGTAAGTGCCATGATCACCGGATTGGTGGCATTCCTCGATAATTTAGCTTTGAGAACACTATTCGGGCGAGTGGAAAGATGGACAGAAACCAAGGAAGAAAAGAACCCCCCGAGACATTATGTGGAAAAGGTGAAAAGCACGATTGGTGAAGCTACAAGGGATAATATCCTTTACCTAAAAGGCAAGGCGAATATTCCAGTGTACAAAGCATTAAAAGAGTTGGCCGGTTTTTAAAAAAGACAAATTTTCTATCAAGAGAGCACTCTAAATAAGTGAATCCGCTTTCACCCCTGTGGGGATAAAAAAACTGCCCACAAATACTTGACTCAAACAGCCCAAAAAAAGTAGTTGACGGATAAGAAAATGGGGAGTAATATAAGGAATGTCCTCATTACGAGATGTTTTAATTCTTTAAAACGAAATTAAAACGAATGTAGTAATGTTGACAACAAAAATTTATTATGTTAAAATAATCTTCGTCGCTGATTAATAGTATGATAGATACTGTTAATTTGGCTAACTCAATGTAGAAGCTTTGTTCTTTGAAAACTAAACAAACAAAAACGTCAACATAGAAAAGCGAAAGCACCCTGGTCAGCACCGTATGGCCTGGAGTGCTCCAACTGAGATAAAGGAAACACGAAGAGCCGAAGGCAATTCGATGTTGACTTATCGTAGGGCGGAGCGCGAAGGACACTAGGTGCTAGGGTACTGTAGCTGGACAATAATAATAATTCATTTCTTTATTGAAATGAAGCCAACGTTAAATTTTATGAGCTATTTCAACTCAACTTTATTGGAGAGTTTGATCCTGGCTCAGGACGAACGCTGGCGGCGTGCCTAATACATGCAAGTCGAGCGAATCTTTGGGAGCTTGCTCCTCGAGATTAGCGGCGGACGGGTGAGTAACACGTGGGCAACCTGCCTGTAAGACTGGGATAACTTCGGGAAACCGGAGCTAATACCGGATGATTCTTATCTGCACATGCAGATAAGCTAAAAGACGGCGCAAGCTGTCACTTACAGATGGGCCCGCGGCGCATTAGCTAGTTGGTGAGGTAACGGCTCACCAAGGCGACGATGCGTAGCCGACCTGAGAGGGTGATCGGCCACACTGGGACTGAGACACGGCCCAGACTCCTACGGGAGGCAGCAGTAGGGAATCTTCCACAATGGACGAAAGTCTGATGGAGCAACGCCGCGTGAGCGATGAAGGCCTTCGGGTCGTAAAGCTCTGTTGTTAGGGAAGAACAAGTATCGGAGTAACTGCCGGTACCTTGACGGTACCTAACCAGAAAGCCACGGCTAACTACGTGCCAGCAGCCGCGGTAATACGTAGGTGGCAAGCGTTGTCCGGAATTATTGGGCGTAAAGCGCGCGCAGGCGGTCCTTTAAGTCTGATGTGAAAGCCCACGGCTCAACCGTGGAGGGTCATTGGAAACTGGGGGACTTGAGTGCAGAAGAGGAAAGCGGAATTCCACGTGTAGCGGTGAAATGCGTAGAGATGTGGAGGAACACCAGTGGCGAAGGCGGCTTTCTGGTCTGTAACTGACGCTGAGGCGCGAAAGCGTGGGGAGCAAACAGGATTAGATACCCTGGTAGTCCACGCCGTAAACGATGAGTGCTAAGTGTTAGAGGGTTTCCGCCCTTTAGTGCTGCAGCTAACGCATTAAGCACTCCGCCTGGGGAGTACGGCCGCAAGGCTGAAACTCAAAGGAATTGACGGGGGCCCGCACAAGCGGTGGAGCATGTGGTTTAATTCGAAGCAACGCGAAGAACCTTACCAGGTCTTGACATCCTCTGACACTCCTAGAGATAGGACGTTCCCCTTCGGGGGACAGAGTGACAGGTGGTGCATGGTTGTCGTCAGCTCGTGTCGTGAGATGTTGGGTTAAGTCCCGCAACGAGCGCAACCCTTGATCTTAGTTGCCAGCATTCAGTTGGGCACTCTAAGGTGACTGCCGGTGACAAACCGGAGGAAGGTGGGGATGACGTCAAATCATCATGCCCCTTATGACCTGGGCTACACACGTGCTACAATGGATGGTACAAAGGGCAGCGAAGCCGCGAGGCTAAGCCAATCCCATAAAACCATTCTCAGTTCGGATTGCAGGCTGCAACTCGCCTGCATGAAGCCGGAATCGCTAGTAATCGCGGATCAGCATGCCGCGGTGAATACGTTCCCGGGCCTTGTACACACCGCCCGTCACACCACGAGAGTTTGTAACACCCGAAGTCGGTGGGGTAACCGCAAGGAGCCAGCCGCCTAAGGTGGGACAGATGATTGGGGTGAAGTCGTAACAAGGTAGCCGTATCGGAAGGTGCGGCTGGATCACCTCCTTTCTAAGGATAAAAAGTTTGACGTTTTTGTTGTTTAGTTTTGAGAGAATGAATCTCTCAATGAAGTAATGTGCTCCTGCGCCGACGCATATTCGTAGAAGATTATGCTCAGCTCGTCGCAAGGCAGCATGAAGCAAAACTAAGGAGATTTTTCATGAAGTTGATTCGTGGAAGTCGCCTCGTTCCTTGAAAACTAGATAATCGTATGAAGAAGTAACCAAGTAAGAACCGAGTATCGCTCATTTATGGTTTTAAACCTTTTAGGTAATGGCAAATTAGCAGCGAGAAGGTCAAGGAAGCAAGTGAGCGAAGACCGGAGCGTGCTTAAGGGCACGTGAGGATCTGAGTGAATGAAACTGACGCAGAGATTCGACGCTGATCATTTGTCAGAGGTTAAGTTAGAAAGGGCGCACGGTGAATGCCTTGGCACTAGGAGCCGATGAAGGACGGGACTAACACCGATATGCTTCGGGGAGCTGTAAGTAAGCGTTGATCCGGAGATTTCCGAATGGGGGAACCCCCTGCTCGTAATGGAGCAGGATCCTTACCTGAATTCATAGGGTAAGGAAGGCAGACCCGGGGAACTGAAACATCTAAGTACCCGGAGGAAGAGAAAGCAAACGCGATTCCCTAAGTAGCGGCGAGCGAAACGGGAACAGCCCAAACCGAAAGGCTTGCCTTTCGGGGTTGTAGGACACTCAACATGGAGTTACAAAGGAACGAAGTAGACGAAGCGATCTGGAAAGGTCCGCAAGAGAAGGTAAAAGCCCTGTAGTTGAAACTTCGTTCCCTCCTGAGTGGATCCTGAGTACGGCCGGACACGTGAAATCCGGTCGGAAGCTGGGAGGACCATCTCCCAAGGCTAAATACTCCCTAGTGACCGATAGTGAACCAGTACCGTGAGGGAAAGGTGAAAAGCACCCCGGGAGGGGAGTGAAAGAGAACCTGAAACCGTGTGCCTACAAGTAGTCAAAGCCCATTCATGGGTAATGGCGTGCCTTTTGTAGAATGAACCGGCGAGTTACGATTGCATGCAAGGTTAAGTTGAAGAGACGGAGCCGCAGCGAAAGCGAGTCTTAAGTAGGGCGATCTTTAGTATGTAGTTGTAGACCCGAAACCAGGTGATCTACCCATGTCCAGGGTGAAGGTAGGGTAACACCTACTGGAGGCCCGAACCCACGCACGTTGAAAAGTGCGGGGATGAGGTGTGGGTAGCGGAGAAATTCCAATCGAACTTGGAGATAGCTGGTTCTCTCCGAAATAGCTTTAGGGCTAGCCTCACGGCTTGGAGTCTTGGAGGTAGAGCACTGTTTGGACTAGGGGCCCTCATCGGGTTACCGAATTCAGACAAACTCCGAATGCCAAAGACTTACCCGTGGGAGTCAGACTGCGAGTGATAAGATCCGTAGTCAAAAGGGAAACAGCCCAGACCACCAGCTAAGGTCCCAAAGTATACGTTAAGTGGAAAAGGATGTGGAGTTGCTTAGACAACCAGGATGTTGGCTTAGAAGCAGCCACCATTTAAAGAGTGCGTAATAGCTCACTGGTCGAGTGACTCTGCGCCGAAAATGTACCGGGGCTAAACGTATCACCGAAGCTGTGGATGGACACCGCTGGTGTCCGTGGTAGGAGAGCGTTCTAAGGGCGTTGAAGCTGGACCGGAAGGACTGGTGGAGCGCTTAGAAGTGAGAATGCCGGTATGAGTAGCGAAAGATGAGCGAGAATCTCATCCACCGAATGCCTAAGGTTTCCTGAGGAAGGCTCGTCCGCTCAGGGTTAGTCGGGACCTAAGCCGAGGCCGAAAGGCGTAGGCGATGGACAACAGGTTGATATTCCTGTACCACCTCTGAATCGTTTGAGTGATGGGGGGACGCAGGAGGATAGGGTAAGCGCGCTGCTGGTCATGCGCGTCCAAGCAGTTAGGCTGGTGAATAGGAAAATCCGTTCACCGTGAGGCTGAGCTGTGACGGCGAGGGAAATACAGTACCGAAGTTCCTGATTCCACACTGCCAAGAAAAGCCTCTAGCGAGATTCAAGGTGCCCGTACCGCAAACCGACACAGGTAGGCGAGGAGAGAATCCTAAGGTGAGCGAGAGAACTCTCGTTAAGGAACTCGGCAAAATGACCCCGTAACTTCGGGAGAAGGGGTGCTTTTTAGGGTGTCAAAGCCCTGAGAAGCCGCAGTGAATAGGCCCAGGCGACTGTTTAGCAAAAACACAGGTCTCTGCGAAGCCGCAAGGCGAAGTATAGGGGCTGACGCCTGCCCGGTGCTGGAAGGTTAAGAGGAGGGGTTAGCTCACGCGAAGCTCTGAATCGAAGCCCCAGTAAACGGCGGCCGTAACTATAACGGTCCTAAGGTAGCGAAATTCCTTGTCAGGTAAGTTCTGACCCGCACGAAAGGCGTAACGATCTGGGTACTGTCTCAACGAGAGACTCGGTGAAATTATAGTACCTGTGAAGATGCAGGTTACCCGCGACAGGACGGAAAGACCCCATGGAGCTTTACTGTAGCCTGATATTGAATTTTGGTACAGCTTGTACAGGATAGGTAGGAGCCTGAGAAACCGGAGCGCTAGCTTCGGTGGAGGCGTCGGTGGGATACTACCCTGGCTGTATTGAAATTCTAACCCGCACCCCTGATCGGGGTGGGAGACAGTGTCAGGTGGGCAGTTTGACTGGGGCGGTCGCCTCCCAAAGTGTAACGGAGGCGCCCAAAGGTTCCCTCAGAATGGTTGGAAATCATTCGCAGAGTGTAAAGGCACAAGGGAGCTTGACTGCGAGACCTACAAGTCGAGCAGGGACGAAAGTCGGGCTTAGTGATCCGGTGGTTCCGCATGGAAGGGCCATCGCTCAACGGATAAAAGCTACCCTGGGGATAACAGGCTTATCTCCCCCAAGAGTCCACATCGACGGGGAGGTTTGGCACCTCGATGTCGGCTCATCGCATCCTGGGGCTGTAGTCGGTCCCAAGGGTTGGGCTGTTCGCCCATTAAAGCGGTACGCGAGCTGGGTTCAGAACGTCGTGAGACAGTTCGGTCCCTATCCGTCGTGGGCGCAGGAAATTTGAGAGGAGCTGTCCTTAGTACGAGAGGACCGGGATGGACGCACCGCTGGTGTACCAGTTGTCTTGCCAAAGGCATCGCTGGGTAGCTATGTGCGGACGGGATAAGTGCTGAAAGCATCTAAGCATGAAGCCCCCCTCGAGATGAGATTTCCCATAGCTTTAAGCTAGTAAGATCCCTGAAAGATGATCAGGTTGATAGGTCAGAGGTGGAAGCGTGGTGACACGTGGAGCTGACTGATACTAATCGATCGAGGACTTAACCAAATTCGAAAAGCGGAAGCGTCCGCTTAGCAACGTATGGCTTGGAGGGCTTTGACTGAGATAAAGGAAACACGAAGAGTGAAACGATTCGATGTTGACTTATCGTAGGGAAAAGACCGAAAGACACTAGTTGCTGGACGCTGGAGCTGGACAATTAATATAAGCGAAACTCGTTCTTATAACTTCTTCTGTATTATCTAGTTTTGAGGGAATGAAACCTCTATATTAAGCATCTATATTATATGATTGACTTTACAATTATTTAAATATGCGGGTGTGGCGGAATCGGCAGACGCGCTAGATTCAGGTTCTAGTGGTAGTAATACCGTATGGGTTCAAGTCCCTTCACCCGCATCAAGGTTTAAATTGCGGAAGTAGTTCAGTGGTAGAACACCACCTTGCCAAGGTGGGGGTCGCGGGTTCGAATCCCGTCTTCCGCTTATCCATATGCAAATATTGTTGATCGTATGGATTATTGTTTCTCTTACTATTATGGATTCCTATTACATCGGGAAATAGCTCAGCTTGGTAGAGCACCACGTTCGGGACGTGGGGGTCGCAGGTTCAAATCCTGTTTTCCCGACCATTTGGGGTCTTAGCTCAGATGGGAGAGCGCCTGCTTCGCATGCAGGAGGTCAGCGGTTCAATCCCGCTAGGCTCCACCATTGGAATTGAATTATGGCGGTGTAGCTCAGCTGGCTAGAGCGTACGGTTCATACCCGTAAGGTCGGGGGTTCGATCCCCTCCGCCGCTACTTAAAAACATTTTATAAGCTATATTTATTGACACGTATGTGGTTTCATTTTAAAACTAAAGACAAAAGATTATTTAAATAAATGACGTTTTCCTCTATTATGAGGAAAACGTTTTTTTATTCCTTTCGGCAAGAAGACTCCATCTGATTTGTGTTACGGGCACAAGCCTAACAATTCAGGTGGTGATGAATTGCTGTCAGCCAATAGGCTGAAATCTTTTGTTTGGTTTGCATCGTGATCCCACTACTCATAGAACAGATGTTTGTTTAATTCAGTGTGAACTCTCTAGAAAGGTGGTGAACAAAATGACCAGGAAAAAGGCAGTTAAAGTATTGCGTAAACAAAAGAAAACCGAAAACATTCAACGTTTCACTCAAAAACAGAATATCGGACGTAGTATCCTTACAGCTAAAGAATTTCGTCTACTTCAACATATGGCACACAGCTCAAAGGCATTGCGAAATGTTGGATTGTATACGATTAAACAAAGCCTCTTGAGCAAGGGCAAGATGGCTACTGTAAAAGAAGTTGACGCTGCCATGAAGGCAGATGTTAATTATTGGGGCGTTCAATCAAACTCTGCTCAAGCCATTCGCCGAGCATTGTTTTCTGATGTAAAGAGCTTTTTTAAAGCATTAGAACAGTGGAAGAAAAGCCCAGAAAAATTCACTGGTCGTCCTAAGTTTCCAAAGTATTCTCGTTCTACTGAAAAACGAATCATCGAAATCTATCAAGTTCCGAAAGTTGATAACGATGGATACTGGATGATTCCAATGAATGTTGAATTTAGAAAACGGTTTGGTTCTATCAAAATCCGAATGCCTAAAAACTTGTTAAATAAAAAAATAGCCTACATTGAAATTGTACCCAAACAAAAAGGTCGGTTCTTTGAGGTGCATTACACTTATGAAATGCAAATCTCTCAAATGAAGAAGCAGCGGGCGACCACAACGAATGCTTTGAGTTGCGATTTAGGTGTAGACCGATTGCTGAGTTGTGCAACAAATAAAGGGGATACCTTCTTAATAGATGGCAAAAAACTAAAATCCATCAACCAATACTTCAACAAAACGATTAGCTATCTGCAACAGAAAAATATCAACAACGGGATTTCAAAAAGGATCGTCACGAACTCTATCGCAAAGCTTTGGAAAAAGCGTGAAAACCAAATCAACGGTTATATCTCGCAAGCTGTAGGTTTACTGTTCAAAAAAGTAAGCGAATTCAACATTGATACGATAGTTGTCGGCTATAATGCCGGATGGAAACAAGAGTCTGATATGGGTAAAAAGAACAATCAGAAATTTGTTCAAATTCCCTTCCATAAACTGATTTCAGCCATCGAAAACAAATGTTTGAAAGAGGGTATTCGTTTTGTGAAGCAGGAGGAAAGTTACACATCAAAGGCTAGTTTCCTAGACAAAGATATGATCCCTGTTTGGTCAAAAAATGACCCATCCAATTACTCCTTCAGCGGCAAACGAATCCATCGTGGATTATATCGAAGTAAAACAGGACAATGTATTCACGCTGACATTAATGGCGCATTGAATATTTTGAGAAAATCTGAAGTTGTAGAAATGGGTGGATATCTCCAAGTGAACACTCCAATCAAATTAGAGGTGCAAAAACGTAAGGCTGTTGCTTTGCGCATAGCTTAGTGGGTGCGTCAACCATCCATGTGTACTCGACTTTTTGTCGGGGCTTGTATGGCTCTTTTTCGGAAGGGTGGTGCAAGTGGGAAAACGATCGTTCGTCGCCAGTACCGACCAAAAACAGTGCTTTGGGGAGTGCTGAACAGTGCTTGCCACTCAGAGCGTCACTCGTCTCAGACGAAAAGACCTGAGTGGCTAACTCAAGCCCCCACTGAAACAGGAACCGTAAGGTTCTCAGTGGGGGTACGTTGACTGAGCAAAGTAATCCCGCCAAATGATCATGGCGGGATTTTTTCTGTAAATCAAAGATAAATTGTTTGCGATATTGTCAAAGTTTTTGTTCCAGAACATTGCTAAATATAATATACTATATATAAAAAAAGTATAGCATATTTGTTTTAGCTAACTTAATTGTAACATCATTATTGTGCTTAAGGGGGTGGTCATAATTAAACTAACGAAGCGTCAGGATGAAATCCTGCAAATTGTAAAAAAAAATGGACCCATCACCGGAAAAGAAATTGCAGAGAGACTTTCCGTATCGAGAGCAGCCTTAAGACCAGATTTGGCAATCTTAACGATGTCAGGAAATTTAGATGCAAGACCCCGAGTAGGTTACTTTTATAATGAACAGTTTGCCGTAAAACGGCAGGCGGAAAAATATCTTCACCAAAAGGTGACGAATTTTAAAGCACACCCGATTGTTGTTGAAAAATCAACCTCTGTATACGACGCCATTGTCCAGTTATTTTTAGAAGATGTCGGAACACTTTATGCAGTCGATTTAGAGGGTCATTTAGCTGGAGTTGTATCACGGAAAGATTTATTAAGGGCAGCAATTGGAAATCAAAATCTGCAAGAACTACCAGTAAGTGTCATTATGACGCGGATGCCGAATATTATTACTATTTTTCCTGAAGAAACCTTATACGAGGCAGCCAAAAAAATGATTAATTATCATGTTGATTCATTACCGGTTGTGAAGGAAGTGGACAAACAGAGTAATACATATTTATTAGTAGGACGGATTACCAAAACAACCATAACCCGTGCTTATCTGGAATTAATGGAAGAAAAAGTAGACTAAAGGGGAGTTGCTGCCATTTTGGAAACGAAGCAAGTTGTTTATGTGATATCAGACTCGGTTGGTGAAACGGCCGAGCTTGTTGTCAAAGCAGTGGCAACACAGTTTAACGGCGGTCATGTCGAGATTCGCCGAAATTCTTATGTAGATGACATTGAGGATATAGAGGATGTTATTTTGTTAGCAAAAAGAGGGAATTCTCTAATTGCTTACACAATCGTAATACCGGACTTAAAAGAATATTTGGATAAAAGAGCAGTCGAAGAGGGGATCGTTGCGGTTGATTTACTCAGCCCTTTAATGAATGCATTTACTGTCAAGTTTAACCAGGAACCGCATCATCAGCCTGGCCTGATGCGGCAATTAGACGAGGAATATTTCCGAAAAATTGAAGCGATTGAATTTGCGGTTAAATATGATGATGGTCGGGATCCGAGAGGAATATTAAAAGCCGATATTGTTTTAATCGGCGTTTCACGGACATCTAAAACACCATTGTCGATGTACCTGGCACATAAGCGCTATAAAGTGGCAAATGTTCCGCTTGTACCCGAGGTACCGCCACCAGAAGAATTATTTCAAATACCAAGAAAAAATTGTATCGGTTTAATCATTTCACCGGATAAGTTAAATGAAATTCGCAAAGAACGACTTAAAGCATTAGGGTTAGCTTCACGGGCCAATTATGCAAGCTTTCAACGGATTCTTGATGAATTGGATTATGCTGAAAAAATTATGAAGCGGGTTGGCTGTCCGATTATCAATGTTTCCAATAAAGCAGTAGAAGAAACGGCCGGTTTAATCTTAGATGTGTTGAAAAAAGAGAGGAGCTCTTAATCATGGAGAAATTTGTTTATTTGTTTCACGAAGGTAATGGAAATATGCGGGATTTGCTAGGCGGAAAAGGGGCCAATCTGGCGGAAATGACAAGAATCGGGCTGCCGGTTCCTTTCGGTTTTACAATTACAACCCAGGCCTGTAACGCATACTATGAATCTGGTAAAACCATTCCTAATCTGGTAGAAAAACAAACCATTGAAGCACTCACTGTTTTGGAAGAAAAAATGGGTAAAAAATTGGGTGATCCGCAAAATCCTTTGCTAGTTTCTGTTCGTTCAGGCTCCGTTTTTTCTATGCCTGGCATGATGGATACGATTTTGAATCTCGGGATGAATGATGAAACGGTTGTCGGAGTGGCAAAGTTAACAAATAATCCACGATTTGCCTATGATTCCTACCGCCGATTTATCCAAATGTTTAGCAATGTGGTACTCGAAATTGATACGTTTTTCTTTGAACAATTATTAGAAGATACACGTGAACAAAAGGGCTACTCCGTTGACCCAGAAATGACTGCGGAGGACTGGCAAGAAATTATTGCCGGCTACAAAGAAATAGTCAAAAAGCACACGAGAAAAGATTTCCCGCAGGATCCAAAGGAACAGCTATTTTTAGCCATAAATGCAGTATTTAATTCTTGGAATAATCAGCGTGCGATTGTTTACCGCCGCTTGAATAAAATCCCCGATCATTTAGGTACGGCTGTAAACGTTCAAAGTATGGTATTCGGGAATATGGGAGACGATTCCGGCACCGGCGTTGCTTTTACAAGAAATCCTTCCACTGGGGAACCGGTCCTTTACGGGGAGTATTTAATCAATGCTCAAGGGGAAGACGTTGTTGCCGGAATCCGTACACCGCAGCCGATTGCCACTTTAAAAGAGGAAATGCCAGGGGTGTACCAGCAATTTGCCGATACTTGTCACCGTCTTGAGCAGCATTACCAAGAAATGCAGGATATTGAGTTTACTGTTGAGCGCGGCAAGCTTTTCATATTACAGACTCGAAATGGTAAGCGGACCGCACAAGCAGCTATCCGAATTGCGGTTGACATGGAAAAAGAAGGGATCATTGATAAAAAGACCGCATTGCTCCGTGTTGACCCGGATCAACTGAATCAACTGCTGCATCGGCGAATTGACGATTCGGTACCGAAAACGATTTTAGCAAAGGGTCTGCCTGCATCTCCTGGAGCAGCAACGGGGCAAGTGGTCTTTAATGCCGATGAGGCAGAACAATTGGGAAATGAAGGGAGAAAGGTGATTCTTGTGTCACCGGAAACAACTCCGGATGATATCCACGGGATGGTGGCCTCACAGGCGATTTTAACAAGCCGGGGCGGCATGACAAGCCATGCCGCTGTCGTAGCCCGCGGTATGGGCAAGGCTTGCATTTGCGGTTGTGAAGCATTAAAGATTGATATGAAAGGGAAGTTTTTTACAGTTGGCGATACTGTTGTTCGTCATGGCGATGTCATTACGATTGATGGCTCCACCGGTGAGATTATGCTTGGGGAAATTCCGATGATTGATCCGGAGCTATCTGAGGAGTTCCAACAGTTGCTAACCTGGGCGGATGAAGAACGAAAATTTGGTGTCCGTGCCAATGCCGATACCCCGGAGGATGCCAAAAAATCGTTTGAATTTGGTGCAGGCGGAATTGGCCTATGCCGCACGGAGCATATGTTTATGGATATTAAGCGAATCCCAATTGTTCAAAAAATGATCCTCGCAGAAAACTTTAATGAGCGAATGGAAGCTTTAGAGCAGCTGCTGCCAATGCAGCAAGGTGATTTTGAAGGGATTTTTGAGGCGATGCAGGGATACCCGGTCACAATTCGTCTGCTTGACCCGCCATTGCATGAATTCTTACCGGATAAGGAGGAATTATTAGTTGAGGTTACCAAACTGCAAATCCTTGAACCGCAATCAGACGAATTAAAACAAAAAGAGCAATTGCTGAAAAAAGTTCGGCAATTGGATGAATTTAATCCAATGCTTGGTCATCGCGGCTGCCGCTTAGGAATGATTTATCCAGAAATCTACGAAATGCAGGCAAAAGCTATTTTTTACGCAGCTGCCGCCTTAGCGGAAAAGGGCATGGCGGTAAAGCCGGAAATCATGATCCCGCTTGTTGGCCACGTTAATGAATTAAAACAAATGCGACAACTTGTGATAGATGCCGCAGCCAAGGTACAAGAAGAAACAGGCAAGCAATTTGAGTACACGATTGGCACGATGATTGAAATACCTCGCGCAGCCCTAACGGCAGACAAAATTGCTGAGGAAGCTGATTTCTTCTCTTTTGGCACGAATGATTTGACCCAAACAACATTCGGCTACAGCCGTGATGACGCTGAAGGAAAATTCCTGCAAGCCTATATTGAAAACAAAGTTCTACCGGAAAATCCATTTGCGGTCCTTGATCAGGAAGGTGTGGGCAAGTTGGTGGAAATGGGCGTTAAGCTTGGCCGCAAGACAAAACCATCGTTAAAAACTGGTATTTGCGGTGAGCATGGGGGAGAAAAGAGTTCCATTGATTTTTGCTACAGAGCGGGCTTAGATTATGTCAGCTGTTCGCCATATCGTGTCCCATTGGCACGACTTGCAGCAGCTCAAGCAACAATCCGCCATGAATTAAAGCATGAAGAAGTTTATACAACAGCATAGTTGATATTGTTAACGGCGCCGTAATGGGTGCCGTTTTTTCATCGAAATCAATTCAATTAAGAGAAAAAATATTCAAAATATTATGTTGACAACTTTAAATTAACTGAATAAAATAAAAACTGAGAGGTGATTCACTTGTCAGAAAGTTTATTGGATGAAACGACTAACTTGACGAGAAAAGCAATGGCAACTAGAGAGAAACTACTGAATGCAGCGGAAAAGGTCTTTGGAAAAAAGGGATATTTTGAAGCGTCCGTGGTGAATATTACGCAAGAAGCTGGGGTTGGACAAGGAACATTTTATAATTATTTCCAATCAAAAAAGGAAATATTTGATGCCCTCATTCAACAATACAGCCGCCAATTGAGAATGGCAATTAAAGAGGAAATGAAAGACGCCTCCACTCATGAAGAGGCACAAAGGAAGGGTTTTCAAGCCTTTTTTAATTGGGTAAAACAACATCCTGAATTATATAGCATTGTCCAACAGTCGGTTGTTGTGGATCAGGAATTATATCGTTGGTACTACGCAAAACTGGCATCTGGATTTCTCAAAAGCTTGTCTCAGGGGGTTGAAGATGGGGAATTTAGGAATACCCATTTAGAAACAGTTGCTTATTGTTTGATGTCAATCGGGCAGTTCTTGGGGATGCGTTGGGTTTTTTGGGAAGGCCAAGATGTACCGGAACAAGTTTTTAATGCAGCGATGGGATTAATTTTCAATGGTATCAAAAATGATCAATGAGGGGGATTTGCATGCAGGGCATGGCTTATTGGATTGAAAAACGGGCAATGACCAATCCGAACCGCATCGCTGTTATGACAGAAACTGAACAGCTGACGTATAAAGAGTTGGATGAAAAAATACGTGGTATGGCTGCAATCCTAAAAAATAACTGGAGGGTGAAAAAGGGAGACAGAATTGCCATCCTGTCGCAAAACAGACTTGAGTATGTTGTATTATTGTTTTCGATTGCAAAACTTCAATGCGTCGCTGTTCCTTTAAATATTCGGTTAAATGTGAACGAATTGCTTTTTCAAATAAAGGATAGCGGAGCAACCATTCTAGTGAGGGAAGATACCTTTGCCGAGATGGCTCAAAGTATCCAACAGGAGACCGGGATAGAACTGGTTCCTATCGATCTGTTAAATCAGATCACCATTTCAGAGGATCTGCCTTGGGAAGATTCAATCAATGAAAATGCTCCATACATTATTTGCTATACTTCTGGGACAACTGGGAAGCCTAAAGGGGCGGTCTTGACTCAAAACAATATGTATTGGAATGCTATTAATAACGTCCTCGCCATTGATTTGACTTCGATGGATCGTTCCATTGTTTTATTGCCGCTTTTTCATATAGGCGGGATTGGTTTATTTGCCTTGCCAACACTTTTTGTAGGGGGAACGATTATTATACCGGGTAAATTTGACCCCGATAAAGCGATTGAAATGATTGAAAAATATCAAGTGACGGTCGTAATGGGGGTACCCTCTATTCATCAAGCAATCTACCATTGTCAAGCCTTCCACAAAGCAAATTTTCGTTCCGTCCGTTGGTTTTATAGCGGTGGTGCACCCTGCCCCCATGAATTGATTCATGCGTTCAAGGATAAGGGCTATATATTGGGCCAAGGATTTGGGATGACGGAAACATCGCCTTCCGTATTTTTGTTAAGCAGGGAAGATGCACTGAGAAAAATAGGTTCAGTCGGAAAACCGGTACAATTCTGCGAATTTAAGCTTGTTGATGGAGAGGGCCATGAGGTAAAGTCTGGTGAAGTGGGCCACTTAATCGTCCGTGGGCCAAATGTTATGACGAAATATTGGAACAGACCGGAGGCAACAAATGAAGCAATTCAAAATGGCTGGTTTCACACTGGAGACTTGGCTAAGGTAGATGAGGAAGGATTTGTTTATATTATTGGCCGAAAAAAAGAAATGATTATATCAGGAGGGGAAAACATTTATCCACTTGAAGTGGAGCAAGTCATTAATCAACTTCCTGATGTACTGGAGGTGGGTGTGTTGGGTGTACCGGATATTAAATGGGGCGAGGTACCAATAGCATTTATTGCTAAAAAGGAAGGTGCTACGATGACAGCAGAGGAAGTTCAGGAATATTGCAGGCAATACCTGGCCAAATATAAGGTGCCCAAGGAAATATATTTTATTGATGAATTGCCTAAAAATGCCACTGGTAAAATCCAAAAAAGCCAACTGGTATTAGTGAGAGAGCAGGTAAAACAATAATGGCCTAAGCAGCCACAAAGCTTGTACATAAGGAGGGAGAACTGGTTTGACGACAAAAATTGGAATTGAGGAGACAAGTGTCTTTTTTCCGAAAGACATTGAAACTGCCGCATCTTTAGCGGAAAAATCAGGTATACCAGAACGTGTATTAATTGATAAATTCGGTTTATATCAAAAACATGTTGCGAGTTATTCGATGCATGCTTCCGATCTGGCAATTGCCGCAGGAAAACAAATATTAACGAAAATTGATCCATTAATGATCGATGTGGTGATTTATTTCGGCAGTCCCCATAAGGACTATTATGTTTGGTCATGTGCCCCCAAAATTTGCTATGAGTTGGGAACGAAAAATGCTTATGCCTTTGAAATTATGAATGTCAGTTCCTGTTTTCCGATTGCCTTAAAGGTTGCTAAAGATATGCTGCAATCTGACGCTTCCCTTAATAACATTTTGCTTGTAGGAGGTTGTAAAGAGTCTCAGATCCTTGATTATCAAAACGGGCGAGCCAGATTTATGTTTAATTTTGCCGATGGGGGAACAGCAGCATTAGTGAAGCGGGACGCAACTAGGAGTGAAATTTTAGAAAGCGCTATTATAACAGATGGGTCTTTTCATGATGATGTCCGGGTTCCCGCCGGTGGCTCGATGCATTTCCCCAGCCAAGAAACTGTCAAAAACCGGCTCCATTATATTGATGTTCCCAATCCCATAAGAATGAAGGAACGACTTGATCCGGTTTCTATTCCTAATTTTCACAAAGTTATCCGGCTGTCCCTGGAAAAAAGTGGTTTAGGAGAAAGGGATATTGACATGCTGCTGCCGTTGCACACTAAACGCTCCATCTTCAAGCAGTTATTGGAAGGCTTAGATTTAACAGAAGAACAAGCAATTTATTTGGATCATCATGGACATATGTCAGCCCTTGATCCTTGTATTGGTCTGCATTTTGCCCAAGAAAAAGGAAAATTGAGCGAGGGCGATGTAGCTGTTGCAGTCAGTGCAGGCACAGGTTATACGTGGGCTGCCACGGTTATTAGATGGTTTGGTTAAACAACAACGTCATAGCATAGCATTCATGCCTTTCTCCAAACGGCTGGGGAAAGGTTTTTGTTTTACACTCCCATACCTGTATTCACTGGTGAAATGGAGTCATTATCGTTAACAAACTAGGTTTAGCCTCTAAAATTATGCTTATACTAAGAAAAATGCAAAAGGAGAATGGAAAATGGGAGCTATTGAACGTGGCGGTTATCGCTTTGTACCGGAATTTAGTGTTATTCAACAAAATGGGGCTATCCATGTGTACAATAAAGAGGAATTTATCGAAGAAATTAAGTTTCAATTTTCTGGAAAGTTTCCTGAGATGGATAAAATAGAGGATATAGTTGATCAATATTGTGAGCTTCATAATATTTAACAGGAACATTTGTTCCATCCTGAATTTCATGTTATAATGAAGTTGCAATAGAAAGGAGGGAATAAAATGAGTAAACTGAATAGTATTTACCCTCAAGCTATTGAACAGACAAAGATGAAAGTGTATCAGGATATTGATCATTATTTGGAAACGAAGGTGGTACTGCCTTCATTTGCACAATATCTCAGTGATCGCAGCCATTATCTTGAACAAATTTGGATCAATGTTTGGTTGAATAAATCAACCAATGACGTTCCGAAAAATGAAAAGAAGCAATTTTTAGCTGAAAAAGGGTTTGAGGTGCAGGGGGGCGACCGCAAGTTAATTAATAAACTGTTCCGCGATGAGATGCGGCACTATCAGCCCTTTGATACGCTTGCCTGGGTAATGGAAAGCTTCGAGAAACAGGAAGAAAAATGGCCAGAACGTTTCGAATTGGCCAAACAGCAGTACATAAAAAGACAGCAAGAGAAACAATTGAAGGAAGCGAAGTTAGAGTTTGAAGCAGAAATTGATCGTGCGGCAAACATCATGATCGAGGAGAAATATCAGCTTCTTTATTTGCATGTCCGTTATTTTGTGGCCAAACAGTTGGCAGCTGACTTTGTGAATAATGTCAGATTCAAAGCCGTGGACCCCTTTGCCTTGGAAGAAGAACTAAAAGAAGAGGGGTTATTTAATCCATCTGCTTATAAAACCATTGCTGAATTTTTTGATGAACTGACCGGAGATATCCAAAAAACGCTTGGTTGGGGCAGAAGTTACTTTGAATATGAAACATACTTTTATCTTTATGAAAGCCTGATATCTGATTTCCTGTCAGAATTGATTCCTGAAAAGGTACTAATTGACCTCCCTGGCAAATTCAAGGATCGATTTTTTCAACTGTTCGATGTACCTTTATCGGTCTCATTTGTGAAAGAAAGCATCGAGGATTTACTTTATGATATGGTTGGTATGTTTCTCGAAGATATTCAGGCTGAATACGTATCGGATTTGCTGAAGCTTGTGGAAATTCCTTTTGATGAAAAGATTCATCAGGAGATCTTAGAAAAAGATCTCGAAGAGCGAAAAAGGCGTTATCTTCAAGAACAAGCGGAAATTCAGCGTAAACAAGAAGAAGAGCGCCGCATCATGCAGGAAATCTTTGGTGAAGAATATGCTCCGTCCACAAAGCGAAATGTCCGCTATGTCCTCCATATTGGCGAAACCAATACGGGTAAAACCCATCAAGCCCTAGAAAAAATGAAACAGGCCGACAGTGGTTTGTATCTGGCACCTTTAAGACTATTAGCCCTCGAAGTGTTTGATAAATTGAATGCCGATGGGACACCGTGTTCCTTGAAAACCGGGGAAGAGGAAAAAATTATTCCCAATGCCAGTCATATTTCCTGTACGGTCGAAATGTTCCACGAAAAGGAATCTTATCAAGTGGTTGTCATCGATGAGGCACAGATGATCACCGATAAAGACCGCGGCTTTTCCTGGTATAAGGCGATTACCAAAGCCAATGCCGAGGAAGTACATATAATCGGGAGCCGAAATTCCAAGGAGATGCTGCTTCAACTATTGGGGGATGGCGAGGTTAAAATCCATGAATATACTCGTGATACCCCGCTTGAAGTAGAGTCGAAGAAATTCGATATTAAACGGATTAAAAAAGGGGATGCTCTGATTTGTTTTTCCAGAAGGCGCGTTCTCGAGATGGCTTCGAGACTGCAAAATGACGGACATACAGTTAGTGTGATATACGGCAGCATGCCGCCGGAGACAAGGAAAAAGCAAATCTTCCAGTTTAATGAAGGAAAAACAAAGGTAATAGTCGCTACAGATGCGATAGGCATGGGATTAAACCTGCCAATCCGCCGGATTGTATTTTTAGAAAATGAAAAATTTGACGGTACCAGAAGAAGGCTGCTAACTTCTCAAGAGGTGAAGCAAATTGCCGGCCGTGCTGGTCGAAAAGGGATCTATGATGTCGGCAGGGTTGCCTTTACCAGTGATATTAAAAAGATGCGTGACCTGCTGATGCAGGAAGATCGTCCGGTTCAAACATTTGCGATTGCCCCTACCAATTCCGTGTTTGAACGATTCCAACGCTATTATCATGATCTTGGTACTTTTTTTGCGTTGTGGGAGAAGTTTGAAAGTCCCAAAGGAACGAAGAAGGCTTCTCTGGCTGAGGAACGATCATTATATCAAAGGATTGCCGGGACAGAAATTGAAGCCAGACTGCCGTTAATGGATTTATACGGCTTTTTACATTTGCCATTTTCCAAAAATGATGGGGCCTTAACACGGCAATGGGAAGAGACAATGTATGCGATTATTCGTAATGCTGATCTCCCAGAGCCGATCATTAAGGAAGGCAGCCTTGAGGAACTGGAATTAAGTTATAAAGCAGTCGGTCTTCATTTGTTATTTTTGTATCGATTAGGGGAGCGCACAGAGGCCATTTATTGGGAGCGTGTGCGTGAGGGGATCAGCGATAAAGTTCAGGATCGGTTAAAAACAGATATCAAAAAGTTTATTAAACGGTGTAAAAATTGTGGTAAAAAACTTCCGTGGGATCATCCATTTCCGACCTGCGACGCCTGCTATCACGCCCGGTTCAAAAAGTATTGGTATGAGGAAGAATGAGTTTTACCAGGGCCTGTTAAGCAGGTCCTTTTCTAATCTGAACTGCGTTATTTAGATTGGGTGTATTATTGGATAAGGAAGTGAAATCACACTTGCTAACAAAAAGTAAGTACTTAATGATGATCATTGTATTGATTTTCATCGGAGGAATTGTTACAACCACCGCCCCCTCTATGGTAATGGCAAAAGGAACGGGGGAGACATGGATTCAACAGCTTAATCAGCTGGTTCAGACTGAAGCAGAACTGCAAGGAGCAATCGCCGGCATCAGTATCCGATCAGCTTCTGATGGCAGGATCCTTTACCAGCACCAAGGGAACACCCGGCTCACGCCTGCCTCGAACATGAAGCTGTTAACAGCAGCGGCCGCGTTGAATGTGCTAGGAGAAGATTACACTTTTTCCACAGAGGTCTACTCCGATGGTCGGATGAGAAAGAAAGGATTGGCCGGAAATCTTTATCTGAAGGGGAAAGGCGACCCCACGTTATTAAAAGCTGACTTCGACAAAATGGCTGTGGAGATGAAGAAGCGAGGAATAAAAAAAATAACAGGAGACATAATTGGCGATGATTCGTGGTACGATGATATTCGCTATTCACTTGATCTTCCCTGGAGTGATGAAACAACCTATTATGGTGCACAGGTTTCGGCTTTAACCGCCGCACCGACAACGGACTATGATGCCGGATCGATAAAGGTTGTGATAAGACCTGCAGAACATGAAGGGGACAGGCCGGCAGTGGAACTTACTCCCAAAACTGCCTATGTCAAGATCATTAACCGTGCCTTAACGGTTGATCAGCAAGGAAAAAAGAAAATAGAGATGATCCGTGAACATGGCAAAAACACCATTATAATCAATGGAACCATACCGGTAAACTCCAAAAAAATAACAGAGACGGTGGGAGTTTGGGAACCGCAAAAATACACATTAAGTCTGTTTAAACAATCGTTAGGAGAGCATGGCATCAAAGTTTTGGGAACAATCAAGACAGGGGCAGTGCCTGAATCCGCGAAGCTGCTTTATACCCACCAATCCATGCCCTTATCGAAACTGCTAGTACCGTTTATGAAACTGAGTAATAATACGCATGCAGAAATACTTATAAAGGAAATGGGAAAAGTGGTTGCGGGGGAAGGTTCCTGGGAGAAAGGATTATCCGTCCTGAAATCGGAGTTGACAAAATGGGGAGTAAACCCGGACACAATGGTTTTGCGGGACGGATCGGGAATCTCCCATGTAACGGGCATTTCGGCCAACCAAATTTCTCAGCTGTTATTTGCAGTTCAAAAGGAAGAATGGTTTCCTGTTTATTTATACTCATTGCCTGTTGCCGGTTCAGCAGAGAAGTTAACCGGGGGTTCATTGAGAAATCGGATGCAGACACAAGGCATCCAAGGAAAAGTACAGGCGAAAACAGGAACCCTTTCCACTGTCAGCTCATTGTCAGGATATTTGACGGCGAAAAGCGGTCAAAAATTGATTTTTTCCATCATATTAAATCATTTACTCGATGAAGAAAATGGAAAAATGATTGAGGATCAAATGGTCTCGATCATCGCTAATCCATAACGGAAATCTAGTATATTGTAAGGGAAAATAAGTTTTCATTTATTTCATAAAAGAATGATAATATAATTTAGATAGAATATACATAAGCGGGAGAGAGAAATGAAAACGGTCAAAGATCAAGCACAGCTGCTTTCAGAGCGGTTTGAGGTAGCTTACAATCAAGTACATGATGCACTACGTGATATTGTAAAAATTAATGATGACAGATTTATCGTTCTCGTAAAAGTGGGGGCCAAAAAATACCAGGTGATTGAAACATTTAAGAAAGACTTGGAACAATATGCAAGATTAAGAAATGCGATTGTCCATGAAAAAATGGAGGTAGGTTTTTACATTGCCGAACCGAACGCCAAAGTCGTCAATCATTTTGAAAAAATCGCCAATATTTTAAGCCGTCCTAATTTGGCTTTAACCATTGCCACCAAAAATGTGATTTCCTTTGATGTTCATGACAAGGTATTAAAGGTAACAGGGGCGATAAAGACATATGGCTATTCCAAATTTCCAGTCTATAAAAATAAGAAATGTATCGGCTTACTAACCTCCAGTTCGATCGTAAAATGGATGGCACAAAATATGAAAAACAACACCGTGAATTTAGCCGATATTCATGTTTCCGATATCATGACGTTTGAAAAAGACCGTCCGCTTGTTTTTATCTCTAAAGAAATGAATATTTTTGAAGTAGAAAATATTTTTGAAAAATCCCATAAGAACAAGCAAAAATTAGAGTGCGTCATTATAACGGAAAACGGCAGCGAAGAGGAAAAACCGCTTGGCATTATTACACCTTGGGACTTAATAGATGTTGATTATACACTTGATTAATTTACTCCATTTTCTGCCTTGCACTCAATCGGTTGCTTTAATACAATAAAGATATGTGATAAAACCTCTATATATCATAGCGGCAGGCTCGTACTGCCGTTTTCTTTTAAAAAATATAGTCTGAAGATTAGAAACGTTTTGAAAATGGGGGGTATTAGGAATGGTAACAGCAGAACTGATGACCGATCTATGTTCTCTTTTGCCGAAAGAACAGATTGTGTCTAGCCATATTTCTGACAGCGCCTTGGGAAATAACGGCCGTATTACTGTTTTTCCAAAAACTGAGCAGGAAATCTCCAGCATTCTTCAATATGCAAATGGGCGAGCAATGAAGGTAAACATCATGGGCGCAGGAACCAAAAGAGGTTACGGAGGAATAACGGATAGTGCAGATCTTTTAATGTCACTGGAAAAATACCACGGAATAATCGACCATTCCCCCGGCGATACAATCGTAACAGTTAAAGCCGGAACCATCTATCAGGACCTGCAAAATTATTTGACGAAACATCAGCAAAAGGTACCGCTTGATCCGTCATTACCAGCAGCTGCAACAATTGGCGGCGTCATTGCTGCCAATGATTTCGGCCCGAAACGGCTTGGATATGGCTCAGCCCGCGATATGGTGATTGGTCTGCGAATGGTTTACCCCGATGGGACGATCATCCGTTCCGGTGGCAAAACGGTAAAGAATGTTGCCGGCTATGATATGAATAAATTGTATATTGGCTCAATGGGAACCTTGGGGGTCATCTCGGAAATTACTCTCAAGCTCCGCCCCCTAAAACAATACGAAAGTTTAATTCTATTATCCTTTCCAGAGGGAAACCACGAAAATATCTTGGCATTTACGATCAACATCCTCGATTCAACATTGGAACCCGTTGCACTGGAAGTAATAAACCCCGCTTTGGCGGAAAAATTAATCGGGATTCCCGCCTACACGCTTGCCATCAGTTTTGAGGATGTTGAAAGCTCGGTTCATTATCAAGTGGATTTCGTAAAACGAAATAAGCCGGAAAGCGCAGCTCTTTCGATTTTTGAACAAAATGATGCCGAAAAATTTTGGGATTCAATCGCAACCCTCGCGCCAAATGGGCGGCAGAGCCATACTGAAACGATTACAAGGGCGGCGTTAAAAATGGGTGTTAAAAATTTGGATGTATTGCAGATCATCAAGGATAGTCACCTTTTACAGGATTCCCACCATCTGAACGTGGAATCTCATGGGGGACTTGGGACCGGCTTATGCAAAGTATATCTATCGGGGGCCCAGGATGATGTTGTCTCAGCTATTTCCACTTTACAGGGGGTTGCCCAAAATTTGGGTGGATATGCAGTAGTGACTCATCTGCCATTGGCCCTTCGTCAACAAATGGAAGTATGGGGCGAAAAACCGACTCATTTTTTCTTATTCGATGGTATAAAGGCAAAAGTGGATCCTAAAAGAATCCTGAATAACGGACGGTTTGTAGGAGGGATATAAAATGAGCATAAAGGAGCTCGAACAAAGCACCGGATGGACAACAGGAGGATTGGGGAATTATTTATGGAATGATCCGCCAAAAGAATATAAGTGGGCAGACTGTGTTCATTGCGGTCTATGTTTGGAATCCTGTCCCACTTATGAGCAATTGGGACAGGAACAGCACTCACCGCGTGGCCGTGTTCATTTGATCAAATCCGTTGCAGAAGGTAAGCTGTTAGTCAATGAAGCCTTTGCCGACCCTGTGTTTCAGTGCCTTGATTGCCGTGCCTGTACTACCGCTTGTCCAGCAAACGTCGATGTAGGCGGTTTAATTGAAGAAGCGCGCGGCCAGATTAGACAGGCCATACCTTTAAAGGGCTGGAAGGCAGTGACAAATAAATTTTTCCTCGAAAAGCTTTTTCCCCACCATAAACGGCTAAATGCGGCCGGAAGCCTGCTGAAATTTTACCAAAAAAGCGGACTGCAAAAAGTGATCCGAAATACGGGGTTAATTAACATTTTGCCTGATCATTTGGTGGAAATGGAGGCGACTATGCCGGAGATCAGGACGCCGGTAAGGAAAAAATATAAACACGAAAAGGTTATTAGGGCTAAGGGGGAAACAAAGCGGGAAGTGGCGATTTTAACTGGCTGTATCATGGATGTTATGTTTAGTGATGTTAACGAAGCAACAATAAATGTGTTGACGCGGAATGGAAATGACGTCGTGATTCCAAAAAATCAAACATGCTGTGGGGCCCTTCACGTACATGCCGGCAACCGGGAGATGGGCCGGAAACTGGCAAGGCAAAATATGGAGGCATTTCTGGATTCTGAAAAAGTTATCGTCAATGCTGCCGGCTGTGGCTGCATGTTAAAAGAATATCCGGAATTATTTCATGATGAACCGGAATGGCAAGAACAAGCAAAGGAGTTCGCGGAAAAAGTTGAGGATATTTCTAAATTTCTTTATGATACTGGCTACGAAATTCCGAAGGCTGAACTAAATACCCGCATCACCTACCATGATGCCTGTCATCTCGCTCATGGACAGGGCATCCGCGACGAACCGCGGGATCTTCTGCTTCATATTCCGGGGGTGGAAATGGTTCATATGCCAAATGCCGACCGTTGCTGCGGCAGCGCCGGTATATACAACCTGACAAATCCGGAGATGGCCGGTGCCATATTAGCGAGCAAGATGGCCAATGTTCCTGAGAATATCGAAATGATATCGATGGGAAACCCTGGCTGCATGCTGCAGATGGCAGTCGGGGTGCAAAAATACGGTCGAAATCAAAAGATTGTTCATACGGTCCAACTGTTAGACTGGGCTTATCAAAAAGAAGATACGATGAGAGGTGACCGTGATGGTGCGAAATAACATAATGACGAGCGATATTCACATTGTTAATCTCGCCAAACTTGTTTCCACTCCGAACGCCATTCTTTATAAAGAAGAAGATTTACTGGCCTATGACTGCGACGGCTTTACGATTGAACGGCATCTGCCAAGGGCGGTTATTTTTCCAAAGAATACCGAGGAGGTTTCACAGATTGTGAAATACTGTACGGCCAACAATCTGCCGTTTCTCGCTATAGGTGCCGGAACAGGACTCAGCGGAGGAGCGATCCCGTTAAATAATGAGGTCATAATCAGTTTGGTTAGAATGAAGCGGCTGCTGGAAGTAGATTTAGAGAATCGTCATGCGGTCGTGGAACCTGGGTTTGTGAATTTGAAACTAACGAATTCCATTTCACATAAAGGCTACTATTACGCACCAGATCCCTCCAGTCAGTATGCCTGCACGATTGGCGGAAATGTCGCTGAAAACGCCGGCGGCGCCCATTGTTTGAAATACGGTGTCACCACCAACCATATTTTAGGATTAGAGGTTGTACTGCCTGATGGGGAAATCATTGAAATTGGTAGCAATGGCATCCCTGATACCCCCGGTTATGACTTGCTCGGGCTGTTAACCGGATCGGAAGGAACCCTGGGGATTGTCACGAAAATAATGGTCCGGTTGTTGAAAAATCCGCAAGCGAAACAAACTGTGCTGGCCTATTTTGATAATATTCAAGACGCAAGCCAGGCTGTATCCGATATTATCTCCAGCGGGATTGTTCCCGCAGCTCTGGAAATGATGGATAAAATAGCTATTGAGGGTGTAGAGGCGGCCGCATTTCCTGTCGGCCATCCGAAGGATATTGAAGCTGTCCTGTTAATTGAGGTCGACGGGATTGCCGCCGGGATTGATGAACAAATCGCCTTGATTCTGGATGTTTGCCAAAAGCGAAATGTTCGCGAAGTAAAGGCAGCGAGTAATGAAGCGGAAAGAGAAAGATGGTGGGCCAATCGGAAAACCGGCTTTGGGGCGATGGGAGCCATTTCCCCTGATTATTTAGTTCAAGACGGTGTTATTCCGCGGAGTAAACTGCCAGAAGTGTTAGCAAGGATTAATAAAATCAGTGAGGAATACGGCCTTAGAATAGCCAATATCTTTCACGCCGGCGACGGCAACCTTCACCCGCTCGTTCTGTTCGATTCGCGGATTCCCGGTGAAACAGAAAAGGCGATTCAAGCGGGCAGTGCCTGTTTAAAAGTTTGTGCTGGCGTTGGCGGCTCGATTACTGGTGAACATGGGGTTGGTATTGAGAAAAAAGAGGAAATGCGGTTTGTCTTTAATGATGAGGAGATTAGGGTGCAGACCGATATCCGTGATGTCTTTAATCCACACTCATTACTAAATGCCGGCAAGCTGTTTCCGACTCCGGGACGCTGTGCTGAGGTGAAGCGGGAACTGTCAATAAAAGGATAAATGAAAACTTGCCGACTGGCGAGTCCTTAAGGACGGTTCATGAGGCGCAGTTAAATTTATGCGAAATAAGGAAGAATAAAATTGGAAAAATTTTATTCTTCCTTATTAGCAAAAAACAGCGGAGGTTCCCCCTCCGCTTACGATCTATCTTCTGCGGACTCTATATACCCACATATTGCTGTCCTTCCAACAACTCATTGTTTGATGTCTGCCGCGTCCTGTATTTCTCCATTCGGTACAGCATAAATCTAAATGACGTGAAGTGCGGCGTGATGTTTTTTTCCTAGAAGTTCTATTCCGCGACGTCTGCATTCTTGACGTTCTTTTGCGTGATGTCTGTTGTGGACGGCTGGAAGTCCGTCTTTGTGTGGTCATTTGGTTGCGATTTGGGTCCATAAACATGAAATCACCAAACCCACCCCTTCTAACCTCATTGGCTGCCGTTTGAATTTCTTCAGGGGAAAACTCTTTTTCTTCGTCCATTTCTTGCACCTCCTTTTAATTTTGAAAAGGGAGTACGAAAAGTGTCCAATTGCTTGACTATATATTCTCACTCTTCTTTTATCACTTTACGTTTATAATCACCTGTTTGTATGGGCAGGAAGCCTAAGAAAATGAAAAATTGCCAATAATCGTGACATCCCTTCATTTTTTACATACCCATATAACAGGGAGGGATGATAATGGACGAGACAGCTAAATTACCGCAATACAAGCTATTTATTAAACCTATCGATTTAAAAGAACTAAAACGGGATATCTGGATCGATGAACCGATCCCGGCACAGGCTAGAATTGATGGGAAAAGGCTCGAAATTGATGTAAGCTATCGCGGCTCCCATATTCGTGACTTTCCAAAAAAGTCTTATCAAGTAACCTTTTATAAGCCAAAAATATTTATGGGTTCTCACCAAGTTCATCTAAATGCTGAGTATAAAGACCCCTCTATGATTCGTAATAAGCTGTCATTTGATTTTTTTTCGGAAATTGGCGTGTTGGCACCGCGGTCGCGGCATGTTTTCCTCACGTTAAACGGACAGGCGGAAGGGGTTTATTTAGAAATTGAATCGGTGGATGAATATTTTTTAAGGAGGAGGAATTTGCCGCCGGGAAGTATTTTTTATGCGGTGGACGGCGATGCAAATTTTTCCCTAATGAGTGATTTAGAGAAAAACACCAAGAAATCGTTGAAATTAGGATATGAAACGAAGTGGAAGGATTCCCGGAATGCTGAATATCATTTGCAGGAATTTATTTATAAAATCAACACGATTCCTCCGCGCGAGTTTGAAAATGAAATTCTGAAATATGTCAATGTGGACCGATATTTACGATGGGTCGCGGGAATTATTTTTACTTCAAATTATGACGGCTTTGTCCATAATTATTCCCTTTACCGAAACGGAGAAACCGGCTTGTTTGAGGTAATTCCCTGGGATTATGATGCCACTTGGGGACGGGATGTAAACGGCAAGTTGATGGAGGCGGATTATGTTCCGATTAAAGGATTTAATACGTTAACCGCACGGCTTTTGAGTGTTGATCGGTTTCGGCAGCAATATCGCCAGCTGCTTGAGGACATCATGAATTACCAGTTTACCCATGATTTTATTATGCCAAGGGCGGAAAAACTGCTGCAGCAAATACGTCCATTTGTACGGCTAGATCCATATAAAAGCTCGGTAATTGAACAATTTGATGAAGAATTAAAGCTGATTGCCCATTACATTGAAGAAAGAAGAAATTATTTAATGAGTAAATTTCACAAACTGGATTAGGGAATATGTCAAAAGAAACCATCGGACTAAGCGATGGTTCCTTCTTCGTACGGCAAATCATTTTCCAACAGCAGCTGCTTGATTGGTAAATTCCTTCTCTTTTTTATCAACTGGAATAATCAAATTCAAAATCAGTGTTGCCAGTGCACCGATTGTCATGCTGGAAGAGAGGAGGTAGTTTGCCCAATCTGGAGCACTCGCCAATACTTCCTTCGGTAAAATGGTTACGGCAATGGTTAATAGAATCGGAATCCCAATGATCATCATATTACGGTCATTAATAATGATGGGCTGAATCACCTTCATGCCGTTTGTGACTATCGCTACACACACAATCCCAAAGATTCCATTGATGACCGGTTCAGGAATACAGGTAATCGCAGTGGACAATTTTGGTACAAGTCCAAGGGCAATTAAGATCACGCCACCGGCCATGATCGCCATTCTACTGGCAACCCCGGTAATGGCCAGTAGCCCGGCGTTGGAAGAATAACCGGTCATTGGCGTGCTGCCGAATAATGAACCGATCAAACAGCCAAGCCCTTCCCCGAATGAGGCACGATTTAACCGTGTTTCATCCAATTCTTTACCGGTTACCGAGGAAACAACAAACCACGTCCCGGTTGTTTCGATTAAGATAATAAAGTAAACAAACGTAATCGTTAAAATGGCACTTAGGTCAAACACTGGTTTTCCAAATGGGAAAAACGATGGCAGGGAGAACCAGGCAGCATCTTTTACCGGTGAAAAGTCAACAGCACCTAAGAAGCTGGCTGTAATCGTACCGACTGCAATCGCCAGTAATACGGACACTAAGCGGAAGAACGTGCCTACCCCATGCATTTTGCGTCCTAATAACATACATAGTACCAGTACTCCTGCGGAAATAGCTGCAATTAAAATATTGGTACCGATTTTTCCTTCGGCATTATAAATATTGTTCATCCCGATTGGCATCAGTGAGATCCCAACAATAATGATGACGGTTCCGCCAACAAGCGGCGGGATAAATTTTCTAACAGCTTTGGCAAACCATTTTAATGGGTAACCAATAAGCGAAATGATAATGGCTCCCGGTATAAGACTTCCCGCAATCGCTCCCAAGCCTAGCTTACCGCCAATGGCCGCAATCGCCCCAATCGGTACATAAGAAGGTCCCTGAACGACCGGCAGTCTTATCCCCATGCCCGTTTGGATTAATGTGGCGATTCCCGTTGCCAAAAAGCACATTTGAATAAAAAAGGATGTATTCACAGTACTCAAAGACAGCAATCCAGCAATAATGATCGGTGCTATGTATAAGTCCATCGCCAAAACATGCTGTGCCCCTAAAAGAAAGGCCTTCCCGATACTAATTTTGTCATCCACACCGATAAGAATGTTATTATCCTTATTCATTTACCCTACCCCTTTGTTCGTGTTTCAAATATTTATACTAGGATTATAATTTAAATGAATCGGAATGTACATAAAAAACCGAATGATTTTTTATAAAAAATAAATTATATTCGTAAAATCTGTTGACCTCTTTAAAGCGGATGAATAGAATGAAAGAGAGAATTATATTGGGGGGATAATATCATGGTAGATGACAAGGTGTTAAGGGAGGAATGGCTTGTAGCGTGTCCATCAACTGAAGTTGGGGAAAAGCCGGTTCAAATTATGTTAATGGGAGAAAGAGTTGTGATCTTTAGGACAAGTGAAGGGGTACGTGCCTTTAAAGATCTTTGTATCCATCGCGGTGCTGCGCTCTCTTTAGGTGAGGTAAAACATGATTGTCTTGTCTGCCCATATCATGCTTGGGAATTTGATGCCAATGGTGATTGTGTTTCCATTCCACAACTGCCTAAGGGAAGAGCGATCCCGAAAAAAGCAAAGGCGATTAAATACGGATGTGTCGAAAAATATGGCTATATTTGGGTGAATCTAGCAGGAAACGAACCTGAATTATTTCCTTATCCAGAATTTGAAGCAGAAGGATACCGCAATATTATTTGGGGACCACAAGAGGTGGAAGCCAAACCGCCTAGAATTATTGAAAATTTCCTTGATGTCGGCCATTTGGCGGTTGTCCATATGGGTGCGTTAGGGGTAAGCAGTCATCGGGAAATTGCTGATTATGATGTTCATTGGGAAGACGATCGTATTTATTCGGATGAAATCCCGATTTATCAACCGGACCCTGATGGTACTGGTCAAGCTAAAACTGTCTATTATACATATGAAATTCTTCGTCCATTTACCGTCCGATTTACGAAAAAAGATAAGGAAACCGATCAATATTTTTCAATTCTATTATCGATTCGTCCCGTAAATGAAAATAAATCAATTGCCTATGGGATCTTGTCTTATAGCTATCAAACTGAAAATTCAGATGAAGAAATTATTGCCTACCAAAATGCCATTTTTGCCCAGGATAAGCCGGTGGTTGAGAACCAGAAGCCCGAAGAACTGCCGCTCGACCTGCAAATCGAACTCTCGCTTGTATGTGACCGTGTAAGTATTGCCTATCGCCAATACTTGAAGAAGCTGGGGGTACAATTTGGAACAGTATAAATAAATGAAGCGCACTGGGAACATATCCTGGTGCGCTATTTTTCTAGAAATACGGGAATTTTATTTTTTCTGCTGAACGAGGGAAATCAATGAACGGATTTCGATTTCCTTGAGCTTGAAAAATCGCCTGATTCCGATGCTTTTCATATAAACTGACAGGAAATTCCTGATGCCATTTTAAAAGCAAGGGGAGATTAATTTGTACCCGGTAAGCTTTTTTGATAGCTCTCGGATAGCGCAAGATAAAATACAGCATTGCCCTGGCTGCCGCACCCTTGCCATATTCCGGCTCAAATCGGTCTTCCGTAGCCACCCCGCAGTGATTATGAATAGGCTCATCAGGGGATTCAGGGTGATAAAAAGCGAAATCCTCATATGGAAAATTGGAACGGGCGATATTGCATTCAGGCTCACAAACAAATAAGTGGTGCAAATCACCCTTCATCGGTTCCAAAGCGCTAAACCAAGATTGAGGAACAATATGCTCCGTATTCAGCTTCAATCTTCGCTCAAAAGACTTTAATTGTTTTAACGAGTCAAATTCCTTACGCTCCACTTTTTGTAAAAATTGTTGAAACTCAACGTATTTTTCGGTAATGATGGAATGATCCTGGATGATCAACGATTCAGGGTCTTTTTCGTTACCTGAATAAATACTTTTTACCGTTCCATCCGGGTATAAATCAACCCAAGTATATAAATATAAATCCTTGCTAATAAAATAGGGAATCTGATTTTTATGTGTTTTTGTCAGTAAACTACTATATTTATAAAATAACTCAATCCCTGTACATTCAGAGTCAAAAATTGTTGCGTAATATCGCTTAACATCGATTTTGTTTTGGTCTTCATTATAATAGAGATCTCGATCAACATTGATCTTTCGTTTGTTTTCACGTAAATAGGCTAGTTGTTTATGTAATTGGATCAATTCTGATGAATCTTCCCAAAGACTTTTTACATTCTTCCTCTTCTTTGCCATTCTTGTTCCCCTTTTTCATGGTAGGCATAAGTGTAACTACGCCTCATGAACCGCCTTAAAGGCTCGCCAATCGACGAGTTTTCTTTAAAAAACGACTCTTTTTCAAAATATTGTTTTCTTTGTCCTTCATTATAGTACATTAGGCGGGTAAAAAAAATTGAATATTTTTGTTTACAAGATAGTAATAATAGGTTGCAAGTTTTAGTAAAGATAGGATAAGTGTACAAATCCATTTCAGGTTTTTTTGCTTTCTAATCAGTCCAGCAAAAGGAGGGGAAATGTTGAAAATCGAATACATCTATACCTTTGATTTACCACGAGATGTCGTTTGGAGGTACATACAGGATCAACAAGTCCTTAGAAGTGCTCTCCCAGGCTGTCAGTCCTTTGAAGAAATCTCTCCGGGAACATATTTGGCTGAAATGGGCCTAAATGTAGGGCCAATTAAAGGGCTGTTTACATCCGAGGTCCAGCAGACTGACCAAAAACCACCGTCTTTCTACCGCCTAATCATTAAAGGAAAGGGGAAGCCAGGGGAGGTTGAGGCAACAGCTGATATGTTTATTGAAGAAGTTAGGGACGTTTCACAGGTTACTTGTGTTGCTGATGTCGAAGTGACGGGGATATTGGCTTCGGTCGGTCAGCGAGTAATGGGAGGAGTAGCCAAAATCATTTTGGGTCAATTTTTTAAGGCGGTTGAGAAAGAAATGAAAAAGGAAATCAATCAAGTATAAGGGGGCTGGTTCGGTGGCAAAAAAATATCCAGTTCAAGTAAAGGTGAATGGCAAAATGAAATCCGCGGAGGTAGAGCCGCGTCTTTTGCTTGTCCATCTTTTACGTGATGAGTTTGACTTAACCGGAACACATATCGGCTGTGACACAAGCCAGTGTGGTGCCTGCACGGTGATGTTGGATGGCATGGCTGTGAAATCGTGTACGATATTGGCGATTCAGGCTGATGGTGCTGAGATTACCACTGTTGAGGGATTGGGCTCACGGGAAGAATTACACCCAATTCAGCAGGGATTCTGGGAAAAGCACGGACTTCAATGCGGTTTTTGCACCCCAGGAGTGATGATGGCCGTCAATGGTTTATTACAAGAAAATATAAATCCATCGGAAGCAGAGATCCGCGAAGCTTTAGACGGTGTGATTTGCCGTTGTACTGGCTATCAATTTATTGTGAAGGCGGTTCAACACGCAGCAGAACTTATCAGAGAGCAGCAAAGTCAGCCCGTTTCGCTGGAAAATGTGACAACCGGGGGGACGTATCATGACCCAAGTAATAGGCAAGCCGATAAAAAGAAAGGAAGATCCGAAGCTTATCACGGGCCATGGGCAATTTACCGACGATATTAAATTACCCGGCATGTTGTTTGCAGCAATGAAGCGAAGCCGCTATGCTCATGCGAAAATTAAGCGAATTGATACCGCGGAAGCATTAAAGCTGCCGGGTGTAATGGCCGTTTACACTGGAAAAGATGTTCAGGACAAAATAAAACCAATTCGCTCGATTTGGCTGGTGCCCGGCTGTAATTTAATCCCGAAGGACCGTATCCCGCTTGCTGTCGGTAAAGTGAACTATGCCGGTGAAGCCGTTGCCATGGTGGTTGCCGAGAGCCGTTATATCGCCTATGATGCGCTGGAACTTATTGATGTGGAATACGAGGAACTTCCTGTTGTGGTCGATCAGGAAGCAGCGCTTGCGGAAGCTGCACCGGTTATTTACGATGATGTCCCGAAGAACATTGCCTTTACCTGGAAGGCAGGGGACGTTCCTGAAGAGGTCTTTGCAAAGGCAGAAGTAGTTGTGAAGCAGCGACTCGTTGAACAGAGGGTTATCGCCAATCCAATGGAAACGAGAGGGGCCGTGGCCAGCTATAATCCTGGAAGTGGTGATTTAACGATCTGGTGTACAACACAAAATCCGCATATTCACCGGATCACATATGCTGATGCCCTGGGAATTCCAGAAACGAAATTACGCATCATTGCTCCAGACATGGGCGGCGGTTTTGGAGCAAAGATTGCCGTCTATACGGAAGAGGCGCTCGTTGGTCTGGCCGCCATCCAGTTAAAGCAGCCGGTAAAATGGGTGGAAGGCCGTCAGGAACACTTTCTCGCAACAAGTCATGCCCGCGACCAAGTAATTACAACGGAACTGGCCGGAACAAAAGACGGTAAAATACTGGCTATCAGGGCTAAGAATATCGCAAATCTGGGGGCTTATTTATCGACAATGGGTGCCGGTGTCCCGACGATTGACTTTGGATTAATGGTAACCGGAGCCTATGACATCCCATACGCCCAAGCCGAAACTATCGGGGTTTATACAAATACCACTCCGACAGATGCCTATCGCGGTGCCGGAAAACCGGAAGCCTCCTTCCAGATTGAAAGAATGATCAATATCTTTGCGGATAAAATTGGCATGGATCCGGTCGAGGTCCGCAAGAAAAATCTTGTGGCAAAAGTTCCTTATACGAATGCTATGGGCTGTAATTACGATAGCGGTGATTATCATGGAACACTAGCAAAAGCGCTGGAAGCAATTGATTATGTCGGCTTAAAAAAAGAGCAGGAGGAGGACCGGAAAAATGGGCGCCTGCTGGGCATTGGCATTTCAACTTATGTAGAATTGTGCGGTCTCGGTCCTTCGAAGGTGGCCGGAGCGATTGGCTTTGGCGGCGGCTTATGGGAAAACAGTTCCATTCGCGTCCATCCAAGCGGCAAGGTCACAATCTTTACTGGTGCATCCCCCCATGGTCAAGGGGAAGGAACAACATTTGCACAGGTCGTAGCTGATAAATTTGGCATTCCACTTGAAGACATCGAGTTTGTCAGTGGCGACACGTTGATTATTTCAATGGGCTGGGGAACGTACGGCTCAAGGACAACACCAGTAGCTGGCGGGGCATTATCGATTGCGGCGGATCGCATCGTCGAAAAAGCCAAAATAATTGCTGCACACGAACTGGGAGTACCTTTGGAGGATGTTGCATTTGCAAAAGGTATTTTTTCAATAAAAGAGCAGCCAGATCAGCAGCGAACCTTTAAAGAAATTGCCTGGTCAGCCAATAATGCCTGGAACCTGCCGGATGGGATGGAACCAGCACTGGAGGGACAGTCCTTCTTTGACCCGCCTGATTTTGTTTATCCATTTGGGGCCCATATATGTGTCGTGGAGGTAGATCCGGACACTGGTATGGTGGAATTAAAGCGTTATGTTTGTGTCGACGATGTCGGCCGGATTATTAACCCGATGATTGCCGAAGGTCAGGTTCATGGCGGCATAGCGCAAGGAATTGGGCAGGCGTTATGGGAGCAGTCGGTTTATTCCGATAAAGGCCAGCTGTTATCAGGTACGTTCATGGATTATGCGATGCCGAAGGCGAGGTTTTTCCCGATAATTGAATCCAGCTTTATCGAATCACCAAGCCCTGTTAATCCATTAGGGGCAAAAGGTATTGGGGAAACGGGCACAACAGCGGCACCATCGGCGATTATCAATGCTGTAATCGACGCATTGGCACCATACGGTGTAAAAGATTTGCCAATGCCGCTGACTCCTGAAAAGGTCTGGAAAGCGATTCATGAAAGGAGCGATGGCCAATGATTCCCACAAGCTTCGATTACGTTCGTGCGGCGTCAGTCCCGGAAGCGATTCAGTTGTTAAAAAATTTTAACGGAGAAGGGAAGCTTCTTGCCGGCGGGCATAGTTTGGTACCGTTAATGAAGTTTCGCATCACAACGCCGGGGACATTAATCGATATCAGTCAGATTAAGGAATTAAAGGGTGTCAGCAAAGAGGGAGGGCGTCTTGTGATAGGGGCTCTCACGACCTATGCTGAAGCACTCGGCGATCCCTTGGTTGCTGCTCAATTACCGGTGTTAGCAGAAGCGATTCAGAAAATTGCTGACATGCAGGTTCGCAATAAGGGCACCATCGGCGGCAATATTGCCCATGCGGATCCAGCGGCTGATCTGCCAGCACTTGCCTTGGCTTTGGATGCCGTTGTTCACATCACTGGGGAAGACGGTGAAGAAAGAGTGCCAATCCAAGACTTTTTATTTGGACCCTTCATGACTGCGCTGCCCGAAACAAGTATTGTGACAGCAGTTTCGTTTGCGATCCCGCCGACTGAAGGAAAAAGTATCTATTTAAAATACTTTCACCCAGCCTCGGGCTATGCCGTGGTTGGTGTTGCCGCTGTTGCGAGGAAAACTGCGGCCGGGGTAATTAACCATATTCGGGTCGGCATTACTGGAGCAGGTGATTGCGCATTTCGAGCGGAAAACGTTGAGAAATATCTTCTTGGAAAAATGGCAACCCCTGAAAATATTTCCAAGGCTGCTCAATTGGCGGCCGAGGGGGTTGATATGGGTGAAGACCTCTTCGCCTCAGGCGAATACCGCAAACATTTATGTGAGGTTTATACGGAACGGGCTTTACGAAAGGTTCTATTATAGTTTATTAGCGAATTTTTGGCGGGTATTAGCGAATTCAAACAACTTATAAGCGAATTGACAGGGGATATTAGCGAATCTTAGAGTTTTATTAGCGAATCATTAAGTAGATTTAATATTAAAGACCGTACAAGAGCCAAACCACCCAGAAAAAGCGACATTTGCCGGCATCGTGGTTTGGCTTTCTTTTTTAAAAATGTAAGAAAGTAGGTTAAGTCATGTTATCGAACCGGAAAGTGACGAAATTATTATCCGGCATGATTAACAACAATGAAACTGGCGTTTTGGCGACAGTGGTTTCTGTTCAAGGATCGGCATATAAACGGGAAGGCGCCAAAATGGTCATTGAAGCGAACGGAGACTACTATGGGATGATTTCCGGGGGCTGCTTAGAGTCTGATGTGGCTTCGAGCGCTGAGTACGTCTACCGAACGGGAAAATCAATCGTAAAAAAATACGAACTGGATGAGGACCTTGTCTGGGGCCTTGGTTTAGGCTGTCCGGGAACAGTCGAAATCCTGCTGGAGCCCATTGACACGACTAGTTTGTGGCGACGGCTTGCAGACAGTTATGCGAACGATGAGGCAATAGTGGTCTGTAAAATTCTTAAGAATGATGATGCTGATGCCCAAGTTTTGCTTGTTACCGAAACGGAAATGTATGGAAGCTGGCAGGATGAATATTTGCAGGAAAATGTCGTTACAATTGCCAAGCAGAAATTAAGGCAGCAAATCGACCAATCTGAAAGCATCCCTCTTGAAAACAAGGCTGGAAAACAGGAAACGGTCTTTTTCGATGTCCACCTGCCACCGCCCAAATTGTGTATTTTTGGTGCTGGCCATGATGCTGTCCCGCTGGCAAAGGTGGGTACGATGCTTGGCTATGAGACGACGATCGTCGATCCCAGGCCGGCCTACAACACAAAGGAGCGTTTTCCAACCGCAAAATCGTTAGTGGCAGGGCCGCAGCAAGTAACAGTAGATTCTCAGACTTATATCGTCATCATGAACCATCACTTAGAAAGAGATATGGAGTCATTAGCCTTTTCTCTGAAATCAGACGCTGTATATGTCGGAGTATTGGGACCAAGGTCAAGAAGCAATCGGTTGTTAATACGTTTAAAAGAATGACGGCATTATTTTTTCAACTGAACAGCTAAAAAAAATGTTTACCCCAATTGGTCTTGATATTGGTGCAGATACACCTGAGGAAATCAGTGTAAGTATTATGGCAGAGATTACGGCCTTTCGCTCCGACCATGCAGGCGGTTTTTTAAAAAATCGTCCCTATATTCATAAAAAATCACAAATGGCCGTTGAAAATTTATGATGACGAGTGTTGGTGCGATCGTTTTAGCAGCTGGAACATCAACGCGAATGGGCTTTCCAAAACCATTGCTTCATTGGAATGGGACAACATTATTGGAACACCAGGTAAATCAATTGTTAAGGCTACCCTGCTCAGAAATTATCATTGTCCTTGGACATGAAAGCAAAATGATTTTGAAAAAGATAGCAATTGCTGATCCGCGCGTTAAGGTACTGGAATGCCGGGACTATCATCAAGGTCTTAGTTCATCGTTGAAGTGCGGTTTGAAACAAGCCGCAAAAAAAGACGATGCGGTAATGTTGATGCTTGTTGATTTACCGCTGATCCGAGTTGAAACAATCAAACAGGTATTTGAACATGGAGTTCGGATATTGGCGGCAGGCGGTGAACCATTTGCTGTCCAGCCGATGCACCAAAACCAAAAGGGGCATCCGGTTTTTCTCGGCTTTTTTAACAAGTTAAACTGGCAGAATCTTCAGGGGGATCAAGGGGCAAAACCGCTGATCCAACAATTAAAACATCATATATTGCTGGAAACCAATGATGAAGGGGTTATATATGATGTGGATACCCCAGAAGCATATGAAAATGCTTTAACAAACTCTATTTTTCAAAAGAGGTGAAAAAATTGACGAACTCATCGTTAACCACCCGCTACGAATACGGCGGGGATGAATTTGTATTTGTTCAGCTGTCCGAAGCCATGAGCTTGGAGGCGAATTTTAAAGGAATCGCAATTACAAGAAAGTTAAAGGAACGGAATCTGGAAGGAATTATCGATATTTGTCCGGCCAACGCCTCGTACATGGTTCGCGTAGACCCGGATATTTTACACCCGGATGATCTAATTCGCGAACTGCAGCAAATGGAAGACAGCATGAAAGATTTGGAGATTGAAATTTCCTCGCGTATTGTTGATGTGCCAGTGTTGTTTGAAGACCCCTGGACCCATGAAGCCGTGATGCGCTTCCGCGACCGCCATCAGGATCCAAATTCGACAGATCTGGAGTATAGTGCCAGAATCAATGGCTACAACAGCAAAGAAGAATTTATTCAAGCCATCGATGCCTCGCCATTCCTCGTGTCGATGATCGGCTTTGTTCCGGGGCTACCGTGGTGCTTCCAAATTGTCAGACAGGAAAAACAGATTGAAGTACCGAAATACGTACGTCCGAGGACATTTACTCCTGAACGTACCTTTGGATTTGGCGGAGCCTTTGCCGTTATTTATCCAGTTCAAGGAGCCGGCGGCTATCAGATGTACGGAATTGCCCCGGCGCCAATCTATCAAAAGGAACAAACCTTACCGGATTTTCAAGACTCGATTGTTTTTCCGAAGCAGGGAGATATTTTCCGCTACCGCAGCATAACGAGGGAGGAATATGATACCATCCGTTCACAGGTAGAAGCCGGAACGTTTACCTACCGAAAAAAAGAAATCACCTTTACCCCGCAGGAGGTTCTGGAAGATCCGGAAAAGTTCTCAGAAATGGTATTAAGGAGGTTATACCATGATTAAAGTACTGAAACCCGGGCTGCAAACAACGGTGCAAGACCAAGGAAGACGCGGATTATATGAGATTGGCATGCCACCCTCAGGTGCGATGGATCAGTTTGCCTTTCGCGTTGCCAATCTGCTTGTCGGAAATCACCCGAACGCTGCTGTTCTGGAAATGACCTATATTGGTTCAGAGCTGTTATTTGAACAAGATACACGAATCAGCCTTACTGGCGGCAATATTCCGCCAAAACTTAACGGACAATCCGTTCCAATGTGGGAAACACTTGAGGTTCGCGCTGGCGATGTGCTGTCGTTTGATTACGTCCGTTCGGGAGCAAGAACGTATTTAGCTGTAGAAGGCGGCATCGATGTTCCGCTCGTGATGAATTCCCGCTCGACGTATACCTTAATTGGAATTGGCGGTTATGAGGGCAGAGCGTTAGCAGCAGGCGATGTATTAAAAACCGGTGATTTACATCAATGCAAGGTGGCAGCAGGAACAACGATTGATAAGTCCTATATTCCTTCTTATGGTAAAAACCATGAAATTCGCGTTATTGTCGGGCTATGCAGTTACCGTTTGACAGAAGAAAGCAGGCAAGCTTTTTTGGAAACAGAATGGACCGTCACCCCTGAGGCGAATAGAATCGGCTATCGCCATAAAGGGCAGCGCCTCAAGTTCGTCGAACGGGAGCAGCCATTTGGAGCCGGCAGCAATCCATCAAACGTAACAGACTTAGGCTATCCCATCGGTTCCATCCAAGTGCCAGACGGGGTAGAGCCCATTGTATTGTTACATGATGCCGTTACGGGTGGCGGCTATGCGACTGTTGCAACGGTGATTAGTACCGATCTGAATCGAATGGCCCAAATTAAAACAAATGAAAAAGTGAAATTTGCCGCTGTTAACCTGGATCAGGCTCTGAAAATTCGTAGGGAACAAAATGAAATTTTTAACAGGATTGCTGAAAGCCTAAGTTCTTAGAGTCGAGAAAATAGAAATGCAGATATTTTGAGGAAAACTACAGAAATATATGAGAAATTGCAGATATTTCATGAAAAGCTGCAGATATTTTTCAGGTTAGCAAAATAGCGTGTTTTAGGAGGGGAAATTGATGTCGAAATCAATCATTGCGCCGCTGCCGGGTGTATTTTATCGCCGTCCTGCACCGGACCAGCCGGAATTTGTTCGGGAAGGAGATCAAGTCAACCCCGGTGATGTTGTCGGACTGATCGAAATTATGAAAACCTTTTATGAATTGAAAGCGGAAGAGGCGGGAATCGTCGAAAAATTCACCGTCGACAATGAAGCTATCGTCGATGCCGGGCAGGAAATTGCTTCATTAAAATAATGATATAAAAGAATGGATGGTGAACCATGAAGGTCGATCTTAATTGCGATATGGGGGAAAGCTTTGGCTTGTACCAAATCGGCAATGATGAGGAAATGATGAAATATATCACCTCAGCAAATATTGCCTGTGGTTTCCATGGGGGAGATCCGCATGTAATGAGACAAACGGTTCAGCTCGCAAAGGAATATGACGTAGCACTTGGGGCGCATCCAGGATTTCCAGATTTAATCGGTTTTGGCAGACGTCACATCAATTGTACAGCTGATGAGGTAAAGGATTATGTTGTTTATCAAATGGGTGCTCTTAAAGGTTTTGCACAATATGTTGGTCTAGAGTTGCAGCACTGCAAGCCGCACGGTGCTCTTTATATGATGGCGATGAACGATGAAACACTAGCGCGGGCTATTTTAGAAGGAATCGCTTCATTTTCGGACACGATCATTGTGTTTGCCCTAAACAACTCGGCGGTAGCTCATGTCGGTGAGAAGATGGGACTGCCGATCGCTAAAGAAGTTTATGCCGACCGTGAGCATACAAAGGACGGTTCAATTATCTTAACCCGTACCGGACCGACAATTCAAAGTTATGAAGCCATGGCCGACCGTGTCGTCAAAATGGTCAAGGAAAAAAAGGTCATCACACCTGATGGTGAAGAAGCAACGGTGGAAGTAAATACAGTCTGTATTCACGGCGATACGAAGGGGGCACCGGAGTTGATTAGGCAAATTCGCGAGCGCTTGGAAGAAGCAAATATAAACGTAGAATCTGTTAAACGGATTTTGACTGGATAAAATAAAGAAACTAGCACCAACAGGCGGTGCTAGTTTCTTAGTTTTACATCGCAAGCTGCAACGGCCAATAGTAAAAAATGAAGGTAACAATGATAATCACAATGCCGCTCGCAACCAGGTAAAATGGGTATCTTTTTGAAACAGCCATTTCTTCTTTTTCATTCGGCTCAATCGGCCTTTGTAAGATATTTTTCTGAAACTCTTTTTCTTCCATGGTGATCGTTCCAAATTTAGAGCCAATATATAGAGCCAGAGAGCTAAGAACAACCCCAATAATGACAGGATTTAAATAAACAGGCAATGTGACGCCAAATTTTTTCAACGATTCTCCCAGTACAACTCCTAAAAACCCAACGATAATACTCCACAACGCCCCGGTTTTGGTAATTTTTTTCGAATAAATGCTGGCAAAGGCCACCGGTCCCCATGAGGCGGCAAAAAGGGTAGCGGCGAAGTAGCCAATCCACATGATAGAAGGCGGCTGCCATAACCCGATTAGCAGAATGATGATACTTACAATAATCATGGAAATTCGGCTTGTACGTAGCAATTGCGAATCTGTATAAGTTTTGTTACGGGATTGTTCCATAATATCGCGGGTGATGCTGCTGCCAATTAATTGCAGGAAGCTTGCACAGGATGATAAGGCTGCAGCCATAATGCCGCTGACAATAATCACTCCTAACCATTTTGGAACCATATTCATCGCCGCCCAAATAAATACTTTTTCAGTTGGTTTGATATTTGGATTGACGGTTGTAATCGTTGAAATGCTGATATGAAGGAATAAGTAAATCGTGATGATGGAAATCGTGGCCCAGACCCCTGAACGGATGGCGACATGCTCATTCTTTGCCATTAGGTAGCGGCTACTCTGCCACGGGCTGATGGCGATAACGGCAGACCAAACTAAACCAAGAATAATGGCCCAAAGCAATGCTTCCCATGGTGCTCCCATATAGGCGTTAGGGCCGGTAATGCCATGCCAGCTCAATAAATCAGGGCGGTCAGGATTTGTCGCCGCTTTGATGATCGCGTCGGGAAACCCGCCGGCTTTTCCAATAATATAGGGAAAAGAAATATACGTTGCAATCGAAAATAAGAAGAACATGATGGTATCATTTACCATGACTCCTTTTGCCCCGGAAAGTACAGTGAACGACGCATAGGCAAGCCACATGATTAACAAAGCAACTGGGTAGGAAGCACCAGAGATCTCGGATAATAGCACTGCACCGCCTTGGGTGACGGCGACCAGGTACGCAGAAATCCCTAGGATTGTCGTAATCGCTGCTGCCATTCTGACTTTATTCGATTGAAAGCGGTCCCCAAAATATTCGGGGACAGTCAACGATTTACTTCTCCTCAAATAGCGGCCAAAGCAAAAGACCCCAATTACATATCCAGTCGCATTAAAAATGACGAGTATTAATAGCAGAATCGGGTAGCCTTCATATGAAAATCCTGCCTCCCCCATAAACGATACGGTACTTAGGAATGAGGCGACTAATGTTCCGGTTACCATCAGAGTGGAACCTTTCCTCCCCGAAACATAATATTCTTCAGAGTTTTTAACCCGTTTTGACAAAAACACCCCGATAAGTGCGTATAACAGGAAGGAGACAATGATACCAATTGTATAAATCATGAAATCCCCGTCCTTTTATCGGTATTTGCCGACTGGTTTGCTATCACATCATGATTCATCTTCCGAATAAATAAATGTGTAATCAGTCCAAGAACAATGAGAGATCCACCATAGCCTAATGAAAAAATAAATTCCCCCATATACTACACTCCTTTGCATTTTAGTTTCATAAAAAAATTATGCAAATTTCGTGCCAATTCAAAAAATTCAGTTAAGTGTAATATATGACCTTACATGTTAGTTTAGATTATACTTGTGGAGTTTTCTCATGATTGTTGTTTGATTGACCCCAAGGGCCTTTGCCATTTTTCTAGTCGTCTTATATTTCAATAAAGCATTGGAAAGGATTTGTTTTTCCGTCTCTTCCACAGCTTTTTTTAATGGCATGATCTGAAGTGATTGTTCCCGATGAAATCTACGGTCCATTGTGAATGGTAAATCTTCCATACCAATTACTGATTTTTGGGCAGTTACAACCAGCTGCTCCATGAAGTTTTCAAGTTCCCTGATATTCCCGGGCCATTCTTGGAGTTGGATTACTAATTTAGCATTTTCATCTAACTGGATGTGCTGTGCATATTTGCTGTTGAATTTTTCGAGAAAATAATCAGTTAGCGCCAAAATATCCTGCTTCCGCTCTCTTAACGGCGGAATTTTTAGCGGAACAACGTGTAAACGGTAATATAGATCCTGGCGGAATGATTTATTTTCGATCATCTCGAGTAAGTCTTTATTGGTTGCTGAAATGATTCGAATATCGACGTGTTTTTCCTGGGTGCAGCCAACTTTTTTGAATGATTTCTCTTGGACTAAGTGCAGGATTTTAACCTGCAGCTCCAGCGGCATTTCCCCAATTTCATCCAAGAACAAAGTCCCTCCGTCCGCCGTTTCAACCAGACCTGGTTTTCCGCGTTTGTTGGCGCCGGTAAATGCTCCAGCTTCATAACCAAATAATTCGGATTCCAACAAGGCCTCAGGAATCGCCCCGCAATTTACTTGGATAAATGGTTTTGTCTTTCTTGGGCTGTTTTCGTGGATAATCCTGGCCAACACTCCTTTACCTACACCTGATTCTCCGTGGATAAAAATAGAAGAATCTAAAGGGGCAACTTTCTTGGCCAACTTTATCGTTGAAATCATGTTTTCGGACTGTGTAATGAACGTATGCTGCCCGGCAGATTCAATTATAACCTGTTGTTCATGTTGGATAGAGTGGATCTCTGACAGCTTCCGTTTCATCTCTACTAGCTCAGAAATATCCCGTGAATTACAGACAATCCGAAATAAATTTCCGTCTTCATCAAATACGGGTTTGGCTGTCGCCAGCACCGTTTTACCGTTCGGGTATTGCTGCTCCAATGATTGAATTGTCTGTGTCTCCATCGCTTTCACCGTTACCGATTCTTTAATAATCCCTTGTTCCACCAGATCATAGATGTTTTTATTGACAAATGCTTCCGGCGGCAGGCCGGTAAAATGTTCACACGATTCGCTAACAAATAATACTTGTCCATTCGCATCGGTCACAAAAATTTCGTCATAAGTAGAGTTCAGCACATGGGTGAGTTCTTTAATTTTTTCCATGGCGCTGTCTAATTGCTGTTGTAAATTGTTTATTTTTTCAATGTATTGGTCACGATCCAACCTGCTCCCCTCCTTTTATATAATATTTGAACACATTTTGCATCACCAAATCAGGCTCTCTGACTCAAATTAAGATAAATAGCTTTTAAAAATGCAGTTTATATCGGGTGAACCTTTTTTGCAACGGTTTGTTGCAAAAAAGGTTCGTTTATACCAGCCATTATAATACATTTTTTGTGAATTGTTATAATTTTTAGAAAAAACTTTTTTATAGCAAGTTCCAAAAATGTTGGCACGATTTTTGCTAGCTATCTTTATGCAGACTTTTACAGGGAGTGAACAAATTTGACACAATTTAAACATTTATTTAGCCCAGTTGAAATTGGAAGCACTATATTGAAAAATCGGATTCTCAGTACAGCACATCAAACCAACCATGTCATCGATGGAATCCCCACAACAGATATGACAGCTTATCATGCGGCCCGGGCAAAAGGCGGAACGGGTTTAATTATCCTTGAGGCAGCAGCCGTGCATCCTTCAGGGATGCTGACAACCAATACCATTGCCGGATTTGATAAAAATGTAGTACCTGCATATTTAGAGTTGGCAAATGAAGTTCATCAATACGGAACAAAAGTGTTTTCGCAATTATTTCATGGCGGCAGGGAAGTCGTATCTAGCGATTACCGCAATGCCGCATGGGCTCCGTCCGCGGTTCCCAGCCTTCGCTTTAGCACCATGCCCAAGCCGATGAGCATAGAGGAAATTAAAGAAGTAATTGAAGGTTTTGCCCTTTCCGCTAAATTAGCGAAAGAAGGTGGATTAGACGGTGTTGAAATTTGTTGTTCCCACGGCTATTTACCGGCGCAATTTTGGGCGGAACATACGAATTTTCGGAGCGATGAATATGGCGGTTCTTTTGAAAATCGGATGCGTTTTATTGTCGAGGTAATCGAGCGGGTATGGGAAGAGGTAGGTGATGATTTCACGGTCGGAATCCGCATGAGCGCCGATGAAATGACAATGGACGGTACAACCATTAAAGATGCAGTCAAAATCGTTGAATATTTGGTTGATAAAGTCAGATTGGATTTTATTGATGTCACAGCCGGGGATTCCAGTACGTTTGCCGGTTCAACGCATATTGTACCGCCTTCCCCGATCAAACATGGCTATGTGACACCGCAATCGTTTAAAATCCGGATGGCCGGAGCTGTCCCAGTATTCGTAGGCTCACGGATTGTCGACCCAGTGGAGGCAGAGCAAATTGTGGCATCAGGTAAAGCAGATGTCGTTGGCATGACTCGTTCGTTAATTGTTGACCCGGAAATGCCCAATAAAGCAAAATCAGGAAATTTGCCGTTCATTGATGCCTGTATCGGCTGTCTACAGGCCTGTATTGGCCATTATCATAAAGGATTAACCATTGGCTGTGTCCAAAATCCCTCAGCGGGTAAAGAAAATCTAGTTCAGGCACTCAAGAACCGGAAAAAAGAGAAAAAGAAAGTTCTAGTTATTGGCGCAGGACCTGCTGGAATGCAAGCAGCCGTCACTTTGGATGAACAGGGCCACGAGGTAATTTTGGCAGATCAAGCTGACAAAGTGGGTGGATTGCTGCATACTTTGAGACGCGCACCGATGAGACATGAATTGGCTGAATCCATGCTTGATAATTATATGAGAAAGCTATCCAATAGTAATGTAAAAGTACAACTTGGTACCGCGATTAAGCCGGCAGATATTCGTACAATCGCGCCGGATGCCATTGTTTGTGCTACTGGTTCTAGACCATACATTCCGAATGTTTTAGGGATTAACGACTCAAGAGTCGTAACAGTGGATGAACTATTTAATAAGCAAAATCAGACCATCGGTAAAAATGTCTTGGTATTTGATTTTGCCGGGGATTGGCCAGGGATGGAAGCAGCGCTTGACTTAGCTGAAAAAGGACACCAAGTAACCTTGATTTCAGCGCGGCTTTACATCGGAGAAGAGGTCCATCAATATTTGAGAAACGAATATTTGAAAAAGCTTTATAAGCTGAAGGTAAAAATGCTGCCGCATTATGATTTAGGCGAGATTATTGGCAACACCGTCGTGATTCGTAATTTATTTTCCTACGAAACAGAAAAGGTGGAAAACTGGGACACGATTGTTCTCTCGCTTGGTAGGGTTCCAAATAATGAATTATTTGAACAAATTAAGAATTTAGCACCTCATGTATGGCAAATAGGTGATTGCTTGGCTCCAAGAACCATAGAAGAAGCCACGTACGAGGGTCTGATACAATCATTAAAGCTTGGAATTGAAGACAAAGACGATAAAATAAATACCAGCTTCAGCAAGTCGAGCACACAATAAGAAGTATATTTTTTTCAAAAATAGCTTGAATAATTCAGAAAATTCTCGTAAAATTAAGATATTCCTTCATCCTATCCGTTTAAACAGCGGCAGGTAATGAAGAATTTTAGCCAAAAAATGAATAAAACCGACTGATAAGTTTCCACTTCCAGCCTTAGCCGGCTGGGTTAAATGGATCGTTAAGCCAGTCCATACCACCATTGCGTGTGTTTGGGCTGGCTTTTATTCGTTTTTGAATTTTTTTTGACGGGAGGTGTAATTTGATGGGAGCTTTAACCGGCTTGAAAGTATTAGATTTGACAAGGGTGCTCGCCGGTCCCTATTGTACGATGATCCTTGCTGATCTTGGCGCAGATGTGATTAAAGTCGAGGCTCCGGGGGGCAGCGATGAGACGAGGGCATGGGGGCCACCGTTCCAAAACGGTGTAAGTGCCTATTACTTATGTGCCAATCGCAATAAGCGGAGCATTACTGTCAATCTGAAAACGGAAGAAGGCAGGGAAATCATTCGAACATTGGCTAAAGAAGCGGATGTTTTGATTCATAATTTTAAAACCGGATCGATGGAAAACTGGTCTTTGGACTACGATTCTCTAAAACATATGAACCCACGGCTGGTCTATTGTTCGATTACCGGATTTGGTGAAACGGGACCATACCGGCATCTGCCCGGATACGACTATATTATCCAAGGGATGAGCGGGCTGATGAGCATCACCGGGAGCGAAGAAAGCGGCCCGATGAAAATTGGTGTGGCAATGGTTGATATTTTAACAGGTTTGTATTCGGCGATTTCGATTGAAGCCGCACTGCTGGAACGGGAAAAATCCGGTGAGGGGCAAAAAATTGATATGTCGCTAATGGACACAGCGGTAAGCTCGCTAGCCAATGTAGCCAGCAATTATTTAATGTCCGGAACCATCCCGAGGAGATTGGGAAATGATCACCCTAATATTGTCCCGTATTCAAAATTTAAGGCACGGGATGGAGAAATGATTATCGCGGTCGGAAATAACCGCCAGTTTGCGACACTATGCGAAGTGATGGGAATCAGTGAAATTGCAGCGGATGAAAGATTTCACACGAATGAGGCAAGGGTAAAAAATAAGCAGGAACTAACCGATATTTTGGAAAGCCGGCTGCAAGGAAAGCCAATTCAAGAGTGGCTGGAGTTATTTTCCCAACATAATATTCCATGTGGTCCAATTGCCACAATGGATCAGGTATTTAACCACCCACAAGTCATTGCGCGCGACATGGTCGCGCACATGGACCACCCCGAAGCAGGGGAAATCAAGCTCGTCGGTTCCCCTATTAAGCTTTCAAGAACAAAAACAAAAATCGAGCGTCACCCGCCAATTGCCGGGGAACATACGGCGGAAATTCTTCAACAAGCAGGATATTCACAAGAGGAAATTGAGCATTTAAAAGAAAAAAATATTATTCAAATTTACCAGGAGGCGTTCTCATTATGAATTTTGACTTTACCGAAGAACAAGAAATGCTAAGGAAGATGGTTAGAAGTTTCGTAGATAAAGAAATTATCCCAAATATGCAAGAATGGGATGAACAAGGGGCATTCGATCCAATTATTTGGAAGCGATTAAGTGAGTTAGATCTTATGGGTGTATGTATCCCCGAACAATATGGCGGCAGCGGCATGGATTATAACTCGCTGGCAATTGTCTGTGAAGAACTGGAAAGAGGTGACACAGCCTTTCGGACAGCGGTATCAGTTCATATCGGTTTAAACAGTCTTACCCTTTTACAATGGGGAAGCGAAGAGCAGAAACAAAAATACCTCGTTCCCCAGGCTAAAGGGGAAAAAATCGGGGCCTTTGGGCTAACGGAGCCGGGAGCGGGTTCTGACGTGGCCTCTTTGCAGACAACGGCGGTAAAAGATGGAGATGGCTATATTTTAAATGGATCAAAGACGTGGATTTCCTTGTGTGATGTAGCCGATCATTTTATCGTGTTTGCCTACACGGACAAATCGAAAAAGCATCATGGTATTTCTGCCTTTATCGTGGAGCGGACAATGCCTGGATTTTCATCTAAAGCGATTAAAGGAAAGATGGGGATTCGCTCGGGAAATACAGGCGAGTTATTCTTTGATAACGTAAGAGTTCCAAAGGAAAATTTACTTGGTCAGGAGGGTGAAGGCTTCAAAATTGCGATGGCTGCGCTTGATAATGGCCGCTTCACTGTGGCTGCTGGGGCAGTCGGTCTCATTATGGCAAGCTTGGAGGAAAGCGTTAAGTATTGTCATGAACGGAAAACATTCGGCAAAGAAATTGGCCGCCATCAACTTGTGCAGCAAATGATTGCCAATATGGAGGCCGGATTGCAAATGAGCCGCTTACTGGTATATCGTGTCGGCGAGTTAAAAAACAAAGGGGTGCGTAACACAAGAGAAACGTCACTAGCCAAATGGCAAGCCTGTAATTTTGCCAATAAGGCGGCAGATGATGCGGTGCAAATTCACGGTGCTTATGGATTTTCAAGTGAGTATCCGGTTGAACGCTTCTTAAGAAATTCGAAAGCACCGGTTATTTATGAAGGAACGAGAGAAATTCATACCATTATGCAGGCTGAATATGTACTTGGATATCGTGAAGATAAACCATTAAATAAAATGCTTCCGGCTTGGCCATTTGAGAAAGAAACGATAAAAAATAGTTAAATATATGGGATCAATATCATAGAAATAGAAAGTGTGGGACTTCCCTGATTTTATTGTGGGGAGTCCCCATCACTGAAGGTCCAACAAAGGGGAGAAATATTATGAGCCAAAACCAGGTACAAAGCACTGTTAAAGATGCATTGGTGGAGTTGGATAAACGGCATTTTATCCATCCTACTTCCTCTTTAAAACAGCAGCAGGAATCTGGAGCGCCGTTTATTTTTACAGAAGGCAATGGGGTATATTTAACGGACATTAGCGGTAAAAAAGTGCTGGAAGGTATGTCATCTTTATGGAATGTCAATGTTGGCTACGGCAGAAAGGAATTGGCGGAGGCAGCCCGTGAGCAAATGGAAAAACTGGCATTTACCAACTCTTTTTCATCTTTCAGTAACGAACCAGCAATCCGGCTTGCTGCCAAGATTGCAGAAATTACCCCTGGTGATCTGAATGCCGTATTCTTTACATCCGGTGGGTCCGAATCAAATGACACCGCTTACAAATTAGTTCGCTATTATTGGAAATTAAAAGGTTTTCCACAAAAAACAAAAATCATTTCACGCAGAAAAGGCTATCATGGGGTGAACATCGGGGCAACGAGTGCGACTGGCATTACTCCTTTCCAGGAGATGACATCGTCCTTAGCACCTGATTTTCTTCATGTTGATACGTTTTCTACTGAAGATTTAAAGGAATGCATTGTCAGAGAAGGCGCTGAAAAAATCGCAGCCTTCGTTGCTGAGCCTGTACAAGGTGCCGGCGGAGTCAATATTGCTCCAGACGGTTATTTTCAAGCAGTAAGAAAAATTTGTGATGAAAACAATATCTTATTTATTGCTGATGAGGTGATTACCGGGTTTGGCCGAACTGGCAAACTATTTGCCTGTGAGCATTATAATGTGGTTCCCGATGTTATGCTATTAGCAAAAGGCATAACCAGCGGCTACATTCAGCTTGGTGCTGTTGTATTAACCGAACGAATCCATCAAGAACTGATTGCTCTATCCGACGGTGTCCTGCTGCATGGCTATACTTACAGCGGTCATGCGACAGCCTGTGCAGTTGCGTTAAAAAATATTGAAATTATTGAGAAAGAAAACTTAGTGGAAAATTCTCGGTTGATGGGTGAAGAGCTGTTAAAAGGTTTTAAAAAAATTCAAGAAGAGATTGATATTGTTGGTGAGGTTCGGGCATTAGGGTTAATTGGCGCAGTCGAGATCATTGACCCTGTCACTAAGAAGAGATTCCCGACACCTATTTCACCAAAGGTAAGTACCGAAGCGGCAAAAAGAGGCCTTATTGTGAGAACGGTGGTCTTTGAGGGAATGGATACCGTTGTTTTCTCACCTCCCCTGGTGATTAATAAGCAGGAAATTGAAGAGCTTCTCGCCATTCTTCGCGAATCACTATTAGCTGTTGAAAATAGTTTATAAGATAAAGGTAGGCCCCGCTGCCCTTTTTGACTTAGGGGCCGTTCTCCTTTATTGGTGAAGCGTCTCGTACTGCTTATATAAATCTTTTAATGCGGCAATCAATGCATGACTAGCTTTTCCTAAATAGCCCTTTTTTAATTGTTCAAGGGGAACCTCTATTCCATTACGAAGGCTATGTCCTTTTAAAAGTCTTGTAATAAAATCCCTTCCATGCTCAGTAGCCAGCGTACAGGAAGCATCTACTATTACACCAAAATTTTTATCAATTTCCGCAGTAATCGTCAACGTTTCATATACACTTCTAGCAGCCATCCCCGTCGGCAGCTTTGCATGTCCAGCAATAAAAATGGTATTCATTTAATCACTCTCCCAAAATTAACTTTATTTTTAGAATAATACAAATATCGAAAAAAGGTAAGAGAAAAGTAATGTATCCAATTCCTTGTAATTTATGGTAGTTAGTTAAAATTTCTAAAGGAGTAGCAATATTTCAATTTTATATAATATATTCTATTAATTATCAAAATTGGAGGTTTTCATATTGAAGCAGATTAGACTTGCCATTGATGTTGGCGGTACATTCACAGATGTGTTTGTATTTGATGAAAAAACAAGAAAAATTTCAGTAACAAAAACTTCATCAACCCCATCCAATCCTGAAAAAGGAATTTTAGCCGGGATGGAAAAAGCACAAGTAAAAGGCGAGAACATTAAGGTCTTTTCTCACGGAACAACAGTTGGTACGAATGCCCTAATTGAGAGAAAGCTTCCGAAGACCGCTTTAGTAACGACAAAAGGGTTTCGGGATGTTCCAGAGATTCGCCGCGGGACGAAGCTAGATTTATGGGATGCCTATAAAGATACAGCCAAACCTTACATCAGAAGGAGGGATCGTTTTGAAATTAATGAAAGAGTAGATTATCACGGCAATATTTTAACAGAAGTAGATCCGGAAGAAGTTCGCGCTCTGGCACAAAAATTAAAGCAACGCGGTACAGAATCAATTGCCGTGTGTTTCCTGAATGCTTATGTAAATGGTGAAAATGAAAGGATTGTAAAGGAGATCCTGCAAGAAGAATTACCTGGTGTGTATGTTTGTGCCTCCAGTGAAGTTTTACCGGAAATTTTTGAACATGAGCGGATGAGTACAACGATTGTCAATGCTGTCTTAGGTCCAATTATGAGTCGTTATATTCGTACATTAGAGGGAGAAATGGAGAAAAAAGGCTTCAAGGATGATATTCTCGTGCTCCATTCAGGTGGCGGGGTTATGACCTCAAGCACCGTTCCCAGATACGCAGCAAGAATTGCCAGCTCCGGTATTGCTGCAGGAGCCATTGCCAGTAAACATATAGCCCAATTATGCGGCTATAAAAACGCTATTGGTTTAGATATGGGGGGAACAAGTACAGATATCTCACTCATGTATGATGGCGATATCCGAATCACAAAGGATTGGTATATCGAATATGGTTATCCAATAGGCTTTCCAAGCATTGAAATTTTAACAATTGGTGCCGGTGGCGGGAGTATCGCCTGGAAAGATGATGGAGGTTCATTAAGGAATGGCCCGCAAAGTGCAGGAGCTGTCCCAGGTCCTGCATGTTATAACAAAGGGGGCGAGGAACCGACAAACTCTGATGCCAATTTAGTTCTCGGTCGTCTTGGAGTGAATTTATTAGATGGTAGCATGCAGCTCGACAAAGAAAAAGCGATTCAAGCCGTTGGGAAAATTGCAAAAAAGTTTAATTATTCTATAGTGGAAGCAGCCAATGCCATTATTGAGGTGGCGAATGCGAATATGTGTGATGCCTTAAGATTGATTTCTGTTAGACGCGGTTATGATCCGCGGGAATTTGCGCTCGTTGCCTTCGGTGGTGCTGGTCCACTCCATGGTGCTTATTTGGCAAAGGAAATGGAAATACCTACTGTAATTGTTCCTCCACACCCAGGAGTTGCAGCAGCAATGGGATGTTTGCTTGTGGATGTGCGCCATGATTTATCTAAAACGTTCGTTAAAAAGTTTAATCAAGTAACTACTGAAGAACTTGATGTTGAATTTGCTGCAATGGAACAAGAAGCTGAAAAGCTACTTCAGGAGGAAGGGGTTGCAAAAGAAAACTCTACACTCATGCGTTATATTGAAATGAGGTATAGCGGTCAATGGCGTGCATTAGCTATACCAATCAGTTCAAAGGCTCAATCATTAAAAGAGACATTAGAGGCATTCCATCAAGAGCATGAACGTGAGTATGCGTTTTCTGATCGAAAACAAGCGGTTGAAATCTATGGCTTACAATTAACAGCTATCGGAACGGTTCCCAAACCGGAATTTCCTAAATATGGTCCATCAGGCAATCTTGAAGATGCCTTAAAAGAGATAAGAGAGGTTTACTTTGATAGCGAATTTGTTGCAACAAAAATATTCGACCGTGAAAAACTTCCGGTTTCCGCGGAAATTCATGGCCCGGCAATCGTTGAACAGCTTGATGCAACAACAGTGATCCCACCAGACTTTACCGCTATTGTCGATGAGTATCGAAATATTATTATCACTGTCAACAAATAAAGAAGAGGTGAAAGAAGTTGAGTAAGGTCAATTCGGCTAGTCAAGTTGGAACTAATCGTTTAGATCCGGTTACATTTGAGGTGTTAAAAAATGGTTTCGTGAACCTTGTAGACCAGATGGCAGAACAAATTTTAAGAACTTGTTATTCGTTCGTTATTTATAACAGAGATTTTAGTTGTGCTCTTTGTGATGCTGAAGGGAATACAGTCATGCAAGGGACACAAGATATTTCCGTCCATGTTGGAACATTGCATTTAACGGCGAAGGCTGTATTAGAAGATTTTAAGAATGATATTCACCCGGGAGATATTTTCCTCGTTAATGACCCATACCGCGGTGGTACCCATTTTAATGATACAAGGGTTGTATTACCGGTATTTTTTGAGGGAAAATTAATCGCTTTAATGCAAACCAATGGTCATTGGGCCGATATGGGCGGCTCGACACCAGGCTCTTTTGACATTACGGCAAAGGATCACTATGGTGAAGGAGTTCGCATTCCTCCAGTAAGGATTTACAGTAAAGGAACTTACTTAAGGGATATCGTCAACGTCCTTGCTGCTAATATGCGTGTTCCAGAAGAAAGGGTAGGGGACTTGCGCGCTCAAGTAGAGGCAGCAAAGGTCGGTCAATCGCAATTACTGGATATTGTCAATAAGTATGGGCTTGAAACAACATTGATCGCCTTTGAAGAAGTCCAGAATTATGTGGAAAGATTGGCAAAGGTGAAAATCGCTTCATTACCGAAGGGTTCTTGGGAGACGGTCGATTTCATTGACATGGATCCGGAAGTGGGGGATGGACTGATTCCAATCCGAGTGAAAATGACGATTTCCGATGATGAAATTGTCTACGATTTGTCCGGCTCGCATGACTATATCAACTGCTTCTTAAATGCGGGTTTTGGCGCATCATTATCAGCTGCCTATGCGGGTACGAAAACATTCTTCCCGGAAATCCCATTAAATTCAGGTTTCTATCGGGTGGTAAAAATAGAGTTGCCGGAAAATTCTGTAGTAAATGCACCGGCACCAATTGCTGTAACCGGTTTTTGCTCAGGTGCCTATGAAAAAATTATGAATGCATGCTTTGAGTTATGGTCCAACATTATGCCTGAAAGGGCTCTCGCCTGTTCTTTTAATCTTGAGTATTTATTAATTGGTGGCTGGGATCAACGCACACAACAGAGTAATTACTTTATGTGGTATGACTGGATGGCAGGAGGACATGGGGGCCGCTCCGGTCTGGATGGGGCTAACGCAACATCGCCAGTATTTGGCGTCGGTCTTAGTGTCCAGCCTTGCGAAGGTCAGGAAAGATTGTCACCGGTGATCACAACAAAACATCAAATGATTACTGATTCAGGTGGTCCCGGTAAATTTCGCGGCGGCTGCGGTGTAGAAAAAGGCGGGATTCTAACTGAGTTAAATAATTCGGTTATGTCCTATTGCTGTGACCGAGCTCGTTCCGTGACATGGGGAATATTTGGGGGATTACCGTCCTATCCACACGGGGCTTGGCTAAATCCGGGACGAGAGGATGAGCGGTATCTAGGAGCCATTTTTTCTAATGTAAAGGTGAAAAGCGGTGACTCGTTTACAAGACCATCAGCGGGCGGCGGTGGCTTAGGTGATCCGCTGGAGAGAGACCCTGAGGCAGTTCTTGAGGATGTTATTGATGAATACGTTTCCATTAAAAGGGCTAAGAAGGATTACGGTGTCGTTATTAAAGAAATCAACAGGGACCTTGACCTGTTTGAAATTGATTACGCAGCAACAGAAACAGTAAGAAAGCAAATTCGAAAAGAGCGCAAAGGTTGGTTGGAAGTGGATCCATTGGAAGTGGAGAAAAAATACCGGAATGGTGAAATTGATCAATTAGATGTCATTCGGTGCTATGGCGTGATTATGGATTATGGAACAAATAGAGCATTGCTTAAATCCACAGCACAGTTTAGGGAATCAATGAAAAAACGTTCACTTGCTTATTGGGAGTAGGAGTGGGGCTGACTTAAAAGAGATGGTATGTACTTCTTTTGGGTCAGCCTCTTTTAAAAAAATTAAGGGAGATGAATGTATGGCAAACATGATTAGACCGGCAAATGCTGTAGATGGTGGAATTGCTAAAGAGGCCAAGAAGGATGACTTCTCGCTTGAAAAAGTCCCGTTAGAAGGCAGGACACTAGGCTGGCTAAGCATCACCAATGTTACACTTGGGGTTGCCACAGCTATGCTATTTATGCAAATGGGGAGCTTAATGGCCATTAGTTTTGGTTCTGTCAATGCCTTACTTGCGGAAATTTATGCTACGTTAGTTGCAGGTTGTTTAGGGGTGGGGATTTGTTATTTTGCCGCTAAATCCGGACTAAATGTAAATTTATTGGCCCGCGGTGGGGGATTTGGCTATATTGGGGCATCCATAACATCTCTTATTTATGCCTTGAATTTTATTATGTACTGTGCGATTGAAGGCTCTATTATGGCTTTTGCTGTCCACGAATATCTTCCTTTTATTCCTGTTTGGGTGTTGATGGTTGTTTTTGGGTTGCTAGTTATTCCGTTAAATTGGTTTGGGATAAAGCAGTTAGATAAACTGCAAAAATGGTCCATCCCGCTATTTATTTTATTACTGGGAGCAGGCTTTATTTTAGCGCTAAATATGACACCAAAAATTGCGGGAAATGTATGGACATATTTGCCAAAAGGAGCTACTGTTGGTGGAGCTGGTCTTTTGGCTTGTATTGGGATTATGAATGGCTTGGTAGGGATCATGGCTCTTCTTGTTTCAGACTATGCCAGATTTATTAAAAAAGAGGAATTCAAAATCGGTGTCTTCGCCGTCGGGTTTATTCCACAGCTTGTTTGTTTCTTTATTATGGGGATCATTGGTATTTGGTTTGGCGTTCGAATGGGAGAAGAAAACCCGGGAATATATTTTGTGCAGATCCTTGGAATTGGAGGAGCATTATTTACCATATTGACCCAATTGAGGATTAACATCACCAACTTATACAGTGGCTCCTTGTCGTTGGCAAGTTTCTTTGAGAATGTTTTTAAATTTAAGCCCGGCAGGACCTTTTGGGTTGTTTTTGTCTCAGTTGCGGCGATTGTTCTTATGTTGGGAGGTGTATTGGATCACTTAGGAAGTTTACTTACCTTTCAAGGGGTGTTTTTATTGGCATGGGCAGCTGTTTTGGTAAGTGACGCTATTGTCGTAAAGAAATTATTAAATATCGGTCCTAATTATTTCGAGCATCGACAAGAGTATTTGTATGGATGGAATCCAGTAGGAGTCCTATCGTTAATCATCTCAAGTGTTATTGGATCATTTGCTGCCTTTGGTTATTTTGGTGTATTTTTACAAAATGTCGCCGCTTTTTTTGCCGCAATTATAGCCTTCATACTAACCATTCTTCTTGCAATGATGACAAAAGGAAAATACTACAGTAAAAAGAAAGCGGATAATATCCCTGCCAATGAGTATATATACTGAACTCTGAAATCTAAAAGAAGGATATGATAAATACTATTAATCTAAATCCCCTGTCCAATATTTTTCGATAGGGGATTTTCTTTGCTGAAAAGATACTATTTCGAAAAAGTATGGAAAAATAATAATAATACCCCTGTAGGTAATAAGGTGATAAATATATTATAATAATTCATTTTTATACAAAATGCCAATAAACGGTTTGTTTTTTTGTAATTGTCAAATTAATTTTGAACATTTGGTGACATCTACTGCAAATCGGTGTGTTTTCCAGTTTTTCATATTATTATAGTTATTAAATAAGTGATGTAAATCACACTTTAGGGGATGTAAATTTTATCTATTCAAAGAAAGGGGATATGACAAAATGAAACGCCTTTTTTTAGCGTTTGTTTTTACTATTGTCACTGTGCTTACGGGTTGTGAGCCGCTAAAGGTCCTTGACCCAAAGGGACCGCAATCCGAAAGGCAAGCCCATGATATTTTAATATCAATTGGGATCATGTCATTTATTGTGATTGTGGTATTTACAATTTTGATTTATGTGTTATTTAAGTATCGTGCTTCCAAGCAAAGTCCGGACTATGAACCGCCGCACATTGAGGGGAATAAATGGGTTGAGGCGCTTTGTGTAGGTATTCCGGTAATCATCGTTACCTACTTTTCATTTGTATCAGTTCAAAGTAACTACATTGTGGAAGCAAAACCAAAAGCATATGAGGATAAGGAACCTTTAGTTATTTATGCTTCCTCCTCTAACTGGAAATGGCATTTTAGTTATCCCGAGGAAGATATTGAGACAGTTAATTATTTGTATATTCCTACAGATCGACCGATTGAGTTTAAGCTTTATTCTTATGGACCGATAACAAGCTTCTGGATTCCTCAGCTTGGTGGTCAAAAATATGCAATGGCTGACATGGTGACGACCTTGCACCTGGCTGCTGATGAACCGGGTGAAATGATCGGCCGGAACGCCAATTTCAGCGGAAAAGGCTTTGCCGAAAACATGTTTAATGTAACAGCCGTACCGGAGAAAGATTTTGATAAATGGGTAAAAGATGTGAAGCAAACAGCAAAACTGCTGACAGAAAAGAAATTTAATGAGTTATTAAAACCCGGCCATCTTGGACAAATGACCTTCACGGGTACTCATTTAGACTTTAAACCTGCTCCGGAACACAATCACAGTGCCTCAGGTAAACCGGTGGATTGTAATGCAGAGGAGCTGCTGCAAAAAAACAATAATCAAAAGTAATAATTGAACGTTTAATGATCGTTATGATAAATATTTTTTCCGAAAGGAGTCAATAAAGAATGGAGTTCTTGGAACGTTTTGCCGTGCCAAATCCAAGTCTGGCAATCTATGCTTCCATGGTGGCAATTGGTCTTACTTTAATTGCCATTATTGCAGGGTTAACCTATTTTAAAAAATGGGGTTATTTATGGCGTGAATGGTTAACCACCGTTGATCATAAAAGAATTGGCATTATGTATTTAATCTCTGCCTTGATTATGTTATTCCGGGGTGGAGTGGACGCGATTATGATGCGTGCTCAGCTGGCTGTACCGGATAATAAGCTGCTCGATGCCCAGCATTACAATGAAATTTTTACCACTCACGGTGTCATCATGCTTATTTTCATGGCCATGCCGTTTATCTTTGCCTTTATGAATTTTCTTGTACCGTTACAAATTGGCGCACGGGATGTCGCCTTTCCAAGACTAAACGCCTTAAGTTTCTGGCTGTTCTTCTTTGGTGCGATGCTGTTTAATATCTCTTTTGTTGTCGGCGGATCACCTGATGCTGGCTGGACTTCTTATTTCCCGCTTGCTGGGAATGAATTCAGTCCGTCAGTTGGGACTAACTATTATATGATTGCAATTCAGATCTCCGGTCTTGGTTCGCTCATGACTGGAATTAACATGATTACAACCATTCTAAAAATGAGAGCACCGGGTATGACCTTAATGAAAATGCCGATGTTTACTTGGGCTACGTTAGTAACAAACCTGATTATCGTGACGGTTTTCCCAGTCTTAACAGTGGCACTTGTCATGGGAACGATGGACAGATTATTTGGAACCAACTTCTTCTCATCGACAAACGGCGGTATGGATATGCTTTGGGCCAATCTGTTCTGGGTTTGGGGGCATCCGGAAGTCTATATCTTAATCCTGCCGGCATTCGGCTTATATAGTGAAATTATTTCAACATTTGCCGGGCGTAACCTTTATGGCTATAAATCAATGGTGGCTTCGATGGTGATTATCTCTGGTCTATCATGTGTAGTTTGGGCACACCACTTCTTTACGATGGGCCAAGGGGCACTAGCGAATAGCTTCTTCTCAATTACAACGATGATGATTTCCGTCCCAACAGGGGTGAAAATCTTTAACTGGTTGTTCACCATGTGGAGAGGAAAAATTCGCTTTACTGTCCCAATGCTGTATTCAATTGGGTTTATTCCATTGTTTGTTCTTGGTGGGGTAACCGGAGTTATGCTGGCAATGTCGGCGGCTGACTATCAATACCATAACACGATGTTCTTAGTTGCCCATTTTCATAACACGATTATTCCGGGGGTAGTGTTTGCGATGCTGGCTGGCCTTACCTTCTATTGGCCAAAAATGTTTGGCTTTATGTTAAATGAACGAATTGGAAAATGGACTTTCTGGCTGCTTACAGTTGGCTTCTGTTTGGCATTTCTTCCAATGTATGTTACCGGTTTGGATGGTCAGGCACGCCGGATGTACACTTACTCGGCAGCAGCTGGTTTCAGCACGTTAAATATGGTTTCATTCGTTGGGGCCATGATTATGGCTGTCGGCTTTGTTTTAATTGTTTACAACGTTTATCATAGTGTCCGGTATGCACCAAGAAATATTGGCGCCGATCCTTGGGATGCTCGCTCACTTGAATGGGCAACACATACTCCGGTGCCGGAATACAACTTTGCCGTGCAGCCGCATGTTGCTTCAAGTCAGGCATTCTGGGATGCCAAGAAAAATGGCCATGTACTGTTCCCTGGAAAAGTAGAAAAAATTCATATGCCCAATAATAGCGGAGTTCCATTTATAATGAGCGCGATCTTCTTCGTTTGGGGATTTTCGATGATCTTCTCACTCTGGATTCCAGCGATTATTTCAACCATTGCGATTTTCGCCTGTATGGCCCATCGGTCATTTGAAAAAGATCATGGCCGCTACATTTCTGTTGCAGAAATTGAAGAAACTGAAACCAAATTGCGAGGTGCTAACTAATGAAAATCGATCACTCGCTGCCATTAGAGTATAGTACAAAACAAAACGGACTGAATATATTTGGCTTCTGGGTTTTCCTTGCTGCTGAAATTATGCTGTTTGCGACTCTTTTTACCTCCTATTTTACGTTGGAGCATCGAGTTGGAGGTGGTCCAAGCGGTACGGAAATTTTTGAAATCACGCCAGTGTTAATGGAAACGCTCATTTTATTAACCAGCAGTTTTACGATTGGACTTGGTGTTCACGCGATGCGGATTGACAACAAAAAGGCGATGACTGCATTCTTTGTGATTACACTTCTTCTTGGTCTAGGATTCTTAGGCCTGGAAATTGATGAATTTATCACCTATATCCATGAGGGTGCAACACTGCAAACGAGTGCCTTTACAGCAATTTTAATGTTGACATTGGGAACACATGGAGCGCACGTGACCTTTGGATTATTCTGGGGGTCGGCCATTCTCATGCAGTTGAAAAAACGCGGCTTGACGAAAGAAACGGCGAATAAATCATTTATTTTCTCACTTTATTGGCATTTCTTAGATGTTGTTTGGATCTTTATCTTCAGCTTCATCTACTTGAAAGGAATGATGTAAGATGAGCGAATTATTTCCGCGAAAACAAATAATGGGCTTTGTCTTTTCCTTAGTCCTGACAGCAGCAGCCCTGGCAGTCTACTTCTTGGATTTGACATTTGCTCAAGGGATAACTGTGCTGTTAATCACCGCATTTGTGCAGGCTCTCTTGCAGCTTGTTGTGTTCATGCATGCCGGTGAAACAGAAGATAAATGGATCATTTACGGTAAGGTCTATTTTATGATCGGGATTGCCTTGGTAACCATATTTGGGACATTACTTATTTTCCTTTGGGATATGTAGGATAAAGTTAAGAAGGGGGAGCATCTTTTGGGATGCTCTCTATCTTTTTACTAAATACAGTCCGTTTCTTGGTTTAATGGGAGAAATTTCTGTTCCCTTATCTGTATTTTCAACCATTTCCTCGGTGGTGATAAAAAGCATGCCAATAAGAAAGAACATGATCGCTCCCACAATGGTTCCGATACCAATACCGATAATTGGAATTAAACCGCTTCCAATTCCAGAGAAAAATATCATGATACCCATTACTAATGTTATACTGCCGGCCCATTTGGTGGCATGTAATATTTTCATCCGTGAATTCATTAGAACGGCCCCCTTATTATGATTGAAACATTTTTATTGATCCTTGTATGAAAAGGAGTGTTATTTAAGACGTCCCTTAGTAAGGTACAGAGGGATGACTTGGCTGCCGCGATCTCTTTTTTCCAGCATTTCCTCTGCGGCGACAAAGAATGCTCCAATCAGAAAAATAAACACGGCCCCCATCATGAAGCCAACACTGATGCCAGTAACATTGTTGTAACCGTTTGCAATTATGCTAAACAAGAAGAGGATAATCCCTGCAGTAAGTAAACTGCCGCCTGAAATCATGACTGCCTGAAACATTTTTGGCTGTTCTAACATTTTTTTAATCCCTCCCTCTATAAATGTTGATGTACCAAGGGTTTGAGCCGTTGGTACGGTGTCAAAAAAATATTTTTCGACAAAGTTACCTGAAGTATTTTCATAATATGTGAAACTATTCCAACAGGTGGGTACGCTACGCGGTCACTACTGGATAATGGTGGAAAGTAGTGATAGGGAATTATGCGATGCACAATGGATCTCTGCGTAGCTTATGATGACGTACCCTCCCATGTCTCTGGGCATCAGTGTGCCTACATTCCTTCGTTCGGTCTAGTCATAAGGCAGAGGCTAGCGAAGCTCCTTTAGGGACTCGAGGTCGAATGGAAAAAATAGTGCCAGCTTCTCCGTGTCATCCTGTTGTCTAGGTCTTTTAAGGGGATGTAGGGCTTACATAGCCTCTGCGAGACTAGGAATATCCTTCATCATTCGCTGTGCGTCAAACGCTTTGTGCTTTGTGCTAATTCCATGTAATACTTTTAATAGCTTTCCGCATAGAACCACGATGGATTGCTTCTTGCGTAACGGGTTAACCTGACGGTTTGTGTAATACTCATGTAGTTTTCTAAAGGCTTCGTTGTGGCGAATCATCGGCATCATTACTCGGAACAGGAGGGCACGCAGCTTTCTTCTGCCTCGTTTGGAGATGCGTTTTTGTCCTTTGTGCTGTCCGGAGGAATTTTCACGTAACGTTAATCCCGCGAGTTTGATTAGTTGGCGTGGATCTTGGTAGTGCGAAAAGCTTCCGATTTCAGCTAACAGATCGACAATGGTTGTATCTCCAAGCCCTTGAACCGTTGAGAGCCATTTGTATTCTACGGTCGTTTTTACAAGCTCAACTAAGTGTTGAGTAATGCTTTCGATATCTTGTTCTAGCTGGTGGTAACGGCGGACTAGTGTGGCGATTTCGATACGGGCCATCTCACGTCCTTCTGTTACTCCGATTGAGTTGGCAGCGACTTCTATAAGACGCACTGCTTTTGGTCTCTGGGGGGATTTGAGCCCCTCGACCTTGCGATAAAGTGATAACACCTCATCGGGTTGTTTCTGGTGAAGATCACTTGGAAATGGTGTGCATTCAAGTACAGCTAATGCCATTTTTCCGAATGACGGAAACACCTGAGTGAATTCAGGAAAATAGCGATCTAGCCAGCGGATCATCATGTTTTTGACAGCACCAAGTTCCTCTGTCAGCTTACTTCTAAAGGATGAACCGACACGCAGTTCGGCCTCCATGCCTTTAAGGATACGAGGGTAGCTGAAGCGTCCATCTTTTACAAGACGGGCAATTACCAGTGCATCTTTGCGGTCATGTTTGGTTGGTAGATTGTCGTCTAACTCTTTTGAACGCTTGACATGCATGGGGTTAACCATAGCTAATGGAATGCCTCGCTCCTCTAGGAAGTAGGCCAAATTGAGCCAGTAATGGCCAGTAGGTTCAATCCCGACAATGACTTCTGTTTTTTCGTTTTCTTTCATGGCTGCCAATACACGTTGATAGAATAGCTCGAATCCACCTCCATCCTGTTGTACGGAGAATGATTTTTGGAGCACCCGGCCGCGGTCATCCACAAAGCAAGCGTAGTGTGTCTGCTTGGCAATATCGATCCCTACAACGAGCGTTTTATCGGTGACTTGATTTATTTTTTGGTTTTGTTTAAAATCCATTATGGAGTCCTCCTTGGTTAACAAATTAGGGGTCAATTCGTCGACGCTTTGACACCCCGTATCATACCAAGAGGGCTCTTTTTATTTCAAGTCCCCTAAAATCCTTCTAACAGGAATGCTCCTTATATACTATTATTCATATTGTTCACAAAATTGTCAAAAAATATTAAACTTGTGAATGAACCACCATTCGATTTGACGAGATAATTTCGCATCCCAATCTGTGGCAAGGAAACTAAATTTGATTCAGTATGGAACGGATTTTTATATTAACTACATTTTCCATGGGTACTTATTTAAGATAATTAATGAGGTGAAAAGATGCAAATACACGGTATTAATCATATATTATTTTCAGTTTCTAATTTAGAGGCTTCAATAGAATTTTATCAACAGGTGTTTGATGCAAAGCTGTTAGTCAAGGGGAGAAGTACAGCTTATTTTGATTTACGGGGAATATGGCTTGCTTTAAATGAGGAGAAGGATATTCCCCGAAATGAGATTCACCAGTCGTATACACATATTGCTTTTTCAATAGAGGAAGCAGAATTTGATAATATTTTCCGCAAATTGGTTGAACAGAATGTAAACATTCTTCCAGGTCGGTCAAGAGACGCAAAAGATAAGAAGTCTATTTATTTTATGGATCCTGATGGACATAAGTTCGAATTTCATACAGGAACAGTGCAGGATAGACTGGATTACTATAAAAAGGAAAAATCTCATATGGAATTTTATGAATAAACTTTCTACATCATTATGACTGAGCTATCTTCTGTGGCGATTTTTAAGAAACCTAGATTAGGAGGAAGAACAGTTGAAAAATATTTTAGTTCTTGGCGGCACCCGTTTTTTTGGCCGCAAATTAGTGGAGTTATTACTTGAAAGCGGGCATCATGTTACGGTGGTGACTCGCGGACAATCGGGTAATCCTTTTGGGGGGAAAGTCGAACATCTACTAGTCAATCGCTCAAATAAGGAGGAACTGGCAAAGAGTGTTGAAGGGCGGAGTTTTGATATTGTCTATGATAATATTTGTTATTCCCCTAATGATGCCAAAGCCTTTTGTGAACTATTCAACGGGAAAATTGGCAAGCTTGTGTTCACGTCGACAATGGCTGTGTACGAAGCGGATGGAAACAAAAAAGTTGAGACTGACTTTGATCCGTATCATTATGAAATCCGCATGGGCAATAGTTCCGACTTTACATATGGAGAAGGAAAGCGCCAGGCTGAAGCGGTGTTTTACAAATATGGCCAATTTCCTGTTGTAGCTGTTCGCTTCCCGATCGTGATGGGAACCGATGATTATACAAGGCGTTTACATTTCCATATTGAAAGGATAGCGAACGAGGACCCTATTGGGTTTTTAAATATGAAGGCAGAAATGTCATTTATCCAGGATCTGGAGGCAGCAAAATTTTTAGTATGGGTAGCTAGGGCGGAAGTGTCAGGTCCGATTAATGCCACAGCAAACGGAAAAATTTCATTATTTGAACTAATAAAATTAATCGAGACAGCTGTTGGAAAACAGGCAAAAATTTCTTTAGTTGGCAATAATGAAATTCGCTCTCCCTACGCCATTCCCGTTTCTTGGTATATGTCGAATGATAAAGCCACGAATAGCGGGTTTCAATTTACTAATTTACATGATTGGTTGAAACCGTTAATTGAGGAGATTGCCAGCAACATTGGATAGGGGTCAATTAAATTTAAAAAGTAATTTTGGGAAAAAGAGCTGACTTTATCGGCTCTTTTTTGGATATTTCCAAGAAGTTTTCTCATTCAATACTTTCGCTTTCATATATATACTAGCCAAAATGAGGTTTGCCAAAAAAATAGGATTTTGGAAAAAAGGAAATATAAATTTATCATCGTTACCCCAAACAGGTAAAGCATCTAATTACGTCGGAGGCCTGATTCTAAAAGGAAGGTTTTAGATATTCTGAAGAGAAGTTCTACGTGCCCGAAATCGATGAAAAAGGAGTTGCCCGGTCACGTAGCGGGCTTCTACATGCCCGAAACCGATGAAGAAAGAGTGGTCCGGTCAAGTAGCAGTACAGCAATTTCTCTAACAATTAAAGCCTCACTGTTTTACATTACGCAAGCCCGTTACTGCAGTGAAATGGTGATAGACTTGTTTTTTTCGGTAAAATAAAGCTACAATATACTACGTAGTTAAAAAAGATAAATAAAGAAGAAGCAGGGATTAATGATGATTGTAAAAACAGAAGAAGATATAAACGGTTTAAAGGAAATTGGCAGAATTTGTGCGGCAATCCGGGATGAACTGGTTAGAAGAACGGTACCAGGAATTACCACAAAGGAACTGGATACTATCGCCGGTGAGATGTTTGAAAAAGAGGGAGCTATGTCTGCGCCCAAAGCAGAATATGATTTTCCTGGTTATGCATGCATAAGTGTAAATGAAGAAGTAGCCCACGGTATTCCCGGGGATCGTGTGATTCAAGAGGGGGATCTCGTCAACATTGACGTTTCCGGCTCCAAAAACGGCTATTTTGCCGATACCGGCATTTCAATAGTGGTTGGCGATGGTGATGAAGTGCTGAAGAATTTATGTCAGGTGGCTAAACTGGCTTTTGAAGCAGGCTTGAAAAAAGCAAAGCCCGGCGCGAGAAAAGTCGGACTTGGAAAGGTTGTATATCAAACGGCACGGCAGCACGGTTTTAACGTCATTACGAATCTAACCGGTCATGGTGTCGGTCGATCGATCCATGAAGCGCCAGAATATGTGTATAATTACTACGAACCCTCTGATCGAGAATTACTTAAGGAAGGAATGGTGATTGCTTTCGAACCATTTATTTCTACTTTCGAAGATGAGGTATTTGAAAAGGGAGACGGCTGGACCTATATCACCGAAGAAAGCTTTGTTGCCCAATATGAACATACGATGATTCTGACAAAAGATGGACCGATTATTACTACACTATAATGAATAGCGAGGCAGGATCTAATCATAGGTCCTGCCATTTCTATACCCAATTTGGTTTCCTGAAGCCTGTTCCAGCGCAGCTTTTCTTGCCTGCAAATCTAATTATCTGTATAGTAGTTGTATAAAATAAAATATTCGAAAAATTATTGGTGATGCGAAAGTGAGGCCCCTACATGTTAAAAGCGATTTTCTTTGATTTAGACGATACACTGCTATGGGATCAGAAAAGTGTTAAAGAAGCGTTTCAAGCTACGTGCAAACTGGCCGAGCAGCGCTACGGGATCGATCCCGAGTCCCTCGAAGAAGCGGTTCGTGAAGCAGCAAGACAGCTTTATTCCAGCTATGAATTCTACCCTTTCACCCAAATGATTGGAATCAATCCCTTTGAAGGGTTATGGGGGAATTTTCTGGATGAAAAAGAAGAGTTTAACAGAATGAAAGAAACCGTCCCTGGATATCGGAAGGATGCCTGGACGTTGGGGCTGAAAAAAATGGGCGTGGATGATGCTGATTTTGGTTTTCAATTAGCCGAAAGTTTTCCGGAGAATCGAAAAAAGCTCCCATTTGTATATGAAGATACGTTTAAAACTTTGGATGCTTTAAAAGATCAATACCAGCTTTTACTATTAACAAACGGTTCACCAGACTTGCAAAATACGAAACTAACAATTACACCGGAGCTCGTCCCTTATTTTGACCAAATTGTTATTTCAGGGGATTTTGGCAGGGGCAAACCCGACCCGTCCCTTTTTCAACATGCTTTGCAGCTATTGTCGTTAGAAAAAGACGAAGCCTTAATGGTTGGGGATAATTTGATGACTGATATTCTCGGAGCAAATCGAGCCGGCATCCGCTCGGTTTGGATCAACCGCCATAACAAAGCACGCAATGAAGTGATTCCAACATACGAAATTCATCATCTAAGTGAACTATTTCCGATCCTGGAAAAATTCAAATAGTATATCTAGGGCTTCAAGTTTTGTAACTTTCTAACCTGGAAATGCGACTATAAAGATGAAACCACTATATGGCATTAAAGGGGATTGAAAGAGATGTTAAAGAAAAGAATTGTATCTCTCATGTGTTTGGCCTTGGTGATTGGACTGATGTCAGGGTGCGGTACCAATAGTTATACAAATAAAAATCAAAAGGAAAATCCCGGTACATCGAAAACGGAAACTCCAACTGAAAATAAAAACGAAACCAAATTTAAGGCAACATTGGAAATAAAGCAAGAGAAACAGGATGTGGTCGTAACTTATAAAGTTAGAAATTCAACCGGTACCCTACAAAAACTAAACTTTGCAAGCGGTTTGGAAGCAGATTATATTTTATATGACGGGAACGGTCATGTGCTAAAAAAATATTCCGATGAAGTACTAGCAACCCAGGCATTAAAAGAAGTAAAATTAGACAAAAATCAAGAAATCAGCCGCGTATTTAAAATCCCCGGTCTTGTCAATGGCAGCTATAAAATCGAAGTATTTTTATTGGCCAAAGAAGTAAAGGCTAAAGTAATCAAACAGTTTGATGTAAGGAATTCAATCTATCAGCATGGAGAAGGGAAATTGGTCGGGCTGGCCGATCCGCACACTATAGAGGTTAATATCGACGGAAAAGCAGTCGCTTTTCAATTATCTGACCAGGCCCGTGAACAAATAAAGTTATATAAAGATGGCGATCCCATATCCTTTATTTATATAGAAAATGATAGCGGGCAAAAAGAAATTAAGTGGTTTGAGCACAACAAGATGCAATAGATTTATCCCATAGACGTATCTATGGGATTTTTTACTTCTGTATAATCGATAGTAAATCATCCAATCTATCTATTTTTTAGATAAATATCTATATATTATTGTGATATAATTTTGAAGTTCGATTTTTTATTATGGAGGTTTTACAAAATATGGCGCAAGCAAACAGTTCATTAACAGCAGCCCAGCCAAAGACAAAAAAGACTGTTGTTTATGCTATAATCTTTCTCTTGATAACCATTGCCGGTCTTTCATACGTAAAATGGTATCCATACTTAAATAAAGCAATTTTAGCAGCGAATACTCATTCAATTGGGACATCAATACTAGGTGATAAAGCTGACTTGCCTGCAGTATCATGGGGCAGCGCCTGGTCTTATGCCGTTGCTTATTTCACAGCAGTTTGGAAAGCTGCAGTTTTCGGTATTCTGATCGGTTCATTAGTCCAAGTATTACTGCCAACGAATTGGTTGTTAAAGGTGCTTGGAAAAACTTCCTTTGGCAGCACCGCTGCAGCTGGCTTTGCTTCGCTTCCGGGAATGATGTGCACTTGCTGCGCCGCACCAATTGCAGTCGGCCTACGCAAGAAAAAAGCATCCGTTGGAGCCAGCCTGGCATTTTGGATTGGAAACCCGACGCTTAATCCGGCAACATTAATTTTCATGACCTTTGTGTTATCGTGGAAATTTACTGCACTACGCCTTGTATTTGGGGTTTTGTTAACATTTGGCATCAGCTATTTGGCAAACCGCTTTGCACCAAAGGTAGACTCTATTGAGATTGAAAAAATGATAGAAAACAGCGAACAACAGGATCATCGTTCATTTGCCGCGAGATGGATGAAGAGTATCGGTGATATGATATTATATATTGTTCCAACTTATTTTCTTTCCGTTCTGGTGATGGGGGCAGTGCGTGTCTGGCTATTCCCGCACATCAGCGCGGCTTCTGCCAATAGCCTGCTGGCTGTGATTGGCTTTGCGATTGCCGGCATGCTGTTCGTGATTCCGACAGCTGCTGAAATTCCTATTATTCAAACATTTATGTCCTTTGGTCTTGGCGGTGGACCAGCGGGTGCCTTGTTATTAGCATTGCCTTCTGTCAGCCTGCCATCTTTATTACTTGTAGCAAAATCATTTCCAAAAAAGGTATTATTCTTTGTTGCAGGTGGCGTCATTGTCTTAAGTATTTTTAGCGGCGTGGCAGGCCTGTTCTTTCTATAATTTTTCCAGATAGGAGTCGAAATGATCGGCTCCTTTTTCAATGTTTTAGAATTGTTAAAAAGTAGCAGTTGCCCAATAAAGTGCTTCCTAATTAATAAAAAGCCATAACCTTCCTCGAGTAATATTTCTTTCTAAACTAAAAAGTAGCATCATATGAATAACAATATATTTAAGATGTTTTCGTATTGTAGCGTATTAATGAAATACGAATACTTAAACTCTCTAATTTATATACTGAATTGTCAAAATAGGGAGGTAATGGGGATGGATCATTTAGGCATTTTTTATGAAGAGCATTTTTTAAAAAATTTGGAGATCTATTTTCGCCTTGTAATTAGTGCTCTACTCGGGATGTTTATTGGTTGGGACCGCAGTGCTAAGAATAAGCCTGCAGGATTGAAGACATTTACTTATGTTTCTGTAACTTGTACGTTAATCACGATTGTTTCCATTTATAGTGCCGAGTTTTTTGGCAGTTCAAATATCAATAATCGGATGGACCCCATGCGCCTTACAGCGCAAATTGTATCCGGTTTAGGTTTTTTAGGTGCGGGGTTAATTTTAAAAGACGGATTACGAGTCAAAGGATTAACTTCAGCGGCCATGGTGTTTTTTGCCGGAGGTGTCGGCATCGGAATTGGTGCCGGATTTTACGGAATCGTATTTGCATCCGTATTGATTACGTTTATCTTAGCCAAAATCAGCCTATTCATCGAAGAAAAACATAATGTTACCGAAAAAGAAGAACAACGAAGGATAAAGAGAAATTTAAGATCCTGAAATGTTCTTGCTCATTTCCTAAGAATTATCGACTCATTTGAAGGGGAATAGTGAAAGATATTTAATGGTGTCAGGCACCTAATTTATCATAAATATATTATGTAAACTATGTTATATAAAAAGCGATAAATGAGAAATTTATCGCTTTTTAGTAATTCTCGCTGAATTCATATTCCGACGGTCTGATTCTAAAGCCTTTTGTAAGCTACATCTCATTTAGCATAAAAATTATTGTAAAAGAATTTTTATTCAATGAATAGATTTTTTTAAAATGATCTATTAAATTTTTTTACCTATAATATAGTCAAAAATAAGACTGAAATAATCATAGAATAATTTTTCGATGGGGTGGTAGATACGAATAATTATTTTGAATAATATTCAACAATATCTAAATTATCGAAATAATTTTGAAAATGGGTTGATTTTTATCAATAAGAATAGTAATATTATTATCGTACTATATTAAGTAGGAATTTTCAGATTATTTTAGGAGGAACACTTTTAATGCAAAACAAGTTACCATTTTCACGGTATTTCGTTATAGGAGTGATGTTATTTGCCTTATTTTTTGGGGCAGGAAACTTAATTTTTCCGGCTTCGCTCGGTCAGCAGGCAGGATCAAATGTTTGGTTCGCGGTAGCGGGATTTTTAGTAACGGGAATCGGCCTGCCGTTTCTTGGCATCTTAGCAATGGGCGTGTCAGGTAGTAAAAACTTGCAGGAGCTGGCCAGCAGAGTTCATCCACTTTACGGTGTCTGTTTTACGGCACTTTTATATTTAACTATTGGACCATTTTTTGCAGCTCCAAGGACTGGGGCTGTTGCTTATGATATTGGAATTGCTCCGTTTGTCGGTGAAGGCTTCGGTCAAGTCGGATTATTTATCTTCACCTTACTGTTCTTTATTGTAACGATGTGGTTCTCATTGAACCCGGCTAAGATTGTTGATAATGTTGGGAAAATCTTGTCTCCGGGGATTCTCATCTTACTTTTTATCCTATTGGTGATGGCTTTTGTTAAACCAATCGGAGCGATTGAAGCACCGCAAGCGTCTTATGCACACGGAGCGTTCGTCAAAGGTTTTATGGAAGGATATAACACTATGGACGCTTTGGCGTCGTTAGTATTTGGGATTATCGTCATTAACGCGGTTCGCTCGATGGGGGTAACGTCGTCACGAGGAATTCTGATTACTTCGGCAAAATCCGGCATTATAGCGGTATTGTTCCTCGGCATCATTTATGTCGGTGTTGCCTACTTAGGTGCGGCAAGTACAGGGACGTTTGGCTTGTTTGATACAGGGGGGCCTGTCCTCGAAAAAGCCGCCTCACACTATTTCGGTTCGTTAGGAAGTGTGATGTTATCGATTATTATCATTCTAGCCTGTCTGACGACAAGCATCGGATTAGTCACCGCTTGTGGTGAATATTTCCATACAATATTTCCTAAAATCAGCTATAAAATGTTTGTTTTACTGTTTTCGGGAGTATCATTCGTGATTGCTAATTTTGGCTTGGCAAATATCATTAATTTTTCAATCCCTGTGTTAATGTTCTTATATCCGTTAGCAGTTGCCCTAATGATGCTTACCTTTGTTTCAAAATTATTTTATCATGCGCGTATTGTCTATGTTGCTGCCATCGTCGTTACCTTTTTCATCAGTATCATTGATGGACTGAAAACATTTTGTCAGCTCGTTAAAATTGATTATTTTGGCTGGATGTCATCGGTAATCGGATTTTATCAAAGCGTTCTGCCGTTTTACAACCAAGGATTGGGCTGGTTGGTTCCGGTTCTGGTTACGATTTTGCTAACAGGGTTATTCGTAAGAATCCGAAAATATTATAAAGTTGGATTTAAGAAAAAAACAGAAAGTGCTATTTAAATTTATGTGAACATCTTCACCTTTGGTGGGGATGTTTTTTAAAATCTTCAATACTTAGGAAAATTTTTAAAAAAGAATGAATGATGAGTTACGCGAAATTCTTTAAGTAAAGGCATATTGGTTGAGAATTAGCGCTCTGTTTTACTATAATCAAATTATTGTCGTACAATCCAATCAGAAAAGGTGTGAAAAACTTGAAACTTGTCGCGATCGTAGGTAGTTTAAGAAAGGATTCTTACAATAGGCATTTGGCAGCCACCATTCAGGAACGAAATTTGGATAAATTTGATTTGGAAATTCTTGATCTTCGTGTACTGCCATTTTATAACCAGGATGAGGAAAATAACCCTCCGCAATCAGTAGTTGATTTTAAAAGAAAGGTAAATGAGGCGGATGGGGTCATCATCATAACCCCAGAATATAATTGGTCGATCCCAGGCGTATTGAAAAATGCACTTGATTGGCTTTCCCGTGTTGATAAAGTTCTGATAGGCAAACCGGTCATGACGGCAGGGGCAGCTACCGGGTTAATGGGTACTATTCGGGCTCAGCTTCACATTCGGCAAATTTTAACAGCGATGCAGGTTAAACTGTTTCCGCCAGCAGGGAATGAAATTCTGATTAACCAAGCCAGTATAAAATTTGACCCAGAAAGCGGAAGATTAACAAATGAAGCAACAGTTCAATTTGTCGATGAGGTAATCGACCGCTTTGTTCAATTTGTTGCTGAATAATTTTTTCATACTAATAACGCAAATAAGTTGCATTTAACCGCAATTTATTTGCGTTTTTTTTGTTATCATTTTCCTATAAAGTAAAATCTGAAGGCGTTTAAGTGAGGTGGTATCTATGACCGGGAATAACAATACAGATATCTTTCAAGTAATCGCGGAAGCACGGGTGGTCCCCGTCCTAAGTGACGGCGGGGACATGAAGTGAACGATGTATTACATCCGGAAAACTGTGGGATTGTGGAAAAATCGCTTTCGGACGAGAAGAACCGCAAACCAGTTGGAACAATTCAAAGTGTCACTAGGGATTACTATATAAAAATGGCGGAAGAGGACGAAAAAGCCTACCATCTTTTTCTTCAATTAAAAGACGGTGAAACTCTTAGTACAAATGAGAAGATTTGGCTGGAAACGATTATTCGTTATGTCAGTATTCTCTATGATAATCTTCATTTAATGAATGGCTACTAAAATGCATGAATGAGGGAAATCAACTCATACTAAAAGCAAAAAGGGGTGACTTCTTTGGATAAACGATATAATACCGGCGATGACGCCACCGTTGAGTTGAAAAAGGCACTTAGAAAATCGGAGCCCCGGCAACAGCCTAATATGAGCGATGCCGAAATGAAACTTAAATTTCAAGGAAAGAAAAGCTAAAAGCCGATGGGAATTTTACAACCATGAATGAGGTGAACACTTGAAAGATCAAAGACCAATCGAGTATACCGGAAATGTTCTTGACCAAAGAAAAAATCTTACCGGACCGGATGATGAAGGAAAAAATGGCTATCCAAAACGGCCCAAGCGGGTAACTATCAAACAATCTGATAACAAGGAATAAAAGGCGGCCGTAGCGGCTGCCTTTTCCGCGTATTTATTTATAATATCTTATACGAGCCGAAAGTTTTTAAATTCTAGTTTTTTTGTAGTTTCCAGCTGGATGAGTTCTTCTCCTTCCAATTGGATCTTTTTGGCGAATAATGGCCCGTCATAGACATATGAATGATACTCGCCGGATTCTCCCATCGGGCAGCTTGCCGTTTTCTGGATATCACGTAAAAAAGACTGGTCGATTTGTCTGCCTAGCCAGGATTCATCCAATACATCATCACGGACTCGAATGACAACTGCTTGATAGCCCGATTTGACGTAGTTTCTAAGTGCTTCAAGCGCGGCCTCTTCTTTAGTCCAAAGCGGGTAAAGTGCTACGACTCCTGCAGCCTCGGCAACTTTTTCACCCCACTGGCGATGACCATCCAAATATAAATCTCCATAGGCAATGGCGCTAATGTGATATTGTTGTTTCAAATATTGAATTGCTTCAATAAATTTGTCAGTATAGCTGTCAAAAGTACATTCGATAAAATGGACAGGAATCCCAAGCGCCTCTCCCTGCAAGCGGATCATCTCTGTTCGCTCCCCATGGCCGAAAGTCCGCTCTAATTCCTGCGGTACCGTCGTAACTAGGGAGATTACTTCGTAGCCTTGCTCAATCAAGGTATGTAAGGTCATACAGCCATCTTTTCCACCGCTCCACGATACAACAATTCGTTTGTTCAACAGTCATCATCCTTAAAGTTTATTTATCTGGAATAATCCAAGTCTAACATAATTCATCTGAAAAGTTTATCGCTTCAATCACAACATGAGGCATAGTCAGGAGATGTATTGTGGGGAATATCATTCAAAGGTTGACTACGGTTGTCTCTCATGATCATTAAAATGTATTGATGTTGTGGTGTAATATGGATTATCTGATGATGAATAACCAGACTTATTTTTTAGGAATGTAATGGATGGAGATAAAGGGTGGTTCTGTTGATAATTTCATCATGGAACCTAACCACATCTTTTTTTACAGAATTATAAGGGGTTCATTTTTTAAATACATGATGGCCAATGACCAGTGTAGTCTCTCGAGAATCGAGCCAACGGCTGGTGGCAATCGTGGGGTTATAGAAAAATAGCGAATCTCTCGCAATCTGCCGTTTCTCTTTCAGCGCTTCCCGTACAGCCTTGATAGAAGCTTCATCAGCAGGTTTATTAATTTGGCCGTTTTGAACTGGCTGAAACTGCCGCTTCTGATAGATTACTTCTTTTATTGTGTCAGGAAAAGCCGGGCTTGCTACTCGGTTTAGGACAACGCAGGCGACAGCTATTTTTCCCCTATACGGCTCAGCTTCCGCTTCCGCTCTTACTAATCTGGCAAGTAAATCGATTTCCACCTTCGAATAGCCGACAACCATTTTCGCTTTTTGCTTTGCCGGTTTCAGTTTTTGTTTGATCGTATGGATAGTTTGTCCCTCGTATATCAAATCAAGATTACGAATTTGCGGATTCAGTTCTGCTAATTCCGCTAATGTAGAATGATTTTCCCTGGCAATCTTTGTCATGGTATCCCCGGTTTTCACTGTATAAGCAAATGCTGGTGAAGCAAAGAGAATCGATAATACGATTGTTAGAGTCGCAACTAGTTTTTTCAATTTACTTTCCCTCCTAGCAAATAAATAAGAACTCTTGGATTGTTTCTATTTCTATGAAACCGTTCGCTAGATTAGTATTACAGTTTTGTTACATATAAAGTGAAACTTCCATCAGTGGGGGTTTTCTTCATCCCCCACCTAGATTCCTTGTAGACTTGGACTCTTGAGCTGGGGGTCTTACTGCCCGTTAAGGCGGGAAAAATTGAATTTTTTTAACAGATCGATTCTAGTGAAGGAAATTTGTTAGTGGATTGTGGAATGATGGAAGGTATAAAGGAAGAAAGCAAAAGGGAGCGAGTTTAAAAGCAACTCGCTCCCTAAGGAAGTTTTTTTATTAATAAATCTTATCTCCATTAAAAATGGAATTTTTCACGACAACATAGTCAACCGTCCGAATGTCTTTTAATTTTCTTCCGCCGGCATAAGAGATAGAGGACTGGAGATCCTGTTCCATCTCAATTAAAGTGTCGATTAAACGACCTTTGTATTCCACATACATTTTCTTGCCTTCGACATTTCGGCGCTCACCTTTTTGAAATTCCGAAGCAGAACCAAAGTATTCTTTATAGATTTTTCCATCTTTTTCATACGTTTCACCGGGTGATTCTTCATGCCCGGCGAATAATGAGCCAATCATCACCATCGAAGCTCCGAAGCGAACCGATTTGGCAATATCTCCATGTGTTCGGATTCCGCCGTCAGCAATCACAGGCTTGCTGGCAGCCTTCGCGCACCATCTTAGGGCTGCTAATTGCCAACCGCCGGTACCAAAGCCGGTTTTGATTTTCGTGATACAAACTTTTCCTGGGCCAATTCCGACTTTTGTGGCATCTGCTCCGGCATTTTCTAATTCCCGGACTGCTTCTGGGGTGCCGACGTTTCCGGCTATAACAAAACTGTCTGGCAGGTATTTCTTAATATGCTGAATCATTTCGAGGACAGAATTGGAATGTCCATGGGCAATATCGATCGTAATGTATTCCGGCACCAGATTTTCTTTCGCCAGCTGCTGAATGAACTGAAATTCGTCTTCTTTTACACCGACACTGATGGAGGCAATTAACCCCCGTGATTGCATATCTTTGACAAAATCAAGCCGTTTTTCCGGCTGAAAACGATGCATGATATAAAAATAACCATTTTCCGCTAAAAAAGCAGCTATTTTTTCATCGATGATCGTTTGCATATTTGCCGGAACAACCGGCAATTTAAATGTATGCTTACCAAAGGTTACACTGGTATCACATTCTGAGCGACTTTTAACCACGCATTTTGCGGGAATTAGTTGAATATCTTCGTAATCAAATACTGTATCCATATATTACACCCCTAAACACGAATAATGAAACAAATTTTAATAAAAAACGTTCGTACATTTGATAATGTACAATATTTTAACGGATATGTCAAAATTATTTTTTGAAAAAAGTCAGATATATCTGCAACTTTTCGGCGGGGCGTGTTATTTGGAAGATATCCACAAAATGGATTTGGATATTTGCAAAAAAATTACGATAACTTCAATTTTTGGCCAGGGGTGCATTTAGAAATATATCAGCAAAATTGAAGCGGATATCGGCAAAAAATTAAATATATCTGCAATTTTGGGGGAGATATCGGCAAAAAACAAATAGAACTGCAATTTTTGCACAAAATGTTTTGGAATAGAGGTAGGAAGGGGGAATGGCTAAAAAAGTTACCCAAGGAAAGAAATAGCCTCATCCTTGGGTAACTAATGTTTTCTACGCTAAAACCGGCTCCTTCTGAGCGACGATCGTACCTGTTTTTCCGCTTACTGCCTCGTAAGCGTGGTCAAGAGATGTAATAATCGCTTGTCGTTCCTTCTTCGATTCAGCAAATTGTACGGCTGCTTGAACCTTCGGTAGCATGCTTCCAGGAGCAAATTGTCCCTCGTCTATATATTGTTTCGCCTTGCTGACAGAAAGATTCGTTAGATTTTCCTGATTAGGTTTACCAAAATTAATCGCCACATTTTCCACAGCTGTTAAGATTAAAAGGACATCGGCATCGACTAATTCTGCCAATTTTTCCGAGGCAAAGTCTTTATCAATAACCGCTTCGACACCAATAAGCTTGTTATTGTCTTTAGAGACAGGGATCCCGCCGCCGCCGCTGGCAACGACAATATTGTCACTCTCGATCAGATCGATAATGGCCTTCTTTTCAATGATATCCACCGGTTTAGGGGATGGCACGACCCGGCGATAACCGCGTCCGGCATCTTCCTTCATTTTATACCCTTTCGTTTGAACTAAATGATCTGCTTCGTCTTTTGTATAAAAAGAACCGATTGGTTTAGTTGGATTTTGGAAGGCTGGATCATTGGCATCCACTTGAACCTGGGTCACTAACGTTACGACATTCTTGTCAATTCCATTTTCATGAAATACTTCATAAAGGGCATTTTGCAGCCAATAGCCAATCATCCCCTGACTCATCGCACCACAAGTATCGAGCGGCATTGCCGGAAGCTTGTCACTTTGATTCATTTGCTGCTGCAGGACAATATTTCCTACCTGCGGTCCATTTCCGTGAGCAATGATCAGTTTATGTCCTTCTTGAATTAATTTTACCAACTGTTTTGCTGTATTTAAGCAGGCCTGCTTTTGGTCATCGGCAGTGGCACCATTACCAGTTTGGATGGCATTCCCGCCAAGTGCTACAACAATTTTTTTTGCCATTTATTTGTCCTCCTAAGTCGTGATTTGTCCTGTTGCTAACATAATAATGGCGACAAGTGCTAGAATGATGAATATAATCGCCCAGACAAGCTCAAAGGTTTTAAATGTCTTCTGGCCATTTTCCTTTTGGGCGTATCGAAAGACAAAAATACCGATTGCGTACAACAATGAAGTTAACACTAAATAGCTTAGTCCTGCCGCATATAACAGCCAGATTCCATAGATGGATGCAATGATGCCGATTACCATTTGCCCGGTATTTTTTTGCTGGCTGCTGTATTTTACTTGATAGAGCGCAGAGAAAAGATATGGCACTAGTATCGCTGAACTGGCTAATGAATAGGCAAATTGGTATGGTTTATCGGATATTAACAAGGTAAGCAAGAAAATTTGTACTAATACATTGGTAATAATTAATGAATTGACCGGAGCTTTATTTTTATTTTCTTTGGCAAAATACTTTGGTAAAATGCGATCCTTTGCCGCGACATAAGGAAGCTCCGCAGCCAATAATGTCCATCCTAATAATGCTCCCAATAGGGAAACGATTAACCCTAAATTTACGATTGCGGCTCCCCAAGGGCCGACAACGTCTTTTAATACATAAGCCATGGAAGGGCTCTTTAATTTTGCCAGCTCTGCCTGTGACATAATTCCATAGGATAACAGGGAAATCAATACGTATATAACCAAGGTAGAAAGCAGCCCAATGACCGTTGCTTTTCCGACATCTTTCATATTCTGGGCCCGGCTGGAAAGAACAACTGCCCCCTCAATTCCGATGAATACCCAGAGGGTTACTAACATGGTACTCTTCGTCTGACTCAACACATCGGATAGATTAAAGGCATTTTTACCCCAAAAATCATGAGTGAATGTATCGAGATTAAAGGCAAAGATCGTTATGATGATAAAAAGGATAATTGGAACAAGCTTGCCAATGGTTACCACCAGATTCACCAGTGCTGCCGACTGAACCCCTTGTAAAATCAAAAAATGCATGAGCCAAAGGATGATTGACGCGCCGATAATCGAAGCAATATTTCCTCCGGTAAATACTGGTATGAAATAGCCAATCCCACTAAATAATAACGTCAAAAACGCAATATTGCCGAGCCATGCCGATAACCAATAACCCCAAGCTGAGTTGAACCCCCAATAATTTCCGAAACCTGCTTTGGCATAGCTAAAGACACCACCCTCCAAATCAGGCCGTTTATTAGTTAAATTTTGAAATGATAAGCCTAAGGTGATCATTCCGATCCCGGTGATGATCCAGCCAAGAATGACCGCTCCGGCACTGGCCCCCGAGGCCATATCAGAAGCGATATTAAACGCTCCGCCGCCGATCATTGAACCAATAACCAGGGCAATCAGCGAAACCAATCCAAGTTTTTTTTCATTTTCTGCCAAAGTTTCCACCTTCATTTCTTAAAAGAAGTTAAGCTGCCATCCGTGGTGCCTGTCCTTCTTTTAGCTAATAGGAAGTATAAAATGGTTCCGAATTTTATACTTCCTATGTCGCATAAATTCAACTCCGCCTCATGAACCGTCCTTAAGGAATCGCCAGTCAGCGAGTTTTCATTTATTGTGACGATTTGAAGGTGCCTGACACCATGGAGAATAGTCAGCGTTTTAAGATAGCGTAGCCGCCATTACAGCTTTGATGGTATGCATTCTGTTCTCTGCTTCATCAAACACGACGCTATTTTTCGAACGGAATACTTCATCGGTGACTTCCATTGCATCCAGACCAAATTTTTGGTGAATATCTCGACCTACTTCGGTTTCCAGGTCATGGAAGGCCGGAAGACAATGCATGAATAATGTATGTTCTTTACCAGTCTTAGCCATCATTTGTTTATTAACTTGGTACTTCTTAAGTAAGTTAATCCGCTCTTCGAATTTATCTTCTTCACCCATGGAAACCCAAACATCGGTATAAATGACGTCAACGTCCTTGACCCCGTCTTCAATACTATCCGTAATCGTAATTTTCGCTCCGGTGTCTTTCGCCACACCTTGTGCATATTCGACTAATTCCCCAGCAGGATGCAATTCCTTCGGGGCAACGGCACGGAAGTCCATTCCCATTTTCGCTGAGCCAATCATTAAGGAGTTCCCCATGTTATTTCTGGCGTCGCCGATATAAGCAAATTTAATGCCTTTTAAATATCCGAGCTTTTCTTTTATGGTCATAAAATCAGCTAAAATTTGTGTTGGATGGAATAGATCGGTTAAACCATTCCATACCGGAACCCCGGAATATTTCGCCAAATCCTCAACGGTTTCATGTTTAAAACCGCGAAACTCAATTCCATCAAACATTCTGCCTAAAACGATGGCGGTATCGCGATTGGATTCTTTTTTTCCAAATTGGATATCGCCTTTACCTAGGTATTCTGGATGAGCTCCTAAGTCGATACAAGCAACCGTGAAGGCACAGCGGGTACGGGTTGATGGTTTTTCAAACAACAGGGCAATATTTTTCCCTTTTAACATTTTGTGGGGAACGCCTGCATACTTTAAACGCTTGAATTCAATTGCTTGATTAATGAGAAATTCGATTTCCTCTGGAGTATAATCTTTTAATGTTAAAAAATGTCTGCCTCTTAAGTTAACTGCCATTTTTATGATCCTCCCAAATATGTGATTGCAAGCTGATTAAAGATCTTCACGATATAACGGCATGCTCATACAGCGCGGACCGCCGCGACCGCGGGCTAACTCACTGCTTTGAACCTCGATCACTTCGATACCGTACGAACGCAATAATTCATTGGAAACATAGTTACGGTCATAAGTCACCACAACTCCCGGAGAAATCGCAAGTGTGTTACTTCCGTTGTTCCATTGCTCACGTGCGGAAGCGATGTGATCCCCGCCGCCACAAGGAATGAGGGTGACTTCTTTTAAGTTCAAAACCTCTTGTAACGCTTCAACGATATTGGAACGTTGAGAAATGTTTACCTCTTCGGCACTGTCTCCTCTTTCCAAGATAAAAATATTCATTTCGCCGCCAGGGCCTTGAATTCCCGGATGCACGGTGAACTTATCGTGATCGACCATGGTAAAGACGGTATCTAAATGCATGAATGCCCTTGATTTCGGGATTTCAACTGCCATGACTTTTTGGTAATTGCTGTTTCCTCTAAATAAATTGATCGCTATTTTTTCAATCGCCTGGGCAGTTGTTCTGGCACTGATTCCGATAGCCACGGTGTCATGGCTAATGACTAATTCATCGCCGCCTTCGATCGAATAGGCACCGTCACGGTTAAACCAGAGCGGAATATCGTGTTGGGCAAATCGTGGATGATATTTGATAATATACTGCAAGAATAACGATTCGCGTTTTCGCGCTGAGCGATTCATCCGGTTGACCGACACGCCATTTCCAATAACGGCCGCCGGGTCTCTGGTAAAATAAAGGTTTGGTAATGGATAAAGGTAAAATGGGTCGAAATCCTCAAGCATTTCATGGAGGTGTTTCTTCCCTGTACTGGTTAATTCGTTTTTACGAATTCCATGCATTAATGTAGAAATTAACTGATCTTTTGGAAGACTGGTTAAGTATTCCTTTACCATTTCATAGGAGCGGGTCTCCACTAAGTTGCTTTCACGCATAAAATCTTCAATAAGATTCATCCTGACATCGTCATTGATCAACGCTTCTGTCGCCAATGTATCTAAATATACGACCTCCACACCTCTGTTGCGAAGCGTTGTTGCAAAATAATCATGCTCTTTTTGAATCGCCGGTAAGAAAGGAATATCATCAAATAATAATACTTCCAAAAATTCCGGTGTTAAGTTTTCCAACTCTTTGCCGGGTCGTTTCAGCAGAACTGTTTTTAGTTCTCCGATTTCCGATGTAACATTTAATGGATATTTCAATACGTTCAACTCCTTGTACATAATAGAGAATTTCTATGTTAGATCATGTTCAAGATTTTCTTTTCAAAAATATAGTTCCTTTTTACACACCACCACCCCTAAACTGAAAATTAATTTCTTTTGTATTATTAAAAAGTGGTGTGCAGTTTATTCTCATTCGCTTTTTCCAAAAAAAGTTATTTGATGTCATTCAAGCGGGTAATTTTAATTTATAGAAGAAAGAATCAGGGAATTCAAAGGGAAATGATACTCCTAGGAGGTATGGTCACTAGTAGCAGATTTGATTAAGTGATCAAAGAAAGGGGTGTAAGAAAATTTCTTTTCGGTTTTACGATTTCACCCATTTCTTTCCAGAAAGCAGACTGGTCATAAAACTAGTTTTCAGAAAAAAAATATAATATAATTTGTCTGTAGAACAATCGGATTTTATCGATGATGAATTAGCCTAATTTTAAATTTTCTCAATTTACTTTGTTTTCACCTGGGGGTTGACTTGTATGAACATTAAACAGAAAAAATATCACGTGTTTCAACGTTTCGGACGGGCTTTTAAGTTCAACTTCATTAAACTGCTTCGTTCGCCAGGTGGTGCAAATAAAGTTGCCTTAGGCTTTGCTCTGGGGTTTGGATTAGAAATGTTGGTTATATCATCCGCTTCGCTTATTTATATTATATTTTTCCCACTTGTCCGCTTGTCCAGAGCTTCATTGTCGGCATCCATCATTGGAAATGTGATTGGCAAATTAACATTTCTTCCGGTCATTTTACTGCCTTTCGCCAGAAAACTAGGGAAAGTTATTTTTCCACTGGAACTATCCCCTGGTCATCATACCGCTTTTTCTGTTCAACAATTGCTGCACGGTGATTTCCACAGTTTAGTCGGATTACTTCACGGTGGCATCCATGCTCTAGTTGGAATGACGATTTTTGGGATTGTCCTCGGTGTGATTTCTTATTTTATCATCCATTATCTTTATGAGAAAGAACTGGCAAACCGGTTAAAGCGCAGACGTCATAAACGAGAGATTAACTTAAATCGACAAGTGTCAGGAACCTTGTGAAAGAATCACCAGGTTCCTGACACCTTTTTCTTCAACTTTTATTGAGTAGGGTTTTTGGGTTTGTATTTAAGATGAGCATCGTGCACAGTAAAATAGCTGAGGCGAACCAAATGGCTTTTGTCCCAAAGTGAAGGGTAAACAGGCTGCCGATGAAAGCACCACCAAGAAAGGCCAGAATGATAATGCTGAAATCGATGAATTTGAGCATTCCCTGGCGATCATGGAGGATAATAGCCGTATAGGCGGCTTCTGCCGCTGATCGTAAATTACCAGTAACCATCGCCGAATTATAAGGCCATCTCACCAGCGTGCGAAAGGATGAAATTTGCACCGATGAAACAAAGGCAATCGTTAATGTTACCACGGTATTTGGTATCTCGGCCGGCCAGGTTCCGACAAATAAAAGGACAATACTTTCCAACAACAGCACTGTCCTAGCAGGAAATGGAAACGTTCGGGTGATATTTGGATGTTTTAATCCTTCTGCAACGACCACTCCGATGACAAACGCAAAAATCGGGGGAATATGCTTTAATCCTTGAGCCCAATGTCCTTGTGCGGTTACCACACCTAATAAGACGAGGTTGCCGGTCTGGGATGTAGCAAACACTCCATCCCGACTAACATACGTGTAAGCATCAAGATATCCCCCAATTAAAGCTAATAATACCCCCAAACCAATGGATTCCGCTGTAATTTGCGGAAGCTTCACCTTCCTGATATTTACTGTTCTTCTCACATAGGGTATCGCGATATTTAGTTTAGACTGATCATGAGTCTTTTCCATGGATCTCTCCCTAAACAAACTGTTAGCAAAAATTACAATCTTTATTTTTCCCGGAGTGACCTTATTTTATTAATGAGCTAATAAGGTCTTTTTTTGTGTAGTCCAGTATATTTGCAGCCTTTCACTAACTTTTGAGTTCCCACACGGAAGGGGACGTACGGACCAAAATAAGGGAATGCTGGCGGATAACCGAAAAGCAAAGGGACAATATGGTAGATGGTATGCCCCAATTGAACACTATGAGGATGAATCGGTTGATTCCACGGTCCAAACATCGGCGGAGGGTAACCTAAGTACATGGGGCCATTTGTTCCGGTAATAATCGTATGCATCCTATCACCAACTACGTTTTTCACATTGTACGTTCTAGTGAACGAAAAGAGCATGGTTTTTTGTAGAACCGCTAGATCCGTCATCGAATTACTCTGTTAAAAGCCAGTGATTAGTTAGAACTTTCTAGTTTTAAAAGCCTTTGTTTAAGTTTTAAAAAAATTTTTAATGAAAGGCTGGTAATCAATTTTTCGTTGTTATATAATTGTATTAATTTATAAAACGTGTTATATAACAAATTTTAAGAAGGAGCAGAAAATATGGTTAAAACAGACTCAATTGCGCGAAGAATTATGGGCTGGAAATTAAATCGCTGGGATCGCTGGTACGACTATGAAAAGGGGATTTTCATACAAGATACTGAATTCCAACCGGAGCAAAACCTTAACCATGCGTTGCAAATTGTGGATCGTTTGGAACAGTTGGGTTATACCTATACGGTTAAAGGGACTTCAAGGGTTTGCTTTAATGAAATTTGCGCAACTGGAGAAAACTTAGCCCAAGCGATCACCAATGCTGCCTATACCATCATCGAACATCATTCCATTCCTGACACGACAAGAATGTGGCAGAAATTATGCTAAAATTGTAATAGATATATTGGGATAATTGTAGTACAATAATAATAATTAAATAGTTATCTAGAGTGGCTGAGAGAACTGGCTCAATGACGTCACAGCAACCTGCAGAACGTAAGGTGCTCCCACCAGCAAAGCAATAGACTGCTTTGGATGATAAAACGGCTTTTACCCCCTTTTGGATCCAATGCAGAAGGGGGTTTTATTTTTTAAAACGGAAGGGGAAAGCGAACGTGAATATTAACGGCTATGCAAGGACCTTAAAGGCGCGGGATTTGAATGTCGAAAAATTTCTGTTGTATGTTGCCGAATGTATTGAGCGGCAGCTAAAGGAATGGGATCAACAGTATGAGGTACTGGTCATGAAACTGCAAGACTATCAACTGATTGTAAAATATGGGGAGCGGGATTATAGTGTAAAACTGTCGGAGGAGGAGGCTTTCTTACTGCAGAAAACGAGCCCATACCGTCTCGACCAAGAGATTTGGAAGGGCTTAGAAAAGCAAGGTCTGGAAATTAAAAAGGGTTTTGGCAATTATATTGAGGCGGTTTTATAGCAGAACAATGTGAAAGATCCATTTTTTAAAAGTTTTGTATTGTCATAGTGTTGTCGAAGTGCTAAGATAATAAAGAAAATTTTCCTTTAATTCTGGTCCAGAGAGGCCAAAAAGGGCGAAAGTAATGATCGTATATATGAAACTGTATGTATGAATGCCCTTTTGTTCTATCGGATCAAAGGGCATTTTATTTTTGCCCGAATTCTTTAAATCATAGTCCTGAGAGGCTTGGAAGGAGACTGACAAAAGTGGATTATCAGAAAAAAACTGTTGTAGCATCAGTAGCAGGGTTAACGTTAGAGGGTATGGACATCATGTTTATTTCCTTTGCGATGTCGATGATCATTGCGGAATTTCATTTGGACATGGCAACGGGCGGTCTAATTTCTTCAATTACGAACTTAGGGATGCTGTTTGGAGGAATTATCTTCGGAATCTTAGCTGATAAATTTGGCAGGGTAAAGGTGTTCACGTATACCGTTTTATTATTTGCCATCGGTACAGCGTTAACCGGATTAGCAACAAATGTAGAGCAAGTTTATATTTTTCGGTTTATTGCCGGCTTGGGAGCGGGCGGCGAATATGGAATCGGGATGACATTGGTTGCCGAAGCATGGCCAAAGAATAAGCAGGGACGGGCCTCTTCTTATGTAAGTATCGGTGCCCAATTCGGGGTGATTCTCGCGGCTCTTTTAAGTGCCATCCTTTTACCGCTATGGGGCTGGAGAGGATTATTCTTCGTCGGAATTGTTCCGGTTATATTCGCCTTCTTTGTCCGGAAAAATTTAAATGAATCACCTGAATGGCTGGCAGCTCAAAGAGAAAAACAGCATGTGAAAAAGCAAGGTAGTGTCAAGGAGTTATTTTCCAGCCCAAGAATAGCCTTTACGACCGTCGCCTTAGCGGTGATGGCCACGGTGCAAATTGCCGGCTATAACGGCTTAATGATCTGGCTGCCGTCGATCCTCCAGAAATCACAAGGACTTTCGGTTTCAGGTTCGGCCCTTTGGACGATTAGTACGGCTGTTGGGATGATTGCCGGGATGTTAACATTCGGACAAATTATCGACCGACTGGGAATGAAGAAAGCATTCGGTATCTTCCTTTTTGCTTCAGCCGGGGCGGTATACTTGTACTCCTTTGCGACTGGAGCAGCCGGGGTGTTAATTGGCGGAGCGGTCGTCGGATTTTTCTCGAACGGAATGTTTGCCGGCTACGGTGCTTTAATCAGTCATTATTATCCAGTCGAAGTTCGCAGCACCGCGACCAACAGTATTTTCAACTTTGGCCGGGCATTGGGTGGACTATCACCAATTCTGGTAGGATTCATCTTACAACATGCTAACGTTACCGTCGCCATGACCTACCTCGCTATCCTATACTGCATCTCCTTTATCGCCATGCTAAGTCTGGGAAAAGGGGAAGTCGAGGAGAAGAAGCCTATTAAAACATTAACAGAAGCGATATAAAAGAATCGCTACCAGGCACCATGTGATTTTTCACTTGGTGCCTTCCTCTTTTTATATTTAAAAATGATTAACTCGATATATTTTCCTCGGCCTTCCTTTAGAGGTAGGGGCTTCTTCACCAATGATATCGGCAATGCCATTCTCGACTAACCCTGTTAAAATTCGGCGGGCATTTCTAGGTGTCATTTTAAGCCAATCCGAAATTTGATTAGCAGTGATAGAACCGTTACCCATTCTTTGTTGAACCGATAAAATTTTGTTAAATGTTGTTATAGTTATTCCGCAATGTTTCAGTTTTTCACTAATTTCCTTATTCTCTGTCCGGTATTGGTAAGTGATTGACTCCTGTTCTTTTAATGGGCCTTCAATCGTTCCAGTGTTATCTACAAGGAAAGCGCTAAAAGAATCATAGTTTTGAGCATGATTTAAGGCAAGCCGTGCATTTTCTTCAGCCGTAAGCGCGGTATCACCATAGCCAATTCCAATATTTGCTGAAAAATCGGAAATTAGCGCCAATTCTTCTAACAGAAAACTAATTGGTTTCTTACCTTTTTGTAAAGATCCCCTTGTTGAAAAAATTAAAAATATTCCAGTTCCAATCGAGACAAAGGAACCAGAGATAGTCTCTGCAAAATGTAGAACTGCAGCTTGAATCTTCAAATTTAGACGATGCAAATCATAAGACACCATATTATGGTTATCTTTCTTTTCCATCCCTTGCACTTTTACAAGAATTGCTGCAATCTGTGATTGTTTAAAGTGTATTGTTTCCCATTGTTGAATTGCTGTTGATAATGTTTCTCGGATATTGCTTCTCGTTGGTGTAACCCGATATGTGGGAATATTCTGGGAACATAGCTGTTCAAAGATGGAGCGCAAACAAGTGATGCAAAGTTCTACTTTACCTTCCCGATAAAGTTGTTGATGAAAGGATAAAAGATTTTCAATTGGAGTTTCATTTGTATACTCATGAACGTGGACATGGTTACTAGCAATCCGAAGATCTCGGTAAGTTTCATAAACGTCCCGCTCTGAAAGCATGTCAATGCTAACAGATTCAAGCTGCTTTTTATCATTGTAGCCAATCTCTACTAAAGTCTTTGTTAAACTGGCACCGTCCAATTGCAGGAGAAAAAACGGTTGGTTAATGCCACTTTTTTGAATCTCAATAAACAGGGCGGGTCCTGCAAGAATCCAAAAGTCAACTAGTTGCTGATTTTGTTGAAAAATACTCGCTGCTTGATCTGTATTTTGATAAATAAATGGAACCGGTTGGAGGCGGTCTCGATATTCAACTGCTATTTCAGAAATAAGTTGGACGGTATCTTCTGGTCCAATAATTCCTGCTCTTGGTTTCAAATTTCTCTCCCCCAATTATAGTTTGTTATTTAATTATAACAATAACGATATGAATAAGGAATTAATTTCCTCTCCACTTTTTCAGATAGAAAAAAGAATATTTTCGTGGATATTTTAATGAATTTTTTGAAAATTCTGTTGACACATTTGGGATATATCTGTATATTTTTATTAAAGGAATATATAAAGAATTTTTCCATAATTGAAAGGAGAGGCATTTATCAATGAGTGGAATAAACAAGAACCAGGGGGTTACAACTTTGATTGATGAAACTCAATTCAAGCATGTAATTGGACACTTCACGACTGGTGTATCCGTAATCACTGTAAGGAATAACGGAATTGATTTTGGGATTACTGCTAGTGCTGTTAGTTCTGTTTCTGTTGAACCGCCAATGTTGCTTGTTTGTGTCAATAAAAATACGGGAACATGTCATGCCATTGCAAATGCCAAAACATTTACCGTAAACATCATGAAGGAAACACAAACAGAGTTAGCCCTGAGGTTTGCAAGGGCAAATACAGACAAATTTAGTGAAATTGATTTTACTTGCGGTCATTTAGGGAATCCAGTTTTGGAAGATACATTGGCAACTCTTGAATGTCGAGTGGTAGAAGAAGTGAATGGTGGTACCCATACCGTTTTTTTAGCGGAGGTTCAAACCGCAGAGGCAGCTGATGGAGAACCATTAGTCTACTATCGGGGAAAATTTGGTCAGTTTAACGAGTTTTAATATTTTAGGAGGAATGTGTAATGGGTTTAATGACAGGAAAGCAATACCGTGAATCATTAAATGATGGAAGAGAAGTGTATATTGATGGGGAAAAGGTAAAAAATGTCGCAGACCATCCAGCGTTTAAACCAATTGTTGATGTAAAAGCGAGAATGTATGATATGGCATTTGAAAAGGAGTTAGCTGACAAACTAACTACCACACTGCCGGATGGCGAAGTTGTATCCAGAGCATATAAAGCTCCGGAAAGTAAAGAGGATTTGGCAGCAATACGAAAGCATGTAGAAACAGTATTGGATGACCTCGGAGGGATCGTATACCGAGTAGGGGACGAAACGATCGGTGAAATGTGGTCACTATATGATGCTCAAGATCGATTGAATCAAATTGACCCTACTTATGCTGAAAATATTCGTTATCACGTTGATCGAGTGGCAAGAGAAGATCTCTTTCACGTTTCAGCCAACACCGATCCAAAAGGCGATCGAAGCAAATTATTCAGTGGCAAAGATGGAGGAACCTTGCTTCATGTTGTAGAGGAGAATGATAAAGGAATCGTCGTCAAAGGAGCGAAATTCGAAACAGCTGCTGCCTATGCTCATCAGGCTTTTGTCAAGCCAACCATTTTGGATTGGAATGCTGGGTCAGAAAAAATGGCACCATTTGCCTGTGGTTTTATTTGTGATATGGGCTCACCGGGATTAAAGCACATTTGTCGATCCCCGCTTGGGTTAGGCCAAAACCCGGAGGATTATCCGGTTTCCACGAAATTTGATGAAATTGACACCCTACTTATTTTTGACAACGTTTTAATACCTTGGGAAAATGTTTTATTTCATCGCTCCTTAGAATCAGCCGCGTATATTCGCTCTACTGTTCATCGTTATTCTGCTTATAATTATACCCTAAGAATGCTGCGCAGAGCTGATTATTTAATTGGGATCGCATTATTAAATGTTGAACAAACAGGTTTAAATCAGCTTCAAGCCGTAAAAGAGAAAATTTCCCAGCTCATTAACTACCGTGAAGGGATTAATGCCCATTTAACGGCTGCTGTAACGGAAGCAGAAAGAAGTCCCGGCGGGTTAATGATGCCGAATCAATCCCTTCTTTACACAGGTCGCATGTTTGCCTTGAGAAATTTCCCGGCAATGGCGCATCTAACTAGAGAGCTTGTTGGCGGACAACTGGCGGTTACTCCGGATACTGCGACAATGGCCGATCCGGAAATTAAGCAATATTTTGATCAATATTATGCGGTTGGGGAGTGGACACCTGAGGATCGCGGAAAATTACTTTATTTTGCTAGGGATCTGTTAAATTCTTCTTTTGCAGGCCACTTAACCACCTTTGAATTATTTGCTCAAAGTCCACCTTTTGCCCAGTATGCCGCTGTATTTAATAACTTCGATATGGAACCACAGCGTGAATTAGTGCGCCGCGCTGCTGGACTTAAAAAGAAAGAACCGGTTGTCAGCATCTAAATTGTCCAACGAAAGGAGTTTTTTCTATTGGAAATTCATACACCAGGCAGGTTAAGACTCCCTGCATCGACACTCACAATCGGCGCCCTTGACGGTGTCCACCGGGGGCATCAAGCATTATTGTTAAAAACAAAAGAACGGGCGGCAGAGCTGGGAGTTCCCTTCGTGGTGTATACCTTTGATCCGCCCCCAAAGGTGTTTTTTCAAAAAGGTACTCTGATTACGACACTGGAGGAAAAGCTTAACCGGCTTGAGATGCTTGGCGTAGATCATGTGATTGTTGGGAAATTTAATGAAGCATTTATGCAAAAGACGGTGTCAGACTTTATTGATGAGTTAAAGTTTTTGGACCCGGTTGAAATATGGGAGGGTCCAAATTTCCAATTTGGTAAAGATCGGAAAGGAACGATAGAGGATTTAAAAGGCCACTTTAAGGTTGGAGTTTTAAAGCCATTGAAATGTGAACATGGTGAGTTAATCTCTTCAACCCGTATTCGAATGCTACTACAGCAGGGAAATTATTCATTAGCAAAAAACTTATTGGGAGATATTCGATATATTTCTTTCCTAGAAGGAAAAAATTACGCTGTTTAAAAAAATGTAGCAAAAGGAAGGCAGCAATTAGAACTTCTAATTGTTGCTTCCTGTTTTTTGCAAGTAAAAGTTCCCGATTGGAATTTCGCAAGGCTGGAAATGTATATCTGCAAGAAATAAACCAGAAAGTGAGGGATGGCAGTTTGAAAATAAATTTACATCGTTTATTAGTAGATATAGAGAAGTATGCAGAGTTCGGAAAAAATGAATGTGGGGGAATCACCAGGCCGAGTTTTTCATCAGCTGATCATCAAGTCCGCGAAATGTTTATCAAAGAGTTAGAAGAAATGGGGCTCACTGTAACGATAGACGGTGCAGCCAATATTTGGGCAAAACTGAAAGGTAACGGGAAAAAGAACGGTAGTCTTGTCATTGGCTCTCATCTTTGATTCAGTACCAAATGGAGGGAAATATGACGGTTCTCTTGGAGTCCTCATGGCAAAAGAAATTGTAAAAACAATTATTGAAAATAAAGTTAATCTTGATCACGATCTTGAAATTGTCTCTTTTACTGCGGAAGAATCCAATGATTTTAATTTATCCACCTTTGGCAGCCGCTCATTCGTCGGAAAACTTACAGCGGATCAATTAAAAGAATCTCGGGATTCAACAGGAGCTCTTTTGAATGGTGAATTAAAAAAGGTCGGCGGTGGACTGAACCAATTTCCAGCAATGAAGGACATGCAAGCTGAAAAAAAAGCATTTATTGAACTGCATATTGAACAAGGGAAAAGGCTGGAAAGTGCCGATATTTCGATGGCCGTTATTCATAGCGTCGTCGGGACATATCGCAGTTTTATAAAAGTGATTGGCGAACCAAATCATTCCGGTACGACGATGATGGTGAATCGAATAGATGCCCTTACTGCCGCCGCAGAAATGATTCTTGAGGTTGAAAGATATTGCAGGGAGAAAGGGAATGTGGTTGGAACAGTCGGAAAAATAGCGGTAACACCGAATGCAGCCAATATTATTCCGGGAGAGGTCGAATTTATTTTGGAAATCAGGGCGGAGAAAGAGGAGACGATTGAATTGGCAGTTAACTCCATCCAAGAGGTGTGGGCAGAGATAATGAAAAAACGAGGCGTCCAACTTCATAAAGAGGTAATTCTTGATCAAAAACCGGTAGTTTTGGATCAAGAATTGGCAGCTATTTTCGAAAATACGGCCAGGCAAATGAATGAACCGTATTTGACTTTGCCTAGTATGGCCGTTCATGACGCCGCTCATATGGCCAGTATCACTAGATCAGTGATGGTTTTTGTTAAAAGTATAGCTGGAAAAAGCCATTGCCCGGAGGAATATAGTGAACCTGCTGACATCGAAAAAGCAGGAAATTTAATCTTACATGGAATCATCAACTTAGACCGGGCTCTACCCGAAACGAAGGACCAACTCCAAGTAAATAATAAGTAGAATTACGATTGATTAGTTGAAGGCTGTCCTTAAAAGGAGATAGTCTTTTTTTGATGATTTCTGGTGGATTTTAGAAAAAAGGAATAAAAAAGTTTAGTTTATAAAATATAGAATTTTTTGAAAATTTAATTGACATTATTACTACAATGATGTTATTTTTTAATTAAAAGAATAAATAAAGACAAAATCCGAAAATAGCAAGATATTATCATTTAGTGTTCAGAGGGAGGTAAATTTATGACTTTAATGACAGGTGAGCAATACCGCGAGTCATTAAATGATGGTAGGGAAGTCTATATTGATGGGGAAAAGGTGAAAAATGTCGCCGAGCACCCATCATTTAAGCCCATCATCGATGTAAAAGCAAGAATGTACGACATGGCTTTTGAAGAAAAATTTAAGCCTGTACTAACGACCACACTGGTGGATGGTGAGGTGGTTTCCAGAGCATACAAAGCACCAGAAACAAATGAAGATCTGGCCGCCATTCGAAAACACGTTGAAACCGTTTTGGATGATCTTGGCGGTGTCGTTTACCGGGTCGGAGATGAAACCATTGGCGAAATGTGGTCTTTGTATGATGCTCAAGATAAATTAAACGAAATCGACCCCACCTACGCCAAAAATATTCGCTACCACATTGATCGTGTCGCCAGAGAAGATCTTTTCCATGTTTCCGCAAATACAGATCCAAAAGGGGACAGAAGTAAATTATTCAGCGGGAAAGATGGGGGAACTTTACTTCACGTTGTTGAAGAAAATGATCAAGGCATCGTGGTCAAGGGGGCGAAATTTGAAACAGCGGCTGCCTATGCCCACCAGGCCTTTGTCAAACCAACGATCCTTGACTGGAATGCGGGATCAGAAAAAATGGCTCCATTCGCCTGCGGTTTCATTTGTGACATGGGTTCCCCTGGTTTAAAGCATATTTGCCGTACATCACTCGGAGCAGATCGTAATTCAACCGATTATCCAATTGCTACAAAATTTGAGGAAATTGACACCCTACTTATTTTTGATAATGTTTTAATTCCATGGGAAAATGTACTATTTCATCGTTCTTTAGAATCAGCCGCTTACATCCGTTCTACACTTCATCGTTATTCTGCTTTTAATTACACCCTTAGAATGCTCCGCAGAGCCGATTACTTAATCGGAACCGCTCTATTAAATGTTGAACAAACTGGTCTAAATCAACTCCAAGCAGTAAAAGAGAAAATTTCTCAGCTCATCAATTACCGTGAAGGAATAAACGCTCATTTAACGGCAGCCGTTGCCGAGGCGGAAAGAAGTCCCGGCGGATTAATGATGCCGAATCAATCACTTTTATATACGGGGCGCGTATTTGCCCTTGCTAATTTTCCAGCAATGGCTCATTTAACAAGAGAGCTTGTGGGCGGTCAACTGGCAGTAACTCCTGATTCTACTACAATGGCTGATCCGAAAATCAAACAATATTTCGATCAGTATTATTCTGTAGGAGAGTGGACACCCGAGGATCGTGGGAAATTACTTTATTTTGCAAGAGATTTATTGAATTCCGCTTACGCAGGGCACCGGACAACGTTTGAATTATTTGCTCAAAGTCCGCCATTCGCTCAACAAATGGCCGTTTATAACAATTTCGACATGGCCCCACAACGTGAATTAGTGCGCCGTGCAGCAGGGCTTAAGAATAAACACTCATCTATTAAAAGTTTGTAACTTACAAAAAGAGAGTTTGGATTAAGGAGGGTTAAAGGTGAGATTGTCTAAAAAACTACCAATAAAAAAACTATCCCTGTTTATCATTTTGGCTGTTTTTTTAGTCGGGTGTTCGGCTACTAAATCAACATCAGGAGGTGGAAGTTCCTCATCAAAAGAAGGTGAAACGATCAATATAGGGCTACAAGCACCAATGACGGGGGACAATGCCCAATATGGACAGGATATGAGAAATGGCGTAGAGCTTGCGATTAAAAAAATTAATAGTGAAGGCGGAATCAATGGAAAACAACTAAAACTGATTGTTGGAGACGATAAAGCAACACCATCAGAAGCGGTAGCTGTTGTCAACAAAATGATTATGAATGATGGCGTAAAAGGCATAATTGGAGGATATAATTCCTCCCCTACACTGGCGGCTCAAGATGTTTCGGGACCGGCTAAGGTACTTCATTTAAACATGGGGGCAAGCCCAGATTTGTCTAAGACGGGTAATAAATATCTTTTCCGGGTCATTTTAACGGGTTCTGTTTATGTTCCAGCGGTTTTGAAATATATGGCCGAGGAGAAAAAAGTAAAGAAAATTGCTGCTCTCTTTGAAAATACTGACTATGGAATCACTATGTATGATGCCGCAAAAGAATCAGCAAAAAATCTCGGGGTGGAATTTGTTACAACCGAAAAATATAACCCCGGTGATAAAAACTTCTCCGCACAATTATCAAAGATTAAAACTCTTAATCCAGATGCCGTAATGGTAGTTGGCTTATACAATGAGGTGGCCTTAATTGAACAACAAGCAAAACAGGCCGGATTAAAGGTTCAATTCTTCTCACCGGATGATTCAATGTATTCGCAGCAGCTAATCACATTGGGCGGGGCTGCTGTTGAAAATCATATTTTTGCCTCGATGATTGACTTAAACGCGGATACGGAAGAAATGAAGGAATTTAAAAAAATAGCGGAAGAAAATAAAATTCCAGCACAAGCCAATACCGCTATTGCTTATGATGCCGCAATGGTCCTTGCTAAGGCATTGGAAGAAGGGAAGGGTGACCCTGAAAAATCTCGCGAATCATTAGCAAATATTGATTATAAAGGGATTACAGGACCGATTAGATTTGATGAAAATGGTGACCGTTCCAATTCCCCGATGATTATGCAGGTACAAAAAGGTGACTTTGTCGTAATAAAAGAATCGGAATAGGGTGGTAAAGATGTTTTTCGATCAATTAATAAATGGAATTGTCCTTGGCAGTATTTATGCCTTAATGGCAATTGGTTATACAATGGTTTGGAATGTGCTTCGTTTTATAAACTTTGCACATGGTGAGGTATATATGGGAGGGGCATTCGTGTCCCTTTATCTTTTATTATTGGACACTCCAATATGGTTAGCATACCTTGGCGGCGTTCTGGCGGGTGCTCTCTTGGGATATTTGATGGAAAAAGCAGTGTATATGAGGATGCGAAATGCCCCAAAATTAAATTTATTGATTGCCGCCATTGGGATATCTATCTTTCTACAAAATCTAGCTCAATATATTTGGGGGGCAACTCCGGAGAGATTAACATCGCCATTTCTCTATAAAAATATCCAAATAGGCGATATGATGATCAATCAACACTATATTTTTATCATCATCTTAACGATTCTTGTCATGATGGTTTTAGAGCTATTCATGAATAGGACAATTATGGGGAAAGCAGTTCAAGCCGCATCACAAAATATCAGTGCAACGCAATTAATGGGGATCAATGCCAATAAGGTGATTTCTGTAACCTTTGCCATTGGCTCTGCAGTCGGGGCACTTGCCGGGATTCTAGTAGGTCCGGTATTTTTGGTTTATCCTACCATGGGAATATTTGCTGGACTAAAGGGATTCACAGCCTCGGTTATGGGCGGCATGGGAAATATACCAGGTGCCATGGTTGCTGGACTGCTGCTGGGAATAATTGAAAGTTTTGCAGCTGGCTTTATTTCCTCCGGCTATCGTGATGCAGTGGCAATGGTTATCCTGTTATTTATCTTGTTAGTCCGTCCCCAGGGTATTTTTGGGAAAATTGTCCAACAAAAGGTTTAAAGGAGGAAGAGGGATGGAACAAACGAAAAAATCATATTTTCAAAAAATCATACTCATTATCGTTGGAATCGCCTTATTTCTCCTACCGTTTGCAATCACAAATCCATACATTATGTACATTATTAATCTTATATTAATTTACGCCCTGCTTGCTTTAGGCCTGGATTTAATTGTTGGCTATACCGGTCAAGTGTCAGTCGGTCATGGGGCATTTTTTGGAATTGGTGCCTATACAGCAGCGATCGTTGCTAAAAAAGTAGGCTTATCATTTTGGTTAACACTTCCATTTTCGATTGTTATCACGGCCGCTATTGGATTTATCATTGGATTTATTGGGTTAAAGTTAATCGAGGAATATCTTGTTATGGCTACCCTTGCTTTTGGGACAATCATTTGGCTTATTTTTCTCAACTGGACAGATTTAACGGGCGGCCCGATGGGGATAGCAGGAATTCCAGCACCGCCAACCATTAAGCTGGGGGGATTTGAATTCCCGTTTCTTCAATATCATGATTATTATCCTCTGCTATTGATTTTTGTGTATCTCGGAATTTTGATTACTAGGCTTTTGATTAAGTCGGGTTTTGGTCGCGCCTGTACCGCGATTCGTGATGATGAATTAGCTGCCCAAGCTATGGGAATCCCCGTATTTAAGACGAAAGTGACGATGTTTACGATTTCTGCTACGTTTTGTGGTGCAGCGGGGGCATTATATGCTCATTTTCTGCATGTTGTCAGTCCCGAAACCTTTACTTTTAGTATGTCTGTCACGATTTTAACGATGGTGATGATCGGCGGACAAGGCTCCATCGCAGGTGCCATTATTGGAGCATCCATTCTGACGATTTCCTCGGAAGCATTACGGGAAACACCAGAACTAAGAATGTTAATCTACGGATTTTTGATAGTCATTATGATCATGTTTTTCCCTAAAGGGATCATGGGATTAATCCAAATAATAAAGAGACGTTTCCTTCAAAGAAGTATACTGATTGAGAAATCATCAGTCGAGAAAGAGGGGCTAGGCTATGAGTAATGAAAAGGGATACGATACAGCCATTTTAACTGTCGAGCGTCTTTCTAAGGCTTTCGGGGGTGTAAAGGCCGTGAATAATTTATCATTTTCCGTTACCCAGAATGCGATACATGCCATAATTGGCCCAAATGGTGCAGGGAAAAGTACATTGTTCAACCTGATTACAGGCGTAATAGCTCCCGACGAAGGGAAAATAAAATTATTTAATCATGACATCACTTCTTTACGACCGGATAAAATTGCTCAGTATGGTGTTTCTAGGACGTTCCAAAATATTCGTCTATTTCCAGATATGACAGTGTTTGAAACCGTTTTAATTGGAACCTACTTATTAACAGGCGGAAAACTTCTGCCAGCATTATTTCGTTCCAATGAATTTCGGAAGAGGGAACGTCAGGCAAAGGACCGAATTAAAGAAATTTTGCAGTTTGTCGGGTTGTGGGATATGCGAAATGAATATGCCGCAAAATTATCCTATGGGAATCAAAGAAGGGTGGAAATAGCTCGAGCTTTAGCAACAAATCCACGTTTATTACTGCTTGATGAGCCTACAGCAGGGATGAATCAGAAAGAAACGAAGGAGTTGATGCAGTTATTTTCACAGGTGAATCAACAGGGGATTACCATTTTAATTATCGCTCATGATATGCACTTAGTGAATACATTGTCGAACCAAATCACAGTTATCAATTTTGGCGAAAAATTGGTTGAAGGGCCTCCAGAAGTGATTCAAAACCATCCAGCAGTAGTTGAAGCATATATGGGGAGGGCTGAAGCCAATGCTTAGAGTACAAAATATAAGTACATATTATGGGCAAATATGTGCTTTAGACAATGTTAGTTTAAAGATAGAGGAGAATGAAGCCGTTTCGGTAATAGGTGCGAATGGCGCGGGAAAAAGTACGCTATTGAAAACGATCATTGGGGAACTGCGGCCCAAAAGTGGAGACATTCTACTAAATGGGCAGTCGATCATTTATGAAAAAACTTTTAAGCTTGTGAGTCGTGGTATGACACTTGTTCCTGAAGGCAGGCATGTATTTCCATTACTTTCTGTTTGGGATAATCTAATCTTAGGCGGCTATACGTTACCTGCAAAAGAGCGGCAACAAAGAGCTGAAGAAGTTACCGAGCCTTTTCCTATTCTTAGGGATCGAAAAAATCAATTAGCGGGATTACTTTCGGGTGGGGAACAGCAAATGCTGGCTATTGCCCGTGCGATGATGACGGCCCCAAAACTATTATTGCTTGATGAACCGTCCATGGGTTTATCGCCGAAACTAGTTCTAGAAGTCTATGATAAAATCACCGAGTTGCATAAGCAGGGGACGACGATTCTGTTAGTAGATCAAAATGCGGAGATGGCTATTGATTTTTGCAGCAGGGGATATGTATTAATGGCAGGCCGATTAGCTGGTGAAGGAACAAAAGAAGAGCTGAAGCAAAGCGAGATTGTACAACGATCTTATTTAGGCTAATCTAAGGTAAGGTTATTTTTAAAACTTGACAATTTTCTGAATATATTTTAAATTACATTTAAGGTATATAAAAGGATTTATTCTTTAAATAACAATAATCTAATTTATGGGGAGGATATTGAAAATGTCAATCCATGGTGAAACGAAAAAAGTAGAGATTCAGAGATTTCGTAAGTTTAAAACGGAGCAGTTTTATCCAAAACATTTAGGGAAGCCGGAACATCATATTGCAAATGAATTTTGCATGGCTGTCCGCGCAGGAAATCGGGTTTTCTTAAGAGGTCAAACCGGATTTGATCTGAATGGTAACTTCCATGGAATTGGCGATGCAGCAGCCCAAGCCGAGGTGGCTTGTACTTGTGTAAAGCAATTACTGGAAGAGGCCGGGGCTTCAGTAAAAGATATTTGCAAAATTACCGTTTATTTATTGCATCGGGAAGATCGTAGCAAAGTATATCCTGTCATTGCTAAGCATTTTAAAGATGTTTATCCATGCAGCACAGGGTTGATCGTAAACGGCTTGGCGATGCCGGAAATGTTAATGGAGATTGATGTAGAAGCGGTTATTAGTGAATAGGGATTAGATTTATTACAGTTAATTATTACTATTTGCATGGTGCATAAATATTTTTTATTGCTTAAGGAGGGTTTTTCATGACATTTTCGGTTGCGGGACGTTGTGCCACAACAGGGGAATTCGGGGCAATTGTTACCTCTAGCAGTCCATCTGTTGGTGCAAGATGCCCATGGGCGAAATCAGGGGTTGGTGCTATCTTAACCCAAAATGTAACAGATTCAAGGTTGGCAACCATTGGCTTTTCAGTGTTAGAAAACGGTTTTGATGCCGAGTCGGCAATTCGCTCAATGAAGGGGGCTTCACCTTATCCGGAATATCGGCAGCTGGCAGTGGTTGATGCAAAAGGTAACTCAGCTGCATTTACCGGTAGTAAAGCATTAGGTGTGCATGGAGAGTTTTGCAATAAAAATGTTGCCAGTATCGGCAATCTTTTAAGTGATCCAACCATTCCTGAAGCTATGGGGAGGGTATTTTTACAATTGGAAGGCCAGCCTTTAGCAGAAAGATTAATCTCGGCAATCGAAAAAGGGTTTCAAATGGGTGGAGAACTTGACCAAGAGCATTCAATCGGGCTTTTAGTCTATAGAGATCAGACTTTTCCATATGTTGACTTAAGAATAGATTATAGTGAACAGCCACTTGAGGATTTAAAGAAACTTTGGCAAATATACGAACCCCAGGCAAATGACTACGAAGCTAGAGCCGTGTACCCTGAAGCAGCCCCTTCCTACGGGGTGAAGGGTGACGAATAAAAGTTGGGAGCCTTTCATATCGAATGTGAGGAGGAAGTGAATGAAAAAGGAAAACAATCATAACGTGGATAAATTACCATCGGTTTGGGTTGCATTAATTCCTATTGTTTTTATGGGTGTATCACTTGCCTTTGGAATTGGTGTTTATGGAGCTGATCCACATGTGCCGCTTTTGCTTAGTACGGTTGTCGCGGTATTAGTTGCTTTAAAACTGGGCCATTCATTTCATTCTATTGAAGAGCAGATTACGAAAACAATTAGTGTTTCGATTAAGGCATTACTTATTTTAGTTATTATTGGGGCGTTTATTGGTTCCTGGGTGGCGGCAGGAATTGTTCCTTCTATGATTTATTACGGAATTGGGATATTGTCACCAACCTATTATTTGTTAACCGCATGTATCATTTCAGTATTTGTGAGCATGGCGGGGAATGCGTGGTTTGCTGCCGGGACAATTGGTGTTGCCTTAATGGGTATCGGCCAGGGATTAGGAATACCATTGCCAATGGTTGCCGGTGCAGTCGTTTCAGGTGTGTATTTCGGCGATAAAATGAGTCCGCTATCAGATGTGACAAACTTTACCTCAGCAGTAGTCGGAATCGACCTTTTTGATCATATCCGAAATCTTATGAATACAACATTACCGACACTCATTATTTCACTTCTTTTGTATACCTTTATTGGCTTTAAATTTCACAGCGATGGGGCAAATTTATCACAGGCTGCGGAAATTCAGAAAATTCTTTCAGACAACTTTGTCATTTCACCTCTGTTATTAATTCCACTCCTAATCATTGTTTTAATTTTTGTGCTAAAAATTCCCGCTATTCCTGGATTATCAATCGGAGTCATCATTGGAGCATTAATTGCCGTATTCGTTCAGCAAGCACCACTAGGTGATATGCTTTCGATTATGAACAATGGATTTACAATTGAAACCGGGAATGAAGTGACAGATGAACTATTAAATCAGGGTGGAATCCAGAGCATGATGTATACGGTTTCACTAATTCTCATTGCGTTATCATTTGGTGCTACCCTTGAAAAGGCAAGAATATTGGAGGCCATTCTTGGTGCGTTACTTAATAGAGTAAAACGAACAGGCAGCTTAATCTCAGCAACTGCTGGTACTTGTATTGCGTCAAATGTTGTTGGCTGTGATCAGTTTATGTCTGTGGTCATACCAGGAAGAATGTATTTGAATGAATATAAGAAACGTGGGTTTCATCCAAAATTATTAGGCCGTACATTGGAGGATTGTGGAACAGTCACAGCCTGCCTGCTTCCATGGACGACCTGTGGGATTTTCATGTACTCAGTGCTGGGAGTTTCCGCACTTGAATATGCTCCATACGCCTTTTTCTGCTATTTAAGTACATTTGTGGCCATCACATATGGATATTTTAATTTTAGGATTAACCGGTTATCTCCGGAGGAACAGGCAGAGATGGGGATTGTAATCGATGGGGCAAAAGAATCCAGCGTACCAACTTCATAGGTATTTAGAAACATATTATCAAGACTGCATCCAGATGGCTGAAATATTTCATTCATATTTTAATTAGGAGGTTTTAAAGAATGGCAAACCCACAAACATTATCACAAATTCAAGAATTAATTGAGATCGATAAGAAGTATTACTTACACCCGACAACGGTACCTAAGCAATTTTTAGAAAAAGGTCCAAAAATTATTTTTCAAGAAGGGAAAGGAATTAGGGTAACGGATGTAAAGGGTGATACGTACATTGATGGCGTTTCCATGCTATGGAATGTCAACCTAGGTCACGGAAATCAGGAGCTGGCACAAGCAGCCTATAATCAAATGAGCACAATTGCATATAGTTCTTCATTCTATAGTTATTCCAATCCGAATGCAGTCCGTTTGGCTGAGAAGGTTGTTTCCATTGCCCCTGGCGATTTAAGCGCCATTTTCTATACATCCGGCGGCTCTGAATCCAATGATACAGCCTTCAAATTGGCCAGATTCTACTGGAATTTGAAGGGGCGGCCCACGAAGAAGAAAATTATCTCGATTACCCGCAGCTATCATGGAGCTACTGTATCTGCTGGTACGGCTACTGGAATCGATGCCTTCCATAGCTTTGCAGGTTCAAAGGATAGCGATATTTTACATGCACGTGGCCATGTTACTAACTGCGAGCTAGGTGATAAAACTGATCCAAACTATGAAGGCTGTATCCGTGACACGATTGAAAAGGTAGGTGCGGAAAATATTGCTGCGGTCATTTTAGAGCCAGTTCAAGGTGCCGGCGGGGTTCATGTTTCTCCAGATGGTTACTTAAAGGCTGTAAGAGACCTGTGTACAGCAAATGATGTTTTATTAATTGCTGATGAAGTCATTTGTGGTTTTGGTCGTACCGGTAAATGGTTTGGCGTTGAAAATTGGGACGTTGTACCTGATATCATGAGTGTGGCAAAGGGAATCACCAGCGGTTATGCCCAATTAGGCGGAGTATTAGTTAACAAGGAAATCAGAGATACCGTCGTAGAATACGATCAAATCCTTGGACATGGATTCACGTACAGTGGTCACCCAACTGCCTGTGCTGTAGCTTTGAAAAACTTGGAAATTATCGAACGTGATCATTTTGTTGAAAACGCCAAAAATATGGAACAGGTTCTGAAAAAAGGCTTTGACTATTTAAGTGATAAACATAAACATTTTGCTAAACCAAGAGCTGTTGGACTGCTGGCTGGTTTTGATTTGCAAGCCGATCCTGATACTGACACACCTTTTGAACAATCGATTCGGGCCGCAGCATTTGTTGTTGAGCATTGCTTTACCAATAAATTAATCTTAAGAGCGGCTGATTTTGAAGAAGGAAAGAATATTGTTGCGATTGCACCGCCTCTTATTATTAATAAAGAAGAAGTAGAAGAGATTATTAGTATTGTAGATGATGCACTAACTGCATTTGAAAAAACACTTTAATCCCAATAGGGCATGTCAGAGATAATATCCGTTTGTCTCTGACATGTTTATTTTTTAGTTAAGGAGTGAGTTTAATTGGTGAATCAAGTTCAAGAATTAAGCAATAGGGTGATTGAGTTTTTAAAAGGGACAAAAAAGCTTTATATAAATGGGAAGTTTGTGGAATCTGTCTCTTTAAAAATGTTCGACACTTATAATCCGGCAACTGGAGAAGTTTTGGCAAGCGTTTATGAGGCAGGTGTTGAGGATATTAATCAAGCCGTAAAGGCGGCGAAGGATGCGTTCGAAAAAGGACGATGGTCAACAATGCGGCCTGCTGACAGAGGGCATCTTATATATAAATTGGCAGACCTGATTGAAGAACACAAAGAAGAGTTGGCCCAATTGGACAGTCTGGATAATGGGAAGCCAATCAACGAGACGCGTGCAGTCGACCTTCCCGGAACTATTGAGCAATTTCGTTATTTCGCCGGCTGGGCTACAAAGAATATGGGACAAACGATTCCTGTATCTGATTCATTCTTAAATTACACACGCCACGAACCTGTTGGCGTAGTTGGACAAATTATTCCGTTTAATTATCCAATCAATATGCTTTCCTGGAAAGTTGCTCCTGCACTTGCGGCTGGTTGTACCATCGTGTTGAAGCCAGCAGAACAGACGCCGTTATCAGCTATTTATTTTGCTGAACTGGTTGAAAAAGCTGGCTTCCCAGCTGGTGTTGTAAATATTGTACCTGGTTTTGGTGAAATTGCCGGTAATGCGCTAGTGGAACACCCGAATGTCGATAAAATTTCGTTTACCGGATCTACAAAGGTTGGTAAAAAAATTATGAAAAAAGCGGCTGACACGATGAAACGCCTGACCCTTGAACTGGGGGAGAAATCACCGAATATTATTCTGCCAGATGCAGATTTAGAAAAGGCAATCCCCGGAGTTTTTAACGGTATCATGTTTAATCAAGGGGAGGTTTGCAGCGCCGGTTCCCGTGTTTATGTACATCGGAGCCAATACGATGAGGTTGTGGCAGGAATGGTGGAGCTGGCGAGACAGGTGAAGCTTGGCAATGGGTTGGATGAAGAAACAACAATGGGACCGCTCGTGTCAAAAAAACAGCAGGAACGTGTTTCTGAATTTATCAATATAGGAGTAAAAGAAGGGGCAAAAATTGCATTCGGAGGTGGAAAATCGGATACAGGATACTTCATAGAACCGACAATTTTTGTTGATGTTGAAGAGAATATGAACATCGCCAGGGAAGAAATTTTTGGTCCGGTTGTTGTGGTGATGGCGTACGATTCAGTGGAAGAAGCGGTAGAACGTGCCAATAACTCTCCATACGGGTTAGGAGCAGGTATCTGGACGGAAAATGTAAAAACGGCTCATAAAGTGGCGAATCAAATCAAATCGGGCAGTGTCTGGATCAATTGTTATGACGCTATTGACCCGGCCTCCCCATTTGGTGGTTATAAACAATCAGGCTTTGGCAGAGACTTAAGCGCCTACGCACTTGAAAGTTATACAGAAGTCAAGAGTATATGGGTTAATTTGGAATAATGGCATCACATAGGCACCATGTGATTTTTCACTTGGTGCCTTTTTCAATGCAGCGGGGAATGCTAAAATAATGGAATCAAGGCAGAAGGAGTAGTCACCTCATGAATAAAGTGGAAATTATTGCGCGAAGAATACTAGGTTGGAAATTAAATAGATGGGACCGCTGGTTTGATTATGAAAAAGGAGAATTTATTTCCGTTTCAGATTTTCAACCGGAGCAAAATCTCGACCACGCACTGCGGATTGTGGCGAGAATGAAGGAACTAGGGTTTACCTATACAACAGATGGCCGAACGACGGCATGCTTTGGGGATGTTTGCGAGACGGGCGAGACTTTGGCGGAAGCCATTACTAATGCCGCTTTTTCGATTGCCGATAATAGCTCGGTTCCTGATGAGTGGTTGTGAATATTTTCTGAGCGATCACATCTATTCAGCACAAACAGAAGACGACTTGTCAACCAGGGAGGGAGTTAGAGAGTTAGAACCAACCGTGGCTGAAAGATTTTACAAACGATATCACCAGCTTCAGCCGCTCCCAGTTTTGGAAATTGCTAATGACCAAGAATACATAACAGCTGTTGATGAATATTTACGACAACATCATCTCGATACCTCAAAAGATCCGCTGCTGGAGATTCTTGGAGTCGAGCAGGCGCGAGCTGTATTGAAACAGTATGATGATAAGTTTGGCAAACTCTCATGGACGGAGTGGGATTACGGAGTGGTCGCCCTATCGGCTTTGTTGGCAATACTCGTAGATTTTTTCATTGTCAGAATTCCCTGGGATATGAATTTCAAGGGCCAGGAATATAAAGGAAGCCCAGTGACAAAATTTTTAAATAAACAAAGTGACATGATTATGGGAAAAGCTCCATCGGCCGGTAGTAATGGAAGAAGCGGTCGGCGGCCGAATCAGTTTGATGAGACGAAGGACAATGGCTTCTATCAATGGCTTCGGGAAATGCAAAAGAAACTTGAGGAATATGCCAAGGTCCCTTATGATATCAGCCATAATGATAAAGGGAAGGGAATAAACATTGATGGATTAAGACCGAGTCTCCACCGATTGATGAGTCCAGGGCATGACCCGATCCTTGGTTTTGTCTTCGGGGTCATCGATATTTTGCGGGGAACGATGACAACGATTGACAAAAATGGTGTTTTCCATATGTTGAAAACGGGCGATGGCAGCGGGAACGTTTTGGAGGCGATTTTGCAGGTGTTTGCCCATACGTTATCGGATATTCCCACTTCTTCTGGTGTTCAGCCGCCTTTTTTTACAATGTTACAGAGCATCAAGAAGGAATCACCATTTACTCTCAAAGAAAACGGCGAACAGGTTACATACCCACATTTAGCGCGGTTTATGTATTCTAATGGCTATGATTTGCGCCATTTTGCGACGATGAGTCTCGTCCCGGCAACGGTTGAGATTGTGATTCGTTTATATTACAATATCGCGAATTTTGATTTTTTATTTGTGAAAAACATGAGCACAGCACATAAAGGCAAGCTTTCCTCGATGCTGACACTGGCTCACAGCTTGACAATGGGTGGTAACATTGTGAAGCTGTGGAGCTATGGCTGGAATCCGCTTGCTTTCAATTGGGCGGAATTACTGGCATTGTTGAGCTCGTTTATTACTTTTTTGAAAAAACAAAAGAAACGGCAGCACGAAATCGACGCGTACTTACTGGAAAGCTGGGAAACCTTGTACAAGCAGACTCGATAAAAGTAAAATTCGCCTAAAAACGGGTCAGTAGCTCCATTCAGCCAACGGAAATTATGAATTTTTTGTGTGCATATACAAAATGTGAAAGTGCTAACATTTCCTTTTCTTAACTGACGTTATAATAAGCTTGTTCCAATAAGAGATATAAAGGGAGGAAAGAAAATGAAGGCACACAGGATGAAAAGAGCAATAGCTGCAGTTGCCAGTACGGCCTTATTAGTTGGAGGCTTTGCATTTCCTGCGAGCGCTTGTACATCGGTTTTTGCCGGAAAAAAGGCGACCGCAGATGGCTCTGTCTTGGTTGCGCGCAATGAGGATGTATCAAGCGCATGGTCAAAACATGTCAAGGTATTCCCTCGAAAAACGCACAAAAAGGGAGAAAAACAAAAATTTGTCACGGGTTTAACGGTCACGCAACCATCAGTTTCTTACAAATATATTGCGGTACCAGACTGGGATCCTTCAGAAGGGCCTTTCGAGGAAGCAGGAATTAATGAATACGGCGTTGCGGTTTCGGCTACAAATAGTGCGTACGCCAATGAAAAAGCAGAAAAAGCCGATCCATTTATTGCGAAAGGTGTGACTGAATCGGTCATTCCGTCATTGATTTTACCACGTGTAAAAACAGCCCGTGACGGTGCCAAATTACTTGGTCAGTACATTGAAAAATATGGTTCTGCCGAAGCCAACGGACTGGCCATTGCCGATAAAAATGAAATCTGGTATTTTGAAGTGGCCACAGGCCATCAATGGGTGGCTGAAAGAGTGCCTGACACTAAATATCTCATTGTGGCCAATGGATTAAGAATTGATAATTACAATCAAAACGATACGAAAAACTTCATGGGATCGAAAACAGTTATTTCTTACGCGGTTGGAAAAGGTCTAATTACCAACTATAGTAAAGATAAACCATTTGACTTTGCCGGAACTTATGGAGAAGTTGGCCAAAAATACAATTCCCGCAGAGAATGGTGGGGAGAAAGAACCTTTACTCCGTCGATTACGCAAAATGCTGAATTACAACGTTATCCATTATTTATGACGCCAGATAAGAAAATTACGCCAAAACAAGTCATGAAATTTTTGGGATCTCACTATGAAGGGACTCCGTATGATCCATCTACCCCAACTGGTAAAGATGAACGGGCTGTAGGTGTTGACCGGACAGTGGAATCTCATGTGATTCAATTGAGAGCGAATAAAATTAACAATGTGATGTGGCTTAGCTTAGCTAATCCGGAATACAGTGTTTATTTGCCATTTTATGCAGCAATTCTGGACACTCCTACTGCTTATAAGCATGGCAACAACATTTTTAGCACTGATTCAGCTTACTGGGCTTTCCGAGCTCCTGCAGCTTTAGCCGCAACAGACCCTGCTAATCTTGGTGTTGGCGTGAAAAACTATTGGGGCAAATACGAAGATAAATTATTGGCCAAACAGCCTTCAGTTGAAAAAGAAGCTTTGAACTTATATAAAAAGGATCCGAAAAAAGCGATTGATTATTTAAATAAATATAGTAATAAAACAGCTGAAGATGCCTACTCAAAATCTAAAACCCTACGAAATGAATTAATTACGAAGATTGCCAGTCATTCAAAAGGTGTCTTCAATCCAGATCTATAAAATAAAATTGGCAAGTGCTAAAAGCGCTTGCCAATTTTTGGTGAATAACAACACCAGTGCCAGGCACCATGTGAAAACATGGTGCCTGGCACTTTTTAAAAAGGGAAAAGCAAGTGCTAAAGAATGGTGCGCAAATTGACAAGCTTTTTTGGCAGCAGGACGCATGACGGTGTATACTAGGGGAGACATCATTTTTTTACATAGGTGGAGGAAAAACGGCATGGAATATACAACAAAGGCAATATTTTTAGATATGGATGGTACGATTTTAAACCATCAAAATAGAGTAAGTGTTCGTACGAAAGAGATCATTGATAAACTAAGGGAAAAAGGAATACTAGTCTTTATTGCGACTGGAAGAGCATATGAAGAAATTGAAGGATTGGTTCCACCTGGTTTTCAAGTAGATGGGGTTGTGGCTTCAAACGGAATGGCCGGTTACGTTGGCGAGAAAATCGTTTTTAAACATACCCTGCCGCTTAATCTCGTTGAAAAAGTGGTTCAAATGGCGGAAGAACATAAAGTGTACTATGAACTTTTTCCATACGGAGCCCCTCGCATTGCCCTAAAACAGGATCAAGCATTTATGGAAGCTGAGATTGAGGATCCGAAGCCGGAAAGCGTCGGGATTAATGAATGGCTTGAGCGAAAGAAAGCAATTACAGAAGGAATTGACTGGAAGGACGATATTACAGGAAAGGAATTCTCCAAATTTTACTTTTTTGCTCGAACAAAAGATCATATTAATAGCTGGAAAAAAGAACTGGAGCAATTGCAAAAAGAAATCGAATTTACGATGTCAGTATCATCAGAGCACAATGCTGAGGTGATGGTAGCGAACGTAGATAAAGCAACAGGGGTTCAACAGATGTTAAAACACTTTGGTTTATCTATTAATGATGCGTTGGCTATTGGTGATAGTGACAATGATTTGCCAATGCTGAAGCTGGTCCATCAAGCAGTTGCGATGAAAAATGCAACAGACCGGGTGAAAAAAATTACCGATGAAGTGACGAATTTCACTTGCGACGAAGACGGAGTTTACTATTACTTGAAGGAGAAATTCTTGGTTTAATTAATTATGCTGCAACATGTATCTTAGCTAATAGGATGGGCAAAAAAAGGATACGAGAATCTTGTGATTCTGTATCCTTTTTTGGGGATTTCATCGTAAGGACGTGGCAGACTTTTCAGAGGTTCTATGTAATTTTAAAAAAATTATCGGTTTACTTCTGTATGCTGATATCCGTTTTGGGTGGCATATACTTCATACCATTGATATGTCGGGGCTTTGAACCACTCGTATTTCGGCAAATATACTAAATATCTGACATTGCCATCAATGTCGACCATCGATTTAAAAATCTTAAAGGCGCCAATGCCGAACGTTTGCTCCAAGTATCCTTCCATTCCACCTTTGACGGTATTTTTTGCCTCTTCTTTTTCTAACTTATATTGCTCGATCAGCCCTTCAAAGAACATACTGAATAAAACAAGATTAATAGCAATGAGAACAAATACCAATATTTTAAGCATGATCTTACCTCCTCCTTTAAAAAACTTTTGAGGATCTTCCCCCTGAGGTTAATTGATTTAAAAACGACTCAATAAGTCCCCGCGAAGGCCTCTTCCTTACTGATAAATTGTACCTTCGATGATTAAGCGAAGGTGTGATGAAAATTACAGGATCGATTGAGGGACGAAATTGTAAAAAAATATTCAAATTTAATAAAACCTACAGTTTGAATATTAAAAAGCTTTAAACTAGTTTGTGTGGCAATCGCCGCAGGGTTTTCCGGTCACGGTTTTAAATTTAGCAGTGCGGTGGGCGAAGCTTTATGCAACCTAATTATTTCTGGAAAAAATGATGTCGATATTTCGCAGTTTTCCATTAAGCGTTTTGAAAAAAACTAAAGTCGCAATTTGTTTAAAACTGATGGCTTAAATCAAATTCTGAATTGGAAAAATCAATCATAAAATAAACCAAAAAGTTGGTCAAGGTGATTGTTATTTTTTCGAAATTTATTGCGACGATTGTTGGGAGTATGTTATTGGCCGTTGGGATTAATGCTTTTTTAGTACCACATCATTTAATCGATGGTGGAATTATTGGGATAGCGCTCATTCTTCATTATTACTTTCATGTTCAGACAGGGATGACGATGCTTTTTTTAAGCCTGCCGATTTGCCTGCTGGCCGCTTATTATGAAAAAGCCTATTTTTTAAATAGTTTGGAAGGTTTATTGGTTTCTTCTTTATTTATTGATTTGTTCTCACCGATTCGCTCGCAATTTCATGCAACAACTCTTGAAAGTGCTTTGTTAGGCGGGATCATTATTGGGATCGGAGTGGCTCTTATGCTTAAATACGAGACAAGCACCGGTGGAACGGATTTATTGGCAAGAGTGATTTCCAAAACAACTTCCATTAACATCGCCATCATCATAATATTACTTGATGGGCTCATCGTTATGGCCGGATTTGCCTTATTTGATCTGAAAAGCTTTCTGTGTTCCTGTCTGGCTATTGTTATAGTCGCGTTTATCACATCTTCCATCGTAAAAAACGAAGGATAAAGGGGAGAAGACATAACTAAAAGTGAAACTCCCGTAGATTGGGAGTTTTTCCATGTGTTAAGGTGATTTTTTTGTATTTTAATTCATACTTTACATATAGGAATTATAAGTATAAAATAGAAATAAGTTAAGAAACTAAAAAATCATCAGTTGTCGGGAATCGGACGCTAATGTTAAGTTAAATGCAAGGAGTGTTTTTCATGAAAGGTAACGTTGAAAAAAAGAGACAAAAACTAATCAATAAACTTATTTTTTTTAACGTGTTTACAAAAGAAGATAAGCGGCTAAACGAATTGTCCCTTTCAAAATTGGAATATGAATATAGAAGATTTAAATCACAAAATCATCCGCATGGTGAGTTTGGCTCTATTCAGTGGATTTAACATAAAAAAAAATATTCAGCTGTAGAATAGAAAACAATGCTTGCTTTAATCCGTATGGTGTTACCGCACCAGCGGTTTTTTATTTTCAATATCTAAATGAAAACCTAGGAAAGCATTCATTGCAAAGAAAGGGATAGAACATTGCGGTTCTATCCTCTATTTGTAGTGCCATTTTGTGAAGTATACGGAACGTCATGAATTTGTAGGGAACTTTTTTGGAAAAAGTTCATTTACCTCTTGATAATCATATCAAATTAGATTAATATCTAATTTGATATTAATCTAAGTAGGTGGTTCAAAAAATGCAATTAAACAAAATGGTTGAATTTCATAAGGCACTGGGGGACCTAACTCGAATTCGTATTATTGCGCTGTTGAAGCAGGGTCCATTGCATGGCCAAGCAATGGCCGGAAAGCTGGGACTGAAACCGCCAACGATCACTCATCACATCGCAAAACTGAGGGAAGTCGGACTGATAAAGGAACGACGTGACAAAAACACCATCTATTTTTCGCTGAATATAAAAGCATTGGAGATGGGCGCGAAGGCGATTTTAAACATTGGAATGGGGGGAGAAAACAATATGGAAATGGTAGTGACAGCAGAGGAACGCAATGCAATTATTCAGAATTTCTTTACAAAAGATGGAAAATTGAAGAGCTTCCCGGCGCAGCGCAAGAAAAAGCTCGTGGTGCTTGAGCATATGATTAATGGATTGGAAATGGGAAAAGTGTATCCGGAAAAAGAAATCAACGAATATTTAAAGCAATTTCATGAGGATTATGCTACATTACGCCGCGAACTGATTATGTGCCAATTTATGTATCGGGAAAATAACCAATATGAGTTAAATCCGGTTGAGTTGTGGTGGCTGCGTTAACAGAGAAATTTTTTTTGAAAACAAATTAGATAAGTATCAAATTAGATATTTATAAAAGAAGGTGATGAAATTTACTGCGTCTTTTGTAAAACAAGAAAAATATTATTGTAGGTTATTTCTGGTAGGGGTAGTGAATGGGATTGGGGACCGGTTTAGTTCTGTCGCGGTTCTTGCTCTCATTTTAGAGTTAACTGGTTCCGGTCTAGCTGTCGGTGTGACCTTAGCCATTCGGCTCTGCCTTATCTCATTTTTGCACCAATCGGAGGGAGACTGGCAGACCGTTTTTCACGAAAAAACATCTTGGTAACAACTGATCTCGTACGGATTGTGTTTGCCTTATCCTTTCTAATGGTTCATGGTAAAGAGGACCTTTGGATCGTCTACGTAAGTACCTTTATGTTAGCCGCAGGGGAGGCCATTTATAGCCCTACGAGAAAATCGGCCATCCCACAGCTGGTTAATAAAGAGAATCTTATAAAGGTGAATAGTCTGGAACAAGTATTAGTCGGGATCGTCTTAATTGTCGGGGCCATTTCTGGCGGGATTGTTTCCTTTCTCCTTGGGGAAGAATTGACGTTTTGGATCAACGCAGCCTCCTTTTTAGGGGCAGCAGCTCTTATTTCCACAATAAAATTTCCTGAAAAGAAACATCTCCAAGAGGAAAGGGGATTCAATAAACAAGTTTCAGCACGAACAACCTTCAAAAAAATCATCTTCCTATCAATACCGATACAAATTCTTCTCTTCTGCGAAATCGTCATAGCCTCCATGAACGGAATTGATAACGTTCTTATTAGTGTCTACGCAGTGAATGAATATAACTTGGGAAATATAGGTGTTGGGCTTTTTTATGGAGCGTTAGGGATTGGCTTAACTTTAAGTTTTCCGATCGCTAACCGGCTGCGGAAAAATATCCTTGGCATCGGCTTGGTCTGTCTCTTGCTTGAAGGAACTTTTCTCGTATTATTGAGCCAAACCCATTTTGTCGCTGTTGCATTTATCCTGTTTTGCGCTGCCGCATGTATGTCGGGGATTGGCAATACTTGTTTTGATACGGTGCTGATGAAGGAAATTCCCGAGGAACATCATGGAACCATGTTTGGATTATTGGCCTCCATCAGTAACCCTTTATTGGGGCTTTCGATGCTATTATCCGGCTTCGCTTTAGAATACATGACACCACGGTCCTTAGGTTTAATTGGCGGGGGCGCTTATATGTTTGTTGCCCTTTTCCTAATGGCCATTCTTTCTATAAAAAAGATTGGTGCGAGAGATGCAGTTTAAGTAGTAAAAATAATACAAAAATCCATGCACATTTTTTAAAGTCCTTCATATAGTAACTTCTGTGTGGGAAAAATGTATGAGAGGAAGTAAGAACAATGAGCAATGTTAAATTACAAACATCCAAACAAAATGAATGCAAAGACGGGCAAAACGGATACAAAATCATTGAATTCAATGTATCTGACCCCGCGGAAAGTTTATTTGCGGTTGTCACTCCGGTTAAAAAACATTAAAAGCCAAAAAAACTATCTTTTTGTGTTAGTGCATAGAAAGATAGTTTTTTTTATTTCTATAACCAATTGTCAAGTTTTCTAAGTAAGTGAAATATATCATCCCCCGCTTGTTTTATTCGTTTTAAAATAAGTAAAGAGGTGATGGATATGGAAAAGAATTGGTCGATCGCACTTGAACATGATGAATATGAAACAGACCGTTCATTAGTGATAAACGACGCAATCGATGCCGTAAAACAGACAGCAAACGGTTGTTATGTGAACATTGTAACTCCTGCTGCCTTTGGAAATCCTGATGATTATTTAACTGAAGAGCTGAAGCAAGCTTTCGAAAATGAAATTGATGTGAAATTTATCGATCAATGTGGCTGTGGAGGATATGTGTTAAGAGTATGGAAAAACAACTAGATTTAAAGGTTTTTACTAACTATCAAAAACTCCAAGTCATCTTAGCAAAGTGTCAGGCACCGTCATTATGGTTGGTGCCTGACTTTTTTAGTATTCTCCTTAAAATAACTGCATCTGTTCCATTTTGTTTTTTAACAGAACCATAGCCCATTAATTAATAATGTTTCAAACATTTGATTAATGGCGTGTCTGGAATCTTTTTGCAATGTTCAAGTAGAATTTGCCCAACCTCTTCTTTGAATACCGAGAGTCAACAATTTCCAACCTTCTTTAGACCTGTATTTTTATGTTTTTTTCGAAGGACATTTCCCCTTTTTTTGTAAATTTTATTTTTTTGAAACTTTCATTAAGTATATAATAAGGATATCAAAAGGGGGATAATTTATTATGAAAAAATTTGCGATCAGTTTACTTTCGTTTTTGCTCTTATTTAGTTTAGCTGCCTGCAGCCAGAAAGCAGATCCAGTCGATTCAAAAACGAAAGAGAAAGAAAGCTTAACACTTGAAGAAGTATTTACAAAAACAACCGCTGCATCCAAAAGTTTGAAAAGTGTCCATTCAGATATGGAACTTAAGCAAACTATGAGTGTGCCAGATCAACAATCACCAATGGACATTCAGTCAACAATATCTGTTGATATGGTATTAAATCCAATGGCGATACATCAAAATATGAAAATGAATGTTACCGGCGGAGATGATTCTATTGAGCACCAAGCGATGAATACAGAGGCATATTTAGCAAAAGAAGGTTTCTTCTTTAAGGATCCGACTTCAAAACAATGGATGCAAATGCCTGGAGAGCTTTCCAAGCAAGTTTTACAAATGCCCCAGCAGCAAGCCAACCCGGCAGAGCAACTTAAACAATTACAGCAATTCGTCGATGACTTTTCATTTAAACAAAATGATACTCAATATATTTTGAAGTTGAAAGCATCTGGTGAAAAGTTTAATCAATTTTTAAAGGGAAATACCGAAAAATTATTACCGGATGCACTCAAGCAAAATGCCGATGTTCTTCAAAACATAAAATTTAAAAATGTTGACTATGAAATTTTCATTGATAAAAAGACATTCAATATTGCTGTGTTAAATACGAATCAGGAAATGGAAATGGCTATCCAAGGACAAAAATTAAATTTGAAACAAGAGATGAAGAGTACTTACTCCAATTACAATAAACTAGGAGAAATTAAAGTACCTCAGGAAGTATTAGACAATGCTAAAAAAGTGCAATAAATAAGGGAATGGGGCTTGGAAAAGGGTTGGTTAGCTGACTTTTTTCTAAAGTCCTTTTTTAATATGAATATTTAAAGATACAAACCCATTTTATCCCAACCTTCGTAAAAAAGGATCGGAATTATGTAAAATTGTGCATGGAATTTGTAAAAAAGTGATCCGATTTTGTAAAATAACTACTTTATACTAAGGGGTGTGATCCTGTTTATCCTATAATTTGTAAAAATGCAGCGTGATTATGTAAAATTATGAATGGAATTTGTCAAAACAATCCATGAATTTGTAAAATAACTTCTTTGTAATGAAAATATCCTTTTTTTGTAACAGAAAATATTAACCAATGAACTGGTTTATTGTATAATAATGGCTGGAATGAAAAAACACGATTCGGTTGGTAGTCCGAATGCATTATATGATCAATGTCAGTAACCTTCCCCTCCTCGGGATGTCCATCATTCCAAGTTATTTTATAGAGGAGGGACCTACAATGAAATTAACTATTACCTATGATGGTCAATTCTATGTGGGTATTGTAGAAACGATTTCTGAAAATACGCTTAAGGCTTACCGCTATGTATTTGGAAATGAACCAAAGGACCAAGAAGTTCTAGATTTTGTTAATAATGACTTGTTAAAGTTAATAACAAGCCATTCACAAGAAGGAGTACCAGCTAACCATACTTTAAAGCGCAACATTAATCCCAAGAGGCTCCAAAGGCAAGCAGCGAAGGAATTAGCCAATACAAGTATTTCATTTAAAGCACAGGAAGCGATAAAAAAAGAATACGAACAACGAAAGAAAAGCAAAATTAACGAAAAGAGAAATTTAAAAGAAGAACAAAAGCAATATAAGTGGGATTTGAAAAAACAAAAGGCAAAGAATAAGCGAAAAGGTAAATAAATGAGACGTTTCTACAAGGGGCTATCCAAAAGGTTGAGATTGACTCACTTTTTGGATAGCCTTTTTTGGTAGCGATATTTTGGTAATTTTGAATTTTTCTGGATCAATGATGAAAACCATTATCGCATTTAGTGTCATGGGGAATTGGATCATCGAGGGAATCCAGAAAGGAAACGGACTGTTTTAGATTTTCAAAGAACAAGTGAGCCAAGTCCATGGAAAAACCATTACGAACCACAACGCGCATTATCGTAACCTCTTCCATGTCTGGAGGTAAAGGATATGCTGGCACTTGCCAGCCAAATGTCCGTAATTGCCGGGACAAGTCATAGAGATTCCAGTTGGATGCGTATCCTTCTTTCAGCCGCCAAGCAAATACAGGAAGATCCGAGCCGTCTGAATAGAGTTCAAAAGGTTCCATGTCCCCAATTGCCTTGCTGAGGAAATGTGCCACATCTTGACAAGCCTTTTGCACTTGATAGTATCCCTCTTTGCCTAAACGCAGAAAGTTATAGTACTGCAGGAGGACTTGGGCACCGGGCCGTGAGAAATTCAAAGCAAACGTCGGCATGTTTCCGCCTAAATATGACACTCGAAAAATGAGTTCCTCAGGGAGATCTTCCGCCTCACGCCAAATGACCCAACCAAGCCCCGGGTAAACTAAACCATATTTATGACCGGAAACATTGATAGATTTCACCCTGGGAAGCTGAAAATCCCATATCAGGTCCGGCTGCAGGAACGGTGCGATAAACCCGCCGGAAGCAGCGTCCACATGGATGGGAATATCGAGACCCGTTTTAGCTTGGAGCTCATCCAAGGCTTTCGCAATCGCGGCGATTGGTTCGTAAAGACCGGTATAGGTCACTCCAAGAATCGGCACCACACCAATCGTATTTTCGTCTACGACAGCGAGTACACCTTCGGGATCCAAATAAGGATGATCTGGAGTAATGTTTACATATCGTGGTTCCACCTCCCAATAATTGGCGAATTTTTCCCAAACGACCTGGACAGCGGAACTGAATACGATATTGGGCCGGTCAACTGGTTTGCCCTGTTTCCTGCGCGCGTTTTGCCAGCGCCGCTTTAACGCAAGTCCCCCAAGCATACACGCTTCCGATGAGCCCGTTGTCGAAACTCCAATCGTATCATGCGGGGAGGGTGAATGCCAGAGATCGGCTAAAATTCGCACACACCGTTCCTCGATCGCCGCTGTTTGTGGATATTCGTCCTTATCAATCATATTCTTGTCGACTGATTCGGTATATAAGTGATCTGCAGCGGGTTCCATCCAGGTGGTAACGAATGTGGCAAGATTGAGACGGGCATTGCCATCCAGTGCAATTTCATCGTGGACAATTTGATAGGCAGTTTCAGGCAGCATGCCTTGATCTCGCATTTGAAAACGTGGAACAGCCTCTTCTCCTTTTCGGGCAAAAAGAGGATTTACCGAGAATTCTGCAGGCATCATCCTTTGTTTAATTTGCGTGCGCCGCGGTTGCCATTGTGGCATATAGGATCCACTCCTTCACGGGAATAAGATTTCTTATATTGGTTTGTGAAGAACGGGCATGAAATATTCATCATTCTTTGCAATGTTTTCTTCACTTCAACCAATATCAGCCGTGTTAATTCTAATCTGAAATATTATTATCAACATTATGTGACAAAGAAAAGTGGTTCAATTACTAGTATCTTTGCGGCGAATTTTGAGCCATAGGGCCGTTTTTAAAAGGTAAACACCCATCATTTGAAGAATATGTAATAGAAAGCATTAAAGAAATTTGTTATTTTATGCAAAATGGTAATATTGGATAATTATAATCCCTTTAGGAGGCAATTATGAGGGTCAGAAGTGTTCTCTATATGTTAACAGTCCTTTATTTGCTGGTAGGTTGTAATGGTTTGAAGACAGTAACGTTTGAACAGCTATACAATAAAGATTTAAACAAGGTTTCTAAGATCGAAATTCGCAGTGGCAGTACGGGAGAGTTAAAGTCCATAACGGATAAGACCATTATCAATAAGTTTTTAGTAAAAGTGAAAAATGTTAAGCTGATTCCAGATAATGACCAAAGGGAGATGAAAGGCTATAAATATCGGGTCACACTTTACGATAGTGAAGGTCAAACATTTGAATTCACATCAACTGAATTTAATGGCCATTATTATCAACCAGACCATGATATCTTAAAGGTTATAGAAACGATCTTTAATGAAACGTTGTGACAAAAAACACTTGATGTATTTTTGCCGCCTATTACGTTGCTGAACTGCAGCTAATAAGACAAAAATAATGATTTGGGAATAAGTTGATTTTCAAAGGATAATACTGACTTGTTTTTTTTCTGTATAATAGATGTTATCAATATCTTAGTTATATGAAAGACGAATAACTGCAAATGAAAAATCAAACAAACAGAAAGGGAGAGTAGAGCAAATGTCGCAAAAACAACAAGTGTTAGATCATTTAAAAAACTTGGGAATAGAGTATAAACTGCTGGATCATCCAGCTGTTTTTACAATAGAAGAAATGGATCAATTGAAAATTACTGAACATGGAGCGGTATGTAAAAATTTATTTTTACGGGATGCAAAAGGAAAGCGTCACTTTCTTGTTGTTGTAGACAAGGACAAACAGGCTGATTTAAAAAGCATTCGGGAACAATTGGGGTGCACAAGGTTAAGTTTTGCCTCTGATGAAAGACTGCAGCATTATTTACAATTGCAAAAGGGTGCGGTGACCCCACTTGGAGTCATCAATGATTCTGACGCGGCGGTCGAAATCGTGTTGGATAGCAGCTTGGAAGGAAAAGAACAGCTCGGATTTCACCCAAATGACAATACCGCAACAGTCTGGATTTCATTTGCGGATTTATTAAAGTTCATTCGCACGAATGGAAATACCATTCATTTTATTGAAATGTAGACGAACTATTGTTTAGGTTAAGAATATAATTTACTTGGACATGAGACAGTAGAACGGGACTAACCATCAGTTGGGGATGAAGGAAACCCCACTGATGGAAGTTTCACTTTATTTATGGACGGTATGTTCCATCGTTTTTCGGCAGGAAATCACTGATTTCTTTCGATAAAATGGCTGTATCCGCAGGATGCCAATAATACGTGTTCCCATCAAATTGCAGATCAAATTTATAGGCAACCGGTTTATCAGTGTAAAAGACCATTTCATAATAAGTCGGGTTTCCATGCTCCGTATTAGGCTGGAAATTCGGGCTTGATTCACCGTTGTTTAAAATTTGCAAAAATCGCTTGACCTCTTTAGTGTTATTTATTTCTACAATTTTTTTACTTCCATTCGGTGTGTAGGCTAGGTAAATCTCGATTCGCTGAACCTTTTCCGTTGGCATGTCCATGAAATGCCATTTGTATTCACTATCGTCCCTCGAAAAATAAACGCGATACCCATGTATGTCACGGGAAGATTTTACGGCAATCAATTGCGGATAGCCTTTGATCGTGAAAATTTCAGTCCCTTTTTCATGAAAGGCGGCATCGCCATTGCGAATTTTGTAATTTGGATTCGTTACATTGTCAGCTACTTTGAACTTTACTTCGCCAAGTTTTTCGCCAATGAACTTTTTATCGGCCAAAACCCCTGTATAAATGCCATCATAACTTTTGCCATCCCATTTCACAAAATCAACCCAATCAATTGATATTTCTGGACTAAATGGGGTGGAGCGGCAGCCGGTTAATAAAACTATAAATAAAACGAAGACACTCCATTTTTTCATTGGCAGCACCCCTTTTGAAAATAGACGGAAAACTCTAGATGTTTGTTTCAGGTTAGTGTTTTTTTTAATACGATTTAGGAAAAAGAGAAAAATAAATAAATACATGTCATTATTGTTGTTACAGGAAAACTGAATGGGAGGATAAGAATGAAAATATTAGTTACAGGAGCAACAGGGAAATTAGGTTCAAAGGTTGTAGAATCATTATTGAAATCTATACCTGCAAGTGAACTGGCAGTAAGTGTTCGAAAACCGGGAAAAGCGGAGGGACTTCGGGCACGTGGGGTGGAAGTTCGCCATGGTGATTTTGATCAGCCGCAAAACTTAGAGAAAGCTTTTGCAGGGATTGATCGTTTATTAATAATCTCTGCGGATGGCGATAATAAAACAAGAATTCGTCAACATGCAAATGTAGTTCAAGCAGCCGAGCGTGCAGGGGTAAAATTTATTGCTTATACAAGTCTAGCCAATGCAACGGAAAGCAACAACTTATTCGCTCCAACTCATGTTGCGACAGAAGCAGCCATCATTAAGACGGGGATCCCATATTCTTTCTTGCGTAACAATTGGTATTTGGAAAACGAAATCGGAAGCATTCAAGGTGCTATAGCAGGAGCCCCATGGGTAACTTCCGCTGGAAAAGGTAAAGTAGGCTGGGCACTGCAACAAGATTACGCAGATGCAGCGGCAGCGGTTCTTGTTGGAAACGGTCACGAAAATACAGTGTATGAACTTTCTGGTCCACTTTTAACACAAGAAGAATTGGCATCTGCTCTTGGTAAGGTATTGGGTAAAAATATACCTGTACAACAAGTTAGTGACGAAAAATATGCTGAGATTATGAAAGGCTTAGGTTTACCTGATTTTGTGATTCCGATTACAGTAGGAATTCAAGAAAGCATTCGGAACGGTTCATTAGCTGTTAAAAGCCATGATTTTGAAAAAGTTCTTGGACGTCCTGTTACGCCGATCAATGAAGCACTGACTCAACTTGTTAATGCAATTTCACAAACAAAATAATACCTGAATTATTCACAGTTTTTTTGAAATAGGCTGCTTTCTCCTATTTAATCAGCTTTTCAGTCGATTTTTAATGCACTTAATAAATGAAAAAAGAATCCATTTCTGATAAGGTTAAAACAACTACGAAATAACCACAGAAAGGATTCTTATAATGGCTACTTTACCGCAATTAACCCTAAATTTCAATCGTCAAATTAAATTGTCAAATGATGGAGGTTCCCTTTCTTCTGATACCGGTGAATTCATTTTTAGAGAATTCGATGAGAAAATAGGGTTTTCAGAGACATTAACTAAATACCTACAACTAAAAGACGAAAGACTCTACTTTTTTCATTCGAATGAAAACTTGCTTCGTCAAAAGATTTATCAAATCGTTGCTGGATATTCCGAAGATGATGCAGCTGATCAATTAACGAAGGATCCCGTGTTTACGCAAATCATTGGAACAGAAGCATTAGCTTCCCAACCTAGCTTATCCCGCTTTTTTGCACGGTTTGATAAGGAATCTATTGTGCAATTAAATCAAGCTAATCAAGCACTTTTAGACAAAGTGAATCAAATTAGAGAGTCTAAGGCACTTATTATCGACTTGGATTCTACACATGCCGATACGTATGGAAAACAGGAATCCACATCTTACAATTCTCATTACGGAACAGTTGGTTTCCATCCATTGGTTGCTTTTGATGGAATAACTGGTGATTTTTTAAAGGCCCAACTAAGACCGGGAAATGTCTATACTTCCAACGGTGTCGTGGAATTTGTCAAGCCTCTTATCGAACATTATAATGAGAAATTCCCAGCGATTGTCCCATTCCTACGAGGGGATAGTGGCTTTGCTGTTCCAGCTTTGTATGATTTGTGTGAGGAAGAGTCGGTTTATTATGTGATTCGTTTAAAATCAAATGCCAATTTGCAACGTCTCGCTGATGAACTACATCCTGCCTCCATTCCAGCCGATACAACAAAACCAGAGATTTATTATGAGGAAACCGAATATCAAGCAAAATCATGGTCTAAGCCTAGAAAAGTTATCATCCAATCTGTTCGCCCTGCGGGCGAATTGTTTTTCACGAATTCATTTTTTGTAACGAACTTGATAGACGCATTTTCCCCGAAGGATATCGTGAATGCGTACAAAAAAAGAGGCACAATGGAAAACTATATCAAGGAAGCTAAGAATGGATTTGGTTTGGATAAAATGAACAGCCATTCTTTTCAAGTAAATGAATCCAAGATGATGTTGAGCTTGTTGGCATATAACCTAACAAATTGGCTTCGTACGCTTTGTTTTCCAGAGGGACAAAAAAGCATACAAATCGAAACCATTCGAACAAGACTGATAAAGGTCGCAAGTAAATTAGTGAAATCAGGACGATCACTTTACTTTAAGTTGTCTTCCAGTTTTGTGTACCAAGAATTCTTTTGGAAAGTATTACAGAGAATTCAACTGCTAAAGCTGGAATAAAACTTATCTGCTATCTAATTTGGGCTGTGTTAATGTGCGATTTTGATTTTTACACACTGTTGATTGAAGTGGAGGGCGCTTGACTCCTGCGGGATGTAGAGGAAAAGTCGAGACCCCACAGGCGGAACGCCGAGGAGGCTCGACTTCCTCCCTGCGGAAAGCAAGCGCCCGGAACGGAAATCAACAGACAAATGTAATGCAGCCAATATTTAAAAACAACTTTCAAGACCAAGGGAGTAGTATGCTCAAAAACCTAACATTTTAAGACATGCCACTTAGCGATTTCCATGAATAGGTAACTTACAAATAAATTAATGGCAATTGTGCACCAAATTGAATTTCTAGATTTCTTTTTATTGACTAATGTGCAGGTATGAATAATTCAGGTAATAAAATTTTATAAATTTAGTTAAAGGTGTGATCCCCAATGGACCTTTGGTCTGAGGTTTTAACAAAATTAAGTGAAAAAATTTCAAAACCTAGTTTTGAAACTTGGTTTGCCGGTACTGAAGCGGAAATCATCGGAGAAACGCTTCTAATAAAACCAAAAAATTCATTTGCGGCAGACTGGTTACAGGAGCGATACCATTCTTTAATATCTGAAACAGTCAATAAAATATCTGAAAAAACTTATGAGATTAAGATTGCAGGCGTTGAATTGCAATTAGAGAATAATTACCCGGCTTTTTCAAGTCCCGCTAATAGTGCCTCTTATCTTGATTTTAAAAAAATAATCGAAGAACAGAATGAGATCCTGCTAAAGCAACAGCGGAAAATAGAAGAACTTGAGAAAAGGGTACAGGCTTTGGAAAAACAACGGGTTCTCTTTTGAAGTGCAAAAAGTGAAAAAACAAGTTAAATAACTTATGAAAAAGCATGGGAACACTATGCTTTTTATTTTCTTTAAACTCCAAAATGGGATAGGCTGATAATTTCCGACTAATGTATATAGGGGAGGCTTATTTAGCAAATATAAGCGGAGATATTCCGATTAACATTACCCTATTTGAATTGCGATTTGCTGTTATGCTGTACCTCAAAAGAGAATGTCTTATTTGGAAAAAATCTATCCTTAAGTCAGCGGCTTAGGTGGATCCTTTTGCCTTTTTGCCAACCTTCTAAAAGGGTACCGTCTATAACGTCCTAAAGTTTATAAATGTGAAACTATTCGAAATTTATAGGTTAAGTATTGAATTCTCTTTTATTTTTTTGTATATTTTAATTGTTAGCACTCGCTGATATTGAGTGCTAACAACATTATTTAAGGAGGTGAGATTATGAGATTAAATTTGTTGTAATGCATTATTGAATGGACGGAATATTAGAGCCATAGTTCAAATGTTAGGTAAACATGTGAAACTATTAAAAGTATTTTACCAAAAAAATTTCGGAACTTAATCTATGCCAATCCTCATATATTTTTCAAAATATTGTTGCTGGTTTTCATAGCTTATTTTCTGAACTTTAAGGAATCGCTTTGAAGGAGGTATTATAAAAATGTTGGACTATGAATGCGTATATTGTGGTGAACCACTTTCAAAATGGGAGAATACTAGAAGTTATTGTTGGAATTGTAATGAATTAACCACATCTGAAGCTTTTCACGAAGAACATGATGATCATCGTTTAACTTAATTTATGGCTAAAATTGAATTCACATTAAACGGAGGGATTGTCAATGAAAAGACGAGCAATCATTTATTGTGAAAATCAATTTGGTTCCATGGATGGAAAGACCGCAAACGGGTTAATACGTGACCCGGGCTACTATCAAATTGGTGCTGTTATCGATAGCACGAAAGCTGGAAGGGATGCAGGGGAATACCTGGACAAGAAACGAAACGGGATCCCCATCTGCAGCAGTTTGGAGGAAGCAATTAGGGTTTCAAAAGTTAAACCGCAGTATTTTATTTTTGGCATTGCTCCTTCTAATGCCTTTTTGCAAACAGGTGAAAGAGAGATCCTAAAGAAGGCAATGGAAGCAGGAATGCATATCATCAACCCGCTTCAGGAATTCCTGACGGATGATGAAGAAATGGTTGAATATGCAGAGAAGCATGGAGTAACCATTCAAGATATTCGTAAACCCAAACCGAAAAAAGAGTGGAAAATGTTCACGGGGAGGATTTTTCAAATTGAAACCCCGATTGTTGCGTTCTTAGGTACTGATGGTGCCTGCGGAAAACGAACAACTGCTATGATTGTGGAACAAGAATTAAAACGAAGAAGCTTTCGAACAGCTTTTATTGCCACAGGGCAAACTGGATTAATCCAGGGGGCCTCATACGGGCTTGCCGTTGATGCTTTCCCCATGCAGTATGTGATTGGTGAATTGGAAAATGAAATTATTAAGGCTAACAAAATCGAAAAACCGGATGTCATCCTGGTGGAAGGACAAGGAGCTTTAAGCCACCCAGCATATGGCAGCTCTTTTAGTATTTTAAAAGGATCACGCCCTAAAGCCGTAATTTTACAGCACCCGCCAAAAAGAAAGGTATTAGGAGACTTTCCTTTTATGAAAATGCCTTCACTTCGAAGTGAGCTGGAACTAATTGAATATGTTGGTCATACAAAGGTCATTTCGATTACGCTAAATCATGAAGGCATGACGGAACGGGAGATCGAGAGAACGATCCTGGAATATGAGCAGCAGTTCCAATTGCCGACGACAGATGTTTTGTTAAAGGGACCCGAAAAAGTAGCTGACAGCATAATTGAATTTTTCCCTTCTTTAAAACAAAAACAACAAGAAATGTCAAGGATGGTCGCGATATGACCAGTAAAATCACGCCTAGAATTGAAATAAACTTAGAAAAAATCCGTCATAACACAAAGGTGTTAAAGAAATTATATGGCGAGAAAGGGATTCAGATTTCAGGGGTTGTCAAAGGGGTCTGTGCCAATCTGGAAGTGGCCAGAACGTTAGTGGAGGCAGGGATCACCAGTCTTGCTGATTCCAAGATTGAAAATATTAGAAAAATGAAAATGGCTGGTTTAAAATCTAAGTTAATTTTATTACGGACACCTGCTCTGAGTGAAGTGCAGCAGGTTGTTGAGTTTGCTGACATCAGCATGAATACAGAGCTTGAAATTATTCGGGCTCTCTCAGCAGAAGCCAAAAGGCAGAATAAAATTCACTCCATCATCATCATGGTGGAAATGGGGGACTTAAGAGAGGGGATTTTGCCGAAAGATACTCCTGCCTTTATTCGTGAAGTTTTAAGGCTGCCAGGGATTGAGCTGGCTGGGATCGGCACAAACTTTGCCTGCTTTGGTGGAGTTGTGCCGACAGTGAAAAAAATGCAAGAGTTCTCCAATCTTGTCAACGAAATTCAAAAGGAATTTCAAATAAAGCTTCCCATCGTATCCGGCGGAAACTCTGCAAATTACACTTGGCTGATGAATACCCATGATGCCGGTTCGGTAAATAACATTCGCCTTGGGGAGTCGATTCTTTTGGGGCGAGATCCGGTTTCAGGAAAAGTCATTCCCGGACTATACCCTGATGCTTTTTACTTCGTTGCGGAAGTCATTGAATCGAAACTCAAACCATCTGTCCCATCTGGTATTAGGGGGAGAAATGCTTTTGGGGAAAGAATATCGTTTGAAGACCATGGTTTGATGAGAAGAGCAATTGTTGGAGTTGGGAGGCAGGATGTATTAGTCTCGGGCTTATCACCTGTGCTGCCGGTTGAAATTATAGGATCAAGCAGCGATCATATCATCCTAAATACAAAACAAATCCATTTAAAACTAGGCGAGGAAGTTGCCTTTTTCCTCAATTATGGTGCTTTACTTTCTGTCATGACATCCCCATATGTATATAAAACATACACACGCCAAACGTCTAAAAGGTACAACTCGCTAACAAGAACACCCGCCTAGAAATACAATAAATTATGGGATAGAGAGGGGCAAAAATATATCATAGTTTTTTGTCCCTCTTTTTGTTACGATTTTTAGTAAGTTGAGCTGGGATTCAATGACACCGTTTTTAATCTTCAATGAAATAACTCCAGTTCAGGCTTAGGGGGTTTTTTTATGGTCAAGTTTTTAAGTGGTCATTGAGAAAGGGAAAAAATCAATTTCTTAACATTCATAGCTCATTGATCAACAATGTTGACGTGATACCGTTCAAGCCACATATTTATTTGGGCCAAATGGGCAATCAGCTGCGGACCTGTCATCAGCTGACCGAACCAAGGGACTTTAAACGAGGATCCGTTTGATTCAATAATTTCTTTTATCTTTTGTTTGGATACGAGTTCGAGCAGAGGGGCTGTGTTATTGTCGATTATCTTGGATAGCATCTTTTTAACGAGATTTAAATATTTTGGATTGTGGGTTTTTGGATAAGGATTTTTTTTACGATAAAGAATGTCATCAGGGAGGAAGCCTTCTAACGCTTTTCTCAAAATCCCTTTTTCCCGGCCATTGAACATTTTCATTTCCCATGGTATGTTCCATACGTATTCAATCAGTCGATGGTCCGCAAACGGAACACGTACCTCCAAACTGGCGGCCATACTCATCCGATCCTTTCGCTCTAGCAATGTCGCCATGAACCAAACGATATTCAAATAAAATAACTCCCGGCGACGACCTTCGATCGAATGTTCCCCATCTAATCGTGGAACCTCCTTTATTGTTTCTCTATATCTAGCTTTCACATAATCCATTAAATTGAGCCTTTGCTGCCAATGTGGCAAAAGAAGCTCGTGTCGTTCCTGTTCCGATTTCATCCAAGGAAAATGATCCTCATGCAACAATTCTTTTTTATAAAACCAAGGATAGCCGCCAAAGATTTCATCCGCACATTCACCTGACAACGCAACCGTGAAATCATGTTTGATTTCTTCAGAAAACCAGAGGAGGGAGGAGTCAATGTCAGCCATGCCAGGCAAATCTCTTGCTATTACCGCATCTTCTAATCTTTTGGCGAGCATCTCTTGGGTAATCAACGTGGGATGATGAACAACTCCTAAATAGCGGATCATTTTATCAATCCAAGGCCGATCTTCATCATGCTGGAATATACTTGATTGAAAATATTCACTGTTGTTTTCATAATCAATGGAAAACGTATGGAGCGTCCCTCTGCCTTCTTTTTTGAAAAACTGAGAAGCAATTGCACTGATGGCGCTTGAATCAAGTCCACCAGATAAAAACGTACAAACGGGAACATCTGCCACTAACTGCCTTTCAACTGCATCTTTTACCAGGAATCTTACATTTTCTACCGTTTCAGTTAATGAATCGTGATGTTCGCGGCTTTTCACATTCCAATAGCGTTTGATCGTAAGTCCGTTTCGGTTAAAAATGAGGAGATGAGCAGGCCGCAGCTCATCGATTCCTCTAAAAACCCCATGGCCAGGGGTTCGGGAAGGTCCTAAGCCAAATAATTCTTGCAGTCCTTCCCGATCGACCTCAGCTCTCACATCTGGATGTGCCAAAATCGCTTTAAGCTCGGATCCAAACAGGAGTGTATGATGGAGATGTTTATAAAATAATGGTTTGACACCTAATCGATCTCTTGCCATAAAAAGCTTTTCCTGTTGATGCTCCCAAATCGCAAAGGCAAATATCCCATTTAATCGCTCTACACAGTTTTCTCCCCATTCGATATAGGCTGTGAGCAGCACCTCTGTATCGGAATGAGAGTGAAAGGAATAACCTCTGCAAGTTAATTCCTTCCGAAGGTCTTCTGTATTATAGAGCTCACCATTGTAGACAATGGTATATGTTTGCCCTGATATCGATTTCTTTGTCATCGGCTGAGCGCCGCCGGCTGGATCGACAACAATGAGTCTTGTATGACCTAGTGCAGCGTGATGATCACAAAAGACATTGGAAGCATCAGGACCACGCTTCGATAATGTCTCTGCCATCTTTTGAACGGTGAAACCTTGTTGTTTTACATCTTGTTGCCAATCAACCCATCCTGTCATTCCACACATTTGTCATCACTCTTTCGCTGGCGTTTTTTGATAATCTTATACAATATTAAAATATCAACAAAAACTGTCCATCAGTGCCTTTCTCCAGGGAATATTATAAAATGTTGGGCTCTTTCGCAAGAATGAACAGTAGTTCTGATAACACCCTATACAATGAGAAATGTTTTAATTAATAGCGCAATCCTTAACGTGCTTCTTCTTGCAGCTGTAAAACTTTCTTATATTCTTTAGGAATGACTTTTATCCATTTCGTTATATGTTCTTTCCAATGGGTGAGGATATAGGAGGCCCGTGAACTTCCTGTGTTGTAAAAATGCTTGCTTAACAGTTGGTGTAGCTGCTGTTGGTCCTCTTCTTCCAACGGGTCGAGATCGACTAGCGTGTGATTACACTGCTGGTGGAAGGTATTTGTGTCTTCAGCTAGGACATAAGCAATACCGCCGGACATTCCCGCTGCAAAGTTTTTTCCGACAGGGCCAAGGACAGCGACGACACCTCCCGTCATATACTCCAGGCCATGATCTCCAATCCCTTCCACGACAGCCTTCATACCACTGTTTCTTACCGCGAAACGTTCACCGGCGAGCCCGCAAATATAGGCTTCACCTGATGTTGCCCCGTAAAAAGCGGTATTGCCGATGATGGTATTTTCCTCTGGGATAAAAATCGAGTTTTTATATGGGTAAACGATGATTTTTCCGCCCGATAAGCCTTTGCCAATGTAATCATTGGCGTCACCTTCAAGAGTTAACGTTATTCCCTGTGGAATAAAGGCTCCAAAACTTTGTCCCGCAGAACCTTTAAAGGTAAGTTCAATCATGTCCTCTGGTAAGCCTTCACGGCCATAACGGGTCGAAAGTTTATTGCCTAATAGAGTACCAACTGTTCTATTTATGTTTTGAATCAGGAAATGAGCCTTTACTTTTTGTCTCCTCTGCAGTGCTGGTTCACATGCGATTAACAGTTCCTTATAGTCAAGTGAGTGTTCAAGTCGATGCTGTTGTTGTTGTTTCTGCTGATACAACTGACCATTTGCAGATGAAGGACGATAAAGGATATTTGATAAATCAATATATTTTGCTTTCCAATGTGTTTTCAGCCGGCTGTTTGGACGTAATAAATCGACCCGGCCAACCATTTCATTCATCGTTCGAAAGCCTAATTGGGCCATGATTTCACGGACATCCTGTGCGATAAATCTCATGAATGTTTCAACATGTTCAGGTTTTCCAAGGAATTTTTTCCGTAATTCCGGATCTTGTGTCGCAATTCCAACAGGACATGTGTTCAAATGGCATTGACGGACAAGGACACAGCCTAATACAACTAAGGCCGAAGTGGCAAAACCAAATTCTTCAGCGCCTAACAATGCCGCCATAACGATATCGCGCCCCGACATCATTTTTCCATCCGCCTCCAGAACCACACGATCACGCAGGCCGTTTAAGACGAGGGTTTGGTGGGCTTCTGCGAGTCCAATCTCCCATGGAATTCCGGCATGTTTAATGCTTGATCTTGGTGCTGCTCCGGTTCCGCCGTCAGCGCCGCTGATTAAAATGACATCAGCTAATCCTTTGGCTACACCAGCAGCAATCGTTCCGACACCGGCTTTTGCGACCAGCTTTACACTAATTCTTGCCTTTGGATTGGCATTTTTTAAATCATGTATCAGCTGTGCTAAGTCTTCGATGGAATAAATATCATGGTGCGGCGGCGGTGAGATTAACCCGACTCCAGGGGTAGAACCGCGCACTTCCGCAATCCACGGATATACTTTATCTCCTGGAAGCTGGCCGCCTTCACCCGGTTTTGCCCCTTGAGCCATTTTGATTTGGATTTCATCAGCGTTGACCAAGTAATGACTAGTGACCCCAAACCGGCCAGATGCCACTTGTTTAATCGCACTTCGGCGGGAATCCCCGTTTGCATCGGGAATATAGCGGTCAGGATGCTCGCCGCCTTCACCGCTATTACTTTTTCCGCCAAGCCGGTTCATGGCAATTGCCAATGTTTCATGAGCTTCTTGACTTAGCGATCCATAAGACATCGCACCTGTTTTAAAACGGCGGACAATCGATTCAATCGGTTCCACTTCGTCAATCGGAATCGGTGTGGTGTCTTTAAAGGCAAGCAAATCACGAATAAAAATAAACTGTTCCCCGTGAATTAATTCTTTATATTTTTTATACAGTTGATAATCATTTTTCCGACAGGCATTTTTCAGCGTATGGATAGCAGTAGGGTAGAAGGCATGGAGCTCTCCATTTTTCCGGTATTGAAAATCACTACCTGGATTCAGTGCTGGTTCCTCATAATGGAAGGCTGATTGATGGCGCATAAGAACTTCTTTTGCCATGACTTCCAGGCTAATACCGCCAATGCTGGATGTTGTTCCAGTAAAATAGTGATCGATCACTTCACGAGATATTCCGATCGCTTCAAAAATCTGTGCGCCACGGTAACTTTGAATCGTAGAGATGCCCATTTTGGACATGATTTTGACGATTCCGTCTGTTGCCGCTTTGATATAGTTTTGAACTGCTTTTTCAACCGGGAGCGTTTCGTCAAGCTCTCCGTTCTTCACCATCTCGCGAATACTGGCAATGGCAAGATAAGGGTTAATGGCATCCGCACCATAGCCAATTAGCATGGCCAATTGATGAACGTCCCGGGCCTCGCCTGTTTCCATAATCAGACTGACTTTTGTCCTTGTTCCCATTCGGACTAAGTGGTGATGAAGCCCACTGACAGCCAGCAAGGCTGGTATCGCTGCTAATTCTTGATTCAAATATTTATCCGACAATATAATGAGGGAAACTCCCTCCAAGATGGCCTTATCTACGCTTTCAAAAAGAGCCTGTAAGGTTGTTTCTAAAGTATTTTCCTGTTGAGCTTGAAAAATGATCGGAAATTCTTTTCCTTTAAAACCGCTTTTCTCTTGATTTTTTAGCAGCGCAAGTTCCCGGTCTGACAGAATCGGTGTGTCTAAGCGGATCCGTCTGCAGTTGTCTTCGGCTGGATGAAGGAGATTCCCTTCAGCTCCAAGAAAAGTAACGGTGGACGTAACAAATTGTTCCCGTATCGCATCAATTGGCGGATTTGTTACTTGGGCAAATAGTTGTCTAAAATAGTTGTACAATAACTGTGAGTGATTCGATAGAACCGCTAGTGGCATGTCATTCCCCATCGAATTAATCGGTTCTTTTGCCTCAACAGCCATGGCACCAATGACTTTCTTTAATTCCTCCACCGTATAGCCAAATGCCTGCTGATATTTGGCAATGGGGAGGTTGCTATCTATTGGCTCTTCGTCCTGGACCGTTGAAGGATATAGGTGAAGCCGACTTGCCTCCAGCCATTGCCGATACGGAAGCTCGTTTGCTACTTTTTCCTTCACCGCTTGATCTTGAATGATTCGCCCATTTTTCACATCGACCACAAGTATTTTTCCCGGACTTAATCTTCCTTTTTCAAGAATTTGATCGGGCTCAAGGTCAATAACACCTGCTTCGGATGCAAAAATAATCGTGTTGTCTACAGTCACATAGTAGCGGGCTGGGCGGAGTCCATTGCGGTCTTGCATCGCTCCGATCAGTTCTCCATCTGTAAAGGCAAAGGCTGCGGGGCCATCCCATGGCTCGATTAATTGGCTATGAAATTCATAAAAAGCTTTTAGGGAGTCATCCATTGAGATATCTTTCTCCCAGGGTTCCGGCACCATCATCATCGCTGCATGCGGCAATGATCTTCCAGAGCGGACGAAAAATTCTAAGCAGTTATCGAATGAAGAGGAGTCACTGCCATTTACGTCAATGATCGGAAGCAGATCCTTTATCTTATCACCCCAGATAGGCGATTCCATTATTTTTTCCCGAGCTTTCATCCAATTTATGTTGCCATTGAGCGTATTGATCTCACCATTATGAACTAACATTCTGTTTGGGTGAGCCCTTTCCCAACTAGGAAATGTATTGGTACTATAACGAGAATGAATAAGGGCAAAGGCCGATTCAAACGCTTCATCTTGTAAATCAAGATAGTACTGCTCCAATTGTTCAGGAGTTAACATTCCTTTGTAGACAATCGTTCTTGCTGAAAGACTGGCCACATAAAATGTTTCATTCCCGGCAAGCTGTCCTTGTAGAATCCTTTTTTCTGTCCGTTTACGAATAACATAAAGCGTTCTTTCGAATTCTTCTTCATCAGTTAAGTAATTGGCTTTGCCAATAAAAAGTTGGCGAATAAAGGGCTGACTGTTTTTGGCATTTTCTCCGATCGTTGAATCGTCAACAGGGACGGTTCTCCAACCGAGCAGCTGCTGTCCTTCTTCCTTGATGATGGCTTGAAATGCTTCCTCACATTGTCTTCTTAATTCAGCATCATGGGGCAGAAACACCATACCGACACCATAGCTTCCTTGACCCTTCATCTTCATTTGCGGGCAAACTTTCTTAAAAAACAAATGAGGCAGCTGAGTCAAGATTCCTGCACCATCACCTGTTTGCGAATCACCGGCTTGTGCTCCGCGGTGTTCTAATCTGCGAAGCATCGATATACCTTGCTTCACCGTGTGATGGGAAGCGCCGCGGTTTAATTCAGCAATAAATCCAATTCCACAGGCATCATGTTCATATTTAGAATCATATAACCCTTGTTTAGTAGGTTGTTGACAGTATTGCATCTTCTCACCCTTTCTCAATGCTGGTGTTGGCAGAATCATAATTCAAACCCAATTTAATCACACTCGGAAAATGGGTGATTTTTATGGGTTTTCCAATCAGTTAAGGTAAAATATTAGACTTTTTTGAATTATTTTTCTTGTGTTATATTTTATGACAAGACAATCAATCTGAACAATATCAATTTTTTATGAAATTAATCTATTATTGAGATGTGTTTGAAAACAATCAGTCCGTTTGCGATGTATTTTCAATTGGATTAATAGCAGGAGACAGGTGGTGCTGATCAGTTGTTAAGGGACTTCGGGGGACCGTGAGCATCCCTTCGCTTGAAGCGATAAGGGGACAACGGAGCACATGTGAAAATGGTCTTGAACAGTTACTCAATATAGGGAATAAGCAAAATAGAGTTTACTACAATAATGTTATGTAAACTAATATATTAACAAGGGCTTAAGTGGAGAAGACAAAGAAAAAGATAATTTCTGGGAAAAGAGAAGGAGTAAGGATACCGAAAGGTTTAACAAGTGGAGAAATAAATTTCATATTAAAAATAGAAACGTATGTTCCAAATAGTTAACAGGTATGTTAAAATAAATAGGCAATAGAATAGGATTTCTCAAGGGTGGTCGGCACACTCCCAAAGTAGAAAGGGGGTGGTGCTGTATGACGGTTTTTGAATCATTAATGTTTGCAATTGGTTTTGCAAGTTTAATCGTTGCCATACTGTCGTTTAACCATAAAAAATAATCCACCCTTGAGTTAGCGGCTCAGGTGGATCATTCTGCCTTTTAGCCGACCCCCTAAAAGGGAACCGTCTATTGCTGGACCGGACATGTAGCAGCATGTTCGGTCTTTTTTAATTTGTGAATTTCTCATATATATTATAACCTAAATTTCAGAAAATGACACGGTTTTTAACTATTTCGGTTGAGGTGCACTAAATCTGATTTTCTTTTTTTCGTCCAAAAAATAAAACCGATAATGAAAAATCACCATCAATCCAGAAGAGGAGATCTGCATGTTACTTAAATTCACTGACACATCGATTTTTAAAAAAGATCTTTCATGATTCAGCTTCAATTGTTGTTGTCTTAAGAAACGTTCTGTGTCCGGCCGTGAAGAAAATAATACTGCTAAGAGAGACGATCGAAATAATCCAAAACATGAATTGACCAGAAATGTGGCCCAAAAAATATCCGCCAATAATCGGACCAAGGAAGTTACCAATTTTCCTAAACTGACTGGCACCAAAATACGTGCCACGCAGATGTTCCGGGGCTAAATTGTCGACCATCATGCTATTAGCCGGGAAGATTAGGATTTCCCCAATCGTTAATAGCCCCATTGCCAGGATTGCCGTCATCCAGCCATTAATAAAGCTAAATCCAATTAACCCTGCCACCATAAAGACCGCTCCGAAAATCATTCCCTGCATTAAACTAATTTTCTCGACAAGATGGCTGATCGGCATTTGCAAAAAGATCACCATGAATGCATTAATGGTTAAAAGTACTGAAAATATGACAACACCATCTTCCACGGATTTTTCCAAAAACTGAGGCAGAGTAGAATCCATTTGAGCATACCCAATATTAATTAAAATAATTCCGAGCAATAAATATCTAAATGCTCTGTCTGATTTGATAATCTTAAATGAATCTGTGGCGGAAACTCTTTTCTCCCGCGCTGTTTCTTTGGAGATAACCAGTTTTTTCATCAGCCAGGATAAGACTGTTGCATACAAAAGATATGTGCTGCCGGTAATAGCAAAGGATACTTTTGCCGATGTATTCGCAAAATAGGCCCCAAGGAGCGGTCCGACAGATGCCCCGATATTGATGGCGGTATAACGCAATGAATATACTCGCATCCGCTTTGTCTTTTCGGTTAAATCCGACATCAATGCTTGGGATGTTGGTTCGAAGAAGGATGTGCAAAGTCCATTAAGGGCATTTAATAATATAAACCAAATTTGTTCATTGGCAATGGTAAAGCCATAGTACACTAATGCTAGAGTAAATAAGGCTGTCAGCATGATAGGTTTGCGGCCGAACCGATCCGACAAATGCCCCCCGATAAATCCGCCGACAGTTCCCATTAATGGGCTTATCCCAACCGTAAAACCAATGATAAGCGGTGAAAGATCCAGATGCCGATATAGGTAAATAGATAAAAAAGGAAGTGTCATAAAGGAAGATGCCCTTGTTAGAACGGTACCTATTAATAAAACCCAAACGATGGGATTGAACTGGCTGATATATTTCTTTATTTTATTCATTGTATATCCCCACCCATTAGCGCTATCTCATTATTAAACTATTTCAAAATGGAAAAGTAAAGAATTTTTCTACATTTACTTACAAGTTCAAGGGGGAGATCCTAATTATTAATCACTTTGATCAATAAGCAGTACGTGATTGACAGCGCCAGATACTTTTCAGAAATTAGGAAGGTACTGGTGTTTCTTTTTGGCTTTTTCAAAAAGATTGTTGCTATTTTTGATTCGCTAATAAAACTCTCCAATCCGCTAATATATGACTCTAATTCGCTAATATACCCAAAAGATTCGCTAATTTATCTATAAAATCCGCTAATAATAATAAATTAGAGGGAAACCTAAATTGAAGGGTTTCCCAACTTTATATTTCCGACATTTTCGCTTTTAATAGATATTTTTTAGCCAAGTAATAATTCGAAGTACCTGAAATGGTTCAAACCAAATAATTAAAAACATCACAACGAAGAAGGAAATAAGTGATATGAATTTTAAGGTTCCATCTTCCCGTTTAGCAATTGCTATAAAACTTAGTACAATTCCGACTAAAAAAGAAATATAACCAAGAAGGACAATCGGTTCAGAATAGCCATCTATTATCCAATTTAATCCAAATAATAATAGTCCCATAATCATCAAGGTTATTGACAATATACTAAATCTTTTCACAATTACACCTCCAATATAATTTTACCATTTTATGGAGTGAATGATAATTATTTTTTGTAGCATATGAAAAAATAATAACTATAATTGAAACACTTTTTCCGATATTACCGTCTAATTCTTAAGGGGGAAATGACCATGAAGAATAAGAATTTGAAAAAATCAATTTTAAGTGTAGGTTTAGCGACTATGATTGCATTAGGTTCTGGGGCAGGAACACTTAATGTGAATGCAGCATCCAACTATAGAATGATTACCATTCAAAAAGGCGATACGCTCAGCGAGCTTGCTAAAAAATACAAAACTACCGTAGCCAAATTGAAAAGCTTGAACAAACTGAAGTCGGACCGTATATATGCTGGGAAGAAATTGAAAGTGCCAGTTTCTTACTCATACAAGACTGCAAAACAATATTATGCGGAGCTAGAAAAAGACAGATCATATACAACTAATCAAAAGAAGATGATTAAACGTTCGAAACTAATTGATTATATTGTATCTACCTATAAAGGGAAAATGGACATCACACTATATGTCACGGAAAATGCCGACTTGGAAGGTGAAAATCCAGCATATGTGTCTGTCGAAATGAAGGAAAAAAGCACGAACACACGTTATTTCGTTGCCAAAGACCTTGTTGGGGATCAAACGGAATATGTGTATGACAACTATATGTTGAATCTGATCAGCTATGAAGCTAGGAAGCTTGTTGAACCAAGCATTAAAAGCACATTTAATAAAAAGAAAGTGGAATTTCTCACAAAAGTAAGTTTAAGATCAGAGATTCATAAGAAATTAACTGAAAAGAAGCTAAAATGGGAATATAAAAATGTGAAAAACGACAGCAACACGCAAGTATTCCTTTTGGTTCCAGATACCAAGGAATATCATAACCTTGCCATTAAATATATCCAAGAGCAAAATAAGAGCAGCAAAATAAAGGTGGACGATTATGACCTTTATTTCTATTCTGGCAAGTATAATGCAAAAATAAGATATGTTCGTGTAAACGCAACCCAAATTGGAAAATTTGACACTGTTAGCAAACTAGTATCTAAATTGGCAAGTTCCTCTCTACTGGAATATAAAAACGATACGAGAAGTCTGGTGAAACAGACCAAAATCTACAAATAAATAGACTGCACCTCCAAATGTTAGATGCATAACTAACATTTGGAGGTGCTTTTTTCATTTGGAATCAAGCGGGTAAGAGGACTTATTCTTATCTCTCACAAGCGTATCCGTCTTTATCACGGTCCATTTTTGGATCATATGCCTTATGACCTTTTGGGACCCCGTTTGGATATACCTTTCTCAATTCGGTACAATTCTTAAAGCTGGTTTTACTAGTACTTGGTTTCTTTGTGGTGCTGTTGGATGATGAGGCTTTTTTCTTACTCCAAAGCCCAACCCTATTTTTTTGCGCCTGTTTTTGTAGCTTGATCAATTCTGATTCATAAGAATAAGTGCCATAGTCATAGAATTTTTCTACATATCCTTTTTGAACCAGCAACTTTTGCAGTAGTTTGCCATCCACCCATACCCAAACCAGAGTACGGTTATACTTGTCTTTTCTCGGACCATCGTATTGCAACTGAATTTTTTTGGCCTTTTTTAACATCGAGCATGTATAATTAGCGGCAGTTTTTCCATATGCTTCGTGTTGAATTGTGCTTTCCGGAGTGTCCACATAGAGGAAACGTGACTTACCGACCTTTGTAAAATAGGCTGTGTCACCGTCTACACATTTTGTTAGTTTTACTGTAAATTTGGCCCCTGCTCTTGCTTCAGCTTTTTCACCAGAAAAGACAAAAGTAAAGCCAAGAGTGAAAATCATGATGGCACTAATCACTTTTAATAATGATTTCATCCAATATGCCCCCTTTATACTTTTTTTACAGTAAAAAGAGTAACATATTTTATAAACTTAGTAATCAATTTTTTTATCAAGTTGAACAATTTATTTGAAGGAACGCCGACCTTGGTAAATAAAATTAAAAAAACTCTATCAAAGCTAGTCGGTAAGTTTTCATTTATCATGAGGGATACCCCATCACTGTATTTAGTTAAATTCCGATTTCCTTCAATATCAATTCAATATTTAAATCAGCAATTGGTTCATTCAGAAGCAGTCGATGTCTAATATCACTTAAAAATTTCAGTAGTTTTTCATCAGCTGTAGATAAATCTTCTTTTTTGTGAAAAACAGAATATAAAACAAGATCGCGAAGTTTGAGAAATAATGGCAGTTGTTGAAGCCAATAGGGATCGAGTTCATTCTCTGTGTAATATCCCTTTAAAAATTGTGTCGCAAAATTTTGGGCAAAGTTAGAGCGATTTTCCTTAGCTTCAAAGGGCATTTTATACCATACTGCATAATAAATCGGGATTGCAATATCACTGGCAAACCAATGGTAAGAGCAATCATCAAAATCAAACAGCTCAATTTTTCCATTTTCTACAAAGAAGTTTCCCTGGTGAACATCGGAATGAATAAGTCCATAGCAGTCAGGGTGTTTGTCAAGCTGTTGAACTTGTTGAAGTAAGGCTTTTCCTTTTTCCAACAGCAACTTATCATCAGCAGGAAAATACTTTTCAATGAAAATGAAATCTTCCTCATCCCATTCAGGCCTTTTGCCGATAGAACTGGGTTTTCGGTAGGTTTTGGTAACACGATTCATTTTCCCGACTAACTTTCCCCATTCATAAAACAAAGCATCATTGAAATTTTCACTTTTTGTCTTTACCATTCCTCCATTTGCCTTTTTAAACAGGCTGGCGAAAAAGAATGTGTCTTCTGATGCTAATGCTTCAACATAATTTCCATTTACAGAAGGAATGGCGTAACACACGTTGATTTTTTGCCCCGACAAAAAATTCAGCCAATCCAACTCTGATTCAATTTGTTCTTTTGTGCGGTGGGAGCTGTGAGTTAACCGCAAGATAAAAGGGCTGCCATTTTGATAGACCTCAAATATATAAGTTTCGAAGTCACCAAGCATTTTTGGTTCTTTTTCTGTCGCCGCAAATAACCTTAAAGCCTTTTGCAAAAGCTCGTTTGTAAATAATCTTGAAACTGATATTTCCATAGCCATATCCTCAGCTTTCAATTATGGTAAAAAACCTCTATATCAATATATAAACAAATTGACCGTGTATGATCCAGATTAAGGTTATCACTTTAAAGGGATAATTTTGAAACAAAAGGTCAAAAAGTGTCTAATGAAAACGCTTTATTTTTTAAAATGTGGATGATAGAATATTCTATAAATTAGATATTTTTTAAATATTCAAAATATAAAAGGGGTGTTATCTATAATTGGTTAAAAGTAATCGCGATCCACCTCGATATATGGGTGATTACTTGAATAAAATATCATAAGGGAGATGAAAAATCATGGATTTTACATTAACAGATGAACAAAAAATGATTCAGAAGACTGTTCGGGATTTTGTGAATAAGGAACTCAAACCACTGGAGCAGGAAGTATTAAAAAACGAAAGAGAAGGAAGGCCAGGTATTTCTAGAGAAAAAGTCAAGGAGCTGCGGTTAAAAGCAAAAGATATTGGCTTTTGGGGGATTAACACACCTGAGGAATATGGCGGGGCAAATTTGGGACCGATTATGTCCGTCATTATTGCGATGGAATTAGGAAGGACGTTTGTTCCTTTTAACTTTGGCGGTTCGGCTGACAACATTTTGTATGAATGTAATGAAGAGCAGAAACAAAAATATTTAATACCTGTTATCAACGGTGAAAGACGTTCTTGTTTTGCGATAACTGAACCAGGGGCCGGATCCGATGCGAGAAATATCAAAATGCAAGCAATTAAAGATGGAGACCATTGGGTATTAAATGGAGAAAAGGTTTTTATTACAAATGGGAATGAAGCAGATTTCGTAATGGTCTTTGCGGTTACGGACAAAGAAAAAGGAGCCGATGGTGGGGTAACTTGCTTCTTAGTTGACCGGGATATGGGCTGGAGATCCGAATATATTCATACGATGGGAGAATGGGGTCCTGCTACACTTGTTTTTGAAAATGTCAGAGTGCCTGAAGAAAATATTTTAGGTGAGCTTGGTCAAGGGTTCAAACTGGGAATGAAATGGATTGGCCAGGGACGTTACATGATTCCAGCCGGTGCAATTGGTGCCGCTGAGCGGTTATTACAAATGGCCATTGATTATTCGAAGACCCGCGAAACATTTGGCAAGCCAATTGCGGAACGGCAGGCCATTCAGTGGATGATTGCAGATTCTGCGGTGGAAATTGAAGCAGCGAAATGGATTGTATTCCGCGCAGCATGGATGGCGGAAAATGGAATGGATGCTCGTCATCAATCATCAATGGCAAAATTAAATGGGGCAATCATGGCCAATAAGGTGGTCGATCGGGTTTTACAGATCCATGGGGGAATGGGCTATACGAAAGAATTACCAATTGAACGCTGGTATCGGGAATTAAGATTGCATCGAATTTTTGAAGGAACGGATGAAATTCAACGTCGTACCATCGCACGCAACCTATTAAAGGGCCATATAAAAGTAGGAGAATTGCTATAAATGATTTTGTTTTCATATTAAAAACATACTATCCAGTCAGTTTATTTTACAAAAAAAATACTAACTAGTTAGTTAATTGTTCCGATGACATAGCCATCAGTTAGTTAGCTTTACGTATAAAAAACGAAAGGATCCGTTTATTGTTTTCGCAACATACTAACCGGTAAGTAAAAATATGATATAGCATACTAACTAGTCAGTTGGCGATTCATCTGGATCATTTTATGGATGAAAAAATCAATTTTTTCTTGTTTAATAAAGGGTCCTAGGAAAAGGGGGGCACGATGAAATCAGAAAGAGTTGCCGCAATTGTTGGTGTTGCCGAATCCGATCTTGGCAAAACTCCAGGGAAAAATGTTCTACAGCTGCAGGCACAGGCTGCAAAATTAGCGTTAGAAGATGCTGGATTGACAAAGAATGATGTGGATGCATTGTTTACAGCGGGAAATTGGGCGTGGGCTCCCAACCTGATGTTAGCTGAATATTTGGGCATCCAGCCAAAATATACAGATTCAACAAATATTGGCGGCGCTTCATTTGAGGCACATGTTGGGCATGCCGTTGCTGGAATTAATGCCGGATTGTTTGAGGTAGCGTTAATCACTTACGGAAGTACGAGTCGGACGAATCCAGGTAGATCGGCATTTCCATCTGCATTAACAGCTCAGTATGAATTACCATATGGGCTGCCGACTCCGGTGGGGGCTTATGCTTTGGCCGCCATGCGACATATGCACCAGTATGGTACTACCTCTGAGCAGCTGGCGGAAATTGCAGTGGCAACAAGAAAATGGGCGACTTTGAATGAAAAGGCTTATATGAGGGAACCAATTGAGATTGCGGATGTTTTGAATTCCCGGGTTATTGCTGAACCGCTCCATTTATTGGATTGCTGCTTAGTTACCGATGGAGGTGGAGCTGTTGTCGTAGCATCGAAAAGAGTTGCCTCCAGACTGAACAAAAAACTCATTTGGATTTTGGGGCATGGTGAATCACATTCCCATAATACCATTGCGAACATGCCTGATTTAACGATGACAAGTGCACGCGAATCTGGCAGAGCTGCTTTTGAAATGGCAGGTATTACCCATGATGAAATTGATATAGCGGAAATCTATGATTCTTTCACGATTACTGTACTATTAACCCTTGAAGCACTTGGTTTTTGTAGGCCGGGTGAGGGGGGAGCTTTTGTCAGTGGTCAACGAACTGCTCCCGGCGGTGACTTCCCAATGAATACCAATGGCGGTGGTTTATCGTACTGTCATCCAGGAATGTATGGAATATTTTTATTGATTGAAGCCGTACGACAGCTAAGAGGAGAGGGCGGCAAGCGCCAGGTAGAGAATGCAAAACTTGCATTGGTGCATGGTACCGGTGGGGTGTTGTCCTCCACGTCAACTGTTATTTTGGGGAGGGATTAAGCTGATAAAAGATATTCTTGAACCATCCATCGATCAGGAATCAAAACCATTCTGGGACGGGTTAAAGAACGAACAATTATTGATTCAATATTGTGATGATTGTCATAACTATATCTTTTACCCTCGTTCCATTTGCCCTCATTGTTTTTCAGAGAAGATCAGGTGGCGAAATTCTCAAGGTGCCGGGAAAATATATAGTTATACCGTTGTGCATCAAGCTTTTGGACCTTTTAAACAGGAAGTCCCTTTTGTTGTCGGGATTGTCGAGCTCGATGAGGGGGTAAGAATGATGACTCGTATCATTGGCAAGCGGGAGGATATCGCTATAGATAAACGAGTATCTGTTGTTTTTGAAAAGGTGGATGGTCCAATTGTTCTTCCTTATTTTCGACTAGTTTAGAGGGGATAACTTTCGCCCTTCTCCTTTAATCGAAAATATCGTTCCGTTTGCTTGGATTGAAAAAGGAACGGAAGAATTACCTTTCCGTTCCTTTAGAGCTAAGGGAAGTACATCTACCAAATTGCTGCTTCCCTCAAATCAAAATCACTGTCTTCGCCTTAATAAAAGCTCATCAATCTGTAAGTTTTCTTTTAAATAGAAAGAAGATGAAAATGATGATGGATCGCAAGGCATTCTTTATACTAGGATTCATTATGTTTTTGACGATGACAGGTTATGGAATAGTGCTTCCTACATTACCATTCTTAGCAGATAACTTAAACCTTTCATCCGTACAAATGTCATCTTTAATTATCATCTGGGCCATAGCCCAATTGATAACGGCCCCGCTCTGGGGGCGTCTTGCCGATAAGCTAGGAAGAAAACCGGTACTGATATTTGGCGTATTTGGTTTTGGAGTTGCCTTCCTAATCTTGATTTTTGCTCAGAGTTATTGGCAGCTGCTTCTGTTACGGTTAATTGGTGCAGCATTGTCATCAGGCGCCCAGCCGGCAGTCTTTTCAATGGTAGCCGATCAAACGGAAAGGAAGAATCGCAGTCAATCGATCGCAAAGATGGGGGCTGTCAATGGTCTCGGCTTTTTATGTGGGCCTGCCGTAGGAGGTGTGTTTTCACCTTTCGGGGTATTGGTGCCCTTTATTGTTGCCGGTTCATTGGCATTTATCACGCTTCCATTCGCCTGGTTGTTCATTAAAGAAACCGATTTTCAAAGAGAAAATAAGAATCCTTCCGCAAAAGGGAGTGAGTCCTTATCCCTGTGGCAATCAATTGCGATGGTAACCAAGAAAGGATATTGGGACCTTTATACGATCATTCTCGGTTTATCTATTGCTGCATCCAGCCTTTTTGGTCTGCTGGGCTATTTTATGATCGCGCGCTTTGATTCGTCTCCTGAATTTGTAAGTCTTGCATTTAGCGCTCAAGCCGGTTTTTCCGTCATTGTGCAATTCTTTTTCCTGAAAAAGTTTACCGATTTTTTCGAGGAAGACACCATTTCCAAAATGGGGTTAATCATTTCCACCTTTGGCTATTGTTTAATCAGCATTTCTTCATTCGAATGGGTTGCCATTGCCGGATGTATGTTTACCGGCTTCGGTCAGGCGTTAGTACGTCCTATTGCGACAGCTATGTTGTCAAAACGCAACGAAATGGGTCAGGGGATTACGATGGGGTTGCAACACGCCATGGATAGCTTAGGAAGGATACTCGGTCCGCTTTGGGGCGGGTGGGTATTTGCCTACATGGTATCAGCGCCGTTTATTACCTCCGCGATTATAACCGCATTGCTTTTACTCATCGTGATGATGACTTCAAAGCAGCCGAAAATCCAGCTTAAGAAGCTGCGTCAAAAGGATACCGGACATAAAAATTACCACGCCTAAAACATATAAAAAAACTACTTTAGATCTTTTTTCTTGTTGAGCTTTTACCTTTAATCATATTGGAAAATAAATAAAAAATGGAGAGGGTAATATGCTGCTAACAGAATTAATGAATGAAAATATTAAAAAGTTTGGCGAGTACAATCTGCTCTATTATGGGGACAAAACGTATACAAATATTGAATCCCAAGCAATATCCCGGAAGGTGTCGAATGTGATGCGATCGCTGGGTGTTGAGAAAGGGGATCGTGTCCTGATCTGTATGCCAAACTGTCCCGAGGTGATTTTTTCCTATCAAGGCGTGTTAGGTACGGGGGCCATTATTGTCCCTGTGATGTATTTACTGCATGAAAATGAAGTGAATTTTATCCTCAAAAATTCTGAAGCAAAAGCAGTGATTACGTCATCTGCGATATTACCGAAAATGATCACCGCAACATCTGATTTAAAGGTTAAACCTAAGGTTATTTCTGTTGGTAAACCGAATCCAGCCGATTTATTACAAACGGATTTGGATGTGGTGGAATGGGATCAAGCGCTGTTAGCTGTTGAACCTGATGAAATCCAAGTTGAAATGAATGAAGCAGATGTAGCGGTGATTTTATATACATCAGGAACTACAGGTGCCCCAAAGGGTGTGATGTTAACACACAAAAATTTGTATGCCAATACTGCATCGGGGCTTTCATTGAGAGATGATAAAGATGATAGAGCAACGACAATCGGGGTTCTCCCGTTAGCGCATATCTATGGTTTTGGGATTATGAATGGAATGTTGGTTCTCGGAAGTTCTGTGGTCATTTTCTCAAAATTTGACGCAGAAGAAGTGTTTAAGGTGATTGAAAAATATAAGGTTAAGTCATTTGCAGCCGTTCCTGCAATGCTTCATGCGATGTTATATCATCCAAATGCGGATCAATATGATTTGTCAAGTTTGGAGACGGTAGGATCGGGGTCGGCAGCATTGGCCGTAAGTCTGCGGCATAAATTCCGGGAAAAATTCGGTGCTGAAGTCCGCGACGCCTATGGATTATCGGAAGCTTCACCGGGTGTAGCCTCACAGCGGAATAATATGCCGATCAAAGAAGGTTCGGTTGGGATTCCGATGCCGGGCGTCAAAATCAAGATCGTTGATGAAAACGACCAAGAAGTTCCAACTGGAGAGGTTGGCGAATTATTGGTGCAGGGCGACAATGTCACACCGGGATATTTCCGAAATCCGGAAGCAACGGAAAAAGCCTTGAGAAATGGCTGGCTTCATACCGGTGATTTGGCAAGAGTGGATGAGGATGGCTATTTATATATTGTTGACCGTAAAAAAGACTTGATTATTCGCGGTGGATTTAACATCTATCCACGTGACCTGGAGGAACTGCTGATTAAACATGAGGCTGTTTTGGAAGTAGCGGTGGTGGGGGTTCCTTCAGAAAGAATGGGAGAAGAAATTGTTGCCTTTGTCGTGAAGAAAGAAGGAAAAGAAGTAACCGAAGAAGAGTTAATTGAATATTCACAAAAACACTTAGCCAAGTATAAAACTCCCCGTCATGTTGTGTTTATCAAAGAGCTTCCAAGGAATGGTGTTGGGAAAATACTGAAAACAAAATTGAGGGAAAAACTTGAAAATGTAAATCTCAAAATCTAACAGAACTCCATTTTTTAGTAGAAAGGAGGATGTGTGATTGGCCGCAAATACAACACCACTCTTACAAGTGGAGGATATGAAGACGGTTTTTAAAACGAGAATGGGCGTTGTCGAAGCAATCGCCGGCGTGTCCTTTCACATTTCTAAAGGGGAAACGGTTGCGATCGTCGGAGAATCCGGTTCCGGCAAAAGTGTTTCGGCTTTGTCAATTTTAAGATTGCTGGATAGTAATGGGGAGGTTACCTCAGGAAAAATATTATTCAATCAGTTAAATTTAAAAGATTTAACTGATGCAGAAATACGCAAAGTCAGAGGAAACGAGATTGCCATGATCTTTCAAGATCCGATGACTTGTTTGGATCCGGTTTATACCATTGGGGATCAAATTATTGAAACGATTAAGATTCATGAGGATCTTTCGAAAAAAGAGTATAAAGAGCGCGCCATAGAGCTCTTGCGTCTAGTTGGGCTTCCTGATCCGGAAAGCCGGATTGATGCCTATCCCCATCAGCTGTCAGGGGGACAAAGGCAAAGGGTCATGATCGCCATTGCATTGGCATGCCGGCCCAATTTAATTATTGCAGACGAACCAACAACGGCATTGGACGTGACGGTTCAAGCACAAATTATGCAATTATTGAAAGACTTACAATCTAAATTTGGAACGTCTATTATCCTGGTGACACATGATTTGGGTGTTGTAGCGGAAATGGCCGATCGGGTGGTGGTTGTTTATGCAGGTCAAGTAGTGGAACAATCTACTGTTATCGATTTATTTGAAAAACCGGAACATCCGTATACGGAAGCGCTGATGAGAAGTATTCCGCGAATTGAAACGGATCGGAACAGACGCCTCCAAACGATCAAAGGCAATGTCCCCAGTTTAAAGGAACTACCTTCGGGCTGTCGGTTTCATCCACGCTGTCCGCTTGCTTCAGAAAAATGCGGGACTGAGGAGCCGCCTCTTTTTAAGGTAGGGGAAGGCAGGGAAAGTAAGTGTTGGTTAGCAGGCCGGGACTTGAAAGTAAAACGGGAAGCTGCTGATAAAGAAGAGGAAAGCGATGAAGCAGTAACAGCTTTCGAAAGTAATAAACACTTGGATGATCAACAATTATTATTAGATGTAAAAAATCTAAAGAAATATTTTCCGATCACAAAAGGCATCCTTTCCCGAACTGTTGGGCATGTTCGGGCGGTTGACGGTGTTTCACTCGATATTTATAAAGGCGAAACTCTAGGGCTTGTCGGCGAATCAGGATGCGGAAAGTCAACGGTTGGCCGTTTAATAACAGGATTAATCAAACCTACGGCAGGAGAGGTCGTTTTTGAAGAGAAACATCTATCCAAAATCAGCCGCCAAGACATGAAACAATTAAGAAGACGAGTTCAATTTGTCTTTCAAGATCCGTATAGTTCTTTAAATCCAAGGATGACGATCTTGGACATTATCGGAGAACCGTTAGAAGTCCACAACCTGGTGAAAGGAAAAGAGATCCAAAAGCGGGTCGGTGAACTTCTGGAAATAGTCGGTTTAGCAAAAAGTGATATGCATAAATTCCCGCATCAATTTTCCGGCGGACAAAGGCAAAGAATTGGCATTGCCCGTGCTCTGGCTACCGAGCCGGACCTATTAATTTGTGATGAAGCGGTATCAGCCTTAGATGTTTCCGTTCAGGCGCAGATTCTTAACTTACTAAAGGATTTACAGGTGAAAATGGGGCTTTCTTATTTATTCATCTCGCATGATTTAAATGTAGTCAAGTATGTGTCAGATCGAATTGCCGTCATGTATCTTGGAGAAATTGTGGAAGTGACCGATTCCGAAACGTTGTTTAATGAACCTCTGCATCCTTACGCCAAAGCACTTATTTCGGCTGTGCCCGTCCCGGACCCGAAGGCTGAACCGGACAGAATGATTTTAACAGGCGAGGTACCTTCTCCTGCTAATCCGCCAAGCGGCTGTAAATTTCATACCCGCTGCCCGTTTGCAATGGATATTTGCAAGCAGGAAAAGCCGGAATTAAGAACGATTTCTGAAGGACACACGGTTTCATGTCACTTGTACGGAAAGGAGTGAGGGCATGGCTGAATATATCATCAAAAGATTAATCTACAGCGTATTGGTATTACTTATTATGACTACCTTTATTTTCGTGGTAATGAGAGCTGTTCCCGGCGATGTAGTAACCCTTCAACTGGCCAATTCCGGAGCAACAGAGGAGCAAATGGCGGCACTAAAGTCAGAATTGGGATTGGATAAAGGGATAACGGCTCAATTAGGTGAGTGGGTATCCCATGCTGTTCAGGGTGATTTGGGGACATCTTTATGGTCAGGCAAAGCCGTGTCTGACGTCATTTTTGAAAGAATCCCGGTCACATTACAACTGGCAGTCATGTCGATGATTTTGGCGATTATCATCGGTATTCCGGTTGGCGTTATTTCTGCCGTAAAGCAAAATACATTAATCGATCATTTCCTACGTGTCATTTCAGTAGGCGGCTTATCCATTCCGAACTTTTGGCTCGGCTTAATTTTGCTCACAGGATTGTCATTGGCGTTAAACTGGATTCCGCCTTTAGGCTATCAATCCTTTGCAGAAAATCCTATCGTTAATCTTCAACAGATGTTATTACCATCGATCTGTTTAGCAATTACGTTAAGTGCCAGTATTGTCCGTATGACCAGATCCGCTGTGCTGGAGGTATTACATTCTGAATTTATTCGGACCGTTCGCTCCAAAGGAGCAAAAGAATGGGTGGTCATTTTTAAACATGCCTTAAGAAACTCGCTGGTTTCCGTCATTACGCTGATTGGTTTACAAGTCGGCTATCTGCTTGGCGGCACTGTGGTACTTGAATCTATTTTTTCGCTTCCGGGATTAGGGAACTTGATTTATGAATCAGTATTGTCCAGGGACTATCCCATCGTTCAAGCGGCCGTATTAATGTTCGGAACGATGTTCTTGCTTGTAAATTTAATCGTTGATGTCATGTATGGCTGGGTGGACCCAAGAATTCGGACTAGATAACTGCTGTATAAACCTGAATTCAGGAAAGGAAGTGAAAGAAATGTCTCAAGTTCAGTTAGATACGGATTTGCCAAAGGGAAGAGTAACAGCTGGCAGGAATCTGCATTTGAAAAAGTTCGGGGGTGAGTGCAAACGCTTTATTGTTACCCAGAAAATTGGCTTTGTCTCCCTTTTAGTGATCCTTCTTGTTATTTTAGTAGCCGTTTTTGCCCCTATCATCGCACCCTTTGACCCTGTAGCGCAAAATCGGGAAGCTATTTTGGCTGCTCCCGAACCTCAATTTTTCATGGGAACGGATGATTTGGGAAGGGATGTGTTTAGCCGGATTGTATATGGTTCCAGGATTTCTTTACTGGTCGGTTTTGCAACGGTAGTGATATCAATCTTCTTGGGGATTTTGTTAGGTATGGTCTCAGGATACTTCGGCGGTATTGTCGATATGGTCATTCAAAGGATTATGGATGCCATCATGTCCATCCCGGCGTTAATTTTAGCCTTATTTATCGCCGCGCTTTTGGGTCCAGCGATTCAAAACGTGATTATTGCCCTAACCATTATTGAGGTCCCACGATTTGCCCGGATTGTCCGCGGAGAAATGCTGCGAATCCGCGAAACCAATTATGTTGAAGCTTCACGATCAGTTGGGGCCAACGCAGTGAGGATTATTTTTAAACACGGCCTGCCCAATATGATGGCTCCTATCATTGTCATGTCAAGCTTAGCATTTGGGCAGACCATTATTGCTGAAGCCTCACTCAGCTTTCTTGGGATCGGAACGCCACCGCCTAATCCTTCTTGGGGATTGATGCTTAGTGATGCCAGCAGATATATGGAAAGTGCCCCTTGGCTGGTATTATTTCCGGGCCTGGCCTTAAGTCTTTTAGTATTAGCCTTTAATTTACTGGGAGATGCATTAAGAGATTTTCTGGACCCGAAAATGTCCGCTTAAATTTTTATAAGATTAAGAGGATCAAGGAGGTTTGTAAATGGTTAAAAAGCTAAGGTTGTATATAAATATTTTGCTGGCTGCTTTACTGTTACTGGGAGTGAGCGCATGTTCCTCGGGTACTTCCAAGAATACCAATGGAAAAACAAATTCAACTGGTGAAAAAGGCTCAACTGAACCAAAAAAGGGAGGAACCTATACCATACTGGCTGCTGCGGATCCTGATATGCTGGACCCTCATCGGCAGTCTTCTATCTATACGAATTCCCTTGCCGGGTTAGTGTACAATAAGCTGGTTTCCTTTGAAACAGGACCTGGTGTGGAATTTACCGACTATAAGGTTGTCCCGGATCTTGCCGAGCGTTGGGAAGTTTCTGATGATGGCAAAGTCTATACCTTTTATTTACGTGAAGCTTACTGGCAGGATAAACCACCCGTAAATGGCAGACAGTTAACGGCTGAAGATGTTGTGGCAACAATGGAAAGGATTATTAATTTACCTGGACACCAAGCTTCACTACTATCAGCCGTTGAAAGTGTCAAAGCAACAGATGACCGGACGGTTGTATTCACATTAAAACAGCCATTTGCCCCGTTTTTAAATTTCATGGCCAATCACTTTATGTGGATTTTGCCGAAGGAAGGTATTGAAGGGAAATTCGATTTTGCGACTGATATGATTGGTACAGGTCCATTTATTTTGGAGGAATGGAAGGACAATGTGCAGGCTACTTTCAAGCGGAATCCCAATTATTACGAGAAGGGCAAACCATATTTAGATAGGGTGATTTATAAAGTCGTACCAGATCAAAGCGCACGGATCGCCGCATTAAGAACCGGACAGGCGGAGGCAATTGGGCAGTTATCACCACAAGAACTCGCACAGCTTAAGAAGACGAATCCGGATTTTGACATTTTTGAAGCGTTATTTCCGACCCAGGAACAGGTATACGTAAACATGAAGAAAAAACCATTTAACGACTTGCGGGTACGGAAAGCGATTAGTCTTGCTATTGACAGGCAAAAAATGGTAGATAATATTTATGGCGGCGGGGAGATCAGTGGTCCGGTGAATCCTTCCTTAGGTGATTGGGCACTGCCTTTAAAGGATAGAGAACAACTAATGCCATACGATCCAGAAGCGGCGAAAAAATTACTGGCAGAAGCAGGCTATCCAAATGGATTTGACACGACTCTAATGGTTACAGATGGTTATGGGCCACAATTGGTTCGCGTTGCCCAATGGATTGCGGAGGATCTGCGAAATGTAGGTATTAATGCAAAAATTGAAGTAGTAGAGTATGCAACCTATTATTCTGAAAGATGGCCGAAAGTTGAATATGATATGGGAATCGGCTACCAAACTTATTTCCAGGAACCGGATGAATGGCTGCGTACACAACTTCATACAAACGGTGCGAAAAACTGGTATAACATCAGTGATCCTAAGCTGGATAAAATGCTTGATGAACAACGGTTGATCCTCGATCAGGAAAAGAGAAAAGAATATGTTCATGACATTCAACGTTATGTGCTGGAAAACTTGGTCAACCCGATTCCGATTTCAACCTATTATACGAAGACTCCACGACCTCCTTATGTTAAGGATTCGTATCCACATGCTTCCTATGGTTATGGTTACTTGCGGAATGTTTGGTTCGACAAATAAGACCGATCTATACAAAGGGTGATAGAAGCTAGTCTTTACTTCATGAAACATCCTCCGGTGCGGAATGCTATAGCGCTCATGTATTGGAGGGAAAATAATCGGAAAGTACACTATTACAAAGGATTTGAGGGATGTGCAAAGAATTGAAAAATTGGTACTGCCAACAAATTTCCCCATTGGTCCCGTCCATGCTTATCTTGTATTTGGAGAGAAGCTGACCCTGATTGATACCGGCTTAAAAACGGATCAGGCATGGAAAGAACTAAATATTGGGCTTGAAAGGCTGGGTTTAAAACTAACAGAAATTGAACAAATCGTATTAACACACCATCATAACGATCACGTGGGATTGCTTGATTGGATATTGGAGAAACATCCTACTGTCCCAGTGTTTGCTCATCGTGATACACTAACGTTTTTACAAGATGAAGACTACCTGGATTGGACCGGAGAATTTTTTGAGACGCTGCTCCAAGAATTTGGATTACCGAAAGAGATGGCCTACAAATGGGCATTCCGGAAACGCGGCCGTACCCTATCCAATAATTTAGAAATTGAAACGGTACTGCAAGAAGGTGATAAAGTGCCAGGTTTATCGGATTGGCAAGTGATTGAAACACTTGGGCATTCACAGGACCATCTCTCTCTCTATAACGCTAAAGACCAGATGCTTATTTGCGGGGATCATATTATTAAGGGGATGCATTCGGGGATATTTTTGGATGCGCCGCTATATGGAAAGCCAAGGGCAAGACCATTGATCCAGTATTTTCAAAACTTAGAAAAATGTAAAAATCTGCCGATCAAGCTTACTTATTCAGGCCATGGACCAGATATTGATCATTTAGTTGAGGTCATTAAAGCAACAGAAGAAAATATAGAAAATCGCCTTCAACGTGTTATCAATGCTTTGAAGAAGGCCAATGGGAGCGCCACCGGTTTTGAAATCACCCAGGATGTGTATCGGAGACGTTATGAAAAGGCGGTTATCACATTTGTGTTTGAAATCGTGGCAGTTCTTGATCTGTTAGAGGAACGGAACATCATCATTGCCGAAAAAACCAATGGGGTCTATCACTACCGTCTTGTAGATTACTAGAGGAAGAGGATAGTTTATTCCCTATATTTTGAATATTGTGATTAGGAGGAATAAAGGATGACCAAAAGATTTGAAGGAAGAACAGCATTCGTAACTGGCGGCAGCCGCGGGATCGGGAAGGCCATTGCCGAAGAATTCGCAAAAGAAGGGGCAAAAATTGCCATTATTGATATCAATGAGGAAGCCTTAAGTGAAGCGAGAGCGGAGTTTAGAGAAAAGGGTTATGAGATTCTAGCAATACAGGCGAATGTAGTGAAAGCAGCTGAAGTTGAAGCGGCAATAGAAGAGGTTGTAAATACGTTTGGCTCATTGGATATTTTAGTCAATAATGCTGGAATTATCAGAGATAACTTGCTGTTCAAAATGTCTGACAGTGACTGGGATCAGGTAATCGATGTTCATTTAAAAGGATCCTTTCATGCTGCTCGGGCAGCACAAAAATATATGGTACAGCAAAAATATGGCAGGATTATTAATATTTCCTCGACCTCTGCACTAGGAAACCGCGGGCAGGCAAATTATGCAACGGTTAAAGCAGGGCTGCAAGGCTTTACCAAAACGCTTGCAAAAGAGCTCGGGAAATATGGTATTACATCGAATGCCGTTGCGCCTGGTTTTATTGAAACAGAGATGACCAAAGCAACTGCAGAAAGAGTTGGCGTTCCTTTCGAACAATTTGTTAAGGGAGCAGCAAGCCGGATTCCAGTTGGCAGAAGCGGTAAGCCGGAGGATATTGCTAATGCCGTTGCCTTTTTTGCCGATGAGAAATCTTCTTATGTCAATGGTCAGGTTCTCTATGTAGCCGGCGGACCGACAAATTAAAAATGGGGAGGAGAAAATAAATGTATCGCGATGCAATCGGAAAGAGATCTCCAAAGGTGAAGAATGTTGTGGAACGAGGGCTAGTAAGAAGATTTGCCGAGTCCATTGGTGACTTACATCCCATCTATGTTGATGAAGAAACCGGAAAGAATTCACGTTATGGAAATAATATTGCTCCGCCAACTTTCCCGCGTGTCTTTCTTTCGGGAAACATCGAGGGGCTGAAGCTGCCTGGGAAAGGTTTAATTCACGGTGAACAGATTTATCATTACGAAAGGCCGCTTTTAGTAGAAGAAGAAGTCTTTTGTTATTCCGTAATTGAAGATTATTACGAAAAAGAAGGCAGCACAGGTAAAATGGGCTTTTTAAAAATGAAACGATACGGAGAAGATGCAAACGGAAAATTAATTTTTACCGAAGAGTCGGTCATCATTATTACAGAAACAGTCAGGAGGGCGATGCAGGTATGACGAGCATTACGGAGCTGCGCGCAGGCGAATCACTTCAGACGACACTTTCTCCTGTCTCCAGAATGGATTTAATCAAGTATTCTGGAGCATCGGGTGATTTTAATCCGATTCATACCATTGATGAGGAGGCAAAAAAGGCGGATCTTCCGGGGATTATTGCCCATGGAATGTGGACGATGGGAAATCTTCCAAAACTATTTACACCATATTATGAAATTGGTTTTATCCAAGATTATCAGATTCGTTTTGCTGGCATGGTTTTTTTAAATGATGTCATTACATTACAGGCTGAATTAGAAGATAAAACGGAAGAACATTTACATTTTAAAGTTAGCGCAATAAATCAGAAAGGGAAAGAGGTTATTAAAGGGAAAGTCAGATTTGCACTTTATTAATTCACTATCTATGTGAGGTGTATAGTCCATGAAAAGGGATGCTGTAATCGTATCGGCAGTTAGATCGGCTATTGCAAGGCAAGGGGGAACTTTGGCAAGAGTTCCTGCCCATTTATATGGAGCTGAGGTTATCAAAGAAGCGGTCAATCGAGTGAATCTTGATCCGGCACTCATTGATGATGTCATTTTAGGTAATGTATTAAGCGGTGGTGGGAATATTGCCAGATTAACCGCTTTACAAACAGGCCTATCTATAAATATCCCGGGTCTTACGGTTGATCGCCAGTGCGGATCAGGAATTAATGCCGTTGCTTTAGCTGCCCAAGCAATTCAATCTGGGGCCGGTGATATTTATATTGCTGGTGGCATTGAGAGCATGAGTCGCGCTCCTTACTTGTTGGAGCGGCCGGAACTTCCCTTTAGCCCAATGCCGCCAAAGTTCCGCGGTTCGCTTTTAGCACCGGAGGAAATTGGTAATCCGCCAATGGGGATTACAGCGGAGAATTTGGCAAAAAAATATAATATTACACGAGCAGAACAAGAATGAATTCTCGCTAAGAAGTCAACAAAAAATGGCGCGAGCAATGGAAGAGGGGCGTTTTGATGAACAAATTGTTCCAATCAAAATACCTGTGCGAAAGGGTGAACCGATTATTTTTAAGAAAGATGAACATCCTCGTCCAAACTCTACATTAGAAGGGTTGGCCAAATTATCTCCTGCATTTTTAAAAGATGGTACCGTTACGGCCGGCAGCAGTTCCGGACTGAATGATGCCGCCTCTGCTTTAGTCATTATGGCCAGAGAAAAAGCCGAAGAGCTTGGTATCAAGCCAATGGCCGTTATTCGGGGGACAGCAGTTGCAGGGGTTGACCCGAATATTATGGGAATTGGGCCGGTACCTGCTACGAAGAAGGTATTGGAAAAATTGGATCTTTCCTTAGAGCAGATGGATCTTATTGAACTAAATGAAGCCTTTGCCGCTCAAGTTATCGCCTGTGATCGTGAATTACAAATAGATCCGGAGAAACTGAATGTGAATGGCGGGGCGATTGCCCATGGTCACCCGCTAGGTGCAACCGGGGCCATTTTAATAACAAAAGCTGTATATGAACTGAAACGCTCTGACTCCAGGTACGCCTTGATTACGGCTTGTATCGGTGGTGGGCAGGGAATCGCCACGGTTATTGAAAGAGAATTAGATTCATAGATGACACCATTGAGTGATTGAAAGGATACGACTAATGAAGGATAAAATCATGAAAGAAAGTATCGACCTGTTTGATAGTAAGGGATTCAGTAAGACATCGATTCAGGATATTGTGGATAATATTGGTGTGACAAAAGGGACATTTTATTACTATTTTGAGAGTAAACAAGAGTTGTTACGAGATATCCATTTAAGTTTTATTGAAAACTTACTCCATCAACAGGAAGAAATGATTAGCGATAAAAATTTAAACAACAAAGAAAAGTTATATAAATTGGTTTATATAATAATAAGTGAAATCAAAACATCAGGCAAGAGTGCGAGAGTTTTTAATCGGGAGATCCGCCATTTGGAAAAAGACCATATAGATAATGTGAATTCAAAAAGGCGCGAATTTCGACTTAATTTCCAAAAGGTCATTGATGAAGGTATTAGAGAAGGAGAATTTAGAAACGATTTAAGAAGTGACATCGTGACTTTCGCTATCCTTGGTATGGTAAACCGCTCATATAGTTGGTATAATCCCGATGGTGAAATGTCGGAAGACGAGATCGTAAATCTTTATATGGAATTAATTTTGAACGGATTAACCAAATAGTTTTCTCATTCTCCCATTCAAGAAAATATAAAAATTAGAAATAGAGATTTTCCTGTCTAAACAGTATAATCAAGAATGGGAGTTGAGACAGTTTGAATAAAAAAGACATTGCAAATATCCGCAAACAATTTAAATTAGACAATTACCGGATGAATATTCGCGAAATCTTCAATGTATATGTAAAAAAGGAATCTGGTGAGATTTACCATCAAGTCTGTCGGCCGTTTCAAATGTTGGAGCAGGAAACGCAGGAATTATTTTTAGCTAACTTTAAAAAGATTTTGACCGGCCATCTTGATGCCAAACTGTTTGAGTTAAAATTCAAGCGGGATGTAGATTACAGTACCCAAACGATTCTTTTCGAAGGAATGCAGGCGGAATCTGAAGATTGGCAGGATGACATGCTGGAGATCGTTGGAAAAATGTTTGCCTACGCTGCCTACGAATTTGATACGGTAGTGACATTTATCCGCGGAGAATACCGCAAGCCAACTAAGAAAAGGAATTTAGAATCAGAAGAGGGCGGGGATGATGAGGTTTATGCCAATTCGTTTATCCTTTGCAGTCTGAATAAAACGGATCAGCCAAAAAAAGCTCTGCTGTTTGACTATATTGAAAAAGAATTTAAACCATCTCAAGGTGTGGATCCGATTATCAATTTGGACTCTCCGATGTCAGGCTTTCTGTTTCCTGCTTTTAACGACAATGCCGCCGATGCGAACCATATTCTCTATTGTGCCGGAAAAGTAAACCAACCGGATTTTACTTTTATCGAAAAAGTTCTTGATTGTGAAGACATTATCACCGCGCAGGAAGATAAGGACTGCTTTGACTTTATTTTAAAGGAAGTTATCGGGGATGAAGTGGACTCCACGGTCATTTCGAATGTTTATGAGGAAATTGATCGAGTAGTGCTGGAGAGTGCGGAAAAAGAAGAAGACGAAATTCCTACATTGGATCAGCGTGACATCGAACGGATCTTAACCGTCAGCGGCGTCGAAAATGTCGAACCAGCCAAAGTCGAGCATGCCTTCAAAGCGGTCGTAGAAGACGAAAAACATGAATTTAAAGCAAGCAGCTTAATTCCGAAAACAATCAAAATCAGCACCAAGGTGGCAGATGTCACCATCAATCCGAAGGACATGAAATATGTAAAGTACATCACGTACGAAGGAAAACGGTGCCTGTTACTTGAAGTGGATGAAGAAGTCGTGGTCGAAGGATTCCGGTTGGAAGCAAAGAGCATGTAACATTTTTGGAAGGGCTTTTCCAAAAAGGAAAAAGTCCTTCCATTTTCATTTAAAGGTTTACTACATCCTGATTAGAAAAAAGTCTTTCCAATTTTCCATCTTCATTTGTATCAAAAAGGCTTAAAAATGTTTCGGCTATCTGCGGATCAAATTGGATTCCTATATTTTCGCGAATCTCATTAAGCGCATAATCTAATTCGAGTTTATCCCGATAAACACGGTTGGAAGTCATCGCATCAAAGGCATCTGCTACGGCAACAATCCGCGCCACAAACGGAATTTCACTACCTCTTAAACCCAATGGATAACCACTTCCATCATATCTTTCATGATGGTACAAGACAATGTCTAAAACCCCATCTTCATGAAACCTGTCGACATTCTTAATCATATCGTAGCCAATCATCGGATGAGTTTTAATAACCTGATACTCCTCATCTGTCAATTTTCCAGGCTTGTTTAAAATCGTTTCTTGAATCCCGATTTTACCAATATCGTGTAATAATCCGCCAATATAAATCGTTGTGCACATTTCTTTTGACAACTTCATCTGCTTGGCGATCATAAGCGCATACTTTGCGACATTTTCGGAATGATGCATCGTATAGGAATCTCTCGAATCCAAAGCGTTCGAAAGAACCATGGTCAATTCTATTTCATTTTGCTCGACTTTTTGAGTGATTTTTCTTAACCCAACTGAGATGGAGACAATTAAAAGATATGTGAATAATTGAATAAAAAAGGAACCAATATCAATATTTTCAGCTGGTAGAAAAGCCCTGCAGAGAACAGTAAAAACAGTAAGTAAAAAAATCACCCATGCAGGCCGGTCATAAAATCCAATTCCTAAAAAAATCACGGTAATAACAAATAAAATAAAAGTATTACTGTGATTTTCCGCAACCAAACAATATAGGATACTGAGCATTAATAAGAGGAAATATCCGTAACGGAAATATGTATGATGGTTTAACCATTTATAAAATGTCTTAACTACCGTTCGTTTATACAATTGTTTTATTCTATCCAAAACTTTTCTCACTACTTAGACATCCTTCCGCTAAACACCTGAATTTAGGAAAGCTATATCTATAGTAGCATATCGAATCATGTCGATATATGACGAATTTTTAAAAAATATCTTACTTTCAATTTAAATAGATACCTAACTAAATTTTTTTCTATTTTCCTGGAAAAGGACGTGCCGAATTATTTGGAATATTGCATAATAAAAGAAAAGGTATATTTGAATTGGCCTTTGTTTACTGGCACAATGATTACTGAAAGGGTGGATGGCTAATCTTTGCAAATTTCATTTTTACCATTATATTTATCATCGGAATCTATTATTTATTACGGAATCTATTGCTTTTATCATCGGCAGCAACTGCCTCGAAAGATGCGCTGTATCCGAAAACGGAAGAAGAGTTTGCCGGTATTATCATTCCAAATGAATGGAAGCCAATGGAACCACTGACCAAAAGTTCAAAATCCTATCGACTTGTCAAATGGGGCACAGTTGTCATCCTTTGCGTACTAGCTGTTCTTTTGGTGTTAGTTGTCATGACTGATTGGCTGGGAGAATCATTTTTCACCTTGGCCTATATTTTTTTCATTCTTATTAATTCTGTTCGACATAGCGGCAATCTATTTATTTTACCAAAGGGAATCATCCTTAATGGTAAATTGGTTTTTTATCATCAAATCAAAGATTGTGAGACTGAACAAATTATTCGCTGGCATCCATTGTACGGCCTTGATGACAAAGTGAACAACGCCTATAAATTAACATTCAGGCTGAAAAGAACCCTTTTCCAGCCACAATTCATTGTAGTACAAACAGCTGCCCAACTGGAGCAAATTATCACTTTGCTGAACCAGAGAGGAGTTCGTTGTTATAAACAGTTGCCTGATCAAAAGGAGCGGGCACCGTATGTTTAAAAAAAGAGTACCAGGCAACCGAACCGATAAAAGAGTTGCCGGGTACTCTTTTCATCTTTCTACGATTATTCTTTTAAAGAGCAAACCTTAAAGAGCGGTCATTATACTTAAATCTCTAAGAATAGTTTTATCTAATACCTTTAAACCCTTATTTTGATAATGTCATAAAAATGAGAAAAATGATAGAAAAATAATCCTATCTGAGGAGATGAATCCTTGGAATTATAGGTTTGGATTATTTTGAAGAATAAGTAATTGGCTTAAAGCAAAGAAATCTATTCCATTTAACCAGTGGTGAACAACCTTCACCGCTATTTTTATGAAAAAAAACGAAATTAACAATTTTTTTTAAAATTATTTAAACAAATCTTGTAAATATTCTTTTAATTCGTAATATAGTGTGTTATTATTACTTCATTACAGTAATACTAAAATTATTTTCAGTAATACTAAAATTTTATTACTATACTTCAAAGGAGTTTCATATGGATGAAATTTATAAAAAAATCAAGGAACTGCGCCTATTAAGGGGTTACACCTTAAAGGAGCTAAGTGAAAAAACGGATCTATCGATTAGTTTTTTATCGCAAGTAGAAAGAGGGACGACTTCCTTAGCGATTACCTCCCTGAAAAAAATTGCGGATGCTTTAAATGTTAAAATTACTGAATTTTTCGAAGAAGAAAAGACACAGGAAGATTATTTAGTAAAAGCTGATCAACAAAAACCATTTAAATTAACTGGTTCAGATTTTCTTTACTCAAGATTGAATGGAGAATTTGCAGGAAGAATGCTTGAACCGCTATTAGTAAACATTCCCCCCAATCAAAAGCAAACGCAAAAATACGGTCATCCAGGGGAAGAATTTTACTTTGTGTTGAAAGGAAATGTTATTTTCTACATTGATGGTAAGGAATATGTCGTACGTGAAGGTGACTCAATTCATTTTCCATCCACGTGTCCACATTCACTGGAAAATCCTTTTAATGAAGAAACAATCCTTTTGTCAGTTTTGACTCCAGTTATTTTTTAACTGAAGTTTTCAAAATATCAAGCTTTATAGAAAGGTGGAGTATACATGCGTGTAGCAACAGACATTGGTGGAACATTCACTGATTTAGTGTATGTCAATGAAAATGGAGAAATTGGCGTGGCGAAGAGCCATACAACGCCTCCAAATTTTGAAAAGGGTGTCATTGATGTCATTGAAAAAAGTGGAATTGATCAAACAGCTATCCAAACATTTATTCATGGAACAACGGTTATTATCAATGCCTTGACGGAAAGGAAAGGAGTTAAGACCGGTTTGATTACCACGAAAGGTTTCCGTGATGTCCTGGAAATTGCCCGTGGGAACCGTCCTGACTTATTTAATGTTCGCTATCAAAAGCCGGTGCCATTTGTTGAGCGTTATTTAAGACAGGAAGTTGAAGAACGTCTTAACTATAAAGGTGAGGTACTCACGCTGTTGAATAAAGAGCAAGTAAAAGAGGTTATCGCTTATTTCCAAAAAGAAGAAGTGGAAGCTATCGCGATTTCCTATTTGCACTCCTATGTAAATCCTGTTCATGAAATTGAAACAAAAGAGTTGATTCATGAGCTTTGGCCAGAAGTGGCGGTTACTGCTTCGCATGAAGTTACGAAAGAATGGCGGGAATATGAGCGGACAAGTACAGCGGTGTTTAACTCTTATGTAAAACCAATTGCCGCATCTTATGTAGACCGTTTGCATGCAAAACTATTGGAAAATCATACAGACAGCCAAAATTATATTATGCAGTCAAACGGCGGAACGACAACATTTAATAGCGCTAAGCAAACACCGATTAATATGGTAGAATCGGGTCCAGTCGCTGGAATTTATGGTGCGGCGGTACTTGGAGAGATTATTGGTGAAGAAAATATTATTGCTTTTGACATCGGTGGAACTACTGCGAAGTGTTCTCTAATCAATAAAGGAGAAGTAAAGGTTTCAACTGACTATTTTATTGAAAAAAATGAGCGAAATGCTGGCTATCCCATTAAAGTGCCGGTGGTTGACATTGTAGAAATTGGCAATGGTGGCGGTTCGATCGCCTGGATAGATAGGGCTGGTTCCTTAAAGGTAGGACCACAATCAGCAGGTGCACTTCCAGGACCAGTTGCCTATGGACAAGGTGGGACTGAACCAACAACGACTGATGCCAACTTAGTTACAGGACGACTTTCCACTGAGAATTTTGATTACCAAGTGGACTTGGAAAAAGTTAAGTCTGCGATTAAAGAAAAGGTTGCTGATCATTTTGATTTGTCAGTTGAAGATGCAGCGTTGGGAATTATTCGCATCGCTAATTCTAATATGTTAAATGCCTTGAAGCTTATTTCTGTCCGTAAAGGACATAATCCACGTGAATTTTCGTTAGTTGCCTTTGGTGGCGGCGGTTCGATGCATGCGACCGCACTTGCGAAAGATTTAGGTGTGAAAAAAGTCATTGTTCCGGTCGCATCTTCAGTATTCTCCGCTTGGGGAATGTTGATGACCGATTTGCGCCATGATTATATCCAGACATATATTAGAAGGTTAAATCAGGTGGACTTGACTGAACTGAATAATGAATGGCATTCCCTTGAATCCCAGGCACTTATGCAATTTAAGGAGGAAGGTCTTGAGAAAAGTAGGGTATTGTTCACCAGGTTTGCAGATATTCGTTATCTTGGACAAGAACATACCGTAAAGGTTCCGGTTCCAAATGGAGATTGGACTTCAGAAACGATTTCAGGAGTGGTAGAGCGTTTCGGCAATCTTCATGAGCAGAATTATACATTTAAGTTGGAGGGAACCCCGACAGAAATTGTCAGCTTGCATTTAACGGCCTTTGGGAAGGTTGTAAAACCATCGATAAAGAAATTGGAGTTCAGCGGTAAGGCTGAAGATGCTTTAAAAGAAACACGCCCTGTTTATTTTGAAGAACAAGGCTGGATGGATACAAAGGTTTATCATCGTCATTTGCTTGGTAAGGATTGTAAGGTTTCTGGACCAGCAATTGTCGAAGAAACTTCTGCTTCAACAGTCCTTTATCCTGGTCAGACGTTATCTGTTGATGAATATGGAAATCTTATCATTGACACGGGGGTGGAGTGAAATGACACAAAATGTCAAACCAAAAGTTGATCCATTTACATTGGAGATTGTTAAAGATTCATTGATTGCTATCGGTGATGAAATGTTTATTGCCTTGGCAAAAACTTCAATGAGCCCAATTATTTATGAAGTTCTTGACTATGCCAGCGGCCTTACTGATGCGAAAGGCCAGTTATTAACACAGGGGAATGGTGTGACAGGATTTATTGGCATGCTGTCCGATATGGTGAAACAAACGCTGAAAAAATTTGGTGACGGTAAGTTAAAACCAGGCGATATCATTATTATTAATGATTCTTATGGCGGTGGGGGCTCCCATTTATCTGACGTTGGACTTGTATTGCCAATATTCTATAAAGGTGAACTGGTTGCTTTTTCGGCCAATAAAGCACATTGGACAGAAGTTGGCGGTAAAGACCCGGGATCCTACAGTAACGATGCAACGGAAATATTCCAGGAGGGTTTGCAATTCCCTTGTGTAAAACTGTTTAATGAAGGACAAATTAATCAGGCAATTGTTGACATTATTGAAGCAAATGTACGTTTCCCTGATTTGTCTCTGGGAGATATGTGGGCGCAGGTCGCTGCCTTAAGAACGGGTGAAAAACGAGTCATTGAATTATGTGACAAACATGGGAAAGATATCGTTCTTTCGTCAATTGATTACTTGTTGGATCACGGTGAGGAGCTTGCCAGACAAGAACTTCGCAAGCTTCCGAAAGGGACATATGAGACAGAAGGATTTATTGATGATGATGGTTTCGGAAATGGACCTTTCAAAGTAAAAGTTAAAGTGACCATCACAGATGAAAAATTTATTGCCGACTTTCGTGGAAGCCATCCACAAGTACCAGGACCGATTAATTGTTCCTATACTGCACTTGTATCAGCGGTCCGTGCGATATTCTTAGCAATTACCAACCCATCACAGGATGCTAATGATGGCGTATTCCGTCTTTTGGAAGTTATAACCGATGAAGGGTCTGTACTATCGGCTAAACGACCGGCTCCAGTATCAATTTATTGGGAAAGTATGCAAGCTGGTGCCGATTTAATATGGAAGGCACTTGCCCCTGTTGTACCACATCGTTTGTCAGCTGGTCATTTATTATCCGTCTGCTCGGTTGTTTTATCAGGTGTTCATCCTGATACAAAAGAGCCATTCCTGATTGTTGAGCCATCTGTTGGAGGATGGGGGGCTGCTGAAGGTCAGGATGGCGCAAGAGGACAGTTCTGTATTGGCGATGGTGAAACTTACAACGTACCAGTAGAGGTAGCAGAAACTAGATACGGCGTATTGGTCGATGAGTACAGTCTTCACACAGATGGTGCTGGTGCTGGCGAATATATCGGCGGTGCGGGGGTTGTACGCTCATATAGAGCATTGACGGATAATCAATCGGCTTCGATCACATTTGGCCGCCATAAATTTGTTCCATGGGGGATCAATGGAGGAAAAGACGGATCAGCAAATAAATTTTATGTGGAAAAGGTTAATGGAGAAGTAGATGGACCTTACGGAATTTATCCAAGATATCCATTAAATACCGGTGATGTTATAAAGCTCGTTACTGCAACCGGTGGTGGTTATGGCAATCCATTTAACCGCCCTGTGGAAAAAGTGGCGAAGGACGTAAAAAACGGTTATATTTCGATTGAACAGGCGCATGACGATTACGGTGTCATTGTGAACCCGGAAATGTTTACTGTTGAGGGCGTAACCTCAAAAAGACATCAGGGGGGAGAATAAAGTGGAAGTTTTGAACATTGAAAGTTTACCAGAAGATGTGAACGCTACCGTACCGTTAAAAACCGTTTTTTCACAGGCGTCTCTTTCGGGAAATTTAGCGATGGGCACCGTCACCATTCCACCAGGAAAAAGAGTTCCTCTCAAAGGAGTATCCAAACATGAGGAAAATGAATATTCCATCATCGTGAAGGGCTCGATTGTAACGGAGGTAAACGGAAAAGTTTATCGGGCATCAAGCGGAGAAGCTACTTTTATTCCAGCAGGAGAGGAACATATTGCCTATAATGACAGTAATGAAGACTGCAAAATTATCTGGGTATTAGTTGGATAATTAATTCCCCAAAAAAAGCCTTGCTAGGCAAGGCTTTTTTACTAAAGGGAATTTACGGAATATTGGTAATCATCAGTCAATAAGTTATATTAGAAAATATTAAAAGGAGTTGAATTTGAATGGAAGATGTTTCATTAAGAAAAGGAGGAAAGGATGAGGCTCTTGCGGCTGTTCCATTAAATCAACGGCAACATTGGATCTCACCTGCGATCATTTTTGGCGGTTTGGAATTTACAATACCTGTATTAATGGTTGGTGCGTCTTTAACCGCCAGTTTTGGTTTAGGAAAGTTATTATGGATATTGATTATCGCTTTATTCGTTTTTCAATGGATTGGAAATACACTTGCTGGATATATTGGTGCAAAAACAGGTCGCTCTTCTTCCGTTATTGCTAGAACAAGCTTCGGTTCAACACAGGCGAGATTTATTGTTGGACTCACAATCTTTATTGTTTCAATGGGTTGGTGGGCATTACAAACAGCCGTAGCAGGAAATGCGATTGCTGCCATGTTTGGAATTGATTATAAAACTGAATGGGTTTCGTGGGCCATTGTTACGGTTATTGCCGGACTTCTGTTCGCTTTACCTTCGATCATCGGATATTCTTCCATGAAATGGACCGATTATTTAGCGGTACCTGCTGGTCTTTTATTAATAGCCGGCGGAATCTTCTATGCATTAAAAAATACCGGCTGGGACAAAATTATGTCTTGGAACCCGGAGCCGCAAATGACCTTCCTTGCAGCAATTAGCCTAGTAATTGGAATCAATGTTTCTCAGTGGGTTATTGCATCTGATTATACCCGGTATGCCAAGCCTACTGTAAAAGATAATATTCTTATACCTTTGGGGATTGTTGCTGTGGGTTTTCCACTATTTTATGTAGGAGCGATTATGTCCATTGGTGTTGGCGATGCTGATATTGTTAATGTCATGATGAATCTTGGTTTTCCTGTTTGGGGATTCTTGATTTTGTGGCTTGCTACATGGACAAGCCAATTAGTAAACAACTATAGTATGGGACTGGCACTTGCCAATATGTTAAATGTCAACTCAAACAGGGGCCGTGCGCTGCTAACACTAGCTGGAACACTGGTATCAATTGTTATTGCTCTGGCAGGAATCCTTGATTATTTTATGGATTTCCTTTATATGACGGCATTAATTTATCCGGCCATCGGCGGTGTCATCATGGCTGATTTCTTCTTTATCCGCAAGCAAAAATGGGTTGATCATAAAGGTTGGAATTGGATGGCGACCATTTCTTTAGTGGTAGGAACATTATTAGGATATTACACCCAATATGTGAATCCAATCGGATTACCTGCCGTTCAATCAATTATCGCCTCCGCAATTGTCTATTTTGCTGCCATGAAGATAAAAGCAAAAGTCGCACCTGATCGGTTTACGGAAATAATAGATGAGCATGAATCAAAGCAAACAGAAGAGGAAAATGCAGTTTAGATATAGAAAAAAGTGATGAATAGGCCTCATCACTTTTTTTATGAATGCGGTTTGAATTACCACGAGGAACGTCCTAAGAATCTGGGTGGGTCCTTAATATTATTCGCAACAAACTGGGATATGACAAGCAGCTGGAACAATCGCAAAGACCTTGAAATTTAACAAAGATTACTTGTTTAGATAAAGGAGTTGCCCGGTACTCTTTTCATTTATCTTGACCTATTTACATACTCCTGGACCGTCTCGGCAGTCACGATTTTTCGTTCAGGAACAATGCGTAGAGGAATACTATTCATCTTCCTCGTTACCTCATTAATCTTATCGGTTGAAAAAGATTTGCCTTGTTTACAGAGTGATATGGCTTCTTCAATATACTTTTCACGCAATTCATCCAGCTGCAAAAATGATTGATAGTCTTGATTTTGCTTTTGCGCATGGCGAATTAAATCTTTATGGACGCTCATTATTTCCTCCTGCAGTCATTAAATTTATCATTATCATATCATGTTTTTTATACGATATTAGCGGGTTTTATAGATTTATTAGCGAATTTAATGGTTTTATTAGCGAATTTGAGTCATTTATTAGCGGAATGAAGGGTTTTATTAGCGATTCATTAAGAAGTATAGCGAGTTGCGAAAGTAAAGAATTCCTGACCTTTTGAAGAGTTTGTCTAGTGAACAAACACGTGGATTCGCTTGGTGGAAAGTTACGATCAAAATAGATTATAATCTAACTGAGGAAAATCCATCCAATAGCACATGAAAAAAACTGCAATCAGTGGGTTTTTCCATATTCCCGCTGATTTTTTATTTTGGAGGGTTGAAATTTGGACGTTATTCAAAAGGCGATCAATTTTGCTGCCATCGCTCACAGGGACCAAAAGCGGAAAGCGACAGAAATCCCTTATATTACACATCCATTTGCGGTAGGAATGCTTCTTCAAAAAGCAAATTGTTCTGTTGACGTTATTGCTGCCGGCATTTTACATGATACGTTGGAAGATACAAAAACAACTTTTACAGAGTTGGAAGAACATTTCGGCAGGAGGATTGCCAATTTGGTGTGTGCCGCGTCAGAACCTGACAAGAGCCTTCCCTGGCATGAAAGAAAGCAACATACGATTGATAGGCTAAAGGCAGCAAATTTGGAGGAAATCCAGGTCATTACAGCTGATAAATTGCATAACCTACAATCTATTCATGATGATTTGAAGCTTGTTGGTGATCAAGTCTGGGCGCGGTTTAAACAGGGAAAGGAGCAACAGCATTGGTATTATGCCAGTATCGTGAAGGAGCTAAACCCCAGAAAAAATGAATTTACCCTTATTGGAGAATTAGAGAAAGAAGTCAGGAATGTGTTTGAATCATGAACTTATTAGCAAATAACCAATAAACCATCAAAGTGGAAACTAGAGGTGTTTAAGATGAATAGCAACTTAGAAACTTGTACCGACCTAATTAAAAATGCTCAAAACATTGTTGTACTGACAGGTGCCGGAATTAGCACTGAGTCTGGTATTAAGGATTTTCGCTCAGAAACAGGTATTTATTCGATGGCACCTGAATATTTGCTCTCGCTCAATTATTTTTTTCGCCATCCTGCAGAGTTCTATCAGTTTGCCATCGAAAACCTTTATTACCCTGACGTCAAACCAAATCTGGGGCATGAAATATTAACAAAATGGGAGAAGCAGGGGAAAGTTCGCCAGATTATTACCCAAAACATAGATGGCCTCCATCAAAAAGCTGGCAGTCAAAACGTGATTGAGTTTCATGGAACGATCAAGGATGCAGCCTGTTTGCATTGTGGGGAAGTTTATTCCACGGAAGCAATGGTTAACCGGATGGAGGAAATGCAAGACTTTTACATTTGTGATCATTGTAAAACAAAGAGGGTACAAGAACGTTATATTAAACCGAATGTTGTCTTATATGGGGATGCTGGTGAGTGGTTTACAGCCGAGGGGTTTGAAACAATTATCCAACTTATCGAGCAGGCGGATTGTCTATTGGTATTGGGTACGAGTTTAAAGGTAACTCCTTTTTCAACCTTTCCACAATACAGAAGGCGTGGGGTCCCGTTGGTCATTATTAATAAAGGAGATACTCCCTATGATAACGCTGCTGGGGCCTTTGTTATCCATGATTCAATTGGAAAAACATTGAATAAAATTGATAAAGCATTATCTGGACTATAGAACGGTTGAATTTTAAAAAGGGCTTTAGGCCCTTTTTAAGTGCGTTTTTTTCGATGAGATCTAAAACGAAAAATGGAAAACTGTTTCTCACCAAGAAACAAAAAAATCGGCCTATCACTTATTGGTCGTTATTCCTTAAAAAGTTTTGAAAAACTGTACAGTTTTGTACTAAAATAATTTAATAGAATTGTTGCCAGAGTTTGGAGGAACGGTTTATGGCTGAAATTAAATCAGTAAAAATAGATGGGGAGAGTATCCACTTTTTTAACAGTGCCATTTATATTTATGAATCTAGCGAGGGAAACTCGTTACAAATCGATTTAATTATAACGGAAGTAGCATTAAAAAAGTATCAAGATCTTGACAATTTGATTGTTGAAATAGAATTAGACGACGGCAGAATGATAAACTCGATTATGCATGTGAACTGTGTAGCAGGCAGCCTGCCGCAGCTAAATTTATATACTGAACTTGATGATATTCAGGAATATAAAAATTTTTCGATAATCAACGAAAACGACCCGGAGTTTCCAAATATTAAAAAAGGTATTACATTGGAAGAAATTCGAAAGGTAGAAATGCCTAATGAAGACATTAAATTAAAACTAAATCTGCCAATTGACCAAGTGGAATGGCTGGTAAAACAAAAAAAGGCCGTATTAAACGAATTATTTAAAGAATTTATCTATGATTATTGGAAAAAGCAGAGGCTGCAGAAATAAGAGGGGGTTTCGGGAAAATCCACCCTACGATTAAATTTAACCAATCCCCCCCAATAAAGAGACCGTCTAATTATGGTATGTAGACGGATTTTGAATCGTAATCAAGCGCTTTCATTATTCGCTTAAGAAATAATTCCTTTCCTAAATAATTCTCCAACCGCATGTGCCCGATTTTTTGCCCCAAGTTTTTTAATCGCTGATTTTACGTATTGATTAATCGTTAATTCACTTATCGCCATTTGGTCAGCCATTTCTTTTGTACTTTCTCCTGTTGCTATTCTTTTCATTACTTCCAATTCCCTCCGGCTTAAAAACTGTATCTCGTCATCATTATTACCGGCAATCACCTTTCCAACCAATTTTCCATAAAGGGTAAAAGCCGATAGCAACTGATCGTCCATGATTGTACCTAGTTTAAATTCTGAACTACATATATAGCCAAATACAAACGAGTGATAGAAGATGGGAACAACTAACAGGGAATTATTTTTTGAAGAAATTGTATATTTATTACTCATTTGTTTGAGATATTCTGATCCGGTGCAATATTTTGCTTTTCTTTCACGAATCGCTGAAAAAATAATGGGGATTGAACGAATATCATCACGAATTTCCCCTATATGTACACCACCAGTTGAATTAAGGAAAATGATTCCTTCTGCAAGGTAGCCTAGAGGAGAGTATCTTAGTAAGTAGGAATCCAGGACAGGGAAGAGTTCCATGTAAATTTCTAAAATTTTCACAAGCTGTTCCTCATGACTTATAGGAGACTCTAGCCTTTGAATAGATTGTAAAATGGTATCATATAAGACCATAAAACATCCCCTTTTTTAAGGATAGTATACTCAAAAATTACGGAATATTCAAATATTTCTAAAAGAGTTATCCTTAAACTAGCAACATGTTATTTGCAGTCAAGGAAGGAATTGGTAAGGAGTTTGCAGATTACGATCATTTAAAGTTAGGGAGGTAGGTAAAAGTGGCAACAAATCAAGAGAATAGCTTTGATGCAGTCGTTTTAGGAGCTGGCTTTTCCGGGTTATACATGCTTTATCGTTTACGGGAAGCGGGCTTCTCCACCCGTGTGTATGAAGCTGGAGATGGGGTAGGGGGCGTTTGGTATTGGAACCGTTATCCCGGAGCACGTTGCGACATCGAAAGTATTTATTATAACTATACCTTCTCGAAAGAGCTTTACCAAGAATGGACTTGGACATCAAAATATCCGGCACAGGATGAAATTCTCCGTTATCTTAATTATGTTGCCGAAAAATTTGCTCTCCGCCGGGACATACAGTTTAATACTCGAATCACTGCAGCACATTTTGATGAAGCAAACAATCGTTGGACCTTACAACTAGATGATTGCACAAATGTGACAGCAAAGTATTTTATTTCGGGAGTGGGATGTCTTTCAGCAGCTAATCTACCTAATTTTAAGGGCCTGAATCGTTTTAAAGGCCAGTGGTATCATACCGGCAAATGGCCCAAGGAAAAGGTTGATTTTACCGGGAAGCGGGTTGGCGTCATTGGCACCGGTTCCAGCGGCGTTCAGGCAATACCGGTTATTGCGAAAGAAGCGAACCACTTAACTGTTTTTCAACGAACTCCTCAATATACGATTCCTGCAAGAAACTACCGCTACGACCCAGAGTTTATCAAACAAACGAAAGAAGACTTCGAAGAGGTTAAAAGACTCATGCGTGAATCCTCAACTGGCAGTGGCCTCTTGATTCGAAATGTTTCAGCACTGTCAGATCCGCCGGAAAAACGCCAGCAAGTTTATGAGAAGGCTTGGGCGGAAGGAGGATTTGCTTTAACCTCTGCCTATTACGATCTTTTTATCAATGAAGAAGCGAATAAAACCGCAGCTGATTTTATCCGTTCAAAAATAAAGGAAATTGTTCATAATCCGGAAGTTGCCGAAAAGCTATTGCCAGACTATTATTTTGGTACAAAACGCCCCATTTTGGATACTGATTATTATGAGACTTATAACAGAGAGAATGTTACTTTAGTTGATGTCAAGAAAGAACCCATTGTCGAAATTACCTCAAACGGAATTCGAACAAAGGAATCAGAATATAAACTGGATATCCTTGTTTTTGCTACCGGGTATGACGGGATGACAGGTCCATTATTTAAAATCGATATTCGCGGCAAGGATGGGGTAAAACTGAAGGAAAAATGGGAAGAAGGTTCGAAGGTACGAACTTATCTAGGTCTAGCGACTGAAGGTTTTCCCAACTTTTTTATGATTACGGGTCCAGAGAGTCCTTCTGTTCTAGTAAACATGCCTTCGGCGATCGAGCAGCATGTTGAATGGATTGCCGATTGTTTGCAGTTTTTGCGGGAGCATGAAGTGGAAACAATTGAGCCTACATTAGAGGCAGAAGAAGCATGGAGCAAACATTGTCGTGAGGTAGCGGAAATGACGCTTTATGTGAAAACCGATTCTTGGTACACCGGGGCAAATATTGCCGGTAAACCGCGTAGTTTCCTCATTTATTTAGGAGGCTTTGACAATTACAAACATAAATGTAATGAAGTTGCAGCTGCAGGGTATGATGGGTTTACATTGTCGCCGATAAAAGCTTTACATTAACAATATTTCAAATAACTACAATTCTCTAATCAAATTAAGTGAACCCCATAAGTCGGACTCAGAAGACCAGCGTTACCTGAAGAGATTGCAAACGTTGTTTGTTTTCTCGCTTCACCCGAAGCCAGTTATATGAATGGTTCAATTGTTACAATCGATGGTGGATTAACAGCTTAACAAAAAAACCGCGTTTAAATAATTATAAACGCATACATCATTGGAATAGTTTTTCATGAAAAGAATAGATTTTAATAATAAATGGACAAAGGAGAATTGATCATGAGAAATAGAATTGATCCTGAATTAGTAGAGACACTTGATTTATTCCCGCCGCTAGATTTGGATAATGTCGAGGCCACAAGAGCGGCAATGGCAGCAATTTCACAATCTATGGAAATACCAGTCGACGAGTCTGTTACCATTACAAACAGAATGGTACCTGGACCAAAGGATGCTCCGGAAGTGAGGGTACGAATCTATGAACCAAAGGAGAACAATGCTGTCCTCCCTGGTCTGTTGTGGATTCATGGCGGTGGTTATGTCCTTGGCGCCCCTGAAGGTGATGATGTCTTATGTCAACGGTTTGTGACGGAGGCCAATTGCGTAGTAGTATCGGTTGATTATCGCCTCGCGCCGGAACATCCATATCCTGCCGGATTAGAGGATTGCTATGCTGCGTTGAAATGGTTTGCTGAACAGGCGTCTGAATTAGGAGTTGATGCAGCAAGGATAGGGATAGCGGGGGCAAGTGCTGGCGGCGGATTAACCGCAGCATTAGCTTTGCTTGCCAGAGATCGAAAAGGCCCGGAATTATGTTTCCAAATGCCATTATATCCGATGATCGATGATCGAAATAATACACCATCTAGCCTCGAAATAACTGGGAATATGATTTGGAATCATGATTTAAACGAAAAAGGATGGACAATGTATTTAAATGGTGAAAACGGTAAGGACTCGGTTCCCCAGTATGCGGCACCATCTCGTGCCACTGATTTAACAGGCCTGCCATATACGTATACTTGTGTGGGACAATTAGATCCATTCCGTGATGAAACACTGGATTATGTAACACGCCTTTGCCGTGCCGGCGTCGACGTTGAATTCCATTTGTATCCGGGGTGCTTTCACGGATTTGAAGGTGTTGTCCCAACCGCTGCTGTCAGTCAAAGAGCACTGACCGAGTATATCGGGGCGGTAAAATATGTACTTAACCGTAATGTACTTGTAAGAAAAGGACAGTAATCTTCTATGTCGCTTATCGATGCCGTCAAGCAGTTAATGAATATATAGAAAAATTCCTTTCCAAAAAACGATAATAGCTGGCCAGTTTAATGGCTGGCTTATTTTTTTGCTCTTAAAAATTCCATTCAAAGAAAAACGAAAGCGATTCCTTTATGATAAGAATCGCTTTTTCACAAATCGATAAGTTTAATGCATCAATTTCATGCAAATAATGAATTGGATGTTATAAAAAGAGTTGGAGTAAGATAAGAAAGTGTCAAAAATATTTTAGCGAGGTAAATCGATGGAGTGGCATCAAATCCAATATTTTCAAACGGTGGCAGCCACCGAGCATATTACAAAGGCAGCGGAGATGCTTTCGATATCCCAACCAGCATTGAGCAGAGCGATCTCGAAGCTGGAAGAAGAGTTGGGAGTCAAGCTGTTTGACAGAAACGGCCGAAACATTACCTTAAATCAGTTTGGAAAACGATTCCTTTATCGTGTGGAGCGGGCCATCCGGGAAATGGAGCTGGGGAAACAGGAAATTCAAGATCTGATTCATCCTGAGCATGGAACCATTTCATTAGCGTTTTTACATTCACTTGGGATTAGTTTTATTCCGGAAATTTTAAGTTTATTTTTACGTCAATTCCCCAAAGTGAAATTTAACCTGAGCGAAGCAGGAGCTGGCCAACTCTATGAACAATTGCTTTCAGGTGAAACGGATATTGCTCTGGTTTCACATGTGGAAGACTACAAGGAATTTTTTCGCGAAACTTTATGGGAGGAAGAATTATTTCTGGCTGTTTCTGTCCACCACCCGTTAGCAGAAACCGAGGAGGTGAATTTACTCACCATAAAAAACGAACCGTTTATCGCCTTTAAGAATGGGGCCGGACTTCGGAGCATTACCGATCAACTTTGTAAACGTGCAGGATTCTCACCATTAATCGCCTTTGAGGGGGAAGAGATTGGTACGGTGGCCGGATTAGTGGAAGCAAATTTAGGTGTTTCAATCATCCCCAATTCCAAGTTGTTGGACCGCAATAAAATCAAATTGCTTCGAGTTAAAAAGCCGGTATGCAGCAGGCAAATTTGTCTAACCTGGATACAAGGGAAATATTTATCACCTGTTACAAAGAAATTTATTGATTTTGTACGGAACTTGTCAGTTGATCTGCATCGATAATTGCAATGCATGGTTTTGTGAAATAGCAGTAATTTTAGGGAATTCTTTTAAAGGACTTGAATATTTATGCAAAAGTTATGGACTAAAGATTTTGTGATTGTATCATTGGAAAATTTCTTCGCTTATTTTACTTACTATACGTTGATCTCAACGATTACCGTCTTTGCCATTGATCAATTTCATACTTCCACAAGTATGGCCGGATTATCGGCAGGAATTTTTATTCTTGGTGCGGTGTTCGGAAGACTGTTTACCGGAAGTTGGATTGATCGTATTGGATGGAAAAAGATGCTATATATTGGCTTTGCTTGCTTCTTAATCACGACGTTTTTATACTTTTTTATTTCCAACTTGCCATTATTAATTGTTCTTCGAATTTTGCATGGCGCCGCCTTTGGTGTCTGTTCAACATCGACAGGAACTATTGTCGCTAGTATTATCCCGACATCACGGCGCGGTGAAGGGACGGGCTATTATGCCTTAAGTACGACACTTGCCTCTGCAGTAGGTCCATTTCTAGGAATGTATCTTGTGCATCATGCCAGTTTTCAAGTTAATTTAATTCTTTGTACTTTCATCGTCATGATAGGATTTTTAGGAGTCATGATCTTAAAAGTTCCTAAAGTAGAAAAACCTATTGCTGATGTAGGGAATAAAAGAAAATTTAACATCAGTGATTATGTCGAACCAGCGGCCGTCCCGATTTCGATTATCAGCGCCTTTATCGGCTTTGGGTATTACAGTGTTTTGTCTTTTTTGACTTCATATTCTCAAGAAATTAACCTTGTGGAAGCGGGTAGTTTCTTCTTTATTACCTATTCGGCAGCGATTTTAGTTTCGCGACCAGTGATCGGCAGATGGTTTGATAAGACGGGAGGAAATATCGTGATGTATACCACATTTTTCCTATTTGCATTTGGACTGTTTCTATTAAGTCAGGCACATAACGGATTTGTGCTGCTGCTTGCTGGCGCTTTTGTCGGGTTGGGGTACGGGAACTTTTTGTCAAGCGCCCAGGCATTGTCCATTAAGGTTTCACCCAAACATCGGATGGGCTTGGCAACGTCCACGTTTTTTATGTTTACTGATGGAGGGGCCGGGATTAGTCCTTTTGTATTAGGAATGTTCATTCAAACAATTGGTTTCCGGGAAATGTATTTAGTCATGGCCTTCTTCGTTTTGGCCTGTTCGCTTTTATATTTTTTGATGCTGGGAAAGAGAAAAAGTTATGTACTTGAAAAAAGCTATCGTTAAGATTTTGCAACGATGACACGCCATAATAGGTGTGTCTCGCCCCGATCCATACGAAAAAAATTTATTTCTTAGTTTTTCATAAAAAAATAGTGAAAACCAAACATTCATCATGATATTTTAGTATAATAGTTGTCAGATAGGATGACGGGCGACATTTCATTTTATCTAATCACAAATTGTTTGGAGTATGGGTCATGCGTAAAAGAAATATTATCATCAGCAGTGTTATTGCAATTATTATTATCGGGACGGGCATCCTTTACTATCATCAGGCAACCCGGTTTAATGCCAACATTAAAATCAATGACACCAAGGTCGGCGGGCTGACTGCTGAACAAGCATTGAAAAAGCTCAAAGGAACAGTCTTGAAAAACGAAGTTTATGTTGGACAGAAAAAAATATTTAATGGTAAAGATTCCAAGATGGGCTTTACCAAAAATGATCTGACAAGTGTGGAAAAAATATTAAAGAAACAGCAGACGTTTTTTCCATCTTCAAGGGAAAAAAATTATTTGCTGGTTCCAAAGAAACAGGATCAGTATCGTAGCACTACGATGAAGAAGGAAGTAAAAGCAAAGCTGCTTTCTTTGAACAAGAGCTTAAAAGCTCCGGTAGATGCCGAGGCCCATTTAGAGCAGGGCAACATGACAGTCTCAAAGAGTAAAAATGGAACAAAATGGGATGTTGCCAAGCTGTTAAAGGATTATCAACGGCATAAATACAGCAGTGAAATTCATTTGAAACCTGTATACATACAGCCGGTCAGAGAAAATAGTCAGATTGTCAAACAAGAAAAGAAACTGCTGCAAAAACTGCTCCAGCAAACGATCGCTTATCAACTGCAAAATAAGGTATATTCATTAAAAGCCAGCGAACTAATTAAAAATGCTTCAGTTTCCAAAAACATGAAATATACCATTGACACCACTGAGCTTAACGCTAAGATTGCTGAAATCAATAAATCCCAATCCACCCTGGGTAAGGATTATACCTTTAAAACTCACTCGGGATCGTTAATCAAGGTAAAAGGAGAAACCTTCGGCTGGGCAATTGATGTCGATAAAGAAACGGAAATGCTGAAAAAAGCCTTCGAAAAGGGGAAAAGGTCGGTTGAAGCGGAACATATTTATGGAATCGGCTGGACTACCCGCGGCACTGGCTATAATACGACCACTAATTATGGAATCGGCGATACGTATGCTGAAGTATCGATCAAGGAACAGCGAATTTGGATTTATAAAAATGGTAAGCTGCAAGTAACATCTAATGTTGTCACTGGACGGCATAATACCCATGAAGATACACCACCAGGAGTCTGGTATATCATGTACAAAGAATCGCCGTCGATCCTTGAAGGAAGCGAAGTAGGCAATTTAAATTATTCCGTTAAAGTAAAGTTTTGGGCGCAATTTACCAATGGCGGCGTCGGCTTTCATGATGCCAGCTGGCGCTCAAACTGGGCAAGCAATGCCTACTTGGAACATGGCTCGGGCGGCTGTGTTAATACTCCGCTAAATGTAATGGAATCGGTTTATGCCAGTCTGATTCAATATGAACCGGTAGTTGTTTATTAAACTGATTATTTACGATAACTTGCTGTAATCCACCTTTTTTGGGTGGATTTTTGCCTTTTTTGGCTGTTTTCGTGTAAAATAATAAATTGGTGATAATTAAAACTTAAAATAGATAGCATGGAGGAAATGCGGTGGCCTACATATTAAAAAAGAATTTTAAAATGTTCTCATTAAATTCAAATCGACAACTAGCTGAGGAAATGGCCAAGCTTTTAGGTTGTGAGCTTGGGAAATGTTCTGTTAATCAATTTAGTGATGGAGAAATCCAGATCAACATTGAAGAAAGCGTTCGCGGCAGCGAGGTCTTTGTGATCCAATCTGCATCTGAACCAACGAATACACATATTATGGAGCTATTGATCATGATTGATGCTTTGAAAAGAGCATCGGCTAAAATGATTAATGTGGTTATGCCTTACTACAGCTATGCCCGGCAGGACCGAAAAGCACGATCCCGGGAACCGATAACAGCCCGATTAATCGCTGATCTGTTAGAAAAGACGGGGGCCACCAGAGTACTGACAATAGATTTTCACGCTCCCCAGGCGCAAGGATTTTTTGACATACCGGTGGATCACCTGACAGGCATTCCGATTCTTTCAGCTTATTTCGTCAAAAAGGCGTTGGACGATGTGGTCATTGTTGCACCGCATAATGGTGGTGTGGTCAGGGCAAGAAAAATGGCAAGTTGGTTAAACGCTCCGATTGCTTTAATTGACAGGCGGCGCCCGGAACATGATGTTTCGGAAATCATGAACATTGTCGGAAATATTGAAGGTAAAAATGCCATTATTATCGATGATTTAGTGGACACCGCCAAAACGATTACTACCGGTGCTAATGCTTTGCTTGAGAATGGGGCAAAAGCAGTTTATGCCTGCGGTACCCATCCTGTGCTATCTGGTGAGGCGGTCAGCCGCATCGAGTCTTCGGCGCTTAAGGAATTAGTGGTGACGAACACCATTGAGCTGCCAGAAGAAAAGCGCATTTCGAAAATTACTTCTTTGTCGATTGCCCCGCTGCTTGTAGAGGCGATTGAACGAATTCACAATGAAAAAGCGGTAAGTCCGTTATTTGAATAGGATTTCGTTACATTCAAGAAAACGCACGGCAGAAAGAACCTGTCGTGCGTTTTGCTATCGACGGGTAAACCAAATCCGTTGTATCTCCGAATAAACCCTCTTTAATAGGGAAAAGTACAGTCATATAATACTTTTCCAGCGCTGTTAGGGGGAGAATCGTTTGGAAGAAACAAAAGAGACAGACCGAAAAAGGGCCTTATTTAGAATTATCTGTATCGTGATGGTTGCGATACTTTTTGTTCCACTCCTTTATTCAGGAATTTATCTCAGCGCATTTTGGGATCCCTACAGTCGTTTTGACAAAGTGCCGGTTGCTTTTGTTAACCAGGATCAACCAGTTGTTCGCGATGGAAAGACCTATCATTTGGGCCGGGAAATTCAAGAAAGCCTCGAAGACAATAAAAGCATCGGCTGGCATTTTGTATCGTATGATGAAGCCAAACGGGGAATCAGAGGAACGACTTATTATGCGATGATTGTCATTCCTGCAGATTTTTCCAAAAAGATTGCCGAATCGAAAAAGGGAAAACTGGAACGGTCAACAATTATTTACGAAGGGAATAAAGGAAAAAACTATGTGTTCGCGCAAGTGTCCCAGAGGGCGGCGGAGAATATAAAAGAGAAAATTACCGGGACGATTCAGAAGGAAGCAGTGAAGGCGCTGGCAAAGGGTTTGTACGATGTGAAAGATTCTTTAAAGGTTGCCAGTGATGGAGCCCATGACCTGCGAAATGGAACGAAACAGCTGGCAGCTGGTTCTTCCCAGCTAGCCGCAGGAATTCATAATGCCGCAAACGGCTCACAAAAGCTGCAAGATGGGTTAGAAAAGGTGGCAGCCGGGCAAACAAAGCTCTCTACCGGGCTGAATACAATAGTCGGTGGCCTGGCACAGTTTAAGAGGGGGATAACGCAAAGTGCAAGTGATATCTCTGTCCTAACGGAGGGTGCAAATACGGTTTCAAACGAATTGCAGCAGTTGACCACCGTAATAGAACAAGCTAATCTTTCGCAAGGAGATCTTATTAGCCAATTAAAGGAGGCGCTCAGCCAGACTTCCGCCCTTTTAGAAAAAACGGACGATCCTGCCAGTATTGCCCGCGCAAAAGAAATCGTTACTCAGCTCAACACTACCTTGAATGGCAAAAATCCGGAAAAAAGATTAACAACTTCGGCCACCGGTGCCGAAGATTTAGTCAGCTTCCTTAAGAAGCTAAAAAGAGGTGCCGATAAGGTTGCAGAGGGAACAAAAGCACTAGAAAATGCAGCTCAAGGAGTGAATCAGCTGCTTGACGGAGCTAAAAAGCTGCAATCTGGAAGTCATGATTTGCAAAAGGGCTTAAATACAGCAGCGAATAAAACAGCGGAGTTGACGACAGGATTAACGAAATTAGAGACTGGAGCCAACCAGCTTAATGCCGGAATCGATTCCGCTAATCAAGGAGCCGGAAACTTGCAAGCCGGGCTAAAAGCCGGCTACGAAAAAATGAATGATCATCTGACCTTTACCGTCGAAGGGATTTCCGACTATGTAAAAAATCCATTGGCGATCAAAGATAAAACGATTAATAAAGTAAAGTACTATGGTGAGGGACTCGCTCCATATTTTATTTCCTTGTCATTATGGCTGGGGGCGATGTTAATGAACTTGGTTTTGTCGCTTATCAAACTGACAGATGTTATGGAAACTAAATTTCTTAAGACGTATTTAAGAACTTTTATCTCGGGTTCGATTTTAGTGATGGTCCAAGCTTTGATTTTATCGCTGGTCCTTGTTTTTGGCATAGGAATTGATACGGTTAATCAGCCTTTATTTTTTCTAGAGAATATGTTCATCTCGGTGGTCTTCTTTTCCATCATGTATGGGCTGGCGTATGCAATTGGGCTCATTGGGACGCCGATTGTGTTTATCCTATTCATTCTTCAGCTGGCATCTTCCGGAGGAACCTTTCCAATTGAAACGGCACCGAAATTCTTTCGTGTCCTCTCCCCCTTCTTCCCAATGACCTACACCGTAGAAGGGCTCAGAATGATTACAAGCGGGGTCAACGCGTCAAGGTTAATGACCATTATCATCATCCTTGCTGTATTCTTGCTGATCTTTTTAATTGGCGGATATATTTTAAATCGCGCATTCAAGGGACTAAGAACCATTAAAGCCGAATTGGATTAAACTGGGTTTTTATGCCTGACTTATCGTCAGCTCCCTTTGAAAGCGTTTTTTATGAAAATCCTTTGTAGAAAAAGGATTTTCTTTTTTTTAGCGAATATTGAAATTTTAATCAAACACTTTCATGAAAACCATCGCAGGTATGTTTTAGATATTTTAGAGCTGGTTTGGAGGGAAATGATGAGCAGCCGATTGATGGAGTTTCAGGAGCAGGTTCAGGAAATTGCCGCAGCGATTTCCGCCGCCTTGAAACTGGATACGGAAATTGTCGATGAAACGATGACGGTAGTTGCTGGCACGGGGCAAATCAAAAAACGGATTAATCAAAAGGAGGAAAATGGCTTTAAAGAGGCTGGTTTTTTATATGGCAGAGTGCTGACGACCAATCGCCCATTTATTATTGAAGATGCACGAAATGACCCACATTACGACCCTTCTGTGTTAACAAGTGAAACAGAAGAAATTGCCGAAATATGCAGTCCGATTCGCTATCAAGGAAAAGCCATTGGCGTAATTGGACTGCTTGCTTTTACCGTGGAGCAGCAAAAACAATTGATCGAGAATAAATATTATATGCTTGAGTTTTTAGGGCAAATGGAAAAATTACTAGCTGGAAAAATTGCCGAACAGGAAGCTATTAAAAAATTGCAGTTGACCACCAAACAACTCAACACGATTATTGAATCGATTCACGAAGGGATCATCGCAATTGATGAAGTTGGCAACATTAATCAAGTGAATCCGACAGCTGAAGCATTACTGGGGCAAACGAGAAAGACACTGATTGGCCGCCATTTGTCGGATATTTTACCCGGGTCGCCGATGCTAGAGGTACTGACCACTGGAATAGAATATAAAGAGAAGGAGGAGAGATACGAAATTAATGGAGTTCAAACCGACTTTTTGGTATCCACCTCGCCCATTAGGGGAGACCAACGGATTATCGGCGCAGTTGCTTCCTTTCGAAAAAGCGCCGATGTTCACAAACTCGCCTATTCGATGACGAGCCTGCAACGCATCTCTTCTATGGGAGAAGTAATTGGCGATAGTGGCCCGTTAAAGAAGGTAAAAGAACATGCTTTAAAGGTTTGCAACAGCAAATCAACGATTCTGATCACTGGGGAAACCGGTACGGGAAAAGGTTTACTGGCAATGGCCATCCATAATGCCGGCAATCGCCGGGAAGGCCCTTTTATTACGATCAACTGCGGCGCGATTCCGGAATCGTTATTAGAGAGTGAATTATTTGGTTATGATAGCGGAGCATTCACCGGGGCAAGCCGCCAAGGGAAAATAGGAAAATTTGAGCTGGCGGACAAGGGAACGATCTTTCTTGATGAGATCGGTGATTTGCCGCTGCATTTACAAATAAAACTGCTGCACGTTCTGCAGCATAAAGAGATTGAGCGGATCGGCGGGACAAAAGCGATTCCGATTAATGTCCGCGTCATTGCAGCTACCAATAAAAACCTCGAACAAATGGTTTCGGAAGGGGAGTTTCGAGCCGATTTATACTTTCGACTGAACGTCATCCCGATGACGATGCCATCGTTAAGAGAAAGAGCCGAGGATATTCCCATACTAATGGAGCATTTTTTAAAAAAACATTTAAAAATTGCTAACAAATATGTCGAACAGTTTGAGGAGGAAACGGTAGCTCTTTTACGGGAATATCCTTGGCCGGGAAATATCAGAGAATTGGAAAACGCCGTCGAATATGCGGTTAATATGGAGAGTACCACAAGAATTACACCGGCTAGTCTTCCCCGGAGGATCCTCAATTGGAAAAAAACAAATCGGCCTTCCAGCCAGCTAAGCCTGAAAAAACGAATTCAAATCGAGGAAAAAAGAATATTGTCACAATTACTTGGAAAATACGGGACGAGTGTGAGTGGCAAAAAATTGCTGGCTCAGGAATTAGACATAAGTTTAGCCACTCTTTACCGAAAACTGGAGGAATATGAGCTTCTCAAATATGAGAAAAGTTTCTAATATTTGAGAAATGGAGATCAGGTACAGCTTCATAACGACAAACTATAAATACTGAAAGAGTAAATCTTTAAAACTTCTCAGTTTTGAGAAATGTCATTAAGCAATAGCTTGCTATTATAGCACTATTATTTTGGCATGGTTCTTGCATTTTATTGATTTGAAACTTTTAAAATATGAAAAAAGGATGGATAAGATGCAAAAATCGAGAGAAGAAAGTTTAAGATTGGCTAAGGATGTTTTACATTTCATTGAAAGTGAAGAGCTTTCAACCGAGGAAAAACAGCAAATCGTCGATGACTCTGTTGAAAACTTTGAAAAATATGTGAATCGTGCGATTTTAAAACATCGTAAAGCAGCCTCTACGGATTTCTCTTTTGTCGAATGGGAAGGCGAGGGTGCAGTATTCCGTGATACAAAAGGCCGGGAGTTTATCGATTGTCTCGGCGGTTATGGCGTCTACCTGCTGGGGCACCGCAATCCGAAAGTGGTGAAAGCGGTTGAAGCGCAAATCAAACGATACGCTCTTCACAGCCAGGAACTGATCGACCCTCTCCGCGGTTATTTATCAAAGCTGGTTGCCGCGATTACTCCGGGTGATCTGCAATACTCCTATTTAACCAATTGTGGCACAGAAGCTAATGAGATGGCCCTTAAGCTGGCGAGAATTGCCACTGGGAAAAAATGCTTTATTTCCACGACCAATGGGTTCCATGGAAAAACCTTCGGCTCACTTTCCGCTTCAGGGAAGGCTGTATTCCGTGAACCGTATATGCCGCTTCTGCCGGGATTCTATCATGTTGAATATGGCAATGCCGACGAAATAGAAAAAATGGTGAAAAATCTCGAAGCAACCGGGGAAACCGTTGCCGGTATCATCGTCGAGCCGATTCAAGGGGAAGGCGGCGTGAATGTTCCTCCACAAGACTACTTTAAGCGTCTCCGGGAAATTTGTGATGAGCACGGCTGTCTACTGATTGTCGATGAAATTCAAACCGGAATGGGACGGACTGGAAGGATGTTCGGCATTGAACATTTTGATGTTGTTCCCGATATTATGACTTTAGGGAAAGCCTTTGGCGGCGGTGTTATGCCGATTGCTGCTATGGTCGCCCGCCCGCAGCATTGGAGCAAGCTGGAGGAGAATCCTTTCTTGTTGGGTTCATCAACGTTTGGCGGTAATCCGCTCTGCTGTGCAGGTGCTATTGCTGGTATTAAGACGATTCTTGAGGAAAATATCCCTGAAGTGGCGCGAGAGAAAGGAGAATATATTTTAACCCGTCTTGGTAAAATTCAAAGTCAATATTCCGATTTGCTGGTAGCGGTAAGGGGCAAAGGCTTGTTAATTGGTATGCAGTTTGCCAACAATGAAATTGGCTTCGATTTAGCGAAACGCTTATTTACTGACAACATCTTGGTTGGGGGTACCTTGAACAATGCCACTGTTATCCGAATTGAGCCGCCGGCAGTGATCTCCTATGAACAAATTGATACGGTCCTTAACGCGGTCGAGCAGCATCTTGGAGCAATGGCAAATGAGCCACAGTATCAAACGGTGCTTTCATAATTGGCGAAAGTCTACAGGCTTCACAGATATTATCTGAATATTACGAATTATACCTTCTTTTTAGTCTGTGCAAGTGATATAATAGTAATATATGGTATTTAATATCGTTTTTTCCATAGTTTTTATCCTAATTTAGTGTATTAGGCCAAAAGTGGAACTCAATTATTTTCAACCGGCTTAATATAAATAGAATGAGAACACCTGAAAGGGGAGTGGCAATATAAATTGAAACAATTGCTTACGATTGTAGCTAGAAAACGTTGGTTGTTTCGTATTCGGATCTAGAAGTAAAAAAATTTTAGGAGGACGACTGTTTGAGTTTTAATGTAGTGATTTTAGGAGTTGGCGGTGTAGGTCAAGTTTGTGCATCGGAAGTAGTCAAAAAAGAATATTTAACAAAATTGGTGCTGGCGGATATCTCGACAAAGGCGGCGGAGAAGCTTGCGCAAGCGCTAAGAAAGACGTCTTCTGCCACAATTGAGGTTTGCCAGGTAGATGCCAGTAATACAAAAAGTGTTGCTTCTATTTTGGATGATGTAAATGTACTCCTTCACGCAGGGATACCGGAATTTAATTATTCGGTAATGCAAGCATGTGTCGAAACGAAGACCCATTATATTGACATGGCTTCCGATAGCCCGGACGACCTATTAAAGCAACTGGATTGGGGTGATCAATTTAAACAAGCGGGTGTGCTAGGTATTATGGGGTTAGGTTGTGACCCTGGTTTTTCCAATATTGCGGCTCGATATGCAGCCGACCAGTTAGATACGGTTAAATCGATTACCATTCTCGACGGAGATAATTCCGAAGTTGATTATGAGGGCTTTTGCGCTTACTTTAGTCCGCAAACAGCGATTCAGGAGTGTTTGGCAAAGCCCAATTACTGGACTGCTAAAGACGGTTTACAATATTATCCTACACCATTTGCGAATAAGGATGAGTTTGAATTTCCCGACCCAATTGGCTGGTTAGACTGCTATGTCGTTGAACACGAAGAAGCAGTAACCCTCGGAAAGTCGATTGGAAAAGGATGTGAATATGTCGAGTTCCGCTATGCGCTTCACCCGGATTTCGTGAATACACTGAAGGTATTGAGTTATTTAGGACTTGATAGTAAAGAGCCGATCAATGTTGGCGGGGTAGAGGTTGTGCCGCGTGATGTCGTTGTCACGACAATGCCAAAGCCTGCTGAATTGGCAGGAAAAATTCATGGATATTCCTGTGTGGGCGCGTATGTAAAAGGAACAAAGGGCGGCCAAAATGTAGAACTGTATGTCTATACAATCGCCAACCATGATGAAATTTATGAAAAGGTGGGTTTCCAAGCAACGGTTTGGCAAACAGGCGTGCCGCCAGTTGTCGCGGTAGACATGATTGCCGAAGGGCTGTTGACCGAAACCGGCTGCATTCCACCGGAAAAAATTGATCCCGTTCCGTTCTTAGAGCGCATGCAGGCGAGAGGAATGGAATGGTATGTGATGAAGAAAACTAGTCCAATTATCAAAACGGCTTAATTATAAACAAATGATAAACAGTGAATAGCTCCTCTGGCAGGAGCTATTCTTTCAATCTAGTTAGAAAAGAAATGGAAGCGCTTTAAAGAGTTTAATAATGATAACAAAGCGATTAAAGGAGGCCGCTATGAATGTTGCTTCAATAATCCAATTCAAAAACGTAACAAAGCGATTTGGAAATAATCCGCCTGTTTTAGATAACGTCAGCTTTACCCTTGAGCGAGGAAAATTTTACACCCTGCTCGGTCCATCCGGCTGTGGAAAAACAACGATTTTAAGACTGATTGCCGGTTTTACCGAGCCATCTGAAGGCGAAATTTGGTTTAATGGTCATAAAATTAATCACCTGCCAGCCAATAAGCGCCAAGTGAATACGGTTTTTCAAGATTATGCGCTTTTTCCTCATTTAAATGTATTTGAGAATGTCGCTTTCGGTTTAAGGATTAAGAAGGTAAAAAAAGCCGAGATTGAGGCAAAAGTGAAACAAGCATTAAGTTTTGTCAATTTGGATGGCTATGAATACCGGGAAATCCGCGAAATGTCCGGTGGTCAGCGGCAGCGCGTGGCAATTGCCCGGGCGATTGTCAACAAACCGGAAATGATCCTGCTTGACGAACCATTATCAGCTCTTGATTTAAAGCTAAGGACGGAGATGCAGTACGAATTACGGGAACTGCAGCGCAGGTTAGGGATTACTTTTGTTTTCGTCACCCATGACCAGGAAGAAGCTTTGGCGATGTCTGATGAAATTTTTGTCATCAACAACGGAAAAATCCAGCAAAGTGGAACACCAACCGATATTTATGATGAACCGATTAATCGGTTTGTTGCCGATTTTATTGGGGAGTCCAATATTGTCGAGGGTAAAATGGTAGAAGATTATTTGGTTGAATTTGTCGGAAAAAAGTTTGAATGTGACGATAAAGGGTTTAATGCCAATGAACCGGTTGAAATTGTCATTCGGCCGGAGGATTTGGAGATTACCACCCCTGAACTGGGAAGACTCCAGGTACGTGTTGATTCGCAGCTATTTCGCGGCGTCCATTATGAAATCTGCTGCTACGATAAAGACGACAATGAGTGGCTTGTCCATTCAACGAAAAAGGCAAAAGTGGGGAAAGAGATCGGTCTTTCTTTTGATAGAGAAGCGATCCATGTTATGCGTCTTGGGGAGACAGAAGAAGAATTCGACCGCCGTTTGGAAACCTATGCGGATAAGGGGGATTCCGCGCAATGGAAAGTAAATTGAGCCGCAGCCTTTACTCGTTTTCTTATTTTTTGTGGATTGTGCTGTTTGTCATTTTGCCCATCTTGCTGATTGTCTTCTATTCTTTATTCGACATTGAAGGGAATTTTTCGTTCGTCAATTATCAAAAGTTTTTCACCGCCGTATATTTAAAAATGACGTTAAGCTCCTTTTGGTACGCCTTTTTAATTACAGGGATCACTTTTTTAATTGCCTATCCTACTGCCTATTTATTAACGAAAACAAAGCATAAGCAATTTTGGCTGCTGTTAATCATTGTTCCATCGTGGATAAATTTATTGTTAAAAGCATATGCCTTCCTCGGTATTTTCGGTACATATGGGGTGGCAAACAGTATTTTAAAAGTCATCGGTATGGGGGAACAGCAAATTTTATTTACCGATTTCAGCTTTGTGTTTGTATCAGTATATATCTTTATTCCGTTCATGATTCTTCCCATTTTTAATAGTTTAACTGAATTAAATCCGACCCTGTTGGATGCGGCCCGAGACCTTGGGGCTTCTGCGTGGACAACCTTTTATCGGGTCATTTTTCCGCTGACGATTGACGGGGTGAAGTCCGGCTGGCAGGTGACATTCATTCCAGCGCTTTCCTTATTCATGCTGACGCGGTTAATTGCGGGAAACAGGGTAATTACCCTCGGTACAGCGATTGAGCAGCAATTTCTTGTCACTCAGGATTGGGGCATGGGTTCGACCATTGCTGTATTTTTAATCCTGATTATGATTTTATTCATGTTTCTGACCAATACCCGAAAGCGGGGTGTGTAAGATGGGACAACATTTATCACCATTAGCAAAGATAGGATTAGCGGCCATCTTTTTCATCCTTTATGCCCCGATTTTCTTTTTGATCTTTTATTCCTTCAATAGCGGAGACACGATGTTTGACTTTAAAGGGTTTTCGATGCAGTGGTATCGCGAACTGTTTCATGATACTCGGATGCTGATTATTGTTTTAAACACGATTATTGTCGCCCTTCTTTCAGCTCTCTTTTCGACTATTTTTGGGATATTGGGCGCCTTGGCTATCTATAATGCCAAAAAAAGACAAACAAAAAATATGTTATTGTCATTAAACAATGTGTTAATTGTCAGCCCGGACGTCATTATCGGGGCTTCGTTCCTGATATTGTTTACCATCGCCGGAGTGAAACTCGGATTCTATTCCGTTTTATTGTCTCACATTGCTTTTAGCATTCCAATTGTAGTGTTAATGGTGCTGCCAAAATTAATGGAAATGAGCCCGTCGTTGATTGATGCGGCCCGGGATCTCGGGGCAAACAGCTGGGATGTGTTAACAAAGGTAATCATTCCGTTTATTTCTCCGGGGATCTTTGCCGGCTTTTTTATGGCCTTAACCTATTCCTTGGATGATTTTTCTGTAACCTTTTTTGTCACCGGCAATGGTTTTTCGACCCTTTCAGTAGAAATATATTCCCTAGCCCGCCGGGGAATTTCCTTAAATATTAATGCCTTATCAGCGTTACTGTTCTTAGTCACACTGCTGCTTGTGGTGATTTATCACTTCATTACGTTAAGAAATAATAAGGCGAGCGGATTGGGGGTTCAAAAACGATGAAGAAACTGCTGCAGTTTTTTCTGACGATCGTGATCGTGTCGGCAGCCCTGCTGATGGTGAATGCCAATTTGAACTCTTCTCAAGGATATTCAGGCGGTAATACACTGACGGTTTATAATTGGGGTGATTATATTGACCCCGATTTAATCAAGAAATTTGAAAAAGAAACCGGGATCAAGGTCATCTATGAAACGTTTGATTCAAATGAGGCGATGATGACGAAAATCGAGCAGGGGGGCACGAATTATGATATAGCCATCCCCTCTGATTATACGATTGTGAAGATGGTGAAAAAGGGTTTGCTCGTTCCCTTGGACCATTCCAAGCTTCCTAATCTGGTCCATATTGATCAACGATTCATGGATTTGTCTTTTGATCCCGGCAATAAATATTCCATACCTTATTTTTGGGGCACCGCTGGAATTGTTTACAACCCCAAAATGCTGGGCGGGAAAAAAATAACCAGCTGGAACGACCTGTGGGACCCTGAGTTAAAAAATCAAATTCTATTAGTTGACAGCGCCCGTGAAGTAATTGGAATGGGATTAAACAGTTTGGGGTATTCGCTCAATGATACGAATAAGCAGCATTTACTTGCGGCCAAGAAAAAGCTAGATTCATTGATGCCAAATGTAAAGGCAATCGTCGGGGATGAAATCAAGATTTTGCTTGCTAACGAAGAGGCCGCTGTTGGCTTCACTTGGTCTGGTGAAGCCTCGGAAACGATATCTAATAATGAAGACTTAGATTATGTTGTTCCAAAGGAAGGCTCTAACGTTTGGTTTGATAATATGGTTATCCCGAAGACCGTCAAAAATATCGAAGGGGCCCACAAATTTATTAATTTTATGCTTGACCCGAAAAACGCCGCCAAAAATGCCGAATATGTGGGCTATTCAACACCGAATAAAAAGGCCCTTTCCTATATGCCCAAAGACGTCGTGAAGGATAAGCGATTTTATCCAGCTCCGGAATTGACGGATAAGCTGGAAGTCTATGAAGACTTAGGGAAAAAGAATATCGCCTATTTTAATGAATTATTTCTGGAATTTAAAATGCATCAAGACTAAATATCCGTTTAAAAAGGAGTGTATAGCGTATGAGTATCAAAAAAATGTATATTAATGGTAAGTGGGTACTAAGCAGCAGTGGTGCGGTACGGGAGGTAATCAATCCGGCAACAGAGGAGATAATTGCTGAAGTGACCGAAGGGACGGTTGAGGATGCGATGGCGGCAATTGAGGCCGCACATAGAGCTTTTTATCAAGATGGCTGGGGGGAAACTCATGCTAGGAACAGGGCGGAGCTGTTGATGCAGGTTGCCGACCGGCTGGAAGAAGAAATCGAGAGGTTCGCTGTTCTTGAAACGTTAAATAATGGCAAACCATTAAGGGAATCCAGATATGATGTTGCCGACGCAGTCAACCAATTTCGATACTATGCCGGGTTGGCAACGAAACCGACTGGGCAGGTGTACGATGTTCCAGACGATATTCAAGCCTATGTGGTGCGGGAACCGATTGGGGTAGCCGGGCAAATTGTTCCCTGGAATTACCCGTTAGTGATGGCAGTACAAAAGCTGGCACCGGCATTGGCTGCGGGATGCTCGGTCGTGATTAAACCTGCTGAGCAAACGCCATTAAGTTTGATTCAATTATTTGAAATTATAGATGAGGTTGGCTTCCCACCAGGAGTTGTCAATCTTATTCTTGGCGAAGGGGCGACTGTCGGCGCAGAATTGGCAAGAAATCCTTTGGTCGATAAAATCGCCTTTACCGGGGGGACAGTGACCGGAAAGAAAATCATGAAAGCCGCAGCTGATACGCTCAAAAATATTTCGCTTGAGTTAGGCGGGAAATCTCCTAATATTGTTTTTGATGATGCTGATTTTGAAACAGCTGTTGATTATGCATTGTACGCAATATTTGCCAACCAAGGGCAAGTATGTTCTGCCGGTTCGCGGCTAATTTTACAGGAAACATTATATGACCGATTTGTCCCGGAACTGGTAAAAAGAGCAAAGGAAATTGTCGTCGGAAATGGGATGGATCCATCAACAGAAATGGGACCGCTGATCTCGAAACCGCATATGGAGAAGGTACTAAACTATATTTCTCTTGGAAAAGAGGAAGGCGCACAATTATTATGTGGTGGCAACCGCTTGTTCGAAAAAGGCTTTTTTGTCGCTCCGACCATTTTCAGTAACACCACTCCTGAAATGAGAATTGTCAAAGAGGAAATCTTTGGCCCGGTATTAGTGATTCAAACCTTTAAGGAGGAAGAAGAGGCTATTAAACTAGCCAATGACTCGCAATATGGCCTAGCAGGTGCTGTATTTACCTCCGATGGAGCAAAGGCACAGCGGGTAATCCGTAAATTGCGTGCGGGAATCACTTGGATTAACACCTACCATCCTACCTTTAACGAAGCGCCGTGGGGCGGTTATAAACAAAGCGGCATCGGCCGGGAACTGGGAACCTTTGGATTTGAGGCCTACCAAGAGGTAAAACAAGTAAATATCAATTTAAATGTCCAGCCCAGTGGCTGGTTTAAAAGAAAAGAGATGGGAACAGGTGTAGCTGCTAGTAAAATGTAGCTTTGAAGGTCTGTGGGACAAAATACTTGCCGAAACCCTGCAAAGTGTCTCATAGGCCAGTTCTATCTGAAAATTCCTTTTTTGGGGATAATAGAGCAGGTCTATATGTCAAAAACAATTACCAGTATCATAGAAACTGTATTCATATGTCTAAAAATACTGTTATAATATGTCTGAAAATTTGGACAAAATTTTATTGAATCCTTGTTTTTGCTAATGATAGTATTTTAGGTGGGATTGAAAACGTTGTCAATTCCTTTTGTCAATGATCTAACAAGGGAGGAAGGAACATTTGAGTCAAGTAACAGTAGATTTAAAAGAAAAGGTAGAAAAATTTTTACTGGGGAAAAAGAAACTGTACATTGATGGTCAATTTGTTGAAAGCTTCTCTCAAAAAACATTCGATACGTATAACCCCGCTACTGGTGAGGTACTGGCTGCTGTCTATGAGGCAGAAGAAAAAGACATCGACCGTGCTGTAAGAGCAGCAAGAAAAGCCTTTGATGATGGTCCATGGTCGAAAATGAGCGCAGCTGAGCGCAGTCGCCTGATGTACAAATTAGCGGATTTAATGGAAGAAAATAAAGAAGAACTTGCCCAATTAGAAACGTTGGATAACGGGAAACCCATTCGAGAAACGACAGCTGCTGATATACCGCTGGCGATTGAACATATGCGTTACTATGCTGGCTGGTCCACGAAAATCGTGGGTCAAACGATTCCTGTAAATGGGCCGTTTTTTAACTACACTCGTCATGAGGCTGTTGGGGTTGTCGGTCAAATTATCCCATGGAACTTCCCATTATTAATGGCGATGTGGAAGCTTGGTGCGGCACTTGCTACCGGTTGTACCGTCGTCCTTAAACCGGCAGAACAAACGCCGCTGTCCGCTTTATACTTAGCAGAATTAATCGAAGAAGCCGGATTCCCGGCCGGGGTTGTGAATGTTGTTCCTGGTTTTGGCGAAACGGCAGGTCAGCCGCTTGTAGATCATCCGCTAGTTGATAAAGTGGCTTTTACCGGCTCAACCGAAGTGGGTAAGCTTATCATGGAAAGAGCTTCCAAGACCTTGAAACGAGTCACGCTTGAGCTTGGCGGAAAGTCTCCAAATATCATTCTCCCGGATGCCGACCTTTCGCAGGCTATACCAGGCGCTCTTAATGGGGTTATGTTTAACCAAGGTCAAGTTTGCTGTGCCGGTTCAAGAGTATTTATTCAGAAAAAGCAATTTGATAATGTTGTAGCGGACATGGTAAGCCACGCGCAAAAAATTAAGCAAGGGGCCGGGCTCCATGCGGATACCGAAATTGGTCCGCTTGTTTCGATCGAACAACAAAATCGCGTTCTTGGCTATATTGAAAAAGGCCTTAATGAAGGGGCGGAGTTATTAACCGGTGGCGATAAGCCGTTTGAGCAAGGCTATTTTGTTTCGCCGACCATTTTTGCGGATGTTCGTGATGAAATGACGATTGCCAAGGAGGAAATCTTTGGACCAGTTATTTCTGCACTGCCATATGAAGATCTTGATGAGTTGATTGACCGCGCCAATAACAGTCAATATGGTCTGGCAGCCGGTGTATGGACGAAAGATGTTTCAAAGGCCCACTATATCGCCAATCGCCTTCGTGCTGGAACAGTTTGGGTGAACTGCTATAATGCCTTCGATGCAGCATCACCATTTGGCGGCTATAAACAATCCGGAATTGGCCGTGAAATGGGCTCTTATGCCTTAAACAACTACACCGAAGTTAAAAGTGTTTGGATTTCCGTTAAACAATAACCACTTTTTCAAAATAGAACAAAAAGCTCTTCTCAAGCAGGTTGAGAGGAGCTTTTGCACTCGTTTAGGAAATTATAAAATAGGACACTATGGATAACTTTCTACCGGGTTAGACTTGTCCAGCTCCAGCGCCCTAGCGGCTAGTGTCCTTCGCTCTCCGCCCTACGATAAGTCAACATCGAATCGCCTCCTGCTTCTGCGCCAAAGCTTATTCAACGAAGCTGATGTTCAGCTCGTCGCAAAGCCTAGGAAGCATATTCAGGTAGTTACTTGGCTCTTCGTGTTTCCTTTATCTCAGTTGGAGCGCTCCAGGCCATACGCCGCTGACCAGGGCGCTTGCGCTTTTGTTCCTTGGATCAGTATTATAGCTTAAAAAGAAAACATACACTCTTGTTAGCAATGTGTTTTGTGTTTACATAATGGGGAGTGGAAAAATGAACTTTGAAATGCAAAAAGCGAATCTGTTGGCTGAAAATATCAATTCTTTTATAAAATTTGTCCAGCGCAACTATGAAAACAATAATAGTTTTTCGTTAAATCGCGATAAAGTCTATCAGGTCAAGCTGTTAATCGAGGAATACAAGTTTCAAATTATCGCAGATGAACTTCAGAGAATCAATCAGTTTTCCTGGGATGCGAAATATACGCATTACTTGGTTAATCAATTTCAACAGGGGATGGATATTATTGATGAATATGTGAGAAATCACTACGATGAATTGTTCATTTTTGCGGCCCGTGTCTACACATTAAGAACCCTTAGCCAGGCATTTACAGGAAGAAACCTGTCTGTTTGACCACTTTTGTCGACAAACCAGCTGGATGTCTCTGTCCCTGGTGTAGATAACAAAACAGGAGCCAATCACCCATTTTCACAAGGCAGCTGGTTCCTGTTTCTTATAATATATTTTCCCTATGGCTCAGTCAGGCTTAATCCAGCTTTGAATACAAATAATACTTAGGGTTGCGACGAGCAGGGAAACAATCGATACATGGACCAGGACGGCGCCAAGACTTAAATGGGTATAAATCAAGAGCGCTCCACTTAAAGCCTGCAGCACAATGAGCAACAAACAAATTCCGCTTAAGCGATAGAGGTCCGGACGAGTCAAATGGTACTTTTTCGCATAGGCAAAAAGGATAACAAATAGGATTACTAATACTAAAGCAAACAGGCGGTGGATCACATCTACCCAAAAGGCATTCCCCACCACGGAAAAGTGCTCCGTCGGAATCGGAAAGCCGCGGAAGGCACCACCCGACCCTGTTTTTGAAACATAACCACCAAAATAAATGGCCAGGTATAGGAAGAAAAAGACAAACCAAGAAATATACGCAAAGGAAGTGGGCAGCCGACCCTGATGGCGAATGTTCTTTTCTTGATGATAAATGACATAGGAGATATTCGCCAATGCCGAGAAAGAGATAAGTGCAATCCCTAAATGAGCCGCCAAAAGGAACGGAGACAGCGGAAGAATAACGGTTAGCGCACCAAGCGTAGATTCCCCTAGGATTCCGACAATGGCAAACAGCACCAGCCATTTGATCGTCTGTGATTTATAGCGGAACCACGATATCGCCGACACGACAAATAAAAAAAGACTGGCAAGAACCACGACAATGCGGTGGGTGTATTCAATTACCGAATGGTAGTCAGTGAAATCCGGAATAAGCTTCCCATTACATAAGGGGTAGCCACTTCCACAGCCCATGGCGGAATTTGTCATTGTATCAATAAAGCCAATAATATTTACCAAAAATATCAGCGCAGCCGCCGTAAATGAAAGCCAAAAATAGCGCATAAACAAACATCCTCTTTTAAATTTCCGTATATTCCGGTGTAACAAGTGATAAAATAGAGAACTTCCCTTAGCGCCAAATGAGGTAAAGAGGGAAGCTCCTAGCAATCATTTTGATTAGTTTTTTTATTTTTTCAAGAAATATGTGATGAATTCTCGCTAACAGGCGTACAATTATTGAACCTGGGAGTTAAACGACATAATCCATATGGCCCCAGCAACAATTGTTACCACAAAAATAATCCCCAGAATTAAGGCCATTACATTGTAACGTGGACCTTCGCCGTCGCGAATATGCATAAAGAAGAACAACTGAACGACAAATTGCAAGACAGCAGCGAGCAAAATACTGACGGTCAGGGCGGCTTTTCCCATCATATGATTCAGAACGAGCACAAGGGGAATGACTGTCAACACGATGGAAAGAATAAAGCCGGTCACATAGGCTTTGATTGAAGCTGTATGTTCTTGGTTCGACATCGTTACATCACCCCCATTAAATAAACAACTGTCAGGATGAAAATCCATACCGCATCCAGGAAGTGCCAATAAAGGCTGACCAAGGAAACTTTTCTTGTCGTCACTGGAGTAATTCCTCTTTTGGATAGTTGAAAGAGGATGGCAATCATCCAAAAAATTCCAAAAGTGACGTGGGCTCCGTGTGTTCCGACGAGAGCAAAGAAAGAAGTAAGGAAGGCGCTTCGGGAGATGGTTGCTCCTTCAGCCGCTAGATCGGCAAATTCCTTCACTTCCAGCCCAACAAACGCCGCGCCTAAAAGTAGTGTGACGATCAGCCAGCGGATCAGCCCTTTTTTATTCCCTTTATGCATCGATAAGACTGCCAGACCGCTTGTAAACGAGCTGGTCAACAGAATAAATGTTTCAATTATAAAGTTAGGTACATTGAAATCTTTTGCCGAAAAGCCGCCTTCTGTGTGGGTCCGAAGCACCGCATAGGCAGCGAAAAAAGTGGCAAATAACAGACAGTCAGTAACAAGGAAAATCCAAAAACCTAATGTCTTTAGACCTTCCTGGTCAACATGACCGTGGTTCTGGTCAGAAACATGGGCAGAAATAGTTTGTGACATGTTCTCAAAGCCTCCTAATTTGCAGTCCGATGAACCGAACCGTGATTCCTTAATGCATTTTCCGTTCTTTTGATTTCTTCTACAGAAATAAAATGATCGGTATTGTATTGGAAAGACCGTGCGAATAAGGTGATAAATACACCAATTAAACCAGCAATACCCATCCACCACCATTCAAACGTAAAACCAAATCCGGCAATAAAGAAGCAAACCGCCATCAAAAATGGTATGCCGGAATTGTTTGGCATATGAATGGGCTCATATTTGACTGCTTCTTTTTGATAGCTTCCCTTTTGCATTTCTTGTTTTTGATACCACCATGCATCACGGCCTTTTACAACAGGCAGAATCGCAAAGTTGTAAACCGGTGGTGGAGACGGAATCGACCACTCTAATGTACGGCCATCCCAAGCATCGCCTGTTACGTCACGTTCACCATGTTTAATGCTATAAAGAATTTGCCAAACTTGGAAGATGAAGCCGATCCCCATCAAGAATGCTCCAACGGTTGAGATCATGTTGAGCGGCGCCCAGCCCATGTCCCAGCCCATGGTTGAGTTGTACGTATACATCCGACGGGTCATCCCCATGAATCCGAGTGCGTATTGCGGCATAAAGCAAACATAGAAACCAATTTGCCACGTCCAAAAGGCCCATTTTCCTAATCTTTCATTCAGTTTAATTCCGAAGATTTTCGGGAACCAATAATACATTCCGGCGAGATAACCAAAGACAACGCCGCCGATCAATACTTGGTGGAAGTGGGCGATTAAGAAATAGCTGTTATGGTATTGGTAATCTGCTGGTGCTGCCGCGAGCATGACACCAGTGGCACCGCCGACTAGAAAACACGGAACAAATGCCATAAACCACAACATTGGCTGAGTAATTCGAATCCGGCCCCGGTACATCGTAAACAGCCAGTTAAATACTTTAACACCTGTTGGGATTGCGATAATCATTGTACAAATGGCAAAAACGATATTGACATTTGCCCCGGCACCCATTGTAAAGAAATGGTGCACCCAAGTGTAGTAAGAAACAATACTGATTGCAATCATCGAAAACACCATCGAGGCATATCCAAAGATGCGTTTTTCGAGAAGGTTGCAACAATCTCGGAAAAGACACCGAAAGCAGGGAGAACCACAATATATACCTCAGGATGTCCCCACATCCAAATTAAGTTTACCCACATCATCGGATTACCGCCGCCGGTCATCGTAAAGAAGTGTCCGCCAAGCAGACGGTCAATCGTCAGCATCGCTAAAGTTGCTGTAAAAATTGGGAACACCCCAAGAATGGCGATCGATGAAGCTAAGACAGACCAGGAAAATAATGGCATATCCCTTAAGCGCATGGTTGGTGTGCGCATTTTTAAGATGGTCACGACAAAATTAATTCCAGTCATCAGACTGCCAATACCGGAAATCTGAATGCCCCAAATCCAAAAGTTTTGACCTGGTCCGGGACTGAAGTCATTTTCTGATAATGGCGCGTAAGACAGCCAGCCCGCATTTGGCGATCCGCCAATGACAAAGGAGATATTCAGGAGCATCGCTCCAAGAAAGAACAACCAAAAGCTTACCGCATTTAAAAACGGATAGGCTACGTCTCTGGCACCGATTTGCAGCGGAACGACCATGTTAAATAAAGCAAACATGAACGGCATCGCCATAAATAAAATCATGATCGTACCATGAGTGGTGAAAATTTCATTATAATGTTCTGATGCTAAAAAGTGGCTATTCGGAACGGCCAGCTGAATCCGCATTAAAACAGCATCTACACCTCCGCGGAAGAGCATCAGCAGGGAAGATAAGAGATACATAATACCGATTTTCTTATGATCAACAGTAGTAATCCATTCTCGCCAAAGCCAGCCCCATTTTTTAAAATAGGTAAGGTAAATGATAATAGCAAGACTGACTAAAATAATGGAAACATCTGCACCATAAATCATTGGGTCACCTGTGACAAAAAAATGCGAATTATCCATTTATAATTTTCCTCCTGATGTACATTATTTCTTCATATTCATGTCGGACATTGTCGTGTGATCACCCATATGATTCATGTGATCATAATAGATTCCGCCATTTTTATTAACAATGTCTTCAAACAGACCTATTGGGTAAGAAGAAAAACTTAATTCTTTTTCAAGACTAGGCTTGGACAATTTCTTATATCCAGCTTTTGTTAATACAGGAGAGTCTTTCTGAACCTGTTTGGCCCATTTATTGAACTCTTCTTGCTTGACTGCTTTAACCCTAAATTGCATATGAGCAAATCCTTTGCCGGTAAAGTTGGCGCCGGAGCCAAAGTATTCTCCGACTTTATCAGCTTGCAGCCATAATCCCATCGACATCCCGGGCATGGTGTATTCCTGTCCGCCCAATTGCGGTACCCAGAAGGAGTTCATTGGGGCATCAGAGGTTAAGATGAATTGAACTGGTACACCTGCTGGAATCTCCGCATAATTGACAGTGGCAATTTTTTTATCGGGATATGTAAACATCCACTTCCAATCTAATGAAGTTACTTGGACAACAATGGGATCAACGTCTTTTACCGGTGGTTTTGTCAAATTCATTGTTGTCTTTGCAGTAAATACACCAAGTATAGCGACAATTATAATTGGAATTCCCCACCAAATAATCTCTAGAAATTTATTATCATCCCATTCAGGCTGGTAAGGGGCCTTGTTGTTGGGTTTATCCCGGTATTTCAAGACAATATAAGTGAAAATACCGATAACAGGAATGATAATAATCGCGCATAAAATGACAGATAAAATAATCAAGTTATATTCCTGCTTCCCAACTGGCCCTCTTGGATCAAGTACAATAAATTTACTTCGATCGCACCCTGATAAAAGAGCTGTGCCCAAAAAGGCGAGGAGAGAAAGTTTAGCAGTTTGGATCCATTTATTCAATGTAAGTTCCCCTTTCGCTTTAAATACTTTTACTTTGTATACACTATGTTTATAGTAAAAACTCTATATTAATATATCAAAAACAATTACCTTTTTGTATTAATTTTAATAAAAAAATCAGCCGTTCACAAAATGTTCACAAACTATAGGAATAGGATTTGTTTTTGTAAAATAACAATAATTTGCTTAAATACAAATCAACTAAGGTTTACGGAAAATGTTGGGTATTATGGTATTGGTGAGTTTGAAAATGTTCCTATTCATTTTTTATTGTAAGAATGAAAAAAATTGTTGACACAGGATAGTGAGGTGTGTAATTATAATAAACGCAAATTATTTCGTGTACGAAATATTCGTATGGAAAGCATTCTTAAAAAAGAGGGGAGTTTAATGGAGAAAGCCTTTAATAACGAAATTTTAAAATCCTTTCATGCAATTAATAAGCTTCTTTTTCATGTGACAAAACAAGATGCGGATAAAAATGGGCTGACTGTTGGTCAACTTTTTACTCTCTTTAAAATTTCTGCCAATCCGAACATTGGTTTAGTGGAATTGGCAGATAAAATTAAACTGACGAATAGTACAGTTAGCGGAATTGTAAGTCGGTTAGTGCAAAACGGTCTGGTTGAACGGGAAGCTCTGCCACATGACCGCCGGTCAGTCACCATTCGATTAACGCAAAAAGGCGAACAAAAATTGGCGGAGGTTTTTTCGTCGGAATCTTTGCTGGTAGAAAAGCTTGAGCAAATCAAGCAGTTGCCGGAAGAGGAAATACAAAATCTTTTGAGGTTACATGAAAAAATTAAAAACATCTTAAGTGAATGAGGAGGAAAAATTTATATGAATGCAAAAAGAATGATTTTACTTAATATTATTATCTTGATCATCTCTGGTTGGCGGAGGTTTTACGGGCTACTATTATTACAATCAATCGGTAAACTATATTTCTACTGATAACGCACAAATTTCAGGACAGCAGGTTAGCATTGCTTCTCCTGCCGCCGGGAAGCTTGTAAAATGGGATGGTGCGACGGGAAAAACTTTTTCAAAAAATGAAACAGTTGGCACTGTTGAAACGGCCGGAGAAACTGGAACGGTTAAAATGGATATCAAAGCCCCGGCGGACGGAACCATTGTCCAAGCAAATGCGGTAAAGAATACCATGGTTGCTGCCGGATCACCTCTGGCTGTCAGTTATGACCTTGACCATCTCTGGGTGACAGCAAATATTGAAGAAACAGATCTTAATGATGTAAAAGTGGGGCAGGATGTTGATATTTATGTTGATGCGTTTCCAAACATCACGCTGACCGGGACAGTTAAAGAAATCGGATTAGCTACTGCCGGTACTTTCTCCCTGCTGCCAAAGAATAATGCATCAGGAAATTACACGAAAGAAACGCAGGTCATTCCCGTGAAAATTTCAATTGATCATTATGGAGAGAGGTTAGTTCCTGGAATGAATGTGACCGTGCGGATTCATAAGTAGGTGATCATATGTCAGTATATATCGCAGGTTATGTCCTCATATCCATTATCCTTTTGATCATCATCAATCTGATGGTAATAAAGAAAAAGAAAAGTAGAAAAGCTGCGCTGGAAAGCAGTAGGCAAAACTTTCAGGAACAGACAATTGATCAAAAAACCAGTACTTCTCCTGATGAAAAACTAATTATCCGAGAAATGGCATCGGAACAAGCGATTCACAGTTCTTCCGCTGAGAAAGTTTCGAATCCAGTAAAACAAAAAGAGGATTTCGTCCAAGGAATTCATCATTCTCCTAATGAGCATGAAGCAAAAGCAGAAAATCAAGATAGCAATGCGGAGTCTCCACCCAATAAATCAATGGAAATTAAAGGTGGGAAAGGGAAGATTATTGCAACGATGATGCTTGGTGCATTTGTGGCAATTTTGAATCAAACTCTGCTGAACGTGGCGATCCCTCATATTATGAATGATTTTGGCGTATCTGCCAGCACCGTTCAGTGGCTTTCCACGGGATATATGTTGACCAACGGCATTGTCATCCCGATAACCGCCTTTTTGACTGCCAGACTAGGGACAAGGAAATTATTCATTTTTGCGATATTTTCATTTACAGTTGGTTCCGTGATCTGTTCCTTATCGACATCGTTTTCGCTGTTAATGCTTGGGAGGATCGTCCAAGCTGCGGGTGCTGGAATTATCATGCCGCTATTGATGACGGTATTCCTAACAATTTATCCGCCTGATAAGCGCGGTGCGGCAATGGGAATTATGGGTGTTGCGATGCTGTTTGCTCCGGCACTGGGCCCTACATTATCAGGGTGGATTATTGGTCATTATTCCTGGCGTGTACTTTTTGATATCGTTATTCCGTTTGGCATCTTGTCGATCATCATGTCGATTGCTTGGATGGTTGATGTAATCGAAATTACGAAGCCCAAATTTGATACTGCCGGGTTTATATTCTCAACAATTGGATTAGGATTTTTACTTTACGGCTTTAGTGAAGCGGGTAATAACGGCTGGGATAGTACGGATGTCAGAGTATCGCTGCTTATCGGTGTGATTGGTTTAATCAGTTTTATCTGGCGAGAGTTAACGACAGATCAGCCGATGTTGGAATTACGCGTGTTTAAATACGATATCTTTGCCTTAACCACAGTCATCGGGATGGTGATTAATATGGCGATGTTTGCCGCCATGATCTTACTGCCGATTTATCTGCAAAATATCCGTGGTTATTCGGCGCTTGATTCCGGCCTATTAATGCTTCCTGGGGCAATTGTTATGGCAGTGATGATGCCAATTTCCGGCAAGCTGTTCGATAAAATCGGGGCTCGCTGGCTGGCGGTCTTCGGACTTATTATCACAGTCATTACAACATGGCAATTTACGAAACTAACGATGTCCACGAGCTATGGTTATATCATGCTGTTGTATGTCATGCGAATGTTTGGGATGTCGTTCCTATCGATGACGGTGCAAACAGAGGGCATGAACCAGCTGCCGCTACGGTTGGCAGGGCATGGAACTTCCGCATCGAATACCGCGAGAACCGTTGCCGGAAGCCTTGGTACAGCGTTTCTTGTCACCGTAATGACAAATCGCAGTGATTTTCACTCCGCTAATTTTGCAAACGTGGTGACAAGTGCTAACCCATATTTGGCAAACAAACTTACGGAGTTAGGCCATGGAATTGCCTCGGCGGCAGGCATTCCTGTTCAGCAAGGACAAATCCTGGCAACTTCCACCATTTATGGTGAAACGGTAAAACAAGCAACCATCAGCGGTATTAACGACGCCTTTGTTGTGGCTACCGGAATTGCCATCGTTGCCTTAATCCTTGCCTTCTTTATCAAAAGAGCGAAACCATCTGCAGAATAATAAAACATCAAGACGGTTCTTGAGCTGCCTTTGTTGCAGCTTGAGAACCGCTTTTTGTTAGTTTGCCATTGTTACAGAAATTTGAAAATTTTGTTGTTTCACAAAATCACCATATTTATCATAAAAACTGAATTCATTTTTTTATTATAATAAAGATAGAAAAAAAAGAAAGCGATTACATTTTTGGTCTTTTGTAATGCGAGGAAATAAGGAGGGGTTTTGAAGATGAACTACCAAGAAACTAAAGAAATTTTAGAGGCAGCGAAACTCGGTTTATTGAAAAAATTAGAGAAACAAAACCTGTCAATGGAAGAGAAGGAAAAAATCCAACTTTCTATCATGAACTATGACTATATTATCGAATTAACCGATATGAATCATTTTGAGCGTGGCTTTGACTTGGAAGATCTCTCGATGTAATTCACCGGAAATTTCATTTCGTTGCCGCATCCTGGGGCTGAATATGGATCACCATATTCGGTCTTTTTATGTTTCGTCAAAAAACAGTCCCGTGGTGAATCTTACCACGGGACTGCAGCTGATTAGCGTTTTTTAACATCCTTTAAGGCCGGCTGTACCTTCTTTACTTTTTCAAAGCTGACTTGAATCTGAACGACCTTGTCACTCACGTTGACAATACTCTCTACTTTTCCTCTACGACCCTTTATTTTAATAGCTTCATTGACAGTAGGAATTTGTTTTCGCAGCTGGCTTAGTACAACCGTCTTATCTTCAAGAAAATGAACAACAACCATCCCGGGTCTCTCCTTACTATTTAGTTTATAAAAAAGGATAAATCTACTTGTTTCTATAAAATATTAGGAGAAACTGAGATTTAGACCTAGCTTGTTTAACATTTTTTTAAAATGTGCAAGCAAACGGGAACTAGAAGATAAATGAAAACTTAACTTGGTAGCAGTGTAAAAATTGGCAAGATTATGATATCATTTTATCAACAGATATAAAAACTCATTCTTGGAGAGATATTATGAGTAATCAAAACAATTACAACGGAAACAGTGAAGTTCCTTTTCAATTTAAATCACAGTTAATTCATGCTCAAGTTGAGGATGAGGCTTTAGTATTGAAAAATCATCAGCGTCTGATTGATTCTGCTACTGAATTATTTAGTAAAGAAGGGTATCATACTACAACCATTCGCCAAATTGTCAAACATTCTGGAATTGGAATTGGATCAATCTATCAATATGTTAAAAATAAAGAGGAAATTCTTGTCCTTATTTTGGAATATATTTTAAAAAAATATAAATTTAATTTAAGTAGTTCGATTGAAATAAACGATCCTCCAAAGGAAAGATTGATAATTGGTATTGAAACGTACGTTAGGATTATTGACAAAGAGTACCAAAAGATTATCCTAGCGTATGCATCTACCAATTCTTTATCTCCTCCATATCGAGAGTATATTAAAGAGTTAGAATTAAATACGAATCAAATTTTTGAAGAAATTCTTATCGAAGGCATTGAACAAGGGCAATTTAAGCCGATCAACGTTCAACTCGTTGCTTATGACATCATCATGTTTGCGCATATGTGGGCATTGAAACGCTGGTTCTTCAAATCGATTATTACAGTTGATGAATATATTGATCAGCAGACGAAACATATTCTAGAAATGGTATTAAAAACGGAATAACAGAACAGAAAGGGGGCAGAGGCCCTCTTATTTTTTCGAGAAAATTAAAAAACAAAATATATTGAATTTTATGAAAACAAATGCTAATATGGCATTATGAAAGAACGGTCGTTCATTCGGCTTCAATTATACAGATCAGGGGGGATGTAAAACATTGTAATTTGTAAGCGGTAACACATGAATAATAATCAATAAAAATAATTTGTAATAAGAACAAGTAATAAAAAACAAACTATGGTGTTTATCAAAAATGAAGGGAAAATGATAAGCAATAAACGAACGGACGTTCATTCTAATTATTAGTGTTCCGAATGAAATAAGTCAGTTTACGGACTAGTATTTTATTCTCATGTTCCGTACTTTTTTAGGAAGGTGATTGCATGATCGTGTTTATACATATCCTTAATGGTTTGGCATTAGGGATGTTATATGCATTAACTGCCTCTGGGCTGTCATTAATTTTTGGCTTTATGGGTGTCATTAATTTTGCCCATGGTGCTATTTACATGTTGGGTGCATATTTGGCGCTTTCATTAATTGGTACTTTCGAAAACTTTTGGATTGCTTTAATTATTGTACCAATTCTTGTTGGCATCTTGGGTGTCATTATTGAACGTTTGTTGTTAAGCAAAATTGCCAAGCGAGATCCACTACACTCTATTTTGCTTACTTTTGGATTAGCATTACTAATGGAAAATATTGTTCGGATGATTTGGGGAACAAGTAACTATACGTTCGCTGCACCAGAGTCGTTACAAGGAATCATTCATGTTGCGGGGCAGCCATATCCATTGTATCGGGTGTTCGTTATCGTTTTTTCTATAGTAGTTTGTGGATTGATCTACTTTATCCTCTATAGAACAAGGATAGGAATTAGAATTAGAGCAGGCATGGAAGATAGCGGAATGGCATCGGCCTTGGGATTAAATACGATGTTTTTAGGAATGCTTGTGTTTGCCAGCGGCTGTGCTTTGGCTGCAATAGCAGGGATCGTTTCAGGACCTTTTCTTTCCCTCTCACCTAATATGGGAAGCACCATTATCATTAGTGCGTTTATCGTCATAGTAATCGGTGGAATGGGGAACTTCTCCGGTGCCGTCCTAAGCGCAATTGTTGTCGGATTTGTTGAATCGCTTGGCAGTATATTCATCCCGCAATTTGCCACTGTTTTTGTTTACTTGCTTATGATTATCGTATTAATTACCAATCGGGAAGGAATATCAGCTGTATTACAGCGCAAAAAGCAAAAAAGAAAAATCAATACCCAAATAGTATCGAAGGAGGGATGAGTGAATGGAAAAAATAATTGAGTCGGTCTTAAAAGTTAATCCGGTTTCGGAAAGAAAAAAATCAAGGCTGGGGTTAAACTTGTTTGTTTACCTTGGTGTTATCCTCCTGGTTATTCTCTCCATGACGGTTTTTACTCCCTATTACCAGCGATTAGTCATTGAGATGATGATTTTTGGCCTACTGGCGATGAGCCTCGATTTATTAATTGGTTATACAGGTTTAATTAGCTTTGGTCATGCTGCTTTTTTTGGCCTAAGTAGCTATACTTTAGGTTTATTGATTACCAAACTGGAATGGGCGCTTTTGCCAAGTATCCTATTCACTATTCTGTTTACATCCCTGGCTGCTCTGATTATTGGTGTATTTTGCGTGAAATTTAATGGAATCCAGTTTTCGATGTTGACGTTGGCGTTCGGCCAATTATTATGGACGGTTACAACCAATTGGAGAAGTCTCACAAATGGTTTGGATGGATTTACGATCATGAATAACTTCTCCATCAATTTAGGTTCAGTTGAACTTTCATTAAATGATCCTCAAGTATTATTAATATTCACTTCTATTTTATTACTATTATCGTTTTGGAGTATGAATCGCTTGGTCAAAGCACCATTAGGTCATTCGTTACTGGCCATTAAAGGGAATGAAGAACGGACGAAATTTTTAGGATTCAATCATACTCGGATTAAACTGCAAATTTTTGTAATTAGTGCCTTTTATGCTTCCATTGCTGGAATCTGTTTTCTCTTTTTAAAATCTTTTGTCGCCCCGGATTATTTACATTGGAGTTTTTCTGGGAACGTCTTAATGATGACTCTCCTGGGAGGAATGGGAACGCTTCTAGGGCCATTATTAGGGGCACTTACATTTATATTATTTCAAGATTGGGCCAGTTCCATTACGGAGAATTGGATGGCATTTGTCGGACTTGCATTTATTATCGTAGTACTTTATTTACCTAAGGGGGTATTTGGTTGGGCATGGAAGCGGTAAAGGAAAACGTAACCGGCAGCTATTGCTTGGAGATAAAAAATGCTTTTTTCTCGTATGGAATTGCACCAATACTACAGAATATTAATCTGAAAATTAATGAAGGAGAAATAAGAGCCATTATCGGACCGAATGGTGCAGGTAAGTCTACCTTATTGAATATTATTTCCGGGAGGAATTTTCCGCAAAAAGGGAAACTCTTCTTTCAAGGAAAAGATGTGACAAGTCTGGCCCCATATAGGAAAAGACAGATGGGAATTTCGAGGTCGTTTCAAATTACGAATATATTTCCGGCATTTACTGTCTATGAAAATATCCGCCTTGCGGTTCAAGGAATGGGAAAGAATCGGTACAACATCTGGAGATCAATTGCATCAGATCAAGGCATTCATGAGGAAACATTTCAGCTAATTAAGGAATGCAATTTAACAGACGTTGCTTTCCGCGATGTAAATGAGCTATCCTATGCCCAGCAAAGACAGGTGGAAATCGCCTTGGTGCTAGCAAAAAGCCCGAAACTCTTGCTTCTGGACGAGCCAACTGCTGGTCTTTCAGTGGAGGAAAGTAAATGGATTGCCGATATGATTCAACGAATCGCTAGGAACCATCATCTTACCATCATATTTGTCGAGCATGATATGGACATTGTGTTTCGTATCTCAAATTTAATTACCGTTCTTCATTATGGTCAGGTATTTGTAGAAGACACACCTGAAAATATTAGAACCAATCCGAAAGTTCAGGAAATATATTTAGGAACAGAGTAAGGGAGGTGTTCAAATGAGTCTTCTACAAATGGAGAATGTCAATTCTTATTACGGTGCTGCCCATGCGCTGCATGATTTTAATCTATCGATTAAGGAAGGAGAAATTATAAGTCTACTGGGACGAAATGGGGTAGGAAAATCCACTACGCTTAAAAGTATTATGGGGATGTTAACGGTAAAAGGTGATGTTATTTTTGATGGTGAAAAGCTTACCAATCTTCCTACTAGTAAAATTGCCAGAAAAGGAATCGGCCTTGTACCTGAAGAACGTCGGATTTTCTCCAATTTAACCGTTAAAGAAAATCTTTTAGTCGGTGTATCAAGGAAAGGAGTGTGGAATTTAGAGAGGGTGTATGAGCTTTTCCCTGTTCTAAAGGAAAAGCAAAACAGAATGGGAACTCTCTTGAGCGGCGGTGAACAACAAATGCTTGCCATTGCTCGCAGCATCATGTCAAATCCAAAATTAATTCTCTTGGATGAACCATGTGAAGGATTGGCTCCAGTCATCGTGAATGAATTGAAAAAAGGGATAGCAAAGTTGAAAGAGGAAGGGATGACTATCATTATTGCCGAGCAGAGTCTTCGAATATCTAAGGTATTAGCTACCAGGCATTATCTAATCAGCAAAGGGGAAGTTTGTTTTGAGGGCTCATCGGATCAATTATTCGATAGTCCCGATATTTTGATTAAGTATTTGGGAGTTCAATAATTAGAAAAGGGGTGCTTGTGGGAAATGAAGAAAATAAGCTTTTCAATTTCGGTGTTACTTATTTTTATGATGCTCTTCTTAACAGCTTGTTCCGGTAAGGAAAAAACGGGTGGTTCGGCCGCATCAAGCGGAGGAAAAGACACAATTAAGGTGGGCATCGTTACAAGTTTGAGCGGTCCCTATGCGGTGATAGGTACAGAGGTGGTGGAAGGAATTAAATTTGCTGCTGAAGAGATTAATGCTAATGGCGGTATTTTAGGAAAAAAAGTAGAGGTTCTCCAAGAAGATGATGAAGGAAAGCCTGATGTTGGATTAAGAAAGGCAGAAAAACTTGTAACAAAAGATAAGACAAATTTTATTTTGGGCTCGGTATCAAGTGCGGTTGGATTGGCGATTGGGGCTAAAATGCCTGAATGGAATTCAATCTACATTTCTACCGTTAATAAAACACCAAAATTAACGACTACCAACTTGAATAAAAATATTTTTCGTGCTAATCACAATGATTTACTGGATATGGAGCTTATCGCAGAGTACTATGGAAAAGAATTAAAAGGAAATTCTTGGTTTTTGATTGGTGCTGATTATGAATGGGGACACAGCTCTTCTGAAGGATTTAAGAAAATTGCCAAGGAAAATGGTGATAAAGTAATTGGAGAAGCTTATACGCCACTCGGAACTACGGATTATTCCTCGCAGATTACGAACATCCTATCTGCTAATCCGGATGGAATTTGGGTTGCATTATCCGGAAGTGATGGGATTAACTTCCTAAAACAGGCAAAAAGTTTTGGTTTAACAGATAAGGTAAAGACGGTTACATTTTTAACGGATACTGTTGTTGATGCGATTGGCAAAGATGGACTTGGAGTAATTGGAGTTTCCAATTACCATAATTCAGTTGACTTTCCTTTAAATAAAGAGTTTGTTGCTAATTTTGAGAAAAAGAACAATAAAAAACCAACCGTTTATCACGGTTCCGCTTATATGGGGGCGCAATTATTATTTGAGGGAATCAAAAAGGCTGATTCAGCAGAAACGGATAAGGTGATTAAAGCAATGGAGGGCATTAGCTATGACTCCATTTTAGGTAAGGTTACCTTAAATCCAAAAGACCATCAATTACAGGTTCCCAACTTTATTGGGGAAGTAATCGAAGATAGTAGTAGTAAGAGCGGCGTCACACAAAAAATGATTTATCCCAATCAATAAATGATTTTTGTTCAATTCTAGTATTCTAGAAACATACAGAAAGCGAGGGGAAGGCTTGATTGAACCAGGAATGGTTATATAGAAAAATTATTATTACCGGCGCGAATGGCGGTATAGGATTAGCAATTGCCCGTGCGTTTCTTGGGGAAGGCGCAACTGTTATTTTACCTGTACACAATAATGCTGGCAATATTGATGCGTTGGTCGAAGAATTTGGGAGCACGCAAGTTTATCCTTTTCAATTAGATTTAAGAAGAATCGAAGCGATTGAAGAGTTTGCCGGAAAGGTTCAGAAACAATTTGGTACTGTTGATGTTTAGTTTGTTTACCGGTTCTACGCTGGAACAGTATGCAGTTTGCCTTTTTATTTAGTAATGTCGGAACGATTATTGCCCTACTGTACCCATATTTTACTTGATGGTTTAGTTGAATTATCAGGCGGAATTTGATACGAAAGTTTTTAAAGTAAGATATTGAATATTTAGAAAATTAATGCTAATATAAAATTTAAACGAACGGTCGTTCATTCGTAAAATATTCGAAAGGTGGAGAGAAGATGGAGTTTGTTCGGCTCAACAAATTGGGCAAAATATGCGAGGTCATCGTGGAGAGGGAACCGGTTAACGCATTAAATGAAGAATTAGTCGTGGAGTTGGGAGAGGTTTTCAGAAAAATTGAACATGATCAGGATGTACGCGTGGTCATTCTCCGCAGTGGATTAAAGGTTTTTGTTGCCGGTGCTGATATCAAAATGATGGAGACCCTCCAGCAAAATCAGGAAACTGGCAGAATGCTAAACTATGTAAAAAAACTGCAAGACACATTAAATATTCTGGAAAACCTGCCAAAACCAACGATTGCCTACATAAATGGCCACGCCATGGGCGGTGGATTGGAATTGGCGTTAGCCTGTGACTTTAGGGTGATGGTGAGTGGAAAGGCAAAAATTGGACTACCGGAAATCCGCCTGGGGATGAATCCTGGCGCAGGAGGCACGCACCGTTTAACACGTTTAATTGGCGAGACAAAAACGAAAGAGCTGGTTTATTTCGGCAAATCTTTAACGGCGGAAGATGCCTATAAATATGGAATTGTCAGCACTGTGGTAGCAGCTGAAAACGGCTTGAATGAAGTGTATGAGTTGGCGGGTGGGCTTGCCAAGCAAGCACCCATCGCCTTAGCCGGCATCAAACGCTGCATTCAAAGTGCAGGGCAAAGCACGCTTGGCACGGGATTGGAAATGGATTTGCTGGAAACCGCAAAAGCATTTACCTCTAACGATGCAAAAATCGGATTTCAAGCCTTCCTCGGTAAAAATGAACCTGTCTTCGCCGGGAAATAGAAGTTTTTGATGGGTTTTCTTTTTGTGAATTTAGACGAATGAACGTTCATTTCAAGCTAAAAAAGGGAGTGTTTGGTATGAGTAAAGTAGCAATGGTTACTGGTGCAGGACAAGGAATTGGCAAAGCGGTTGCCAAAGAAATGGCTTCGAAGGGCTATGCCGTTGCCGTTTGTGACATTAATACAGTGACAGGAGAAACAACGGCAGGGGAATTAACAGCCAATGGCTTAGAAGCCAAATCTTTTGAAGTAAATGTTACCAGTCTGGATTCCTTCAATACGGTCGTTGAAAAAATCGAATCAGAATTGGGGCCGATTGAAGTGTTAGTCAATACAGTCGGCTGGGACATTATTGAGCCGTTTATGAAAAACTCGGTTGAGTATTGGGAAAAGGTGATCGACTTGAATTTCCGTTCAACTATATACGGATCCCGTGCTGTACTGCCGAAAATGATTGAAAGACAATCAGGAAGAATTATTAATATTGCCAGTGATGCTGGCCGTGTCGGCAGCCTCGGTGAAACCGTTTATGCTGGTACAAAAGGCGGGGTTATTGCTTTTTCAAAATCGCTTGCCCGTGAAATGGCACGAAATAAAATTACTGTCAATGTCGTTTGTCCCGGTCCAACTGATACGCCGTTATTTGCCTCGCAGCCAGATAAAAACAAGGAAGCACTTATTCGAGCCATTCCATTAAGACGAGTGGCGCAGCCTGAAGATATTGCCTATGGTGTTGGATTTTTTGCCTCTGAAAGAGCGAATTACATCACTGGGCAGGTACTAAGTGTCAGCGGCGGACTGACAATGGTAGATTAGTCAACGAACCCCCACTGAGATAAACCTTTTCAGAGGGGGCTTGAGTGAGCCAGCTCAGGTCTTTTCGTCTGAAAGACGAGTGACGCTCTGAGTAGCATTCTCAAATCACTGTTTTTGGTCGGTACTTACGTACCGCTTACATCACCCTTGAAAAAGAGCCATGCAAGCCCCGACACGAAAGTGTCGAGTACACACGGATGGTTGACGCACCCACTAAGCTATGCGCTAAGCAACAGCGTTACGTGTTAGCAAGTTTGTGCTTGGATATTTTACGTGACAAAGCTTTTTTCTTGTCACAACCTTATATATCCAGTTTTCAAGGAACACGTATAAGAATATCTTACCACAGAACAAATGTTTTGGCTACCGCCAACCGACATTCATCTCCACCTGAATGGTTGTGCTTCGCCCGTAACATCAATCAGGTAGAGTCTTCTGTCGGAAAATGATAAAGTTTGATTTTTGCCTAATAAAAATGGTGAGAAGGAGTATGATGATATGATCGCAGAACAAACACTCGAACAGGATATTCTGGAAGTGGTAAAAAGAATTACGGAAGAAAAAATTATTCCGCGGGCGGCTGAAGTGGATAAAACCGATCAATTTCCCCACGACTTAGTGCAAATATTAGGAGAAAACGGACTGTTGACGATGTCTTTACCAGAGGAATATGGCGGTATAAATGCCAATTCTGCCCTTTTATCCAAGGTGATTGAGGAACTGAGCAGAGGTTTGACGATGATGGGAACAACGATGCTGTCCACCCATACGGTCATTCGGATGGTTTCAATGGTTGCCCGAGAAGAACAAAAGGAAAAGTTCTTTAAAACAATGACATCCGGCCACAAGCTTTGCGCCATTTGTATCACCGAACCGCATGCCGGTTCTGATGCCCGTTCTCTAAGCACCTCTGCGAAGAAAAATCCGAATGGCGGCTATATTTTAAACGGAACAAAAATCTTTGTTACGCTGGCGCAGGTGGCGGAATATTACCTTGTATTTGCGAAAACAAATCCGGACGAAATGTCGGCCTTCCTTGTTCATAAAGACAGCCCAGGCCTTAAGTATGGGAAAATCGAAGATAAAATGGGTCTTCATGGCAGCATGACAGGGGATATCATTTTGGAGGATTGCTTGGTTGACGATGACGCCTTAATCGGAGAAATCGGCCAAGGCTGGCAAATTCTCGCCGAACTGGGAAATGCGATGCGTTCATGGGGAGCCGCCTCCATCGCGCTTGGAATTGCCCAATCTGCATTGGATCATGCTGTTGCTTATGCAAAAGAACGCAAGCAATTTAATAAGCGGCTTGGCGATTTCCAGGCATTGCGATTTATGCTGGCAGATTGCGCGATGCAGCTGGAAGCAGCCCGCTGTCTTGTCCGCGAGACAAACCGCCGTGTTGATCTGGAAGCACCAAAATGTTCTTATGAAACGATGGCCATGGTCTCAATGTCAAAGTGCTTTGCCACTGATATGGCAATGAAAGTGACAACCGATGCCGTGCAAATCTTTGGCGGTTACGGGTACATCCGGGAATATCCGGTAGAGCGATTAATGAGGGATGCAAAGGTATTCCAAATTCTTGACGGTAGCAACCAGGTACAGCGGATGATAATTGGCAGCAACTTAATGAGAGGGTAAAAGGAGAGAAAAAAGTTGTCAAAAGTTATTTGCCTTGAGGAATGTGTGAAACAAGTCATTCACCCGAACAGTACTCTTCATTTTAGTTTTACCCATAATCGGCCAATGGCATTTGCATGGGAAATAATTCGCCAATTCTCTCATACAAAACTCCAGCTGCACCTGGTGGGTACAGGGATGCTGGAATATGCGATTGCCCTGATTTGGGCAGGACATGTAAAAAAATTGGAGGGTGCCTTTTTTGGTGAGACCTATCCGTCACCAAGCCCAAACCGATTGATTTCAAAATTGGCTCGTGAAGGAAAGCTTGAGATCGAATATTGGACCAACTTAACGATTCCGCAGCGATTGATGGCATCGGCTTATAGATTGGATTTTATCCCAACCCGTTCCCTCGTTAACAGTTCCATTTTGGAGGAACATGTAGATTCCGGAAAGGCGTTCACAGTTAAAGATCCAATTGGTGAAAATGAGACCGTGATGATTCGCCGCCTCATCCCGGATGTGACGGTGGTACATGGAAGTGTCGCTGATGAGGATGGCAATACCGTTATCACACCGCCATATGGGGAAGATCTCTGGGGTGTTTTCGCTGCTAAAAAAGTTGTCGTAGTCGTGGAAAAGATAGTGGATAAAGCGGCGATTCAGCCATTATCCCATTTGGTAAAAATTCCAGCGCATAAGGTGGATTATGTTGTAGAAGTTCCATTAAGTGCACATCCCTACGGTGTCTCGCCAATCGGCTACAGCGATGCTGCCTATACCGAGGATTATGCCTTCAGGGTAAGTTTCAGCGAAGCTATCAAAGGTGGGTTGGATATTATGGAGTTTATGGAGCAATGGGACTTGGATAAGGGCCACGAAGCCTTTCTTGAAAAATTGGGTACGGAACGGATAGCTAAACTAAAGTCAAATTTTACTGCAGGCAGCCTGAAAAATCACCAGATTGATTGTGATTCATCACCTACATCGACTGAGAAGCTAATTGTTTCAGCCAGCCGGATAATCGCAGAGAAGATAAAAAGCCAAAATATTAAAACCATTCTCGCCGGAATCGGCGTATCCCATTTAACTGCTTGGCTCGTTTATAAGCGGTTAAAGGCAGAAGGAATCCCGATTCAATTGATGACAGAAACCGGCTATTATGGCTATGAACCGGTAAATGGTGACCCGTATATCTTTAATTTTGGAAACCTTTTCACCAACATGAAACAAAGCAGCTTTGTCGAAATTCTTGGTCAATTTGTCGGGGACCCATCTAGCCCTTGTCTCGCAATCCTCTCCGCAGCACAAATCGATTCACAAGGAAATCTGAATTCGACGAAGATTCCCGAGAAAAATGTCTACCTAACTGGTTCAGGAGGTGCCAATGACATTGCCTCGGTTGCCTCAGATGTTGCAGTGATGATGAACGGGGACAGCAGGAAATTTATTAACAAAGTTCCATATGTCACCTCAACAGGCGAAAAAGTAAGCACTATCTTTACTAATCTCGCAGTTTTAACAAGAAAGAATTCGGATGAATCCTTTTCGGTCAGCCATTGGATCCCGGGTGGAACCGATGCATCACAATATAGAGAAATGCTTGGTGAACTTCTTCCATGGGAGATACCGGTCCTTGATCATGCAGTAGTCATGTCTGAACCTTCACGGCTGGAACTTGAATGGTTAAGAGCACTTGATCCGGAAAAAGTATTTTTACAATAATTAAGCAGATAAAGGGTTGTGAAATATGGGAGTAGAAAAAGTAAAACAAATTACCGTCGTTGGTGCGGGGGTAATGGGTTCGCAAATTGCCATGGTTTCCGCACTTGCTGGTTATCGAACGATCCTCCAAGATGTAAGTGAAGAAAATCTTAAACAGGCTTTAAATAATTTAAATCAGCAAATGGAGCGGCGTGTCAAAAAAGGCAGGTTATCAGAGGAAGCAGTTGCTATTGCCTTTGAGAATTTAAGTATAACTACTTCACTTGGGCTTGCTGTAGAAGAAACAGATTTTGTCATTGAAGCAATTGTCGAAAAACTGGAGGCCAAACGGCAGTTATTTACGGAAATGGATCAGCTTGCACCGCCTCAAGCCATTTTCACCACGAACAGCTCCACGATCGTCAGTTCCAAATTGGCAGATGCAACAAACCGCCCGGAGCGGGTTTGCAATATGCACTTCTCCAATCCCGCATTAGTCATGGAACTGGTAGAGGTTGTGAAGAATCCGTTGACGTCTGATGAAACAGCACAGATGACCATCAATTTGGCAAAAAGCTTTAACAAAGTCCCGATTTTACTTAAAAAAGAGATTTCCGGTTTTGTCATGAACCGCATCCTCGACAAAATCATGAAAGAGGCCATTGAACTATATGAAAATGGCGTTGCATCATTTGAAGATATTGATTTAGCCTGCACGAAAGGTTTGAATCACCCGATTGGACCGTTTGCCTTAATCGATTTAACCGGATTGGATGTCCATTATAATGTCCGCCAATTTCGATATCTGGAAACAGGAGATGAGAGCAGCAAACCTTCCAAAACAGTGGTTGAAAAGCTGAAAAAAGGAGAGTTGGGTCGTAAATCTGGGAAGGGCTTTTACACTTATTCCTAGCTCTTCATAAGAATAATTTAGTGAAAAATGAGGTCAGGGGGAAGACCATGAACAATCGTGAAGCAGTCATTGTCGAGGCTGTTCGTCTTCCGGTCGGAAGAAGGAATGGTATTTATAGTGAAACAAGACCAGAGTTAATGTTAAGCACGGTGTTAAAAGAAGTTATCGACAGAGCAGGAATTGACGGGAATTTTGTGGAAGATATTATTGTTGGCTGTGTCACGCAAACACAGGAACAGGGAAATAATATTGCCAGAATTGCCGGATTAATGTCAGGGCTCCCACAAGAGGTCCCTGCCATTTCCATCAACCGTAAATGTGGTTCCTCCCAGCAAGCCGTGCATATGGCTGCACAGGCCATCCTTGCAGGGGATCATCAGGTTGTGATTGCCGCAGGGGTAGAGAACATGACACGTCACCCGATGGGGCTTGACCGGGTAGAAAGTCCTGAAGAGCTTCTTGAATTGTATGAAATCATTCCACAAGGGAACTCTGCGGAACGAATTGCGGAAAAATGGGGATTAACACGGAGCGAACTGGATGAATTTTCGCTAAGAAGCCACCTGTTAGCCGATATGGCCAGAAAAAATGGAGAGTTTAACAGAGAAATTGTTCCTTTTCAAACGACAAATAACGGAGAAAGAATACTAGTATCAGAGGATGAAGGGATTCGGCCGGACACATCGCTGGACAAACTGGCCGGATTAAAAACCATTTTTCAAGAGAATGGTGTGGTGACCGCTGGTAACGCCAGTCAAATTAGTGATGGTGCAGCCGCTATTCTGGTGATGTCGAGGCAAAAGACGGAGGAATTGGGAGTGAAGCCAAGGGCGAGAATTATCGCCAGAGAAGTCGTTGGCTCCGATCCAACTCTGATGTTAACAGGTATTATTCCGGCAACGAAACGAATCTTGGAGAAATCACGGCTGCAGGCAGGCGATATCGGCGTTTTTGAGTGTAACGAAGCCTTTGCTTCCGTTGTGCTGGCTTGGATGAAGGAAATCAATCCAGATTATTACAAGGTAAACCCCCGCGGTGGTGCCATTGCTTTAGGACATCCAACAGGCGCAAGCGGAGCACGGATTATGACAACCCTCTTGCATGAGTTAGAGGATAAGAATGAACAATTTGGTTTACAAGTCATGTGCTGTGCCGGCGGCATGGCAACAGCAACGATCATCGAAAGATTATAGTGTAATTGGTCGAGGAGGGAAGGTTTAGTGCCACCACTATTTATTAATGAAAAACTGAAACAGGAATATTATGACAAGGGCTATTGGTCAACATCTACCGTTTTTGACCATTTCTTTGAGGCTGTTAACAAGTTTCCTGACCAAATTGCATCTGTAGATAATACGAGAAAATTAACCTATAAACAGCTACTAGTGGAAGTTAACAAGACAGTAAATGGCCTAAAACAGCTTCAAGTTAAAAAAGGAGATTTTATTTCCGTTCAATTACCAAACTGGGTTGAAAATGTAATCATCTACCTAGCCTGTGCAAAAATTGGCGCTATTTATAATCCAATACCAATTACTGCTAGATTGCAGGAACTAAAATATATTATCTCTTTATGTGAGTCAAAAGTATTGTTTATTCCAGAACTTTATCGAAATTTCAACTATATGAACCTTGTGAAGAATGTTCAAAGGGATCATCCCATCTCCCACGTAATTGTTGTTAGAGGGGATCTCAATAATGAAGAATCGGATGCATTTATATACTTCGAGGAGCTGCAAACGTATCTGCCAACTGAAATTGGGCAGGACGATCAAGAGGTTAAATCTGATGATCTATTAGTTGTCTTATTTACATCAGGGACCGAGTCCATGCCTAAAGGGGTAGTACATACCCATAACACAATTCTTTTTGTCGTGAAGTCGATGATTGAAACTTTATTTATCACCAAAGATGATACCGTTTTCATGCCGTCTCCTGTGTCCCATGCAACCGGATTTCTCTACGGGATGAACCTGCCTTTGACGATTGGAGCTAAGAGTGTTTTAATGGAACACTTCGTTGCCAAAGAAGCATTGAAGATGATCACGGAGGAAAAATGTACATTTTCCATGGGAGCTACACCGTTCCTTCATGATTTGCTCATTGAAATTACAAGACAAGAAGGTAAAATTAATTTGGATCATTTCAGGTTTTTCCTTTGTGGCGGTGCACCAATCCCAAGGCATCTTGTGAACGAAGCGAATAAAATTGGATTTAAGGTACTGGCTGTTTATGGCTCGAGCGAAAGTCCGCCCCATACGGTCAGTCGCCTAGACGATTCCGACGAACTCATTTTATCAAGCGATGGGAAACCGGTACCGGGCATAGACGTTAAGATTGTTGATAATAACCATGAAGAACTTCCGGATGGTGAAATCGGAGAAGAGGCTTCAAGGGGCCCCAATGTCTTTTTAGGATATTTGAAACAACCGGAGCTGACACAAAAGTATCTGGATCATGATGGCTGGTATTATAGTGGCGATTTATGTGTATTACTGCCGGAACAATACATTCGAGTGGTCGGGCGTAAAAAGGATATCATTATCCGGGGAGGACAGAATATAAGTCCGGGTGAGGTTGAGGAAATCCTTTATAGGCATCCAAAAGTTCAGCAGGTCGCCATTATTGGGGTCCCTGATGAACGGATGGGTGAAAAAGCATGGGCACTTGTCGTTCCAGTTGAAGGTGAGAAATTAACATTTGCTGAAATGATTGAATTTTTATCGCAGCAAAATATTGCAAAATATAAATATCCTGAGAAACTTCGGCTGGTTTCGGATCTGCCAAGGACATCGTCTGGAAAAATTCAAAAATATAAACTGCGAGAGATGGTAGAAAAGGATCTCGGTATTATCTCAAAATAATTATCTAAATATTACAATAATATTTTAAGAATGTAACGAACGAACGTTTATTCATGAAGGTTACACAATAAGGAGGTAAATAAAATGGAATTAACAGATATTTTATATGAGAAAAAAGAGGGAATTGCAAAAATTACCATGAACAGACCAAGGGTTTACAACGCCTTTCGGGCTCAGACCGTTCAAGAATTAATTTGGGCGTTTCGCGATGCCTGGGATGATAATGAAATCGGCGTTGTGGTCTTAACAGGTGCCGGTGACAAAGCATTTTGTACAGGTGGCGATCAAAGTGACCGGGGCGCTGGTGGATATAGCGGCAAACCAGGTGGGCTAACTGGTGGAATGGGCCTGGAAATGGAGACCCTTCATTATGTGATGCGTAATATTCCAAAACCAGTGATTGCCGCTGTAAATGGATATGCAATTGGCGGCGGTCATGTTCTTCAGGTCATTTGTGATTTAACGATTGCATCTGATAAAGCCATTTTCGGTCAGGCAGGTCCTAGGGTTGGTAGTTTTGATGCCGGATATGGTTCTGCCTATCTAGCTCGAATTGTCGGTGAGAAAAAAGCACGGGAAATCTGGTACCTTTGCCTCAAATATTCCGCCGAAGAGGCATTGCAAATGGGGCTGGTAAACAAAGTAGTTCCCCATGAGCAATTAATGGAGGCGGTTGAAGATTGGTGTAGACAAATTCTAGAAAAAAGCCCTACAGCTTTAAAAATGTTGAAATACTCCTTCAATGCCGATAGCGAAAATATTTCCGGAATCAATAAAATGGCACTCGGCAGTTTAGCAATGTACTACGATACAAATGAAGCACTTGAGGGGAAAAACGCCTTTATCGAAAAGCGGGCTCCCGATTTTCGTAAGTTTAGATCATAAGAATAGAACTCTCTATAAGTCTTGCTGATTTTCATCAGTAGGACTTTTTTTAAACAATATTTTAATTTCTTGAGGTGTGTAAAATGTTACTTTTAAATAAGGTTGCCGTAATAACTGGTGGCGGTTCCGGAATTGGAGAATCTGCTGCGGAACTATTTGCCAGAGAAGGAAGCAAGATCGTTATTGGGGACATTTCATCATCAGCTGAGTCCGTAGTAGCGAAAATTAGACACAAAGGCGGTGAAGCAATTTTTGTTCATTGTGATGTGACGAAAGAACAGGATGTTCAAACTTTAATGGAAACTGCAGTTAAAACATACGGGAAACTTGATATTTTAGTTGCAAATGCTGGGATTCCTGAGAAAAAAGGGCCAGTCCATGAATTAGATCTACAGGATTGGCAAAGAGTGATAGATATTGATTTAACTGGGGTGGTTTTGTCAAATAAATATGCCATTATTCAAATGTTGAAAAATGGCTCTGGGGTCATTGTAAATATGGGTTCAGTATTAGCTCATGTAGGCCAAATTAATAGTACAGCATATTCTGCCTCAAAGGCTGCAGTGGTCAATTTTTCCCGATCTCAAGCTATAACGTATGCACCTAAAGGCATTCGAATCAATTGTGTTTCTCCGGGATATGTAAACACGTCACTATTGGAGAAACTTCCACCTGAAATAACTCATCAAATGATTGAAAAACATCCAATTGGCAGATTGGCTGAACCTTCGGAAATCGCCGATGCCATTCTTTTTCTTGTAAGTGAGAAAGCTTCTTTTATTACAGGAACCGTTTTGCATGTTGACGGAGGATATACGGCAATCTAAGCTTCTTAACAACAGATAAAATCTGTATTCATGAAATCAGAAATAGACACGAAAACTCCTCCTTAAAGACATAAGTGTTTACACATATGTTAATATAATTTACAATTAAAAATATTCTGTTAATAAATCTTAATGCGAGTATTGCTAAATTATCTGCTACTGAAGCGCAAGGAAGAAGGAAGAGTTATTGATGGCTGTCTGCAGCTTTTTGGCGGATACGGTTATATGGAAGAGTACCCAATCTCAAGGGCGTATACCGATGCAAGGGTTCAACGGATTTATGGGGGAACCTCCGAAATAATGAAGGAAATCATTAGTAAAGATATTCTAGGAAAATAGATTTGGAGGAGAAACGAAGTGGGGATTTTAACAGGTTTAAAGATTTTGGATTTCACAACACTCCTTCCTGGACCATTTGCAACGATGATGCTGGCTGATATGGGAGCAGAGGTTATAAAAGTAGAATCGCCTACTCGAGATGATTTAACAAAGCATCTTCCACCCATGGATGGTGAGGTGTCAGCTGCATTTGCCCATTTAAATCGTTCCAAACGGTCTTTAGCTTTAGACTTAAAAAAAGATGAGGCAAAAGAGGTCGTATACCAATTAATTCAGGAATACGATATTGTAATTGAGCAATTCAGACCGGGTGTCATGGATCGACTGGGAATTGGGTATGAAACATTAAAACAAATCAATCCCAAAATTATCTTTTGCTCGATTACGGGATACGGTCAAATCGGCCCGCTTCGGCACCGGGCGGGTCATGATATTAATTATTTGTCACTAGCCGGTGCTGCAAGTTATTCTTCCCGGAAAGGTCAAGCACCGGTTCCTGCAGGGATTCAGGTTGCCGATCTCGCAGGGGGCTCCATGCCAGCGGTAATAGCTATTTTGGCGGCGGTGTACCATCGGGGTCAGACCGGGGAAGGGCAATATATTGATGTTAGCATAACGGACTCGGTATTTTCCTTAAATGCACTGTTTGGTTCAGGTTATTTGGTTGGTGGCATGGAACCGGAACCTGAGTCACTATTATTAAATGGCGGTCATTTCTATGATTATTATGAAACGAAAGATCATCGTTATTTCTCAGTTGGCAGTCTCGAACCACAATTTCAAGCAAAATTATGTAATCTGATCGGCGATCCTAACTTGATAACCTTAAGCAGCAGCGAGCGAAAAGACGATCAGCAAGCTTTTAAACAGATACTTATTAAAACCTTCAAAGAGAAAACATTTAACGAATGGTTAGATCTGCTTGGTGATGATTTTGACGGCTGTGTCGAACCTGTACTTCATTTTTCAGAATCAGTTGAACATCCGCACGTTAAGGCTAGGGAACTGGTCGTTTCGGTTCCTAAAACAGATGGAGAGAGCCAAAAACAGATCGCGTTTCCAATTAAATTTTCAACTCAGCCTGCTCAGTACCGATTTACAGGTGTACAAACGGGTTACCACTCGGAGGAAATATTAAAGGAAGCAGGCTTTAATAAGGAAACCATAAATGAATTTGCAGATAAGGGAATTTTTGGAAAAAAGTAAAAAGTAAAGGAGATGTAAGAATATGAATTTAAAAGATAAGGTTGCAGTAGTTACGGGAGGAGCATCGGGTTTAGGTTTAGCCACTGTCACAAGGCTGGTGGAAAAAGGGGCTAAAGTGGTTATTTTTGATCTAAATGAATCGAAAGCAAAAGAAGCTGTCGAGCAATTAGGTGAGAATGTCCAATCCGCAATTGTAAATGTAGCTGATGATGAATCGGTTCAAAAAGGAATTAAACAAGCAATCGAGGCCTTTGGAGCTATTCATATTTGTGTTAACTGTGCAGGGGTCGGTACCCCTGGGAAAACAATTGGGAAGAAGGGTGTATTGCCGCTGGAAGATTTTAATAGAGTCATTGGAATTAACCTAATCGGAACTTTTAATGTTTTAAGATTAGCGGCTAATGAAATGAAAAATAATGAACCCCTGACTGATTCCGGTGAAAGAGGAGTCATTATCAATACCGCCTCTGTTGCTGCATTTGACGGACAAATGGGGCAGGCTGCATATGGTGCAAGTAAAGCCGGAGTAGCTGGAATGACGCTCCCTGTTTCCCGCGATTTATCAGAATTTGGTATTCGCGTGAATACGATTGCCCCAGGCTTATTTATGACCCCAATGGCAGATATATTATCCGAAAAGGTCATCAAAAAACTATCGGAAAGTGTTGAGTTTCCCAAACGATTAGGACGGCCATCTGAATTTGCCGAACTAGCAACCTTTATTATGGAACATGAATATTTAAATGGGGAAGTTATTCGTTTAGATGGCGGAATCCGGATGTCGCCAAGATAAAAATGAAGGGTGGTTAGCAGAAGAAGACACTTTTGACCTGATGATTGAAGAAAGTGTCACTCTATCCGCTGGCTCGCCAGCTATTTTCCTACCGATGCTTCATTATATCCGAACCCTTGAGGTAACAGCTGAATAATACATGTTGCAGTAAGGTCAGTCATATAATGGACTGACCTTGTTTACTTTCTACAGGTTTTGAAAAGATTGCAATACAAAGAAAGAGCATGTCTGTTCTTTCCTTAAAAACTGAAAAGCAGAGTCAACGGCAGGTGTACTTTCGTATGATAAAAAGCAGGAACTGTTATCTCCATGTTCAATTGCCTCTGGTACTTGAAAAAGCAAGGGAGCATCTCCCTTATTTTATAGGCTTCAATAGCCTTAATTGAATCTATCTTTTACGGAGAGGGAGATGTTATGTATTTTTTTAAATCCATTTTAGAAAGTGTCAAGCCAGCTCAAACAGATTTTCAGAAGACAGCAAAAACAAAACGGCTGGTATCGGCCGCTCTGTTCGCTGCAATTGCTGCTCTTTTGCAATCGGCAGGAGGTTTTTTGCCGGGCGCAGGTTATTTAATCAGCCCTTTTTCAACAGCGCCGATTCTTATATGCTCGATGTTTTCTGTTCCACTTGGAATGATCACCTATATACTTACCAATCTATTGCTGCTGCTACTTGAACCGAGCGAATTAATTGTGTTTCCATTTACAACCGGATTATTGGGACTGAGCTTAGGAGGAGCGTTTCATTTTTTTGGAAAAAGAATCAGTATTATTTTATGTGGTGCGTTCTTTTTGACTAGCGGCATACTCACACTATTATACGCAATTAAATTTCCGGTTTTAGGTCCGGTTGTATCCAATTCCTTTTCCTTCCTTACCACAGCTGGGATAGGTTTATTTGCTTTTGTTTATGCATGGATTTGGAGCGAGTTTGGCCTTTTTCTCTTTAAAAGATTAAAGAGAATTATCGTTTCGTGACCTTCAAAAAATACTCCTGTTTCATATTGAACATTTGAAGCACCTTATTTGGTTTTGAAACCATATGATATTACAATGGACTTGAACAAAATAGGGAGGTTAATAACTTGAATATATTAGATTTGATTAAATCACGACGGAATATCAAAAAATTTAAAGTCGATGCGGTGGATTCGAATTTAATCCAGCAGTGGCTGGAGGCTGCTGCTATGGCTCCTAATCACCGATTGACGGAACCGTGGGAAATTTGTGTGATCGGACCTGAAACAAGAAAGAAGTTGAATCATAAAACCAACTTTGGAAATGCCCCTTTTGTAATGGCTGTATTATCAAGGCACGGAGCAACCAAAGTGGAAACCGAAGAAAATGCAGCTGCTACGGCCTGCTTTATTCAAAACTTTAATTTAGCTGCCTGGTCGGAGGGAGTAGGGACCTTTTGGTCATCGATTGCCATTAAGGGATCGAATCGACAGCTGCTGGAGATTCCTGAAAACTATGATGTCCTCGGTGTCCTTGCCGTCGGCTATCCGGAGGAAATCCCGGAACCAAAGCCTAGGACGTCTATTAAAGAAAAAATAAAATATTTACCATAATCGACTCCTATGGGACAAAACTCACTTCAATAATTATAAAACTGTCCAATAGAAACGCGCTATGAGACAAAACTGGCTCCAGATCCTCCGAAATTGTCCCATAGAAGGGCTCTATAGGACAAAATTACTAAAAAACCCACAAAATTGTCCTATAGAACTCATCACACAAATTTAAGATCCTACCTCGTTGTCTTCCCACAAAATTTTACTAAAAAAAAGAATTAATCCCTATATTTTTACATATTAATCCTAAATTCGATATAATAAAATATTATTAATAGATATAATTTAGGATGATGCCCATTGGATTCAACCATGAAGAAAATAATTGAAGCGAGCTATTTAACAGCGGACTCTGCTGCTCATTATCGAACCATTCTCCGTTATTTTTATCATCAGCATGAGAGAATGAGAGATTTTCTTGCGCCGGAGGAAATATTGGAGCATATGCGTTCGATTCCGGCCTTTGCTGATTACCAAGAGGAGCAGCTCCATCAACAATTAGCACAGCTCGTTAAATGGAATAATTTAATTGCCCGCCAAGACATGACCAATGCTAAAACAATTGAAGAATACAAGAAGAAAAGATTTCGTTATCAATGTACACCGTATACGGTTGAGATTGAGAGAATGATGGTTAACCTCGAAAAAATAGGTGACACCTTTCAAGGATCGTTAGAACGCTCCCAATTTGACCGATTATTCCAAGCGTTGACCACCCTTCAAAATGAACTGGAACACGACTTATCCAAACCGGCTGAAGAATACATGCGAATGTGGGAAGATGTTTTTCGTTATTTCCAAACTATCCGTACAAGTACGGCCGATTATATCGCTTATATTAATAGTGAACAGACAGACCAACGGATGCAGACCGAGGCGTTTTTAGTCTATAAAAATCAATTTACTACCTATTTGCGGGATTTTATTGTTTCCCTGCAAAAAACTTCGCTGCAAATTCAACAACTACTTAGCGAGCTTGCGATCAACAACATGCAACCCTTTTTTCAAAAATTAATCGAACACCGTGGGGCAATTCCGCGCCTTGAGGATATGTCATCATCGGCAACTGACTGGCAAACGGAATATGAAGAATATTGGTCCTCTTTAAGACAATGGTTTTTAGGGTCCACTACCCAACAAAGCGAGCTGGATATTTTACAATGGCAGACGAATGAAATGATTCGCCGCATGACCAGGTATGTTCAGCGTATAGGGGAGAGGCAGCAGCATTTCCGGAGCCGGAAAAAAGACTATCTACAGTTGTCCAAATGGTTTGCAGATTGTCATCAACTTGAGGAAGCCCATAAACTATCTGCTGTTGTGTTTGGTTCCATGACTATTCAACATCTCCAATTAGAAGAAGCGACGACCGAAAATCTGCATGTCGATACTTGGGAAGAGGCACCGACGGAACTAACCATTAAACCACGGACGGTTCGTTATCGAGAAAAAACGAAGCCAAGTGCATTTATCTCCAATGAACAAAAGAAAGAAGAGCAGCGAAAACAATATTTAAAGGAACGAGAACAAGAGAAAGGTTTAATCGAAAAATATATGAATCAGGGAAAAATTACCCTGTCATCACTACCTTCGGTGGAACCATTTATCCGTAAGGTGATGCTCAGCTGGATAGGGAAATCAATGGCAAATAAAGATAGGGTAGTCAAGACGGATTACGGTCTGCGAGTAAAGGTAATACTGGATAGTCAAAAAATGATTACCCTTAAGGCAGAAGATGGGAATTTACAAATGCCCGATGCCACGTTCGTGTTTGAAGAAATGAGGTGATCAAATGGAGCAGACACAATTATTTGATGAAAAAGCTAGACAAGCCATGGATATATTATTTCATCACTATTGGATTCTTCGTGCCGAACAACCGGAGTGGTATCAAATGATCCGTGAACGAGAAAAAGTATTGCGTAGATATCTCGATGATAAGTTCGGTTTGCGCATGATTGTACACCAGCATTTCATTAAGCTGGAAAAAATCCCGGTGGAACCTGAAGAATGGATGGGGATTCAAGAGTTTCAAGAACCGATGGATTATGCTATTTTTTGCTGTGCGCTTGCTTTCTTGGAGGGAAAGGCAGTTGATGAACAGTTTCTGCTTTCAGAACTTTGTCAGGACATTCAGACGGATTATCCGGGAGATTTTCCGCTTGATTGGACGCTCTATTCCCATCGAAAATCGTTAATTAGAGCGGTGAAGATGTTAATGGAATTCCGCTTAATTCGGATCATTGATGGCGATATTAGCTGCTTTGACCAAAATGAAGAGCAGGAAGTTTTATATGAGGCAACCGTTTATAGCCGCTACTTTATGAGGACCTATCCCGATGATTTTTCCACTTATCAGCATTGGGGCGAACTGCTTAAGGAAGATTGGAAGTTAAATCAGGAGGATGAAAGAAGAAAAAAGGTATACCGAAAACTGTTCTTTTCACCAGGTTTGCATCGAAATGACCAGCAGGATCCTGACTTTCTCTATATTCGCAATTACCGAAATCGGTTAGCTGAAGATATTGAAAAGCATAGTGATTACAAACTTCATGTTTATAAAAATACGGCTTTTTTATCGATAGCCGAGCCTAAGCAGTATCAACAAACCTTTCCGAATACGAAGGCTTCAACTGATCTTATTCTCCAATTATCCAAATACATTCATCAACAGCCTGAGCGGTTCAAGGCAAATGAAAATGGGGAAATACTGCTGTCGGAAGGAGAATTCGAACAGATGATTGATGATTTGCGCAGGGAAAAAGGAACAGGATGGGCCAAGTATTTTCGCGATATGAGCACAAGTTCCATTCGTGTCGAGCTGATTCGAGCCATGAAGGATTGGATGATGGTGGAAGTAGATTCAGAATCATCACTCATTCGGCTTAAATCATTGTTGGGAGTCATGACGGGTGAGTATCCGACAGACTTTTTGAAAGGAGGAAAGGAATCTTGACAGAAGCAAAATGGGTAATGAATCGAGCCGGCTTACTGAATTTTTGGTATTACGATGATGAGGTTTTTCATTTCTCAAACGGGAAACTTCTTCTTCGCGGCACAAACGGCTCGGGTAAATCGGTTACGATGCAAAGCTTTTTGCCAGTATTATTAGATGGGAAAAAAACTCCCGACCGCTTGGATCCGTTTGGTTCTAAAGCCCGCAGGATGGAAGATTATCTGCTTGGCGAAAAAGAAGTGGTGGATCGCGATGAACGGACAGGATATTTATTTATCGAATACAAACTAGCTGGAATGGAACGTTACATTACCACAGGGATCGGCATGCAGGCGAAAAGGTATAAAGGAATCAAGTCGTGGTATTTTGTGATTACAGATAATCGAAGAATCGGTTATGATTTACAACTGACCCATAACCAGCAAGGGGACAGAGTGCCTTTTTCCGCAAAGGAACTGGAGAATCGCATCGGTGAAGGCGGCTTTGTCGTCCATTCACAGCGAGAATATATGGAACTTGTCAATAAGTATATATTTGGTTTTCAGTCAATCGAAGCCTACGAGGACTTGATCAAGCTTCTCATCCAATTACGCAGTCCGAAGCTTTCAAAAGATTTTAAGCCGACAGTTATATACGAAATATTGGAATCCGCCTTGCCGCCTTTAACAGATGATGAGTTGCGGTCATTGTCGGACACGATTGAAAGCATGGACCAGACCCAGCAGCAGCTAGAGCAGCTGGAGCGGGAATATGCTTCTAGTGAGCGGTTGGTAACCCAGTATCATTTTTATAACCAATATATATTGGCGGAACGAGCGGCCAAATGGCAAACGGCTTTAAAAAGATATCGCGAAGCTGATGAACTTGTTAAGTGGTTAACGGCTCAAGTTGAAAAACTTAGCAAGGAGATCGAACAGCAGCGATTGCAGAAAGAAGAATTTGTCCAGCAAAGAGAAATAGCGGCAGCGGACAAACAACGGCTGGAACGGCACGAGGTCTGGAATCTCGAAGAGGAAAAACGTAAAAAGATCGAAAACAGCAATACCCTATTGAATGAAATCCGTTCACTTCAAAAGAAGTGGGATCTGAAAAATAACGGGTATAACCGCCTGCTTCAGGAACGGGAACAAACCCAAACAGAGATTAGGCAGTATGAAGTTAACATGGAAAATATTCTTGGTGACTTAGAGTTTGATGCCGAGGAGGCCGCGTTTTTACAACATGAGGTGAATGTCAGTAGCTTTGAACGACATCAGCCTAAGGAGTTTGATTTTTCCATTTGGTTAAAGGAAATTGGCGAGCATGAACAATTACTTAGCCACTTAAAACAGCTGGCTGATGAAGAAGATCGGCTGTTAGAGGAGCATAACAGGCTCCAGCGGCAATCTTCAGAAAAGAAGCGGGAAGTGGATGAATTACGGAAAAATCTCGATCATTTATCGGAATGGTTTATCGAAGAAAAACAAAAGCTTGAGCATTCCATATTTAGCTGGATGGAAGAACATGCAAAACTCACTTTCACGAATGAGAGCCGTCAAGAAATTGCCCGAGCCATAGAAGGTTTATATGAAGAAAATCGTTATGATCAAGTAAGGGAAAAGCTTTTTAGTGCGATTGCTGATTTTGTGACTGAAATTCGAACAAAGAAAAGATGGGTGGAAAATTCAATTGAAGCCAAAGTGCAGGAGATTGAAGCTGCCAAGGCAGATTTACATTACTGGAAGACATTGAAAATGCCGAATCCTGAACGCGCCAAAGATACAGAAGAGTTTCGAGCAAAACTGCTTGAAGACGGGCTAGCCTATGTTCCGTTTTATGCTGCCGTGGAGTTTCAGGATCATCTGACCGAAGAACAGAGGGAGCGGGTTGAATCAGCCTTAAAACAAACAGGGATATTGGACAGTTTAATCACTGAAAAAACAATTGCTCCAAATTCTGATCGAATCATCAGGCCGGAACCACAATTACTGGGGTACACATTGGCTGACTATCTGCGTCCAGATTTAGCGGAGGACAGTCCCATTTCCAATGAGCTCGTGGATGAAGTGCTAAGAAGTATTCCAGTGGAAAAAGGAGATAGCGGTTTTCATCTGGATGTTGATGGTTCGTATTCGCTTGGCTGTTTAGTGGGGCATGCTCCAAATGAAGGCCCATCCAAATATATCGGACGCTCTTCCCGCAAACGTTACCAGCAGGAGAAAGTCAAAGAATGTGAACAAATTCTCGAGCAGCTCCAGTTACAACTACAAGAGCTGAACATTCAACTTCGAGAATACGATCATGAATTAGCGCAAACGGAAGTTTGGAAACAAACGATGCCGACCGATCAAGACTTAAGTGATGTCAATCTGCAAATTGAAAAAACCGATCGTCATTTAGAGGAACAAAAAAAATTCCTGCAACAGCTCGATGAACAATGGAAAATGGTGCACAGCAAACTTCAAGCCATTAAGCTTCAACTTCATCAACATGGCGGCCAGTTAAATCTGTCTTTGTCAAAAGAGGTTTTAGCTCAAGCAGAAAAAGCTGCTAAAAGCTATCGCGAACGTTTGTATGGTTTTAAAGATCTTTTTTTGAAATGCCTATATGCACGTAAAAGAATCGATGAATTACTGCATCGACTAAACGATATGGAGGCGGAATTAGACGAGTTAAAAGGGGAACAAAACGTTAAGGAATCCCAACTTCGAAAAGAACAAGCTGAAGTGAAATCCATTGAAGAGCAGTTGAAACTTAAGGGAATTGATGAAGTAAGGCAGCGGATTCAACAAGTCCAACGGGAATTAACAGAAGCGGAAGCTGGGCTTCAGCATTTGTTGGAAGTCATACCTAAAAATGAAGCAAACTTTGATTCCCTTCAAAAAGAGCGAACGGCTGCCGAAACGAGTGCTAGATTTTGGTCTTTTATGGCCGCTGAATGGGAACAACTGGTGAACAAGGAAATCAATCGCAACTTTGTTGAGGTTGAGGAAATAATGCCTGATAAAATCATCAAGCAGCTGGAAGCTATTTTCGCCAAGTACGACCGTTCCAAGCTGAATGAACAGTTAACTAAGGCGTTTATCAATGAACAAGTCTTTTTAACTGAATATAGAATGTTTGAATACACCGAAGAGGCCGAACGTCCGGAATGGTTCTTAGAGGCATGGGGCGATTATTACCAGCCGTTTATGGATGAGTGGCATCAACTGAAGAGCCGCCGGTTGATTTTGATGGAATATAAAGGTCAGCGGGTCAGCCCTTATTTCGTTAACAGTTCATTAAAAAAAGAACTGGCAGATCAAAAAAGCTGGCTAGACGAACAAGATCGTCAGCTTTATGAAGATATTATTGTCAACAGCGTTGGCGTTATCTTAAGAAACCGCATTAAAAGAGCTGAACAATGGGTGAGTGAGATGGATAAAATCATGGAAAGCCGTGATAACTCATCTGGTTTAACTTTCTCGATAGCTTGGAAACCATTAACAGCGGAATCCGAGCAAGAAATGGATACGAAAGATTTGGTTAAGCTTTTGCAGCGGAATAGTAAATTTTTAAATGAGGACGATTTAAGTAAAATTACAATGCATTTCCGATCGAGAATTGAAAAAGCGAAGGAGTTAATTCAATTACGCAACGAAGGCTCGACACTCCATCAAGTATTGAAAGAAGTGCTTGATTACCGAAAATGGTTTACCTTTGTTCTCTCGTATAAACGGGTAAATGAGCCGAAACGAGAATTAACAAACAATGCTTTCTTTAAATTTAGCGGCGGTGAAAAAGCAATGGCGATGTATATACCGTTGTTCACTGCAGCCTACTCAAGGTATAAGGAGGCAGCGGCAATGGCTCCATATATCATTTCTCTTGATGAGGCCTTTGCTGGTGTCGATGAGAACAATATTCGCGATATGTTTGAAGTGGTTGAACAGCTGGGCTTTAACTATATCATGAATTCTCAAAGCTTGTGGGGAGATTATGACACCATTTCAAGTCTGTCCATTTGTGAGTTAGTGCGGCCAAAAAATGCTGATTTTGTTACGCTGATTCGTTATCAGTGGGACGGAAAACAGCGCACCTTGGTCGTCGATCAGGATCCTTTGATGGAGCTGGTTCCAAATGAATGACAAGCTCCAGGTTTTCAAGGAAGAGCCCGGATTTCTTAAACTATTTGGTTTATTTAAGGAAAAATACCGTTCCCTTGGGAGAATCGGCGGTTCCGTTAGTATTGCCAATTTTTCAGTTGAAGAAGTGGAATCGATTGCCGGATTTTTAGGACAACCGGTGGAGACTGTCCTAGGAAAAGGAAAAGTAAGCTTACTTTCTTTTGAAAAAGAATTAGCCCAAACTGGTTTCGCCGATTACACTCTTGTAGGTCTACTTGAAGCGGTGTTAGGAGAATCAATCCTCACGAAAAGTGAGGAAAACAGCATAGAAGAGGAAAAAGAGAAGAGATTTTTCCAAGCACTTAAGTCGGCGGTTCCTGAAGGTAGCTGGTGGTGGGACTGGATTGAGTCAAAACGGCCGGATTCCCGCTGGATTTGGTCACTGTACAAGCAGGATCCAGCTGTATTGCAGGAATTACTATCTATGGTTTTTCAGGCTTTTCGAGCTCTACCATACAGGGATCATAAGTTTGAAAGATTACCGGTATTTGCACAGCGAACCGCTGGTAACCCGCATTTTTTTGACAATAATCAAATTCCAGGAAAATTACTGGTTCATTGTTTATACGTTGATCAGCAATTGAAGGGATTTCACGAATCAGCTGTGCCAAAAACAGCAGAAGAGCTGAATGAATTATTGAGCTTCTATGGGCTTATGCGGGATGATTTATGGAGTTTTGTTACTTGTCGTGGGTTACTGGCTGAAGGGGAAACGGGAATGCACCCGGTTTGGCAGTCTGCCTTCAGTATGGATACAGTATTAAATGTGCCGTTGAAAGAATTACTAAAGCTCAAAAAAATCTGGCCAGCTAAGGGCAATAAGGTTTGGATATTAGAAAATTCAAGTGTTTGTTCGACGATTGTCGATGAAGTTCCCGAAGCACCAGTGATTTGCACCCATGGGCAATTTCGGACAGCAAGTTGGATAGTCTTGGATTTATTAGTGGAATCAGGCTGTCAGCTTTATTATTCCAGCGATTTGGACCCTGAAGGACTTTCGATGGCACAGCGATTAAAGGATCGATATAAGGAACACGTGACATGCTGGAGAATGGATGCTGAGGCTTATTTTAAGACGATTTCAGATGAAGATATCACGAGCAGGACTACCAAATTGGATACCGTCACATCCCCTGAACTTGCCGAGGTTGTAGCGGCATTAAAACTTCATCAAAAAGCGGGGTATCAAGAAGGGATTTTATCGGAACTGATTGATGATATAAAAAGCGAATTTGATAAAGGCTGAACCTAATTTTGAGTTTAGTCTTTCATCATTTTAAGTGTTTTTAAAATCGCTAATAAAAGGGGAAATACGCTAATAAACCTTACAAATTCGCTAATAATAGCGGCAAAATCGCTAATATACATCGCAAATTCGCTAATAAAATAGAAAAGTAGATTTGCCCCCTTCGCGCAAATCTACTTACATAAAAATGAACTTATTCCACCGTAACTGATAACGATTTTATCAACAACGATGGGGAGCCGACTGGTAGCAGCGGGAAGGTTAAATCGGAGCCAACTTCCTCAACATCGTGCAGCATTTGATAAAAATTACCCGCTATAGTCATTAAGTTTACCGGGTATTGAATTTTCCCATCTTTTACGTAAAATCCATTGGCAGCAACTGAAAAATCACCGGATACCAGATTCGTTCCAGAATGGAGACCGGAAAGATTGGTGATTAAAACACCTTCATCAATCGATGCCAGTAAGTTTTCAAAAGACGTGGTTGATGGTTCAATAAAAAGGTTGGAAGGTCCAACTTTAACAGCACTTTTATAAGAATCTTTATGGGCATGCCCAGTTGTTTCAGTTCGGTCCTTTTCCGCTGTTTTACGATTATGAAGCAGCGATGTTAACGTTCCGGAATCGACTAATGTCAATTTCTTAGAAGCCACCCCTTCGCTGTCAAACGTCCTGCTCGCCAATCCGTCTTCAAGGAAGGGATCATCAACGATGGTGATTTTATCAGCAGCAATCGCTACACCAAGTTTATCCTTTAATGCGGAAATACCTGCCTGTGTGTTTTCAGCGGAAAAGTTAGCTGAAAACGTATACAGCAAGCTGGCCGCGGCATCATTTCTTAAAAGAATTGGGTAATCCTTACTTGCGATGTTCCTTGCTCCTAATTGAGAGAGTGTTTCATCGACCACTTTTTGAGCGATGGCTTTCGCATCTAAACTATGAAAGTCCTTTGTCACATGAAAGGTATAGGCAGATTTTGTTTCCTCCGCCTCTTTGGCGATGACTTCCAATATCAAATATAAATAATTGACCCGATCAGAAAGAGACAAGCCCTTGTTATTAATGAGGAATCTAGTAAGCGCTTCCGTCCGGATCTGGCAGGTATCGGTGGCAACAATGCGGGGATCCGCCGCCAAAATTTCCCGTTCCACATCTTGAATAAACTTGATTTTTTCCGGAATAGTCACTTTATTTAATGATTCTGAGAAAAAATTGCGCTTCTCGTAGTGGCTGCTGCCGGCAAAAACTTCCTCACGTTCTTCTTCATTTAGGATCTGTGTATTTTCTTTGGCACTTTCTAACAGGAAGGGGATGGATCCCTCATCGATCTTTTCGGAATAAGCGTAACCCATTTTTCCGTTAAAAATGCCCCGAAAAGAAACGCCGCCGTCTTCGGCAATTTCATATTGGTCAATTTCCCCTTGGTAGATTTGGCAGCCAAAAACTTCTTTCTTTTCATAATAGATCTCAGTCTCTGTAAAACCGCTGCTGTGCGCTGCATCGAATAGCTTTGATTGGAATTCCTCGATGTTCATTCGTTATTCCCCCTTTGTTCCACCGACAGTTATTTCGCTGACGCGGATCATCGGCTGCCCTACGTTTACCGGGATACTCCCGCTCAAGGAACCGCACATTCCCGCGCCATGGCCCAAATTATTGCCGACCATATCGACAAGCTGCAGCGTTTTCGGTCCATTTCCAATGAGCGTGGCCCCTTTGAGAGGTTTGCCTAGCTTGCCATTTTTTACTTCATATGCTTCCATGACGGCAAAGTTATAATCACCTGTAGCCGGGCTCACTTGTCCGCCACCCATGTATTTTGCATAGATCCCGTACTCGGTATTGGCGATGATCTCTTCGGGTGTTGATTTTCCCGGTGCAATATACGTATTGGTCATTCTTGAGGTTGGAGCGAAACGGAAGGATTCTCTTCTCCCTGAACCGGTTGATTCCATTCCCATCCGGCGCGCGTTGAATTTATCGATTAAATAGCCTTTTAGAATCCCATTTTCGATAAGAACATTTTTCCTCGCTTTTTCACCTTCATCGTCAATATTGATGGAGCCCCACTCATTTGGGAGGGTGCCGTCATCAATATAGGTGACAATCTCCGGAGCCACCTTTTCTCCAAGATGGCCTGCAAATACCGAGTTATTTTTAGCGACAGCAGTTGCTTCCAGGCCATGACCGCAGGCTTCATGGAAAATGACGCCGCCAAACTCATTATCGATAATGACCGGGAACTTTCCGCCGGGGCAGGGGCTGGCATCGAGCATTGTGACTGCTATCCTTGCTGCTTCGCTGGCATAATGATTCATATCGAGATTTTCAAAAAATTCGAATCCCTGATGGGCACCCGGTCCGTAAAAGCCTGTTTCCATTTGGTTATGGCGGACTGCGATTGCCTGAATCGCCAATCTTGAACGAACCCGCTTGTCTTCAATCCAATTTCCTTCGGAGTTAGCGATTATCACATTCTGTTCCTCATCCATAAGGCGAACCTTTACTTGAGAAATGCTAGAATGATAGTTTTTCGCCGTTTCATACGCCTGTTTCATAATCGCCGCCTTCCGTGCTTTTTCGACCTCCAGCGGCAGCACTTGAACGGGGTGAACCGTTTCAACTGATTCATGTACTAGTGGGGGTAATTGAATGAGATTATTTCCACTGATCGCTTGTGCCGCGTTTTTCGCCGCCTTTAACAGGCCATCCTTGCTGTGATCGGTGGTATAGGCATAGACACTTTGCAAGCCCTTAAACACGCGGATCCCGATACCGAAATCTCGCCCGGAAAGACTGGTTTCTATTTTGCCACTTTGAAGAGTGATATTATTTGTAAACCGATCTTCAACGAAAATCTCGGAAAAATCCCCACCCGTGGACAAAGCCGCTGTCAGTACGTCCTCAATCAATGATTTACTTAGCACACGTATAGACCTCCTATTTTTTTTTAGCTAATCGGAAAGTTTCTATTTATTAAGTAGGAAGGTTCTGAATATTTTGTTCAGAAGCCTCTTGGTAAAAATGGTACGTTTTCATCATACAACATTTCTCACGATAATGGTTAATATAAAACGATATGTTATGGGAAAATATTACTTCATTAGTCAACTTAAAAGGGTCAGCCCTATCGATTGCGGACTGACCCTTTTGTTATTGCTGCTTTTTCATTACTTGTTCGCCGAGGGCGACTAGGCGCTTTGTCATTTCACCACCGACGGAACCATTTGCTCGTGCGGTCGTATCAGCACCAAGCTCGACTCCAAACTCGCCTGCAATCTCTTCCTTCATCTGATCAAGAGCATTGTCTGCACCAGGAACCAAAAGTTTGTTTCTCGCCATGATCCATCACTCCCGAACGAAGTTTTGAGCAAATCATTGCTCGTATATAATATAACCTGTTTGAAAAACCTAATTCCTAAGCGGATTATTTAGCATAAAAGTTTTCGGTATAGTAGGGCTGTGATTGATCGTTAAAGGCAACCCCAACACCTAAATATTTATAACCTTTCCGTAAAATATTCTCACGATGTCCGAGCGAATTCATCAAACCCTCATGGGCAAAAATACTGCTAAATTGGCCGTAAGCAAGGTTTTCTCCAGCCAGGTAAAAAATAATATGATCTTCTTTCATTCGATCAAAAGGGGATTGTCCTTTCAGATTGGTATGATCAAAGTAGTGATGAACCGCCATATCGGTGCTATGTTTTCGTGCGGTTTCTTGAACATGCTGATCCCAATTCAAGATGGAAAGTCCGTGCTCAACTCGGGCAGCATTCGTCAAATCAAATAGTTGATACTCAAGGCCTTGTTTTAAGTTTGCACTCGCCTTTGGATATAATTCTGTTTTTCCTTGTTCCATGTCTTTAGTAATTAGCTGGATGGCTGTAATCGTATTTCCCTCATGTTTATCATAAAAAATTGTGATATAAACATCGTTTAACAAATACACATCATAATCGCGGTCTTTTTCAAGCTGGTAAATCATGAATCCCTTTTGAATACGGTTTAATGGTTCCCCGAGCTGCTTACGGACTGATTCTTTAGAAGTTCCTAGTTTGATTCCCTTTTTCGAAGCAATCAGATTTTGATTGGTATATAATCCGGCAGCTTTATTGTTTTGGTCGTACATTACCATGAAAAAGTTTCTGTAGTGGTCATGGTAGGCATACCAATTTGTCCCATACTCATTAGCTGAGGAACGGTTTGCCGGTCCTAATTGTTGTTCAATCTTTGCTTTGGTTTCACCAAGTTCAATATTATGGATGGAAAACAATTGCTCAGCCGGCGTTTTTAAGTTTATTTTTTCACCCGGAGATTGTTCTTCCGTTTGATTACCGAGCGGCTGTTTATTCAAGTGAAGCGCAAGTTGGTTGACAACTTGTTGCACATTATCGTACAAAGAATTGAAAGCGGCAATGATTTTCGGATCGCTTTTCATGCTATTAATTTCGGATTGAATTTCCTTAATGGAATGATTGTCGCCAGTCAAACCGAGTTTTTGCTCGATCGCCGGCCAAGAAAAATAGAGCAGCGCAATCGATATGAGGAGAACAAAAAATCTTTTCATTGCATTTCTCACCTCCGAGAAAAAATATGAAGGTTAAATATCAAAATTGTACCCATTTTTAACTCAATGCATAAGTCAACTGGAGATAAATAAAAACCCTCAAGAAACCATTTTTTGAGGGGGTGTACGTTATTCGAGATATGTGTTAGTCCGCTGAATGTTAGGCAACAACCGTAATTCGAACATAGTGCGAATGTTCCTCGTCCCATTGATAAATTCCGTCTTTTAATTGAATAATATTGTCAAACGGACAGGGAATGGTGGCCGCTGGTGCTTGATTTTGTTCTGTATCTGCAAGAATTTGGTTTTTTAGTTGAAGCAATTCACTTCTTGAAGCAATTCGGATAACGCAATTGAGGGAAATTTTATCGGCAGTTATGCCATCTTTCTTGCAAATGCTATCTTGGAAACTTTTGTTGAACTGAATCATCATCGATAAATCATTTAAACAGGCTACACCGAACACTTCTTTAATAATATCGTCATAGCGTAGCTGGTAATCAGTAGCGAATTTAACCATATTCTTCTCCGGATTTTCCAATATATATATTGTTTCGATCGACCTACTCAAGAACCAACACCCTTTCTTTCTTATTGGAACCCATTATTTAATAATAACACATTTTTTCGATTTGGTGTTGCTTGTTATCGGGAAGAAAATGAAGCGGGAGTTGGTCAAGGTTATTTGAAAGCAATTTCAAATATACAACCGTGCAATTTATGAAAAAAAGAACACACAAGAAAGTGCGTCCTTTTAGTAGTTAAGTACCTCGGGATTGACTAGGTTTGGTGGACGTTTACCACTCAGGCCAGCGATTAAATTTTCCCGTGCCAGCTCAGCCATTTTTAGTTCTGTTTCAAAGGTTGCTGAGCCGAGATGCGGCGTTGTGACGACATTCGAAAATTGGAGCAGGGGGTTATCCTGGTTAATCGGCTCGATTTGGTAAACATCCAATGCTGCACCATGAATTTGTTTGTTTTTTAAGGCCTCAATCAGTGCAGCCTCATCGACCGTCTTTCCGCGTGAGCCATTAACGAAAATGGCCGATTGTTTCATTAACTTAAACTCCCGTTCCCCCATTAAATGCTCGGTCTCTTGTGTAAGCGGCGTCATCAACACGACAAAATCGGATTCTTTAAGCAATGTATCAAGGTCATAGTAGGTAGCGTCAAATTTTTCCTCGGCCGCGATATTCCTTGTTCGATTGTGATATAAAATTCTCATATCAAAGCCAAGGTGACCGCGTTTGGCAATTTCGGAGCCAATTTTCCCCATGCCGATAATCCCTAACGTTTTATGGTGAACATCGAGTGCGAACTGTTCGGTTGTTAAATAGTGCTGCCACTGTCCGGTTTTCACGAATTGATCCATCTCTGGAATGCGCCTGGCCGCCGCAAGGAGAATGCCAAATATGGCATCAGCCGTTGTCCCCTCCAGAACCCCGGGGGTGTTTGTCGCCATTACGCCTCGTTTTGTCATTTCATCAACTGAAAGGTTATTATACCCGGTTGAGTTATTGGCAACTATTTTAAGTTTAGGTGCAAGGTCAAGCAGTTCTGCATCAACCGGTAAGGCCAGACCAATAATCCCCTCGGCATTTTTTAATGAATGGATAAAGGCGGGGGCGGTTTGGGGATTAATATTTTCAAAAAATTCAATCTCATAATCATCTTTTAAAGGGTCGAGGACTTCTCGCAAAACAAAATTATAAGCGATTATTTTTCGTTTCATTGGGATGGTCAACTCCGAATAAATTGATTAAACAGCTAAATATTTTTATACTTTAAAATAATATCATAATAGCATAAGCAGTGGTGTGCAATAAACACATTTACTCCTAAGATATTTTTCAAAAAATTACAAAAAAACTCTTGAAAGTTTTGAAGTTTGCCTTATAATACTACTATAATAATTTTCTGACTATTTAAAATTAGTCAAACCCATAAAAAGAAAGAAGGAAACTTCGAATGAATTACTCATTTGCACCCTTAACGAAAAACTATGAATCTTCTGCAGTTAGAGATATTTTAGCAGTGATTCAACAAGGAAATGTCATTTCGTTTGCAGGGGGATTACCGGCAGAAGATATTTTTCCGATAGATGCCGTGAAAAGTGCGTATGAAAAGGTGTTTGCATCTGGGAAAGGATCATTGCAATATGGGGCAACTGAGGGATTTAAACCCCTAAGAGATGCAATACAAGAGAAAATGGAGCGGAAAGGCATTTTTACAAATCCTGACAAAATACTTGTTACGACAGGGTCACAACAAACCATTGACTTGTTTTCACGGGTGATGCTTGCTCCCGGAGATATCGTCTTAACGGAGGATCCAACGTATTTAGCAGCTTTACAGGTGTTCCGCTCCTATGGGGCAAGCGTTGTTGCTGTTAAGGGCGACGAACACGGGATGAACCCGGAAGATCTTAAAGCAAAAATAGAACAGTATAAGCCTAAATTCGTTTATGTTATACCAACGTTCTCCAACCCGGATGGCAAGGCCTGGAGTGCCGAGCGGCGACAGCAGCTTCTCAAGCTTTGCTATCAATTTGATGTGCTTGTTCTGGAAGATGATCCGTACAGTGATATTCAATTCCATCAAGATGAAGTGTACCACCCAATTGCCTCCTACGATAAGGAGCAGACCCATGTGTTATATACCAGTACTTTTTCAAAATCTGTCGTGCCTGCGTTAAGAACGGGCTGGGTGACCGGACCGGCTGAAGTACTAGAAATGATGACTCAAGCGAAACAAATGAATGATTTGCATTCCAGTTCAATTGACCAACAGGCTTTGTATCACCTGCTTTGTGATTTTGACCTTGAGGCACATATTAAGCTGATCCGTTCTGTGTATTATGAACGGATGACGATGATGAAAGAATACTTAAATCAAGTTGGACCGGGCTTGTTTTCCTGGAAAGAACCGAAGGGCGGCATGTTTATCTGGGTCGAAGGGCCGAAGCATATTGATACGACCGTTTTGCTCGCTGAAGCCGTAAAAAAAGGCGTTGCCTTTGTACCGGGGGCACAGTTTTACGTCAATGAACCAAAGCTCAATACATTCCGGATTAATTTCAGCCATTCAACTCCAGATAAAATAAAACTGGGTATGGATCGCTTAGTGGATATACTCACTTCCGTGCCGGTGGTTTAGATAATTATCGTGTCTGACACTAAGTGGAAAACTCCTGCAGATTGCGGGGGTTTTTTTCTATCAAAAAACTGTTTATCCCGCCTTAACGGGCAGTAAGATCCCCACCTCGGGGAGTCCAAGTCTACAAGGAATCTAGATGGGGAAGATCAACTGCCCGTAAAGGTCCGATTGGTTCAACTAACCATCAGTGGGGGATGAACAAAACCCCCACTGATGGAAGTTTCACTTTATGTAACAAATATATTTTAAGCAAATTAATTTTTGATTAAATGCTTATAAGTAAACCTATTTCCAAATAATTTGTGTATAATTCTAGTTAATAGATTCATTATTTTATTGATAATGATAGCGAACAATTTCCGAATAAGGAATATGCAATGGAATGAGAGTGAGGAATAAGCATGTGGGATTTTGATATGGATATAGATCAGGCGGCGAAAATCAAAGTGATCGGCGTTGGCGGCGGTGGTAATAATGCTGTCAATCGCATGATTGAAGATGGCGTACAAGGGGTTGAGTTCATTTCCGTCAATACTGATGCACAGGCACTTAAACTTTCTAAGGCAGAGATCAAGATGCAAATTGGCGCTTCTTTGACCAGAGGTTTGGGTGCCGGAGCCAATCCGGAAATTGGCAGAAGAGCAGTGGAAGAGAGCCGGCAGCAGCTTCATGAGGCCCTTCAAGGGGCAGACATGGTATTTGTTACGGCTGGAATGGGAGGAGGCACCGGAACTGGTGCTGCACCGGAGATAGCCCAAATTTCGCGTGAACTGGGTGCTTTAACGATTGGTGTAGTGACCCGTCCTTTCGGATTTGAAGGTCATAAGCGTAAGGTGAATGCAGCAGCTGGGATCGAGGCAATGAGGCAGGCGGTCGATACCCTAATTATTGTTCCCAATGACCGCTTATTACAAATTGTCGATAAGCGGACGCCTATGATTGAGGCTTTCCGTGAAGCTGACAATGTTCTTCGCCAAGGAGTTCAAGGGATTTCCGATTTAATTGCTGTCCCGGGGCTAATTAATCTGGACTTTGCCGATGTGAAAACGATTATGTCAAATCAAGGGACAGCCTTAATGGGGATTGGAACGGCAAAAGGCGAAGGGCGTGCCGTTGAAGCAGCGAAAAAGGCAATTGCCAGTCCATTGCTGGAAACTTCGATCGATGGGGCTCAAGGCGTTTTAATGAATATAACTGGCGGCACTGATTTAAGTTTATTTGAGGTTCAGGAAGCAGCCGATATCGTAGCCGCTGCAGCTGACCAAGATCTGAATATGATTTTTGGATCGATCATTGATGAAAATCTGAGAGATGAAATTATGATAACGGTCATTGCCACTGGCTTTTCGGAGAGGGAAACTCCGAAAACGAAAGCTGACGGAGACCTTTTCATCCACAGGAGTTCTCGCGGAACTTCAGGTAGATTACCAGGATTGCGCAATGATCAGGATTCATTTAAACGTGAACAACGGATGGCGCCTGGATCAGTGGGAGCGATTCGCCTAGAGGGACAGCAGCGAGAACAGGAACGTGGTTTTTCTTTCAATCAGCAGCAGTATGAATATGAGCCAAAAAGAGTGTCGAAAACACAGATTCACGAACCTTCCAATGGTTGGGATACTTCTGTTGAACTTGATGATAAAAGCACTAGCTTAGGGCAAACGGATAGTGATTTTCTTGACATTCCGGCCTTTTTACGAAAACGCAAAAACAGAACGGATAGATAAGTTTTAGACGAAAACGCTTGGATAACCAGGCGTTTTTTCATTATTCATCAAAAAACAATAAATGATTCAGTAGTATCTTTTACAAAAGACACTTTAAAATAATCGAAAAAAGGAAAGAAATATTTTTGAAATTACTATATTAAGAAAATTGCCAAATTTATTTTTAGTGAAACTTTATGCTATAATATTTCTAGTTATATTAATCTATTATATAAGGAGTAATTAAAATGATTTTAAAAGATTTTTTTATTGCCTTATCACAAAACCAATTTCTCAATAGTGCCGCTAAAAAATACGGCCTAAAAATGGGTGCACAAAGTGTAGTCGCCGGTACAAATATTGAGGAAGCGATTCATAGTATTAAAGAGTTAAATGCTCATGGCATCTCCTGTACAGTAGATAACCTAGGTGAATTTGTCTTTAAAAAAGAAGAGGCTACTGCTGCCAAAGAACAAATTCTTAAAGTGGTCGAGGCGATTCACGAGAACAAAGTGGATGCCCACATTTCGTTAAAACCAACCCAGTTAGGATTGGATATTGATTACGATTTTTGCAAGGGAAATGTTAGAGAAATCGTGGACAGAGCTAACCAATATAATATGTTTGTTAACATTGATATGGAAGACTATAAGCATCTACAGCCTTCGTTTGATCTGTTAAATGATTTATCAGCAGAATATGACAATGTTGGTACCGTCATTCAGGCTTATTTTCATCAAGCGCTTGAGTATCTGCAAAAATATCAAAATTTCCGCATCCGCCTTGTAAAGGGAGCTTATAAAGAACCGGCAGACATTGCTTATCAGGATAAAAAAGATATTGATGAAAACTATATTAAGTTGATTGAATGGCATTTGTTAAACGGTAAGTTTACATCGATTGCTACGCATGATCATCGAGTTATTAATCACGTGAAGGCATTTGTTAAAAAACACAATATTCCAAATGATAAATTTGAGTTCCAAATGCTATATGGTTTCCGTCGAGATCTGCAGTTGAAACTCGCCAGTGAAGGTTATAATTTCTGTACCTATGTTCCATTCGGCAGCGACTGGTACGGCTATTTCATGCGCCGTCTGGCAGAAAGACCACAGAATTTAAACCTTGTCATGAAGCAGGTATTTAATAAGAAAACCAACACCGTGATCGGTGTGGCTGCCGGAGCCTTCTTCCTCGGCAGATTAACGAAGTCAGAAAAGAAGAACTGTAAAAAATAACTATTTTCGAAAAACTCCCAGAAATGGGGGTTTTTATTTTAATAAACATGTTTATAGTTTAAAGGATTTTTTGTTAAACATTTCACAATATTGTAGACAGATCGTGAAGATAAAGCCTATACTCCAATTAGACAGATTCATTGCAAAGAAAGGCTTAGAGGTGAACGGATCCTATGACACAATACAACTGGTTAGAAACAATCGATGTTTCGGAGGAGATGTTACAACGCACTAATCAGCGGCTTCCGGTAATTTGGATAAGCGCATTGGATTGCACCGGATGTAAGGAGGCGTTTCTCCGGTCAGTCGAACCCACCACATTGGACACCATTCTTCATTTTATTTCATTAGAATATAGCGAGCTTTTATCTGCAGCCAGCGGCTACCAAGCTGAAGAACATAAGGAATCCATTTTTCAAAAATATCAAGGTCAATATGTCCTTGCTGTTGAAGGCGGGATTCCGCAAAGTGATGAATATCTGATGATTGCCGGTAAATCTGTCAGAGAGGAAATTATCCAGGCAGCGAAACATGCCAAAGCTGTTATTGCCTTTGGAAGTTGTTCAGCGTGGGGCGGGCTGCCTGCTGCAGGCAGTAACCCGACCGATTCAGTTGATGTTAGATCGATCATACCGGAGGAAACTCCAGTGGCCCTTGTACCAGGGTGTCCCCCTATTCCGGAAGTGATGATTGGTACGCTATTGCATATCCATTTTCATGGGGAGTTACCGGAACTTGATAAAAAGATGCGTCCTAAGGCTTTTTATCAAACCACGGTTCATATGACTTGCCATCGCAAACCATTTTTTGATCAAAAGTTGTTTGCCCAATCTTATGATGATGAAACAGCCCAAAAAGGCTATTGTTTATTTAAACTTGGCTGTAAGGGGCCGAGAGCATTCAATTGTTGTGAATCAATGGGGATGGATCGCTGCATTGCTGCCGGATTTACTTGCATTGGCTGCTCTGAAGAAGGCTTTTGGGATAAAGGCGGATTCTATCCGAAGAAGCGAAAGTAACAGCAAAGAGGTTGTCCTAAAATGTTGGACAGCCTCTTCTTTTATGCAAGTCAGTTTTTTTCCAAAACGTTTAAAGAATTCGTTTTCCTGCTTTCCAAAGCTCATTCAGAATAATCGGCAGCAGTGAGAGGGCAAGAATCAGCAGCCAATCCTTGATGGTTAAAAAATGGATGGCAAAAATGTTGTTAAAAAATGGGATGTTGACTAATGCTGCTTGAATACTAATACCAAATAAAATTGACGCCAGTAAATATTTATTTGAAAATAGGCCGACTTGGAAAATCGATTTATGTTGGTTCCGCAAATTTAAGGCATGGAATAACTGCGAAACACTTAAAGTGATAAAGGCCATCGTTTGTGCATGAATCAAGGCATCCTGTGGGACATCGGCAAAGTCAATTGTAAATAAGCTTTCTGATCCTGTATAAAAAGCTAGCCCGGCAATGAAGGCGAACAAGGTAATGAAACCAATAATTGCTCCATTGATCAAGGTAAACAGGCCGCTGCCATGGGCAAAAATGCTTTCTCTGATCGACCGCGGCCGTTCTTTCATTACATCCGGATCGTCCGGATCAAGGCCCAGCGAGATAGCTGGGAAAGTGTCCGTGATTAAATTAATCCATAAGATATGTACTGCCGTCAGCGGAGTGGGCCAGCCAAGCAGGATGGCGAAGAATAAAGTAATAATTTCGCCTAAATTGCAGGAGAGCAAGAATAGAATTGCTTTTTTTATATTTTGATAGATATTCCTGCCTTCTTCCACCGCTGCGATAATTGTGGCAAAGTTGTCATCGGTTAAAATGATATCAGCGGCCCCTTTGGCCACATCGGTACCACTCTGCCCCATAGCTACTCCAACATCAGCCTGCTGCAGTGAAGGAGCATCATTGACGCCGTCTCCTGTCATTGAGGCAATTTCTCCGTTGGCCTTAAGCGCTTTTACGATTTTCACTTTATGCTCAGGAGAGACGCGAGCAAAGACCCGAATCTTTTTGACTTTTTCTTTCAGTTCATCTTCAGTGAGGGTATCGATTTCGTTACCGGGCATCGTCTCCTTGTCACTGCTGGCGATTCCAAGCTCTTTGGCAATAGCAAAAGCCGTTTTTTGGTGATCACCAGTAATCATTACAGTCTTGATGCCGGCGTTATGACATTGAGCAATTGAAGCTTTTACTTCCATTCTTGGCGGGTCAATCATTCCTGTTAATCCAAGCAAGGTAAGATTATTCTCAAGCTCTTCAGCTGACAAGTCAGCTACCTGAGGAACTTCCTTATAGGCAATCGCCAGGACTCTTAGTGCCTTATCCGACATTGCATTAGCTTGAGATATAATCCTCTCTGTCTCAGTCCTTGAAAGCGGAACTTTCTGGCCATTCAAAATAACTGTGGCTGCTTTCGGCAGGAGACTTTCCAAGGCACCCTTTGTCATCACCAAAAAATTGTCTTTATTTTGATGGACGGTCGTCATCATTTTTCGCTCGGAGTCGAACGGAATTTCTCTTACGCGCTGATAGCGATGGTCCAGCAGTTGTTTGTCAATTCCAACCGTTCCTGCCGCAGCAACAAGGGCTATTTCTGTCGGGTCGCCCGATTGTTCCGCTGTTGTCACAACGGCATCATTACATAAAACAAGCGCTTCGAAAAACAACTTTTCATATTGGTTTTCTAGTTTTAATGAAGCCAGCGGGGCATAGGTTCCATTGACAAAAACATCTGTTACCGTCATTTTATTTTGTGTCAGCGTCCCTGTTTTATCAGAACAAATCACGCTGACAGCACCAAGTGTTTCAACAGCGGGCAGCTTTCGGACAATCGCGCGCCGCTTGATCATCCGCTGAACGCCAAGTGCCAGGACAATCGTAACAATCGCCGGCAGGCCTTCGGGAATCGCAGCAACAGCTAGGCTGACAGCAATTAAAAACATATCAAGGGCTACCCTTCCTTGGAAGAAGCCAATCAGAAAAATAACGAGGGAGATAAGGACAGCGCCAATCCCGAGAATTTTCCCCAGCTCTGCTAATTTAACCTGTAATGGCGTCATTTCCTGCTTTTGATCTCCAAGGAGGGCGGCAATTTTTCCAATTTCGGTGTTCATTCCGGTATTGACGACAATGCCAATACCACGGCCGTAAGCAGACAGGGTCGACATAAATGCCATGTTGTGCTGGTCGGCTATTGGCACCTTTTCCTCCGCTGCCTGCCAGTCTGCATCCTTGTCCACAGGTACTGATTCCCCGGTAAGCGATGATTCTTCAATTTTTAAATTAGCCGTTTCAATTAAGCGTATATCAGCAGGGATAAACCGTCCTGCATCGATCACCACGATATCGCCGGGCACAAGCTGTTCCGAAGGGATTTCTTGCACGACTCCATCACGCTTGACGATTGCTTTTGGAGTGGCCAATTTTTTCAGTTCTTCGAGAGCTTTTTCTGCCTTGGTTTCCTGAATAACCCCGATTACTGAATTCAGCAGGATGACGAGTACAATGATGGCTGCATCGCTGTACTCACCAATAAATAGCGAAATAAGTGCAGCGGCAATTAAAATATAAATGAGCATGCTGTTAATTTGTGAGAAAAACAGTTTCCAAATCGCTGTCTTTTTGTGATCACGGAATTCGTTGGGACCAAATTGTTCTAATCGTTTCTCGGCTTCACTGCTCGACAGACCCGCACCAGGATCGACGCCCATTTCAGTGATAACCTCCGTCACTTTTTTTGAATGCCACATCACCAATGCCTCCTTTCAATAGTCATAAAAATGGAAATTCCCTCTAGTTTAATTAAACCATAGGAACTAGTTTCTGACTAAAGAAGCGGGATAAAGTCATAAATTATTCGAAATCTTCCAATTGGTGAAATGTTAAAATGAAACGGAGTAATAGTTTGTAATAAAAAAAGGAATTTTGGTTCTTCTTGGCGAAATAAGCATTATCAGGATCTTTTGAAAATATATAAAAGGTTTTTTTGCTTTCAAAAAGGAGGTTTTAAAATTGTCAGAGAAGATCTTAGTGGCTGTGGATGGTTCAATCAATTCTGTTGAAGCATTGAAGGAAGCTGAACATTTGGCGGTCGCCTTTCAAAGCAAGCTTTTTCTAGTAAATGTCCAGCCTTCGTTCAATATGATTCATACGAAATTATTTATCAGTGAAAAACTAATCAAAGAATATCAGCAGGAGTTATTTGAAAATGCAACAAAGCCAGCGGTTGATTATTTAAAATCAAAAAATATTGACTATGAACTGCTGATGAGAATCGGCGACCCTGTCCAGCAAATCTGCAAGCTAGCAAAAGAACTGGCAGTAACGCATATTGTCATTGGTACACGGGGGATGGGACCTGTAAAAGGGGTGGTTTTAGGCAGTGTCTCTAATGGCATTCTTCACGAAGCGAAAGTTCCAGTATTAATTGTTCCTCCCCAAAAATAATCCCATCTACTAATCGGTCACTTGGCCGATTTTTTTTTAGCTAATAAAGGGACAGCTTCGACATTTTCAGCCTACTATAATAGTCTCAGATTAATAGCAATGTTTGGTTAATTTGTTTGTCATTCATTCTGCATTTATTCAGATTAGCGAATGGAAAATATCGGGCTGTTATTTTGTCATTTTTATATTCCGATAAGAATATGATGTTTTGGCTGGAAACAATTGTATAGTTCAAACAGCTCATAAAAGAATAAGAGGAGAGAAGCAGTGAAATGGGAAAGGGGAAATGGGCGGTTTCAATTTTACTATCCGGGAGTTTATTAGGACTTGTCGGTTGTTCTGTAAAGGAGGCGGCCGAAAAAGTAACGAAACCAACCAAGCAAGTTGAAACTCGGGCTCCAGAGGAACAAAAGCAGGAAGAAGAACCAAAGACGGTTGTCGTCAATGTCATTGATCCGAACACCCAAAAAGTAATCAAGACCATTTTACCGGCGGAGCTGGGATTTGAGACCAATCCAGCCGCCTATAAGAGAGAACTCGAAAAATGGGCGAGGGAGCTGGCGCGGGGAACAGATACAAAACCGGGATATGACCAAAGGATGGTGCTGGATCAGGTCAAACATGGCAAGATCATCAAAGGAAAGCCGCAAGTCATATTAGAAGAGAAGGAATTAGTGGAACGCATATTGACAGCATCGGTAACCGGCGGCGACGTGGAACTCCCGATTTATGTCAAGGAAAGCGGTTATAATCCTGAAGAGATTGCCAGTTTAGACGATGTTGTTCTGGCATCGTATACCACCTATTTTAACAGCGGTGTCGCCGGGCGGGCTAGAAATATTGAACTGTCAGCCCGTTCGATAAATAATATTATTGTCGGAGACGGGGATTATTTTTCATTTAATACAACGGTAGGTCCTAGTGATGCGGCTCATGGGTATCAGAAGGCCAAGGAAATTGTTAACAAAAAAATGGTCGATGGCATTGGCGGAGGAATTTGCCAAACATCTTCGACATTGTTTAATGCCGTTGATAAAGTCGGGGTTAGTTATATAGAAAGGCATCATCACTCCTTATCCGTCGGCTATGTGCCTGCTGGCCGTGATGCCACCGTTTCATATGGCGGTAAAGATTTTCGCTTTCAAAATACCACCGGTGTTCCGTTTTTAATTAAAACAATCTACCAACAGGGGAAATTGACTGTGCAGATCAGAACATCTGCCAAATATCAGCAGCTATACGCCAAAGGGAATTAGTGGTGATCGATCATTCTAAAGAATGGCCAATATTATCAGAAGGGTGAATGATAAAAAATTTTTTCAAACAAATTGAAGCGAAAGCGTCGTTAAAGGGCGCTTTCACATTATTTTCTGGTCATTTCCCAGCCGTTTTCATCACAGCTGGCACCACCAGCCTTCTAGAAAGTTACTCAATGGAATGTAAAGCGCTTTACATTAAAATGGTTACTAACGTTAACAATCTATATACATTTTTATCAAAGTTTGTTCAATATTTCACAATCTTTTTTTGCTGTACAAATGTTATGATGATATCAGAAATAGTTGAAATACTTCTTAGCAAGCTAACAGCTATTTTTTAAGTTTATATGTGATCACTAGTGTTGCATTAATTTAATTTCACTATTAGGAATACTCGAAATGTTCAATTTTATTATTCTCTGCAAAGAAAAAGTCCTTTATAATGGATAGGTCAGGTGGTAATCCGTCCAAATCCAATATAAAAGGACTAGCTCATGGACAAGATTACACGAAAAACTTCATTTGGACAATGGTTTTCACCAATAAATCTTCAATTATTTGAGGAACAGGTGAAAACGATGAAATTAGATTACTATACAAAGAAATTAACGACGGAGTCGTTCCTAAAATTACTTCTTTTTGCGCAGCTACAAGAAGTGGAAAGCCTTCATGCGCTTGGAGATTACCTTTTCGATGATCAGCTTCAAAAGGAAATTGACCTTGATTCTATTAGTATTTCTCAGCTGTCACGCCGTTTAAATGGGATGAATCCTGATCTATTCCAAAGGCTTTTTCTTGATTTGGTGTCCCAAATTCATGTCAAAACACATTACACAAAACTTGTGATGCCATTAAAAATCATCGATTCAAGTACCTTGCCACTCAATTTGACGAATCATAAATGGGCAAAATTCCGCAAAACAAAGGCTGGAGTAAAACTGCATTTGCGGCTTGTATTTATGGAAAAAGGCACTTCTTACCCGGAAAAAGCCGTTATGACTACGGCAAAAGAACATGATCGTGGCCAGCTTGAAATCATGGTAGATGACAAAGAATGCATGTATGTGTTCGACCGTGGTTACTTAGATTACGAACGTTTTGACCGCATGACCGATGATGGTTACTTTTTTCTTTCAAGGTTACGTAAGAACGCTGTTATACGGGAAGTTTACAACTTTAAACTACCGGAAAATTCTTCTGTTTTATCGGACCAAATGGTGTTGATTGGAACCACACAAAATCGTGCTGAAAATTATTTTCGACTGATAAAAGTTCTGGATTCAAAAGGAAATGAACTCCATTTAATCACCAACCGTTTCGATTTGGAAGCTGATGAAATTTCAGAGATGTACAAATCACGCTGGGCCATTGAATTATTTTTCAAATGGATTAAACAGCACCTCAGCATAAAAAAGTTTTACGGTCAAAGCGAATGGGCGATTCAGAATCAAGTGTTCATTGCACTCATTGTTTTTTGCCTACATGTTCTAGCGCAAATTGAATTAAAAAGTAGTCGAAAAATCCTACAAATTAGCCGATATTTAAGGGCTGCACTATGGAAACCGGCGCATATTTGGCTTCGAAAGATTGAAGGAAAAGCTGTTCCTTAATAAGCAAATTTGTTGTCGTCCCACAGGTCTTCAGGTTTAACTGTAAATAAATTTCCAAATGGACAGAGCCACCTTTAAATGGGTATTTATCTTTTTGGTCCTAAAAGGGTGAAATATTTTAACTGAAAATTCCGATACTTTTTATGCAACACTAGTGATATGTGATATTTTTTACAAACTTTTTATTGGGAGTGATCATAATGGCTGTCAAAGAAAAAGAAGTTAAACAAATGCAAAATGTACCGGAAATGATTGATCAGTTGGTAAACAATGGCCTTCAAGCTTTAGAGAAATTACGGCAGATTGATCAAGAAATGATTGATGAAATTGTCAAACAAATGGCTTTAGCCGGCCTTGATCAGCATATGCAGCTGGCAAAATTAGCTGTTGAAGAAACAAAGCGCGGTGTTTATGAAGACAAAATCATAAAAAATATGTTTGCAACAGAATATATCTATCACAATATTAAATACGATAAAACAGCAGGAGTTATCAACGAAAATGAACTAGAAGGAATCATTGAAATTGCCGAACCAGTTGGCGTGATTGCCGGCGTTACTCCAGTCACGAACCCAACTTCAACGACGATGTTTAAAGCGTTAATTTCACTTAAGACGAGAAATCCGATCATTTTTGCCTTTCATCCATCGGCACAAAAATGCAGCAGCGAAGCGGCACGTGTATTAAGAGACGCCGCTATCAAAGCAGGGGCACCAGAACACTGCATTCAATGGATTGAAACACCATCACTGGAGGCAACCCAAACTTTAATGAACCATGATAAAATCTCGTTGATTTTAGCAACCGGCGGCGCAGGAATGGTCAAATCGGCCTATAGTTCCGGAAAACCTGCACTTGGCGTCGGACCAGGGAATGTTCCTTGTTATATTGAAAAAACAGCTAATCTTAAACAGGCAGTCAATGACTTAATTTTATCAAAAACCTTTGACAACGGGATGATTTGTGCCTCTGAACAAGCCGTTATTATTGATAAAGAAATCTATAAAGAAGTAAAAGCCGAAATGATTGCCAATAAATGCTACTTCTTAAATGAAGACGAAAAGAAACTGGTCGAAAAATTGGTTATCAATGAACAAACATGTGCGGTTAATGCCAAAATTGTTGGGATGCCGGCTGCCAAAATCGCTGAAATGGCAGGAGTAACTGTACCAGAAGGAACAAAAATTTTAGTGGCTGAGTTAGCGGGGGTTGGACCGCAATATCCGCTATCAAGAGAAAAACTAAGCCCGGTTTTAGCTTGTTATAAGGTTAACAGCTTTGCAGAAGGTCTAAAAAGAGCAGAGGAAATGCTGGAATTTGGCGGCCTGGGCCACTCTGCGGTGATTCATACCACCAATGATGAGGCGATCAAAGAGTTTGGTCTTAGAATGAAGGCCGGCCGGATTATTGTCAACGCGCCATCTTCTCAAGGGGCAATTGGCGATATTTATAACGCTTATCTTCCTTCCTTAACACTTGGCTGTGGTACGTATGGCGGCAACTCTGTATCAACAAATGTAGGGGCAATCCATTTAATCAATGTGAAAAAGGTGGCAAAGCGTAGCGTGAATATGCAATGGTTTAAGGTTCCGCCAAAAATTTATTTTGAAAAGAATTCAATTCAATACCTAGCTAAAATGCCGAACATCTCGAAAGCATTTATTGTGACCGATCCATTCATGGTGAAGCTTGGCTATGTGGATAAAGTCCTATACTATTTACGGAAACGCCCGGACTATGTCCATTGTGAGATCTTTTCGGAAGTTGAGCCGGATCCATCGATTGAAACGGTGATGAAGGGTGCCGATATGATGGCTAAATTCCAGCCGGATGTGATTATTGCCCTTGGAGGCGGCTCAGCAATGGATGCGGCGAAAGGAATGTGGCTGTTCTTTGAAAACCCGGATGCCGATTTCTTTGGCTTAAAGCAAAAGTTTTTAGACATCCGCAAACGGATTGTGAAATACCCACATTTAGGTGAAAGGGCACAATTTGTGGCGATCCCGACAACCTCAGGTACCGGTTCAGAAGTAACTTCGTTCGCGGTTATCACCGATAAAGAGGCAAACGTAAAATATCCGTTGGCTGATTATGAATTAACGCCGGATGTCGCAATTATTGATCCACAATTTGTCATGTCCGTGCCAAAACAGGTAACGGCAGATACAGGTTTGGACGTCTTAACACATGCGATCGAAGCTTATGTATCCTGCATGGCCAACGACTATACCGACGGACTGGCGATGAAAGCCATTCAGCTGGTATTTGAATATCTTCCAAGAGCCTATCGGAATGGAAACGACGAAGAAGCTCGGGAAAAAATGCATAATGCTTCTACAATTGCCGGAATGGCGTTTGCGAATGCCTTTTTAGGAATCAACCACAGCCTAGCACATAAGTTAGGTGCTGAGTTCCATATCGCTCATGGCCGTGCCAATGCAGTATTGCTGCCGCATGTGATCCGGTATAATGCGACTAAGCCGGAGAAGTTTGCTGCTTTTCCTAAGTATAATCATTTCGTCGCCGACAAGCGCTATGCAGAGATTGCCAGAACACTTGGCTTACCAGCAAGAACAACGGAGGAGGGCGTGGAAAGTTTAATTCAAGCGGTTATTCGCCTCGCAAAAGAGCTAAACATTCCTATGAGTTTGGAAGCCAATAATATTGATAAAGAAGAATTCGAGAGAAAAGTGGATTACTTAGCGGACCGTGCCTTCGAAGACCAATGCACTACCGCCAATCCAAAACTGCCGCTCGTCACTGAATTAGCAGAACTATACCGCCTCGCTTATAAAGGAGTCTAATGGAAAAGGTGTCAGGCCTTCGGTGCCTGACACCTTTTTTAGGCTGACGTCAGATTTTCCAAGTTTCAAACACAAATCATCGGTATCAGGCGTTGGCTATTTTATAGTTATTGACCACTCGTTTTTCTGAATGTTATGATTTAAAAGAAAAAATAGCAAGCGTTTTCAGATAATGGGGGGAAACTAATGGTAGAAAAAGTGGTATATGCAATTCAGAGATGAATATCCTGATGATTTTGCCTGGTGTTATGGCTGTGGACGGTTAAATGAGGCCGGACATCATTTTCGCACAGGCTGGCAGGGGGACAAAACGGTCACGATTTATTCACCAAAACCGGAACACCATGCTTTGCCCGGGTTCGTCTACGGTGGATTAATTGCTTCTTTCATCGATTGTCATGGCACCGGGTCAGCCTCGCTGGCACTGCATCGTAAAAATGGACATGAACCGGGAGATGGGGTGGAACCACCACGATTTGTCACGGCTTCTTTACATGTGAATTTTTTAAAGCCGACCCCTAATGGGGTTCCGCTGAAGGCAATTGGAACGGTGCAAGAAATTCATCCCAAAAAGTTTAAGGTCATGGCTGAAGTCTTCGCACAAGATACGCTTTGTGCCACCGGAGAGGTCGTCGCGGTTCTAATGCCCAGCACTTTTTTAAAAAAAGAATAAAAAACGAAAAAAATCCTCTTGACAATGGACAGATCAAGGGGATTTTTTTGCATCAAAAATTTCCATTTATGAAACAAAACTCCACTCTAGTTCGTCTATATAAATGAGATATGGTATTGGGGGAGTTTTAATGGGACGCATGAAGAAATTTCTGCTGACAAGCTTTATAGCTATCATACTAATTTGTGGGATTATCGTTAGCAGCTACGGTACAACGATTTTTCAGGAAGGGAATCCAATTCCGTTGCTTGTTTCCGTTACGAAGCTCCATTTCACAAATTGTGAGTATGTAGAGTTTGCCAAGACGGAAAAACGGATTCGCTTTATATCGATTAATAAAATGAACGATCAATACAAAATGGTTAAAACTTGGATGAGTTCAAAAGGCTGGGATTATAAAGAAAAAATGGGCTCCGGGCTAATCTTTACGAAAAATGGTGAGGATGCAGTTGTGGAGGTAAGACCCTATACGAGCAATTATTTTGTCTGGGAGATTCAAAAGCCATCATTTGGTAATACATAGAAAATGACCCCTATCCTCTGACAGGGGTCATTTGGCGTCAATTTGGTCAAAATACTCTTGAACCAAGATACTTAGTTCCTGAAGTTCTACCTGGACTTTTTTATCCTCCACCGTCTGCAATGTTTGGAGAACGCTGTCAATGAGAAATTTCCGTGGATTTTTAGCATCCAATAATTCCTCTTCAATAAAATCCAATAAATCTCCATAATTGAGCTGCTGATTGTTTTGCTGATGTAAGATATTTTTTACAATAAAAAGCTGGTGCAAAAGCTTTTTCCTAAAAGAACGAACATGGCGATTGCAGTCCGGCAGCCAACGCTCCAAGGCTTGAACAGGTATTAACCGTTCCTCCGATTGCACTATTTCGTTTACCATATGAACCAAACGATTTACGGTATAGCGGACGACTTGGCTAATATTGGCATCGGACTCATAAGCCAATTGGTAAAACTTGATATTTTCTCGGAGCATTCCCATAAACATGATGGCACAATCGAGTAGATACTGTCTTTTGTCGATGCCAAAAATATCAGTCAACCGATGATAAATCCAGCGAATATTTTGGATTTTACGCTCTTCGATGGTCCGCTTTAACTCATCATCTTTAGAGATCATTACTTCTTCGAATAGCGTAATTATTTTATTTTTTCGATTTGTCTTTAATTGCATTTCAACTTGTTTAATAAAAATCTCGATGTCTGCGGGATCTTGGCCAATTAATAAATCATTCCGTATTTTCTCCAATTCTGAATCAGTCATTTTAAAAATGGCTGTTAATAATTCGCTTTTTGAGGAAAAGTAATTATAAAAAGTCCCCTTGGAGATCCCGCTGTATTCCAAAATATCCTGAATAGAAGTGGACTGAAATCCTTTATCAATAAACAACTGATGGGCCATTTTTACCACATGTTGTTTGCGGTCATTCATAAACAATCACCTTGACATCATATTATACCAATTGTACAAATTTATAGTACCTTATTTTTGGTAACCTGACAAATCAATAATCATGAAGATTTTTTTATTGCAAAAATTGAACAGTGAGTTTATTATAGGTAATTATGAAACAGAGGTATAAAAAAATGAACAACTAGTTTAAAGGGAGGAATTTACTTGGAACAAACCGATAGACCGATGAGTCGCCCTCCATATGGTATCATTGCTGTCCTTATGGTTGGGGCATTCATTGCCTTTTTAAATAATACTTTATTAAACATCGCACTGCCTTCGATTATGAGGGACTTAAAAGTTGAACCAACAACTGTTCAGTGGTTAACAACTGGGTTTATGTTGGTAAACGGCATATTAATTCCGACGACTGCTCATTTAATTCAAAAATATTCTGTCCGTCGAATCTTTTTATCTGCGATGTGTTTATTTGCTGTCGGAACAATCCTCGCAGGCACTGCTCACATCTTTTCGATCTTATTAGCAGGGAGGATGCTCCAGGCTTCCGGGTCGGCGATATTAATGCCAACTCTAATGAATGTTATGCTGGTCAGCTTCCCTGTGGAAAAAAGAGGAACTGCGATGGGGGTTTTTGGCTTAATTTTAATGTCTGCCCCGGCGATTGGCCCAACACTTTCCGGTTGGATTATCGAGCATTATGATTGGCGAATGTTGTTTCACTTCATCACACCAATTGCTATCGTGGTCATATTAATTGGCTTTTTTATCATTAAAGATAAAAAAGAAAAAGTGGATTTGCATCTTGATTTTCTTTCGCTGGCCTTATCCAGCTTTGGGTTTGGCGGTATTCTTTATGGCTTTAGTTCTGCCGGTAGTAAAGGCTGGGACAGTCCGCTAGTGTATGGGACGATTATTGTCGGTGCCGTATGCTTAACCGTTTTTATTTTGAAGCAATTAAAACAGGACCGGCCAATGCTGAACTTCAGGATTTACAAATATCCGATGTTTGCTCTGTCTTCTGCTATTACCATGATTGTCAATATGGCGATGTTTTCAGGGATGTTGCTGCTGCCAATCTATGTTCAGGACATTCGCGGCATTTCCCCAATGGACGCAGGGCTCCTGCTGCTTCCTGGTGCTATTTTGATGTCGTTGATGTCACCGATTACCGGTAGACTATTTGATAAATTTGGCGGACGTATTTTAGCAGTAATTGGTTTAGCGATTACGACCGCAACGACGTATATGTTTAGTAAGTTGGAGCTCGATACAAGCTATACACATCTAATTATTTTATACTCTATCCGCTCATTGGGCATGTCAATGGCGATGATGCCAGTTTCAACGAATGGGTTAAATCAGCTGCCAACACGTTTTTATCCCCATGGCACCGCAATGAACAATACCATGAACCAGGTGGCCGGTGCTATTGGTACCGCATTATTGGTAACGGTCATGTCGACCCATACTGAAACTCGGGCAAAAGAAATTGGGGCCGCTGCGAAGGCCACCATGGGCCACGCCACGCAGCCGCCAACAGCTGAAGCGCTCGCGCAAATGAAACAAGAAATTTTGATGAAAGCAACGCTTGACGGCATCAATTATTCATTCATGGTAGCTACCGGAATTGCCGCAGTTGCGCTGATTCTGTCCTTCTTTATTAAACGGGCAAAACAAGCCAGTGATCCGGGAGAAGTAAAGCCTGCCAGAAAAGCAGTTACACATAAATTAGCTGAAAATTAATTTACAGGGTGTCTGGGAAAGTCAAATTTTTGACTTTTGGACACCCTTTTTATGTTAATTTATTTAATTCCATTCGCCACCGTTTTACAAAATCCTTAAGTAAAGTATGGTAAATTGTTATAGATTTTATGGAGTACAAGAAGCTGTTTGTCCATTCGGATTTTACAATGTGGATAAACGATAGTCTTAATCTTTTGACAAACTGTTAGATGTAATGGCCATGTAGAGAAGGTAAAATGGTAGGTATACAGAATATTCTGTATAAATACATATAAAAGGCTGGTGATTTTTGATACCAATTTACTTTCATTATAAAGCGCTTTCATTTCTGGTGTATAAAAAGAAAAGGAGGTTTACTTTTTGACAATCAAAAAGATACCACGTATTTCCCTTACTCATCTCTGAAACTAATTTTCAGGAGGTCGACCGAGGACTGACCAATCAAGAAGCGCTGGAAGAAGCAAATCGCTGCCTCTATTGTTATGATGCCCCATGTATAAAGGCCTGTCCAACAGGGATTGATATTCCTACTTTTATTAAAAAGATTGCCTCAGGAAATTTACTAGGATCTGCCAAGACGATTATGTCCGCTAACCCAGTTGGAGCAAGCTGCGCACGAGTTTGTCCGACGGAGGAGCTCTGTGAAGGAGCATGTGTCCTTAACCATTCTACCAAACCGATCATGATTGGAAATTTACAAAGATTTGCAACAGATTGGGCCATCCATAATGATAAAACCCTATTTGAACCAGGAGAACGAAATGGAAAGACGATAGCTGTGATCGGTGGCGGCCCTGCTGGCTTGTCCGCGGCAAGAGAACTTGCCAGATTAGGCTATGATGTCACCATTTTTGAAGCCGCCGAACAGGCAGGCGGATTAAATACGTATGGGATTGTATCCTTCCGGCTGCCGCAAAAAATTTCCTTTTGGGAAGTTTCCCAAGTCAAAAAATTAAATGTCAAAATTCGGACCAATACCGTGGTTGGCGGAGATATTTCCATTCAAGAATTATTGGACAGCTTTGACCGGATTGTGCTGGCGGCGGGGATGGCGCATGTCCCTAATCTTGGGATTCCCGGCGAAGATTTATCAGGAGTCTATGACGCAATTGAATTTGTAAAGGCTACAAAGAGCGGTCAAGTTTCAGAAGATTTTGTCGGCAAACGGGTAGTCGTGATCGGTGCTGGTAATACAGCCATCGACGGTGCGACCTGTTCTGTTCGTCTGGGGGCGGAAAATGTAAAGATTCTCTACCGTCGGACCCAAGAGGAAATGACGGCTTATGATTTTGAATATGAATTTGCCAAGCAGGATGGTGTGGAATTTCGCTGGCTGACGGCGCCAAAGCGGATTATCGGTGATGAAGATGGCAGAGTCACGGGAATTGAATGTCTCAAGATGCAGCTTGGTGAACCAGAAGCAGACGGTCGCCGCCGTCCGATTGCAATCCCAGGGTCTGAATATGTGATACCAGTAGATGTGGTGATAAAAGCAATTGGGCAGACAAGACATCTGGAATTGATTGAACAGCTTGGCCTGGAGCATGACAGCGGGGTCGTAAAGGTCAATCAGGAAACGCTGCAAACGTCCAATCCGCGTATCTATGCCTGCGGTGATGTGATATTTGGTAAGGGGAAGGGCGAAGCAATGGTTGTTACAGCAGCACAACAAGGTAAAAACGCTGCCCACGCGATTCATCGGCAGTTTTCCACAGTTGGAACCGCTCATTAGTAAAAAGACTTTTAGCTACTTTTTGACGTTTATCCATTTGATTTCGACAATTTTATTAACGTTTAAAAGATGGATCAGTGTGAGTGTGAATTCCATCTAGCAAATTCACAAACAAAAAAGATTATGAGAGTTGGCGGGTAAAACTTAAAAACAGACGGGTAAAACTCAAATTTCGACGGGTAAAATCTGAAAAGTGAAGGGGGAAACATGATGGCTGATTTACGCATTAATCTTGCCGGGATTAAGTCTCCTAATCCATTTTGGCTCGCATCAGCGCCTCCAACGAACTCCGGCTATCAGGTGCAACGGGCGTTTGAGGCGGGCTGGGGCGGAGCAGTATGGAAAACGCTTGGCGACCCAATCCTGAATGTCACCTCACGATTTGCAGCAATCCATTTTAACGGCCGGCGAGTTGCCGGTTTTAACAATATTGAACTGATCACCGATAGGCCGTTAGATGTCAACCTCAAAGAAATCTATGAAACAAAAAAGAAATTCCCCAACCATGCAGTTATCGCGTCTCTGATGGTGGAGCCGAAACAGGAAAAATGGCATGAAATTGTAAAAAGAGTGGAGGATGTCGGGGTAGACGGGTTGGAACTAAACTTCGGCTGTCCGCATGGTATGGCCGAACGGGGCATGGGTTCAGCCTCCGGGCAGGTGCCGGCACTCGTAGAAAAGCAAACCTATTGGGTGAAGGAAGTGGCGAAAACACCGGTCATAGTCAAATTAACGCCCAATATTACCGATATCACGGCGACAGCAGAGGCAGCAGCAAACGGTGGTGCTGATGCCATTAGTATGATTAACACGATTAATAGTTTAATGGGCGTCGATCTTGACACGTGGAATACAATTCCCCATGTAGCTGGGAAGGGTGCACATGGCGGTTACTGTGGTCCAGCGGTGAAGCCCATTGCCCTCAATATGGTTGCGGAATGTGCCAGACATCCCAATATCAATGTGCCCATTTCCGGGATCGGCGGAATCTCCAATTGGCAGGATGCCGTTGAGTTCATGCTGATGGGGGCAACAGGGGTACAGGTCTGTACGGCTGCGATGCACCATGGCTTCCGCATTGTCGAGGATATGATTGAGGGGCTGGATCACTACCTTGATAGCAAAGGCATTGCTGCTGTTTCCGACATTATCGGAAAGTCGGTACCGAAATATTCTGACTGGGGCGATTTGGATCTGAATTATAATATCGTTGCCAGAATCAATACCGAAGTCTGCATTAATTGCAATAAATGCCATATTGCCTGTGAGGATACCTCCCATCAATGTATCGAGAGGCTGACAGATGGATCCGGAAAGAGCTATTTGAAGGTAAGGGAAGAGGATTGTGTCGGCTGTAATTTATGTTCGATTGTCTGCCCGGTAGAAGGCGCGATTGACATGATTGAAGTACCGCGAGAACTTGCGCCAATGACTTGGAATGAACGTCAAGCGGCATTAAATGCCGCTGTGGAATGCCAAGCAGATGTGACGAAGTAACTTTTTCAAGGAGGAATGGATCGATGAAAAAAATCGTTAAAAACGGTACGATCGTAACCGCAGCAGATACCTTTCAAGGTGAAATTTTAATTGAGGGTGGAAAAATCACCCAGGTTGGCACAAACCTTAATGCCATCGGGGCAGAGATTATCGATGCCAAGGGGTGCCTTGTTTTTCCGGGCGGGATTGATCCGCATACTCACCTTGATATGCCATTTGGCGGAACTGTCACGAAAGATGACTTTGAAACAGGAACCGTTGCTGCCGCCTTTGGCGGGACGACAACCATCATTGATTTTTGCTTAACGAATAAGGGGGAACCGCTGAAAAACGCGATCCAAACCTGGCATGAAAAATCACGGGATAAAGCAGTCATCGATTACGGCTTCCATTTGATGATTTCGGAAATTAATCAGGATGTCTTAAACGAGCTACCTCAAGTCATTGCTGAGGAAGGGATTACCTCCTTTAAAGTATTTATGGCCTACAAACATGTTTTTCAGGCTGATGATGAAACGTTATTCCGCACACTGGTAACAGCAAAGGATCTCGGTGCTTTAGTTATGGTCCATGCGGAAAATGGTGATGTGATTGATTATTTAACGAAAAAAGCATTGGCGGAAGGGAATACCGCCCCGATTTATCATGCATTGACAAGACCCGCGGAACTGGAAGGAGAAGCGACCGGACGCGCGGCTAGGTTTGCCGGGCTTGCCGGGTCACAGCTTTATGTTGTCCATGTATCCTGTGCCGAAGCAGTTAAACAAATTGCCGAGGCTCGCAGTAAAGGCTTTGACGTCTGGGGCGAAACTTGTCCGCAATATTTGGTGCTTGACCAAAGCTATTTGGAAAAGCCAAATTTCGAGGGTGCTAAATATGTATGGTCGCCGCCGCTCCGTGAAAAATGGAACCAGGATGTCCTATGGAATGCTTTGAAAAGCGGCCAGCTGCAAACGCTTGGCTCTGATCAATGCTCGTTTGATTTTAATGGACAAAAGGACTTAGGCCGAGATGATTTCACGAAAATCCCGAACGGCGGTCCAATCATTGAAGATCGTTTATCCATCTTGTTCTCTGAGGGGGTGAAGAAGGGGCGGATTAGTTTAAACCAATTTGTCGATTTAACCTCTACCCGTGCTGCTAAACTATTCGGATTGTTCCCGAAAAAAGGCACAATTGCTGTTGGTACAGATGCCGACTTGGTTATTTTTGACCCAAATGTGGAACGAGTCCTATCGGCGGAAACCCATCATATGGCCGTTGATTACAATGCTTTTGAAGGGTTGAAAGTGACTGGTGAACCAGTCTCTGTATTAGTTCGCGGCGAATATGTTGTCCGCGATAAACAATTTGTCGGAAAGCCTGGTTCGGGTCAATATTTGAAGAGAGCGAAATACAGCCGAAATACGCAAATCAGCCAAAACGAAACATTATCAATCTAGTGAATCAGTTGCTCTTCATTATTGAACCACTCCGGCAATTGCTTGAACCACAAGCAATTGCTTCTTTTAAACTTTAGTACCATCGGTTATCAAGAATGTTAAATTAAACCGAAATGGAGTGTTCATATGAAAAAAAGCCACTTAAAATCCCCTGACCTGCTGCCGATCACGCAAGAGAACCGGAATATTACAAAACTGGGCTTCTCGTTTATGTGGGTTGGGATGGCCGTTGTTCTTGCAGCGTTTGCGATTGGCGGTTCTGGAGTGATGAGTTTATCCCTGCCTATGGTTATTTTGGCAACCGTGATTGGATGTCTGGCGATTGGTTTCTTCATTTCGCTGATCGCCGATATTGGGATTGAGCATGGGTTATCGTTTCCCGTCTACATGAGGGCTCCGTTTGGAACGATTGGCACCCATATTCCATCAGTAACTCGAGGTGTTACGGCCTCGATGTGGTTTGGGATTAACACGTATTTTGGTGCAACGGCAATGAACGGCATTTTGGATATTTTATTTGACTATAACAATTGGTTTGTTTGCTTTATTCTATTTGCCATTGTCCAATTGGTCAATACTGCATTAGGAATTAAATCAATCGAACGGTTCGCTGACCTGGCTGCACCTATTATTATCATTATCTCGTTATGGATGTTTTCCTCATTATCAGATAAGGCTGAAGCGGCTGGAAGGAATCTTTGGACCTGGGCAGAACACCCGGTGACAGGCGGCGCCGCGTTTACCGCGTTTATGGTTGTTGTGTTCGCCAACATGGGCTTTTGGGCAACTTTGAGTGCGGATATTCCGACGATTTCCCGGTTTATTCAAGCACCCGCCTATGAAAAGAACTGGTTTAAACGAAATAAAAATTCGCTATTGGGAAATATGGTGGCGATGCCGATTACCGAAACATTTATGATTATTATCGGCGCAGCTTCTTATATTGCGGTTTTAAACTATGACCCCGTTGTAGCATTGACAGAGTCAGCAGGCGGTTTTATTCTGGTCGTCCTGTTAGTGATGATTATTCTTGCCCAATGGTCCACGAATACTGCCGCGAATGTCGTACCAGCGGCAACTATTTTCTCTAATGTTGGCGGACCCAAGTTTCCGTTTTGGGCTGGAGTGATTACCGCAGGGATTGTCGGAACCGTTGTCCAGCCATGGAAGTTATTTGGCATCATTATTCCGGTTTTGCTTTTTGTCGGTGGTATTTTATCCGCGATTGTCGGGATCCTGTTTGCCGATTATTATTTACTGAGAAAAAGACGGGTAAATGTGCCCGATTTGTATGAGGATCATGGACAGTTTAGATACCTTGGTGGCGTAAATATGGCTGGTATCATTGCCTGGATTATCGGCGGGGCCGCTTCTTATTTTGTACCAGAATATGGCTTTGTTGTTGGGTTTATAGTCGGAGTAGTTATTTACTACTTTCTTGCAAAATATTGGTGGTTTAAAAAATATCCACAGGCAGAAATAGAAGACCCAAGTGATGAAAAATATTTAGGAATATCTGTTGGCCGAGATTGGATTATTGAGGAAGAAACAGCTATTCAACCAGCTGCCAACAAACTAGCAGATAACTTGGATTTAAATTGATGGAGATTTAGCAAAGAGCGGGGGATGGTCTAAATGTCTGAGTATCAGCAATTTTTAGCGGAACGGGATCAAATTGATTTTCTCATTCAAAAAGGTTTTCAAATCAGTCAGGTGAAAGAACATTTAGACGGGGCGACCGTTGAGTTTGTTCATCCAAAGGAAAATATTACGGAAACCCTCTTGATTGGAAACGCCAATGCCAGAAAATACTTTTCCAGTCTCTTAATCAAGCAAAAGCAAAGGAGAAATGGATGAAGCTAGGGAAAGGATTGGTCGTGGAGCCAATCCTTTTTTAGCAATCGATTTTTTCAAGGAGTGCAATGGATGAAAGATCAATTTCAGTTCAAAGTTTCAGATATTGTTAAACGAAAGCATTTTGAAAAAGCGATGATCCTTGCTGGTCATGAAGGCATCAACCGCATGGTCAAGTGGGTGCATATTGTCGAAGCAACGAGCATTCGCAATCTTCTCAAGGGACATGAGCTCATTTTATCAACCGGGATTGCCTGGAAGGAAGATAAGGAACTGTTTATTTCGTTAGTGGAGGAATTGATCCAACAAAATGCAGCAGGGTTATGCATTGAAATTGACACCTATATATCCGAAATTCCTCAAGAGGTCATCGCACTTGCAAATGAACATCAATTTCCAATTATCCTTTTCCCGGAGGAAGTCCCATTTGTTGAGATTACCCAGGATATTCATACTGACATCATCAATCAGCAGTACCAAAAGATTTCTAATTTGGAAAATTACTCACAGCGGTTGAACAAGCGGCTCTTATCCGTTGAAACGTATGAAGATATTTTACAATTTATCTTCTCGGCATTAGATATGCAAATTGTCTTTTTCCCGAAAAATCAACAGCCTGTGTTTGTACCGGAAAATTCTCCTGAGGAAAATCAAATCATTCTACAAGAAATCGAGGCTGCAAAACAAGAGCCTAACAGCTATATTGCCTCTGCGCCGATTTTCCTGTTTGGACAGGAATTTGCTGAGTTATCTGTTTATTCCAAAGAAATTCCCATCAGCGAATATAATTTATTAATCTTGGACCGGACAGCGACTGCGCTGGCACAGCATTTATTAAGAGATTTGTATGTCGAAGAAAAAAAGCGTGTTGAGGAATTTGAGTGGCTGCAAGGCTGGCTGGAGGGTGATTATTCAGCAGCCGAAATTCAAAATTATTTATGGGACAACAGAAATAAGCTGCGAACCAATGATGGAGTGGTACTGATTACAAAGTTGGTGCACACAGCAGAAAAACCGTTGAGTGACATCACCTATTTTAAACTATTAATCCGCTCTGTTTTCGAACAAAACGGCTTTTCTGTTTTTTCCGTCGAAAAACGAAATGAAATAATCCTCATTTTATTAAACCATCGCGGCAGTAAAAATCTCAAAAATCGGATTAAAAAAGCAATTGAATCGATTCTTGGCTCAGAATTCATCAAGAAACAGACCTCAGCGCAATTTCTCATCGCTGCCGGAAAAGTGGTTGAGCCCCTTACGGAGATTCATCGGAGTTATCAGACGGCAAAGGAGACACTCCGGATTCAACAAAAAATGACAAACAGGCAGACCTTTCAATTTTATGAAGATCTGCATCTCTATCGGCTGATTTCGCAAATGAGCAGCCAAACGGATTTGCAGGAACTGCTTTCCGAATACCTACAGCCAGTCATCCAATATGATTTACAATACAATGCCAAGCTGTTTGAAACCTTAAAGGTGTACTTGGAATGTAACGGCTCCAAGCAAGAAACGGCAAACAGGCTGTTTATTGTCAGACAAACGTTGTATCACCGCTTACAAAAACTAGAAAACCTGTTAGGAGCGGATTTCATGGAGCATGAAAAACGGGTGGCGATTGAATTTATGCTGCTTGTCCATGAATATTTGTATGCCTCTCAGCCGGGCACAGGACTTGACGCCCATTCTTCCATTCGTTAAGCTGTTCAATTCGTGGAAAAAATGAATCGAGCGATTTGACAGAATGTCTAATGAAAGCGGTATAAGGTTTAGTGATAATGAAGATATAAGCGAAATTTAACAAAGGGGGATGAGAAAATGAGCGTAACAAAGAACGATACAGCGATTTTAAAAAACTTTATTAATGGTGAGTGGGTCGATTCCACCAGTGAAAAAACTTTGGATGTCCCAAATCCGGCAACGAATCAACTGTTAACCAAGGTGCCAGTATCGTCGAAAGAAGACGTGGATCTCGCGGTAGCGGCCGCCAAGGAAGCGTTCCAAAAGTGGAAAAACGTACCTGTTCCGAAAAGAGCACGAATCCTCTTCAAATACCATACATTGATTAGCGAAAACCACGAAGAATTGGCCCGCATGATTGTTCAGGAAAATGGCAAGGCCTACAAAGAAGCATATGGCGAGGTCCAGCGCGGGATTGAATGCATTGAATTCGCCTGTGGTGCCCCAACGTTAATGATGGGCGAAACCCTCTCGGGGATCGCCGAGGATATCGATTCGGAAATGTTCCGCTACCCGGTGGGAGTTGTTGGCGGCATTACTCCGTTCAACTTTCCGATGATGGTGCCGTTATGGATGTTCCCGCTCGCGGTTGCCTGCGGAAATACGTTTGTGCTGAAGCCTTCGGAGCGGACGCCGATTTTGGCCAATCGTTTAGCGGAACTGTTCACGGAGGCAGGGGCGCCAAAAGGGGTCTTAAATGTCGTCCATGGCGCCTATGATGTTGTGAATGGATTGCTGGAGCATAAGGATATTGCCGCGATTTCGTTTGTCGGTTCGCAGCCAGTGGCGAAATATGTATATGAACGTGCTGCTGCTGCCGGCAAACGGGTGCAGGCACTATCCGGGGCCAAAAATCATCATATTGTCATGCCGGATGCCAATTTGGAAAAGGCGGTTCAGCATATCATCAGTTCTACCTTCGGAAGTGCCGGTCAGCGCTGTATGGCCTGCAGTGCCGTTGTCATTGTCGGCGACAATCAACGGTTTGTTGCCGAGCTAAAGAAACAAGCTGATGAATTAGTAATCGGCAACGGCATGGATGATGAGGTGTTGTTAACGCCGGTCATTCGCAAAGAACATCGCGAAAAAGTGCTGGGCTATATCGAAAAAGGAATTGCCGAGGGAGCTGACTTAATCCGTGACGGCCGGCGCGAGATGAGTGATCACCCGGAAGGAAATTTCCTTGGCGCCACGATTTTTGACCACGTAACACCGGAAATGACCATTGCCAAGGAGGAAATTTTTGCTCCGGTATTAAGTTTATTGCGCGCCGACAGCTTGGATGAGGGGCTGGATTATATCCGCAAGTCAAGGTATGGGAATGGCGCGACGATTTACACCAATGATGCCAAAGCCATCCGCAAGTTCCGTGAAGAAGCGGACGCCGGGATGCTGGGGATCAATGTTGGGGTTCCGGCAACCATGGCCTTCTTCCCGTTCTCCGGCTGGAAGGATTCCTTCTATGGTGACATGCATGTCAACGGCAAGGATGGCTTGAATTTTTATACCCGGAAGAAAATGATTACTTCCAGGTTTGAATAAGAAATGTAAAAGCTTACGGATTGTGACAGCTATAAGCAGGAGCTGTCAGTAAAAAATAGGAGGGAATGTTGATGGTACAGACAGACCGCTTTCAAGAGACGTTGCTGGAAAAGGATGACCAATATGTTTGGCATGCGATGCGGCCTCATAGCCCAAAGGCTTCCATTGTTGCGGAAAAGGCAGAGGGTTCGTGGGTTACAGACGTTGATGGCAGGCGCTATTTGGATGCCATGGCAGGGCTCTGGTGCGTCAATATCGGCTATGGCAGGACGGAATTGGCGGATGCCGCATATGAACAATTAAAACAAATGGCCTATTTTCCTTTATCCCAAAGCCATGTACCAGCAATAAAACTGGCTGAAAAATTGAACCAGATGCTTGAAGACGAATATGTTATTTTTTATTCCAACAGCGGTTCCGAAGCCAATGAAACCGCCTTTAAAATCGCCCGGCAATATCATCAGCAACGGGGTGAACATAATCGCTACAAAATTGTTTCCCGCTACCGTGCTTACCATGGCAACTCCATGGGAGCTTTAGCAGCAACCGGCCAGGCTCAGAGAAAATTCAAATATGAGCCGCTTGCCCCTGGGTTTATCCATGTTTCACCGCCAGATTCCTATCGGGATGATACAAATGTTGCCGACCCGAGGGAATTGGCCTCTGTCAAAGAAATTGACCAGACGATGACGTGGGAACTGAGTGAAACCATTGCGACGATGATCATGGAGCCGATTATTACCGGCGGCGGGGTGATTGTCCCGCCGGAAGGGTATATGAAAGCAGCGAAGGAAGTGTGTGAGAAGCATGGCGCTCTGCTGATTGTGGATGAAGTGATCTGTGGTTTTGGCCGGACAGGCAAACCATTTGGATTCATGAACTACGGGGTTAAGCCAGATATTATCACGATGGCAAAAGGGATCACCAGTGCCTATCTGCCGCTGTCGGCTACGGCAGTCCGCAAAGAAATTTATGAGGCATTTAAAGGTTCCGAGGAATATGATTATTTCCGGCATGTCAATACATTTGGCGGCAATCCTGCGGCTTGTGCAGTGGCGCTGAAAAATCTTGAGTTAATGGAAAAAGAAAACTTATTTGAGCGTTCGCGGGAATTGGGAGAAAAACTAATCAACGATTTGCAAAACAAGCTTCAAGATCACCCATATGTGGGCAATGTTCGTGGCAAAGGTTTGTTGGTCGGCATTGAATTAGTGAAGGATAAGGCGTCAAAAGAGCCGTTAGCGGTTGGTCTGGTTAACCAGGTAATCGCCAGCTGCAAGGAAAACGGGGTGATTATAGGCAAAAACGGAGCAACAGTGGCCGGTTATAATAACGTCCTTACGTTAGCACCGCCATTAAGTATCGAAGAAAAGGATTTGAACTTTTTGGTTAATACGCTGACGGAGGCATTGAATAAAATTAAATAGGCTGAAGAGACTCGAGCGTGTTCTTGGCGCTCGGGTTTTTGAATCGGTTAAAAAGCAAATATTTACAGCTAAACGATTGCTTTTTTAATTTTCGAAAAATTATATTGACAATTTAGCCATTTCTAAGGATAATCAAAGAAAATAAAAATCTGGAAATGGTTAGGGACTAGTAAATCAAGGGAACGTGCCAGAGAGTGAAACCCGGTGGCTGAAAGGTTTCTCACGGAAAGCTGATTGAACCTGCCCTAAGAAATCTGCTTATGCCAACATAAGCCGGTTAAAGACCCACGTTACGGGATTAAAGCGGGTGCCTGACACCAGGCATCAAAAAAGGTGGTACCGCGGAAACGATTTTTCCGTCCTTTGTTATAGGACAGAAGAGTCGTTTTTTTTATTTTTTCAAAAAGAGGGTTTGAGGAATGAGGAAACAACTGGTGGTCGTGAAAATTGGCAGCAGTTCACTGACAAATAGCTGTGGAACGATATCTGAAGAAAGAATCAAGGATCATGTAGCAGCAATTTCTTATCTTAAGCAGCAGGGGCATGATGTTATCCTGATTTCATCAGGTGCCGTTGCCGCCGGCTTTCATGCCCTTGGATATCCAGCCAGACCGAAGACAGTTGCCGGTAAGCAGGCTGCGGCGGCTGTCGGCCAAGGGTTATTAATGCAGCATTATAACCAGCTTTTTCAACAATATCACATCGTGCCAGCGCAAATATTGTTGACTCGGGAGGATTTTTACAGCCAGACCAGGTTTCAAAATTTATATTCAGCGATGACTGAATTGCTCCACCGAGGGATGGTGCCGATTATCAATGAAAATGATTCTGTTTCTTTAGAGGAATTAACCTTTGGCGACAACGATATGTTGTCAGCGCTTGTCAGCGGGTTTTTACATGCCAATGCCTTAATTATTTTGACAGATGTCAATGGACTGTACGATGGAAACCCAAAAGAGTCGAAGGAGGCCAAGAAATATCATTTCATTCCTGAGGTTTCAGAGCAGCTTCTTGGATTGGCCGATGAAAATGGCTCAGCAGTTGGCACCGGCGGAATGAAATCGAAACTATTGGCCGCAAAGAAGGCTTTATCACTTGGGGTCAGTGTTTTTGTTGGGACCGGAGCAGGCAAGGAAAAACTGGTCGACATTTTAGCTGGCAAAGGGGATGGAACTTATATCGGCGGTCCTTTCCAGTCACAGATGCAAATGCGAAAACAGTGGATTGCCTTCCATTCTCAAGTTGGCGGGATCATTGAAATTGATGAAGGTGCCGAGCAAGCAATAATTCAAAAAGGGAAAAGCCTGCTTCCGGTTGGGGTGACAAATGTGATAGGTGACTTTAATGCTTTAGACGTGGTGGAGGTTCGCAATCAAAAAGGGAAAATCATTGGCAAGGGACAGATTTATTTTTCTGCAAAGGATTTGGTCAGGGTCAAGGGGCTGTCAAGTACTGAAACAAAGCGTTTTTCGATCAATAAAAAAGCAGAGGTCATCCATCGCGATAACTGGGTGAGCTTATGGGAGGGGTAATGTGATGAGTGAATTATTAGAAAAAGCAGGAAAGCTAAAAGCAGCTTCAAAAAAACTGGCCATGCTTTCGACATGGGAAAAAAATGCCGCTTTGGCTTATATGGCTGACAAAATAGCCAATGAAAAAGAATGGATCTTACGTGAAAATGAAAAAGATATGAAAGAAGGCAAAGAAAAAGGGCTGTCAGCCTCTCTTTTGGATCGGCTGCTGTTGACAAGTGACCGGATTAATCAAATGGTTGAAGGTATCCATCAGGTTGTGGCATTGGAAGATCCAATTGGAGAAGTGCTGGAAGCATGGGAGCGTCCAAATGGCTTGTATATTCAAACTGTCCGCGTTCCATTAGGTGTGATTGGCATGGTTTATGAAGCCCGGCCGAATGTAACCGTTGATGCCGCCAGCCTCTGCTTAAAGGCAGGAAATGCAGTGCTGCTCAGAGGCAGTACTTCAGCACTTCATTCTAATAAAGCGCTCGTTGCGATTATGCATGCCGCTTTAGCAGAAACGGCAATTCCCGAAGATGCGGTACAGTTGCTTGAGGATACGAGCAGGGAAACGGCTTCGCAAATGTTTCGGCTGAACCAATTTTTAGATGTATTGATTCCGCGCGGCGGTGCAGGGTTGATTCAAACAGTGGTTCAAAATGCGACAGTTCCCGTGTTGGAAACCGGGGTGGGAAACTGCCATATTTTCATTGATCAATCGGCTGTTGAAAATATGGCCATGGAGATCGCAGTTAATGCCAAGCTGCAGCGTCCATCTGTATGTAACGCGATGGAAACACTGCTGATTCATAAGGAGTGGCCGTATGTTCGCGAGCTTCTTGAAACCCTGCAGGAAAAAGGGGTTGAACTTCGCGGCGATAAGCAATTGGCAGCAGCTTATGAGTTCGTAAATGAGGCCGGGGAAGAGGATTGGTCGCGAGAATATTTAGCGCCGATTTTGGCGGTAAGGCTTGTCGATGACTTAGCGGAGGCAATTGACCATATTGACCGCTATGGAACGAGACATTCGGAAGCAATTATTAGTGAAACAGCTGAAAATGTCCGGTTATTTTTCCAGGCCGTGGATGCCGCGGTGTTGTATCATAATGCCTCCACCCGCTTTACTGATGGTGAACAGTTTGGCTATGGGGCAGAAATCGGCATCAGTACACAAAAGCTGCATGCCCGCGGACCGATGGGACTGAAAGCGATCACTACAACAAAAGCGATTGTCCAAGGAAATGGCCAGATCCGCGGATAAAACTCCTTCAATTTGAAGGGGTTTTTTAATTTTCAGACAGTATGGTGAATGGGCTGGATTTGAAAATTGAAGTATGTTTTTAAATAAACGGGGAATACTGTTTGGAAAAACGAACGAAAGGAGAGACGGAATGTCTATTGAAGCAGGGACAAAGTTTCAAATTTCGCAAAACATTCAAGGCTATTTTAACGCGGCCGAATCGATGACGGTCATTACCAATAACGGGACCACGGTACAATTCACTCTTGGAGATGGTAAAGGGCACGGAGCAATGCCGCTCGACCATTTTCATTATTTACTAAAAAAATCAAACCTAACTATTATTCCAAATAAACGAACCATAATAAATGGCGAAAGCGAAGAGCAAATCAGCTAAATGAACAACGGGGCTTCCGGAACAAATTCGAGGGAAGTCCTATTGTTATGGTGTTCCTGGTGTCGTCGCGAGGTTATTTTTATTTATTTTTTGAAAGCATTATGGCATGATAGTAATAGATTGATAATTTAGAAAAATTGATTGAGTCACGGAAGGAGCTCGGTAGTTTGTTAGAGGATATTGGAGTCACTCAAGTTACAATCCCCTTACCTTTTCGCTTAAATCACGTGAATTGTTTTTTTGCAGAAGGTTCCAAGGGCTGGATCATTATTGATACGGGTTTAAATAATCAGGTTTCAAGGGAAATCTGGAAACCTTATATCGACAAATATGACATTTCGACCATCATTCTTACTCATCTACATCCCGACCATTATGGCTATGGTGGGACATTACAGCAGCTAACGAATGCAGATGTATGGATGACGAAGATAGATGATGAAGCCGCCAGAATATTTTGGGAGCCGGAATCGCTTAAGAAGGTCAAGGATCATTATCATACATGCGGACTGCCGGAAAATGTCGCAGTTGAACTGACCAACGATGAGGGGAGCTTTAATCCCCGGGTAAAACCATACCCAAAGGTGGGACGCCATCTTGAAGAGGGCTCAAAACTGGTATTTGGAAAAAATGAATATGAGGTGATTTTTACACCCGGTCATTCTGATGGATTAATATGTTTGTATAACAAAGCGAACAGCATCCTGTTTTCAACCGACCATATTTTGCCGAAAATCACTCCGAATATTTCCTATTGGTTTCGCGGGAATCCCAATCCATTAGAGGCGTTCTTCGAATCTTTAGGAAAAATTGAATCATTAGAGGCGGAATATGTGATTCCCTCTCACGGAAAACCGTTTCAAAATGCCAATAAGAGAATTACCGAATTAATCTCCCACCATCATGATCGTCTGAATGAAGTGTATGATTACATCCAATCTCCAGCGACGATCTATCAAGTCTGCAAGCAACTGTTTACAAGGCCGTTAACAACCCATGAAACCCGCTTTGCAATAGGAGAAACGATCGCCCATCTGGAGTATTTGTATTACAACAACCAGTGTAAGAAAAGCTTTGAAAATGGCATTTGGTATTATGAGGCAATTTAACAAATTCCCAACCGGAAAAGGTTGGGAATTTGTTTTACTATTCAGGGCTCGTACCTGCAAATACTCCATTAATGAAAACATAAACTAAAACGTTTCCTTGGTTGTTTGTAAATTTTGCCCCAACCATTGTCACTCCTTCAGCAGGAATAACAACTTCCACTTCGTTTGCCCCATTCCAGGTATAGCCATTCTGTTTTGCTTCCTTCTTCACTGCTTTAAAGGCATCACTGCTGATCAATTTTGCGACAATTTTGTTTCGTTCAACCCCTTGAAGTGGAATGAGATCGTGACAGCCACAATCATCACTTGACTCTTCGGCTGCTTTTACCGGGTTGCCGGACCAAGCAAATAATGAGAAGGCAATAATACCCCCACATAATAAAGTTAAAAATTTCCGCATCCTTTTCCCTCCCGAATTAAAAAACTCTATTATTTGATTCTATTTTCTTCGACAATTTCCTGCAATAAAACTTGAAAAACATGTGGCAAATTCCAAAATTGGCGCAGGCAGACAAAATTGCCAGCTTTCCTAATGACCAGATTCATAGTGAAATTTTTACAAAAAAATAACCCGACATATTTGCCAGGCTATCGTTGCAGTGCAGTATAATAGTTGATAGTGTCGTTTTTTAGCTCATTAAAAATCACGGCGGTCAAACCAGCATTCCCTGGGGCATCAAGGCCGGTTTCCCATAACATCATTCCGCCGCCAAAGCCATGCTCAAGCGCAAGCCTTGTCTTTTCCTTCAATATAAACCTTTCTAAAGGGTGACGAACAATATTAAGAGATAACTAGGGGAGACTGTCCCTCATAAGGGAGATGAAGGACAAAACACCAAGTAAACAAGAGCGAACTGTCCTTCATAAGCACGATGAAGGACAAAACACCAGGTAAACAAGAGCGAACTGTCCTTCATAAGCACGATGAAGGACAAAACACTAGGTAAACAAGAGCGAACTGTCCTTCATAAGCACGATGAAGGACAAAACACCAGGTAAACAAGAGCGAACTGTCCTTCATAAGCACGATGAAGGACAAAACACCAGGTAAACAAGAGCGAACTGTCCTTCATAAGCACGATGAAGGACAAAACACTAGGTAAACAAGAGCGAACTGTCTTTCATAAGCACGATGAAGGACAAAACACCAAGTAAACAAGAGCGAACTGTCCTTCATAAGCACGATGAAGGACAAAACACTAGGTAAACAAGAGCGAACTGTCTTTCATAAGCACGATGAAGGACAAAACATCAGAAAAATGCAGGAGAACTGTCCTTCATACCGGTGATGAAGGACAAAACTGCAAACAAACGAAGGAGAACTGTCTTTCATCAAGTCAATTTCTTTATTGTAAAATTATCCTCCAGCAGCGTCCAGTTTTGCGGGTATGGATAACCGAGAACCCAGTAGCTGACACCGCGCAATTTATATTCCTTAATTAGATCAAATTTGGCTTGGGCACTTCGAGCATCTTCAAACCAGACTTCGTGACTGCGTCCCTGTTCATCGGTATATCGGAAATAAGGTGCTGCCGCGACCGGATCATATTGGATTGTGGCGCCATACTTTAGCGCCCGGTTTACCGCTTCTTGTGGACTATAGGTTTCCGCCTCCTGTCCTTGTACATGAGGAACAAGCCAATCTCTGGCGTACAATTGGAAACCCATCAGAATTTTTTCGCGGGGAATCACGGAAACGGCATAATCGAGAACACGACGGATTTCATTGATCGGTGAAACTGCCCGCGGCGGTCCTAAGCGGTAGCCCCATTCGTAAGTCATCAGAACCACGAAATCAGCAATCCTGCCGTGAGCGGGATAATCATGGGCTTCGTACAATAACCCTTTTTGCTCGCCACTAATTTTTGGGGCTAAGGAGGTTGAGACAAAAAATCCTTCCTGATGAAGCCTGTTTACGGTCCACTGCAGAAATTGATTGTACAATTCGCGGTCCGCTGGCAGAACATTTTCAAAATCGATATTAAGACCGCGATAACCTTTTGTCCGCATGATCGTCAAAATATTTTCCAATAGTTTTTCACGGTTCTGTTCACTCGAAAGCACGCTATGGGCAATGTTTTCACCGGCTTTAGTCGCTGTAAAGTTGGTAATCGACATCATTGGCGCGGCCCCTTTACTTCGGCCGGCTTGAATGGCGTCTGAATCATTTTCCATGTATAGAACAAGCGAGCCATCTGGTTGTATCACATAAGCAAATGGGGCAATATACGTCAAGTGTTCCGCGACTTCCCCAACAATCTGAAGAGCCTGCTGGCCGGAATGGTAGGTAAAAGCGTTGCTTTCAATCACCGGCTTACTCCGTGGAATCACCAGCACTGTGCCCGGATATAACTGATTGGGATTCTGGATTTTGTTGGTTTTGATGATCGCATTGATGGTCGTTCCATAATGCTGGGCAATCATCCACAATGTTTCTCCTTGAGCAATCGTATGCGAAATTGCCGGAATTCGTAAAACCGTCCCAGGATAAATTAGCGCCGGATTGGTAAGTTGATTGGCCCGAATAATCGCCTCAACCGTCGTACCATATCGCTGGGCAACGGACCATAAAGCTTCTCCTGATTTAACGGTATGAAAGACGTCCAATGTTGGGACCACCAATGCCTGGCCCACTGCCAACTGACTTGGATTTGTTAGACCGTTCACTTCAATAATATTTCCGAACATTACCTGGTAACGATTGGCGATTTGCCATAATGTTTCACCGCGCTGGACAACATGGATAACCATTATGAAACCTCCCCCCAAAATATCACGATACGTTAAAATATGTAGGGGGAGGCTGTTTTGTGTATTTACTCCTGTTGCTTTTCAATTTTTAAACCAATATTCCCATAAACAGTTTGGAAAAAAGTAAATTGATGCTGGTTCATCAGGTGCCGTACTCGATCACTGGCGGGTTTTCGAATATTAATTTTCAGATAATCCCGGTATCTTAAAAAAATCGAATAAGTGGAGGGGGGAAGGCTGGTTAATAGCACCAAATCAATCTCAACTGTCACATTTCCATTACCATCTGCCACCACCGGGAAGGAAATTTCGTTCAAGGCGTTTTTGGTATCACGAATTAGAACATCTGACAATGAATTTAGATAATCCCCGAATACCGAGAATGTGAGCCGATATGTATCTTGGAAAAAACCGTCATCGAGAAAGATGGCATGCATCGGTACTCGAATATGAGTATCATCGTTAAAAATCATATAGGGCAGACCGTCTTTTATCGTGACTTCCTTTACCTTTTCCTTCTGGTTCCAAGCAATCAGGTTTTCTAAATCGCGATATTTTTTGTTACGAAAAAGCTGATAAACGGTCTTATTCAGCGGCTGCAGAAATTCCTCAGAAAACTCATAATCTAATTGTTTTGTGGTTTTTAATACCTGCTTTAGCTTATAGTAATAGACAGGCTTCAGCTTCGTTTTTTGAAAATGCGGGGTGGAGAAAAACCGGGAAATCGAGTCAAATTCATATAACCGGTTTAGCATCATTTTTTGTTTATTTTTCTCCCAATTATTATTCATTACATGATGGATGACTTTTAAATTGCAATTTGCTTTTTGGATAATGTTGGTTTGATTTGTCAGCCTTGTTTCTTGATTATCGCTTCGATTCAAAAAATAGATCGGTTTCGTCGTCGTTGAAATCTTGGTACTGTGGGCCAAGACTTCCATAAAAAATTGTTTGTCCTCAGCAAATTTCATTTCCGGAAACAGAATTTGATTGTCCCTAACGATGTCAGCTCTCATCATTTTTGCTCTTGGACCTAAATGATGAAAAACATGAGGAATGGAGGAAGGACAAACACTGCGTCGCTCTTTGCAGGATTCATGTTCCCCGATAATCGTATTTCCATTCGCTTTCACTTGGATTGTCTTCCCAACCGCATAGTCATCACCGGTGTCTTCCAGGATGGCTGCCAAAGTTTCAAGACCTTTTGGTTCCAGCCAGTCATCGGCATCCAAAAAGGTGATATACTTTCCGATTGCTAGCTCCATTCCGATATTTCGAGGTCTGCCGGGTGTGCCGCTGTTTTTTTCTAAAAAGACAACAATGATGTTTGGAAATCTAGAGGAATAGTCTAATAAAATATCTCGGGATGAATCGTTTGAACCGTCATCGATCAGTAGGTATTCGATATTGTCTAGTCCGAGTGATTGAACGGTTACCGAATCAATTGTTTTTCTTAAATATTTTTCCGCATTAAATACCGGAGTAATGACGGAAACCAGTTTTGGCTGGCGATTATTAATTGGTTGACCAGCTGCGATGGTATATCCTGTATGGCTGCTTTTTGGTAATTTTAAGATTCGCTTTCTCATCATTTTTTCGATCCACTCTCCGTACCCATTTTCATTCTATTCTTCGACTAATTTTTCAATTTTTATGCGAAATCATTTAAGGTAGTTAATTTTATGTTTTTTCCAAAATTCCCACAATCGGTAATCTAAAAATGATAAAATAATAATTGTGACTATTTTTTCTTAAGGGGGAGAAGCGTTGGATTCTAAATTTACAAAACCAAAAGGATTTGGGGAAATACTCGATCACACCTTTAGTTTGAGTAAAGAAAAGTTTAAGGATTTTTTCACCATTCTTCTTATATTTTATGGACCGATTTATTTGGTGGATGCGATCATTCAATTAGCTTCAGGGACCAACTTCTTTCGGGAAGTCGGCAGTGGCAATACCTGGTATGAGCAAATTTTAACGGGCTTTACGGAATCAGGAACGATTGATTCCAGCAGTCTGGGCGCTGATTTGGGTCTCATTTTAATTGGGCTGGTTACGTTGATTTTCGGACCTGTGGCAGAAGCAGCCATTCTTTTTGGGATTGATCATATTCGTAAAAATGAAGAATTTACCATCAAAGCAGTCATAAAGCAAGCATTTTCACGCTTTTGGCCGATGCTTGGCAGCAGTATTTTATATGGACTGATTATTTTGGGGATCATTCTCGTGCCGATTCTAGCTGTGGCATTCACCGGTGTCTTCGGCTCTATGGCCGCTAATCCGGTTGTCGGTGTGCTGCTGGCAATCGTGTTGTTTTTCGGTTTTGGCGTGTTGATTGTTTATTTATTAACGCGCTGGAGTTTTTATTTTGGTTCGGTGGTACTTGACCGTCAGTCTCCCGGGTTTGGCAGAAGCTGGTTGCTAACCAAAGGACGGACCTGGGTGTTAATCGGACTCTACATTGTTTTTTATTTGATCATTTCGATTATTAGTTTTGCCGTTGAAGCAACCCTTGGGCTGGCTTTGGGAAATAGTGTTCTGCTGTCAATGATCTCAAATCTGGTAACATTGTTTACGACGATGATTTTTTCAATCGGTTATGGTGTGATGTATTTAGATTTAAAAACACGTCATGATGGCGATGACTTAAAGGAATTAATCGATGAATATAATAATCCGCCAATATTAAATAACTAAGGTGATGACCATGCTTGATGCCCATAAGGCACGGGATGAGCTGAAAGAGATATTAAATCAAAAAGAGTATCGTGTATATCACGAATCAAAAGGAATCATTGAGACCTGGTGGGAAAAAGCAAAACAGTGGATTCTTGAGAAATTGGCAAGTATATTTCCGTCAGTCCAGGTTTCCGACAGTGCGGCCGGATCGGTATTAATCATCGTTATGGTCATAGTTCTCCTTCTTTTAGCCTTGTCTGCCTTTCTTCTAATTCGGAACCATAAACGGAATCGCATGCTCCGAAAGCAAAAACCGCTGCAATCGCAGCAAGAGATCAATTGGACCTATAGGCAGCATATTCTGGAAGCCGAAAGACTGGAAGCTTTGGGCAACTTCACACAATCCACGCGTCACTTGTTCTTGGCGCTTCTGCTGTTCTTCCATGACAAGGGCTGGCTCGAGGCAAGAATTTGGAAAACAAACTGGGAGTACTATGAGGAACTTAGAAAAGTAGAGCAAAGAAAGGCACAGCAGTTTTTCAAGCTTGCCCGGTTTTTTGATGAAGTTACCTATGGTGAGCGGAAAGTGAACAGTGAGGAATACCGGCAGTTCCATCAGGATGTCATGAAGGAACTGACAGAAGAGGAGCTTGGAGGAGGGGTAAACGTTGAAAAAGGCTAGAAAAGGGTGGCTAGGGCTGGCTTTTTTACTGGTTGCCTTTAGTGTGATTAGTTATTACGCCTTTTCACCTCAGCCGCGATTCTATCCAAGCTATGTCTCGAATTCTCCTTCTCCGACCGGGGTAAAGGGATTGTATACATACTTGAGTAAAGAAATGAACGTAAATCGCTGGAACCATGCTCCTAAATTTTTACCAAAGGCCTCTGAAAAGCAATTGCTTGTGATCGTCGAGCCGATGAACAATCCTGATTCAGAAGAAATGAAGCAGTATATCGATTTTATCAAAGCGGGTAACACCGTGCTGCTATTGGAAGATAATCCAAAAGGAATGTTTGATGTTCAAACGGTACCAGCTGCTGACGAAGACAATAAGGGTGACCAAGTTTTTAAGGTCTACGATTCCAGTAACCAAGTCTATAAGGCGAAAATCGATTCCTATGTTCGCCTTGAAGCAAACCATGATGATAACATACTGCTTCATGATGATTTAGGAACGGTCGCTTTAAGGCAAACATTGGGCAAGGGACAATTGATTGTGGCCGTCACGCCTGAATGGATGACGAACGGAAATATTTTAACCAATGACAATTTGCCGCTTGTCATCAGTCTACTGAATACCAGCGGTGCCAAATCGATTCTGTTTGATGAGTATCTACATGGAGACGTGACCGCTTCATCAGCGTTATCCGTTTATCCACAGTGGTTTTTGTTGCTGCTGTTTCAAGGAATTGTGCTGTTAATCCTCTGGCTATGGCACCAAGGAAAACGGTTTGGACCCGTGTTCACGCCACGGGAGGATTCTGTTCGTTTTAGTGATGAAGGATTACGGGCGATGGCTGCGTGGCTCCTTCGCGGTCAACGGTATCATGATTCCATCGTGATTCAGGCCGATTATTTGAAACTATTGCTGCAAGAACGCTGGCAAATTCCCTATAGTCGCGAATGGCAGGATCTCTCAAGCAGTTTGGAGCGCAAGTGGCATGGGATAAAACCGGCAGAAATTCGGTCATTCCTGCAGGGATTAACAGCCATACTTGAAAAAGGGACGCTTAATAAACAGGAATATTTACTTTGGTCAGGACGCCTTGACCAATTGCGGAAAGAGGTGGAACAAGGATGAGACAAGAGCTTACATCCTTATTAGAATCGTATGAAAACAGAATTCTCGGACAAAATTTGAACTTGCGGCTGCTTTTATCAGCGGTGCTGGCAGGGGGGCACGTTCTGCTTGAAGGCGTTCCCGGCACCGGCAAAACACAAATGGTACGAACGCTCGCTGGACTCCTTGGCGGCAGTTTCAACCGGATTCAATTCACCCCGGATCTGCTGCCAAGCGATATTACCGGGAGTATGATTTACAATATGAAAGAGGGTAGCTTTGAGACTTTAAAGGGCCCTATTTTTACCAATATATTACTGGCTGATGAAATCAACCGTACACCGGCAAAAACACAGGCTGCGCTGTTGGAGGCAATGGAAGAAAAGCAGGTAACGATTCAGGGGGAAACGTACCCACTTCCTGAAGTGTTTTTTGTTGTGGCTACGCAAAACCCAATCGAATTTGAGGGCACCTATCCACTGCCAGAGGCACAGCAGGACCGCTTCCTATTTAAATTGTACATTGATTTCCCAACTTTTGAGGAAGAAAAACGGGTACTCAAACAAGTGATTGAAAATCAATTTGTTGTCCATTCGATTCAAGAAGTATTGGATTTACCCACTTTTATCGAGATTGCTAAAGAAGTGAATGAAGTCACTGTCGGGGAAAATGTCCTTGACTATACGATGAAAATCGTCCGCAAAACGCGGGAAACGGAGGCAATCAGATTTGGCGCCAGTACCAGGGCCGGGATTTCCATTGGAAAAGCCGCACAGGCGTGGGCCTATCTTGCCGGAAGAGATTATGTGACCCCGGATGATATTAAAATGGTTGCCAAACCGGCATTACGGCACCGGATCCAATTATCTCCGCATATAGAATTGGAGGGAGCAACCGTTGACCAAATTATTGAAGAGCTTGTGGGCTCGGTTCCTGTTCCAAGATAAAGGGATCCTTCCGACGAAACGATTATTATTCGTTTATGTTATCCTTACTGCCGCCCTGGCGATAGCGACGGTAGGAGGGTTGTCATGGTGGTATGTGCTGACAATTAATATTGTTGTTTTTCTCGTAAGCCTGGCCGATTTATTTTTCTCACCGAAAAAATCACAGCTCAAGTTTAACAGGATAGTGCCGGAGGAAATGGAACGAGGGTTAAGCTATGCCGTCACGATTAAGGTAGATAACTCCTCTGCTTACACTGTTTCTTACCGGTTCATCGATAGTCTGCCCCAGTCCTTCGTTCGCCCGTTTCCTGTCCGGGGAACGATTGCCAAGGATTCGTTGGTGAAAATTGACTATGACACCACCGCTGCTGACCGCGGAAAATATGAAGTAAATAAGCTGTATTTCCGCTATCGCAGCCTATTTGGACTATGGGAGAAACAAACAACGGTGGAATTACCACAGACGGTCAAGGTGATTCCTGACTTAACCGAAACGAGGCAGTATTTAGAAAACGCCCAGAAATTTTTATTGTATGAAGGCTTGAAGATTCGTAAACAACTAAGCGGCGTTGGTGAATTCGCCAAAATCCGCAGCTATGTCGTCGGCGACGACCCGCGCAAAATTAACTGGCGGCAAACAGCGAAGCTAAGGGAAGTTATGACGAATGAATATGAGCCAGAGCACGGGAAGTTCATTACGATTTTAATTGATTGCGGCCGGATGATGGGGGCCGAGCTAAAAAAGGGAAATCGCTTGGAAAAAGCAATGGAAGCAGCGATGACAGTTGCTGCTGCAGCACTGCAAAAAGGGGATTACGTTTCTGTTATTGCCTTTTCGAAAGAAATCAAAGTATTTGTTCCAGCGGCCAAAGGGATGGCCCATTTGCAGACAATTTTGCAAGCGATTTACCATGTCCAGGTGGATGCGGCCGAATCCAATTATGCTGCCGTGTTTCAATACCTGGAAATGGTCCAGAAGAAGCGCAGCCTGTTGTTATTATTCAGCGATGTTCGAACATTTTTATACGAGGAATCCGCCCTTGTTTATTTAAAACGGCTTAGGTCACGCCATTTATTTTTCTTGATTGGGGTAGAGGATCAGACGCTGGTGAAACATTCAAAGGCTCCCCCAACGGATATTCAAGCGGCGATGGTAAAGAGTATTGCCCAGCAGCAGCTGTTGTTTAAAAAGCGGGAAAAGAATAAATGGGAGCGTCAGGGCCTGCAAATGATTGAGGCCCCGGAGGAAAAATTGGCGGTCACCGCTGTTTCTCACTATATTGAGATGATGAATCAGAATTTGTTGTAGCTTTGGCGAACTTGAGCTTTCCAATAATCATATATAAAATTAAACCTATGACTGTTAGCAAAGCGACGATGTACTTTGCTTCAAGCGAAATGTCCGCCGGTGTAATGAAGCCTTCAATAATCCCAGCAATAATGAAGAGTGGAATGGTCCCGAGCAGCAGCTGAACCGAGCGTTTGGCCTGCTGCTTTAATTGATAGCCTCTTGAATACAGACCCGGAACAAACAGCCTATAGCCCATTAACAAACCGGCCCCTCCGGCAATAAAGATGGCCGTCAGTTCAATCATCCCATGGGGAACGATATAGGCCCAAAAATCATAGGACTTATCATGATGCCAGAACAAAGCGGCCAGTGCTCCAATGATGATGCCGTTATACACTAGTAAATAGACCGTCAAAATTCCAAATGTAATTCCTCCGGCAAAAGCCAGCATTGCAACCTGAATATTATTTGTCATAATACTTGCTGACATCAGAGAAGAATCAACAGCTCCGGCATTGCTGCCGAGTCTTTCCGGGTCAACTCCCTGAGCGATATTTGCCGGCAGGATCGAATAAATATGGAGCGGATCATTCATGACGGCAAGGAAGCTGCCAAGCGCGCCAATGAGAAATAAAAGCATCGCAGCGACGACAAATTTCCATTGCTCCAGTAATAGGCCAATAAATTTTGTACTGAAAAAATAACGAATTTGTTTAAAGCTTGAGACCTGATCTTTATATAACAAATTATGCGCTTTTGAAACCAGTCCATTTAAATATTGGGTCACTTCTTCGTGTTGAAAATAGGTTTGACTGTATGAAAGATTCTGGGCAGCTTTTTGGTAAAGCCGATAGTATTTCGTCATATTGTCACCGCTAATCACCTTTTTGCCTTTATTTAAAGAGGTCACTAACTGTTCCAGCTGTTTCCAGTCTTCCCGATGCTGCTTGATAAATTGTTTAACGTCCATGATTACACCTTCCCGGAGTTTACATTCTATTCCTTATTATAGTAACATTGTAGAAAAATAGGAACATCTATTGAAAAAAACATCGTTGTGATGGGGGAATCTAAATGAATTCTGAACAAATGGAGGTTAAAACTCCCGAATATGTCTCGCTTCAGTTTCGCGTTGCAGGATTAGGCAGCAGGGCGGCGGCGTTTATCATTGACCAAATTCTTTTAGGGATTATTAATGTAGCCATTGTCATTTTATTAATTGTGGTGATGCAAGGAATTTCATCACTTCCCGCTTTTTTGGAGAATAGTACGGTACCGATAGCAATTGCCATCATTGCTCTGTTTATTATAAATTATGGTTATTTTTTTGTCTGTGAATATTTTTCAGGCGGCAGAACGTTGGGGAAGAAACTTGTTGGAATTCGCGTCATCCAGGATAACGGTCACAGCATTACTCTGCTTTCCAGCTTTATTCGAAATTTGCTGCGCTTAATCGACTCATTGCCAACTGGCTATTTTCTTGGAATCATCATGGTTTTCTTTCATTCGAAACATAAGCGGTTGGGAGATTTGGTCGCAGGAACAATCGTCGTTCACGAGCGTAAAGCAAAGCGGAAGAAGAAACTGTCCGGAATTGAAAAAGAAATACAAGAACGCGGGCTGGCAAAAGAGAATTTGATTATCGATGAATGGACGTTGAAATCGTTCAAGGCAAAGGATTGGAAATTAATTAATACATATGCAGCCCGGTTTATGCAGCTTCCTGAGGCGGAAAGGGATCAAATGACCAGAAAGATTGCTGACCTCCTGCTGCCAAAAATCGGCGTGGAGGTTGTAGGAGAATCGGAAGAGAATTTAGAAAACACATTGCTGGTGCTTTACTTACACCTCAAAGATGAGTGGGAGTTTGAACTCTGAAATGATGGAACAACATAGTTAAAAAAGAAGAACAAAGGAGTTGGAAGGAATATGGAAACAGTAATTAAATGGTTAGGAAAGATGGCATTTTCTGGCGTCACCCCTTCCGGACATGAAATTAAAATGGATGCAGCACCTGATATTGGCGGCGAAAATACCGGTGCCCGGCCAACGGAATTGATTTTAAATGCTGTTGCTGGATGTACCGGAATCGACATTATCTCGATTTTGCATAAAATGAGGCTCAATCCAATTGCCTTTCACATCGATGTGAAGGGTGATCGGGCTGATGACCATCCAAAGCGTTTCACCAACATTCATATTCATTACGCGCTAGAGGGAGAGCTGCCTGAAGATAAGGTAGTCAGAGCGATTCAATTATCAAAGGATAAGTATTGTTCCGTCGCCCATTCGTTAAATGCTGAGATAACCGCGAGCTATTCAATTAATGGGGTTAATGGGGAAAAGAAATTGTAATTAAATAATAAATATTTGGGCTTGGAGAACACCACTAAGCCTAATTGTTTATATGTTGGACTATGAGACAAATCGATAAATAATCTTGAAAAATATCCCATAGCAGCGGTCTATGGGACAAAACAATGCAGACCAGAATAAGTTACCGTTTGTCCTTTAGAAAACTCCAGTCATATTAATACAATAGCGGAGGTCAGACAATGAGATCTGAACAAGAAATGGTCGACCTAATTTTAAGTTTGGCTAAGAGAGACGATCGAATTCGTGCTGTTGCGATGAATGGATCACGAACGAATCCCAACGCACCAAAGGATCTGTTTCAGGATTTCGATATTGTTTACCTTGTAAACGAAATGGATTCTTTTATACAAGACGAGAAATGGATAGATATTTTTGGAGAGCGAATCATTATGCAGACCCCTGAAAAGCGATCGTTATCATGTAATCGATATCCTTACCTTATGCTTTTTTCTGATGGAAACCGCATTGATTTAACATTAATACCATTAAATAAAAAAGACGAGTATCTCCAGGAAGATAAGCTTACCGTCATTTTGCTGGACAAAGATCAGACTCTCCCGGACATTGCCCCGCCAACGGATAAAGATTATTGGGTGAAACGCCCCTCCGAAGAAGATTTCTTAACATGCTGCAATGAGTTTTGGTGGGTTGCTACATATGTGGCGAAAGGTTTGTGGAGAAAAGAAATTCTTTATGCTCAGGAACATTTAAATAATTATGTACAACCCATGCTATTGAAAATGCTGGAATGGCAGGTTGGAATTCAAAACGATTTTGCAGTTAGTATCGGAAAATGTGGGAAATATTTAGAAAAATTTTTACCAGAAGATACCTGGAGAGAGTTGATGACAACCTTTTCCGATGGAAAATATGAAAGTGTTTGGAAGGCATTATTCTCTATGACCAACCTATTTCGAGCCACCGCTAAATCAGTAGCGGAAAGTCTTAATTTTGAATATCATGATGATGATGACAAGCGTGTGACAAATTATTTAAAACAGGTAAAAGAACTGCCATCGAATGCAGTTGAAATATAAAACTTACAAGAATTTGCTGCTTTTGTTATTGTAAAATTTCTTAAAAAAAATTTTACTAATGATGATTTCTTACCATCTATTCTTGTAAGATTTCCGATAAACATACTCTGCATTTTTTGTCTGAGTCCATTGGCTCAGGAATGACGCTAAAGCCATAAAAACTCCAGCTAGTCCAAGTGCGATTTTGTAATGTCCCAGGAAAAATAAAGTAAATGCACCAACAAGACTTATGATCATGATTACCAATAGCCATGTTTTTACTTTTTCTTTCTTATGATCACTCATGAATGAACCTCCAATTTTTAATTATCTACATTTTACCATTACTTCCAGTGAAAATCCTATAAAAAATGGCTCAGGAGGCATACTCCCGGCCATTTTTTATTTCAAAAACATCTTGATTTTTTTCAACCCGTTCTTCACATTCGGATAGCGGAACGGGATATCGAAGCGGGTGGTTTGCTTGAGGATGCTTTTTTTATGAGAAAAGGTATCGAAGCTGCCTTTTCCGTGATAAGACCCAATCCCGCTTGGACCGACGCCTCCAAATGGGAGGTGGAGGGAGGCAAAATGATAAACGGTATCGTTCACACAGCCGCCGCCAAACGACACACTGTTAATAACTTCTTCCTGGATCCGTTCATTTTCGGAAAAAATATAAAGTGAAAGCGGCTTCGGGTGTTGCTGAATCCCGTCGAGAACCTCTGACAATTTCTCATACTTGAGGACTGGAAGAATCGGACCAAAAATCTCATCCTTCATAATCGGATCATCCCACGTAATCTTCGTCAATACCGTCGGCTCAATCATTAATTTTTCTCGATTTGTCTTCCCGCCGTGATAAACCTGACCATTTTTCAAAAAAGAAGAAAGCCGTTCAAAATGCCGCTCGCTGACAATCTGCGTGAAGTTCGGATTATGAAGCGGCTCACTCCCATACAACTCCGCAATTGCCGTTATTAACTGCTGTAAAAATTCGTCATGAACATTTTTATGAAGATAAAGATAATCAGGGGCGATGCAGGTTTGCCCGGCATTGGTACATTTTCCCCAGGCAATCCGTTTGGCTGCCAGTTTTAAATTGGCATCATCATGAACAATACAAGGACTTTTCCCGCCTAGCTCTAATGTAAGTGGAGTCAGATTTTTTGCGGCTGCTTCCATAATGATTTTTCCAACGGCTACACTGCCAGTAAAAAAGATATAATCAAATGGTTCGCTCAGCAGTGCCTGACTTGTTTCCACTCCGCCTTGGATGACAGAAATAAAATCGGCAGAGAAACATTCTTGAATCATGTTCGCGATAATTTCTGAAGTTTTCGGCGTTAATTCCGACGGTTTCATTATCGCGCAGTTTCCAGCAGCAATCGCCCCGATTAATGGCGCCAGCGCCAATTGAAACGGGTAATTCCACGGTGCAATAATCAGCGATACACCGTATGGTTCCGAATAAATATAGCTGTTGGAGCCAATATGGGTGAGCGGTGTCTTGACCTTTTTCGGTTTGACCCATACTGGTAAATGACTGATGATAAAGCGCAATTCTTCAAGGACGAAGCCAATCTCGGTTGAGTAGGCCTCGAATGCTGATTTATTTAAATCGTCCCGTAATGCCTGCATCAGATCTATTTCATAATTTTTAATGGCGCTTCTTAACGTATTTAATGCATTTAAGCGGAAGGAGAGATCCTTAGTTTTGCCCGAGCGGAAAAATGATTTTTGTGAATTGACTAACGAATGATAGTTTTCCAAATGATAATCCCCCAAAATATTTTGTTTCTTTCCATTATACTACTATACTACGTTTCAGCTTTGACCAAATGATAGAGGTATTCCATATCCTTTTTATTGAAAATTTTGGGAACAGGGTAGAGGGGATTGGCTTCGTTTAACGCCCGTTCAACCATTAAGGGAATATCCGCCTCGACAATTCCATTTATCTTTTTCGGAATACCCATGTTATCGTTTAACTGCTTGATGGCTTCAATGAACTTTTTTGCCTTCTCACTGTCTGGATCTGAAGTTTCAGCGATCCCAATCAAATCCGCCAGTTCCGCCAGCGGCCTATGAACAGATTCACCATAATATTCAAGAACATAGGGCAAGATCACGGCATTCGCAAGTCCATGAGGAACTGAGTAAAATCCTCCTAGAGTATGGGCAATAGCGTGGACATTGCCAACATATGCCCGGGTAAAGGCGATTCCTGCTAGGTATGCTGCTCGTTGCATATTTGCCCTGGCAGTGATGTTTTCACCATTGATATAAGCTTCAGATAAATTTTCAAAGATCAGCTTAACAGCCTCTCTGCTGCACCGAATTGTTTCCTGAGTATTACTTTTGCCAATATAAGCCTCCACAGCATGGGTTAAGGCATCGATTCCGGTGGCAGCGGTAATGTGCGGCGGCAGTTTAACCGTCAACAATGGATCCAGAACAGCATAGTGGGGGATGAGGGACGGATCCATGATCGCATACTTTTCATGTGTGTCACTGTTTGAGACGACGGCGGCGAGAGTGGCTTCACTTCCAGTACCTGCTGTTGTCGGAACTGCGAACAATGGCGGAAGCTTTTTGATTACTTTCAAGACACCCTTCATCTCTGGGATTGTTTTCGCTGGTCTTGCCACCCGGGCCCCGACCCCTTTGGCACAATCCATCGGTGATCCGCCGCCAAAGGCGACAATTCCCTGGCACTTGTTTTCTTTGTAGATTGCATAGGCTTCTTCAATATTTACAATCGTTGGGTTGGGAACGGTTTTATCATAGACAATAAAACTTACACCTTCTCTTTGCAGCTCCTTAAGGAAAAGATCCATTAAACCGATCTCAGTGATCCCTTTATCCGTTACAATTAAAACGCTTTTAATATTTTGGCTTTTAATCAACTTCGGCAGTTTGCTTAAACTATTTTCTCCCTCCAATAATTCAGGTTTCCGCCAGGGCAGGAAGATGGATGCCATTCTCATCATCATTTGGTAGGATCTGCAATACAATTCGTACATCTTCTTACCTCCCTTAGAAAGAATTGGTCTTTTACGAAAAGATAAAAGTATTTATTATCTATATAGCTGTAATCATGAATATATGTCAAGGCAATATTTTTAATATTTTATTTATTCAGAAATAAACTTACTGCAAAAAAAGCCAGCCATATTGGCTGACCGTTTAGTGGGTGTAAGGAAATTGAGAAGAATAGTTGCTGAACTGCTGGTAGGCCTGGTCAATTTTTTGCTGGTCTTCTGCTTCCAGCTTGTACCAGCCTTTCTGGAACATTAATAGAAATAAATCCCGGCAGCTCTGCTGCGTTTCCGTTAATATTTGCATGAGATCTGCATGGAGCCGCTGATAGCTTGCTTCCCGTACAGCCGTATTTAAGCTGTCAGTTATATATTTACATGTGCTCAATCCGTCATTTACAAAATCGCGGTCGTTCATTCCAGGACCCTTAACCTTTGGCAATTGACCTGTTTGCGGATTGGCGATTTGATTGGAATTTTGTCCCTGCTGATTTTGCATTATTTTCCCTCCATTCTTATTGTAAATTCTGCTGCTGATTTTGCTGCATATTTTGCATCCCGGCCAGAACCTGATTGTTATTAACCTGAAGATGTGTCAAGAGCCGTTGATAATGGTTTTGATGCATCTTGCCTGCGTTATCCAGTGCCTGTTTAATATCCTCATCTGTGGCTTGCTGAGCGAGAAAATGAAATTTTTTAAACGCAAGCAGCTCCCAAGATAGCGCATCCTTCAGGTATTGTAAGTCTTTTGTCGTGACCGCCGGGGGTGGACTTTGCATCTGCATTTGATTCATTTGCTGATTTTGCATAAGATCGCTCCTTTCCAATATGGCATTTCAAGAATAGAGTGAACAATTATGCTTCCAAATATGTAATATTCTATTGTTTTGAAGGGTAATTTGTTAAATTTCTAAGACTTTTGTTGTATTTCGTAAATTGTGATCGAAAAATTTAAGTTTGCCATGTATAATAATTACTTGTGGTAATCTTTTTCTTAAGAAGGAGTGAATGATAATTATGGAGTGGACATTAGCGCTTTTATTTGTAATATCGATTTTACTGCTGTTTATTTCGCTTGGATCAACTCGAAGAAATGCGAAAAAGGAGCAAAATGAAATTGATATGATCCACATGGCGCTTATGAAAGAAATAAACGACATGCAAGGAGCCATTCGCAATATAGAATTGGATCTTGAAGTGATTGCAAAGGAAGCAGGGGTTCAACTGTCTGACGATGAAAAACTTCTAATGCGTGAAATACTAGATTTATATAAAAGGAAATACTCGATTGAGAGCATCGCTGAGAAAAAACAAGTTTCCGTAAGCAAAATTGAACAGTTGCTAACTCCACATCTGACATCAAAAGAATGAAAGGAGAAAGGCAGCAAATGAAAATTAATGGATTGAGCAGTTTTGCTGCAGGAATTTTGCTTGCTACCAGTATAAGTGGAGCGGTTTACTTGTTTGGCGATCATGGGACTTCCTCGAAAGCGACAGTAAAAACACCCGAAAAGCAAACGACTGTAAAAGCGGAGCTTTCCGAAACGGAGATGAAAGATAAGCTGGCAGCCGCTGGCTTTGTTGTACAGACAAAAGACGAATATGATAAGAATATTGCAACTGCCAAGGCAGATGGACAAAAAGCTGCTGCCGCCGGGCAAAATGGAAAAAAAGTCGTATATCGGGCAGTCATTAGAGTATCAAAAGGCATGACGAGTATCGATGTAGGCAAAATGCTGGTAAAAGCAAAAATCATTAAAGGCAGCGCCTTTCAATTTTCCCAAGTCGTCGAAAAGAAAAAGGTAGAAAACAAACTGCGTCCTGGTACATACACTGTTGACAGTGATATGACAAGGGACCAAGTGATTGCCGCGATTTTTAAATAAGTCTAATATTTTGCTTAAAGGACACTTCCTTTTAAACTAGGAAGTGTCTTTTTATGTAATTTAGTAGATTTTTTGAACAATTTTTAAAATTAAAGGAAGTGACGGTGATAATATCGAAAGAAGAAATAATAGCTGAAATCAGTTCATCAAAGATTTAGCAGTCGAAGAGCTATTGCTAAAATCCAATGATCGAGAGGTATGAGAAAATGATGAAGTTGGAAGAATACGAAAAAGTTGTCTCCACTCATATGGTTCCTGTATCAAGGCTTCAATCGAGATTTGATCCACAGCAGTTCTGTTTTGAAACAACCGAGGAACTCGAGCACCTTCCGAACGGGATGATTGGTCAGCAGCGTGCCGTCAAGGCCATGGAGTTTGGCTTATCAGTGGAACAATCAGGATATAATCTGTTTGTCGTTGGACCAAGTGGTACTGGCAGAATGACACACACCCTCGATAGTGTTACCAAAATCGCAGAAACCCGCACTGTTCCTAATGATTATTGTTATGTTTTTAATTTTGAAAATCCCAATCAGCCATTGGTCATTTCGTTACCTGCCGGAATGGGCATCGAATTTCAACGAAAAATGGAAGCACTATTAATTAATATCGAACGCGATATCCGTTCAACATTTTCCGGAGAATTGTTTGAAAAGAAAAAACAGGCTATTCTAGATACCTACCGGGAAAAGGTTGAAAATTTATGGGAGAATGTGAAAACTTATGCTTTGGAAAAAGGTTACTATCTGGAAAGGACACCGGCAGGAGTTAACACCTTCCCATTGCTCGATGGAAAACCAATTGACAGAGAGGAATTTGGGCTTTTACCTGAAGATGTAAGAGAAGCGTTCAATCAAAAGGAAAAACAAGTGGGCGAAAAAGTTCGGGACACCTTTTATCAAATGCGAAAAATAGACGAACAATTAACGAAGAGCATTGACCAGTTTATGAGACAATCGGCCGCAGATGCCATTGGGGACCTGTTTAAACCATTTCGGGAATACTACCAAGATTTTCCGAAAGTCATTTCCTATCTTGAAGCACTATTTCATGATGTGGTTGTCCATTTTTCGTTATTTTTGGCTGAAAATGAGGGACAAAGTAATAATATCATCAGCGCCCTTGCTGGTTCGAAAGAGCAGCAGCTTTATCGCTATACAGTCAATTTGTTCGTAAATCATAAAAACCTTCGTGGTGCACCGGTTATTTATGAAACGAATCCCACTTACCATAATCTCTTCGGAAAGGTGGAATACCGCGGCTCGCTTGGCAGTTGGGTTACTGATTTTACTCATATCAAGCCCGGAGTTTTGCATTTGGCAAATGGTGGATATCTTATTTTGCAGGCCACTGAATTATTGCAGGAGCCTTACGTCTGGACTCAGCTGAAAAGGTCGTTGCAAACACGAAAAATACAGATTGAGAATTTATCTGAAGAAAGAGGAGTCTTCCCGACAAGCGGAATAAAACCCGAACCAATTCCGTTAAATATTAAAGTTATTATTATCGGTTCCTACTACTTATATGACCTGCTGGCAAACTTCGATGAAGATTTTCATAAATTATTTAAAGTAAAAGTTGAATATGACACCGTCATGGAAAAGAATATCGAAAACAGTCTCAAAATGGCCCGTTATATTAAGAAATACGCTGAAATGGAAGGACTTTTACCGTTTCATCGCCGGGCAGTTGCTAAGGTAATTGATTATAGTTCCCGTCTGGTTGAAGATCAATCCAAGCTGTCTACCCGCTTTCAGGAAATTACCAAAGTGTTGGTTGAATCGAGTTATTGGGCCCAAAAAGACGAGGCTTTGATTGTTGATGACGATCATATAGACAAGGCCATTTCCGAAAAAGTGCAACGGTCGAACCTGATCCCGGAAAGATATCGGGAAATGATTGCAAAAGGGGTCATCATGGTCGATACAGACGGCTATCACATTGGCCAAATCAATGGCCTTGCGGTGATGGGGACTCGCGATTCCAGCTTTGGAATTCCAACCAAAATAACCGCTCAAACTTTCGTTGGCAAAAGCGGAATCATGAATATCGAGAGGGAAAGTTCGTTAAGCGGCCAGATTCATAATAAAGGAATGATGATTTTAACTGGTTTTCTTTCCGGACAATTTGCGAAAAACCGCCCGATCCCGTTGTCAGCTAGTATTACCTTTGAACAAACGTACTCACCGATCGATGGTGACAGTGCCTCGAGCACCGAGTTGTATGTTCTTTTGTCATCCTTGGCTGAAGTCCCCATTTATCAAGGGATAGCGGTTACAGGCTCGGTCAATCAATGGGGCGAGATTCAGCCGATAGGCGGGGTGAATGATAAGATTGAAGGGTTTTATCATGTGTGCAAAACGCAAGAATTGACTGGAAAACAAGGAGTGATCATACCGAAGCAGAATGTCGACAATTTAATGCTTGCTGACGAAGTCGTTGAGGCCGTGAACAATGGCCAGTTTCATATTTGGGAAATCAGTCATATTGCCGAAGGGATTGAAATCTTAACAGGGGTGCCGGCCGGGTATATTCGCGATGAAAATGGCCAATATCCTAAAGAGACGATCTTTGCAAAAGTAGAAGAGCGCTTTACCAAAATGTTTGAGATGATGAAAGAGACAAACAGGAAATGATTGAGGTTTCCTATCCAGCTTTCAGATCACACTCCTTGAGTACCTTCGCAAAATACCAATAAAGACTTAAAGACCTTCAATATCTAGAGGGTCTTTATTTTTTTCAGAAAATCATGAGGTTCACTATATGAAAAATGAATGTTATGGTGATTGACACTAGTGTTATATCTGTATATACTGAACATATACAGATATAACAAGAATAGAGGGATGTCATGCTGTGAATATTATGATCTCAAACACCTCAGATGAACCAATTTATTTACAAATTGTAAATCAAATAAAGGAACAGATCGTACAGGGAGAACTTGAAGAATCACAATTACTCCCGTCGATCAGGAATCTGGCTAAGGAATTAAAAATTAGTGTGATCACAACCAAAAGAGCCTACGATGAACTAGAAAATGAAGGCTTTATTGTGACTGTAGCCGGAAAGGGTTCATATGTGGCCGCTATGAACAAAGAAATGTTCCGCGAAACGAAAGTGAAAATGATCGAAGAAAAAATGACAGAAGCGATCGCTACGGCAAAACTTGTGGGCGTAACGTTAGAAGAACTGCAGGATATGCTCAAAATTATATATGAGGGGTGAAAAAGGGTGGAGAACATTTTAGAAATTAGCAATTTATCAAAAAACTATAAAGATTTTTCTTTAAAAGGGATTGATATCGCCCTTGAAAAAGGCTACATCATGGGCTTTATTGGTCCGAACGGCTCCGGAAAAAGTACGACCATCAAGCTTATGATGAATTTGATTAAAAAGGACAGTGGGACCATCAAAATTTTCGGACTGGATAACGACCAAAATAATCTTGCCATTAAAGAGAGAATTGGCTTTGTTTACGATGAAAATCACTTTTATGAGGAATTAACGGTGAAAGAAATGAAGGATGTCATCAGCCCGTTTTACCGCAGATGGGATGAAAGTGTGTTTAAACAATACGCCAAAGACTTTGAACTTCCTTTAAATAAAGAGATAAAAAATTTGTCAAAAGGGATGAAGATGAAGTTTTCTCTGGCTATTGCACTTTCACATCATGCCGAGCTGTTCATTATGGATGAACCAACTTCCGGGCTCGATCCACTTGTCAGATCAGAGTTATTAGAAGTTTTACAATCATTGCTACAAGACGAAAACAAATCGATTTTCTTTTCAACCCATATTACTTCTGATTTGGACAAAATTGCCGATTTTATCACACTCATTCATAACGGGGAAATCATCTTGAGCAAAACAAAGGATGAACTTTTAGAGGAATATTGCCTTGTAAAAGGCAGCAAAAAGCTATTAAGCGGCCATAGACCGGAAAACTTAATTGGCCTAAAACAAAATGATTATGGATTTGAAGCGTTGTCCAGCAGCAAAAAAGAGATCATAAAGCAATTTGGCGATTCCGTCATGATTGAAAAACCGACATTGGAAGATATTATGGTGTTTTACACAAGAAGGGGAGAACGTCATGTTTCATTTTATTAAAAAGGATATATTGATGCAAAAAAGAGCGTTAAAATTATCTGTTCTTTTAATCATCTTTTTTACGATTACACTTTCAAATATTGGGCCAGCCGGACTGACAGTTGGTATCCTGGCAATAACCTATCAATTAATTTTAGGAGCAAGTGCATTAGAGGATAAGAATAATAGTGATATCATTCTAATTAGCCTGCCGATTAAGAGGACGACGATTGTATTAGCTAAATATGTGTCGATCTATATTTATGCGGCGTATGCAGCCCTTGGATTTTATCTAATCTACTTGATTAGTAACTTAGTAAACCTTCCAATTGATGTCCCATTTCATTCTACAGTGCTAATCGGTGCCTTTTTCGCTGTCACTATGTTTTGTTCGCTCTCTTTACCGCTAATTTTTAAGTACGGCTATTTAAAATCGAAAATGGCCAACTTAGTCATTTTTTTCGTTTTTGTATTCGGTGGAACTGCTGTGGTAGGTTATTTAAATGAACATGATAAAATGAAGCTAAGTCAGAGTATCATTGGATTCTTCAACAATACATCAGATATTGCAGCATTATTGATACTCTTCGTTTTACTGGGAGTAATTCTTGTCTTATCATTTTTTATTTCTTTAACCTTTTATCGCGGGAGAGAATTCTAATGCCATCCATGAAAATTTAACGATTATATAAATGAAGACCCTCATATAATTTTGAAGGTCTTCGTTTCATTGTCACAATTATTTTTTAGCTGTCCTTTGAGTAAACTTAGATTCGTAACTCGATTAACGGGCGGGTATATTTTTGGATGACATAATTACCCAATAATAAACATAACCCAAAAGAAAAGGCCATAAGCATGAAATAGTGATCAGATAAGTCCTTTAATACATCGTCAGAGAAGAATACCTGGATCGTTTTAATAATAAATCCGTGCAAAAGATAAATATATAACGTCCTTTGACCAATGGTTGTCATTTTAAAACGGGTTTTCGGAACGATTGCCAAAAATCCTGCAATCACAATTAATGTTATCACGTATTGGAAAGCACGGATTAATCCATCACTAAGTTCTTCAACCCCCATACCAGCATAGGAAGTATCTCCAAGTAACCAGGGGATTGCATCCTCAGGAAAGTTAGTGCTTATGAAAAGCATTGTCCCCAAAAGAATCACAAAACCAAAAGCAGGAGAGTATTTAATTTGCTTTATTCGCTTTAGATGTCTTGGTTCCAATAAAAACCCTAAAAGAAAATAAGGGAAAAAGACGAAGGTTCTGGATAGCGACAGATAACTGCCAACATCATCCAAATACCCGATTCCTATCCCAATTACAACTGCTATAACAAATCCGGCCCATCTTAGTCTTGCAAAAAAATAAAGTAGAAGATTCCAACAAAACAGGCTTAATAAGAACCATAACGTCCAATGAGGCTGCAAGAGGTCAAATTTAAGAGTAGGCTCATCGCCATTCCAATAATAATAAACGGAATAAAGCACTTGGAAAATAAAATAGGGTAATAGTATCTTCTTAACTGTTTTTAGTAAATAGCCTTTTTTCTTAAAACCTTTAGAAAAATATCCCGAAATAAGGATGAAGGCAGGCATATGAAAGAGAAATATTGCAGAGTAAAAAGCGAATAAAACATTATTGTTATCTTTGATCGGGCTAATCACATGCCCGAAAACCACTAAAAAAATCAAAATGAATTTCGCATTGTCGAAGTAAAAAACCCTTCTTGAGGAAGCCAAGGTAACACCTCCAAATCTAAGAAAAAAACAATATTATTATATTATTTTTGACTTCAAATTCAAGGCAATAGTAAGATTGGTTTTTGGAATTTAAAGTAATTCAAACTATCATTACTATACTAAAAAGATGTTACAAAACGATGAAAATAAGTTAAAAGGATTTTTACTATTTGGATACAGAGCAACATGGAGATTAGGGGAGTTTTTAAGCAGCTTTTATATTATTACGTAAAATATAAATTTGACGAAGTAAAGTAGTTGAGGTAAAATATAGCAGTGAGGTGTTATTATGGTAAATCCGGCAAAGCAGCAAAATTTTAAAAAACTGCAAGCGTTATTAAATGAGCTTCCTTGGTATGTCGAAGAATACATCAATCACAAATTAAGAAAATTATCGACTGCATCATTGTTCAATTACTGTCATGATTACAAAATCTTCTTCAATTGGATGATTACCGAACAGCTTTGGATTGGTAGCATTAAGGATATTCCATTAGAACGCTTGGAGCAATTGACGGTGCTGGAAGTTGAAGGCTTCTTAAACTTTCTTCATTATGAGCTAAATAACAAAGAATTAACGGTTAACCGCAAACTCTCGGCGTTAAAATCACTATTTAATTATCTGCAAAATATTGCGGAAACACCTGATCTCAAGCCCTATATCAACCGTAATGTCATGGCCAAGATTGAACTTAATGAAATCAAGGAAACAATCGAAACGCGGGCGAATAAAATGGAAGGAAAAATCCTCCTTGGCGATGAATATGAGCAGTTCCGCCAATTTGTCGCCCGTGATTACGGTGAATTAAACAAAGATAATAAGAAAATTGCCAACTTCTATCAATTGAATAAGGAACGTGATACAGCAATAATTTCGCTGATTTTGGGCTCAGGGCTGCGGTTATCAGAGTTGGTTGGCCTCGATCTCGATGATATTGATTTCAGTAAGTATTGCGCTAGAGTGATCCGGAAAGGCAATAAAGAACAGTTCGTTTTTTTTAGTCAGATTGCGATGGATGATTTACAGGAATATCTTGCGGTTAGGACAACTAAATACCAGGTTGATAAAAATAATAAAGCCTTGTTTGTAGCGGCACCAATGGGTCCAAAAGGAAAATCTAGACGGTTAACGGCAAGATCCGTTGAAAAATTGGTTGAAAAATATGCGGTGGCATTTGGTAAACCGGCATTATCTGTACATAAATTACGACATTCATTTGCTACCAGATATCATGCGGAAATCAATGATGTCCCAAAATTACGCCGGCAATTAGGTCATTCATCAATTCAAACAACGATGATTTACACACATATTCGAAATGATGATTTGAAGGTTGCTGTTGATAAGATGGATATGCCAAAGGAACAATAGAGAAGCTGCTGGTTAAGAATGGCAGCTTTCCCCCCTCTGTTTTTCCATTTTAATAGTTTACATAATATTATTATATTAAATATTTTTATTTTATCTCAATTGTTAAGTATACTTAAGATAGTGAGACAGAAAACAAAATCTAGTTTATTAGTATGGTTTTAATTTGCCTTGCTTTATTTCAATCTTTGGGTTTATTTTCTGTAACTTTTCGCAAAATTGTTTTTGGTTTTTCGGAGATATCAAGACTATCCCCCATTTGCCATATAGTACTTCCAGCCGATTTATAGATAATGCCGGGCTCGATACGATATTCCGACTTGGTCGTATACTCTTGATCTCCATAATATCTATTTTTGACCTGAATGGTCCGGCAACGATCCTTAAATGATTTCCAATTATTTCATAATATGTGGCGAACCATAGCCAAAGGATAAAAGCAATGGTTAAGCTACAAATAATAACAGCCGTGACGGTCTCCCCCTTCCCTTCTGGTCCGCCCGGTAAAACAAAAAAGGCTCCTATCAAAAAAGCGATCGTTCCCCATAATATTGCGCCAATAAAAAGTCCCTTTTTGGAGTAAAAGCGCATGCTCCTCCCCTCCCCTGTTTCATTTCTTAGTTTCTTTACGAAACATTTTATAAAAAGTTTCAAAAAAGCGTTTAGAGGATCTAACGACCAGCTAAACGCTCATTTTCGGAATATTACATTATATTATATTTGTGCACATCTTCCTCCTTGCATAAAAGAAATATCCCGCTTGAATGCATAGATAACCGCTGGCAATGATAACGAAATGCAACAAAATTTCCGGATTTTTCATAATCCCGCCAACATCCGTAGCCAAAATAGCAACATATAGATAGGCTAACGTCGTTCCGAGAACCAAGGGGATGAAGAACAGAGTTGCCAACTCATTGGAAATGAATCTTTTTACTTCCCTGGCGGTGATGCCAATTTTATAAAGTTTTTGATATTTGGCTTGTTCCAAATCCAGTTCAGAAAAAAGATTTAAGTAAAGCAGAATGAACGTCCCAAAGAAAAAAATGACACTTAAAAAAGAAATGACGTAGAACAATATGCCACTGGAATTTTTATGATATTGATATGAATCGATTTTAGAAGCCATCTGAAAAAATTCCTGTTGAGAAGGGATACCAGCCCGATCAGCAATTTGCGGGGCTGTTTTGCTGTAGTGTTTAACCTTTTTATCCAATATCTCCACAACGTCTGCTGTGTTTTTCCAGTTGGCCACATTAAATAATTGAATTTCAGCCGCAAATCCATCCGCATTCTTTTTCAGCAGCTCAAATTCAGCTTGATTTACGATGATGAATTCATGTAGATAACTTAAATTGTTGATGCTTTTTACAGCAATCATGCCCTTTTGTTGATAGGTGCGTTCCTTACTTCCAATGTTAAAAGCCAGTTCCTGATGATCATCATTACTGTTGCCAACATATTCGGGAGCTTCATTTATATAATTGATATACTCCCTCTCTTGCAGCTGCTTCTGTTGAGACGTTAACTTATTAAAATCATCCACCGATATGACGACATTCGTGAAATACCCTTCTACCCCAGGAAGTGTTTGAATGGAATAAAAGATTGGCATCTTAAGATGTTGTTTGATGGGGTTGTCTTGTTTATTGATGATCGAAGAAATCTCTTCGGACGACAAATTGTTTTTCGTTTTTGCCTGAACAATAGCAATATCGTAAGGATTCCCTTCGATTGCGTCTTTTTCCGATGATTGATAGATTGTCAGTAACAAGGTAGTATAAATAATCGTAACCATAATCATCACAGTCACGAGCATCAGGATGGAGGTCAGTTGTTTAAATTTATAATCTAGACTCGTTAGTAATAAGAGCCTGCGATAATAAAAGGGTTTATTTTTTTTCGCCAGTTCGATTAAGAAACTTACGGACTGATTAAGGCTGATATACAAGCCTATTAACACTCCGATCGTCCAAAGCAGCAGTTCTCCTCCATTTGATTTAGAAAAGGAAAAATACAGCATCAGGATTGACCCAAACATCATTACCAGTCCAAAGCCTCCAAATAAGGGACTTTTCAGCTTTATCGTTTCGGCAGTCCTGTTGCTCCTTAAACTTTGAATGACATCCTTTTTCAGTGTAAAAAAGAGAGATTTCCCTACCGCTGCTAAGAATACAAGGGCAAAGGTAGCAATAGAGTATAAAAACATGCTGCCATTAAAATGGAAAGGAATTTCTTCTAAACCGACACTCTTCATTAACAGCAAAAAGAATAATCTCGAAAAAATGGCACCCCCGATAATACCAGTAACAATCGAACATAGGCCGATGACTCCATTTTCCAGCAATAACAATTTGCTTATGTCACGATGCGACATTCCTAGTGTCATGAACAGTCCAAACTCACTTTTCCTTCTTTTCATAAAAACATTATGAGCATAACTGATAAAAAATACAGTAAAGACAACAAGGGCAACCGCCGGCACAGCTAATGCATCCTGAATCCCGTCTAATTTCTTCGCTTCGATTATTCGTTCATTAAAATAAACGGTTGAAAACATAAAGAAAAACATGACGGCAAAACTGTTGCATAGAAAGTAAATTAGATATTTTTTATATTGAACCTTTGCCATTTTCCAGACGATTTGCTTAAATGTCATAGGTTCTTCCCCCCAGGACAGCAAGATTATCTATAATTTGATTTAAAAATTCCTTCCTGCTTCCTTTTTTAACAATGTAGGAATGGATGTGACCATCTTTAATAAAGATCACCTTTTGACAATAGCTGGCAGCAAATACATCATGAGTGACGAGGAGAACGGTAGTTTTTAGTTCCTGAACAATTTTTTCAAAACATTCCATAATCGCGGTCGACGATTTAGAGTCTAAGTTTCCTGTCGGTTCATCAGCAAAAATAATGCCTGGATTGTTTACCAGGGCACGGCTGACGGCAGTTCGCTGCTGCTGGCCCCCGGAAATATTGTAGGGATATTTTTGTAAGATCGATTCGATCTCAAACAGGCTGGCAAGGGTTTGCACCTTTTCTTCCATTTCAGCTGCACTTTTCTTTTCGAGAACCATTGGCAAAATAATATTTTCTTTTACGGTTAAGCTATCAAGAAGATTAAATTCCTGAAACACGAAGCCTATTTGTTTGCGCCGAAACAGCGCCAATTCATCCCTTTTCATTTTACTTATTGCATGACCAGCGATTGTCATCACACCGGATGTAGGTTTGTCAATTCCGCTTAATATGTTAAGCAGGGTTGTTTTTCCGCTCCCAGACGGACCCATAATCGCAACAAATTCTCCTTGTCTCACGGATAGACTAATTCCAGAAAGAGCTTTCGTGGCACTCTCGCCGCTTGTTTCCCCATAAATTTTTACGATTTTATCAGCTTCTAATATGACCATCGTTTTTCCTCCATTTCATTAAACCGTCGTGGTGGGCCTTTACTCACATTCTAAAGTACACGTGTAGGCACAGCCATCGTGTAAGCTAAAGAAACCTTACATTTTTGTAAGGCAATGGACCGTTAGCCCGGTACTACGGTTTTCTATTAAATGACAGATGGTCCTTTTCCCGTTACATAGTGAATGATGACGGTTGTCCCTGCAGAAACATTCGATTCAATGGAAATAGTTTGACCAAGTTTATCGGCAATTTTTTTGCAAAGATAGAGTCCGATGCCGCTGGAATTGGCAAATTTCCGGCCGTTTTCTCCTGTAAAAAATGGCTGAAATACTCGTTCAAGATCATACGGTGGGATACCCGCACCTTCATCTGTAATCGATAACGTCGTATAGTTTGCATTTTCCTCAATACGGCAAATTATTTTTTTGTTTCCGTTTTTTAAACTGGAGTATTTAATGGCGTTGGAGAGGATTTGATCTAATAAAATCTCGTTCCATTTTGAATCGGTGACAACATAGGCGGCTGTTCCTTCACATTCAAGGGATGGAAAGATAGATTGATAGATACATTCCCTTTTTCGTCCGTTAATAATTTTTCTTAATGAAGCGAGTAAATCAACAGACTTTACTTCCAAGTCAGTTTCAAAGCTCTCCATTCGAATCATCGTCAGTCCTTGTTCGATCGATGTCAGCAGCCGTTTGTTTTCCTGCTGCAGTTTTTCTAAAAATACACCTGTTTCCTTTGTTTCCTCCTCCTTACTAATCATCAGTTCGATAACGGAAACCGGTGTTTTTAAATAGTGCATCCAATGCGATAAAAAATAGAATCTTTCTTTATTCTGTTCTTTCATTTCATTGTATTTACTAGTGTGTTCAGTGATGATTTTATGTAATAATTGCTGAAACCCTTTTTCCTCCTCAGTATGCGGCTGTAATTCGGCATATTGATCCCGCAACAAAAGCTGAATAGCTCGGTTTGTTTGATAGTAGCGAACCCCATCAATCACCAGGTAGACGAGTAATAAAAAGACCCCAATCGACAGCGGATAAAAAAACTCTGTGTTAGCCGGTTCACTCAGGTGAAAAAACGTAATGATGCATGTCATGCTGATTAAATAAAATAGAATGAGAAGGGCTCGGTCTTTTAAAAATTGGATTAAAATAGCTTTTAGCATGGTTCATCTCCGTCAGCTCCCGGAATGTGAAGTAGATATCCCGCTCCTCTTCGGCTTTTTATAGCATCTTTTATCCCTAGTTCAGCAAGCTTTGATTTCATTCTCGTGATATTAACCGTTAACGTATTATCATCGACGAATGTAACCGCATCCCACACCTCTTCAATCAGCTCTTCCCGTGAGACAAAGGCATCGTGATGATCGATTAATTTTTTCATCAATTTATATTCGTTTTTGCTGAGTTCAACTTTTTTCTCAAGGTACGTTAACGTAAGGGTATTCGCATCAAGGCAAAATGCCCCAACACAGGTGTTGTTGGCATCCTTTGCGGCATATTCTCCGTACACTCTCCTGACTGCTGCTTTGACCTTGGATTGCAGCATTTCAAACGTGAACGGCTTTGTTATGTAATCATCCGCCCCCAGCTCGATTGCCATTATTTGATCCAGCTCCTGGCTGCGTGCAGAAATAATCAGAATGGGGACAGTGGATTGGCTGCGAATACTTCGGCATAGATAATAGCCGTCATAATATGGCAGGTTAATATCGAGTAAAACGAGATCCGGTTGTAATCTGGTAAACTCCTCAACTATATTCGTAAAATTCACAGGTTGGTACACCAAATAACCGTAGCGCTCTAAATGATCCTGAATCAGATTGCTTAGCTGTACATCGTCTTCAATCAACAAAATTTTGTACATCGTTGATACCCCTATTAAAATTAGATCTATTGGTCTGTATATCCAGCGTAGAAATACAAGGTTTGGTTTCCTTTCCTTATAGTAACATTTTGGGCAGAACAATGGGTGTAAAAAAAGCTTAGAAAGCAAAATGCCTCCTAAGCTATATGTGCAGTTAACTACCCAGCATTTTTCATCCTGCCGGAAAATTGGCTATTATATAAATCTGCATAGAAACCGCCTTGATCCAGCAGTTCTTCGTGATTTCCTTTCTCAATGACCTTCCCATGGTTCATCACTAAAATGAGATCGGCATCGCGGATGGTCGATAGACGATGGGCAATGATAAAGCTTGTACGGCCTTGCATCAAACGGTCCATCGCCTTTTGAATTTGTACTTCCGTTCGGGTGTCAACGCTGCTTGTTGCCTCATCCAAGATTAACATCGGTGGATTGGCTAATATCGCCCTGGCAATCGTTAACAGCTGTTTTTGGCCCTGTGAAATATTAGACGCTTCCTCGTTCAGAATGGTGTCATAACCATCCGGAAGTGTCCGAATAAAGTGATCAGCATTCGCCGCCCGCGCTGCAGCAACGATTTCCTCCTCCGTCGCCCCTTCACGGCCATAGGCGATATTATCACGAATCGTACTGTTAAATAACCATGTATCCTGCAGCACCATTCCAAACAAACTGCGCAAATCTGCTCTCTTCATATCCCTTGTATCAATGCCGTCAATCAATATTTTACCTGAGTTTACTTCATAGAAACGCATTAATAGATTGATAAGCGTCGTTTTTCCGGCGCCAGTCGGTCCAACAATGGCAATCTTTTGACCGGGTTTCACGGAAATATTCATGTCTTCGATTAACAATTCATCCGCTTTATAGCCGAAGGACACGTGCGCAAATTCAACTTTACCTTTTGGTTCAGCAATGACCTTTGGTGAAGCCGTTTCCGGCACCTCTTCTGTTTCATCAAGGATTTCAAACACCCGCTCCGCACTGGCAATGGTCGATTGGATGATGTTCGTGATTTGCGCTGTTTGCGTGATCGGCTGTGAAAATTGTCGCGCATATTGGATAAATGCTTGAATATCGCCGATTTCTATCGCCTTTTTCGTCACCAAAATACCACCGGCCACCGATACGAGCACATACCCAATATTGTTGATGAATGACATGATGGGCATGATCATCCCAGAAACAAACTGTGCCTTCCAACCAGCGTTGTACAATTGATCATTGATTGCTTCAAATTTTTCGATTGATCTCTTCTCATGACCAAACACTTTGATAATTTTATGACCCGTATACATTTCCTCCACATGACCGTTGAGCTGGCCAAGGGAAACCTGCTGCCCCTTAAAATAACGCTGCGACCTTTTCGCAATGCTGGCCGTGGCCACAAAGCTGAGCGGTAAGGTCACGACAACAATCAGTGTCATCAGCGGGCTGATGGAAAGCATCATCACGATTACCCCAATTAATGTAACAACGGATGTAATCAGCTGGGTTAAGCTTTGCTGCAGGGTCGTACTGATATTATCGACATCGTTGACCGCACGGCTTAAGATTTCCCCGTGTGTCCGAGCATCAAAATACTTTAATGGCAGCTTGTTTAGCTTATCTTCCACTTCTTTACGCAGATTGTACACCGTCTTTTGCGCCACACCGGCCATGATGTATTGCTGGACATAGGCAAAGGCAGCACTTAGAAGATAGAGACCAATCAGTAAGAGGATGATATTGCCGATATAGTCGAAATCAATTTTCGCACCGGGTACCCCTCGAAATTTCATCATCAAGCCTTCAAAAAGTTTGGTCGTAGCCTTCCCCATAATTTTCGGGCTGACGATGGAAAAAATGGTACTGATAATCGCTGCGATAAAAACGGCTAACAGCTGTCCTTTATATGGGTTTAAATAGGTGATTAATCGCTTTAGCGTTCCTTTGAAATCCTTGGCTTTTTGGATAGGCATTCCCATGCCGTGCGGCCCAAAGCCGCCGCCTCTTCCCTGCGGGCCCCCGCGATGCTCAGCTTGTTGTTCTTTTCCATTCTTACTCATGCAATCTCCTCCTCTGACAGCTGTGACATCACAATTTCCCGGTAAACCTCGCTTGTTTCCATCAACTGTTGATGCGTTCCTATCCCTGCAATTTGGCCATTATCCAGGACAATAATTTGGTTTGCATCCATAATCGTGCTGACGCGCTGAGCAACGATTAACACGGCGGCATTCCCGGTTTCCGCTTTTAAGGCAGCACGCAGCTTGGCATCGGTTTTAAAGTCAAGGGCGGAAAAGCTATCGTCAAAAACATAGATTTCCGGTTTTCTTACAAGGGCACGAGCAATTGCAAGCCGCTGTTTTTGTCCGCCGGAAACATTTGTTCCACCCTGGGCAATCATCGTACTGTAGCCCTCCGGCATTTTGGCAATAAAGTCTGCTGCTTGCGCAATTGCAGCCGCATGCCGGACTTCTTCATCGGTCGCCTCCTCTTTGCCGTAACGAATGTTCTCTGCAATGGTCCCGGTAAACAGCACGGCCTGCTGCGGGACAAAGCCTATCTTTTGCCGCAGGCTTTCCTGGGTCATTTCGCGGACATCGGTGCCATCAATAAGAACCTTGCCGGAATCGACATCATAAAAGCGGGGGATCAAATTAATCAGCGTCGATTTGCCTGATCCGGTTCCGCCAATAACCGCGGTCACCTCGCCTGGATTCATTTTAAAAGAAATATTAGAAATCGCCGGCATTTCCGCGCCTGGATAGCTGAAGCTGACATTTTGAAATTCTACTACACCTCGCTCTTGCTTAGGTGCAATTGGATTGATCGGGTCTTTGATATCAGCCGCAGTATCAAGCACCTCGACTATCCTCCCGGCGGATACGGATGCCCGTGGAATCATCACAAACATCATCGCCAGCATTAAGAAAGAAAACATGATTTGCATCGCATATTGGATAAAAGCCATCATATCGCCAACTTCCATATGCCCGTGGTCGATGCGGATGCCGCCGAACCAAATGATAGCGACGGTGGTGAGGTTCAATATAATCATCATCGTCGGCATCATCGCCGCCATGATTTTATTTACCTTGATGGCCGTTGCCGTTAAATCCCAGTTTGCCTGATCAAACCGCTTTTTCTCATGGTCAATTCGGTTGAAAGAGCGAATGACCCGGATTCCCGTTAAATTTTCCCTAAGGACGCGGTTTAGTTTATCCAGTTTGACCTGCATCGCTTTAAACAGCGGAATGGCTTTTTTCTGGACGATTAAAATAATCAACAACAGTATCGGAATCGCCACGGCAAGGACTAGCGTTAATTTTGTATCTTTGGACAAAGCCATGATAATACCGCCAATACACATCATTGGGGCCATTGCCATCATCCGCATCATCATGATTAGCACCTGCTGGATTTGGGTGATATCATTCGTTGTTCTGGTAATGAGCGAAGCCGTACCGAATTGATCAAACTCTTGTAACGAAAAATCACCAACGTGGGAAAAAAGCTTGCTTCGCAATGATTTTCCGAATCCCGAGGCGGCTTTTGCCGAAAAAAAGCTGGCCATGACTGAGCAAATCATCCCACCGGCTGCAACAAGCAGCATGAGTCCGCCAATTTTCCAAATATATTTGGTATCACCGGTTACGACTCCTTTATCAACAATATCAGACATTAACGTCGGCAGATATAATTCGGCTAATGACTGCAGAAGGACAAGGCCGAGGACTAGATAAATCGGCAGTTGAAAGGGTTTCAAATACTTAATCAATTTATTCACTGATCATACCACTCCATTAACGGTTTAATTCTTGAAAATAATGATGTACTTTGGAAAGCAATTCGGCTAATTGTTCGCTTTCTTCCTCACCAAGATAATCGATTAAGTTGAGGAGAATCTCCGTATAGGCCTCCCTAATTCTTTTAGTTGTTTCCACTCCGGCAGTGGTTAATTTGATTTTTACCGCCCGCCGATCTTCCGGGTCTACCGTTCGCTCAACTAAACCGGCTTTTTCCAGGGTATTCATGATTTGAGTAACGGTCGGCGGAGTGACCTGTAATTGCTGGCTAATCTCTGATACTTTCATTTCTGTCTGTTGGTTGTTAGCGCCACGTTCAATCGTTGCCAAAACCTTAAATTCACTGGGCTTATAGCCGGCTATATGACTCATATAACGAGCGGTTTTCCGAAATTGCATAAACGACTGCAGTAATTTCTGAGCGGTTTGACTCTCCATCGTTGCCATGATTGTCACCTCACTGTAAATAGTTAAGTTTACTAATAGTTAAGTTACTTATTAATTAGCACGCTTAATTATATGGCGAAAAAAATGGGCTGTCAATTTTATAGAAAAAAACAACACAGGGTCTCCCTGTGTTGTTCACCTACCGGTCTTTTTCCAATACCTTAACGTTATCCAATTTCCACTTCCCATTCAGATAGGCCCAGGTTGACTCGACATAAGCAATCGTATCAGCATTGGCGATTCCTGCTACTCTCTGCACCCCTTTAAGTCCCAGTTTGCCATCTTTCAAGGTAATAGGTTTGAGGCTGTGATAAGAATTTACCATCAACTCGGTTGGTTCGTTTAATTTCCCTTTATAATATAGGCCCAGCTTTTTATAGTATGATTTCCGATCCTTTAAATGGAAGCGGTAGGTTTTTCCCGTCTGTTTGATTTTAATTTCAGCCTGATAACCATTCAAAAAGTGACTATCGATCTCAACTGGATCAGGCACAGGTAAATCGACAAGAACGTTATCCTTTAAGGAATGTAAATAGCTTAAGACTATTCCGCCGCTTCCGCCTGTTTGTACACTTGAAAACAGATCTTTTACACCATCATCGTTCATATCAACCAATTGGAATGACGCTTTTGCGCCACTTTCCAAAGGAATGGTGTACGTTGTTCCATTAGACGCTGAAACTTCAAGAAAAATTTGCTTTAAATAATCAGTTTCATCCTGGTATGGAACACCCTTTAACAGAATCGTATCCAATTCCCGATCCCCTGTTATATCTGCTTTCTGCTCCGCAATGGTTACCGTTTTTGTCGTTTCTTCCAAGGCATAGACAACACTGGTCAGTGTCAGTAGAAAAAGCGCGACAAAAGCTAAAAATGTTTCTTTTTTCATCTTTTTGCCTCCCGTTCCATCGATACATGCTATTATGCCCAACTTTGGGAAAAAAATGAAAAAAAGACTCTCTAATTTCTAGAGAATCTTTTTTAAGCTGTTGCGAAAAGCAAAAATATCAATCTGTGCGATCCGCTTCACTTGGAGTCAGCGCCGCTTCCACCTTCCAAAGGTCGATAACCTTCCCGTTCTCTGTTTCATCAAGGATAAACGAACCATTGGAATAGCGGTCATTAAAACGAATTTCTCCGGTTTTCACCATTTCCCGATACCCTTTTTCCGTTTGGAGGAAAATCTCATCCTGTTCACGGGCGACAGTAAAGCCGGCAACCCGATGCGGATGCGCTTTTAATTCTCGGAGGATGACAAGGCCGCGCTTAGCCCGGGTGGCTTTTTCAAACTCGGATAATTTCATTCGTTTTACCGCTCCGCGCTGCGTCGCAATGACGATTGATTCAGCTTCAGTGCCGTTAGGAGAAATGAGCTGGCCATCGACGATATAGTCACCATCCTTTAAATTCATTCCCTTAACCCCGGCTGCCCGGACACCGATATTGCTGACTTCTTCCTCGTCGAACCACAAGGCATAGCCGAGATGAGAGACTAAGAACAGCTGTTTCGCACCATTGGTTTGATGGACATTGATCACCTGGTCATCCTCCTTGAGATGAATGGCAACAAGCGGCTTGGAGTAACGCTGCGCTTTATACTGCTTTAATTCCGTTTTCTTGACCATGCCATTTTTCGTGACAAACAGCAGGAAGTCCTCCGTGTCAAAATCCTTAACCGGAATCGCTTTGATAATGACCTCATCACGGTCAATCGGAATGATATTGGCAATGTGCTGTCCAAGGTCTTTCCAACGAATATCCGGAAGTTCATGAACCGGACAATGCAGATAATTGCCCTTATTGGTGAATAGCAGCAAGACGTCCTGTGTATTCATATCAAGCTGAGCTAACAGTCTGTCCGTTTCCTTCATGGCGAAATCCTGGCCGTTCGAAGCAGCAAAAGAACGCTGGCTTGTTCGTTTTACATAGCCTTCTTTTGTAACCGTCACAATCACGTCCTCACTAGGAACCAAGACTTCCAGGTTAATTTTGATCTCTTCAATTTCCGCCTCGATTTTCGAACGGCGCGGATCAGCAAAGCGTTTTTTGACATCCTTTAATTCCTTTTTGATGACGGATAGGAGCTTTTTCTCGCTTTCTAAAATGCTTGTCAATTCGGCAATTTTCTTCTCCAGTTCGGCCGCTTCGTTTCTAAGTGCGGTAATGTCTGTATTGGTCAAACGATACAATTGTAAGGAAACGATAGCTTCGGCCTGGGCCTCAGAAAAAGCAAATTTGGCGATTAAATTGTCCTTGGCATCGCGCTTATCCTTAGATGCCCGAATCGTCGCAATCACTTCATCAAGAATCGATAAGGCCTTCATCAAGCCTTCAACAATATGCTGCCGTTCCTGTGCTTTTTGCAGATCAAATTTCGTTCTTCTGGTGACGACATCCTTTTGATGTTCAATATACGCTTGAAGCAGCTCGCGCAAGCCCATTAGCTTAGGACGTTTGTTGTAAATGGCCACCATATTGAAATTATAGGTAACCTGAAGATCGCTGTTTTTATATAGATAATTTAAAACCCCGGCGGCATCGGCATCTTTTTTCAACTCAACGACGATGCGGAGGCCGGTACGGTCTGTTTCATCGCGGACCTCAGAGATTCCCTCGACTTTACGATCAAGGCGGAATTCATCCATTTTTTTGACGAGATTTGCTTTATTCACTTCGTATGGGATTTCACTGATCACAATTTGCTGCTTGCCGCCGCGCATATCTTCAATTTCAGCCTTACTGCGGACAATGATTTTTCCTTTACCGGTTTCATAAGCCTTTTTAATCCCTTCGATTCCTTGAATGATACCCGCTGTCGGAAAATCTGGACCCTTAATAACCGTCATTAGTTCATCAACGGAAACATCCGGCTTATCCATTTTCATCATCACACCGTCAATAATCTCACCAAGGTTATGCGGCGGGATATCGGTGGCATAACCGGCAGAAATACCGGTTGAACCATTTACCAGCAAGTTTGGAAACGATGCCGGCAGTACCGTCGGTTCCTTTGCTGTATCGTCAAAGTTTGGAATGAAATCGACGGTTTGTTTTTCAATGTCACGCATTAACTCAGCGGCAATCGCTGACAGTCTAGCCTCGGTATACCGCATCGCTGCCGGCGGGTCGCCATCGACGCTGCCGTTATTGCCATGCATTTCAATTAATACATTTCGAACCTTCCAGTCCTGGCTCATCCGCACCATCGCTTCATACACGGATGTATCGCCATGAGGATGATAGTTACCAATCACGTTACCAACCGTTTTGGCTGCTTTTCGGAATCCTTTCTCATGGGTGTTTCCTTCCACATGCATCGCATACAAAATTCTGCGCTGCACCGGTTTCAACCCGTCACGGGCATCCGGCAAGGCCCGTTCTTGAATAATATATTTACTGTACCGTCCGAAGCGGTCGCCGAGAACCTCTTCTAAAGGGAGGACACGGAATTTTTCTGGTGTGCTCATCCTTCGTAACCCCCTTCGGAAACCATAATATTTTCATTTTCTAAAATTGTATCGTCATCTTCTAAGCCAAAAGAAACGTTATTTTCAATCCACTTGCGGCGCGGTTCTACTTTATCACCCATCAGCGTTGTGATTCGCCGCTCCGCCCGGGCGGCATCATCGATTTTCACGCGGATCAGTGTCCGTGTTTCCGGATTCATTGTTGTTTCCCAGAGCTGGTCAGCATTCATTTCGCCAAGCCCTTTGTAGCGCTGGATGATATAGCCTCTGCCGATCTTTTTGATGGCAGCCTGCAATTCTTCTTCATTCCAGGCGTACTCAATTATTTCTTTTTTGCCAGCCCCGCGGCTAACCTTGTAAAGTGGCGGAAGGGCAATATAGACCCTGCCTGCTTCCACGAGCGGCTTCATATAGCGGTAGAAGAAGGTCAACAGCAATACTTGAATATGGGCACCATCCGTATCGGCATCGGTCATGATAATAATTTTGTCATAATTGATATCTTCAATCGTAAAGTCGGAGCCGACCCCGGCACCGATCGTATAGATAATCGTGTTGATTTCTTCATTCTTAAAGATATCGGACAGCTTGGCCTTTTCCGTGTTAATGACTTTACCGCGAAGCGGCAGGACCGCTTGGAAGCGCCGGTCGCGACCTTGTTTCGCCGATCCGCCCGCAGAGTCACCCTCAACCAGGTAAAGTTCATTTTTTTGCGGGTTGCGCGATTGCGCTGGCGTTAGCTTGCCTGAAAGAGAGGTTTCCGAGCGTTTGCGTTTCTTGCCGCTCCGGGCATCTTCCCGGGCCTTTCTTGCCGCCTCCCGCGCCTGCGATGCTTTAATGGACTTTTTAATTAAGAGGGAACTGATATCGGGATTTTCCTCTAAGAAGTAGGATAAATGCTCGGAACAAACTGCGTCGACTGCTGATCGTGCTTCGCTTGTGCCTAATTTCCCCTTCGTTTGTCCTTCGAACTGCAGCAGTTCCTCAGGAATGCGAACGGAAATAATCGCCGATAACCCTTCACGGATATCAGATCCTTCCAGGTTTTTATCCTTTTCTTTTAACAGGCCAACCTTACGGGCATAATCGTTAAACGACCTAGTCAATGCGGTTTTCGCCCCGACCTCATGTGTCCCTCCGTCCTTTGTCCGGACATTGTTTACAAACGAGAGGATGTTTTCTGAATAACCATCATTAAATTGAAAAGCAAACTCCACCTCGATATGATTTTGAATGCCTTCAAAGCTGACAACAGGATGAAGGACATCTTTTTCCTCATTCAAATATTTGACAAACGCCTCGATGCCATTTTCATAATGGAAAACCTCATGCAAATCATTGCGTTCATCAAAAATTTCAATCTTTAAGCCTTTTAACAGGAAAGCGGATTCGCGGAGACGCTCACATAGGATTTCAAAATTAAACGTGATAGTTGAAAAAATCGTCGGGTCCGGTTTAAAGTGAATCGTCGTTCCCGTTTGGTTTGTTTTCCCGATTTTTTCGAGCGTCGTGACCGGCTTTCCACCATGCTCAAAGCGCTGTTGATAAATAAACCCGTCTCGTTTAATCGTAACAGTCAGCCATTCAGATAACGCATTGACGACGGAAGCACCGACACCATGCAAACCACCGCTTGTCTTATAGCCGCCTTGACCAAATTTTCCGCCGGCATGAAGAATGGTGAGGATGACCTCCGTCGTTGGTTTTCCCATTTTATGCATTCCCACCGGCATGCCGCGCCCTTTATCGACGACGCTGATTGAGTTATCTTTGTGTATTTTAACGATAATATGATCGCCATATCCCGCAAGCACTTCATCGACGGAGTTATCGACAATCTCATAAACAAGAATGATGAAGCCCGCGCGAATCGGTGCTGCCAATGTACATCCCGGGACGCTTGCGAACGGCGTCCAGCCCTTCAAGTACTTGGATGGCATCATCATTATAATCAAAAGCTTGTTGAATTCTTGCCACTAAAATTCCCCTTTCATACTTACAAAACCACTATTCCAATTTACATTAAGAACTAATGTTTGCGCTAAGTTCATTTTATCATAACAACTCCAAGAGTCTATGCCTTATTTTAGCGATTTATTTTGATTTAGCAAATAGGTATATGTATCATCGTCTATTTTAAATGGTATTTTTAGTTGTTTTTTAGGGAAAAAAATAGCTGCCAGATGTCTGGCAGCGAAAATTCCTTACGCCTTCGTTAGGGCATGTTCCACTTTTATACAGCGATCCATAATAACAGTATATCCCTTTTCCTTCAGGAACTGATAGGCTTGTTCATTTACGAGGCCTTGCTGTGCCCAAAAAACATCAGCATCAATGTTGACAAATTCCTTGGCCACATCCAATAGCTGCTCCGAGCGGCGAAATACATTCACAATGTCTACATGACCTTCGATATCCTTTAACGAGGCGACAGCTTTGACACCAAGCGCCTCATCAATGGTAGGATTTACCGGAATAATTTCATAACCGGCCTTTTGCATGGCGGTTGAAACTTGATAAGAAGTTCTTTCTGGGTTATTGCTTAATCCCACTACAGCAATCCGTTTTGCTTTTTTTAAAATCTCCTTGATTTCCTCGCGGCTAGGATTTTCAATCGTCATCTATTCCACCTCAATATCAATGAATTAACTATATTTTATCTGATTCTGTAAATATTACACAACTAAATGGCTCATGAGGCTTAGCCTAAAACTGGGGTTTGGGAATGGAAAGTCTAAACTGCGCTCCGTTTCCGACGTTTTCAACGGATACACTGCCATCCATTCGCTCAATTACGGTCTTGGCCATGTACAATCCGAGCCCAGAACCATGTGGTTTAGTCGTGAAATTTGGTTCAAATACCTTTTCAAGAAAAGCCGCATCGATCCCTCCGGCATTATCGGTGAATTCTGCCGTGATAAAATCGGTCGTTTCGTTAATTTTAATCATGATTTTTCGATTCGCGATTTCTTTTTGGATAAAGGCATCACGAGCATTTGCTAAAATGTTCAGCACGATTTGACTGAATTCATTTGGATACCCATAGGCTACCTGTTGCCCTCTATTTTCAAATTCTACTTTAATACCATGATTTTGTAGGTTTAGCGAATAAATTGACAGCGCGTCCTCAATCGCATCTCCGACGGAAAAAGTGGTTTTTTCACTATTTGGTTTATAAAAATTGCGAAAATCTCTAATCGTTTGGGACATATGCTTAATCTGGATCGTGCTTTCCCGGGTAAAACGGTCGATATAAGATTCATTTATTTCTCCATATTCCAACGCATCTCTGACATCTTGAACCAAGAGCAATAGGCTGTTTAACGGCTGCCGCCATTGATGACCGATACTAGCCATCATTTCACCCATGGCCGCCAGCCGGGAATGTTGGATGATAATTTGGTCTTTCTCGTGGTTTTTCCGAATTTCCTCCTCTAGCCGTTTTTCTAGGATACGATTAATAGCCTCATATTTTTCCGCTAATTCACGGTAGTTGATCTCTGTTTCATTACTATTACTCATAAGCTCACCTCATTTTAAAAAAACTTGATATGATCAATCGGTCCATATTATAAACATATAGTTACCAGTTATATATCGACTTCATTAAAATTATTTTAACCTATTTCAACAGCCTAAGATATATGACACGGGGCGAATTAACAAATGGTTTGAAAATTGTCCATATAATTGTAAAAAAAATGACTCTAATCATACAAAATTAGATAAATTATCATGAAAAATAGAAACATATGGTGATTTTCATTATTTCATGGTGTAAAATTAAATAGCTTGATCTTTTTCTAAAGGAGTAATTTTATATGGTTCAGATTATTTCCATATTAGTTCTTGCCTATTTACTCGGATCGATTCCTTCAGGCTTGATTATTGGAAGGGTTTTCTACAATACTGATATTCGTGAACATGGGAGTGGCAATTTGGGGGGCACGAATACATTTCGGACTCTTGGAGTTAAAGCAGGATTGGTCGTGACCAGCGCGGATATTCTAAAAGGTACCCTTGCAACAGCACTACCGTTGATTTTATCGGTTCACTTACATCCATTAATACCAGGAGTTTTAGCTGTTCTTGGTCATACTTACCCGATCTTTGCCAGCTTTCGTGGCGGAAAAGCCGTGGCGACTTCAGGCGGGGTCATCCTATGCTATGCGCCGTTTTTATTTGCTACGCTGATTCTCGCTTTTTTCATTTCTTTATATATCACAAAATATGTATCACTATCGTCGATGGTTGCCGCACTTGTTGCGGTTATTTACGTCATCATTTCCGGAATCATCAGCAAATGGGATTTCCCACTTCTCATTGTTATCATCCTGTTAGCGTCGTTTGTCGTTTACCGACACCGCGCGAATATAAAACGAATAATAAGCAAAACGGAACCAAAAATTAAATGGCTGTAGCTTTACGCTGCAGCCTTTTTTCATAAAATTTTCATTTTTCAACCATTCCATTCATTTGAACTAATGTAAAATAATGATATGAGGATGTTACCAATTGGAGGGTGGAGAGATGCAAAATCGGCAGAAAGAGTATCAGTTTTCAACATTTGTGAATGAAAGTGTGGATCGAAATGAATTTGTTATTGAATTTTTCCCATCTGACCCAAGCAATGACTCTCCCAAAGTGACGCGGAATTTTGATGAATTAATTGATTTTTTTGAACAGTTGCCAGTATAACAAGAAGCGGAGCATCTTAAGGATGCTCCTATGTATTTTTATTATCAATTGTTAATTCTATTTTTTTAATTTCTTCATATTTTAAGAACCATTCGGGAAATGCTTTTTTAAAGGAAGTGGGTCTAAAATTATCTTTCTTTACAATGATGTGAGTAGTTTTTCCCGTGGCGCACAACTCTTCATTCCCATTGATAATGTTGTAGCCATAAATCGTTTTAATACCATCATTATGGTCGACCCATGTTTTAACGAAGGCTTGGTCCCCATAGCGCAGCGGTTTCTTATAAGTTACCTGGACATCGTATACAGGAGCATAAAAACCTGCCTCTTCCATGGCTACATACTGATAACCAAGATCCTCTATTAACCCTGTACGGCCTAACTCAAAAAATTTTAAATAATTGGCGTGATAAATAACACCCATCATGTCAGTGTCGGCATAATAAAGCTGTATTTCTCTAGTCGAAACAAAAAAATCTTCCATCGTTACCATTTCTCCTCTTTCAATAAACTTTTATCAATACTTTCCCTTTTCTTTTCACTTCTCTATCTTATCATAAGAAAATGAGAGATTGTAAATGCGAGGAATGAACGGCAGGATTGGAAAGTGATGTTGCTCATTTTTGCTTAGAAAAAGGACCTGTTCATAGTGAAAGGTCCCGGTAACATTAGCCTTGAGTATTGTTGTGATTGGCTTCATCTTTTACTTCGGAGCGGAATGAATCAATTGCTTGGCGTCTGCGCTCATTTTTTTCCGCAATCTGCTGACGCTGTGCTTCGCTGTCAGTAAACTCTAAAGATTCTTCTGCCGCTTCCATATTCTCAATTGTATGGTGAATCATCGACTGCAGCTTTTCAACATTATCACTTCGATCATCAGGTTTTGGTTTGTTGTTATAAGTCATTGGTTGAATATTCCTCCTAATGAATGTTCTTGTTACTGTGTGTGCCCGAAGGCAATTGCGCTTCTTATTTATTCACCTTTTGTTTGCATAACCTGGGCGTGTTCTCCAGAGTTATCCTGCATTTGTTTTCCTTTATTTCCGCCAAAACTCCGAGGCTGTGTTCCAATATGCGTTGGGCGAAAACGTTTTGTTTGATACCCTTTACCCATTTTTGATCCCCTCCTTAACACTATTTTGTCCAAAAGAAGAGGGACCATGATTGGAAAAAATTATCGTTATTCTGCCTTGCCTAAACGCTTTTGTTCAAGGCGTTTTTCAATTTTCTCCAACGCAGCACTGTCTTTCAAAAGCTGTGATTTATTTTCAGAAACTAGTTCCTCAAAAGAACGTTTTCTTGGTCTTCTCATGTTTTTCACCTTCCTTATGACTCATTATAGCAGTTATTATGTCCTAAAACGCTTGCAATTATTACAACTTTTTGAAAATTAAATCGTTTATTTAATAAATATGAAAATGTTGCAAAGTTGTCATAAATGCATTTCACTTTAATCCCAATGGTTCATACAAAAATAAAAGACGTTGATGAAAATCGATCAACGCCCCAATTGGTTATTTTAATTTACCTGTAAAATTGACCATATCATCCAGTTTCATCGAACCAACCAATTTATTTTGAATGAGGCCATCACTGTCAATAAAATAAGTGGTTGGAATCGAAATCACTTGATAGGTCTTATTTACCTGATCATCCTTGTCGAGCAGGATTGGGAAAGTAATTTTGTACTCATTCGCAAATCCTTTGACATCTAATTGCGGGTCAATATTGACTGCAAGAATCGTGATATCCTTATCCGCTTGTTTAAAAAATTTCTCCATTTCCGGCATTTCCTTCTTACATGGCCCACACCAGGTTGCCCAAAAATTTAAGATAACTTTTTTTCCTTTTAGGTCTGACAGTTTTACCGTTTCCCCGGTCAGTGTCTTCAGCTCAAAATCAGGTGCTTTTGCCCCAATTGTTAATCCAGTCGTTTGTACTGAAGCTTCTTTTGCGGTACCGGACTGCTTTTCTGGCTTTTTATCGACTGCTTGGACAATTGCTACGGTAAGTAAGGTAATTAGGATTACTGCCGCAATGATTTTCTTGACCACCCCAAATCCCCCTTCTTGAAATCATCATCACTATATTTGATTTTACACTATTAACTTAGGTTAAACAAAATTTCAATTTGGCAATAATGTGACAGTTTTATGAACATAACAAACACCATGCGCAAACAACGCATGGTGTTTTAAAAGGGTGTACAAATTAAGCTTGTAATTTTTCACGAAGGACCATTTGTAAGATACCACCGTGACGATAGTAGTCAATTTCTACTTCGGAATCGAAGCGGACCACTACTTCGAATTCTTTCTTATTGCCGTTTTCGTCAGTAGCAGTTACTTTCACAAGATCATGTGGTTTTACGTTTTCGTCTACTTGGACTTCAAACGTTTCTTTACCCGTTAATCCTAATGTTTCGGCATTTTCACCTGCTTTAAATTGAAGCGGTAGAACACCCATTAACACAAGGTTTGAACGGTGGATCCGCTCAAAGCTTTCAGCCAGAACAGTCTTAATGCCTAATAGGTTTGTCCCTTTAGCAGCCCAGTCACGGGATGAACCCATACCATAATCTTTGCCGGCAACAACCATTAAGCCAGTGCCGTCTTCCTTGTACTTCATGCAAGCATCGTAAATCGACATAACCTCGCCTGTAGGCCAGTAAGTCGTGAAGCCGCCTTCTGTACCAGGTGCAATTTGGTTGCGGATGCGGATGTTCGCGAATGTTCCGCGCATCATGACTTCATGGTTACCGCGGCGGGAACCGTAAGAGTTGAAATCACGCGGTTGAACGCCTTTTTCTAATAAATATTTACCTGCTGGAGTAGTCTTGCCGATGGCTCCTGCTGGTGAAATATGGTCAGTTGTGACTGAATCCCCGAACTTACCAACAACACGAAGTCCTGTTAATGGAGCAACAGTACCTGGTTCTTTGGATAAGCCTTCGAAGAATGGTGGATTTTGGATATAAGTTGAATCCGCATCCCAGTTGTATAATGGTTCATTGCTCGTTTTGATTTCGTTCCAGCGCTCGTTGTCACCGAAGACATTTTCGTATTCTTTGCGGAATAGTTCAGGTGTAACGGTGCGTTTTACCACATCATTTACTTCCGCAGTTGATGGCCAAATGTCTTTAAAGAAGACATCATTGCCGTCTTTATCTTTACCGATTGGTTCAGTTGCAAAGTCAACGTTTACTGAACCGGCAAGGGCATAAGCAACAACTAACGGTGGTGAGGCCAGATAGTTTGCTTTGACAAGCGGATGAATCCGACCTTCAAAGTTACGGTTACCGGAAAGCACAGATGTAACTAAAAGATCGTTTTCGGCAATTGTTTTTTCAATTTCTTCTTTTAATGGACCAGAGTTTCCAATACAGGTGGTACAGCCGTAACCTACTAGATTGAAACCGATCTTTTCAAGGTATGGGAGCAGGCCGGAATCACGAAGATAGCCGGTAACAACCTTGGAACCTGGTGCTAAAGATGTTTTCACAAATTTTGGTACTTCCATACCAAGCTCCACGGCTTTTTTGGCAACTAAGCCGGCAGCCACAAGAACATAAGGGTTAGAAGTATTCGTACAGCTTGTGATCGACGCGATCGCAACGGCACCAGTTTTGATTTCGGCTTCGTCACCATTATTAAATTTAACCATTGCTGATTTCTCCAGTTCATCAGCGGTTAGGCCGAACCCTTGGTTTCCTTGTGGAGCAGATACTGCCTTCACAAATTCTTGTTTCATTTTTGAAAGCGGAATTAAATCTTGTGGACGCTTAGGGCCGGAAAGATTTGCTTCGATTTCAGCAAGGTTAATTTCAATCACATCTGTATATACAGGCTCTTCTGCAGGGTTGAAGAATAAGCCATTGGCTTTGCAATATTGTTCAACCACTTGGATGTGCTCTTCATCGCGGCCTGTTAAACGCAAGTAAGCAAGCGATTCTTCATCAATTGGGAAGAAGCCGCAAGTTGCCCCGTATTCAGGAGCCATGTTGGCAATGGTTGCCCGGTCTGCAAGCGGCAGTGTAGATACTCCAGGTCCGAAATATTCCACAAATTTGCCCACTACCCCATGTTTACGAAGAACTTGGGTTACCTTCAATGCCAGGTCGGTAGCAGTTGCCCCGTTTGGCAGCTCACCGATTAATTTAACCCCGACAACTTCAGGAACCGGAAAGTATGAAGGCTGGCCAAGCATGCCTGCTTCTGCTTCAATACCGCCAACGCCCCAGCCAAGAACGCCAAGGCCATTGATCATCGTGGTATGAGAGTCAGTACCTACTAATGTATCAGGATATGTTTCTAAAGTACCGTCAACTTCGGCAACATGAACAACATCTGCTAAATACTCAAGGTTAACTTGGTGTACAATACCAGTTGCAGGCGGTACAGCACGATAGTTATTAAATGCTTTTTGAGCCCAGCTTAAGAACTGATAACGCTCAGCATTACGTTCGAATTCAAAATCCATATTAATTTTTAACGAATCCTGAGAACCGTAAGCATCGACTTGCACTGAGTGGTCAATGACAAGATCGACTTGTTTCTCCGGATTAATTTTATCAGGATCGCCGCCAAGATCAGCCATTGCTTTTCTTAAAGATGCAAGGTCAACAACTGCCGGAACCCCTGTAAAGTCTTGTAGAATAACACGGGATGGCTTAAAGGGAACATCTACTTCCTTCAGCTCATCCGTACCCCATTTTGCTAAATTTTCAACATGCTCTTTCGTAATTACCCGGCCATCGTACTGACGCAGCACTGATTCAAGTAATACTTTCACGGAATATGGCAGCTTTGATACATTGCCAATTCCAGCCTCTTCTAATGCGCTTAAACGGTAAAAATGATAGCTTTTGCCGTTTACATCAAAAGAAGAACGCGCGTTAAATACATCGTTTTTCACCATTTCAAAAAAACCCCCTTTTTCGACATAAAAAAACATCCAATAACAAATACTAAAAAGTTATAATTTTTCCATCCAGCTTCAACCCTATCTTAATACAAGCGATTACATAAGTAAATAACAAGAAAGTTATTGAGTTTGATAAGTTTTTCTTATCAATTTTTATGTAAATTGTTCAGAAAATTTAAAAATTCTTGCCTCTACTTGGGTAATTTTTTAAAAAAACTGAACGGAAAACCACTATCATTATGGCAAAAAAACTTTTATTTGTCATTTATTTTGATTCTCTGGAAATAGTAACGGTAATAGGAGGTGATTGGGATGGCAAAAAATAAGGCGAATCATGTAATTCCGGGAATGAATGCGGCAAAAGCACAAGGAAATGGTGCAGGATTTCATGAGGAAATGGCCAATGAGCCGTTAACGGAAATGGAGAAACGAAATAATAAGAAGCGAAAGAAAAATCAGTGAGGAAAAAATAGCGAAGATTCGTACCTGACAAGGTCCGTTCTTCGCTTTTCTACTATTAATCTGCTTGATTGACTTCTGTCACCATTTGTTGTAAATCACGCTGGAATCGCTCTAATTGTTCGCGTTGTTTTTCAGAAGCTACTTCCAAGGCATTTTCAATTTGCTGGTACGCTTCATTAACTTCATTTTTTAAGTGCTTTAATTGATGACCGTAGCTGGCGGAATCATTGACAATCGTTTCAAACAGGCCTTGGGCATTTTCAAATCCCTGCTGGGCCGCCTGGAACGCCTCTTGTTTATTCTTATTATAAGGATTTCTTTGGGTCACGCTTTTCCCTCCTTCATTTTCGTTTACCCTTTAAACTGCACAAACAATTGAAAAATATTCAGCATAAAAAGGATGATTCCTTGCATCCTAATTTAATGAGGAGGGATTAAAAATGACCAATAAAAAAGATGGCAAAGACATGCGGCGAAACGCTCCAAAAATATCCGGACAGCCGGAACCGTTAAGCGGTTCAAAAAAAGTAAAAAATCGCAACCACACTCGAGCTAAACATAATTCCAGTCATGATATGTAAGAAATCGGCAATCAGCCGATTTCTTTAATGTGTCTCAATATTCGCTAAGGCTTCAAGAATCAGCTCCTCTTCTTCTTTGGAAACCGTTCGTAGATCAAGGAGAAATTCATCCTTTTGGATCCGGCCGATAATCGCTGGTTGGGCCTCGATGCGTAATTTTCTGCTCAGCTGTTCGGCAGTCAAGGACTGATGTCTTAAAGCAATCACCATGGTTGGCAGCTGAACTTCAGGCATCGTTCCACCGCCTACTTGACTGACATCAGGAAAAATATTCGCGTCAAAAATGGCAGTTCTTTGTAATAGTTTTGTAACAAAAGCGTGTGATCGTTCGTCTATTTCATTAACTGACCGCAATAAATCACGAATGGTTGGGATATTGCGAATCGCTTTTTCACCGCGGGCATAATCTAATAATGTACCTTCAAGCGCCGCAAGGGTCATCTTATCGACCCGGACTACTCTTGCCAATTGATGTTTTTTCAACCGATCAATGAATGTCTTTTTCCCGGCAATAATTCCTGCCTGAGGCCCTCCCAGCAATTTATCGCCGCTAAAGGTTACAATATCCGTCCCCATAGCAATAACCTCTTTAACCACCGGCTCCTCACCAATACCATGCTGTCTAAAGTCAAATAAGGCCCCACTGCCCAAATCTTCGTAATAGATCACATCATCAAGCGTTTTGGTAAACTGAACAAGTTCCGCTGTGGGTACCGTTTCGGTAAAACCAATCACCTTAAAATTGCTGGTGTGGACCTTCATGATCATCGCTGTGTCTGGTGTGATCGCGTTTTCGTAATCATATAGATGCGTTTTATTGGTTGTCCCAATTTCCACTAGTCTGGCGCCGCTTTCCTTCATAATAGAAGAAATGCGGAATGAACCGCCAATCTCGACAAGCTGGCCCCTTGAAACGACCACTTCTTTATTTTCAGCCAGCGCCCGCAAGACCAGATACACGGCAGCGGCATTATTGTTCACGACCATCGCAGCTTCTGCACCGGTAATTTTTGTCAATAGGGCTTCAATGTGACTGTGACGGGAACCTCTCTCCCCTTGATCCAGCCGATACTCAAGATTGGAATAATTTTCTGCGGTCTCAACCACATGGCGAATTGCAGTGTTGCTTAAACGGGCTCTGCCCAAATTAGTATGTAAAATCGTCCCGGTTGCATTGATCACTCTTTGTAAAGTAAAAGAAAATTCCTTTGTGGCTGACTTTAGCAGCAATTGGAAAAGTTCCTCGATGAAGCCGGCCGTTCCTGGAAGCGGCCCATTCCAATTACCTTGAAGAATCGCTTTTCGTATCTCTTCTATGACTATTTTTAATTGCTTCGTCAGCTGGACTGTGTCGAGTCTCGTCTGTTTAACAATAACTGCAAATTGTGGATGGTGCTGCAGTTCATGGACAGGCGGGATCATCCGTAAAGTTTCTTTCACAACTAAAACTCCTTTACAAATCCTTCTTTTGACCTATTATACCATCTTTCACGTTTTCCACCTGTTTGAATAGAATGAAACGAGCAAGGGGGAGCTGGCTTTGAATAAGAAAAAATCAACCGAACATCAATCTCCTGATCCCGACTGGATGGAACAGTGGTTAAGGGATTTTTTTCTTGACCCTCATACTGAATATGAAGATAATGCGATTTTTAAAATAGATATATATGAAACCGATGATCATTGGATTGTCGAGGCGGTCCTGCAAGATTATGCAAGCTCAGAAATAAAAGTGAAAGTCGAAAATAGCAAATTAATGATTCTGCACAAAAACAGAACCATTCCCCGCTAACATCATTTCCCAAAAAAGAACGGATCATTGATTTTCCCTTTGTGATTATCCGACATGGTGTAACGGCTGTTTTCCAAAATGGACTGTTAGAGATTTTCATCACCAAAGCAGAAAATGGCTCAGGAAAAAATCGTTATATTCCCTTGCCATGAAGATGTTATCCCGCCTTAACGGGCAGTAAGACCCCCACTGATGGAAGTTTCACTTTATCGAAAAAGGATGAAAAAAGCTGATTTTCCCTTAGAAAACCAGCTTTTTAGTGTTTCATTTAGGCAATAACATCATAGCCTTGTTCTTCAATTGCTTCTTTCATCGCCGCAACTGTAACTTTTCCTTCGTCAAAGGTAACATCAACTTTACCTGTTTCTAAATGAGCTTCAGCTGCTGATACGCCAGCTAATTTTTTCAAAGCGCCTTCTACGGCAGCTTTGCAGTGGCCGCATGACATGCCTTGAACATCTAATGTTTTCTTTTCCATTCCTTTTCACCTCCTTTAAAGGGATCTTTGATCCGGCCTTAACGGGCAGTTTGATCCCCCCAATTGGTTGTGGAATCCCCGCTGATGGAAGTTCCCCTTTAGAGTTTCACCCGTTTTAAGCGGAGTGAGTTAGAGACAACACTTACCGAACTTAAGGCCATGGCAGCACCGGCGATCCATGGTGCCAGCAGGCCAAGCGCGGCAATTGGAATGCCCGCTGTATTGTATCCGAAAGCCCAGAAAAGATTTTGGCGGATATTGCGAATGGTTGCTTTGCTGATTTTAATCGCTTTTGGAATCAGCAATAGCTCACCGCCGAGAATCGTCACGTCAGCGGCTTCAATGGCTACTTCTGTTCCAGTTCCAATCGCAATCCCAATATCAGCGGTTACTAATGCTGGTGCATCATTCACGCCATCACCCACCATGGCCACTTTTTTACCCTGTTGCTGTATTTCTTTTACTTTATCTGCTTTTTCCTCAGGCAGCACTTGAGCAATTACTTGATCGATGCCGGCTTGTTTGGCAATGGCTTGGGCTGTCCGCTCGTTATCACCCGTTAACATGATCACTTCAATGCCCATTTCTTTTAATTGCTTGATCGCTTCTGGGGCGGTGTCTTTAATCGTATCGGCCACCGCAATGATGCCGCGATACTCTCCCTCAATGGCAATCAGCATCGCTGTTTTACCACCGGTTTCAAATTCAATTAATTTCTCTTCAGTCGCACTTTCGATGTCAATTTGGTGATCGTTCATTAATTTTCGATTTCCGACAAGAATCTGCTGACCAGAAATCTCTGCTTCGATCCCGTGACCGGGTATCGCTGCAAAATGATCCACTTCCAAGAAATGAATATTTTTCTCTGCTGCATAGGCCACGATCGCTTCCGCAAGCGGGTGTTCAGAACCTTTTTCGGCACTAGCTAATAATTGCAATGTTTCTGCATCACCTGAAAAATCAGTTACCTCTGGTTTTCCCTTTGTAATGGTTCCCGTCTTATCCAAAACAATCGCATTAATTTCATGGGTTCGTTCTAAGTGTTCGCCGCCTTTAAATAAAATTCCGCTTTCAGCAGCTCTTCCGGTACCAACCATTATCGAAGTAGGAGTTGCCAGCCCCAGTGCACATGGACAAGCAATAACAAGTACGGCAATGGCCGCGACTAATGACGGTTCAAATTGTCCAGGTTGAACAAAAGAAATCCAAATGATAAAGGTTAGGACAGCTATCCCAATGACAATTGGAACGAAATAACCGGAAATTACATCGGCCAACCGTTGGATCGGTGCTTTCGATCCTTGAGCTTCTTCGACTACTTTGATAATCGAGGCAAGTGCGGTATCTTTCCCAACTTTCTTGGCCTCCATTTCAATTAAACCATTTTTATTGATGGTCGACCCGATTAAGTTCGCCCCGGGTTCTTTTTCAATTGGAATCGATTCGCCGGTCAACATCGATTCATCGACGGATGTTCTTCCTTTAATAACCATACCGTCTACGGGTATTTTTTCTCCTGGTTTGACGATTAAATGATCGCCAACGACGACATCTTCGACAGGAATCATCACTTCGTTCTCATCTCTAATCACCCGGGCTTCCTTAGCTTGTAAATTAAGCAATTCGGATATCGCATTGGTTGTTTGGCTCTTCGCTCTTGCCTCTAAATATTTGCCAAATAAAATCAAGGTGATTAAAACCGCACTTGTTTCATAGTATAAATGCGGCATATAAGCAGGATCGCCAATCGTCTTTAATGCTTCATATAAACTATAGAAATAGGCAGCGCTTGTTCCTAATGCGACCAGCACATCCATATTTGCGCCGCCATTCTTTAGGTTCTTATAAGCACCTTCATAGAATTGCCAGCCAATGATAAATTGAACCGGGGTCGCCAAAGCAAATTGGAACCATGGATTCATGAAAATTTCTGGCAGCGTCATGCCGAATAAATGAACGAGCATGGTGATTAATAATGGTGCAGATAGAACTGCGGAAATCATTAACTTTGTTTTCTTATGCTGCAGCTCTTTCTCTTTATACGTTTGTTTTTCTTCTGCCTCTGCCTTTGGTTTGGCGTCATAGCCGATATGTTGGATTTTTTCAATTAAGGTTTTTTCATTTATTAATCCAGGTGTATATTCAATGGTTGCACTTTCCGTTGTTAGGTTTACTGTTGCCTGCTTAACGCCAGCTTGTTTGTTGAGTACTTTTTCAATCCGGCTGGAACAAGCGGCACACGTCATCCCGAAGACATCGAATTCCGCTTTTTCCGTCAGAACACCATAACCGATATTTTCAATTTTATTGGTAATCTCGGCGATCGAGGTTTTTTCCGGATCGTAATGAACGGATGCCTTTTCTGTTGTTAAATTCACTTGTGCTTCCACACCGGCCATTTTATTTAATGTTTTTTCTATCCGGTTAGAGCAGGCGGCACAGGTCATTCCTGTAACTCCAAGTGTTGCATGCTTTAATTCACTCACCATAACCACCCCTTACTTAGAAAATTGCTTCATGACAGTCATTAATTCTTCAATCGTTTCATTCCCCTCACCAGCTTTGATTGCATCGCTGACACAATGTTTGATGTGCCGTTCGGTAATTGAGAAACCTACTTGTTTTAATGCTGATTGGATCGAGCTGATTTGGACTAAAATATCGATACAATATCGATCGTCCTCTACCATTTTTTGTATGCCGCGAACTTGACCCTCTATTCGTTTTAAACGGTTGATGATCGCTTGCTTTTCGTCTTTGCTCCTAGGGGTACTCGGGTGATCGTGTAAGAATTTCTCCATTAAAATCACTTCCCTTTTGTTTGTACTATTACTATACCCCCCTATCCTATATTTAGTCAACAAAAAAATATCCTCAAAATTCATTTTTTAATTAGCACCGGGAAAAAATCTAAAATTGTAACTTTTAAATTATATTTAGTCAAAAAAAGCAGATCAAGAAGTTTTGTTCTCAATCTGCTAGGTTTCGGAGCCTGCTGAACATTGGACCCCTCCGTTATTCTGCTTCCATTATTTTAATTATTTCCTCGGTGTCTGGGAAAAGACCTGTTTCATCCTTTGAATAGATCTTTTCTCCGTTGACCGTTACTTCGAAAACCCCGCCGGAACTAGGAATTAATTCCACTTTTTCAATGTCTCTTCTAAAATGGGTAATTAACTCTTCCGCGAAACTCGCGGCTTTAGGCGCGTAATTTCACATCATGCAAAATTCAACGATGACCTGATACTTTTTCAAGATAAAGACCTCCATTTTAAAACAATATCTATTTGGTTTAAAATATTCTATCTCAGCCAATTTTGGTTTGCAAATCCTTTGCTTGACTCGTGCGGTTTTAAACTGAAAAAGGTATACTACTAAGTATTGGAGGTGTACAAAATGAGTGAACAAGAGAAAATCCGCCTAACCTCGTTATCAACAAAAGCCGGTTGAGGCTGCAAAATTGGTCCTGAGGACTTGACGCAAGTTTTGCGTCAGTTACCAAAACAAGATCCAGTTCCGGAATTGCTTGTTGGCAACGAGACAAGTGATGACGCCGGGGTATACCAATTAACTGATGACATTGCTCTCATCCAAACGGTTGATTATTTTACACCAGTGGTGGATGATCCCTATATGTTTGGACAAATTGCGGCTGCCAATGCCTTGAGTGATGTATATGCCATGGGCGGTGAGCCAAAAACTGTTCTCAACATTGTCGGATATCCGATTCAAAAGCTCGGTCCAGACATGCTGGTGGAAATATTACGCGGGGCTGCTGATAAAGTCAAAGAAGCAGGAGCCGTGACGGTCGGCGGACATTCAGTCGACGACCAGGAACCAAAGTTTGGCCTCTCCGTCACAGGTATTGTTCATCCGGAAAAAGTATGGAAAAATGTTGGTGCCAAACCAGGTGATGCTCTTGTGTTAACAAAGCCGATTGGAGTCGGCATCTTGACTACCGGAATAAAGCGAGGTGCGGTTACAGCCGAGCAGGAGCAACTCGTTACCGAAACGATGGCGATGCTCAATAAAATAGCTGCCGAAACCTTATCAGCCTTCCAGCCGCATGCTGTTACCGATGTAACCGGATTTGGCCTGCTCGGTCATGGCAGCGAAATGGCCCGCGGGAGTGATGTTAGTTTCGAAATTTCATTCTCTCAGGTACCGCTCCTTAACGGTACGGTGGAATTAGCGAAAAATGGTGTTGTTCCCGGCGGTTCGAAATCCAACCACAAATGGCTCCAAAATGATATCGTTTATGAGGACATCTTGCCTGAGGAGCAATTAGTCTTATGTGACGCCGTTACATCAGGCGGGCTGCTGGTTGCGCTTCCGGAAGCAGAAGCTGAACAATATGTGCAGCAACTTCGGTCAAAGGGAATTGCCCAAGCGGCTATTGTCGGGCGCGTTTTGGAAAAACAAGATAAATGGATCTATGTTAAAAGATAACAGCGAAGCGTCAGTGGCTTCGCTGTTTTTTTAGCCCGATATTCGATAGTGGAATTTCTGGCGCAGTTTATCAATCATATCCTCAGTCATTTTATCTAAATCATACTCGTAATGAAATCCCCATTCCTCTTTAGCAGCAGTGGTATCAAGGGAATTAGGCCAGCTATCGGCAATTTTCTGCCGTGCCGGGTCGACATCATAGGAAATCTTAAATCCAGGAATATACTTGGCGATACTAGCGGCAATTTCCTCAGGATCAAAACTCATCGCGCTGACATTGAAGGAATTACGATGAACCAACTTGGCTGGGTCAGCTTCCATTAGGTCAACTATGGCATTTAAGGCATCAGGCATGTACATCATGTCCATGTAGGTACCTTTGTCAATATAACAAGTATAGCGGCGATGTTTTACTGCTTCATAATATATTTCGACTGCATAATCGGTTGTTCCGCCCCCCGGCAGGGCAACATAAGAAATTAACCCGGGAAAACGGACGCCTCTCGTGTCGACAGCAAATTTATGATAGTAATAATCAGCCAACAGCTCACCGGCTACTTTGTTTACCCCGTACATCGTTGTCGGGCGCATGATCGTATCCTGCGGTGTCCCGTCCTTTGGTGTCGATGGGCCAAATGCCCCAATCGAGCTTGGCGTGAAAAATTGGGCCTTTACCTCTCGGGCGGTTTCAAGAGCATTTAATAACCCGCCCATGTTTAAATTCCAGGCAAACACCGGCTTGGCTTCAGCCGTAGCCGATAAAAGCGCCGCCAGATGCATAATCGTATCAACCCGATATTTTTTGGCGATCTCCACCATTTTTTTGCCATCGGTTACGTCTAAAGTTTCAAACGGACCGCCTAAGGCTGCTTCGCTGTCATTTTTTTTAATATCGCTGGCAATGACATTGTCAGTGCCGTATAGCTCTCTAAGCTTTAAGGTCAGCTCCGAGCCAATTTGGCCCAAAGCCCCGGTGATTAATATACGCTTCATCGCTGTTCCCCGTCCTTATCTGAATTTCTGTTTAAATAATGTTCATTTCCTTGCCGACCTTTTCGTAAATAGAAATCGCTTTGTCGAGCATTGCTTTTGTATGGGCAGCAGTCGGCATGTTGCGAACACGGCCTGTTCCTTTAGGAACTGTTGGGAAAACGATGGCTTTTGCATATACCCCTTCTTCTATTAAGCGTTGACTGAATTGCTGGGCCATCTTTTCTTCGCCAATAATGCATGGTGTAATTGGGGTTTCACTATTGCCAATGTTAAATCCTAGCTGCTTAAGTCCCTTCTTCAAATAATCACCGTTTTCCCATAGTTTTTGATTGAGCTCTGTACTTTCCATCAGGATTTCAATCGCCCGTTTGCTTGCAGCGACATCAGCCGGTGTTAAAGAGGTAGAAAATAGGAAGGGACGACTGCGTACTTTTAACCAATCAATCAAATTCTTCTTACCGGCTACATAACCGCCGACGACACCAATAGCTTTTGAGAGTGTTCCAATTTGAAAATCAATTTTGTCGGAAAGGCCGAAATGTTTGACCGTCCCCGCTCCATCGCCAAGAACACCAGAGCCATGGGCATCGTCGACATATGTAATCAGGTCAAATTCCTCGGCAATTTTAACAATTTCCGGCAAATGGGCAATGTCTCCGTCCATCGAAAAAACACCATCAGTAATGACCATCAGTTTGTTGTACTGCCCTGACTCTTTGGCTGCCTTTGCCTTGGCACGAAGATCTTCCATATCGGAGTGGTTAAAGCGGATGATTTTCGCTTTGGAAAGCCGGCAACCGTCGATAATGGAGGCATGGTTTAATTCATCGGATAAAATCGCATCGTTTTGGTCCATGACGGCTGAAATCGCTGCCATATTACAGTTAAATCCAGATTGATAGGCGATGGCTGCCTCGGTATGTTTAAACTCGGCCAATTTTTCTTCAAGTTCGAGGTGGATTTTTAGCGTGCCGTTAATGGTGCGTACGGCGCCAGCACCAACCCCAAATTTTTGCAGCGCTTCAGCTGCTGCTTTTTTCAAGCGTTCATCGGTAGCTAAACCGAGATAGTTATTCGATGAAAGGTTGATCAGTTCTTTGCCGTTAATGGTGATCACGGGACCATTCGGGCTTTCAAGTGGATCAATCACGTTATACAGGCCTTTTCTTTTTAAATCCTCGAGGTTTTCATTTAAAAATTTCTCCAAAATATGGCTTGACATCGTCAAACCCTCCTTTTTATCAAAATAGATGCCATTGTCGTTATAGAAAATACATTTGTCCATCTGGAGTGGACAGTGAAAATTAGTCTATACCGCATTATAAAAGGATTTTCTACTTATACTTTATCATATTATTCGAAAAATGTTCGTGTCAAGAGGACAAATTTGCCTATTTTCTTTTCGATTTAGAGTACCCAATTTGAATCTGATCTATTTTGAGGATTTACCCGCCTAAATTTTGAGTTTACCCGTCTGAAGGGAAGATTTACCCGTCAAAAATTTAACTTTACCCGTCTCCACCATCCGGTCATTTTAGAACGCATTAAAAAAGCAGCCTAATCTCTTAGACTGCTTTCACAATACTTATTTCGCAGGAATGCCAGTGAAACTCGCGGCACTTGCATTTATTCTTTTAAGAGCCTCATTATACTCAATCTCCAGCCGCTGAATAATCTCCGCGACCGATTCGATCCGGTCAATCGCGCCTACCCCGTGTCCTGCCGACCAAATATCGCGCCACGCCTTAACATTCTTCACCGCCGATTCTTTTTGCATATCATCAAAATCGACCTTCTCTTTTCGTACCAGCTTCTCAGGGTCAAGTCCTGCCTTTTCGATACTTGGCTTAAGCATATTTGCATGGACCCCGGAAAAAGCATCTGTCAAAATAATATCTTCCTGTGTCGATTCAACCAGCATTTGCCGGTATTCGTCATTAGCCATACTCTCTGTTGCAACAATAAACCGCGTCCCCATATAAGCCAAGTCGGCCCCAGCCGCTTGTGCCGCCAAAATCCCTTTCCCGGTTGAAATTGAACCTGCGAGCACAATAATACCATCCCAGAAGGAACGAACCATATCAACAAAAGCGAAGCTATTAATTTGCCCGGCATGACCGCCAGCACCGCTGGCAACGAGGATCAAGCCGTCGACTCCTGCTTCTGCTGCTTTCCGGGCAAACTTCACATCACTGACATCAGAAAATACCAGCCCGCCATATTCATGGACAATCTCGACCACTTGCTTTGGTCTGCCTAATGAGGTAATGACCAATTGCGGTTTATGCTTCTTGACTAGGGCCAGCTCGTCCTGTAAGCGGCTGTAGGAGCTATGTACGACCATATTCATCGCCCAAGGTGCAATTTTACGTTCCGGGTCTTTTTCTTGCTCCAGCTTCAATTCTGCATTCAACGTTCCCATCCATTGATCAAGCACCTCAATCGGGCGCGCATTCGGAGCCGGAAAAGAACCGATTACTCCATTAAGACAGCAGTTTTTTACCAATTCGGTGCCTGACACCAAAAACATTGGCGCCGAAATTACCGGCAACCTTAATCTGTTCCACCATGTTTCAGGAATTGCTTTTGCCACATTAATTCACCTCTAAGTTTGGAATTTTCAGAACATATATACAGATTAATCTTACCCTAAAATGAATGGTGATTCAATCTTTCGTTGAACTGTTGAATTAAATGAATGAAAAGGCTTCCAAATTCCGAACGAAAACGATAATTTTTAAGTCAGTATTCGGTTTTTACGAAAAAATGATTGATTTAACGATTTCTTCTGTTTATAATGTCATTATTCAATTTAATATTGTTTCACTCATATAATCGCGGGGATAGGGCCCGCAAGTTTCTACCGGATTGCCGTAAACGATCCGACTATGAGTGGGTAATGAGATTATTTTCCGCATGATTTTTTTGCGGACTTCCTTCCTAACCTTTATGATAAAACTCAAAGGCCATTGCCTCACTCATTTTTTGATGTGAAGCATTGGCCTTTGAGTTTTTTATTTTACAAATGAGAGAATGGCAAGAAGCTTACGATCAATTAAACAGAACGAATAGAATGACACTTTGGGAGGTTCATATGAAACTGCTGGAAGAAAGAATTAAACAAGATGGACAGGTATTATCAGACCATGTATTAAAGGTTGATTCATTTTTAAATCACCAAATCGACCCGGGCTTAATGCAGGAGATTGGCAAGGAATTTGCTCAACGATTTGCGGCTGATGGCATAACCAAAATCGTAACGATTGAATCATCGGGGATTGCTCCGGCGGTAATGGCCGGACTCTCTTTACATGTTCCCGTTGTGTTTGCCAGGAAGCGGAAATCTCTTACACTGTCAGAAGATTTACTGACGGCTTCCGTTTATTCTTTTACCAAAAAAGAAACAAATGAAATATCCATTTCCAAAAAATACGTGAATGAGCATGATCGGGTATTAATCATCGATGATTTTCTTGCCAATGGGGAAGCGGCCCTTGGTTTGCTACATATTGTCCAACAAAGCGGCGCTGAAGTCGCGGGAATTGGGATTGTGATCGAAAAATCCTTCCAGGATGGGGCCGCAAAACTGAAACAGCTTGGGATACGGGTGGAATCGCTGGCCCAAATTGCTGCTCTTGCCAATGGGGAAGTAACATTTTTGAATCAAGAAACGGAGGAACTTGTAAAATGAAACAACATCCCTTTCAAACCGTCTCGCTTGGAATTCAACACGTTTTGGCGATGTATGCCGGGGCTGTTATTGTCCCCTTGATTATCGGGAATGCCCTTCATTTTTCAACGGAGCAATTGGCCTATTTAGTTTCACTTGATATATTAACAAGCGGCATTGCAACGATTTTGCAGGTGTGGCAAAATCGTTTCTTCGGTATCGGACTCCCGATCGTACTTGGATGCACGTTTACGGCGGTCACCCCGATTATTTCAATTGGCAGCAAGTATGGGCTCTCGTCTATCTACGGAGCTATTTTAGCTTCCGGTCTCATTGTCATCGTCATCGCCAAGTATTTCGGTAAGTTAATTCGCTTTTTTCCTCCTGTCGTTACGGGTTCGGTTGTAACGATCATCGGAACGACACTGATACCTGTCGCGATGAATAATGTTGCCGGTGGTCAAGGAAGTCCGGACTTTGGTTCCGCATCTAACATAGCTCTGGCTTTTGGGACGCTGTTATTTATTATTTTCCTATATCGCTTCTTTCATGGGTTTGTTCGCGCGATTTCCATCCTGTTAGGGTTAATCGCCGGTACCATTGCTGCAGCACTGATGGGAAAAGTCAATTTCTCAGCCGTTAGTGACGCTTCATGGTTTCATATGATTACACCACTGCATTTTGCTGCTCCGACTTTTGAAGTGGCACCAATCATTACGATGACGCTTGTTGCAATCGTCAGTCTCGTGGAATCATCCGGCGTTTACTTCGCTCTGGCTGATATTACCGGCCGGAAATTAACAGAAGCCGATTTAGTAAAAGGATATCGGGCCGAGGGATTGGCAAGCGTGATCGGGGCCTTTTTCAATTCCTTTCCCTACACAACCTACTCGCAAAATGTCGGCCTTGTCCAATTTTCCGGGGTAAAAAGTAAAAACGTCATTTATCTTATGGGCGGCATTCTCGTGTTTTTAGGCTTTTTGCCTAAAGTGGCCGCCTTAACGACAGTGGTGCCAACCTCTGTTTTAGGAGGAGCAATGGTAGCAATGTTTGGCATGGTCATTGCCTCAGGGATTAAGATGCTTAGTAAAGTGGATTTTTCATCGCAAGAAAACCTGTTAATCATTGCTTGCTCAGTTGGCGTTGGCCTAGGAGTTACAACGGTACCGAATTTATTTGATGCCCTTCCGGAAGGCATAAAAATTTTAACCAACAGTGGGATCGTCGCCGGCAGTTTAACAGCGATTGGATTGAATATGATCTTTAATGCGGCGAAACCATTGAAACAAAAACAAATGAAAAGGTTAAAGGCATCTTAACCAACCCAAGTAAATTAGACGGAGTCTCATTTTGCTCCGTCTATTTAAATCTATGGCCTTGTCCCAGTAGAAAGACTAAAACCGGTATTCGTAGTAATAATCGAACCAGTATTACCTCCACCGGCACCTGAGATTGTTCTGGTAACCGAAATCGGTGCAATCGTGACGGCACCGCCAAAATTGACAATTCCGCCGGAAACCGTACCAATGTTAGCCCCAAATGGGTTTTTCGTCACCTCGATTTTCCTCCCCCTCTTTTCTTTATTATCCTATGTACAAGCTTTCCAGTCCGCTAATGATAACAACACAGGTGGTTTTACGTTTTCGTGAAACGGGCTGTTTTCTCTAAGCGGAAAATCCAGCGATAGTAAGATTAGGAACAAAATAGGCTTAATAATCGCCGCATTGGATAAGAACTATACACCTATTTTGGATAAAAAACAGCATAAAAATGAGAAATTTCCGCTGAAAAATCTGGTCGTATGTTGGAAATTTTAGTATGATGAAAGAATGATTGATTTTATGAACAAAGCGAGGATAAAAGCAAAAATGAGTTTATTAAATGTAGAAAATTTATCACATACATTTGGGGATCGGACCTTATTTAAAAATGTTTCTTTTCGCTTGTTAGCCGAGGATCATATCGGTCTTGTCGGGGTAAACGGCGTCGGCAAATCGACATTAATGAACATTATAACCGGCCAATTAATTCATGACAGCGGGCGGGTCGAATGGACACCAGGAATTCAATACGGCTACCTGGACCAGCACACGGTATTGACACCGGGAAAAACGATGCGCAATGTGCTCCGCGATGCCTTCCTACCCCTGTTTGAAAAAGAAAAAGAATTAACCGAAGTAACGATGAAAATGGCCGAGGCCTCACCGGAGGAACTCGAGGCTTTGTTGGAAAAAATGGGAGAAATTCAAGACGTACTTGATGCCGGTGGTTTTTATTCATTGGATATTAAAATCGAAGAGGCAGCAAGAGGATTAGGACTGGATGCTATTGGGCTGGAACGTGATGTCGCCACCCTAAGCGGCGGACAGCGCACCAAGGTGCTGTTAGCCAAGCTGCTGTTGGAGCAGCCAAAAGTTCTGCTGCTCGACGAGCCGACCAACTATCTTGATGTGGAGCATATCCAGTGGCTTGCTTCTTATTTAAAGGATTACCCGTATGCCTTTATTTTAATTTCCCATGATACCGAGTTTATGAATCAGGTCTCCAATGTTATTTTTCACTTGGAGTTTTCCAAGCTGACCCGTTATACAGCAAGCTATGAAAAATTCCTCGAACTTGCGGAAATCACAAAAAATCAACATATAAATGCGTACGAAAAGCAACAGGAATTTATTAAAAAGCAAGAGGATTTCATCGCCAGGAATAAAGCTCGTTATTCAACCACCGGACGGGCCAAGAGCCGGCAAAAACAATTGGAGCGTTTGGAGCGGATTGACCGTCCGGAGACCGCGGTGAAACCGACGTTTGAATTCAAGGAATCCCGCAGCAGCGGCCGGTTTGTTTTTGAGGCGGAAAGCCTAGAAATTGGCTATTCTTACCCACTGCTGCCAAAAATGGATCTATCCTTGGAGCGTGGCGAAAAGGTGGCCATCATCGGCTGCAACGGTGTCGGTAAATCGACGTTGTTAAAGACCATGCTTGGAAAAATTAATCCTCTTGGCGGCAAAATAGAACGCGGTGACTTCCTCTTCCCTTCTTATTTTGAACAGGAAGTCAAAGCCGGCCATGTAACTCCGATTGAAGATGTCTGGAACGCGTTCCCGCATATGGACCAGCATCAGGTCCGCGCTGCCCTTGCCCGCTGCGGCTTGAAAAATGAACACATCTCCCGTCCGTTAAATCAGTTAAGCGGCGGTGAGCAGGCAAAGGTCCGTCTCTGTAAATTGATGATGACGGAAAGCAACTGGATTTTATTCGACGAGCCAACCAACCATCTCGATGTCGATGCTAAAGCGGAATTGAAACGGGCACTAAAGGCCTACAAGGGAACGGTGGTTTTGGTCTGCCACGAACCGGACTTTTATACAGATTGGGTTACAAAAGTATGGAATGTCGAAGAATGGGCACAGCAATCAAGTTAATCAAGGCTCCCCCTACCGGGAGTCTTTTCTCATTTCGATAAATACACCGAATGTAAGATTATTATTGAAGCGGTTTAGTTTACCCTCAGGCAAAAATCTATCTTTAAACTACCCGCATCGTTTAAAATTTTCATATCAGGTTGCATTGTCATCCCCTGCTGAGTGATAATTGTAAGTGTTCTCATATAATATCAACATTAATTTGGAGTTTTAAAGGAGTGAGTATCCTTTGCAAATAAAGTCTGCTTTACCGATTCTGTTTATTGTGATGTTTTTGGTCATGGTGGGATTTGGCATCATTATCCCAGTCCTGCCGTTTTATGCTCAAGAAATTGGCGCAAACCCTACGGAACTGGGACTGCTGATGTCCGTCTATTCGCTGATGCAGTTTATATTCGCCCCGTTGTGGGGACATGTTTCCGACCGCATTGGCCGCAAACCGGTGATGATGATCGGAATTGCCGGACTGGCCCTGTCTTTCTTTATCCAAGCGATCTCCACTGCACTGTGGATGCTATTTGTGGCCCGAATTTTGGGCGGGATCCTCTCAGCAGCGAACATGCCAACAGCGATGGCCTATGTTGCTGACATCACCACGGAAGAAAACCGCGGCAAAGGCATGGGAATTGTCGGGGCGGCAACCGGATTAGGCTTCGTTTTCGGGCCGGCGATTGGCGGAATTTTTTCAAAAATCAGCTTAAGTATGCCGTTTTATATTGCCTGTGGTTCATCGTTGATTACCTTATTTCTTGTTCTCATCCTATTAAAGGAATCAAAACAGAAGAACCATGAATCGGAACCTGAAAAACCGTCATTCTTGAGTGCCTTTAATAGTCATGTTACGGTCTTATTCATTGTGCAATTATTTATTTCCTTATCTCTTTCCGGACTGGAAGCTACGTTTGCTTACTTTGCAGCAAAAAAAGCAGGGTTGGGCACGGTGCAACTGGGCTATATTTTCATGATTATGGGCTTTGGCAGTGCCATGGTCCAAGGCGGATTAGTCGGAAGATGGACGCGAAAATACGGAGAAAACGCCGTCATTCAAGGCGGGATGATTGTCTCGGCAATCGGCTTTGGGTTGATTTTGCTGGTGAACAATTTTGCCACTGCGGCCATTTATTTAACCATCTTCGGGCTCGGAAATGGTGTGATCCGCCCCAGTGTCTCGGCACTGCTGACGAAAACCTCCGCTGCCGGGCACGGGAGTTCGACAGGGCTTTTGTCTTCATTTGATTCATTAGGGCGGATTATTGGACCGACTCTTGGCGGCTGGCTGTATTCTATTGCAATGGGACTACCGTATATTTCCGGCGTGATCATTACCATCTTAGCTTTTGGGCTATTTCTCGTTTTCCGGCCAAAAGTAAGTGCCTAAAACGTGTAATCTTTGGGCGCGGACGAGCATAGAATGAGTACGAAGATTCAATGGAAAAGGAGCCGGAACCATGAAATTAACCACTTTCATAAGTGCATTAGGCCTGTTACTGACGTTAGGGGCCGCTGCCTATTTGGATTCACCGTACTCATTCTTAAATATTAACTATACCTATACAGCCGATCAGCCGGTAGTCGCTAAACCGGCAGCCATCCAGCCTTCCGAAGATTAACCGGAGCTGGTAGAAAAACTGGAAAAATCCGAAAAAGATGGCGGCTATATTGTGGAAACGTATCAGGAATATGAAATTTATAAGGATAAAGAGGGCAATATTAAAGAAGAAATCCCTACCTCCAGAACAGATACATTAAAATACTGGGATTACAGTGGAGCCTCTCATGCAATTGAGCAATAACCTTGAAAAAATGACGTGTATCTTTTACACGTCATTTTTTGCTGTGGCAATCATTTTTATTGCTTCATTGATATCGGTTGTAGGTTTGTTGCAAACGAAATTTTCGCAAACATAGATGGTCGTCTGCTCATTGATCGTTTGATATTCCTTCGTGAACGGAGCGATTTCTGCTAATTTACCACGGTCGGAACTGATCAAATAGGTAATTTCAGGATGGAATCCCTGCTGCAGTTCTTTGACTAGTGTCGACGATCGTTCATCACGCTCCAGTACAATGACCTCTTTCATTCCCATCTGTGTCAACAAATAGCTTTGCAACAGGAATGTTTGCCCTGCTGGATATTGCGTTAATTCAACGCTAAAGGTGTTAAACAACTGCTGCACTTTTTCCTCTAATTGAAAATTGCCTGTAAGCCGCGCCAAACGGATCATTTGCATCGCCGCGACACTATTTCCCGAAGGAATAGCTCCATCATAGACCTCCTTTTGCCGGACTAACAATTCCTCGTTATCGTTGCCGTAAAAGAAAAATCCACCCGCCTCATCATCCCAAAACAGTTCTAGCATTTGCTCGGTTACTTGAACGGCCCTTTGTAAATAGCGCAGTTCTAATGTACTTTCATACATTTCTATATAGGCCCATACCATGAAAGCATAATCATCAATAAAGCCCTTCTGTTTTACTTCTCCGTCACGATAACGGACCATTAAGCGATTTTTCAAAACAAGGTTTGTTTCAATAAAGCGGATTGCTTTTTCCCCGGCCAAAATAAACTCCTTCTGGTTAAAAACCCGGCCGGCCTTTGCGAGCGCCGCAATCATCAGTCCATTCCATGACGTGAGGATTTTGTCATCTTTGTGAGGATGAACCCTTTGATTACGAACTTTAAATAGCTTTTCCCGCGCCGCTTCCAATTGGCCAAGCAGCTTTTCATCTTCAAGCCCATTTTGCGACGCAAATTGCTGTACATCCTGGTGAATTAAATTCGGAATGTTTTTTCCCTCGAAATTCCCCTGGGTTGTAATATCATAAACATGGCAAAATAATGCTCCCGTTTCCTCGCCAAGGACCTTAATGATTTCTTTAGGAGTCCATACGTAAAATTTGCCTTCTTCCCCTTCGGAATCAGCATCTTCAGCAGAATAAAATCCCCCTTGCGTGTGCTGCATGTCACGGAGGACATAGGTGAGAATCTGCTCGGCTATTGTTTTAAAAAGTCCCTCCTGCGTAACTTGGTAGGTTTCAGTATAGGCGATGGCAAGCAAGGCATTATCATAGAGCATTTTTTCAAAATGGGGAACCAAAAATTGATCGTCTACCGAATAGCGGGAAAAACCGTAGCCAATGTGATCATAAATACCGCCCTTGGCCAGGCCCTTTAAAGTCTTGACAACCATGTCCAGGGCATAGCGCTCACCGCTGTATTGATAATAGCGCAGCAGAAATGTCAACGAGTGTGGCATCGGGAATTTGGGGGCCTGTCCAAAACCTCCATACTTCCCGTCAAATGTTCTGACAAACTGCTTGTATCCCGCTTCAATCAGCTGTTTCGTTATTGGGGCGGTGGCTTTGCTTTTACCGGGCTGTAAGGCCTCTAACACGCTGCCGGCAACTTCGTTTATATGGTCGGGATCGTTTTGGTATTTCGAGGATAAGCCCGCGATGATCTCTTTAAACCCAGGATAACCGTAACGGGCTTCTTTTGGAAAATAAGTGCCCGCATAAAACGGAACTTTATCCGGCGTCATAAATATACTCATCGGCCAGCCGCCATGTCCGGTCATCATTTGACAGACGTTCATATAAATGGAATCGATATCGGGACGTTCCTCGCGGTCGACTTTAATGGAAACAAATCGTTCATTTAAAAGCCTTGCGACCTCTTCGTCCTCAAAGCTTTCACGCTCCATCACATGACACCAGTGGCAAGTCGAATAACCAATACTGACGAAAACGGGCTTGTTCTCCTGCTTGGCTTTTTCAAAAGCTTCAGGTCCCCAAGGAAACCAATCGACCGGATTGTAAGCATGCTGCAGCAAATAGGGAGATTTCTCGGTAATTAAGCGATTGGGCTTTTTATTTATTGCCATGAATTCACCTACTTTTTTAAAAATCACTACGCTTTCCTAAGTTTACCCTAAAAATAGAAATACTTCCAAATTGCTAACAGCCTAAAGTCTTGTTGTAAAAATTAGTCAATGCTCTTGATAAGCTCGGTCATCATTTCCTTATCCATTGGGCCGATTATTTTCTTTTTGATGATTCCATGAGAATCAATAATATAGCTGGTCGGAATCGTGAAGGCTTGATAAGCCTCACCTATTTCTCCTGAGCTGTCGAGTAGGATTGGAAAGGTCAAACCGTAATCCTTGACAAATTTCGCAACATCTTTTGGATTTTTCTCTCCTGTTGTTAAATTAACGGCCAGGATTTCGATATTGTTGCCCTTCTGTTCCTGATAAAATTTCTGCATATGCGGCATTTCCGCTTTACATGGCGGGCACCAGGTCGCCCAGAAATTGAGAATCAGCCTCTTCCCTTTCATATCAGAGAGGCTTATTTGTTTTCCGTCTAGAGTCTGCAATTCAAAATTAGGTGCTCTGTTTCCTTCTTGAAAGCCAATTTTTGTTGATCTTTGCTGAGATGGCCGAGCTTCCTGCACCGTTTTTTCAGCTTCTGTTGGTTTTGAGGTATGATCATAAATGGCCCAGCCAACCAGTCCAAGCAAAAGGATGATGGCAATGATTTTTTTAAACATGAGGTCACTCCTTCTGACGGAAAAATAGTTATAAATTAAGATTTCGACTTTTTATCCCAAAAAATTAATGAAACAATTATCAGGGCAACGAAAAACCACTGTTGTGCTGAAAAAAACCATATTTTCCGTTCAACGCTCAGCTGTAAGAACGATAGGCTAAGGCTAAGAAACGAAAATAGGATGAGACTGGAAAAAATTCGCTGTTGGGTAACCATCTGATGTTTCCAAAATGCGAAAATGACGATTGCAAATGTGTATAAACCTAAAATAATATGATTCAACTTCTGCTCCTCAAGCAAAAGCGTGGCCAAGAGGTGATAAACGCCTATCACGGTGAAACTGTATAAGAATCCGGATTGTAAAGTAAGCCTATCTGTTATGTTGGATTTATTTGCTTTAAAAAAATAGAAAATGATCGAGCCGACAACGGCGAGAACGAGCCCTGTCGTTCCCCCGGTAAAATATAATAATGACAAGGGGCTTTTAATTACTAGTACTGGATCAATAATAAATAAACTCCCTTTCCAGCAAATAAAACCGAAAAATAAGCTATTAAAAAATAAATCGATAACTTGTTTATGTAGTATTTTTTCTTGTGTTCGCCTCAACCACAGCTTCAAAATCGCCAGCCCAATAAATAGTGCCGCCCCAAGCAGCAGCCATTTAAGCAAAATAGCGATAGAACCCATTTGGATAACCTGCATCTGGTTCCCCCTAATGAAGATGGCATAGCTCTTTACCTGTTATACCTTAAGGGAGTATAACAGGCAAAGAATATTCAATACGTAATTTTAACATTATAATAGATGATATGATAAAAATTAGATTCTCATTTTGTTTAGTACCAGGCACTCATGCCGCCTTTTACATTAATTACATTTGAGTATCCTAGTTTTTTCAACAATTTACTGGCCTGTTTGCTTCTCATTCCGCTTTGACAAATGACGACTACTTCTTTTTCCTTGGACAGTTCCTTTGCAGCCTTTTGTCCAAGCTGCTGGAGCGGGATATTTTTGAACCCTCTTATATGATTTCCTTTATATTCCCCAGGTGTACGGACATCGACAAATTGTTTGTTCTTGTCATTTAGAATGGTTTTTAATTCAGCAGTAGAAATATTGGTGATCCCTTTTACAGGCAAGAACCGCTTAACGATCAGAAAAATAAGTAAGGCAATAATAAGATAATTTAGATATTGCATTTTGCAACCTCCTATACCGGTATGGGTATTGAAAAATATAAAATTAGATTCATCAAAGTTTAGAATTCATTCTTATTTTCAGAAAAGAAGGCAGCTTAAACCGCTGCCTATTCCTTATACCCGGAGCAGCTTAAATTCTCCGCCTCCAAATAAAGATTTAACATAATCCAGTTTTGTTTGATTAAAATATACTTGGTCTCGTTCATTGACCAAAAATTGAATGCCGTCCTGTTCCGTGATTTCATCACTATCTAAAGCTGACTCTTCCAGAGTCAGACGAAGCTGCGGACCCCCTCAGCCAATTCCCATAGATAAGCGGATTAGCGGTTTTTTCCCTTCATCAATCACATCTTGAACCTCTTTGGTAATCGCTGTGATGGCAGCAGGCGTAACTTTTAGCATGATGTTTTTCCTCCATTTTCATTTAAGATAGAATCAGTTTTCCCGGTTCTGAAAAACGTATTTGATCTAGATTTTACCTATGGTTTATTCTACTCGGCCAGTCCAGGCAAGCATTCCACCATTCATGTTAGTGACATTATATCCATAGCTTTCAAGGAATTGGGCCGCTCGGAAGCTCCTCCCCCCGAATGGCAAACAATGATATATTCCTTTGATTTGTCCAATTCTTGCATGCGAAATTCTAACAGTCCTAGTGGGATGTTCACTGCACCTGGAATTTTGCCTGTCGCTACTTCACTTACTTCACGAACATCGATAATATTTAATCGTTTATTTTGGTTCAGTAAGGCCTCAACTTCTTTTGCCGTGATTTGTTTCATTTAACATTTTCCCCTTTCCTTTTGATACCTCTTTAGCGTTTTACCCATATGGGTATACTGGATTGCTAAATAAAAAGGGTATTCACCCTTTTTATCGACTTCTAACCAATAAATTCACCGCTTCTTTTACTAAATCTTCCATATTCTGCTCTCCTTGATCGTTGGCTTTTTTTACACAATCAACCAAATTGGAGCTGACTATCACCCCAATGGCGCGATCAATCGCCGTTCTGGAGGCGGATAGCTGTGTAATGACTTCTTTACAATCTTTATTTTCTTCCATCATTTTTAAGATTCCTCTTAATTGTCCTTCAATCCGCTTGACGCGATTTTTTATTTGATCATTATATTCCATGATGCTCCTCCCTTCGATGGGACTTACTAATAAGCAAAATATTATACGTATGAGGGTATATTGTCAACATTTCTGAAATGTTAATATTATTAATTCGCATTTTTGTTTACATTGCTTCCATAAACTGCTGAATAGGTTTTCCAGCCACCGTCAACATTTTTCACCCGAAAGCCGTGGTTTTTTAGAATTCGGCTGGCCAAATAACCTCTTAGGCCAACTTGGCAGCTGACATAAATGGTCTCGTCTTTTGGCAGTTCTGATAACCGCTTCCGCAAATCATTTAATGAAATATTGATGGAACCCTTAATATAACCAGCTTCCCGTTCCATAGGTTCGCGCACGTCAATTAACAGTCCGCCATTCGCAACAATTTGGTCGACTTCATGCCATTGAATATGCTCCAATTCGCCATCCATGATATTTGTTGCCACATAGCCGGCCATATTTACCGGATCTTTTGCAGAAGAAAATGGAGGTGCGTACGATAATTCCAGGTTGGTTAAATCCTCCACTGTCAACCCGCCTTTAATCGCCGTGGCAATAACGTCCATCCGTTTATCGACCCCATCCGCTCCAACTGCCTGGGCCCCATAGATTTTGCCCGTTTCCTTATCAAAAATCAGCTTTAAGGCAATTGGCGCCGCTCCAGGATAATAACCGGCATGGGAGCTTGGATGAATATGGACCACTTCATAAGAAACACCTAAACGTTTTAATGTTTTTTCGTTATTCCCCGTAGTCGCAACGGCCAGATCAAACACTTTCGCAATCGAAGTACCCATCGTGCCTTGATACTTCTCGGCTTTTCCCATGATATTATTGGCGGCAATCCGACCTTGACGGTTTGCCGGTCCGGCAAGCGGAATCATCACCTTTGTTTCGTTTATATAATCGACGACCTCGATGGCATCGCCTACAGCATAAATGTCAGCGTTTGAGGTTTGCAGGTATTCGTTAACAATGATTCCTCCCCGCTCGCCTAATTCAAGACCGGCATTTTTCGCTAATTCATTTTCCGGTCTGACGCCGATCGCAAGAATCGTTAACTCTGTTTCAATTTCTGTGCCATCTGTCAAAATCACTTTCTTTCCAGCATCGGAAAAGGCTTCAACGCCGTTTTCAAGAATTAACTTGACCCCTTTTTCTGTTAAATGAGTGTGCAAAATACTGGCCATTTCTAAATCAAGTGGAGCCATAATCTGATTGCCACGTTCGATTATGGTTACCTCAATTCCTCTAGCGGCAAGGTTTTCAGCCATTTCGATGCCAATGAATCCCCCGCCGATAATAACCGCCTGTTTCGGCTGGGCAGTATCGACATAATGTTTAATGTTATCAGTGTTTGGAATATTTCTCAAGGTGAATAAAGATTGATTCTCTTGTAACCCGGGAATAGGTGGAACAATCGGTCTGGCTCCGGGAGATAATAGTAATTTGTCGTATGTTTCTTCGTATATTTCACCTGTTTGTAAATTCTTAATTGAGACCGTTTTATTTTCCGGATGGATGCTTACCGCTTCACTTAATGTACGAATGTCCAAGTTGAAGCGGTCTGACATTCCTTTGACCGTTTGTACCAGCAATTTGTTGCGTTCTTTAATGGTTTCGCCAATGTAATAAGGCAGCCCGCAATTTGCGAAGGAAATATGCTCCCCGCGTTCAATTAAAATAATTTCAGCATCTTCACTTAATCTTCTTAACCGTGCAGCAGCGGTAGCACCGCCGGCCACCCCGCCAATAATAATAATTTTTTTGGTCATTTCAAAACCCTCCGTTTATTAAAAATACCCCATGGGGTTTATACCTATATGGGTATTATAACTCACAAAAAAATTTTGTAAAGAGTTTTTACTCACTATTCAATATTTCTTCAAAATCTGCAATTATAAAAAACACACAATGTTTCGCATCGAAAAATCGTGTGCTTCCTGCAAATCATTTTAAGTAAAGTATTCCAATTTCGCCTTGGGGAAAAATTTCTCCATGTAGGAATAAAGATGACTTTTAATATCTTCTTCTTGTTCCTTTTGATAGACATACTTGCCAATCCCGTATTTGCCCCATTTATATCTTCGTGCCGCTTCATCCAATTCTAATTTAGTCATTGGGTAGTTCTTTTCAATAATCCGCTTGGCGGGTTTGGTAAATCGGTGTTGAATAAATTCAAAGGTGATATCATCCCTTGCATCCATTGGCAGCTCGGCATCGAGCCGCTCGAACAAATGATGGTAGCCTTCCTCCCAGCCTTCATGCAGGTAAATCGGTGCGACGATAAATCCAAGCGGATAACCGGCTCTCGCAACTTTTCCGGCTGCTTCAATTCGTTTGGCCAATGGTGAGGTCCCCGGCTCGAAATTTTTAATCACATAATCGGCATTCACACTAAAGCGAAACCGTGTTTTTCCATTATGTTTTGCATCAAGCAAATGATCGACATGATGAAATTTCGTCACAAACCGCAGTTTGCCCAGATCTCGTTGGCCAAAATGTTCAATCGCCCGTTTTAATGTATGAGTTAAATGATCGATTCCAACAATATCCGATGTACAGGAAGCTTCAAATCTGGTAATTTCGGGAGCCCGTTCCTCCATGTACTGATCAGCCGCATCTAAAATCTCATCAACATTCACATAAGTGCGGATGTACGGCTTCGTTCCCATTGTCGTTTGTAAATAACAGTAATGACAATGCCCCATACAGCCGGTGGCAAACGGAATCGCGTATTCTGCTGAAGGCTTTGATGTATCAAACTTAAGAGTCTTGCGAATCCCCACTACAAGCGTTGATTTTGCGATTCGGTACTTTTGAAAATCGTTGTCACCCGGAAGGTTTCTGACTTGGTTATGGGAGGTTGTATAGCGAATCTCGATATTCATCTTTTCAAATTTTTCTTTTAGCTGTGCCCCAAGCGGGTATTCTAATGCTTTCGGTTCAAAGTAGACGAGATGAGGCGTAAATGGTTTGATCATGCCAGGCCCTCCAGTTTAAAAATCTCCGAAATACTGCTCATAGGCTTGAATTGCTTCCGCTTCACTTCGATAAACCGCTATTTCATTCGTTAACGGATAATAGGTTTCATAAAGAAATAATGCCAATTGGTCGGGATTGTCGGGATGATTTACAACTGCCGCTGCTTGGACGTTGGCGACATCCTGTGTATGAGGATTTCGATAAAATACATAGACGAGATCTCCTGGATTATAGGCTTGATTATCCATAGTTACTTCCACATTGTTCACCTTCCTAGCGGATATTTAGAAAAATCAAATGCTGCAAAGAAAAAACGCCGCGGTAAGGCGTTCATTTAAGACGTTGAATTAGGCTGGTCCGACATATTGCTTCCTCCCTCAGCAACTGGGTCCATTTCCCCATAGCCAGTTACATTGCCGGCGTGCTCTTCGTGATATTGCGAGCCTGAATTTTGTTGCGTAGCTGTCATTCCCTTATGGTTGCTGCGATTATTTTGCTTCATGAAACATCACCCCCTGTTACCATTAGAGTTTGTAATCGGTATGCAGTTATTCAGCTGTTCAAGCATGAAATTATTCCAGTCCTGGCTATTTTTTCTGAGTTCTAGCACCATTTCAAAAAATGAATTTTGTCCAATATAGGTATTATCTTCAATTATTTGTCATTTCATAATGAAATCGTTGAATCCTGTTAGCAAGAGCAAAAGAAAAAACGCTCTTGCTTTTTATTAGGAAATTTTTTATAAAAATCCGATTAAGACAATCCCATTTTTATTGGTTTTGCATTAACTATTTCTGAGAGGAGGAGTTGGTTAAATGATGAGCGAGAAAACATTCCATCAAGTTGCCGGTGAGCTTCTACATCATGAAGTCATTGTCATTACCAGACAAGGTAATTTTGAAGGAAAGCTTCTTAGTGTTGGCAACGATGTAATCGTCCTGGAATCACGCCAAATGGGGGGACGCCCTGTCAAACTATTCATTCGGATTGAAGAAGTAGTAGCAATTTATCGGGCAGAACGCAGACCTCCAATGGGTCCATTCGGGTTTATGCCGATGGGTGAGGAGTTTGAGGAATCCAGCGAAAAACACGAAATACACGAAAGTAATTAGAGCCGAAAAAAATAGCCGAAAAAACTGCATGTTTGTCTATACGCCCTTTCAAATCCAACATACGCTGTAGTAAACGTGTTGGAGGTGAAGGATATGAGTGGCGGCGGATATTCAGGCGGAGCAGGATTTGCTCTTATTGTTGTACTCTTTATTCTGCTGATCATCGTGGGCGCAAGCTTCATGGGCGGCTATGGTTTCTATTATTAAGAAATAACCATAAGGTGTTTATTGAAAACAGTCATGGATAAAAACATGACTGTTTTCTCTTTTCTCTCTTTTTTGATGTGGTACACTTGTTTTATCATTTGATGTAAGGAGGGCTAAAATGGAGAGATTCAATAGCCAAGCATGGCTGCAAAACCACACAAATCCTTTCATTCAGAAACTCATTTCCTTAGAAGAAGTCATTTGGTTTAATCCCAAGCTTGAAGCGTTCCAAGCCGGTATCGAAAAATGTCCGCTTTCCTTCAGCGATGTGCTGGAAGCCGAGAAAAGATTAAATCGCTTTGTCCCTTATCTCACTAAGGTGTTTCCGGAAACACAGGCGACAAATGGGATCATCGAATCTCCCTTGGTAAAAATACCGCAGATACAGGCAAAACTGGAAGATGATTACGAGCAGCAGATTTTTGGCGATTTATATTTGAAATGTGATAGTCACTTGCCTATCTCAGGATCGATTAAAGCTAGAGGCGGGATTTATGAAGTGCTCAAGATTGCCGAGGATTTGGCCCTAAGTAAGGGGATGTTATCCATAGAGGATGATTACTCCATCTTGGCTAGCGATAAGTTCCGCTCCTTCTTCTCGAAATATTCCATCGCCGTCGGTTCCACCGGTAATTTAGGCTTAAGCATTGGCATCATGAGTGCCAAATTAGGTTTTTCCGTTACTGTCCATATGTCGGCAGATGCCAAGCAATGGAAGAAAGGCCTTTTACGTAGTAAAAACGTTAAGGTGATCGAATATACCGCAGATTATAGTAAAGCTGTCGAGGAAGGAAGACGGTTGGCCGAAGCTGATCCAACATGCCATTTTATTGATGATGAAAATTCCCGTGACTTATTTTTAGGCTATGCGGTAGCCGCCCTCCGCTTACAAAAACAACTGGAGCTTGCGGGAATCACTGTTGATGAGAATCATCCCTTATTTGTCTATTTACCATGCGGAGTGGGCGGCGGTCCCGGTGGCGTCGCCTTTGGACTAAAGCTTATATTTCAGGACCATGTTCACTGTTTCTTTGCCGAACCCACCCACTCCCCATGCATGCTGCTTGGACTTATCAGTGGACTTCATGACAAAATTGCCGTTCAGGATATCGGGATTGATAACCAAACAGCCGCAGATGGCCTTGCGGTTGGAAGACCTTCGGGATTTGTCGGCAGGGTAATTGAACCCTTCTTAAGCGGCAGCTATACGATCAGTGACCAACAGATGTTTAAGCTGCTAAAAGATCTCGCCGATACTGAGGGAATTTATTTGGAACCGTCCGCCCTTGCCGGAATGATTGGACCGGTGAAACTAGCCGCAGAAGGGCAGCATTATCTTGAAAACCACGATTTATCGACTAAAATCAATCAGGCCGCCCATATTGTCTGGGCCACCGGCGGCAGCATGGTCCCGAAGGAAGAGATGGAACAATATTACCGCAAAGGCTGATGCCAAAAAGGACAGAGTGAATGAAACGGCTCCGTCCTTTTTAGGCTGTTTTGGAATCTAAGCTCATCCTTTTCTCCAACTGCTTTAACAAAAAGGAAAACAGCATCACGAGTGCTAAGTAATAAATACCTACAACGATATAGGATTCCAGCTGGCGGAAATTAGAGGCGGCTTCGCTTAAACCGGATCCCCAAAGCTCCGCCATCCCGACATAAGCTACTAAGGATGAATCCTTTAGTCCGATGATAAATTGATTGCCAAGAGGTGGGATCGAGAATTTAAAAGCCTGTGGCAAAATGATCTTGTGCATGGCCAGCGGATAACTCATCCCCAGCGAACGAGCTGCTTCCATTTGTCCTTTGTCAATCGATTGAATCGCTCCACGGAAGATTTCAGCAATATAGGCACCATTATGCACAGCCAGTGCCAAAGCTCCAGCCCAAAACTGTGAAAATGTCACAATCGAGGCCATCCCGAAATATAGGATGGCAATTTGCACGATTAACGGTGTACCGCGGATCAGACCAATGTAGATTGTTGCAAGATAGTTTAACAGCTTACTGCTGGAAATTCTAAAAAACGCGAAAATAAGTCCAATTATGCAGCCTAGGATTAACGATGTGACCGTTAATTGCAAGGTCAACAAAGCAGCGCGGGGGAACACATCTAACGTGTTAAGAAAAATATCAAAGATTATCATCACCTTCTTTTGAATCAAAGGGTGCCTGTCCGCTGGAAGCAACACCCTTTGAAACTCTTACTCTCCTAAAATATTACGGCCGAACCACTTTTTACTGATGTCTTCATAGGTTCCGTCTTTTATAATTTCCGCAAGTGCTTTATTCAACTTATCCAACAACTCTTGATCTTCTTTACGGACGGCAATCCCTTGGTCATCCTGGGTCATGGTTTCACCGACATCTTTAATCTTGATGGCACCTTCCTTTATAATCGGCAGTCCAACCATTTGGTCGGTGATCACCGCATCGAGTCTTCCTGTCGGCAAATCCATTAATGCGGTAATATCGCTGTCATATTCAACAATCTTCTTTTTATCGGTATATTTTAAGGCCAGTTCCTTATATGTGCTTGCCTTTACCGCACCGATTTTCTTACCTTTTAAATCTGCTGGTCCGGAAATGTCTTGGTTGTTTTCAGCAACAAACACCTGTGCACCGGAGCGGTAATATGGATCGGTGAAATTAACCGACTTGAGCCGCTCCTCGGTAATCGTCATACTGCCTATAATCGCATCATATTTTTTCGCCTGTAAGCCCTGGATTAAAGTTTCCCAAGGATTGGTAACGGCAACCGGCTTCATTCCCATTTTTTTCGCCAGCGCTTCGCCAATTTCGACATCGAATCCCTGTAATTTTCCATCCTCTTTGAAATTAAACGGTTTGTATAAGCCGCTCATCGCATAATGAAATTCCTTTTGCTCCCTCCCTTTTCCTGAATCTTTTTCCTTCGCCTTATCCTGTCCGCAGGCACTAACCACCAGGATTACCATCAGCACGATTAGGAATAATCCTGACTTCCCTAATTTTTTCAAACTACCACTCCCTTGTCATCGTCACCTACTAAATCGTATTAAACAAAATTCTGTTTTATTCGCATCTTTGATTAGGTTCCCGATTAAAGCCCGGTATTTTACCGTTTCCTGGACAGCAAAAAGGCACATGCTGTAGAGCTTGTGCCTTAATGCCCGGACAAAAATTGTTTGCCCATTTTATTTGTTTTTCACATATACGGCTTTCGATTTACTGGGAACACGAAGTGAGAATAATTCAAACGTAAATCCATAGATAAAGGCTACCAGAAACATCGAGCCAACCATGTCAAAAATCACATGCTGCTTGACAAACAGCGTCGAAACAATAATCAGACCGCCGCCGATATGAAGCAGAATATTGTTGATCACATGCTTATTTTTAATATGCAGCGAGGCCAGCATGATTGAAAAAGTCGTTTGAACATGAATGCTCGGGAAGCAGTTGTACGGCTGGTCAATGGTGTAAATCCATTTCACCAAAATCGTTAGGATATCGTTTCCTTCAACAGGCGGTCTCGGCACCGTCGTTTGAAAGAAGAAATAAATGACAAAGCAAGCCAGTTCCCCAAGACTCAGCAATAATAAAGTTTTCAAATAGACCTTGGTATCCTTAAAGCAAAAATAGACTAAAAAACCAGCAAAATAGGCATACCAAAGGATATATGGAATGATAAAAATTGGCATATACGGGATCATTTTATCAATTGGTGTGATTAAATCCGTTGCATTTTGCGCATTGGCATTTAATAATCGATATACTAATCCAAGTAATGGTATGACTGACATCAACAACAAATAGGGGGCCTTTTTTAAAAAAAACTTCAAACTCTCCCCTCCCCAATATAAAATCAATATAATATTACTAGCTTACCCGAATTTTGTCGAACATTATTATATTCCAATTTTCGCTTTCTCTATCTCGCTTATAAAGTTTTTAATCAGCTCGTTAACGGTTTGTCCCTTTGCTAATCTTGGACTCTGCCCCGACCAAAGCGAGATATATTCGCGATTTTCGTTAGCTGCCGCGGCTTTTCTAATCGCTTTTGTTAAGTCATTTTGCAGCGGATAATCGGGAAGCTCCGCTTCGACATGCTGAAGTTTTTCAATAAAACGATTATTTATCCCCTGCGCCATTTTTCCAGAGAATGCCTTAGTGAGAACCACTTGGTCCTCTGTCGCTTCGAGGATCGCACTCTTATGGAGCGGATTGGCCCCGCTTTCCTTACAAACTAGAAATGCTGTTCCCATTTGGACGCCTTGGGCCCCTAAGCATTGCGCCGCCAGCAAACCTCTGGCATCCATGATTCCACCTGCGGCAATAATCGGAATCGAAATTTGGTCGGCCGTTTGCGGTATCAAAGACATCAGTCCTATTAAACTATGACGCGCGTCCCCGGCAAAAGTTCCCCGATGCCCGCCAGCTTCCGAACCTTGAACAACGACAGCATCCATGCCGGCTTCTTGATTTAAAATGGCTTCCTGAACAGTTGTCGCCGTTCCCATTATAATAGACGCATTTTCCTTTAATTTGGTTCTAATTTTTTTCGAAGGAATTCCAAAAGTAAAGGAACAAACCGGAATATGTTCCTCGAGCATGATCTCAACCATTTCTTGAAATGTTTCGACATCCTGCATGTAATTTGAAAGAGCCGGGGCATGATCCTCAATCCCTAATTCCTGTTCCATCGGCCGAAGGTAGGCTTTTGACTGATTGATCTTTTGTTCGTCGACCGAATACTCACTCGGGACAAATAGATTCACGCCAAATTTTCGCTTCGTTAACCCTCTCACATGATGAATTTCTGCCTTTAATTGTTCCGGACTTAAATAACCCGCCCCAATCATTCCAAGCCCGCCGGCATTGGAAACTGCCGCCACTAATTCAGCAGAGGTTACACCCCCTGCCATTGGCGCCTGAATAATCGGATAATCTATTTTCAATAGCTTCGTTAATTCGTTGCTTAACATATTTTCAACCTCCCTACCTGTATTAAATTCTATGTTTGATTGAATTCCCCTTTATTTTGACAACAATTTTCCATAAATATGGTACAGGGGGCAGATAGACAAGCTCTACCAGCCTCATGATTGGGAAAAATAACATCAGAGGGTAGAATAGATCTACTATCCCTCTGAAAACGAAAATATGATGTAGAAGTCAGATAGCTTTGGTCGATTAGCCCTTTGACTGGAAAAAATGACATCAAAGGGTGGATCAAGCAGATGGCTGTTAGATTTGTGCTTGTTGGCGAACAAATCCAAGATACCTTGTGCCTTGAAATTGAAGTTCACCCGCATCCCCTTCTGCCAGCTGCCCATATTCACGGCCATTGACGGTGAACTCCATTCGGTCACCGCTTTCGACCTGAAAGGTGACATAATACCAGGTGCTGGAATGGTGGTCGGGGCCGCCGCCGCTAACGTTTGTCCGTTTCGAAACAACCACCGCCTCCACATTCAATCTTGGCTGTTGATTATTATAACTCCATTCTTTTATCCCGCGAAAAATAACAAAAAGTATAATTCCCGCTACAAGAATAAAAAATATTGGAAAAATTATTTCCATTATGGAAAACAGGTCAAACCCTTGATCGAAATCCATTAACTGCCCCCCTAATCTTAATCTATTAAACTCTCTCAAATAATCATACGATATATTTTACATTTTGTATCAATCTATTTCCTTTGAAAATGAAAAAGACGAGATAAAAAGCGATTTAAAGCCTAAAAAAAACAGCAGCCATTCACAATAGGCTGCCGCTTATTATTAGGCCTTTTGGTAATTCAAATCCCAAATCACGCCAAACGGATCCTTCACTTTGGCATATTTGGCACCCCAAAAGGTGTCCTGTAATTCCATATGAACAGTACCTTTTTCAGATAATGCGTTGTAAATAGCTTGAATTTCCTCCTCGCTTTCAAAATCCAGCACTAATGAAATATTACTGCCGATCACCACGGATGAGCCGGGGAAGCAATCCGAAACCATGAAAAATAAATCATCCTTTTTCAACCGGCCATGAATCAATCGGTCTTTTGCTTCCGGCGGTGTTTGATAGCCCGCTTCCGCAAACGTCTTTAAATCCGATTGTTCCCCGCCAAATACTTGTTGATAAAAATCCAGCGCTTCTTTGGCATTTCCATCAAACATCAAATAGGGTGTCGCTTGTCCTTTCATATAAAAAGCTCCTTTCATTTTCAAAATATATTATTTACCAATCTATCCTTAATAAACCAATCATTAAGCAAAAAGAACCTTTGAACAAGTTCAAAGGTTAATTGGGATCCTGCCTATACGCCAAAATCCCACTTTAGGAGGTCTAAATTCAGAAGAATTTAAACAATCTTTATTTTATCAGTTTTAGAAAAACATTTCAATAGATTAAAGCGGTAAAGAAAAAGGTTCCTTCAAATCATCCTCTTCTTAGATTGTCATTTCCTTATTATGAAGATCTAACACTTCTATTTTAACGGTACCACCAAGATGCTCCGACACTAAATCCGCCAATGTTTTAAGCGCCATATGAAATTCATCGCTTCTGGTTTCATTTACTAATTCGATACAGAGGAAGGCATTTTTCGTATTTTCTGTCAGCATCGTCCTCTGAGCTTCCCGCCAATTCCAGCATCTGCAGATCGCACCGGCATCGTCTTTATAAACAATTTCACCTTCATATGGCGAAGCATTTTCATCACTTCCCAATGGGAGAAATGGTTCACTGCCATTTGCCTGTGTTAGCCGAATATCGCCAACAAAAGTGTCGATATCCTCTCCACCACAGGGAAGCCCGTAGCGTAAGGAAATGGAATTATAGATATCAACAAGCGGGTTGATTGTTCCGATATGATTGCCATTTTTTACTCTTTTTAATAAGGCTTCAATCGAGCACCTTGCCCCTTTCTTTGTCTTGAATTTCTTAAAAGCCTCTCTCCAGACGGAAATGACCGGATTACTACTGAATTCCTCAAGACCGAGAAACTTATGCGATTCCTTTTCTGCTTCCTGTAGCAGCTTCTCGTAGGTTTCAACGTCCCTAATGGAATTATCAATCCCTTGGCAAACAACGATCCCTATTTTTGCTTGAGGGAACAACGTCCAAAAATCTTCTTCAATAATAAATTTAGGCATAAAATATCTCTCCATTTCTATCTTGGTAGCATTTTTTAAATATATCCGCAGTTTTTTAATTTATCTGCAGTTTTCCTGATATATCTGCAATTTTTCAATTATATCTGCAGTTTTTCCTATTTTTCAAACAACTCTTTCCGTTTCTCGCGCATCCACTTGGCAACCTGAATTTCATCTTGATCCTTTGATTTTTCAAGCTCTGTCACAATCGATTTGTAATCAATATCATGACGATTTTGGCTCATTTTAGCTGCTGCTTGAATAGATGTCATTTCAATTTCAAAGCCAACTATTCCTTTCAGTTCACGCTTAAGCAGCTCAGGATCAAATGTATCCCAGAGCCGGCCATTTTCGCGGTCGGACTCATAATGTGCAAGCATTGTAGCCAAAGCCGATTTCAGTTCATCTTCCGTAATGATACGTGCTGTTCCATAGGCATGTACAGCTAGATAGTCCCAAGTAGGAACCTCTTCGACCTGATACCAACTTGATGAAATATAAGCGTGCGGCCCTTGAAAAATTAGTAACACATCGCTATGATTGTCTAAAGTTCTTTTCTGCTTGTTACCATAGGCAATGTGCCCAGTCCCATAGATTTTCCCTTCTGCTTCGCGAATTTCCACAGGAATATGCGTTGCCAGGGGACGTTGTTGTTCGTCGACCGTCACTAATAAGGCAAACGGGTTAGACTTCATAAATTGAACGGCCTCATCATGATCCATTCGATATTGCTTAGGAATGTACACAAAAATCCTCCTTTCGACCAGTTATTGAATATTCTAATAAAAAAATAATATTATACAAACTGACATAAAAAAAGGTACAATAATAAACAAATATACATGTCAGAAGGAATGCAAATGAATAATACCATTTTTACTTTTACAAATGACTCTCCAAAATACAAACAAATCTACGAGAAATTTAAAACATATATTGAACAGGGAACTATTTTAGCGAATGAACAATTACCCTCCATTCGGCAGCTTGCCGATTCCTTACATGTAAGCCGCAATACAACGTTATTGGCCTATGAACAACTGGTTGCTGAAGGGTATATTCGTGGTGAGGGCCGAAAAGGCTACTTTGCAAATGAGTTGGAACCGCTAATAGTTCAGAAGGACAGCATCTCCGAAAACAAAAAACAAACAGGGTCCAAGAAATCTCCGGTCGTTACTTTCAGGGCTGATGCCGTTGATCAAACGCATTTCCCGCTGAAAATTTGGCGGAGAGTGGCCAATCAAGTACTAACCTTACAGGATAGCTTTCGGTACGGAGAACCATTTGGGGAGGAAGCCTTGCGCGAGCAAATTTCCACATACTTACTTCAATCACGCGGCGTGAAAACAAATCCTGATGCCATCATAATCGGGAGTAGCACCCAGCAAATGCTTGTATACCTAGGGCATATACTTAAGGAGGAATTCCAGAGCATTATCGTGGAAGACCCTGGTTACGACGGTGCCAGGGAAGCTTTTCTGTTCCACCAATTTAGGTTAGAAGCGTTGCCGGTTTATGAAACAGGTGCTGATCTTTCACATTTAGACGTAATGAAATCTCGGTTGATCTATGTTACCCCTTCCCACCAAAGTCCACTTGGCGTAAGCATGTCGATACAACAGCGGCAAATGCTGATTCATTGGGTAAACAAGGTACAGGGATATATTATCGAAGACGATTATGATAGTGAATTCCGCTATACTCAAAAACCATTCCCTGCCCTGGCCTCGATTGATTCAGCGAGAGTCATTTATTTAGGGAATTTTTCAAAATCATTCCTTCCAGGAATCCGTTTAGCTTATATGGTCCTGCCAGAGCCAGTTTTGAATCAATATAAAAACTATTTTTCTCAGTTTGAGAGTCCCGCATCGCTTTTCAGCCAACTCACAATGGCAAAATTTATGGAATTGGGAGAATGGAACCGCCATGTGAAACGAATGCGGCTTGTTTATAAACGAAAAATGCAACACCTGGTATCTGAACTAAGAAAACAATTCGGCGATAATATTTCTATTATTGGCGAGCAGTCAGGTTTATACTTATTAATCAAATTACAGCTGAACCATTCCGAAGAATGGTTCATCGAACGCGCTGCTTCATTTGGTGTAAAAGTGTGTCCCACCTCGCTGTATTTTGTTAACAATAAAGCCGATGACCCAATCATTAAACTTGGATTTAGTCATCTTTCTTGTGATGAGATTGGACGTGGGGTCGAGCTCTTAAAAAGGGCTTGGATTGAGCAGTGAAACAGGGATCAGAAACAGCTCCGGTTCCATCTTTTCGTGGTGGAACCGGTTTTTTCATGGTTGTAACTCTCCAAAAAAAATCCGCCAATTAGAAAGAATTAGCGGATTGAGCTATTTTCAATTGTTATTTTTCCTTGGTTGCAGCTATTTCAGCAGCTGACTTTTTCTTATTTATATTATGAACAATAAAGGTTGCCACAAAAGCAAGAACCAGAATACCAAAAAAGACGAAGTGGTGCAATTCAAATCCGAGAACACTGGCAAACATCTTTGCTGCAATAATAGCGATTAAAATGAATGCCGTATTTTCCAGTTCCGGAATTCGATCAATTAACACCAAGAAAAACTTGGCCACCGTCCGCATCATCAAGATTCCCAGCATTCCGCCAATCAAAAGCACCCAAACTTTTTCGGAAACGGCGAAGGCAGCTAAAATACTGTCCGCTGAGAAAGCAATGTCCATCAGTTCAACAGAAATAACCGTTCCCCAGAAGACGCCAAAAGTACGGACAAGCCAGCCTTCCTTTTTCATTCCCTCCACTTCTTCTTCTTGTTCGCCCAACCAGAAATGCTTGATCACAAGCCAGGCCAGGTAAGCAGCGCCGAGAACCTTCACCCACCAGAACTTGATCAACAGCATTCCCAGCCCAATAAACACAAATCGGAAAAAATAGGCCCCAAATAACCCATATGTCAACGCTTTTTTTCGCTGTTTCGGCGGTAAATGCTTCACCATTACGGCCAGCACTAAAGCGTTATCTGCCGAAAGCAGCCCCTCAAGAATCACCAGTGTGCCTATGTAACCCCAGGAAACAGGATCGGTCAGAACTTCAACCCACATATCCCATTCAAAAAAAGAGGCGTAGGTTGCTAAGATTTCATTTATAATTTCCAATCAAATACTCCTTTCTTTACCAAACCGGCAAATGAAAATAAGCTAATGTAATATTTTTAAAATTCAATTATAGAGAACCATTCTCATTTTACCAAATGTTTATATAAAAGGTAAAATTATATCCAGTAGGAAAATGATATAATTTTCGACATATCCACTTTCAGGTAATTCGATGAGTTTTTTCAACAGGTCTGTTACAATAGGATGGAGGTGAATATGTATGTGTGGCCGGTTTACATTAACTGCTTCCATTGAGCAAATAATAGATCGCTTCGAAATCCAAGCGTTCCTGGATGCTAAAAATTTTTCTCCCAGTTATAACATTGCACCTTCTCAGATGGTTTTAGCTGTCATCAATGACGGAAAGTCAAACCGTATGGGATTTCTAAAATGGGGACTCATTCCCCCATGGGCAAAGGATCCTTCCATCGGCAACAAGTTGATTAACGCCCGGGCGGAAACGCTTGCTGAAAAACCAAGTTTTCGCAAGGCTTTCCAAAAGAAGCGATGTTTAATCATCGCTGATAGTTTTTACGAATGGAAGCGACATGGAGGTCAAACAAAAACACCAATGAGGATAAAGCTAAAGTCAAATGAGCTATTTGCAATGGCCGGTATTTGGGAACAATGGAAATCACCGGAGGGAAAATCTGTCTTCAGCTGCTCCGTCATAACGACTGCAGCTAATCCGCTGATGAAGGAAATACATGACCGGATGCCTGTTATTTTAAAACAAGAGGATGAAAAAACATGGTTGTCCCCTGACATTTCCGATATCAATTTTTTGCAGCAATTCCTGGTGCCATATGACGACGAACTGATGGAAGCTTATGAGGTATCTCCATTAGTCAATTCACCGAAAAACAATTCGATCGAGCTGATTCAAAAAATAGGTTGGAGCACATTTTAAAAAATTGGACAAGAGCACTACATTCACGTACAAGCTCTCACATAGATTAAAGTAACCCATTTAATTTTTCCTTCTTTTAAAGTGGCTTTTTGGCCACTTTTTTTTGGTCGATAGGAAAAACTTTCCCATCAGGCATAAGTGTAACTACGCCTCTGTCTTCACTTTAAAGGCTCGTCAATCTATAAATATACGACCTGTTTCAGGCGAAGAGTTTCCTCGTTTCCCTGGTCTGTTGGAAGACTGCTCCGAATATACATAATAAAACATCGAGTTTCGAGGTCTTTTTTAAAAGAAAGGAGCCTTCTAGATGTTTTTTATTCCAACTAAACTGAACATTGGCGATGTTAAAGTGAATACTCCCGACAATCGCAGCACGATTAATTTTGGTTCAACAATGCAAGTAAACATCCATGTAGCGGGCAAGAAAAATCAGGCCTATGGCCAACAATTTGCTGATATTTCTTCTACTCTTATCCCGCTTGGCATAGTATTGGATGATGACATCATTGATTTGCCCTCGTTTAACAGTAAAAGGGTGTCAACAACGCATAGGAGTGGTGAATATTGAATATCGCACCAATGGCCTTTAATTTTTTAGGTTTTAAGGTAAATTCCTTGGATAATGGCGCGTTCCTGAATTTGGGGCCCAATCAATTTATCGATCAATTTGTTTCCTATAAGCGTAATCAAGGCGTTGGCGAACAGAACGGTGACATCTCTCCAGTGAACATTCCCATTTCATGGATCGGTGACACTGATGTAACTGATAGCAACACGGCGAAAAATAGCATAGTATAACGTGATAAAGGAGTGTATAGGTTGATCTTCGCACCAATGGTGGTAAACTTTGGTAACCTCAAAGTCAATGTTTTTGATCATGCCTCTCTATTAGTTATGGGACCAAATCAGTTAATGGACCAGTATGTTTCTTATAAACGAAATCAGGCCTATGGCGAACAAAATGGCGACTTCGTTCCCTACTTGATTCCGATCGGCTATATTTTTGATTCAGATGTTAGTGACAGCTGGACAGGAAAAAATAATTCTATCTTCTAAAATAGCTGGAAAAATTCCTCCAGCTATTTTTCGTCTCTGAAATCTCCTAATTTTATAAAAATTCGTTATAATAAAAAAGTAGTTTTCATATAGAGAGGAGATTTTTTAATGGATCAGCTTGTACTAGACTTTGTGAACATTCCGACCACATGCGTTTCGGATGCGACGGATGGATTAAATAACCTCCACCCTTCGATCAAACCGTTAAAGGAGGAATATAAGGTTGTGGGCAGGGCCTTCACGGTTAAAATTCCTGTCGGTGATAATCTTGCTGTTTTAAAAGCGATCCGTGAGGCAAAACCAGGAGATGTTTTAGTTGTCGATGCCAAGGGCGACGAATACCGCGCGATTGCTGGCGATTTCGTTGTCGGGATGATGCAGACAATGGGAATTGCTGGTCTTGTCGTGGATGGAGTGATTCGCGATATTGCCGGAATAAAGGCACTGAACTTCCCTGTTTTCAGCAAGGGAACAACAGTCGCTGCCAGCGGAAAGGCTGGTGTGGGCGAGGTGAACGTGCCAATATCCTGCGGCGGTATGGCTGTGAAGCCGGGTGACATCATCATTGGTGATGCCGATGGTGTCGTTGTTGTTCCACAGGAAATCGAACAGGCCGTCTTAGAAAAAGCCTTAGCCAAACTAAAAAAAGATCAAATCCGTGAAGAACAAATTTCCGGAAATCGTGAAGCGATCATTACACATTTGGACAAGCTTCTCTCCAAATAATGCCCAATCCCCCTTCTGCTCAGGGGGATTTTTTTTGTTGCATAAATTCCAACTGCGCCTCATGAATCGTCCATAAGGATGCACCAGTCGGCGAGTTTTCATTTATAGGATAAGAAAGCATAAATTTTCGACTTTGAGAATTGTCTAGCTCCACAAGGAAGGCTTCGACAGCATTTGCATCGCACGAAGGAAAAGCGATAGCTTTTTCAAGGAGGCCATACGCCGCTGGCCAAGGCGCTTGCGCTTTTCTAATTCGCAAACATACTTTCAGGAGGAATTTGGAAAGATAAGGCTTAACAATGAATCATAAGGGTAGGATGACGGTTGTGGGGATGTTTTTTAAAAAATGGCTCTATTATTTAATCAAACTTCGGAATATTATCTTTTTCCCGTTTGTCATCATCTACATATTGCTAGCTGGTTTGGGCATCTATCTTATCGAGCCGCAAACATTTCCTTCCTTTCTGACCGCGATTTACTGGGTATTCACAACGCTGGCAACCGTAGGCTTTGGCGATTACGCTCCTGTCACGGAAGCGGGGAAAGCCTACACGATTGTCCTGTACATCACCGGGATCGGCCTGCTTAGTGTATTTTTAGGGAGAGTTTTCAAATATGTTTATCTGATTGATAAATTAAAGGTTGGAGGAAAAATGAAATATACCGGGAAAGATCATATTATCCTAATCGGCTGGAGCACGAAATCGCAGTTAGCGATTCAGGAAATATTTAAATCAGATATAAAAACCGATATCGTGATAATCGACGATTTGGAAAAAGCACCCATGCTGGAGGAGCGGTTGTTCTATATTCGCGGCAATGCGACGGATGAAAAAACACTGCTGGATGCCAATTTACCAAAAGCAAAAGGGGTGATCATTTTTGCCGACCAAGCTACTCAGGATCAGTTTGCCGGAAAAGATCCGCTGCTTGTAGACGGAAAAACACTATTGATAGCCACGGCGATTACTTTAATTGAAAAAAAATTTAATAGAGATATCCATATTACCGCGGAGGTTATCAATCAGCAGCATATCCCCCTATTTGAACAAGTGAAGGTCGACGAGTTCATTCCAACACAGGAAATGATCTCTCATGCGGCCGTGCGCTCGTTATTTTCCCACGGTGTGACTCACATGTATACAGAATTAATGAGCACCCAGTACGGGGATTCGATGTATGAGATCGAGAAACAGGCAGAATGGCGGACATACCGCGATGCCTTTATCGATTTGCTTGACAAAGGTGCCACCTTAGTTGCCGATGGCGGCGATATGCACATCAATCAAAAATTGGATTATCTCATACCGGAAGATGCCCAATTATTTGTCATTTGTGATAAACAAACCTTTGAACAACTAAATCCTAAGGCAAAACAGTCATAATTATGGAAGTTTTTTGGACTTCGGACGGTTACAGCCAGCCTGCTTGACCGAATGCCGCGCTGTTCACCCATTTGGGGCAGCAAGAGCCCGGATAGTTGACCGAATGCCTGGCTGCTCACCCATTTCGGGTAGCTAGAACCCTGATAGTTGACCGAATGCCGCGCTGCCGATCCATTTCGGGCAGCTAAAGCCTGGATAGTTGACCGAATGCCTCGCTGTTCACCCATTTCGGGCAGCAAGAACCCGGATAGTTGACCGAATGCCTCGCTGCCCATCCATTTGGGGCAGTAACCGACTCATCCTTTTTTTACTGTAAAATATCTTGAAACTGACAGATAATTTTTCTATAATAAAGAGGAATAAAGCTTCATTCGGGAAGTAGCTCAGCTTGGTAGAGCACCAGTATGGGGTACTGGGGGTCGCAGGTTCAAGTCCTGTCTTTCCGATTACTCAAAAAGCCAATCCAAAGCGGATTGGCTTTTTTTGTCCTTTGCTTCCAATAACAGTACTAAAATCCAAAAAGTTTCATAGAATGGAATATACGTTCGTAAGGAGGCGAGGACTGTGCTCAAAAGTAGTGATTCCCAGATCACTGGAGAAATGTTAGTCAAATATTATGAGTTGAATAAACAAAAAAAGGAAATTGAACTGGAAATGAGCGAATTAAAAGAAGTGTTTCAGCAATATTTTAACCAATTATTCGGTGCCGACCAAAAAGCTGAAATCACCATGAATGGCTACAAACTGCAACGGCAAGTAAGAAAAACGGAAAAATATAATGAGGAAGAAACCATCAGAAAACTGGAAGGCTTACAACTGCATGATCTGATTCAGGTCGTTAAAAAGCCGGATGACAAAAAAATTAAGGCAGCGATCAATTTAGGTTTATTAAACCCGGAACAATTAGAAGGCTGCCTGACAACGACCTGTTCTGCAGCGATCACAGTCAAACCGATAACACCAAGGTAAGTTTTAAATTTGCAATTCACCACTTTAATAACCACAAAGATTTTGCGAGGAAGCCACTGTTTCCTTCGAGCAGCCGAATATTAAATTCCTAATGATTCATTTCTTGAAAACACAAACGACTGCCGTTCTTCAAGCAGTCGTTTTTATCTGGCAATTCTTTTTTGCAGGACTTTCTGTATCAATAAACCGACTGCAACGCCAGGAATCACAAACAGTATCGGTAGCCAAACCGGACCTAACAAGATGCCAAAGATCTTTAGTTCCGTCGAATAAATCAAACCAACTGTCACAAAATAGGCTGCAAAGACAAACGGAAGAAAAGCATAAGGTTGTTTTTCCCCACCTACATCCTTAAACGCATCCCACATCGCAAAAAAATATAAACATGGATAAAACATTAGCCATTGAAAATCAGTCAGCTGAATTGCCAAATCAATGTTACCACGGAAACTGGCGATAATCGCCTCATTAAACTTGGCTTGAATATTGATTAAGTATTCCAATACAACAAACAAAATTCCTTTAACCCATTTTCCATTTAGTAATTGACCAAAGCCTGGAAGGGCAATACTCCAAAACAAGGCCTCTTTTTCATTCATAGATTTATCCATTGTTTGAGACAAAATGTTGATGATGGTTTTTCAACGGATACAAACGTTTCACTGCTTCCACCTTTAACACCAGAACCAAAAAATGACAATCACCCATGATTGTTCCTCCTGAGAATATTCCTTTATCGTTAATATCTCCGCTTTCTAAAAATTCTATCGTGCTTATATTCAGAAGCGGCAAAAAATATAAAAAAGCAATCGTCGTTGTGACAATTGCTTCATATGTATAAATGGAGGTTACTTACTGATATTTGTCAGTCCCTCTTCCTCACCAACATCTGCGTGTTCCCAGCCTTTGCAGACATCAACCCAGCCTTCAGCCCCCGAGTATTCCAAAATTTCCTCACAGGATAGCTCAATTGCCGAGTTCGTACTGCCGCATGCAGGAAAAAGGGTTGCAAATCTTTTCATCGATATATCAAGATAAATATCCAGCGTGTTTCTCAAGCCAAACGGACAAACACCGCCAATTGCATGCCCCGTTTGCTCTAGTACCTCTTCCGAAGAAAGCATCCGAGCCTTAAAGCCAAATGTGTGGCGGAATTTCTTGTTATCAATCTTGGCATCACCTGCTGCTACCACTAAGATGGCATTTTCTTCACCCCGAAAGGACAGTGTCTTAGCAATCCGAGCCGGCTCCACTCCAATCGCTTCAGCTGCAAGTTCTACCGTCGCGCTCGAGGTATTGAATTCCATAATATCATTTTCCCGATTCCATTGCTTAAAATGCGCTTTGACGCTTTCTAATGACATATTTTTCATCCTTTCCATACCGTATATGTTGTATAATAATACACAATTTCCCACAATTATACAACAATAATGCTTTAATACTTTTTAGAATTAAAGTATATTAGGTTGATATTACGTTTGTGCAGTGCCGATATTTCCCGATTTCTGGTAAAGGGCAATCATTATAATTTAGAAAATTATATATTTTACTACAATTACGATGAAAAAAATATTATAATCTTTGTTATATGTAATCATTGCTTCTTAGGGGGGATACAGATTGCAATCACAAGGGGCTGTTTTACCTTATCCACGAACAAAAGGGATTGTGTTAGTGTTAATTGCCGCAATCCTATGGGGCGTTTCCGGTACGGTTGCCCAATTTTTATTTCACCAGCAAGGCTTTAGCACAAGCTGGCTGGTGGTTATTCGCTTGCTTTTTTCCGGTTTAGGCTTACTGTTTTTCGCCCAAACCGTTGGAAAACAAAACATTTGGGCGGTTTGGAAAAATAAACAGGACGCCCTGCATTTGGTACTCTTCGGCATCATCGGGATGTTAGGGGTTCAATATACGTATTTTGCGGCAATTGAGGAAGGAAATGCGGCAACGGCAACCGTTCTCCAATACTTGGCACCGGTGATTATCGCTTGTTATCTATGTATGAGAGCGAACTCACTGCCGGTCAAGCACGAAACAATGGCGATCTTTTTAGCGTTAACCGGGACGTTTTTGCTGGTGACCAAAGGGAATATTCAGGCCCTTTCAATTTCGCTTCCGGCCTTTGTCTGGGGAATTTTATCAGCGTTTGCCCTTGCCTTCTATACCTTATACCCAAGCGGACTGCTGGCTAAATGGGGTTCACTAGTAACCGTTGGCTGGGGGATGTTGATTGGGGGAATCGGTTTTAGTTTTATTCAACCGCCGTGGAAGTTTCAAGGAACTTGGTCCTTCTCCGCTTTTATTGCTGTCGTTTTCGTCGTTATATTTGGGACCTTAATCGCCTTTTTCTGTTATATGGAGAGTATGAAATATATTCGGGCATCGGAAGCAAGCCTGCTTGCCTGTGCCGAGCCATTATCGGCCACGTTGTTAGCCGTTTCCTGGCTTCATGTTTCATTTGGTCTAGCTGAATGGATCGGAACGTTGGCGATTATTGCAACCATTTTCATCCTATCAGCGGTAAAAAAATAGGGTGTCCAAATGGGCACCCTTAAATCTTTATTCACCTAAATCCACGTTATGGTAGACATGTTGCACATCTTCCAAGTCTTCCAAAACATCAATCAGTTTTTCAAATTTAGGAACAACATCCTCTGGGAGCGTGACTTCATTTTGTGGAATCATCGACAGTTCAGCGACGGTAAATTCTGTGATTCCGGCATTTTTGAATGCTTCTTGAACGGCATGAAATTGATCAGGCTCAGCATAAACGATGACCTGATCATCTTCGGCGATGATATCGCGCACGTCAACATCCGCTTCCATCAAGAGCTCAAGTACTTCTTCCTCGTTCTTCCCTTCGACACCGATAACCGCTGTTTCGTCAAACATATAAGAAACAGAACCGCTGACTCCCATATTGCCACCATTCTTACCAAAGGCAGCGCGTACTTCTGAAGCCGTCCGATTAACGTTATTGGTTAAAGCATCGACAATAATCATCGAACCATTGGGACCAAAACCTTCATAACGAAGCTCATCATAGCTTTCATCGGAACCGCCTTTAGCTTTGTCAATGGCCCGGTCAATAATATGACGCGGAACATTATAGGTCTTTGCCCGCTCAAGAACAAATTTCAACCCTTGATTGGCGTCCGGATCCGGCACACCGCGTCTCGCGGCCACATAAATTTCGCGGCCAAATTTGGCATAAATTCGACTCGTGTTTGCGTCCTTTGCCGCCTTTTTATCCTTAATATTATTCCATTTACGTCCCATATTAACACTCGCTTTCTAAATTGAATCGCTACAAAAAACCCACCCTCGATTCGGTGGGATGAGACCATTTAATATTATACATGAAAACAACCATTTGTTAAGTCCCTATCGAAAAAATGAACATTCGTTCGACTTAACACACCTTATGACAAGCTAATTCCTACAGGGAATTTTTCAAACCAAAACCTCACCTGCCACCGCAAAAAAGTCAAAAGCGGACTTTTTGGAGAGAAGAACATTTGCTTGTTGGGGCTGATCACTAAAGAAAGCTACTGAGAGAATAAGCTTCGCAGGAACAAGCTGTGCTTGTTTCGAAGGCGCTTCCGCCTTTCAAGGTTATACAAGCATTTGAAACAAGGTGCTGTCCTTATTGACTTCCCGATATAAAAACCCTTTTGCTTTGATCCGGTCTACTAACGGGCCGTAATCAGCTTTATCTTTCAATTCAACCCCAACCAAGGCCGGGCCGGTTTCCCGATTATTCTTTTTCGTGTATTCAAAATGGCTGATATCATCATTTGGACCAAGAACGTCCATTAAAAATTCCCGCAATGCCCCGGGCCGCTGTGGAAATTGGACGATAAAATAATGCTGCAGCCCTTCATAAATCATCGAGCGCTCTTTAATTTCTTGCATCCGGCCGATGTCATTATTTCCGCCGCTGACGATACAAACGACCGTTTTGCCCTTTATTTCCTCGGCGTATGTATCGAGAGCGGCAATCGACAGGGCCCCGGTCGGCTCAACGACAATCGCATTTTCATTGTAAAGGGATAACAGTGTGGTGCAAACTTTTCCTTCCGGGACCACAATAATATCGTCAACAATCTGTTTACAAATTTCAAATGTCTTGGTTCCCACCGTTTTGACTGCGGCACCATCGACAAATGGGTCAATTTTTTCGAGACAAGTGACCTCGCCTTTTAACATCGATGTCTTCATCCCGGGAGCCCCTTCTGGCTCAACGCCGATTAACTTCGTTTCCGGTGAGAAATGCCGTAAATACGTTCCGGTTCCCGCCATCAGGCCGCCGCCGCCAATCGCCGCAAACAAATAATCGATTTTTTCCGGACAATCATTGAGCAATTCCACCCCGACCGTTCCTTGACCGGCAATCACCTCATAATCATCGAAGGGATGGATAAACGTTCGCTTTTCAGCCATACTGCATTCCATGGCTTTTTCGTACGCATCATCAAACGTGTCGCCGACCAGGACAATTTCGACATCCTCCCTGCCCCAAAATTTCACTTGGTTGACCTTTTGTTTTGGGGTTGTGTTCGGCATAAAGATTTTTCCATGAATCTTTAATAAATGGCAGGAATAGGCCACCCCTTGGGCATGATTTCCGGCGCTGGCACAAATAATCCCGTGCTTCATTTCTTCCACACTTAATTTTTTTATCCGGTTATAGGCACCGCGAATTTTAAAGGAGCGGACACTTTGCAGATCCTCTCGTTTTAAATAAACATGACAGTTGTAACGTTCTGATAATAAGTGATTGTATTGCAGCGGTGTTGGCGTAATCACATCCTTTATCGTGTGGCTGGCAATGATGATATCCTCCACATTAAACGTTTTGTTATCCACCTTTTGACTCATCGTCAGGGTACCTCCTTTATTTTACACTGTCTTTTAGAACAACAAAAAACCCGTCCCCTTTGTATAGGGACGAGTTAGCTCGCGTTACCACCCTACTTCCGCAATAAGTCTTTTGACCCGTGCGGCTCTCGATCGTCGTACATTTATTCAGTACGAGTTCCATTAACGGCGGACTCACCCGGCGCAGCTTACTGATTATGTTCAGCTGGGCATCTCAGAGATGATCTTCAGATAGTCCCGCCATCGACTCGCACCAACCGTCGACTCTCTTTTGACCAAAACCTATCCTACTCTTCTCATCATCGATTGATGATTAATTTTTAATTAGGGTACCACTGAAAAAAATCTCTGTCAATATTTTTTGAACATTTACTATATTTAAAAAATATGTGAAGCGCTTTCATTTTCACTTTAAAAAAGGCCGGGACACATAAGAATTTAGGAAAATGAGCAGTCTGACAGGATAGCTGTTTTTTTATGTTTCAATATTTGTTTTTAAAGTCTTTTATCTAGGGGAACGTCTATACACAAATCCCCATGGACACATACACTATCTTGTATTTGAATCATGAGGAGAGATGAACATGGAAAATAATCTGTACCCAAGTGCCAATGCCCTGTTAAATCAGCCGTATATGGGAGCCAATGTGATGCCAAACCAACCAATGATGCCAGCAAATTTGATACCGGACAACGTGATGCCGTCTAATGTGATGCCTTCAAACGTGATGCCCATGCCTATGCCTACTGCAGCCCCGCAGCCTTGTTATCCAATGTATGACCCTTGTTGTTACCCAATGTATGATCCATGTTGTTGCCCGCCAATGCACAATCCCTGCTGTTATCCAATGCAGAACCCCTGTTGTTTCCCAATGATGCACCCATGTTGTTAAAGCTCATTAAATGATCCATGTATCTATCTGGTAACGAATCCAAGCAGCCAAAAAAACCACCGTCATGGTGGTTTTCGCCTTATATTTTTCTCATATTCAATTAAAGTCAAACGATTATTAACTTTAAACTCTCCAGTTTGTTGATAGCCAAACTTTTCGTAGAAGCGGCGGTTGCGTGCATGATCCTTCGGTGTATCCAAGCTCCATTTAGTCACTTCTGGATACTGTTTTTCCAGCATTTTCAGGATTCTTGTGCCCAGGCCCTTGTTTTGAAACTCAGGGCTGAGAAAGACACGAAACAGACGAAAATGGTCATCCGATATCTTCACCAGACATATTCCTCCAGCCATTTTCCCATCTAGGTAAACAGTGTAATGAAGGGAATGGCCCATTCGATAAATGAAAAAATCTAAAGATTCTGCGGCAGGGCTTGAATCATAATCCCTATACTTTTTCAAATCCGCTTGAAATGCCTGCTTTTGGATTTTTAACAACGGTGCGGCTTCCTTCATTTTCGTTCTGGCAATCTTAATATCCATCCACTCACCTCGGAGAATGTTTGAAATAGTATATGAATGGAAATTGATGAATGCCCGCCCTTTTTAATCACTCTACGTCAATCACAATCGAACCATAAAAATGCTCCTGGACATAGCAATCCAATTTCCAAACTCCCTTTTTCGGCAAAATTAAATAACCTACCGACTCGGCATATTCAAAAGGTGGTTTCTCCTGTCCTGCCACTCATGCCCAGTTTCTAAATATAAATTTACCCAAAAAAACCATTCTGTGCCATTACCCGATTATTTACATAACTATAAGCAAGTTTTGTCGGCCTTTTACCGTATTCATCCAAAGCACATTCTAACCCAGCAGTTTATTAAAATATAAACGAAAAAAATTTAATCAGGTTGTTCCAAAACAATTATGAAGTTTGAGATGATTTATGCGAAATAATAGGTGATTTTTTGTATCGAATTTTATTATTATACTCTGGAAAATATACCCATATTATGTTAGAATTAATATTGAAAAAGAAAATGAAAAAGTACCTCAGAGAAAAGCAATAAAATCTTATAAGGAAATTAATGATTATGAAGTGCTGTATGATATGGCGAAAAAAGGAGTCGGAAATGATATTACCGAAAAAGTTAATTTACAAATAGATTCTCAACTAACAAAAGCACCAACTGATTCTCTCTCGGAAACTAGCAATCAATCCACCCTGCTATCTCCTTTCCAGACAGACTCCATTTATACCACACAAAAAATTGAAACCTTTATAAATGAAACAGGCAAAGAAGTAACCTTATATAAAACAACAGTGTTCTCAGATTTATATCTAAATGAAAATAAAGACCCAAATGAAGTGGGGATACTTAAAGATGAAGCAGACCCCACAGGTAGTGCGAAGCATACACTAAATATTTATTACTATACAACTTTAAATTATGGATATACTTTTGCGCAACTATATAAAGTTGAAGGGAAATGGACAAAATTAGATTCTAGAACTCAAATATATAATGCCTCCATGAGTGGTTATGCAGTTGGGACTCAATATGATAGTAAGCTTATTGGAGCTCCTAGATTTGATAAATGGAAGTAATAAAATATCCAAAATGACACCAAATGAAAGTAAAAACACAAAAGAAAGAATCATTGAAAGAAAAAGTACTTATAAACAATTGCACAGAAAGTTAATAGATAAAGAAAGTGGGGAACAAGCTCAAGAGTATATTACTTATGATATTACGCAACTAGGCACGATTAATGTAGATGAACCAACAGATAATATTAAAATACAAGATAACAATGACCAGTATTCCCCCACATGGGATTTAACAGTTTATCTAAGGACCGATGCAGTAACAAAGGCAGGAACAGGGTCAAATCCAACCAGCGTTTCAGTCACAAAATATGATCATATGTATAAAATTGGGAGCAGTCAGTTTTCGGTTACTGGAACAATGTTTGTGACATCTGCAAGTGACACAAAACATGCCCCTAAGACATACACTGGCAAAGTATATAACTCCTGGTATACACAGCAAGCACCTTATCCTGGCGAATATATGCTATTAAATACGGGATGGAGATGTGGAAAAGCAGATGTAAATGTTTAAAAGAACTGTATCTGGTGCAACAGGTACTGTAACTGCAATCAATCAATATGGGAGTTGTGGTTTCTAAAAAAATACTTTTAAAATTATCGATGTTTCATTTACTTTAAGGGGGAAATAGTTAAAAATGAGGAAATATACCACTATTGTTGTTTTAATACTCTTTTTATATATGACCTTTGCGATGTATATTCAAACAGAATTATTAAATTATCAAAAGAATACGTATGGATTATCCCCCTTTATTTTCTTATTAGGATTCATTTATGTGCCTGGAGGGATAATATTAGGTTTTCTTCGACTTTTTGGTGAATTGCAGAAAAAGGGGAAATGGTCATTTAATCTATATTATTGCTTACTTCTTGGTTTACCTTCTCTTTATTTTTTGTTTTACGAGATCATTCATTATAAAACATTTGCGGGACTTCCAACATTTTTTGCTACATTAATATTAATGACCAAGCCTTACCCCATTTTTGGGGTAATTTTAGGATATGGAGTAGTCACGAGCTTTTATAAATCTAAAGAATATTAAATGCAAAAAATCCCGGCTCCTAACAAAAAATGTCAGGCACTATGTGAAGTTTCACATGTTGCCTGACATTTTTTTGTTCACATAATAATGTTATGATCAATTGTAAATATAACAGCTGTGATGATTAGCTCACGGCTGTTGTTTTGGCTGGAATGAGAAAGCTTAAGAAGATCGCTACAAAACTAAAAATTAAAGCAAACAGGAATACGTTTTGCATCCCGACCACGATGTTGGCTGCATGGTTGATCAACACACCCATGATCGTAACCCCAATGGAAGCGCCAATATTTCTTAAAAACATTTGCAACGAAGTCGAGATTCCCTTAATTTCAGCCTCGGCAAACTCTTGCGAGGCGATCGTCGCAACCGCAAACAATAAACCAAAGGCAAAGCCTTGCACGGTCAGAACGAGAAACAAGGCAGCATAAGAAATATTCTCTACAAAAAGATAGAGAAGCAGACCCGAAAGTGCGGTAACGAAGCTGCCTAAAATAAATAAATTCTTGTAGCCAAAACGGATGATCCAGTTCCCCGCAGGTGTACTGCCAAACATCCAGCCAACCGCAATACTTAACAAAATCAATCCGCTCTTATAGATACTCATATGGTTGCCTTCTTGCAGGAATAAGGGAATAAAGTTCGATGTACCATAAAAAGAAAGGCAATACACTAACATAAAAAGATTCGTCCGAAAAATCCCCTTATTTTTAAACAGAGCAACAGGCAGAAATGGGTATGTTTCCTTCCTTTCAACCATGACAAAAATAAGGAACACAACGATTCCGGCGATCACATACCAAAGCGGATGACTTACATTGGTTGCCAACAGCAGCAGCGTAATGGCGATACCAAATAAGAAAAATCCTTTATAATCAATGTAACTCTTTTTAAAATCAACCTGTTCCTTATAAGGAATTAAACAAAGTACAGTAAGAATCCCGATAGGAATATTGATAAAAAAGATCCATCTCCAGGTTAATGTTTTAACAAAAAAAGAACCTAAAACCGGTCCAACAATCGATGATAAGGCCCAAATGGAGCTGAAGACTGCCTGAATTCGGCCGCGTTTTTCAATTGTAAATAAATCCCCAACAATAATCATCGACAGAGGGATCATCCCGCCAGCACCAAGCCCCTGGATTCCACGATAAATCACCAATGTAACCATCGAATTAGCAATCCCGCAAAGAATCGAACCAATCGTAAAAATACCGACAGCAATCATTAGCAGCTTTTTTCGGCCATATCGATCGGCCAATTTTCCGTACAACGGAACCGTCACCGTGCTAGCTAACATATAAACGACAAAGATCCAAGCAAACAGTTCCATTCCCCCAAGCTGCTTGACAATCGTCGGGCTTGCCGTTTGCATGATATTGGCGTCAAGTGCAGAAATCAGTGTGGTAATCACTAACCCCCAAAATACATATCTATTCTTCCCCATAAATTCCTCCTACGTATAGATCTTGATGTGAGGTTCCTTTTTTTAGAAGCCATCAAACTATCTTTCCTATTATAGCAAAGAATTTCCTAACAGCTAAAACATTTTATCCGCTTTTGGGTAATAAAAGATTCAAACTAAACAAACGCTAAGGACAAGCGGAGGTGAAATATATGGAAAGGGAACCAAACCAACAAAGCGGTGTCAATAACGAAGACATCATGAATCGAGTCAATCAAACCTTTGATAAAATTTCTCAAGATGTGAAAGAAATGATTCAACAAAATGATCAGCAAGACGATAACCAATTCTCCTAACGCCTTTATGGCGTTATTTTTTCATAAAAAGGATAAAGGCTGTCCATAAAGAAAGACCAGGTCAAAGCCAACAGGACAGCCTCTGTGCAAAAAATTATTGAATGGATGTTAAGAAGTCGCCAACTACTTGTAAGTATTCTTTTTCCTCTTCAATATAGGCCATATGGGCGCTGTTTTCATACACATGGAATTTTGCATTTGGGGTCAAGCTGCTGTAGTACTCGGTTGTTTCCGGAGTCGCCTCATCATAGCGTCCGCAAGTAAACAGTGTTGGACAGGATATTTCCTTTAACTGTGCGGTACAATCGAAGCTTTTCAAGTTCCCCTTTACAGTAAATTCCGAAGGTCCCCACATGATGTTGTATACCTCCGGATTACGGTAGTGTTTCGGTCTTTGTTCGATCCATTCCGGATTACACTCCAATCGGTTCACAAAATGTTTATCAAACACCTCGATTGCTGCGGCAAATTCAGGCGAATCCGTGGTCCCTTTTTTTTCACAGCGTTCGATCGTTTCCTGGACGTCTAACGGCAGCTTTTTCAAATTTCGTCTTTGATCCTGTTCCCACATCGGTGCGCTTAAGCACGGGCTGGAAAAAATCACGCTCTTCACGCCGTGCGGCTTTGGTTCCGTTAAGCAATAGGCTGCGGCCAGAGTGGTCCCCCAGGAATGACCAAGAATATGTACTTCATCAAGGTGTAGTGCTTCTCGAATCTGACCAAGTTCCTCCACAAATCGTTCAACTCGCCAAAGTGATGGATCCGTTGGCCGGTCTGAGCGCCCGCAGCCAAGTTGATCATATAAAATGACCGGCCGATCCTTTGCCAACGCCTTTAACACCTGCAACGAATAGCACGAGGATCCCGGGCCACCGTGTAAAACAATCAACGGGGTTCCGCCCGCTCCTTCATCAAACCGCTGGTACCAAACTCTTCCACCGGTTACCTCTACAAAACCCTCATCATACATTAAAATTTCTCCTTTCACCTTTGGTGCCAGGCACCAGTGTCTGTGATTCTCTCTAAAAATTGTACGCTCTCCGGTAAAGTTTGTACAAGCATTTCACACATAGAGTTCATATGCTAGAATATTATGAATGTATGGTGAGGAGAAAAATGTTAGCACATCATGTGATCCAAACCGGGTTACAACAGCTGGGAAAGCCCTATGTTTTTAATGCCTCTCCATTTCAAACCGATTCCTTTGATTGCAGCTCGTTTATCCAATATATCTTCAGAGTCAATGGCCGAATCCTTCCAAGGAATTCCCGGCAGCAATTTCTTATAGGCAAACCAATTCCGTTTCAAAAAATTAAAAAGGGGGATTTGTTGTTTTTTACGACAAAAAGCCGAAAACATAAGCGTGGAATAGCCCGAATTGGACATGTTGCCCTATACCTCGGGAACGGGAAAATGCTTCACACCTATCCTAAAGGAAGGAAAGTAACAATCTCGCCATTATCACCCTATTGGAGAAAAGTTTGGATGGGTGCTAAAAGAATTCATTAACAAATCCCCCCTTTAGCTATTTCCATATCGGGTTCGCCCAAGCTCCTTCCTTAAACTGTAACAAGGCCCAAATGCCTTCATAAAGATGACAAAAATAATTGACGGCAATACTTTTTAGGATTTTGTATAGCTATACTCCAATTCCTCTTTTTTTTCATTATAATCGACATGTAAATCATGACCATTGAAGAACCATAAATCAGAACTTTCTATGTAAAAGGTAACTCCATCGATTTCTGTTTTGACTGCCATATCGATCGGCTCATTATCAACCGTAAAAGCAAGTGCATAGTTTTTCTGCACCGGGCTTGTCCCATAAATTTGGGAGTAAAACTTAATTTTTCCCCCATCGTCTAAGCCAACTTCCTCCTTGAACCATTTTACTGCTGCCTCAATAATGCTTATTTTCATCACTTTTCTCACCTTTTTGGTAAAATAATAGTAGAGTTATACACTATATTATTTCCCATCAATCGGCAACAAATGAATGATTTTGGTTTCCATTTTTCTAAAAAATGGAATATTAAATAATAAGGCAATTTTGTCAACTTTTTGACGTTTTTATTGGAATTCGTCAGTTCACAAATCCTATAGTAGAATAATGATAATCAGTATTTTTAGATTGATTATTAGCTTCCAGTCGGAGGAATGAATATGAAGAGAACAGGCAGGTTTGTCACCTTCACTCTTGTTTTATGTATTAATTCAATTTATATGTATTTTTACTATTTGCGGGATGGTTTTTTGAGCAAGATGGAGATTTTTGGTTTACCCATTATGCTCCTGACTGCCTGGTATTTTGGCAAACAATATGATAAAGCCAAATACTATTCGGAAAAGGATCCTTTGACCGGAGTGTACAATCGAAGAATTATTGAGCCGTTTTTCTTAAGAATAACCTCGCTTGCGGAACGGAATAGGCAGACAGTGGGGTTTTTTCTCATCGATGTCGATAATTTTAAACAAATTAACGATAATTTTGGCCATCAAAAGGGAGATGAATTGTTAAAGCTCCTTGCCAATCTTTTAGTAAATTGCTTGCGAAAATCCGATATTGTGGCCCGCTGGGGCGGGGATGAGTTTATCCTGATTTGCCCTAATTTGAAAAACTACGAAGGGATTGATGAAATCATCAACAGAATTTACGCCAATCTTAAAACGATTTCTTTATCCGAGGTAGAAGTCAGCATTTCCATCGGTGCTGCGATTTATCCGACTGAAGGAATAGAGTAGGCGCATGAATTACTCATGCGCCTCTCACAGATCCGTACGTGCGGGTCATCGCATACGGCTCCTCCATGATTATCCCCGTTGGGGATGATGTTCATTGTAAATATCCACAAGAGAAACAAGACCTTTCTCTTTATAAAACCATTCATTTGGAAGGGCTACGTTTACGGGTTTGCACTTTGAACTTCTCCATGCATACATCCGAAGCTGTGGAAGTTCCCCTTTCCATTTTCTTCTGCGTAACTCCCTATGTAGTTTCCTTATTTTCCTCCAACTTCTTAATTGAACAGACCGTAATCTTCTTCTAATCCATTTATCAAACTTAACCATTAGTGTCTTTGAGTGCCAATATCCAAAATAATTTCCCCATCCTCTTAAATATGGGTTGAGTCTTTCTTTAATCAGTTTTTCAATGTTCACCGTTTGGTTTCGCTTTGTTATCTCCTTGACTTTACTTTTAAACTTCTTTATAGATTTCTTAGAAGGTTTAACCCAGAAAGCTTGTTTAAATTCATACCCCAGAAAAACAAATGATTCATTCATATTATTAACAATCTTAGTCTTTTCGGGATGGATGATTAATCCGAGTTTTTGTTCAAGGAATCGAGTGACTGATTTAAGTACCCTTTCGGCACCCTTTTGTGATTTACAACAAATAACGAAGTCATTTGCATATCGTGTAATGCGATGCCCTCTTTCTGTCATAAGTTCATCCAATGGATGCAAATATATGTTCGCAAGTAACGGACTGATGACACCGCCCTGTGGAGTACCTTTTTCATTTAGATGGAAACTGCCACCCTCCATAATTCCTGCTTGGAGAAAACTTTCAAGCAATCTAATGACACTTCCGTCCACTATTTCTTCCCTAACTAAAGTCATAAGTTTGTCATGCGGAATTGTATCAAAATATGATTTCAGGTCTGCATCAATTACGTACACATACCCATCCAGTAAATCCTTTCGGATTTTCTCTAATGCCATATGTGCACTTCGATTCGGTCGAAAACCAAAACTACAATCAAGAAATTTAGCTTCAAATATTGGTTCTATTATTCTACGTACAGAAGCTTGTACTACTCGGTCTCTCACGGTTGGGATACCTAAAGGTCTTTTTGAACCGTCAGCCTTTGGAATATATACACGCTTCACAGGTCTCGGCTTGTATGTCTTTTCTCGTAACTCACGTTGAAGGATTTGTACATTATCCTCCACACCAAATTCAAATGCTTTAATGGTTACTCCGTCTACCCCTGCGGCTCCACGATTCCTTTTTACCTCTTTAAAGGCTTCCTCCATGTTAGGCATTGCCCATATTTTATCTATGAGACTATACCATTTCTTCTTTTGTGGAGTCTTTACTCCCTCACGAAAACCTTGTTTGTCTTCTTTTCCGTTCATGTTCCGTTTCTTTCCTTTCAGTCTGATGATTAACTAGCCCAACCTCGGCAATATCAACAGATCCATAAAGTACTACGCCCCATACGGTCTACCCTTCTGTTCGACCCCGATTCTATGGATTTGTCCTCTCGGTTTCTGTATGGACATGACGTATTCTAAGCTAACTCAGTTTCTCTTCCATGGACAGACGGGCTTCGCATAGAGTCCATACCTTTTGGGTTATGGCTCCTCTCAATAACTAGGTATTGAGTCACTTACCTTTGCGACCTTTCCGGTAAGTTTGTTCACTACTATCCCCTGCTCTGACTTCTCACCACCCATAGCCTTAACTTGCCAATCACTGACTTGTTTAAGGTTTACCATAGTATGTATGGAGACGATGAGACCTCCTTGGGTCACGTCATCGGGCTTTCCCCTGAATCCAGTCCTCCTAACTAACAGAGCCTTCTTGTGGTTTTGGACACTCCCTTATTTTGCAGGGTTATCCGACTCAGCCAGCCAACATGGTTAAATAGTCGCCTGTTCCAGGTTTTGCCTTCAAGTCCTCTGCACATTTCCTCACGGCAATGCACTACCTGTCAGCTATACACTTCCGCCACTTCGGTGTGTTCGGGACTTTCACCCTCTAGTCCGATGCGCTGCCAAGCGCACAAAACCATTGATAAATTATTATCAATGGCTGATAAAAAAATGTATAACATGAAAATTCAACACTTGGCTGAATAAAAAAGATGGGACTGGCTTTTATTGAATAGCTTAAATTATCATGGAAGCAATGCAGAGGGTGCATTGCTTCATTTGTTAATATTCTATTTTTCCCTAATTACAAATTCTTCCTTTTTTTCCTCCCCATTGAATTTGAATTGGAATACTGTCAGGAAGGTCATCGCATGCCCCGCTACAAGTTTCATCAATTTCAAATTTATTATCGTTTTTTTAATTCACCATCTCCAGAATTAGGGTTAGATGAAAATGCCTTTATATTATATTTAAAATTTAATGGTTGATTTCCTTTTCCGATATAAGAGATAGTGTAATGCCTGTAACTATCCGTTTTGCTTTCAATTTTCACAGACCAATTATCACTTTTTCCTTCAAAATATTGTTTTTTAAATTCTGGCCCACTTGAGCTTTTTGCACCTGTACAAGCACCTAGTATCATCAATACTATTAGAAATCCATTCAGTAATAAAATATTCTTAATGTTATTTTTAAGAGGATAATGATTCATAATCGGCCTCCATTTATAAAATAAAAGATTTGAGTAAACATAAAGTTATCTGAATAATGTATTTTCATTCATAACAATATATTACCATAAAAATTACAAATGTTGGTTGATTTTTTCAAATATAGGTAAATTAGACCAATTTTATTAATGTAAATTACCAAAATACTAACTAGTAAGCATGTAATTATTGTTTTCCATCCTCTTGTACAAGTAATGAGTAAAAATACAAAATATAGTCTCGTTAATATAGTCTCATTGATGACCCATTAGTCCACCTTTTCGGGAGGATGGGCAAAACACCCGATTAGCGCCTGACTTTGTCTACTGCCGCCTCTTTCTTCTCATCAAGAAAAATTGGCCATGTTCGTTACTCAAATTGTAATTTTTATCACAGCAAAAACAATGCCAATTTTCTATAGTTAACAGTGGAGGTGTATTTCAATGAAAGTATTTTATCCGGTAAAAGAAAATGTTGATGTAAAAGAAATCAAAGAAGCTTTAAAACCATTTGGTGGGCGCTGTGCTAAAATTGTTGAGGGACAGCTGGAATATCAAATTAAAGAGGAAAAAGAAAGCGAAGCCCATGCTTGTTTAAAGGAAAAAGGTTACATTGATTAATGTTAAAAAGGCACAACCAGCGCCGTGTGAGCGATGGTTGTGCCTTTTTGCATTAAGCCGATTTTTTCACTGCGAAAGCTTTTCTTTCCTTTCGTCTTTGGCGGTATTCAGCTGTAGCAGTGAAAAGCACATCTGTTGATGAATTCAATGCGGTTTCACAGGAGTCCTGCAGCACTCCGACAATAAAGCCGACACCGACCACCTGCATTGCCACATCACTGGAAATTCCAAACAGACTGCATGCCAGCGGAATTAATAATAACGAACCGCCGGCGACCCCGGAAGCCCCACAGGCACAAACTGCAGACAAGACGCTAAGGATAATGGCTGTCGGGATATCCACGTGAATCCCGAGTGTATGAACCGCTGCCAGGGTCAAGACAGAAATCGTCACCGCGGCACCCGCCATATTGATCGTAGCACCTAACGGAATCGAGACAGAATAGGTATCCCGATTCAGGCCCAGTTTTTCACATAATTTCATATTCACCGGAATGTTGGCGGCTGAGCTGCGCGTAAAAAAGGCCGTAATCCCGCTTTCTCTTAAGCACTGGAAGACCAATGGGAATGGGTTTTTCCGGATTCCCGCATAGACAATGATTGGATTGATAACCAGTGCGACGAAAACCATGCAGCCAATCAACACAGTCAGTAATCTTCCATAGCCTAATAGTGCTTCAAGTCCGTTAGTCGTGATCGATTCAAAAACCAACCCCATGATGCCGAGCGGCGCAAATTTGATCACCCAGGTTACCACTTTGGAAATGGCATCGGAGAAATTGACAAGTACCGTTTTTGTCGTATCCGGCACATTTCTTAACGCGAAGCCAAGAACGACAGCCCATGCTAAAATACCGATATAGTTGGCATTATAAATTGCTTTTACCGGGTTATCGACAAGGTTCATCAGCAATGTTTTGAGAACCTCGGCAACTCCGCCCGGAGCGGTTACATCTCCAGCACCTGCCCCCAGTTTTAAGCTTACTGGGAAAATAAAGCTGGCAATAACGGCAAACAGTCCAGCTAAAAAAGTGCCTAATAAATAAAGAACAATGATCGATTTCATATTCGTTTGGTGACCGCTTTTATGCTGGGCGATCGCCGACATCACTAAAAACAGGACCAAAATTGGCGCCACAGCTTTCAATGCACCGACAAATAAAGAACCAAATATGACAATCGGTTGTGCTGTTTTCGGAATCGTTAAAGCCAAGGTAATTCCAATTATCAAACCGACGATAATCTGTTTCACAAGACTGATTTGATTCCATTTTTTCAAAAGATTTTTCACGAAGTTTCTCCCCCACTAGTAAAATATCACTGCCAATCATGATCTGATTCAAAACTAATAAATAGTATTATAATGAATATTTAGATATCTTACAATAATATTTTTTGAATTTCAAACGTTTGAATAGTTTCAAGATTCAGAATACAAGTGGGTATGATGATTATCTTTTTATCGTGAGTTTCCAAATAATTATTATTCTAAAATAAAAATGACGGAAATACCTTTCCGCCACATTGATATTTTATGTCGGTTCATTCCCTGATTTTCCTCCAAGTGCATGAACAATGAATGTCCCCAAGAAAATCGCGATTAAAATACTAAAGAACAGCACTTGACTCATGTGGAACCCAAATGCCGCGACAATCATTTTTACGCCAATAATCGCAATCAAGATAAAGCCGGTGATTTCAAATTCTGGGACTTTTTCAATCAATTTCAAGAAAATCTGGGCGACGCCGCGCATCATTAAAATGCCCAGCACACCGCCAAGGAACAACACCCAAACCTGATTGGAAACTCCAAAAGCGGCAATCACGCTGTCAATACTAAAGGCAATATCCATCAGCTCGACCGTTAGAACCGTTCGCCAGAAGCCAATTTTCTTTTTGGCAATGACATCATCCTCATCACTTTTCAGGAACAGGTTTTGGAGGACAATCAGCAGCAAATAGTGGCCGCAGACAATTTTGATCCACGGGATATTGATCAGAGTAACCCCCAGCCCAATCGCGACGATGCGAAAGAAATAGGCACCGAAAATTCCATAGAAAAGGGCCTTCTTGCGCTGCTCGCGCGGCAGATGCTTGACCATCACAGCTAAAACGAGAGCATTATCTGCGGACAATAACCCTTCGAGGATAATCAGCGTCCCAATAACTCCCCAGCTGGCTGGATTGGTGACGACTTGTTCGAATGTTTCTAATGAAAAAAAAGTACTATACGTTCTGATCATTTCAGATAAGATTTCCATCCGCTCATTCTAAATCCCTTCATTTAGTTTTATCGTGACAGGAACAATTGGCGCAGCTTGTCCGCTTTCGTTTCGTTTTCATTTTCCATACTTATTCTAAATGTATGTAAAGCTTGTAAATATATGAATGGAAACAAGTACAAATACCACCAACCTATCAAACAAATACAATTAAACCTATATTTTTATAATTTTGTCATATTCAATACAATCTTTGTTATATACGCTTCAACTAATGTGGGTTCATCATTTTACTTTTGCTACTCCTAAGGCCAAATGACTCCAAAGTATATCCTCAATTAATCCAGCCTGTGATTCTTCGCACTCAACTATTAGAATGATTTCAGAGATTTTACCTTTAAACACTCTCTTGTTTTTCTTTACAACCAATTCGATAAAAAGGCGAATCGCAAAGCCAATCACAAATCCAACAAATGCCCCTATCAATCCCCAATAAATGGGACCCCAGGATAGTTTAAATCCGATACTTGCTCCAATAACCGATAAAGCCGTAGCAAGACCCATACCTATATCGATAAGGGATGTACCATCTGAGCGATGCAGAGTATCAAAAATTTTTCGGTCATCTTTTCTGTTATCCAAAGGAACAGCAAATATACTTTCCTTTGGAATTCCTCGCTTTTCTATGGTTGAAATGGCCATTTCTAAAAGCTCGGTTGTTTCAAATGTTGAAAAAAGCTGCAAATGTATCACTTCACTTTTTGTCCTTTTAGGATTTGGAACCCTTTTGATTGATAATTTTCCATCAAATAGCTTCGTAATTCTTCCTCGAAAAGCTTGTTATTTTCGACCGTATTCATGTAAGAGTCATAAGTAGCAAAACCGTAATGTGAAGGGATAAAAAGAAGCCATTCCGGCTTTAAAACGGAGGTAGCTTCTTTGATTTTACCCAAAAACAAGAGTCCGATTGCCTCTTGAACATGTGAATAATAATAAAATACAACTAACCAAATGATCACAAATATAGCTGTTAGAATCCTATGAATATACAGCTGCCCTAGACCCGGAATAAACAATGACCACATAACTGAAAGGACGGGATTTCGCTTATCCAGGTAGTTAATCTCTAACGCTCCTAATGAAAATACATTAAAACGGTGTGCCTCTCGATCGGCTAAAAGATAGACCTTATTCATATCAACAGTTGTCCGATAACTGTCCCAAATACCAAAAAGATAAACAGGAATATACATTAGCAGCCAATTTGTATCTAACACTTCCTTTGCCATGTCTATATTCCCTTGAAAGGAATAAATCATGGCAGCATTAACATGAGCGTTCACATTAACGACCACTTCCCAAATAAACAACGCATACCCCCTAAGGTATTTAGATAGCAACATATGCCCAAATCCCGGAAACGCTGCTGACCACCAAGCAATAATATAGGGATTTCTCAAATGCAGTTGTGTTGTTCCAAAAATACTAACATGGGCCTTATATCTTCTGGAGGTGTTATCATTTGTGTAATTGTTCATTTCATCCACCTTCAGGAATTATTTATAGTATTTTTCCAAAGTTGGATATATTTATTCTTGGATACCGTCAGGAAAATGCAGATTTACAACGTTAAGGAAATCTAAATACAAAAAACCTAATTTCTCGATGCTTTAAGTGAAAAATTAGGCTTGAGTTAGTTCATTAAAGCGCCCGATTGTGAAGAGCAATGACTAAATTCAATTCGAGATACGCTTGTTATAGGCAATAACAGATTGATGCCCCATTTGGTGAATTTGTTCGTAAATCGGTTCTACGCTCACGTTTCTTAGGTTCCAGTTTTTGGTTTTCCTTCTTTTGGAGGTGCTTGATCTTTTGCCAGCGAAGATTGGTTTAGTTACGTTTAATACCATGATTACAAACAATAGTAAAATGGATTAAAAAGCTTTAAATATATAGCGTACTTGTTTTCAGCTTCCTCTTAATAAATTCAAATGCATATAAAAGGAGTGTTCTTGAAAAGTGATAACCCAGATATTGAATTTTAGATAATTTAACATTTAGTATTTTATACCGCTTCATATATTTTAATCCTAAGAAAATGTACACTATATGAAGAAGAGCATTATAAATTAAAAAACGAGAAAACTTTCCATAAGACCATTTTAACATCCATAAACTGGTGATAAAATAAGGACCAAACATAAAAAAATCCATACTATTTAAAGGCGGTATTCCTTCATAAAGCCCCCACCATTTTTTTCTTTCACCGATTACAGACACAACTTTTGAAAAAATATACATAAATAATGAGGCTGGAAAAAATGTCCTGAAAGACCTTCGACCTAATAATGGTAGGGTTAACCAAGGAATAACCGCTATAGCTATTAACAATAATTTTGAGTTTTTCATTCAAACACCTCCAATACTTATAGAGTGTGTAATTTTTTGCAAATTATCCAAAATATTCGACTATGCCCTTTCGCTCCACAGGCGTTACTCTATTTTCCATCAAGTTTCATGCTTAAACTAACCTACATCCATGATTTGAATAAATCGTGAATAAGTCAATACTCTCATTTTAGGTATTTTTATAGCATTTTTTTCAAGGTAAATAAATTGCACAAAAATCTTCCATGTTTTTGAAACTAAATGAATCCTCTAACGTCTATCTATTTGTGCGCATAATAAAATTACTAAAATGGAGGAATTTTCATGTCAATGTCAGTCCGTTTGCCAAAGAATCTTTTGCTGCTTTTAACGTCGGTGCTTGTTGGAATTACACTGATATTTACGCCGCTTTTTAAAGCGGAAGCATCAGTTTCTTGGGGGCAGGAAGTAGTGGAAGTTGGGAAACGTTCACTTGGCGCAAAATTTAAATGGGGCGGCAACAACCCTAGAACCGGGTTCGATGCCTCAGGCTACACGCAGTATGTGTTCAAAACATCGGCTGCCAAGATCAAATTGCCGCGTTCTTCAAAGGGACAATTCAAATTAGGAAAAAAAGTACAAAAGGCGAAATTAAAACAAGGCGATTTAGTCTTTTTCAAAACAAATGGGAAAGATTTAACCTGTGTTGGGATTTATGACGGAAACGGTCAATTCTTGGTTGCAACTGCATCAGGTGTGAAATATCAGTCCATTAACACAAAGTACTGGAACGATCGCTATGCCGGAGCAAAGCGAGTATTAAAAGAATAGACTTTATAACCAAAAGGGCCCACAGGGGGCCCTTTTGACTTGTATGCACAAAAATATTACTCATATGCCCATACTTCAAAACAGAATATGTACGGGCTATTCCTTCATCATTTTACTAAACATGACCGAAGACGCGACCATGGCGGCTAAAAACAAACCTAAAAGAACGAAAAGTCCGTAATCCATTTCCTTCACTCCCTAAAGAATTCTACAACTTTGATTATATCATTATTTTATTATAATGTTCCATTAACATATTGGTAAACTTATTTTTATAGTCTTGTGAAAAAAATAAGTTTAGTACTAAAAACAAGCAAATCTGCAAAAAGCGGCTCCCTATATCCAATTTGAAATCGTTTTCTGTATTTAGGCGCGAAGTTACTATAAGGCCATTTTTCGCTAAAAATTTTATAGCTGGTTAACGTATGTATTGCTGGCGAACCCGAACAATGTCGGGCCACCACCAGAAACGAGTTTTTAAGAGATTGACATTTTTGTCTACCGATACGACTACCAAAAGAAGAACGGGAAGAATGGAAAGAAACCAATGAATACTGGATCTCCTCCTCCACCGCCTTGGTTTACATAGGCTGCCCCAACAATAATTAATAAGATGAACAGAACGACAATTAAAGCAAAGCTATTTCCTGTACCTTCTGTCTTGCTCATTCTGTTACCCCCCTTCAACCTGCCGTATATATAGACAAAATATGTCCATTTAATAATTTTGCTTGGACATGCACCTGTTAATGGTGGAAAAATTTCAAGTCATTAAATTGTCGCAGGTTTGACTATTTTTTCGTACCACCAACACGATATAATGAACAAAGGAAATTTTTTATCTAGAGGAGAGAACTTTCTTCTAGGATTCAAGGAGGAATAACCATGGCGCAGCCTTTTAAAGCATTGATCGTCAATAAACAGGACGATCTATTTTCAGTAGAGATCCAAAACCACCTTACATTGAATGACTTACCGGAAGGAGACGTTGTCATCCGTGTCCACTATTCCGGGGTGAATTATAAAGACAGTCTTACAGCGATCCCTGATGGTAACATTGTCAGAACCTATCCGATGATTCCGGGAATTGACTTGGCCGGTGCTGTTGTTTCGTCAACCGACCCCCGTTTTAAGGAAGGCGACGAAGTCATTGCAACGAGCTATGAAATCGGGGTTTCCCATTTCGGCGGTTACAGTGAATATGCACGAATCCCGGCAGAATGGGTTGTCCCCCTTCCTAAGGAGCTATCCCTGAAAGAAGCGATGACGATCGGAACTGCCGGATTTACGGCCGCCTTATCCGTGCAGCGATTGATCGAAAATCATGTTTCGCCAGAAAAAGGACCGGTCCTCGTTACCGGAGCAACTGGCGGCGTCGGCAGTTTTGCCGTTTCGATACTTGCAAAACTCGGATACAAGGTCGTCGCCAGTACTGGCAAAAGCTCGCAGCATGACTTTTTGAAAAAACTAGGAGCCAACACGATCGTTCCTCGCGAAGATGTTTTTGATGGAAAAATAAGATCATTAGGGAAACAAAAATGGGCAGCTGCTGTCGACCCTGTTGGCGGTGAGCAGTTAGCAGCCATGTTAAGCCAAATCCAATATGGCGGGTCGGTAGCGGTAAGCGGCTTGACCGGGGGAACAAAGGTTCCGACGACTGTCTTTCCATTCATCCTAAGAGGCGTCAATTTACTTGGGATTGACTCCGTCTATTGTCCAATGGAGACGCGGCTAAAAATCTGGGAGCGCCTGGCAACTGATTTTAAACCAATCCATTTAGAAGCGCTGATCCAGCAGGAAATCAGATTGGAACAACTCCCAGAGGTCCTCCCTACTCTTCTAAAAGGCGAAGCAATTGGCAGAACCATCGTACAAGTTTAATTTTCGAAAAGACTGTCTTAGATTTTCCTGATTTAAGACAGTCCCGTGCTCTAATTGACAAAGGGGTGAAGTGATTGCTGACAAAGAAAGAGTTAGCAGATATTAAAGCACTGCAACAGGTTTGTGAACAGGACGGTGGATTTCAGTTAAAGCTGAATTTCGACATGCTCGAAAACCGAACCGGGAACCGCCAAGAGGATTTCTTCCATTTTGAAAACGGCCAGCTTGTCGGCTTTCTAGGAAGCTATGGTTTTGGTAAAAAAATTGAGCTTTGCGGCATGGTCCATCCGAACTACCGCCGAAGGGGCATCTTTTCACGTCTGCTGAAAATGGGAATTGACGAGGCGAAGAAACATCAGGCTGAAACCATTTTATTAAATGCTCCAAAAAGTTCATTTTCTGCCCAAGAGTTTTTAAAGACCATTCCCTGCTCTTTTTCGTTTGCCGAATATCAAATGAAATGGCATCCGACAAAGTTAGTCGAGGATGAGGGCATTACCGTAAGACCAGCGGTAACAAAGGAAGATGAGGAAGCCGAAATCCAACTCGATATCCACAGCTTTGGCTTTAGCGAGCAACAAGCTCGGGATTTTGCCGACATGATCAGGGAATACAGCAGTGACCAAAGGCTGATCATTGAAGCAAATGGAAAAACAGCCGGTAAAATGCGCGTCTCCGAATTGAATGGGGAAGCATGGATCTATGGATTTGCTGTTTATCCCGAACTCCAAGGAAAAGGTATCGGCAGAAAGGCCCTATCTAAAGTGGTAAAAATGGAACAGCAAAAAGGACTGTCAATTTTCCTCGAAGTCGAAGCCAAGAACGCCCACGCCCTAAGACTCTATGAATCTTGCGGGTTTAAGAGCTACCAGGCCCAGGATTATTATCTATACACGAAATAGTTAACCTGGACCTTACTAAAGGCCAACCGTATTATCTTAATTAAAAAATTGTCCCCTAAACTATATAAGTCTAGGGGGTATTTTAGTCATTTATTCATTGATTTCGTAAACTAATATATCAAAAAGTTTTTCATCCGTATAAAGCAGGATCGCCCATTCTCCTGGCTTTGGAATCTTGACATTGGATGGTGCGTGGGCATCTGCTCCATTATTTGGACCGCCAAGTTCAATTGTCCAACCTGTTTTTAATATTTGATGGACGGTTTTTGTTTCTTTATGATATCCTACAACCGTTAAATTTTTAGGACTTTCAATGCCCCACAAATGCCACATCCATTTTTGTGGGCTTAAACTTGGCATATCCGCACCAATGACACCTGATTTATTTTTATTCCCGATTATATTGTTTTTTAAAGCAATTGCCTTTTTATCCCAATTAATCCCCTTAAAATCACTTTCTTGAACAAAATCAGGAATCCCTTCTGGTAACTTCATATCCTTTTCTGTTTCTTTTGATGTGCAGCCCATTAACAGTGAAATCCCAATCAGAAATAAAAATACTGAAAACCTTTTTATAACAATCAATTTGTAAATAACCTCCTCTTCATTTTTAGACGAAAAATAAGAGGTTGGGTTTCAAAATATTCTGACTTGCCTGTTTACTTTTGTCATTTTATAGATGATAATTTGCGTCATTTGCGGACTAGTGAGCAGATATAGAAGGGGTCCAAACCAAATCGATCGTCAGATTATGTTTATCGAACTCGCTGATGCCCAGCTGATTTTAGCATCTAACATACTTTCGCTTAAAACCAAGCCTCCCTCTATCCTTTTCTTTTTGAATACTTGTGTAAGCATTTAGAAGGCTGGGTTTTTTCTTGTCCCGTTTGACTTCTACTGTACCTACTTCCTTCGCGGTCTTAACTGCCTTTTCATGTAGCGGCAAATAGGAAATTCCCACGGTGTATAGAAAGTTATTCATCGAGGACTTTGTTCGTTCTGGCGAATCATGAATCGTATTTTTCACCCTATCAAGCATAGTAGAAATCTTGCTTTCGGAAAATTCATGATCTGGGCGATTCCCTAATAGCCAGCAGTAGCAGCTCCAGCCCGCTGACATTCTCAGTTCATCATGGCTTGCAATCCATTTATCAGCGACGTCTTGTGCAATATCTGACTCCGATAACGTGACGGCCACTACATAATCAGACAGCATATAAAAATACGCTCCATCCATCCAACGATCAAAATCCGACTCAGACATGGCTTTAGGGTCTGCAATAATGCCTGCAAAGTACATGGCATCATAGTTACCTGTGGCATAAAGCTCTTCCGCTAAAGGTTGATTTATTTTTATTTTCTTTGCGATTGGTTTCATAGCACCTGTAGCCACACCAAAAAGCGGCTCATGTGCACCATTGGATATGTACATTCTTTTCGTTCGTTCCTTGCCGAGGGCTTTGAGCTCCTGCATCACTGTTTCGAAATCCATCGTTGTGTACTTCCTTCCGTCATATTAATAATTATTCACTTCCTTGGCTTTAAAGAATCTTTTTACCTTTTTACAGAAGTTTCCGGGATTGCTCATACTTCTTCCTCTCACTATAAATATTGATTTACCAGCGTTTTGATCCGTTGGTTAGATACCAAAGTATTTTTCGACATGTTTGCTAACAAATTTTAAATAATAGGACAAGTTTTGAAAATTGGAACTAAAGCCTGATCTTGACTTCAGTTCCATCCTTTGCTTTAATATCGACCAACACAATCCCTTTATGATTTTTAAGTTCATCGACGATCCTTTTTAAAGCCGATTTATCAAGTGGGGGGATGACAAAAGGGATTTTACTTTTTTCGATATATGCCTTTGACCATTCGTTCACATGCTGCTGCAGCATTTTTGAACAAAGAATGGAAATGCCTAAATTCAAAATCATAGATGGAATAGGAACTGAGAAACTTACATCTTTTGATTTTACTCTAACATGCAGCATCTGCGTCCTCTATTCGATGATGACTGAAACAGTATCGCCATTTGCCGCTTTAATGTCAACAATTTGACCATCCAGTTCGTTTTCAATCGCTTCAAGAATCATGTTAATATCAATATCCTTCAAATATTTCTCTGACTCGGGTATACTTGAGGCAATGCTGTGTCCGGCCATGAGAACAACCTTGACAAGTTTGATTGGCAAATTGATCTTAACATTGTCATTTTCTGATGACTCAACACGGATCTTTAGCATTTTGTCCAAATATTTCGATGTCCGCGGCCCGTCATCCTTTGAGAAATTCGTTTTTTTTGTAAGTATATTGCCGCTTTCTTCCTTTTCCTTCAAGACTTCAATTAGCTCTGAGCCCTTTTCTGCATCAATTTTACCTTCCTGTACCATGGCCAAAACCTTTGCAATTTCTTCTTTCATGTCATTCTCCTCCTCCTTCGTCTTTTAGAAGCTTAATTGCTTCTTCCGGAGTGATCTCTTCATTTTCCAGCATAGCAACAATCTTTTTCTCATCCACTTCATTTTTCTTTTTTGGCTCATAGCCTAATGATGTGATAATATCTGTTAGCTTGCCACGAACCGTTGGATATGAAATCCCAAGTTCTTTTTCAACTTCTTTGATGTTTCCTCTGCATACTAAAAATACTTCGACAAAGTCCAGCTGATCCTTGGACAGCGATGCTAATTTCGACATTTCAAACTCATTTTCAATTGTTGTGCTACAGTGTTCGCAGCGCAGCTTCGTAACCTTCAACTTATGACTGCATACCGGACAATTTGTAATCACTGGATAGGTCATAATCAAATCCTTTCTGTAGTTTAATTTAATTTGATTATAATTCAATAAAATTAATATGTAAATAAATAATTTTAATTTTATTTATTTTTATATTAATATTTTTAACGTATTTATTTATTTTTTTAATTTTAAGCAGGTGATATTGGTCTGTTCTCCGGTGGCATGATGGAATCATGTTCTCCGGCCCTGATTTAACGGATTGCATTCATTATTCAAACTAAACCGTCTTAAGTTAAGGTGTTCTTAAAAAGTAGAAAATGCCCATTTCCTCCCAGGTTAAACTTAACCGAAGGGTATTTTTGTTCATAATCAAGCGTTATCGGTAGTTAAAAAATTTCCTGTTTTTTAAGGGAGTTCGTGGTATGAAAAAGACTGAAACGATTAGTATCCTTCAAGCCTCTATGATCATAATTACCGCCATAGGAATACTAGATCACGTAATCGTCATTCCAATATTGCTTCAAACAGCAGGACGGGATTCGTGGATTTCTGTGTTGTTCTCGGGGATTTTGTTGCTAGCTTGGATTCCACTCATTTTTTTCATCATGAAGGGAAGCGGACAGCAGCACCTTTTCCTTTGGCTAAAGCAACTTTTAGGGCCTATATTTGCCTATTTAATTATCCTGATTATCCTTATAGAAATGTTTCTCATGTGTGCCACGACTATTCGGGATGTTACCTACTGGACTAATATTACATACCTGCCTAACACACCAAATTTGGTCCTTGTTTTCTGTTTTTCGTTGGTCTCCTTTTATATTGTTCATTCTGGATTGCGTTCCATTGCGATTGTGAATGGGATACTGCTTCCCCTTGTAATCGTGTTTGGCTTCATTGTTATGGCTTCAAATTTTCCCCATAAAGATTATTCCATGCTGTTTCCTCTTTTTGAGCACGGATCTGAATCTGTCCTAAAAGGAATGATGTACGCAGGGTCAGGGTTTGTTGGAATATTCTATTTTGTTTTTATGCAGCATCGAATTCAATCAAAAATAAGGTTTTTTCCCCTTCTAATAACAGGAATGATGTTGGTGGAATTGACACTTGGTCCTCTAACAGGGGCGATTGCGATTTTTGGGCCGTATGAAGCTGCAAGAATGCGTTTTCCAGCATTTGAACAATGGAGGTTGGTCACGTTCAAACATTTTATTGAACATGTTGACTTTTTATCTATTTATCAATGGATCGTCGGATCTTTTATAAGGGTATCGTTCGGAATGTTTTTAATCCCGGAACTTTTGAACATACCGAAGAGTAAAAAACGAACCGGTTACTTGATTGTGTTGTTTGTTCTTCTGATTGCGATATCCCAAGTCCCCATTAGCGATAAAACGTTCATGATATTGTTATCGAAGGTATACCTGCCTTATATACTGCTATTAATTTTACTCTTATCTGCTTTACTTGCCTCAACAGCATGGATACAAACAAAAAAGAAGGTGGAGTCATGAAAACTTGGCAGTTTATCACTAACCTTTTTCAAAAGGAACAACAAGCAAAAAGTAATCAGGAATCGTCTGCCGGAGCGAAACCCCAATATGTGGATTCCTCTTTGGTGAAAAATGAGACATGGGCTAAGGAAACTTTCAAAGATTGCCAAGATGTTAAAGTTGAGAAAATAAGCTTTCACGAGGGACCGGTGGTTTGCGTCCTGATGATCTATTGTGAAGGGTTATCCGATACGAAACGGGTTAATGAAACCATCATTCCAAGCTTAAGCAAATGTCTTGATGAGATTGGGTCCCAGTTTTTAAATGAAGATGCGCTGCTCTCTCAGTGGTCCATATCCTCGTTACAAAAGGAAGTGCTGCTGAATAACCTTGAACAGAAAGTCTTTAACGGGGAAATGATCTTGTTTTTTGATGGGCTGGCATCCGCTTTTACCCTCAACATTTCAAACCCCCCCAACAGAAAACCTGAGGAGACTAATACGGAGGTTTCCATACGCGGGCCAAGAGACGGGTTTATTGAAGATCTTTCCGCAAACGTTGCGTTGGTTCGGAAAAGATTACGGACCCATTCTATGTCTTATGAACAATATACATTAGGGAAGCGCAGCCAAACGAAGGCAGGGCTCCTATATATAAAGGATGTCATTCGTCCAGAAGTAGTGGAAGAAGTTAAATATCGGCTTTCTGAAATTGACATGGATGCTATATATAGCTGCAATGAACTGGAGGAATGGCTGGCCGAATCAAAATGGAGTTTGTTTCCGCTTTTCGATTACACAGGCCGGCCGGATTATTTGGTCTCCGCCTTACTGCGAGGTCGCTTTGCCATTCTTCTTGACGGTGTTCCAACAGCAATCATTGCTCCGGTCAATTTAACGTTCCTATTTAAGTCTGCTGAGGATCTTCATAATCCATATTCAGGTGTTGCATTCAGTAGATTTTTAAGAGCACTAGGCTTGTGCATCGCCTTATTCCTGCCGGGTTTTTTTATCGGTATCGCTACATATCATCAGGATCAACTTCCCTTGACACTGCTGGCCACCATTGTAATGTCAAGAAAAGGGGTGCCACTTCCCACTCCTATAGAAGGCATTTTCATGTTACTTGCCTTCGAACTGTTTAAGGAAGCGGGGGTTCGCCTTCCAAGTGTTATCGGGCAAACGCTTGCCGTAGTGGGCGGTTTGATCATTGGAGACGCCGCCATTCGCGCAGGGCTCACGAGCCCAACGTTATTGGTAGTAATTGCGACAACTGCAGTGGCCACGGATACTCTTGTGAATCAGTCTTTGATCGGAGCCGTAAGTATTCTTAGGATTTTAATCCTAATCGTCACTTCTTTTTTAGGGATATTCGGACTTCTCCTTTCCGTTATCGTAATTCTGATTAGCCTTGCCAATCTGCGTTCTTTCGGGGTTCCTTACCTTTCCCCCATTTCCCCCATTTCCTTTCGTGATATTGTTCATGCAGTATTTCGTGCTCCGGCTGTCTATATGAAAAAGCGTCCGAAAATGCTGAACACCGTCGATACAACAAGAAGAAGGGATCAGAAATAAATGAAAAGAAATGATTGGAGAAAAGCAATATTTGCTATTTTGTTTCTTCCCCTTCTATCGGGTTGTTGGAATGCCAAGGAAGTGGAACATATGTTTTATGCACATGCAGTGGGAATCGACTATTTGGATGGAAAATATAATGTTTATGTGCAAATTTTGGATTTTTCTACATTGGGTAAACAGGAAAGCAGCGGAGGGAAAAGTGAGACTACAGAAGGAGCTTGGGTAGGAAAAGGGCAAGGAAATACTATCGAGGCAGCTCTTCATAATTTGTATAAAACTTCACAACGAAGAATTTATTGGGGCCATCTTAATACCGTGATCCTAAGTGAATCAGTATTGAAGCTTGGCATCCATGAAGGCATAGACCTATTAACTCGTTTTAACGAATTCCGGTATACGCTGTGGATATTCGGAACCCGGGCACCGGTCAAAGATATACTTCTTGCCTCGCCCATTTTGGAAGCTTCGCCTGTCTATTCACAACTTGGTGATCCAGGTGATGCATATAAACAAAGTTCTTTTATACTTCCCAAACAGTTATACCGGCTCATTGCCGAGATGAAGGAACATGCTAAAACCCCGTTGCTTCCCATGATCAACACAGTTAAGGGATATTGGGTTGACAAAAAGCAGGAGTATAGTGCTCTTGAAGTAGAAGGTTATGGACTCATTAAAAATGGAAAGTGGAACGGTTGGCTACCTAGGACAAAAGCGAAGGGGCTCCGCTGGATCGAACGGAGAACGGCCCGTGCCCCGCTTGTAATAGGTTCGGAAAAACAGCCTGTTGCCAGTATAATATTCGAGCATCCAAAACATGAGATTGTTCCGGTAGTTCGTAACGGTAAGATTTATTTCAACCTTACTATTAGAGTAAAAGGCAACATTATTGAAATAGGAAAGGGAGCCTCCGAGTCATTATTAAAAAGCAAATCTGAAAAGTTGATCCGTGAAGAGATTAGGCAGACATATATGGAAGGGCTCAAGCAGAACACGGATGTTCTTAATCTGCTGGATTCCCTTTATCGAAAACAACTGCCGGAATGGCAAAGACTTGGACAATCTGGCAAGGTTCCTTTAGATGGTTCATCGCTTCAGAAAATCAATGTAAAGGTGAATATTACGAACAGTGGAAGGACGGTAGATAGGTTTTTCGATAACAGTAACTAATAAGGGTCCTCAACAAAGTTATTTTCGCACGTTAAAATCCACGAGGGATGCTGCGTATGTAAGTTCAAAGAATTGAGGGAAGCCACTAATGTATCTTAAATTCTTTACACCCTAATTCTCTTATCGAATAAAATTAAGCCGATGAATCCTTAGCGTAGGAAAAATCGGCTTTCTGTATGTCGAAATTTGCTTAGCGTATGTTTTCCGCTTTTTGTTGGTGGAGCCCCAAATATGAATCATTACAACCGGTTATTTCTCCCATAGTTCAACCAGTCTACCTTCTGGATCTGTAATCCATATAAAAACAAATTCCTTCTTCAATCAGCCTGCTCTTTTGTTAACATAATGCATAAACATATGTTGTTTCTTATTTTTTCAAGTGGTACGGAACCGTTGTAACGACTACATTTCTCCGATACAGCAGGAATGTCCGAATCAGTAAGCTTGATTGGTTGTGAAGAATATTTTGCCAGCCTTTCTTAGGAATAAATTGGGGAATGACCACCGTTACCCGGTAATTTCCTTCCCTTGCTTTATGCTCCACGGTATCAACAAATTTCGTCAGCGGGTTGATAATACTGCGGTAATAAGAGTACAGTGTCACCAGTCTTACGTCAGGCTGCCATTTCTTCCATCTCTCTTCAAACTGTTTCTCATCGTCTCTGTCAAATGATACATAGACCGCAATAATTTGGTCAGGAGAAAGGGATTTAACATAATTTAAGGTATTCTCGACAACATGCGTCATCCCAGCAACAGGTACGATCATCACATTACCCTCAATAGGGAAAGATGGTTCGCACGTTTTAAGGCTAAGCTGGTCTCCAACCGCTTCATAATGCTTTCTAATTCGATGAAAGTGGTAAACAATGGCAGGTAAGAAAATTAAGATGGGCCATACCTGCGTGAATTTTGTTACCAAGAAAATAATCGTGACGGTAAAGCTAATCAAGGCACCAGTTGTGTTGATGAAAAATTTTGGAACCCACCCTTGCGGCTTTTCTCTCAACCATTTCACCATCATGCCGGACTGGGACAAAGTGAAAGGCAAAAAGACACCAATGGCATAAAGCGGGATCAGATGCTCTGTTTTTGCATGAAAAGCTATGATTAAAAGGATAGAGGAAATTCCTAGTATGATAATGCCGTTTGAATATCCTAATCGATCCCCTCTAATCAGAAACATTCTTGGGATAAACTTATCCTTCGCCAGATTAACGGCCAACAGCGGGAAAGCAGAAAATCCAGTGTTCGCAGCAAGAATTAAGATCAACGCGGTCGTTCCTTGAATAAAGAAATAGACAAAATTCCGCCCAAAGGTATCTTCCGCAATTTGCGAAACAACGGTCACCTTTTCACTTGGGGCAATTCCATAGTAATAGGCTAAAAACACAATTCCAGAAAACAGGATAGCTAGCAGCGCTCCCATTGCCATTAATGTTTTCGCAGCATTTTTTGGAGCAGGGGCTTTAAAGTTCGGGATGGCATTCGATATCGCTTCCACCCCTGTTAAGGCAGAACTTCCTGATGCAAACGCCCTTAAAAGGATAAACAAACTGATCCCTGCCACTGGTGTGCCAATGGGCGTGTGTAAATGCGGAGGAACCCCTCCCGATGCAATCTTATAAATCCCTACACCAATTAAGATAAACAAGGCAAAAACAAATAAGTAAACAGGATAGGCTAATACGGAAGCCGACTCCGTTACTCCTCTTAAGTTTAAAATGGTGATAAACAGGACAAATACAATGGCAATTTCCACATTATAGCCATGTAAAGCAGGAAAAGCAGATGTGATTGCATCCGTCCCGGAAGACACACTTACCGCAACAGTTAAGATATAGTCCACCAATAAGGAACCTCCAGCAACCAAACCTGCATTGATACCTAAATTGCTCTTTGAAACGACGTAAGCCCCACCGCCATGAGGATAAGCAAAGATAATTTGCCGATAAGACAATATCAGGGCTGTTAAAAGAATGAGTACACCCACTGCGATCGGAATGGAGTACCAAAATGCTGCTGAACTGATCGTAAATAAGACGATCAAAATTTGCTCAGGGCCATAGGCCACAGATGATAGGGCATCTGATGAAAGAATGGCTAAAGCCTTCGTTTTGTTTAGTTTCTGTTCCCCTAATTCATAGGATTTTAATGGCCGTCCAATTAAAAGCCTTTTTATAGATGTAAACATTCAATCCTCACCACCATAAAATGTGTATCAATAAGATATTTGCCCTTGTTAAGGATAGACTCTTAACAGGAGAGAAATAAAAAAGTGCCTACAAGTCAAATGAAATAGACCTGTAGACACATCAATTTACGATTGTCACAAGCTCCACCTTCCTTCTCAATATAACGCTTACGAGGTTAGCTGTCGGATTCGGACCTTTGAGTAGCCCTACCATGAAAGGATTCACCCCTAGGGTCAGTCACAACCCACAAAAATGGTTCCCCCGTACCTAATGGTTTCAGCGATTTAAGAAAATTGAAACTGTGATTATCTTACTCCCATGTTCAGAAAATGTAAATATTTTTTTAAAATGATTAAAACCGAGAATGAACGGAAAGGTTAGATACGTGGATAGATCATTTCACTCGTGCCAAAGGAGGATAGCATGTTCAAAGAAAAGAATCCCATTTTATCTGATGAATTTTTAGATCACTTAGTGAAAGAAATCAACCAGCTATATGGTGAGCCAACCAAAGAACAAATGACGGAACCCATAGACCATGATGAAGAGTAAGTTGACAAAAAGGTTTTCGCATTACTGACTTCAAACCGCATAATGCGGTTTTTTGTATTCCTCTTCATTTTTTAGCTCAATAAAAAAAGACTCTAAAAGAGTCTTTTAATATTTGTTCTTATCATTAAGCTTTGTGAACGTTTGAAGCTTGGGGACCACGTTGGCCTTGCTCTACGTCAAAAGTCACTGCTTGACCTTCTTCAAGAGTTTTATACCCTTCGCCTTGGATCGCTGAGAAATGAACAAATACATCGTCTCCACCTTCACGTTCGATGAATCCGAAGCCTTTTTCGCTGTTGAACCATTTTACTTTACCTTTTTCCATTTGTGTTGCCTCCTAATGTGTAAATAAACACAATTTAATACTATCCTTGCTCTCAGTGATGATCAAGACGAAAAGCTTAACTGATACTATCCCTTACACCGAACAAAAATAATTCTTCTAAAGAATAGCATTTTTTGAATGTTTTTGCAAGGATGTTTACTATTAACTGTTGAATTTGGGGTACGAGTACAAAAAAAGAGCGATGAGATACAGAATATCCTACTTATTTTTTCCAGATAAAGGTATTCTTTCTTTTTTTCGTGAGGACTTGGAAGTTTTTTTACGTTTACCATTGCCTCCTTTTACGCCAAATTCCCTATTCCCCTTATAGTTTCTCCTTTGTTTTTCTTGTCCTTTTCCTTTAGACTTATTGGCATATCTCGGTGCCTCGGAAGTTAGCTCCACAGGAATATCCTTCTGTTCCTTCGACAACAATTTCAAGGCAATGGAAACTAACGCGATCGAGTCGTATTGTTCGAGCAATTCACTTGCTGCTTGTTTAAACTGTTTGTAATCCGCCTCTTCAACCAATTGAATCATTCTTTCGATTGCGGCTCTCTGTATTGACTCCCTTGCCTCTGCTATAGTCGGTATGGATTTGCGCTGGATATGCCCTTTTGACGCTTTTTCAATACTGTGAATCTGTCCGATTTCCCTCGGTGTAGCAAATGTAATGGCTAACCCTGTCTTACCTGCCCGCCCCGTTCTGCCAATTCGGTGAACATAACTTTCCGGGTCTTGGGGGATGTCAAAATTGTAAACGTGGGTAACCCCCGATACATCAATTCCTCTTGCAGCCACATCGGTTGCCACTAAAATATCAATGTTTCCCTCACGAAATTTATTCATCACCACATCTCGCTGTCGTTGATTTAAATCTCCGTGCAACCCATCGGCAAGATACCCTCTTTTATTCAAGGCATCACTTAATTCATCCACGCGTCTTTTTGTTCTTCCAAAAATTACGGCTAATTCTGGATTATCCACGTCTAGTAGACGGCAAAGGACTTCAAATTTATCCCGTTCTTTAACCTCATAATAAATTTGCTTAACTGTTGGAGAGGTAACTTCCTTCGCTTTAATCTTTATTAACTCCGGATTGTTCATAAACCTTTCAGCAAGATTTTGAATCAGTTTGGGCATGGTTGCAGAGAATAGCAAAGTTTGTTTTTCATCAGGGGTCTCTTTGAGGATTCGTTCGATATCCTCCAGAAAACCCATATCTAACATTTCATCAGCTTCATCCAATACCACCGCTGAGATGCGATCTAACTTCAATGTTTTACGTTGAATGTGATCCAAAAGTCTCCCAGGTGTTCCCGTAATAATGTGTGGGACCTTTTTTAATGCTTTAATTTGGCGATCTATAGACTGTCCTCCATAAATAGGAAGTGAGGATATGCCCATGTATTTCGCAAGCCGATTGATCTCTTCTGAAACCTGAATCGCTAATTCTCTTGTCGGGGCGATGGCAATCGCCTGAACAAATTTTTTACTCGTATCCACTTTCTCCAAGATAGGTATGGCGAAGGCAGCTGTCTTACCTGTACCTGTTTGTGCCTGACCAATAATGTCCTTCCCTGCCAAAGCAATGGGGATGGCTTTTTCTTGAATAGGAGATGCTTCTTCAAACCCCATATCCGTAATCGCTCGTTGAATGGGTTCACTAATGCCCATTTCCTGAAATGTAGTCATACCTCAATCCCCTTTTATTTGTTTACTCTTTTTTATATTGGACTTAACCTCTTGTTAGAATGCACATATTTATTAATTTTTACAAGCTAATTAGGAAAGACCCTGTTTACACGATTATCATAAACAAAGTTCATAATATGATGATTTATTTTTAAATATGTTTCTCTCCTAATAAAAAAGCACCCATTTATTCGGATGCATACTGACATATTGATTGTTGATGTTACCAAAAATTTTTTAACAATAAAGCATTTTAGGATATTTTAAAAAGGCACTCATCCAACCTTTTTATTTAATAAATCTATTGCCTGATTTTCAGTGATCCCTCTAATGATGCTTAGTTCACTAATGAAAATCTTCCGTGCACTCTCAAGCATTTGCTTTTCGCTTGAATTGAGAGTTTTCTTTTTGTTTAAGCGCATTAAATCACGGACAACTTCCGCACCCTCCTGAATATTGCCTGTTCTCAACTTTTCTGTATTAATCTTGTATCTTTCTTTCATTGAGAGTGTTGTATCTGTTTGCCCGTATTGAAAAATGTCCAATACGTGTTCAAGTGTAGGTATATCGGCAACTAAGCGAATTCGTGATTTTTTTACTTTGTCAGTAGGAATCATTACTTGCATGTCCCTGATTGGCATTTTTATCAAATAATACCGATGTTTCTCACCTAGAATTTCTTTTTCTTCTATTGCTTCAATCACACCGGCACCCTGCATTGGATAAACAATGGAATCACCAACATGAAACATTTGAACACCTCCAAATTTGAAACCTTATTAAGCATAACACATAGGACATTTTTAAGCAAATAAATTATTATACCACCATTTATCATTATATATCAACACTTTTATTTTAGAATTTCTTTTTCGGCTAATGAAAAGTCAAAAAAAAATACAAAAGAATGAAGCAACCTTTGTATTTTTTAGTTCTTGAAATTCTTCATTTGACATTGCCATACCATCATCCCTAAGGAAAATATAATTACTGAATAACATTTCATTAATTTTAATTATATCAATAATTCAAAAGATATTTAAAGGGTATCAACTCCCGCCGATTAAAGCTCCAATCGATTTCGCCTTACATTTTAGCAATTCTGCGTACTCGGCAATTTTTTCATCGTTAAGCCGAACTTCCGGAGTGGCTATTCCGAGGGAGCCTTCTACACCCCGTGGCCCCAAAATAGGGACTGCCACGCCTGCTGTACCTAAGGTTGTTTCCCCAAAGCTAACGGCATAACCTCGCTCACGGATCAGACTTAACTCTTCAACCAAAGCCTCTTTGCTGTGTATCGTTTTGGGGGTTCTTAATTCAATTTTGAAGTGACTAAGATACGCTTCCTGCTCACCCGGCTCCATAAAAGCAAGAATCGCTCTCCTGGTGGCAGCGATATGAAGCGGAAGCCGCAGGCCAATGGGTTCATATACTCTCAACTGATGGTCGCTGTCAACAGAATCAATCAGCATAGCTTCGTATGAATGAACCAAAATATTCAAATAGACCGATTCCCCTGTCTTATTCTGTATCTCCTCCATGAAGGGGCGCGCCACATCTTTGATGGAATAAAGCGATTGGGCTTGAAAACCCAATTCAATCAAAGCCGGTCCGAGGAAAAACTTTTTGCTTTCCTGATTTTGACTGACAAAACCATACTGCTGCAAGTCCTGCAAAATACGGTGGGTGGTTGCCGGATTAAAGCCTGCCAGACGGGCTAATTCCGCTGCTCCCCATTCTTTTTTTCCCTCACGCGGCTTTAATAGGGATAATAACGTAAAGGCCTTATTTAACAGTTCTGACATTACATTGGTCCTTTCCTTAAACACTATTTGAATTCAATTCATTGTATCATTTACTGAGACTATCCCCCCTCTTTCAAGGGGCAGGTGGAAGACTATTTTTCCATCCTATGCCCGGCTAAATAATCGGTAAATAACTGGCTGCTTTTTTCCGGCTCCGTTAAGACGAACGGGTCAAGCAGCAAATGGGCCTCCTGCTCTGACAGAATTCCTTTTTCTACCACGATTTCTTTAATGGTGCTTCCTTTTATATAGGCTTCTTTTGCCAAACCAGATGCTTTTTCATAGCCGAATAGAGCGGCAATGACGGTTGATAGAGCTAATGATGAACGGGCATTTTCTTCACAAATTTTTTCATTGGCTTTAATATCCTTGATACATTTTTCAATAAAGATGCGAATTCCGTTGGTTAACCATTCAAACGACTCGGAAAGATTCTTTATGATTAACGGTTCCCACACATTTAAATCTAATTCGCCGCGGTCCGCAGCCAGCATGATAGCCGTATCATTTCCGTATACTTGGAAACAGATCTGCATCACCATCTCCGGGATGACGGGATTGATTTTTCCCGGCATGATCGATGAACCCGGCTGGACGGCCGGAAGAGAAATTTCGGAAAGACCCGCGCGCGGTCCCGATGATAGCAGACGAAGATCAGAGGCCATTTTTGATAATCCCGAGGCTAACCCTCTCAAGACAGCTGACACTTTTAAGTAAAAATCACCATTTTGCATCCCGTCAAAAAGATTTCTGTCTTGATGAAAAGGAACGCCCGTGATTGATGATAAATGCTCATAAACTGCTTCTACATAACCCGGATAAACGCCAATTCCCGTTCCAATGGCTGTTCCTCCCAGTGGCAGGGACAAGCAATGTTTTTGAACCTCTCTTAACTCAAGGATATTCCTTTCAACAAATCCTTTATACCCGCTGAATTCCTGTCCTAATGTGATCGGTACAGCATCCTGCATGCAGGTTCTGCCAATTTTGACCACATGCTCAAACTCTTTGATTTTCCTTTCCAATATTCGTTCTAACTGCTCCAAGATTGGAATTAGATCCTCTATATAATCATAACAAGCTATATGTATCGCACTGGGTATGACGTCGTTTGTTGATTGTGCCATGTTCACATGGGTATTCGGATGGACGCTGGTATAGCCTTTTTCTCCGGTTAGCCATTCATTGGCCCTGTTGGCAATGACTTCATTTACATTCATATTTAACGAAGTCCCGCCCCCTCCTTGAAAAATATCAACCGGAAATTGGTCATCCATTTTTCCTTCCAAAATTTCGTCTGCCGCTCTCCCAATTGCCTTGGCTGTTTCAGCGTCTAGCCGGCCAATTTGATGATTCGCCATCGCAGCCGCCTTTTTAATGCAAGTAACGGCATGAATGACTTTTGGATAAGTACTTTCCTTAATGCCCGAAACAGGAAAGTTGGTACGAGCTCTCTCCGTCTGGATTCCATAATACCTTTCATCTTCCAGATCCATTTCGCCAAGAGAATCTTTTTCTTTTCTCATTTTCTGGCCCTCCATTTTTAACCGTCCAACACTGAGGTAGGAAAAATTAATTTTAGTATATCTCATATTATGATATTAAATCATAAATAATGAGATCACTATCATTATATTCCTTGTCTAAATTGTTCTCAAGTTAATTTGGAAGGTTTTTTCAAGAAAATTTGGGAAAACCGAACCGTTTAATTGAAGTTTTTGTGGAATTTTATGTTAAACTAAACATAATGGATTTGCGAAATTTTACATATAAAACTTACGGTTAAATGTTAGTGGATTAAATGTTTTAAGATAGCAGGGCCTATTAATTAATGGAAATTTAAATTTTAGATGTGACAATAATAAAATCTCAAAAACGATTGTTTTTGAGATTTTTTATTTTGAACAAATTTTGTTCGATTTAATAACCTTTCGATGTTTCAAAACATTACTTAAAATCTATATATCTATTACCACCGTTTATGATACTATTTTACATAGAGGTGAATGATTTTAAATGAGTTCATATGTTTATGGTTACGCTCGGGTAAGTACCCGGCAACAAGAATTAGCTCGACAACTTGATTTATTGGAAAAACATAATTGCAATGAAATATTGACTGAAAAAATGACAGGAACAAAGGCTGATCGCCCTGAACTAGGCCGGCTGAAGGATAAATTAAGACCGGGTGATATTGTAGTAGTTGAGAGTTTTTCACGTTTAGGTAGAAGTACGAAAGATTTAATTGATTTAGTCAATTATTTTGAGAACACGATGTAAAATTAATCAGTTTAAAAGAAAACTTCGACACATCAACACCACAAGGAAGATTAATGATGACAGTGTTCCAAGCATTTAGTCAATTTGAACGTGACTTAATTGTTGAACGGACCAAAGAGGGATTAAAAAGTGCCAGAGCGCGTGGTAGGCAAGGAGGACGACCAAAAGTTAATTCAAGAGAGATTACAAAAGCAATCAAACTTTATAATACCGAGCAATATAGTGTGAAGGAAATTGTTGAAATGACTGGAATTAGTAGGGCCACTCTTTACCGATATTTACAAAAATAAACGTTCAAAATATCTTAGAAAAAATCAAGGGAGTTATGTTATGGCATCGATTGAGAGAACAGCGTATCCTCGATTTAAACGAAACCTAACGAAAAAAGAACTACATCAAATCTATACTCCAACAATAGAGGAAATCCAATTTGTTTATTCCTTTGCGCGGGGATCAGAATTTTTGCTGAAGGCTATGGTGCTGCTGAAAGCGTTTCAGAAATTGGGGTACTTCCCAAAGGGGAGCTCCATCCCGAAAGGGATCATTGAACATATTCGAGATTGCTTAAGCTTATCACAGGATACTCCACTTGATATCCAACCATCTCGAGTTACCCGTAAATATCAACAAAAGATCCGAAATCGGCGAAAATGCTGTTATTGGTATGGGAGCTGTTGTGTTAAAAAGTGTTGGGGATGGTGAGACAGTTGTGGGGAATCCAGCCAGACTTCTTACCTAAGAAATTCCCCTTTGATTCAATTAGAAAAAAGCAGCGGAGCAATACTTATTGTTTCAAGAAGAAACCTTAATGCTCTGTCTATTTAATATCTATCATTAAGTTCCACAAATTTGTTTTCTACCTTTTAATTTTTAATATGCTATATTGGGGTAATTCACTTTGGAGTAATGTGAGGTCAGACCCCTTAATAGACAGCCCCTTCCTCCGACAAATAACCGTATTTTACTCATGCATTAAATAAATCATAGGGTGAAGGAGCGCTATCAACAATTGTTCCTTCATAACCTTCGTATACTTCGAAAACTTCACCTTCATGGTATAGATATAGTTGATCTCAGCTTAGAAGGCACCGATTAGAAATTGGTGTCTTCTTACACTATTAGCAGATTTCAGCTTGTAAAATGCGCTCAAAGGAAAGCCTTAGAATATCTTTATCGTTGATAATTTTTAACCATCCTTCAATTATATTTACTTTTTGAATCCATCCCCAAAATTTTGCGGTTCCATATTTTTCTGCATAGGTTATCGTAACTGCTCGCTCTTGTTCAATTGATTTAGCAATCACACGGTTAATTTCTTGAAGCTGGTCATCGTCTAATATAGGCGGGTTAAATTTTTGTTCTTTACGCTTCTCCTCTAATAGTTGCTCTCTATGTTCAGGTAGCATCATCCGACTCGATTCCCACCGTAAATTATAACCTTTGCTTAACTTATTCACTACCATTTAGAATCACCTCTATTTATAATGTCCACCTATTTTTCTTGCACGTTCAGAAGCTTGACCTGCTTTAGTTAATGAAGAAGCCCTATATATTGCTGTACGTCCATATTTATCCCAAATAGCATCAAATACTGAATTTAGCTTTTCTTTTCGTAAATAATTTTCAAATAAATCAATTTGATAATTATCAGATGGTTGCAAATTAGATAATGAAACACCTAGACTCCTGATCGGCTGTTTATCCCAAAATTGTTTTAGTAATTGATAAGCAGCATTAAAAATATCTAAATCGTAATTAGAAGCCACTGGTAAAGTTGTTTGACGATGAAATCCTGTTGGGAAATCAAAACTAGCACCACGTACTCCACATGACACTGTAACACCCATGTATCCTTTTTTTCTACATCTCCTTGCTACTTCAGTACATAATTCAAGAAGAACTATTTTTATCTCATCCAAATTAGTGTAATCTCTGGGCAACGTCATATGGTGCCCTATTGCCTTTTGTTGATTATGTGTTTTAACTGTGACAGGTGAGTAATCAATACCGTTAGCAGTCTGCCATAGTACTTCTCCATTAATTCCCCAACGCTTTTTAAGTAAACCAACTGGAAATTTAGCTAACTGTCCAATCGTAAAGATGCCCATACCTTGCAAATGCTTCTCCATTTTTTGTCCAACACCAAACATCTTTCCAATAGGTAGTTTCCAAAGTTGCTCCATATTTGTCTCATTCAGCTTAAATATTCCCGTCTCATTTTTTTTTGCAAAATTATCACATGCCATTTTTGCAAGAATCTTATTTTTACCAATACCTACCCTTGCATATACCCCTGTATCATTCATTATCTTCTGTTGAACCTTTTTAGCGATTTCAAACTCATTCCCAAATAACTTTTGACTACCCGTGACATCCATAAACTGTTCATCAATTGAAAATGGTTCGACCAAATCAGTAAATTGCTCCATGATCTTGCTAATTGCTAACGAGACATCTATATAAGTTTGCATATGTGGTCTAACTACAACTAGATCTGGACATTTATTTTGAGCTTCCCATAATGTCTCTGCGGTTTTAATACCATACTTTTTCGCAAGTGGACATGCAGCAAGTATAATACCTGATCTGCGTTCAGGATCACCGGCTACAACTAGAGGTTTATCTTTGTATTCACTATTTCTAATTTTTTCAACTGATGCATAAAATGATTGGATATCTGCAAGGAAAATCACTTTATCCCCCATCACATTATCTCCTCCCATAAAAAAAGAACATACTTTCGCATTTATTATATGCGAAAGTATGTTCGTTTAATACTGGTAAATAGTTCAAACTTATAAAATATAAGAAATTACTAATTTATGTAATAAAAACCTGATTTTAACAACTTCATCCAAAATGCTTTTTTGAACATGGTCAAATTTCTTCTTAACAATTTGTTTTGAAAGAGTATAAAGTAAAATTCATTCAGTTTAAACCATATCTGAATGGTCATGTTTGAATTGGAAAGAAAGCACATGCTAAAATTACTCTTTATCACAAAGCTCTCTTTGAATTGCTGTTTTTTTACCATGTGCTACATACAAATTCACAAATCAGTTTAATAAGAAAATGGCTTTACCCTATGTTGAAGAAATGCACTTTTTGAGGAGAACACACTAACTTTTATCTAAAACCAAATCGCTGATTTTGATCCTCCAAATCATATGATCGTGCCCTTTGCCCCAATAATCCTTTAACAAATAATTAGGGTCTCCGAATTTCTTTTTCCAGATTTTTTGAGCACTTGTATATCCACTATCTAAACAAAATTCTTCGATGCCTTTACTCTTTAAAGTAAAAATCATCGTATTCAACAGCAAATTCCCTACCCCCATCTTCTGGTAATCCGGCAGAACAAATACTGTACCTACCTCCATCAGCTCTTTGAAAATGTTGTTTTCTAGTTTTTTCTTATGATTGGTCACTTTTTAAATAAAACAGGTGTGGAATCTACCTCTTTTATCCATATCCTCGCTTGTTTCTGCTTATCATTCTTTATCCATACATCACCTTTGTCCGTTTTATCCTGCCTGCGTACCCATGTAAGAGTAGAGCCAACAGCCTGGGGATCCGCATCTAACTCATTTTCTTTTGGATGTGTAATTTGTTTCTGAGTGCCTGATCCTATATCGATCTCATATAAAGAAGTGAACATAGTGGGAACTGGCCCCTGTTTCCACGCTTTGTTTTCCTGTGACCGCGCAACAATCACTTTAGAAGGTGTCATCCACTCCAAATCTAGGTCTACATATCCTTTCGGGGTATATGCTGCCTGCTTGACGGATACCTCTAAATCGGCCATTTTCATTATTTTATTTTCAACCAAAAACCGTCCTTCTCCTGAAATATAAGCTAACTGGTTGGCTTTGGGTGCCCATTTATACCAGTCACTAAATCCTAACATCCTGCCGATGTCTTTGAACACTTTTCCATCTGAAGATACAACACATAAAGGATTACTATCCATTGCCCAAGAAGGTGTTGGGGTGCCGAGAAAGCTGGCCCATTTGCCGTCATAGCTCCATTTAAAATCACCAACAGTAACGGCAAATAGATCATTTTCATCGATGGGAATGGAGTACAATCGCTTCGCTTTGGTCTCATTTAGATTCATGTCCTTTGGAATACGATACAATTTAATCGGCTCCCAGCCTGTGGGAAGACGGTTGGACGCAGCAGACACAATAAACTCTTTCCCATTTGGATACCATTCAAACCCACTAACACCTAACGACACATTTTCAAATCCATAAGGCCTGCCATCCTTCGTCTTTGTAACATTTAGGACCCACCCGGATACATAAGCCAGCTCATTTGCCATAGGGGACCAGGTAAAAGAAGAAGTCGCAATGCTATGGTATGGTTCATAGTTTTCTTTCTTCTTCGTATCATAAATCCACAGGTTAGACTTCTCCCCCTGCTGATCCCCATCGATGTAAGCAATAAATCTACCATCATAGGACCACTGGGGTGAATGGACATATTTATTTTTGGTAAGCTGAATTTCACAGTCTCCGTCTTTCATCCATAACTGGTGGTCACGAACAAACGCAGCCTTCAATGGCACTTCTGCCTTCGTCACCGAAATGGGCTGAAAGAAGAAAGGTATCAACAGGAACAAAATTTTTATATGCACGGCATTCCCTCCTGCTCATTAGACTTACCAAATAAATTCAAGTTGATGCCTTTTTTAACTAAGCAGCACTTCAAAGTGAACGGTAGAAAAGCTTAATAACCCTTACACAATAGGAAAAAAAGGAGAGAAATGAAAAATAACCCAATAAGGCTTTTGAGTCAAAATTTATAAGTATTTACCACAGAACAGACAGATCGACCAGTAAACGAAACTAAGGTATCAGTCTTAACATGACTATATTTAGTGCAATAGAGCGTTCTATTTTTATCCTTTTGGTGTTTGGTGAAATGGCTGCTAAGATGACCTGAGGTAAAGAAACGGCATAATCTAAACGATGATGCTCCCCTACCCCAAACACATCGAGTCCAGCCTCATCCGCCATTTTGGCGGCTTTGACCACTTCTTCGATCCGCTGCTTTGCCCCGATCGTTTTCCCTGTTTCTGGTTCTGGGTATAAATCTGCTAATGAATAAATTCCAATTTCCATACCGTTTTGACCTTCCCCCCCTCAAAATGCTCTTCCCCAGCAATGATGTAAAAGGCTCTTGTTAAAGATTATTCAATTCATTCGAAAAGAGGAGTCAACTACCCCCACTGAGGTGAATCTTTTCAGTGGGGGCTCGAGTTTGAACTCCTGATGCTCTTGAATTAGCCCTTCTTCTTCTGAGATTAAAGAAACTAGGTTCGCCACGTCGATATCCTCTCGCGCTTTTCCGATCTCCTCCATGCAGCTATGGATGACGGTTCCAAAAACAGGGCCCTTGCCTTTCTTTGATCTGGTTACGACCGTTTCAGCTTCCCCTTTTACAATCGATGTTACATTGCTCTTTTTGAAGGACAGATTCTTTGCATTTTCCAGCCAATGGTTCCAGTCTGACAACAAAGCCGGCAAATCAGGGGCCTCCTTCCCCTCTTTTTAGAAGCTAAAAACCTATCACCGTTCGTCATTTCCATTGATCCATTTCTCAAATAAGTCCCAATGTCGGATCGTTCCGTCATTGTTTAATATCTGTAGAGTCACACCATCCCCGTTCCCTTCTTGAAACACGACTTACCTTCCAAAAATCCTCTTCTTGAACAGTAATTGCTCCATTCATAAAATTTTGCCGCAAATGAGGGTATTTTGCACTTAATATCTTGACAAGCTCTTTCATTTCTTGACGTTTGGTATGTTTATCAGCCGGACAAGGATTATCGATAACGGGTATACCTTTTGCTTTGACAAAATTTATGATCGTCTTTTCTTCGATAGCAAGCATCGGACGGATTAAGCTAATGTTAGCGCGATCCAAATAGGTTATCGGCTTAAAAACAGCTAATTTGCCTCCATAAAAAAGGTTCATAAAAAAGGTCTCAATCCCATCATCCAAATGGTGACCGTAAGCCAATTTATTACAATTTAAGGAGGCGGCATAGTCAAAAAGAATCCCTCGCCTTAAGTTAGCACATAAGGAACAAGGGTTTTTTTCTTTTTTAACATCAGAGACAATTTGACTAATGTTTGTTTCCTTTGAGTTCATGCCCAAGATCTTGAACGAATTCTTTTAAAGGCAGAATGTCTAAATCCTTAAACCCAAGTGAAAGTGTAATTGGAATAAGATCGAAATGAAACGGCAGCTGTTCTCTTAAAATCGTTAATACATACAATAAAGTGGAACTATCTTTTCCACCGGATAAGCCTATCGCTACCCGATCCCCCTCTTCGATCATTTGGTATTGCAAAATAGTTTTCTTAATGGGGGTTAATAGTCGTTTTCTATCAGAATTAGATAATCTTAACATCATTTCTACTACCCCTAAGTATTTTAAATGTTTAAAAGCTATTTATATTTTCCAAACTCTTTCGTAGCGTTAACCATTGTTTCAATCACTTCAAATGGCACATTGTAAGGGATTTCGGGACCTTGAGATGAAACAACATATCCATATCCATTGGCAGCTTTATTGATTGCTTTTTTTACCTCTAATTGCGTTTTGATTGCATTCCAATTGAGCATCTCGATATTATTAAAATTCCCCATAATAGCAATTTTACCATTTGCTATCTTTTTGCATTCCTTTAAATCATCGTTATAATCAAGAATCGTCACAACCGCGCCTGTTGTAGCAATTAAATCTATGATTCCTTGAGCACTTCCAACCGCTTCATAAACCACTGGCACCGGGATTTCTTTAATGGTTTCTTTGACTAATAAGAGTACATGATTCTCGAATAATCTCCTGCTAATAACCGTCTGAGACGCAATACCATCTGCCATGACAATGATGTCTGCCCCAGCCTCCACCATTTTTTTTGCCCATGAAATGACAAATTGTTTACATTTATGCAATAACAGCTTTAAATATTGATCTCCGTTTCTATCTTCCTCTAAGAGCAACCTCATAAACGCACCGGTTCCCATCAGCATACTCGGTAAACTAAAAGGAGCAATTAGTCCACCAATGACAGCTGTATGTTGACCCACTTTTTTGGCTAAGATGCTAATCGCTTTTAGTGTTTCTTTCGTTTCCATCGAATTAGTAGGATCCGGTACCTTTAAGTCCAGAATATCTTCAACATTTCTGATAATCATTTTTCCAACGGTAGGCGAGCCGTTTTGATGATAGGTTAACGGAACCCCCCAAGGAGTCAAATCCTCAACCACATGCGGCATACCAAAAACCGCATCAGGTTCTAGCAGTTCCAGTAATTTTAATTGTCCATTCGCTATGTATTCCCCATTTTTTTGATAGGTCGGTAAATCAAGGTTCAAAAGTTTCGCCCCTTGTGTTAAAGCAACAGGTACAACAGGAACCCTGTCTACTGCCTGAAACGTTACCGCTTTTACTAAACGCTCTTTTGAATTCATTATTTAACCACCCTCTTATGTAGTAAACCTAACAATTCTTTTGCTGTTTTAATCGCTTCAATCCCGTTTTGAGCCATGGCATCTGCCTTTACACGTTGAACGAGACGAGGATCAAAGTTAAAAGGTGCACCCCCGACCAGTATTTTGACATGTCTTAATCCTTTTTTATCGAGAAGTTCTCTTAAATGTATGACTTCCTCTGCGGTATGCAGGATTAATGCCGAAACACAGATTAAGTTTGCTTTTTCTTTTCTTACAACTTCAACGAATGTTTCATTCGATACCGACAGTCCCAAATCGACTACATCGAATCCAGCCATCCTTAAAAACGTTGAGATAATTTGTCTTCCTAGTGCATGATAATCTCCGAAAGCATTCCCGATAATAATTTTTCCTAATTTTTTCCCCTTCTGGTCTTTCTCTAATAAAGGAAGTAACACATCTAAACAAGCTTCGATAATTCTCCCGTTCACATAAATCTCACTTAAAGGAACAAGTCGATCAATTTGTTCCCTTCCTATTGATTCAACGGTTCGTTCCAATATTTGCGTTGTAATAAATTCAGCATCCTCACCATTATCAAGGGCATGGTGAATAACAGCAAGGCAATGTTCCAAGTTTTCATTTTTAAAATTTTTATAGAATTCCTGGTACAAATCGATTGCACCTTTATAACTCGTAAAGTTTGCTGAAACCCCTAATTCTTGATTGATATCGTCTATCATTTCCTTCGTTAACTCTACTTGTTGCAGAAGGATTCTTTTCACATTGCCATAACTCATTTTGTTATACTCCACCATGGTATAAACCTTTTGAATTAGATCATAAATAGTTTTTAGCGTGTCATCCAAAACCATAGACTCCGTGACAATGTTTTCACTATCTGTATACATAGAAATAAAGCTTTCTTTGCCTTTTTCTAATTCCTGTACCACTTGAAATAAAGTTTGATTGTTCTCATTTAAGATTTGTGTCATTTCAGAGGTTTGCTTTGTTAATTTGCTTGTGGTGTTGGTCATATTCACGGAAGCATTACTAGTGATATCTGATAGTTTTCTTACTTCCGTTGCAATAATTTTAAAAACATCTCCTTTTGGGCCCAGGCGGTACGCCTCAATATTAGCATTTATGGCTAGAATATTCGTTTGTGCAGACACTTCTCGCAGTAATTTAAGGGTTTGTTCCATATTTTTGTCTACTTCTTCATTTTCTTTATTCAATTCAAGAACAGTAGAATTTATTTCACCATATTTTTCGCTCAGTTGAATCATTTTATTTAAGCCATCCAAAAACAAGTTCAACTGTTCATCAATATGTTGTTTTGTTTTTTCTGCCATCAGCGTTATGTAATGATCATTTCCTGTATATTCCGTATAAACCGCTTTCATTTTATCAAATAATCTTCCAACGCTTCTGAGGAAGATTCTATATCTTCACAGTAATTGATTTGTGACCACAGGATCGTAAGCTGTTTTTCCAACTTCACTTTTTGCTTTTCTAAAAACGTTTGACTAGACAAATATACTCCTCCCTTATGAGTAGGATTAATCTATTGTTAAAACAATTATATATCATTTTCAAACCTATTTTTATAACAATCCATGAAAAAAAAGACCGAACATGCACGTACTATGTTCGGTCCTGCAATAGACGGCCCCTTTAAGGGATCCAGCCTTTCTTATATTCGACCAATTCCACTGTGATTCCCTTAATTTTATCACTGGCAAATTGACTGTCCTCTCCCACAATGTATGGAGCATCAATTTTTAAGACGGCTCTGTCGATTTTGGGTTGTTTCTTTACATCACCAACAAGGATCAACACGTCTATTTGAAACCAAATGCCCCCTTCTCCATTGCTTTGGTCTGCCAACGGATGATAAACCATTCCTGCTTCCATTACCTTCAATGGCTTCACTTTGGAAAATTTCCTCTTATATTGGTCCTGAACAATTTTTTCTATCTTTGGCTCGATTAATGCCAAAAGAATATCTTCGGAAGTCATATACTTCGCATCTGATCCGGATATCGGTACATATGGTACAGATTCCGCCTGAGCAAAAGAGCTTGTTATGAGTAAAGAAAAAGACAGAAAAATTATAAGTTTTTTCAATTTATCACCCAATTTATTATTCGCTAATGATGTTATTATTTTCCAAGTTAGTAAAAAATATAAATAATGCCTTACCTTACTTCGGTTTTATGGCGGAATTTTATAATCTTTTCTTCTCGATCGCCAATTGCTGAACAAGCGAAGATAGTAATGTATTTAAAGGGTTCACGATTGTTTTAGATGTTTCCAACTCAACAAGTTGAGCTGCATGGACCATGGATAATTGGGCAACGGAAACATCCCTTTGTTCTTCTGTTATCATTCGCTTTAAACATCTGGAAATTTCTTGATTGTATTCTTCTATTCGTCCTTGCATTAATAATTCAAACATATTGTCCATCACCATAACCTTTAATTGGTGTAAAGATTTATGTTGTTTTTTTGCGTAATCTTGAAGTCGTTCCATTGTTCCTTTAACGGTTGCCGGATTGGTAAATAAAATAGATTGCGGCTGAGTGATATTACAAATGCATTCAAAGAACGGTTCATTTATTTTTAGAATTGGTATCGATATCGAAAGAGGTTCTTCCGCTAAAATCGCAATGTAGTTCGTACAAGTGATAAGGATGGCGTCGACATTGCATTGCGCAATCCATTCCATTTGTTCCGTTACTTTATTCTGTGCCGCTGATTCTTGAAAACGTTCATCAGCTGTAACCCGGTACATTAGTCCAGGGTCGACGAAATGGATTAATTCAACGTCATATGTAGCAAGAGTACTCTCTAGATATTCTATATTCGAATAATGCGCGTGTAAGCAGCCCAGTCTTTTTCCCATTTTCTTCCGCCTTTATTGTGATTACTCTATATCATTTTTCTTCATTTTAATATTCTCTAAATAATTGCGAATCTCTTGTTTACTCTTTAAAGTAACAATCTCTTTTTTTGATTCTAAAGATTGCAATCGTTCATTCATTATTCTTTTCCGCGGATAGTATGTCGTGCAAATAAATTTAATGAAGTCCCAGTCTAATTTTTCCTTGCATCCATCAGCCATGTCGGTTCTTGTTCTCCCTATGTTCAATAACCACCTCTTAACCACACGATACAAACAAACACGGAGTGGCAGTTCTAAATAAATAATGGTATCAGCACGTTCAGCGCGTATTTCAAAAGTACTGCTGTAATTTCCTTCGATAATCCATTGGCATTGGTTTACAAGATTTTGTTGGGTATTTGAAAATTCCTCTAGTGATGCTTCTATCCAATTTGGTTTCCAATAGAAAACGTCTAAATGATAGACATTAATATGAAGGTATTGCCCCAATTTTCGAGCAAATGTGGACTTCCCTGTACCTGGCGAAATCCCGATCACCATAATACGATCCATCAATGTCACACCTTTACAAATTTTTGGTATGGATACAGGAGCGATGAAAGCCAGTCGAAACTCTCAACCAAAACAGCTTGTCTACAAATTAACTCTTTTAATCGTCTTACTAGAATATCTGGTAATACTTCGCTAAATCATTGTAAAATCCTTTTTTTATCCATAAGCTCTTTTTGTAGGATTTTCCAAATTCCTTATTTGAATAAACTGACGCTTAACAGAATTTCTTGCTTTAACAAACGGAAAGCTTTATGATTTTCATAAAGTTGGAAATTTTTGAGGTGGTTGACATACTGGACATCATTTTATGGATGGCTATTATTGCTTGCTTTATCTTAAGTTTCGTTGGACTCGTATATCCGGTTATTCCCTCGGTTTTGCTGATTTGGCTTGGGGTAGGAATCTATCATTTTGCGATAAACCCAAATGAACTTTCCTGGATTTCATTCGTGATGCTTCTGTTATTGACAGTATTACTTTTCTTAGCTGATTATTTGGCAAACCTTCATTTCGTGGAAAAAGCTGGAGGTTCCGTTTTGGGAAAAAGAGTGGCAACACTTGGATTGATTATTGGCAGCTTCGTCATACCGCCGTTTGGTGTGGTCATTGTCCCGTTTGCCCTCGTGTTCATTGTGGAACTACTTCAGAAGAAACCACTGGCGGCATCGATAAAAGTGGCGGCAGCTGTGTTAATCGCCTTTCTAAGCGGGACGCTGGCAAAGGCGGTTGTTCAATTAATAATGATTATTGTTTTTTTATTGGATGTTATTTTTTAATAATAAATGTAGGGAAACCCGAAAATTATCCTATTTTCTCCCCTGATTAAGAGTCTTTAATATAGTTTTTATTGCGTTTAGGAAATTGGATTCACAATAAAGGATGGTTAAGACTATTAAATTACCTTATCATAAAACGTATGGGGTGAAAAAAATTGGGTATGAATTTTTTTATTTTGACATTTCCTTTATCGATTTCCCAACTGAAAAACCCCTGAATTTGGCTGAATTCAAGGGTTTTGTGTTGAAGTTGCTTCCTGGATTGGATGTAATGTAAACTTTTTAAAAAGAATCGTTAGAAATCGAGGAAAGTTGAGAAAACAAGAGAGTGATCTCAACTCTTATTTTCAAGACGAATCTCCTTAATCGTTTTATCTAGAGTTGATTGCTTTAGATGGAATCGAAAAAATAATGGTTCATGTTTTTGAAGTTCTGACAGATAAACGTTAGCATATGCGTCTATTATCGCAAATTCAGGTTCCTTTTGCAGGTCTTTGGTTTCACTTATTTTAGCTAGAAAATGGATATACTTTTTCGAACCAACTTTATAATTTAGGTCATGTTTTTTTAAATATTGATCCAGTAGTAGTTTTCCTTGACCAATAGTAAAAGTGTCAACCTCCGCGTCAGATAAATCCCCGCCTGACATTTTCGCCTTTTTAATAGCTATTTTTTGTTGAGTAGTTAACGCAAAATGGCTTGCATTTCTTTCTTCCTTGTTTTTATCAATCACTACGAAAATAACACCAATGATAACTACCGAACATAAAGCAATAACAAAATACTTTCTCGTAAGTTTTCTCCTTAACATCTTTAACTCCTTCAACACCTATCAAGATTACACGCCCCTTCTTCAAAGTAAAGGGACCGCTAACGCCCATATATTATACATAGTCGAGATAATTTATTTAGTCCGTTTAATGTGTAAAAGATGTTAAATTTTCACCAAAAAGGGACTGTCCAGAAAGTCTGTTTTTGAGTAAATAACACCGGAAATAAAAGCCCAAGAATGTCCGTAAAATCAACATCCGTGGGTTTTTCAATTTTAAATTTCGGGCTGAAAAACCATTTTTCGGACAGCCCCTTGTTTTTTTCCTGTTTCTAAGCTTTTGAGTTTTGATGTCTTTCCAGCATTTGGTTTAAAAATTTTTCGGACTGTCCTCTCGGAATGCTGAGGCTCTCCCATTGATCATTTTTTAGCATTTTGCCAATATACACAATCTGGCCAACATGAGAGGCATAATGGGCGACCTGGCGTTCAATGGCATCAAGTACTGTATGTCGTTCGCCGCGGATGTGTATTTCCTTTAATAAATCCTCTTCCGTTAAACTGGTTAAGGTTTGGAGGAAGGTTTCCCAGCCCTTTTCCCAAATGGCCATCAGCTCTGACATGGAAGTAATATTATCTACGAATTCATCATCACGATTGCGGGAATCCTTTTCCCCATCCGTTGTTAAAAAGTTGGTCCATCTTGAGATCATGTTACCGCTAAGGTGCTTAACAATGATCGCAACACTGTTCGATTCCGGATTATATTGCCAATGGATGTCCTCCTCTGTTGACTTCTCCCACGGCTAAAGCCGCAAACCCTACACCTTACGGTGTGACGGGGGGGATTCTTTGAAAGAAGGTTGGTATTCTAAGATACCCTTATTCTTAGTGGGCGAGCCAAACGCCCTCTAGCTTGTAGGATTGTACAATCCAGCAAGTTACTTTTTCGAAGGATATTTAAAGCACCGTTTATGTCGGCATTTAACTCATATCCAGTCGATGTACGATACAAACCACGCTTGATTCGTTTGCCACTGAAAGAGTATTCTGTTTCATTGGCCGGATTCCATTTTGGCAGTTCGTCATTATCAAAAAACGAAGCCTTGCTTGTATAGGATTCTTCCTGCTCTTTGTAGAAGATGCCATATCGTTCACAAAGATTGGAAAGCTGTTCTCGCAGACTTCCAAATGGAATCTGAGTAAATTGTTGATTATTCTTTTTACCGATGTTTATATTTCTTTTAAAATCTTCATTGTACCCAATCACGAGGTTTCCAATTTTGTTCTTTATGCAGTGGTTAATGATGATGCGAGCAGTTTTCTTGATATAGTCATTCACTTGGTTATTTCGTTTCACTGTTAGTAAGTCTATTTGTTTGGTGTATTTAGAGCCTTGCTTCATGGCAATAGACTGTAACCGTGCTTTTTCTTTGTTGTACAAACGGTTAATTGATTTAAGTTTTTTACCATCCACCAAAAAGGATGCCCCGTCTGTATCGACACAAGAAGCTAAGTTATTCAGTCCAATATCAATACTTAACGCTTTATGAAAGTCTAATTCCGCTTGTTCACAAGGTTGTTCATACACATACTGGATATGGAAAAATTGTCCGTTGTTCCGGGGAACAATCCGAACTTCCTTGATTTTCTTTCCTTCTAATCTTGAAGGAAAAGGAATGAGGATGTCTTCATACTCTGGATGTGATTTTTTGTAGGCATTGGAAACAGCCACACGAAAGAAACCATCTTTAACAGTAATGGCATTGGTTGAAAAAATGAGATTAAACAATCCATCTTTCTTCAAATATCCAGGCATTTTAATATCTTGAAAACGGTATTCGCCTTTCCTGGCTTTCTTGATTAGATTGAAAAAGCTTTTAAAGGAGCGATCCACAACTTTCAAAATCTGTTGAGATACGCCTGCTTGGAGCAGCTTATAGTTTTCATTTGTTTTGGCTACATGGTAATTGGCTTCATATTTTAGGAAGTTTTTCTCCACAAAGTAATGTTGGCGAATATTATATAGACCTACATTGTATAGGTTTTTTGCATACCAGCACATCTCTTTTAATTGTTGATATTGCTGTTTTGAAAGACCTCGAATTTGATTGCTTTGCGTTAAGAACATGTTTTCACCTCCTTGTCATATATTCATTATATAGCAAGGCTTGGTAAATGTGGATTAAATTTGTGTCTGTTTTCGGTCAATTGAGATAGCAGAAGCCATCCCTTGACTGACCTCGCTGTCATCCTACCCCTAAAGGGGGTGCTAACGCACCGTAGTGGGTTTTCTCGCTCGGAAAATTTTATAATTGGCTGATCGTTTTATCTCCCAGGCTTTTTACGCTTTTTAATCTTGCAATAACAATTTTTAAGTATTCACTTCCAATATTCATCCACCCGCCCCCCTCGAAAATTTTCTATAACGCTACTTTTTTTTGTTGTCATATGTATGGGCAATTTTACCACAAATTTAAAAGAAAGAAAATTCTTATTTCAAACAGAGGCCCTACCAAAACTGCTTTAAGCTGGATTAACAAAAAAAAGGATAGGTGATGGAAGCAGGGCTGCTTCGCGTTCAACTATCCTCTTCTTTCAATGGTTCCGTTGAGATTTATTTCTCACCTGATCATTCGGGGAATCGCCAGTTCCATTCTTACTTTTACTATTGGGCGTGCCATAAATTTGATTGTCATTGGTCACTTTGGTTCCCGTTAAAAAATCATCCTTTGTACTCATTTTTTACCTTTTATTAATTATACATTAATAAATCATGCATGTTGCAGAATACTCAAAAAACTGAAGTCATATTTTTTGCAATTTAGCTAAATCTCAGACCACCTATTCCTTTTCAATCCTAATAAGATTTGATGAAGTATCGGTAAGTATTCAAACTGACCTAAATTCAAAGATATATTGTAAAGGTCAAAATGCTTTTTTACTTATAAATAAGTAAAATCGACTATCATTTTTTATACCTATATATTCTGAGAATATTGAGACTTCATTTAAAACATGGGTTATATTTTTATCAGTATTATTCCCGGTTTTTTTAAATGTGGAAAAATTGTGAAAATATTTATAATTATTGTAAAATAAATTAAATAATATATTTACTATTTTGGAATTTTATAGTAAACTCAAATTAAAAATTTGTAAAGAAACATTTAAGAGTTTTACTAATGGCAGTTAGTGTTTTTTTTATTTCGTATTCCTTTGCAGCTGCAGGGTATGTAAATGACATTCTACCTTTTCATGTCTTTACAAGGGGTTCTACTGTAAATGCAACAAATGTATATGATTATAGTGCAACTGATGGAAATAAAGATGATCCAAACTTTAGTTTCCAAACGATTGAAATTTATGATGGTATTAAAGCGACTTATATTGCCGGACCAACAAGTGAAAAACTATTTTGGAATGACAATGGTTTCCAATATATGATTGGTGATAATTCTAAGAATGGTAAATCTGACTTTTATGGACCAACAAAACTAGCTGAAACTGCATTATCATTCCAATAAAATTTGAAATTATTTAGATTCAGGCAAACTACGAAAAGTCCTTTTAAAAATTTTTGAAGTTAACCTATTTTTTTCAGTAATCATAAGACTAACATTATTGTCAGGTAGAAAAAGTAAATGTTTTTCTACCTGACAATTCTGATATTACTGAACTTTTTTTACTAAGTTTCTTTTCTGAAAGATTAAGAATTTAAAGCGAATTATATATAAATGTTAGTGGAATGAAAATTAAAAATTAACTGAGTAAATTTAAAAATCTAAAGGGGGGAATTAGATGAAGAAAATAATTACTATATCAATTCTTATTTTATTGCTATTTACAGGCTGTACTTCTATTAAAACTGGAACTTTAGATACTTCAAAATTACAAAAAATTGAAATGAAAGATGTTTCGACTGATCAAAAGAAAAAAATGCCTATCACTTACCAAGCGCCATCAGTGAAAGTAGGATTGGATGCAATTCCTTTTAACATAAAATTGCCTATAAAACTACCTTTTGATGCGGCTCAATTTCAGCCGCCAATAATCAACGACATGGCCCATGATGGTAAAAAAATAATGGTTGAATTTAAAAATTTTTCCAGAAAGAGGAGCGAAAAAATTATATTAATAATTAATGTTATTAATGAGGATCTAAAAAATAATGACACTAATGCGGAAAAAATCGAACTAAAGAATCATATTACTTCAGATTATTTTAATAACTCTATATCCTTTAATGAAAACGGAATTTCTTATACGATCACTTATATAAATAAATATATTTCTAAAGAACAACATAAAAAGGAAATTACCGTAATTGCCAATCAAATGATTTGATTCCTTTCATAATCTTTTTTCCTTAAAATAAACCTCTCATTTCATTGGGAATATTCTCAATCATAAGACACACTCCTATTTTGTTGGTGTCAAGCGGGATGTTCACTATTTCAATTGTCCCGAAGATTCGTCATCACCGATGATTGTGGCGCCAATTTTCGGCTTAGCCGCTGGCTGGGACTTTTTTATATTCCTGTCAAACCCGGGCATCGTCGTACCTGTAGACATGAACGGCTGCTGCACGAGCTCATCAGCTTTTTCATTGTTATCCATTCGATCTCCCCTTTCTGCCTTTCCTATTATCTGTTAAGAAAACGAGAAACATACTATAAGGACCCCTCTATGCATATTCCCAAATCTTGCGCTTATACTAGAAATGGCGGTTAAAAAGAACAAGGAGACTTTTACATGAACGAGAGAATATTCAAAGCTATTAACCAATGTGCAGGAACATCCAGCTTGTTAGATTCCCTAATGATATTGATCTCAAAAAAAGCCCGATTTGTTTATCTTTTTGTCATTATCATCCTTTGGTTCCGGCGTACTGATGATAAAAGGATGACTGTAAATACGGGCTTTACCTTAGGGGTTACCTATATAATTTGCTTATTCATTAAGTCGTTCTTTTTTCGACCACGCCCTTTTTTAACCCGTGAAGTGAATTTATTACCGCCAGTTCCATCGGAAAAGGATTCAACCTTTCCTAGCAAACATACTTCGCTTGCTTTTGCTATGGCAGCTTCGGTATTTTGTTTTCACAAGGTGGCAGGGGTCTTTTTATGGCTGCTCTCGGTCATGGTGGGAGTTTCGCGAATCTGGATGGGTCAGCATTATCCGTCTGATATCGCCGGAAGTGCTATCATTGGAAAAATTGTGGCGTATATGGTTAAACGAACAGAATTGAGTTGGAAACCGTTGGTTAAACGCGCCCTTCAACCACTTAAGAACTTTTGATTTCTTGTCCTCTAAATAAACTTTAGGGATTATTCCTTGTTTTGGAATAATCCCTTTATTTTACAGACAATTTCTGTCTAATCTTGTATTTTCGTTGCAAATTCATCGATCACTTGATTTAATTCTTTTGCTGATTTAGTGGGAATTTGATGTTTTTCATCAATGATCCTTAATTGATTATTTGGCAGTTTTTCATGCAGAATCTTGGCATATCGGTGAAAGGCCTTATCTTTGTGCCCATAGACCAATAAAACCGGTAAATCAATGGTAGATAATTGCTGGGTACAATTATAATGCAAACTATATTGACAGTATTGGGCAATATTTCGTGCATTGCCCTTTAATGATTCTCGGTACATTTTTTTAAATATCTCTTTCGAATTCGAGTTTCCCCACGAAATCGCCAAGGCCAGCAGCCTTTTTGCCCTTACTTTTGAAAGAAAAGTTGCTATAGAAATCCTTTTTTCGTTATAAAAATCCCTTACCTCGGACATTCCGCTAATAATAACTCCACCCAAAGCCCGTTCTCTCTGTGTCAGCAAACAATCCAACACGATAGACCCTCCCGTCGAATAGCCGCAAAAAATAGCTTTTTCTAGTTGAAGATGGTCTAAAAGCTGGATGATATCATTCACGATCATCCGATAAGTGATGGGTTCCTCAGAAAAGCCGCTCCGCCCATGACCTCGGACATCAAACGTAATGACCTTATATTTTTGCGACAAGCCTTCCGCTTGGTATGTAAAATTGGAACTTGTGAGTAGCGGTGGATGAATAAACACAAGTGGCGTACCCTCGCCATTAACCCTGTAGTATATTCCGCCCCCGACTCTATCTAATAGTGGCATCAAAATCCCCCATTCATATGGCAACTATCATTCCCTGTCAGACATCATTATTTTCACACAACTTATCAGTATTATTCGATTGATCTTGACCTTTTATATATAAAAGGAGCCGGCCTAACAGAGTCCAACCTCTTACTTAGTTCTTTCGGTAACCATACATATTTTTTCAAAAAAATTAATCCACTTGAAGGGAATTTACACCTTTTAATCTAATTAAATAAATAGGAAAATTGGAGGGATAAAAATGTCGCTTTCTGTTGAACTAACAAGGTTTAGAGTGAAACAAGGGAAAACTGAAGTCATCATGATTCAAGAAAATATTCGTAAGCTTATGAAATAGTTTTATTTTAATATCGGAAAAAGGAGACGAATATGAATCAGGCAGCGCAATTGTATTGGAATAAATATTGGGAAAGCCGTGGGCGGGAAAAACCAAAATCGGTAAGTTCATGGCAATTTGGTGATGACCCCGATTACTTAGCAAAATTAGTTATTGATGGGGTGAAAACTGCTACTTGCTCCGGACTTATTTTTTACGAAAAGGAAAATGAACCACTACCTTCCGTTGGTGATTATAGCGTCATCTTAAACAGTAAGGATGAGCCGCTGGCAATTATTAAAACCGTTGAGGTGAAAAAAATGCCAATGAACGAGGTTTCCGAGGATTTTGCTATTGCGGAGGGTGAAGGAGACCGAACCTACCGTTATTGGAAAGAGACACATATACAATTTTTTACCAAGGAGTTACATGAGTTGGGGCTTGAGTTTTCGGAAGACATGATCTTGGTGTGCGAGCGATTTATATTAATTGATGTGAGAAAATGATCAAAATGTTTGACGTGATCTATACGTTTTAATTAGTTTTTGTTCCCCACCCTGAATTTGATTCAACATTGAACGATTGGAGTACCGCAATTTGACAGTTGCCAACGTTGTTGGGGTTTGCTATGCGAATTGGCTTGTAATCTGGACTTGGAAAATAGGGCGGTTTGTTCCCTCATGGAGGTGATGAAGGACAAAACAGCATGAGAAAATTGCCAAACTGTCCTTCATAGTGTTTATGAAGGACAAATCAACATGCAAAATCAGCCTAACTGTCCTTCATAAGTGTGATGAAGGACAAATCAGCATGCGATATCTGCCTAACTGTCCTTCATAAGTGTGATGAAGGACAAATCAACATGCAAAATCAGCCTAACTGTCCTTCATAAGTGTGATGAAGGACAAATCAACATGCAAAATCAGCCTAACTGTCCTTCATAAGTGTGATGAAGGACAAATCAGCATGCGATATCTGCCTAACTGTCCTTCATAAGTGTGATGAAGGACAAATCAACATGCGATATCTGCCTAACTGTCCTTCATAAGTGTGATGAAGGACAAAACAGCATGAGAAAATTGCCAAACTGTCCTTCATAAGTGTGATGAAGGACAAATCAACATGCAAAATCAGCCTAACTGTCCTTCATAAGTGTGATGAAGGACAAATCAACATGCAAAATCAGCCTAACTGTCCTTCATAGTGTTTATGAAGGACAAATCAACATGCAAAATCAGCCAAACTGTCCTTCATAGTGTTTATGAAGGACAAATCAACATGGAAAAAGGATCATTCTGTCCTTCATCAGAGGGATGAAGGGAAAAACAGCAGGCAAAGGATGAACCGCCCTAAAAGTAGGTATTTTTTATTGTAAGATCAAATCATAACCACCCATTGAAAGATGGTTATGATTGTTTTTAAAATGGTACCTCACAAGAATCCGCATATACATAGCTTAATAAATCCACTTCATATTCCGTATAGGTTTCATCGAGCTTGTGGCCGTCCCAGCGGTGGCCGAATACTTCCTCGACGAGAATCTCCATACCGCCCTCAGCGTACTCTTCAAGACGCTTTCTTGCTTTCTTCGGAAACTCATCATCTTCATCAAATGCCTCAATATTTCTGCCCAGTTCTTCATCACTTAAAATGATCGAATAGACCGTGGCCTTTTGCCGAGTGTTCAGGTAGTTCGTCCTGAGCTCCCGGCCGCGCTCGCCGAGACTCCGTTTGCGGTTCTTTTTAAAGCCCAGAGTGGCACATAATAAAAATAAGTCCTGGTATTTGATTTCGTATTTTTGATTTAAGTGAAAATAGATTTCTTCGTATTTTTTGCTCGTGTAGAGCAAGGCTTGTCCAGCTAGAAAGTCCATGGTTTACCCCCTCGTTGCCATTGTTTCAGTGATTGCCAGCGGTACAATTTCCGAATGTCCTGGTTTGATTTGTTCCAGCTTGTACCATTTGCCGAGTTTACCGGTGCTCTTGAAGCGGATTTCTTCCGTTCTGGAGAGCTCGGTATCGGTTAACAGTAGGACCCACTGTGAAGTTAGATTTGGAATGTTGTCGATCAAATGATCGCGGTTGTTTCCGCTGATGCGGCCAAACGGAGTGTCCATGAATAATGGGAAATCAATATCGCTTGAGCCGCCCGCAGCCACTTTTGCCAGCGACGCAATAAACGATAAGGCGACCACTTGGCGCTGTCCTTGGGAAACATCCTGGGTGATGTGAATATTGTCCCAGTTTAAAATATCAATCTCATATTTTTCATTGATATTAACGTTTTTCACCAGTTCCTTGTCTTTGCGGTCAATCAGCACCTTAAAGATCTCGGTCGTTTCCTTTGTTAATTTCTGGCGCATTTCATCGCTGTATTCTTTAAAGACCCGTTCGAAATGGTCCTTAAGGGTTTCAATATATTGGAGGATTTTCGAATCGATTCGCAGGCTTTCATTCTCCCGCAGCATCCGGCTGAAATCTTTCTCCAATGCTTCCTTCTTCTTCTCGTTTTCGCCAATCCGGAATTGGAGGTCGCGAAGTTCATCCTCTAGCGCCTTCAGATAGGCCTTTTTCTCATTCAAAGTGACTTCAAGCTGGCGTAAGTTCTCCTGTTCCTGGGCCTTCTGTTGAATTTCGCCGCTGTATTTATCAATCTCGCGGTTAATGCCTTCCATTTCATCTTTGATTTCTCTAAAATCACGCAACTTGCAGTCGATCGACTTCATGATTGTTTCTTCTTCGAGTGAAAAATCATGAATGCTCGAGGCAATTTGCGAAATTAATGGTGTTAATTCCGATCGTTTGAAATTGTTTTTCAATAATTCCAGCTGATGCAGGTTTTCCTTGTGCACATGCAAATCATTTCCACAGCAGGCACAGACCATGTCGTTCAATGATTTTTCAATCACCTCAATCGGCACCAGGTCCTTTTGGTCGACGAGGATTTGATCAAGATAATTTTTCGTCGAGACATACGTATCCTTCATCAGTAAATGAAAGGCGTTGTTAACAAGTTCGCCTTTTATTTCGTTCTTTTTATCCTTGGCCAGACGGACATGCAGGGCCTTCTTTTCTTTTTCGACACGCAGTTTTTCTTGGATCCGTTTGACCCCTTCGTTTTCAGCCAGCTGGTTTTCGATCCGTTCAATCTCAATCGCGCAGGAAGTTTTGTTATCCTCTTTTAGCTGAACGCGCTCCTGCATGCCGACGATTTCATCGGTAAGCGCGTCGATCTCATTTTGTTTGTTCGTTAAATCAAGGTTTTTTGAAGAGGAGAGAACGCGCCTTTTTTCAGCCATGTACAGCTTTTTCAATAGATTAATCGCTGCTTCGAGTTTGTCAATTTGCAGCAGCTTGACAATTCCGTTTTTCACTTCCTCTTTCACCTTGGCGTCTGTTTTCGCGAGCGTTTCAATTTTTTCGGCATCGAACAGGAAGAAGTCCTTGATGCTTTCATCCAAAATGTTGTTGATGATCGTTTTGATCTCTGTCTCATCGGTAATCGGTTCAGCCGAATAGTTTCCGTTATCATCAATAACCGTTAATTCGGCACCAATGATTTTTTCGGTGATGACGTCACCAGTTTTGTAGCCCCGGGCCAATCGTTTAATCACGTATTTTTGGCCGCGGTGTTCGAACATCAGCTGTACCGAGGTATCAACCGGCATATTCGGGTTTTCTTCCAGCGCTAGGAAGTTGACGAGGTGAATCTTCTCCTTCGGGTTATCCTGCTGGATATGGGTGCTCCCATACAAGCCAAACATTAAGGCTCGAAAAATCCCGGTTTTCCCTTTGCCGTTTTCCCCAAAAATGATCGTGATATTTTCATTGCCGCTGGCAAACTCGATTTTCTGTACTCCATAAAATTGGCGGAAGTTTTGTAAGGTGATTTCGATCAGCTTCATTTATCTTCCTCCTCCAACACTAGCTCGCGGATTTCCTCTCGGATCATTTCTTCAATGGCCGCATTGGAACGCTTGCCAGCCTCCAGCTCTTTTAAAAGCAATCTAGCAATATAGGATAGATCTCCTGGAAACTCGTTGATTTTTTTCTCTAAATCCTTATGAATGTTCATTAAATAGCCCCCAAATTTTCTTTAAATTCGTAGTAGACTTCCCATGGAAGCTTATCCATTAGATACTCCAAGGAATAGGATCGCAGGTATTTGCCGACAATTTCCCTAGCGTTAAAGTTATTGATCGCAAACCGGGAAAACTCGGCAAATCGGGGAAGCTCCTTTGAAGCAATCGATTTATATAACTGATCTCCCGCCTCAGATGGCAGGACGATAAAATCATAGATTTCGGCGATATTTTTTCCTGGATAGGTTCGTAAAATCCGCCCGCGCCGCTGGACAAATTCCCTTGGGTTAGAGGTGCTGGCGAGAAAATAGGCGGTTTTCGTGCTCGGTACATCAACGCCTTCATCCAAACATTTAATCGCCACGAGAATTTGAATCGCGCCGTCAGCGAACGATTTTAAAAGCTGCATTCTGTCCGCCAGGTTAACCTTGGAATCAAAGCGATGAACCCGGTAGCCGAGGCTTGCGAGATTTTTCGTGATTTCGTCGACTTCCCCCGGCGCACAGTAGACAAGTGTATGGGACACGTCCTCACGTACCTGTTCGCGAAAAATCGAATAAAGCAGTGCTTTCTTATTTTCTGCTTTGCTTAAAATCAGGGCCCGTTTGCGGTTCAACTCCCTGATTTCCTCCGGGTCTGGGTGATCGGAACCGTAAAGATGGATCAGCCTTTTGGTCAATCGTTCATAGCGCTCCAGCTCATCATCGGTTAAGTTAATAATAAACGGATGATAGGTGTATTCTGTGAGCGCCCCCGTTTGAATCGCCGTTTTCATGTCATATTCATATACGGTCTCACCAAAGAATTCCGTGATGAACTTGGTCCCTTCTTCATCCCACCAGCGGTCCGGGGTCGCTGATAAGCCTAGTTTCGCTTCCATTCCACCAAGCCGGTGGCCGCGCAGGCTGGAAATTCCAAAATAATGGCATTCATCGGCAATCAGGAAGCTTTTTCCTTTGATTTTTTCGATTAACAGGTTGAATTCTTCCGCAGCAGCCGAGCGATAGGTTGTAATCACCACATGCTTATAGATAATCCCAAGGTTAAAATCGCGTACATCGGTCTGTAGCTTTCCCGTCCATGACTGTTTGTTTCCGAAACAAAGCGTAAAGCTGGTAAAGCCTAATTTGCGGCAGCTCTCTTCCCATTGCTCGACGAGATGGGTAAACGGCACGATGATCGTCAGAAAGATCCGCCCCTTTTCCCGGTAAAACTCATTAGCGATCATTAGGCTTGTAATTGTTTTTCCGGTGCCGGTTGCCATTTCCAGGATGCCCGACCAATTGTTCTGTTTCACCGCAGCTATCGCCGCTTCCTGGTAGGGCCGCGGTTTAATTTCTTGCTGTTGCGCCATTTGCCATCTCCTGCCTTAAAGAAACATAGCCGATTTCATCAAACTGCAGTTTCTCACTTTGCTTAATTTCATACGGTAACACTTTTTTGTACATATGGTCCTGCTTCCGGACAATCCCTTTTTCCATCAGATAATCATAGATGGAAATTTCATGCATATTGCCTTGATATTCGTTTTCCAAAACATAGACAATTAAATCTTCCAACGTTTCAATTGGACTGTCATCCCTGACAATAATGATCATGTCATAGCGATAATCAGTAAAGAGCTTTTTCACCTGGCGGTAGCCGCAGCGCTGCAGCACACTCTTTAGCAGATAAGGGTTCCAATGATGCCCGATATATGGCAACTTGCGCCGGTATCCTTTTAGAGTGCTGAGTGATAGGTAGGCTTGCGTACCGATTTCTTTGTCGACATACGCCTTAATTTCCGCAAGTGTTGCTTCATCGATTTCCAGCATCGCCGCCGGATACAGCTGGTCAAAATCGATTTCAAGGAACACTCCCTGATCCAGGAGCCGTTTCAGAAAAGTAGAAACCATCATTTCTTTGTAGCCATATTCAAAGGCAAAATCGCGGATTTCCTGTCTGGATGTCTCGCCGGTAAAATGGGCGGCAATGACTTTTTCAAAGCTATCAAACTCGTAACCGTCAAGATACAAGAAATTGGAATGGCCTTTGACATTCGGTTTAAAGAATTTGATAATTGACGCGAGTTTATTCACTTCATCAATGCCTTTATCACGCAAAATCGCCGATAGTTTCTGGTCAAACATCATTTCCTTAAACATAAACCCTGCCGTCGAAAAGCCGTTCTTAAACGCTTGATCGAAATAATTGACCAATAATCGTTTTTCGTCGTTACGGAACTTTAATTTTTCAAATAAAATCGCTTGATTGTTGCCCCAAGCAAGAATTTGAAAAGAAGCGGAAATCGCCAGATCGACTTTATACTGTGGTTTGATGACCTCTAATAGCTCCTCTCTGGTACAAATGCCGTTATGGCTTTTCATATAGGCAACGAGCCGGTCTTCAATGCTCTGTTTCGATGCTTCATTCTTGAAAATGTTTAGCGTATTGCCTTGGCCAATCGTATACTTATCATCCAGATAGTAGCGGATTAAGGAATACAGATGTAATTTTGTTCCAATTCCTAATCTTTCGAGCTTAGGCTGGAATGTCTCGTATACTTCCTGGACATTAATGACATCCTTAAGGCTGAATCCTTCATTTAAATATTCCTCGATCTCCGAAATCAAGGACGTGTCAAAATTTTTACTATCAAAATACTGGAAGGTAGAGCGGTCAACAAGCAGCACGTTCTCGGCATCGCGAATTCTCGCATCGATTGCCCGGACTGAGCTGCCAAACTCAAAATCAAGATGGCGCTTCGCCAGATTTTCGAGGATCTCGACCCCTTCTTCATCAATCCTTAGTGCTCCATGAATATAATGCTTGAATAGGTACGTAAACACTTCGTTCATCGATAACTTATGACGGGAATAGACTTCGCCGAATCTAACATATCCGCCAGCCTCTATCATCGCTTGAATGAGTTCAGAAGTTGGTTCTTCAATGCCAATCGACTCCAGCAATTCCTCGAAAGATGGCTGATGCTCGTAGAAATGGAATATTTCCGGTAATTCATTCATGAAATCATCCACAGCTTTAAAGTCAATTTTTCCATTACCCTCAAAGAAAAAGACGTCGAGATTATTGTAAATCTGAAATTGCAGCTGTTCCTGTTTGATTAAATTGACCAAGAAACCATTTTCCGCGCCAATGATATCTAATAGTTCCTGCTTTGTTACAAATGATTTCGACTTGGAAACTAAGCCGATCACCGTTGAAAACTGGTTTCTGCCCAAATAGCCCGAGATTTTTCTCACTTGTTTTTTCAGGATCTGCCTTATTCTCTCGCGGGTGACACCAACATGAGTCCCGATTTCCTCAAGCGTTTCCAAGTTTTGATAACGGTGCAGGACTATATCAAAATCTCTTTCTGTCAGCATCGCTTTGATATTAGCGGCAACATCTTTCGGATGAACAATATTTTTCAGTCTGAGTGACATATCAAATAAAAGATGCGGCTCGACTTCATCCTTCAATTGGGCAATATCTTTTCCTTCGATTTCCTTCATGTTCAACTGGGGATTGGTATTGGATTGGTAACCAAAAAAGCTCAGTACTTCACTGACTGGCAGATCCATGATCAGTTCATATATAGCACCTGATTCGAAATATTTAGGCTGCGAGTCAGCTGAGTCGATATAATGACTGAGGGCGGTTTTTACCTCTTCATATCGTTTCTTTCCAACCCCTTCAAGAGATTTGAAAACTTCAAGATGGTGGGTCTGGATTTCGCCAACGGTTTGGATCCCCTGCTCCGCGCAGAAATTGCGAAATGATTTATATTTATTCTCGATAAAAAAGGTGCTGATATCAATGGAGGCCGCAGCCGAATTAATTTTTAACGGCGCTGTGGGCAGGCCAATCACTTTATTTAAGCGTTGTTTGACCGCTTCTACCTTGGCAACGCCTACTCCTCGCATTTCACCATACTGCTCTAAGTCTTTTTCCGTCAGCGCGAAAACAGTTTCGATTTTTTTCATTTTGCAATATTTAAGAAACGAACGAAAAAGGTTTTCTGAAAAAACTTCCTCTACTAAAAGCAGCTTTTCGTTGTCATTGGCAGCGGCGTTCTGTGTTTTCAATTCAGGCAGATATTCTGCAACCCGCTTTTTCACCGCTTCGACTTTGCCGATGCCAACACCATTGGTTCTGCTATAGTTTAAATAATGTAAACTTGTCAACTCGTGAATCGAATTAATTTTATTTTTTTTGCAGAAGTCACGAAAAGTACGGAAGATCCCTTCTGGAAAAACCTCATGAATCGCGACTTTTCCTGATTCCGCAGTGTTTGGACTGACTTGAACGCCGATATCAGAGCTTTTTTTGTTTTGGAAATACTTCACCCTGCTTTTCACCGCTTCAAGTTTAGTACCTCCAACTCCCGGATAATACCAATATTCTTCGAAATGCTTATCGGTAATTTCGTCAATTGTCTGAATGCCGTTCTTTTGGCAAAACTCCCGAAACGTCCGGTATTTGTGGTCAGCAAAAACGATTTCAATCAAATGGTCTTCCTCGTTTTTGGAATGGGCTTCTGTTAATTCATTCATGCTGCCGGTGGGTTTGTTATTTTCTTCTGCCTTCTCCTCGGCCCAGTGAGCGATCGTAAATCCAGCCTGCTCAAGTTCCTCCCGAAGCAGTGAAATCTCAACACTATTGTTGATTCGTCTAAACCCAGCTAACGGGATTAGATGAAAAAAGGTATCTCCTTGAACATGAAAACGATGGAGGAATCCTGTCATTCCTAGTTTTTGTAAGTTCAAATTCCGATAACGGCCAAGATCTTCCGGTGCAATGATATAGTTTTCAAACGAAACAGCACCGGAGGGAATGATATTATTCGTTTTTTCAGTCGAAAAATAAAAGCCCCTTAATGCTAATTCGTCAATGATGGTAAAAAAGGTGGGTTTATCCTTTACATATATAGCTCTTAAGCTATCGAGGGAGAACTGAGAATCATTTAATTTTTCCAATCTCATTAAATAGTTCTTCAAGTCCCCTTTTCCCATTTGATTCAATGACTTGATAACGGGAGGAAGTTGGAAATAGTCTGTCATAGTTGCCCTCCATAAACCTATTTACAAATTTACTATATTAATATAATACAATAATATATTTCGATGGTCGAGGTATAGAGGTAAAGGCTAAAATTTCATTTCGATATGCCTTACGAAAAAACGGCATGAAAGCTGTTTTTCATGCCGTTTCTCCTCGATAATTAGTTGAAGAAAAGCTCAGACTTTGGATGTACCTCCAATTCGTTTTGGGGTCTGTTTCTTTGTTCATTAGTTTGATGACATGCTCCTTCGGACTCCAGCAGTTAAATTGATAGTTCGTTTTGGTTTCATAACCGAGCCGGCCGCAAACATATTTCATTCCTTTTGGAGTTTTTTCGGGCTTAAAGTGACGGCAGGTTGCACAACAATGGAAATCTTTCATTAAATGATTCTCCTTTGGTTCAACATCAGACAAATTTTAAGAATTCAATTCCCGGAGTTCTTGGATAATTTCATTAAACCGTTGATCCAGCTTGGCATAGGTTTCGTCTTTTGCTGTTAACAGGCTTAGTTTGCCCAGGATCTCCTGTTGTTCGTTTTCCAGCTGCATTCGACGAATGGCAGCATCGTCAGCAGCGGCATTTTCGATAATAGGTGTCCTCACTTGTTTATTTTCAATGATCCATTTTTTGTCTGTTATTTTTTCTAAAAAATAGCGGTCATGGGATACGACCAGGACTGTACCGTCATACTCAGAAAGTGTTTGCTCCAGCTGCTCCCGTGATGGTAAGTCTAAATGGTTGGTTGGCTCATCCAGGATTAATAGATCCTTGGCCTCGAGAATATATTGCATCAGCTTGCATTTGACCCGTTCGCCCATGCTCATATTTTTGATCGGCTGCGTCCATTGGGTTGCGGTGAAACCCAGATGTTTCATGATATTTTGCACTTTTCCCCGCCCGGCAAACGTTTCCTGATAGAAAAATTGTTCCGGTGTTTGCTCCAGCGGCAGGTCAAATACTTCTTGAGTTAAATAGCCAATTTTGGCAGTCGGGGACACCCAAATGGATCCTTCAGCATGCTCTTTACCCATTAAAATATTCAGCAGCGTGGTTTTACCGCTGCCATTCGGTCCTGTTAAGGCAATCTTCTCCCCTGATTGAATCGTTAAATTTACCCGTTCAAACAGCAGCTCCGTACCGAAACCTTTTCGCAAATCCTTGACTTCGAGCAGGCGCTTTCCCTTTTTGGGATTGGGAGGCAATGAAAATTGAACCGTATATTCAGGGGTTAACTGCTCCACCTTGGCTTTCTCAAGTTCCTTTTCCAACCGTTTTCGTTTTGATTTCACTTGGGCATCCAGCTTTTTTGCCTTTACGCGGAAGTATTCTTTAAACCCTTCTTGCTTCGTTGATTGCTGATGGGCCTTTTCGGACCAGGAGGAAAGGTTGTGGATCTGGTGCTCCACTTGTTTTATCCGCTTTTGCTGAAGGTCATAGGCATGCTGCTGTGCCTGACGCTGTTCATGACGGAACGCCTTATAGGCAGAATAATTCCCCGCAAACTCGATGATCTTTTGATCTTCAATGGACCAAATCTTTGTAGCTGCTTGGTCTAAAAAGTAACGATCATGGGAAGCCATGATGACGGTTCCGTTATATTTCTCGATGAGATTAATTAATTGAGACATCGCTGCCTCGTCTAAGTGGTTAGTTGGCTCATCCAGGAGCAAAATATCCGTATCTACAGAAAAACCTTTGGCCAGTCGGGCCTTTAGCTTTTCACCACCGCTTAAAAATTTATATTCCGTATTTGGTACAGAAAGCTTAGTCAATAATTCTTTTTCATACTGGGTAATGTTTGTATTTATAAAATCAGTCTGCTCCTGCAAGACATACTCTACCTGCAAGTCTTGTTTCCACTCCAGAGAACCAGATTCAGGGATCAGCCCCCCTGCAATGATTTGTAAAAGGGTTGATTTCCCGGCGCCATTTTTCCCGATCACCCCAATTACTTCATTACTTTTGATGTGTAAAGCCGCAGCCTCAAAAAGGGCTGTGCTTTCAATGGTAAATTTCAAATTTTGTATATTGAGCCACTCTCTCATGCAAATCCCCGCTTTCCGGGAGGACATAAATATAAACACAAAAAATCCTCCCAAATATTTGGAAGGATTAGTCTGTAAAAAATCGTGCATCAAAAAGCCTGCTGTAAACAGACCTTTGCCAAATATATAAAAATTGGGCAGACTAATCCTATTTTTTAATCATCGTCCTATACGCAGTGACGGAAAAAATAAGATTAGTTTCTCACTGTCCACCCACATTCCCTTCTGTTTAAGTTGAGATTATTATAACATTTTACCATAAAAATAAACAGTCCATTTTGCCAGGTTCATCGTTTATCCAACTTGAAATAAACCGAGGTGCCCAACACCACTTTTATTTCCGCCGCTTCTCATGCATAAACTTCAACCATTTTTTTAATTGGTGATTACAGATTAAGTAACTGGTAATGGCGATGACAGTAATACCGGCTGATATTTGCCAAATGAAAGGATTTGCGGAATGGAGACCGACTCCTATTCCTGCCAATCCAAAAAGAGTTAAGAGAAATAATTGCTTTTTATAATTTTCATATATAGTAAACTGAAAGAGTCTTCTTTGTTCAATCTCCTTGATTCGTTCGAATTTTTGAGGAGCATGTAAGAATTCACTGACAGTATGGAAAAGCCGAAAGACTGGCTGTGATTGAAGCCAATTCCAAATAAACGACCAGCCGCTATTTCCTTGTTTCTTTATCCATTCCATGAATACTGGTTTACCAATTTCTAACAGGTTTTCGTCTGGGGCCAGATGGCTAATGATTCCTTCAATTGCTACGAAAGAACGGCCTAAAAAAATAAATCTTGTTGGAACCTGGATCGGCAATGCTTTAATCATATCATTCATTTCCATCTTTAAGGCGATGAGATCCATTTCTTTTAATTGAGCCGGCTGGAAGGTGATCAATTCGGCCAGCAGCGGCTCGATTGTTCCAGGATCCGCTTCGGGAAGCAAAAACCCTAAATGAATCAAACAATCAACCGCTTTAGAATAATTTTTAGATAGGAAACTTTCAATTAATGCCTGAAAATGAGTCGAATCTTTTTTAGTAATTTCTCCAATCATCCCAAAATCAAGCAGGATAATTTTCCCTTCCTTGGATACCAATAAATTTCCCGAATGGGGATCGGCATGAAACATACCGGGTTCAAGCCATTGTGGAATAAAAGTTTTTAGCAGACGTTGAGCCAGCTCCTGCCGATTGACGCCTAATCGGTCAATCGCTTCAAGCTCGGTAACTCGTACCCCTTCCACCCATTCCATTACCAGCACATTCGCTGTACTATGTTCAGAAATAACTGAAGGAATCTTCACAAAATCAATCGTTTTAAACCGATCCTTGAAATAAAGGATCGTATCATGTTCCTTTTTATAGTCAAGTTCCCGTTCTATGACTTGTTTTAGCTCATTATATAAAACTCTGAAATTAATAAATCCCTTTGGCATCGGTACCAAATGATCAGCAAACCAAACTATTATCTTTAATATTCGGAAATCCGTTTGGACAATCGAATTAATCTGGGGTCGTTTTACCTTAATCGCAACTTCTGATCCATCTTTCAGTACCCCTTTATATACTTCTCCAATGGAGGCGGAGGCAACGGCCTTTTTTTCTATCGAAAGGAAGTTTTGCTGATAAGAATCTCCCCACTCCCTTTGAAAAATTTCATGAATTTGGCTCCAGTCGGAAGGAGGTACCTTATCAGTCAAATCTTCAATTTGGCGAATAAAGGCCGCTGGCAGCAAATCGGCACGGGTACTAAGGATTTGGCCAATTTTGATTAACAAACCTTCTAATTCAAACAACGTTTTACGAAACCGTTCGCCTATTTGTCCCCAAAGCTTTTCCCAGTCAGCTTCGGATTTTCTTCTCACTTTATACCAATAGATTTGCAGGAAGATCATGAAAGCCATAGAAAGCACTTTATACATTCGTAAAAGCTTATTTTTTCTGTTCATTTGAAATGTCCTCACCTTATACTAATTGCAACGCTTATCCGCAGTTATCTATTAATTCCATAACGATATCAGCAAATCCTTCTAACAAATAGAAAACTCGCCGTTTGGCGAGCCTTTAGGGCGAAGACAATGTTTAATTACTCTGTTGCGTATTGATTTTTAGTGTACAGCACCCGCTTTTCTGCGTATGTGAGACTGATCGGAGTTGTCTTTTCTGAGTCAAAAATGCCGGCAGCCCATCGCACATTCGGGATATCAGGCACCGTAAGAAACTTCATTATGCAAGGTAGGCTTCGCGTACTTCTTCATTCGTCAAGAGATCATGGCCGTTTCCTTTGAGTTTGATTTCTCCTGTTTGAATGACATAGCCGCGGTTAGCGATTTGCAGAGCTTGGTAAGCGTTTTGTTCCACGAGCAGGATGGTAATCCCCCTCTGATTTAATTCCTTGATGATGTCAAAAATTTGCTCGACGACCATCGGTGCCAGACCCATGGAAGGCTCGTCTAACATCAATAAATCCGGTTTCATCATCAGCGCTCTGGCGATGGCGAGCATTTGCTGCTCCCCGCCGCTCATCGTGCCGCCCTTTTGGTCCAGCCGGTCCTTTAGCTTCGGAAAATATTGGAATGCCTGCTCCATTCTTTCCTCGATAACTTGTTTACTTTTGACCGAGAACGCTCCCATTAATAGATTTTCCTTGACGGTTAACCGAGGAAAAATCCTTCTCCCTTCCGGAACATGGGCGATTCCCAACAAGGTTGTTTCGTGTGCTGGTTTATTGGTAATTTCCGTTCCATTATACATGATGTTTCCTGTTTTAACTTTCGCTAATCCGCTGATCGATTTTAAGGTCGTCGATTTTCCCGCGCCATTGCTGCCAATCAGGGTGACAATTTCGCCTTTTTCAACTGAAACATCAATTCCTTTTAATGCTTGAATCCCGCCATAAAAGGTTTCAACCTTATTTAATTGGAGCATCGAATCCCCCCTGTCTATATAGAGTAGTCTCTAGTATTCAAAAAGCTGGTTGGTTACTGAAGCTTCTTTCCTTTAAAAAAAGGGATCCATCTAACCTTTTCATTTCAAACTTATCCGGCATGAACAGCCCCGGAGCCGAGGTACGCCTCAATCACTTTTGGATTATTTCGGATCTCTTCAGGCTTTCCTTCAGCAATTTTCACCCCATGATCGAGGACAAAAATCTGTTCGGAAATTTCCATGACGAGCCGCATATCATGCTCAATCAAAATGATCGTTAAATTGAACTCCTCCCGCATGTTTCGTATCAGCTGGGTAAGCTCGGTCGTTTCCTTCGGATTCATGCCTGCTGCTGGTTCATCCAATAATAAAACCTTTGGTTCGGCCGCCAGCGCCCTGGCGATCTCCAGTCTTCTTTGCGCCCCGTAGCTTAAATTGCAAGCCTTTTCATTTAGAAAATCCTCTAGGCCAACATATTCCAGCAATTGATACGCCTTGATTTCTGAATCCAGTTCTTCCTTGCGGGTCGTCGGGAGATTGAACAAAATTCCAAAAAGGCCGGCTTTTAAATGGGTATGCATCCCAACCATCACGTTTTCCAGCACGGTCATTTCATTAAACAAACGGATATTTTGAAACGTCCTAGCAATCCCTTTTCGACAAACGATATGCGGCTTTAAGCCGTTTAATTTTTCACTTTCCAACAAAATTTCCCCTGACGTCGGCTGGTAGACGCCGGTAATCATATTAAAAAAAGTAGTTTTTCCGGCACCATTTGGTCCGATGACCGCAGTAATCGAGTTTTTTTCCACGGTCATGGATATATCTTGAGTGGCTACCAGACCACCAAATTTCTTCGTTAAATTTTTCACTTCCAAAATCGACATCCCTACACCTCCTGAGCGTTCTCGATTGGAGATTGTTCGCGCAGCGAATCACCGTTGGCCTCCTTGCTGCCTTTTTGTAATAATTTTTGGTCATATTTACGGTTTTTGGCGGGCAACAGACCTTGCGGGCGGTAAAGTGCGAATAAGATTAGCAGCAGCCCAAAAATCATCCGTTGCATCTTCGATGGAGACAACGCATCCGGAATCGAAATCGCCCCTGACGTGCTAAGCTGATTTAACCAATTGGTAATCTCCGTTAATACTTGCAGGTTGAGAATCGTCATTACAGCAGCTCCAAGAATAACTCCGGGAACACTGCCCATCCCGCCTAGGATGACCATGACCAGAATCGTAATCGACTCCAGTAAGGTAAAGCTTGTCGGATCGACAAATGCTTGCTTGGCCGCAAAAACGACACCCATCATCCCCGAGAAGGAGGCACCAATCGCAAACGCCATTAATTTCGTCTTCACCAGGGGGACGCCCATTGCTTGAGCGGCTATTTCGTTTTCCCTTACCGCTTTCCACGATCGGCCTATTTTTGAATGTTCAAAGCGGCGAACCGTGAAAATAGTAAATACTAAGATAATCAGGACAATGTAATAGAATTGACTTGGATAAAGAAAGTCGATTCCAAACAGGCTTGGCGGGGTAACCGAAGGAAGACCCATCGCTCCGTTTGTGATATTAACCGGACGGTCCAGGTTATTAAAAATGATCCGAATGATTTCCCCGAATCCCAAGGTAACGATGGCCAAATAATCGCCTTTTACCCTTAAAACGGGGATTCCCAGAAGGATGCCGAACAGGGCGGCAACAAAACAGCCGATTAAAATAAAGATCCAAAAGCTTTCTCCTGAAAGCGGATAATGCCCAAAAGGCATGAAATGATTCGCTTGGGCGGTCGCAAAAATCCCATAGGAGTAGGCCCCAACAGCAAAAAAGGCAATAAAGCCCAAATCAAGCAGGCCGGCCATTCCCACGACAACATTCAGTCCCAGCGCCATCGAAATGTAGATACCCACTAAAGTTGCCACTTCCATATAGGATTGATAACCATCCCCATTACTTGCAGTAAATGGCAGTAAAACTACCAGCACCACTCCGGCAATAAGCCATTTGGTAACGTTTTTAAAGCTAGTAAAATATAATAGTAAAAGTGAGGCTAATAGCAGCAGGAACGCTGTCACTGATTTTTGCGCCAAATATAAGCTGAGCGACGTGATTCCAATGTAAAGGAGAAGGAAGATTCCCTGCGCGAGTTTATTTTTTCGATAGTTTTGCCAAAGAGCTTTCATTCTCCTCACCTACACTTTCTCGGTTACCGGTTTGCCAAATAGGCCTTCCGGTTTAAATAACAGCACCAGAATTAAGATAATAAACGCAAATACATCCTTATATTCAGCTCCGAACACACCATGCGATAACAGGGTTAAATTGGCCGAGGCGAACATTTCTAGCAGTCCTAGCAAGAGTCCGCCGAACATCGCACCGCGAATATTGCCAATCCCCCCTAAAACCGCTGCGGTAAATGCTTTTAAGCCCAGAATAAAACCAATATAGGGGTCGATAGTTCCGTATTGTACGGCGAACAGCACTCCTGTAGCACCGCCAAGCGCTGAACCAACAAAGAAAGTGATTGAAATGACCTTATTGACATTGATCGTCATCAATGCAGCGGTATCACGATCCTGAGCAACTGCGCGCATCGCCATTCCCCACTTCGTACGATTAACGAAGAAGTCAAGACCGATCATCATCAAAACGGCAGCGATCAGAACAATGACAAATGATTGCTTAATCGTCGCATCGGTAAAAATGGAACTAATCGATGAAGCTTTAATCGAAAGCTGACTATTAAAAAGACTTGGACCAGTTACAATGTAATTTCCTTTTTTCAATTCAGCAATAAAGCGGACAATATCCTGTAATAAAAACGAAACCCCAATCGCTGTAATCAATGGAATTAACCGCGGCATGTTGCGCAAGGGCCGGTATGCTACCCTTTCAATCCCCATTCCTAACAGGCCTGTTAAAATAGCGGTAAATAATAGAACAACAATTAGCATGATAATTGTCGGTACCGAGGAGACCCAGCCAATTCCTGTCAAAACGATTAACATCGCTGTGCCAATAAAGGCACCCGTCATAAAAATTTCCCCATGGGCAAAATTAATTAATTCCAAAATCCCATATACCATCGTGTATCCGATTGCGATAACGGCATAGACCGCTCCCAGAGTAAGACCGTCGATCAATACCTGCGGGATATTTTGGATCATTTCAGTAAGCATGGCTAACCCCCTTGTCCTCATTTTTCATAGAAGAAAAGGGTACCTCACACACAAGTGTGCGTCATACCCTTTCCACCTTATTTACTCACTTCGCCAACTAATTCCGCTGGATATTTGGCCTCTTTAAAGCTGTAAATAAATACCTTTGCATAATTATTGTCGCCATTTTCATCAAAGCTTACCTTTGTTAAGACACCTTGATAATCTTTCACACCACGAACGGCATCCCTTACTTGGGCCCGCGACGGCATTTTATTGTTATTGGCTTTAATAGCGTCCTCAATCCCCTTTAAGACGACGCCCATCGTATCATAGCCATAAACCGAATAGGATTCTGTATTTTTGTTGAATTTTGCCTTATAGCTTTCGATAAACTTCTTACCTTCCTCTGATTTCGATGAATCCCCTGCCAGTGAAGTAATATACGTATCCTTTACGGCCTCGCCGGCAATTTCAACCAGTGTCGAAGCATCCATTCCATCACCGCCGAGGATTGGAACCTTGATCCCTTTTTCTCGAGCCTGCTTAATAATCAGCCCACCCTCGGCATAAATACCGCCAAAATAGACTAAATCCGGCTTTTTCGAAGCAACCTGGTTCAGCACACCGTTGAAATCTTTTTCACCGACGGTAATTCCTTCAAAACCGAGAATCTCCGCACCTTTTGATTCAGCCGCTTTCTTGAAGGCTTCCGCCAGACCGGTTCCATAGGCCGTTTTATCTTGGATAATAAAGATTTTCTTTGCCTTTAAGGTATTAACGGCGAATTCAGCACCTGCTGGGCCTTGGAAGTCATCGCGGGCCACAATCCGATTGACGGTTTTTAATCCTCTTGTCGTGACTTCGACCGCGGAGTTGGCCGGTGACACCATCGGAATCGCATATTTTTCATAAACTTCGGAGGATGGGATGGCAACTCCCGAGTTAAAGTGGCCCACTACCGCCAAAATCGCTTTATCGGCGCCGATTAACTGAGCATTGGCAACGCCTTTCTTCGGGTCGCTTTGGTCATCATACGGGACCAGCTGTAAATCAAATCCCAAATCCTTAAACTTTTGTTTTTCTTCGTCTAATTTCATTTGTGCACCAAGCTTAATGGCCTCCCCAATGGTGGCACTTCCACCAGATAGCGGGGTTTGTGTGGCAATCTTAATCACCTTTCCGCCTGATTTTCCCTCATTTCCATCAGACTTGGAACTACTGCATCCGGCTAGAAAAATACTCGCCGCCAAGCCCCCTGATAACAATATCGCTAAAGACTTTTTCCACTTCAACTTGACATCTCCCCTTTTCTCGTAAAATCCTTGTCCCAATACATGTATATTGAATAGGCAATAAAATTAGGACAAAATATTCATTTCACGATTTTTTTGTATAAAAAAATCGTGCCTGACAGCAACCATTACAAATCTCTGATTGAATTGTTATGATCTTACCAACACTAGTGCTAAATATGAAACCAGATGAAGGATTGTCCGTATAATAATGAAATAATGTTGAAGGAGTCGAATCGTTTTGCCAACAACAGAATCGGTGGAATTTTTAAATCAGGAATTAGAGAAAATTGAAAAATGGGAAAAGGATCAAAAAGGCCTGTGGTTCTGGGAAAAAATTGGGCGACTTCCCTTTGCCTTGCTCGATAAGCTGACACCAAAGTTTATTCAAGCCAAAATTGGAATGGCCATCGATGAACTTGGGAGTTATATCCAAACAGGCGGTCAATATTTAATCAGCGAAAAAGCAGTCTTTCAGAAATTCAACCTTGAAAACGAAATAATAAGCCTCGAACAGGTCGGTCAGCTGCCACTCAGCCAAATGGATGAAGTCGCAGAAGAACTAAAAAATTCACGAACAAAATTTGCCGCTGTTCAAGGGGCTACTACCGGATTCGGCGGGATTTTCACATTAGCCATTGATATTCCTGTTCTACTCAGCCTGTCCCTTAAAGTTTTACAGGAAATCGCTTTATCCTACGGTTATGATCCGAAGGAAAAAGCGGAACGCATCTTCATTGTCAAATGCCTGCAATTTGCTTCTTCGGATGTTGTCGGGAAAAAAGCCATACTAGAGGATTTAACTGATTTTGCTTCAGAGAAAAAGAATCAACGAATGATTTCACAGCTGCAGGGATGGCGCGAGGTTGTCATAACCTATCGCGATAATTTCGGCTGGAAAAAGTTATTTCAGCTTGTTCCGATTGCTGGGATGATTTTTGGCTCTATTATCAATAAATCGTCGATTGCCGATGTTGCTGAGACCGGGATGATGTTGTATCGAAAACGGAGGATATTGGAGCGGCTTCAGCAAATGAAAAAACCGGGTGAGGTGTAGGTTGTAGGTTAGCCGATACCTGACAGTTAAACTTCAGTATCCGCCAATGAGCTATGGTACAGGCACCCCAACATCAATGATCTGGTGGTGCCCGCACCTACCTCCATTAATTGTGGAAATTCGTTCCATCCGTTACATTTTTAACAATTCCTGCACGGATGACAAAATCACTAAAGTGTTCCCCATTGAGACGTTCTTTTGCGTAGCGGGACAACAATACCCGCAATTCCTTTAAAATTTCCGCTTCCCCGATATTTTCACGATACATTTTATTCAAGCGGCTGCCATCAAACGCACCACCGAGATACATATTATATTTTCCGACAGCCTTCCCCATAAAAGCAATCTCCGCAAGAGCTGGACGGGCACAGCCGTTTGGACAGCCGGTCATGCGAATCGTGATTTCTTCTTCGCGCAGACCATTTTCATCAAGAATTTCTTCAATCTTATCGATTAAACTCGGTAAATAGCGCTGGCTTTCCGCCATGGCCAAGCCACAGGTTGGCAATGCCACACAAGCCAGCGAATTGCGGCGCAATGCAGAATGATACCGGCCATCGGTTAACCTGTATTCGTCCAGTAGCGCGCTAATCTGTTCTTTATTTTCACTTGGGACATTGGCAATGATCAAGTTTTGATTTGCCGTTAAGCGGAAGTCACCTGTATGAACCTTGGCAATTTCCCGCAGGCCGGTCTTTAGTTTGTAATGGGCAAAATCCTTCACGCGGCCATTTTCCACAAATAAAGTAAAATGCCAATTTCCATTAACCCCTTCCACCCAGCCATACCGGTCGCCATTGTGTTCAAAATGATATGGTTTCGCTTCGTCCAGCTTCCATCCGAGGCGGTTTTCCAATTCGGCTTTTACCACATCAAGCCCTAGACGGTCAATCGTATATTTAAACCGTGCGTTTTTCCGAACCGAACGGTTGCCGTAATCACGCTGAATCGTAATCGTCTTTTCCGCCACCTCGACCATTTTTTCCGGCGGGCAAAAACCAATCACCTTCGCCACTTGAGGATAGGTCGTCTTGTCACCATATGTGAAGCCCATGCCGCCGCCAATGGCAATGTTGAAACCAGTCAACTTGCCATTTTCCACGATGGCAATGAAGCCAAGATCCTGGGAAAAAACATCAATATCATTTGATGGCGGCACGGCAATGCCAATCTTGAACTTGCGAGGTAAATAAAGCGGACCGTAAATCGGTTCAACCTCCTCCACATCAGGCGTGCCGGCGACTTTTTCCTCATCCAGCCAGATTTCATGATAGGCTCTGGTCTGCGGCAATAAATATTCACTTAATGTTTTGGCGTATTCATATACCGCGGAGTGGATTTCCGACTGGTATGGATTAGGATTGCACATGACGTTTCGATTGACATCGCCGCAGGCTGCCAGCGTGTTAAGCAGCGTTTTATTTATTTCCTGGATCGTTGTCTTCATATTCCATTTTAGAATTCCATGCATTTGGAAGGATTGCCGGGTGGTCAGTTTTAATGCCCCGTGGGCATATCTTTCGGCCAGATCCTCCAAAACCAGCCATTGTTCGGATGTAACGACACCGCCCGGAGCCCGGACACGCAGCATGAAGCCATAGGCAGGCTCAAGTTTTTGCTTTTGCCGCTCGTTTCGAAGATCGCGGTTATCTTGGAGATAACTGCCGTGGAACTTCATCAGGCGGTTATCATCTTCATTGATGCCGGCACTGAGGCGATCCTGCATCGACTCTTTCAGTGTGCCGCGCAAATAAACGCTTTCTTCCTTGATGCGTTCCACATCGCTCGGCGGACCGTCCGGTGCTGCTAAAATTGGCTTTAAAACCATGTTGAAAAGACCCCTTTCAAAATTTTTGCGACTGTAAATCTTTTTTTCTATTAATATACATCCCGCTGATAGCGTTTCTGCTGCTGCAGATTGGCTACGTATTCCTCCGCCTGCTCACGTGTCAGGCCTGCTTCTTGTTCAATAATCTCCAGCAATGTTAGATGAACGTCGTGAGCCATGTTTTTCTCAGCGCCGCAAACGTAAAAATAAGCGCCTTCTTCCAGCCATTGGAACAATTCTTTCCCATGTTCGAGCATGCGATGTTGTACGTACACCTTTTCTTCCTGATCTCTTGAAAAAGCAACATCCATCCTCGTCAGGACACCCTGTTTCAGCCATTTTTGCCACTCCGTCTGGTAAAGAAAGTCCGTCGTGAAATGCTGATCGCCAAAGAACAGCCAGGATTTTCCGTATGCACCGAGTTCTTCCCGCTCCTGCATAAAGGACCGGAATGGTGCGACGCCAGTTCCTGGACCAACCATGATAATCGGACTATCCGGATTTTGTGGCAGCTTAAAGTTTTCATTATGCTGAATGAAAACTGGAATCGTATCCCCTGCCTGCAGACGCTCGGCCGCAAAGATGGAACATACCCCGTTTCGCTTGCGCCCATTTGCTTTAAAGCGCACGGCACCAATCGTGACATGCACTTCATCGGGGTTCGCTGTTAAACTGCTGGCAATGGAATAGAGCCGGGCCGGAATTTTTCGGAGCACGGAAATAAACTCTTGTGCTGAGGTACCCCATGGACCAAAATCGCGGATCAGGTCTAGTAAATCCCGGCCCTTTATATATTCTCTAACTTTTTCCGCTTGACCCGGTGCCAAAAGCCTTTGTAGTTTCTCATTGCTTGAAAGCTTGTTGATCTTTTCCAGCAGCGGTTTGGTTAAAATGGTAATTTCATAGAATGAAAGCAAGGCATTCTCCAATGGGCGGACATCCCCCGGCTTCACTGTCACGGGTTCTTCCGGTTTCCACGGCAGCTCATGGAGAAGCAGATCCACAAGTGCAGGATCATTTTCCGGATAAATGCCCAAACTGTCGCCTGGTTCAAAGGTTAATCCAGAGCCCTCCAGCGATATTTCCAAATGGCGGGTTTCCTTGTTGGAGCCTCTTCCATTCAGATTGATATTTTCTAAAATTTCCGCTTTAAAAGGATTGGATCTTGAATAGACGGATTCCGCCTGCTGCTGTGAGGCAGCCGGCGATACGCTGGAAGATTGAGTTTGGGACGATTCAATTAAACTTCCTATTACCCCCTGTAGCCATTCAGCTGCTGGTTCTTCATAATCAACATCACAATCAAAGCGCGGATACAGCCGGGTTCCCCCCAGTTCTTCTAACCGTTTGTCAAAATCCTTTCCCGTTTGACAGAAAAATTCATAAGAACTGTCGCCAAGCGCCAAAACAGAAAAGTGGAGTTCGGCAAGTTTGGGTGCTCGTTTACTATGGATCAATTCATGGAATGTCAGCGCATTATCCGGCGGATCTCCTTCCCCATGCGTGCTGACAATGATGAGCAGGTTTCGCACTTTTTTTAGTTGATTGGGTTTAAAATCACTCATCGCTGATACAGCTGCTTGAAATCCGTTTGCCTCGAGTGCCTTTTCCACATTTTTTGCCAGGCCGCGCGCATTTCCCGACTGTGAACCGTACAAAATCGTGACTTCCTTTGACGCTGCTTGTTTGGCAAGCTGCGGTTGGACTGCTTCCTGCATCGAATTTCCCGGAATGAACGCCGGCTGAATGCCCGCCGCCAAATAACCGCTTAACCACATTCTTTGTGAATCGGTTAATGTTGGCAGCAAACGATTAAGGAGCTCTGCCTGCTCCGAAGAAAACGGACTGTTTAATACTTGCAGTTGCTGCAAAGAAATCCACCTCACATTTGATCTAATTTTTTCCTTCCCTTAAGACGGCTTGGGACACTCTAAAACCAGCAGCCCGTTCCACAACCACATCTTCAATTACTCGATGATGGCACAACGGTTCTGTGACAAGGATTTGTCTGCCTTGTTTTACCCGTTTTTGCACCTCAAGGTTTACCTCTGCACTTAGGAGACCGGGAAATAATAAATAAGGAACAACCATAACAGTGCCGGCGGCTTTTTCCAAAATGGTATCGAGGCCTTTCTGCAGACATGGCTGGGCGGCAGCTAAATAACAAACAGAAACAGCTTTTATCCCAAGCCGCTCTCTAAGGCCTTCACGTATTTTGGAAAAATCAGCCTGAATTCCCGGGTCGCTACTGCCCCTACCGACCAGCAACAAGCGGTCTGTCGGCCTTAAGTTTCCTGCGCTCGTCCGAACTAGCTCGGCCACAGCATCCAAAATTCTCCCCTGGATGCCAAAAGGATTCATTACTTCGACGTGAACAAAAGGGTACCTTTCACATAATGATGCCAAGGCGAGCGGAATATCTTGTTTAATATGACCTGCTGCCAATAAAAACAACGGCACAACGGTCATTTCACTCGCACCCTTTTCCACACATCGTCTAAATCCCTCTTCTATCGACGGTTCGGTCAATTCCAGGAAACTGATTTCCTGAATTGGCGCATCCAACCGTTTGATGACTCTTTCCAAAAAGGCTGTTATTTCCTGAACCCCTGTTTTCGAGCGAGTTCCATGGCCAATATAAAGAATCGCTTTCATTTAAAAAGTCCCTTTCCGTTCTTGACTGCGAAGATTCACTCACTGGAATCATTTTATCTGCTGTTTTTCATACTATATCTGCAATTTTGCGAGGAATATCTGCAGAATTAGTCTTCATATCTGCAAATTTAGCCATATATCTGCAAAGCCTTATTTTCTTCCTCAAACCAGTTTAATTTTTCGTTTAAAGTGACGACTTCGCCGATGACAATCATGCTCGGGTTTGTAATCTTTGCCTCCCGCACCAGCACCTCAATCGTTTCCAACGTTCCAACTACGGTGCGCTGGCCGCGTAATGTTCCCCAGTGAATCAAGGCAATCGGTGTTTGCGGTGCCTTTCCATATTGGATCAATTTATTTACAACTGTGGAAAGATGGGTAACCCCCATATACACACAAATCGTATCAACTGCGTTGGCGAGGTGTGACCACTGGTGTTCCGCTGCTTCATCACCGGCCTGGTGTCCGGTAATAAAGGCAAAGCTCTTGCTCAATGTCCGGTGTGTGACCGGTATCCCGGCATAGGCGGAAGCGGCAATTCCTGCGGTAATGCCTGGAACGATTTCAAACGGAACATCGTGCCGAAAGCATTCCTCCGCCTCCTCGCCGCCGCGCCCGAAGACAAAAGGATCTCCCCCTTTGAGCCGGACGACCTGATAACCCTTTTTCGCATACTTCACCAAAAAGCGGCTGATCGTCTCCTGCTTCATCGTATGGTAATGCGGCAGCTTGCCACAGTACACAAGCTGCACCCCTTCCCTGGCATGCTTCAATAACTCCGGATTGACCAACCTGTCATAAAGGATGACATCGGCCTGCTGGATACAGCGCAAGCCTTTTACGGTGATCAAGTCCGGATCCCCCGGACCCGCCCCTACTAAATAAACCTTTCCAGCCATCGCCAGCTCTCCTCCTTTTCTATGAAAAAACTAAATAATGTTTTTCCGATAAAGATAGGCAAAAATTTGTTCCACCGCTTTTTCCACGGACAAAAGGTCGGTATGAATAGTAATTTCCGGCTGTACCGGTGGTTCGTAAGGAGAGTCGATTCCGGTAAAATCCTTAATTTCACCGCGCCGCGCCTTGGCATACAATTGCTTTGGATCACGGCGCTCACATTCTGCCAGTGGACAATCAACGAAAACCTCGATAAAATCCCCTTCTTCGAACAATGCCCGCACCTGGTCACGGTCAGAGCGGAACGGGGATATGAAGGCAGTTGCTACAATCATACCGCTGTCAACAAACAGCTTTGCAACTTCGCCAACTCTCCTTATATTTTCCGTACGGTCGGCCTCAGAAAAGCCGAGGTCACGATTCAACCCATGGCGGATATTATCGCCATCGAGGACATATTCATTCATTCCCCTGCGGTATAACTCAGCTGAAACAGCGTTGGCCAATGTTGATTTCCCTGAACCGGAAAGGCCGGTAAACCAAAGCACGCAGCTCCCGTGGCCATTTTGCAGCTGCCGATCCTGTTTAGTAACGGCCGCTTTGTGCCAGACAATATTTGTTGCTTTGCCCATTGTTCTTCCCCCTTACACCGTTTGAGTCTGTTTCAAGCCTTCAATCAGCACTTCCACGACCTCTTTGCGGCTAAACGTCGGCGGCGGCAGCTCACCTGCACGCAGCATTTCCCTCACCTTGGTTCCGGAAAGGATCACCCGGTTTTCCTTGCCGTGCGGACACGTCTTGTCCGAGGCCATTCCCTCGCATTTGGTGCAATAAAAACTGTGTTCAAAGAACAATGGCTTGATGCCCAGTTCCTCTATGGAAAATTCATGGAAAATCAATTGGGCGTCATACGATCCATAATAATTGCCAACGCCGGCATGATCGCGGCCGACAATAAAATGGGTGCAGCCATAATTTTTCCGAGCGATGGCGTGAAAAATCGCTTCCCGCGGCCCGGCATAACGCATCGCGGCCGGATGCACCCCAAGCTGGACGCGATCGGCAGGATAATAGTTTTCCAGTAACACTTCATAGCTTTTCAGCCGGACATCGGCCGGAATGTCATCGGACTTTGTTTCCCCGACAAGCGGATTGACGAACAAGCCGTCAACCGTTTCCAGCGCCGCCTTTTGAATGTATTCATGGGCCCGGTGGATCGGGTTGCGGGTTTGAAAACCGACGACGGTCCTCCAGCCTTTTTCTGCAAACAATGCCCGCGTTTCCTTCGGTTCGAACCAGACATCGCTAAATACTCCCTTTTCTGGTTTCTTGACGAGCGTGACATCCCCCGCGACGTAAACCGGGCCTCGTTCAAACAGGCGTTTGACTCCCGGGTGGGCCAGTTCCTTCGTTTTATAAACTTGCAGCGCTTCTTTTTCCAAATCCGGTTCATACCATTGTGATACTTTAATGACGCCATATACTTCGTTTTGAAAAAGTAATTTGATTTCTTCGCCGATGTTCAAGGCGGCAGCCGTTTCATGGGAAACCGGCAAGGTGACCGGGATCGACCAGATGGTATCATCGGCAAGCCTCATCCGATCCACCACCGATTCATAATCGATTTTTCCGAGAAATCCGGTAAGCGGACTGAACACGCCTACAGCAATCAACTCCAAATCACTTAAAGCAATTGCATCAATTTCCAGTTCTTTTTCGATTTTGCTGTAATCAAAGTTCGAATTATACGCGTTAATAAGTGTCCCTCCATGTGGTTTTGGCAAAAAAGACATGATGATCAAACCTTTCTAAAAAAATATTAAAGTTATCGGCGAATTGGAGGCAGTTATCGGCGATTCGATGCCTTTTATCAGCGAGTCCAGCGGATTTATCGGCGATTCGAACTCTTTTATCGGCGAACCGTGGCTTCGCTAGTTTTCAAAAAAGCTCTTCTTTCACATGTTTTGTCCGTTTTATCAAGGACAGCACACCGAAAACGGAAATCAGTACCCCGGTCATCGCCACAACCGGGTAAGCATTGTGTTCTATCACCAGTTGAATGAAAAGGTATGACAGCACCATTGATAAAACTGGCGACACGAGCCAGACTGTCAGCAGCTGGATGACGATGTCTTTTTTCAACACGCTTTTACCGTGCTTGGCAAAGCCGATTCCGATAATCGATGATGTGGTGATTTGCGTCAGCGGGACGGGGATGCCAAAAATCGAGGCGATGGTCACGATGCTTGCGCCTGTTCCCGAGATCACACACCCTTCCTCAAGCTTAAGGGCGGTAATTTTTTTACCATTTGTCTCCAGGACGCGCCGTCCCAGCAGCATCACGCCGATGGCCACGAACAGCCCGCCCCAGAAAATGCCATTATCTTTGGAGAGAATTCCTGCTCCAACTAGGGGTCCGACGGCATTAGCGACATTGTTCATGCCCGCGGAAAATGCTTCAAACAGCCCCATCAGGACAACTAGTAACGTTAGGACTGGTACCGCTTTGGGAATGGAAACCAACCGGCGAACCAATCTGCTTTTTATCAGATAAGAAGCGACAATCGCAATTAAAAACGCGGTCAATGGTGTCAGCAGCCAGAACAACATAATCCACAGCAGGTTCTCCACATAAACAGACTGGTAAACGATGCCGGCACCAACGACCGCACCGACGGCCACCTCACTCGTTGAGAGCGGAATGCCGAAAATATTCGCCAAAAATAACGCCAATGCCGCAGCGGTCAGTACAATCAAGGCGATTGAAACCGTAAATGTGCTTGTTGGGACGATGCCGCTGCCGATGGTCTTGACCACCTCCCCGCCGCCAAACCAGGCGCCAAGGAAAACAGCAATACTGCAAAGCAATAAAGCGAGGCCTTTTTTGATGGCACCGGAGCCATAGGCAATTCCCATTGAAGCCGCTGCACCGCTTCCACCAATATTTGACGCGAAAAATAATCCAATTATAACAGCGATAATCGAAAGCATTATCATCTCCCCCCTTAGCGGCTGTGCAGGCCACACTCCGTTTTACTCATGCCAGCCCAGCGTCCTGCCCGTGAATTTCCATCCTCGAGAACCGGCCGGGTACAAGGAAAACAGCCAATGCTTGGATATTTTTCGTCATGCAGTTGGTTATAAGGGAGATCCCTGTTCCGGATATAGGACCAGACATCATCCCATGTCCAATGAATTAACGGACAAATCTTGATATTTTTAAATTTTTCATCCTTATTGATAAATTCTGTATTTGCTCTAGTCGCTGATTGTTCACGGCGCAGCCCGGAAATCCATGCTTGTTTCGTTGTCAGCGTTTCTCTTAACGGAATCACCTTGCGAAGTTCACAGCATTTATTCGGGTCCCTTTTCCACAATGCCGACCCGAATTGCGCCATCTGTTCCTCAAGCGTTAAGGCGGGCTGTTTTCGCTCGATTCTTAACAGCGGAAAGCGGGCTTCGATTTTGTCGATGACTTCATATGTTTCAAGGAAATGCAGGCTGGTATCCAGAAACACGATCCGGGCATCAGGTCTTATTTGTTGGATCAAATCAATTAAGACCATTGCCTCTGCCCCGAAACTGGAGGCGTAAACAATTTCATTTTCCGAATAGGTGCTGTAAGCCCATTGCAAAACGAAAAGCGCTCCTTTTGTTTCATTATCATAAGGAAAAGTACTCGAAATTTGCTGCCAATTGTCATACGTTACGGTCATTGTCATCGCGGTAAACCTCCTTCATTTTGGGAATGACTGCCTTCTTCAATAAAAAAAGGCAGTCTCCCACGTTTATTCACATGGAGACCGCCTCTAGTCTGTCTAGTCAGCGATTTTTATTCGATTGAAGACGAACCTTTTCATTTTTTTCAATTTGTACAATCTTTCCATCCTGAACAACCAAAGTGATAGACCCAAATTTTAAAGATTCCAGCAATTTCTCTAAATGCGCCAAAAGTTCTTCTTTATTTTCTAATGTCAGTGGATTCGCCCCCTTTTCATGAAACATTTTAATAGGATTGGTTTTTGATAACATTATCCCATTTTGTGGATTCTCAAATAAGAAGGTATGGGATGAAATTAATCCTACCATACCTATAGGTTTTCTTCAATTATAAAATGAACAATTTTTCAAAAAAATGCAAATTAACTAAAGAAAATAGCCAGAAAAAGACAGGGCTCTACGCTGTCTTTTTCTGGCTACCCTTCCGATAATAGGACGTCCATTTGCTGCAACATCTCCTTTTGAGCTTGCAGATTGGAGCGAAATTGGTCATCCAATATTTCGTTTAACCATTTATTTTTTTGTTCTGCCGAAACATTTGCCTTTTTAATCTTACTTCTGCAACATGATAGGAATGCCAAATAGGTTTCCCATGACTCGTCAAACTGCAATTCTAACTCATGTTTCAATTTGCGGGCCAGCTTTGGGCTCGCACCGTTTGTGGTGATGGCAATTTGCAGCTGCCCCCGCTGAACGGCTGCTGGAAAGGTTACATTTCCTTCCTCCGCATTATCGACGACACAAACGAGCTGCTTTCGTGAAAGCACTGATGCAAATTTTCGATTGGTTTCCCTGTCGCTTGTGGCCAAGATCACAAGAAAGGCTGTTTCAAAGTCGGCAAGATTTGCCTTGCGCTCAATGAGCTGATACCCTTTTTCCGCGGCCAGATCAAGCGCTTCATCGCAAAAGCTAGGGGCGATAAACGTGATCTTCGGCATATCGGCCTTCAAAGCCTTTGCCTTGCGGACGGCCATTTTTCCCCCGCCGGCGATGACCACGTTTTTCCCGGTTAAACTAATAAACAATGGCTGCACACCAACACCACCATTTAATCGGCAAACTCTTATAGGTCATTGTCATGTAAATCCTCCTCACCCTTATGTTGAATCCATTTTATCATTTTTCCCAAAAATAGCGTTCTATTTTTGCGAACGGCAAGAAAAAGTTGCTATAATCAACCTAAATCATAAGGTTGCAAGGTGGGTATATGGGAAAAAGATATGAAAATTTAGATGCAGTTAGGAGCAATAAGTCATTTAAGGATATGCTGCGCTGGAATAAAGAAAGACGCAGGAAAATGAAGGATTTGACCACGCAGATTGAACAATCCCCGGTAAAAAAAGTGGCAGAGCTGCAGCAAAACAGAACCCGGACATCCTATACGTGGATTGGTCATTCCACGTTCCTTATTCAAATGAACGGACTGAATATTTTAACCGACCCGGTATGGGCCAAACGGATGGGTTTTGATAAGCGCTCAACGGAACCGGGAATTGCTCTCGAGGATTTGCCGGAAATGGATGTGGTGGTAATTTCACACGGTCACTACGACCATTTGGATTTTCCGACGCTAAAACGGCTAAAAGGAAATCCGCACTATTTTGTTCCCGCTGGGTTAAAACGGCTATTTACGAGAAAGGGCTATCGACAGGTTACGGAAATGAACTGGTGGGACAGCGTTGACCATAAAGGCGTAACGATTCATTTTGTGCCGGCGCAGCATTGGACGCGGAGAAGTCTTACTGATATGAATACCTCTCATTGGGGCGGGTTTGTTTTCCAAACAGCTGAGAAAACCTATTATTTTGTCGGTGATACCGGTTATTTCTCGGGATTCAATCAAATTGCTGAGCGGTTCGCGATTGATACCGTGTTTATGCCGATTGGAGCGTACGAACCGGAGTGGTTTATGGCGCCTGCGCACATCTCGCCGGAGGATAGCGTAAAAGCATTTCTGGAGTTGGGTGCAAAACAATTCGTACCCATGCATTACGGCGCCTACCGGCTGGCGGATGACACTGGACCCGAAGCCTTAGAACGGCTGCTCCATGCGTGGGAGCAGCAGCATCTGCCGCAGGAGCAGTTAAAGGTCCTGCTTATCGGAGAAACCATTTTTGAAGGCGGTGCCTGACACCGCCCTAATTTTCCCTGATTACTGGCCATTGGCGCGCCATTTTGGGTCACTCTGCGAATATGGTTGTTATGAAAATGATCCCCCCGTGCTGCTTTCCTATTACCTACACTAACACTTTTTGTGTAGATGACGGTAATTATTTCCGTTACAATAAGGTCAGGCAAGCGAAAAAAGTGGTGAAACCAATGTTTAAACTATTTTTAATTGAAGACGATACAACCCTATTTCATGAGATTAAAGAGCGGTTAACCAGCTGGTCCTATGATGTTTACGGGGTCAATGATTTTAGTCAGGTTTTTCAAGAATTTACTGCCATCAAACCTGATTTGGTTATCATTGATATCCAGCTGCCGAAATTTGACGGGTTTCATTGGTGCCGGATGATTCGGACCCATTCCAATGTGCCGATTCTTTTCCTGTCATCGCGGGATCATCCGTCTGATATGGTGATGTCGATGCAGCTTGGCGCCGATGATTTCATTCAAAAGCCCTTTCACTTTGACGTCCTGATTGCGAAAATTCAAGCAATCCTCCGCCGTGTTTATAATTACAATACCGAACAAATTGAGCTTAAAACGTGGTGCGGCGCGGCGGTTGATTATCAAAAAAATACCATCAGCAATGAGGCTGGCACCATTGAATTGACCAAGAATGAAATGGTTATTTTAAGACAGCTGATTGAACAAAAAAATAAAATTGTCAGCCGTGATGCATTAATCAAAAGCTTATGGGATGATGAGCGGTTTGTCAGCGATAATACGCTTACCGTTAATGTAAACCGCTTGCGAAAGAAACTCGAGGAGCTGCAGCTAGGACGATTCATCGAAACTAAAGTTGGCCAAGGTTATATCGCTGTTGAAGAGGAACAGTCGTTATGATCAAAAAATTTTTGCTTGAGCGAAGAAGCTGGATCGTTTTGTTTATCCTGCTTCAGCTATTAACGATATTTATCAGTTATTTAGATGCCGCGATCCCGTTCACTCCCCTTCTCTATATCGTGTTTTTGGAGTCGATTATTTTTAGCCTATTTTTAGTCTATCGTTACCAGAAGGAAACGAAATTTTTTAAAAGTTTGACAGAGTGGGAGCATGATCTCGATCTCTCGATGATTGCCGAGGCCGGATCTCCGTTTGAAAAAATCATTGAGAACAGTGTCATCCGTCAAACCGAGCGGCTGCGCCAAGAGCTGGCGCAAAATCAACTGGCAGTAGAACAGGAAAAAGATGAGCTGATGTCCTGGATCCATGAAGTGAAAACACCGCTTTCCGCCCTTTCCTTGATGATTAACGATATTGACGATGAACAGCTGAAGGCAAAATTAAACTTTGAGTGGCTGCGAATTCATCATTTGCTCGATCAGCAGCTGCATCAAAAACGTATTCCCTTTATGGAGAATGATTTATTCATTGAGCCAGTCGACTTAAAGGCGCTGATTTTTCGAGAAATTAAAGCGTTACAATCCTGGTGCATGCAAAAAAGCATCGGCTTTGAGATCGATTTAGCGGTGACGAAAGTACTTTCGGACGGCAAATGGCTGGCGTTTATTATCAGGCAGTTATTAACGAACGCTGTGAAATATAGTGAAAAAGCAGACATTCACATCAAAAGCAGCGAGCATAATGGCCAAGCAGTTCTGATCATTCAAGATTTTGGCCGCGGCATTGACCCGAAGGATCTGCCGCGAATATTTGCTAAAGGGTTCACTTCCACAACCGTACATCAGGACAATGCCGCCACCGGAATGGGCTTATACTTGGCGAAAAATGCCGCCAAACCGTTATTAATTGATATCCATGTCGATTCCAAACTAGGGGAAGGTTCAACATTCAGCCTGACATTTCCCAAACAAAATGATTTTATACATATTACTGGCATGTGACAAAAATGTCACATGCCTTTATGATTTGTTCGTCCAATCGAAGGCATTCAGGTTGCACCAGCTTTTATAATGAAGCTAGTAAAACAAAATAAGGAGTGTGTCGAAAATGACGATACTAGAAGCGGCAAAAATATATAAATATTATGGCAGTAAATTGAATAAGCAAGAGGTCATAAAAGGACTTGACCTCAGTATTGAAAAAGGAGAATTTGTCAGTATCATGGGAGCATCCGGTTCAGGCAAAACCACCTTACTCAATGTCCTCTCCTCCATTGATAAGGCCAGCCAGGGATCGATCAAGATTGAAGGAAACGAAATTACCCGGATGAAAGAAAAACAGCTGGCCGAATTTCGCAAACGTCACTTGGGGTTTATTTTTCAAGAATATAATCTTCTGGATACGTTAACGGTTAAAGAAAATATTCTTTTGCCCTTGACGGTCTCGAAAACGCCCAAAAGAGAGGCCGAGGAGAAATTCGCCGAAGTGGCTCAAGAATTAGGAATTTATGATGTCAAGGATAAATATCCCAATGAAATTTCTGGCGGACAAAAACAACGGACATCAGCAGCACGGGCCTTTGTGCATGCACCAAGTATTATTTTTGCCGATGAGCCTACGGGCGCGCTCGATTCCAAATCGGCCTCCGATTTACTGAACAAATTAAGTCAATTAAATCGAAAGCTGCAAGCGACAATTGTGATGGTCACTCATGATCCTGTTGCTGCCAGTTACAGCAGCCGAGTCATTTTTATTAAAGATGGGCAGATCTATACCCAGTTAAATAAAGGGGAAGAGTCTCGCCAAGCATTCTTCAAAGATGTGATGAGAACCCAAGCAGTTTTAGGCGGTGTGCAATATGAGCATGAATAAACTGATTCTACGCAATTTAAAAAAGAATATAAAAAACTATTATCTCTATGTGTTTGCGCTCATCTTTAGTGTGTCGCTATATTTCGCCTTTGTCACCCTGCAATATGACCCTTCGTTTGACGATGTGGAAGGGTCGATCAAAGGAGCGGCGGCAATTCGAACGGCTTCGATTTTGCTTGTGGCGATTGTTTCCATCTTCCTACTCTATGCCAACACAATTTTTATTAAACGGCGCGGCAAGGAAATTGGCTTGTTTCAATTAGTGGGGATGACCAAAAATAAGATTTTCCGGATCCTAAGTGTGGAAAATTTTATTCTCTACTTTAGCTCCTTACTGATCGGAGTCTTCATCGGCTTTTCCGTTTCCAAGTTAATCATCATGGTTCTGTTTAAAGTCACCCATATTGAGGCCATTGCCAAACTGCATTTTTCCGCACAGGCGCTGATTCAAACACTGATTGTCTTTGCGGCGATTTATTTAATGATCATGCTGATGAACTATCTATTTATCAAAAAGCAAAGTATTTTAGCGTTATTCCGGGTTATTTCTTCGACTGAATCCCGGGTAAAGAAAATGTCCATTTGGGAAATCATCATCGGGGCTCTCGGTTTGATTATGATTGCTTCCGGATACTATGTATCATCTAAATTGTTCAGTGGCGATTTTACCACGATTAATGAGCTGTTTATGGCAATGACCTTTATTCTTGCCTCGGTGATCATCGGCACCTATTTGTTTTATAAAGGCTCGGTCAGCTTTATTTTTAATCTCATTCGCAAAAAGAAAAACGGATATTTGAATATTAACGAAGTTTTATCGCTTTCCGCTATTATGTTCCGGATGAAATCAAATGCCCTGCTTTTAACGATTATTACAACTGTTTCGGCATTGGCCATCGGCTTATTATCACTCAGCTATATCTCCTACTATTCGGCGGACAAAGCTGCTGAAAATAACGTCGCCGGTGATTTTTCCTTCACCAGTGCCAAAGATGCCGCCAAATTCACAAAAGCATTAACGGCCGCTGACATATCGTTCCAGGAAAGAAAAATCGATGTGATTCAGATCGAGGCCAATCTCAAGAACATTTTAGGAAAAAATTTGCAGGAATTAAACTTTGATCCAGCGAAAACGGCGATCCCGGTGATAAGCGAACAGGCGGTTAAAAATATCAATGTGGCACCAGAAGAAACCGTCTTTACCGGTTATAGTGACTTGCTACAAAAATTTATGAAATTTGAAGATAGCGGAAGGATGGAATTAAAAGGAAAAACAACGGTATTCCCGCTTTCCTATCTGGGATTAAGAAAGGAATTTGTCATTGACAGTTTCTTCACCAACGGTGGCATGCCAACTGCCATCGTCGACAAGTCCGTTTTCGAGCAGCTGCGGAAAGATATAGATCCGAAGATTCAAAAAGAATTCTCTTTGTTTATTGGAATTGACTTAAAAAATGAGGACCAAATGGAAAAAGCCAATACTATTTTCAAAAAAATAAACTTTAATCGCAACGATTTGGCAGAATCCCGGCTGGAAATCAGCAACAACCAGAAGCAAACGTTTGGACTGGTTATGTTTATTGTCGGCTTCTTGGGATTGACGTTCTTAGTTACTTCAGGTTGTATTCTCTATTTTAAACAAATGGGTGAAAGTGAAGAGGAAAAGCCGCATTACACGATCCTCCGCAAACTCGGCTTTACCAGGGGAGATTTGGCAAAAGGGATTCGTGGCAAGCAGCTGTTTAGTTTCGGTATTCCGTTGGTCGTTGGGTTATCCCACAGCTATTTTGCTGTTCAATCCGGCTGGTTCCTGTTTGGAACCGAGGTTTGGACCCCGATGTTTATCGTGATGGCCATTTATGCAGCACTATATTCGATCTTCGGCTTCCTTTCTGTGCTGTATTATAAAAAAGTAATCAAAGAAGCACTATGACTTCGTTTATAATAAGGCCCTATTAGCAGAGCTTGAGCCGCTGATGGGGCCTTTTTTAAGTAGCGGATCCAGTTAATTCCAGTGTTTGTAAAATCAGAGCCCGTTTTTGAAAAATTAAGCACCAAATTTGTAAAAAAGCAGCTCAACTTTGTAAAATTAATTTTTGGCACAAAGCTGTGATCCAGTTTATTCCAACCTTTGTAAAATCAGAATCCGTTTTTGAAAAATTAAGCACCAAATTTGTAAAAATGCGGCTTAATTTTGCAAAAAAACCTCATTTAAGGCCGAGTGATTTCCTTTTCACCTGCCTAAAATGAGGTTTTTTCAATATTTATCGTAACAACCACTCACGGTTATCCTTGTATGTTAAAGTCAAGGAAATATTGAAGTGATTCGGGATTCTGTAATGATCCGATGTTGACGGCCTTTTCCACCGGAACCCCCATGAGGATTTTCTTAATCGGCACCTCCAGCTTTTTACCATTTAATGTTTTCGGTAGTTCAGCAACTGGAAAAATTCCATTGGGAACATGTCTTGGTGAACAGTTAAGCCGAATGGCTTCATGAATCCGTGCTTTCACCTCATCAGAAAGCTCTGCTCCTTCTTTGACAACGACAAATAACGACATAAAGGATTGTTCACTTGAAATAGGAAGATCGACGACTAAGCCATCTAACACTTCCGGAATCCTTTCAAGGGCACTGTAAATTTCACTCGTTCCCATGCGGATGCCGCCGCGGTTAATCGTGGCATCGGATCTGCCGTAAATCACCGCACTGCCCCTGGAGGTAATCTTGATAAAATCGCCATGACGCCATATATCCGGAAAAACATCAAAATAACTCTCCCGGTAGCGTTCGCCATTTTCATCATTCCAGAAATAGATCGGCATTGATGGCATCGGCTCAGTAATGACCAGCTCCCCAATTTCATCGATTATTTCTTCGCCTTGGTCACTAAAGGCTTTCACGGCGGCGCCGAGCGCACGTGCCTGCAATTCCCCGGCATACACCGGGAGCAATGGCGAGCCGCCGACAAAGGCTGTACAAAGATCGGTCCCGCCGCTGGTAGAAAACAGCCAGACATCTTCCTTCACCTGATCATAGACCCACTCAAAACCACTTACTGGGAGCGGCGACCCGGTGGAACCGATGCTTTTCAAATGAGTCAGATTGTATTGCTCCTTTGGCTTCAGCCCTGCTTTCATGCAAGCCGTCAGGAAGCTGGCACTCGTTCCAAACACTGTCATTTTCGTCTCTTCAGCAAACTTCCACAACGTTCCATCATTCGGATAGCCCGGATTTCCATCATATAATAAAATCGTCGAACCCGCCAAGAGACCACTTACAACCACATTCCACATCATCCAGCCTGTCGTTGTATACCAGAAAAAGCGATCTTCCGCCTTTAAATCATTTTGCAGGCTGCCTAATTTTAAATGTTCAAGTAAAATTCCGCCATGACTTTGGACAATCGCTTTTGGCTTACCGGTTGTACCTGATGAATACAAAATCCACAACGGATGATCAAACGGCACTGCGGTAAAGGTAAGCTCTGCCCCGGTGTATTCTCTCAGCAGCTCGTTCCACAATACAACATTGGCTAAACCGCTTACATTCGGCTCTGCCTTCAAATAAGGAATGATTATCGTTTTTTCGAGCATCGGCAATTCTGCTTGAATCTTCTCTAGTAGATCCGTCCGGTCATAATCCTTGCCGCCATAACGGTAGCCATCGACGGCAACCAACACTTTCGGCTCGATTTGTTTAAACCGGTCAATCACGCTCATCATCCCAAATTCCGGGGCACAACTTGACCAGACTGCGCCAATGCTGGCACAGGCCAAGAAAACGGTAATGGTTTCATGAATGTTGGAAACGTAAGCGGCAACGCGGTCTCCGGGCCCAACACCGATGGATTTTAAATACGCGGCAACCGCTGCCGTGTTTTGTTTTAGCTCTGCCCAAGACAATTCTCCCTGTGGCCGGAATTCGGTTTGGTAGATAATCGCTGCTCTTTCTGGAGTATCATGGCGAAAAATATGTTCTGCATAATTTAATTTGGCCCCTGGAAACCAACGGGCTCCCGGCATTTTTTTATCGGCCAGCACCCTATCATAAGGAGTTTGGGCCTGAACATCAAAGAAATGCCAAATCGCTGACCAGAAACCTTCAATATCGGTCACCGACCAGTTCCAAAGTTCATCATACGTCTTAAATGAAACTCCCCTTGTTTCTGCAAGCCAATTTAAAAATCTGTTCATATTCGATTCCTCTTGAAATTGTTGGGAAGGTTTCCACAACAGTTTTCCTGTGATTTTTTCAACCGTCATCCTGTTTTCCCCCATCGTAAATTGTTGATTACATGGTATCAATTACCCTTACTACCATATACGAGTTTAAAATGATATTTTCCTGCCTCGTTTACCAAATTTTTAGTATTTTCATACAATCATTCCCCTTGTTTCAAACAATGAAACCATCTGTAAGGCAGTCAACCTAGATGGTGGATCTTTCGCGTCTTAATGAAAAAGTATTTTACCTAAGTGACATTTATTCAGCAAAAGAGTTTGTCAAAAAACAAATAGGAGACTCTCACCGCTGATTGAAAAAGAAACCCTTTGTTTCGTCACAAAATAATGAACTTGTCATAAAATAATTACGGAATTTTATCACGCTGTAACGGACCATTTGACTTCCGCTCAAGGCTTTGTGTTGGAAGAAAGTTTACGGTTGGTCTGCTCCCTGTAAAAGCCGATTGCTTCAGAAATGCAGCGGAGAAGAAAATACACTGAATAAAGTGGCACTCTAGTTCAAAGGAGGTATATTCCCCGATGATTCCCGAGGAACCCCTGCGCCCTGATACCGATGATGCTATGGTTGATTTATTGGGCTCGATCGCCATGGAGGAAATCGCTATTTCCCACCTTTTAAGCGCAGAAGCGAAAAAAATGCTGGCTTTTATCGGAAAAGATTTGGATTTCCCGACCAATCCCAGCAATGCGGAAATTTTTCAGTTTAACAAAGAAGCGGCAAGATTGATTGAATCACTCGTTATTAAGGAGTGGCTTTTGTTACGGAAGCTCCAAAATGTGGCTGACTTTTTTTCTGACAAAAAGGAAAATTATCAGCCTCATCATGACTTTATCCCTCCATGTCCGGAACCACTAGAAGAAATGGAATAGTTGTTTAAAAAGGGGGAACGGAGGATGAATGTTGGTGACAAAATGATCCCCCCGCTCTGTTGTTTGACTGCTACTTTAGATCAATATATTTGTGCTGTCAGAGAAATGGTTTATGCCATCATAAATCGTCAGCGCGCTGGCAAGGACCCACAGCTGATCGATGCGATTCAAAACGGTATTGTCCCACTGCTTCAGGCAATGACCGATATCGAGCGTTTTCTCTTGCGGAAATGGCTTTACCTTCTCGAACATCTGCCGTTAGATGAATGTGAACCTGTTATTCAGGAAAATACCGCTAATCGAAAAAGAAAAATCATCGAACTCAACCGGATGCTGAATCAGCTTTGTCCTAATGACGAAGTGATTGACGAACTCGTTGAGGCGATGCTGCAAATGGAGCAGCAGAAAAAGATGATCATCCAGTCATTGTTACAAACCAAACGTAATAATGACCCAACTACAGTATGGCTTCCGGAAAGAAATGAATGATGGGGAAACGATTTTTTGCCTGAAAAGCTCAGCCCGAGAGTTTAAGGCTTGAGAATCCCGCAGAAATGTTCCTGTCCCACTTAAAAATTTTGACGGATTTTGCATAAAAATAACGATGGACTATTTTAAAAACCCTGTTATAATCCAATATATGAGTATATTACAGGTATAAAGGTGGGCACTATGGGGAACACATGTAGATATGTTGTCAATGCTCTTGGTAAGGGCGGGGAAACATATTATACACAATGTAAAGACAAACAGGAATTAAGAAAATGGATCACAGATAATCAAGAAAAGCTAGTAATGAATGAATTAAACATTACCGATAAATATCAGCATCCATTCTTAAAATTTTTCAAAGCTAAAAAAATATTTTAGCAAAAAGAGGCTGTTCCAAAAGTTGTCAGGCACCACAAGTATGTTAGTTATCTTATGGTGGTGCCTGATAAAACTAATGGGACAGCCTAATTTGTCTCCACAGCGATAAATTTTCGCTTTTGAATGAAGCGAAGTCGGATCGATAAGGCGATTCCAGCCGCCAGAAGACCGAATGTCAGGCCAATCCAGTAGCCGATGGCGCCGAGTTGGCTGTGATGAGCTAAACCGTAGCCGACCGGAAGGCAAATCGCCCAATAAGCGATTAACGTCATCATGAATGCAAGATTGACATCTTTATATCCTCTTAAGGCAGCCTGTGCCGTGACTTGAATCGCATCGGAAATTTGGAAAAACAACGCATAGATTAGGAAATAAGCGGTTAATTTGATAACTGCCGCTTCATTGGAATAAAGCCCGGCCACTTGATAACGGAAAGTGACCACAAACAAGCCAGTCACGACGGCAATGATGATCGCCAGGACAATCCCCAGCCAACTGTAATCGCGCGCATCTTTATACCGCCGAGCCCCGACTTCATAGCCGACCAATACCGTCAGTGCCATGGAAATACTTGTCGGGATCATATACAAAAATGAAACGATATTAAGGGCTGATTGGTATGCGGCGACCGTTGTGACGCTGAACCTGCTGATCAAAATCGTCACGACCGCAAACATACTGGTTTCAAAAAAAGTGGAAAGTCCCATTGGAATCCCAATTTTTAAGATCTCTGTACATCTCTTGAGCGAGAATTCCTTCATATCGGAAAGGACTCTGTAGGCTGCAAACGGTTCCTCCGCTTTGACAATATAGACGGTAAACGCCAAAATCGCCCAATAGGTAATCGACGTGGCGTATCCTGCTCCGGCTCCGCCCATTTCCGGAAATCCCCATTTGCCAAAAATGAAGACATAGTTTAATAAAAAATTGACTGGCAACGAGGAAATCATGATCACCATGACGACACGGGTTCTTCCTAAAGCATAAATAAACGACCGCAAAACATTAAATACGAATAATGGCAGGATTCCAAAACTAAGTCCGATTAAATATCGCTTAGCAACATCTTGTACCCGGGAAGGCAGATCCATTTTGTTTACAAGCGGATCTAACAGAAGAAAGCCAAAACCGAAAATAATGATGGTAAGGATAATTGACAGAAAAATACCATGTTTTACAACAGATGCTACTTCATTTATTCTTTTTTCCCCAAAGTATTGGGCTGCTATCGGCGAGACGGCGAGAAGAATCCCGGAAAGTCCGGTAAATATCGGATTCCATATTGATGAGCCGATCGCCACTCCGGCCAGCTCGGATGAATGATATTTACCCGACATGATCGTATTAAAAAACACCATTGAGAACATACCCAGCTGGGTAATGAGAATAGGAACTAGCAAAACAAAAATTTGCTTTGCTTTTTCCGTAAATGAAAAAGTTTGCTTCATAATAAAATGCTCCTCAAAAAATATGTACCAAAATACCATTATAAAGCAATTGCCGTGATTTTTCTCTGAAATAATAATATTTTCAATATTAAAAAGACAGGATCTGATCCCTGCCTTTTTTCATATCTGTTATTTTCGCAAATTTCATCTTACATTCCTTGACCATAGGTTCCATGTCCATGATAGTAGCCGTGCCCCGGATAATACCCGCCATGACCATGATGATAACCATAACCCGGATAGTATCCGCCGTGACCATGATGGTAGCCATATCCCGGATAGTATCCGCCATGACCGTGATGATAACCGTATCCCGGATAATATCCGCCGTGACCATGGTGGTAACCATATCCCGGATAATATCCGCCGGCTGTTCCCGGCATCCCGGCACCCATCCCGGCACCTCCGCCAACATTCATACCCATTCCAGGGGCTCCGCCTGGTGTTCCCATAAATTGTCTATCCACTTTGCATCTCCTCCTCATGTGGTTGCACCATAGTGTATGTTTCCAGGAGAAAAAAGGGATAGGTTTTTGCCTAAATCACCGCAGATTGTCGCTATATATGGTGAGTGGGAAGTTTAGGATGCTCCGGTTATTACTTGACAATTTTTGATGGATTATTAATTTTGTACAATACCGGTTCCTTCACTAAAAATTGTTCTTCGACGTCTTTTCCTTTCGCCAATTTTTTGGCCACTACTTTTCCGTCAAACTCGAGTTGATCGCCTGGAGCAAGAGCAAACTTCTTCAACGTTTTACTATGGCTGCACCAGGCTAAACCGAGTTCAAGCGGCTGTTCCCCAACAACTTGAACCTGTTCAAGGACGACAACCTCGTCATTTTCTTCATTAAATGGGTTGTAGGTTAAGGCAAACTGTTTTACCATTGCTGTAAAATGGACTTTATCAACCGGAAGCTGGAGCTTCGCTGGTTTAGGTTTTTTTACCTTCGTCTCCATTGTTGGCGCCGGTTGTTTTTCTGCTTTAGTTGAAACTGATTTTTCTTTCCCTTCAGATTCCTGTGATTTAGGATTCATTTCATTGCTGTCTGCCCGTTTTCTTTCCCCAGCCTCCATGGAGATCAGACTTTCTTTGCCAAAGCCCGATTGCTGCATTTCTTTTAAAAAAGCCGGGTGGATACTGCTTAAGTTTCCATCTGGAAATTCGATGATAATCGTATGAAACTCTGCGGCATTCCCGTACGTTTCATATCCTTTAATGGAAACCAACTGCTGAACACTTCGTTCCTTATACCAAAATTCTTTTTTAGCCGTGGGTAACCCCCACTCTTTAAGCTTCTCTTTGAAATGCTCTTCGTCCCGAAAGGTTTCATATTCACCCTTTGGCGGCAGATACTGAATTTGTTGCGTTTGCGATTGCCCGACAGTCATAATTTTGTCCGCCCTTTCTTATTGTCCAGTTCCGGCGCCTATCCCCTCGAGGCGCTTCCGCTTTCCGCTTTTACTTGATTACATTATATCATGTTCATGAACAATTAGTGAATTGTGCCTCCTTTCAGGACCCACTCCAAAAGAATTTGCCCCCAGACAAATAAAACTTCCCGGTGAATCATATTTTGTAACAAGGACTATTAAAAAGTGAACCGGAGGATTGCGATGATTAGAATCAATCAACAGGTTGTGAAGCCGGAGAACCTTTCTGAACACATCCCTAATAGCGAGCATAAAACAATTGTCAAGCAAATGGCTAGCTACCATCAAGTCTACCAGTATTACAATCTCCAGCATTTAAACTTTGAGCTCAGTTTTCGCTCCAACACGATGAAAGCGGCGCAGCAGTTAAATGATAGCGGGGCGAAGTTTACCACCTTCCGCTATGCGTTCCCCAATAAAGCTTATTGGAACCGGCTGAGTAATGGCGGCTTCCTTCTCAAACATGATGCCCGTCCTTCAACAGCCATCCTTGATATTCTCAAAAACGGCAAGCTGTATGCCTTTGAATGTTCAACCGCGATTGCCATTGTCCTCTATATCGCTACTCTCTATTCGATTGGACATAGTAGATTTGATGATCTATTTACAAGACTATACCTGATGGACTGGCAATTTGATGACGATCTCCCGATTCATCAGAAATATGGTGATGATTATTTACCGGGTGATGTTCTCCATTTTAATAATCCCGACTTTGATCCCAAGCAGCCGCATTGGCGCGCCGAAAATGTCGTTTACTTTGGCGATGACAAATACTATGGCCATGGAGTTGGGATCCGCAATGCCAGTACGATTATTAACTTCCTCAATAAAAAAAGAAAGCCGAATCCCAAGACTTCAGCTTATCTCATGAATATGATTACCAGACCGGAATATAGTGCGTTTTTATAGGGCTCAAATTTGTACGACGATGACCTAGGCGCTTCCACTTTTCTTATATGGGATGGTCACGATAAAGGTCGTCCCGCTTCCTTGTTTTGAATGTACTTCAATATGACCATTTATTTTGTCCAAGCTTTGGCGAACTAAATATAGTCCGTGACCGCGATTCGAACCCTTGGTTGAAGTCCCTTTTAAAAATAATTGTGCTTCAATATCCTTGGAAATTCCGCCGCCTGTATCGTGAACTTCGATAACGAGAATCTCCTCGTAATAATCAAACCTTAAGATCACTTTTTTGACCGGCCGTCCCTGCACTGCATCCAAAGCATTATCGATTAAATTTCCCAGAATCGTAATCACCTCATGAGTGACTTCGGACTGCCCTGGTTTGGGAACGCTGCCTTCCCCTTCAATGATAAATTCACAGTCATTTTCTCTTGCGTAGCTGAACTTGCCTAAAATGAAGCCCGCGAGAACAGGATCTTTAAAGCGGCTGACAACAAATTCCACTTCGTTCTGCTGCTGATCGGCAACTTTTGAAATATAACTGGCTACTGCTTCGTAATCCTTCATCTGGATTAATCCGGAAATCGCATGTAATTTATTCATAAACTCATGTGCCTGTGTCCGTAACGCCTCGGCGTATAATTTTACCCCGGTTAGCTGCTCTGCCAGCTCCTTGATTTCTGTCTTTTCGCGAAATGTTGTAACCGCCCCGACGATCCTATCTTTTACTTTAACGGGGACTTTATTGGCAATAATGGTGATTCCTTTCAGTTCATGCACCTGGTCTAATAAGGACTCACCTTGTTTCAAAACAGCATCCAGTTGGATATTAGGCATGTAGTCTTCGAGTTTTTTCCCTAATGGTGACGCCTGGAACCCAGCCTTTTGTAAAAGTCTGCTGCCTTCCGTATTGACGAGCGTGATGATTCCGTTCTGATCAACCGCCAAAATTCCTTCGCGTGTCGATTGCAGCATGGCGCTTCGTTCTTCTAATAGTTTCGCAATTTGACTCGGCTCTAAACCAAATAAGATTTGTTTAATTTTGCGGGCAAGAAACAGCGCCCCGAGAATCCCGACCACGAGGCCAACTGTGACGCCGATGTATATGTATTTTCGTCCCTGAGCGATGGCCTTATTGACTTGTTCCAGAGAAATCCCGACAGCAACAGCGCCAATTTGCTTATGATTGCTGTCATACACAGGAGTAAACGATCGCAAAGACATCCCCAAAGTTCCTTTCGCGATGGAAATATGCTCCTTGCCTTGCAAAACCGGTCCTTCATCCCCACCAACAAAGTGTTTCCCGATTTCATGGCTGTTTGGATGGGATTTCCGAATTCCGTTCATATCCATTACAACAATAAATCTAACATGGGTTGCCTGTTTTATTTCGGTTGCAAAGGGTTGAATATCTTTTTCAGCCTGCGGATTTCGAAGTCCATTAATGACAATCGGAGACCGCGCAACCATCCGGGAAATATCGGTTGCTTTCTCAGCCTGTGTTTTTTCAATTCTATCCGAAATCCAGTTGCTGATTAACAAATCAGTAACGAGTAATGACAGGATCACCACCAAACATACGAGCAATGTGATCGTCGTTTGTAAGGTGATTCTATACCTTCTCATTCTATTAAAAGTTAATGGTCCCACATTTCTTCCCCCTGAAGGAAGGAATTCTTAATTGATCGCATACCGATTGACAGGCCTTCCTACCCCGCCATATTGAACATAGAGCTTTACCTTTCCCTCCTTTTCCAAAAAGTCCAGATAGCGGCGGGCGGTGATTCTCGCAATTCCGATACTCTCTGCTACTTCTTCTGCCGATACCGGCCGCTCCACTTGCGACATAAACAGCGTCACTTTTGTCAGCGTATTCATATTTAACCCTTTTGGTAAACTTTCTCCACCATTATTTTCTCTACCACTCTTAAAAATTATTTCATCTAACTCAGCCTGTCTTATTGTCTCCTTTTCGGTGAAGACCGTTTGATATAATTTATAGTTTTCCAGGGATTTTTTGATTCGATCAAAAGTAAACGGTTTAATTATGTAATCAATTGCCCCTTGTTGCAGGACCTGGTGAATCGTGTCGATATCATTAGCCGCTGTGATCGCAATCACATCAACAGATAATGAGTTCGAACGAATTTTTTTTAGCATTTCGACCCCGCCTAAATGCGGCATGTACAAATCGATGATAGCAAGATCTGGGTGTAATTCACGAACTAATTTTTCTCCTTCCACTCCGTTAGCTGCTGTTCCGATGATAGTGAATCCATCTATTTTTTCAATAAATTGGCGGTGGACTTCTCTGACCATTGGATCATCCTCTACTAAAATCACTTTTACCGGACACACAATGCCTTCCCCCATCCTTCTAGCAATCAAGTTAATTTTATAAAATGCGGTTCATTCTCACAACTATTTTATCCGCTGTGTACCAGTACTGTTTCACTAATATATTTATTGTACTATAACAAAAAGAACAATAAGAACAATATGACCAAAATATAATCTTTTCTGAATTTTCCTATACCATGGTGCTAAGGGATTACTACCAATATTTATATTAAACAAAGGGGAAAAGGTATGAAGATTCATTTTAAAAATCTAACTGTGCAAGTCATTTGTGGGATTATTCTGGGGATTATCATCGGATTTTTATTTCCAACGTTCGGGGCACAATTGAAATTCTTAGCCGATATCTTTATTAAGCTTATTAAAATGGTCATTGCTCCGATTATATTCTTAACCGTTGTCATCGGAATTGGCAGCATGGGCGATTTAAAAAAGGTTGGCCGGATTGGCGGTAAAGCCCTGATCTATTTTGAAATCATTACAACCTTTGCCTTGGCCATCGGGCTAATCGTGGTCAATGTGATTAAACCGGGCTCTGGCTTCAATACTTCGGCCGCAAAAGGCGGCGACATTTCCCAATACACTACTGCTGCTAAAGAATCAAGTCATGGCGTGATCGACTTTATTCTTGGGATCATCCCGGATAATTTTTTCGCAGCCATGGCAAATGGTGACCTGCTCCCGATTCTCTTCTTCTCCGTTCTGTTTGGAATGGCGCTTGCATCCTTCGGGGAAAAAGGAAAACCACTTGTTCGTTTATTTGAACAAATAGCCGATGTCTTTTTCAAGATTGTTAATATGATTATGAAATTTTCGCCCATTGCCGCATCCGGTGCGATGGCCTTTACAATTGGAAACTTCGGTTTAGGGTCGCTCGTCTCGCTTGGAAAATTAATGGGCGGCGTCTATTTGACGATGTTCCTATTTATCGTATTTGTCCTTGGAGCTGTAGCAAAATTTTACGGCTTTAATATCTTAAAATTTATTGCTTATATCAAGGAAGAAATTCTGTTAGTTCTCGGTACTTCTTCGTCCGAATCTGCTTTACCAAAAATGATGGAGCGGCTCGAAAAATACGGCTGTTCCAAATCGGTTGTCGGGCTTGTCGTACCAACAGGTTATTCGTTTAATTTGGATGGTACATCGATTTACCTTTCAATGGCGGCAATGTTCATCGCTCAAGCTTACAATGTCGATATCACGATTTGGCATCAGATCACCTTGATGGGGATTTTAATGCTGACATCAAAAGGTGCAGCCGGGGTAACAGGCTCTGGCTTCGTTACCCTTGCCGCTACCCTTTCAGCATTCCCGGTTATCCCGGTTGAAGGGATTGCCTTATTGCTTGGTGTCGACCGCTTCATGTCCGAGGCCCGGGCAATCACGAACTTAATTGGAAACGGCGTCGCAACAGTGGTTGTTTCAAAAATGGAAAATGAATTCCATCCTGTTGCTGAAGGTTCAGCCGACAAACAAGACGTGTCAATTAGTGCTTAAAGATACCGGAACAGAGGTGCGAAAGAAAATTGCACCTCTGTTTTTTTATATTAATGAATTTCACCGACAATTCAGACAGGCCATTCGCCGCCCGCATAAGCCATCTCCCAAAACATATATTCAAACCGTGATGTTGTCAGAAAATGTTCTTCTAAAATCGCTAATTCACGCTCCGGTTTTCCATCCGCTAATCGATCTAAAATGTCAATCATCCAGAGCGATAATCCGCCAAATTCATCGGAAGAGTACATGGTTACCCAATCGCCATATAATGGATGTTCGCTCGAACCCGGGTACGTTTTCGCCAGCATTTTTCCAATTTCCCAATAGCTCCACATACATGGAAGTAGCGCCGATATTAATTCTTCCAGCGACCCGTTTTGGGCAACCTTGAGCATATAGCTTGTGTAGGCCAAATTGTTCGGCAGCGGCTTAGTCTCTTCTAACTCTTCGCTGGTTATCCCAAATCTCTCTGCATATTTGCGATGAAGATCCATTTCTCCATGTAAAATATTTGCCAAAAGCTTGGCAAATGTCGCCATCGTTTTTTCATCTTCCGCCTTCACCACTCCTAGTGCATATAGCTTTGAATAATCAATTAAATAAACATAATCCTGTTTCATGTAACGGATAAATGACTCAACAGGAAGCTCCCCCGTCCCTAACCCGGCTACAAATGGATGCTGGTGTATTTTCCCCCAAATCCCCTGTACTCTTTCAAAAAGTCGTTGTGAAAATTTCATTGCAATACCTCCATTCCTAATCCCCTTGCTGCTTCCAGTGGTGAAGTTGCTTGAGCAATTGCACTAATAACTGAAACACCGTCCGCTCCCGCATTGATCACTGATGCGGCATTCTCGGCGGTAATTCCGCCAATCCCGACAATCGGAATCATGAACCCTTCCCTACGTAATTTTTCAATTAATTTTGTTCCTTGCGAAGGCTTGGCGTCCTTTTTCGTTGCCGTAGGAAAAATAGGCCCAATTCCGAAGTAATCCGCTCCTTCCCGTTGGGCCGCCTCGGCTTCTGCCAAAGTGTGCACGGAAACTCCCAATATTTTTCCCGGGCCGATTTTTTTCCTTACAATATGGACCGGTTCATCCTCCTGTCCAATATGTACTCCGTCTGCACCCAGCCCAAGGGCAAGCTCAATATCATCGTTCACGATAAAAGGAATGTGGTGCTCCCGGCAAATATGCTGCAGTTCTTTGGCGAGACTGATTTTTGCCGTCCCGGTTAAGGCCCCGTCACCCTTTTCACGAAATTGAAAAAGAGTAATACCACCGGCGATAGCTTCCGTTAATACTTCAACAGGAGCCTTTTTACAGTTCGAACTGCCCATAATAAAATAAACTTTCAATAACTCCTGCAAGTTTTTCATACGTACTCTTTTTCCTTTCTTTTTCGATAGGCCCAATGGTTGGTCGGGCCATGTCCGTGACCAATTTCGAATTGATCTTCAATCGCGGCTTGAATAAAATCTTTCGCAGTCACTACGGCATCATAAACATTCGCTCCTTTCGCCAGTTCAGCCGTTATCGCGGCGGAAAAGGTGCATCCGGTACCATGGGTATTTTTTGTTGTGATGCGCTTCCTTGTGAACGTATAAAATTCTTTCCCATTGTAAAATAAATCAGTAGATTCAGTTGGAACTTCATCGTGACCGCCTTTGATGATGATATGACTGGCCCCAAGTTCATATAAGCTTTTGGCCGCATTCTGTTTCTGTTCGCGGGTTCGAATCATCATCCCGGTCAGCACCTCGGCTTCTGGAATGTTTGGTGTTAACACTTTGGCAAGCGGCAATAAATATTTCTTTAGCGCAACAGTCGCCTCTGTTTGCAGTAATGAGGCACCACCTTTAGCAATCATAACCGGGTCGATGACAATGTTTTCCCATTGATATTTTTTAATCATTTCGGACACCGCCACAATAATTTCGGCGTTAAATAGCATTCCTGTTTTCAGTGCATCAGCACCGATATCATCACCGATGGCTTGAATTTGGCTGACGACAGCCTCAACGGTCATGGGATAGACGCCATGGACCCCAAGAGTATTTTGTGCTGTTACTGCGGTTAGCGCAGACGTTCCAAAAACCCCCAATTCTTGAAATGTCTTTAGATCGGCTTGAATACCCGCCCCGCCACCGGAATCAGAGCCGGCAATCGTCATTGCTTTTTTCAAACTAATCGTCTCCTTCGTTTATTTCGCCAATATTTTTTTGAATGAACTCATTTGATGGATTTCCTCGTCTGAAACGAGCGATAATTGATTTAAAAATTCAATTTGAAAACTGCCTGGGCCTTGTTTGGCTGTTTTTTCAGCAGCTTTTTCGGCAGCCACACCGTAAAACGTTAACGCTGAAACAGATGCTTTCAATGGAGCTATTTCCACACCGGCAAATGCACCGATGACCGAGGTCAATAAACAGCCGGCACCAGTAACCTTTGTCAACAATGGATGCCCATTCGCAATGACATATGTAGTTGTTCCATCTGTCACGATATCCTCCCTGCCGGTAATCGCCACGATGCAATTTAAACGTTCCGCAGCCGTGATGGCAAGATTCACCACGTCTCCCTTCACACTCCCGGCATCAACGCCTTTTATTTCCCATTTCTCTCCGACAACATTGGCAATTTCGGAAGCATTCCCTCTAATCACCGAGATCTTCACTTCGTTGATGATTTTTTGGGCACTCTCCGTGCGAAAGCAGGTTGCACCAGCACCAACCGGATCGAAAATGACGGGAACATGATGTTTCTCAGCACTTTTTCCAGCTAGTATCATTGAGTCTACGGTCGGCCCGTCTAACGTCCCGATATTTAAAACTAGTGAACTAGCAATCTTCGCCATATCCGCAACCTCCTCAGGGGCATACGCCATAACCGGTGAGGCCCCCATCGCAAGCAGCCCATTGGCGGTAAAATTGGTTACCACAACATTAGTAATGTTATGAACAAGCGGATTTACCTCCCTTACCTTGCGCAACAATTCTGATACCGTGTGTTGGTCCAAGACAATCACTCCTTTTGGAAAAAATAAAAATAGCCAGACCCATAGTGGACCTAGCTTTTTTAGCATGAAAAAATATTTCACATAAAGCTACTTTCCTACGCTGGTATTACCCAGATCAGGTCCAAAGGGTTAAAAACGCAATCGTTTTCTCTCAGCCCACATGCCGGGCACCCCTAGTAGATAACTAGTATTTGATTGTATCCATCATAACCGGTGTAAATCGGGATGTAAAGGAAAATGCTTCTAAAAATGCTAACCTTCCTTTTCCTGTTCAGCTAAAAAAATTTTTAACTCCTCCATTTATACTATACCACCCAAACACATTTCGCTCGATTCCGACAGCAGCACTCGAGAAATGTCTTATCCTGCGCTTTCCCGAGGAATAATTTCCCCATGCTCCGGTTTACGACAGCGGCCTATCTAACCGTCTATACTTGTCGCGAAAAAAGCCCGTCCCACCTGTCATCAAAAAAACTCCACACCCTAGTGGTTTCGGGAGTTTTTTAAGCTGTCATGGAGTGGACGATAGACCTTCTTAATAAACTTTTGAGTTATTTCCGGAAGCGCTTTATTGCGCCGGTTCACTAATGCAGTTACAATTGCCTTTTTTTCATCCTTTGACACTGCCCATTCATCAGGAATTAAAGCGACGATCTCCTCCATTAATAAAATCGGAATCGTTTGAATGAGCTCCAATTGCTGATAAAATTCCTGCTCCTCCTCTACAAAAAGAGCCATCAATTGATGTGTCGCACTTTTGATTAAGTCTGTCGGCAGAGCTTCAAGATCTTGCTCGACCCAGTCATACCCGCCAAAAACTTCAGCCTGATCAATGATCCAAAGCCTAAAGGAATGCGGCATTTCCTCGCGGAGAAGTATATTCTTCCGTGTCCGGTCCCGATTGGACAACCAATAATCAAATAAAATGATGCCGGCTAATGACTGATCATTATGAATACGGCAAATATTAGCTGCCTGGTGACCGTCCAAACAGTCAGGGATATATAAAGAAGCAAATTGGAAGCGGACATCGCACATTTCAGCCAGTTCGGGTACTTGACTGGTGAATGGTTGCGGCATTTCGATGATTTTTCCAAACGGTACGGGCAAACCTAGGTATCTTCCAAGACAATATCCCACCCATTCATTCGGTAACGATCTTTCAAATCCGGGTTGGAAATACTTCACCACATAATCTTTGCCATCACTAAATGTGATTAAGTGGGCATTGGATTTCCCCTCCAATTTCCGTTTGTAAACAAGAGGTTTCATCATTGTGTTTCCCCCTCGGCAACACCGTTTTCCTTGATTGGGACTTTGCATTTTAAAAGCTTAATATATTGCTCGGCAACCACCTGAATAGCAAACTGCTCTTCGACCCGCTTGATGGCTGCACGCGACATTTGCTGATGCAGCTCCGGTTGATCGATAATATTGTAGAGTTGCTTTACCGCATCGTCAACATTTTGCCCACGATATAACAAGCCTGTTTTACCATGATCAACGATTTCATTAATCGGCCTGATATTAGAGGCAACCACCGGTACCCCGCAAATCATCGATTCAATAAACGTATTACCAAACGACTCCGCCTTCGTTGTCGCTAAAGTACAGCCACCGGACTGACGGATTTTGGCATAAATATGCGGCATTTGTTGATAGGGAATGACTGGAAACCATTTGATGATATCGTCTAGCTGCTCTTCCTTCCAAACCACGGCAAATTCGTCCCGTTGTACGCTTTGAGCACCTCCGATTAACCAAAGTTCAATATCCGTCCGTTCGCTTTTAATCTTTTTCGCCACCTCGATCAGCATCGGCCAATTTTTACGTTTGTCAACCCGGCCAATCCAACCGACAATTTTCTTATCCCTTGGGAGAATCGGCATATTAGCATAATCAATTTCCTCCGGTAACAAGGCACGGAAAAAAGAGGTATCAACACCATTATAAATAACATGGATGGGGATATCCTCAACCAGGATCGAAACTAGCCTTTTTTGATAGTTCGAAGGGACAATGATTAGCTGTGGTTCAATCCCTTTAAATGATGCTAAATGGGGAGATAGCTTGATCAATTCTGGTGTGCGGGCCTCGATGAAAACAGGACCTTTATATTTGGCTCTTCGAATCCACTTGTAAGCAGCTTTCGTATCGACTACAATGATCGCATCATAGGCATTATTCTTGATAATTTTGACAATTTCTTCGTCATCTTTCGTTAAATATACTTTGGCAACATCCCGCATCATGTGCAGGCCTCCATGGTCTGTTGTGTAGAGGAATTCTGTTTCAATGCCGTGTTTTTTAAAATAAATCGAACGATTTCGCCAGCCGGCATTTACCCCTCCAACAGTGAGTAAGCGCCAGATGACAAGCACCTTCATTCCATTATCACCTCTCATGATTGGACTCCTCCTCAGTCAGTCAACTGTCTTTGCTAAGCTGGCTTTTTGGCACCGATATATTGTTTGCGGCCGCTGCCAGCCTTTTTCCCTATATTCTGTCCGCTCTTAGAACTTTTTGTGGACTTCGACTTTGAATTAGATTTCGAATCGGCCATAATTTTCGTTTTTGTTTTTGTTCCTGAACGGCTCTTTCTTTCAGGGAACCCTTCAAATTTTGCTTTTTTATGCTTCTTGGTTTCCGTTTTGGACGATTTTTCTATCACACGCATACTTGCTAATTCTCGTTCATCCCAATACTTGTCAATTTTCTCGATCACTTTTTCAGGATCTTCTCCACGTGCCAGCATGGTTTTTACCCATTCTTCCTTAAACACTTTATGCATTAATCCTTCCAATAAAACAACATAGTTTTTTTCATTACCGAGCGTTAACAGCTTATTACTTTCCTCTTTCAATGCTTGCATTTTTTCTTCCTTCGCCTGCTCATCCAGCGCTTCATTAAGGATTACTTGATAGATTTCGCGAGATAGTTCTTCCATGTGGATGTAATGCAGCCACTCCTCATATAACTCTGGCGATAATGCTTGTACATGCGACAGAAAAATACCCTTATTGTCATTTCCCAAAGAATTTAATAGTTTCCTTGGGTAAGGGTATACCCGGTCACGCCAAACAGTCCTAGCGACATCAATGACTTTTAAACTCCCATCTTCCTGCAAATATATTTGCCGCTTATGGTGGTCTATTCGCTCATAACCAATTTCTTTAAACACGATTAACATCTGGATTAGTTTTGCGGATAGCTCCTCTGTTAAAGGTTGGGATTGCAAGTATTCCCTTAGGTCCACTCCCTTGACAAAATCCATGGCAATATAGAGTTTTCCTTTTGCATGAACTTTCGGAAATAGGTTCGTATGTTGGCCGAGTGAAAGAGCATAATATTCCCGATCACAATCCTCCTGGTTGCCAAAGACCTTTACACAAATATCATCGGTATATTGAAAGACAGCTCCCTGGCGGCCTTTCCCAATCATCTGTAAAGGTGAATTATTTGTCACTTCAACATCGGCATTGAATACATTTTTAACTTTTATTTTTTTTACCAATTTATCCATCATTTTTGGATCGATAATATTTTTCTCCAAATTTATGGTACCCATTTTTTTCCTCCTTTCTGCATTATATGTTGGAATACGGATTATGGTTTTTGCTTCAACATTTGCAGTCATACAGCTACACTATGATTCTGCGTATTTATCAACAATGCTGTTGCCTACTATAGTTAATTCAATTGCTCGGAAAATGGTTAAGGCAGATATCCAGATTTTACTTTGAAAAAATAATCGTTGCTGCCAATGATGTATTCAAAATGAGTAAATTGTTAAAAAATCGTAATAAGCAATAAAAAAAGGAACTCTCCGAAGTGTGGAAAGCTCCTAAAAAAATCAATCATTATCGCAGCATGACCCCAGTTGCAAACGTTAAAAATACGTGGGTACCCAGTTTAACGGTTGGCTGAACAAGGGTGTCTTTTAGTGGGTCAAGGCAGACAATGTCCATCGCGCCGACTTTTGGGTGCTTTGCCGCGGCCATGACCCCTTCGAGCAGCTCGGCTGTTGTCATGCCTCCCGGTGTTGAGGCTGGAACCCCTGGGGCGTAGGCGATGTCGAGGACATCCATGTCGACCGTTAAATAAATGGTATCCACCCTTGTAGCCAAATGCCCAAGGCAATCTTCAACGGTTTCCTTAATGCCTTTTTTTCTCGCTTTTCCCAGCGTAATATAATGAACACCCTGTTCTTCAGCGTACTGCTTTAAATCCTTCGTATTAAAAAAACCGTGTAAGCCGATGTTGTACATGTCCGACCCTTTCACCACCCCACTTTCAATTAAATTACGCATCGGTGTTCCGTTGGAGGGACCGTTATCCGAAAGATCGCGCAGGTCAAAATGGGTATCAAACTGGATGATCCCAATCCTTTCCTGAGCTCTCGCCTGCTGCAAGCCTTTTACCATCATCGCTGTAATCGAGTGGTCGCCGCCAATCGCGCAGATTTTAGAATTAGGGAAATGATCAAAAAGTACGGCGGCTGCGGTGACAATATTCTCATGGCAGCGGCGAATGTCGGTGACATGCATCGGAACATCCCCGGCATCAAGGGCTATCCTTTCTGCCAAATCGATATCCTCATCAAGATTATAAGTAGTAAAGCTTTTCCAAGCACGGCGGAAGGCATCAGGAAATTCGGATGCCCCCGAGGCGCTGATCGAGGAACGGGACAGCGGAACGCCAACGATCACAAAGTCGGCAGCCTTGCTCTTTTCCGGAGCTGATTCACTAGACAGCGGCTCAATCCATTCATGCACCTTTGTAACCGGGGCACCGTTCTCCGGCCGTGTCCAAGTGAAGCTTGCTGGAACCAATTTAGGATAAAGAAAATTCAGCAACCAAATGCCCCCCTCTGACAACCACTTGGCCATTTTTTACAACCGTATCGGTATGATTTACCCCATATAGATATTGCAATTTCATATAATTTTCAACGTTAAAAATCGTCACGTCACCCTTTTTGCCGACCTCCAGGCTGCCAATTTCGTGACCGCGATTGATCGCATGAGCGGCATTGATGGTGGCTGCAGTGATGACCTCTGCGGGCGTCATCCCCATTTTTAAACAGCCGAGGTTCATGATAAACGGTAATGAAACAGTTGGAGAAGAGCCTGGGTTACAGTCAGTTGATAAGGCTACCGGTACGCCTAAATCGATCATCTTGCGGCCATTGGCCGACTCTGCCATTAAAAAGTAAGCCGTCCCCGGTAGCAGCACTCCGACCACCCCTTTTTCCGCCATCGCCTTCATCCCTTGTTCAGAAGCCTTCAGTAGATGGTCCGCGGAAATCGCCCTTACTTCCGCAGCCAGTTCTGCCCCTTCATAAGGTTCAATTTCATCGGCATGGATTTTAGGGATCAATCCATGGCGCTTACCAGCTTCTAAAATGACGCGCGATTGCTCCGGAGTAAACACCCCTTTTTCGCAAAAAACATCATTAAACTCGGCAAGGCCAAGCTCTGCCACCTTAGGAATCATCTCCTCGACGAGCAGCTTGACAAATTCATCCGGCCGCCCTTTATAGTCTTCCGGAATCGCATGCGCCCCCATAAACGTCGGGACGACATCGATGACATGCCGTTCATTCAGCTGTTTCGCCACCTCCAGCTGCTTAAGCTCCGTTTCCCAATCCATACCATAACCGCTTTTGGCCTCCACCGTTGTGACCCCATGACGCAAAAATTGATTCAGGCGCTGATAGCTTTGGTGAAAAAGTTCCTCGCGAGCAGCCGCCTTTGTTGCTCTTGTCGTGGCATGAATCCCGCCGCCAGCATTCATAATTTCCATGTAGGTTGCCCCCTGGAGCCGCATATTAAATTCATTTTCGCGGCTGCCGGCAAAAACAAGATGAGTATGCGGATCAACAAGTCCCGGAGTCACCAGTTTACCGCTCGCGTCAATGACTTCAGCTTCAGCAAGACGCGGCTTATACTTTGCGGCCAGCTTTGCATCTGTACCAGCGGCCTGGATCGTTCCGTCCTCAATCCAAATACTGCCATTTTCTATCATTCCAAGCTCAGACATTTCAGCCCTTACGCGGGGAGTATCGGAGCTCCCCTTTAAGGTGACAAGCTGCGCGGCATTTCTAATAAATACAGCTTTACTCACTTCCAACATCCTCTCAGTAGAATTGCAAATCGGTTGAAAAATTGTATAGGTTGTCACTCTATTACGCGAAACTGCAGTCATTTTAAAAAATGCAGATATATTCGAAAAAATGCAAATATACTGCCCAAATCTGCGGATATATTTGAAAAATTGCAGATACATTGCCCGCGAACCTACATTAATTTTTAAAATGCAGAAATATCATGCGAAACTGCAGATATATTGCCTAAATCTGCAGATATATTCTATTAATCCTGCTTCAACATTGGCATGTGAATTCCTTTTTCCTTGGCTGTTTTAATCGCAAGCTCATAACCGGCATCGGCATGGCGGACCACTCCCATTCCAGGGTCTGTTGTAAGCACGCGCTCAAGCCGCACTTCCGCATCCTTCGTTCCGTCCGCCACAATGACCATACCGGCGTGCTGCGAATACCCCATACCGACACCGCCGCCATGGTGTACCGAAACCCAGCTGGCGCCGCCGACGGCATTGATCAAGGCATTTAAAATCGGCCAGTCAGAAACCGCATCACTGCCATCTTTCATAGCCTCTGTTTCCCTGTTTGGGGAAGACACGGAGCCGGCATCCAAGTGATCGCGGCCGATCACGATCGGAGCAGATACTTCTCCAGAAGCCACCATATCATTGATTAATTTACCGAAACGGGCCCGGTCCCCATAGCCTAACCAGCAAATCCGGGCCGGAAGTCCTTGAAAAGCAATTTTTTCCTGAGCCATTCTAATCCATTTGCACAGGTGCTCATCGTCTTTAAATTCACGCAGTAAAGCTTCGTCAATTTTACGGATATCCTCCGGATCACCGGATAATGCCGCCCAGCGGAACGGGCCTTTTCCTTCACAAAACAGCGGTCGAATATAGGCCGGGACAAAGCCGGGGAAATCAAAGGCATTTTCAACGCCTTCATCCTTCGCTACTTGGCGGATGTTGTTGCCATAATCGAAGGTAACCGCGCCTTTTTGCTGCATTTCAAGCATGGCCTTCACATGCGTGGCCATGCTTTGTTTGGCAAGCCTAATATATTTTTCCGGGTCAGCCTTGCGCAGTTCCGCTGCTTGGTCAAGGCTGAATCCAACCGGTATATAGCCATTTAACGGATCGTGAGCCGATGTTTGGTCCGTAAGTACATCCGGAATAAAGCCCTGTTCGATCATCTGCGGCAATATTTCTGCTGCGTTTCCTAGTAAACCGATCGATAATGCCTTGCCAGCAGTCTTTGCCTCCTGTGCCATTTTCAATGCTTCATCCAAATTCTTCGTTTTCACATCGAGATATCTCGTTTCGATTCGGCGGTCGATTCTCCATTCATCAACCTCAACAGCAATACAAACTCCGTCGTTCATCGTGACTGCAAGCGGCTGCGCCCCACCCATACCGCCAAGGCCGGCAGTTACTGTAATGGTATGTTTTAACGAACCGCCGTATTCCTGGCGGGCAAGCTCGGCAAAGGTCTCATAGGTTCCTTGCACAATCCCTTGGCTGCCGATATAGATCCAGCTACCTGCAGTCATTTGGCCATACATTATCAGCCCTTTTCGGTCAAGCTCATGAAAATGCTCCCAATTTGCCCAGGCCGGTACCAAGTTGGAATTGGCCAGCAATACCCTTGGTGCATCTTTATGGGATTTCCAAACAGCTACCGGCTTACCGGATTGAATTAGCAGTGTCTCATCATCTTCCAAATGTAAAAGCGTTTTCACAATCGCATCAAAAGCTGCCCAGTTGCGGGCTGCCTTCCCGATTCCGCCGTAGACAACGAGATCCTCCGGTCTTTCAGCAACCTCCGGGTCCAGGTTGTTCAAAAGCATCCTTAAAGCTGCTTCTTGAAGCCAGCCTTTTGCGTGTAATTCAGTCCCTTTAAAATTTTTAATCGTCCTTGGTTGTGAAGTTTTGGTCTCCATTTTTTCCACTCCTTTTCAGATTTAACTTACCTTTATTATAGAGTTCTAATTTTCTGAAAAATATGGATAAAAAAACAGAAAACAAATACTTTTTTTATATTAAGAAAGATATTTTTACCAGCTGCTTTTCATAAAATAGCAGTTTCTTTAGAAAACTTTGATTTTTTTAGAAAAAAATAAAACTCCGTTTACACGGAGTGAATTTCTTTCCTCATCCTATCCACTTTTTTATTGCGAAACTCTCGTGGCGACATCCCGACAGTTTCCTTAAATATTCTGCTAAAATAATTCGCGTTTTGATAACCAGTCAGCAAGGAGATTTCTTTAATTGGCTTACTTGACTCCAGTAACTGCCGTTTGGCTTCCTTCATGCGGATTCCGGTCAGCAGATCTGAAAAGCTCGAACCAGTTTTTGTCAGCAAAAGATGACTAAAGTAAGAAGGATTACGGTCGACGTAATGGGCCACATCCTCCAGTCTGAGCTGGCTATTGGAAAAATTAGCCTCGATATAAGCGATCCCCCGTTCCACTGGATCTTGTTGATAATGGCGAATATTGGATTCAGCCCCATGGAAGATTTTTTGGATAAATAAAATCAGATTCTGCACCGTACGATACAGCACAGCATCATATAAAATCGAACTGAAAATATAACGGTACTCCCGCTCATAATCAGGGGCTTCGTCGAGGCGATAGGTCTTCATAAATCTTCTCACCTGCGCGAGAATACTTGTTAATCTGATTCTGACCAGTCCGGGATCCGGATAAGGTTCTTTTAAATAAAGGAATTCATCATAAAGCCAATTTTTCACCTTTTTTAAGGCAAAGTTTGTCAGCATGTCTACCCATTCCCGCTGTTCCGGCGGGGTTAAAAAAGGATCGATATGAACCCACCCGTTTATCGAGTCCGACCCCATCACTTGGCGGTAGCCCTTATAATAGGTCAGTTCAAGCATTTTTCTCGTTTGCAAATATTTTTGATGCAATGAAAGGGTTGCGGACCGTTCCGTGTAAAGGACGATGGCAAGTGGTTCCGAAAATTCTTCCTCCCAACGTCTCATTACCTTTTGGCACTGCTCCTTCGCAGTTGCACAATGTTCCGTAAATAGGAGTATAACCATATCACTCAAAGGAAAGACACCGTGGAGGTCTTTAAAGGGAAATTCAGATAAAAATACTTGTAAAGTGGGCAAAGTTTCGCTGCCCTCCGTTTGAAAAGCGGCAATTTGGTAATCCTCCGCAGCTGCAGATTGCTCCATAAATAAAGCTTCATAGGAAACGTCTTTATAAGAAATGACACTGTTTATACCTGATGGGCTGATTCTTTTCTGCAGCTCCCGTGCGGCTTTCTGGTAAGCGGATTTCAGCTTCGCAGTGGAAAATGGTTTTATCATCAGGTCCAATGCCTGCAGATCAATGGCCAGACGCGCTTTTTCAAAGGTCGCTTCGGCGCTCGTCAACAACAAAACCGGAGTGAAAATTTGCATCAAATCACGGAAGGAAGACCATTCATCTTTACTCACCATATCAAGCTCCAACAGCACCACATCCGGAGATTCCCGTTCAAACAACACAACAAACTCCTGATAATCCCCCGCCAAAAAAATATTCGCCACCGAAATCGAAGACGACTTCAACAGCCACTTCAACCCCTCCCGCTCATTCAAATCCCGATCCGCAATCAACCACTTACCATCCATCCCAACTTCCCTCTTCCTCTTCTTATCTAAATTTCTAAATTTACTTTACCATAGATTTTGGTGCCTGACACCATCCGTGGACATTTGTCTTTCTGGAGTGGACATTTTCCCTTTTAATGCCATTTTAATATAGCTTGTTCCATCTCAATGGCAGATAGAATGTTTTTTCGTCAGTTGTATACGCTAAGGAAAATGGTAAAGGAGGGAGTTAACATGCGGAAGGTAATCTTTCTGTTGATGTTTCTATTTGTTTTTTCAGTGAATCAGCCAATTTTTGCGGGCAGTTATGAATCTAAGCTCCAGATTAGAGGGATTTATGTTCAAGCAGCCAATACGCAAGGGCAAAAGTTCAATCAGCTACTTCATTTGGTAAAGCAATCGGATTTAAATGCAATGGTTATTGACATTAAAGACGATCATGGCACACTCACCTTTCAACCGGACAAAAGTTCGCCCTACTATCGAATTAGCCGGCCCTACATAAAAAATCCGACAAAGCTAATCGAGACCCTGAACCAGCACAATATCTATCCAATAGCGAGAATTGTTGTCTTTAAAGATAATGTCTTGGCAAAGTCCCATCCGGAGTGGTCTTTTAAAACAGCTAATGGAACGATCTGGAGAAATGGACGAGGCGATGCTTTTACCAATCCCTTTGTGAAGCAGGTTTGGGATTATAATATCGGTATTGCCAAAGAAGCCGCCAAAATAGGCTTTAAGGAAATCCAGTTCGATTATGTCCGATTTCCGGAAAAATTTGAAACATTTGAAGCATCCCTAACCTATTCGAGGCAATCCAAAGATCAAAGCCGTGTATCAGCAGTTAGCGAATTTGTGAAAACAGCCCATGAAAAGCTAAAGCCTTACGGTGTCAAAATGTCGGTTGATGTATTTGGTAATGCCGCCGTCATTCCAGAAGCCCCGGGAATTGGGCAAAATTTTTCGCAAATAGCACAGCATGTGGACGTCATTTCAGCGATGATTTATCCTAGTCACTGGGTCAGCATTTTTGGGATAAAAAAGCCCGACTTGGAGCCTTACCGCCTTGTGTCAGAATATGCCAAGGTTGAAAAAGCGAGGCTAACAAAATTAGCTGACCCTCCGATATCCAGGCCGTGGCTCCAGGATTTTACCGCAACCTGGCTTGGCAAGGGGAATTACAAGGTATATGGAAAAAACGAAATTGAAGAACAAATCCGCGGCTTACATTCACAGGGAATTCATGAATTTTTATTATGGAACGCTAAAAACAACTATACCCCGAATGTCCAGTACGTAAAATAAAGTGGACCAACAGGCAATGGTGTCAGGCACCAATATCTAAGCAGCAAAAGTGTAAGCTGTCCATCTCATGTGGACACTTTCCGATAATGTCCGGCATCAGCACCTGGGAGGAACTCCTGGTCACTAATCAATCCATGCCAAAAGGTTATTGGCAGGATTGACACTGGTCTTGACCACTAAGGAAAGAACCAACAATCCATCGCCACCGGAACAGTTTCCGCTTGTTCCGGTGGTTCATCCATGTTTCGTGGTGCCTGACTCCAATATGATTTCCTTTTCGATGTGGCTGGCACGAATGCCAAATTTAGGTTTTAGCTGGGCAGTGTCGATTGGTTCACCCAGCAGGATTTTGATGGCCAGGTATGGCAAATTAATACCGGAAAGGCAGCTAATGTGCATGCCACCGCTCATCCGCGGGTTGATTTCCAGTAGTTTCGGTACACCGTTACTGTATTTCACCTGAATATTGAACACGTAGGGGATTCGATAGATACGATGAAAGTCGTAAGCAAGCTGGATCAGCTCCCGATGGTCGACTAACTCTCGCACCCTGCCCTCCCCTTTCATTCTTGGAATGGCTGCAATTAAGTTGTTGCGGGAGGCAACACAATCAATACTATATTCCCGGCCATCCAAATACTCCAACACCATTAAATCTGGAAAACTCTCCTGTTGCCCTAATATTTCGCACGCATACTTGAAAGGAATTCGGAAACTTGTACCATGACGAAACAGCTGCTCGATGGAATCTACATCATCCTGAATGACGCGAAAGCCGTTTGCCCCTTCACCAATCACCGGTTTAAAACAAACCTTATGCCCTCGTTCGCTTAACATCTGATAGGCTTTTTGAAAATCAGCGACGTTATTGACCACTTCGAAATCAGGGATTGAGAAAACAGGACCCTGCTCATTCTGCAATAGTTCCTGATAGGTGAGCGCTTTATTATCCATCATTTGCATCAGCTCAGCATCAGGGCAAACCAGTACCTTCACCCCGATAGCTGCAAAATCAGCTAATCGTTTAGAAATCAGGACATTTTCCTTGCGCGGAATCATGATCTCAATTCCATGAGTTTTACATACCTCCAGACAAAAGTCCACATATGCCTCGCCGCTAAGCTCAGGCTCTACAAAGGCAACATCACAATATTGTAAATACAACGCATTCTGATTTGGATGACTGCCATAAATCCTAAATTTTCGCTGATCCTCATTGTTCCGAATCATTTCAATATAGTGCAAAACAGTCGTAAACCATTGATTAAACCATATCTTCATAAAAAAGCCTCTTTCATGTAGTAATCGCCGATTATTTGCTAGTATATTCCAACTGACAAAATATTATATAGCAAAAATAAGTAAAATCAATTCAACATAATATTTATTATGTTAACTACTTTTAAAAAACAAAAAAAATCGCCCCTGCTTCTGCAGAAACGGTTTAAAACGGAAATTAGACTCGTCTCTATACCAAAACCCTTCTGGAATTCAGTTTTATGATAAATTCCATAATTGCGGAAACATCCAGATTTGACCGATCGGCGACGACACCATCCACTTTTTTAACAACCTGTCTTTCGAAGAAATTCATTTTAGAAACAAGGAATTCTCCGCCAAATAAACCAAGTGCCACGGCATTCTTCCGTAATTCCTGCGGATAGGCGTTATTAAATTGTTCAATTGCCAATTCACCCTCACGCATACAACACAAAAATAAAGCTATCTCTTTTTCTAAAAGATCATCATGATACTTATGAATAAACTGTTTAATTTTCCGCTGGATTTCACCGGCGTGGATGGAGCCTCCGATAATTACGGTATCAAAATCTTTCAAGTCAAAAAAGATTTTATCCCGTTTTAAATCAACCGATAATACCTCTCCTTCCAAGTTCTCGCTTATTAAACTAACAGCTTTTTCAGTTGTTCCATGTGATGAACAATATACAATTAAGGTTTTCATCATCCTGCCCTCCTAATGATTGAATAGGTATAGCAAAGAATGTCTTCCTTCGATATCATTATATCGCGAAATCAATCCGATTCTTCAAGCAAGGATTGGCAAGATTATGACAATTCATCCACACATTGTTTGTTATCAGATTTAAAATTCGCATAGCAGTTTATTGTGTTTTTTTCAAAACAATCGGAAAATTATTTATTACCTTATTCCAATTTTTTCTTCATATAGTACAATAAAATAAACTGGACATCATTTTTCGGAGGTTTACATGAAGCGCCTTACCGAGCATCTGATTATCATTTCATTTGATTGTCTTTCAGCTTTAGATCTTCCTATTTTAAAAGCCTTACCGCACTTCCAAGAGTTTCTCTCCAACGGGGCCCTTGTTGAACAAGTTGAAACAGTTTACCCATCGGTAACGTATGCATGCCACTCCACAATTGTCACCGGTAATTATCCGAAACGGCACGGAGTGGTGAGCAATACATTATTACAGCCGGGCTGGAGCTCACCGGACTGGAATTGGTACCGGGATTGTATCCGCGGAACAACGCTTTACGATGAAGCTAAAAAAGCCGGGATGACCACTGCCGCGCTTTTGTGGCCAGTTACTGCCAAAGCAAATATTGATTTCAACATGCCGGAAATTTTCGCCAACCGGCCGTGGCAAAATCAAATCATCGTCTCTCTCATGAATGGTACTCCCCGTTTTCAATGGGAATTGAATCAGCTTTATGGATCGATTCGCAAAGGTTTGCAGCAGCCGCACTTGGATGACTTCGTTCTGGCTTCAACAGTTCATACAATCAAAACAAGAAAACCGAATTTATTAATGGTTCATTTTACCGACCTTGATACACAGCGCCATGATCATGGATTTTCCTCCAATGAAGCGCTTGCCGCACTTCAACGCCATGATACCCGGCTTGGCCGAATGATTGAGGCGTTAAAGGAGAGCGGAATTTACGAAGACTCGACGGTGATTCTATTAGGTGACCATAGTGCGCTTGATGAACATACAGCTATTCGGCCGAATGTTCTCCTTCGCCAGCAAAACTTGATCACCACAGGCACAAACGGAAAAGTGAAAAATTGGAAGGCCTTCTGTAAAAGCTGTGACGGCAGCGCATATATTTATCTTAAAGACCAGGCTGACACGGAAACTCTATCTAAAGTCAAACAGCTGCTTGATTCCTTGCTTGATAACCCGGACTCTGGAATTGAAAGCATTTTAACCGGCGCCCAGGCAGCTGCAAAAGGTGCAGATGGCACCTGTGCTTTTATGTTAGAAGCACGAAGCGGCTATTACTTTTTGGAGGACCTGGAGGGTGAATACAGCAACACGATAACGGCAAAGGACGTGAAAGCAGATCATAAATATACGTTGGCTACTCACGGCTATTCACCGGAAAAAGAAAACTATCGAACTATTTTTATGGCGGCAGGTAAAGGAATTAATCCCATTACCATCCCCTTTTGCCGGCTCGTGGATGAAGGACCGACATTTGCGAGACTTCTGGGAGTCAGCTTGGGTGAAACCGATGGACGTGTGGTAGAGGAATTATTAACTTATTAAGCTACTAGTTTGAACAATGATGGATTTTTACAAACAGCAGCCGGATGCGATCCGACAGGTATACCAACCTATCCAACAGTTACGCCAGCTTATCCGACAGTAACCAATCAAAAGCCAAAAAGATAAAAAGGGGGAATTAAGTTGAGCCGGATGACAAAGCAAGAAAATAGCTGGGTTTTTTATGATTGGGCCAACTCTGCCTACTCAATCCTGATTACCACAGCCGTATTTCCATTGTATTTCAAAGCGGCCGCAACCGAAGCCGGGCTTGCAGCTACAACCTCAACCGCCTATTGGGGCTATGCCAATTCATTTGCCACCTTGCTCATCTCCATTTGTGCACCGGTTTTAGGAAGCATTGCTGATTTTAAAGGCTTTAAGAAGCGGTTTTTCACGTTTTTCTTTGCCTTGGGGGTTATTTTTACGCTTATGCTGGCTGTCGTCCCCAGCAATCAGTGGCTGATTCTGTTAATATGCTATATGCTTACCGTCATCGGCTTTGGCGGAACGAATATTTTTTATGATGCTTTTCTTGTCGACGTGACGACGGAGGAACGAATGAATCGGATCTCCTCAAACGGTTTCGCCATGGGGTACATCGGCAGCACCATCCCCTTTATTTTAGGAATTGCGCTGATCATTTTAGCGCAGCAGCAAATCCTGCCAATTTCCGTTTCCATTGCCAGCCAGCTGGCATTTGCGATTACAGCCTTATGGTGGGGCTTATTCACGATTCCAATGTTAAAAAATGTAAACCAAATCTATTACAAAGAACGAGTGCCCCATCCGATTACCAATGGCTTTAAACAGCTGTTTGAAACGGTGAAAAAAATCAAGCTGTACCGCTCATTATTTCTTTTCTTACTGGCCTATTTCTTTTACATCGACGGTGTCAATACGATCATCACGATGTCAACGGCATATGGATCCGATCTAGGGATTGACTCCACCAGCCTATTAATCATCCTGTTTGTCACCCAGGTAGTTGCGGCTCCATTTGCTTTTCTGTACGGCAGGCTGGCCGATAAATTTCAAGCCAAAAGAATGCTCTTGGTCGGTATTTTTATCTATATCGCCATTTGTATGTATGCCTATTTCTTGAAGACGGTGCTGGATTTCTGGATTCTGGCAATGCTTGTCGCCTCCTCCCAAGGGGGTATCCAGGCTTTGAGCCGCTCCTATTTTGCCAAACTGGTACCGAAAGAAAATGCTAACGAATTTTTCGGCTTTTATAGTATTTTTTATAAATTTGCCGCGATATTGGGGCCCTTCTTAGTCGGTTTTATGGCACAAATGACCGGTAATACAAACAACGGCGTCTTCAGCCTAATCGTCTTATTCCTCATTGGCGCAGTGATATTAATACGAGTGCCGAAAGCGACAGATATCCCCCAATCAAGTTCAATTTCTCGATAAAAAACTCACCCAACCGGTGAGTTTTTTTCATTAATTTTTGGATAATAACATGATCTTCCGCTCCCCACCTCGCACACCAATAAGGCGAAATCTTAAATTATTTTAAGCAATAGGGAGATATTTTTCCGTTTTTCCTAATTTTCCTCCTTTATCCCTTAAAAATCCTGTTTTTTCGACTTTGTTCGTATAAACACAAAGTGTTAAGATTCCTCTATATGTTAATGGAAACTGTTAAATGACAAAAGCGGAGGGATTCCTATCAATCAGTTAAAGCTGCATTACACGAACGATATGGAAAAAGCGATGTTAAGCTCCCACGGAGTCACTTTTGCTGATTATAGCAGAAAGCTAGACGTCAGAATGAAAGTAGAAAGACGTCGGGAACAGGAATATTTAGACAGCCAACGCATCGTTACCACTATCGAGAAAAAGCTTCACTATTAATGTCTGTAAAAAAAGCTGGTCCATTTTGTGGATGAGCTTTTTTCATCCTGCTTTGTATAAAATCAGTTCCTTTTGGGAATAGCTGATTAGCAAAAAATCACTTTTTTTCGGAACATTTTATTCGCAATCCCTGCGCTAAATCCGCTATAATATCTTCATATATTATTTGAAAGGTGTTGGTTTAATATGGCGAACCAAGCTGAGTCTAAGAAAAATCTCACTGTTAATTCCACCATTTCGTTAAAGGGAATCGTAAAAGCCATTTTTAACGATACCGTTCATGTCCAAATTGGTGGAAAGATTATTACGATTCCAACATCTGAATTCTTAGTGGAAAAACCAGTTCAATAAAAAGCTTTATAGCATATGGATGGCCCATCACAACATATATGATGGGCCTTAATTTTTTTAGCTCTCTTTTTTGGGCATGATACTCTCCAACAAAGGAATATTCCAGTTCCCATTTTGGATATCAATGAGCAACTGCGAAGTTTCCGTTTCGTCGGCCTGTCTAATTTCGGTAATTTCATTGTGGAGACGTTCCATTTTTTTGTCCAGCTGCGATGCGATGACGGCTGCCTCTTTTAACTCTTCAATCATATGACCAGGCACTGCTTTATTATATTTATAATAGATTTTATGCTCCAAACTGGCCCAAAAGTCCATCGCAATTGTGCGGATTTGCACCTCCACGTATGTTAACTCTTCCCGGTCGGACATAAAAATGGGGATTTGCAAAATAAGGTGCAGGCTTTGATAACCGTTCGGCTTCGGATGTTTAATATAATCTTTAAATTCAACCACCTTGATATCCTTTTGCTTCGAAATCATTTCCGCTATTTTGTAAGTATCGGAAAGAAACGAACAAGTGATCCGGATGCCGGCAATATCCCTTATATTTTCTTTAATCGAGGCCAAGGTAAATTCATAACCTTTCCGGGATATCTTTTTCAAGATGCTTTCAGGTGATTTTAAGCGTGATTTCACATGTTCAATCGGATTGTAATCATGAATATAATTAAATTCTTCGGAAAGAATATTGATCTTCGTATCCATTTCATCGATGGCAAATTGATAGGCCATCATAAACCGGGTCAGTTCAACCCTTAATTCTTTCAATTCTTTTAAATCTAAAACCTGTTCAATATTCACAGATAGACGTCCTTTCGTAATGTACTATTTCAATTCGTCTGGAAAATTGTCTAGAATGTGAGGTGGAAAAATCATACGGCAAATTACCTTGGCCATCTCCCGGTAGTTTACCTTTTCTCCCGTTTGTTCCGCTTTTTTATGACTGTTCTCAAACAGCATCATAATCGACCAAGCAACAGTATCCAAATCCAAATCCCTCCAAGTTAAGTTTTTTTCATGGATTTGTTTTAAACTGGAAAGAATTTTAGCATGTATTCTCTTTCTTGCTGCTTGAATCACTTCCGCCAGGTCCAGGTCTTTTGAGAGGATTTCTGGTAATACACGGTGAAGCCCGGAATGATTCAACCGAAGCACATGAGCCTCCAAAAGCGAAGCCAATAGTGACACAGGGTCATGGCAAAACCAATGGGGTTCGGGTGCAAGAAATTGATCAATTTTATCTTCCAAAAGCGCCATTAAAAGCTGCCGCTTATCTGAAAAATATCGATAAAAGGTCCCTGTAGCCACTCCTGCATGGGCGGCAATTTCCTTGGCGGTTGTGTGCTCATACCCTTTTGTCGTGAATAGGATCCTGCCGCTTTCAAGCAAGGCCTTTCTCTTTTGCTGGGCCCGTTCCTGCCTAGGAATAAACGGAAACTCACCGACTAATTGATCTTCTCGATCTGACATATTACCACCTCAAAGATATCATAGCATAAAACGATAACCTGAACTATAGTTCAACTTCATTATTGACAAGATGTTCATAAAATGCAATACTTGAACTACGGTTCATGTTATGAAAATCCCTTTTGAACACCCCTTTTAAATACAAGAACCCATAACATGACCGATTTTTTATTTTTTTCGTAAAATCATAAGGCCTTTGAAGGATATCAACCAGTTTTTGCGAATACAATAGGGTAACTCCCGCTCGTATATTGACTAATTTGAAAGGTGTTGATTTTTATGGCCAACCAATCTGAAGAAAAAAAGATTTCAGTTAATTCGACGATTTCCTTAAAGGGAATTGTAAAAGCCATTTTTAACGATACCGTTCATGTTCAAATCGGGGGAAAAGTGATTCCAATCCCGGCCTCGGAATTTGCCATTGATAAAAATTAACATAAAAACGATGTCTGAGAAAGGACATCGTTTTTTACGCTATTTTTGAAAAAGGCAAGGTAAATAATTCCACAAATCAAATAGAAAGCCAGGCACCATTTTTCCCCTAGTGCCTGCCTCTCTGATAAATATTCCCTACCCTTTTACTGACCCCGCCAACAGCCCTCTGACAAAATATTTGCCTAGGAAAATATAGACTAACAGAGTGGGCAAGGCGGCAATGAGCGCGCCGGCCATTTGGACGTTCCACTGAACGATTTGGCTTCCAGACAGATTTTGCAGAGCCACCATTACTGGCTGCTGGTCCGAGGTGGTAATCGTTACCGCAAATAAAAATTCATTCCAAATATTTGTAAACTGCCAGATAGCCACCACAACAAACCCGGTAACCGATAAAGGGATCATAATATAGTAAAAGATTCTCAAGAACCCGGCCCCATCCATTTGTGCCGATTCAATCATCGACTCCGGAATGCTGGCATAGAAGTTCCGAAACATCAATGTGGTAATCGGCAAGCCATAGACAACATGGACGAGAATAAGGCCGGGGATCGAATTATAGAGACCAATTTCCCGTAAAAATTGAATCAACGGAATGAGAATGCTTTGGTACGGAATAAACATGCCAAACAGAATCGCTGTAAAAATCACTTCTGATCCTTTAAATCTCCATTTCGAGAGGACATATCCGTTCAGTGCCCCCAGTAATGCGGAAATCAAGGTTGCCGGAACAACAAGGTAAATCGAATTCAAGAAATTAGGAGCCAGCTTTGTAAATGCCTTGACATAGCTGCTAAAATCGATTTGAGTCGGCAGCTTCCACATGTCAGCCAAGGTAACCTGATCGAGCGGCTTTAAACTTGTAATAAACATGACATAGATCGGCATTAAATAAAATAAACTCAATCCTATCAGTACAAGGTAAAGTATGGGTTTCACTAGCGATTTTGCAGCCATTATTTTTCACCTCTTCTACTGATGATCAGATACGGGATGATAAAAATGGCCACCGACAGTAGCATGATAATGGCAATCGCGGCACCATTTGCATAATAATTGCCACGGAATGTCGTTTCGAACATGTAAACGCCGGGAACATCGGTAACAAAATTGGCACCAGGGCCCGTCATCGCATAAATCAAGTCAAATATTTTCAAAGAAATGTGGGCCATAATGATGACAACACTGACTGTGATAGGGGCCAGCATTGGGATGACTACTTTTCGGTATACTTGAAATTCGCTGGCACCGTCAATTCTGGCAGCTTCCTTCAATTCCTCCGGGATTCCCCGTAACCCCGCCAAATACATTGCGACGGAAAAACCGGTCATTTGCCATACGGCTGCAATGATAACCGCAAGTAACGCAACGGGAATACCAAATTCTATTTTTCCAAGATGAAATCCGCCAATTATCGTAATATCTGTGTACCACTTGGAGTCGAGGCCAAATTTTTTCAAAAACAGGTTCACTCCTGTTGAAGGATTCAACAGCCATTGCCAGGCAACTCCCGTTACGACAAATGAGATGGCCATTGGAAAAAAGAAAATATTGCGGAACAATGATTCCCCGCGAAGTTTTTGATCAAGGAGTATGGCCAGGAAAAGACCGACGATTAAAACAAAACCAATAAACAGCACCGTAAACACGATGGTATTTCGGATGTCGGCCTGAAAACGGTAATCCTGGAAAAGAAATAGATAGTTTTTTAGACCGGCGAACGAAAAATCCGGTACGAGCGAATTCCACTTACTTAGCGAAACATAACCTGTCCAGCCGATAAATCCATAAATAAAAATCGCAGCTAAAATAATGGACGGAGTCAGAAATGCTATAGCCAGTAATCGATCGCCGTTTAATTTTTTTTTCTTTTTTGGTAGATTCACGGATACTTGAGTACCACTTTGTTTGGAAACTTTTACAGGCTCCATTGTGTTAACCCCCATCACTGAAGTCCTTTGATGAGAAAAAGAGGAAGAGATTGTCTCATCCTCTTTTCCTCCAAGATTACTTCAATTCTTCAGCTGCTTGAGCTAATGAATCGGTTAATTGTTTTACATCTTTCTGGGAAACAAAGATGTTAACTGCTTGGTTTGCCTTTGTTAGGAACCCTTCTGGAGCGGCAGAACCGTGAGCCAAACTTGGTGAGAGCTCTGCAGTTTTGAAATCTTCAATTGTATCCTTTCCATATTGATCATATTTGGATACATTTGCATCAACACGGGCCGGAATCGAACCTTTTAACGGGTTGAAGGCATCCTGTCCTTCAACAGAACCAAGCACTGAAAGGAATTGCTTCGTTTCTTCGACATTCTTGATTCCTTTTGGCAGTCCAAATGTATCGGTAATAACCATAAACTTGCCAGCCGTTCCTGGTGTCGTAATATAGCCGAAGTCTTTATTGACCGCTAATTTTAAGTCGTTGACGAAGTAGCCTTTTGCCCAGTCACCCATAATGTTCATCGCTGCCTCACCTTTTGCTACCAGCTGCGAGGCGTCCTGCCAGTTGCGTGATGCATGGTCGTCATTAATATAGGACAGCATTTTTTTGAAGGTCTCCGTTGCTTTGACAACTTTTTCATCCTTGAAAGATAGATCTCCGGTCCAAAGCTTGCCATAAGCTTCTGTTCCCAGTTCAGCTAAAAGAATGTTTTCATAAATTTGCACAGCAGTCCAAGGCTCTTTGTCACCTAAAGCCAGCGGAGTAATCCCTTTGGCTTTTAATTTGTCTGCCACAGCAAAAAATTCTTCAAAAGTAGTTGGGGCTTTCAAACCATTTTCATCAAAAACGTGCTTGTTATACCATAAAACATTACCGCGATGGATGTTTACCGGAACGGAATAAATGTTCCCATCCTTACTAACCATTTCAATCAGCGATTTTGGGAATTTGTCATTCCATCCTTCTTTTTCATAAAGATCATTCAGCGGCTCCATTTTACCGGCTGCCACCCAGCCTTCATTCAGCTCTGCGCCACCGTGTACCTGGAATGTCGAAGGAGGGTCATTTCCCTGCATACGGCTTGCTAAAACGGCTTTTGCATTCGTACCAGCACCGCCGGCAACTGCAGCATTTTCGATCTGAATATCAGGGTGTTTATCCTGAAATAACGCGATTAAAGCTTTTAAGCCATCTTCCTCTCCAGCACCAGTCCACCAGCTGAAGATTTCCACCTTTTTCTCTGACTTTTTCGAGTCAGTGCCAGACTTTTCTTTTTCGCCGCCGCTTGATTCTTTGGAATTACAAGCAGAAAGTGCGAACAGAAGAACCAGGACCAACCCAAATACAAAGCCTTTTTTCCTCAACGTCAATTCCCCCTTTTTTGTAAGCGCTGCCAACTACATTTTAACTTTAGCATAGAAAATATCCGCCGAAAGGGAGAATTAGCTTCACTTTTTTGTTATTTCCTTCATTTTTTTGTTGTTGTATAAAGATTTCTATTTCAGTTAATATGTTTATGGCGATATTCTGTCGGAGTATCTCCGGTAATTTTTTTAAAAACACGACTAAAATAATTGGGGTCTTTATAACCAGCATCAAAGCAAATTTCCTTTAGACTTTTCTCCGGGGATTTCATTTCCTCCTTAGCATAGTTAATCCGTAATTCAGTTAAATAATCGATAAAGGTGACACCCATTCTTTCTTTAAAAATTTTACTGAAATAAAACGGAGTTAAATTAACGTATTCAGCTGTTTTTTCAAGCGTGATCGCTTCTTTGAAATTTTGCTCAATATAATCAACCGCTTTTTCCATCATGATTTTTATATGTGAGTAGTCACTCGAGCGGTTTCGGTCCAGCAATTCGCGATTCTTTTCCGGCCATTCCGAATTGATTAACGACAAAGCTTTCTGATATTTTTTCCTTAACCTCAACTGTTCCATTTGCTCTGCCCGCTCCTCTTGAACCTCGGCCTGGACACGCCGTAAAGCGGCTATCACGTCCTCTTTTCTGCTGGGCTTCAGAATATATTCCTTTACCCCTTGCTGCATCACTTCTTTGGCGTATTCAAAGGTATTGAACGCGGATACCATAATGAATTTTATCTTTTTATGCTTTTTGCGAATTTCCTTGACGGCCTGAACCCCGTCAATTCCAGGCATTTTGATATCCATCATCATCACATCAGGAGCTAATTGATCTGCCAGTTCCATCGCCACCCGGCCATTTCGGGCATCCCCGACAATTGAAATCTCGGGCATTTCTTCCAGGATCATTTTGGATAAACCTTTACGTTCTAATGCTTCATCATCGACAATGATGATTCGCACATCGGCACCTCCTAATCCACCTTTGGCAATTTAATCCGAAACAGAGTTCCTTTTCCTAATTTCGACTCAATTTCAACCATTTCCTTTTCTCTAAAGAAAATTTCCAAGCGCTTAATCACATTTTTTACCCCAATCCCGCTGGAATAGCTCCCTGAAGAATGGACTGATTTTTCGTTATTCTCAGGTCTACTTTCGGAAAGATGCAATAACCTTTGCCGGGTATCTTCGTCCATTCCCGCACCATTATCGATCACGTCTATATACACTTGATTCTCCTTTTTATAGATTGAAATCGCTAATCGGGCTCCCTCCTCATGGTTTTCAATTCCATGAATAAACGCATTTTCAATAATGGGCTGGAGTGTCATCCTTGGGATGGGCTGCTTGAGACAGCTCTCATCAATATTCATTTCAAACACAATCCGATCGCTGAACCTGGTTCTTTGAATCGTGAAATATTCTTTGACAAAAGAGATTTCATCCTCTAACGTAGTCGGTTGCTCTAAATGGACAAAGTTATAACGTAATAGAACAGACACTGACTCAATGAGCTTTGTAGTTTCATGGGCATTCTCCAGATAGGCCATTTTTGCAATCGTATTCAAGGTGTTAAATAGAAAATGCGGGTTAATTTGGTTCTGCAGACTTTTTAATTCTAACTCTTTTAAAAGCTTATCCAACTCCGACTTATCCTTGATTTCCTTCACAAGACGGCGGATATTTTTACGCATTTCGTTGAATGTTTCTGTTAACAGCTTCAATTCATCATTTGTGCTGACCTTGATATCAGCTCCTGAAAATTGGCCTGCGGAAATTTCTTGAGCGGCCAGAGAAAGCCGTTGAATCGGTTTGGTGATTCCCCCGGATATGATGATGGCTAGAAGCGTACACAAAATCAGTAAGGAAACAACCAGAAAAATGGTCATGAATTTGAAATTGGTATTTTGATGTAATAATTGATCATAAAAGTTTTGATAGGATGTCAGTTCGCTATTGATAAGTGATAAAGTGGTTTCTACGATGAAATTGGAAATCTTAACAGCCTGATTATAATGGCTTGGATATTGCTCCATTTCCCCATCGGAAAACGTGCTAATGGTTAAATCACATTCCGTTATAAAGCTCTCAATCATATTTTGATAATTTTGCAGTAATAGATGGTTTTTGGGATTTTCAACTTCCTTCTCAAGCCGACCGTTATTTTTTAACAGTTCAGCCCGTAATTTTGTATACTTTTGCATAAACAGCTTATCTTTCTCCACGATAAAGGCATTCACCGCTTCAGTTGTTTGATTCGTTTGCTGAGAGATTTCATTGAGTAACAGGAAGCGTTGAAAACTTTGATTATATTCATTCATAATATTCTTACTGCTATCGTAAAGATAGAAAACAACACCAGTGGACAACATCACAATGACAGCAAAAAAGAGCAATAACTTGATTCGTATTGGCATCATTTGACGGTATCCTCTTTCATGTCTGCTGTGATATCTTCTTTGTGGATCACGTCGGTATTGGTATAATTGGTCGTTGGCACTTTTTTACCCTCGATGATCTTAATCATCAGCTCGACAGAACGATGCCCCATTTCATAAGGCTCCTGAGTCACCGTGGCATCGATAATCCCTTTTTTCATGGCCGCTAGCGTTTCATCCAGTGTATCAAAGCCGATAATATACATTCCCTCGACGCGATTTAACAGAGTAACAGAGTTCGCAATACCGATCCCGTCCAAAGCACTGGTTCCAAAAATAGCGTTGACTTGGGGATATTTTTCAAGAATCTGGTACGTTTTTTCGGCAGCCCGAATTTGGGAAATTTTTGATTCCTCGATGGCGATAATCCGGACTCTTTCCTCCCCTTTTACGGCAGCTTTAAAGCCATTCATTCTCATTTTTTGGTTAATGGAGTGAAAGCTTCCGGTAATAATTGCCACATTCACGATCCCAGAAGTATCCTTTAATAAAGCCTGACCTGCTATAAAACCTGCGTAATAATTATTCGTTCCGACATAAGAATTCCTGTTGCTATTTTCAGCATCTGTATCAATTGTAATGATTGGCGTTCCATTTTTAACCAATTTATTAATAAGAGGGGTAAATTGCTTTTCCGTCAGCCCTTGCGAGATAATCCCATCTACTTTCGCAGCAGCGGCCATTTCCAAAGTTTTTAAGTGCTCATCAATATTTCCCTGCTTTGGTCCTACATATTCAAGCTCGATCCCGAATTGGTTGGCAGCATCACGGGCACCCTTTTCTATCAATCTCCAATAATTATTATCAACTTCCTCCGGCACTAACACGAAATGATATTTGTAGCTGGGAACTTTTTCTTTGGCAGCCGAAACGCGAAAATCATTCATTTTTTCCGCAAAGTAAATAGCGAAGGAAAAGGTGACAAAAAATAACAAGAAACCGATTACATAAAATAACTTTGTAAAATATTTCATTTCGACCTGCCCCCACAATTAGTATATCATAATAATAATTTAGACGCCCAATTGGTTCGATTATTGATAAATATGATATATTAATAGTAGCATAAGACTAACAATATGAGAGCAATTTCAGATAAAAAATACCACCATTTCAAGACGTGGTGTGACAGAATGATAAGCTGATCTTTTAAAAAACAGACCCCGTTGTCATGAACGAGGTCTGCCTGCGACACGTGGCCTGTCTACTTATTCGGCTATTTTTTCATTTCTAGGATGACGACATGGGTTGTTTCACTTGCTTTTATCTGGATATCTTCTTCGACAATTTCCAGGGCATCCCTTGTACCTAATTCAACTCCATTTACGGCTGATTTTCCCTCCACTTGCACCATGTAAGCCTGCCTGCCTGCTGCAACTAGAAAACTGATCTCCTTGTCTTTTTCAAGTTCCAGGGCATAAACATTCATGTCCTGGTTGATTTTTATTGGGGCATCTCCTGCTTTGCTTGAGACCATATGAAGCCATTGATTATGGCGGTCATTCCATTCAAATCGGTAATCCCCATAACTTGGTGTATAGCCTGTTTTATCAGGAATAATCCATATTTGTAAAAATCTAAGTGGTTGATCTGCCAAGTTTTGTTCGGAGTGGTAAACCCCAGTCCCGGCGCTCATATATTGAACATGGCCACGGGTGATCGTGCTCTTATTTCCCATGCTGTCACCATGGGTGAGTTCCCCATCCACTACATAAGAGATAATCTCCATATTTTGGTGCGGATGAAGATCAAATCCCGTCCCGGGTGCAACCAGATCATCATTAATTACCCGTAGCATCCCGAAATTGATATTATTCGGATTGTAGTACTCAGCGAATGAAAAGTGAAAAATGCTTCTTAACCAGCCTAAATTACTCCTACCCATGTTTTCGTGGTTTATTTTTCTGAGCATAATATGTTTAGTCTCCTTTTTATAAATATCTCAAATATTACTATCTTGATTTCGAGATAATAGTAATACATTTTTCTATGTTTGTCAAAAATGTGACACATCTATTGATACATATTTATTGAAAGGTTATTTCTATTTTCGTAAGTCATTAAAAAACTGTCCAATGCACAAGGCATGGACAGTTTTCTTTATGTTTCCTAGATTTCCACCTTATTAAAGATATCCGTTAACACCGGTACAATTTGTTTCTTACGGGAGACAACGCCTTTTAATGTGGCTGTGTTGTCAGTTAAGGTTACATGATAAGCTCTTTCAACTGCAGCAGCTTTATTGCCCAGTGCCAGGGCAACTGAATCATTTGTTAAGATATCGGTGATGACAAATAAGAACATATCCAAGTTCTTTTCAGCAATAGTTTTTTTAATGGCTGCTTCCAGTTCAGTCTTGCGGGCAAGTACATCAGCTGGGTCAACGGTGTTCACTTGGGCAATGACCACCTTGCTGGAGCCCATTTCAAAACCTTTTGCGTCAAGGGATAATAACTGCTCAACGGTTTTACTGCTGACATCGGCACCTGCCTTCAGCATCTCCAAGCCGTAAACATTCGCATCTACTCCGGCAATCTCCGCTAACTCATGGGCAGCGATCACATCTTCATGTGTGCATGTCGGTGATTTAAATAGTAAGGAATCAGAGATAATCGCAGACAGCATTAAGCCGGCAATTTCTTTGGGAATGGTCTTGCCATTTTCTTTATACATTTTATTTAAAATCGTAGCGGTGCAGCCAACAGGCTCACAGCGGTAATAGAGCGGATCACTTGTTTCAAAATTAGCAATCCGGTGGTGGTCAATGACCTCAAGGATGCGTACATCAGCAATGTCGTTGGCACTCTGCTGGCGCTCGTTATGATCAACTAAAATAACCGACTTCACTTCGTTGGCAACTGTCTCAACCAAACGCGGTGCCTCAACATTGAATGTTGTAAGGGCATACTGTGTCTCGCTGTTAATCGTGCCAAGGCGAACCGGTTCAACATTTAGTCCTAATTGTTTTTTCAAGTCTGCATAAGCAAGTGCAGAGCAAATGGAATCTGTGTCTGGATTCTTATGTCCGAAAATAAATACTTTTTCCATGCTACTACTCCCAATCGTTTAAAGTATAAAGATCAATCATTTATAAAAAATTGACCCTAATCGAAATTATATATGATAATGCTGAAGGATTCAAAAAAAATGTAAAAAAATTCTTCCCTCAACCTATTTTTTGAATATTACCAGTGTATGAGATTGGTGACTTAAGGAAACCGTGAAATATTTTTTTAAAATGAACATTTACTTGCCTAATGATAAAACACAAAACGCTCAGTCACCAAGAACTGACTAAACAAATGATTGAAAAGAATAACCCAACGTTTCAAATTTTCTGCGCAGGCGGACAATGGCCTTCGAATGGATTTGCGAAATCCGCCCTTTCGTCAAGTTTAACACTTCAGCAATTTCCACTTGGGTTAAACCTTCGTAGTACAATAGGGTTAGAACCAACCGTTCATTCTCAGGCATTTCATCAATACATTCGGCCATTATTTTTCGAAACTCAGCCATTTGCACTTGCTGTTCTTGAGGATTAGGCTGATCATCATGAAGAAAATCCAAGCGGCTCTGCTGCTTTCCTTCCTCCTCATTATCATTCATTGGCTCATCAAGCGAAATCAGAGTGGAAAAGGATAGGGCCGACATCGTTACGTCGACTTCTTCAACGGAAAGATTCAAATAGTCTGCCAGCTCCTCTTCTGTTGGTGTTCTTAACAAGGACTGTTCCAGTTCACGAATGGCATTGTTCAACGCTTTTGTTTTATCCCTTAAGCTTCGCGGAATCCAATCCATTTTACGAATGCCATCCAGCATTGCTCCTTTAATCCGCCACAAACCATAGGTTTCAAATTGGTATCCTTTTGTGTAATCAAAATTTTTGATTGCTTCGATTAACCCAATAAAGCCTAACCCGAGTAAATCCTCCTTCGGGATAATACGTTGTGGAATCGTCAGACTCAGTCGATTGGCCATTCGTTCAACTAAATGGGCATACTGCTTTACCAGTTTTTCCTGGACAGTTGAATCTTGGTTTTCCTGATATTTTCTCCATAAGAGGTTATTAGAATTGATTTCATTCATAACCGGTTTCAACGTTTATCCCTCCTTGCTGAAAGGTTCGATAGGAAGTAAAGGAAAATTAATTAGACCGATCTGAACCCTTCTTGGTATGTAAAGCGTCTAAAGAAATAGCTTGAAAAATGGCATTTTCTTTGGGAAGCCCAGTGGTATCGTTTTTTTCCTTCCCTTTTACGGCTTCTTGCCGCAGTGAATGTTCTTGTATGGGGGCGTTCACTTTGGCACCAAACTGCTGGATTTTTCTTTGTGGCGGAAGTTCTTCCCCGCTTTTCCTTGAGTTCAATTGCTGGAAAATAAACCGCAGCAAATAACCCAAGACAAAGAAAAGAACAAAACCGATCAACGCCCGAAATAAGGACGTCAGCCATGTATTATTAACAAATGATAAGACAAAACTCAAAATAAATGCGGTTAGCCCCAAAATCGCGTTAATTCTCCAACTTCCGCTCATTTTTCGCCACCCTTTTACAACTATTTTCTTAAAGACAACATTTTTTCAAAAAATCCGCGGACACCTTTTATCGGGACAGGTGAATTGACTTCCATGTCAGGTAAAAAGGTATACATAATTTGTTTCATGTTTTTCGAAGCTTCGCAGTTAGGGTATGAAAGATAAAAAGGTGATTGTGACCGGACGGCCTTCTGAACATGAGCATCTTCCATCAAAAATCCTAACGTATTCAAGCCCATTTTTAGAAAAACGGAACAGGCATTTTTTAATGCTCTTGAGGTATCAATTGCTTCACGATAGGATCGCGCCCGATTTACCACCAAGCGAAATTTCGGGGCTTGGCTGGTGTATTGGAGGACGGTTTTCATGACCGAATAGGAATCTGCAATGGAAGTCGGTTCCGGTGTCGTCACCAAAATGGTTTCATCAGAAGCGATAATAAAATCAACGAGAATCTTGGAAATTCCTGCACCGGTATCAAGTAAAATAAAATCGGCATAGGAATTTAGCTCTTGAATTTGGTTCATGAAAAACACCTGATTCTCATGATCTAACAGTAACAGGTCTTGAAGTTCCAATCCTCCGGTAATATAATCAATTCCCCCGGTACCTTTTTCAATACAATCAAATAAATATTTACGTTTGTGGAGCACGTCGGCCAGGCTGTTTCCTGACGAGGAGGCCCCCATTAGAATATCAATATTGGCAGTGGATAAATCCAAATCAAGGATAACAACCTTTTTCCCGATTGATTTTAATGCCAGGGCAAAGTTTAACGTGAAATTCGACTTACCTACCCCGCCCTTTCCGCTTGCAATCGTAATCATCCGTGAATTGTGTTTCTTTTCTTGCTGCACTTGATGGCGGTGCATATATTCTCTTAGACTTTCAGCCTGATCCATATTAACGTTCATCTCCTACCAACGAGTTCGCAAGCATTGCTGGATCGATTGTGGTAATATCTTCCGGCACACTTTGTCCATTTGTAAGATACGTAATTTCATATGGATAGTGGTAGGCAATATTCAGGATTGAACCATAACTGGAGGTCTCATCAAGTTTTGTTAAAATCAATTTATTAACGGGACTTTCCAAAAACTCATTCAATAAATATTGTAAGTCCTCATACTTTGTGGTCAGGCTCAAGGCCAAATAATTATCACTTATTAATGGATGATGTAAAAATTCATTGATGGACTCGCGATTTTTTTCATCCTTAAAATTTCGTCCGGTCGTATCCATATAAATAAGGTCGAAATGCTTTAATTTCATCAGTACCTGATCCAATTCTTCGCGTGACCGGGCCACTTCTATCGGTACATTCAAAATACCAGCATATGTTTTCAGCTGTTCGACCGCGGCGATACGGTAGACGTCTGTCGTAATCATGGCAACCTGGCGCTTTTGTTTGAGGATTTGTTCCGTCGCTAATTTGGCAATTGTCGTTGTTTTGCCAACACCGGTTGGACCAATAATGTTAATCAGCCGGACATCTTCTGGAAGGACGTTGGACTTTGGGGTTCGTCTTTCAATCATTCCCTGAACAATGGAAATCATTTCTTGTTCAATAGCCTCATCCGTTGCTGCATTCAGAGAGCCAAACTTTTCGATCATGGCATTAACCGTTTGGATCACAATAGCTTCCAGAACCGATTCAGTCACACCTTGTTGTTTCAGCCGGTTTATCCATTTGGCAAAGCGGGCCGTCGGACCATTACCCTGCTTTTCCCCCGTCATAAAGACCATCATCATATTCTTGAGACTCTTTAATTCATCAAGAAGATGGTCAGGTTCTGCTGGTTTCGCTTTGGGAGGAGCGACAGTTTTTTCTTTCTCGCTGTCTGCATTCTGGGAATAATATTGGTACAACATTTGCGGCTTCTTATGAAAGCCAGAGCCTGTTGCTTCACTGCTTTGGCTTTGATTTGCTGCCGGTAACCCGTTATTATCGGATTCATTGATCCCCTTTGAATTTACACCCTCGAGATTGGTATGGTGAATACTTCTTTTGACAAGCACATCGTTTATTATTTTGCGCTTTTGCTCATCTGAAAAATTCGTCTCTTCTATCGGCTTAACTGCTGTTTTCGAGGTACTCTCGATAAGCGGTTTTTCATTTTCCATGTCCATCGAAACATTTCGTGCCGCCTGTGGAGGGTCTTGGTCCATGGAATAAGCAGTTACCTCGAATTTTTGTTTGGCAAAAAAGCCAAATAGGCCGCCGGATTTTATCGCCCGGGTATTGACAATAATGGCATTATCGCCCAATTGTTGGCGGACCATTTTTAAAGCAAGAGGGATGGAATCTGCGACGATTTTTTTTGTTTTCATATGTTCACCACTCCAATACTTTGAATCTCAATGTCAGGCTCCAGTTCCGTATAGGAAAGAACAGGTACTGTCGGCATTATTTTATCAACAAATTGCTTTAAATACATCCGAATCGATGGTGAGGTAAGAAAAATCGGCTGACCACCGGATTTCATTACCCGTTCAATTTGGGCTTGCAGTTCTTCGGTAATTCTGCGTGATAATTGCGGGTCCATCGATAGATAGTAAACCCCGGAATCGGTTTGCTGAATACTATCAGAAATCCCCTTTTCTAAGGAGGCACCGGCCGTTAGGACATGAATGACGCCTTGATCCGCATATTGCTCTGTTATTTGCCGGGTTAATGACTGTCGGACATACTCCGTTAACACCTTGGGATCCTTCGTGTACACCGCATAATCAGCCAATGTTTCAAAAATCGCCGCTAAATCGCGAATCGATATTTGTTCCCGCAGCAGATTTTGCAGTACCTTCTGAATTTCGCCGACCGACAATAGATTCGGAACAAGTTCATTGACAAGATTTGGATGTGTTTCTTTCAGATTATCGATTAATTCCTGAGTTTCTTCCCGATGCAGCAGCTCGTGGGCATGTTGCTTCAGCACCTCTGTTAAATGGGTAGCAATTACCGATGGCGGGTCGACAATCATATAGCCCATCAATTCGGCTCGCTGTTTTTCTTCTGCGGTAACCCACACTGCCGGAAGTCCAAACGCCGGCTCAACGACGCGAATGCCTTCTATTGTCTCAGCATCCTCTCCTTGGATCATCGCGAGAAAGTGATCAAGATACACTTCCCCAGAAGCAATCTTACTCCCTCGGAATTTTAACACATATTGATTGGCCGGTAATTGCAAATTATCACGGATCCGGATCGTTGGAATGATCAATCCTAACTCAATTGCAAACTGCCGCCGAATCATCACAATCCGGTCTAGAATATCGCCGCCTTGCTTTTGATCTGCCAAGGGGATTAGCCCATAGCCAATTTCGAGTTCCAAAGGATCCAGCTGGAGCAAATTGACAACCTTCTCAGGACTGCGGATATCTTCTTCCATTTCCGCCTTTTCCAATTCTTCGCTCATCAGCTCATCCTGTTTCGCAGTCCTCTGAATCGATAACCCGCCCAAGATCAGCAGCAAACCAACGGGTATTGTCAAAAGCAGGCCAATCGGTGTCAGCAGGCCCAAGAGCATAATCGTCCCTGCAACGATATAGAGCAGTTTTGGATAACTAAACACCTGTTTAATAATATCTGATCCTAAATTTCCTTCCGAGGCAGCGCGGGTAACGGTTATACCGGTTGCCGTGGAAATCAACAAGGCTGGAACCTGACTGACGAGTCCATCACCGACAGACAACAGTGTGAAGGTACTGGCAGATTCCGCGAACCCCATCCCGTGGATGACCATTCCAATGATAAAACCGCCGATGACGTTGATTAACAGAATGACAATCCCGGCGATCGCATCCCCTTTGACAAATTTACTGGCACCATCCATCGCCCCGTAAAAATCGGCCTCCTGCTCAATCTTACGGCGGCGCATTCTCGCCTCTTGCTCACTGATTAACCCGGCATTCATATCGGCATCGATACTCATTTGTTTACCAGGCATGGCATCGAGGGTGAACCGAGCCGCTACTTCAGCAACCCTTTCCGAGCCCTTGGTAATGACGATAAACTGGATGACGACAAGAATTAGGAAGACAACGAAACCAACAACCGGGCTTCCCCCGATAACAAAGGAACCAAAGGTCTCGATGACCCGGCCCCCATCTGCCTTGGACAGGATGGAACGGGTTGTCGAAACATTCAATGCCAGCCGAAATAACGTCGTCAATAGCAAGGCGGTTGGAAAAATAGAAAACTCCAAGGCCTCTTTTGTATTCATCGCGACTAGTAAAATCATTAATGAAATCGAAATATTACAGATTAACAAAAAATCCAGCAAAATGGTCGGCAGCGGGATGATCATCATGGCGACAATCAAAATTACTACCACTAATACTGATAAATCTTTTGTCTTCATGTCATCATCCCCTTATAACGGCCATCTTGATAGTATACATAAGCCAAAATTTCACCAACTGCGTTGAACAGCTCCTCGGGGATCGTCTCGCCGATCTCCACCGCGGCAAACAACGCCCGTGCCAAAGGGCGGTTTTCGACAATCGTGACCTTATGTTCCTTGGCAACCTCTTTAATCTTTAAGGCAATATAGTCCCGGCCTTTGGCGATTACTTGCGGTGCATCCATCGTCTTGATATCGTAGCGGATGGCGACCGCAAAGTGGGTCGGGTTGGTAATGACAACATCAGCCTTTGGCACTTCGCGAATCATTTGATTCATTGCCATTTGCCGCTGAATCGCCCGCCTTTTCCCTTTGATCACCGGATCCCCTTCCATCTTTTTAAACTCATCTTTAATTTCTTGCTTGGACATCCGGATTTTCTTCTCAAAACTATATTTTTGATAGATAAAGTCGCCTACCGCCAGAACAAGTAAAGCAGCCGATGCGGCCAAGCCGATTTGCAGAATCAACGAAGCTATAAAACTGGAAACATCCCAAATATTTTTTTCTCCAAGAACGAGAAAGTCGTTCTTTTTTTGCCAAATCACCACAAAAACAACGACACCGACAATCGTAATCTTCAAAATTGATTTTATCAATTCGACCAGTGATCTTAGCGAGAACAATCGTTTCAAGCCTTGCAGCGGGTCCAGCTTTTTAAAGTCCACTTTGATCAGTGAAAAATTAAACATGAACCCTACCTGCATCAAGTTGGTGGCAATTCCGACAATCAGCACAACGAGCAGGATAGGAGCAATTATTTTTACGGCATCCAGCAGTAATTGGTTGAATAATAGCTTAGTGCTGGAAATGGAAAGATCCCAGAGCAGATATTCACGATAAGTATGCCGGTAGATATCTAAGCAGCCTTCGATGAAACTTTTTCCCCAAACCATTAAACAGGCGAAGGAAAATAACAGTGTAAAGGCCGAAGAGATTTCGATGCTTTTGGCAATCTGCCCTTTCTTGCGAACCTCGCGGCGTTTCGTGGGCGTTGCCTTTTCTGTTTTTTCACCTGAAAAAAGCTGTAAATCCAAATGAAGCAGCATGCCTACGCCCCCATTATTTTCAAGATCGAAGACATTGAGTCAAACATATTTTCAAACAGGATATTCACCAGATAAAAGAAACCAGGTAAAAGAAAAATATAAAGTAAAAAGTGCAATAAAATTTTTACCGGCGGAGCCACGGTGAAAATGTTCATCTGTGGAACCGTCTTAGCGAGAATTCCAAAAGCTACATCCGCCAAAAACATCGCCCCTAAGATCGGAGCGGCCATCATGAAGCCAATCATAAACATTTGTTTGACACAATCGAGAATAAACAACGACAAACGCCCATCCGACCAGGCAGGAATGGTACTTTTTATCGCTATCCAATCAAAGCTCGATAAAATTCCTTGAATCAGCAGGTGATGTCCATTCGTCGATAATAAGAATAAAATCGCTAAAATATATTTTAAACGGCCGGTAAGCTGAGTAGTTGTCCCGAAGCTGGGGTCAAACAGACTGGCCATTGAAAAACCAATTTGCATATCTAAAATATTTCCGGCTACATGCACAGCAGACAGCCAAATCGTTGCCGTAAACCCCAAAACAATACCGACAAAAAATTCCTTCAGAATTAACAGCATCAGCACCGCCTGCGGCAATGAAGCGAGCGGTTCCTTAAGCAATCCGACACAAAGAATTCCAAGGATCGCACTTAGGCCTATTTTATAAGTATTCGGGATCTGCCGTCCCGAAAATAACGGGGCCGTCACCATAAATGAAGCAATGCGAACAAAGATTAGCAGCAGACTCCACCAATAGGAAGCATCCATTATTTTCACCTACCCGATAAATTGAGACAGATTTCCCAACAAATGCTCGGTGAAATCAACGACATACCGCAACATCCACGCCCCACACACAAGAATCGTCAAAAAAACAGCAATAATTTTGGGGATAAAGGCTAGCGTCTGCTCCTGAATCTGGGTAGCAGCTTGAAAAATACTGACTAATAGGCCGACTGCCAAGGCTACACCTACAACGGGCGTAATCACGATGAGAATTGTGTAAATCGCTTCCTGGGCAATCCGCAGGATTAATTCAGTGGACATCAACCATCACTTCCTTTAAAAACTCTTGAGCAGGGATTCAACAATCAAATACCATCCATCAACAAGAACAAATAATAAGATCTTAAATGGCAGCGAAATCATCACCGGCGGCAGCATCATCATCCCCATCGACATCAAGACACTAGAGACGATCATATCAATCACCAAAAAGGGCACAAAAATCATAAATCCCATTTGGAAAGCCGATTTTAGTTCGCTGATAGCATACGCTGGAACAAGTGCTCTTAAGGGAATATCTTCCACTGTTTTTGGTTTCTTCATCTTGGCATAATCCAAGAACAGGGCCAGGTCCTTCTCCCGTGTACTCTTGGTCATAAATTCCTTTAATGGACCACTGGCGGCTTTAAAGGCCTGCTCTTGGCTGATTTTTCCAGCCATAAACGGCTGGAATGCTTGATCATTAATCTGCGAAAATGTCGGTCCCATAATAAAAAACGTCATAAATAGAGCCAGGCCAATTAATACTTGGTTAGGTGGTATTTGCTGCGTTCCAAGGGCGTTGCGGACAAAGCTGAGCACAACCACAATCCGGGTAAAACAAGTCATCAACACGAGCACTGCCGGGGCAATCGATAAGACCGTGATGAAGAGAATAATCCGCACCGTATTGGAGACTTTATCGGGATCATTCGAACCTAAATCAAGCCCCGGTAAAATCGTATTGGCTGGCCCCGCCGCATGGGTGACAGTGATAAAACCAATGGTTAACAGAGGAACGAGAAAAGCTAACTTACGCCACATTTTCTTACTCCTCTCCACGGTGTTTCTTGATGTTTTGCAGCTGTTTTTGAAAAACGGCATTCCAAATTTTTTTGGTATCTTCAGGCAGCCACTTCGAAGAAACCTCTTCCTCTACATTTTCGAGGTTTTCCAGCAAATGCTGATATTCATCCCCCTGGGAGATGGTTCGCAGCAGGGTAACGGTTTCCCCTACACCGACCACATAAATGGTCTGGCCGATCAGCAAAATTTGCAACGACCGATTATTACCCAAGGGATAATCGCCTAAAGGGATGATTGGACCATTTGCCGGCAATTGCTTGTTTCGTTTGGCTAAAAAACGTAATAAAACAAATAGCAAAAAAATAACAAACACGAACGATATGATAAATTTGAGAAATAAGGAGAAAATAGAAGATCGACTATCTTCGACATTACTCGATGAAGGCTTGGACGATTGATCCCCCTTCTGGATAGTGTCATAGACGGAAGGTTCGCCAGCGGCGGTATACTCCGCGGCGAGTATGGAAGGTTGATAAAATACGAAATTAAAAACAAAAGCTAAAAATAACATGATGTGTTTCATGGTTTTCTCCTTCCTTGGAGTCAATTCTATTTCTCTAAATTCACGGAGATTTGTGCAGCCAGTCCTGCGTCTTTTTTAGAAATTTCCGTAAGTACTTGTGAACGACTGTCCGTGTTCATTTTTTTCATCAATGCCATGGCCGTTTGCGAATTTGTTTTCATCATTGATTGAATCAGCACGGCAGCTTGCGCCGACGGCATCGCTGCAATCGTATCGGCCAAAGTGGCAGCTGGGTCATCTTGGCTTTTGAGTATGTCTTGTAACTGTTGCTTTAATAATGTTGAATCTGTTGTGTTTAGATTGCCAATTTCCTTCAGCAACATCGTGATTTGCGCTGCCCGTTTCGTGTCTTTCATACTGGCCAGAATGCTGCTTTGCTGGTCAGAGTCGAGTGTCGAAATAGTGATCGCCCCATCCTCCACTGACATCGATTCGATGATGGAAGCAGCCTTTGAAGCAGACATATTTTCATAGATGGCAGCAATCTTTTTTTGCTGGGCGGCATTGTTTTGTTTCGCTTGATCTTTCAGTTGAAATTCCAATTGTTTGTTCGCTTTTTTCAAATTGTCAAGCTGCTGCTGCATTGAATCAACTTGGTTATTTAAACTGTCTATTTCCTTGTTTGCCTTCTTTAAATCGGCATTACTTTGGTTATATTTTTCTTTCCATAATACCGATTGACGATCATTGTTCGCCACTTTCGTAGAAGAAGCAGGGTCAGGTATAAGATAGTTTAAAACCGGAACCTGATTTCCCCATTTTTGTGCGGTTTCCCAGACAGGAAATCCTAGCCAGTTAAATAAAAATAAACCTAAAATAAACATGATAAGTATTGGAAAAAGGCCAAAGAAAATAAATGACTTTAGTTTTCCATGCTTCTTCTCTTCCATCGGCATTTCGCTCCTCATACCTTGTGGGAATAACGTAGGACGGCCATTTCATCCAGCAAAGCCTGTTCCTTTTGATCCATCTGTTTTTGAAAAGCGGCCCGCGATTTTTTCCTCCACTGATTCCACATTTTTACTTCCTGAAGCCTTTCAATCAGCACTTGGTGTTTTTGCTCCACTTCCAAATGGATTTCCTCCGACTTTGCCTGCAGCTGTTTCATTTTGCGGTTAACATGCTCCATCTCTTGCTGGATGGTTTGGAGGTCAGACACTTTTTTGCGGTCAACATCATTGTATTGATTAAATACCTTGTCTTTTTCCATGGCCAGACCGTCAAGCTGCTCTTCCAGCTCCAACTGGCGCAGTTTCACTGAGCCATATTCCTGCTTGGCAAATTCCTTTTCTCTTTCTTTGAAATCAAGTACCTTTTGATATGAAAATTTAAAAGCCATCACTTCATCGCTCCAAATTGTGAAATTAGGAATGATCTTGCATCCTCCAGTTGCGATGCTTCATAAATTCCCTGGCGCAAAAAATGATCCATGATCGGCTTTAACCGCATTGCCTGATCAATGTCGCGATTTGAGCCCTTTTTATAGGCCCCAATATTGATTAAATCCTCGGCTTCGTTATAAGTAGCGAGGAATTTTTTGAAATGATTTGCCGCTTGCAAATGTTCATCAGAAGTGATTTCCGTCATCACCCGGCTGGCGCTGTTTAACACATCGATTGCCGGATAAATTCCTTTTGCCCCAATGGACCGATTTAACACAATATGGCCATCCAAGATGCTTCTTGCGGCATCAGCAATCGGTTCATTCATATCGTCCCCGTCAACCAAAACAGTATAGATGGCGGATATCGAGCCTCTTGGTCCCGTACCGGCACGTTCCAATAATTGCGGCAGCATCGCGAATACGGAAGGCGTGTACCCTTTTGTCGTCGGCGGCTCGCCGATTGCTAAGCCGACTTCCCGCTGGGCCATCGCGAAACGGGTAACCGAATCCATAACAAGTAAGACGTTTTTCCCTTGATCACGAAAATACTCGGCTATCGAGGTTGCCGTTAAGGCCCCTTTAATCCGGATCAGCGCCGGCTGATCAGATGTCGCCACGACAACCACTGATTTTTTCAACCCTTCCTGACCTAAGTTTTGCTCCAAAAAGTCGAGAACTTCGCGTCCCCTTTCACCGATTAAGGCAATCACATTCACATCTGCAGACGTATTGCGGGAAATCATCCCGAGAAGTGTACTTTTACCAACGCCGCTGCCGGCAAAAATCCCCATTCTTTGTCCTTTTCCCATTGTCAATAATCCATCAATGGTTCTTACGCCTACCTCTAAAGGGACGCAAATTCGCGGACGGCTGAGCGGATTAGGCGGCTTGGCATTGATAGGGACATCTTCCAAGCCCAGCGGCAACGGTTTGCCATCCATCGGTTGTCCCAAACCGTCAAGAATCCTGCCGAGCAATTGATGACCCGCTTTCACTGTCATCGGTTTGCCACTGGCAACGACATCACAGCCGGGACCAATGGCCTGTACCTCGCCAAGAGGCATAAGCAAAACTTTGTTTTCTCGGATACCCACTACTTCAGCCTGGATTGGCGGTCCGGACTGAGTCGGATAGATAGAGCACAGTTCACCAATTCTGACATCAGGTCCTTGTGATTCAATCGTCAGCCCAATGATTTGGGTGATTTTTCCATTTACCCGAACCGGATCAATTCCGCGAACGATCTTGACATAGTGTTCAGCTGTCAATGTCATGCTGCATCACCTTCCTTGCCTCAAGGAGGGCCCTTTTGATCTCTTCCATTTGTGTGTCAATCCGAGCATCAATGCTGCCATATTCCGTTCGAATGACACACCCTTTAGCAGCAACGGAATAATCGGGGATGATCTTGATTTCGGTTTCCCCGTTCACGACAGAGATAAGATGTGAGCGCTGCGATTGAATATAAGGATAGTCATCTGGGTTCACACAAATGGTAATATGCTCTTTCTCCTTAAAACGAAGAATATGCTGCTTAATGAGTTCAATAAATTTATCGGGATATTCCTCTAACTCTTGTTTAATAATTTGACTGGCAATGACAGTACTCAGCTCCAGTAGAAAAGGCTCCGCTTCAGAAATTATCGCTTTTTTTTGCTCGTAGGCCTGCTGTAAAATATCGCCTGCTTGAGTCAATTTTTCACGATAGGCTTGCTCAACTTTGGCAGTTGCTTCCTGCTGTCCGCTAATATAGCCTGCCTGAAACCCTTCCTCCTTGGCAGCCAAGGACATTTCCTCAAGCTTCTGGTTATTTTCCGTCCACCACTGGTTTATTCGTTCTTCTGCTGCTGTTTCGATCGCCTGAGCCTTATTTCTTGCCTCCTGAATGATAGCTTGGGCCTTTTCCTCAGCCTCCTGAATGAAGAGATTCGCGTCGGAATTTGAGAGGCTATTCGCCTTTTCAGCCTCATCTGCATCGGTTGAAATAGATGAGTTAGCTGGGATATAAACAGGAGTAATCACCTTAACTTCATCCGTGATCGAAACGTTCGCAGCTTTGAATATTTTAGAGTATGATGCCATCATTAGCACCCCGTGCAATAATTATTTCACCGGCATCCTCTAAGTGGCGAATGACAGAAACAATTCTGCCTTGTGCTTCTTCAACATCCTTTACCCTGACAGGTCCAAGATATTGCATTTCTTCTTCGAAACTTTCGACCATCCGTTGTGACATATTTTCGTAAATGACTTTTTTGACTTCGGGACTGGATGCTTTCAACGCTAGCATTAAATCTTGATTATCAACTTCCTGAATAACCCGCTGTATCGCACGGCGGTCTAAATTGATAATATCCTCAAAGACAAACATCCGCTTCTTGATTTCTTCAACTAAATCATTGTGTTTTCTGCCCAAGTTTTCGAGAATACTCTTCTCGGTTCCGCGATCAACCCCATTTAAAATGCCAACAATCGACTCAATACCACCGACCACACTAAAGTCTTTACGTATCGTTGCCGATAATTTCTGTTCAAGAATTTGTTCCACTTCTTTAATGACATCCGGCGATGTTTGTTCAAACTGTGCGATTCTCCTGGCCACATCTGCCTGCAGTTCTTCCGGAAGTGACGAAAGAATGGTTGATGCCTGCTGCGGCTCTAAATGCGCCAAGACAAGGGCAATCGTTTGTGGATGTTCATTTTGCAGAAAGTGATAAAGCTGCATTGGATCCACCCGGCGGGCAAAATCAAACGGTTTCACCTCAAGCTGAACCGTTAATTTCTGAATAATTTGTTTTGCCCGTTCCCTGCCCAGAGCAGTTTCAAGCACATCCTGAGCAAAGGTAATCCCGCCCATCGCCAGATAGTCATTGGCAATGCACATTTCATGAAATTCTTTTAAAACTTCCTCTTTTTCTTTGGAGTCAACCTTTTTAACATTGGCGATTGCCAGCGTAAGCTGTTCAATTTCTTCCTCTGACATATGATTAAACACTTTTGAGGAAGCTTCTTTTCCCATCGAAATCAGCAAAATAGCTGCCTTTTGTTTTCCGGTTAATTTTATTCCAGTTGCCATCGGATCTTAAGCCTCCTCTTCATGCAGCCACGTCTTGATCACTTTGGTAAAATCCTCAGGCCTTTGGTCAAGCAATTTTTTCAACTGGCTTTCAACGCTCATATCTTCCTCAAAATACGTTATTTCTTCCAATGGTTTGCTAATCATGATGTCTTCTTCTTCCGGTTCCAATGAATTTTGTTTTCGCCGCCGCAAGAAGAACCATACCAGCCCGCCAATCACCAGGACGCCTGCGATGGCTGCAATCAGATAAAGCCAGTTAAACGGCTGCTTTTGGCTGGCCAAAGTATTTTTTTGAAACGTATGCGGAAAAATTGTGATCCGCTGATCAATTTGCTGCTGCGTCAAATTGGGATGACCAAGCGCTGTTTGCACAGTATTCGAGACAATATTTCGAATACTATCCTGTGTTGCTTGTGACAGTGTCTTCGTATTGGGATTATCCGGTTCCACCCCGACATTAATCGTAATATCTTCAATTGCATATGGACTTTGGATAATCTCTTTATTGATCCGGTTAATTTCATAATTAACCTTTTCATTTGATTCCTCGTAATTGCTGTCACCGCTGGAATTAGAGGCAGCATATCCAGGAACATCCGTTTCTCCCGTGCCAACCACTCCGCCGTCACTGCCGCCTTTTCCGGTGTATGTTTTATAATCCTTCTCCGAACTGATAACAATTCCTTTGTTACTGTCTTTTGCCGGCTCGACTAATTTTTCATCCGTTTTCACCTTATCAAAATTCATTTTAACAAAGGTTTGGACATAGACTTTATCGGTACCAAGGATCGTACCCAGCAAATTTTGCAGGTCCTGTTGAATATCACCTTGAATATTTTTTTGTATTTTTCGTTGTTCATCATATTTTGTTAGTGACTGATCATCACTTTCATTATTAAGGTCATAGGTTTCGCTGTACTGGTTCATAATCGTGATGTTTTCAATAGGAAGATTGGGTACACTGCGTGACACTAATGTGTAGAGTGCCCGTATTTGTCCGGAGTTGAGTTTTACTCCAGGTTCAACCTCGACCATGACCGATGCACTTGCTTTCTGTTCAACATCCTGGCGGACAAAAACGGAATTCTTGGGCAACGTCAAAATAACTTCCGCATTTTTGATTCCATCGACATTTTCCAGTACATTTGCCACTTGATTTTGCATCGCTTCCCGCTCAAGGATTTCATATTGTTTGTCGGTCGCTCCAAAAGAAAGATTTTGACCGAAAATATCATAATTAATTTTATTATCTTTTGGATACCCCGCTGAGGCGAGACTGACAATCAAATCTGGTGCATCCTTTTTGGGAACTTGAATCATCGTCCCATTTGACGAGATTTGATACTTTGTATATCCTTCCTTGTCCAGTTCAGCTTTGATATCCCCGATTTCCCGCTGTGTCAATTGTCCCGTATATAAAGGAACATATTTCGGGCGAGAAGCCACAAAAATAAAGGTGGATAAGGCAATAAAAAGAACTAAAAAGGTTCCAATAATGAACCACTTTTGTTTGGAGCTTCTTGCCTTCCAATATTGGTTAATATTCTCTTTAGTTTTTTTGATTTGATCTATCCATGATCGATTCATTTCTCACCCTGCCCAGCTTTCCATTTTTCCGGCTTAGTTCGCTATCCCCCATAAGTTAAAAACCACTTCGGAATGAAAGCACAGAACGCCTTCGTTTCCGAAGTGTTCTATGCTTGTCAGGTTAAAAGCATGCGAACTCCGCTTTTCTTTTTATTAGCTCCGGCGCTTATCGCCAAGCTTCTATCATTCTTTAGATTTGCATCCGCATCATTTCTTGGTAAGCTTCGACAGCCTTATCTCTTACCGTCACCGTCAGTTCCAAGGCTAATTTCGCTTTTTGAGAGGCAATCATCACATCGTGTACATTATCAATCTCTCCTGCAGCTGCTTTGGCAGCTAGGTCAGACGACTGCTTCACGGCCGCATCAACATTATCTAAATAACCCTTGAGGACGTTTGCAAAAGAAGTGGAGGGTTGATTGTTATCCACCTTTTGGAATGGATTTTGATTCATTTTGATTGCACCCGTACTAATTTGTGAAACATTCATTTAAATTCCCCCTAACGCCCGATTTCCAAGGCCTTTAACATGATCGATTTCCCTGTATTAAACGAGGTGACATTGGCCTCATAGGCACGTGACGCCGCTAGCATATCGACCATTTCCTTTGACAGATCAACATTTGGCATATTAACATAACCATCTGCATTGGCATCCGGGTTAGTGGGGTCATAGACCATTTTGAAAGGTGTTTGATCTTCAACAATCCCAGTAACCTTAACCCCTTGCAGGTTTGTTTGCGGTTGTGTTTGTTTCTCCAATTGCCCCTGCAAAACTTGATTAAAAGAGTTGACTCTTGGTTCCATGACAACCATTTTTCGGCGATAGGGCTCCCATTGACCGTTCACCAATTTCCCCCGGGTTGTCGAGGCATTGGCTATATTGGAGGAGGTGACATCCATTCTTAAACGCTGTGCTGTTAACGCCGATGCACTAATATTTAAGGAATCAAACATTATTTTTATACCCTCCCTTTAATGGCAATGGATAACTGCTGAAACTCACTATTGACCTGTTCCACTAAAGTGTTATACCAGATGGCGTTTTTGCCCATATTTGTCATTTCTTCATCAACATCGACATTATTTCCGTTATTCTGCATCGTTGTGCTTGAATTTTCAACAATTTTCGCAACCGGTACCCCAGAAGGCTGACCAATCACAAAATGACGGGAATCTGTGCGATTACCGACAAAATTGGTTGAATTTGATTGATTGGATAAATGTTGTTTTAATACGTCCTCAAAAACTACTTTTTTCTCTTTATAACCAGGGGTCTCAGCATTTGCTATATTATTAGAAATGGCCTGTTGACGCATAGTTGCTGCACTTAAGGCAGACTGAAGGAGATTAATATTACTCATAAAGATTACCCCGCTTCACAATCTTACTTGTTTGATAAACTTTGATTTTCCATCAAATTAATCTATATACTCCACCATAATACTATATTAAGGTTGTAAAATCGACAACTTTTTTTATCGACGAAATCCGACAACTGGGATTGGTTTCCTTGTTTCCATTACACAGTCAGTTTATTAAAATACTTGGTTACACCGGTCACCCAATAATTGTTTAACCCGGTAGGATCATTGGCAGCACCAACCGGAGCGTACTTTGCACCCATTTTGGCAATCGTCGTTAATCCTTCGCCAATGTAATTTTTACTGATGTTCCGCGCCATGTCCATTATGCTCTCTTCTACGGAAGCGTATGATTTTAGGCCATTAATTCCCATCATGCCGGCAATATTGTTTTTTTCCATTGCTGCCCGGGATGTTCCATTTCCGGTTTCATGCTGGGCGATAGCCGCCAATAATGCCGGGTTGACATTATAGTAATTTCCAGCGCGGATAAAAACTTCTCCCATCCCTTTCAGTTTTCCATCCAGCTCTTGATTCAGCTTCTCTGCACTGATATTGCTAAACCGAAAAGAGTCATTTTGAATGGGAATATCGGTTAGCAAATTAGAAGTATTTTGATCAACAGAAGGAATGCCCAGATCTACGGTATCAGGAGATGCAGGATAGATTTGTGCTGCAATAGTTGATGGTGCCTGGGACTGCATTAATAAATTATTTAATACGGTCATGAACAGGTTGGCAAAATCCGAGCTTGGATTCTCGGTCTGAGTTGTTATATTTTGATTTCGGTATAAAGTATCAATCAACAATGATTTCGTATACCAATCATCACCAATTTTCATTGACAAGCACCCTTTCTAATTGAATATCAAATCAACTCTTCCAACAAGGAACATAAATCCTTCATAATCATTTCCGGAAGCATTGAAAGATAGAGCAGCTGGCCGTCTTCAATGATCGCCTCTACCAGAACAATCGTGCTAGGATCTTCCTCTGTTTTCAACACCAGAATTTGCTTATCCCGATAAACAAGATTTTTTATCATAAAATAGGATTTTATCACCGGGTCATCAATAAAAATCCTTATGGGCTGTTGAAAAAACGGCTGCTTCTTTTTGTAATCAATAAAATGATAAAGCTTGCCCTGTATTGGTTTGTCTTTCATCCATTGCTGCCGGGTCATGGGAATCTTCCTTTTTTTCATATTATTAATATCTTTGAGTTTTAGCAACCCAATTTCATACATCGTTTATTTTTAACTATAAACATATTATGCAATTTTATTTCGCGATTGTATATGAAAAAATTGTAACAATACTGAAAAAAATGATAGAAAATGATAAATAATGATAAAAAATGCACATTCTTGTCAAAAATTGTTCAGAATGCGCATTTTTATTTCCATATTAATTTTTCGAATCAATAAAAGCTCCATTTGTTTGTTTATAATAAGGACGGTATTTGGAGGTGATCTGCCGTTTCAATTCCATTTGTTTAATTTCTTTTTGAATAGCATTCAAATCGTTATTCATAAGGGAACTCATTTCCTGATCGAGTTTGAGTGTTTTCTCAAGGTATTGTTTAGCTTTAGAGGAATATTGAAACCCCGGTTCAGCGGCCTTCAGGGCATCCACTGTTTCCATCAGCTTGTTTCGCTCATCTAATAGCTTGGTATACTCTTCGTCATTTCCTGTACTTACCATCTTCATCATCGCTTCAGTGATGGAATAAATTTTTTCGATTACCTCATTTATCATAGTATCAGACCTTAACTATTTTTTTGCTTGCTTCATGGCTTCCTGCCATGTTTCTGTCAATTCTACCGCATATCCTTCGACTTCTTCGAGAATGGCAGGGTCTTTTTTTAAATTGGCTTCAATTAGGCGGGATTTCATATAATCATACATCGACTGCAGTGACGCGGATATGGGAAATTCCATCTTCAGTGTCACCATTAACTCACTTAATATATCCTGTGCCCTTAAATTGTATGTATGACAATCTTCCAAGTGATTATTTTGAAGTGCCATTTTTGATAGACGGATAAATTTAACCATTCCCTGATACAACATGAGCGTCAAATCTTCCGGTTTAGAGGTTGTGACCGCTTGTTTTTGATAGGTTTGATATGGATTTGCCATTGTCTTGAACACTACTCCCTTCAAAATCCATTCTTATCTTCTTATATTATAGTATATCGGATAAATCTTTTAAAAGGTTAATAGGCTAAAGAAAACTCGCCGATTGGCGAGCCCAAAAGGACGATTCATGAGGCGTAGTTCGCCCAAAAGATTAACTTTTGGGCTGCGATGCCAATACTAGCGAAGCTTTCCTTAGTGCCCTTATGCATAATAGGAAAGTTTTTATACTTTCCTATCTGCCAAAAAAGGTTATCCCGCCTGGAATAACCTTTTAATCGACTGGTCTTATCCTCCTACCTGGAGAACGACACCGAAGCCGTCAATTATATAATTAAGTCTTTGATTATAAGATTTCAAATTTTGAATTTTGGCAGCGTCACCTAGCTGGTTAAAAGCCAAGATTTCCTTTGCCAATTTGGAAACTTCCAATTGTAACGAGTCATTCCGCTGTTTCTCCTGAAATAATTGCTGCTCCAGCTTCTTCACCTTTTCGCGCGAAGTTTCTTTCTCCATTGTGATCGCTGACTTTAATTCATCCATTTTTTCAACAGCTTCCTGATTTTGAAGCGCCATATTGGTTAACAGATATAAACTTTTTAATAGTTCATTCAAATTAATCCCTGGAAGTTTTTGAACGTTCGTGATTAATCCTGATAAAATATCAAGTAAATCATCATTTGGTAAAGGACTGGTTTGCTTTTCCGGGGACTTTGGCGGAAGGTCACAAATGACTTCTGTCGAAAGGACAGGAATCCGTTCTTGGAAAATTGTCGTAATCCGATGGGCGTTTACTTCAGAGGCTTGTTCTCTATCTTTTGATTTCATTGCAGAGTAATATTTATAGTTTACAGACTGATAGCCCCGATCCAAAAGCTGTGCCACCTCATCCAACAATTCCGTAATATTTAGACCGCCTTCCTCCTGGCGTTCCTTAATATAATGAAACATAAATTCAATCTCATGCTTCGTCCATTTACGATTTATTTTCTTCTGCTCCCCAGATGAATGATTAGTAATTTCATCATTCAACTGTACCATCATCAAAAAATTAAAATAGTATGGTAGTGTGCCGCCTCTTAATTTGTGCTCCGTCTCCAGTTGTTTGATGAAATCCTCCTCTGATGGACCGACCTTTTGATGGATAATTGCTTCTTTCAGCTGAAATATGGCAGATTTCAAACTCATTCTTAAGCCCCCTTTGTTAAATATTTACTTGGATATGATAAAAACGTCTGTCTTTTGAATTCTCTCTTCGTCCTACTAGCAAACAATTCGTATCAAATCTGACGTTCTTGGGTGTAATCGAAATAAATTCTGAATCGAAAAATCCTTCCTATCACTAATTATATCTCTTCTGTAAGATTTTTCAATTCATTTAAACAAAAAAAATGTTCTTTAAAAAGAAAATTGTTTATTTATAAAAATCCCTCTTAAATTAAGGGATTTTAGGTTAATAGTACAGAAATCTATCTCTTCATTCGCATTTGTCGTTGTTTTTGAAAACAAAATTGCACAATCTTTGATTCATCTTTACGGTCTAATACTGTAAACTGCATGGCGACATGCTTCACATTATTTTCTAAGACACGGATTCGCTTAATGACACCTTTAAAGGATATCGGGCTTGAATCGGGAATGAAAATGGTTCCAGAGAGCTCTTCCCCTTCTTTTAGATCCATTTCAAAGGTGCAGGAAAATAACAAGCCACCAGCACTAATATTGATCGTATGTAATTCCATTTCATCAATTTTTAAACGGATGGTCGTTTCGACACGGAAATTTTCCCGTAATTGAATTTTTTGAATTTGATTTTCCTGTGGTTTTGTGATTCGAAATAAAGAGATTCTTTCTCTCTTTCTTCCTAAAATCTTCGTCTTAAATTGGTATTTATTATCATCCACCGTGAAAGAGACTGCAATGCTTGTTCCCTCAGGAAACAATCCAACCGGATCTTGATCCATCGGCTGGCTAATAAGAATTTCATCATCACTCACCTCAGCAACCATGGAGTGGCAAATTAAGTCTTTATCAGGTATTTCTATAACAATTTTCTGATTAACTTTAGGATACATAAAACATCACCAACTTCATAGATTTTATGCAAGTCCATTTTATGGATAACGGTTCTGAGCTAGATCCGCAAATGTTCAGAAAGCATTTTTCTTTTAGATTAACATATTTTCTCCAGATCCGTCCCTTATCCGGCAAAAAAAATGAACTGCACAATAAATGCAGTTCCCGATCAAGCGAATAGTAAACTATTAAAAATTTGCCCGTTATTTGGTGATCAAAAATTTCGGTAGCTGCGTATAGATTTTTCCCTCATTAACGCAAGAAGTCGACTAATGATGGCTGAATAATTCGGGCACCAACTGCCAAGGCGGCACGCTGTACATTTTCCTGTGATTTCAAATCAATAATGACCTTTGATAAATCGGCATCTTCCGTATTGGATAATAACGTAGTCGTTGATAACTCCAGATCATCGATTCGCGACACGCTTAATTCCATCCGGTTCATCCGTGCCCCTAATTCCGCACGCTGCTCTAAAACATTATCTATTTGCGCATCCAATTGACTTAAATAATCGTCTGAACCTGATCCATCGGCGCCACTAAGACCGTCGGCGATGTTTGTTAAAACGGAAAAGATACTTCCAATTTTTGGATTATTAAAAATATCCTGACCTGATACGTTTATTTGAACGGAATTGGTTTGTCCAAGTGAAACTTCGAGGCTTTCGGAATTCCCCTTAAAATCCCCCGTGTCCTTCTGATAAGGGGGATTTTTGACATCGGTGCCGGCGAAGATATATCTTCCGGCCATTTGGGTATTAGCGATTTCTCCTAAGTGCTCCTTCAATTGATTAATCTCAGCAGTAATCGCATCCAGGGCACTTTTATCATTTGTTCCGTTTAATCCTTCAACGGTAAGTTCGCGAACCCGCTGCAAAACCGAGTTGACTTCACCCAAGGCATCATCAGAGGCGTTCAACCATGAAAGACCGTCATCGGCATTTTTCTTATATTGCCCAATGTCATTTAAGCTTGAGCGGTAATACATGCTGCGAACGGCTAAAACAGGATCATCCGATGGTTTATTAATCAGTTTTCCCGTGGCGAACTGGTTTTGGTATTTCTCCATCGATTGATTGGTTTTATTTAAATTAAATAAAAAATTTTGATTTAGCATATTTTGTGTAACGCGGTTACTCATATCAGATCACCTACAATCCTACCCGGCCCATGCCATTGATGACTTTATCGAGGCATTGGTCCATGGTTGTAATCATTCGGGCAGCGGCATTATAAGCCTGCTGAAATTTAATCATATTGGCCATTTCCTCATCGAGAGAGACACCGGATACAGACTGACGGCGATTTTCCACCTGTTGGACAATCACATCTGAGTTATCCTTCATCCGCTGTGCTTCCTGCGAATCAATTCCGATTTGACCAATGATATTCCGATAAAAATCACTAAATGTAGCTGTTGTTCCGTCAATCGTGATCGTTCCATTATTTTTGAGTTTGGCAATGGCCTGGGCATTGTTGCCATTACCTGAAGAGGAAGTCCCGGTTCCTGAACCTTCCTCTTGCGCAGCGGCAATTTTATCGAGGGAGCTTTTAATATCAGCACTTATATCCAAGCTATTGTCGGCATTCCAGGAAAAGAAATCAATTCCTGTTGCAGGTTCCATGCTAATCGATCCATCAGCTTTTTTTTCCATGTAATAACCTTGTTGATGAAGAGTATTTACTTGGTTAACAAACTCTGTTGCAAACTGATTCAAACTTTTTTTAATATCAGGAATTACTCCTCCAGCTGTCGTTCCGTACGATTCAATCCGAGCAAGTAGTTCTCCCGATGACAGGTCTAGGGCATTTTCTAAAGCCGTTTTTATCTCATCCGGGCTTAATTGAACACCAGGCTCTTTTATAATAACACCTTGAACATATGATGGGTTCGTATCACTATCGTATACAACTTCTATTTCTTTATAGTTAGTTCCTGAGACCAACTCTTGCCCGGCTACTGTAATGTTGACCATGCCACTATCCAATTTGGTTACATTCGTAATATCGACCATTTTAGACAATTGGTCGATCAGCACATCCCGTTGATCATATAAGTCATTCGGCTCATAATTATTGGCTTCAAGGCGGGCAATTTGATCATTTAAATTGGCAATTTGTTTCGTAATTGAATTCAAGTCTGATTGTTTCGTGGAAATAACCAGCTTTAAGTCCTTCTTAATATCATCCAACGAATTAGACAAATAATTAAAGGTCTCCGCTACAGCAACTCCGCGCTGGCGGACAACCGAACGGGCCGAGGCACTGTCGGGATTTTTGGCGAGCTCTTCCCAGCTGGACCAAAACTGATCCATGACATAGGCCAGGCCATTATCTGACGGTTCGTTTAACAGTCCCTCAATTTTGCTTAAGGTATCGCTCTTGGCTTCCCAATAGCCTACGTTCTTGTTCTCGGTACGATATTGAATATCCAAATAATCTTCTCTCAGCCGTTCAATTTTGTTCACATCAACGCCAGTACCTAATTGATAAGACGACATGCCCGGAACAGAAATCGGATTTGTCGCCTGCATATTCACGCGCTGCCGAGTATAACCGACAGTTCCGGCATTGGCAATATTGTGGCCGGTGGTCGATAGAGCCGCTTGCTGCGCAAACAGCCCTCGTTTTCCAACCTCTATTCCATGAAAAGTTGACGTCATAGTATCCCCTGCTTTAAATCATATTTTGGCATCTAACAGATTAGCATATTGTTTGGTCGCTTTTGGACCATAACCGATCGCCGGTTCATTTTTCACCAGCAGTCCAACAGAATATTGAATAAAAGAAAGCGATGTTTGAATTAACTGCTGATTACTCTCATTCAATTCCGCAATGGTTTTAATTTTACATCGCAGCTCTTGGGCAATCGATTGTAACTGTATCTTCCTATCGGCATCATCCACTGCATTTATTAATTCTTCCAATGTATAAGAATCTCCTGTCAGTCCTGATTGAGTCATAAAAGCCTGAACTTCACTTTGTCTTTGCAGTTCAAGCCGCTCGATTTCATCCGCACACTTAGATTCAAGCTGAATCAAATTTTGGAGCCCCTGAATATTGCCATCCACAAGTAAATTTCGCTTTTCGTTTGCCAGTTCCAGCAGCTGTCCATGTGCAGTATTCATGGCCTCCAATGTTTGAATCACATGATTAAAAGAATCCATCCTGTTGTCACCTACCTGGAAGTTCCCTTCCAAAAATCAATCATTTTATCGGCTACTTTACCGCTGTCAATCTGATATGTTCCCGCGGCAATTTGTTGTTTTAATTCTTGAACCCGCTGCTGCCGCTGTGCTTGGTCCGACATCATCGCTTGTGATATCTCCCGTCCCTGTGATGAAATCTCAACATTTGCCGATGACGAGGTCTTTTTGGATGAATTGGTTTGTATATGATTAACACGATTTTGTTGTTTTTGGTATGAATATAAACCATAACTTGTTTCATTAATTCGCATATATAAGTCCCTCCCTCTTACTTATTTATCTTTATCGGCTATTTTTTAACAAAGTTTAGGAACCCTGAAAAAATAATTCCATTTCCGATTCAATGATGAACTTCTTCTATTTTATCAAAATGTCAATTGATTTTCACCATAATGATGATGAGATAATCAAATTTTATCGAAAACACATAAAGAGGCTGCTCCAAATAGCCAGGCACCCATATATTGTAATGCTGATGCCATTCTTTTGGAGCATCCTCCGCTGTTGCACCCACGCTATTCGATTTTGAATTTCTTGATTTCCTGATTCAGCCGCTCAGCCAAGTCTCTTAAGTCATTAGCATACTGGGCAAACGTACTCATCGTTGCCGAAATCTCTTCGGTAGAAGCGGAAACCTCTTCCGTCGCTGCAGCGGTTTGTTCAGAAACGGCAGTTATGCTATCCATTTCTTGATTGACCGTTTCCTTGTTTGCTTGACTATCTTGAACAGACAATTCCACATCTTGAACCTTCTGCGTCAACTCCTGTACGGAAGATAATATATCGTTAAAAATTGCTTTCGTTTGATTTACCGCTTCGTCCTGTTCGGTTACGGCCTGGTTCGTCCGTTCCATTGCTTCCACGGCATTTTTTACAACCGCCTTTATGCTGTTGACAATGCGCTTAATCTCGTCAGCTGAGGCTTTTGATTGTTCCGCCAATTTACGGACCTCATTCGCAACGACAGCAAACCCTTTTCCATGTTCACCAGCCCTTGCCGATTCAATTGAAGCATTTAAGGATAGAAGATTAGTTTGATCGGTAATTTTGGTAATCGCTTCAATAATGGTATTGATCGCTTCCATTTGGGTATCGACCTCTTTAATAATGGAAGTTACCTCGGTTGTTGATGATTTAGTTACCGACGTTTTATCTGTCAGGAAGCCAATATTTTCTAACCCTTGACTGCTTAATTCCATCGAACGTTTTGAAACTTGATTCATATTTTCGGATGCTCTGGCGATTTCATCCAGTTTTTTTGATAATTCCTTCATTTGATCATAACCGTTTTGAACATTTTTCGCCTGCATTCCCGCTCCTTGAGCAATTTCTCCTATTGCCTGGGTCACTTCTGATAAGGCTGCATTGGTTTCTGTTGTGATCACCGATAGATTAGCGGAAGTATCAAGAACCGTTTTCGAAGAATCTTTGATTTGTTTCAGGGAACTGGAGAATTGATCCATCGTATGATTAAAGCTTTGTTCCAATTCTTTAAACTCATCTTTTGTTTTGATCGAAACTCTTTCGGTAAAGTCCCCATTTGATGCGACTTCCAAGGCATCTTTGACAGTATGAATATTTTTCGAGATCACTCGGCTCATGATATAAGCACCAGCGGCGGATAAGGCCCCAAACAGTGCGGTTAAGTACCAGCCAATGTTTCTAATTTGAATTGCGCCCTTGATTAACTCTGTATTGTCTTCGGTTGCAACGAACTTCCAGCCTGTCTTTTCGTTGGTTGTAAAGGAGGAGAATAACTGTTTTCCTTTAAGTGTATATTCGCTGTTCCCCTGCTGCCGATCCTTCATGTCTTGCCAAAACGGGAGTGTTTTGACGGAAACAGATTTCTTCGGGTTGACATCCGGGTGATAAATATAGGTGCCGTCAGCCCCGATTATGCTGATAAAACCGTTTTTACCCACTTTAATATGTTTCAAAGCTTTCGAGAAATCGCCCATGTCCAAATCAATTGCTACTACACCGACAAGCTTCCCGGACTTATCCTTTACTGCCTGAGCCAACGTAAGCACCATTTGTCCTGTTCCTTCATCCGCATAAGGCTTGCTGAAGAATGTTTCACCATCTTTTTCCACAGTATTTTTGTACCAATCTTGCTGTGTCGGATCATAGTTCGGCGGCAACGGATCATTGGGGGCACTTAACATATCTTTTTTCTCAGAACCAAAGTACACGTAAGCATACTCTTTATTGGTATTCAAGGTTTCCTTCAATAATTGATAGGAGAGTTTTTTACGCTCCGGATGTTGAAAAAAATCGGTAAAATTACTATTGTGAGACAATTGGTTAAGCTGATGTTCCACCCCATCCAGTTTATATGTAAGGCTTGTGCTGGTTTGTTCTGTCAAATGAAGGGTAGAATCAGCAAGCTGTTCTTTCATGATATTCTTCGTAAAAGTATTGGAAATTAACGCAATCGAAATCGTTGGAATAATGGCAACAGCTGTCATTCCGGCAATCAGCTTCGGTTTCGTATTTCTCCATTTAAACTTTGCCCTTTTCTTCTCATTCATAATATTTCCTCCAAAATATGTAAAATGATAATTTTATAATTAGAAAAACTATAATTCTCCATGTTCATCTTACCTGTTTTATTAAACCAGAATTATGATGGATTTAACAGTTTTCTTTAAAACTTGTTTCAAAATTGTGGACAAAAAGCGAAAGTTTTGTGTTGACAAAAAAAGGGATAGAGAACAAAGTCCTCACCCCCGGAAAATTATCACTTAAAACTGGCCAGCCTCATTAAATATCACATTTTAATTTTTTTCAATTTTAAATTTCTTAATTTCCTGATCCAACTGCTCAGACAGGTCTTTTAAACCGTTGGCGTGCTGGGCGAAAGTACTCATAGTAGCCGATATTTCTTCCGTTGAAGCAGAGACTTCTTCCGTAGCGGCTGCGGTTTGTTCGGATACAGCTGTAATGCTGTCCATTTCCTGACTGACGGTTTCTTTGTTCGTTTGGCTGTCCTGGACAGACCCTTCAACAGCCTGTACTTTTTGTGCCAATTCCTGAACAGAAGTTAAGATATCATGAAAAATCGCTTTCGTTTCATTAACCGCCACATCCTGCTCGGTTACCGCCTGATTGGTTCGCTCCATGGCTTCAACCGCATGTTTTACAACCGCTTTTATGCTGTTGACAATCTGTTTAATTTCATCGGCTGATGCTTTCGATTGTTCTGCTAATTTGCGCACTTCATTGGCGACAACTGCAAATCCTCTGCCATGTTCTCCAGCTCTCGCTGATTCAATTGAAGCATTCAAAGATAATAGATTGGTTTGATCGGTAATTTTCGTAATCGCTTCAATAATCGTATTGATTTCTTCCATCCGCTCATCGACGTCCTTGATAATCGAAGAAACTTCGGTAGTGGATGATTTTGTTAAGGCGGTTTTATCCGTTAGGAATACGACTTTTTCCAAACCTTCACTGCTTAGTTCCATCGACCGCTTGGAAACATGATTCATTTTTTCAGTGGCAAGTGAAATTTCATCCAATTGCTTAGATAATTCCATCATTTGGTCGTACCCTGTTTGTACATTTTTAGCTTGCATCCCCGCTCCTTGGGCAATTTCACCGATCGCCTGGGTTACTTCCGAGAGAGCCGCATTTGTCTCGGTTGTAATGACGGAAAGGTGCGAGGAGGTATCAAGAACAGATTTCGAAGATACCTCGATTTGCTTTAAGGAATCGGAAATTTGCTCCATGGTATGGTTAAAGCTTTCGCCTAAATCATGAAATTCATCATGTGTTTTGATCGATACCCGTTCGGAAAAGTCTCCTTGTGAAGCAGTTTCCAAGGCATTTTTTACAACATTAATATTTTTCGCCATTCTCCTGCCAAACACGTAGGCACAGGCGGCGGATAAAACACCAAAAATCGCTGTCAATATCCAGCCAATATTACGAATTTGCCTAGCACTAGCATTTAATTCTGAGTTATCGATGGTTGATACGAATTTCCAACCCGTCTTATCATTTGTGGTAAAAGTAGAGAATTTATCTATGCCTTTTAAGGTGTATTCACTGCTTCCCTGCCGGCTGTTTTGCAGATCCTGCCAGAGGGCTAGACTATTAATTGATGTTGCGGTATTTTTGTCGCCCTTATTTTTATAAATATAAGTACCATCTGGTGCAATTATGGACATATAGCCTTTTTCACCAATTTTAATTTGATCGACAGATTTGGAAAAATTATTCATGTCGAGGTCAATCGCAACTACGCCAACTATATTTCCCTTTTTATCTTGGACTATTTTTGAAAGTGTTAAAACCATCCTATCTGTACCGGCATCTTTATATGGTTTGCTGTAGTACACATCACCATTTTTTTCAACTGCTTTTATATACCATTCTCTCTTTCTTGGGTCGTAATCATCATTTAAAGTATCGTTTTTGGGTGAAACGATCATATCTTTTTTGGCTGAACCAAAATAAACAAATGCATACTCTTGATCAGTCTGTTTTGCCCCATCTAATAATATTTGGGCATTTTTCAGGCTTTCTTTCTTTTGGGAAAATTCAGTGAAAATCATATCGTGGGCTAATTGGTCTAACTGGTGGTCCGCTCCTTCCAATTTGTAATTTAGCCCTGTACTTACCTGTTCCGTCAACTGCGTCGTTGATTTTGATACTTGATCTTTCGTGATACTTTGCGTGATGGTATTAGAGATGAGTGCGATAGAAATCGTTGGAATAATCGAAACCGCTGTCATCCCCGCAATCAATTTCGTTTTTGTACTCCGCCAGCGAAATTTTAAAAGTTTTTTATTTTCCATGATGCCCCTCCCAAGTTGTGTTTTCAAAACTTTTGACGCTATATTGATATTATCGAAAAAATCATTAGATAGTTTATAGTGATTTGCGAGTTTTGTCGAAAATTGTTGGATGTTTGTGTACAGACGAAAATGGGTCAAAAAAAACAAGGGGTCAAAAGGCCCCTGCTCTATTCTATATGGAATCACAATTTTTGGTTGACATTGATACCGACAAAGTCAATTTCCAATGACTGTCTTTGCCGGAGGTACACTGCGGTTTTACCCGGTTGATAGTGGTGGATTGGTTTGTTTTGTTTCGCCTCGATCTCCGCTCCTCCCAGTTTCCAATGGATATATACTTCGGTGGGAGTGTAATGAATCTTAACCGAGCCATAACTGGGAATGAAAGTGATATTAAAATCAGCCGGTGGCGGGTTCCCCTTTTCCGCCGAAATGGCGGCAATGGCATCCGTCTTATTTTCAATCGCTGCCAGCTGGTCCCCTTCCGCTGCGATTTCAGCAATCGCCTCTAAACCGACTTGTCTGGAATAATCGGCCATTTCCGCACTTAATTCAGGGAGGCTTTTAAACCCAAGCTGAGACCAGGCCTCGTCCTGATCAATTTCCAGTTGTGAAGGTTTCCGTTCAATAACCATCTCCGCCGGATGCTGCTGAATTGATAAGTCAGCAGGCTGTTGGTGAATCTCTTGAACTGGCTGCGTGATTTGCAGTCCAATTTGTGCATAGGTTTGATGTAAGCGAATTTGCGGAAGCTGCATGGTTCTACCACCTTATCATTGTTTATCGCTCAGGCTTTCTTATCTACCAACAAGCCAAGAAAATCGGTCATCGCCGCATACATATCAAGCATTTTTTTCGGGGGAATTTCTTTGATGACTTCGTTGGTCTCATCATCAACAATCGTTACATAGTATTCCTTCAGTTTCTCATGAAACTGAAACTTCAAATGTGAATTGGACTCTTTTAAAAAGTCATTCATGCTTTTAATAACTTTTTCGGTTTTCTCTTTTGTTAATACATCCTGCTGCGGCTGTTCCTGCTTTTCCGCGGTAACCACTTTCACCTTTGGCACTTGATCAATTTGCTTTACTTGTAAATCCGTAGATGGTGTTTGATTCGAAATCTTATCCAGCATAGCCATCACTCCTTAATTGCCCTCATATAGTGAATTATCGGAGAATTGGAGGAAATGTTTAGGAGTTGGAGTTTATATTTGGTAAAAACTTTGTGTGGCTGGGGATTACTGGTAGATGTACTCGCTTTACAGTCAGACAGATTTTTTAAAAATTTTTTCCCAACTTTCCAAAATCGTGAACTTAATCAAGGTTTTTTCGGATTTCATTTGAGAGAATTAGCAAGTACATAAATAGATGGAGGGGAAAAGTTTTGGATTTATTTACATTCGAGGATATGAAAAAAATCAATCGCAAAAAGTTGGGCAATCAAATCCCGTTGGAGCTGTTCAGGTCGATTCGTTTGATTGGAATGTATCAAGGTTTGCCATTGAACGGTAAAAACACCACCGCTACTGTAGGAAGAAAGATTGGCCAAAGTTTATCGGTGAACACCATTGAAGATGCCCTATCCCATTTTGAGGAATTAAAAATTGGCATACCAACTATTCTTGAATCAAACGAAAAAGCATACCTGGTAAGAATTGACGATTGTTTCTGTAAAGGTCTGCCAGTTCACCCTGGCAACAAAGTCTGCGATTTGGAAGGGGCCATTCTGGAAGGAGCGATTTCCCGCTTCTACAGAGGCGTCGAAACCGTCCGCGAAGAAAAATGCAATGTCAACGGCGACAGCCATTGTGAGTATCGGATTAAATTACTTTAATAGCTAAAAAGGCTGGTTTATCTTTTTTAAACACTTTATTATCAAAATATTAGAAAAGGAGACCCTACTGAAAATAGAGTCTCCATCATATAAATTAATATTAACAAAAAGTATTGGAACTCCTTGTGGTTGTGGGTTGACCTGTTTTGTGTCTTCGAAAACGATATACCCAATTTTATTTACACTTGTTATCTCGGCACTTCATTAATAAAAATAAACTTTATTCTTGCGTAAAATAAATCGGAATATCGTTATTCTCCTTCATTTTCAAATATATTTTACCCTCCTTCTTTAATTGATTATATCTTTCTTTATCTCTATATTTAATAATTTTAGCAGGGTTTCCTCCGACAACTGCAAAAGGAGGAACATCCTTGGTAACAACCGCTCCCATTGCAATAACAGCCCCCTCACCAATTTTTACCCCGGGAACTATAGATACATTTGCTCCCATCCAAACATTCTCACAGAGTGTAACTTTTTTTAAAATATTTTTACCATCGTAAGGGATGCTTTTTAAATCAGGACTATCGAAGTTATGATTATTGGTTAAAATTGTTACTCTTGGTCCAATTATAGTCCCATCTCCAATCACTAAACCACCTTGAGCAAAAATATATGCTTCGGGTCCTATATATACATTATCCCCTATTTCTATATTTGGCTCATAAAAAATGTTCCTTTATGAATTTGAACATTTTCTCCTATTCTTTTGAATGTTAACTGGGCCTTATTATTACTGTTTTTAGGGCCATCTTCACCTAACTTATTAAAAATAACTTTAATTGAATTTATTATTTTTGGATAATATTTTTCTTTTGCATTTTTATAACGGCTTACAACACTTTGGTAATTATCTTCAATACTCTCAACTATCTGCATAATTTGTTTTGACGTAACCTGATCCGTTGGCAACGTATATTCTAAACAATCAACTGTTTTTGCAAAATCAAAACATTTACCACGGTAAGCTAAGGAGATAAACGGAACATTTGCTGAAGCAGATAAAATATTAGCATGGAGCTTTAAGTTAATTGTCATATAGCTTTGACTAATTAACTTTTGCAATGTCTTGGCATCATACACCTCTGAAATAATTTGGCATTTTTTATTATTTATTTTTTGACCTAGACGTTTTACTGGTTCAATATCTTCTGTCCATATTGGATAGATTGTTATCGAGTATCCGTTTGAAATTAATAAATTTGCAACACTTGCTAGTTCTTGTTCAACTTTTTCCTCATTTTGACCAAAAATATTATTATAAAAAGTTCCCCAATTTATTAATATATTTTTATTATTCTTTACTAGATCCTGTTGTTCTCCCAAAAATTCAATTGCATATATAAGTGCTGGATCTCCTATTTCATCGATTTCACTTTTTACACCAATATTTAACAAAGCATTTTTTGTAAATGATCCTCTAACACTAATATATTTAAACTGTTCATATTCATCTTTGAATTGATTTGCCAATTGGGTAGAAATAGCAATTGAATTAAGATGCTCACTTTTATAGAATCCATCAATTCCTGTTCCCCAAGATACAACAGGAATATTTTGTTTTCTTGCCTCTGAACATATATTAATCCAATAAGGTAAATGGATTAAAGAGCCTCCACCTAAAACAACTAAATCATACGAGGAAATACTTACCTTGTTACTAGAATCAGTTGAGAAGGCATCTATATAAACATTTTCAGAATGCTGATTATATTTATAAAACATATGTTCAAATAATTCATACAAGACTTCATCGCCTATATTATTTTGACCTAACCAACCAAGGTAGAGAATTTTCTTTTTATCCCTTTTTTCTAGTTTTGAATTTTTTGACCTATCTTCTAGTTGCTCAATTTTGCTAATCACTTCTAATCGAAGTTCTTCCTCATTTGTTAAAATTAATATTTTTCTATATAAATCGAACGCCAAGTCCATTTGATCAATCTGTTCATAAATAAAAGCCAAATTATAAAGACAATCTACATGATTGGGGTCAATTTCTAATCCTTTTTCTAACTCTTCTTTAGCCTTATCAATTTGTTGCAAACTTATTAAAACAACAGCTTTAATAGAATATAAATCAACATTAGATGGTTCTATTTTTAATGCCTCATCAATAATAGTCAATGCTTCATTATAATGTTGCTTTGCTAATAAGCCTTCTATTTGTACTTTTAATTCTCCAATTCCACAGTTTATATCGTTCCCAATCTGATCTTGATTACTTTCATATTCTTGGTCATCGGTTTCACTGTTTCTAGTAAATTTGCTTTTCATTTTCTTAATCTTGACTTTTGCATCTACACTTAAATATTTAATTTTATGGTTTAACTGATTTATAACTGTTTCCCAAGCTAATACATTTGCTTGTTTTAGTATGGATATAAATAACTCTTCTTCAAATTCACCGAGCTTCTTATGTTTTTTATTAAATAATAAATTCAATAAATTACCGATGTTCTGGTCAAATTTTATTTCGTATAGAAATTTTTGATATCCTTGATTTTCTGTTTCAATGGTAAAAATAATAAAATCAATCAAACTGAAAATACCTTTTGTAAGTAAAGAATATATCTGAGATGGTGATTTTTCACCCAATTTTTTACTAACTTCATTTATATTGCCGTCTAAACATAAATTTTTTATGAACAAGGCCTCTTTCTCACCTGTTGATAGCTCCGGCTCATCTAAAATTGATCTTGTTAATTTTTGAACATTCAAATCAGGAACATCGAGTAAAATCTTTATTACTTCTTGTGGTGTGATATTATGTCTTGTTAATAATTTATTATTCATAAACTCTGTAAGTTCTTCAAGTGAAGAATGTTTTGCTAACAGGTTTATTAACTTCGACCATTCATAATCATCAGCATTATTTATAGATAAAGCACGTGAATAATGATGAACTGCCAGATGTAATTCATTTGCACTTTCATATATTTCTCCGAGAAATTTATGAGGTAAATATTCTAAAAAGTCGTTACTTGTATCGGCTTTTAATTCATTTTTCTTTCTTAAAATATCTTCAAATACTCTTTTTGAGTGAATAAAATCTCCATTATCAAAAAAGATTTTCCCTCTATAAAACTTAAAATCTACAATATAAGGATATATTTCTTCACAAGAATCAATAATTTCTATTGCTTCATTATCTCTATCAGCTCTATGAAGGGTATCAACTAATCTTAATAATAATTTTTTTATCCAAACCCTATTATGATCCTCCTTTAATTGAAACCCTTTCTTATAATTCTTAATCGCCTTATCCAAATCTCCTAATTGATCATATTCACTCCCAAGATAATAGTAATCAATAGGTTCTTTGTCCTTCTTATTTTTTAATAGGGTTAGGTTTCTTTTTGATTTTTCTTTTTCCTTTACAATATTCCCCATATAACCTGAATGAAATATTTGGAGGCCAGAGAATCCTCTACTTTCTTTAGACTCCTTGTGTTTCAATAATTCATGAATACTTCTAAAATAGCTAATGAAGCCATCATTTTTGTAAACCCTTTCATGGTAATTTAATTCCGTATTATTACCATTAACCCCAACAAAGTTCACTATTTGTACAACTAATATATTATAATTTTGGGGATTATTCTTCAATTCCTCCTTAAACGCAAAAAAACTATTACGATCCACGTATTCATCCGCATCAATAGCAAAAATCCATTCACCCTTTGCTTTAGAGGCAGCAAAATTACGTGCTTTTGAAAAGTCATCTTCCCACTTATAATCATAGACTTTATCTGTGTATGTAACAGCTATATTTTTTGTGCTATCACTTGAACCGGTATCGGCAATAATTATTTCATCTGCTATACCAACAATCGATTCTAAGCATCTTTTAATTACCTTTTCTTCATCTTTAACGATCATACAAACGGATAAAAATGGTTTCATATATTTAGCACTCCTAAGTAACAGTTATTAAAAAAAGTCGTATATTGTGTGTATACGACTTTTTTTAATAACCTATCTCTATAAAAGAGATAGGTTAGGATACTGATTTTATCGAAGCAATTGTAAAACCCCTTGTGGTTGTTGGTTAGCTTGAGCCAACATTGCTTGTGCTGCCTGTGCAAGAATAGCATTCTTGGTTTGTTCCATCATTTCTTTCGCCATGTCAACATCACGAATACGAGATTCTGCAGCAGAAAGGTTTTCAGAAGCATTATCTAAATTATTAATTGTATGTTCTAAACGGTTTTGGTTTGCACCTAAATTTGAACGTGCTGCTGACACTTTTGCAATTGCAGCATCTACCAATGCAACATCAGCATCAAAAGAAGTTCCATTCGCTGCTATACCACTTACAGTAAGTTCTGATGCTGTAAATCCTACTGAAGTTGTACCTGAATTAATAGTCAAAGTTAGCTGTTGCCCAGAATTAGCTCCAATTTGGAATTTAGCACTATAACTACCATCTAAAAGTTTTTTACCATTGAATTCAGTACGCTTGGCAATGCCATCTAATTCGTCATTTAATTGTGTAATTTCATCTTGAATGGCTTTTGCATCATCCGATTCAAGGGTACCATTATTTCCAGCTTGTACGACAAGCTCACGTTGCCGTTGAAGGATTGAATGAACCTCATTAAGTGCACCTTCAGCCGTTTGTATTAAAGAAATACCATCTTGAGCATTTTTAGATGCTTGGTCTAAACCACGAATTTGTCCACGCATTTTTTCTGAGATTGAAAGTCCGGCAGCGTCATCCCCAGCTCGGTTAATCCGTAAACCAGAAGACAATTTCTCCATTGAACTTTGTTGTGCTTTGTTAGCATTACCCAATTGACGATACGTGTTAAGAGCTGCAATGTTGTGATTAATTCTCATTAAAAAAACCTCCTATGTAAAATATAATTTTCAATTTATAATAATTCCCCAATGGGGCTTATTACCGCAAATTCAAGAACAAAATCCATTTTTTTCAGCTGATTAGTTCCTTAGTTTGTTTTTTGTAAATTTCCTCACGAAAGATACTGATTTCTTTTGGAGCGTCGATGGCAAATCTTAACAGACCAGATTGTGTCTGGAGCATTGCTATTTTGACGTTGTCCCCGATTAACATGGTTTCACCAATTTTTCGTTCCGTTTTTTTAAGGTTTATTGGTTTTATCGGATCTTGTTTAATTGGAGAAATCCGAATATTTTTTGGAGCGACGATCGTAAGCTTGAGATTGGAACCACATTGCCTGACGGTAACTTTGATATCATCATTGATAATCACGGATTGCCCAACTTCTCTGCCAACAATCAACATTCCGGCCATCCTCCATAAGAGTTCGTTTCAAGAAATTTGTTCTTCTATTGACTGCCTATTTTTATTATCGGCTGATCAAAATAAAAATTTAGCAGTTTATCAAATTTTTTATAGAAGTTTTGTAATTTCTTGATATTATTTATATCGGCAAATCAGAATGCGAGTTTAGTGATTTATATAAAAATTAATTCATTTTCATTGCAAACCTAGTATTTAGACAAAAACCGCAGCATGAATCTTAACGATCAAACTGCGGTTTAAGTTACTAATTAGTTTATTGTCCTAACTGCTGGTACAGCCATGAACTTTGTGAATTCAATTTTTGTAACGCCTGTTCCATTGCGTTAAATTTAGCCCAAAGATTTTGCTCCGTTCTACTTAAACGATCTTGTAAACTTGCAATTCTTTTATCATACTCTGCCGCTTCTTTTACCAAGCTGCTATCAGTTGAATAACCAGCAATAACCTTTAAGCTGTTCAAGGCATCACCAATTCGATCATATACCCTGACAGCAATACCACTATTTTTATATTTAGTTTGATTGTTCAAGGTGTTATCTTTATAATTCCCTGTATCATACTTACCAGCAAATAATTTTTGGATATCGGTCAAGTTAGTAGTCAGCATGGATTTAAGTTTATCTTCATCCAGGACTAACTTTCCATTTTCTTTATAGTCAGTACTCGTCGTAATGCCGATATCCTTCAGCGAGATACCGACCCCATTGACCATTTCCGTTATACTGGTGCGCATCTGTGTTAGAAATTGGCTGATGGTTGAATCGTTTGCCAACAGGCCGCTTTTTGCTTTATCTTCCCACAGCTTGATATCATTGTCTTTCATATCTTTCTTCTGATCATCCGTTAGTGGCAGATAGTCACGGTATTTCTTTTCGGATATTTTATCGTTCAAATCTTTAATCAGCTCATTATACTTATCAACAAACGTTTTGATTTTGTCAAAAACCTTGTCGGTGTCAGGAGTAACTTGTATGTTGGCATGTCCACCAGAGAAATCCTGCTTCAAATTGATTTGAATATTGTCATATGTAAACGAGTTACTCGTTACATTTATTGTTGTTCCATTAATGACAACATAGCCTGATTTGAGATCTTCTCCATCAGTAAATGATATCCCTTCACCGAATCCGGAGCTGGTCGTTCCATTACTTATTCCTAATTTAGTTAGGACATTAACATTAATAGGGTTACTGTCTGCATCAGTAGTTTGCACATTTGAATCAGCGCCAGAAATCGTAATCGAATTTCCCTTACCTGTGCCTAACGTTGTAAACACTAATGAGCCGCCTACATTAGATAACTTGATGTTTTTTTCCGCAAGCTGCGTATTTATTTCGGCAATCGCTTTATCAAAGGTAGTACTTTCTTTTGATATTTTAATCTCTTTACCATTAACGGTAAACGTCATATCAACCGGTTCTACCCCATCTGAAAAAATCGTTGCCGAGCCGCTACTAATCTGTGAATTAAAGCTAACCATAGCCGCTTTAGCTGGTACAGCCATTTTTGCTTCTGTAATCGTAAAATTCGTTTGTGATGTTTTTCCTGAAAGTGAAACATCAACACGCGTATCACTTGACGATATCTTTTGTGCCGAGCTAAATGTCCCTTCAAGCCTCAAATCTTGCATGGCATCACGGAAGCTGGCGATTTTTGTGTTGATTTCCCTGTAAGCATCGGTCTTCCAGCTGTTGATCGTTTTTGCCTGCAGTATTTTATCGAGCGGAATGCGATTAACTTTCATCATGTTATTGACAATAGTTTCAGTATCCATTCCTGATGCTAGGCCGGATACGTGTGTTGTTAAATTTACACTAGCCATATATGGCACCTCCTTTATCTTCTTAACCCAAAAAAAGTTCTTATTAACGTGTATCGGACAATATAATAAAAAGTTAAATGGAAGATTCGTATAGGAACTTTAAATTTTTCACCTATTAACCTAAATGAAAAGCCGCCAAAAAAAAGCGGCTTTTGCATTTTAACTAATAATCACTTCAAAATATTATTCGCAATCCCTGTCATTTGATCAGCATAGGAAACAGCTCTGGCGTTCATTTGGTAGCTTCGTTGCGTGGTCATTATATCAGTCATTTCTTTCGATAAATCAACGTTAGATCCCTCTAAATAGCCAGTGGAAATCACTGACTCTCCTTCAGGCATTGTTCTCACATAATTACCAACCGCTTGCCCATTCGGCAGTACCGCTGTGTCAATCATAAATTCATTCCCGCCGGCATTTTTTAAGATGCTGGGATTTTGAATATCAACAAGCGCGATCCGCTGTGGGGCGGTAATCTGCTTCCCTAGATCATCCGTATAGATGATTTGGCCATTCCCACCAAAGCTTACCTTGGAAGGGGAATCCAATTCAATCGGCGCGCCATCTTGATCCAGCAAGTAACCCCCATTGGCGTTTGCTAATAAATAGGTTCCCGATCCGTTTGGATTGGGTGATAAATGAAAGCTTCCGTCCCTTGTGTAGCGTATATCCCCATTCGGATAGCCAATTTGAAAGAAGCCTTTTCCTTGAATCATGAAATCAAGCGGGTTGCCGGTTTGCCAGGCCACACCTTGTGAGTTATCCAACTGTGTCATCCCTGGGCGTGCCCCATAGCCGACGCGAATCCCCTTTGGCGTCAGTCGGCCGACTTCGGCGCCTGTTCGTCCCTGATTGTAAATTTGATTCGCCAAAATTTCCGAAAAACTTTGGTCCCGCCGTTTATACCCGGTGGTATCGACATTGGCGACGTTATTGGCGGCAGTATCCAGTTTTTGCTGGAAGGCCTGTAACGCCCCCGAAGATATATAAAGGGAAGTATTCACTTCATGTCACCTCTTTCATGAATTTAGCCGTTCAATTTACCGACAGAATAGAGCTGCTGAAGGGATTGGTTGTAGACATCGATGACTTTTTGATTAGCTTCATAGCCGCGAACCGTTTGCATCATATCCGCCATCGTCTGCCCGGCATCTACGTTGGATTGTTCAATGAAACCCTGCTGTAAAGAAACGCCCGAACCCGCTGCACCAGGATTCTGCATCAATGGCAGCGGTGCCGCCGCTTGATAAACATTGCCGCCAAGCCGCCGTAAATCGAACGGATTTTGTGCCAGCGCGATGCCAATCCGACCGACTGTTGTCGTCTGGTTTCCTGCTTGGACGAGAATTTGCCCATCCGGCATGATTTTTAAATCTTCTTTTCGGATTCCGTTAGCCAGCTGAATTGGCTGCCCGTTCACGCCCAACACCCGATACCCATCGGCTGTTACTAAATTTCCATTGGCATCAACGTCCCATTTCCCGTTCCGGGTGTAGCCAACGGTGCCATCTGGCAGTTGTACCGTAAATAAGGCTGCCGGTTTCACTTGGCGACCATTGATCGTTTGCATCGGGATTTCCTGGTCGTTAATCGCCACATCAAGCGGCAGATCTGTTTGCAGGAGCGCTCCTTGTTGAAAGCTGGGAATCCGCTCCTGGGCATAGACACCATTATACAGTCCGCCGATTGTCATCGGTTGTCCCGGTATTTGCGGTGCGCCGGCAACAGGAACATTGGCCGCCCCGTCAAAGTCACGAATCCGCTTGATTAACATTTCCGGGAAAGCTTTCAATACCGTATCATCCTTTTTATAACCTGGTGTTTGCACATTGGCCAAGTTATCGGCCAGTGCTTCCTGGCGCCGTTCCAACGAGTACATTCCGGATGCGGCATTATATAATCCTCTTAACATGATAAAAACTCCTTTATAAGGTTAGTTTTCAGTTAAATTGCAGATATATTTGTAAAATTGCAGATATGTCATCCAAAAATACAGACATATATCATAAAATTGCACATATCCAATCAAAAACTGCAGATATCCTTTTGAAAACTTTAGATCGAGCCACTTGCAAAGATATTTAAAGACACGCAACCCTATGTATATAAATTAATCAGCATCCCTTTAATTTCGCCGATCCGCTCCAAAATCGACATGCTGTCTGATTGCTGGTTGAGGACATGGTCAGTTAGTTCCACCAGTTTGCGGTCAAGCACTTGAACTGTTTTTAGGGTTCGGCTGCCGCCATACATGTCCCAGCTTTCCGATAGCTTTAAGCTTAGGCCGTTTTTGGTGACTTCACCGATAAATTGCTTTACCAGATCCTTGTATTTGCGCAGTTCTCGAAAGGTCGGAGTTTCGCATAACTGCTGTCCTTGCTTATCAATGTTCTCTAACAGCTTGTTTAGATAGTCCTTGGTTAAATCCTGTGAATACGAACTGATGATTTTTTGAAAAGAGGTGGTTGTGCTGCTGGAACGCTCGGTTCCCGCAAGTCGGACATCACCGATATTTACCCGCATCGGGTCTTGGATTTTCAAGGTAATCACCCCTATCAAACATAATCAAAATCATGAATCTATTATACTTTATCTGAGAGAAAATTTCCTTAAAATTTATCGAAAACTCGCCGACTGGAAAGCCATAAGGGCGATGCCAGCAGCGTAGTTCGGTAAAACAAAAGCTGCTCTTGGGCTGCGATGCCGAACCACAGGAAGCTTTCCATTGGGCATCTATGTGGTTAGAGACGGATAAAGCCTTCAATTGAAAGTATCTTGTAGCCAAAGCTAACAAAAAGCTCCCGGCCTGAGGTGCGTGGAGCTTATTGGATACATAGCGACGAGTAGGTTTGAAAATTATTTCGGCCGTTCTCTTTTACCGTGTACAGGGTGGAATCCGCATGTTTTAATAAATCCTCACAGGTGGTTCCGTCCTGTGGATAAAAGGCGATGCCAATGCTGGAAGTTGTGAGAATGCTTTCATCACCAAGCTGCCAGGGTTCCTGCACGGCCGCAAGAATGCGGGTCGCAATTTGGACCGCATCGCTCTCTGAGCAGCGAATTTCCGGCAAAATAATCGTGAATTCATCACCGCCGAGGCGTGCCAATGTATCACTACCACGGAGGCAGCTTTTTATCCGGTTTGAAAATTGCTTCAGGAGAATATCACCCTTGTCATGCCCAAATTGATCATTGATTTGTTTAAAACGATCCAGATCGAGGAACATGACGGCAAACTTGCGCTGATAGCGGATTGCCTCTTTGAGCGTTTGTTCAAGCAGTTCTTTAAACAGACGGCGATTAGGCACACCTGTTAACGGGTCATGGAAGCTTAAGAATTCCAGCTCTTTTTGATATTCTTTCTGTTCGGTAATTTCCCGGCCTACCAGCATCATATGCTCAATATTGCCGTCCTCATCAAACATTGGTGTCCCTTTCAGCTCCAGCCAGACCTCTTTGCCTGATTTATGGCGGCGGCGAATTTCGCATGTGATGGACTTTTGTGTTAAAACCATATGGACAAATATCTTTTTAAAATCTTCATCAATTTGGCCATCAGGCTGATAAAGCACCCATTTCCCGACATATTCTTCGGCATCATAGCCCAGCACCGCTTTATGTGATGGAGAAGCATAGGTGACAATGGCATCAAGATTAACGAGCTGGATTAAATCCAGCGAATTATCGGCTAACAGGCGGTAACGCTTTTCGCTTTCCTGCAAGGAAAGTTTTGCCAGTGTCAGTTCTGTTAAATCCTTGACGACACAAAAAATCCCGATGATTTGCTGGTGCTGGATGAGCGGGATGCTTTTCACTTGGAGATGCATCAGCTTAGCATTTTTATCATAGGCATCAAATTCCACTTCAAACGATTTTCCTAGCAATATTTCTCTGACATGATGATGGAGTTTCCTTGCATGTTTATGGACAATAAGGCGGCGGTAATGCATCCCTTTGGCTTCTTCTAACGTGTAACCAAATATCGATGACGACGCTTCGTTTATTTGAACAATTTTTCCTTCCATGGAAAAGATAAAAACCGCATCAGGATTATGTTCAATAATCGATTGGAAGATATCACCTGATATTTCATTAAACAATGGCATGTCTGAAATTTCCTCCTGACGACTTTCTCTCTTGTCTTTCAATTATTTTTTTTACAAACCTTTCAGAGTTTCGCAGAATTGACAACATCAAGTAAAATATCTTCCAATTGTTCAATTTCGACTAATAGATTGCTAACCGAAGGGTCTCCATTTTGCCTGAGTTGTTGGGCAATTTCTTTGATCGTAAGAAGCGAGCTGTTAATATTTTTTGCACCGTTTAAGACTTTCTTAGCAAATTGTCGGTATCTAACATTTAAGAGCATTTCCTCCATGAGCTTTTTCGTCTTTACTTCTTTTGGAACGCCTACTTGACTGACGATTTCTTCAATATCGCCAAAGTAACCAACCAGCTCATCCGGCAGAAGCGGCTTGCTGAATAGATACCCTTGTCCATGGTTACAAAAGTTTTCTTGTAAAAATTTCAACTGGTCTGTTGACTCAATTCCTTCAGCAATGACTCCCATTTGTAACTGGTGGGCCATGGCAATAATCGTCTTAACTATCGTTGTATCATTTGTATTTGAGGTACAATTGCGAATAAATGATTGATCAATTTTGATTTTATTAATTGGAAATTCCTTTAAATAAAACAGTGCACTAAAACCTGTTCCAAAGTCATCCAAACTAATTTGGACACCAAGCTCTTTAAGGCCGTTTATCGTCGGCAGGGCATGATTGGTGTCTGCCATCATACTTTCCGTTATCTCAAGCTCTAAATAATCCGGTTTCAAATCGGTTTCAGTTAATATTTCCTCGACAAGCTGAACAAATCGCGGCTGGTAAAGCTGACGGACAGACAGGTTGACCGACATGACCATTGGCAGATAGCCTTCTGTTTGCCAAGCCTTATTTTGTAAACAGGCTGTCCGCAGTACCCATTCACCAATGGGAATAATTAATCCAGTCTGTTCGGCAACCGGAATAAAATCTAACGGCGGGATTAACCCTTTTTCAGGATGAAACCAACGAATTAATGCCTCCACTCCAATAATCTTTCTTGATAATAAATTCACCTTTGGCTGATAGTATAGGCGGAATTCATTCCTGTCAATTGCTTTTTTTAGATCGGTTTCAATATTCCATTCCCTAGAAGTATGTACCATGACCCCAATTCACCACCAAGTTCTAATTGTTACAATTGAAATCGTTCCACCTATACAGTACCCCCCTTTATCCAATCGACCTCCATTTAATCGAGTAGATAAAGGGAAAACAGGTGAAAGCTACTGCCTTACATTTAACTTAATCTTTGTACTTGTGTCTTCACATTCGTGACGGCTGAGACTACTTCATTCGCCTCCATCGTTTGTGTTTCGATTGCGGTATATAGCCCTGAAGCCTGCTGAAGGACATTTCGAACACCGGCAGCAATTTCTTCACCATATTTTGCCTGATCCTGTGTGGCAATCGAAATTTGATCAACCATTTCTTTAATACTATTAATATTTCTAACAATCTCTTCTGACGTCAATGCTTGTTCCTTCGTTGCATTGGTCACGGCATTGGATTGACCTGTTACATTTTCCACAGCCTTGACAATCGCCCGGGCACCATCTGCCTCTTCCTCTGTGGCAACAATAATTTGCTGCACTTGCTCTTTAATGTCAAGGATCCCTCTGACGATTTCTTCAGCTGTAATGGATTGTTCTTTGGTGGAATGGGCCATTTCGGTTGTCCGCTTTGCAGCATTTTCAATCGCCTTTGCAAAAAATTCGCTGCTCTTTGACTGCTCTTCGGTAGCCTTGGTAATTTGATTCATTTCTTCGGTTACCTCGGCTATGCCTTGAGATATTTTTTGAATCGCCAGGTTTGTTTTTTCCGCCAATTCATTTCCCAGTCTTACTTTATCAGCACCGTCCTTAATCGATGAAACGGCGACTTCAGTTTCCTGTTGAATTCCCTTAATCAGGACGGCAATTTCTTTTGTCGCTTTTGCAGAACGTTCTGCCAATTTCCGAACTTCTTCGGCAACGACGGCAAAGCCTTTTCCATGTTCTCCAGCACGGGCTGCCTCAATGGCGGCATTGAGTGCCAAAAGATTAGTTTGTTCGGCGATATCATCGATGACCTCAATGATGCTGCCAATCTCCTCGGAGCTTTTCCCTAGATCCTCAATTACCTTGCTGGCATGGTTGATAACATTAGATATTTCTTTCATGCCATTAAGCGTTTCATTCAATGAGGCCGTACCCTCTAAGGCATCGCTCTTAACCGTATTACTCAACTGGTTCACGGTTTGCACACTTTCGGCAACCTTTTTAATTGCTACCACCATATTGCTGACTGCCTGAGAGGTTTCCTCCGAAGAACTATTGATCTGCTGGGCATTTTCACTGACACCTTTAATGGACTTGCTCATTTGCTCAATCGCTGCTGAAATTTGTTCAACCCCTGCACCGGCGTTCCCGGCATTTCCGGCGACCTGTTCAATCGAGGCCATCATTTGTTGAATGGCTGAAGACGTTTCTTCAGCTGATGCCTCTAATTGATTGGCGTTTCCAGCAACGATATTAATCGATGCGCTCATTTCTTCAATTGCCGCCGAGATTTCATCAACGCTTGTGGAAGTCATATTGGTATTCCCGGCGACCTGTTGGATTGAAGCAACCAGCTCATTAACAGAATCATTAGCCTTCTTCATTGATGCATCTAATTCTTGTGCACTGCTGGCAGTCTGGTCAATCGATTTTTTTATTTCGGAAACGGAATGATTTGTCGCCTCGACATTGTCCTTGACACTTAAAACGGAGCGCCTAATGAGCCGGGTGATTAAGAAAGATACAAGGATACTGAAAAGAACGGCAATCGCTGAAACCAGCAGGATTTTTCTTTGTGAATCAACCGCCATTTGGTCGGTATTTTTCATGATTTTCACATTATCGTTTTCAAGAATTTTAATCAATTCATTCATTGAGCTGACTGCATTTTCACCGATTGGCGCTAATGTCTCCGTCGTTGCCTTTAAGACAGCTGGATTAACATTACCGTCTTGATGGTTATTCATAAAGTTTTGCAGCATGGTAACATATTGACTGTAGGTTTTATTAAATTCTTCCAGCTTGACTTTATTACTTTTATAAATAATCAGTTTATCTAATTCTTTTATGTTGTTCATTACCGCATTATTGTCTTTGTTTAATTCTGCTTCTAAAACAGTTCGATCATCGGCTGAATATAATATCTTAGATGCATCCAGCCGGACACGGGTCATCCCCTCTTTTAAATCCCCAATTAATTGTATCTTCGGCACTTGGGTTTCTGAAATATTATGTACACCCTCATTTAGTTTGCTAATATCGCTGTATGACACAAAAGTTAGCGTCAGAAAAAACAACATTATGATAATATGACTTCCCCATTGTTTGGTGTTCATCGACAACTTGTCCATTATTCTCCTATACATCTTCCCAATCCCCTTTATTCAAATTAAAGAACGTTTTTTATCTCTTTTAATTCATCCAAATTTGTAGTCGATTCTAATAACTTTTCTATGTCTAAAAGAATGATTAACCGATCATCTAATTTGGATACCCCCTTGAGATATGAAATGTCTTTTTCAGCCATCAGCTTTGGAAACTGAACAGTGTCAGCGGGAATATCTAACACATCCGTTGCAGCATCGACAACCAGACCAATTTCCTGATTATTAACTTGGACAATGATAATCCTCGATGTATCTGTTTGAATGAAAGCATCCTCTGCTAAAGCGGCCCGCATATCGACCACAGGGATGATGACATCTCTGACGGTCATTACCCCCAGCACGTGTGCCGGGCGGTTGGGATAGGTGTTAATCTCCAGCATTCTTTCAATCGAAACAACCTGACTAATTTCAATGCCATATTCTTCATTTCCAAGTTGAAAAACTAATACCTTAACGTCTTGTAACATGAACGGCGCCTCCTTAAATCTGATGTTCTTCACAAGTTACTGCCATTTTGAGAGAATTAGCTTTCCGGTGTCTTGATCAATTCCTCTATCTTTAAGAGAATAATTAATCTTCCTCCTGTTTTGGCGATTCCGGCAAAATATTCTGAGGTTAAACCACTCGAAGATGCAGCTTCAATTTCCCCGTCTTTTATATCAGTAACATCGTTAATTTGGTCCACAATGATACCAAACTCGATTTCATCGTACTTCGTTATGATTACGCGCGTATCATCGGAATGAGTGAGGTGCTCAAGTTTAAGTCTTTTTCGAAGATCGATCACCGGGGTCACATTCCCGCGCAAATTCATCACCCCTTCGACATAATCCGGGGCATTTGGAACTCTGGTAATATGTTGAATCCTTTCGATCGATTGAACATTGTTGATATCCAATCCATATTCTTCTTCCCCTATTTGAAAGGCAACAATTTTTCTATTCATGCCAAAGGTACACCCTTTCTATTAAAAGAACTCGTTAGTATCAAGAATTAAGGCAACTTCTCCATTTCCTAGTATAGTCGCTCCGGAAATGGCATATAAATTTGTTAATAAGCCGCCCAAATTCTTCAATACAACCTCTTGTTGACCTAAGACAGCGTCAACGACCAATCCCATGATTTTATCGCCTTTGCGGACAATAACAACAAACAATTCGTCCTGCTCCTTGGTTTCCGTAACAGGTATTTTGAATACTTCCTTTAAAAATATTAATTTAACAACTTGTTCGCGGAATTGAATGACCCGATGACCATAAAGTGTCGAGACTTGATCTTTGGCAATCTTGGTAATCTCGACAATGGAACTGAACGGAATCGCATATGTTTCCTCGCCCGTCTTAATCAGCATGGCAAAAATAATCAACAGCGTTAACGGCAGTTGAATGCGAAAGATCGAGCCTTTTCCCGGTTCCGATTCAATACTAATCGAACCGCCTAAAGATTCAATTTTGGTTTTAACCACATCAAGGCCAACCCCGCGCCCGGAAATATCCGAAACCTTTTCTGCCGTACTAAAACCGGAAGCAAGAATTAAGGAAAAGATTTGATTATCGGTTAGTGTTTCTGCCTCATTTTGGGTCACCAGACCGCGTTCGATCCCTTTGTTTAACACCTTTTCGCGGTTAATTCCTTTTCCGTCATCGGCAACCTCAATAAAGACCTGATTACCGCTATGGTAGGCTTTTAATAATACTTTTCCTTCCTCCGGTTTCCCCAGGGCTACCCTTTCTTCGGTCTCCTCAAGCCCATGATCCAATGCATTTCTGAGCAAGTGGACTAATGGATCGCCAATTTCATCAATTACGGTCCGATCTAGCTCGGTTTCTTCCCCTTCCACAACCAATTGGACCTTCTTTTTCAATTCCTTGGCTAAATCGCGGACCATTCGTGGAAAGCGGCTAAAGACTTGCTCCACTTGGACCATCCGCATATTTAAGATAAGTCCTTGCAAATCTGTGGAGATACGAGTCATATGTTCAACCGTTTCTGCCAGTTCTGTCATTTCAGACTTCCTTGAGATTTGTTCCAGTCTACCACGGTCGATAATTAACTCGCTAAATAAATTCATTAAATGATCCAGTTTTTCGATATCAACGCGAATCGATTTTGACCGGTGTTTCTTTTTGCCGCCGGCTGCATCTTCTTTATGTTGCTGCTGCTTTTGTACGCTGGTGCTCTTTGGCGTGACTGTCGGTTCGCTGGCTGGCACCAATTCCTCGTCCGTCCGCTCTGTCACGATAACCTCAGTGATTTCGGAAATAGGATGAAACTGCGCTTGAATTTCTCTAGGGTCCAATTCCGATAAAAGCAGAATCGTAAACGAGAAATCAAAATTTTCTTCTTCAATTTGTTCAACTGGCGGGTTGCTTTGAATAATCTCGCCGATTTCTTCAGCAGCTTGAAATACCATATAAGCTCTGACCGACTTCATTACACATTTTTCGTCAAGCTGAACGGTAATTTGAAACAGTCGATTCCCCGTTTTCTTCGCTTCATTGATGACCGATAATTGGTATTGATCGATCTCCAGTTCCTCCACCGCCGTTGCAGCGCTTTCTTGAAAAGCCGGGTTTGTTTCCGGAGCAATTGATTTTGATGGGCTATGGATCATCGTAAGCTGCCGGACGACATCCGTGACATCCTCTTTTCCATCGCCGCCTTGTTCAATACTGTCAATCATTTTCTCGATTAAATCGACACAAGAAAAAATGACATCAAGAATTTCTGATGTGATCATCAGTTTGGCATTGCGGACGAGATCCAGCACATTTTCCATTTCATGTGTCAACGAAGCCAGGTCTTCAAATCCCATTGAAGCGGCCATCCCTTTAAGCGTATGCGCCGAACGGAAGATTTCGTTTACAATCGCCGGATTTTCCGGGTCTTCTTCCAATTTTAACAATTCAGCGTTAATTGACTGTAAATGTTCCTTAGACTCTTCAATAAATAATTCTAAAAAATCATTTAAATCCATACTCTATTCTCCTCGTAAAAAGGCTGGTTGATTTTCTTCCATTTCTATTGTGAATTAACACTATTTAGCAAATATATACCTATCTTAGCATAATCATCAAAATCCATTCCGATATTTTCTTGTTAGTTTTTGACTATTTTATGTCCTTCCACTTGGTATATGGCTAGAAGTGCAAGTTGTTTTGAACGATCCTCCTTCAATAACAGCTTGTTAATACTTTTATTACGTCTACTAAACTTTTTTTGACGCTCCAGTTAACAATTCTCGAATCATTTTTTCATTTTAAGAACAGAAAGCGAGAGTGATTTGGAAATATATATGCTCCAAACATCTCCCGCTTGAAATTGCCATTACCCGACTACTTTGGAAATTGATTCAATTACCCGATCCGCTTGGAAAGGCTTTACAATAAAATCTTTTGCACCTGACTGAATGGCTTCTAGTACCATTGGCTGTTGCCCCATTGCAGAGCACATAATGATTTTTGCCTGAGGATTGATCGCCCGTATTTTTTTAACTGCCGTAATTCCATCCATTTCAGGCATGGTAATGTCCATGGTCACAATATCCGGCTGAACTTCAGTAAATTTTTCGATTGCATCGAGACCATTTACTGCCTCGCCAACCACTTCAAAACCATTCTTCGTTAGTATATCTTTTAACATCATTCGCATAAATGCGGCATCATCAACAATTAATACCCTTGCCATTGTATTACCCTCCAAAAAATTTATTTATACAGTCATTTTTGAAAGTCGATCAATTGGACTGATAATATCTGTGATACGAACCCCAAAGTTTTCTTCAATGACTACCACTTCACCTTTGGCAATCAATTTATGATTCGCCAATATATCAACAGGTTCGCCTGCTAATTTATCTAATTCAATGACAGCGCCAGGTCCTAACTCGAGGATCTGCCGAATGGGCATTTCCGTTCTTCCTAGCTCCACTGTAATGGTTAACGGAATATCATATAATAAATCAATATTGCGTGGTTCCTTATTAGCTTGTGAATTATTTGCGAAAGTGGTATATTCCACTTTTTGAACATTTGCATTAACTGGATTCTCAACAACCTTTTGTGAAGCTGTTTGTTCAGGTTGTGAGGTGGAACCTGTTTGGCGAACCTGTTCGTGAACAGGTGCAGCTTGTACCTCTTTGTAATCCGGAGCTGCCTTCACCTCAACTTGGACCGGCGGCTCCACAACCGGAGCAGCAGCGGCAGCCGTTTCAACAGGACTGAGAATCCTATGGATCATTTCCTTACCAAAGGATAATGGAATAAATTGGATCATATTGGAATCAATCAGATTTCCGACCTTTAAGCAAAAGGAAACTTGAATAATAATATCATCCTGGAGGTCTTCTAGTTTCTTGGGCGGAAATCCCAATATATCAATGGACGGAGGTGAAATATCAACCTTTTGATTGAAAATGGTCGACATCGATGTGGCAGCCGAGCCCATCATCTGATTCATCGCCTCTTGCACCGCACTTAAATGCAATTCAGTAAGTTCCTCATCGACGCCCGTACCATCACCGCCCATCATTAAATTGGCAATGATTTTAGCATCCTTTTCTTTAATCATTAACAGGTTTTTACCGCGAATACCGGTCGTATAATCAACATGGACCGCAACATGTTTTTCCTTGATCATTTCTTCCGTGCGGTCTTGTTCGATAACAGACAGTTTAGGTGCAGTAATTTCGACCCGCTGATTTAATAAGGTGGATAACGCAGTTGTTGAACTCCCTAAAGAGATATTTCCAATCTCTCCTAGTACATCCTGCTCCACGGAGCTCAAAAAGTCATCGATTGATAAACTATTGCTGTCGTTAGATTCCATTTGCTTAAATAATGCATTGATTTCTTCTTGAGAAAGTGAACCGTCGTTCATCTTATTCATCATCTCCTTCAGAGTAGGCTACTTGATCTATCTGAACCGCATAATGACCGTTTAGGAGGCCTGGATTCCCCAGGAATCTTGTCAAATGGTCCACTTTAACATGGAGCTTTCCAGTGTCAATTCCAATCACATCACCAATTTGCAAGTTCAATAAATCAGAAACCGGCAGTTTGGCTCTTCCTATTTCGGTAATAATCGGAACCTTTATGCTTTCTAAGCTTTTCTTGATTTTTTCAGGCTGTTTAGGGACGTTCGTTTTTGCCATGGAAGAAAACCATTGATGCGCAGTCAATTTAGGAAGCATCGGTTCCACAATTAAGTGTGGGATACATAACGTCATCCTTCCCTCAATTTCTCCAATTGTCGTTCGGAGAGCAATAACGATTACCGTTTCATTTGGCGAAGCAATTTGCATAAATTGGGGATTGGATTCAATTGCTTCCCAGCGCACCTTTATATCCTCAATATTTTCCCAAACATTTTGATACATATCAAACGCCTTGGAAAAGACCTTCTGAATCAATATCGTTTCAATTTCTGTCAATCCGCCGTCGCGTGCAGTCGGATCTCCTTGACCGCCACCCAGCAATCGTTCCAATACTGCATAGGCGACCTGTGGATTGATTTCAATCACCATTTTCCCATTCATCGGCTGAACATCAAAAATGTTCAAAATGGTTTTTGATGGGATTGAAGCAATAAATTCTTGATAGTTTACTTGTTCTACCAAGTCAATGTCAATTTGAATAAAAGTTCTTAATTGCGCTGAAAGATATGATGTTAAAAGCCGCGTAAAGTTCTCATGGATTCTTGTAATACTGCGCAATTGTTCCTTTGAGTACCTCATCGCATGTTTGAAATCATATACTTTTACTTTTTGATTTTTTTCGCTAACATCAGATGCCTCCAATTCGCCGCTATTTAAGGCAGATAAAAGGGCATCGATTTCTTGTTGCGATAATACATCTGCCAAAGGGCATCCCCCTAACTCTTCCCTGAGTTATGGACTGAAAATCCATATATCAGCCATTGCCTAGAAAGAGTGAAAGAGTCATATGCAAAATGACTCTTTTGCCTCCTTCTGCTTTTTTAGGAAAAATAGTTTCGTCCAGCTAACGATGATCTTATCGTTTTAAGTTCACAATTTCTTCTAAAATAGAATCTGATGTCGTAATCGTTCTGGCATTCGCTTGGAAGCCCCGCTGTGCGATGATCATTTCGGTAAATTCTTCTGTTAAATCGACGTTGGACATTTCGAGCACACCAGAATAAATTTCACCACCGGCATTATCCTTAATACGTCCAAAATCATTTGTTCCGGCGTTTCCGGTTACCTCGAACAAGGAATTACCCACCTTTTTTAAACCAGCAGGATTTTGGACGACACTGGTGGCGATTGAAAGATTTTTCGTTTCATCATAACCTGCTTGATTCGGATTATTCAAAAAATACTTACTACCATCATAAGCCAATTTACCAATTTTCCCATCCTTATCCACTACATTGATATAACCGTCAGAATCAATAGAATAGGATGTGAATTTTTTGCCAGCCACTTCGTCTGTTGCGATTTTAATTGGCATTGCGACACCGTTTGCAACTCCCAAAACAAAGTTACCATTGGAATCTACTAATCTTCCTTGTCCATCAAGGGTGAAATTTCCGGCCTTTGTAAGAAATTTATTTGTATCATCTCCATCCGGTGAAACGACGAAAAACGCATCCCCATCAATCGCTAAATCTGTACCGACATTGGTGGTCATCGGGCTTCCGGGGGTATGGATCGTGTCGATTGTAGCGATCTTTGAACCTAGTCCGACCTGCTGCGGATTGATCCCGCCACGCTGGTTATTAGCTGTCGTACCGCCAGACAAGGTTTGGTTCAGCAAGTCTTGAAACACGACGCGTCCTTTTTTGAATCCAACTGTATTAACGTTCGCGACGTTATTTCCAATAACATCAAGCTTAGTTTGAAACCCTTTCATACCAGATACACCAGAGTATAACGATTTTAACATTTTTGTTCCTCCTCATTCTTTAGGCTTTTGGTTGAGTTTTATTTGGAATCCGTTGGTATTTGCTTGATTTCAATGACCTTGTCCATGGGGATTTTTTCATTTCCCACCTTATAGTAATAGCTGCTATTTTCTGCAGAAACGCCTTCTACAACACCGTTCTTCGTCGTACCGGAAGCTTGGTCCGTCCAGCTGATTTCCTTACCGATAACCGAAGCATACTGGCTCAGCTGGCGCGAAGAAAACTGTTCAAACGCTTTATTTAGATTGGTCATTTGTTCAAGTGAACTGAAGGTAGCCATCTGGGCAATAAAATCCTTATCCTGCAACGGATTAGTCGGATCCTGGTTTGACAACTGCGTTACAAGAATTTTGAGAAAGTCATCCTTGCCTAACGAACTTTGTTGTTCATAAGGCTTCACGTTATTAAAAACTGAGTTAGTCTTTGTTTGACTTGTGATATCCACCCAATTACTCATTCACACCGTCTCCTTCCTAGGCAGTGAAATCAATGTTGGAACTGGTTCTCTGAACAGCTCCTTGATATGTCGTCAAAGGTGTGTCCATGTCGATTTCCATTTGTCCGTTTTCCTTAGGCTTTTTAGCGTCATTTTTGGCTGATTGCCCGGAACGATGCTCCGGAGACGAGTGAAAGCCGCCTTGTGAAAATGATTGGTTAAGTTGTGCTTGATTTAGTATTCCAGCCGGCTGCTGAATGACTTCCAGTTTTTGCAGCATCAATCCCTGCTGCTGTAATGCCTGTTTCAAAGTATGAAGTTGACCGCTCAAGATTTCTTTGGCCTGTATCGTGTCTGTTATGATTTGGGCTGAAACCTGACCACCCGTGGTGGTAAGTTTGACCTCCATCTGGCCCAAATGTTCAGGAGATAATAGGAATTTAACTTCTTTAGCTGTATTTTGTCCTTGAGAACTTCCAATATTTTTAGCAATCCAGCTGCTTACCTCCGGAGTAAAATCATGAATCGATAAAACAGGGCGAGGCTGCCCGCTCATCGACTTATGATTCAAGCCCATGGTCTGTGAATGCAGTGTACCTTGATTAACCGGTCCGTTCATTTCAGCAGTATTATCTGCCTGATTACTGCTTAATGTTGGTTCTAAAAACGGGGCTGACGGATGGTCAACAATTTCGATTTTTTTCACTACTAAGCCGCTTTGCTGAACGGCTTGTTCCAGACGTTGCAGCTGACTTTGCAGCATTTCCTTTGCTGAGGCTGGATCCACTGTAAGTTCCAGTGCAGCCGGTCCTGGCAGTGAACTGATTTCAATGTTGATCTTTCCGATACTTTTCAAATCAGCCAAAACAGTTAAGCTGTTCTTCTCATTTGCCCCATTGACCGATCTTAAATTTTGACTTATCAAATCACTGAGTTGTGCAACAAATTCAGGAAAAGAATCAACAGCCAGTTGAACCCGATTCTGATCAAAATCTCCCTTGCCCGCTTCCTGAATGTTTTGAGTTACATTTTTGTTCAGAAGTTCTGCAAAAATATCTTCTTTGTTGGTATTTTCGATACCTGCTTGAGGCTTATCCAGACCATCACCGGTTTTATTCTCTGCTGCTAAATCGGTGATTGAAAGCGATGTCTTTGAGAGGTCGGCAGCTTCTCCTTGAGTATGTACCACTTGCAACCAATCATTGCTGTTTTCCATCGTACCTTGGCCAAGCATTCCCTCTTCCGGTACTGCAGGTTCTGCTTTATTTGAATCACCGACGATCATTGGCGCCAAAGGTTGGCCTTGATAAAATGGGACCGCCAAGACGGTTAAATCAGAATTGGTTTGATCGTCTCCATCCGAACTAAGTTTTAGTAAATCCAGTGGGTTTTCATTGGATTTCCCTAATGACTTGTTTGCGGTTTCTCCTGCCTGCTGGACTTCTGTTTCGGATGTTTGACTAGGATTATTAAACATCGCTAGTATCTGATTAAAAGGAATTGTTGGTGCCTCAGTTAGTATGTTTGACTTTTGTTTTCCACCATCAGATTGCTTTGTTTGATTTATTTTGATTGAGATTTGAACGGCGTCCAAACAATTTACCTCCTTATTCTTGGGAAAACTAGCTTAATTCCATTACATTATAAACGAAATACCATTTACAGTCATTATATTTTTTATAATTCGACATAATTCGGTTTCCGTTTTTAGCAAAAATTCGACTTTTTGATTATACTAAAAAGAGGTAATGTATAAAACACTACCCCTTACTTATAAAAATGTAATGATTTTGTGGTACATTTTTGTAATCTCATATTGACCGTCTGCATAGCCGGCTTCAAAAACCGCTTTTGGCATGCCGTAAACAACACATGATTCTTCAGCCTCAACTAGCACCGTTCCGTGGTGCTTTTTTACTAAGCCGCATCCCTGCATCCCATCCGCGCCCATTCCCGTTAAAATCACCGCCAATAAACGATCGCCGTAAATCGGGGCAGCAGAACTCAGCGAAATGTCGATCGAAGGCTTATATAGTGCCTGCTCATCTGATTGGTTGTCTATATCCAGCTTGATCGAACCATTATCACTCTTTTTAAAGCGGGTTTGATAGCCCGATGGTGCAATATAGATGGTCCCGGGCTTTATTTCTATCCCGTTTTCGGCCTCTCTCACATTCAAATTGCATAAGGTGTTAAACCGATCAGCCAATGGTTTGGTAAAACTTGGCGGCATATGCTGAGCGACTACAATCGGAATTGGAAAATCCGCCGGAAAACATGGCAGGATTTTTTGTAATGCTCCAGGACCACCAGTAGAGCATCCGATAAAAACAAGTTCTATTTTACGAGGTTTGAGTTTTCGTTCTTTTTTCTCCCGTGGCTGTTGAGTCACTGTAACATTTGGCAGTCTGCCTTTTACGATCCCTTTTAAGCGCTGAATAAAATCATGATGGGCATGCTCATGTTCGTCCGGGTTCTTTAATAAATGATCCTTTAAAAAGAAATCAACCGCCCCCAGCTCAAGAGCCTGTAATGTTACTTCGGCCCCTTCACCAGTATGAGAACTAATCATGACAACCGGAACGGGCGATTTTTTCATTATTTCCTTTAACGCTGCTAATCCATCCATTTCCGGCATTTCAACATCCATTGTTACTAGGTCAGGCTTTAACCGTTGCACTTTCTCGATTGCTTCCATTCCATTGCGTGCAATGCCGACAACAGTAAATTGGGGATCTTCCTCCAGCAATTGGCTAACAGCCCTTCTCATAAAGGCGGAGTCATCAACTACTAATACACCGTACTGTTTCATCCTGATCTGGTTCCTTTCGATAATAAAAAGTTCTAGCTGCATCCACTTTTTGAAACCCTAAATTCAAGTCAGTTATGGATTCGGCATGGCCCAGAAACAAATAACCGCCCTTTGCTAAATTGCGATGAAGGCCGCGAATCACTTTCTTGATTGTTTCTTGATCAAAATAAATCAAAACATTTCGGCAGAAGATAATATCTACTTCGCCCAGTTGACCCATTTTATTGTCGTTTAACAGATTAAGCTCCTGAAAACGGACCATTTTTTTAATAAATGACTTTACTTGATAACCTCCGTTTTCAATATCAAAATATTTTTTTAAGAGATTTTCCGGGATTCTTCGAAATGCAAATGAGGTTAATGGATACCAACCTTGTTCGGCTTTTTGAATAACCTTTTTATTGATATCCGTTCCTATTATCTCAATTGTCCCGGGAGGAAACAAGCCTGTTTCGTAAATCAGCATGGCCAGTGTATAAGGTTCTTCGCCAGTTGAACAAGCTGCGCTCCAAATTCTCAGCGGACGGTTTCGGATTATTTTTTTCAATTCTGGCAGGATGGTCGTGCAGCATTCCACTAATTGATTTTCTTCCCGGTAAAAATAGGTTTCATTAATCGTTAAGATCTCTACAACAACATCCCATTCCGTAGGATTTCTATGGATGTACAGGCAATAGTTGTCATAGGTAAGTCCCAGTTCTGAAACCCGTTTGGAAATTTTTTCTTTCAGTGAGGGAAGCCGATCCTTGTAATTCAGTCCGCAATAGTCATAAATCATTTGGCTTAATCTCACTAGTCCATAATCTAACATATTATCACCTTTATACTTCCCCTTCGTGTTTTTCTAGACTTCTAAATTACTTGATTTTGACTAAAGATTTTCGATAATGTTTTTCTTCTGATTCTAACAGCCTATATTATACTGTATCACTTGCTTCTTTTCATTTAAATTTCGGAAAAATTTTTATATTTATTGTAAAATACAATCAAAAATTTTTGATTATCGAAAAAGGATATTGTCGAATGATGCCTAATTGACGTACAATAAATATATATCTTTTATATTTTTTGCCTAGAAGGAGAAAGAAATGTCTAGTATTTTTGGGATTATTTTGGCATTACTGGCAATTGGATTTGGGATGGTTATGAAAGGTGCTTCTATTACGGCATTGGCGAATCCGGCTGCATATTTGGTTATTTTTGGCGGTACTACCGCTGCTATTTTGATTGCATTCCCATTTAGTGAACTTAAAAAGTTTCCGGTTCTGTTAAAGATTGCTTTTTTCGAACCCAAACAGCCTTCCAAGGCCGAACAGATATCTTCCTTCATCGAATTTGCAGGAATTGCGAAAAGGGAAGGGATCCTGGCGCTTGAGGAAATGACGAATAATATTAAGGATCCATTTTTAAAAAGAGGATATGAAATGATCATCGACGGTTATGATTATGATTTTATTGAAGAAGTCCTATTGGATGAAGTAAGCGCCATTGATAAACGTCATAAAACCGGTGCGTTAATCTTTACCCAAGCAGGGACCTATGCCCCGACGCTGGGGGTTTTGGGAGCGGTTATCGGTCTTGTCGCCTCCCTGGGGAATTTAAATGATGTCGATAAATTGGGACATTCCATCTCCGCAGCCTTCGTTGCTACATTGTTAGGGATTTTTTCCGGATATGTTCTCTGGCACCCGATTGCCAACAAACTAAAACGGATTTCCAAAAAGGAACAGGAATTAAAATTATTAATGATTGAAGGATTATTGGCCATTTCTCAAGGGCTATCGCCAAGCGCGATTGAAAAGAAATTAACTGCCCACCTGTCACCGAAAGAACGAATCAAATATGAAAAGAAAATCGAGGAAAAGACCTATGGGAAAACGGCGTAGACAGTTTGAAGAAGAAGATGAGCGTATCAGTGAATCTTGGCTGATCCCTTATGCCGATATCCTTACATTATTGTTAGCTTTGTTTATTGTCTTATTTGCTTCCAGTGTTGTCGATAAGCAAAAGTTCATGTCGATTATGGAATCCTTCAAATCAGAACTGACGGGCACAAGAATTGATGATACTAACGTCGGGCTCACGGTTAACATCCCAAAGAATCCAATTTCAGAGAAAAATTTGAATCAGCAAAAAGCAAAGCCAGCACCTGCTTTGACGAAAGAAGATCGTGAGCTTTTGGATCTGAAGAATAGACTGCAAAACTTCATCGATCGGAATCATTTACAGGCAAATGTCACCATTCAAGACACAAAACGGGGTGTCGAGATCACCTTTAAAGAGGTCGTCTTGTTTGACCCTGGGAAAGCGGATTTAAAAAAGAGTTCTTATAACACATTAAATTCCTTTGTCAAACTGATTAAAACCATGTCGAATCCAATCAGTATCGAAGGACATACAGATAATGTTCCGATACAGAATCCGAAATATCCGTCTAACTGGGAGCTTTCTTCGGCAAGAGCAGTCAGTGTGCTTCATTATTTTGAATCACATAAAATCGCCAAAAGCCGGCTGCAGTTTGTCGGTTATGGAGAATACAGACCCCTCTATAAAAACGATACACCGACACATCGACAAGCGAACCGCAGGGTGAATGTGGTCATTCTAAGAAATACTCAATAATCTGAAAAAAGACCAGCTGATCGAGTTGACAAGTACGTCATTTTTCATGTCTTAAAAGGAAATTCTTATTTTATTGACTAATTATCAATGAACTGTCAAAAGCTAAAAATGATATTCGTCTTGAATATCATCGTTTCAAAAATCCTAAGCTTGAGGTGATTTGATGAGCTATAGAGAGCGTCTAGATTCCCACTCAGAGCTATTTCACCACACATGGACAAGGCCAAAACGGCAAAAGTCACAGGTGAATGGTCAAACGCAAAGATCGCAAAGCACCATCATCTTAAGGAGTAATGCCAAAGCCCATCGCTGGTAAGGGATAGGCGCGAAACGATTGATAGAAGTCAGTAATGCTGACTTCTAAGCGGAAGAAAAAACCTTTTCCCATTGACCCGGGAGAAGGTTTTTTCTGTTTTCTGATATTGATTTTATTCAGCATGAAGTTTATCATGAAATCTAGTAAAAAGACTTGTTTAGGGAATGAGGATGAACAAATGTATCCAGTTAGAGATGCCAATATCAGTGATTTACCGGACATCGTAGCGATTTACAATTCGACGATCGCTGGCAGAATGGTGACGGCCGATCTGGAACCCGTCAGTGTGGAAAGCAGAATCCCCTGGTTTCACCAGCATTCCCCTTCCTTCCGTCCTTTATGGGTCATCGAAGATGAGCAGGGAGTGATTTGCGGCTGGCTCAGTTTTCAATCGTTTTATGGACGACCGGCATACAATGGCACGGCAGAAATCAGCATATACCTGCACGAAGACTTTCGCGGCAAAGGATTGGGCCGCACCTTCATCGAAAAAGCGATTGACACCTGTCCTCAGCTGCAAATCAAGACATTACTCGGGTTTATTTTTTCCCATAACCAGCCAAGTCTAAAACTTTTTTCGAGCTTTGGTTTTGAAAAATGGGCCCATCTCCCGAAAGTGGCAGAATTAGATGAAAATCGAGCGGGATCTGCTGATTCTCGGGAAACGGATCTCCTAAGAATTAGTTTGGGCGGAAGCCGCTTTTGTTTGTTTACTATACTTACGAATCCATCCGATCAGCAAAAGCAAACTGGGAATGATCATTTGCATCGGCCAATGAAGATAAATAGGAACAATTTCCAGGCCTTCTTTTATATGTTCAGTATAGTTAGTAGCAATCATCATCGAGCATACTAGGATGATAACGCCAATCGGAAAGGTTAATTTTCGATAATCCTTAAAGTTGAATAAGTCCGCTGTTCCAATCACAGCTGCATAATAAAAAATGGTCGTTTTTATAACCCCGCCAATCATTAAATAAACCATGAACAAGACATCGAGACGCTCAATGAAATTGGCCAGCTGGATCTTACTAATCGTTGTCAGCAGCGGATAAGGGGAGCGGATAAATAAATCCACCCCCAAAGTGGCGATATTGATGACTGCCGCAATCGAGAGATTTATACCACTGAGGATGATGCCCCAAATGCAAACCTGTTTCACTTTTTTTGGCTGGTTTAAATAGGGCAAAAGCACTGTAAAGACGACCATTTCTCCAAATGGAAAGGTTATCGTTTCTTTAAGGACTGTTTTGATGATCGGACCCCAGCCATGTTCCAGCATTGGTCGCAAATATTCCAGATGAATAAGCTTGGAAATAATAATAAGCGTAAATCCAACTACAGCCAGTATGTATACGACCACAAAAAACAATTCCCCAACCCTGGCGATTACTTCAAAACCCTTTTGAATCGCATAGGCACAAATGATCATTGATAAGGTCAACAAAACAAACAGAGGCGTATTCGTATAGATGGTCGAGGTTAATAATTCTCCAAAGTCTCTTAAAACTCTTGCAGCCAGATAGGTAAAATAAAGGATATATAAATATCCAAGTATCCGGCCTATCCATTTACCGACAATTTCTTGGAGATAACTTGTTAAAGGGAGATCCGGATACATTTTATACAAATGATAGTAAATGAAGAAGAGTAATACCCCTAATGCAGTCGCCATTAATAATCCGATCCATGCATCCTGCTTCAGAGAAAGTGGAAAGCCAACCAGCATCGCGCTGCCCATTTCAAATAACACGACTAACACAAATAGTTGTTTCGCGTTAATTCTTGCCCTTTCGATTGCACCTTCCTCCTTTTTATTTTTCAGTGTCGTTCCAAAATGGATTTCCCTTTAAACCTGATTCACGATAATAAGCGTTTACGTTGACGTGAAAATCCATCACGGCAAACATACTGTTCCAATCCGTTTTGAAATTCTTCCACTGTTGCGGATTACTGCGGTACATTTGTTCGCCAAACCCAAATATATCGGATTTATATTTTTGGGCAGTGCGAATCGATGATACTACTTCTTTCTTGATTTGTGCCGCTGCTTTTTTCTCCAGTTTCTCGATTTGACCTGGATCATTGATATTGTATTTAGTATTTATTTCACTAAGTCTGAAAATAGACATTATGTTAATGTTGGCAACCGGCTGTCCATTTTTTACGGTTATCGCGGTTTTGACCTTTGATTTAAAGGGGATGATACTGACTGCGTTATTTTCCCCTTTAATTCCAAAGTTTATATATGTTTCCTTCATTTTGTTAAAAAGCCAAACCGCGCCTCGGGCGCTTTCCCCTTCAAGATACCCCACTAATTTTCCTTCTTTAAAAACGGCAATTCCATCCGCTTTCAGCACCGCGGGAGGGCGCGTATATTTAATGTTGTCCTGCGAGATTCCTTTTTTGGGATTACCTTTCATCGTATACACACTAGCCACAGCCTCTTTTCCTGGATTGGTTATATTTAACATGATATCATCAACCGTCACTTGAATACTTTCGCCTAATACTGATTCCGCCACTTCTAGAGTCTTGATTATTTTATTCATTGGGATCTTATCAAGATTGGCAAGTGTAGAAATGAGATCAATCGCTTTATAATCCTTGGCAACGGTGACAAGTGTCGTGGTACGAAATTGTACATCCCTGTCTAATGGGTCCAATAACCTCATGATTCCCTTCCGTGCTACATCCTCATCGATAACTATTATCCCGGTATGAGCAAAATAAAGCCTTCTGGGTACCTGCTTTTTCATTTCTCTGGTAGCCTCGGTTAACGTATTTCCCTTACTATTGTAAACCTCAATGGTTGGCCCCTGACCGCCGCTGCCGCCCATTGTCCCAGAGGCGACATTTGCCGGAATGACCACTTGATAGGAAATATTATAAGCAGCCCCCCCTGTTCCTTTATCTATACCCATTGCTGTGACAAAGGCTAAATCCGTTAATTCTTTCTGATCCCAGCACCCTCCAAGCAATGGGATCGTGGTAATAAACAGCAATAAAACAGCACACCTCTTAATCATTCCTGATTCCCTTCCCCACTATGCGGCTTACTGGCTTTACTTTGTTTTGGCGGTTTCGGTTTTTGATTCTCTCCGGTTCTGATCCTATTACCTTCGCTTATATATTTCGGTCGATTTTTGAATGCCCAGAGTGGATAACGAATGAATACATCCTGCTGATCTTCTCGATTATACGGTGCCAGCGGGGACATATACGGAACTCCAAATGACCGCAATGAACATAAATGAATCGCCATTAACATTAAGCCGATCATGATCCCAAAAAGGCCAATAAATGCTGCCAATAACATCAAGGCAAACCGAAGCAGCCGAGCAGAAATCGCCATGGCAAATACTGGTGTCGAGAAATTAGCGATTGCCGTAATCGATACAACGATGACCATCAGCGGTGAGACGATGCTCGCCTGAACGGCTGCTTGGCCAATAACAAGGGCACCAACGATCGAAACTGCTTGGCCAACGGCCCTAGGCAGACGTAAACCAGCCTCCCGCAAAATCTCAAATGTTATCTCCATAATCAACGCCTCGAAAAAAGCGGGAAACGGCACATTTTCCCTTTGCGCCGCAATTGCTATCACCAGCGTTGTCGGGATAATCTCTTGATGATAGGTTGTGGCAGCGATATATAATGATGGCCCAATCAAAGATATAAAAAAAGCTATAATCCTTAAAAACCGTATACTCGTTGACAAATCGAACCGAGAATAGTAATCATCAGGGGCTTGAAAAAATTGCACAAAAATAGCCGGCACTGTCAGCACATATGGACTTCCGTCTGATACGATGGCGATTCTGCCTTCTAGCAGCTGGGAAGACACGACATCAGGTCTTTCGGTATGGTAGGTAGTTGGAAAGGAAGTAAAGGTTTCATCCTCAATCAACTGTTCGATATAACCGGAGTCAATGACAGCATCAATGTCAATTCGATTTAATCTTGTTTTCACTTCCTGAACAATCTTGTCATCGGCAATTCCCTTAATATACATAATCGCAACATCCGTTTGCGCAACCCTGCCAATTTTCATCGAGTCTATCCAAAGATTGGGGCTTTTGATTCGCCTCCTGATTAAAGCGGTATTCACCCTCAGTGTTTCTGTAAAAGAATCCTTCGGACCACGGATCGATAATTGTTGAGAAGGTTCATCAATCGAACGCTTTTCAAAGCCTTTTGTTTCTCCGCAAATGGCTTTATTGTAGCCGTTGAGGAAAATAATCGTACAACCCGATAATAATAAATCATACAGCTCGTTCCAGTTGGTAATCGTTTTAACTGATCCCAAGGCGATCGTTTTGTTGAGAGCATATTGAAATATGTCAAAATTTTCGTTAGGAATGTTTTTGTCCATCATGGTTTCAACGACAAATTCACTGATCGTCTTCGCATCAACAAGTCCATCAATAAAAACAAGCGCACCTTGATTTTGGCCGATTTTAATTTCCCTTACCACCAGATCTGTACTATTGCCCAGCTCCCGTTTCATCCGTGCGAGATTATCCTGATATTCTCTCTGAATCAACAGTTCAGCAGGAGAGGCAGGATCCTGTTTTTGCCGGTAATTATCATTTTTTTTCCTTGAATGTTTCTTTTTCAACAGTTTGGATAAAATGGACATACAAACCGCCCCACTTTTTAAACAAGCCTTGTTTTGGTTATGTTATCCAAAAGGGCTTCTTTTATCCAAACATCATTTAAATAAGAGGGAATCATGAACAACAGCCTTATTGATTGAAACGATATAGTAAATTTTTCAAAGGAGAGAAGATGGTGAAAAATTTTTTAGTGCTATCTCTTTTAGCTTCCTCCATGTTCGTCCTGATCATCTTATTGGATTTAGCATTAGGGTACAGTCCAAGGGTGATAGTACAGAAACAATTACAGCCCTTTAAAGTAAATGAAATAACAGCAATCGTGATATTGAGCATTTTTGCGGTTGTTTATCTTGTGAAAACCGTTGTTCAGTTTGTAAAAAAGAAACAAAAATGAAAACTCGCCGTTATGGCGAGTCTGTTTCATTGGTTATCGTTTCCTTTGTTTCCTCTAGGCGACTCTTTTCTAATTTTGAGAGCCGAGTTAAGCTTCTTAGAATCCAACCTATCTTTCCTGTTTGCTTTTTTCCGTAAAGGTATCGATTCCAAAAATAGTAGACTAGTTCTTCCAATACTGCTAATAGGATCATTGCCAAAGCGATCATTGAGATCCAATACCACATTTGAGGAACTCTCCTTTTTACAAGGTTATTTCATCCTATTCCAAAGTCCTCAAATGCATGACCATTATTCCCTGCTAAGTTGGTTTTAATCGTTCATCACCCGGACACTGTCTCTGTCCTTGGAACCTGATTTTGCTCTTTACACTTCTCTACGCATTGCTTTTAACACATCGACTCTTGTTGCCCGCTGTGCCGGCCGGTATCCAGAAAGAAGAGTCACCGCAAAGCAAATGACAATACAAATAATTGGCAGGATCAACGGAATGTCACTAAAGGTCAGCCCTGCCGGCAGTTCCTTGCCAAAAGCCTGTTTAATAATCAATGGGATGATAAAATTAACCGCATAACTAATCCCATAGGAGACGGCGGTACCGATACAAGCACCAATTAAACCAATATAGCTGCTCTCAAGCAGGAAGATCTGCTTGATCGTTTTTGGATTTGCCCCAATCGCTTTCATGATGCCGATATCAGGAGATCTCTCGGTCACGGCCATCGTCATCGTATTATAGATTCCAATGGAAGCAATTAATATCGCAATCGTACCGATAAAAATGAGTCCAGCTTTGGCGATCGTAAACATCATATTGACTTCCTTTAATTCATTGACAACAGAATAGGTTGGATAATTTTTATCTTTTAATTGGTCGACAATCTTTTGAACAGCTTCCATATTTTTTGCATAAATTTTTACCTCATCATAATTGTCCTCTTTGACGTTAAGCTTTTCCGGCGGCGAATCATTGGGTCCCAAGAGCATTCCCCGCGGTGTCTTGGTAAAACTCTCAATCTCATTTAGGACTTTTTTGGAAATGAAAACACTTCGGTCCTGCATCCAATCCTTTGTTGGCTTCTTGCCAATTCCGACAACGGTAAGCTTCAGCTTTTTCTCTTCTTCCTTGCCCTTTTTCAATTGTTTCACAGTGAGGGATAATTCTTTACCAAGCAAATTTTCCGGATAACGATACTTTTTCTTTACATGACCCTTGTTATCATACAAATCTTCGACTTCTTCCTTTGTCCCCAGAACGAAAGGAAAATCATAACCTACGACTATTTCATTATCAGCTTTTGGTAAATGTCCGGCTGACAGTTCAAAGCCGGCTTTCACTTCGGAAGGGAAATCGGTCACGTACGTTTCTGTCCCTGCTTGATAACGTCCAATTGAATAAATCCCGTCCTGTTGCAGCATATTCCTTCTGGTTACCGCTTTGACATCTTTTATCTTTTCAAACGTGGCAATATCTTTATCAGTAATTGGGCGAAAGCCGCCATCTTTTAGTTCCTTACCGTGGACGTCAATTTGTGTGACAATCCGCTGTTCAGTTATCTCTTTCACGACCGATTTCTGCAAGCCAAATCCTACTGAGGCAAGAACAATCAGGAAAGCACAGCCCATCGCTGTAGCCAAGATCGTCATGAAGACCCGAGTTTTATTTTTCTTCATATTTTGCCGGACAAAGCGAAATTGATCTCCTAATTTCACGCTAACACTATCCCTTCCACAACCTGGCCATCTCTTAATTCAATTGTCCGATTGCCAATTTCGGCCACCTTCTCATCATGGGTGATAATTAGAAACGTAATCCCCAGATCCCGGTTTAAATCCTTAATAAATTCCAATAATTCCGCTTCCGTTTCACTATCGAGGCTGCCTGTCGGCTCGTCGGCAAGGATGATGGGCGGATTAACAATTAAAGCCCGGGCGATACTGACCCGCTGCTGCTGTCCACCCGAAAGTTCCCCCGGATAGTGATCCTGATAATCCAACAACCCAACTCTTTCCAGCATTTCCTCAGTTTGCTGCCTACGGTTTCGTTCGCTGACTCCTTTTAATAGTAACGGCAGCTCCACATTTTGAAAGGCCGTCATACTAGGTATTAATTGAAAGCTTTGAAAAATAAAGCCGAGATGATGAATCCGGAAATCAGCAAATTTAGCCTCATTTAAATCGGAAACCTTCACGCCGTTCATCCAGATTTCCCCTTCTTTAGGACGAATAAACCCACTAATGAGGTTGAGCAGCGTCGATTTTCCCGAACCGCTGCGGCCGACAATCGTAACGATTTCCCCTTCATTTACGGTAAATGAAATATTTTTTAAAACTGGAATAATCGTTTGTCTTCCTTTCTTCCCAATAACAAATTCATGACTTAAATTTTTGATTGTAATCATGTCTACCTCCTGATTTTTCCTGATACACCCTTTTAGACGATCATAACCGCCATTTCACCTCCAGCTTTTTTGAAAATTTTCCTCAATGCCGTTTTGGTTTTGAAAGATGGTTTTGATTGGTCTTTTTCGTAAAGAAAATTTATAATATAGAAAGCAAAAATCCGTCTTAAGGTAAGGAGATACAATGGAAAAATTACGTCCGATATGGGAATTCATTGTTCGTTTTTGGAAAAAACGACATTTAACACAGATTCTATTATTAATTGTTCTGGTTGTTGTCTTAGTGACCATTCTTTATTTTGCCTGGCTGGCAACACGCGCCAATGTGCAATCATTAAAACAAGGCTTAAGCCAGCCCACGGTCATTTATGATAAAGACGGCGACGTCGCCACCAATGTTGCCACCAACAGAACGAAAGGCGTTAATATCGACAAACTGCCAAAATATATTCCTAATGCCGTTGTGGCCATCGAGGATGAGCGGTTCTACCAACATAATGGGTTTGATATCAAGGGAATGGCCCGTGCCTTTTTCGGAAACTTGTTTGCCGGTAGAATAACCGGCGGCGGCAGTACGATTACCCAGCAGTTGACAAAAAATGCTCTGTTATCACCGGAACGCACGTATAAACGGAAAGCGGAAGAATTATTTTTGGCGGTAAAAATTGAGAAGGTCTATAAAAAGAATGAAATTCTGCAAATGTATTTAAATCAGGTATATTTTGGCGGCGGTGCTTGGGGGATCGCCAATGCTTCAAAGAAATATTTTGATAAAGATATTCAAGATGTGACCATTAGTGAAGCAGCAATGCTAGCCGGCCTATTACACTCGCCAAACTATCTGAACCCTTATAATAACTATGATTTGGCAATGAAGCGTAGAAATGTCGTGCTGGCCAAAATGAAAGAGCTGGGCATGATTACAAATGCGCAATATAAAGAAGCCAAAAGCGAAAAAATCCGCTTAAAAGATGGTGGCGGCAGCTATATTAAACGCAAATATCCATACTATACAGATGCCGTTTTAAATGAGGCCATTTACAAATATGGACTGACCCAGGAGGAAATTTTAACACGCGGGTATCGGATTTACACAGAAATGGACCAAAACCTGCAGGCTGGTCTCGAAAATGTCTTCGCGAATAATTATTTATTCCCACGTGGAATGGGGGGACAAATTGTTCAGGGCGGTGCTGTCCTAATGGATCCTGCTACAGGAGGCGCACGTGCCCTTGTCGGCGGACGCGGTGACCATATATTCCGCGGCTTTAATCGGGCGACACAATTGCGGGTCCAGCCAGGCTCATCGATAAAACCGCTGGTTGTCTATACGGCGGCATTAGAAAATGGCTATAAATATTCGTCGATGCTTGAGGATAAGTCGATGACATTCGGTAAGTACAAGCCGGAAAACTTCTCAAGGACCTACCAAGGAAAGGTGCCGATGTACAAGGCGCTTGAGGAATCACTTAATATTCCGGCCGTTTGGCTGCTTGACCAGGTTGGCCTTAATAAAGGTCTTGCCAAATTGGATAAGTTCGGCATCCCAGTGGAAAAAAACGATAAAAACCTGGCAATTGCCCTCGGCGGCATGAGCAAAGGGGTATCTCCGATGCAAATGGCCAATGCCTTTTCTGTCTTTCCGAATGGCGGCGAACGACAGGAAAGCCATTTGATTACCAAAATTGTTGGACCGACAGGCAATGTGATTGCCGAACGGAAGCCTGTTACCACAAAGGTTACATCAACAAAAGTAGCAAATGAAATGACCTCAATGCTCCTGAATGTCGTGGAATCCGGGACCGGAAGACGGGCCCAAATTCCCGGCATCCAGCTTGCCGGAAAAACAGGCTCAACACAGCTGCCTTTTAGCGGCGTAACAGGAACAAAGGATCAATGGATGGTTGGCTACACCCCTAATCTTGTCGGAGCCATTTGGATTGGCTTCGATCAGACGGACCGCCAGCACTATTTGCCCAGTTCAAGTTCGGCAAACGTGGTGCCGATTTTTCGAGAAATCATGCGGACTTCCTCCGCCTATTTACCCAAGAAAGATTTTGATGTTGTCTCTGTTAATGCCCAGCTTGCCGGAAAAACAAATCAGGCCAACAGTTTTCAGAATCAGGCCAAAAAAATCAGCCAAGAATTAAATAAGAATGCCCAAGAGCTCGGAAACACGATTAAAGAACAAGCGCCAAAATGGAAGAAAGGGTTAGATAAAATAGTCTATACCATTGGCGAAGCTGTCGATTCCGTCGTGGAAAAAGTGAAGCAATTAAGCAAATAGCACGCCCAAAGGCGTGCTATTTCGTTTATTTTACCAAACTTTTTAAAAGATGGAATCAAGCCTCGTTAATGGTTATCGGATGGAGATAGTTTCCCGCAAGCTTTGCAAGTTCTTCAGCCTGTCCATCCCGATATGCAGCGAGAAAACATGTAGCCGGACCGGATGATTTATGCACATCAATAGCGGTTTTGACCCTTTCCGCTGTCAAACCAAGGTCGGGTAACATTTGCTGCAGCTCATAAAGGATCCCTTTGGAGCCGACCGGCCAGGTGATAACTCTATTTAGCTTACTTACCTTTTGAAAAATGGATAAAGGAACGACCTGATCTTCCTGTTCGATCACTTCATGACCAACTAAAGGAATCCCCACAACCGCCAAATTTACCCCCTCAGAATCGATTTCGTTACCTTTTTGAGTCATCCTTTTTCCTACCACCATTAGTCCGATTGCTGATTGGAGTAAGGAAAAGTTACTTTCCGTGCTGCCGGTAATCGAAACATCCTGTAGTCCCAGTTCTTCAAGGCCTTTGTTAATTCCTTTCACCAGTTGCTCCCAAGCTTCATTGCCGCAAAAATTTTGGAGCACAACCGAAATGACCTCGCCGCCGGCACTGATACATTCCATTGCGGCGACACGAAAAGAATAATAGGATACCGTTTCATATGGCACACGAACATGGTCATTTGCTTTCATCCCAATGGCACCGCTATTATCGCTGGCAATAATCAAGGTCGTCTGTTTATCCACGGGAATGGCGAGCGCATTTCTCATCGTCTTGCTTCTCCTTTAGTAAATCCGTGAGCCACAAACGGTACGAGACGCGGGATCAAAATCAGGGCAATCGCAGCATTCAAAATAGAACCAACCGCAAGCGATGGCAACATCGAAATATAAAATGCCTTACTAATAAGAAAAATAAATGGAAACGGCGCTGCAAACGTATTCAAAAGCACAAAAACAACACCCGCCAGAAGCTTATGGTTTTTGCCATACATACCCCCAAACAGCCAGCATAAAATCGCCATTTCTATGGCAATCACAAAGTGCAGCGGTCCTAATGGAAATCCGCCTAATAACGCAGATAATAAATGCCCCAATGCCCCAACGATTGCTCCAGGGACACCGCCCAACAATGCCGCGGCTAATAACGCCGGAAAAGCATCAAGAGCGACACTGCCAATAATTGCTGGAATCTTAATCGAAGCCCCAACCGCAGATAAAGCAATAAACATAGCGATCCAGCTGAGAAATTTCACAGTAAGCTTCTCTTTCATTTTTTGTTCCTCCAAACGAAACGTTGACCGTTTCTATTTAATAGTTTGATTGATACCGTACCAGATGACATCTACCGTTTTTGCCATGATAGCCAAATCTTGATAGGCCCAGCCTGTTACGTCACGCCAGCGCCTGTTTTCCTCTTCCATGGGAACGATCCCTTTTGTGATATCGGTACCAATGATGATTAATTGACGTTGGGAATTTGCTCTTTCCCAGGATTCCCATTGGGCCAATGTGTGCCGCCAAATATCGCGGCAAATGGCAGGATCAGATTGTGATGATAATTCCTTAAGCCACATCTCGATCCCCTCCAAAACGAGCAATTCGCTGTTAATATCAGTTAAATTAGTTGGCAATTGGGCATTTTCATAGGCGGACAGCCAGCAGGCATTCGCAAATCTCTCCTTTACCCATGACCTTTTACCGTTAAAGGCACCTCCTGTAACAAAGTGCATCGTTCACCCCTCCTTAACGCCTGTTTTGAAAAAATGAATTTAAACGCGACATCATGCGGTGTCTTCCAATTCCAAAATTCCTGTTGCTGCGGGGCATAATGAGCTAATAGATATTTAATAACGCCACCATGGGTCATGACCGCACAACTGTGAATACGATTGTTCAGGAGAAACTCAACAATCTTCTTCCAACCGGCTTCAATTCTATCGGCAAACTGCTGAAAAGACTCACCCTTTGGCGGGCTGGAATGATAGGGATTTGACAGCCATTGTTGATACAATCGATTATCATGCAACTGTTCATACGTCCTACCTTGCCATTCACCGAAGTTCATTTCTCTTAGTTCTTGAAGGAGGATGGGTGTCTTATCTGGAAATAATTGTTTTGCCATGGCGATACATCTGCCCAAATCACTGGAAAAATAAGCATCATATTCTTCATGTACCACGCTCTCTTTCGCCTCCGCCGCTAATGGCGAATCATTCCATCCCAAGTAAGCCCTTCGTTTATTTTCTTCGGTTATACCGTGACGAAATAATGCAATAACCACACGGTCAGCCATAGAATCAACTCCGTCCCTTCCACCGTTGCGCCTAATACATCACCAGTAATCCCGCCAAACCATTTGCCGACCTTTAACCGTGCAAACAAATAACAGGCTGTCGCAGGCACAATTAGGATGGCAGCACGTGGAAACAAAATAGCTGCAGCCAATAAATAAACAGGATAAAGCCACAACGCTTTGGCAGTAGCAGCCTTTTGAAAAAGATACCCGAGACCTTCTGCTCTTGCCGGCCTGACGGTCAGCAGCAGAACACCCATTATGGTTTTACTTAAAAAAGGAATGATAGCAATCAATACATAAGTTAACAAGTGAGGGTTCAAGGTGATCTCATAAATAAACAAAAACCTGCAGCTTAATAGAATCATGACGGAAATAACACCAAAAGCTCCGATTCGCGGGTCCTTCATTATTTCAAGTCTTCTGGCTTGATCCTGATAGGAAAAATAGGCATCGCTGACATCCATCCAGGCATCGAGATGGATGCCACCTGTCAAAATAATCGTTACCAACCATAACAGGAAAGCAGCAGCCAAATGGGAAAAAGGTGTATTTTCAATCAGTATATATAATAGGAAGGAATAGATCATTCCCTGCCCTAATCCAAGCAGTGGAAAAGCTTGAATCGTTCGTTTCAGGTGGTCTTCATCCATCGGAAATTGTTTGCTGATTGGAATCGCTGTAAAAAATTGAACGCCTATCAAAAAGCCTCTGATAAATTTCATCATATCTTGCCTCACTAATCGGTGTTTGGTTCATTCACTAAGGTTACTTGATGTTGTTGCAACGACCACTCCAAGCGAATCTTTTAAGCTGCTCGTAAAGCATTGATCGATTCATTGTCGTACCGCTGATTTCATAATCAGCGGTACCCCTGCCTCAATTAAATAGGCCTGATCAGCAAGCTGAACTAATTGTTGGTGAATTTGCCCCAGCAAGTGCCCATATGTAAAAACAAGTTCGTTCGCAGAATACGGTTCGTATAATACTTCATTGCTGACGACAATCATCGCTTTTGCCCGGTTTTTTATCGCGCAGATCCCGCTGACAATCCTATCTTTTACCGTTGCTAAAAAAGCAGCATCCCAGGCTTGGTTTTTATAAAATAATTCATTATTCAAGAGGGTCGTTACACAATCCAACAGGATAATATCATGATCGTTTACTGACGAAGCAACGTCCCCAATATGGATAGCTTGCTCCAGCGTTTTCCATGGAAGTTCCGCTGTTTCGCGATCTCGTTGATGCTTGGTAATCCTGGCTGCCATTTCGGGATCGGTAGCGATGCCAGTGGCAAGATAGGTAAGCTGCCCGCCTGTTTCTACTGCCACTTTTTCGGCAAGTCTTTCGGCAAAGCTGCTTTTGCCGCTCCTTACTCCGCCAGTGATGAATATTAGAGAAGTATCAGGAAATAAAAAATTCAATGCTGCCACCTCCAAGCCATAATACTAGGATGAATAACAGAGCGGTTTTAGCCAGTATCGCATTTACCTTTAAAATATGATCGGCCTTAATCGGGGATAGTGGTTCCCCCATTTTTGCCCGATCTGACGCGTAACCCTTATAATAATTCTTTCCGCCGAGCTGAATACCTAAGATGACGGCAACAGCCGCCTCCAGCCAGCCGCTGTTGGGACTTGGGTGTCTTTTGGCATCACGAAATAAAATCGACCACGCTTTCTTGTAACTCATGCTCTCGGGACGGTTGCCCAGCAGCATGATCATTCCAGTTAACCGGCTGGGAATCCAATTGAGAAGATCATCCCATTTCGCTGACGCCCAACCGAACTCTTTATAGCGCTCATTCATATATCCCACCATGGAATCACATGTATTAGCCGCCCGGTAAACCATCGCCAGCGGGGCACCGCCAATCAACGCCCAAAATAACGGGGCTGTGACACCATCACTTGTATTTTCCGCAACCGTTTCGATCGCTCCCCTGGCAATTTCCGCTTCGTTCAGGTTGTCTGTATCCCGGCCGACAATATAGGAGAGCTTTTTCCGAGCTTCCGTGAGGTCGCCTGCTGTTAACGGCTGATACACCTCAATTGAGGCCTCCTTTAAGCTTTTTTCGGCAATAGTGGTGGCAATGATGACGGCTTCGACGATCATCCCGACAAGCGGATGGATTGTATAAGCGGCCAAAACCACAGATAAAGTAATGGTAAAACTTATCAATAAAACGCTACCAAGCATGGCTACACCTTTGCTTTTTTTCGCACGGCCCCGATTCCATCGTTTCTCCAAAAATGCAATCAATGTCCCCATCCAGCGGACCGGATGCGGCCAATTTGGAGGGTCACCAATCAGCTTGTCAATAACATAAGCAATCGTAATCGAAATTAAATGATAGCCGAACATGCTTTTTTCCTCTTTTGCGATTTTTGAATGGCTTTTATTGTACACTGATAAACTGCTTTACTAATCATTTTCCCTAAAGGGGTGATCGTTCCGGCAAAATCTAGTGCCATGCCGGTTTGCGTTGCTGCCACAAGAATGCTGTCGGTGGATGTGCCGGTTGCAATCGTTCCCGTCACTTCATCGACTACCTGTAAATCATGCAGTGCCTTCACTTTCGCTTCGGTTGCCGTCATAATACTTTGAATAAACGCTTCCTCGCTCAGGTCACCATTGACAAAAACCCATGTATTAATCGTCCCGGGCACGATTTCAAATGTGTGCAGCTCGCTTTTGGAGGCATCAACGGCATTTCCAACACCGGCGGTCACGACGGCAAAGAGAGAAAAGCCATCAGTTTCGAAAACTTGATATTCGACATCTTCAAGCGTTACGGCAGTCATCATTCCAACTGTTTCAGATGGTTCAAATCCGTTTTTCCGTAGGAAATCGGCCATATCTTGGCGAAAATCACTGCAGTTATAATCTTTATCAACATGACGGTTAACAAAAGCCTGATACCAGCCAGTTCCCGAACCAATCACACCTGAGGACATCGTTCTTAACGGCACAGGGGACTTCAAGAAGATTAATTCATCAGCTTGCTGTAACATACCTTCTTGAATGACAACCAGTTGTGCTGATTTTTGCCGTTCTGGCAGCAGCGCCATTTGTGGGGCGGCCACCTTTGGATGAGGGAATTTATGAATATTTGTTCGATAGACAGCGCGAATGGTTTCTTCTCTTAATACCTCATTAGGTTCGCGATTGACTTTGATAACGCCTTTTTCGAGCAAAAGCAAGCGGTCACAATAAAGACCAGCAAGGTTTAAATCATGGAAAATCGATATTACCGTTAAATGATTCTCGGTTGTCCATTGTTTGAGCAGGTCGAATAATTCCTTTTGGTAGGATAAATCCAGGTGGTTCGTGGGTTCATCTAACAATAAGATTTCCGGTTCCTGGGCCAATGCCTGGGCGAGAAACACCCTTTGTTTTTCACCGCCGGATAGTTCTTGGATGTTTTTGTTTTGTAACGTGGAGACGCCGATATGCTGCATCACTCTTTGAACAACCGCTTCATCCTCGTCCGACCATGTCTGAAACAAGCCTCGTTGGTGAGCATATCGTCCAAGCGAGACGGTTTCCTTTACCGTATAGGAGAAGGATTGCGAAGAATGCTGTGAAAGAACAGCGACCTTTTGCGCCAACTGTTTTGGACTGTATTCTTTGAGCCGTTTGTCATCAATCAAAATCTCTCCTGCTTGAAACGGCAGAATTCCGCTAAGCATTTTCAGCAGGGTTGTTTTACCGCTGCCATTTGGACCGAGGATTCCGAACAGTTCCCCTTTTTCTACTCCGAATGTAATATCTTTTAATACTGCTTTCCCTGAATAACCGCCTGATACATGTTGTACGCTAAGCATCATTTTTACCACTTCTTTCGATTCTTTTTCTCTGCAGTAAAATAACAGCAAACACCGGTGCACCAATTAATGAAGTAATGACGCCAATCGGCAATTCAGTTGGGGAGATAATTATCCGCGAAACCAGATCAGCCAAGATTAAAAAGCCGCTGCCGATAAAAATCGATAATGGCAGCAAATGTTTATGGTCCGGTCCCCAAATAAGCCTCGTCAAATGTGGAATCACCAAGCCGACAAAACCGATGGTGCCTGACACCGCAACTGCCGCCCCAGTTAAAATCGAACCGGCCGAAAGGACAATTAGCTTTCGTTTTTGAACGTTCACTCCAAGATGGTGGGCCCGTTCTTCGCCAAAAGACATGGCGTTAAGTTCCTTGGCATTGAAGATAAGGATGATCGAGCCAATGATAAAAAATGGCAGGATAATTTTAATATATACCCAGCCGCGCATCGAGACGCTGCCAAGTAGCCAGCCGATAATTTGCCTCAGTTCATCGCCCGTTAAAGCAATCATCAACGATATCATGGCACCTAAAAACGAGCTAAAAATGATGCCGGTCAGAATGATCGTTTCTACCCGCATCGAGCGTTCAATTTTACGAGCAAACATCAGAACACAAAAAATCGTAATAAAGGAAAATACAATACTGAATAACGGCAAAGTAAAAGCACCAACAAAAGGAATGGTAAGGTTGAAAAATAAGGTGATGACGGCCCCTACCGATGCCCCGGACGAAACGCCTAGTGTATACGGGTCTGCCAACGGGTTTCGGAGCAGCCCTTGAAAGGCCGCCCCTGCAATCGCAAGGGAGGCGCCAACAAGACCCGATAAGATGACTCTCGGCAAACGGATATTCATGACAATGCTTGAATACATCGGATCGATATGTTCCGCTCTGAGCGTGCCAAATAAATTACCGGTGATGATTTTTATAATAATCGGGATTGGAACAGAGACAGTTCCAATGGCAATTCCTAATAAAATGGCAAGCAATAAGAAGATGCCGGCGAGTAAATAGGCTGTTATTTTATTATTTAAAAACTTCCGGATAGACAGCCTTGGCAAGATCCTCTACTCCTTCAATAATTCTTGGTCCTGTACGGGTTACTCGGTCTGAATCAACATCGTATACTTGTTTAGTTTTCACAGCTGTGACATTTTCCCAACCCTTACTCGCTAACACTTGCTGAACCGGATTTTTTACATAGTAACCATATGTTGTCAGAATGACATCCGGATTACGTTTAATCATGGCTTCCTGATCAATCTTCACCCAGCCGTCTTGATCACTTATAATGTTTTCCGCGTTAATCGCTTTTAACATTTCATTCATGAACGTTTTGTTGCCTGGTGAATAAATTTCTGGAGCGGGCGCAACTTCAACTAATACTTTTTTCTTCTCTTTGATTCCCGCTGCCTTTTCTTTGATCTTTGCCAGCTTATCTTTCATACTAGTCACCAGTTTGTCTGCTTTCGTGACTTCACCGGTTGCTTTACCAATCATGGTGATGGAATCAAAAACTTGTTCGAAGTTCTGCGCATCATTGACAACTAAAACGGCAATCCCGGCATCTTTCAATTGTTGAATACCATCTTTAAAATTGAGGGCTGTTGATGCATGTGCCAGCACCAAATCAGGCTTTAGAGAAATAATTTTCTCGACGTTAATTTCTTGACCGCCGATTTTCTCTTTTTTCGTCACTTCTTTTGGATAATTATCAAAATCAGAAACTCCGACAATCTTATCTCCTAGCCCTAAAGCATAGGAGATTTCCGTGTTGCTTGGGATTAAAGAGACAATTTTTTTCGGCTTTTTCTTGATAATAACATCATTTTTTAAACCATCTTTTACGGTCACCGGAAAGGAGACCTGCTCTGTTTTTTGATCATTATTCGCTTTATTGTCTTCTTTGCTTTGTTCTTTGTTTCCGGAACACCCCACAAGAACTCCTATAATCAATATGAATGCAAGTATTAATGAATATAGTTTTTTCATGTCTGTACCCACCTTCTAGTAATTGTGACAAGCGCTATTCGTACCTTACACCCTAATCAAGACTGCGTTTGCATCTCCACAAAAAAACATCCTCCTATCTGTGGAGGATGTTGGTATGATTAGATTCATTTACCAAAAATCAGTAAAAGCATTCCAGTCTTCCACACCTCCCTATCCTCGTAGGTTTATTGGCGTAAGAAAATAGGCAGGTCTCCTGGCTTATGGTCATCGCTTCCTATGTCTTCCCATCAAATTGACAGTGACATGATATAGGCAGCTCCCATTTACAGTGGCGGGACCGCGTTGGTTTTTCACCAAACTTCCCTTTTAAGCAAAATCTTTTTGAAAGATTTTTTTAACACCTATTTTTCGAATATTTCCTTGTCAACGTCATTATAGAAAAAGTCTGCTTGTTTGTATATGTTTTTTCGACTTTTTTTTCTTATTCACGTTAAGTTTCTAAATTTCGACACAATCTTTTCGATTCATTTATTCACTGTCTATTTTATATCAAACTCCATGTCAGTTATTTTTATACATCTTAATCGGTAGATAGATTTCAAACTGGAGGTTTCCTGCGGCATTTTGCTGTTTTGGGAAGATTTCAAGACTTAATGCCTGGTGATCCTGTTCATAACCATATTCCTCCATCCAATTGAACAGACGCAGGTATGTATTTTCAACCTCTTCCGGCCCTCCCAGATGGGTGGTGCGAACATAATATTTTCGTGGAATTGAAAATCCAACCATACCTTCTGGGACTTCTTTAACCTCTTCCACAGGTGTGGTTACATAATAGGTAAATTCCGATTCCCTGCTATGAAATGGGGCTATCAGTACCGGATCTTTTGTCTGAAAAGGCACTTCCTCAAGACGCTTCTCCATTATATCGAAAAGGCGTGGGATGATTTTGGCTTGCGAATAAGTGCCATTCCATGAAATACCGACTACTTTTAACTCTTCTTTTTCTACTATTCTAAATTCCATTTTAACCTCCTCCTTTATAAAAATCTTATTCCTATTATTCTCTGAATATCCCATAAATTCCTGCAAACATTTTAAAATTTCCCTATTTTAAAAAAACTTTTTCCATACTCCGTTTAATTAAAATAGTTTTGGAAATAAATGTTTAACTTTGTTTCAACGCCCTCTTACATTATTTTCCTATATCTTTTTTCGACAAAAAACAGAGGATGAAGTGATCCTCTGTAAGCGGTACATATTACTGTCAATAGCCGATAATTGAGCCATTTTGAATTTGCAGCCTACCAAACGACAGACCTTGCAGCTCCCGCCAAACATAGTTTTTTTCAGCAGCTGTTTGCGGCACGATTCGATCCTGGTAAATTCGAAACGGGACAAAAGACATGCCAATTTTCTCATTTTCGATATTTAAGTGCAAAATACCCGTTTGCGCTGCGTTTCCTCTAACATAGTTTGGAAAAAGGAAGTTGCCTAACGAATAGGCTATCGGCTTTCCTTTATAATATTCAAACCCCTGGAGCACATGGGGGTGGCTGCCAATGACTCCGTCAGCTCCAGCGTCAATCATGTTCCTTGCCCAGTCTCGTTGGAACGGTTCCGGCGAACGATTCCGTTCAATTCCCCAATGAATAAAGACAAATAGTAGGTCAGCGGCCGCTTTTTCGTTTTGAATCGTTTCTTCCATCAGGTGAATGTCATAGCCACTTGCTAACCCTGGTTTTATAGCTGTTGCGACCCATGAACCTTCGGGAAGAACCCGGGAAAACGCCAGAATTTTGACCGTTTTTCCTTTAATCATGTAGGTTCTTGCGGAGTATGCTTCCTGCTTGTTTAATCCACCGCCGACATAATCAAGTCTGTATTTTTTTAAATTGGCGATGGTATCGGCAAATCCGGATTGCCCAAAGTCCAACGAATGATTGTTGGCCAAGCTGACCAGCTGGAATCCGGCATTTTTTAAACCGGACAAAGCTTGCGGATCAGACCGAAACGTATATTGTTTGTCTTGCTTATTGCCTCCGGTGGTGATCGACGTTTCCAGATTCACGACATTTACATCACTGGAAGCTAGCTCTGGCTTAATGTTGACAAACGGATAGTCAGGCCCTTTTTGGCGCACAGTTTGTTTCACCGACCAATCAAACATAACATCACCAGCAAACGACAGCTTAATCGGTTCATTACTCACTGCGATAGTTTTCGGGTCAACCTCCGGTACAATTTGATGACTCTCTCTGGCAGCATTTTCCAAGGCAAGACAAATCTGATAGCTACTGTCTGGATTGATCGATACTGGTTTGAAATACTTCCCAAATAACTTAGTTTCAATAAAATAATGAAAAAAAGAACTAGGTCTGATTTGAACATTTTCCTCTGCTCTAACTGTTTGGGTGAAAATGGCTTGATAAATCCAAGCAAAAAAAATGATGAAACTAATAACTTTATGTTTATTAATCATAACTTCCTACCTTGTTTCTATGATTCAGTTTAGTCGGGAATGCGGCGAGCTTGCGCAAAGTCTTGAAGCTGCTAGTTTTTTGTTTTGTTAACATTTTTCATCACTTGGGATTCCCATTTTTTCCAAGGGATTAAATTTTTTAAGCGAATCGTCAGTTTAACTCCTTTCCCGATTGGAAACCGAAAGTTCGGCTCCTTCATTGTAGAAATCTCCGCAACTTTTTGTGCTACTTCCCTTGGATCGCCAAATCCCTCTTCCCCTGCTAAAATATAGTCTTCCAGTTTTTTCATTAGTATGAAATACGGGGATTCTTCCTGAGAAGGCGTCACCTGCCTGCCGGTTGACCAAATACTTGTTTTGTATGACCCTGGCTCTATCAAAATAACATCAACACCAAAAGGTTTCATTTCCAAACGTAGGCTTTCGCTCCAGCCCTCAAGCGCATGCTTTGAGGCACAATAGGGAGACAACCCCGGAAATGCCACGATGCCGCTAATACTGCTCATATTAATAATCTTCCCACTGCCTTGCCTTCTCATGTAGGGAAGAACGGTTTTTGTCACAGCAATAACGCCAAATACATTTGTCTCAAATTGCCTGCGGTATTCCTCTAAGGGAAGCTCCTCGACAAAACCGCCAGCTGCATATCCCGCATTATTAACAAGGACATCCACCCTGCCTAACGTTTTGAGAAAAGTGCTTAATTTTTCAATCGAAGTCTCGGATGTCACATCTAGCTCGTGAATGGAAATGTTCGCCTCGAGATTTTGGTTTTTAGCCTGTTTTAATAAATCGCTGCCTTTTTCGAGATTTCGCATTGTCGCAATCACCTGAAAACCCGACCGGGCCAGCTCCAGAACAGTTAAAAGCCCGAACCCGCTTGAAGAACCGGTCACGATCGCAATTGGTTGATTCATTTATAGATCCCTCCTATATTTATCAATATATCAGACAAAAGGCAGATATATTGATAAAATTGCAGATATCCCTTCGATATCTGCAAATATATTTACGAAAAAATTCAGCAGAGACAATATGCATATTTCTTTACAAAAATTTTAAGTCCGCTTTCATAAAATAAGCGGACTTTTCTAGTTTCCAAGGTTATTTCACTCCCAGTGGCAGCTGTAAATCAATCTTTTTTCGCAGTTATCTGACTTAAAGCCATTATTACATACATCTTAAAAAGGACAATATTCCAAATATAAAGGAATATCGCCCAATAAAGATATTATTTACTTTAATACCCATTTACGAATGGCCTTTGCCACGCCATCCTCTTCATTGTCAGCAGTAACCCAATCTGCATGCTGCTTGACTGCTTCCTGGGCGTTACCCATCGCCACGCCAATGCCGGCTTCTTTAATCATCGCTAAATCATTCAAACTATCACCAACGGCCATGACATGATTCATGGTAATTCCCAAGCGGTCACAGACCATTTCCAGCCCCTTTGCCTTATTAACCCCCTTGTCATTTACTTCGATATTATTTGGTGCAGAGTTACTTACTTCCAATTCTCCGTTGGATTGAAGTTCGTGAAAGATCTTCTCCCTAATTACCTGGTCATTGATAATAAAGCCAAACTTCATCCATTCAAATGAATATAAGTCTTCCGGCATTTCATTATGCCAAGTGCGCTCCGTGTTAATCGCCCAAAAGGTGGTTTGGTATTGCTGGCTAAGCCGCCACATCCATTCAATTAGTTCTGTTTTTACCACTAACCTTTTTATCAGCTTGCGTTGTTCATCCCAAATTTCACTTCCATTTACGGTGACCAAATAGGAATTGAGTCCGAGTGAATCGGCATATTCATGACAAGTCTGGTAAGACCGCCCGGTGCTAAGAACTACTTTTACACCATTTTCTTGGGCTACTTTGATTGCAAGGCGGTTTGCCGCCGAGATTTGGTGAATGTTATTTAAAAGTGTTCCGTCCATATCTAATGCAATGAGTTTTATTTCTCCATTATTTACATTCATAGTACTCTCTCCTTTCTCTACTTTTATTAGGGTAACATTTTTAGCTCCTTCCAATCAAAGGTTTCAATCCATAAGTTTACATAACATTTTTATAGTAAAAAAACTCTATGAAGATTCATAGAGTTTTAAAACGATTAATTTTGAAACTGAACGGCATGCAGTTTGGCGAATACGCCATCCCGCTCGATTAATTCATCGTGTCGCCCCTCTTCAACAATTCCATCCTCTGTTACGACAATGATCCGATCGGCGTTGCGAATTGTTGCTAACCGGTGGGCAATAATCAAGGTTGTTCGATTTTGCGCCAGTTCATTTAAGGCCTCCTGAATGACCATTTCCGTTTCCGTATCGAGAGCAGATGTCGCTTCATTTAGGATTAAAATCGGCGGATTTTTTAGAAACATCCGGGCTATGGCAATTCGTTGTTTTTGCCCGCCTTTAAGGCGAAGACAGAGGCGTAGTTACACTTATGCCTGATAGGGAGTTTTTATACTTTCCTGGCCAAAAAAACACCTAGGCCAGTTGCGCCTAAGTGCTTCGCTCTTTAATGATGATGGTGGCTGCCTTTTGACGGATTCGTTATCACCCACTCCTCCTCTGGCACTTGAAAATACTGAATCCATATTCCATCCAGGTACTCATTTCCTTTTTCAAGAATAAACGAGATATCCTTATCGGTTTCAACGACCTCATCCTTATCTGTCGGGGTGTCCAGCCTCATATCATAATGGGCATGGTCTCCATGTACATTTGTCACATAAACGCGAAACATCTTGCCCTGGGCATCGTCTTGTTCTAACATTTTCTTTAATGCTTTAGCCGCATTCCGGTTAATCTTAACTTTCATTTTACATCATCCTTTTCGTCAACTTGTATGTGTCAGACCCCATTTTTCATTTTACACTGCTTTTGCGTTTGGATCTGACCAACTGGTAGCCAATAAATAGTATGTACAGCGGAATGGCAACATATATAAAATAGGGAAACCGATGTTGTTCTCTTTTGAAAACAATGTAGATTGCATAGCCTAAAAATAGGGTAATAATGATTCCATATTTCGGCAGCGGTACTTCTTTTAAGCTTGGTATTTTAATGGTACTTACCATTAAAAAACAAATCACAAAGAAAGCGATCGGAAGAATAATGCTTGGCATCTTCCCGTGAAATAACGTTAAAAAGGTTAAGATCCCGCCGCCAGCAGTAATGGGCACTCCGGAAAAATACTTTAGCGATGATTTAACCGCGTTTATATTGAACCTTGCTAAACGATAGGCACCAAATAACGGAAAAAGACCGGCAATCGCCATCCCGAAAACACCGAACGCTGAAAAATAGGCATAATACGCCATCATTGCCGGGGCAACCCCAAAGGTAACGATATCTGCCAGGGAATCCAATTCCTTCCCGAGATCGCTTTGCACCTGCAGCATCCTGGCAACTCGCCCATCCATACTATCAAGCATCATCCCAATTAAAATGAGAATCGCCGCATTTTTATAGTCCCCCACCGCCGAATACATGACGGACAAAAAACCAAAAAACAAATTAAAAAGGGTAAATAAATTCGGAATACTGTTCTTAATAATATGTATCACTCCTGTTTTAACGGTTGTCCCTGCTAGTTTCCACCAGCTTGTTCTTTCTATTATACCGCTTTTCTTTGTAAAATTGGAAAAAGAATATCGCCATTGATACCCATACTCCACTTGCCAAATAACCGCCGATCACGTCACTGGGGTAATGGACCCCCAAATAGATACGGCTTATTCCGATCGCCAGGATCATCATAATACTGAAGAAAATTAAAACACCCCTCCCTAGTCTGCTAGAAATGTGACGCCAAAGCAAGAATGAAATCATCACATAAACGGTAAATGCATTCATCCCATGACCGCTCGGAAAGCTGTAGCCGCTAATTTCAATCAGACGATGAAAATCGGGCCGGACCCGGTGGAAAAATTGTTTCAGCAGCTGATTAATAATCCCAGACCCCATTAAAACCACAATAAACAGAACCACTTCTAGGCGATGCTGCAGGACCTTATATAAGAAAAAGACGAGAAGTAAACTGAGAATGATAACAAATTCCGTGGAGCCGATAAAGGTAAATAATTTCATCACCTTCGTTAATCCTGGTGACTCCAGTCCCTGAACTGCCGAAATAATTGTTCGGTCAAAACCGATAATTTGATGGTCCTTAACGAATAGCGACACCATGGCAAAGCCAATTATGCAAAGCACGCTGAGGACAAAGGCAATGGTAAGATATAGTCTCAACTTCATATAATATACACCTCAAATAGTAAATCGAAATGATTTTACTCTGTCATTTCATGCCCTAAACAAATGAAAAGGCTGCTCCAAGTTACACAGCCCTTTCACTATTATTTCCACTTTTCCAATCATAACACATGTTTTATTTAATTAAGAAGTTCTGCGCCTTTTAAATAAGTATTTTTTCCTGAGGCCTTTTTCTTCATAATAAAAATCATTAAAACGGGAGTGATCCAGGAATCAGGGATCCTTTTTCTAAAAGATTGAATCCTGCCTGACCTTGTTAAGACGAGGAAGCTTTGGATGTTTTTTTATCTGTTCCGTCTTTAGAAAACAGCCAGCCAGCCGCAGCAATCCCCAGTAACACAAGATAAAAGCTTATTTTCCACTCCGTCGAGTGAGCAAACTCCTCACTAAGAACCGCCAGTTGAGGATGTGATAGTGTATAAACCGCCAGTTTTACCCCAACCCAGCCAACAATTGTAAAGGCAGCAATTTCCAGACCAGGCTTTTTTTCTAGCAGCTTCACAAATATGTTCGCGGCAAATCGCATCAGCACCAAGCCAATGATGCCGCCGGCAAAAATAACCAGAAATTTGCCGCCATCAAGGCCGCCAATGTTAGGCAGTGCTGTGTTTGGCAGCACAACTGCCAGCGCAACCGCGGCCAAAATCGAATCGACGGCAAACGCAATATCAGCAACCTCCACCTTTAAAACCGTCAGCCAAAATCCGCTTTTTCCAGCGGCTTTTTCGTTTGGAGTGTCTTCCTCAGCCTTCCCTTTTACTAACTTTCGAAAAATATGATTTCCCGCCATGAAAAGTAAATAAACGGCACCGATTGCCTGTACCTGCCAGACATCAACGAGAAATGAAATGACAAACAACGATACAAAGCGAAACACAAAAGCCCCTGCCAAACCGTAGAATAACGCCTTTTTCCGCTGTGTCTGCGGGAGCGGTTTTACCATGATCGCCAGCACCAGCGCATTATCGGCAGCCAATAGACCTTCCAAGGCGATCAAAATCAATAAAACAGTGCCGTACTCCAAAACAAGCGATAATTCCATCAAAACATCCTCCTCCATTTCGATTTTTTCTAAAATACTCCATGTAAAAAGGCCTTTACCATTACAGTAAAGGCCCCAATTAAACATAGAAAAGACCTTTACCATCAACAGTAAAGGTCTTGCTAACAACGTAATGTTGCCAATAAAGCCGGAGAAATGGACTTCTCGAGAATGACGACTTTATTGTAGCAGCTACTCCCCTTTTAAGGAAATATTTTATTACTACCAATATATTATTTATCCATTATTTTGTCAATAGTTTAATTTCTTTATAGTTCATATATCTCAGCATATTTTTCCTCAAGATATTCTACCAGATAGTCTGCGTTTAACTCTTCACCGGTTACCTTGACAATTAAATCATTCGGCGTATAGAGCTTCCCATACTGATGGACATTTTCCTTTAACCAGCCTTGGATCACATCAAACCGGCCGCTTTCTATCAGTTTTGGAAAATCAGGCAGCTGTTTTTGAATCGTTCTTAGAATTTGGGCGGCATAAAGATTTCCTAACGAATAAGATGGAAAATAACCAATATCGCCATAGGACCAATGGACATCCTGGAGCACTCCCTCAAGATCCGTTGCCGGAGTAACACCTAAATAATCATGCATTTTCTGATTCCAAATACCCGGAAGATCTTTTACCTCAATTTCTCCAGCAATTAAGGCCTTTTCAATTTCATAACGAAGCATGATATGTAAATTATAGGTTAATTCATCCGCTTCGACCCGAATTAACGACGGCTCCACCGTATTGACGGCCCGATAGAATTCATCCAACGAAACATTTTCTAATTGTTCCGGGAAAAATTTCTGCAATGTTGGATAAAAATAGCTCCAGAATTCTTTGCTGCGGCCAACCATATTTTCTAGAAATCGAGATTGTGACTCATGAATTCCAAAGGAGGCACCGCTTTGTAAAACAGATTCCTCAAAATCCGGATTGATATGCTGTTCATACATCCCATGACCCGCTTCGTGAATCGTACTAAAAATCGCCGAGCAGACATTATCTTCGATATACTTGGTGGTTAAGCGAACATCCCCAATATTAATCGTTTGCTCAAATGGATGAATGGTTTCATCAAGCCTTCCAGCCATCATATCAAAACCAATAATCGGCAGAATATAGCGGTTAAATTCCTTCTGCTTAGCAACAGAAAACGGCTGCGATAAAAAGTGATCATTAGGCCGCTTACCATTTTTCTGGATTCGGTTTAATAAATCAACACTGGTTTTTCTTAACTTTGCAAACAGCGGGTCGAGAATTTTCACCGTTAATCCCGGCTCAAATTCATCCAATAAAGCATCATACGGATGATCCTCATAACCATAAATTTCCGCAAATTTCCGCTTGTAGTCAACAATCTTTTCTAAATATGGCTGGAATTTAGCAAACTCATTGGCCTCTCTTGCATCTTCCCAAGCATCATTTGCCTGCCCGGTTAGCATCGAATATTCCTGATACAAATCAGCAGGGATGCTCTTCGCTTTCTCGTAGTAACTTTTATACTCGCGGACCTTTGCTATCGTTATTTGATCTAATTCCTCGACATACTCCGGAGAAGAAAGAACCGCTAAAAGCTCGCCCATTTCAGGAGACACCGAGAGCTTAAATACTTCGGTTCGTAAAGTTCCGGCAGCTCTGGCAAACACACGCCGGCCTTTTTTCGGTGCCATCACCTTTTGGTCCCAATCAGCCAAACCAATGACACTGTAATAATGAGTGATTTTTTCGTCGAGCGCTTTGAATTGCTCCAATGTTTTCTCTAAGGGTTGTTTCACCTTTTTCTGTTCCATTCTTAGACCCCCTAATGATGGTAGGATGCAATTGATCATCCGTATTCATTATAAAATAAATACTCAAAAAAGGGGAAAGATTTTGAAAGCAATTGAACCGCGGACTTTTGCATAAAATCCTTCTTGGTTTGGAAAAATTAAGCAGGAATATTCATTTCATGCGAATCAACATCACCCCTTTAGGAGGGATTTTAATATGTTGGAGAACCCCTGGCTGTCGATTGGAAAGCCGGAACAGCGGATTGATGCGGTGGAAAAAGCAGCAGGTACTGTTCGATATACAGCGGATTATTCTGTTCCCGGTCTACTGCATGCCAAATTGGCTACGAGTACACAAGCACATGCCAAAATCATAGCGATTGATGTGAGCGAAGCCTGGAAAGTACCTGGTGTACGGGCCATTGTAACTGGAAAAATGTTCCCGTATCATATCGGCCCAATACTTGCTGACCGGCCGCCGCTTGCATTCGAAAAGGTCCGCTATTATGGTGAGCCATTGGCGATTGTTGTTGCCGATCAGGAACATGTGGCCAAGCAGGCCGCCCAGCTCATTCATGTTAAATATGAATCGCTGCCGGTCGTCAATTCTGCCCGGGAAGCGTTTCAAACAGATGCCCCGTTAATCCATGAAAATTCCGGTAAGTATATGAAAATTATTAGTAATGTTTACCCTGTACAAGGCACAAACATCGGCAGTCATATTAAAATACGGAAAGGCGATTTTATTACAACATGGGAAAATTGCGATATTAAAATTAAACAAACTTTTTCGTTCAATCTTTCCGACCATGCCGCTTTAGAACCAAGATGTACGAGGGTCGAAATTAACCCTGCCGGCAAAGTTGTCGTCCATTCGACCACGCAATCACCTTTTACCATTAAGAAAGTTTTGAATCAATTTTTTAATATCGATGTTGGCAACATCATTGTCCATGTACCGCTGATTGGCGGGGCATTTGGCGGCAAAGGCACCGTCCAGTTAGAACCGCTTGCTTACCTGGCTTCAAAAGCCGTTGGCGGAAGAATGGTAAAGTTGGAGTTTACCCGTGAAGAAGACCTTATTACCGCTCCTGGACATATTGGCCTGGAAGCGACAATTGCTCTGGGAGCCAATAAGGCCGGAAAGCTGATGGCCGGACAATACACATACCTGATCGATTCAGGCGCCTACACCGATCAAGCAGCTGGAATTACCAGGGCAATGGCGCTTGATTGTACGGGCCCGTATGATATTCCGAATGTATGGTGCGATTCATACTGTATGTATACAAATCATCCCTATGCCACCTCCTTCCGTGGATACGCTCATCCGGAGCTAACATTCGCGGTCGAACGAACGATGGACAAACTGGCCCATAAATTAAAGCTTGATCCCGTTGAACTTAGAAAAATCAATGCGATTAAGCCGGGAAACAGCAGCCCGACAAGTGCAGTGCTGAATGCCAATAACCTTGGAGACGTGGAGAAATGCATTGACCAGGCGAAAAAACTTATTGACTGGGATCAGGGAGAGCGGCTGGAAACGGCAGATGGTAAAGTAAAAGCTAAAGGAATCAGTACCTTTTGGAAAACATCAACAACTGCTACAAATGCCCAATCAGGTGCTGTGCTGAAGTTCGAAGCAGACGGCAGTGTGAATCTAAACTGCGCAGCGATTGAATTAGGACAAGGTTCGAAAACAATTCTTGCCCAAATGGTAGCGGAAAGATTGAAAATGGATATTAAAAAGGTACACGTGACGATGGAGGTCAATACCCAATCCGATCCGCATCAATGGCGGACAGTTGCCAGCAGCACGACCTTTTTAGCAGGCAGAGCGGTAATGAATGCCTGTGATGACGCAATTTCGCAGTTGAAAAGGACCGCCTCGATCGCGCTGCAATGTTCGATGGAGGATTTGGAGGTCGGCGGTGGACGTGTTTATTTGAAACCCAGCCCTGAATATGGGGTGAAAATTCAAGACATAGCCCTCGGGTATAAATATCCAAATGGTCACGCTGTAGAAGGCCAGGTAGTCGGACACGGAAGATACATTCAGCGCCATCTTACCCCAATGGACAAAGATACCGGTTTTGGCAAACCTGGTCCTTGGTGGTCTGTAGGGACACAGGCTGTAGAAGTCGAATGGGATCCAGCCGATTGCAGCTATAAAATTTTAAAAGCTGTTACGGTGCTCGACGGTGGAAAAATCATCAATCCAATGACCGCTACTCAGCAGATGCGCGGCGGAATGTATCTGGGCTTAAGTTTTGCCAGCCAAGAAGGATTTATTTTTGATCAAAATGGTACGGTGTTAAACCCGCAATTGCGAACCTATCAAATGGTCCGGTTTGGTGAACAACCGGCAGAGTATATTGTCGATTTTATTGAAACTCCGGCAGCGGATGGGCCATTTGGTGCCCGAGGAATCGGTGAATATGGGGTGATTGGGATGGCTGGGGCGCTGGCAAATGCACTTTCAACAGCGGCACAGGTCGAGTTAAACCATTTGCCGCTTTTACCGGAGCTCATTTGGAAGACCCGGAAGGAGCGTCAAGCATGATTCCCTTCGACTTTGAATATTATCGTCCCGAAAGCGTAACCGAAGCAGTTAAAACCTATGAAATCCTAGCAACACAAGATAAAAAAGTTTTGTTCTACAGCGGCGGTACTGAATTTATTACGTTTTCCCGGTTGAATCAGCTTGATGCCGAGGCGATTATTGACCTTAAAGGAATTCCTGATTGTCATCAGCTGGAACTTCAAGGAGAGCATTTGGTAATCGGCGCAGCTGTGTCCTTAAATAAAATCACCGAATCCCAATTGTTCCCGTTATTAGGGCAAACCGTCAGGAAAGTAGCCGACCATACTTCGAGAAATAAAATTACCATTGGCGGCAACATACTAAGCCGGTTCATTTATCGGGAGGGCGTTTTACCGCTGCTCCTCACTGAAGCCAAGGTAAAACTTGCCGGAAGTTCAGGAGAAAGGGTTGTCCCACTGAAGGTTGTATTTGATAAACAAATGAACATCAGCCCTGAGCAATTTCTCATTCATATACAGGTTCCTAAAGCCTTCCTGGATCTTCCATTTGTCAGTATTAAAAAAACGAGAATGTCAAAAGTTGGCTATCCGATTGTATCGATTGCTGCTTTAGTAAAAGATAAAAAAATCCGAGCTGCCCTTAGCGGTGTCTGTGAATATCCTTTTAGATCACCGGATATCGAAGCAGCGCTTAATGACACTTCCCTTTCCAAAGAAGAAAAGATTGATAAAGCGTTAGGGCAATTACCAGAAGCAATTATCGATGATCTGCAGGCATCACGTGACTATCGTGAATTTCTGTTAAAAAATACATTGCTCGAGACAATCGAGGCACTGGAGGCGACACAGACATGATAACAAATGGCACGGGAAAAACAGTGGTCAGGCTGCATGTAAACGGTGAAGCATCCGACGTGATGATCCGTTCTGCTGATACCCTGTTGCAAACATTGCGTGAGCAGCTTGGTTTAACGGGGGCAAAACGGGCTTGTGAAAACGGCGACTGTGGGGCATGTACGGTCCTAATAAACGGCGAACCCATGCATTCATGCCTTTGCCTGACAATTGAAACCATCAACCAGCCAATTACCACGATTGAAAGTCTTAGGGATTCTGCAATTCAACAGAAATTTATCGAAAAATGGGCTATCCAATGCGGTTTTTGTACGCCGGGGTTTATTTTAAACTGCCAGGCATTGTTGAATAAGCACCCAGACGCTGATGACGAAACCATTGAGGAATGGCTCCAATCCAACCTTTGCCGCTGTACCGGCTACCAGGAAATTAAAGAAGCAGTTAAGTCTCTGTTGCCCAAAGGGTCTGCCTCCTAAAAACGAGTGTCAGGCACCACATCATAGTGGCACCTGACAACAGGTTTAGCAGATCTAGTTTGCCATTATCCTTTTTTAAAGCTATTATTGCCGGCATTCAGGGATTCAATCAGGCTCAGTGTTTGGGCCGCCTGCTCAATTTGCTGCTGAACTTGCTCAAGCTGTTGCTGCTGTACCGTTGATGCTTGAGTAACGGCAATCCCCTGCATCTGATTTAACTGTTCGGTCACCTGCTGCAATTGTTGCTGTGCCTGCTGCAGCACTTGAGGAGACGCCAACGTGACATTTTGCTGAAGCGTTTGGGAAGCTTGATGCATCGTTTGCAGTGCCTGCTTCTTTTGTGCTTCAAAATCTTGTTCCATCATCGTCTGGTTCTCTTGCAGCTGCTGTTGTTGCTGCAGCATTTTTTGCTGGCCATAGCTTTGCGATTGCTGCTGGCTAGTGCTTTGAGCTCGCTGTTTCGTATTCATCATTTTCCTCCTTTCGGTTGTCCGATAACATTCATCACTGCACTAATAGTTTTTTAAAACTGGATAAGATTTATCCCTGTGACTGAGGCATATCCATATAAGGAAGTGAACGATTTGGACAAACAGAAGAAGAAAACATCGCATTTTCCTTTTCGCTTAAATATTATGTTTTTTTGCGTATTTATCTTGTTTTCCATCTTAATACTTAGGCTCGGTTTTATCCAAATTGTCCATGGGGAAAATTTCAGAAAGGATTTGGAGAGGAAAGAAAATATTAGTGTCAGTAATCCAGTGCCCAGGGGGAGATTGTTTGACCGTCACTTTCGAGTCATCGTGGATAATGTCCCCAAAAACGCAATCACCTTTACGAATCAAGGGTTTAGTCAGAAAGAGATGTTAAAAACAGCCGAACGGCTGGCCACTTTGATTGAGAAACGCACGGACAAGGTCACGGAATTAGATAAGCGACATTTTTGGATCCTGAAAAATCCTGCCCTTGCCGATAAAAAAATTACCAAACAAGAAAGACAATTGTATGCTGCTAAAAAGCTTACCGATCGAGACCTGTATCGTTTAAAGCTAGAACGTATCAGCAATGCCGAACTAAAAAATTTTTCCCAAAAGGACTTGGAAGTGCTGGCGATTTATAAAGAATTTACCAATAGTTATAAATTTATCCCGCAAATTGTAAAAAACGAGAATGTGACCGACCAAGAATTGGCCATAATTAGTGAAAATCTCCATTCACTGCCGGGAGTAGATACAACCACTGACTGGGATCGTTCCTATCCATTCAATTCCACGCTGCGATCTGTTTTAGGGAATGTAACAAAGGCGGAAGAAGGCTTACCTGCAGAACAGCTGCAATATTATTTGGCGAGGGATTACCACCGCAACGATCGAGTTGGCAAAAGTCAATTAGAATGGCAATATGAAGAAATCCTTCGCGGACATAAAGCGAAAATAAAAAATTTCACCGATAAAACTGGGAATGTCATTGAGACTCAACCTATTTTTGATGGAAAAAATGGCAAGGACCTGGTGCTGACCATTGATATGGATTTGCAAAAAGCTGTTGACCAGATTCTCGAAGAAGAACTGTGGGCAATGAAGCGTCGGCCGGGAACTTATCTTAGCGACAGAGCCTATGTTGTTTTAATGGATCCTTATAGCGGCGATATTTTGGCCATGTCGGGAAAAAAACTAGTAAGAAATCAAAAAACCGGCCGACTTGAAATACAGGATGATGCATTAGGTACTTTTACGACCACCTATAGCGTCGGTTCGACCGTAAAAGGAGCAACCATTTTAACCGGATATCAAACAGGGGCCATTTCACCAGGAACCATTTTTAATGATGCTGGAATAAAAATTAAAGACACACCGATTAAAAAATCATATATGTATTTAGGAAATTTAAATGATGTGACGGCATTAAAGAAGTCCTCCAACGTCTATATGTTTCATACAGCAATTCGAATTGGAAAGGGGCATTATGAATACGATAAGCCGCTTAATTTTACGAATAAAATGGCTTTTGAAACGGTTAGAAATTCATTTGCTTCCTTCGGTCTTGGCACGAGAACAGGCATTGATCTGCCAAATGAACAGACCGGCTTTAAGGGGTATAGCCGGCTTCCGGGCTATTTGCTTGACCTTGTGATTGGTCAGTATGATACTTATTCGGCGATGCAGCTGGCCCAATATGTATCAACGATTGCCAACGGCGGCTATCGGATGCAGCCACATGTTGTCAAAGAAATTCGCAGTCCGGCAAAAGACAAGGAAAAACTCGGGACGGTATTGCAAGAGGTCTCCCCGACTGTCCTCAATACCATTGATGTAAAAAAAGAATGGCTCGATCGGGTAAAGGTAGGATTTCGTAAGGTAATGCAGGAGCCTGGCGGGACAGCCTATAAATATTTTAAAGGGGCTAGATATGCTCCAGCCGGCAAGACAGGAACGGCAGAAGCGTTTTATGACGGTCCTTTAAGGTATCAATATGGTAAAGAGCCGCCGCCCGTGATGAATTTAAGCTTGGTTAGCTATGCTCCAAGCGCAAACCCGGAAGTTGCCATGGCTGTTCTGGTTCCCTGGGCCTATCAAGGAAAGAAAGATCATAAAGCAAATTTGAAAATTGGCCGCAGAGTGTTGGATACGTATTTTCAAATGAAACAGGGCCCGCTGTGATGAGCCCTGTTTTTGATGTTCAATATAATATAGTGCTTTCTGAGTCATCATATAGAAAGAAATTATTTTACAAAAATAAGGCTCTTTTTTACAAATTCCGGGCACAATTTTACATAATCAGTCTCCTATTTTACAATATTTGGGATAATTTGGATCATAGCCTAGCTTGAACAATTTTTTTTACAAAATCAAGGTCTATTTTTACAAATTCAAGGCATAATTTTACATAATCCCGCTTCTATTTTACAATAGTTGGAATAATTTGAATCATAGCCTAGCTTGAACAATTTTTTTTACAAAATCAAGGTCTATTTTTACAAATTCAAGGCACAATTTTACATAATCCCGCTCCTATTTTACAATAGTAGGAATAAACTGGATGACTTCTTGACTCACCCGACATTTTTCAGAGTATTAATCTTTTCTCAACACTGATTTTACCGCCTTTTCAATTTCGATATAGCTGGTGCAGCGGCAAATATTTGATTCGAGCCATTCTTTAATTGTCTGATCATCGGCATCTGGATGCTGCTCGATTAAAGAATGGCAGTTCATGATAAACCCCGGAGTACAATAACCGCATTGAAAGGCAAACTCCTCCACAAAAGCCTGTTGAATCGGAGTATTATGTAACCCTTCAATGGTGGTCACTTGTTTCCCTACCGCCTCAATTGCCAGCATTAAGCACGACTTCATCGGCCAACCATCGACGTTGACGGTACAGGCCCCGCAGTCCCCATTTAAGCACCCCGGTTTTGACCCTGTCAGACCGAGCTTCCCCCTCAGCACAAATAGAAGTGTATCCGCGGATCGAACTGTCAAATTGTGATCTTCCCCGTTAACATGTAAAGTTATCTGCTGCAAGGCCAAGTCAATTCACCTTCCTCTCCACCGCTAGCAATCAAACTCTTGCCCCTTCTAATACAGAAAGCACGTCGTACAACAAATTCCGTAATACGAAAATACGGTATTCAGCCGAACCCTCAACATCGTCTAAAATGGGTTTGGGCAGCACCGAAAGTGCACCGTCAATTCGGGATTCTGCCGCCTGTCCCCACCTATTGAGATGCGCCTCAAGCTCCGCTGAACGAAATGGAAATGGACATAGACCACTGATGGCCACCCTTATCTCTTGACCGATTTTTAAAGCAGCTAGCGTTATTAGCGGATAGCCGGTATCCCATTGTTGGCGTCGTTTGACAGCATAAAACGGCGCTTCGATAAAGCGGCGGTCTGTAGCGGTCTGAACCAGCATTTCTCCACGTTTCAATTGCAATTGTCGTTGAAAAATTTCATGGATTTGCACCGTCTTGATCCCTTCAGGACCGACAATCATCAGCTGACTGTCGGCAAGCAAAAACGGCAAAACGGCCTCTCGGTAAAAAATCTCGGCGCAAATATTGCCGCCTAAAGTAATTTTACCGCGGGCGGTATGGTCAGCTACTTCACTAGCGACTTTCGTTAATAACGGAAATGGATTCGCTTCTTCAATTTGCGTTAACGAAAGCGCGCTGCCCAGCAGCAGTTGACTGCCTTCGGACTTGATGATCTTACATTCAGCAATCCCTTTAATATCAATAACGGCATCAGCATAAGCCAAATCAATTCTTCCGAGGGTGATTAATTCGGTTCCTCCAGAAAAAAAGATGACCTGCTTTCCTTGGCCTGCCTGCTTTTGATATAGCTCAACAGCCTCTTGCAACGTTTCCGGACGGTAATAGTCAAAGTCAAAGGGAAGCACGATGTTCGGCCTCCTTTGCCCGCCAAATTAACTCCGGAATGAGCGGCAAATGGTGAAGCTGTACCCCGGCAGCCAATGATAAGGCATTTCCAAGGGCCCCCGGCATCCCCATTAACCCATGTTCTCCTGCCCCGCGTGCTCCATAAGGCGAATCAAGCTGTGGGGTTTCAACAAAGCCGACTACATATTCCGGATTTTCGCCATACCTCAGCGGTCGATAAGTCCGCAGTTGCGGGTTTAGTACCCGGCCGAGGTCATCAAAATAAAAGGTTTCTCGACCGGCGAAAGCCAATCCCATACTCATCGCTCCCATTACTTGACCCTCAGCAGCTTTTTGATTCATTACCCGGCCAATATCCAAAACCGTACACGCCTTCACCAGCCGGTACGTATAATCTCTCCGGTCCAATTCAATTTCCACTCCATAGGCGGCCGGTGTCCATTCCGGACCCGGTTTTCCCTCACCTGTTTCCGGATCTAAACTGGTAAGATGCCGTAAGACAAAATTGCCGCGGCCGATGATTTGACCGCCAATCGTATTCCCATTTGGATACTTGTAGCCATAGCAAATATCTTTAAAATGCAGCCCGATAACCGGATCGTCGCGAAGAAAGACACGGCTTCCGCCAACCTCCAAATCTTCCTCGGGTGCTCTTAAAACACATGCTGCCACTTCTTTCAACTGCCGAATGACATCTTCCGCTGCTTCTAAAACAGCTCTTCCTGCCATATAGGTTCCCCTGCTGGCAACGGTCTTCCAATGCTCCGGTGTTGTCTGGGTATCCACCTCCATGCGGACATGAACTTTGTCCACATCCATTTTCAGTTTTTCAGCCAAGATTTGAGCCAAAATCGTTTTCGTTCCCGTTCCGATCTCCACTACCCCGGACATTAAATTAATACTGCCATCCCGATTAAACGTCAAAATAGCCCCGGAAGGAGCATTCGGGTCAATTGTCGATGTTTTCCAGCTGCAGCTCACCCCTTTTACTCGAATAAATCGATCATTGATAACCTTAATCGGTCCCTCGTCCCATTGGATTAATTCCCGCAATTTTTCAATGCATTTTCGTAAATCGCCAACATTGCTTTTCGTCAGCCTCACCCTCGTCGGTGTTGTATCACCGGGCATGATCGCATTCAGATATCGCAGCTGGAGCGGGTCGATATTTAATTTCTGAGCCAACAGGTCCATTGTCCGTTCAATCGCAAACGACAGTTCGGAATGACTAAACCCCCGGAATGGCGCGGCATAAGGATGATTCGTATACATGCAGTATGAATCGCACCAGACATTGGCGATATTGTAAGGGCCGGTACAATCAACAGTACCTGATCTGGTGACATCGATGGCTTTATCGGAATAAGCTCCGCCGTCCCACAAATAGCGTATTTCCGCCGCCTTTATCTTTCCATTCCGATCGGCACCCAATTTTACTGTCGCGTCAAGGCCGATATGGCACGGCGATGTTAAAATATCTTCTTCCCTTGTATTAAAAAGCTTTACTGGTTTCCCGCCCAGTTCTTTTGAAGCCAAGTAAGCAAGCACCTCCAGTTGAACGGCAGCTTTTCCGCCATACGCTCCGCCAACAAGAGGAGTATGAACGATGATTTTCCCCATGTCCTCATCAAAGTAATCGGCAAGCAGCCGCTTCACCATGAATGGTGCCTGCGATGAAGTCATGATAATGATCGTGCCGTCGGGCTGGATCTCGGCCGTGGCACATCTCGTTTCCATTGCCGCGTGATCCGAAGGGGCAAAGGAAAAACTCGCCTCCACCACCGTTTCACTTTCCGCCCAGCCCTGTTCCATATCTCCTTTCCGAATTTTTATATGGGTGGCAATATTGGTACCTGGCACCGGAAGGGAGTCCTCTTCTTTTTTGTACTCTCCAAGGTGTTCATGAACAAGGGGTGCTCCTTTTTGAAAAGCTTGTGTCGGTGAATTTACCACCGGAAGCAATTCATATTTTACGTTTATGAGATCGGCGGCTGTCTTTGCTTGTGAAGGCGTATCAGCGACCACAACCGCCACTGGCTCGCCGTGATAGCGAACTTTGTCTACCGCTATCGGCGGCCGGTCCCGAATGGCCTCACCTGTAAGCGGATAACGCTTACCGGAGAGGATCGCTCTAACACCCGGAACCTGCCATGCTTTTGATGTATCGATGCCAGCAATTTTCGCATGTCCGTATGGGCTGATCACCATCTGTGCCGACAACATCCCTACGGATTGAAAGTCATTCGTGTATCTAGCCCGCCCGGATACTTTATCCCAAGCCTCTTTCCGAATAACACTTTTGCCAATTACCTCCATTTTCGATCCCTCCTGCCACATAGAATCGGTGGCGTAAGACAGCAGCTTAACAACCCTAAATACTAGACATTTGATTCCTAACACATTTATATTAAAGTGACTGCTATTCCTAGAATAATGATTTGCCAGCGGGATTGATTTTCTTAAACTATTAATGCTTCGTTAATAATTTGTTAATAATTACTTGTTATGATATAAACGTGGTTCAGAAAAGAACCTTTCAACCTCCACCCCCTTTATATAGATTTTTTTTTTGAGAGCCCGGTAAATAACCGGGTATTTTTTTGTCAATGACCGCATGTATACTTCCTGCCATCCCTGTCAATAACAATAGCAACAATGATTTAAAAGAGGTGTTATTAATTGAAGGGGATCTATTATATCAATGATCGCATCCTGTTTAGTGGCCTCACAAAGGATGAAACCATCTCGCTGCAGCAGGAATCTATCGTGAAATATATCACGAACCAAAATATCAACATCGTCAAGCTTAATCCCTCCCAACTGACGGATTATTACACAAATCCGCACGCCCTTTTATATGACCTGAAAAAAGAAGATCAGCAATTGGATTGCTTCATTTCCTATTCTCAGCAAGTGATGGAGGATTATATTTACTCTTACCCAGCCAAATGGCTCATTTTAAAAAGCTTTTTTAAAAAGATGATCGTTATCGAAAACCAAAATGACTGGAACATGCAAAGAGTCATTTAATAGTTTTCCTACGGCGAAAAATAATCACAATATATATGAGGAATATGACCAGCAAATAGGTACCGTATAAGCCAAATGAAAACAGCTTGTTTTGCTGAAATGAAGCACCGGCAAATGACAAAATCAAGATATTGGGGATTTTGCCAATTACCGACGCAGTGAAAAAGATCACCCAGTTCACATGACTAATGCCGCAAATTATATTAATCACCGGAGATGGCATTATCGGAAAAATCCTGCAAGTTAAGATGGCAACAAAAGAATGACGGATGAGCCATTCTTCGTATTTTTGGACATTCGGGTATTGCTGCAGTTTTTTCTCGGCATAGTCCCTGAACCCATACCTGCTTAAATAATAAAACCCCATGGTCCCAACCATTGCGCCAGATAATGTTATTATCGCTCCCTGAGCGGCGCCGAAGACTGCTCCAATAACCCCTGCCAAAACGGGAAAAGGAACGAGCGGGAAAAAGACGCATATCGCCACAAACAGCATGCTAACCAAAATCGATCCCGTGCCACCCGCTTTTATTAACAGAAGTAATTCATCTTTTTGAAAAAAACCAATTATGATAATCAGCAAAAATACGCCGATACTGATCATTCTCTTCGACATTACGACTTCACCTAATTCTAATTTTTAATAATGAAAACTTAATAGAATGTAGATATATTGTAACATTCCTTGCATCCACGTGACGAAGACAAATTTATAATAAATATATAGTCACAATTTAGTTTAAAATGAGAAAAGCTTGGTGATGAATATGCAAGGAATTGGAAAAGGACATCCACATGGAATCGGCAAGGCCATCAATTATGACCAAAACCCTTTTATTGTCATATGGGAGGTCACGCGGGCTTGTCAACTGAAATGCGTGCACTGCCGTGCAGATGCGCAAACTACTCCGGATCCGCGGGAACTTACGCATGAGGAAGGCATTGAATTGATTGATCAAATTTATGAAATGGATAATCCGATGCTCGTGTTTACCGGCGGGGATTGCATGATGCGGGAAGACTTATTTGAATTAGCTGACTATGCGATTAAAAAAGGAATGCGTGTCTCGATGACCCCTAGTGCCACCCCGAACGTAACGATTGAGAAAATGAAACAAGCTAAAGAAGTTGGACTTTCCCGCTGGGGCTTCAGTCTCGATGGCCCTACACCGGAAATTCACGATTATTTCCGCGGTACCCCTGGTTCCTTCGAACTGACACTTGAGAAAATCAAATACTTAAATGAACTGGAAATGCCGCTGCAAATCAATACCGTGATTTCCCGTTACAATTATGATTCACTCGAAAAAATGTCCGAGCTTGTGGCTGAGCTTGGGGCAGTTATGTGGTACATCTTCCTGCTCGTTCCAACCGGGCGCGGACAATTGGATGCCTGTATCTCTCCGGTTGAACACGAAAAGGTGTTTCGCTGGCTGTATGAGCTAAGCAAAACAGCGCCATACGATATTAAAACAACTGCGGCGCAACACTACCGCCGGGTGGTACTGCAGCAAAAAATGCGCGATCATTTAATTGAAAAAGGTGAAATCCACTATGAGGATACGATTACAACTGATTTTGCTTCAATGCATGACGGGTTAAAGCGCGCTCCTAAAGGTGTGAATGATGGCAATGGCTTTATTTTTGTCTCACATATCGGCGAAATCATGCCCAGTGGTCTATTACCAATTGTTTGTGGAAATGTCCGAGAAACACCGCTTGCCAAAGTTTACCGGGAGTCAGAGGTATTAAAGCAGCTGCGGCGGCCAGACAACTATAAAGGAAAATGCGGCATTTGCGAATACAACAAAATTTGCGGTGGTTCCCGCTCGCGAACATATGCCGTTACCGGCGACTATTTGGAAAGCGAACCATTTTGCATCTATATTCCGCAGGCAATGCGCCAAAGCACGGGATCAATTTGAACCATTAAAAGGCATGTCCTACTAAGGCATGCCTTTGTGTTACTCTATTAACCCGGTATCGGAAATTTGCACTTTTGTATGAACCTTAAAGTCAATGGTAGGATAAATCCTTTGCCACTCTTTCCAATCATTATCATGAAAATGCCTTGACCGATAACGAAGGCCGAATCCTACAGGGTCCAAACCTGCTTTTTGGATTTTACGCAAGACCCTCAAAGCTTCTTTGGAAAATTGCTTACCGATCACCTTTTCATATTTCGATAATTGTTTATTGGCAATTCTTTTTGTTGTTTCTTCAAGAACTGCATCTACCGAGACATCGAATTGAATGTAGGGCTTTTTTCCTTTCGGTGTATAGATTTTATATTTCGATTTTACCTTTTCTGTATTCACAATCATGTTCGTTTGTCCCTTTTTCCCCCACAGTGAAGATTTTTCCTCACGATTCAGAAAGAAATTAAGCATCTTGGTCTCTTCCGGTTGAAGTTCCAGCAGCATTCTACTTTTGTTAAAAAGTCCAACGGTATTGATTTCCAGGATATCCTTTTTGGCTTCGATGATCGGCAAAACAGGGTCAATCCCCCGTTCAATTGCCCTAAATTTAAAATCATACAAAAATTCCGATATCACATACGGTGTCTCGGAACCGTCCTTTCCTAAAGCGAGAAACAAAGCGTTTGATGGAAAGTACTCTGATGTTGGTTTGACCTTTAAAACAGCCAATGCACTTGGTTTCCCTACAGCTATCCAGGCAATGGATTGGACATCCCGCCTTCGAATGAACCAATAATTGACTCCGGCATTTCCTCTTCGTTTTACCAGCTCATCCCCTAGCAAAATAACGTTCGCATGACTGAAGTCAATCTCTTTATCAACCTTTGTTTTGATAATTCGTACCGCTTCCGATATCGAGTTTGCCTCTTCGGACACAATTTGGTATTCTGCCGGACTTTCCCTGGTCGTTTTGGGAACAGCAAATTTCAGACTGACGAGATATTTTTTTGAACTGTTTTTAGCAAGATCAACTCCAATACTGACAACAAAAAAACGCTTGTCAATATCTTTAAATCCACAGCCATTTAGCAACATGAAGGTCAAAAATATAATGAACGATAATTTCCATTTAGAAGTTAACCTCAAGTTGTCCGCCTCCTTGCCCATAAGACAAATCCTGCAACAATCACTATTTCAAAACCAAGACGGAAAATCATCCAATAAACAGTTAATCTATTTAATAGAAGCGAATTAAAATAAATCACGCCAAGAACCGCCAAAACGGTAAAGTAGCCAAGAATCACCCCATTCTTTTTTTTACTGATTTTTTCCTTAAACATTCCCTTTATTAATTCATAGGCAACATGCCAGTGAACGGATACACTAACAAGCGTGATACTCATATAAAACATTAAGAATAAAAAGATTGCTCTTTCGATTGGACTATAAACCAATCGAAGCGAGTCCGAGGTTGAGATCCACGGATAAAGATATTCCTGAGCCCCATCCGAACCGTGAAAACCAATTGGAATCAGAAAGGTGGTGAATAGATTAAACAGGCCCAAAAAAAGAGTCGCTGCAAAGTTCCAAATTTTTAACTTTCCCCTGATTAAACGATTAAAAATGATCAGATTCATATAACCGGAAAAACAATAAGTTGCCGCGGCAACGGCTTTTAAACTTGGTCTCGTCAAAATATGTGTACCGACCTCAAGAATTGAGTCCCAGCTCAAGTATTCATTTATAAATGCGTTAAAAATGATTAAGCTAATTAACGGAATATTTATCAGTAAAACAATTTCGAGGAAATACATCACTCTTTGCGTCGGCAGCTGAATAATCAGAAAAATGCCTGCTAAATAAATCCCGAGTAAGCCCAGCTTAGGCATTTCCGGATTGATAAACCTTGATAAAATATCAATAAATCCAATCAAAGTGATCAGGCCTGCTGTGAACCACATGAATTGAATCGTGCCCAAAAAAAGAATGATTAACTTCCGATGCTTTCCCTGTTCTACTATTTCCGGCAGTCCCTGTTCCGGGAACTGATTCATCGCAGTGCTATAAAGATAGGTAAGAGCCATCCCAATCGGAATTGCAATGACAACCCCCATAACCGCACCTTCGTAGCGGTATTCAATTAAGATCTTGGGGACAAATATGATGACATTGACGAACATATTTAATAACACTAAATAGAGAAAATACCGATTCAACAGCCTCCCCCCTCTATCATTTATTGTTTTCCTGGTTTACTTTGAAGCGCTGACAAAAATGCCTCACCAAAGCTATCGAGTTTAACCATGTAGGCAATAATCATAAAGAAACCAAGGACGACGCCAACAAGTCCGAAGAGCGTTGATAATAATAAAATAAAATACTTCAACACTCTAATTGTGAAGCTGAAGGCATTAATGGGGATAACAAAGTTAGAGATCGCCACAAACGATACAATGACAATCATAATATTGCTGGCTAGTCCTGCTTCAGCGGCGGCTTGTCCCAATATCAAACCGCCAACGGTTGTTGCTGTTGGTCCAATCGCTTTAGGCAGCCTGATGCTTGCCTCAATTAAGAGTTCCATCATAAATAACATTAATAGAACCTCAACAAAGGATGGGTACGGGATACCGGTCCTGCTTCCAGCAATTGACAATGCCAATTGCACACGAAAAACCTCTGGATTGTAGCTGCTAATAGCCACATAAAGACCGGGAAGAATCATACTCACATTAAAGGCCGTATAACGGAGTAGCTGTAAAAACTTTGCAATCCAATAGGATTGATAAATATCCTCCATTGAGGACATTAAATCCTTCATCACGGTTGGCAAGATAACAGCATATGGGGAACCCTGAACGAGAATAATGACCTTTCCATTGGATAAGTTTACGGCCACCCTGTCAGGTCTTTCGGTAACCAGCATCAACGGGAATAGTGCTCTGTTGGATTTCTTCAACGAATCAAACAGTTGTTCTCCCGTTTCCAACATATCAATATTTACTTCACCCAAGAATTTTTTGACTCTCTTCACTGTTACAGGATCTGCAAACTTGGAATCATGAAGAATCATCACTTTCGTTTTCGAGAGTTTGCCCACCTCCGTCGATTCCACCATTAAAGACGTGTGTGGATAACGGTGGCGAATCAAGCCCAAATTTACTGGCAGGCTTTCACTAAAACCTGATTGCGGTCCCTGGATGGTGGTCTCGACGGTGGTATCCAAAACGGCATTATTTCGGTCCACTTTGCAATCAAACAAAAAAACATGATCCTGATAGAAAAGAACCGCTTCACCTCGCAATACATCATCAATCGCTTTCTGCTCATTTTCATACGCTTTTATCTGGGCATGCGATTGCAGATAGTTGAGGAAATCTTCAGGACTATCGGTTTCAAAAAAAGGTTTCACCACATTTTCGTGCAAAACCACTTCATCCGAAATCGTTTTTATGTACAGTACTTCCAAATATTTTTCTTTCGTAAATTTCTCTTTAAAAACCAAATCCTCAGACGGCTGCAGCTTGCTTTTTAAACTTTCCCGAATCGCAATAACCTTGTTGGATGGCATATTTCTACCTCGCAGCTTACTACTTTAGTTTTAATTTTTCGCAATGAATGGTATTTTATTCTAAGAGAAGAGGAGAATATGAAAGCAAACAGAGTTTGGTGAGGGGTTTTTATGTTTAGAACATTAGCAGTCAGTAAAAATCATATTGTTGTGAAAGATGTTGAAATTTCCAAGCTGGTTGACGGGGATTTTTTATGGTATTGGATTGATTTTTATGAAGCAACGGAAGAAGAGATAGAACTTCTAAGTAATCCGCTTCATTTTCATCCGTTAGCTATCGAAGATTGTCGATATCATCTTCAAAGACCTAAGCTTGATTATTATGACGGCTATACCTTCTTTGTCACGCAAGCTCTTAACCAAGGAACCCTAGAAAGAGAAGAGGTTGATTTTTTTCTAAGTGATCATTATGTGGTAACCTATCATCATCGGCCCTCACAGGAAATTAATCAGGTGTGGACCCGCTTAAGCCAGTCAACTAATATTAAGAAATGGGATCCTTCCCATGTCCTATATGATGCGATCGATAAAATGGTTGACAATTATTTTCCTCCTGTGTATCAAATTGAAGACAAGTTAAATGAGATTGATGAAAATTCTAAAGGGAGGTCCATGGAGGCCTTACTGGAAGATTTATTTGATACACGGCACGATCTCCTTTCATTGCGGCATACGATCACCCCGATGCGCGATCTGATATATCGCATCCTCAACTCGCAGCGGATGACGTATATTCATGGAAAAAAAGAGTATTTCTCTGATATTCACGACCATTTACTGAAATTAACGGAAATGATCGAAGCGAATCGAGAGCTGACGACTGACATTCGCGATAGCTACATCTCGATCAATTCAAATCAAACGAACCATGTGATGAAAGTTTTAACGGTGATCACGACGATCTTTATGCCGCTAACTTTTATCGTTGGTCTTTACGGAATGAATTTTCACAATATGCCGGAGTTAAGCTGGAAGTACGGCTATTTCGCGACACTGATCATCATGTTTATAATTGCCATGGGAATGACCTGGTGGTTCTACAAAAAAGGCTGGTTTAAATAAGAAAAGCGCAAGGGGCTGGCATCATTGTGACAGCCCCTTTCTGCTTACTTCGGTTCTTGCCAATTTTCATAGACAACGGTACCACCGGTTAAATCGATGGTGTTGCGCTCCCCTTTGTAATACATTTTGCCGTCTTTTTCAAAGATTAAATGGTCATACGTATATACCTTCTGTCCATTCGGAAGGTCGATCACCACTTTCTCCCCTTGTTCCTCAACAGGTGCCTCTAGATCAGCGGGCCGCCGATCATACTGCCAGTAAGTGATTAAACACGCTGCTAATACAATTCCTATGACGATGAAAAAAAATCGACCCTTCCACGACTTTTGCTTCGGCTTCTGATGATATAACTCAAGCCTGGTCATTTTTTCTCCTCTCCTTGCCAACATTTTAAGTACTTCAAGCTATTTTTTAAAATAGTTCGAACACTCCCATTTATCTCCAAGTTATCAAAATTTTATAACCCTACAAAATCAAATCACTACCTATCCTATGCAGCAGCTAAAAAAAGTTGCTGCTTAATGCTTTCACAACATGAAATTTTTTGATTAGTTGTATAATTAAGAAGGAATATATTCAGAGAGGAGTAGATATATGACTTACCCTAATACTAAGGAAACCATGAAATTATTAAAAGATTTAGTCTCCATCCCAAGTCCCTCCGGTAACACGAATGAAGTGATCAGCTTTGTGGAGAAATATCTCAGGGAACAACATATTAAAACGACAAGGAATCGCAAAGGCGGCTTAATTGCCACTATCGAAGGGAAAGACACCAGCAGGCATCGGATGTTAACGGCACATGTTGATACACTTGGGGCAATGGTAAAGGAGATTAAGAAGAGCGGACGATTAAAAATGGATTTAATTGGCGGTTTTAAGTATAACTCGATTGAAGGAGAATATTGCCAAATTGAAACAAGCAGCGGTAAAAAATATTCCGGTACGATTTTAATGCATCAAACATCCGTACACGTCTATAAAGATGCCGGTAAAAAAGAACGGAATCAAGAAAACATGGAAATCCGAATTGACGAGAAGGTACATAGTGAAGAAGAAGTGCGTGCCCTTGGAATCGAAGTAGGAGATTTTGTCTCTTTTGATCCCCGTGTCGAGCTAACACCAAGCGGCTACATAAAATCCCGTCATTTAAATGATAAAGCGAGCGTTGCGATTTTACTGCAATTAATGAAACAAATTAAAAGCGAAAATCTTACCTTGCCTTATACGACCCATTTCTTAATTTCCAACAATGAGGAGATTGGCTATGGCGGCAACTCCAATATTACCCCCGAAACAGTGGAATACCTGGCTGTTGATATGGGGGCAATGGGTGACGGACAGTCAACGGATGAATACACCGTCTCCATTTGTGTTAAAGATGCCAGCGGCCCCTATCATTATGGATTACGAAAACATTTAGTCCGTCTTGCGGAGGAAAATAATATCGGTTATAAATTGGATATATACCCTTATTATGGCTCTGATGCCTCCGCTGCAATCCGCTCGGGAGCAGATATTATTCATGGCTTAATCGGACCGGGTATTGATTCTTCCCATGCATTTGAGCGGACTCACCAATCTTCGATTGAAAATACTGCCAAACTTTTATATCACTACATTCAGTCCGAATTAATTCAATAAAGCCTTCTAATGCTCGATTTTTAAAAGACCGTTTGCAGACACAGACGGTCTTTTTCATGCTTTCTCAATCGTATTTTAAGGATTTTTTAATGTTTTTTTCGTTGCATTAGACACAAAATACCAGTATGATAGAAAAGTCAGTTTCAGGAAATTGATTGCCAAAAATATTCCATTGTACATTTATTCCGGTAATTCCATTAATCGGGAGGAATTAGGAGGCAGAATTCATGTTTAAAAGATTGAAAGTTTTCTTTTCCAACCAAAAGGTAAAGTGGCTGGGACAGTTTACCTATTATTTACTGATTCTCCTTTTATTATTTTTTATGTATGGGTTCAATAGCGCTAGCTCAGGCAACTATATTTACAACGATTTTTAAAGGGAGAGAATCACTATGAAACTATTACATTCGATAAAACGCTTCTCACTTTCAAATCCAGATCAACTTGCTTATATTTCGCCAACAGAAGAAATCACCTATGGAGAACTTTGGAGTCAATCTGAACAAATAGCAGCATTTTTAATACATTCGAACTTCGACAACCGCTTGCCGGTCATCGTTTATGGTCATATGAATGCCTCGATGGTCGTAACATTTCTTGGCTGTGTCAAAGCAGGATTTTCATATATTCCGATCGATCTTTCAATACCAATTGAAAGAATTTCTAGTATTCTTTCCAGCTCACAGGCTGAATTGGTGATCAATACGACCGATCAAGTTGCAGCATTTGATCCTTCCACTGTTCCTGTTTTTGAGTATAAAGCAATCATCACTGCTGAAGGTACTTGTGTGGAAATAAATGATACCCATTGGGTATCCGGAGATGACAATTTCTATATTATTTATACTTCGGGCAGTACGGGAAATCCTAAGGGTGTACAGATTTCTGCTAAAAATCTGGAAAGCTTTGTCGACTGGATGTTAGAAGACTTCCCAATCAAAGGCAGGCAGCGGTTTTTAAATCAAGCACCCTATTCCTTTGATTTATCCGTCATGGATCTATACCCTGCCCTGGTAAGCGGCGGGACTATTTTTGCCATAACAAAGGAGATGATCGCCAGACCTAAACTGTTATTCGAAGCTCTGGCTGTTTCAAATACAGAGGTTTGGACTTCAACCCCATCATTTGCACAAATGTGTTTGATGGATCCAACGTTTACCGAAGAATTATTGCCTAAACTGAGAGTGTTTTTATTTTGCGGTGAAATATTGCCGGTATCGATATGCCGCGGGCTGAAGGAACGGTTCCCGAAGGCGCAAATTTTCAATACGTATGGGCCGACGGAAGCAACCGTTGCCGTGACTTCGATTGAGGTAACCGAAGATATAATGGATTCCTATGAAAATCTCCCGATCGGTAAGCCAAAAGGCGATACCCGGATCGTCCTTGTCAACGAAAATGGTCGTCCAGTCCCGCCTGGGGAAAAAGGGGAAATCGTTATTGCCGGTCCCAGTGTCAGTAAAGGCTATTTGGGACAGCAAGAGCTTACCGATCGTTCATTTTTCCGTTATGATGGAATTCAAGCCTATCGGACCGGTGATGCGGCTTATGTCGATGAGCACGGTTTGCTTTTTTACAAAGGCAGGATTGATTTTCAAATCAAACTGCATGGATACCGGATGGAGTTGGAGGAGATCGAATACCATATTGCCAATTGCCGATATGTTAAATCAGCCGCGGTTATTCCCATTTACCAGAATGAAAAGGTGGAATATTTACTGGCGGCTATCATCCCGGAAAGCCATGAATTTGAAAAAGAATATCAATTAACCAGTGCCATTAAAAAGGAACTTAGTCAGGTCCTCCCTGCTTATATGATCCCAAGAAAGTTCTCTTATTACGAAGAACTTCCAATGACGGCTAACGGAAAAATGGACCGCAAAAAATTTAGGGAAATGGTAGAACAATGACACCTTATGGTTCTTTTACATTCTTTTTCATCTTAGTGATTCTTCTGGCGCCAACGGTGATTCTTGGATTAAGAGGAAGAATATTCCACGCTTACAATATGTTTGTAACCGTTATTGCCCTTGGCATTATCTTCGCCTCATCACTGCAGCAGGCAGTTGCGTTAATCGGGTTTACGATATGGCAGGTAAGCTTAATAAAAAGCTATATTCATTATCGGAAAAAGAGGAACAGCGATCTTGTCTTTTATTTGGCGGTGGTTCTGTCGATTCTCCCATTGGCCATGTCGAAATTGCTGCCTTATTTTTCGACGATTACATTCATCGGTTTCCTTGGAATCTCTTATTTAACCTTCAAGGGAACACAATTGGTTATGGAAACTAGGGACGGCTTGATTAAAGAAGACCTGCCTATTACCCGCTTACTTTATTTTATTCTGTTTTTCCCAACGATCTCATCGGGGCCAATTGACCGTTACCGCCGTTTTGTAAAGGATTTGGACGCTCAGATTTCGGGAGAACAATATAAATTATACTTGTATGAGGGTATCAACAAGATTTTTCGCGGCTTTTTATACAAATACATTATCGGTTATTCGATCAATTACTATGTAATCAGCAAGTTAAAATTCATCGCCCATAGCCCGCTTGAGCACCATCTTTATTATATGTATGCCTACAGTCTCTATCTCTTTTTTGATTTTGCCGGCTATAGTGCATTTGCAATTGGTGTCAGTTATGTAATGGGAATCAAATCACCGGAAAACTTTAATAAGCCGTTTATCAGCCGGAATATTAAAGATTTCTGGAACCGTTGGCATATGAGTCTTTCCTTTTGGTTTAGGGATTATGTATATATGAGATTTATCTTTTGGATGACGAAGAAGAAATGGATTAAAAACCGCAACACCCTTTCTAATCTTGGCTATATCTTATTGTTTTTACTAATGGGCATTTGGCACGGTCTGGAAGCCCAATATATCATTTACGGCTTGTACCATGCCTTGTTAATGGTCGCATACAATGCATTCGAACGGTTTAATAAAAAACATAAATGGTGGCCGCAAAACAAATTCACACATGCGCTATCCGTTTTTATGACGTTCCATTTTATTTGCTTTGGGTTTTATATTTTTTCAGGACAATTATTTCATAAGGGAGTTTGATCGTAATGGATTTTAAAAATGAAGTGATTTCACTATTAGCGGAAATTTGTCAGGATGATGTGATAAAGGAAAATCCGGATATCGATTTATTTGAAGCCGGTTTACTGGACTCATTTGGAACTGTCGAATTTCTTGTCCAAGTGGAAGATCGTTTTGGTCTCCTTGTTCCGATTACTGAATTCGATCGTGACAAGTGGAACACGCCAAATAATATCGCGATGCAGCTGGCTGATTTAAGATGAAAAAGGCAGTATTCTCACCCTTGATTGCAGCTTTTCTGATTTTGGTTATTTTGGTTGCCATTCCAAGTCAATGGGTTGAGCGTATGATTCCAAACAACAGGGTTTCGGATGCTGCAACCGAATTAAACCCTTTTATGTTTCAAGGCAAATATGTTCAAGATAAAATGCTTGGGGCCAAGCACTATTTGCCGGTTTATGGCTCCTCGGAACTTGCAAGGATGGACCCCTTCCACCCATCTAATTATTTTCAGGAAACAGGGGCACCGTTTACCCCGTTTCTTATTGGCCGGGGAGGAACGACTTCCATTACGCACTTTTTGAATTTTGCTGAACATACTAAACAGCTGAATGGGAAAAAGATTGTTTTTATTATATCGCCGCAATGGTTCCAGCCAAAAGGGACAAATGAATCCCATTTTGTCCCTAATTACTCATCGTTGCAAGCCTATGATTTAGCGTTTAACAAAACAATTGACCCGAAACTAAAAAAAGAGGCGATCAAGCGGCTGTTAACGTACTCGCCAATTAAAAAAGACCCGATCTTATCAACAATGTATAAAGCGGAGATTTCAAAAAATCCTTGGACAAAAAGAAAAGCGGCCTTTGTTCGCCCGATCGCCCTCCTCTATCGGGAAATTTTCCACAAGAAAGACCTTTATTATACGATGAAGGGGGGCCACCCACATAAAAGGATTATCAGTCCAAAGGTTAAAAATAAAACGTGGGAACAATTAGTTGCACAGGCCAACCATTATGGTAAAAAAAGAGCGACGAATAATCATTTTTACGTAACGAATAGTCAATATAAAAAAATACAAAAAATGGTGCCTTTATTAAAGAATAAAAAAGTAGGCGCTTCGTACGGAAGGTCGATTGAATACCAAGATTTTCAAATGTTGCTGGATCTTCTGAAGGAATCCGGAGCAAAACCATTGTTTATCTCTATTCCAGTAAACGGAAAATGGTATGACTATACTGGATTCCCTAAAAAAGGCCGCACAGTATATTACAAACGGATCAAAAAACAAGTTGAGGCCGCCGGCTTTCCCATTGCAGACTTTTCAAATCATGAGTATGATCCTTACTTCATGAAAGACACGATTCATATTGGCTGGAAAGGCTGGGTCTACACCGATAAGGCAATCCAAGACTTCTATGAAGGAAAAAAATTGGAGCTTGATATCGGAACGGAAAAAGAGGTAAAAAAAGCCATTCATTTATAACCATTCGATTTTCTAAACATAGTAGAATAATATTGGCAGAAGGATTATAATATACTCGAATGATATAAAGAGGAGATGGAATCATGCTTTCCAATATCGGCGTTCCAGGTTTAATATTAATTCTAGTCCTTGCATTAATCATCTTTGGCCCAAACAAATTGCCGGAAATCGGTAAAGCATTTGGCAAGTCACTGCGCGAATTTAAACGTGCAACCGATGGAATTACCGATGACATTAAAGCGGAACTAAAGAATGATATCCAAGTGGCAAAAAAGGAATCCATTAATGAAAAAAAATAAACATGTAAAAACATCCCAGAATTCGTTTTCGGGGATGTTTTATTTATTATTATTTTCTTGTTTTCGCTGCCATTGATTGAAATTGGTTCATTAATTTTTTCCGTGATTTATCATTGCGGAGTAAATAGGCAGCGCCTAAGGCGACTGTCGTCATCATCAAATGTCTTCGATTCATTTATCAAACCTCCTCATCCTTACTCTTCCCCGAAGATCAGCTTTTTACAAATAGTTAAGATTAAAAAAGGCCAATCTTTCAAGTAATTGACCTTTCTCATTGGGTTCTTACTCTGCCAGCTTCTCTTTCATCTTGGCGTTATGAGCTTTGTAATGAGCCAATAGCTGATTCAGGATCGCTTTTGCCTGCTTGCTATCCTTATTTTCGACCGCTACTTGGAGACTCTGGAAAGATTTCCAATGGGCCATGCCCTTAGTCCCATGCATTTCTTTGATAAACTCTTCCTTGGTAATCTTCCCTTGCTCCAATTGCTTCTTCAATTCCTGCATTTTTGCCATTCTTCCCTTTTTCCACCGCTCGCGTTTTTCGGCATTTTTTGGACTCATCCACTGACCGCGAAGCTGTTTCTTTTCTTCCAGCACTTTCTCCCACTCCGCCTTTTTTTCCGGAGTGTACTGATCAACCCAAGACATCAGCAGTTGTTCCCGTTCAAGCATTTTTGCATGCCAATCATCATGCATTTTTTGATGATGATTGCCATTGGTGTCAGGCACCGTCCCATGTGCTTCGGCAAATCCTTGGGCTGCAAAGATCAATCCAACCGTTAGAAATAATGCTTTTAATTTCATTCTTTCACCTTCCATTGTTTTGGATATTTTTGTTTCTTCACAAGAAATTATCATGCCCAGTTCATTAAAAAAATTTCCTATTTTGGGAAAAAATTTTTTCCATCAAAAAAAGACCCTCTAACAGGATCTTTTCTAATACACATCTTTTTTAGTAAACACAATGAAAGAAACACTTAGCGCTGCCAGCCACCAAACGAGCAGCACGAGCAGCGAAAAGGAGAGGGTCATTCCTTCAATCGGCGGGGCTGTTCCTTTCAGATAATCCGTTAATCTTAAGTTGACCATAAAAAAATATTTCGCTGATTCCCAAGAGGAAATCATATTATTGAGAATTGCCCCTGAAATCAGAGCAGCTAACATAACCCCCATGCCTGCCGCCGTACTGCGAATCAGCACCGACAGCATGAATGATAAAGTCCCGACGACAATGGCCACAAACCAGACAAGTCCAAAATCCATTAGCAAAAACTTCCACAAACTCAATAATTTGACCTGGGACGTATTTAACCCTTGATCCGTCACATTAAACCCCGTTAAGATCGGCGCCCCCCAGCCTTTGTATCCAAAAACGACCCCGGAGATCGCATAGGATAAAAAGCCGGCAATGGCAATGATGAGGGATACCGCCAGACAGAGAGTTATGTATTTACTCAATAGCACCTTCCACCTTTTAACCGGTCTTGTCAACAGAAGTTTAACCGTACCAAGGCTATGCTCTGAGGAGACCAGATCGCTGGCAATCACCATAACCATTAACGGAATAAACAAATCAATTGAGTTTTCAAGAAAAATGCGCATGAAAGTCGGCGCTCCCGGCTCCGCAGGATTGATGTCATGGTCCAAATAATATTGTTGCTGCTGGAGCGAAATTTGCAGCTGTTTTTTCCATTCGTCGGAAATTCTGCTACTGGAGAGCCGATTGGTTGTATCAACGATTTGTTGTTGCAGGATCGTGCGCCAATCGCTTGTCCCCAATTTTTCCCTTTGCGTTTGCACTTGTTTGTATTGTGCATAAGTAAATAAGATAACCAGAACGCCAATTATGAGAGCGATCACCAGCAACCGTTTCTTGGCAACCAGCTTCATCATTTCATTTTGAATCAATTTATTCAATGGTTTCACCCCCGGTCAGTTCGAGGAACAGATCTTCCAGCACCGGCATTTTTCGATTCATCTCCAACACGGAAACACCTGAGTCAACCAGCTGCTTGTTCCATTCCGGTATCTTTTCCTCGTTATACTCCGTCCAGATGGTTCCATCGTCTTTTTCCTCTATTTTTGTAAGAGCCTGTAAAATTTGTTTTCCTGTTTCATACGGCTCGAGTCGCCAAACCATTTTTTCCCGATTTGACAATAACCTTAGAACTGTATCGGTGCGAATAATTATCCCCTTTGCAATAATTGCTACCCGATCGCATAAAAGCTGAATTTCACTCAACAAATGGCTGGATACAAGAACGCTTAAACCCTCATGTTCCGCAAGAAAGCGGATAAATTCCCGCATTTCGCGAATTCCGGCCGGATCCAATCCATTTGTCGGTTCATCCAGGATGAGCACTTTCGGGTTTCCTAACAGGGCCTGGGCAATGCCAAGCCGCTGCCTCATTCCCAGTGAATAGGTTTTTACTTTATCATGAATTCTTTCTGTTAATCCGACCAGTTCGGTGACTTCTTTAATCCGTTCATCACCAACGCCATCTAACATGCGGGCAAAATGGAGCAGATTATGATAGCCTGAAAGAAAGGGATACAATTCCGGATTTTCCACGATACAGCCAAGGTTCTTTAAAGCAGCTTGAAAGTTTTCTTCTAAATTATAGCCGCATATATGAATACTGCCCGATGTCGGTTTGATTAAGCCAACTAGCATCCGGATTGTTGTTGTTTTCCCGGCACCATTAGGACCAAGAAAGCCAAACACCTCACCTTCCCGCAAATCAAAGGTTAACCCTTTAATAATTTCTTTTCTCCCGATTACTTTTCTTAAATTTTTCACGGATAATGTAATATTTTTTTCCATCAATCCTATCTCCTTACCAGGTAAGCAATGAAGCAACACGTTCTGCGATCAGCCAGTACCCTTTTGTATTGGGATGAAATTTATCGGAATACAAATAGTCATTTACCTTCAATTCAAATAAATCGAAGGTTGGAACAAAGACAATTTTCGGAAACGCCGCACTTACCTCGGCACTGTCATAATTCCAGTGGCGGATCACCTTCGACATTTCTTTCCCTTGGTCCATTTCGCTAAACGGATTGTATAAGCCAATAAAAAACACGTTGGCATGGTCGTTGTTCTTGCGAATTTGTTGAAAAATAAATTTTAAATTATTGAGGTATTTTTTTTCAATCGCAGCAATATCGCCGCTTTGAAAATCAATTAACCCTTGTCCGCCCCGGAACAAATCGTTCCCGCCAATGGTCAGCAAAATAACGTCTGCTTTTTCGAGCTGCCGCTGGACCTCCATTTGCTGGACTTGTTTTTTCAACTGGTCTGACCTTTGACCATTAATCCCGAGGTTTGTCAGCTGGACCGGGCGCTTTGTTTTTTGCTTGATTTCATCCACTAAATCCCCAACATATCCCTTACCCGTCTCATCGCCGGTTCCTCTTGTCAATGAATCACCCAAGGCCACAATCGTTAAACCCTTCTGGTTTTCCGTCTTTGTGACTACTTTCGTTCGCTGTGGTGCCTGATCCGGTTTTCCGGCATAATATTCCTTTACGGCCCAGCCGAGCCCCACAGCCCAAAGCAGACAGAAGAAAACCGCGATAATCGTAATGAAACGGATCACATTCTTACTCAAAAAGCTCAATCCCTTCTTGCTTTTTCTAACTTTTATTTAATCACAAATAGGTTCGGATTCAAACTTTTGACGATTACAAAAATAAATAAACTCCTGAAATGTTTAACATTTTCTAGTAAATTATGGTATTATCAAGCTGAGAAAAACAATGGACAGGAAATGAGAAAATAAATGAAAAAAAGGAAAAGAATCATGATTATGGTTGCAGTCCTGGTGGTATTAGGAGGAGTGTATGTAGGCTTCCTCCAATATAAAATTAGTCAATTCAGCAGAATGGATGCTCCCAAAAACGCCGATTATTTAATTGTCTTGGGGGCAAGGGTGAAAGGAACGGATCCTTCACTGGCCTTAGCTGCGAGAATCGACGCCGCTGCCAGCTATTTACGGAAAAATACGGGGACGATTGTCATTGCTTCGGGGGGAAAGGTCCCGGGGAAGATATTTCAGAAGCTGAATCAATTAAGCGCGAATTAGTTGCTAAGGGAATCAATGAGTCGAGAATTATTTTGGAGGACCGCTCCACTGATACCTATGAAAATATTCGCTTTTCGAAGAAACTAATTCCTTCAAGCGCGAAGCTCGGCCTGATTGTTTCAAATAATTTTCACATGTACCGTGCCCTTTCCATTGCACATGATCAAGGGCTTGCAGTCCAAGGTCTCCCTGCTGAAACACCTTCGATGGCAGTGGTGAAATCCTATAGCCGGGAGTATTTGGCGATTACGAAATACTATTTAATAAAGTATATTTTTTAACAGCACGACTAATTTATTCCCCGGAAAGTTGAGATATATTTAAAAAACTGCAGATGTCCCGCTGAAAGTTGCAGATATATTGTATAAAGTGCTAAACCTTACAGATTATTCTCGCAAAAAGAGAATCGAGTTTTAAATTGAAAAGGCTCTTCCCTTCTTGGAAGAGCCTTGCCAATTAATATGCTTTCGCCCAATAAACCATCTGTTTTGCTTCTTTGCCGCAGCAGACACATTTGTCGGACAGGTGTTCTTGTTCAAATGGGATACAGCGGGAGGTCGCACCGGTTTCTTCTTTGATTTTTTCCTCGCAGGCGAGATCACCGCACCACATTGCTTTTATAAAACCTGGTTTGGTTTCTAGGATTTCATTTAATTCAGCCAAAGTTGTCGCAACCGAAGTTCGTTCTTCGCGATGTTTTAAGGCTTTATTATAAAGGTTGGACTGGATGTCTTCCAATAACTCCGCCAGCTTCGTTTCTAATTGATCAATTGGCACCACTACTTTTTCCAATGTATCTCTTCTTACTAACACCACTTGGTTATTTTCAATGTCCTTTGGCCCCACTTCCAGACGCACCGGGATACCCTTCATTTCATATTCATTGAATTTCCAGCCTGGTTTTTTGTCGCTGGCATCAATACCTACGCGGGCAATTTTGGCTAAGGAATCCTTCAACTCGTAGGCAAAATCCAACACGCCTTCTTTATGCTGCGCGATTGGCACGATCATTACCTGAGTTGGTGCTGCTTTTGGTGGAATCACAAGACCGCGGTCATCGCCGTGAACCATGATCAAGGCCCCGATTACCCTAGTGGTAAAGCCCCATGAGGTTTGATGGACATACTGCTGTTTACCGTCCTTATCAAGGTACTGAATTCCAAATGCTTTGGCAAAGCCTGTGCCAAAATGGTGTGAGGTCCCGGATTGCAATGCTTTGCCGTCATGCATTAAGCTTTCAACGGTAAAGGTTGCTTTTGCCCCAGCAAATTTTTCTTTTTCGGTCTTTTGCCCTTTTACAACCGGGATAGCCAGAACGTTTTCCAAAACATCAGCATACACATTCAGCATTCTAATTGTTTCTTCCATCGCATCTTCGTCAGTGGCGTGGGCAGTATGCCCTTCCTGCCATAAGAATTCTAATGTCCGTAAGAATGGACGGGTTGTTTTTTCCCAGCGAACCACGTTAGCCCATTGATTATAAAGCTTTGGCAAGTCACGATAAGAATGAATGATATGTTTATAATGCTCACAGAAAAGCACCTCTGAGGTTGGCCGAACGACCAGTCTCTCTGTAAGTTCTTCAGAACCGCCATGTGTCACCCAGGCAACTTCAGGAGCGAAGCCTTCAACGTGATCTTTCTCTTTTTGCAACAGGCTCTCGGGAATAAACAAAGGCATATACACATTCTCATGCCCTGTTTCCTTAATCCGGCGGTCCAGTTCGTTTTTAATATTGTCCCATAAGGCAAAACCGTACGGGCGGAGAATCATTGAACCGCGCACACTAGAGTAATCGATTAGATCTGCTTTGGTGACCACGTCTGTATACCACTGGGCGAAATCTTCATCCATGCTGGTTACGTCTTTTACAAATTCCTTTGCCATTATTACACCTCATTTTATTTATTTTTCAGCTTCAACACCGTTAAACGTGCGTTTCCGCATTTTTTTAAAGATAAAAAGACCTTGATCCTCAAAAAGGGACCAAGGCCTGGCGGTACCACCCTACATTTACAAAGCAGCTGCTTTGTACTCTTTCCATGATAACGGAATTGATCCGCTTGTATCTTCAGGTCGATCCGATACAGAACTCGTGAGGCAGGTTCAAATGTCCGTCTTAAGAAACCTCGCACCACCGGTCTCCTCTCTTGGTAAGACTGCCACATTTTACTAGTCCCCGTCATTGTTTCGACTATGTATTTCGAAAAAATTATATATTTCCCAATCGAAAAAGTCAATTCCATCGTGGAATAATTTTCATTTCCTGCTAAAATGCAATGGATTGAGTTATGTTGCGCTCGCCTTTTTTCGACAGCTTTTCTATTTGACACCTTTCCTTAAACCGTTATATAGTTAAACACGTGAATAGTTCAACAACTTAACTATTTTTTTAAAAAATGGTGGTGAATAAAAATTTGCAGGATAGCTTAATACAGGAATTAATTAACCGTTATGTAACCATATCCTTTCAGGTGCATAAGAAAGCTGAGTCTTTAATTAAGGAACAGATTGGCAATGATTTAACCAATGACCAGCATTACATATTAAGGTATATTGATCAATCAGAAAGCTGCACCCCAACGGAATTGGCTGATGTTTTTGAGGTAAATAAAAGTGCCATCACGGCCATTGTCAACCGGATGGCAGACAAGGGGTTAATTGAACGAACCCGCGATCTAAACGACCGCCGAGTGGTCTATTTAACCTTGACTCCAGAAGGTAAGGAACTCTACCAAAAGGCGCAGGAAAAAATTCACCTCTTGGTTGAATCGATTATTACCCAATTTGAAGAACCGGAAATTAAGGCCTTTATCAACACATATGAAAAACTGGCGAAAGTCTTAAACAACAAGAAAAAGGAAGAACTGGGGGAATAAAAATTGCGTGCGATCATTAAAGGAAAATGGGTCATTTTAATCGCCTGGATAGCCATCATTGTCGGCCTTTTCATGGTGGCGCCAAATATGGAAAACCTTGTTCGTGAAAAGGGACAAATTACGGTACCGAAGGGATATTCTTCCACCCAAGCAGCACAAATTCTTAAAGATGTTCAATCAAATGAAAATCGAGGCACAGATTTACAAACGGCACTCGTCTTCCATAGCGATAAAAGATTAACAAAGGAAGATTTTGATGCTGCCGAACAGGCGATCAACAAGCTTGAGCAGCACAAAGAGAAGCTTGGCATTACCGACTTGGTTACTCACTTTAAGCAAAAAAAACTGAAGAATCAACTGGTTTCAAAAGACGGCAAAACCATTCTCGTGTCCTTAAAAGTGACCCCAAATGGACGGGATGGAAAAGAGATTTCGACAGATCTTTATAAAGCCATTGATAACGTCAAATTGGACCACTATTATACGGGCAACTGGGTGATTGGCGAGGATCTTGTCACCAATTCCCAAGAAGGCTTGAAAAAAACAGAAGGAATAACGGTCGTTTTCATCCTTGCAGTGCTTTTACTTGTATTTAGATCAGCGATAGCGCCGCTGATTCCGTTAATTACTGTCGGCTTTAGCTATCTCACTGCCCAATCAATTGTCGCGATATTAGTAGACAAAATTGATTTTCCATTGTCAACCTTTACCCAGATTTTCTTGGTGGCCGTCCTCTTCGGTATTGGCACGGACTACTGCATATTATTGCTGAGCCGTTTTAAAGAGGAATTGGCGCAAAAAGATGATGTAACCGAGGCGATTGTCGCTACTTATCGCACTGCCGGTAAAACGGTAATCTTCAGCGGTATTGCCGTATTAATTGGCTTTGCCTCGATTGGACTCTCAACCTTCCAGCTTTACAAATCTGCCGCAGCCGTTGCTGTAGGGGTGGCCATTCTTTTGCTCGCTCTTGGCACGATTGTTCCCTTTTTCATGGCCGTGCTTGGTAAAAAGCTGTTTTGGCCGTCAAAAGGAAAAATCGAGCATAGCGACAGCAAGCTTTGGGGCAACATGGGAAGTTTTTCGCTGAAACGTCCATTAATCGCCTTTATCATCGTCGCGATTATTGCCGTACCGTCCTTATTTACTTACAGAGACCAGCTATCTTTTAACTCGCTTGAAGAAATCAGCGATAAATATGGATCCATTAAAGGCTTTGATATCATCGCGGATTCATTTGGTCCAGGGGAATCGATGCCGACCCAGGTTGTCATTAAGAACGACGATCAACTGAATACATCCGAGTATATTGCTTTGACTGAGAAAATCAGCCAAGAATTAAAAAAAGTCGAGGATGTTAAAGCCGTCCGCTCTGTGACGATGCCAACCGGAAAGCCGATTGATGATTTCTATCTGTCTAAACAAATTGGTACGGTTGGCGATGGCATAGGCAAAGGCAATGACGGGATTAAAAAAATCAGTGACGGACTTACAAAGGCCGGAGACCAAATGACAGCCAATCAGCCAAAAATGGAAGAGGCCACCAATGGTATCAATAAATTAATCAAAGGTACCTCCGACCTGAAAACGGGAATGGATTCAATCCAAACGGGCTTAAGCCAGATTGCCAAAGGTCTGAAAGACGGCTCACTCGGAGCACGTGATGCCCGCAAAGGTTTAGAAGAAATTACCGCCCAATCCGAGAAACTGTTGGCTGGATATCAACAACTGTTATCAGGCTACGAAAAAGCAGGAAAAGGCCTAAGCAGTTTAAAAGGCCATTACGATGATGTGGCCAAAAACCTGACTCTGTTACATCAAAGCTTAGCAGCGTTAGATCCACATTTCGCCAGATTTGAAGAAACGCTTAAAAAGACTAATCCGCAACTTTTAGCTAATCCAGACTATCAAGCTATTAAAATGACCCTCCAAGGGGTAAAAGGTGTGCCTGGAATTCCCGATTCCCCTGGTGCGGTTGCTGGGACCAAAGCGTTAGCCGATGGACTGCTACAATTAAACGCCGGATTGCAGGGGGCACAGGACGGACTCGGTGTTGCCAATACTAATTTTGCAAAGGCCATTGCCGGACAGAAACAATTGATCAACGGGATGAAACAGCTGATAAGCGGTATGAAGCAGCTCGAGCAGGGTATGAATAAAATGGAAAACGGCCAGGGACAAATCGTTTCTAAGCTACCGCAGTTCTCCAATGGCTTGGATGGTCTGAAAAATGGCCAACAGCAGGTACTGACCGGTTTTCAAACGATGGGCGGGCAAATTACCCAGCTTTCTGATGGTTTGACGCAAAGTGCCGATGGTTTAAACAAGGTGTCCAAAGGACTCAATTCTGCCCAAGACTATCTTTCTACGGTTTCAAAGCAAAAACAGAATGGTTTTTACATTCCGCAGGATGTCTTGGACAGCAAAGATTTTGCCAAGGTTCTTGATACCTACCTGTCGAAAGACCGGAAAGTGATGACCATAGATATTGTCTTTAATAAAAATCCTTATTCCAATGAAACAATTGACCGAATACCGGAAATTAAGGATACGGTAAAACGAGTGGTAAAAAATACGAAACTGGAGAATGCGAAAGTCGCCGTTGGCGGCGTCTCCAGTATGAACAATGACCTGGGAACAATTTCTGAGGGAGATTACTCACGAACTGTGGTATTAATGCTTACAGGAATTGCCTTGATCCTGGCTATCCTGCTCCGTTCGTTTATCATGCCGCTTTATTTAATCGGTTCGTTGATCCTAACCTACTATACTTCAATGTCTATTGCGGAAATGATCTTTATCAACTGGTTGGGCTACACAGGAATAAGCTGGGCCGTTCCATTTTTTGCCTTCGTTATTTTAATTGCACTCGGCATTGACTACAGTATTTTCTTGATGGACCGATTTAACGAGTATCAGCATCTGCCGGTTCGAGAAGCAATTTTGGAATCGATGAAGAAGATGGGAACCGTTATTATTTCGGCAGCGGTGATCTTAGGCGGTACATTTGCCGCCATGATGCCATCGGGCGTTCTATCATTGCTTGAAATTGCTACGATTCTATTAATTGGTCTGGCCCTATACGCCCTCGTCGTCCTTCCCTTATTCGTACCCGTCATGGTGCGGATCTTCGGCGAAGCGAACTGGTGGCCTTTTAAGAAAAATCCATATACTACAGACCATGCTGAATAATATACGAGCACACTGGATTCTCAATTCAGTGTGCTTTCTTTATGATATAAAGACCTTTATTTGATTCCAGGCTCGATGATTATGCTTTTTTCAACTGTGTCAAGCGTCGCCTGAGCACCCAATGGAATAGCAATATGTGGATTGCAATGGCCAATTTGCAAGCCCTTGATTGCCGGTTTCTTGGCCAGCTTGAGATAATGGTCGATCACCTCATCCAATGTTAACGATAAATTTCTCGGAAGACATTCATGAAAATCACCGATTAGTATTCCTGCGGCTGCCGAAAGCTTTCCAGCCATGTACAATTGATTCAACATCCTATCAATCACCCGCGGTTCTTCATTTACCTCTTCGATAAATAACAGTTTATCTTTCGTATCAATTTCAAATCGGGTTCCAAGCGTGCTCACTAGCAGGGATAAATTCCCACCAACAAGCGGACCACTAGCCGTCCCATTCACCAATACTTCTAACGGCGATAGTTCCTCGGTATAAGACAACGGCAGCGGCTGAAATAATTGAAAAAAACTAACCTTTGATAATGGATGGGTATCTTCTCTTCCAATATCCGACCCCAGCATCGGCCCATGGAAGGTGACAAGTCCCGCCTCCTGCCTGAGGGCAGTATGTAAAAAGGTAATATCACTGTACCCCCAAAAGATTTTCGGGTTATTTTGAATCATTTTATAATCAATCTTTGCGGCAATTCTTGCGGTACCATAACCTCCACAAGCACAAATAATCGCTTTGACTTCTTTATCCAAAAACATCTGGTGCAGATCCTCCAGCCGCTCTTGATCGCTCCCGGCCAAATAGCCATTTCTTTGGGCAACATTCTTCCCCACTTTAACCGTTAACCCCAGCTTGGTTAAAAACTGAATTCCTCGTCTCAGGTTTTCTAAATTTGGCGGACTTGCCGGTGCGACCACACCGACTGTATCACCTTGTTTTAACTGAAATGGTTTCATGTATGCCATGTTCCTCCCCCCTTCTTCTACATTATGATTAGACTCAGCATTGCCATGCATTTTTTTAAACAATTGAATTATCCGAAATATTTAAATTACCATCGAATTAAGTGAAACTTTTTCCCTTTACTACCGTACATATATAAAGAACAATTTCTCATTGTTAAGACTGTAAATGATATCTCGAAAGGAGAGGAAATTATTGGGCGTAACACTCAGTAAGGGGCAAAAGGTTGACCTGACAAAAGCTCATCCAGGTCTGCAAAATGTAGTAGTCGGGCTTGGCTGGAACAGCAATCTTGGATCAAATTACGATTTGGATGCCTCTGCTTTTTTATTGGCTTCAAACAGCAAGGTTCACAGCGATCAGGACTTTGTTTTTTACAATAATCCATCAGGGGGTAATGGGTCGATCCTATATAGTGGAGATAATCGCACGGGCTCTGGAGTACAAGATGCGGAACAAATCCGAATTGATTTAGTTCGGGTACCGGCCCATATCCAGCGGATCGCCTTTACGATTACGATTCATGATGCCCAGGCAAAGCGGCAAAATTTTGGACAAGTAGCCGATTCCTATGTGCGAATTTTTAACGAACAAACCAATGAGGAGCTCTTACGCTACAATTTGGGGATGGATTTTACGGTGGAAACGGCCATCGTCGCTGCGGAAATATACCGCTATAACGGCGATTGGAAATTTAATGCGATTGGCAGTGGATTTCAGGGTGGATTAGCAGCACTATGCCGAAACTTTGGAGTTACCGTGGATGATTCACCGGTTGTCTCTTCATCAACACCATCCACTCAGCAGCCCGGTAACCAACAAAACCATACGAGTCATTCTTCCTGGCCGCAACATGGCAATTCCTTTCATTCTTATCAGCCATCCCAGACTCGTTATGATCCTTACCGGCAAAGCCAAGTTAACCAGCCTGCCTATCAGCAGCCCATACACCCTCAACCGGAGCCTTTATATCAGCAGCCGTCCTATGGGTACCCGACATCTTCAACGGTTCCCACTCCTGCCGCAAACGCCTATCGTACATATGGTGGAGACGATATTATTTGCCCCCGCTGCCATTCTTCCAATGTTCGAACCGGAAAGAAGGGCTTTGGACTGGGCAAAGCAGCGATCGGCGGCTTGATTCTCGGTCCGGTTGGCCTACTTGGTGGTTTCATCGGACACAATCAACTAAAGTTTACCTGTAATAACTGCGGTAGCACCTGGTCTCCCTCGCAGACAGATTATGCCGAATGGGCCAATAATCAAAAAAGGAAAGCACAAGAATTATTTAACCGCTATAAAAGCCAGGATGTACTGGATGCTGTTGTAGCCGCTTGTGCCTTGGTGGCGATGGCTGATGGCTATTTGGACACTTCCGAACGGCAAAAGATGGTTGAATTTGTCCACCAAAGCGAAGAATTACGCGTTTTTGAAACAACGAAGGTCATTCAACGCTTCAATCTTTTTGTTTCGCGTCTCGAAAATGACCGCGTGATCGGCCGCGCTGAGGCTTTTCGTGCCCTTGGAAAAATGAGAACAAAACCGGAAGTGGCCCGCTTGGTTGCCCGTTACTGCATCGCCATCGGTTACGCGGATGGGAACTTTGACCACAATGAAAAGCAAACGGTCGTAGAGATTTGTCACGAACTCGGTTTAAACCCGGCGGAGTTCTTATCCTAAAAATGAGAAAGCCCTCGATCCCCATGTTTTTAGGAATCGGGGCTTTGATTACTTCCACACCCGTTGATTTTCGACTCTTTTCGTTAAGCCCAAGGCATCCAATTTTTCCAGAAAAGGAATCATATATTTGCGGGACAGGCCAAGCACTTCCTTTGCCTCGCCAACTTCAAACTCAGAACCGGTACCACTTCTTAATTTTTCCACTGCTTCATGAAAGACGGTTCCATAATAGGCTACCTGCTCATCCAGCATGACAATAAGCCCTTGTTCCTCAAGAAATCGCTTTAAGTCCATAGCCACAGAGTCAGGAATACCGGCGGAGGAAAAATAATCCTTCAGAGAACGCGTCTTCAACTGATCCCTTTGCAATTCCGCAAGTAGATTCTCGGTCCGCTTTGCCCAGTTTTTCGGCACATGAGGTACAAAATCAGCTAACGAAACAAATTGCTCTTTTCGGTTAAAAACATGGTTAGCAATCCTATTTTCAATGACAAAGTCCAGTAATCCCTTTGGGTATCTCTTTTGCATGGCTTGTAAAAGCTCTGCCTTATTCTCTCCGGCCTTCATCGGGTGCTGCAAATGATACTCTTGCAGACGATCGATCAAATCCTCTTCAATTTCTCGAATAAATAATGTTAGGGTATATTCTTTTCCATTGTACAAAACAAACTCTTCATCCCTCAGCTGCTCCTTCAATACCGCTTCATCCAGCGACGTCTGCTTTAGCAGCTCTGACAGCGTCAGGCTTTTTGCTTCCATTAATGCTGCGGTAATCCGCTCCTTAGGTGACCCTGCCTGTTTCTTTTTCAAATCTTCAATGGTTTGACTGCCAAAGCGATATTTATTTCCCCGTGGATCAATCACCCAGCCGCCGCCAATCGTTTCCTGCGGACTTGGTCTGCGTAAAATAAATCGGTCTCCGCGTTTCGCCAGGATCTCTTCATCAAGCCGTAGCTGGCACAAGATTTCACCATTTTCCTGTTTCACTTCATTGCGGTCAAAAAAGACAATTCGGCCCATGACTTCTGTTGTTCCAATATGCAGCTTGATCGGCATCCTTTGTTTAATCAAATGCTCCAGCTTATCCACGACATGGATGGCCACATCGACGACCTTTGTGACAATAAAATGTTCCGTGGAAACAAGCACATCGCCGCGTTCAAGCTCCTCTTTGGAAACCCCCGAAAGGTTAATCGCCGCCCGTTGGCCCGCATAGGCTTTTGCGGCCGGTTTATGATGCACTTGAATCTGCCGCGCCCGGACTTCAAGCCCCTTTGGCATAATTTTTAACAGTTGCCCTTCCTCAACCGTTCCCTCATAGACCGTTCCCCGGACAACCGTCCCTTGGCCTTTCACGGTAAACACCTGGTCGATTGGCAGCCGGAATGCCCCTTTGGCATCACGCATATCCTGCTGTTTCAAGGTATCAATAATTAATTCTTTTAGCTCGGTGATGCCTTTCTTTGATAGGCTGTCAACGAGAACAAATGGGGCATCCTCAAAGACCGTGCCAGTAAGTTCCGTTAAAATATCGTCTCTTACAAGTTCGATAAAGTCTTCATCAACACGGTCAATTTTGGTAATCGCCACAATTCCATTTTTGATTCCTAAAAATTTTAAAATCTCTAAATGCTCTCTTGTCTGCGGCATCACTCCCTCATCAGCTGCAACGACTAAAACGACTAAATCAATGCCGGCAACACCAGCAATCATTTGCCGGATAAAACGCTCATGACCCGGGACATCGATTACCGAAATTTGAATTTCCTGATCCTCATATAATGGGGCAAATCCGAGTTCAATCGAAATTTGCCGTTCCTTTTCCTCTTTTAACCGGTCTGTATCAATATTTGTTAAAGCTTTTGTCAGCGAAGTTTTGCCATGGTCAATATGTCCTGCCATTCCGATCGTAAAATATCGTTTTTCCAAGCCCGCCACCTTCTTTACAGTCTTCTCCTTTACTGTAGCTCGAATAAGCTAATTGTTCAAGCGAACGAATTGATGACGAAAATTAGGTTCTGCACCAAGCTAAATATGTTCACAATTTGTTAAAAATAAACTATAATAATAATATAAATTTGCCTTAGGGAAACTTTTGTTGATGGACGAAACAAACATCCGCATAGGAAAAAAGAAAGGATGATTTCTTATGGGTCATACAAATTCACTGGCTGTTAAAAAGGCTCAAGCTTCGGAGCGACGAACCGTTTTAGCTGCAAGAGATGCCATTGAGGGAAAAGTAACAGGCATCCGTGCCTTGCTGCCATTTATCGGGCCGGCATTTATTGCCTCGATTGCTTACGTAGATCCAGGGAATTTTGCCACAAACATCCAAAGTGGTGCTCGTTTTGGTTATAAAATGCTCTGGGTAATTGTGTTAGCCAACCTAATGGCCATGTTGTTACAAAATATGTCGGCAAAATTAGGAATCGCTACGGGACAAAACCTGCCTGAGGTTTGCCGCCAGTATTTGCCGAAATGGCTGACGATGATTATGTGGATCGTCTCAGAACTTGCAGCCATGGCCACTGACCTGGCCGAATTTTTAGGAGCGACATTGGCTTTAAATTTATTGGCCGGGATCCCGATGTTTTATGCGGTGATTATCACTGGAATAGTTACTTACTTCATTTTGCTTATGGAAAAATACGGCTTCCGGCCCATAGAAAAATTTATCGCTGCATTTGCGATGATTATTGGCCTATGTTATTTAGTAGAAACCGTACTGTCAAAACCGAATTTTGCGCAAATTGCCTATCACAGCGTTGTACCATGGCTTGGTAATAAAGAAAGCATCATGCTTGCCGTCGGCGTCATTGGGGCAACCGTCATGCCTCATGCGATTTACTTGCATTCAAGTCTTACGCAAAACCGGATTGTTCCTCGCAATGATATGGAAAAAATAAAGATTCAAAAATTCAGTTCGCTGGAAATTCTGATTGCCATGTTTCTTGCCGGATTTGTAAACTTGGCGATGATGTATATGGCGGCTTCCGTATTTCATACATCAGGAAAAAGTGATATCGCCGACCTGACAACTGCTTATCACACGCTTACACCGCTGCTCGGTTCGGCCGCAGCCAGTGTGTTCTTGATTTCTTTACTTGCCTCCGGTATTTCCAGTTCTGTTGTCGGTACCATGGCGGGGCAAGTGATCATGCAGGGATTTGTCGGCTTTGCGATTCCCGTTTGGGTTCGCCGACTCGTGACCATGCTGCCGAGTATTATTATCGTTGCTATCGGTGCCGACCCGACGCAAACCCTGGTCATCAGTCAGGTAATCCTTAGCATCGTCCTGCCATTCCCTGTCATCGCCTTGATTTACTTTACCCAAAAAAGGGAACTGATGGGAGTATTAACGAATAAACGGATCACAACCATCGTTTCAAGCCTGTTTGCGATCATTATCCTAGGGCTAAATATCTGGCTGGTAATCCAGGCATTTATCGGATAAAAAAACCGAAATTTTGCACTCAACCGCAAAATTTCGGTTTTTTCTTTGGCCGATAGGAAAGTATAAAAACTTTCCTATCAGGCATAAGTGTAACTACGCCTCATGAACCGCCTTAAAGGCTCGCCAATCGGCGAGTTTTCTTTAAATTTTCCAAGGGATTTTCGCTAATTTATGCAGTTTCCCGCCATTTATCTAATTGGTAAACACAAATTCCGTCCTGCTGCCGGTTTGTCCGGCAATAACCTCGAGTCTGGCATCAATCCGCTCCTTCAATTCCGGAACGTGCGAGATTATACCAACCAAACGGCCACCGTTTTGAATATCCAACAAGGCCTCAATCGCCTGATCAAGCGACTCAGGATCCAAAGTGCCAAATCCTTCATCGATGAACATGGTCTCCAATGATACGCCGCCAGCATAATTTTGGACGACATCTGCTAGTCCAAGTGCCAATGAAAGCGACGCTTTAAAGCTCTCACCGCCGGATAATGTCTTGACATGGCGTTCCTGGCCGGTGTATTGGTCAAATACCAGCAAATCCAAACCGCTTTGGGCGTTTCCTTTAGCCCGGTCTGTTTTCCTGAGCAGCTGGAACCGTCCGGATGTCATTTTTCGCAGCCGCACATTGGCTTCGCGTAAAATATCATCCAAAAAGGCAGCCAAGACGTAACGCTCAAAGGTGATTCGGAAGATATTCTGCCCCTTTGTAATCTCATACAAATGTCCAATCAGTTTATAACGCTCCTCGAGCAGCTTCATCGAACTCATTTAACTGTTCAATCCGCTGATAGATTTCTTCATTGTCGCGCTTTTTCACAAAAATATCAGTTCGTTTACTATTTAATTCAGCAATTTCTGCTGCTAATTTTTCCAATTCGGCTTTTAACCCGGCTACATCAGGCACCTTTACATCTTTTAACTTGATCGTTAATTCAGCAAAGCGATCGGAGACGGATCGTAATTCTTCGCGGTAGCTGCGAATTTCTGCTTCCAATGTTTCGATGCTGGCAGCTGAAAGCTTCGAGTCATGATAAACCGTATAATTTTCAAATCCCTGTTCGGAAAGTTGATTTTTAAAGGTTTCCCGTTCAACCCTAAGCTCCTGTTGTTTCGTCTGAAATAACTTTTCGGCTTCCAGCAATCTTGCTGCCTCAGCGGCCTGCTTTTGTTTTACCGCTTGTACCCGCTTTTCGGCCTCCTCCAGCTGCTTCATCAGTAACTGCTGGCGTTCCTTTAATCCGGCAAGCGTTTTTTCATACTCTGTGACCGAGCGAAGATTTTCCGGGATAAGTGACATCATTCGCGAAAGATTGGTTTTCTTTTCAGTAAATTGCACGGTCAACAGCGTTACGTTTTCCGCTAATTGCTGAATGAGCTTCTGTAACTTCTGCTTGTCCGTTTCCTTTTTTTTGAGCTCCAGCGTAATTGGCTCAAGCTGTTGCAGCTGTTCTGCCAATTTCTTTTGCTCAAGGGCAAGATTATTTTTAGCCAGAGTGACTTCTGTTTTGACCGAAAGCACATCTGTTTCCGTAAAATCAATCCTTTTTGCCCGAATCTCTGCCAGTATTTCATCCAGCCCTTCCCTTTGGGTTTTCTCGTCTGACTGGCATTGATACAGCCTTGCTTCATCGGCCGATTTTTCTTCCTCCCATTTGGCAGCCTGGGCCTTGGCCGCTTTTAAGTCCTCCTCATTAGGAATGTTGTCACCAAGATGCCCCGCCGGTGAGGAATGGTGGACCGATCCGCAAACCGGACAAGCCTCCCCCTCTTGAAGTCTTGAGGCTAATAGGGCTGCTTGTCCATTCAGCCATTTTTGCTCCAAGTCGGCAACCAACGCCTTTGCGTCCGTTAATCTGGCAAGTGTATTCACAAATTGTTTAGAACTGGCTTCAAGATTTTGTTGTGCTTTTAAATAACGTTGTTGCAGAAGTTGGAATTTATCTAGGATGTCCAGTTCAGCCTGCAGCCTTTCCAGCTTTCGCTCATTTTCAAGATAGACAAGCTGCCCTTTTTCAATCTCCGTCTTCTGCTGCTGCAGGCGGCTGAGTCTTTCTTCTACTTGCGCCAAATTCTTTTCCGCCACTGACTGGTCCTTTTTGGCAGCTTCTAATTCCGCTGCGACAGCCGACGTTTGTTTCATCAATGAAGCGAATGAATAGATGTCATCCTTCAAATTGCTTAAGCGATTGATTTCATCAAGGAGCGACTGTCGTTCACCCTCACGCGCAAGCTCCTGTTGCAGCTGTTCTTCATGTTGTTGAGCAAGACCCTGCAATTTTTCGATCGCCGCTTTGATTTGCTGAACATTTTCAGCTACTAGGTCGGCTTCGCGTTTTAAACGGTGGCATAGTTCTTCCTGTTTAGCTAAAACGGCTGCCCTTTGCCCCCTCCGGATCTGGTTTTCTTTTTCAGCAAAAAGAGCAGCTTGTGAAGTCAGCAGTGCTTTTTGATTCTTTAATTTTTCGAGGGTTTGCAGCTGCTCCAAGATCGTTTCGGCTTCAGAAAGCTTGGCTTTCACCTGATCCTGCCGCAGGACTTGGGCTTTTAACTGTCCGTCTAATTGTTCAAGCAGTTCAGCCAACCCGCTGATTTCCTCCTGCAAAAGCGGCAAAATCAGCGTATCATTCTCACTGCCAGCCCCCACATACTCCCGCAATTCATCATTCGTAACAGCTTGGATCCTTCGTATCGCTTCATTTCGTGATTGAACTTGGGCATCAACCGATTTCTTCAGTTCGCTCGCTTCTTCCTTCAGTTTTTCCTCGACCAGTTTATATACTTGAGTGTGAAACAGCCGTTGCAGAATGACCTCCTTATCCTTGCTGTCGGATGTTAGCAGTTTGCGGAATTCTCCTTGGGGTATCATTAAAATCTGCCGGAATTGATTGGCATCTATTAACATGATCTCTTTTATCTTCTCTTCAACATCAGTAATTTTCGAAGCTAATAGTTTTCTCTCACCATCCGAACCCCAAATATATAACTCCGCCTTGGCCCCAATGGTAGTACACCCATCGCCTTTTTCTTTCTTTTTTAACTGCTGTGGCGACCGGGTAATGGAGTAAACCTGATTTCGTAAGGAAAAATCTAACGAAACCTCTGTCAGCAAATCATCGCTGGCAAAATGGCTCCGGAGTTCAGGACCATTGCGATCCTCGCCGCTTGCTTTCCCATAAATGGCATAGCTGATGGCGTCAAAAATAGTCGTCTTGCCGGAACCGGTTTTTCCAGAAATAACAAACATTGTTCGATTACCAAGTTCTGTGAAATCAATACATTCCCGTTCCGCATAGGGGCCAAATGCCTGCATCGTCAATCTTATTGGTCTCATTTGACAGCAGCCTCCCCTTTTAATACTTTTTCGATCATTTCCGCCATCACCGCTTTTTTCTCGCTCGTAAATGCGGATGTCGTCATTTCTGTGTAAAATTGTTCAAATAGCTCTATCTCCGATTTCTTCTCAGCGCGGATGGCATTAAAGGATTGTTTCTTTTTCAAATTCAAGACATCAATTTTTCGTTCAAGATGCAGGACGTTGGGGTATACCTGCCTTAGTTTATTGATCGGGTCAATTAACGCGCCTTCATCAAGCAGAGTTATTTTTAAATAATCATTTGTCCGTTCCTTTTCGTAAAATTGCGGATCAAGCAGTTGATCGATAAATCCGACAAGCTCCCGCATATCATGCTTCGGGGTTAGAGAGCGATAACGATGGGTGAAATTTCCACTCTGATCTATTTCAATAATCGAAATGGATTTATTTTGGGTTGCTTCGGAAAAAGAATATTTTAATAGTGAGCCGGAATATTTCACTGTTTCATGACGGATGGCATCGGGGCTGTGAAGGTGGCCAAGGGCCGTATAAGAAAAAGGAGCAAACAATTCCGCACCGACGCAACCGGAACCGCCGACCGATAGGACCCGTTCGGAATCCGATGTTTGCCCGCCCAACACAAAGGCATGTCCTACGAGGACATTTGGTTCATTAGGGTTAATCGTTTCTTCGATTCTTCCAATCAGCGCCTTCATAGCATCATGATGGGAATGGATTGAATCGTCCCCTAAAAGTTCCCGGACGACACCTGGTTCAGCGTAAGGAAGGAGATAAAAGTTCACTCCATTTATGCGAACCGGTTCAAAACAGTTTGCCAGTTTGCCGGATAAATAGAATTGACTATGCTTATACCATGAGCTGCCAAAAGAAAGCCGTTCGGCACTATCGTGGTTTCCGGCAATTGCCACAATTGGTGTCTTCGCTTCAACATTAATTTTAAATAAAATTTCATCTAACAATTCTACTGCATCGGTGGGCGGAACGGAACGGTCATACAGATCGCCGGCAATGACGACCGCATCCGGCTCTTCCTCTCGAACGACGTCGACAAATTGATTCAACACTTCCCGCTGGTCCGCCGTCATATAGACACCGTGCACCAGTTTTCCTAAATGCCAATCGGCGGTATGGATAAATTTCATCAGATCACCCTGTTTTTTGATAAACTAGATTTTTCAATATCTCTATTATAGCAAATTACCGATTCACCAGCTCTGGTAATTGATGATATGAATACTCAAAACAACAAAAAACAGCCCGGCAATTGTACCGGACTGTTATAGTCAGTATGAGAAATTACTTCTTAGTTACGTTAGCAGCTTGAGGTCCACGAGCTCCTTCAACTACTTCGAAAGAAACTTCTTGACCTTCTTCTAAGGTTTTGAAACCTTCTGATTGGATTGCTGAGTAATGAACGAATACGTCGTTACCGTCTTCTCCTTCGATGAATCCGAAACCTTTTTCTGAGTTAAACCATTTTACCTTACCGTTTTTCATTAAAAAAATCCTCCTATTGGCCATTCAGCCATGTTTAAAATTCACCAAATTACAACGTACCTAGCTTTACTTCATTACCTTATCCATTCTTGGTTTAAACCTTGAACAAGCTTGTAACATAAATCTAATAACGTGTAACGGCTGATTAAAATTTAACATTTCTAAGAAGTAATGTCAAGTTTAGGGCGCATGACACAAATTGACACCATTCTGCCCAGATAATTTAGAAATCTCGTCCCCACCCCTAAAATGACAGACATATGGGCGGTTTTTAACCAAAAATCGGTCAGTTTTATGATCTTCCCGAACGAAGACATAGCCTTCTTTGTCAATATTTGCTGAAAACTTTTTCACTCTTCCTGTTTTTTCTCGATGACGTTATGGAAAAACAGCGAAGAAATTAATTCTTCAGTGTCAGCGAAACCTCATCGTCTTCCTTAAACTTATCCAATATCGTAATCGTATCAACGAGGTGATTATTAAAAATTTGTTTTGCCACTGCCAAAAGCTCGATGAGCATCGGATCTTTCAGGGTATAAATGACTTTATTCCCATCTTTCGTACCAGAAACGATATTTTTGGCTCTTAACACTTGCAGCTGCTGTGAAACGGCTGATCCCTCACTGCCCGCAAGTGTCTGAATTTCGTTTACGCTTTTGTCTCCTTCAGCAAGAATTTCCAAAATGCGAATTCTTAACGGATGAGCAAGAGCTTTAAAAAATTCGGCTTTAAACCGCTGCACTTCTAATTTCAATTGATCAACTCCTTTACATCGCTAGAAAGTAGCAGTTAACTTTTTCCTGCCGCTTTCTACGCTCTCAGACTTGGAAAGTTCTTTACACTCATGAAAGGCAAAGTGCTTGCAGCCGAGGCACTTATTTTTGTTAATCTGTTCCAAAGCAAATTGAATCGCATCTCCCGTGTGCTCGAAGAAATGCTCTTTTCCAATCATATCGTATAAGCCCGTCTTCTTTAAAACCATTTCCGGCTGCGGATTAAGACCCGATAATATTACTATACCATTTTTCGAAAAATGATGGACAATCCTCGATAAATTTGCTTCTCCAGTAGTGTCCATAAAAGGAACCCGGCCCATCCGCAGCAGCAGGATTTTCGGACGATAATTAATCGTCTTCATAATCGTTTCCTCAAACGTTAAAGCCGCCCCAAAGAATAGTGGACCTTCGATATTAAAAATACTGATTTGTGGGCAGTCATGTGTATCGGAAACCATGCCTGTTTCCACCTTTTTACGTTTTGTCTCATAATTTGGCAGTGCTTTGGCGGTAATCATGATATCGCTCATCCGTTTTACAAACAGAATTGCCGACATGACCAGGCCAACCTCTACGGCCAACGTTAAATTGACAAACACCGTTAATAAAAAAGTCACCACCAACACTAGGGCATCAGTAGATTTTGTTTTTAAAATATGGCCAAATACTTTTCTTTCACTCATATTCCACGCCACCACCATGAGAATCGGGGCCATACTTGCAAGCGGAATATAAGACGCATATTGGGCAAAAAAGATTAGCACAAGCAGAACGACAATTCCATGAATGATTCCTGATAAAGGTGACACTGCACCATTCTTAATATTCGTGGCTGTCCGGGCAATGGCCCCGGTCGCTGGAATCCCGCCGAATAATGGCGTGACCATGTTGGCAATCCCCTGACCGATCAACTCCTTGTTGCTGTTATGGCGGCTATTCGTCATTCCGTCGGCAACCACAGCCGAAAGCAGCGACTCAATCCCGCCAAGCATCGCAATAATAAAAGCTGGTTTGATCAGATTCATCATGACGTCCAAGTTGATATCAGGTATATGAAACTTCGGCAGCGAACTTGGAATTTGGCCATAGGCTGTTCCAATGGTGGCGACCTGATCCGGAAAAAGCATGGTCGCGAATAAGGTAGAAACCATCAATCCAATCAAAGGACCAGGAACTTTAGGGGCAATCTTTGGAGTCAGGATTATGGTAACCAGACAAATGCCAGCCGTTAAAATACTATAGACATTGGTTGTATGCAAATGGACAAAAATTTCTTGAATGTTTTTTACAAACTCCTCATGTCTTTTCATGCCCTCTAAGCCCAGAAAACTGGCAATTTGTCCGGTGAAAATGGTCACTGCAATCCCGGTCGTAAATCCAATTGTTACTGGTCTTGGGATGTATTTAATCAGCGATCCTAGTTTAAAAATCCCTAATAAAAGAAGGATGATTCCGGCCATAAATCCGGCGATGAGCAGATTTTCATATCCGTACGTCATGACAATTCCAAATAAAATCGGAATGAATGCACCTGTTGGGCCGCCAATTTGATACTTCGATCCGCCAAATAAGGAGATGAGAATTCCGGCAACAATGGTCGTGTAGATTCCATACTCTGGCTTCACTCCTGAAGCAATAGCAAAAGCCATGCCAAGCGGGATCGCGATAACCCCTACAATCAATCCGGAAACCAGATCCTTTGGCAGGCTCTTTAAAGAATATTGATGGAACCTTTGGTTAATAAACATATTCACCCTTCTTATCTTATTATTTTTGTATATCTGATTATTTGAATATATAATAATAGTTGAGGATAATCAAGCTATTTTGGCAAAAAATGTTCACTTTACAATATTTTTAGGAAGTGATATAATGATCGGGCGATGAGCTGAATTGTGTAAGTCGAAAAACATTCCTTTAGGGAACACACAATGTGGAGTGTGGTTTTTCGCCTCAATCTGAGAAAAGTTTTAGCGCCTTGTCGCTGGAGCTGGACAATATACAAAAGACGTCTGAAGAATCAGGCGTCTTTTGTTGTTTTTATGGCTCTTTTTTCCTACTTATTTTAAAATAGAAATTGGAAGTTCATTTTAAGTGAGTGGAGGAGTAAGTGTGTACAATCACGAAATCGATTATAAGATTTACGGCGATGATATGCAGTTCGTTGAAGTTGAACTTGATCCGCAAGAAACGGTTGTGGCTGAGGCAGGCAGCTTTATGATGATGGAAAATGATATTCACATGGAGACGATTTTTGGTGATGGATCCGGTACTGGCGGCAGCGGCTTAATGGGAAAACTCTTCAGTGCTGGTAAAAGGGTCCTTACTGGAGAAAGCTTGTTCATGACCACTTTCACCAATACCGGTTCAGGCAAAAGACATGTTTCCTTTGCCTCACCGTATCCGGGGAAAATTATTCCGATGAATTTAAGTGAATTTGGCGGAAAAATTGTCTGCCAAAAAGATGCGTTTTTAGCAGCGGCAAAGGGTGTATCTGTCGGAATTGAATTTCAACGAAAAATCGGTGTTGGCTTCTTCGGAGGCGAAGGTTTCATCATGCAGAAACTCGAAGGTGACGGGATGGCATTCGTTCATGCAGGTGGAACAATCATCAAAAAAGACCTTCTTCCCGGACAAGCACTGCAGGTTGATACCGGCTGTCTGGTGGCGATGACGAGAGATGTTCAATACGATATCGAATTTGTCAAAGGCATCAAAACGGCCCTGTTTGGCGGCGAAGGTTTATTTTTTGCCACCTTAAGAGGACCAGGCTCTGTCTGGATTCAATCTCTTCCATTCAGCAGGCTCGCCAGCAGAGTATTTGCTGCAGCACCTTCGCGCGGTGGTTCTAAAGATGAGGGCAGCATTGCCAAAGGAATTTTTGATATGTTTAATGGAGATTAATTATTAAAAAAGGCAAAGTCGGTGTGACTTTGCCTTTTTTAAAGCAGTCTTACTTCAATTCTGAAAATTTTTTGCCTTTCGGGTAAATATAGCGGTTCTTCTTTATCCAGCCATCTGATCCTTCCGCCTTTCGGGCAATTAGAGCGGTTCTTCTTTACCCAACCATTCGATCCTTCCGCCTTTCGAGCAATTAGATCTGCAGATGTTCTTTTATTTCATTTTTAGGTCGTTTTTTTGTCGTTCAATGTATTGGTCGCGCTCACCGCCGTCGGCTAGTTCTTCGGAAAATTCATGATTGGTTTGCTTCCCGACGAATTTACCAGTCCGGAGTGTTTTCGGCAATAAATTATTATTGGGCGCAGACTGTTCATTCCAATCTCCCATTGTAATCACCTCAATTTTAGTTTCCTTCATTCCGGGAAAATTATCCTCAAAAGGATTCAACATCTTCATCATTATTTCCCATCTTTTGATACACAAATTACCGTTTCCAATAGTAAAATCACTCACCAAAACCGCTATTTCCGCATAAAAATATTATTATATAATAGCAATGCCCTTTAAACTCGTACCATAATAAGACCTTGTCAAGCATAAATATTCCATTTTTCCCCCATACTATTATAAAAGGATCCATTGAGGTGAAAAATATGGGACTGCTCAGCTCGTTTTATCAGTGGCGAGAAACAAGATATCAAAACCATCTCTCCAACATGAAAGACCAGGGTAAATGTCCTGATTGTCAAGGCCGAGGATATACGGTTTATCCCTATAATGAATTTGCCTACTTTAATTCGTTTGATTGTCCAAGCTGTCAAGGCAGCGGCAGTTATTCCGACTGGGAAGCCATGAATAATGAACCTTTTTAAAGTCAATCCCATTATAGCTCCAACCCTTTGGTATCTATAATGGGATTGGCCAGCAATGATTTAAATCTTTTTTAGATCAAGGAATTCTGACGAAGAGGATAAATTTTTGGGGGTGCTCTGCTTGTCTATCATCGTCTATCAGACATTTGTGATTAAACAGGATCAGTTTAAAGAAGGAATTGAAAATTTAAGAGAGATTAAAAAGTTCAGAATGGAGAATTACAATCATAAAGTCGACATTCTGACACCTGTTTCCGGAAAAGATCATACATATGCTTTGCTATCAACATATGAAGGTTTAGCGGAAATGGAATTGCAGAATAAGAAAATGTTTGAGGATGAAGAGTATTTAGAGCTTATTGGTCCTTTTTTCCTAGAAAACATTGTTGAAAATAGCCTTTATACCCAAATATATCGCTCGCTGCGCGATCAGCCGAAAGAAAAAAGCAAATAAATAATTGATCAAAAAGCGTGCAGAAAATCTGCACGCTTTTTTAACCGTTAATCGCGATCCAAAAGTTCGGCGCCGGCAATTCCCGGTTTTGTCATTTCGTAAATATTTAAAATGAGGTCCAATTCCTCTTCCGTTAAGACATCATGCTGCAGGCATAATTCGCGGACAGACTTGCCAGTGGTAATCGCCTCTCTGGCAATTCTTGCTGCTGTCTCATAGCCTAGATGCGGATTTACAGCGGTAATGATCCCAACACTTTTTTCGACATAATCTTTTAAACGTCCCTCATTTGCCTCAATACCTTTAAGACAATTATCGGTAAACGTGCGGAAACCGTTGTTCATAATACTAATAGATTGTAGTAAATTAAACACCAAAACCGGTTCCATAACGTTTAATTCAAGCTGCCCCGCCTCGGAAGCTAGGCAAATAGTATGGTCGTTACCGATGACTTGGAAGGCGATTTGATTGATCACTTCCGGCATGACCGGATTTACTTTTCCCGGCATAATCGAAGAGCCCGGCTGACGAGCAGGAAGACTGATTTCTGCCAGACCAGCTCGTGGACCTGATGCCATTAAACGTAGATCATTGGCAATCTTGGACATATTCATCATACAAACTTTTAAGGCTGCGGACACTTCAGTATAAGCATCGGTATTTTGGGTTGCATCGACAAGATGATCGGCATTGACTAACGGCAGCCCGGTAATGTCAGCCAACTGTTTCACCACATCTTTAATGTATTTCGGGTCGGCATTTAATCCAGTACCTACTGCTGTAGCGCCCATATTGACCGGATATAAATGTTTATACGACTGCCTGATCCGCTTCATGTCTCGTTCAATCACTCTTGAATAGGCTTCAAATTCCTGCCCAAGACGAATCGGCACGGCATCCTGAAGGTGAGTCCGCCCCATTTTGATGACATCCTCAAATTGCTTTGCTTTTTCCTTGAACACCTGATGCATATCCGCCATCGTTTCCAGCAATTTTTCCAGTAGCTTTAGTGCTGCAATATGGATCGCTGTCGGAAAGACATCATTGGTTGATTGTGACATATTCACGTGACTGTTAGGACTTAAATGAAAATAATCCCCTTTTTCATAACCAAGAATTTCTAGTGCCCGATTGGCAATGACCTCGTTGGCATTCATATTCATGGAAGTCCCCGCACCCCCCTGAATTGGGTCGACAATAAACTGTTCATGCCACTTCCCTTGCAATATCTCATCGGCTGCTTGCACAATCGCTTCGGCCAGACCGCTGTATAAACGCTTTGTATTCATATTGGCAATAGCCGCCGCTTTCTTTACCGCTGCCAGTGCTTTAATTAGTTCTTCGTGGATGCGGTAACCGGTAATCGGGAAATTTTCAACTGCCCGGAGTGTTTGAATTCCATAATAAGCATTGGCCGGAATCTCTTTTTTCCCTAAAAAATCCTGTTCGATTCTTTTAGTCTCTTCTAACATTCTGTTTGCCCCCAAGCTTAATCGTATATTATATTAAAATATCACATCGGTGGATTAGCCACCAAATCCTATTATACTTCTTCTATCCTTTAGCTGTAAACGTTTGCACCTTTATTACCTTTTTTAATTAGTAAACTGCTTTATATATAACAAAATCGTTAGCAAATATTAATTTTTAGTAAAGATTAATTATTGGAATTAGATGTATAATAAAACTAAAGGAATGAGTTTCTATTTATTTTTCAAATATTCGAGGAGAGAGATATGAAAGCACATGAAATTATGTTGACCGATGTCCATAAAGTAAAACAAAGCGATACGGTAAGAACGGTAATTGAAAAGTTTATCGAATATCGAATCAGCGGACTTCCTGTCGTCAATGAACGCAATGAAATTGTTGGCTTTATTAGTGACGGTGATATTATGAGTTACATTGGCAAACATGAGGACCGGGTTCTGGATAATTTCTATTATTCTTTTGTGATCAAAGGAGATCTGGAAGAATTCGAGGACAGAGAAAAGCGGCTGTTAAATTTAAACGTGATGGAAATTGCCAAGAAAAAAGTTATTAAAGTATCATGGAACGAAGATGTTGAAAACATTGCTGCGATTTTAGGAAAAAAACATATTAAAAAGGTACCGGTCGAGCGCAATGGGGTATTGGTCGGCATTATCAGCCGGGGAGACGTCATCAGGAGTTCATTTAAAGCCTTGCTATAATCCTTAAAAAAGATCTGACAACAACACGTCAGATCTTTTTATCGTTCCTAATGAATTCCCTTCTTCTTAAAACGTCCGCCGCGAACCTCGGAGATGTCGGCAATAGCGAGGAAGGCTGAAGGGTCTATTTCCTCGACAATGGTTGTCAATTTCGATTCCTCCAGTCTCGTAATGACACTAAAAATAACCTTTTTATTATCTCCCGTATAAGCCCCTTCTCCTTGTAAGTAGGTTACTCCCCGTCCTAAACGCGCATTTACCGCCTCGCCAATTTCCTCCGCTACGTCGCTGATAATCCAAACTGATTTCGTCCCTTCCAATCCGGCGACTACCCCATCGATCGCTTTTGAAGCGATGACATAGGCGAGCAATGAGTACATTGCTCTGTCCCAGCTGAAGACAAAACCGGCGGTTCCTAAAATAAAGATATTCATGATCATAATGATTTGCCCGACGGAAAAAGGGACCTTATTATTGATCACAATTGCCAGTATTTCCGTTCCATCTAACGCTCCGCCGTTACGGATTACCAATCCTACTCCGATCCCTAAAATCATCCCGCCGAAAACCGTTGCCAGCAGGATATCTTCTGTAAAAGGGGGAATTGGATGGAAAAAGGTTGTAAAAATGGATAACACAATAATTCCATAGACAGTGGATAAGGCAAAGGTTTTACCCATCTGTTTATAGCCTAAATAAACAAATGGCAGGTTTAAGATAAATAGAAAGATCCCCAGTTTCCAGCCTGAAAGATAGGAAAGCATAATCGAAATGCCTGTAATTCCACCATCAATGACCTTGTTAGGTACTAAGAAGATTTCTAGCCCAGTCGCCATGAGAATGGCACCAATCGTAATGCCAATGGCACGAAGAATAATTTTTGAAAGAGGAAGCTTGCGATGTTGAATCGCCAGAGGTAACTGATCTGTCATAAAATCACACCTTTATTATTCAATTTCAGGATCCTAATGAAACCGATCTCTGTTTACAATGATACCATTTTTCAGAAAACCGGCAAACAGTTCCGACTGTTCGCCAGCTTTTTACATATATTAGTCAGTAAATCCAACCATCATAACATCCGGGTCAGAACCAACTCGTTCATCTTTGTTTAATCCATCGATGGTTTCCATGTCTTCGGCCGTTAATTCAAAATCAAAAATATTGGCATTGTCAATAATTCGTTGCTCTTTGATTGATTTTGGAATCGTCACAACTTTGTTTTGTAAGTCCCAGCGCAGGATGACTTGTACCGCTGATTTTCCATACTTCTTACCAATTTCAGTTAAAACTGGATCGTTAACCAGCTGCCCCTGCTTCAGCGGTGACCATGCCTCTAGCTGGATCCCCTCTTTTTGACAATAGGCCAGCAAATCCTTTTGCGTTAAGTGTGGATGAAATTCTACTTGGTTAACCATTGGTTTAATTTCGCAATCCTTCAATAATTCCTCCAGATGGTGAATTTTGAAATTGCTGACACCAATAGCACGCACTCTTCCGTCTTTATATAGCTTTTCCAGTGCCTTCCAGGTCTCTTTAAATTTATTTTTACCAGGCCAATGGATTAAGTATAGATCCAAATAGTCTAACCCCAGCTTCTTTAGACTTGTTTCATACGCCTGAAGGGTAGATTCATAACCTTGATCAGAATTCCAAACCTTCGAGGTAATAAATATTTCTTCCCTTGGCACGCCTGATTCTTTAATCGCTTTGCCGACGCCTTCTTCATTTTGATAGACGGCAGCTGTGTCGATTGCGCGATAACCATGCTTTAGCGCCGCTCTTACGGATTCAATGACCTCTGAACCCTCTTTCACTTTAAAAACACCAAGTCCAAACCAAGGCATTTTCACGCCGTTATGTAATGTCGTAGTATCTGTCAAACTGGTTGCCATTATCATTACTCCTTTCTCTACATAACCTACATCTTTATAGTACATCAAATTAGAAAAACTATCCAACAAGAAAACCTCGCTAAAAAAGCACCCATCTTGAGATGAGTGCTTGATTAAAGAATATTTTTCTATACTGCCTCGGAATCGTGGGTCTCACTTTTTGATACTTCCCCTTGCTTGTTTCTTTTTAGGAAAAATGACCCGACAACTAAGACGGCAATTAACAGGGTAAGGGTTACTTGCGAACGCATTGAATCAAGTTTCCAAGAGCTTTGGCAGCCCTAATATAGCGGCCGCCAAAGCCTTGATATATTAAAGTTCCCCAATGCTTTCTTTAAGCGTCCTTACGATAAATGCAAGATCTTCTTCGGTGATACTTAATGGCGGTGAAAGCTGCAAAATATTATTGAAACCGGCAACTGTATCACCATTCTTACCGACAATTAAGCCCTTTGCCCTGCAGCTGTTCATGACTTTATTCAGTTTTTCGACAGCAGCTGGCTGTTTCGTTTGTTTGTCTTCGACTAATTCAATCCCTATAAGCAAGCCTTTGCCGCGAACATCGCCCACATTCGGATGTTCCTTTAACTCTGCTAATTCTTGTAACAACCGTTCTCCCAATTCTTTTGACCGCTCTACTAAATTTTCCTTTTCCATGATCTCGAGATTTTTCAATGCCAGAGCACAGGCCGCCGGATTGCCGCCAAATGTGTTGACATGGCGGAAACGATCATAGTCATCACTGCCGATATAGGTCTCATAAATTTCTCTTTTAACGGCTGTAGCGGATAATGGCAGATAGGCACTGGTAATGCCTTTGGCCATGGTAACAATATCAGGCTTTACCCCGTAATTCATGAAGCCGAAAGGTTTTCCGGTGCGGCCAAAGCCACAAATCACTTCATCACTGATTAACAGGGCACCATGTTTTTCACAAATTTCTTTCACCCTGGCCATATAGCCGTCAGGCGGCATTAAAATACCTCCGCCGGTGATAATCGGTTCCATAATGACTCCGGCAATCGTCTCACTTAATTCCCATGTCATGACGCGGTCGATTTCTTCCGCGCTTGCTAACGTCTCCACGTCCTCAGGGTGGCGATACGTGTCGGGAGGAGCGACATGAAGAAATCCTTGACCGAGCGGCTCATATTTATACTTTCTTTGCGCCTGTCCAGTTGCTGCCAGCGCTCCCATAGAATTGCCGTGATAGGCACGATAACGCGAGATAAATTTATAACGCCCGGGATTCCCTTTTTGATGGTGATATTGGCGAGCAATTTTAAAGGCAGTTTCATTTGCTTCCGATCCACTGTTAGAAAAGAAAATAACGTAATCATCACTCAGCCATTCGTTCAGTTTTTCGGCCAGTTTAATAGCAGGCAGGTGGCTTTGGGATAATGGGAAGTACGGCATTTCCTCCAGTTGTTCGTAAGCCGCCTTCGCCAGTTCCTTCCGACCGTAGCCGACATTTACGCACCAAAGTCCAGACATTCCGTCCAAATAGCGGTTTCCGTTAATATCCGTGACCCAGGCCCCTTCTGCCTTGGTAATAATTAAATTGGACGGGCTTGGCCCTGCACCACGCATTGCATGCCACAAATATTTTTCATCGATTTCTTGAAAATTTTTCGTTTGCGTTTCCATTATCATCATTCCCATCTACATTTTATCTCGCTTTAACGGGCAGTAAGACCTCCTCCAAAGCTATAGTAAAAAACGCAGAAGTTCAAGTTGGGAGATAGCTGCCCTTGTAGTTTCAGTTTATAAATAACGGGCTGTAAGCATTTTCTTGCGAGTATAGAATTCTACCCCATCTTTACCATTGGCATGGAGATCGCCATAAAAAGATTTTTTGTAACCAGAGAATGGGAAAAAGGCCATCGGTGCCGGGACTCCAAGATTAATCCCAAGCATGCCGGCGTCAATTTCATCACGGAATTGGCGAATCGCCTTGGCACTGTCGGTATACAAACATGCCCCGTTAGCAAACTCGGATTTATTGGTTAATTCAATTGCCTCTTCTAAACTATCAACACGGACAATGGAGAGAACAGGGGCAAAAATTTCATCCTGCCAAATTTTCATATTCGTTTGGACATGGTCAAAAATGGTTGGCCCCACAAAATATCCTTGATCCTCCACCTGATCTTTCCTGCCGTCACGGATTAATGTTGCCCCCTCTTTTTCGCCCAGTTCGATATAGTCAAGCGTCCGTTTTTTATGGGATTCACGAATAACCGGCCCAAGGAATACATCCTCATCCATGCCATTTCCAATCTTGATTTCATCTGCAGCCTGCTTTAAGCGGCTGATTAATTCGTCGGCAATGTTGCCGACCGCGACTACGACGGATGCGGCCATACAACGTTCCCCGGCAGATCCAAAGGCTGCGCCAATAATATTTTTCACGGCATTGTCCAAGTCAGCATCCGGCATGACAATGGAGTGGTTTTTTGCCCCGGCAAGCGCTTGGACACGTTTACCATTGGCGGCAGCTGTTTTGTAAACATATTCGGCGACCGGCTGGGAACCGACAAAGGAAACAGCCTTTACATCCTCATGTTCGAGAATGCCGTTTACGACATCATGTGCACCATGAACGATGTTTAAAACACCATCCGGCAGTCCGGCTTCTTTAAAAAGTTCTGCCAGGCGGTTCGCCAACAGCGGTGTTCTCTCAGATGGTTTCAGGACAAATGTATTTCCGCAGGCAATCGCTAGTGGAAACATCCAGCAAGGAACCATCATTGGAAAGTTAAATGGGGTAATGCCGCCAATGACCCCGATTGGATAACGGTACATCCCTGATTCAATCTCTGTAGCAATATCTGGGAGTTGATTTCCCATCATTAACGTCGGTGCTCCAGCGGCAAATTCGACACATTCAATCCCTCGTTGCACTTCCCCATATGCTTCCTCATAGCTTTTTCCATTTTCTAACGTAATCAGCTTGGCTAATTCCTGCCAATGATCTACTAACAGCTGTTGATAGCGGAACAGAATTCGAGCACGCCTAGGAACGGCAACCTTCCGCCATGATTGATAGGCCTTTTTAGCTGCTGTAACAGCCAAATCCAAATCTTCTCTCGTAGAAAGTGGAACCCGGGCAAGAATTTCCCCGGTTGCCGGGTTTGGTACCTCTTCGATTTGCGTGCTTGATGAATCGACCCACTGTCCGCCGATATAGTTTTTCAAAATCTGCAAGTCTTGTGTCACAGTCATGTTTAAACCTCCTGATATGATTTTTTGCCTGTGAAACTATTATATCCGTAAGCGAAAGCGCATTCATTAGACATAATGTCAGTTTATTTTTATAAATTTCTAAACATTTAGGCAATTATTAACCAAAATGTCCGATATTTAGACAAATGTAAACTCACCGACTGGCGAGTCCGTAACGACGGTTCATGAGGCGTAGTTGAATTTATGCGACATAGAAAATATAAAATTAGGATAAATTTTATACTTCCTATTAGCCAAAAAAAGGCAAAACCAACTGGTTTCACCTGATTATGTTATGCTGGCCGGGGATAGGTAACCATAAGCTGTTAGCGCAAATTCGATAGCTTGCCGTTTCGGGCTTCTCATAAAATCTTCACCCAGTAATTCGACTATCTTTTGCAGTCGTTGGTACAGTGTTTGGCGGACAATAAATAGTTGGGATGCGGTTTCTTTTTTCGAACCATTACACATTAGATACACTTTTAATGTTTCTAATAATTTCCCATTATTCTCGCGATCATAGTTGATAACAGGACCTAGATGATCATGGACGAAATCAATCAGTTCTGGCTCACCGATCAATGAAAAAAGCCGGTAGATGTACAAATCATCGTAAAAGCGCTTGAAAGCTTCATGTTGGCTGCCTTCCAGAATATTCATGGTATCTTCCGCTGTTTGATAACTCTTTTTAACTTCCGTTACCTTATCAACAAACTTGCCGACCGCAATTTGAGGTACCATCTCCAATGTGTTTTCAATTTGCTGGAGACCTGCTTCCATTCGTTGTTTCCAATCGTTTCTATTGCGCACATTAACCAGAATAAAAACAAGAAAGTTTTTTCTCATTGTTGAAAACAGGGCAAACCCTTGCGTTTGAAAAACGGAGCGGAAGAGAATTTTCAAATGAGTTTCCTCCAGATGATTGGCCCCAATATGGGCAATTTTCCATAAACAGGCGATGCAACCAGTTGGTTTCCGATTTGGCTCTAACTCGGTAATACGGCGATGGATTTGGTCTTCGTTTAATACTCCATCAAGCCATTTTTGAATCCATTCGGCTTCGATCGTTTTTCGCCGTTCTTCAAAATATAATTCACGTAGTGCGTTTTGTGCTAAAGCTGTAGCCGTCCGGTCTAAAATGATCTTTTCATACTCTGAAACCGGATTTGATTCTGAAATGATCGTTAAATCTGCCAATTTTTGCTGTAAGGCTTGGATTTCCCGGCGGACAATATGACTATTGTCTTCTTTGATCAAGGGGAGAATAAATTTCAGATCCTGTCCAGACTGCTTCGATAAATATTGTACTTTCCCTTGAACGGGGGTAAATAATACATCCATTTTCAAATGTTCATGCAGAAACCTGAGAATCTTTTGTTCCGAATGGGATGTTAGCAGTAATTGATTTAACTGATTAGAGTATTCTTCTAAATCTGAAATCATTTGATAGTGTTTCTTAATTAGAAGCGAGTTTACATCTTGAGTGATGTCGACGAAGCGTACTTTATGATGAAAAACAATTAACGGAAAATGACGGCGATTAGCTAGTTGAATAATTTCGTTAGGAATCGATGGAATGTACGTTCCTAATTCAATGCAAATTCCAGATGCCCCGGAATCTATCAATTTTTCGAAAACAGTCAGAAAAAGCTGCTTGCTTTCCTTCCAACCCACCCCTGTGGAGAGAATTAATTCATTGCCGTTTAAAAGTTCTTCAATTCCCGCCACTTCCATGATGTGAATCCATTTGACAGTCCGCTCGAGCCCCTCTTTTCCCGCTATCACTTCAGCATCGCGAAAATTTCGATTTTCTAATATTTCCTTTACTGTCAGTCTGCCATCATGTCGCAAAGCTGATCACCACCTTCTTGAAGAAAACTATCACAATTATTCTTACAATTTACTACATTCTATTTGTAGAAAAAAGAGGAAATATTACACTTTCAATCCATATAACTTTGACCGAGGAAACTTTTTTAACCCGCATTACAAATGTAATCGCTGGCTAAAAAGGTTTCTCTAGACCCACCCACATCCGATTGATATGATTAAATTGGGACAAGACAAGTGTGGGGGCATTTATGATGAATGAAGAAAAATACTTATCTTTAAAAAAAGGAGAACAAGGGGCAATCCTTAGTATTTTTGCTTACTTGTGTTTATCCATAATCAAATTAGCTGTTGGTTATGTGGCGAATTCTAATGCACTTAAGGCTGATGGACTAAATAATACAACTGATATTATCTCCTCAATTGTTGTCTTAATTGGTCTAAAATTATCACAAAAACCGGCAGATATGGACCATCCTTACGGTCATTGGAAAGCTGAAACTGTCGCCTCTATGGTTGCTTCTTTTATCATGATGGTTGTAGGGATTGAAGTTTTAATCGAAGCATTTACCACAGTACTTAACGGCAAAGAAGAATCTCCGGATCCAATTGCAGCAGTGACTGGATTAGTCTCAGCTGCTGCAATGTTTCTTGTCTACCGTTACAATCTGAATTTAGCAAAAAAAATCGACAGCCAGGCGGTTATGGCCGCTGCTAAAGATAATTTATCAGATGCCATGGTCAGTGTTGGCGCAGCACTCGGAATCATCGGTGCCCAATTCCACCTTCCGTGGCTCGACCCGGTTACAGCGGTAATTGTTGGGATCTTAATCTGTTATACGGCTTGGAAAATTTTTCGTGACACCTCTCATAATTTAACAGATGGCTTTGATGTCAAGCAAATCTCTGCCTTTAAAGAGACGGTTCAAGGAATTATTGGAGTGAAAGGGATTAAAGATATCAAGGCCAGAAGCTATGGCAATAACGCTGTTGTCGATGTTGTCATCTTGGTTAATTCCAATTTGAATATCCGCGAAGCCCATGATGTCGCGACCAAGGTCGAAACAGCACTGATGAACAAACATAATGTTTATGATGTCAATGTCCATGTAGAACCAAATTGAAAATAGATGTTGATCTTTTCTTAGCGGCAGACTATTAAATTATCTGCTTTTTCATTTGCCTTAGACTTCTGGATTGTGCATAAACAAACGTTGTCTGTTTCAAACTATGTATATTATGTTGATAAGGAGTTAAGCTGATGGAACAAGAGTTGTCTTACGGTAGTGATTACAAATTTATTCCGGCGACTTCAATTGGCAGCGGGGTGGGCGTTTCGGTGGCAGCGGATGTGTACTGCCATACTATTCAGATTGTCAATATTTGCTTAGTGGGAGCTCCAGGAGCAAAAGAGTTCGTTTTGGTCGATGCCGGGATGCCCGGTTCCGCCGATGATATCATTGCCTTAACCGAAGAGCGCTATGGCGCCGGTAGCAAGCCGCAGGCAATTGTTTTAACCCATGGACATTTTGACCATGTAGGCGCCATTATTGAATTAGTAAAGCATTGGCAGGTTCCTGTCTATGCTCATGAACTGGAGCTGCCCTTCCTAACCGGGAAAACAAAATATCCCGAACCTGATCCATCTGTGGAGGGGGGAATGGTAGCCAAAATGTCGTTTATGTTTCCTAATGAGCCGATAAATATCGGACACCAGGTGAACCCTCTCCCCGCGGATGGAACGGTTCCGCATCTGTCCGGTTTCCGCTGGATTCATACACCAGGACACTCACCGGGACATGTATCTTTCTTTCGTGAGCAAGATCGGATGTTAATTGCCGGTGACGCCTTTATCACCGTCCGGCAGGATTCATTATATAAGGTCATAATCCAGGAAGAAGAAATAAATGGACCTCCCAGATACCTGACAACGGATTGGCAGGCAGCTTGGGATTCCGTTAAAAAATTGCGGGACTTGCATCCAAGTACTGCCATCACCGGACACGGTGTCCCCATGTCCGGTGAGCCGCTGACAATGGGACTGGAAAGACTCGTCAATGAATTCGCGCAAATCGCCATTCCTGACTACGGAAAATACACTGACAGAAATCCCCATTAAATAAAAACTCGCTGACTGGCGAATCCTTAAGGACGGTTCATGAGGCGTAGTTGAATTTATCCTTTCTTTTTAGCTAAAAAAGGTGTCAGGCACTTTGTGCAATTTCCACATCGTGCCTGACACCCTAATTTCTTTTTTAAACCATGACTTTGCAGATGTTGTTAGTAAATTCTACTGGATCTTCGATTGGAAGACCTTCGATTAAGAGCGCCTGGTTGTACAACAGGCTGGTGTACAACGCCAGCTTCTCTTTGTCGTTGGCAAAAGCATCTTTCAATGATTGGAATACACTGTGATTGACATTGATTTCCAGTACTTTGTCAGCTTTAATGTTTTGATTATTTGGCATCGCATTCAGGACTTTCTCCATTTCAATCGAGACGTCTCCATCCGCCGTTAAGCAAACCGGATGTGATTTCAATCGTTTGGAAACACGAACAGCCTTTACTTTGTCACCAAGGGCAGCCTTCATTGCTTCAAACAATTCTTTGTTTTCAGCTTCTTCAGCTGCAGTTTCCTTAACCGTGTCATCCCCCTCAATCCCTAAATCACCGCTGGATACGGACTTAAATTCCTTGTCCTTGTAGTTCATAATGACTTTAATCGCAAATTCGTCAATATCTTCGGTGAAGTAGAGAATCTCATAGCCTTTATCCGCCACTAATTCCGTTTGTGGCAGTTTTTCAATTCGTTCATTGGTTTCACCGACAGCATAATAAATATATTTTTGCTCTTCCGGCATTCTTGAGACATATTCCTCTAAGGTTACCAACTTCTTCTCTTTCGAAGAATAGAACATCAAAAGATCCTGCAATTCCTCTTTATGCATGCCAAAATCGCTGTAAACCCCAAATTTCAATTGTCTCCCGAAGGATTTGTAGAATTCTACATATTTATCGCGTTCATTTTTTAATAAACTTTGCAATTCACTTTTAATTTTTTTATTGATGTTTTTTGCGATCAGCTTTAATTGACGGTCATGCTGGAGCATTTCTCTGGAGATATTCAGCGATAAATCTTCAGAATCAACCATCCCTTTGACAAAGCTGAAGTAATCAGGAAGCAGGTCGGCGCATTTATTCATAATCAGCACGCCGCTGGAATACAGCTCCAGCCCCTTCTCATATTCCGGGGAATAATAGTCAAACGGAATTTTTTCCGGAATATAGAGAATCGCATTATATCTAACGGCTCCATCTACTTTGATATGGATAGATTTCAGCGGCTTATCAAAGCCGTAACGTTTTTCGGCATAGAAGTTATCGTAATCTTCCTGTGTTAACTCATTTTTATTTTTGCGCCAAATCGGTACCATACTGTTGATAACTTGTTCCTCAACAACTTCCTCGTATTCCTTTTCGCTGCCTTCTTTTAACTTGCTTGTGGTTACATCCATTTTAATAGGGTAGCGGATGAAATCGGAAAACTTTTTAATAATCTCTTTTAAGCGGTACTCTTCAAGATATTCGTCATACTTCTCGTCTTCGGTATTTTCCTTTATTTTTAAAATGACTTCCGTCCCGACGGAATCCTTTTCGCATGGCGTAATCGTGTAGCCTTCCGCACCCTTCGATTCCCACTTATATGCTTCTTCACTGCCTAAAGCCTTGCTGATAACCGTCACCACATCGGCAACCATAAAGGCCGAATAAAAACCAACCCCAAATTGCCCGATAATATCATAGCCATCTTTTAATTCGTTCTCGTTTTTAAATGCCAAAGAGCCGCTCTTGGCAATGGTACCAAGATTATTTTCGAGTTCTTCCCGAGTCATCCCAATCCCGGTATCAATAATTTTCAAGGTTCTGTTGTCTTTATCTGCGACCACTTTTATGTAGTATTGATCTTTATCAAACGTTAAGGAATCATTTGTCAACGCCTTATAGTAAATTTTATCAATTGCGTCGCTGGCATTAGAAATAAGCTCACGTAAAAAGATTTCATGATGAGTATAAATGGAATGAATCATCATGTCTAATATCCGTTTCGACTCTGCTTTAAATTGCTTTGTTTCCATACTGATCTCTCCTTCAATTTTTGACATTGTCATTATAATCGTTAGAAAGGCGTCAAGGCAAACAATTAGCACTCTCCCATCAAGAGTGCTAACCACTATTTTTCATACCACAAATTCAACTCTTAGTCAATTATCAAGTTACGATCGTTTGAGGATTTCGCTTTGACGAAGCCATTTCGTTGCCACCCATTTTTCCCCCTTGAGGACGGGAATACTGCTGTGCACCGACATTCTGTCTACTTGCCCTTTACTGTTTCCATAATGAAAAAAGGCGGCCGCTCCTTTTTTCGGTGTGATCGAGACCCCGGCCTTTGGGAAAATCGTTTCACCGCCTTGAGGGACGTCATTTAAATAGATTAAAACCGTTGCAATCCGCTGACCACCTGTATTCTGATTAATCTTGCTGGCAGGAAAATAATCAAAATGCGGTTTATATTCTTCCCCCACTTTATAATGCAGAACCTGAAGCCCCTCGCCATTTTCGATCGGAAAATTGGTTAATTCTTCGATTCTCTTTTCTATCGTTGCAATGAGCGGCGTCTCACTCAGGCGATAATAAGTACCTGAACTTGTCCGGCCGGGAACCGTTTTTATTTCTCCAGTTGCAGTATCCACCACTCGTGATGGCTTTAAACGATTTTTCGAGAGGGCAATCAATTCATCACACTCTTCTTCACTTAACATATTTTCCAAATAAAGGATAAATGGTTTTTCCACTCGCATTAGGACTTTTATGTCACGGTCGGATGTCGCAATGATGTTTCCTTTTTGACCTATTTCCGGGATTTCATAGATATAAGGCTGCTGTTCACCTGCGAGTGCCTCAACAGGCGTATTATTAACAAGCTTTAACAAGGTTCTATAAACAAAAATCGGGTCAAAACCTTTTTTTATCATGGCATTGGCAATTGCCTCCGGGCTGGCACCAGTTTTCAGCGTATTGGCAATCCAGTCTCGTAACTCCACCGAAATATGGGTTATTTTTTCCATTTATTATCCCCTCTTTTTCAACGTTAGCTTTGAGAATTATTTTATCATAATCTAGAAAAACGTTTTGAAAAAAGCGAACAGAATTATCGCTGCTCGCCTTCGCCGCCATTTTCATCGATTGGCAGGGTCACTTCAATGATTGTTCCCTTCTGATTACTGTGAATTTGGAAAGAACCATTATGATTTTCAATAATTTGCTTGCTGATCATTAGACCTAACCCGGTCCCTCCATCTTTTGTTGAAAAAAAGGGTTGACCAATTCGATCAAGATGCTCCTGGGGAATCCCGCATCCTTCATCAATGAACGTAACTTTCAGTTGTTTTCCTCCATCTGTTTCAACATGGATATTGATTTCCCCGCCATCGGGCATGGCCTCAATCGAATTTTTCAATAAATTGATAAATACTTGCTTCAAATGATTTTCATCACAGCGAACCGGTGGAATATCGGACAAATAATGGATATTGATCTTAATATTAGTCATGATCGCTTGTGTATCAATCAGTGCCTTCACATGTTCCAAGATTTTGCTGAAATCCGTCTGTTTAAATTTTAATTCCTGTGGTCTTGCCAATATGAGTAATTCACTTAGAATCAACTCGATTCGACTCATTTCAGATTTGATGATTTCAAGATAGGAAAGATTGCTATCAGAGTTTGCCTCCAGCAGCTGGAGAAAACCTTTGATCGCCGTCAGCGGATTTCTGATTTCGTGCGCAATCCCAGCCGCAAGCTGACCAGCGACGGATAACTTTTCAGATTGGAGTAGTAATTGTTGTGTTTTTTTCCTCTCCGTAATATCCCGAACAATAATGTGTCGTGCAGGTTCATGTTGAAAAATGGTCGGAATCGCTTTCACTTCGGCGTCAAAACTAGAACCATCATTGCGGATTAGGATTTGTTCAAAAAAACCAACTGGCTTTCCATTTTCAACCTCTTTAATCCGGTTTTTTACCACTTCCATATAAGATGGATGGATAAAATCAAGCATCGTTTTCCCAATCAAATCTGCCTTATTCGATACGCCAAATAATTTTACAGCTGTATCATTGGCAAACAATATATTATCTTTTCCGGAAATGATAACCGCATCCGGGGAGTGTTCCACAATTTCCCGATAAATTTCCTCCCGTTGGCGAATTTCATCAGATATAACTTTTCGTTTTCGTTTTATTTGAGTAATATCTTTAGCAACGCCATAAACGCCGACAATTTCATCATTAATGACGATCGGATAATTGGTAATATTGACATCGAGAATTTTCCCACTTTTATGGTTGATTTGACAATCAAAATTTTGTAATTTTCCTTCCAACGATTTATAAAAGTAAGAAAGTGCCCGGTCTAAATGATCTAATGAAACAATTTTCATATACGTCATTTGCGAGAACTGTTCCTCATTATAGCCAAACAACAGCGAGCATGCAGGATTTAAAGGGATAAAATAGCCGTCTAAATCCATAATATATATGGCATCGGAATCACTGGCAAAGAGCGGGTTGTAGCGGCTCAGTTTTTCTTTGATATAATTTTCTAGTATTTTCCTTTTTTCTTTTTTAATACTTGATATCGAACTGTCCATCTCTCTCTTTAAATTCCTTTCCTGAATACTATGATTAAATATAAACTCGCCGACTGTCGAGTCCGTAATGCGGTTCATGAGGCGTAGTTGAATTTATGCGACATAGGAAGTATAGAATTAAGAATAATTTTATCCTTCCTATTAGCCAAAAAAGCCAAATTAAAAATAGACAAATTTTCTATTTCTAATTTGACTCATGACTAGTGCAAAGTTTGCCTAGCTCATTCTCACCATTTATTACCTTATAGTTTAAATACATTGTTTCTCTTATCCTAATATAATTTTAATCTTAATTGATTTCATTTTCAATATAAGAATTACTTTTATTTTCCATATTATTCATTTATTGATTAGAAATCTGGCTTTCGCATCTACAACCTTTTCAACATATTCGGATTGCTCCAATCATAAAATGGACAAGAAGGCATGTCCTTGGGAGGAATGGATGTGAAAGTAAAGCAACTTAATCAACCAATTTGGGTGGATTTCACGTAACAATGAAAAAACAAATCTTAACTTATTTCTGTTTACTATTTGGTGCCACTTTGCAAGGCATGTCAATGTCCTTGTTTTTGTTTCCTCATTCCATCCCTTCCGGAGGAGCAGCAGGCCTGGCCATTTTAATGAATCATTGGTTTAATTTGTCGCTAGGTTTTTCCTTATGGCTTGCAAATATCGTTTTTCTTTTGTTTGCATTAAAATATTTTGGCTATTCTTGGACGTTTCGAACCATTCTTTCAGTGGCAACCACCTCCACAGTCGTTTCCATTATCACCTCTCACGTTCCCCACATACATGTGCATATTTTGTTCGATTTAGCAGCAGGAGCCGTTCTCTTTGGGGTGGGGGTCGGTTTATTGATTCGGGCAGGAGCATCAAGCGGCGGAATGGTCATCCCGGCGTTGATGATTGCTTCCTATAAACGCTGGAGTCCCGGGAAAGTGATGATGGGAATTAATCTGCTTATTTTTGTTTGTACTGCTATGGTGATCAATTATCAAATCGTCATTTATGCGATCATTTGCCAATTTTTTTCTACCAATATTATCGACTTTATCTATCAGTTAAATTTTCATCAATTATTATTCTTATCTGCAAATTGGCGAAAAAGATAAGGGAGATCCCGATTTAAAGGATCTTCCTTTCTATTAAATATAACATGATCTGCTTTACCGATTGTTCAATTGTCAATTTATTTGTTTCAATCACAATTTCCGCCTGGCGAGGCGCTTCATATGGCGAGGATATGCCGGTAAATTCGGAGATTTCCCCTATTCGCGCCTTTTTATATAAGCCTTTCGGATCCCTTGTTTCGCATACTTCGATGGGGCAATGTAAATAGATCTCGATGAACTCATCCTTAGGAAACATTTTACGGACTAATTCCCGATCCTCAAGGAAAGGAGAAATAAAGGCGGTCAGAACAATTTGTCCGCTGTCAACAAACAGCCTTGCCACTTCGCCAATCCTGCGGATATTTTCTCTGCGGTCTTCTTTGGTAAAACCTAAATCACTGTTTAACCCATGGCGGATATTATCACCATCGAGAACATAACTATTAAATCCTTGAGAAAACAAAGCGTGGTCGACCGCATTGGCTAAAGTGGACTTTCCTGAACCCGATAATCCTGTAAACCATAATACACAGCTTCTATGACCATTCATTTCCTGTCGATTTGTTTTTGTTACTGTAGATTGATGCCAAGTAATATTCTTTCCCATCCATTACACCCTTTTAGTTTTTTGTGTAAATTTCCTTCATCCCTTGAATGAGAATTTCGATAACCTCCGGACGGCTGAACTCCTTTGGGGGCTGTTCTCCATTTGCCAGCATCCCTCTTACCTTCGTTCCGGATAGAATCAGATGAAATTCTCTGCCGTGCGGACATGTTTTTTCCGAAGCCATGTTTTCGCATTTTTTACAGTAAAAGCTGTGTTCAAAAAATAGCGGTTTGATCCCTAGCTCTTCTTCTGTAAAATGACTGAATATTTGTTGGGCGTCATATGTTCCATAATAATTGCCGACTCCGGCATGATCCCTGCCGACAATAAAGTGGGTACAGCCATAATTTTTCCGCACTAAGGCATGAAAGATCGCCTCTCGCGGACCGGCATAGCGCATTGCAGCCGGAAATACCGAGAGAAAAACCCGGTTCTTTGGATAATAGTGATCCAATAATACTTGATAACTTTTCATGCGAATTTCACCCGGAATATCATCAGCCTTTGTTTCTCCCACCAAGGGATTTAAGAATAATCCGTCAACAATCTCTAGTGCTGATTTTTGAATATACTCGTGGGCCCGGTGAACCGGATTGCGGGTTTGAAATCCTACCACGGTATTCCAGCCAAACTCAGCAAACTTTTGCCTTGTGTCAACAGGATCTAAATAGAAGTCGGAAAATTGTCCCTTTTCCGGCCTTTGAATGAGTGTTACCGGTCCGCCCAGATAGACAGCAGGACGTTCGAACAGTTTTTTTACCCCGGGATGGGCCATATCTGTAGTTTGATAGACCATTGCCGCTTCTGTTACTTTATTAGGTGAATATTTTTCGGTTACTTCCATCACACCATAAATTTGATCATGGTCAACCAAATGGACGATTTCACCGATTTCAATTTCCGCTGCCTTTTGTTCAGTTACAGCCAGGGTGATTGGTAATGACCAGGGAAGGCCATTTGCTAATCGCATTTCGTTGACCACCGATTCATAATCCGCTTTTCCCATAAATCCCTCAAGCGGACTATAGGCTCCATTGGCAATCAATTCTAAATCACTAAGTTCAAGGCTATCCATCTCGATATCATGGCGCAAAAAATCGATTGGATACTCGGGGTTGATTCGATTGATCAACTTTCCACCATGTGGAATACTTTTACTCATCCTTTCTCCCTCCCAAGTCAAATGCTGTAATTATAATTGATGTAGACCACATTCTGTTTTTGGATGCCCCGCCCATCTGCCGGCACGAAAATCTGAAGAATTGGTTACCGGCAGGGTGCATGGTGCACAGCCAATACTGGGATACCCTTGGTCATGCAAGGGGTTATAGTCCAGTTCATTTAGTTCGATATAAGACCTAATGTTCTCCCACGTCCAATGAATCAGCGGGCAAATTTTGATGTTATGAAATTTTTCATCTTTATTAATATATTGCGTTTTTTGTCTTGCAGGAGATTGTTCTCTTCTTAGGCCGGATATCCAGGCTTTTTTCTCCTGGAGTATTTCTTTTAACGGCTCAACCTTTCTCAATTGGCAACAAAGATTTGGATTTACTTTCCAAAGTTCCTCCCCATACTCGTGAGCTTGTTCAGCCAGCGAGAATTTGGGCTTAACAATTAGAAACTCAAGAGATGGATAACGTTGTTTCACTTTTTCGATTAAATCGTACGTTTCCGGAAAATGTAATCCGGTATCAAGAAAAAAAATTTTTGCATCTTTTTGAACTTTATGGATTAAATCTAGCAACACAATTCCTTCGGCCCCAAAGCTGCAGGAATACACAATTTCATCTTGATACTCATGAAATGCCCATTTTAATATATCCAAGTAATCCGGATATTGTTTTAAGATTTCTGTTAACCTTTTTTCGTCCCAGTTTTCAAACGTTAATGGTACCGGCATGTTTGTTTCCCTCCTATCCATCTTGGAACGGTACTGTGATGCAATCATTGTTTTCGACTAATACTTTATTCATCCTGTTGATATCGCCGTAACGGGATAGTGAAATAAGCGCTCTGATCCAAGAACCGTGACCAAACACTAATATATTGGAATAGGCCTGATATTTTTTTAAAAATAAGCTAATCCGTTCTTCGAAGTGGTCCATCCGCTCACCTAAAACAAGCACTTTCGGGTTTTCCAGCCATTCATTCCCGAAATCCTCGAAAAGTTTTTCCTTTGATTGGCCTTCAAATCGACCGAAATTCAATTCATCCAATAAATGTTCCGTCTCCGGATGATACCCATAAAGCCGGGCCGTTTGCTGTGTCCTTCTGAGTGTACTGGCCAACACGATATCAAATGGTGAAAGAGATTGGAGAATTTGTTGATTGAAGGCAATCCTCCGCTGATCGGTATCGGAAACATCTGAAATTGGGATATCCCGGCTTCCTTGAAGCCTTTGTTTCCTGTTCCATTCTGTAGGAAGGTGGCGGATTAAAGTAATTCGCATTCAAGGTCCTCCAGATAAAATGTTTCACTTCTTAAACCGCAGCGCTGGGCCTCCAGGACTAACACATCATGAAGCTTTACATTGCCCAGATTGACATTCGGACCGATTTCCTTGATAAAATACATCTGCTGTTTGGCTGTAGGGGCTTCAAAAATGATTTTACTTGAATCGATTTCGTTACAAAGTTCCGCAATTAATTCGGATTTTACATGACCATCGTTTTCATAAATTCCGGAGGTGCCGGAATCCCTTCCTTCGGTAATGACATATTCACAGCCCGCTGCCAATAAACGCTTAATTTCTTCCTTCCATTTGGAAGCAGGCATAATATGATTAGCATCTTTTGAGCCAACCTCGGCGATGACATGAAATTCGTCTATTAAATTAGAAATAATTTCTATTCGTTCCATCAAGGGAATATCAAGCGTTCCATTCGAAATCTCGATCCATTCGATCCCTAATTGATGCAAAAAAGCTTTATATTCCGCCAATTTATTTTGGTGGTAACATTTTTCAAATAAAGTTCCTCCACAATAAGGTTTAACGTCAAACTCTTGATAAAGTTCAACTTTCTTCTTAATATTCGGTGTCACATAGGCTGATCCAACTCCAATTTTCGCCAGGTCAATTAAATGACTATAGTCAGATAAATAATTAAATAGTTCTCCTATCGGCGTGCCTAAATCAATAATCGAGGTTAATCCATGGGCCCTTTTTCCGGAAGTTCTATTTGGCAATGTCAGAAAATCCATAGGAAACCGTTCGCCTCCTTCTTTTTTCTAGGATAGATTATTCAAAAATTGGGTGAAGGTGTAAGGATTAGGCATTTTCCTTATAGATTAGGCATTTGCCTTGTATAAACTTTCTTCCCATTTCAAAAGCTAAAAAAGCTTACTTTTACAGTTAGGGGTGTACATTCATTGCCAAAGCAAAAAAAGAAAGGCTTGACCATTTTCGCCATCAGCTCCATTCCGCTTATTCTTGTTTTGGGAAACTCAATGTTGATCCCAATTCTGCCTAAAATGAAATCTGAGCTGGATATTTCCCAATTTAAAGTCAGTCTCGTCATTTCCGCTTTCTCGATTGCAGCGGCTATTGCCATCCCAGTTTTAGGTTATTTATCGGACCGTTTTTCAAGGAAAGCCGTTATCATACCGGCACTCATTTTATATGGCAGTGGCGGGCTTCTGGCTGGTGCGGCCGCGGCATGGTTCGGCAATTCCTACTTATGGATTCTGGCCGGAAGGATTATGCAAGGGATTGGTGCAGCGGGAACGGCACCAATTGCCATGGCCTTGACGGGCGATTTATTTAAAGGTGGAGAGCAAAGCAAGGTCTTGGGGTTGGTCGAGGCCTCCAATGGAATCGGGAAAGTCATCAGCCCGATTATTGGATCACTGTTAGCACTTTTATTTTGGTACGCGGCCTTTTTTGCTTTCCCAATTTTTTGCTTAATTTCTGTCTTATTAACAATCTTTTTTATTAAAGAAAAGAAGGCGGAAAAAGAACCTCCGCCTGTCGGAAAATATGTGAAAGGGCTTGTCTCTGTTTTTAAAACGGAGGGCCGCTGGTTGTTTGCCGCCTATTTGACGGGAGCCACCTGTTTATTTACACTATTTGGGATTTTATTTTACATTTCTGATATTCTCGAGAAAGATTATAAAATCGATGGATTGTTAAAAGGGGCGATTCTGGCGATACCGTTATTATTTATGACCACCACTTCCTACATAACCGGAAGCAAAATTGGGAAAAAAATGATGCTGATGAAATCATTAATCATCTTTGGTCTGCTTTTAATGACGACCTCATTTGCCTGTTTGATCTTTTTTAAAAAATTGATCCCGTTTTTTGCGGTTCTCGTCGTCAGCAGTATTGGAACAGGCCTTGTCCTGCCATGTATTAATAGTTTTATTACCGGTTCAGTTCCTACCGACCGCCGCGGTTTTGTGACTTCCTTGTACGGATCTGTTCGATTTTTGGGTGTGGCCATCGGCCCGCCAATTTTTAGTAAGTTAATGGACTGGTCGCGACCAGGAATGTTTTTGACAACAGCCGGATTAACCTTATTATGTGGGTTACTCTGCATGGTACTAATCAAGGTGGCAAAAAAGAAGCCCACTAAAGAAAATGATTCACTATTTGAAAAACTGCAATTTACCTAGAAAAGCGCAGGCGCCTCGGAGCGGCCCGCTTGAACATGATAAAGGAGTAGATTGACATGCAGATTTATTTTTCTCCTGAAATAATTACACCGGAATATCAAGTATTAAATGTTGTGGATACAAAGAATAAAGGTGTCGGCAATGTGGCGTTTCTGTTTGCCGAAAAAAAATTATACGTGTATGGCATTTTGGAGGATGAAGAAGTAGGCGCTGATTTCCGGGATTTGGTCACTCCCTATATTAAAGGATTGGCCAAGGCCAAACCCGATCTTGATATTTTTGCCTGCTTATATGTTGGCTGTAAAAAAATCAAATTAAATGAGGAAGAGGAAAATTCCTAGGTTTGAAAAAGCTGCCTTCAAGGCGGGTTACCTCTTGGATTGAGGGCTTTTTTTAAAAAATTGGGCTAACAAGGCGTTTGACCACTTCATATTTTATTGATGTAATATAGATTAGAAAAAATGGAGTGTGTGCCCAATGACGATTGGCATTATTTTGATGGGGCTTTTAATCGGCTTTATGGTGGGACTTACAGGGGTAGGCGGCGCGGCATTATTAACGCCGGTACTCATCTTACTAGGGATCAATCCAGCGATTGCCGTCGGGACGGATCTTGCGTATAATTCCATCACAAAGCTTGTTGGTTCAATCCAGCATTGGCGGCAAAAGACAATCAACCTGAAATTAATGAAATACTTGGCAATCGGCAGTATTCCTAGTGCGATTGCAGCAGTTGGACTGCTCCATTTATTCGATTCCTATTTCCATAACCAGGAACAAATTATTAAACATGCTTTAGGATATGTCCTTATTTTGGTAGCCTTGGCAACATTAATCAAAACCTTTATGAAAAAGAAATTGGAATGGAACCGGATGCAGTTAAAGTCGATACATGAAAAAAAGGCTTTAACGATTGCCATCGGAGCCGTACTTGGCTTTATCGTCGGTTTAACCTCAATTGGTTCAGGATCCTTATTTGCTCTGGCAATGCTGTACCTGTATAAAATGAAACCTTCCGAGTTGGTTGGAACAGATATCGCTCATGCCTTTTTATTGGTAACAGCTGCCGGTATCATGCATGCGGGAATTGGCAATGTCGATTACTTATTAATGATTAACTTGTTATTAGGCTCCGTACCAGGAGTCGTAATGGGAAGTACCCTATCAGCGAAAATTCCGGCAAAACCACTAAGAGCCGTCATGGCACTAATGATTTTATTCAGCGGATTGAAATTAATTTAAAGTCCCCAATATTGAAAAAACACGGTTGTATTACCGTGTTTTCTTTAATTTATTATCACTCTAGTTCCTTCTTATGAAAACATCCTTCGTAAACAGTATTTGTTTTTTAGACCATTGTTTAATATATCCTCGAATTGTAAACTTTTCCTCTTTGTTTCGCTTCCCGAAGATTTTTAAAAAAACTTGTCCTGCTATGGTAGAAGGAATCATATACTGTATTGGAACAGACATTGTTTAGGAGGAAACCATGTTTATATTTATTGAATTAGCCGTGCTGGGAATGGCTTTATTAAGAATTCTCTCAGGCAGTATTGAAATTTTTGCTGCTATTTTAATGATGAAATTTAATTCCGTTGAAAAAGCTCTGATGATCAATAGTTCTCTTGCACTAGTCGGACCCATTATTTTAGTCTTAACGACGACCATTGGGGTTCTGGGGATGGTTGGAAACCTATCCATTGCGAAAATCGTCTGGATTTTTCTCGGAGTTAGCTGCATTTTAATTGGAATAAATTTAAAATAAACAAACTTCGGATACAATCATGATCGAGAACGGTCAAGAGGAATTCTCCTCATTGCGAAGAGAATGATAAAGCCCGAAAAAGACACTCCAACACCGGGAGTGCCTGCATTTTCGGCGATATCATTTGGGTGGATGCCATTAGTCTTGATCACTATTAAACCATTCCTCTTCCCATTCATCCTCTTCATACTCACTACACCATTTATAATTTCTTTTTGGGAAAGTTAATACATAGTTTTTTAACATTTTATAGCGAATTAGTTTTTGATCCTGCGTTAACGCCCCAGCCCAGGCATATGTTTCGATTAGGTCAATATAGTCCATGTAAATTCGATGATAAATTTGATCGAGGCGTTTTTTTTGCGCCAAGGTAAAAGGAATATCCTTGGTACAATCTAAATCGGAATCCATTGTTTCTTCAAACTCCTGAATCGGACCAAGTTTATCGATGGCATTCTTGGTATTCAAGTTTTTCCTTACCGATTCTTTATAATTTGATTCCAAATTCTCCTGCGTATTCGTGACCGCATTGGCAGCCTCAACAACTGGCTGGAAAGACAACAGCAAATACGAAACGAAAAAAAATCCGAAAAACAGATATTTTTTTCTCATCCATTTTCTCCTTCAAACATTCTGGAAATTGCATGTCAATAAGAACATGTAACTTACCATTTCCCATTAATCATCCATGTGATCATCATCGTCATGCCCATCATCGTCGTCATGATCATCATGATGACCATCATGCGAACCTTCTTTTTCTACTTCCACAACTTGGCCGGTTTTGGCATCCACTTCGACTTCATAAACGGTACCGGAGCTTTGAATGATGACCTCGTAATACTCCCTGCCATCGTCTGTTTCCAATTTCACTCTTACCACTTCACCTTTTACCTTTTTTAAAGCAATTTCTTCCGCTTGTTTTTCTGTAATACGCTTATTTTCTGCTTTTTCCAAATGGCCAGTATGGGCATATGTAGCGTGGAAGATACCGCCAAAACTAACTGGAAGCAATAACACTGCTAACAAGATGATTCTTTTCAAAAATCTCACACTCCTTTATTTTTTATTATTTTTCGTAGTAAAAATGTTTCCTATTCATTAGCTTTTATTTATTTGTCCAAAAAATAAAAACAAGCTGGGTAAATACCGTTACGATTTTAGCGCACTTCGCAAATAATACAGTATCGGTATATATACACCTAAGGGGAGAGGATGATGACGTCAAGTGGTTTTTTCTGTTTTCTAAAACCATTTATCAAGAAAATAAACAAATTCAAAGAACGGCTGCATTTTTGGAACAAAAATACAGGAAAGCAAATGGGGGATAAGTATATAAATTGGGAGCTTGGGATCGAGCGTCCCTTCTACCTAAGTAAAAAATTCTCGATCCATCAGTCCATCACAATTACTGGGTTTCAATCAGCCCATGGTAATTCTTGGCCGATTAAATACTCCATTGTAAAGATCAGCTATTTGGGAACTTCGATTAAATATTTTGACAGCGTTATTTTTTTCGGGGATTATTTGGAAAACGAATTCAAGCATACTTTTCACATCCCAAATGGATCAGATTATCAATTGGAAATCTTTAATTATTATCACTATCATACGTGCGGGAAACTGCAGATTTTACAAAATGATAACGAATTGACGGATACAGAAAAAAATCCCAATAAACTCCAGCATTCTGCCAATTTTTGAAGGAAAAATAAAAAGGGAGTGTTTTGCAGTGTTTAGTTTAACAGGTGCGGAAATAAGTCATTTTTTACTAGCAATGGGGTGTTTGCTGGCAACAGCACATCTATTAGGATTTCTCGCTGAACGGATCTTCATACCGAGGGTAATTGGAGAAGTGGCTGCTGGTTTAGTTCTTGGGCCTACCCTATTAGGACACTTCTTTCCTGAAACCTTTAAATGGTTATTTCTTGGTTTTCCAACAGAAGATAAGTTATTCGGACTACTTTATCAATTTGGTTTGCTGATGCTAATGTTTTGCTCCGGATTGAAATTTCAGACCCGATTTAATAAAGCTGATATAAAATTAACCTCTGGGTTAGTTATCGGAGCAACGATTCCCGCTTTCATTGTCGGATGGGTTGCCGCTGATCTTTTTAATATTACACCTTATCTTGGGACAGCCAACAATCCATTAGCAATGAAAATCGTCATTGCCATCTCCATAGCAATTACTTCCATTCCGGTGATCTCCAAGATTTTCAATGACTTGGGGATTATGCATACGCGTTTTGCCAAAATAGTTGTCGCTTGCGCCGGTATCCACGACATCTTGCTCTGGGTGGCCTTAGGATTTGCCACTGCTATTGCCAGCCAAGGCGGTGTATTTACCATCAGCACGGCTTTCAAGAGTGTTGGAACATCCTTTGGTTTTATCATAGGTACATTTGTCCTCGGATATTTCCTGTTTAAACGTTTAACCATTATTAAACAAAATATCTTGTTTCGCTCTTCCAATTTGGGTTATTTCCTATTTATTATGTTCATACTCGCTTCAATTGCCGGCAACCTGCACGTTGAAACGATATTTGGTGCACTTTTAGCCGGTATTGTGGCGAAAGTTGCTCTCCCCCAAGCAATGGCAGAAAGGCTGGAACAAGGGGTATCCAATATTTCATTCTCCTGGTTTATTCCCATCTATTTCGCTACAGTAGGACTGCAATTGGATCTCGTCAGACATTTTAACCCGCTGTTTTTCCTAGCCTATTTCTTATTCGCGACATTGACACAAACCTTGGCCGTTTATCTAACATCACGCAGCTTGAAGCAAGATCGTTTTACCAGTTTTAATTTGGGAGTTGCTATTAATGACCGCGGCGGCCCCGGAATTGTTCTTTCATCAGTGGCCTATACAACCGGAATTATCAACCAGGAATTTTTCGCCATCCTGGTAATGCTGGCACTAGTTACTTCCTGGATTCCCGGTACTTGGCTGCGGATTGTCGTGAACAAAGGCTGGAGGCTGATGCCAGGTGACGAAAATTTAATTCCACGTAAAAGGGACGACGATGAAAAAATCAAAGTCCTAAATCAAACTGTTTAGGAGTCTTTTGACTCCTTTTTTTACATATCTTTTAACTGTGTTCGCTACAAAATAATGCTTTTTTAGATCATTAGGCAGGAACACTTTTACAGTGTATTTCTTCCGCCATTGAATATCTTAAAGGTTAGCTACTTCAGGCTGATCTACTACATCCGGGTTCAGTTCATTTGTACTGCTTAAAATACTACTTGAAGTAATCACTCCCCCTGTATTAAATACTCCTGAACCTCCTCGGGTTTTCATGGTTAATTTTGGTGTCGTGAAAGCAGAATCCCCCATATGGAGGACACCTCCGGTAACATTGATAATTTCAATAGCAGTAATGAGTGCAGGCATTAAATCCCTTCCTTTATACTTATTTTCATTCCATCCTATGCAGACAGTTATCCCGATGTTTATGAAATGTCTTTACATATTTTTACACGGCGTACTTCTTTAGCTCACATTAAAATAAACAAACGGGACAGTTAAATCTACCCCGTTTGTTTGTTTATTTCTTTTTTCTTTCTTGGGCTTTTAATGCCATCTTTTCAAGTCCACTGTTGGCAAATTCAACATCTGTCGGAGGCAATGCCGGATTATTAGGAGAATGTCGATTCTTCTTTTTCGTCATTTTTTCAACTCCTTTTTCGTTTAGGTTTCAGTGTTCCCTGAGAATCCCAACATTATTTCTGTCTAAAAAATGATTAAAAAATCTTTTTGGATGCATTCTAGGAAATGTGTGTTTGAAAAAATTAAAGGAGGAAATACACATGACAAATCAAATCGACACCAATAAGTTAAAACAAGCGGAGGCAGCATCTTCAATTGCTAAAGACATGATCACCTCGGCAATTGAACAATCAGCCGCCAACACCACTCTTGCGTTAGAATCATTAAAACAAGCATCTGCTGAAGTTGCCCAAGCTCAAACTTTAATTAGCCAAGTCCAATCACAGCTTCAAACCCAAGCATCTGCAACAAAGGAATAAAGTGAAACTTCCATCAGTGGGGGTTTTCTTCATCCCCACTGATGGTTAGTTGAACCAATCGGACCTTTACGGGCAGTTGATCCCCCACCTAGATTCCTTGTAGACTTAGACTCTCGAGGTGGGGGTCTTACTGCCCGTTAAGGCGGGATAAAATCCAACCGGAAAATTTTTCAACAGAAAAACGCATACAACAAGGGCTTCTTTAGATTCCAAGAAGCCCTTCCCAATTCTCTACATTAAGCGGATCATTCCCTCTTTCCTTTTGGAGGTTCTATAATAAATTCCTCATGAGCAACTCTTTCCCAAAATGTCCAGTGAATTAATCCATAAATTTGTGTGAAGCTGGTTTCTTCCAAGTACCACCCTACCTTGATATATAGGATTTTTTTTATTTTTGCTGGCAACCATGTGTTGAATATTGTCAAATGAGGGAGTATAATTGGAAATGTTTCGGGCAATTTGTTATATCATACCAACAATCTATGAATATATTCATTAAGCTACTATAGTTAAATGACATGATACATACAATTTTTATGATAGAAAAAGAAAATTACTTTGGTTTTAATTATTTCAATATTTTTATAATAAGGGGAGAAGGGGAATATGGGTATAGTTCTAATGCTAATACTTGCTGCTGCGTTGGTCGTTCTGTTTTTCTGTGGTTATTTTGTTGGAGTGTTAAAAGAAAAGTATGGCAAGAAAAATGTCGTAATTTTTGTACCTATCTTAATCTCAATGTTTATGTTTCACCTCATAATCGCGATTACAGAGTTGGCAAAAACTGCGAGATGGCAATAATTTTGGATTAAATAGTAATATAACGAAGAAAAACTAAACTTGGTTTAAAAAAATCATATTTGAAAAGCTTGAAAGCAGGAGGATCCACGTCCCCTGCTTTCTTTCATTTATTTTTGCTGCCCCTGCCAAGGAATTTTATTTTACCACATTTTTTCTAACTTATCACCGCACTCGTCATTGTAAGATGTCCTTTTTTTAGCTACTCCATTTCCAAGCTTGCTGGTAAAAGCAGTTCTGCTTCGGTTCCTTCTCCTTCTTTACTTTGTATTTTTATTTCACCCTTGTGCAACTTCATGATTCTTTTCGCAATATGAAGGCCCAAACCAAAACCTCCAGTCTCTCTGCTCCGGGCTTTATCCACACGGTAAAAACGTTCAAATATGTTATTAATCTCTTCTTCTGGAATGCCGATCCCATAATCTTTCACACGAACAATGGCATGCAAATCATTTTTTTCTAAAAAGACATCAATTTTTTCATTGCTATATTTAATCGCATTATCGAGCAAAATAATAATCGCCTGTTTCACCTTTAATTCATCCGCCATAATAAGGATCGGTGCTTGCTCGAAATGAAGAGTGATTTCTCTTTTATAAACCTCTTTCAGCTGCTTTAAAATGGTTTGACATAACGATACAAGATTAACTACATCGATGTCCAAGTCAACCTCTTTTTCCAGTGAAGCCACATTCAAAAAGGTTTCTGTCATTTTTTGAATTCTGGTTGCTTCAGAGTGAATAGCTTGGATCGCTTCACTTGCCATTTCTTTGTCTTCCAGCCCATGCCGCCTTAACAAATTGGCATAACTCTTAATAACAGTCAACGGTGTTTTCAGCTCATGGGAGGCATCAGAAACAAACTGGGATTGCTTTTCAAAATTTTCCTCCAGCCTGTCTATCATTCGATTGAATGTATTGGCCAATGTTTGAAGTTCATCCTTCGTATCATTTTGAATAATAATCTTCTTCGGCACCCCGCTTCGCTCAATATCTTTCATTGTATTGATCATATTGAAAATCGGCCTCATAATGATATTCGATAACCATCTGCCGCTCAACAATGATAAAATAGCAGCAAACACTGTGCTTACCCCAAGAATCCATAAAAGGGTATCTTTCCGCGATTCCAGGCCTTCCAGTTCTTCACCAATCTCAATAATACTCCCCTTTAAAAGATGTCCGCCTTTTATCGGAACACGGACGATTAATACCTGCTTTTCCTTATCTTCTATTATAAATAATTTCCTCTCAGATTCCCGGGATTTTACCAATTTCCCTTTCACTTTTTTGGCTAATTCCTGTTCATTTGTGACTTCATACAGGATTTTTCCGTCTGACTGTATGATTCGAATATAGGAATCTTCCGTTAAATTATCCTTTAATTCACGGATGATTTGGTCAGAAGTTTCATTGGTATGGATATTTTTAATTATGTCCTCTGCCTTTTGAAACGCCATATCCTCTTCCATACTGATGGTTGTTTGCATAAATAAAACAAAAACGACAATGTTAATCAATATTAAGAATGAACAGCATCCATGCGGTCGTTAACAGATTAATTTTTAATGTGATCCTCATTTGCGTGCTCCTTTATCGTATAGCCGATGCCTCTAACAGTAGTAATAAGTGAAGTTGAAAAACCGTCTTCTATTTTTTTACGCAAATGTCGGATGAATACGTCAATCACATTTGTTTCACCCTCAAAGTCATAGCCCCAGACATTTAGAAGGATGTTTTCTCGGGTAACCACTTTATTTTTATTTAAAATCAAATACACTAGCAGGTCATATTCTGTTGGAGTTAAGGTGATGGAGGTACCTGCCCTTGTCACTTCTCTTGTATCAGTGTCGATTTCCAAATCTCCTACAGACAGAAGGGAGTCATCATCCTTAAATCCATTCTTCGAATAATGACGAAGACAGGAACGGATTCTTGCTAATAATTCCTCAATTTCAAACGGCTTTGTCACGTAATCATTAGCACCTTGGTCAAGCCCCGCTACCTTATCAAATGTGGTATTTCGGGCGGTTAGGAGAATAACAGGAATGTCCTCATTCTCCTTACGTAATCTCCTTAACACCTCAATCCCGCTTAATTGGGGGAGCATCACATCCAATAAGATTAAATCAATATCACTATGTAGAGCTTTTTCCAGTCCGTCTTTGCCGTTATGTTCAACCGTTACATTATATCCTTCATATTCCAATTCCATCTTTAAAACACGGGCAATTTGAATTTCGTCTTCTACGACTAAAATGTTGGTTTTCACGAGTATCCCCCCTGCAACATCATAACCTTGTACAAGTAAATTTTCCAATAACTATCCTTTGCTTGAAAAACCTTTTGTAAATCGAGACGATTTTCTCTTGCATTTTCAATCGGAACCGCGGACAGGATATAATCTCCGCCCAGCTGTTTAAAAGCGTGGATATTTAAATTCAAATGACGGATAACCTTCGAAGAATGTTTTGAAAACATATAGTTTTTTCCCAATTCATCGACAAAGAGATAACACCGGCCGCCCCATTGATCAAAGTAGCTTTTTAGCGCTTTATTTTTTGCCAATTCCGGAGCAATGATTTTCCGAAATTGATGTTTATAAGACAACGGGTAAAAGTTATTGTACGTATCCAATGTATACAACCCATTATACTGGGCAATTGCCGGATGCAGGCCAATACTTGCGACTCGGTAATCCTGCACAGGCTTGCCGATAAACTTCTTAATCTCAGCAAATTCCTTCACAGCGTAAAACTCTCCAAATGACGGTGAAGTGTGATACCGAATTTGTTCGTTTGAAGGAATCAATACACCCATCTGCAGCACGGCAAAAACCACAGCTGCGATGCGCCATTTTTTCTGATACCGCCAGAGGATTTGCAATGATACGGCAAATAAAACATATATAATCATTGGCCGCAAATAATGATAACGCGAAAAATTAAACGTGTTTAAAATGCTGATTTTTTGCTTCAAAGGAACCCAGCCTTCATACCACCAAAAGGCATACCAGACCGATAACAAAAAATTAGCAAGGTGCAGGCCGATAAATAGTTTTTCTCTCTTCCAGCTTTTTTGGACAATCACGATTACCAGAGCGATCAAGGACACTGGCAGAATCACAAACTCAAAGAGGGTTTGATCCTGATTATGCCCGATAATATAATTCTTAAAGATAAGCATAATTGTTTGCATCAAGTTATTTTTCGATTCAAAAAACTCTGAGCGGTTCGTTTTTTCATGCGAAAAAATAAGGGAAGCGATCTCCCGGTATTCAATTGCTAAATAAATCACCGTCATATAGGCAATCGAGAATAACAGCCGTAACCTCGGTTTTTTAGTCCTGATGGCATCCACCAGCCAAACTACCCCCATCGCACTTAGAAAAAAGAAAAAGCCTAACATAAAGGTGGAATAAAACGGTAATAGTGTAATGGTCACAATGCTAATGATCATTTGTTCACGATTGCGGATATTCATGAAGGCCCATAAGGCTAATGGCATTCCTACTATACTTAACATTCCATTTGGCCAGAAGGGTATCAAAGCAAAAGTTAACGCCGAAACGATGATGATGAATCCTTGATTTTCCCCTTGAATCACGTATTTCTTTAATAATAGATACATTCCTAAAAAGGCGAAAAAGCGTGAGATGGCTTGATTAAGCCCATAGGCAATTACAGGAGGAAAAAAGCGAAACAGCTCGACAATCCCATAGTATTCTGAGTAAAAGGCATTTCTTGATAGTTCTCCATTAATAATCTGTGGAATATTTGCCTGAATGGGACCAAATAATTGACCGCTATCGACTAATACCTTGTACCAGGCGATATTCGAATCCAAATTGTCATGAATCCGCATATGGGCATGTTCACCAAGAATAAAGTACGGTGCAACCCAAAGGGCAATAATCAAAATAGCCAATAAGAAATAGATCCTCTCGCGTGTAAAAACAGTTCTTTTCATTTTCTCCAATCCTCCCCACATTTATAAACACCGGTTCTTTCAAGCCGGTGTTTTTGCGCTCTTTTGCGGGAAAACAATCCATTTTTGCAAAGTGTAATTTAATAATGTATAGAAACAAGTACTAACGAAAATGGCGAGATCCGTTGACATGGCAGCAGAAAAAATATGGGTATGATTCAATACCAAATGGACGGCCTGCTTTCCGATGGAGAAGGATACGAAATAGCAGAACAAAATAACGCATGCAAATCGAACCACACTCTTTGAAACCGAAGCTCTGCTATTAAAGGTAAAACTTCGGTTCAAGCAATAGCTGACACACGCCCCTATTGTATTTCCTAAAAAGGTGGCTATCCAATAGGATAGTCCGAACAAATGATAGAAGAGAAACATGACGGACAAGCCAATAATGGTGTTGGCAACACCTACCAAAATAAAGCGTATAAAAGTAAATTTCATTTTCCCACCTTATTCATAAGGACTTTTAGCTTCTGTTTTCCTTCGTTATGATTTGAAAAGGCATCCACCTCAATCGTATATCTTGGACGCCGCTTCACTTCTCGATAAATTTTTCCAATATATTCTCCAATAATTCCCGTGGCTAAAAGCTCTAAACCGCCGACGAACCAAATCGATATAATAATGGAAGTCCAGCCTGATTCCGTATGTCCGGTTAGTTCTTGGACAATCGCATACCCGCCGGCAAGCGCGCTAATGATCACAGCCAGAAATCCTAAAAAAGTCACAAAGCGAATCGGGGTAATACTAAAGGAAGTAATCCCATCAAACGCAAAGGCAAACATTTTTTTCAATGGATACTTGGACTCTCCTGCAACTCTTTCTTTTCGGTCATAGAAAACTTTCGTTGATGGAAAACCGATAAGAGGGATGAGTCCCCGTAGAAAAAGGTTCGTTTCCTTATATTTAAATAATTCATCCAATGCTCGCTTGCTCATCAAGCGAAAATCGGCATGATTTGGAATTAAATTGATCCCAATTTTATTCATAAATCGATAAAACCCTAAAGCCGTTGTCCGTTTGAAAAATGTATCGGTTTCCCGTTTATCTCTTACCCCATACACAACGTCAAAGCCATCCCGATATTTTTCCACGAACGTACGGATGACCCGAATATCATCCTGAAGGTCGGCATCAATGGAAACCACACAATCCGATTGTGCGGCGGCTGCTTCGAGCCCTGCTAAAAGGGCATTCTGATGACCAGCATTTCTGGCTAATTTTAACCCTTTCACCAATGGATTTTTTGCCATTTCTTTTTCAATTAAGGCCCATGTCCGGTCCCTACTGCCATCATCGACAAAGAGGATTTTACTTTCGCTTGATATCAGGAAGTCATCGATTAAATTGGATAATACTGCTGATAATTGTTTCGAAGTTTCCGGAAAAACTTCTTCTTCGTTGTAACATGGAACAACGATAGTTAAGATAGGTCCTTTCATGATAATCACTCTCCCTTTTGATCAGATTTAGGATTTCCTCTGCAATGCCTACAAATTCTTTACTAATTCATCCACGCGGACACATGTGAAACCCTTTGTTTTCACTTGTTTTAATACATCCTTTAACGCATTAATGGTATTCCTGGGAGCTTCCAACTCTGCACCCAGTGTATCGCCGCAGTCATGCAGCAGGATGACATCCCCGCCTTTTATGCTTGAAAGGCGTTGTTTAATCTTTTCACTGCCGCCCGAGGTCCGCCAATCTTGCGCCATGATCGACCAGAGAATAATCTTGTATTTACTTCTATTGACAAAATCAAAAAGATTGAGCATTCCCCATGGTGGCCGATAATAAACAGGTCTAACCCCAATGACATTTTTGATAATTTCCGCTGTATCCTCGAGACCCTTGCGAACCTTCCAAGGGGACATGAACCAGTTCGAATGGTGTACATAATTGTGGATCCCAATTAAATGGCCTTCCTGATGCATTCGCTGGATGAGCTCGGGATGTTTTTCCGCTCTAGAACCGACCACAAAGAAGGTAGCTTTCACCTCGTTTTTCTTCAATAAATCAAGCAGAATTGGGGTATAAATCGGATCCGGCCCGTCATCAAAGGTAAAAGCAATCTTTGAGGACTCGTTGCCTCTTCTAAACACCTTTAGGCCTAAACCGTGTGTTAAAAAATAAGGGACTACGGTGTATAATAAAAAGAAAAAGATGATAACTGAAATCATGTAGCCCATCCTAAATACTCACCTCAATTTCCTCTCGCTTTTGCATGGTTCTTATATTTGTTGATTTGGGTGATTGACCGCGTTTCGCCGCTCTGACAATCACACGAAGGGCATCTCTGGACGAGGTTTTGGTTTGATATTTTTTGATTCGCTGTTGCATCCATTTTAACGGTGCGGAATCACGAACAAGATTCTCAATTTGCCCAATCAATTCTTTCTCTGACTTCGCAACGAAGGCGATTCCTGAACGGTATAAGTATTCCGCATTGTCTTCTTCCTGGCCAGGGAGCGAGTGATAGATTAGTAATGGCAAGTCCATCACCATTGCCTCAGAGGTTGTCACTCCCCCGGGTTTGCTGATCATTAAGTCTGATATGGCCATTAATTCATGAACATTTTCACAGTATCCTAAAATTCTCACATCATGCTTGGAGTCGTTAAATTCCCACTCTAATTGTTTTTTCAACTTCTTGTTTTTTCCACAAACAATGAAAATCTGTATTGGGATAGAAATTGATTCTAATGCCCGGAAGGCTGAAAGTCCTTTTCCAAAAAAGCCGTCTCCTCCTCCCATGATGAGAATAGTGAATATATTGGGATTAATCCTATATTTCTCCAGGAGAAGCCCCTTTGGAAGAACCTCCAAAAATCTTTTTCGCACAGGTATTCCAGTATGCTTGATTTTATCCTCCTCTACCCCTAATGCAATCAAACGGTCGCGCACCTGAGGGGAACCGACCACGTATTGGTCTGTATAGGGATAAATCCAATAAGAATGGTCCGTATAATCGGTGATGATGGTTACCGCTGGAATATCAATCAATCCCTGCTCTTTTAATTTCGAAATAATTCCGGCTGCAAATGGATAGGTACTGACCACCACTTTTGGTTTTATTTCCCGAATGATTTTAAGCATGGTCTGCATCCCCGATAAAAAGACCGAATTTAACGTGACGGAAAAGGAATTTTTCACACGGGTTTTCTTATACAAAAAGCTGTACACTTGAGGAAACTTCTTAATTCCTCTTTTATAAATGTAATGACTGATTGGATAAAGATAGGGATGAATCCACTCCATGATATCAATCGTAATAGGCTCCGCATCAGCAAGCAGATATTCTACGGCTTCGCTTATGGCATTTGCCACTTGTTTATGCCCCTCGCCAAAGGTGGCGGATAGAATCAGGTATTTATCCTTTTCACATTTAATCATGTCCTTTCCCTCCTCTTCTATGCCCTTAGGGTAAAAACAAAACCTTTTTCATATTTATTCTATCTCCTGTTCAACAGGAATCTTTGATGTGATTACTACCCTCTTAATCTAACACCGATTTTTTTTAGACCATTCATTTTCATCAATTTTTAATGAAAATGACAGGTGATTTTTAAATTGGATCCCGGGAAAAAGAAAAGAGTCGCACCAGTCTTTTTGTGGTGCGGCTCCTTCTTTAAGCCTTTCTTCTATAAAAAAATTCACAAAATCGATTTAAGCAAACCTGCTAATGGAATAGCGGTCAATCGGTATCGAAGTTTCTCCATCTAAAATCAGTTCGGTCATCAATGTGCCGACGAGTGGAGAAAGTGTAACACCGCTGTGCATTGCGGCGACATACAAATTTTCCACACCTGGGATTTTTCCTAAAATCGGAAAACCATCCTCTGGCATGGCGCGAATTCCCGAGAACGCGCGGACCACTTTCGCTTTTCTTAAGGAAGGCACATAGTGGATAGCCATATTCGCAGTCTCTTGAATCACATCCAATGTAGTTGCCCGGTTGAACCCTTCCTCCTCCATCGAATAGCCAATAAGCACCTCTCCATTAAATGCCTGTCTTAAGCTGCTAATGGTATAATTTAAAAAAGGTTTTAGCGGTTCGGTGACAAGAATTTGGCCTCTTAATTGGTTGATTGGAATCGTCACTTCTACAAGTTTCCCTAATTCTCTTGACCAAGTACCGCCGGCAAGCACAAGATTCTTACACTCAAACCTACCTTTTTCTGCCCTAACAATAAATTTTCCAGGCAGCTTTTGAATTTCGGTTACCTTGTTATATGTAGAGTATTGGACGCCATTTTTCTTGGCTGCCCGCATATAACGATCGACCAAGCGGAAAGGATTCACGTTGCCATCGATGGAACTATATGTCGCACCGACAATATCCGGGTTCAAGGACGGCTCTTTTTCAAGCGCTTCTTCACGGGACAATACCTTAATTTTGATCCCAATCGGTTCGTAGGCCTCTGCAAGACGCTCCGCTTTTTCCCTGTCGAGTTCGCTGAAAAATGGTGACAAACCGCCTGTTCGTTTGTATTCCACATCGCCAATCTTTTTTGAAAGGTATGGATAAAGCTCCGCACTATACATACTAAATTCGGCATACCAGGAAGGTGTTTTATTATGAACCCAAACCCAAGCTTGGGTCGAGCCGGATGTACCTGACAATGGAAATTTTTTATCCAGGACAACGATGCCTTCTTTGTTTCGTTCCGACAAATGATAAGCGATACTGCTTCCTACAACACCGCCACCGATTATAATCGTTTCATAGCTTGTTTCCATTTATTTCACCTTCCCATCCTCTAATTCCACCTCATCCAAAACAGATTTAACAGAAGAAAAAGTTGTACTATTGGTTGCCAATGTCTCCAGTTTAATTGGACTAATGGGCATTCTCATCCGCGGCAGCGGAATCTGGTGAAACTCCATTCCTGTTTGTTCGTGGATCACGCCCGCCACGAGGCAATTGCATATTTTCGATTGGCAAGGTCCCATGCCGCAGCGTGTCAATCGTTTAATATCATCGAATGTTCTCGCACCATTTGCAATAACTTCTACAATTTCCTCCAAACTAATTTCTTCACAGCGACAAATAATCGTGCTTTTATCCAATTCATTCACCTTCTGTCTCTTTTACTTTTGAATCAAGAGATAAACTGGTCCTTTAATACAGGATGTGCGAATTTTTCGATATGCTGATTTCTGGCCTGCCAAACTTTAAGATTAGATCTTGTTTCGATAGACTCCAGTTCTTTCCATAACGACTGTTTCTCTTCTTCCACCGCTTCCTTACTGATTGCACCTAAAGCTGCACAGACATTAATACCGGCAAGCATTCCTGTAACAAGTAAGGCACCTTGAGTACTGATGCCGGCCGCATTTCCCGCTAAAAAGACATTTTCACAATCTGTTTGGAAATCATTATTGTATTGCGGAACCCATCCGCCCAACTCTTCTTGGTGGCCAAATGAACACCCCAATTGATAAAAAATATCTAAAATCGGTGACCTGCCGCCATCGACACAAACCAAATCCACTTTTTCTGTCCAAATATCTTCCCCTTGTTGAATATCAACCTCCGACACCGCCCCAATTCCCCTTGCCTCCTTAATGGAGGAGTTCAACAAGATAGGGACACCGATTTTTCTAACCTGCTCTACTTTTTCCGTGCCGTTTGCTTTCACACCAGTATTTTTTTCAACAATCCCCCTAATCCGGACGCCTACTTTGGAAAGCTGCAGTGCAACATCCATGGCAAAATCACTCGATCCGACGATGACCGCATTCTTCCCAGGTTGAACAAAATTCCGATTCATTAACGTTTGCGCGGCGCCAATCGTCATCACTCCGGGGAGTGTCCATTTTGGAAAGGCGATGGCATTTTCAGACGCACCTGTAGCGACAATTGTTTTCTTCGCCCTAAGAGGAAAAACATTCTTTTCATCGGTAATGCCAACACTACCATCTTTATAAAAACCAATAACGCGGTGCCCCAATAAATAACGAATCTCAAAATCTTCTAATTGTCGGGACAAATGGGCAGCCAATTCAAATCCGCACATCGGTTGATAAATGGAAGGCAAGGAAGAAAGGATCTGCGTCTGTTGGACCAATTGCCCACCCATTGATTTAGACTCATCAACAAGCGTGACTTGCAAGCCCCTGGAAGCCGTCTCAAAGGCAGCAGCCAAACCGGCCGGGCCTGCACCGATAATTAATACATCAGTCTCCACAGCATTCACCCCTTACTTCCGGGTCTTCATCATTCGGGTAAATTTTCATCCCATCTTCCACCATTGTCAGGCATGTACGCACATGGTCTTCGCCATTTATGGTCGCGTAACAGCTGCAACATCTGCCTTTTGTGCAAAAAAGCCCTCGTGGCTGAACCAAATTTCTGCTTGAACCCAAGCGTTTAATCCCATTAGCCATTAATGCAGCGGCAACGGTTTGTTGTTCATAGGCAGTGTATGGAAGATCATTAAAATAGATGGTTATAGTTTTTTGTAGCTGTTCCCCTAACACTGGATGATGTTTAATATGCATAAAAACACCTTCTTCTCAGTTTTTCGAAGCAAACACTTTACCAACGCCCAGTACCCTTTCAATCACAACCATTAAAACAAAGGTTAATAGAATCATGATACTGGAGACGGAAGTGATGATTGGATCATATTGATATTGCATATACGTATATATTCGAACTGGCAATGTAACCACGTCTGTGCTGACAATGAATAATGCTACCGTCAAATCATCAAAAGAAGTGATAAAGGCAAAAATGGCCCCTGCGATGACACCGGATTTTATCATGGGCAAAGTAATTTGAAAGAATACTTTAAAACTGCCTGCCCCTAAATTCATCGCAGCCTGTTCGATTGAACGGTCAAACCCGACTAAACTTGCGACTACCAAACGCATGACAAAAGGAATGGTTAAAATAATATGACCAATGACCAAAGCAATTGGGCTGGCAGCAATTCCAATCCAGGAATAAAACTGCAACAGGGCCACCCCAAATACTACTGATGGAATCAAAAGTGGCGAACCCACCAACTGAACAATCGCCGTTTTCAATTTAAACTCATATCTGACAACAGCTATGGATGCCATCGTTCCGATAAAAGTCGCAATTATCGCCGTTCCGAAAGCAACGATAATGCTTAATGTGAATGATTGCATAAACTCAGGATGGTCTAGTAACTCCGTATACCACCTCAATGTAATTCCTTTCGGCGGAAACACTATATACTCGGTAGTTGTCAGCGATGACAATAACACTACTACTATTGGAGCTGCTAGAAAAATGTAGACCAATAGACAAAAGAGATTCAAGCCAGCTTTGGGCAATACCTTCCTCATTGTATGGCCACCCCTTTTTCTGATCGAGTAAGTAGTTTACTGTATACAACAATGGTAATCGTAGCAATAAAGATTAATAAGAAACCAATCGCCGAACCATATGGCCAATTCAACATGGTTGTTACCTGTTCATATGTCAGGAAGGACATGACCTTTACCTGTGGCCCGCCAAGAATCGCTGGGGTAACAAATGAACTCACTGCCAAACTGAACACCATAACCGAACCCGCAAAAATCCCAGGAAGTGTTAACGGCAAAACGACAGAAAAGAATGTTCTAATTGGACTTGCTCCTAGATTTTGGGAGGCTCTAATTACACTCGGGTCAATTCTTTCAAGTGAACCCATGATACTTAACACCATATATGGGAATAAAACATGCACCATTCCAATTACAACACTAAATTCCGTATATAACAGGGTAAGTGGTTTATCAATCCATCCCATCTTCATTAGGGTATTATTAACAACGCCATTATTGGACAACAAAATAACCCAGCCGTAACAGCGGATGACCATGCTGATCAATAACGGTGATAATACCAATAAGGTTAAATAATTTTTCAACCTGCCATTGGCTTTCGTAATCTGATAAGCAACCGGATAGGAAATGACAATCGCCACCAATGTCGTTAACAGACCGATTTTTACCGTTCTCCATAATACACCCAAGTAAAATTTGTCGAAAAGAAACTTTACATAATTTTGCAGCGTCCATTCACTGCCAATTCCACTTCCTGCGTCAAATGTCTTAAAACTTGTGATAAAAAGAAAAAACAATGGCAGCAGAAAGAAAAAGATAAAAATTGCCAAGGTTGGAAGCAGTAATAACCACGAATCAAGCTTTTTTCGTGTTAATCTTTTTTTCTTCTGCTTATATAAGATTTCTTGTTCTTGTTGCACTTCCACTTCCGCTTGCATTCGAATTCACCTCACTTTTTCACCAGCAATAATTCTTCAGGATTCCATACAGCATATACATCCTGTCCCTCTTTTATTAAATCGGGATTTAAAACAGTATTGGAAATGTCGGCAATCAACTGTTTTTCTTTGAATTGCAAAATATAACGGGTTTTTGCCCCTAAAAACATTTTTCTTTCCAGCTTAACGTGAAGACCCTCACGATTTGTTTGGGCGAGCTGGATTTTTTCAGGCCGTAGATAGAAATTCATTACAGAATCCTTCACCCCGAGTTTTGAAATGACCTGTTCATACCCATCAAAGGTTATCTTGCATTGCTGACCATTGTACGTCTCCACAACCTGGCCTTGAATCTGGTTTACTTCCCCTATAAACCGTGAAACAAAGTCTGTTTTCGGATGGTTATAAATCTCCACCGGAGTGTCCATTTGTTCAATTCTACCTTCATACATGACTGCTATCCGGTCGGAAATGGCGAGCGCTTCTTCCTGATCGTGGGTGACAAATATAGTGGTAATCCCGACTTTTTTCTGAATTTCCACTATTTCTTCACGCATTTCTTGCCGCAACTTGGCATCCAAATTGCTGAGCGGTTCATCCAACAGTAGTACTTTGGGTTTAATGACAAGAGCTCTGGCTAATGAGACACGCTGCTGCTGGCCGCCAGACAGTTCCTTTGGATAGCGTTTTTCATAGCCTGCCAAGCGCACCATTTCCAGCGCTTCCAAAACGCGTTCCCTTATTTCACCTTTTGGGACTTTCCGTAACTTCAAACCATAAGCGACGTTATCAAAGACCGTCATGTGCGGAAAGAGAGCATAGTTTTGAAAAACCATGCCCATTTCCCTTTTGTTCGGCGGAAGCAGGTGAACAGGCTTGCCGTCTACCACAATTCTTCCGCCATCAACTTCCAAAAACCCGGCAATCATATTGAGAGTCGTAGTCTTGCCGCATCCTGAAGGTCCAAGAAAGGAGACGAGCTCCCCTTTCTTGATCTCAAGATTCATTCTTTTTTACAACTTCTGTTTTGTCAAAAGTTTTTACTACATTTTCAAGGCATAGATAACTCATGGTTTCACCTCATTATTAGTGGGCCACTTCGATTTCTTTATTTGCTCTCTCTGTCCACTCATCACGTTTTTGATTGATATACTCCCAATCCACTTTTACAAGCTTGGAAATTTGCTCTTCTCCATAAATGATCTTATCGAGAATCTCTCCGCTCAATTTCACCTTCTTATTAACTGGTCCGTCAAACAAGGATTTGGCAAATTCAGCCTGTACTTCTTCGCTTAAGACATAATTGACAAATTTCTGGGCAAGTTCTTCATTCGGTGCCCCCTTAACGACGCTGACAGTTGACATTAAAGCGGGGGCCCCCTCTTTCGGGATGACAAACTCAATCGGGAATCCCGTCTCTTTTAACGTAAATACACGACTGCTGCCCCAAGCACTAGCAACAGTTTGTCCTTGTAAAAAGTAATTGGAAACATCCGCTGTTTTATCAAATGTCACCGCATTCTTGGCAATTTGCTTCATTTTATTAAAGCCAGGTTCAATATTTTGTTCACTACCGCCATTTGCTTTTGCCGCCATGATGAGCATTTGCAGCCCGTAAGTATTAGAGATGGATGGCAATACCAGTTTTCCTTTGAACTTAGGATCCGCTAAATCATTCCAAGAAGAGATCGGTTCCCATTTGTTCTGTTCAAACATCTCTTTGTTATAAGCCAATCCAGTAGAAATAATCCCGAACCCAACGCCGATATTATCCTTGTCTTTTGCGATATCATAAACATTTGCTAGATTCGTTACGATTTTTTCATCCAAAGGCGCTAACAAGCCAAAGGATTTTGCTTGTGCTTGAGGACCATCATCGATAAAGGCCACATCAATTTGGGGGTTATCCTTTTGTGCCTGTAGTTTGGAAACGGTGTCTACCGAACTACCGGTAATGTATTTCACTTTTACGCCAAATTCCTTTTCAAATTTTGGGATTACGGTTTCCTTCATTTTTTTCTCATAACTTCCCCCGTAAGCTGCCAATACAAGGGTTTTGCTATCTTTTTTTCCTGTCTCTTTAGAATCGCCGCCTGTTTGACTGCTGCTGCATGCCGATACAATTAGCAACATTAAACTAATCAACCCAATCAGTATCGATTTCCGTTTCACCATTTTTTCCTCCTCATTATCGGTCATTCACACTTTCCTTATTTCAATCATTAAATAGTCGTTTACAGTCGGTTTTCACCCCTCTTTTTCTCACTGGAGTTTGCAATTTTATATAAATATAATATTGCCAATTTTCAGATATATATTGCCAAAAAAATATAAAGTTATATATTTTAAAATATAATATTATAACTTTATCAGTTAGACCACTTTATCAGTTAGAATTTGATTTCTGTATAATAGGTAAGTTCTTGCCGGTCATAAAACTGTGAATATTCAACAATCTCCCCTTGTTTGGAGTAGGTAAACCGTTCCCATTTAAAAACCGGTGCACCTGGTTCAACTTGCATTCTTTCTGCTTTTTTACCTGTTACAATATATGGTCTAACAAACAACTTGGCCTTATCTAAGGCGATATGATATTTTTTAAGCAAAACATTGTAAATCAGTTCATTTTCTATGTCCTCTGGGGTAAGTCCTGGGCATAATTTATAAGGAAGATAAGTATATTCCAGTGCTTCAGGGATGTCTTTATTAATTTTTAATCGCTTAATCTTATATATCTTGGCTTTAGCTTCTAATTTTAGTTTTTCGGCGATTTCCTTATTCGAGTCTTCAATCGAAAAGCTAATTAATTCATGAGGATGTTCCTCATTATCCGTAATCAAAGAAAACATGGTGCCAATATCCTGCTCATTTTGGCCCCCTGCAACAAACGTTCCTTTCCCTCTCTGCCTGTACAGATACCCCTTATTAACAAGCTCAATAATAGCCCGCTTAACGGTTATTGTACTCACATCAAACAAGTCTGCAAGTTCTTGTTCCGTCGGCAGCTGATAGCCTACGTCCCATTGCTTGGATATAATTTTCTCCTCCAGTACCTCTTCCACCTGCCGATAAAAAGGAACGTGGCTATTTTTATCTATCTTCATTTTTCATTCACCTTTTAGTAATGTTATAACTTTATAATCTTATATTGTTTGAGTTGTTAATAAATATTTTATTAACATATATCTGAATTGTCAATATTTTTCTAATGTTTGCTACATTAATAGCTTTAGCGTATAAAGAAAACTACCAGTTGAAACAAACAGACTGTTTCCAGAAAATTAGTTTCACAAGTTGGTGTTGAATCATTCTTGATGCTTTAACCCATTCCACTGTGTTTATGACGGATATTCCTGTTTTATTCCAGAACAAAGGAAGCCTCTCTATCACATACCAGTCAATGCGATTCAGCCATTTCTTGGCTATTGGGAAGATAATTGATTTGAAAAGTTAGCGAAGGTATTTGGACTAACTATTAATGGTCAGCCCCCTGTTGCGTTAAAGTTATGGGGGCTGACCACAATACTCGTTTATATGTTATATTGTCTTTTAAATTCAAAAATTTCATTAACAGCCTGCTGATACCCGCCCGATTTTCGTAAGGATTCTTTCATTTTGGCCGCAGCTTGATGGAATGATGGCTGGCTCAACACCTGGTCTGCGGATTCGCGCAGCTGTTTTGCCGTCAAGCCTTGCATTTGTAATGGCATGCCGGCTCCGATTTTGGCAACTTGGTCGGCAATGACCGGCTGATCTGCACTCTGCGGAATGACAATGAGCGGAACCCCAAAATAGAGACCTTCGTGGACACTGTTCATGCCGCCATGTGTGATAAATAATTTCGTGTACTTCAGCACCTCTGTTTGTGGAAGATAATTTTTTACAATAAAGTTTTCAGGTATCTCTCCCAAATCAGCCTGCGGAACTTTTTCCCCAATCGACATGACCACAGTATGTTCCGTATTGCCAAATGCCTCGAAACACAGCTTGTAAAAATCAATTGCTTGATTAAAGACAGTTCCCAGGGATATGTAAATCGGGCTTTTTTCCATAATTCCTGGTAAATCGAAGTTCTCATCCGTCTTTCTTGAAGTGATGGAAGGACCTACAAATTTATATGTTTCGTCGAATTCCTCCTCAAAAGGTTGAAACTTCCTAGTTGTATAAACGATTGTTAACGGTTCAGGATTACAAAATACTTCATAGGGCGAATGGATTTCCACACCATACATTTCCTTTACCTTTGCTGTCAGCCTGTGATATTCACTGAATGTTTCTTGAGGAATATTTTTTGCAAGCTGTTTGAACATGTTATCGAATGAGCTTTTAGACTGTGCAAAAGAAGTACACGAATTGACGGCCGGAAGCTTAAGGATTTGCCCAAGTAAGCGTCCGCAGCCAAACATCGAATCATGAATGATGTAATCAAAGTGCTCGCCTTTGATTTTCTTAAGAACCTCAGGGATTATAATATCTGCCGTTCGCAAAAGTCCAATGATTCTTTCGAGTACATTATTTCTCCCACCTGAGATAAAAGCCTTTATAAATTCTTGAACATTAAAGGTCCTCACTGTCGCCCCCGTTTGCTCCATGCGCTTGCGATAATCCTCAATTGTAAAATACACGACCTCTTCGCCGCGCCTGATCAGCTCTTGCACCACTCCGATGGTTGGATTGACATGACCAACTGATCCGCCATTTATAAATAAAACTCGTGCCATGATACCTTCTCCTTTTGTAAAAAGTCCTTTGGGAAGATCTAAGTACTTTTATAACCCCTTTTTAACATTACTTTGAACCTCATTCAATCCCTTATAAGCTTTCTGTAATATAAAACTCGGCCGCTTCTTTTGCTTCCTTATCATACCATAAATGTGGAACGTTCTTTTGATTTTTATCATATTCCTGTAACCTTAAAATTTTCTTAACAAAATATATATGATTGGCGAGGAGATATCTTGATCAAACCGAATCAAATAAATAGAGGGAAATAACTCAGACAGTTATTTCCCTACTATATAGCCAAAAAATATTATCGAAGCATGCTCTGTGGCTAACTTTTTCACTTGTTGGGTCACGTAGAACCCCTCCCCATCTTTTTTCACGTGAACGGTTCGGGCCTATTTTGCATTCTCATCGGGTTGATGAATTCCGAATATATTGCCTTCGGTGTCAATGTAGTATCCTTGCCAGGCCATGCCAGGTAAGGCATATTTGGGGATTGCAACCTTGCCGCCATTCTCAATAATTTTTGCTTCCGTTGCATCGTAATTTTCCACTTCCATTGTACAAGCAAAGGCATTTAAAGCTTGGTTTGCTTCCGGTGGAGCACTTTGACGCTGCATCAAAGCACCATTGATTCCCGGTTCATTTTCATCACCTGTTACAGCTCCAAAGTAAGGCATGCCTGCATAGTCACTCCAATCTTGAAATGACCACCCAAATACATCTCCATAAAACTTCTTTGCACGTTCCATGTCATTCACATGTATTTCGAAATGAACTAATCTTCCCATGACGCCTCCTATTTTATAAAAATTTTTTCCATAAATTATTTCGCTAACTAGCCCCAATTTTCCTCTATTATAATAAATATTATGGAAAAATATTCATTGTACAAATCTGCTTAGGCAATCATTACTTACTCACGCAATTGCTTGTTTTCTTCATCCTGCTTGTTGATACGTCGTTTCAAGGAATCAATGATGCGATCTATCCTTCGTAAGCTTTCTGTAATTCCGCAAGGTCAAATTTCTTCATTTTTAGAAATGCTTTTGTTAGGCGGGCAAGTTGCTCGGGTGTGCCCTTGCTCATCATCTCGTCCATCTCACTTGGCACGATCTGCCAGGATATACCAAACTTATCTTTCAGCCAGCCGCATTGCTCCGCTTTCGGTACCGCAGAGAGTTGATTCCAGTAATAATCGATTTCTTCTTGTGTGTCACAGTACACCATAAAGGAGATGGCCTCGTTAAAACTGAATTTATGCTCATAAGCGCTATCCATTGACGCAAACCATTGATTCTCTAGCATGAAATCCGAAAACATGATCGTTCCCTCTTTGTCAGGCTCCATTCCTTTAGGGTAACGGGCGACAAGTCCCTGTCTTGCGTTCTTAAATACTGATAAATAAAAACGCATTGCCTCTTCCGAGTTACCGCATTGATCCCCGACAAACAAAAGTGACGGCAATATTGGAGGCCTTTCTTCACCTTCTGGATTGGTTAGGATTAACTGCCAGGACAAACCATACTTGTCCTGGATCCAGCCATATCTTTCACTGAAAGGATATTGGCCAAGCGACATTAACACAGTTCCGCCTTCGGACAATTTGTTCCAAACCTCATCTAATTTGCCTCTTGCGTCTTTTTCTCGCGATGGGTCAAAATTAACGAAAAAAGATATCGATGGATTCATTTGGAAAAAAGGGCCTGCACTGATTGCCATGAACTTCTGCCCCCATAGCTCAAAAGTGACAGTCTCAGAGTCGCCTGAGGGTGTTCCAGGGATGGTGGTTACATCGATAATTTTCGAGTCTGGAAAAATAGCAGCATAAAACTCGGCTGCTTCTTTTGCTTCCTTATCATACCATAAATGCGGAACGATCTTTTGATTTGAATTTGACATCGTTATCCCTCCAATATATTCTGAAAATAGATTTCTGTCTTATTTCATCAGGAATTTTTTTGTAGCCTCGCCTATTACTAAAATATTCTTTATAACAGCATCAGAAATTAAATCATTATCCATAAAATCATCAAAAGAAAGTCCCTGTGTGTATTTTTCAACTTTTACTGCAGCAGTTAAAATATCTTCTAAAAATACTCTAGGCTCCCTCTGCATACTTTACACTCCTTAAAATACTGTCTTTCAATGCTGGCTTTATATCATCGATGATGACCAAATCAATGGGCTTTTGAAATCGATCTTCAAGATCAAATTTTAAATCCATGTAATGATCAAAAGATAATTTAGTACGGTCAAATTCCACCAGCACATCTATATCACTGGTACCTTTCTGTTCTTCTCGACTATAGGAGCCAAACAAACCAATTCGTTTTACACCATATTTTTCTTTCCATGTATTTAAATTTTTTGAAAGTTCCTCAAGGATTTCTTGTTGCGATAACATCAATATCACCGCCTATTTTCTCCATAATTCTTTATGCTCATTATATCTCTCTTTAATAATTCTCCAAAGAAAGGAAAAAGCCTTGTTTGAACGTAGGGATCTTCTAAGCATTTTAAAATTCAAATAAATCTCTTTAGGTTTTACTCCATTAAATGACCCGATATGTACCTAGTTAAAGGAAACGCGGCACCTCCTTTTGAAAATTCGTACCCGTTAATGATACGGATGAATTTAATTTAATCGCTATTTACTACAAGTGAAAGTTCATCCAATGCGTTTTGGATCTCATCTTTGGTGTTATAAAAGTGGGGGGCATTCCGGATCACATCTTTTCTGGCGGATACAATAATCTTTTTTTCCTTTAGGATTTTTTCTGTTTTTGATGCATTTTTTGTGTAAAAAGACACAAGACTTGTTAATAGGGTCTTTTCTGTTACTTTATTTTCATATTCTTCCAAAGGTATTCCATTAGAGGAAGAACGTATAATAGAAAAATGATTTTTATACTTTTCCTGTGCATATAAGATATGGCCGATAGTAGGAAAATCGGAATCTGTAAAAACAATCTCTTTCCTATTTTGATGATCTGAAAAGGAAGAGACAATTGAAGAAAAAACATCGGAGACAGAACATAGTATAGCTATCTCTTCTTTTTCAGCTCCAATTAGTTCGGCAAATATGGCTCTTGCCTGGCCTGCTCTCTCCAAAGCAGCAACCCAATTACTTCCATTAAGAACCAAACTTTTATGATATTCGTCTATTGCTGTTGATACAAGTTTCGCTATTGCCCCTTGTGAGCAACTTGCAAGATGTATGTGACTCGACAATATCGGAAATAAAGACCTTGTCCCGGATAGATTCAATTTTTATTCACTCCCTTCAGATTTTTATCTCTCCTGTTCGAATATATGTTTCGATTCGATCGGAAATCTCTATTTTTGAGCCAGAAGCACTTAGCCAGTCGTTCTTACAAAATGCTTGTAATTCTTCTTTTAACCAATAGAAATCTTTTAAGCTGTGAACATTAATATCTTTAGTTAAATTAAGTCGCAAAAAATCATCTCCTAATATGCTTAATAAAAATATAGGACATTTATTCTTTTAATTCAAAATAGTCATTTGAAATAGCAAAAAATTTTTAAAAATGGTTCATTCTCCAACTTGTTGCTAATAATAAGGACGTTAAACAATGAATGGAGGAGGATTTGTATGCAACAGGATCAACAAGCTAAAGAGAATTTAGGTTCTGGCTCTAGTGGGAAAGCAGGATTTTCCGGGACTGATCCCCAAAAAGTAAAACAAGAAATTCAAAAAGATGTAAGCGCAGGACAAGGTGCCATGACTTCCCGGGAGGCAGGAGCAATGCGCGATTAAATTTTTTCAAAGAAAGGAAAAAGCCTTGTTCAAGGACGACAAGACTTTTTTCCTTTTAGTCGGATAGAGTGATATTGAAAAGTCATCACAATACCAATAAATATTGAATCTGATTTGGGGTGATTGGAGTTATTGCATGAATGTGATAGCCGATACTGAACAGCTGTGCTAAGGTTTCTGCACAATTATATCGGGGAGGTTCAATCGGTGCATGGAAGCTTTTATAAAGTGCAATAAATTCATTATGAGTAGTACAATGGAGCAAAACGACATGTCTCCCCGTCCATGCCTGACCAATTATTGACTCTGTTTGATTTTCATTATGATCCCACAATTTCTATACACCCTCATTTTTGATACGATAGTTTATGTATAGAAATTAGTTCATTGTTCACTTTTTTACTTAGAACATTACGACAAAAAAACCGTACGATCTATTTCACCGTACGGTCCGTTTTTAAGTCTATACTAATCATAGATTTTTATCCGTTTACAACTTCCCTTTTTCCCTGTCCTGTGTCACAATGGATTCAAGCAAATATGCCTTTTCAAAGCCGTCTCGGGTGGCTTCACCAAGGGATCCATAGCCTACTGCATCTCCTAATACAAACATATTTTCCATCTTATCCCTTAATGGTTCCTCTAATGGGTTATAGGCTTCGATTCCCATCGCAACAATCACATACTCCGTTTCAATTCCCCAATATTTTCCAGATACCAAGTCCTGTACAATAGTACTGTTCGGAAGAATTCTTTCCAATTTATGATCAGTCACAATGTCCACATTTATATTTTTCAGCTTATCAAGAAGTCTTTGTCTTGTATCAGACCCAATTCTTTTGCTAGCTTTTGTTGGAATTTCTACAAATGTGACAGCATTGCCAGCTTCCGCCAGGCGCCGGACTGTTCCATGACAGGTCATGCCGCTTCCTACCACTGTTACTTTATTCTTAGTGAAAACTTTTCCCTGTAAGACTACGTCTTCATAAGTATAAACATGCTCTAAATCATTGCCCTCTACCTGTGGGAGCCTCGGTCTGCCGCCTGTTGCCAATAAGACAGCATAAGGATTGTAAGCTGTGATATCTTCAACAGTAGCCTCTGTATTTAAACGGATATCAATATTTAAACGTTTCATTTCATTGCTAAGATAACTAATGTGCCATGTCATTTTCTTGCGATAAATGGGGTCAGATACAAGGTGCAATTGACCACCGAGCTTATTTTCTTTTTCAAACAGAGTGACATCATATCCTTTTAGTGACAGTGTTCGTGCCGCTTCCATTCCGCCCGGTCCGCCGCCAACGATCACAACATGGCGGTTCTTATTAGAAGGAAGGCGTTGCAGTTCCTTAAACTCCAGTTCTCGGCCTGTTCTGGCATTAATGGAACACCGAACATGCAAGTTTCCTGTTACTGAATGCAGACAATGAAGACAGTTGATGCATTTTCTAATTTCAGCTTCGCGTCCTTCCTTTGTTTTTTTGACCCACTCAGGATCAGCAATTAAACCCCTCCCGATGGCGACAAAGTCCGCTTTTTCCTCAGCTAAAATATTTTCTACAAATTGTGGTTCACGAATGGACCCGACAGTGATAACCGGAATATTTACTTCTTTTTTTACCTCCTCTGCCAAATAGACTCTCCAGCCTTGTTCCAATAACGGAGATTCAATCATTTTGTCCATAGAGTCATAGGTTCCGCAGCTAATGTGCAGTCCATCTACTCCTAGTTTTTCTAAGTATCGACAAATGGCCTTGCCTAACTCTAAATCGATTCCGCCATCAATAAATTCATCCACACTGAGACGAACGGTAATAGGGTAATCCTCACCGCATTTTTCTCTAATGCCAACGATGATTTCCTTGAGAAATCTCATTCGATTCTCGAAGCTTCCGCCGTACTCATCTGTACGTACATTGGCCTCAGGGCTTAAGAACTGGTTTATTAAATAACCATGGGCACCGTGAACTTCGACGCCGTCAATCCCTGCCTGTTTACACCTTACAGCAGCCTGAACAAATTTATTTACCAGTTCTTTTATTTCTTTTGTTGTTAATTCCCGGGGTTCTTCCCCCACTGCAGCACAAGCAACATTACTGGGAGCAACAATTTGTTTACCATTTATTAATGAAGAGTTTGACTGTCTGCCTGCGTGATGGATTTGAACAAAAGCCTTCGCTCCATATTTATGTATCGCATTGGCTAAACGATGGATCCCTGGGATGAAGCGATCTTCGTCCAGCCTTAATTGCCTGACAAATCCTTTTCCGTATTCATACTCAATACAAGTAAATTCAACGATAATTAACCCGGTTCCTCCCTTAGCTCTTTCTTCATAGTAGGCAATAAGATGATCCGTGACTTCGCCTTCAATACCAGCTAGATTCGTTCCCATTGGAGGCATGACAATTCTGTTTTTCAGTGTTAGATTGCCTATTTTGCCTTGTTTAAATGTGTTTTTGTAATGCATTTTACAGCCTCTTTTCTATACTTGTGAAAAAACTCACATAAACTATTAAAAAATTTAACCTACGTTTAATTATAAAGAAATTGACAGAAATTTTCACAACTACATTTGATAATAAAGTGACAATCGTATTTCAACCACTACATGAATCTCCATAACAATATGCTATAATTTTGAGGGGAAAATAAAGATAGAGGTGACCATTCTTGGCTATACATGTTGTACTATATCAACCAGAAATTCCGTCTAATACGGCAAATATTGCACGTACTTGTGCTGCAACGGATACCGCTCTGCATTTAATTCGGCCGCTTGGCTTTTCTACTGACGAAAAAATGATAAAACAAACTGGTTTAGATTTCTGGCATCTTGTCAACATCACGTACTATGACTCACTAGATGACTTTTTTTCAAAAAATCATGGGGAGTTTTACTATATTGAGACGTTTGGTGAAAAACCACATTCAGCCTTTGATTTCAGTGATGGATCAAAGGAGCATTATTTTATGTTTGGGAAAGAAACCACGGGTTTACCAAAAGATTTATTAGAAAAAAATAAAGATCACTTTTTGAGAATACCCATGAGTGATCATGTTCGTTCACTGAACCTTTCGAATACGGCTGCGATTTTAGTGTATGAAGCTTTGCGCCAGCAAGGATATCCCAATTTAACATAAAAAAATCTTCCGGATTGGAAGATTTTTTCGTTTTTGTCACTAAATCGTCTCACCAAGTGGGATCACGGCTCCCTGCCTTTTGCCTTTTTTTAGCTAATGATGAAAAATGGGACTTTAGTTTTTTTTCGTTTGGATGGTCATCGACATATGATAAAGTACCGATGATTCAAAACAGAAAGGAGGAGTTGATGTTGGGTGAGGGAAAAAAAGGGAAATCAAGCAAATCATTGTGGCAGCCGCTTTTGGCTGCACCTGCGTTATTTTTTCTTGCCCCTGTCGGCATTGGACTTTACCTCACTCATCCCCTACCGGCAAAAACTAGGAAAAACCCGAAGGATTACGGTCTCGAATTCGAGGAGATTGAATTTTTCAGTCGAAAAGATCAGGTAAAGCTGTCTGGGTGGTGGATCCCCGCTGCTTCCAAGCATAGTAAGAAAACTGTTATTACAGCACATGGTTATATGAATGAACGAGCCATGGAAGGGATTGAGGGCCTGCGGCTTGCCAAAGTTCTTTCGAGACAAGGATACAATTTGCTAATGTTTGATTTCCGCAATGCAGGAAAATCAAAAGGAAGAACCGTGGGGTTGGGGTACTATGAAAAACACGATTTATATTCAGCGATTGAATATGCTGCAGAGAAAAAAAATCAGAAAAAGATTGCTCTTCTTGGCTGGAGTATGGGTGCTGCTACTGCGCTTATTGCCGGATGTGAACATCCTGCGGTGTCAGTCATTATTGCCGATAGTCCCTTTAGTGATTTAGAACCTTTTTTAAAAGAAAACCTTTCTTATTGGACCAAATTACCAAAACGACCTTTTACACCGATAATTTATCATTCTATGCGAAAGCTCCTCAACATTGACCCTAAAGAAGTTTCCCCTATTAACAAGGTAGCCAGCACGAAAGGAAGAGCCATATTATTGATACACAGCAAAACAGATGAAGCAATTCCTTTTACCGAAAGCGAAAGACTATATCAATCCATACCATTTAACAACCATAAAGAATTGTGGCTGACGGAAAAAGCAAAACATATTCATTCGTATTTTTTATATAGGAGAGACTATGAGCTCCGTATTCTGCGGTTTCTTAATAAGCACTTAAGGTTTGGATGAACTCATCGTCATTAAATGAAGAGCTTTCAATTTTACGCAATGAACGATTGTCTATTAACAACATTGGATGCATGTCGAAAACGCAAGAGGGCAACGCCCACATTTTTCACTTCAAGTCAGTTGCCTTTCCTGTCCAAAAATTTCTGAATTTTTTGATTCCAATACAATTAATAAACTCCTTCACCGATCACCCCCGAACAAAAAGCCTTGCTCCCTAATCGAAGCAAAGCCCCCATAAGCATAAATATTAAACACTGTCCTTAACACACTTAGCTGGAAATTGCACTGCATCAATCGATGTTACATGTACAGCAGGTCGTCGTCCGTGGTTCCATTTCCCATTTAGGGCACGCTCGATTTGAGCCCCTAGTTGCAGAAGCAATCCATCTTCTCCTTGCCGTGTAAGCGCGTGAATTCCAAGTGGCAGCCCGTTCTCAAGCTCAGCCATCGGCAGCGAGATACCCGGAAGGCCGCAGAGGTTGGCAATCGGAGTATAAGAGAATATGCGCCAGAGGTTCTCGAACCAGTCGTAGACGGATGGATTTTCACTGATCGTCAAATACTCCTTCGTTCCAACCAAGGGTGTCGGTAAGGCCATCGTTGGGGTAAGGATGATATCCCAGTCTTCAAAGAAGGCGGCTAGCCTGCGGGAAGTATCGTTGAACACCGCCTGCATCTTCGCGCGCTGCCTATAAGAGTAGAAACGGCCTTCTTCCCAGACCCGAATACACATCGGTTCAATCAGGTTGGCTGGCGGCTGTTCCAAGCCTTTTTGCTCCAATAGACCCGAAATGGTTTGGGTAAAATTCATAATATAGCACTCGGTTTGTGCCCTATAGGCGGCATGAAAGTCAATGTCCGGGATCACCCACTCCACGTGATGACCAAGCGCCTCGAGAAAGCGGGCGGCCCCCTCCAATTCAGCAACAATATGCGGTGTGGCCTGATAATCACCCCACTCATGTGAAACGGCAATACGAAGTTTTTTCGGATCGCGCCGTATAAGCTCGGAGTAAGGCTCGGGTGGCAGCCAATAGGGCATGAATTCGCCCGGTGCTCCTCCTCTGCAGCTGTCCACAAAGGCAGCAGTATCACGAATAGTGCGGGAGTGGCAGCCCTGAACGGAGACTACTCCCATCAAATCGGAACTGTAGGGAGCAACCGAAAAGACGCCACGGGACGGCTTCAAACCGATGTTGCCGTTTACACCAGCAGGAATGCGAATCGAGCCGCCGCCATCAGTCGCATGTGAAAGCGGAATGATTCCGGCCGCAACCGAAGCTGCTGTTCCAGCAGAAGAGCCGCAGGTTGTATAGTCAAGATTCCAGGGATTTCGTGTAACATAAACGGCTGGATTCTCAGCTGAACTGCAGAGCCCAAACTCTGGTGTTGTCGTCCGCCCGATGATGTTGAGACCAGCTTGGCGGATGCGGCTGGTTAGAAAGCTATCGGCTGAAGAACGATTTCCTTGCATCAGAAGAGACCCCATCTCCTGTAAGCGCCCCTTAACAGTGGGCCCCAGATCCTTCATCAGGAATGGTATTCCCGCAAACGCCCCATCTGGGTTCGTTCCGTCTTTCATAGGGTCATGAACGGCATCATCGAAGACTTCAATGACAGCGCTAATCGCGGGATTTAAGGCGTCGATGGCAAAGGCAGCCTGTTGAGCCACCTCCTGCGGAGTAATCTGACCTTTCCGTACCAAATCGGCAAGACCGATGGCATCAAGGTTAGCCCATTCATTCCAGCTCATTGCTAAATTCACAAAGTTTCACCCCTTTATATTGGTTCATATCGGATCTTTATAAAAGGGCAGTCTCATCAGTGTATGCACCTTAATTTATAAAGACTCTACCTAGTCCAATGTCGGCAAATTTTGATTCAATAAGCCTTCTTATTACTTCCTGATCGTCCACACAGTTATATACAGGCCATTTTAACCGCTACGCTTTAGGATGACTGAATAAATCTTTATGAGCGATAATTCCTCCAACACTTTCGGCAGATTTAACCGCATCAATGATGGCACTCTCCATGACCTTTGCTGCCAGCCCGCCAATAACATCAATTGAGACCCTTTCCCCTCCGGTAGCAACAGCAAAAATAGTATCGCCATCAAACATCGTATGAGCTGGAAAAATAGTCCTGGCATACCCATCATGAGCCATTTGTGCCACCTTCGTAGCCTCTGCCTTTGTGAGATCGGCATTCACGGCAATCACTCCAATGGTCGTATTTGAACCGGGCGAGATGGCAGGCTGATAGTTTTTGGCAAGAATTTCAAGACTGTCAATAATCCTTTCGTCCTTATACACCCCTGCTAAAATTTCTCCAGTCGCTGGTTCACGGACATCGCCAACAGGATTAACGGCGACAATCGCACCAATGACAACCCCATTTTCCAAGCAAATTGATGCACTACCTAGACCGCCCTTCATACAAAACTCGAGTCCGGCTAACTTACCGACGGTTGCACCGCAGCCTGCCCCATAGTTTCCGGTACTAAACTTTCCGGTTGTTGCCACTTTTGCTGCTTCATAGCCCATTCGCCGATCCGGCCGGATCTTTGGGTCGCCAACAGGGAGATCAAACAGGACCGCCGCTGGAACAATCGGAACCCTGGCTACCCCTACATCCAAGCCGATCCCTTTTTCCTCCAGAAATTGCATTACCCCTGAAGCCGAATCCAAACCAAACGCACTGCCCCCGCTTAAAGTGATGGCATGCACTTTATCGACGAGATTAATTGGGTTTAACAGGTCGGTTTCCCGGGTTCCGGGAGCAGAACCCCTCACATCTACTCCCGCAACCGCTCCATTTTCAAAAATGACAGCCGTACAACCGGTCAATGCCTGATGGTTTTCTTTATTGCCTACCTTGACTCCCGGCACATCTGTGATTTGATTATACATGGCTTATAAATCCTGAGAAATCTTTGATTTTTTATTTTTGCCAATCTGTTTCCAAGCCAAAACAACCGCCAAGGTAACGATGGTCCCAACAATCGCTTCAGGAATCCCGTTTGTTACACCGACTGTCCAGGCGACTCCTGGAGTCATGTAATGACGGATGACGGCCATCGTTAAAACAAGAACGGTATTCGTTAATGTTCCAAGAAAGGCGGCAACTGCAACTGCCAGATATTCACTCTTGCGGCGAATTCCAGCATACACCAGCCAGGCGACAACTCCGATAAAAAGGCGTGGCAAAATGGCAACCATTGGATCCTTAAACAGGGGAACTGTAGCGTTTAAGAACGATGAGATTCCAAAAATGGCGCCAACAATTAAGCCGACAACCGGCCCCTGCATAATTCCACCAATAATCGCCGGAATATGCATAATGGTCGCATTCCCTGCCGCTGTCGGAACAGGAATATAGCCTAACCGCGTCACACCCAAAAGAATCGCTACTGCACCTAGCACGCCTGCAATTACGATATCACGAACCGTTAATGATTTTTTCATTCCATTTTCTCCCCTTTATTTTTGGTATTTAAATAGGAAACGGATAAAACAACAGCAGTAATGTCAATAGAAGGCCGACCAATAATATTAGATAATCCTTCGTCACAGCCTTATAAACAGAATAGGTGCTTCTTTCGCCCCCCGGCGTATAGCAGCGGGCTTCCATGGCAAGGATTAAATCCTCCGCCCTGGCTAATGCAATATTAAATAAAGGAATAATGATGGGAAACATTTCTTTTGTTCTTTGAATGATTCGCCACCAGCTGCCGCTGCCAAAGTCGGCCCCCCTTGAAGCTTGTGCTTTCATCATTTTTTCCATCTCAATCGCGAAGGTGGGTACGAACCGGATGGAAATCGTGGTAATCAATGAGATTTCATGGACCGGAAAGTTCATTTTCTTTAACGGACTTAATAGGCTTTGAATGGAATGGGTTAATTCTGTGGTGGAAGTTGATAATGTAAGAACACTGCTTAAGAAAATAATTTCAATAAAACGAACGGCGGAAACAATCACTAATCGAATACTCTCACTGGTTATTAAGATAAAGCCATAATCAACAAAAACCTTGCCGCCGGAAAAGAGCTGTCCTTGGAAAAGCAGCTGTAAAACGGCCAGGATGATAATAAACGGAATCGCTGGTTTCACCCCGGACAGCCCATAGCTGATCGGTATTTTCGAGGCCCAGAACAAGTAAAGTGACAGAATGAGTCCTACCGCGTTGCCGATATAACTGGTATTTAACGCTATTGCCACCACGAGGAAAACAAAGATCAGCAGCTTTATTCTTGGATCTAATCGATGAATAAACGAGCCCGTTGGCACGTACTGGCCAATGGTAATATTCCGGGAAATATCAAATTCGCTGGACATGCTCCGTCCCCTCCTTCCTGCCAGCAAAAAGCTTCATAATTTCGTCTGCTGCTTCCGTAATCGAAAAGGCATCCGTCCTTACCTGATAGCCAAGGTCAGTTAAGCGATACAGAACCTGTACCGTTTCCGGGGTTCCAATTTGATGCCTGACAAGCTTTTCTTTATCAGTAAAAATTTCCTTTGGGGTGCCACTCAACACGTCCTTTCCGTCCGCCATCACATAGACTCGGTCAGCCAGCATCGCAACTTCCTCCATATTGTGGGACACAAAAATGACGGTTAACTTTTCTTCCTTGTTGAGCCGTTTAATTTTATCCAGCAGCTCATTCCTTGACCTTGGGTCGAGACCCGCCGTCGGCTCATCGAGAACCAGAATCTTTGGTTTCAAGGCGAGAATTCCTGCCAAAGCTACCTTCCGTTTTTGCCCGCCGCTTAGAGCAAAGGTCTGCCTGTCTTTCATTTCCTCAAAATCCAAGCCGACAACAGACATCGCCCACTTGACACGCTCCCTCACCTCCTTTAACGGCAGACCCATTTTAAATGGCCCATAGGCGATATCATCGCCAATGATTTTTTCAAAAATTTGATCCTCCGGATTTTGAAACACAATGCCTACTTTTCGCCTCAATGTTTTCAAATCGATTTTTTTCTTTGCTAAATCTTCACCATCAATCACCACCCTACCGGATTCTGGACGAATCAGCCCATTCAGGTGCTGGATTAACGTCGATTTTCCCGAACCGGTATGTCCAATGATAGCAATGCATTCCCCCGCCTCTACATACAGATTGGTTCCTTTTAAGGCAACATGCTCCATCGGAGTTCCTTTCATATAGGTATGCGTAAGGTTTTCGATTTCGATGATGGGTTTGACCGTCATGATCCCACCCCCCCGCTTAAGAATTCCTCGACTTCACCGATAAACTCATGTTCATGAATGATATCCCTGGAGAAATCGGCAAATTGGCGATGAATCACTTCGGCCATTTGGCTAACGGAAGGCACCTCCAATTTAAGAGCCTCCAATTCTTGCTTATGTTTAAAAATTTCCCGCGGAGTACCATCCATGACAATTTCGCCGTCCTCGACAACGATAATCCTACCAGCCTCCGCTGCTTCTGACATATGGTGGGTCACCGTAATAATGGTCATCCCCATATTGTTCATTTGTCGCATAACCTGAATAACTTCTTTTCTCCCAAAACTGTCGAGCATGCTGGTTGCTTCATCAAAAACAATACACTCCGGCTGCATTGCCAACACCCCGGCAATGGCGACCCTCTGCTTTTGCCCCCCAGACAAATGATGCGGCGGCCGGTGACGAAACGGAGACATTTTCACAACATTTAAAGCCTCATCTACTCTTTTTTTCATTTCTTCCCTTGGAACGCCAATATTCTCCAATCCAAATGCCACATCCTCCTCCACGATGGTCGCGACAATTTGGTTATCAGGATGTTGAAAAACCATGCCCACCGCTTGACGAATGGCCCGTTTCTTGTTGGTATCCTTGGTGTTATGACCATGAACCCAGACTTCCCCATGATCGGGGGTCAAGATCCCGTTAAGGAGTTTGGATAAGGTAGATTTTCCTGATCCATTGTGGCCGATTATGGCTACATATTCACCAGGGAATATGGAAAGGGAGATATTCTTTAGAACGGATACTTTCGTTTTTTCATTGATTTTGTAGGAAAACGAAACATTTTCCAAGCGAATAATCGGATCCATTTTACTCTCCTTTCGATTTGCTTTTAAAAAATCAGAAATCTATTAATGTATTATTACAGGAAATCTCTGAAGCTTTAAAACCTCTATTAACATTCACCAACGTAAAACAAACCCTTTGTATACCGCTAATATTTCAGGGCCACGTTCTTCACTTGTGTATAATTTTGCAATGCCTCTAACCCTTTTTCTCGGCCGAAACCACTTTTTTTGTATCCTCCAAATGGCTGCGCAATGCCTCCGCCGGCCCCATAGTGATTGATAAATACTTGGCCGCATTGAAGCCCGCTGGCAACGCGGTGAGCAACTCCGACGTTTTCAGTCCAAATGCCGGCAACAAGTCCGTACGGTGTGCCGTTTGCCATTTCAATTGCTTCTTCTTCTGTCTCGAAGGTGGTCACGGTCAAAACAGGGCCGAAGATTTCCTCTTGGGCTAGATCATGGCTCACAGGAACGTCATCCAAGATGGTTGGCTGCAGATAGTAGCCTTGTTCGCACCCTTCAACCAACTGACGCTCTCCTCCAGTTACGATCCTAATCCCGTCCTGCTTGGCAAGGTCAATAAAACCTTGGATACGATCAAATTGCTTTTTGGAGAGCACTGGTCCTAAATCGTGATCATCCATTCCGGGACCAATCGAAAGCTTCTCCATTGCAGCAGCCAGCTTCCGTACGAACTTTTCTTTTATTGATTTTTCAATCACCAAACGAGAGCCTGCAGAACAAGTCTGGCCTGCATTTTGGATAATCGACTTGAGCACCCACTTAAGAGCCTGCTCTTCATTGCAATCAGCAAAGACAATATTTGGGGATTTCCCGCCAAGTTCAAGGGTAACGGGGACGATATTTTGGGCAGCTGACTCCATGACTTTTTTCCCAGTCTCAACCGAACCTGTAAACGTAATATGGTTTATCTCGGGGTGAGCTGAAAGCGCAGCACCGGCCTCATGACCATAACCGGTTACAACATTCAAAATACCTTTGGGCAGCCCTAATGGCTCGATTACTTCAACCAGCTTAAGCGTTGTTAACGGTGTATCCTCTGCTGGCTTCAGGACAGCGGCATTCCCGGTTGCGATGGAAACAGATATGCTTCTTGCGGCAATTTGCAAAGGATAATTCCAAGGAATAATATGTCCGACAATCCCAATCGGTTCGCGAACAGTATAATCAATGATTCCTGGTTCAACTGGAATGGTTTCTCCAAGAATTTTATCGGCGATCCCAGCGTAGTATTCAAAATAGCGTGCCGCAATCTCGACATCTACAGCGGATTGGGACAGTGGCTTTCCGACATCTAGCGTCTCTAATTTTGTTAATTCTTGTTTATTCTCGCGAATGATTTCCGCTGCCTGGTAAAGAAGCTTCCCCCGATGATAAGAACTAAAGGTCTGCCATTCTTTTGAATGAAATGCTTTTTTTGCTGCTTTTACGGCAAGGTCAATTTCTTCCCTGTCCCCTCTTGGAACATACGCTAAAATGGAACCATCCCCTGGATTTTTCACTTCTATTAATCTAGCTTTTTTAGGGACTACCCATTCACCATCTATATAACAGCCTCGAACTTGGGCATCGACTGGCTTCACCCGTTAAATCCCCCTTCCTCCATCTACATTTAACACAGCACCTGTCACAATCGACGCTTCCTTTGAACATAAATATACAAGGGAATTAGCAATATCGATTGGCTCGATCAGCCTTCCCATCGGGACACTTTTCTTAAAAACAGATTCTTTTATAATTTCAAAATCCTGTTCCTTTGCCGTAAAACCACCAAGCATATCCGTATCTGCCGGACCCGGGTTGACAACATTTACCCTAATCCCGTGCTCGGCTAATTCAATGGCCAATGCTTGTGTAAAGGAGACCAAGGCACCCTTTGAAGCGATATAGGCATTTAAGCCGGGCCTTGGTCTCACCATGGAAATGGAAGCGATATTGACGATCACTCCGCCCCCATTCTTTTTCATGTATGGGACAGCCGCACGGCAAGTTAAAAATGGAGCCGTTGCGTTGACACGAATAATTTTCTCCCAATCTGCTAAGCTCACTTCTTCAATCGGCGTTGCTGGCTGGGCAATGCCTGCAAGATTCACAAGCCCGTCAATGCGGTTAAAGTTTGCAACTGCAGTTGAAAAAACATTCGTTACTTCCTCTTCCTTTGTCAAATCCGCTGCAATCGGCAATAATTGGTCACTTTCCTCCACTCCGTCCACATTGAGATCAACAGCCACAACTATAGCTCCTTCTTCTAAAAACCGTTTAACCGTTTCTTTCCCCATTCCTCCCTGTGCACCTGTGACAACAAACACTTCATTTTCCAATCTCATCGTGATCGACCTTCTTTAACAAATTGTAATTGTTGTATTGCAGCTCGAATGCTTGAGCCCATTTCACTTGTCGTTGAACTGCCGCCTAAATCAGGTGTTCGTACTTCTTTTTGGACAAGGACCTGTTCAATTGCGTCCAAAATGACTGCTGCTAAATCCTCTCTCCCCAAATGCTCAAGCATAAGTGCTGCCGACCAAATTTGGGCGATTGGATTGGCGATGCCTTTGCCGGCAATATCAGGAGCAGAACCATGGACCGGCTCAAACATGGATGGGAAATCTCCCTCCGGATTTAAGTTTGCCGAAGGGGAAAGCCCAAGCCCTCCTACAACCGCGGAGCCTAAATCACTTAATATATCCCCGAACAAATTGGAAGCAACCACTACTTCAAAATCTCCCGGCCTCAAAACAAAATAAGCTGCTAGAGCATCAATGTAATAGCTTTGCAGATGAATAGCCGGAAAATCTTTTCCTACCTCGTTTACAGCCTCATCCCATAGTTTCATGGAGTGGATGATTGCATTTGATTTTGTCGCGCTTGTGACCGTCCTTTTCCCCTGCCTTTTAGCATATTCAAAAGCAAATCTGGCAACCTTTTTCGTACCGGTCCTTGTGATGATGGTGTTTTGGACGGCAATCTCCTGTTCCATGCCCGGATACAATCGGCCACCGCTATTGGAGTATTCACCTTCAGCGTTTTCCCTGACAATGACAAAATCGATATTTTCATCCATATACCGGCAAGGCACTCCCTTCAATAATTTAACCGGACGTAAATTAATATACTGCTTGAAATTTTTCCGGATTGGCATGATCAACTCCCATATCGTCACATCATCAGGCACTCGTTTATCGCCGATCGCCCCGAATAAAATCGCATCATATTTTTTTAAAGTATCAAGAGCATCTTCCGGCATCATTTTTCCATGTCTTAGATAATACTCACTACTCCAATCAAATGTCTCAAATTCGATTTCAAATGAAGGATCCAGCTTTTTGAGTAGTTCCAGTACTTTTACTGCTTCATTCACTACCTCCGGGCCGATACCATCCCCAGGAATGACAGCAATCTTATGGGTTGTCATATTTTCCACCTCTTATTCTCCAAATTTTAGGAGGGTACTATCAGACCAAATAAAGCGTTTACAAAAAGGAATAGAGTAAGAACAGTTCCAGCTTTACTTTCCTGATTCAGCTATTTTTGCCGAAAAGACCTTTTCAGGTAATTCAGAGATGATTTCGCATAATCACTGAAGCCTTCCTGCAGTTTCCATGTAAAATTTGATAATAGATGCTTTCATGCTCCATTAATATCGTTTCAATAACACCTGGAACTTGAAAAAATTTGGCTATCTCTGAACGGTAACTATCAATCAGAAGCGTTGTAATTTTTTGCAACACTTGATTATTGGAAGCTTTTGCGACAGCGATGTGAAATTCAACATCCCACATTGCAAAATTTTCATAATCGTTTAAGCTTTTCTTCATTCCGTCGATCGTTCTTTCTATTTCTAAAAGATTGTTATTGGTTCTTCGTTTGGCCGCTAATGAGCTTGTTTCACTCTCAACTATTTGTCTCGCTTCGACAATTTCAAGAAGGTTATTGATATTATGGAAAATTAATGATGAAAATTCGGGCGAAGCAAACGTTCCTTCTTCTGATTTATTCAGGTACGTACCTTTCCCTTGATGAAAACTTATAATCCCTACTGCAGATAATTTAGTAAGAGCTTCTCTGATAACGATTAAGCTGACCTGATAGCGGTTTGCCAATTCCTTCTGGGAAGGCAATTTATCACCATATGTATAAACTCCATTTTCCACATCTTTCAAAAAGACATCCACTACATCATCGACGAGGGATTTACGTTTTATTGCCATGTTTTCCACCTCCGTTTCACTGTTCATATGATATGATAACTTAAGAATACTGTACAAACACAATTCAGAATTGTCAATATATTTTTATAATTTCAGCAGTCTAACAATTAGCATAATGAGAGCTAGCATTGATATTTGAGATAGTAGGACGGAACTAACATTCAGATTAAGGTTTCACTTTATTCATGAAATAGCAAAATTCATATAATTGAAAAATTCACCGTGTAGTTATAAACGCTGATATCTTATTAGGTTCCTAGTCGTATTTAGTACTAACCGAACCGTTCGAATCATATTTTTATTAAAAACAATGGGAAGGAGTGTCATGTTAGGTGAGAAAAGTAAAGGTTCGGTTACGGCCCATTGTTAGCAGGGTCAATTTACCCACCGTTTTGAAAACAGCGATCCTTCCGGGTGAATCAACTGAAAGATTATTCATTGCCACCCAGCCAGGAGAAATCTTTTACATAGGAAATGGAGATGTTAGGACCTTTTTAGATATTCGCCCGCAAATTATCAAACTTGGTACTTCTGGTGGTTATGATGAACGGGGGCTGCTTGGACTGGCGTTTCACCCCGGATTTTCTTATAACGGTTTGTTTTACCTTCATTATTCGGTAGCCGGAACACAAGGTCCAGGTGCTCTTTCTGAACGTTTTCAACCTGACCCGTGTGATCCCAAAACCTTAAACCTAAGGTGGACAAATAGAGAAGCTCATTATGATCATATCGATACAGTGGAAGAATGGGTCCTACAAGCGAATGGTCAACCTCAAAAACGACGGACATTACTTAACGTTAGAAGACCATTCTATAATCATAATGGTGTCAATAGTTTAAACTTTTCACCTGAAACAGGAAAACTTGTGTTAACAACCGGAGATGGCGGTGCAGGCTATGATCACTTTAATTTAAGCCAGGATAATATGGAAATAGCCGGTAAAATAATTGAAATCGACGTAGTAAAGAATACCAATATCTCTAATCCCCCCGCGGTCACACGTTTTAACGAACTCCCCGCCCCGATTCAGGAAACTCTGACGGTAATCGCCAAAGGGGTTCGCAATATACCAGGCATTTCCTTTCAAAGACTTTTTAATCAGTATGTCAAATATATAGGAAATGTCGGTCAGGATCTGGCAGAATCAATTTTTTCATTCGTACATTATAAACCAATACCGGTTACGCAGCTTATTCAAGCTTCTTTGAGGAACATCGAACCTGACCAAGAAGGATTTATTAATTTTGGCTGGCGAGGATGGGAAGGGGCATTTCCCACTTCAATTATAAAGGGCTGTTCGGCAAATCCGACTTTGGATGAGAAGATAATTGCTTATTACGATGAAGCGGTCATAACTTCAGTGAAGCGTCTTCCGCCTCTTACTAGTTATTTTCATCAAGATCCCCGCCCCGATAAGTTTGAAGGAACTGCACTTACAGGAGTGCAACTCTATATGGGGGATGAAATCCCCGCTTTAACGGGAAGCGTTGTGTTTACTGATCTTGCGAGACATGAAGAATCTCGGCCTCCGGTCAGAGGGGTTTTAGCTTATACAAGGGTAAGAACAGATGGTAAATTAAATGATTATCGTATCATTGAAACCGATGATCACTTTGGGTCTCAATCAGCCTATTACGTTAGTTTGGGAACAAATCTGGATCAAACAAGACTATATTTAGGGGTGTATGGCTCTACAAAAGTGACTGATTTTAACCAAGGTACTATTTTTGAAATTGTTCCATAAAAAAGCAGCTCCAGCCATGCCTCAAAAATCTATTTTCAGCACGATCCTCTATCGCATGAAATATATCATTCATTCGAATTTCAACTCGCTTTTTTGAGATTTTGCCAAGAAATAAAAAATCCGAATACCAAAAGTCTATAAGTAAAGTTATTTATTTTTGAGTTCTACAAAAAAACTACATCTAATGCCTTGCAGTAATACCATTGTAATATGAAAGGCACTAAAGATAGATATTTGCCTACTTGTAGTGCCTTTCAAAGTATTAAATTTATGGAATGAAATTGACCTTTTTAATCAATTAATCCCAACACTTTTCACAAGCCCAATAACTTTGCTTCGCGGGATGGTTGGGTCATGCTGGACAACAAATGCTTTTGCGAACTTGTCCAAATATTGCGGCTCATGGGACTTCGGTGTCAGGATAACCAGTTTTCTCTTTAATTCCTGCACATACAAATCAAATACCTTCACTTTGCGGATCTCATTTAGCGCACTGTCAAATTCATCCATAACAATAAAGCCTGGGGTTGTTTGGAGATTTTGTAAAAGAGCTAAAGCAAATAGTAAAGAGCTTAAAGATTCCTCTCCCCCTGATACTCCTTTGCCCACTTTTCCCCCTCTGGCTTTAACACTTACATCCTCTAAAGCACCGCGATGACCTTCTTTACGAGCTTTAATATACAAATAAAAATGAGTGCGACTTCTTCTGTCTTCAATTGATTCCCAGCTGATTTCACCTTCAAATTGAAACTGGCTCATATAATATTTAAAACGCTTCTGAAGCTCGAGCACACGCATATTAATTGTTGTTTCCAGCTGCTCCTTCAGGTTTTCCATTCGCTCGATATCCTGTTCAAGCAAAATTTTTGTCCGTTTGTATTCATTGTCAAGCCGCTCATATTCAAGTTTGACTGTTTGATAATTTTCTTCGGCTGCAGGGTCAATACCCGATTCTGTCCGTGCATTCTGAAACTCAATTTTCCCATTTTCTCGGTTTTGTTTTATTTTTGCAACAGAAGGCAGTTGTTCAATGGAAGTTTCAGCAGCCGTAGTGGTATAAATATCAGGGACTAAATACTTCAAATCCTCTAATTCTTTAATCGTTTTAACAAGCTCTAATTGCGCCGCTTCCTTATCATCGAAATAGTTTTTCTGTTGTTTTTCGAGAGTAGAAATTTTTCGTTTGGCATCCTCCAGATGATCATTCCAGTTTCGAATATCCCGCTCCAGCTTCGTCATTTTTCGGTCCAACTCATCAAAATCATCTTCAAGGCTTTCAATTATATCCTTTTGTTTTTTCAAAAACTCTTTTTCTTCGTCGGCCTTCTTTTGCAGACTGTTCCGTTCCTCATATTTTTCCTTCATTTTTCCTAGTTCAATATATACAGCCATTTCATCGTCTAAAACGCCTTTAAAAAAGGATTGCCTTGCCTGCATCTTTAATAGTTCACTTTCCGCTTCCTTTAATTTCGCAATTTCTTCTTCAATCGTTTTTTGCGCGGCTATTTCATCCTCATATTTCTGTTTCCGAAATACCCGCTCGTGTTCGGCAACCATAAATGCTTCAGATTCCTTCACCTGATGAATGACACTATTCAGCTCTTGGATGGATTTCGTATCCTCGGCTATTTCTGTTTCAATAACTTCCAGCTTCGAATTCAAATCGATTAACAGCTTCTCTACTTCCTGCTTCCTGTGCTTTAAGGCTTTTACACTTAAAATATATTGATTTTTCTCCTGGGAACCACGGATTCCCATCGGGTCGATTAATACCCCATTGTTAATCGCGAACAGATTGTCTTTAAAAAATTGTTCCACCCACCATAATGCTTTCATGGCCTGTGGAAGGTCTTGTTCCAAAAGGGTTTCTTTCACCTTCAAATGAAGTGCCGGCAGATTGGTGATTACACGCTCTGGTCTAACTGTCATTAATGGCACATGATATAAATCATTTGGCGGTGTACACTCCTTACCGTCAAAAAAGATGGTATATTTGATTGCTTCAAACAAATGCTCATCCTTCACCTGTGCCGCCTCGTCCAACTCGATTAATTCACGGAGAGGATAGGCTTTGATTTGCCGCTCACGGAAATAGCGTATTGATTCCTGCTGCCTGGACGATAAATTGCGCTCATCCACAAGCAAATTGTACTCCTCTTGAAGCTCGTCCCTTTTTCTTAATAGGCTGTACTTGTGATCCTTATTACCTTCCACTCTTTTATCCAGCCTATCTATTTTCTCTTGAACCTTATAGCTGCTTCCATATTGCTGCAGTCTCTCAAGATGGATCACTTTTAATCTTTCATCCGACTCAATTTCTTGTTTAAGGCGGGTTGTCAGTTCCACCTTCTTTTTCCACAAGGTATTTTTCATTTGTAATGCCGATTTGTTCTGCTCCAAGCTTTGGCTGATTTGCTCAAGCTCTGCTAAAACAGCTGCTAGCGCTGCTTTTACTTCTTCTTCTGTTCTCATAATCTGTTTTTTTCGCACCGTAATCTCTTCTAGCTCCACATTAAGGGCTTCAATTCTTGCTTGGATCTGTTTAAGGACAACGCCTGTGTCCTTTACTTTTTGCTGTTCCTTTTGAATCTTTAAATCCAGCTGTTCTTGGTCAGTTCTATAAGCTTCCAACTGTTGCTCATCTTTTTCTTTTAAGCTCTTTTTTACAATCAGATCATCTTTAGACTCACTGATATCATCATCAAATTGGGCAATTAACTCCTCTAACCGGGAAATTTCCTGCTTGTAATGGGCTTCCAAAAGCAGCAATGATTCAATATAAAGCCTCCCGCCTTCATGAAGCCGTTTTTGATTATCCAAAAAGCGGTCTAATGCGCTCTTTTTCATTGATAGCTCTTGTTTCAAAAGCTTTACGTTCGTTTCGGCAATGCGGACCGTTTCCTCTGTATCTTTCACCTTTTCCATGCTTTCTTCCCAATCGCGCTGCACCCGATCGATCCCATGCATTTCGCTAAAAATACGGAAGCGCTCCTCGGGATGCATGACGGCAAATTGATTTACTTCCTGCTGATACCATATTAAATAAAAGAGATCGGGATCGACCTTATATTTATATTGCAGGTCCCGTTTGTAGGCAGAAAAATTAAACACACGATCCCCTGAAGTGTAGCGTATTACTTCTTCCCATTCATCAATCCGATCTCCGGTAGAAATACTGTATTCTTTTTTCACGGGCTGTCCCGGATCCTGGACAATTTTTAAGGTGAATTCAATATACTCAGGAGCATCTATCTTCATTAAGCCATCATTTTTGAAAAGGAAGGATATTCTCGCCTTCCACGTTTGGTCTATGGGTAAATTTCGTGATTTTAAACCCTCGACGTCAACTTTTGCGGAATATAAAACGGCCCCCATACAAAAGGTAATCGTTGACTTTCCTGCTCCATTTGGTCCGGTAATCATAATATGGTCATTGGCACCAGATAAATCGATTAATGTTGGGGAATAGTCTCTAATCCCTGTAAATTGAAAACGCCATGGAATCATTCGTTTTCCCCTTTCTGATATAAGTTATATCGTTTAAAAAATTTCAACACTTCTTCTTTATTTAATTGATTGGACTGGCTGAACTCCGTCATTCTTCTTAAGAAAGAGTCTGAAAACATATGAACACCGATTGCCGTCAGCTGATAGGCTTTTTCCTGAGAATTGGTATCGTACTCTTCAATCGCACCAATTTTCTTAAGGGGATCAAGGTTGATCAAGATTCGCTGATTGGCTTTTGTGGTTTCATGGCCAAATGCATCGAGTAGAGTATCAAAAAGTGTGAATTCCTGCTGCAAAACCTCCTGCTGATAAAACATATACAGAAGAATGGCCAGGCTTTCTTTTGTCAGTGTATTGCGGGCTGCTCTTGCCGGCACTCTCATCATTACAATCACCTGGTCGCGCCGTTCATCATAAATGACCCTCATGTAACGGCTGAGCGCCTGATTGACTCTTGTTAAAAAAGAATGAAATTTTTCTTCATTCCCTTGGATTTTTAGCTGCTTCTCTACTTCTTTTCTAGAAAGCCCAAAGTTCCCTGAACGGATTGAAGCGGAGGATGAAAATAAAATGTTCATAAAGGTCAATTCCTCTTCCTCCGTTAGGACTCCTTTTAAAGACTGCATCACATTGAGGGGACTCACATTCAGTTCATCATTCTTCATTTTTATCTGAGTCGATTCGTTTATTTCGTTTCCTGATAATGCTGGATTCATCGTCACGGTTCAACCACTCCCATTTCCGTTCATATTTTGGCAGATTGATATTTTCGTGCGCTTTCGTTATCGTAACCTTTTTATTCCCTACTAAAGCTGAGATCGCCGTAATGGCATTTATGGCATCGCCCCATTCGGATGAAGTCGCTTCAATGATGACCTGCTCCATCGGCGCTTCTTCATGATCTTCAAAAAAAGCTTCAATGGCTTCTGTATTAATCATTGATTTCGTCAGCAGCCAATTGGAGTTTCCCATTAATTCGTCCAATTCCTCCTCAGAAATCTCCTCCGCAATAAAATCAATCTCTTCGTCCGTTACATCCAACGGTGACACATATGGCTCATACGTTTCTAAATAATGAACAGCTTCATCAATCGCTTCTGGCGGCAGGGAAGGAGCAAATTTAACCGGAAACCACATGCCGTCTACCGCCTCATCCTCGTACTGATTTTGTTCCATAAAGCTGAATAATTGAAAAACATTCGGGATGTCTGATTCAAGTGGAGGATTGTACATCTGAATGATAAATTCACGTACTTTTTCCGGCCGAATGGTGGAAGACAGCGGTGTCTTTTGCATATGCGTAAACTTTAAATACTTGTTAATCATTCCTAAGCTTAAGTTCGTTCCCTCAGCAAGAATGGCTGTTCCTTTTTGCATTAAATCAGAGAGAACTAAGCTTTCTTCGAGTGTTTGAAACTGGCGGAAGCGTTCCTGCAGCTTTCCTTCAAGCTCTTGCATTAATTGATGAATCACCTCAAGCTGCGGAAGCGCATTGCGGTCGGCCAGTAATTCCAGCTCACGTTCTTTGATGATCTGCAGGGCATTCTCCACATTCCGGACCATGCTGGCAATTTTGTTGCCTCCGGAAATGCCGTGATCATCATAGGCTTCGCTCAATTCTGCATCACGTCTCGCTTGAAAAAGCGCTCGGCCAATGTCGTCGTGAAGATAGTATGCTAACGAGTCATTCGCCAAACGAATAAGGGCATCCATCATTCTTTTTCCGGTATCACGCATTTTCAATAGCCGTGATTGCTTTGAAATCCAATTATATTTAAGCAGGACATTAATAACCTGATCGACCTTCTTTTTACTAGGCGGTTCCGGGTCGGAATAGCGGTTCCGGTAGCGATAATAAACGGTCTCCGAATTTTCAATCGGGTCATCCAATCCAAGGGCTTCCTCATTGATTAATTGGATAATACGCAGAAAACGCAATATTTCCACCGGCGATTGAAATGTATTTTGTGACGTTAAATCTCCCAACACTCCCGATAAGGAGGCAATATCCCACATCGACTGCATCACTTCCGGAGCTGATTCATCAGCTTTGAAAATGGAAATCAATGATTGATCCACTTTTTCCATTGTGCTGCACCTCCTAATACTACTTCTTGTTCCATCCTTTTATTTTTTAGGAATACCTGCATATAGTTTTCGTATTTCTTCCAGTTTGTCAACGTCTCCCCATCTGCTGTAATCCATTTTATCAGCAGTTGATGAGAGACAATGGAGTACAATTCCTTTGCAATCTGCAACCCGTCCGGATCATAATCACTCCAAATGAGCACCTGCTCCACACTGCTGTTTTTTAACAGCTGTTCTACACAAAGCCTATGTGAAGAACGGACATGCCCGTCCACACAGATGACGAGCGAATGATTTTCTTTTAAGAAATCCTTCTCAGCAGCCATCCGTGTTAATACCGCCCGATTTTCAACAAGCCAGATGTTCGTTGCATTGGTTGAATAGTTTTCTTCAGAGATTGATAGATCTGTCAACGCATGAACCGGACCATATTGATAGGTAGAGTACTGCCCGATTATTTGTCCTGAAAAATAGAGCGGAGTGATTTTGCCGAGGCTGATCATCCCCAATAAGGCTGCTGGGCATTGTGTAATGATTTCCAGTTGTTCAAGAAATTCTTCCTTATACGCGTCGAATTGCTTGGAACCGCCTATTTCTTTATAATAGCCAGCACCAATCTCTTTCCAATCGAACTCTTCCTTTTGCAGGCATAGCTGTAAAAAAGCGGATAAAAAATGAAGAAATTTTAGTTTCTTAGAAACTGGCCAAGTTACAGAAAAGTAGTCATTAAGATCGTTAATTTGGAGCCGGCACAGTTCATGAATGAACGCTTGGCATGCTTGGATAGCACTGCTTCTTCTTTCCTCCGAGAACTTGGAAGGAACCTCAACCAGCATAACCGAGTTATTTTTCCAGCTGGTAAATTCCTCTTCCAGTCTCGCTTCTTTTACACGAAGTTGTTCTTGATGATAGCAATACAATCGAAAGCCCATCCTATAGCTTTGAGAATCAGGTGTTTTACCATCTTTTTTAAAACGGATTTCTTTCATGATCCAGCCTTGTTCAAACCACTTTATCGTGTTTGGATGATGGTCTTCCAGCTGAAGTTTCTTCTTCGGTGTCAGGCTGAGCCTTAATAATTCTTCATCAACTTCTTCAAGTTCTTCACTATTCATTTGAGCGAAAGTTAATAATCCCGTCAATCGAAAGGTTCTTTCCGTCCGTTTGATTATTTTCACATCAATAAAAGTATCACCATTCATCGAAAAATCGAGCTGTTCCCCACTTTTCAAGATATATTTTTGAATAAAATTCATTTCATTTTGTTTTAACATGTTTCTTTCCTCATTTTCTTCCTTTACGTATAATTTTAACAAATTCCTATAATGGATATGATCTGGCATTGCGTATGCTTCGATTATTTCTACATCTTTCATATCACATAGTTTTCTTAAAATCGCTCCAATATCTTTTCTTAATTTTCCGTACACAATTTTCCTTCTATATTTTGGAATGAAAACGATATGGTACTTACAATTCCACCTTGTATGTGATAAACTATTGTCGCTCGACATGAGCAGGACTCCTCTCGTTATTTGAAGTTGGTTTGACGGCCATCTTCTATTATAACGATTGGAGTTTTTTTCTGGTACAACTCTACAAGTTTTGTTTGCACACAGGCAGAGCCTGTGGTTTAAAAAGACTAATTATTAAAGCCTCCTGAAATGGAGGCTTTATTAAGTCCATTTATTAAATCTTTTAAAACAGGAATCGATTAATCTAATTCATTCATTTGAACCAAATCTTAAAATAAAAACATCTCTTCCCTGACCGAGCGTTCCTCTACTACTTGCCCATTCTGTACTACATAAATGTAGAACTTCTCCAAAATTTCACCCAAGTCTTCCAAGTGCTCTTCTGTAAATGTAAAGCCGCTATCATTAGTGATAATAATATATCTTTCCTCGCCAGTGAATCTTTCACTATAAAAATCAACTAACGCCAAATTATCAAACATTTTAACATTTTGGCGGCCATTTTGTTTTTCGTATTTCTCCACGATCTGTTGATAATCCGCTGCCAAAACTCGGTTTGATCTTCCAGTTGGTATTAATTCCAGTTGAATAATCCTCTTAGGAGGCTTCATGGTAATGTTTCTTTGACGGTTTATTAATGCTGTTCGCTCTTCCTTCTTAGCATCGATATCAATGAGTTGCGCATTCATTTGGTTGATTAGCGCTGAATTTTTGTTATCAACATTCTCCATTTGATATTTTTCCAATTTGGACAATGTATCGTTATATTGGCTGTTAAAAGCTTTTGTTAAGTAGTTCGATAATTTATTTAACTGAACTTCCCTCTTTTCCCGAACATTATCCCTAACCTTAATCGCGGCAGCCAATGCTTTCTTCATCATTTCGGAGTTCTGCAGAACATTAAGTTCAGTTAATGGGTCTTCAAACTGGCCTAGCGATAACCAGTATGGGTCTAATTGAATAATCGAGCCGTCCTGTCTTTTTGCCAAATAAATGATTGTCTTTTGAAGTTCCTTCCCAGTTCCATCGTTTACGGAAAGACTGTATATTTCAACATTAAGCGGCTCGGATACATCATATGAAACCATATAACGACTAAGCGCATGTTTTCCACTTTCTATATTGGTCATTTCTAAAGCCAATTGGAAAATCGGATGATCCTCTTGTATCAATGCAATATCCGGTTCAACATATTCCTTATATCCCGTGTATTTGTAAGTTTCTGAATTACTCAAGTTTAACTGTGGAAATGATTCACGAAGGAATTTTGGAATTCGCTCGATTCGCTTCACTTTGCCCTCATTTGATTCTAAAATACGTACATTTCGCTTTTTTAAAATATAATCCACAAACGAGTCGTGCATACGATATGGAATCTTCTTAATGGTTATATCACTTTGTTCACGCTTGAGTGATGGTACGTCAATTGTTTCCTCATCCAGTCGCTCTTCTTTCAACACTTTTAACAGTTTTAAGTTTTCTTCTGAAATGGCTTTGTCCATTCTTGAAACAACGTCATCCAACTTCTCCCGATGTAATATTGCTTCCTGCATTAAAGAAGACAAGCTCTCAAAATGGTCTTCCAAAACTTCACCAATAAAATTGTAAACAAGATCCGAACCTAAATCTTCTTTCATTTTTTCCATCTTTTCAAGCAGTCTCTTCATTACATGACCTTCACGAGTATTTTGAGCCACTAAATTAAAGATGAAAACTTCATTCTTTTGACCAATACGGTGGATACGCCCCATCCGCTGCTCCAACTTATTTGGGTTCCATGGTATATCATAGTTGATCATTTGATTACAAAACTGCAGGTTAATGGATTCACCGCCGGCATCTGTAGCAATCATAATTTGGCATTCATTCCGAAACATCTCAACCTGCCGTCTTCGCTCATCCATTGAGAAACTTCCGACAATTTTGGCCACTTCGGGAACCCGCTCTAATAACTTACGCTCCAAATAATATAATGTATCGGCAGCTTCAGTAAAAATTAATATCTTTTCTCCCTTGTGGAGCAGCCCATCAATCCCAAATAGCATTTCTTCAAGTTCCTGATATTTCCTCTCAATTGTATAATTTTTTAGACGGGTGGTTTTTGCTAACAACCGTTTAAGTTCTTTTAATTCTAGCTCCAGTTCTACCGTGTCAATCATATCGATTGCCTGCTCGAGCCTTTTATCCAACTGCTCCTGTTGCTCGTTAGACTCCTCGTTATACTCGGTTAAATCTAATTTCTCGAGCATTTTTAAATATTTATTCCGTTCCTGCACGGTTTGTTGATGAAGCTTTTTTAAACGTTTATAACGACGTTCCAATGACAAATGAATTGCTTCAATTGAGGAACTAAGCCGACGCTGCAATAACATCATGGCAAATGCTGTACTATTATTGCCATTATTCATTGCTCGATTGAAATGGTCTCTTACATAGTTGGTAACAGTATCATATAAGTCAAGTTCCTCATCTGTTAAGTGGTATTGGATCGTTTTTGTCGTCCGCTTCGAGAAAATCGGAGTGCCATCAAAATTCACCAAGTTCTCTTTTAATCTTCTTATTATGAACGGATTGCTTTTCTCCCTCAGGGTTTCATTAACGCCAGTACATGAAAAAATATCTTCATCAATGAGCCTCATTAGGTGGCGGAAATTTTCCATATCACCTTTGTGAGGAGTCGCAGTAAGTAACAAACAATTCGGTACTTTTCTTAAAATCATTTCACCCAACTGATAAAGCTTTGTCCGTGTCGTCTTTTTCTTGATGGTTCCATGTGTATAAGCCGCCATCTTATGGGCCTCATCAACAATAATTAAATCGAATTGGGCCTCATTAATTAGCTGTTTAACATCATCCTTAGCGGCCCAATAGACAGAAGCTAGGCAATGATTGTTTGAAATAAATGGATTTTTACCCCCATATTCATTCATAACGGCCCGATTAATGATATGGAATGACTCTTGGAATTTTTCCTGTAATTCTTCCTGCCATTGCTTAAGAACAAGAGGTGGAACCAATATCAATATTCTCTCGACACTATGCCTTGCTTTTAGTTCCTTAATAAGCATCCCAGACATGATTGTCTTTCCTGCCCCTGGATCATCCGCCAATAAAAATCGGACCTGCGGTACTTGCAGCATTCGTCCATAAACTGCTTCAATTTGGTGTGGCAATGGTAAGACATTTGCATTCCCTAATGCCCTTGTCTTCGCATACATCGCTTCATTTTGCATTGCATTATAAAGCAAGTAATGGTGGATATCCCGCGAATTTAATTGTTGGTTTTCGGTTTCAGGCGTATTTAATCGCTTCATTGAATTAAATGCATCTTTTTCTACTAACAGTTCAAAGAATTGATTCGAATCTCTCCCTATCGCTTCAATCACATAAAAAGTATCATCGATTGCTTCACATTTCTTAATTTCCACTGTCTCGGGAAATTGCGGCCCCTTGACTATATCACCAATTTTCAACATAGGAATCCCCTCCTACAAAAGAACCCCTATTCACAGGAATAAGGGAATTAGCTTTTCAATTCTACCATCGTCATATCAATGCTTTTTATAAGCTCAAACTTATTTTTCATTAAAACGCTTGCTGAAATGTTGTAATGAAACGGAAAGAAAAGGACATTGTTGTTCATTAGTTCAATCGGGAGTATATGCGAATCATTAATAGTAAGCAATACCTCCGCTATCAACTGCAACAATTCCTGTGAATGGATTTCCACTTTTTTTAACAATGAATAAGCACGATTCTTTTGAAGTTCAGTTATACCCCATGACTTTATACTCATTAAGACTGCACTAGTGGCTACTTCGACGCGGCGACGCTCACCATAAAGACTTTTCATTTTTTTCCCTAAAACCTGACTAGGAACAGTATCCTGCATTCGGAGTTGACGTCCCATTTCCTTAATTAAATCTCTAAAGAAAGGATAAGCCAACATCGTCATACACCAATGGAGCAAAACCTTCTCTTCTGGTTTTAAAAAAGGCAGCATCTCAAGAGCACGATCACGAATAACAATATGAGAATCTTCTACCAAATACCATATTTTCATTAACATGGTAATCGCATTTTTACGAGATTTGGCACCTTTAATATCCGCCCGAAGGAAATTATCCAAAACCTCATACATTTCCTTTCGTTCCAATCTACGTGCTTCATTTGCAGTAAAATCAAGGTGATGCAGTAACACCTTTTGATCAAATCCAATTGGTTTTGCCATCATAATCTACCTCAAGTTTAAGAAATTACTTTAATAAAAGGAACAATAACTTCCTCCATACTAATACCGCCATGACTTATAATGGTCTCCCCTTTATTCACAAAGGCTAAACTATCCTTAGCTAATAGTACATGAAATTTCTCCGGCAAGCCAATATCGTGCCATTTAATTGATTGATCAAATTTTTCTGCAGCCGCATCTCGTAATTCTACTGAATCATAAATACGGACCCGTTCACCTTTTGTCTCAGCAATAACTCCTTCATTTATTCTTCCAATTCCGACACTTTCCCTATTTCCATGGTCGGCAGTTATATAAACCGTAAAACCTTCATTTTGCAAATCTTGAATAAGTTTTAGTAGGTAATTCGTTTCCAACCAAATCTTTAATTCGGAAAAAACACTTTTTGATCCTTGAACCGCACCATGTAAAACTTTATCGATAATGTCTATGACCGCTCCGTAAATCCTTATATTAGATTGTTTTAATGGTAAGATATTGTCCCTTTGATAGAAAGCCTGACCTAAACCTCTTTGGTAAGAGACATTTATTCGTGGGACTCCTTTATCCTCCCAAAAAGTAGACCAAGCAGAAGATTCTTTGTTTGTTGTTGATATAGAATTAGCAAAATAAGATGGACTAAGTCCAGAAAATATCGCTTGTCTGGACACTGCTGTAAGCGTAGGCACCCAGGCAAATACCCCATTTTCTTTAAAAGATAATCCGTTCTTTGCTAGATGATCCTGTATCTGAAACCATTGGACAAAACTCATTCCATCCATTACCAATAAAGCAACCTTATCCTCATTATGGCTTGCAATATAATGAGGTATCTGGTGGACCATTTTTGGAACCGGCAAATGAGGTAACGATATCAGCGAACCATATTGATGAAGCATCCATTTTTCAAAATGTTCATCTATTATATTGCTTATTCCATTTACCTCTTGAGAATACAAACCTGTTGATAACGAAAGAGCCTTTAACTGCCCATAAGCTTGAGCAATCTTAGTCCAATCCTTATACCTATTTTCAGAGAGTTTAGCATCCTTTAACTGTAAGTAGAGATATTTTAATTTTTCATCATTATCTTTCCCATTATCTATTTCAATCCCGACATGCATCCAGGCTGGGAATTTAGCAGGCTGATACCCTTTTACACGTTTAATTAACCCTTCCAAAAATAAATTATCTAAAATACTCCGAATAAGTGGATTAGAAAAAGAATGGGCAGAATATTCCGCGAATTCTTCAATTGCTACACCATTTTTTTGCAGTGGAAATTGATTAATTTGGTCTACAAAATGATTCCACTCATCTTCTAAATATTTATAAAAAAAATGATCGGACATTACCAAATCTTGAATAGGAAGTTTCCTTAAATCAGTCTTTAGATTTAAGTTATCAATAACGAATCTTTTTATAACCTTAGGGACAGAGTCTAATTCATAATGAATCGTCAATAACAATTTCCACAATTCAGCCCGGCTATGGATCATATCATATGGCAACTTATAAATATTTTTTGCAATAAAATCCAAAGTTTCTTTATCAGAAGAAGAGCCTTGATACCGCTCCTGGGCGGCATACAAGGCATCATATACTTCTTTATCAAGCTCCCTGATAACAGGTGTTGAGAATTTGGGAAAGATAATCGAAACATCTAAGCGCGTTCGCTGCCCCGACTGAATTAAATCATAGGGAAAAACATTATAGTCTTGCCCTTCAGCTCTAACAAGGAGACAGATTTTTTTATTTTCAATTTTGGTTCGATAATCACGTTCAAATTCATACCGAAATAAAATACTTTCGTTAAAATTAACTACATGAATATTTTCCTCTTTCAATTTTCCAAGTATCCATTCATTTAAAAGTAGCTGATCATTGTCAAGGACAAGATACAATGCGTTATTCGCATTGAATTGTTTCAAAATTTGGTCACGCCAATTGGCCATTCTCATCTTCTCCTTGCCCTACATTATAATCCTAAGCGAATTTGTGCATTATCATAGTACATTAGCAGCTTATCGTCTTCTTGAATCACACTTCCAGGCAGGCGATCACCTACGGTAACAATCTTTTGGTAATCCTTATCCCCCCAAGCTTTTTTAAAGCCGGCACGAATGGCTTCCGTACGGAACTGCTTGAGCTTTTTCTTGCTCTTTGAAAGTTCCTCAATGTATCCTTCAAATTCACGAAGCAAGGATTTTTCACGCAATTTTTCCAAATCTGCTTGTTTATTCGGATCTGGAACATACCAACGATTTAGCGCCTTTTCTTTTAATTTTGCATCATCGTTTTCTAACCCGCGTAAATCCTTATAATTCTTTCGAAGATAGCTAGCAACTTGGTCAGGTACCGGTCCAGCTCCTTCGTATCTTAAGAAATTTTGATATAATAAATCATTTAATTCTGGTAGTAACTCATGCTTTGCGATGTGCTGAATTTCTTTCATAAAGTTCGGATGTAAATCTTGACGCGTTTGGGGTTTCTTAAAAAGTTGCTGTCTTATCCATTCAATTGCGCTTGTTTCATCAGCTACAAATAAACTTTGTTGTACAAATTCTTTTACCAAGATTCTCTTTTTATCATATTCAGCAACTTGACTATCCAAGAATATCATTCCGTCTCTAAGTACAAATCTATTAGATACTTCATTTTGGAATTCAGCAGATGATATTGGCACTGGTAAGCCATTTTGTACATGGTAAGCAACCATTCTATCAAATAAAATTCTAGGCGTTCGCTCAGCTATTAAAACTGCTTCTCTTTTTTGACCAATAAATATTGGTAGCTGCTCTAGGTGCTGGCTTACAAAAGTCCAAGCAGATTCTTTCGTATTTGCTTCATTCTTCATTTTTATTACATTTTCATGCTTAGGTTTATAAGCAGAAATAACTAAGTCCTGCTTAACTGCTGTTGTAGTTGTAACAGCTTTAAAACTTCCTTGTTTTTTATCTAATGCTGAAACATTTGCAATTACAAAACCAGCCTTCTGAATAGCCTCCTGTATTGCATTCCAAACACTTGCTTGAGAATTACTAAACTCAACAGTCATCCACCTTCCAGGTTTTAAAACATTAAAATAACATTTAAAACTTTTCTCCATTAAGTCCTGGTATTCGGAAATGCTTTTTTGTTGAGTGTTATTCATAATGGCTTCTTCTGTCACATTTGTTTTTATTCTTAGCCATGCTTCCCACCAAAAATTTAATTCCGAATACATTAAATTTTTTCCAAATGGTGGATCTGTAAAGATATAATCAATTGAATTTTCATTTAAATGACAAATAGACGTTGCAGATTGTGTTGTTATAACGGAATAATTACTAGTGCTTGCTTTCTCCTCCAGCAACATTTTCTCAAAATCCTTCAGTTTTTTCTCAAGTAGTGATAAAACATTTCTTTCAAAAACTAAGGAAGGAACATATAATGTACCACTAAGTCCTCCGGTACCTCCAAAACGAAAACGGTTTGTTTTTGTAGCCCTATTCAATGAAGCTTGGAAGAAAAACATAAACTGTGGATAATATTTTGACTTTTTAGCATAATGGTAAAAAGTTGCTAATGTTATTAAATTTCTTCTTGTAAAGAAATGATGAACGTGCGTTAACCCAATTCTATCGTTTCGTCGCGATTCATCTCCCTCGGGCATTCGATCAGTTGGATACCAATAAGGGTTTGAATAGCTATTGATCCTGTTCAGTAATTGAAAATCTTCTGTGCTTAATTCCTTCTCGAATCTTTGTGTCCCAATAGAATAGTTAATTAACACTGGTATCTGTTTAGCAATGGTTAACGTTTCTCCCAAATCAGTATCAAAGATGGTTTCCCATGCTCGTTCTAACTGAGATTTTTTTAATCTCGAATGACAATTTTTACATTCAAATTCATCCTTAACCTTCTTTTTTTCGAAATCAACAGCATTTTCCCAGTAAACAATTTCTTCAGTACAAGTTGGACAAATAAATACGTCACTCCATACTACATAATTAATTTTACCCTTTTTATGTATTTTAGGATGTTGTGCATCGTAAAGCCAAGTACATTCTTTTTTAACGTTATTTAGTAGTTCTTTTGCCTCCTTTAAATATTTGTGTTTTTCAAATATAACATTATAATTATAAGTAATTAAAGAAGCTGAAGGAGATAAATCCGCAAGCACTGTATTCCTTTCACCAATTTTAGATAAGTTCTCGCCCTCATCACTAATAATATTCAAACCATTAACCCTAAAACCTAAGTTTTCAACTTCTCTTTTGTTTCCGCAACGTCTAGCTGCTACTCCAGTCATTCCAGTCCCTGAAAATCCATCAAGTATGAAATCACCAGGATTCGTATAGTGTAAAATATATCTCATTATTGCTTTATAAGGGACTTTTGTATGATAGCTATGTGCATTGTATACAGCGTCGTTTTTTCCTTCAGTAACATCAACTGCAAATGGTTCTCTAAAATAACCATCTGAAATTTTTGATTCGCTAATAAATTCGTTTAACCATGGGTTAGGACAAGCAGTGTAATAAGGAGGGTCTGATAATGCGATAATATCCTCATCATTTCCTAAAGGAAATCCCTCAATTTTTTTTAGTTCAGGCAATTTTTTTCTTAATTCTTCTCTAAAATACTCTCTTCTCTCTTCATCATTTTTAAAAGTCATACCCAAACAGAAAACTGGTTGATTGTCTGTTTGGGAATCTGTATTTTCAAACGATAACTGCTCTGTTTCATATGACATTTTAGTACACCTCGTCATTTCTTAAGCATAACCCGAATTCGATTTGTTGGTTGGTTTCCAACTGTCTGTTGAATAAGCATCTCAAATCTTCTGCGAAGTTCTTCCACCGTTAATGGACTTCCATTCGCCATCATGTCTGTAATTTGATCTAAAGTGATTTCAACTTTATTAATCCCTTTTAACAAATCATTAATAGCTTGAATTAAACGTAAATCAATAGGTAAGCTAAATGATTTTTGTGAAATGAACTGTTGAACCAGTTCTTGCTGTTCCGGTCTTAGTAATGCAATATTTTCTTTAATGGTTGGATCATTAAAGTTATTCAACAGTGTATTTGTCCAGTTATTCAGTAATTCGCCAAGTTCATCTTCTAATGTCTCCAACTTAAATTGATTTAAAGATGCTTCTTCTTTCGGTCTGAATTTACAGTGCGGACATGTTGCGGAATGCTGTAAATCCTCTCTTTTCAATTGATAGCAGGTAATAAATGAATCCAGTCTTCTTTGCCATTCAGAAAGGACCTGGTTTGGCAATATATCAATTTTTTGAGCTAATTCCCTTAAAGCTTTCAGACGTTGATCATTTAGCAAACCGCTCTTTTTCATATCTTGGGTTGCATTTAGCCTTGATTTGTCATGCAATTCCATATATAAACGAATATATTCATCTTTTAGTTGTTCAATGGTACGGCTTTCTGAAGAATAGTCCTCTCCTTCTTTTAAAGCGATGGAAAGGTCGTATAACGCCGCATCCACCTTTTTACTCCATTCATGATTTCGATCAGAGATGAAGTTTTGCCTGAGTAAGATAATTGGCCACATTTGTGAATTCCCTTACTTTCGTCTCAAGCTTCTCCAATTTTTCTAATTCTTTTACATAAATATCTTGTGCCAAGATCTCCTCGGCGGAATACCTTAAATTATGCATTTTAGCCGGCGAATCATAGCGCCCAATTCCTTCTAAAAATTCCTTTAAATCATCCATTTTTTGAACATACTGTCCAACCTCTGCTGTTGAAAAAAGTGTTCCGTCCCAAATTGGCAAACCTGTTCGAATGGTAGGAATCATCCTAACAACTCTTTGTAATTTATTGTTAGCAAATTCCATGACTCGACGAATGCCAAAAGCTAAGTTTTCACCCTCAAGGTTCGGTATCCGAACATCGGAAATTTGAAAAAGTGCATTAATTGCAGCAACCGGAAGGCCACTTGGTTTTTTTACATAATTAAAATAGATAAGCTGTCCTAATGGTAATCGAGAAAACTCTGCATAATTCATTGCATCATAAGACTTACCATCAACGTTTACAACCAATTCTCCCGCATGGACAAGTGCGGCAAGTACAACTGCGAAAAGTTCCGGTTCTAGCTTAAATTCATAAGTAAGACGGATGTCTTCCGTTCCTTTAATTGTAATGGTTTCAATTAATTCAGAAGCATTTAAAACTTGTCCGTGTCCTTTTTCATTTAATTTATTCATTACCCATTTGGCGTAACCCGATTTATGAACATTTAACTTACCATTTTGGTCAATTAAAACTAATCCATCTAATATTGCCGTACCTTGTCTTGTCTCCCTACCTGAGATTTGAATTAGGGAATCTGATACATAGGAAGGCAAGTTCTCTTTATTCAAATAAACATTTTGCAGCTTTCTGAATGACGGGTAATCAGGATATTTTTGTTCAAACCAATCTGTCAATAGACCTTCAGAAACAGAATTTATAATTTCAATCACTCCTGCATTTTGAGGAAGCAACATGCCGAACTCTAAAATATTTGCTGTTTTGCCGCGATAAGTAATTTCATAAACATGAACGAAGTTATCACTTAACCATTTGACAAGTTCCTTAAAATAAGTTTCCGACTTCCTTACATACAATTGCTTTGTTGCAGAAGTAGCATTTATTCCCAGTTCCCTGGAGCCAGCATACATCTTTAACAATCTTATAAATTTCTCTTCTTTTATTGTCAGTTTAAAAAAGACTTCATCTGCCTTTTGTTCATCCTTAAATTTCACTTCACTGAACGGTTTTAACATATAAATATAAAAATCTCGTTCAGGTTGGGCGGTCGACCGTTCATTCGGTGCACCAAAGAATAGGTACCCCTGCCGAGTCACTTTATGGGCTTCCCAAGGCAGATTATGTTTCCAGATTTTATATCCCGTAACATAGGTATTATCCGCTACCCCTGTGGCTTGTTTAAGCACTTCAAAATAATAGCTATCCAATTTATCGTCTTCAATTGTTTCAGCTTTCTGCTCAATTAAATCATCAACAGCAATATCTTTTTTCAAATCCAAATAATATTGTCCATTGCTTTCGTTCGTTGAAATATATTGAAAACTAACTGTTTTTTGGATTTCTCGTAAAGCTGCCTCGACAGTGGTTTTTAGAAAATCAGACGGATTATCATCTTCTAAAAGCATTTCTAAGCTCATTGTGGAATGCAAAAACAAATCATCACGAAGTTCCTCTGGTGTTAGGCCAACCTTATCAAATATATCACTTGTAGCAAGACGGTATACTGCCAAGGCATTTACAATTCTAATGGCCATCGGCTGATAGATTTTTTTGGTAAACGCATTTTGAATTCGATCCTTTAATATGCGCGACTTGTCCAGTACTTCACGGATATCAGGATTACTTTTGTAGGAAGGGTCTTCTTCAATGTATTTCCAGTAGCTATCATAGGAAATAAGACCTGGGGCTCCCTCTGGTACATCATCCTCAAGGATCCGCTTAATTTCATTACTTATTGTTTTCAATGCCACCCTTTTTTCAGCAACATTTACTTTCTCAAATGTTGTTAAATAAGCTGGATGGATTGGGAAAAGGTTAACATACATTTCTAGATCTTCACTTAAACGGGTATATAATGAAGTAAACCGACTCAAATGCTCACGAATAAGCGCTTTTTGTTTTTCATCCTTTTTAAGTAATCTTTGTGAAACAACAAATGCAATATCTTCACGGACAATACGAACTTGTTCAAAACGTTCTTTAACTCTTCGTAAAGAATCCGCTACGAATCCAAATTTAGGATTATCAAAAAGCATTTCTTGAATACCTGCAATAAAACGCAAGCGAGTTTTACTGCAAACTTCCCCTACTTCCCGTAAAAAGCCGAGATCTAATGTAAGTTCCTGTTCTTTTCTGCTTCTTAAGTAGTCTAGTAACTCATCTACCACAAGCATAAGCCCTTGGTCCGGAAATGCCTCTTGGAAAAGCCCCATCATTTCCGTAAGTGCATCTTTATTATTGCGGACTTGATCTATAGACGGGAATTTAAAATCAACCCCCATATCATATAGTCCCTCTTCTAATGCTTCACATAGTATATCTCTCAGTGAAGTCCGAACGCTGCCAATTTCAGTACGAATAACTTTAAATTGCCCTTCGATTTCTTTTGCCTTTTGTGCAACACGCTCATTCTTGATATAATTGCTTGCACCGTCCATTTCAGCAATCGTTGAAATGACACTCATTAAGTGTGATTTACCTGTTCCATAATTACCGACAATGAATAATCCCTTATTATCTACTGGCCGACGGAACTGTAAATGTTCAATGACAGCTTCATTTAGCTGCTCCGCCATTCTTTCTGAAATAACATATGTATCAATTAAATGAACTGCTCGATCCTTATCATTTGCATCTGTTAATTGAATAACCGATTCAATTGGTTCAAATTGGACTAAATCACAATATTTCATTTGTCTCTTCCCCCTTTATTCCGTCACTACAATTCCATCGAATTCTTTGCACTCATAATATTCAGGATGCCCAGGCACCGCATACGCAAAACGTCGGCCGTCGTAACTGCCTTTCCATGAAACGACTAGCGTATAGTTCCTGCTAAAAGACTGTAAAAGCTGAATGACATCTTGTTTTAAGGTCGGGTCAAATAATACCTCAATATGATCCAAGCAAAGTGTTCTTCTCCCCGCATTTCTTAAGATATCGCTTAGGAGGTTATGGACTCTTCCGGCCATACGCTTACTTGGATACTCTTTTAATTTTTCACTTAACAGCAAACTAATATTTAGAAGTGGTATTCCCAAATTTTCAGCAGCGTTTTTAACAGCGATTCCTTTAGGATGCTCACAAACAAGAATCATTTTATAATATTTTGATGAGATACTACTTAACTCCTGCTCAATCTTTTTTACGAGGTCAGCACTCATTACAACACCTTCAAAGTATTTATTTCCTTCATTAAATTCTACCTAATTTCAATGATCTTTGGTATATGTGTTCAAAAAAATTATCCCAGTTCCCTATCTTTCCAATATATATCCAACCGGTTCGGACATTCAACAATCGGGAATAACAATGGACACATACACTCATGTATTGCCAAACATGCAAAAGAAGCTGCCCAGCAGTTTGAGCAGCTCATTAAGTAAATAATATGTAAATCTGACATTGTATCCATTTGGTGTCCGCTTAAATAAGCTTTGCGGATTTTAGGACAGAAAACCTTCTATTCACAACTGCAAAAAAAGCATCAAAATCCTTAATATAACTGGTTTGGCGGGACTGTGTGGGAATCGAACCCACCTGACCTGGCACGCAGGTCACAAGCGGTTTTGAAGACCGTGGGGGACACCAGTGCCCCATCCAGCCCCATTTAGAAAACAAAGGTGCCATTCCTATTAAAATCTTTAATGCATTTCCTATATTACAATAGAATATAGTATTAATCAATGAAACAGCCTAAATTGTCAATCATGCGTCATTACGACTATTCAAATTAAGCAAGCAGTCAAACAAACTATTCCCTTTCTTTTAGTGAATACTTGTCTTTTCTTCCTTAAAAATACTATAATTTATCTAACGATATTATTTGTAGGTGAAATAGAGATGCTTCATGGTTGGTTTTTATGGTTTATTCTTTTTTGGGTTGTGTTTCTCGTTGGGTCAATGGCAATCGGCGGATTCTTTATGTTCCGCAAGTTTTTAAAGAAATTGCCAAAGGAAGACGGCAAATCGGACATGGAATGGGAAGTCCATTATGTAAATGAGTCGCGTCACCTTTGGGGACCGGAAGAAAAATCGCTGCTAGAAGATTTAGTCAGTCCCGTTCCAGAGTTATTCCGTGATGTGGCAAGACATAAAATTGCCGGAAAAATTGGCGAACTTGCCCTAAAGGAAAAGGCACCCAAAATCACCGAAGATCTTGTCATTCGCGGATATATCTTGGCAACGCCAAAGCGGGATCACAAATTTTTACGAAAAAAATTATTTGAGAATCACATTGATGTCACTCCATATGAGCATTTATTCTAACCGTTCCATCCTGGGACGGTTGTTTTTATACTAAAAACACTGACCGCTGCCGATCAGTGTTTTAAAATTAGACCATTTTGATTCCATGAAGCTCTTTATAAAGCTTCATATAGGAACGATACATGGCCACCCGCCACGGTACAATCATGCTGTAGGCAAGCAGGAAGAACATCCCGCTTAACTGGCCAATATCAATGGTACTGCTTAAAATGCCCTTCAAGGCAAGACGAATCACTAATAACCCAATGAGAATAAAGATAAACGCCTTGGACCGCTTTAAATAAATATCATTGTCACGGATTTCAAATTTAGAGGTTTTGATCAGCAGGATGGAAAATAGCATTCCCACCACAACAGCCTCGAGAATTTCCATTGGCGTTAATCTAAATTGCGGCATTGTGTACATGATCGCCCCAGTCGACATAAAAATGGGCGGTAAAATTATTTTTTTCACACTTGTCGGTTTCTTCGCTGCTTTCATCCGAACAAACAGGACGAAGAAGCCCATAAAAACTGCACCTATCGAGGAAAAAACCACATAATTCATACTTTACATTCTTCCCTTATTAACGTATTTATGTTACTCATTATACTTTAAAAGCTATGAAATTGAGAAAGATTTTTACTTATTTTCTGTTCCCAAATTTTCATGAACGAAGGAATCGGATACATAAAAAGGAAAAACCATCTAACTTTACGTTAAATGGTAATGAATGGGTGAAACTATCTTACTAGTACTTAAAACCCGGTAAAACCGCCAAACAAACTTTGAAAAATATTAATAATCTTTGTCATCCAGTCAAAGTATAAGACAATTCCCATAACAATCATAATGTAGCCGCCGACTTTCATGATTTTACCGCTATGCTTCCGAATCCATTTCATCCGGCCGATAAAGAATGATAAAATTAGGAATGGTATCGCGAAACCGAGGATATAAGCGATCATATAGATCATCGCTGAGCCGGGATTCGTCGCAGCAAGCATAATAACAGCCGTTAGTATGGGGCCGGTACACGGTGTCCAGCCCGCTGAGAAGGCCATTCCGATTAACGCCGAGCCAATATATCCCGAAGGACGGTTTTTAAATTCGAAGCGGCGGTCCTTCATCAGAAATTCCGGTTTTAAGATACCTACAATCACCAATCCAAAAAAGACTATAAAGATCCCGCCAAGCTGGCGAATTAAATCTTTGTATTGGGTGAAGAAGTTACCGACAAATGAAGTGGCAAATCCCATTGCGATAAAAATAACCGAAAAACCCAATAGAAAGAAAATGGTATGTAATAGGCTGCGTTTTTGTAGTAAAGCATTTTCAGTTTGCAATTCCGCTACCGACATCCCGGTAATATATGATAAAAATGCGGGATATAATGGCAAGCAGCACGGAGAAATAAAGCTTAAAAAACCGGCTCCGAAAGCTAAAAATATATTTACATCAGACATATTAACACTCCCAATATAGTCGATACCCTTTCATTCTAACAAAACATTTACTTAAAAGATAATAATTATTATGAAAGAAACACATTTCCATTCATTTGTTCACAAAACGTTCAATAATTAAATCTTTGGTTAAAGAATTTTTTATCCGCCTCCTTTGAAATATTTTACAACTTAGGTTATACTAGTAAAATAGTAACAAAAGAGAAATGAATACTTCTTTTCATATCATTTATCATGATTTTCCAGAAAGGACATCGGCTGTGCTAAAAAATGAATTAATTGCTCTAATTGAAAAAAAACGCGCTGAATTAGTTCAGGCTGCTAATATGAACGGCTTCACCTCCACCATCGCTATCCGCCGAAGTCAAGAACTGGACCAATTAATCAACGAATATAATCGAAATTATATAAAGAAGGTCCCTTCTCAACCTATTAGTGGCTGGACAAGAACCAAACAACTCATGTAAATATCGGAAAAGCCTGGAACTTGCTCCAGGCTTTCCTTTTTAATTGGCAACATCTTCGAGATGTTCCACGCCCCCATTCTGCAGCAAGAACATTTTATGATACAATCCTCTTTGTGCCAGCAGCTCTTGATGGGTACCGCGTTCAACAATTTCTCCCTTGTGAAGAACAAGAATTAAATCGGCATCTTGAATGGTTGATAAACGGTGGGCGATGGCAATCGTTGTTCTTCCTTTACGCATTTTCGCCAACGCTGTTTGAATCGCTTCTTCTGTTTCTGTATCGATATTGGCAGTTGCCTCATCGAGAACTAGGATTTTCGGATTGGCGGCAATTGTCCGTGCAAAAGCAATTAACTGCCGCTGGCCGCTGGAAAAAGTGGCGCCCCTTTCGACCACCTTATGATCATAGCCATCCTCAAGGCGTTCAATAAATTCCTGCGCCTGAACAAACCTCGCTGCCTCCTTTACCTGTTCATCCGTCATATTACTTTGATGGAGACGAATATTATCTTTAACTGTCCCATAGAACAAAAACGGATCTTGCAAAACTAATCCCATTTTCTTTCTTAACTCACTTTTTGAATAATCGCGAATCGACTTCCCATCGATGAAAATCTCCCCCCGTTCAAACTCGTAAAATCGCATCAACAAATTAATGATGGAACTTTTGCCGCTTCCGGTATGACCCACAAGCGCGACTGTTTCCCCGGGATTAGCCGTGAAAGTAATATTTTTTAACACATCACGCTTTCCATCATAGGAAAAGCTTAAGTTGTTGAACTCAATTTTCCCGTCAGTAATTGAAACATGCGGGTCATCACTTTGAGCCGGGGCTATTTCCTCCTCATCCAATAATTTGAATACCCGGTGCCCGGCGACAATTGCTTGCTGATATAAAGATAACCGCATCATCATTTGATTAACCGGTTCAAAAAAGCGATCCAAGTAATTAATAAAGGCATAAATAACCCCAATTTGAATCGACTGGTGCATCGAAGTAATCCCAAAGTAGCTTAAAACGATTATCAAGGCAAAGATATAAATCAGGTCAATCGCCGGCCGCAGCAGCAAGCCATCTATTTTGATATTCTTCATTCCAGCATTATAATGCAACTCATTAATGTCACCAAATTCTTTGCGCAGTCGTTTTTCCTGACGAAATACTTGGATAATCGACATTCCTTGAAGTGACTCGCTTAGCTTGGCATTTAGTTGACTCAATCTTTCACGCATATCGAGATAGAATCGAGAGCTCCATTTTCGGTAAACCACCATGACCAAAAGCAGGATTGGAATAAGAATTGTACAAAAGATCGCTAATTTTACATTCAAAATAAACATCGCAATAAATATTCCGAAAAGCAGAAAACCGCTTTGAATAAAAGTAGAAATAACGGTGACAAACATATCTTTAATTGCTTCGGTATCATTCGTGACCCGTGAGACAATGCTTCCGGCAGGCGTTTTATCAAAATATTTTAAACCAAGCGCCTGTACCTTTGAAAAAACATCAATTCTCAGCTGTTGAATGATATACAAGGCAATTTCCTGAAATTTAACTAGTTGAAAAAACAGTAGGATCGCTTTGACAATTTGAATTCCCATATATGCTGATCCGAGAAGCAGCAACGGCTTAAATTCTAGTCTGCCGGGCTGGAGGTAGTCATCAATAAAAATCGCCACCAAGATTGGCAGGACAATATCGCCAATTGTCGTTAACAGCAGCAAAAAGAATGCCCAAATGATAATCCGTTTATGCGGCTTTGTATAGGAAAGCAGGCGCACTAACACCTTTCGTTGTTCACGTCCAGAGAGCTCTATTTTCTCTACCATATTAATGTCCCCCCTGCTCGACAAGTTCTTCAAGCTGTTGATGTAGGTACATATGCCTGTACCAGCCGTCCAATTCCATTAATTCCTCGTGAGTACCGCTTTCGATTATTTTTCCCTCTTCCAAAACGATAATCTGATTCGCATGTTGGACAGCACTTAGACGATGTGATGTTATGATTGTTGTTTTTCCTTCACGATTTTGTTTCAACGATGATAAAATCGCTTCCTCTGTTTTTGCGTCAACAGCTGACAAGGAGTCATCCAGAATTAAAACTTCCGGATTCATTAACAGGGCACGGGCAATTGAAATTCTTTGTTTTTGTCCGCCCGATAATGATACGCCGCGCTCCCCGACGACGGTTTGATAACCGTCGGTAAATTGAAGGATATCCTCATGAATATTAGCTATTTTTGCTGCCGCTTCTATTTCCGCCTTGTCAGCATCCGGATTGGTGAAGGCGATGTTTTCCGCTACGGTAGCTGAGAATAAAAAATGATCCTGTGGGACATAGCCGATAGCTTGGCGTAATTTATCGATCTTGTAATCTTGTAATCTTGCACCACCAAACCAAATGTCCCCTTGATAACCTTCAAATTCACGGATTAACAGCTTCAATAAGGTGGTTTTTCCCGCACCTGTTTTACCGACAATCCCTAATGTTTCTCCGCGGTTAAGTGTAAAATGGATGTCCTTTAAAACTGGGGCCGTTTCACCTGGATAGGTAAATTCTCCAATCCTGTATTCAATATCACCGTGTGGAACAAGATCCAATGCATTTTCTTGATCGATGATTTCTACTTTTTCCCTCAGCAAGGCTGAGACACGGTCATAGGAAGCACGGCCGCGTTCAACAATGTTAAATAACCAGCCAAAAGCCAGCATCGGCCACACTAACAGCCCTAAATAGGTCGTAAACGAAATGAGTTCTCCAATTGTTAGTTCACCAGCAAGGACAGACTTAGCTCCAAAGACAATCGACAAGAAAAAGGAAATCCCAACAATGATGGAAATGGTTGGATCATAAAGAGAATCAATTTTAGCAACAAGCAAATTCTTTTGAACGACATCTTCCGATTGCTTGCGGAAATCTTCAATATCTTCTTGTTCCTGTCCAAAAGTTTTGATAACTTTTATTCCCATTATACTTTCCTGGGTTTTATCGTTTAAAGAAGAAAAGGCTTCCTGCGCCTTATAAAAACTTCTATGCAGCATCGTTCCAAACCAACTGGTTAACATCGCCATAAACGGCATCGGAATTAAACAAATAAGGGTAAGTTTCCAGCTTATCGTAAAGGCCATGGCAATGATGACAAAACCTCCGGTCGAAAGCGAGTCAACCAGTGTTAGAACACCCGATCCCGCAGTCTGTTGAATCGCCGCCAAGTCGTTAGTTGCATGAGCCATTAAGTCGCCAATCCGGCTTTTTTGGTAAAACGCTGGGGACATATTTGTAAAATGATGGTATAATCTATTTCTCAAAATTTTGCTTAGCTTCACAGACGAACCAAAAATCATTATTCTCCAATAATACCTTAAGACATACATCACAAGGCCGACAGCTATGAGCACGAATACCCACTCCGCAAGCAGCTTCATCGTCATGGTTCCTTCATTAATATGATCAGCGACAATTCCAATAATTTTTGGAGGCACCAGTTGCAGCAGAGCTACCAGCAATAATAGGAAAACTCCTAATAAATACGACTTTTTTTCTTGTTTAAAAAACCAGCCTAGTTGAAAAAACACTCTCATCACAACACGCCCCCCACACAGTTGAAATCTTTGTTCTATGTAAATTAACACCATTATCAGATATTTAGTCTATCGAAGTTTAATTTTATCAAACATTAGCAAAATAATAAAGATTAAGACATGTGGTTTAAAAATGAAAAAAAGCACCCAATTGTGAGTGCTTGTCCAGTTTCCTCATTTCATTTGCTTATTCATGGCGTTCATCATTTGTCGGATCTTCTTTTCCGATGGTTTCATACCCATTTGGGGTTTTTGGAAGTACAGATATTATAATGATTTGCTAAAATAGTAAGTATTCTTCTTAGAGATAACCTTTCTTTTATACTCAATATGACTTACAACTTTAACGCTATATTCAAGCCTTTGAGCATTAGTCCATTTAAAATACATTTTTGATTTAACGACTGCCCCACTCTTTATTTTGCTATATTTTATTTCGGATGCCCTTCCAGCAAAGTACAAGACAGCACCAGTGCCTGACAATAGCTTTGTCAATGTTGATGCTTTGAGAAGTTTAAACTTTTTCTTCCCTGCAAGTCCAGTAAGAACACTTCCCATTACAAGGTCATTTCCAATAGCAATCATTTCACTATTTTCTTTTTTAATATCTGATACCTTCTTAGTCATTATTTGGAAGTACTTATATGAAGTTTGAGTTTTTGGTGCATATGTTTTGTATGCCCATTGGTGAAGTTTTGAATCCTTTGGTGGCAAAGCTGAATATCCCGAGTCTGCAGATACACTACTTGTAAAAGTGCCTACACCGGTGAATGTACTAAATGCTAGGAACGAGGGTAATGCTATTCTTCCTAACTTGTTGAATTTCATTGACACGTCACCTCTTCTATTTTTATTGCGATATTTTCCTATATATGTAAAATATCAGCAATAATAGTATACTTTTAAAATAGAAAAAAAGCAAAATTTCCCTTGTAAAATAATAACAAATTTTGCTTTTTGGTATAAAAGTACTATTATAGAAAGGCTAATAAGACTAAAATAACACCTAATACTAATTGCATATAGTCTTTACGTTTATTTTCAGAACTCACCAATGTTTCTAACCCGGTAATGATAAATAATAATCCTGCTCCAGTCATTAATAATGGACTTTTTGACATATCTCTTGTAAATAACCAGTAACACGCAACAACTATAGCAATAATAGTAACAATAATTTTAAGTATTTTAAGAATCCTCATAACGTTAAACCTCTATTAAGTGTAAGATATATTATTTCTCTTGCTCGTCTTATTTCGTCCATTTTGTAGTCCATTTGTATATTCACCACTCCTACATCATAAAATACTAATTGTTACTAATTCATTGTCCCATCTATTGGTATCTTTTATTATATCATCTACTTCATTTTCTGACCAACCACGATAATCTGCTACAGAATCAACGATTGCAGGGTTCAAACGGTCTGCCCAGTTTACTTGTAATGCAGAAATGAATCAATCATTGCCTCCAGATATTAAATTTCATCCATAATAAAAAGCCACTTTTTCTGTTGAATTTTTGGTCAATCCTTCATCAGAAAATGTGACTTATGGTATAAATTTTAAAATGAGTGAGAAGGTTTAAGCATTTTTTAGGTTTTTTCAGGGAAGGTTTCAGAATAAATGGTCTTTTCCGTTTCCATAACCCAAAATGCTGTTCCGATTAAAACGCTCAAACCCTTGATAATTAACGCTTGTCCAGTTTCCTCATTTCATTTGCTTGTTCATGGCGTTCATCATTTGTCGGATCTTCTTTTCCGATGGTTTCATACCCATTTGCATCATCATCGTCTTTAACATTTGTTCATTAATTGGTGGATTTTTCTTCAAATAGCTCATCATATATTTGCGAGCGATGAAAAATCCTAGTGCTACACCAGCAAGTAATGCCAGTATACCAACTAGAATATACATACCCATTAAACTTCCTCCTTCATGTTGTCTACCATACAACAGTGTACTAGAAAAAAAACAATTAGACAATATTTCATTTCATTGAAACAAATTTTCTTTCTTTTATTGGCTTTAACCAGCCAAAGCGCTCATGTTCGAGATCGATGGCTAAAAAGGAAGCTTCACATTTCCGCAGAACCTCAAAGAAGGCAGTCTCAGCTTCATAACTACCTTGAGCTTCCACAGTAATCAAGTCTTGATAAACTTCTAGCTTGGCCCTGCTTATTTTTCCACTTATCTCAATGGTATATGCACCACGTTCTGCTTTATAGCCCCTCATCCGGCCCAATTGTTTTTGAATCAGTTGATGAATTTTCAAAACTTCTAATTTCTTTGTTATAAAGTCGATTTGTTTATGTATAATGAATTTCAGCTCGCCGTTTGCGTTTTGATATTCTTGAAAAAGCCGAAAAAATAACCGTTCTCTTCCGAAGTAATGAGTGGCAAATTCCTCTTCAATTAAGTATAGTTGATATTTTCTCACACGGACCTCTCCTTCGCAGACAACCTTTTTTCCATTATAGAAAACAAGCAACAAAACATTTGTCTTACGGCGGCAAAAAACGACACTAATTTTGTCGAAACCAGGATGAAATCCCTATTTTTATTAATTCGCTGTCTTTACAAAGAATCCTTTAATTTTCCCAAAAAAATGAGAATGGAATTAATCCATTCTCATCGCTTCAAAACTGTTCATTATAATAGGCTCTTTACGAGCGAAACCACATTGTTTACATTAAATCCATATTCCTCCATCACCTTTTCACCAGGAGCAGAGGCGCCAAATTTATCAATCGCTAAGACAGCTCCTTCATCGCCGACATATTTATGCCAGCCGAATGAAGCACCCATTTCAATGCCAAGGCGTTTTTTCACACTCTTTGGCAAAACAGATTCTTTATACTCTTGCGATTGCTCTTCAAAGCGATCCCATGAAGGCATGCTAACGACGGAAACATGGACACCTTCACTTGCAAGGACCTTTTGCGCTTCGACTGCCAAACTTACTTCGGAACCGGTCGCTAATAATAAGGCATCCGGAGTTTCCTTATTTGCAGGGGAAACCACATATGCACCTTTAGAAACACCTTCATAAGCATTTTGATCCGTTCCTTTTAAAGTAGGCAGATTTTGGCGGGTTAATACAAGTGCCGTTGGTTTGTTAGTAGACTCCACTGCCAATTTCCATGCTGCTGCTGTTTCATTCCCATCTGCCGGACGAATTACTGAAAGATTAGGCATTGCTCTTAATGCTGCCAACTGCTCAATCGGTTCATGTGTCGGTCCGTCTTCCCCCACAGCAATACTATCATGAGTGAACACATAAGTGACAGGTAAACCCATTAATGCTGCCAGGCGAATGGCCGGACGAAGATAATCGGAGAAGACAAAGAAAGTTCCGCCAAATACCTTCACTCCACCGTGCAGGGCAATCCCATTCATCGCTGCTCCCATGGCAAACTCACGAACACCAAACCAGATATTGCGGCCTTCATATTCGCCAGGTTTAAAATCACCCGTTCCTTTTATTGTTGTTTTGTTGGAACCGGCAAGATCTGCTGAGCCTCCAATTAGGATTGGCAGGTTTTTAGCGATGCCGTTAATGACTTCACCAGAAGAAGCACGGCTTGCCAGGCTCTTTCCTTCGCTATAAACCGGAATATCTTTATCCCAGCCTTCAGGCAATTCATGTTTGATTGCCGCTTCCAGCTGGCCGGCGAGTTCTGGATATTGGTTTTTGTACTGGGCGAAAAGTTCGTTCCATTCTTTTTCCTTTTTCGCACCATTTTCACCAATTAGTTTATTGAAGTTTTCATAGACACCCTCTGGAACATAGAAATCTTCCTCAAACGTCCATTTATAGGCCTCTTTTGTCAGCTTTAATTCATCGGCACCAAGCGGAGCACCATGAACACCGGATGTGCCGGCACGGTTTGGTGAACCATAGCCAATAATCGTTCTTACCTCAATCATGGTCGGATGTTCCAAATCATTTCTTGCCTCTTCAAGAGCAGCGGCAATTTCCTCAAGATTATTCCCATCTTCAACACGAAGATATTGCCATCCATATGATTCAAAACGGCCTTTAACACTCTCGGTAAAGGACTTATCTAGATCCCCATCAAGTGAAATATCATTTGAATCATAAAGAACTACTAAGCGGCCTAATTTTAAATGGCCGGCAAGTGAAGCGGCTTCAGCAGAAACGCCTTCCATCAAGTCACCGTCACCGCAAATGCTATATGTAAAATGGTTGACCAGTTCATATTGATCCTTATTATAGACACTGGCAAGATGTCTTTCAGCCATTGCCATACCAACCGCCATGGCAATTCCTTGTCCCAGAGGACCTGTTGTAGCTTCTACTCCTTCAGTATGACCGTACTCCGGATGACCAGGTGTCTTGCTGCCCCATTGGCGAAATTGTTTTAAATCATCCATTGTCAAATTATATCCCGATAAATGCAGCAGGCTGTACAACAACGCAGAACCATGTCCTGCCGATAAAATAAAACGGTCGCGGTTAAACCAATGCGGATTTTTAGGATTGTGGTTCATAAATCTTGTCCACAAAGCATACGCCATTGGGGCTGCCCCCATCGGCATTCCCGGATGTCCGGAATTCGCTTTCTCGATTGCATCAATCGCAAGCGTCCGGATGGTCGTAATGGATAAATCATCAATAGTATTAAACATTATTTACATCCTTTCTATCCCTAGGATTATGAATACATCATTAATAATATAGTGACATAAAATTTAATTCAACAAATTACACCAATTCAGGTAGTTTGTTATTATTTTGACACAGAAATTCTTATATATGTAGAAAAAGGAATACAGCATGATTGTATTCCTGGTTAACTTAATGAAGTTTATTTTGTTTTCTTGCTTTAAGTTTGGCCGGTGTTACATCGTTCCCCAGTGGATCGATAAATGTCGCATTGGTTAACGTGTCAAGCATATTGGCCCGAAATGCTGCCAAATATTCACTTCTTAACTTTGATTGTTCTTTTGCTTCTGATTCTGTTAATCCGGTTGTTTTTGCTTTCCTGGCAAGTTCATTAATTCTTGCGATTTTCACTTTGGATAGCATTGAAGCACATCCTTTCAAAAACTGATTGCAAGAATTAATGTACTAAAAAAACTCCGTTCTGACAAGGGAAAGGATTACTCATCCTTATTTTCTATATATTCCTGATATCTTCTATGTACAGTAGCTTTTGATATCTTATAGCCGAATCCCCTCATTGTGGCGGCAATTTCAGCAAAAGTTAACCCATTTTTTCGCAGTCTGTCAATCTCTTCAATTGGGACTTCAATTTTTTCTCTCCCTGAATGCTCGCCAAGATTCTTTAAGTTTCGCTGCGGCTTATATCCATGCTCGACAGCACGCTTCATTCCCCGTTTTATCTTCACATTATGAAGCTTTCGCTGATACTCTTCCACCATTCCGACAATTTTTAATACCATTGAATCTGATTCGGAAAGCTGCAATTCTCCATTATGTGCGATGCTGTAGAGCTTGATTCCTTCTTTTAAAATACAATGCAGCAGCGCTATTTTGGCGTTGCCCCTTCCAAGCCGAGTTTCATCTCTGAATTAATACAGCTTGGACTTCGGGGTCCTTGATTCTTTCCAGCAGTTCAAGGATGCCTTCCCTGTCAAAATCATAGCCGCTTGCCTGCTCTTTAATAATTTTGTCAATTTCAAATTGATTCTGCTTGGCTAGTTGGATTAATTCTTCCTCTTGACGTGCAAGAGAAGTTTCCTGTGTTTCCTTATTCGTGCTTACACGACAGTAAATAATCGCTTTCATTGTTAATTCCTTTCTATTGTTTAGAGACGCTTGCAAGCTCAGTAGCGGCAGGAGCTTTATTTGAAACAGGTATAACAATCTTTTCGCCTGGATAAATCTGATCATCAACTTTTTCATTATGCCTTTTTACCCAGTTAACGAACTCAGCCTTTGATAGTGAATGCTGTCCGGAATACTGTCCTGCTATTTTCCAAAGTGAATCTCCTTCGGAAACAGTTACCTGCAAATAATCGTTTTGATCTTCGGATCCATGTTGAAAGGATAAAATGATGGCAAAGGAAAAGCTTAGTAAAATAAGAATAATAGCATACGAGAATTGGTTCCATAGTTTTTTCATTGAAAACACCTCTTCAAAGAATATACGTTCGCTTAATTTAGTTTTATTATAAAACGAACATTTGTTTTATGTCAATATATTTTCGAACTTATGTTTGTATTTACGGTCAGATCATGGTATAATTATGGTAACAAAATGAAGATGAGGTGCATTTTATCATGGTAAAAATATCAAAGCGGCAACGGGATATTCTTGATTTCATTAAAGACGAGGTTAAGAGTAAGGGCTATCCCCCTTCCGTTCGAGAAATTGGCGAAGCTGTTGGACTAGCCTCCAGTTCGACTGTTCATGGTCATTTGGCTCGTTTAGAAAGCAAAGGACTGATCAGACGAGACCCTACGAAGCCTAGAGCGATCGAAATTTTAGAAGTGGATGAAAATGCCCATATACCGAAAAACAAAGTAGTAAATGTACCGGTTGTCGGGAAAGTAACCGCCGGTCTGCCGATTACGGCGATTGAAAATATTGAAGAATATTTCCCGCTTCCCGAACGGCTTGCACCTTCGGAAGAACAAGTATTTATGTTGGAAATCATGGGCGAAAGTATGATTGAAGCCGGCATACTTGATGGCGATTATGTAATCGTCAAACAGCAGCAGACTGCTAATAACGGTGATATTGTCGTGGCGATGACTGAGGAAGATGAAGCGACATGTAAGAGATTTTTTAAAGAGAAGGATTATATCCGCTTACAGCCGGAGAACTCTACAATGGATCCAATTATCTTAAAAAATGTTTCCATTTTAGGAAAAGTCATCGGTGTCTATCGGCAAATTCATTAAACAGAAAAACGCCTGGCAATTATTTTAGTTGCAGGCGTTTTTTATGGGGCAATTTTGGGGCAACCTAAATTTTTACCTCGATAAATACGACCTGCCCCACAAAAGAAAAAGCCCAAACGCTTAGAGCGTCAAGGCTTTCCCAAATTAATACATGCTCATATATTGCTCACGTTCCCATGGGTGTACAACTGACCGAAACATATCCCATTCTATTTCTTTGGCATCAATAAAGCGTTCGAAGATATGACCGCCAAGTGCACTGACAATTACTTCATCCGATTTTAGGAGATCTAATGCATGTGCTAATGTAGCCGGCAGATCGATAATCCCCTCTTCTAACCGTTCCTCCTGGCTCATCACATAAATGTTACGATCAACGGCTGCTGGTGGGGTAAGATTATTTTTAATCCCATCCAATCCTGCTTTGAGAAGGACTGCCATGGCCAGGTATGGGTTCGCTGACGGATCAACACTGCGCACCTCAATCCGCGTACTTAAACCGCGGGATGCCGGAATTCGAACTAGTGGTGAACGATTTTGCGCGGACCAAGCAACGTAGCACGGTGCCTCATAGCCGGGAACCAAGCGCTTGTAGGAGTTAACAGTCGGGTTGGTTACAGCTGTAAAGCTTGGGGCATGCTTAAGGATTCCGGCAATAAATTGACGTGCCGTTTCACTCATTTGCAAATCACCCGTTTGGTCATAAAAGGTATTTTCACCATTTTTAAATAATGAAAGGTTCATATGCATGCCCGATCCCGCAACTCCAAACAACGGCTTTGGCATGAAGGTAGCATGTAAGCCATGCTTCCGGGCAATTGTTTTGACCACCAGCTTAAAGGTTTGGATTTGATCACAAGCGGTTAAGGCATCAGCGTATTTAAAGTCAATTTCATGTTGTCCGGGTGCAACTTCATGGTGGGAAGCTTCAATTTCGAAGCCCATTTCTTCCAATTCAAGGACAATATCACGACGGCAGTTTTCACCAAGATCTGTTGGCGCAAAGTCAAAATAACCGCCTTTATCATTAAGTTCTAATGTCGGTTCACCCTTATCATCTAATTTAAATAAAAAGAATTCTGGCTCAGGTCCAAGGTTGAAATCAGTGAAGCCCAGCTCCTTCATTTCTTCTAGTACACGTCTTAGATTATTGCGCGGGTCCCCGGCAAATGGAGTGCCATCAGAATTATAAATGTCACAAATTAAGCGGGCCACCTTGCCTTTTTCCGCTGTCCACGGGAATACAACCCATGTATTTAAGTCCGGATATAAATACATATCAGACTCTTCAATTCGAACAAACCCTTCAATCGATGAGCCATCAAACATCATTTTGTTTTCCAAGGCTTTTTCCAATTGACTGATTGGAATTTCTACGTTTTTAATCGTTCCCAGAATATCTGTAAATTGTAGACGGATAAATTTTACATTTTCCTCATGTGCCATCCGTCTAATGTCTTCTTTTGAATACTTTGCCATTTTCCCTTACCTCCGCTGATTTTGAGTTTAGTGAAAAAACCTTGAAAGATCGCTTTGCCGTAATGATGAGCGATTCAATCTGCCTGCGTGCAGCAATTCATTTCGCAGCAGCCTGCGCAGCTCCTCATCTGTTAAATCACGCTTAACTTTGGTTTCATGCTGTTCCTTCCCATTTGCATGCTGCTCCTTGACCAAGAAGAGCTGTTTGATGCCTGCCATGTTCACGCCTTGATCAATTAAATCTTTGATTTCTAATAATCTGTCAATATCATTCAAACTGAAAAGCCGCCTATTCCCCTCAGTTCTTGCTGGAGAAATTAATTGGTGTTCTTCATAATATCTGATTTGCCTTGCTGAGAGTTCAGTCAGCTGCATAACTGTACCGATGGAAAACAGCGGCATGGAACGGCGAATCTCCTTTCCACTCACCTTAATTTCTCCTCCCTTCAAAATTTATAATGTCATTATATTCTGTGTAAGGAAAGGTGTCAAGTTCATGTTAGAAAATCTAACATAGAAATTTTTATAAAAAGAACAGCTTGGAAAAAAGCTGTCCCATGGGTTAAGCAAGTGTAATTAATTGTTTCTCAAGTAAATCATCGATGGCCAGACAAACCGCCAGTTTTACATGTTCATATGTCAGTCCGCCCTGCACATAGGCAACATAGGGAGGGCGTATCGGGCCATCAGCAGTCAGCTCAATACTCGCTCCTTGAATAAAAGTACCAGCGGCCATAATGACATCATCTTCATACCCCGGCATATAGCTTGGCTGCGGCGTAACATAGGAATTAATCGGCGAGGCAAATTGAATGGCCTGGCAAAAAGCAATCATTTTATCGGGATCATCAAATCGTACCGACTGAATTAAATCTGTTCGCTCTGCATCCCATCTTGGCGATGAATTCATTCCCAATTTTTCAAGGAGTGCGGCTGTAAAGACTGCCCCTTTTAACGCTTGGCCAACTACGTGGGGAGCAAGAAAGAAACCTTGATACATTTCCAATAGGCTATATAGGGATGCACCGGCTTCAGCGCCAATCCCTGGGGAAGTCAAGCGATAGGAGCAAGCTTCCACCCACTTTTTCTTGCCGACGATGTAACCGCCGGTTTTGGCGACACCGCCGCCGGGGTTTTTAATCAAAGAACCAGCCATCAGATCTGCGCCTACGTGACAAGGTTCCTGTTCTTCTACAAACTCGCCATAGCAGTTGTCCACAAAAACAACCACATCCGGTTTTATTTCTTTGACGAAGCGAATCATTTCTTCGATTTGCCGGATGGTAAAAGAAGGCCTGGTGGCATAGCCTTTGGAACGCTGGATTCCAATCATTTTCGTATTTGAAGTAATTTTGGAAGCAACCTGATCCCAATCTACTTGGCCATCAGCCGTAAGTGCAACACTATCATAAGAAATGCCGAATTCCTTTAACGAACCGACACCATTTCCACGGATGCCGACGATTTCTTCAAGCGTATCATACGGCTTGCCGGTCATGTAAAGCAGTGCATCGCCAGGGCGAAGGACACCGAATAGGGCCGTCGAGATCGCATGGGTCCCGGAAATAATTTGTGGACGAACGAGTCCGGCCTCGCCGCCGAAAACATCAGCATACACAGATTCGAGCGTATCTCTGCCGATATCATCATAACCATACCCTGTCGACGGAGTGAAATGAGTATCGCTAACCCGGTTTTTTTGAAAGCTTTGTAGCACCCGGAATTGATTTATTTCCGTCCGCTGATTAATTTTTTTGTGCACCTCAGCGATTTGTTGTTCAACTTCGATTACAATCGGCTGAAGTTTTCCCCCATTTTTCAATTGTTGAAACATGATTATTATTCTCCTATCTCGGCTTGATATTTCTGTAATTGTCCAGTAATTTGATGGTCAGAAAATGAATACCCTTTACAGCAGTATACCTGTTTTTCTTCGTCAAACCTCAGTTCCCGTAAGATTGTTTCATTTTTAAGTTGTGACAGCAATTTCCCTTCCGTCGACGGAATTTGGACCTCGTATGGTTTCATCATCGCTACCATCATTTGTTCAATTTTCACCTTTAGATTGTGACGGTCCTCCTCGTTAAAGGCACTGATAAAAATGCTAGGCGAGTTGGCCGTCGGAACGAAATCAGGATGCCGGATATCCCGCTTATTATAAATAGTCAGCTGGGGAATATTTTTTACATCCAGTTCCTCTAAGAGTTTGCCAACCGTTTTTTCATGCTGATAATAATCAGGGTTGGACATATCGACAACATGAAGAATAAGGTCTGCCTCCTTCACTTCCTCAAGGGTTGAACGAAATGCGGCAATCAACGTTGTTGGCAGGTCCTGGATAAACCCGACTGTATCAGTAATCAGTGTGTGAAAACCGCTTGGTAAAATCATTTTTCGCGTCATCGGGTCAAGCGTGGCAAACAGTTGGTTTTCTTCATAGGATCGCGCTTCCGATAGACGATTAAATAAAGTGGATTTGCCGGCATTTGTATAGCCGACGATTGCCATTTGGAAGGCTTTATTCTTCTTCCTTCTTTCGCGATATCTTTCCCGATGCTGGACAATTACGGATAGCTGTTCCTTGATATCATTTATCCGGCGGCGGATATGTCGCCGATCCGCCTCAAGCTTTGTTTCCCCCGGTCCTCGGGTTCCAATTCCCCCGCCAAGACGAGATAATTCGGTTCCCTGTCCGGCCAGTCTTGGAAGTATGTATTGAAGCTGTGCCAGTTCCACCTGGAGTTTTCCTTCTTTGGAGCGGGCCCGAGTAGCAAAAATATCTAAAATAAGCTGCGTACGGTCAATAATGCGAGCATTGATTTCATGAGCTAAATTGCGCTTTTGACTTGGTGATAATTCATCATTAAAGATCACGATTTCCGCTTCTAGTTCATCAACAAGTACTTTTAGTTCTTCCACTTTCCCTTTCCCAACATATGTAGCCGGATGTGGCCTCTCCCGTTTTTGAACGACAGTAGCAACAACCTCCCCCTGTGCTGTTTCCGTTAAGGAGGCAAGCTCTTCCATGGAGTAATGAAAACGTAAATCATCCTCTAATGTTTGACAGCCGACCAGAACCGCTGTTTCCTTTGTATCCTTTTGCTCCAAACATATCCTTCCTTTCCAAAAGGTCTCTAACACATCATAACAAAAAATTCCCTGATACTCTAATACGATAAAAAACAGGTAAATTGCTATTTTTCCAAATGAATCAATTAAGAGTTTTTTATTACAACTTCTATGTTTTAATACAATATTAAACAAGAATTGTCAGCACATATCCAAACAACGCAAATAAAACGGCAGCAACTCCTGGTTAGTGATGTCCCCGAATCCTGCTTGCACGATCGAAACAGTGCTCGCATAGATTTTCTTCTTCAACTGCGTAGATGAGCACATCATCCAAACGGTCATGTGGAAGTAGCCGTTTATTCACGAAGAAAATTAATGATAAAAGGCTATTCGTGATGCGTACCGAAAAGGATCGCTTATTTTTTATATTTCGGGCTTACCAAGAATTAGCCAAAATGATATTGGTTGCATAATTAACAAACGAATTCAGAAAAATTAAAAGGTTTAAGTCAAGTGTAATACCTAACCTAAACCTTAGAGTTTTCCTAAACAAAAATCCATGTATAATAATTTGGGAAAAATTCATTGAAAGATGGTTAGTTTTTCCACCAACCGTTTACTTCATATTCACATTTTATTAGGTAATAAGATAATTGAGCACCAATGGCTATTGCATTACCTTTTACTCCTAATTTTATTAGTTTTTTAGCTGCAAGTTTATATTGTCCATCAACAATATATGTTACGATAGAAGCTATTGCATTAACTGATAGAATTTCACCAATTCCATTTTTTATTTTTTTCTCAATACAACGATCTACTTTGATATCCATTGGTGAAATAATACTTTTGTCTCCTTTAGTAGGGATTAATCTACTCTGCATTAAACTCATATCCTGTTTTAATTGTTCTAACTCTGGACTTGAACCAAAATTGTCTTCGATCATTTTAAAATCTAACGTTAATAAATTTCCATTGCTATCTTTAATCGCCGCATCTTCAAAAATAAATTCTAGCTGTTCAGCCATTTCCTGAATCTGATTTTCCTCTGCTCTGCTAATTTCCTCAGCCCTTGCAATCGTAGAAAAAGAACTTCCGAATAAAGTAAGTACAAATGTTATTAATAAAATAGTTTTTAATCTTTTTTTCATTTTAATACCAATTCCTTTCACTTACTCAAGTGATAACAATACACATTTTATCTGTTTGTGCTCCTTGAGCGTATTTTTATTAATCTTGTGTCATCGGTGTTAACTCCAATTCCCGCGAAAATGTGTGGACATTTCTATTTATGAAATAATCCGATTTGTCATGCCCCATATTTAGTGAATAACTGTAAGTAATATTTCTGATATCCTCCTCTCTTATTTTATTATCAATTAATATATTACCATATAAAACCAATTTTTCAATTATTTAATATAATTTGAAAAAAACTAGGATTATGGTAATATAAGTTTATTAGATTCAAACATTAGGCATATTGAAACTCATACAATACTGCACCAGTATAGAACTTTATCGACTCTGAATTTAAGCGTCTCATTCCCTCCCTACTTCTTAAGGAAATTTAGCTTACCAGCAAAAATCTCATCAAAAAGATGGGCATCAAGGAAAAAAACGCCACTTAAAGTAATAGTAAAAGTGGGATAATCTATACAGCAAGGTATAACAAGTAAACTTTTTATAATTTTGATTATCGAGGAGGAATAGTTTGAAAGAGCGATGTACTTCATCATTAATAATATATGGGCATAGCAAAACAAACCTACCAAATAAGTAACATGGAAAGGATTGTATTAATTTTTAGATTCTATACGTACGTAAGCTTATCGGGGATCTGATAACCTAGATTTTCTAGGAAACGTATTGCTATTTCTTCTGTTATCAGGGGGTAAGTTGGTTTTGGCCTAGACTCTATATTTTATAACTATTCTTTAAATGGCAGGTTTTATCCGGTATATGGTAAATAAAAATGAATATCTTGTATGCTATTGCAATAATCGCATTAATTCTCTTTCATTAAATTTTGTAACTTGGGCACAGCGAAAGGAATGATACTTAATATGAAGTTTCTTTATAAGAATATTATTTTATTTATATCAATATTTATAGTTTTGATTTTTTTTGATTACTATAGGGATAATACTTTTAATTGGCTTGAGAATATTATACAATCTTTACTCTTTGTTTTGATTTATAGTTTGTTTATGTGGTTGTTAGATAGTAATAAGAATAAATAATACATGAATTATTCATACTTCCTTACAAGTGGAAAATTAAAGCCCTGCCTGGAAATTCTACGCCCCTTTGGTAATAATTCAGGGGGAGATCTCTGAATTATCGGAAATACCAAACTGTGGGCTTAGAAAAACTACTGTTTTTGGGTATACTTCCCCCTTGGTCTAAAAACAGGTTTAAAAAAAATGGCTGTTTTCGTATTGTTTGTAGTTTTTGCGGATTAACAGCGACCGTTCCTTTCCCAAACCTATTAAATAGCAATAAAGTTTACGAAAACAGCTTTCATTTTTTGGGTGCATAACTAATTTAGCTGGATTCCTTGATTGGTATGCATTTTTAGGTGATCAGAGAATTTTCATGAATAATTCAGGTAATAATATAAAAATCATTAGCAAACAGATTGACCTTAACAATATGATTTCGTAAACACCGACACCAATATCGATACCTAATTATTCTTAATCCAAAGTATGGACGAAAAAATATACAATTAGTATTGATATTGGTGTAAATACAACCAGTACTTTTCCAATACCTGATACAAGTATATGGAAATTAAAGAGACATCTCATGTCTGACCATTTGCAAATGATTGAGACTTTCCCATCAAAGATTTCTGAATCCCCAGATTAATGAGAAGAAAAATGATGCTTGAGCATTATATGATAGCCAGCGCTTTTGACGCTGGCCAGTAGAATTATATCTTTTGTGTTAAAAAAAATTTGAAAGAGAATTAAGGGGTTGATCCTAACCATCTTCTTCAAATACCAGATCATTGCTCCTGATGGTCATTAAGTCATGACGGTCATAGCTGTTGAGCATTAATAGCCGCATCGCCTGGGCGCGAATCGACTTTTCAATGATATTCCGAACGTAGCGACCGTTGGAAAAACTGTTCGGACTTAAGACCGACTTTACCCAGATAAGGTGATCCTTTAACTTTTTTTCAGCCCCGTGACTTAGCATATACTCCCTTTCCACAAGCATTCGCGCCGAAATCTCCATTAGCTGATCGATATTGTAATCAGGAAAATCAATAACTAGGGGAAAGCGTGAATGGAGCCCCGGGTTCAATGATAAAAAGTAATCCATTTCCCGCGAATAGCCAGCAAGAATCAGGATGAATTCATGCTGCTTATCCTCCATATGCTTTACCAGCGTATCAATTGCTTCTTTTCCAAAATCCTTTTCTCCACCGCGTCCCAAGGAATAAGCCTCATCGATAAACAAGATTCCTCCCTGTGCCTTCTTAATCAAGTCTCTTGTCTTTTGCGCGGTATGACCGATATATTCACCAACAAGATCCGCTCGCTCCGCTTCAATTAGATGTCCTTTTGAGAGGACATTCATTTTTTGGAACAACTTTCCAATTAACCTGGCAACTGTTGTTTTTCCAGTACCGGGATTTCCTTTGAACATCATATGAAGCGCCTGCTTTTTGGCTTTTAAACCCATTTCCTCACGTTTTTTATTGACATAAATCCAGGCATAAATTTCTTTTATCATTCGTTTCATTTCTTCCATTCCAACTAATGCCTCAAGCTCCGCTTCAATTTCTTTAAGGGCCGAATGCTCAGGGGGAATGTCCTTTGGAGCAACTTGAAAGTCAGGTAAATCTTTCGTAATCGCTTTTCGTGTTTGGGAATTGAGAACAATGCTTATTTGTCCGTTGCTTTTCATGCGAATCGGTTGTTCCAAAGCTTTCACCTCTCAATCTGCGAACAACATGGCGAATTTTGCATAATCCTTCATTTTATTTGTATTCACAATTTGCTGAAATCATTATTATTTCCTAGATAAATAAAAAGAGCCCGAAAAAGGGGCTCAGGGTTCGTTCATCTATTTTATTGCTGTTCCAGTTCAAGCTGGACATTTCTTTGCGGGGCAAAGGTTGAAATCGCATGTTTAAACACTAATTGTTGTTTTCCCTCTGATTCAATTAGGACCGTAAAATTATCAAAGCCCTTAATTTGACCGCGCAATTGGAAACCGTTCAGCAGAAAAACCGTAACATGAATATTTTCTTTTCGGCACTGATTTAAAAATTGATCCTGAATATTAATCGTCGTTTTCATTATATATATCCTCCTCTTTTATCTCTACTAATATGTATTCGATTTTACTTGAAGCTTTCCTTCAATATATTGTGAAATTTCCATTTCTTTTTTTGACAAATCGTTCACATTTGTTAGATCAAACCACTTTACCTCCATTTTATTCCGAAACCAGGTTAATTGTCTTTTAGCATAACGGCGCGAGTTTTGTTTTAACTTCTCGACAGCTTCTTCAAGTGAAATTTCACCGTCCAAATATTGATATATTTCTTTATAACCGATGGCCTGGATGGATTGACAGTTCCTCAAGCCCAGCTGATACAGCTGCTTAACCTCCTCTAAAAGTCCCTCCTCCATCATGGAATCAACGCGGGCATTAATTCGTTGATATAGCTGCTCCCGGTCCATCGTCAAGCCTACAACAGCAGCGTTGTACAGAATGTCGGCAGGGCCGATGTTTTCGAACTCGTTCCTTGGCTTACCCGCTTGATAATAAATTTCAAGAGCTCGAATGACTCTTCTAACATTATTTGGATGAATCGCTGCGGCACTAATCGGATCAACTTTCATTAACTCTTGATGTAACGCTTCATGCCCGATTTCCTTTGCTCTTTGTTCAAGCTCCTGCCGTAATTTTTCATCACCGGACACATCTGAAAAGCGATAATCATAAATAACCGACTGAATATAGAGTCCCGTGCCGCCAGCTATAATCGGCAGCTTTCCTCTTCCGGCGATCTCCGCTATTTCTTCGCGAACAAGCTGTTGAAATTCAGCGACGGAAAAACTTTCGTTTGGCTCCTTTATATCAATTAAATGATGGGGAATACCTTCCATTTCATCCTTTCTGATTTTAGCTGTACCGATATCCATCCTACGGTATATTTGCATCGAATCTCCGCTGATAATTTCACCATTAAAACGTTTTGCCATTGCAACACTTAGCTTTGTTTTTCCTACAGCTGTAGGTCCGATGATGACCAGTAACTTTTGCTTTAGATTCAATCTTTTCACACTGCCTCTTGTTTATTTTCAATGGGAAAAATATTCCGTTACTCATATCGTAACATAAAATTAAAAAGCAGTTGAACATCAAATAAGTATATACAATAATTTCGGTTTCTATGCGTGATTTGATTTATTTTTACGATTCTGTATCAAAATTAGAAATCCTTTCCTGCTTGATTACATTTCCTTGACGGTTTATTTACAATCTACATTCTACCCTCAAAACCATGTTAACCTTGTTCGTATGTTATTTTGTAAAAACACGAATGTCAGCAACAAGACAATTTTTGCAAAAAAATATGAAAAAAGGTGAAAGTATGTTATCAGGATTTGATATTGGAATTGATCTCGGAACAGCAAATATTTTGGTATATAGCAAGAATAAAGGAATTGTGTTCAACGAGCCCTCGGTTGTTGCCATTGATACGGTTACAAAAAATGTCGTAGCGGTTGGCTCGGAAGCGAAAGAAATGATTGGTAAGACTCCGGAAAAAATTGTTGCACTCCGTCCCTTAAAGGATGGAGTTATTGCTGACTTTGATGTAACAACTGAAATGGTCAAGCTGGTGATGCGAAAGGCTTCAAAAAAAGCAGGGATTTCACTGCGTAAGCCGAATGTTGTCGTTTGCTCTCCGTCCGGTTCTACCAGCGTCGAAAGGAGAGCCATTCAGGATGCCATCAGAAATGCCGGTGCAAAAAAAATAACCATGATTGAAGAGCCTGTTGCTGCAGCGATTGGTGCCGGATTGCCGGTCGATGAACCAGTTGCTAATGTAGTGGTTGATATCGGCGGCGGTAATACCGAGGTGGCAATTATTTCCTTTGGTGGTGTCGTTGCCTATCATTCCATTAAAATTGGCGGTGACCGTCTCGATGATGATATTGTTCAATACGTCCGTAAAGAATACAATGTTTTAATCGGTGAAAGAACTGCTGAAAATATAAAGATAGAGATCGGCTATGCCCTTGTAGATCACGCGGAGGCCTTTATGGACGTCCGCGGTCGTGACCTGGTAACGGGTTTGCCGAAAACCGTAACTCTATCGTCCTATGAAATTAGGGATGCAATGAAGGAAGCATTACTGCATATTTTGGAAGCTGTCCGCGCGACATTAGAGGATTGTCCCGCTGAGATGAGCGGAGATATCGTTGACCGCGGGGTGATTTTAACTGGGGGCGGCTCCCTGTTAAAAGGGATGGAAGAGTGGCTAAGCAAGGAAATCTTTGTTCCCGTTCAGCTTGCCGAAAACCCGTTGGAGTCGGTAGTACTTGGTACCGGAAAAACGCTGAAATATGTAGATAAGATTGTAGCTGCAACTGCCACGAAATAAGTAGGATTGGCTTGATGAAGGACTGTTCTTCTATTTTTGGATAACGTTTTGTCCTTCATTAGCTTGATGAAAGACAGTTGTATTGTTTTTAAACATTGTTTTGTCTTTCATTCACTTAATGAAGGACAGTTTTCTGGGGTTTAACTGCAGTTTTGACTTTCATCCGCCTTTTGAAGGTCGGCTGCCTTGTGTTCAAACGCCTTTTTGACTTTCATCGGTCTTTGTGGGTCATTCCCCATGTTTTTAAGCAATGTGTCTCTCATCAATGCCATGAAAAAAAGGAAGTCCGATTACGCAAATTGGACTTCCTTTTTTAATCATTTACATCACTCGTTTGAACATCTTTTCCATCTCATAAATCGAGTAGTGGATGATGATCGGTCGGCCATGTGGGCAGGTAAAGGGATCCGACGCCTTTCGCAAATCATCGAGCAGCGTTTGAATTTCATCATTACGCAAATGGCGGTTGGCTTTAATCGAGGCCTTGCAACTCATCATGATTGCTGCTTCTTCCCGCAGTTTCTTGATGTCAACCTTTTTCATCGCTAATAACTGTTCAATCATTTCCTCGATAATCTCCTTTTCCTCACCCTTTGGGAACCATTGGGGATGAGCACGAATGATAAAGCTGTTCACCCCGAATTCCTCCAAAAACACCCCCACCTTCTCCAGTTCGGCCCGGTGTTCGATAATCTTCAAATACTCATCCGTAGAATATTCAAAAGTTAAAGGAACCAGCATTTCCTGTAATTCGGAGGCAACCTGTCCCACTTTTTCACGAAAATATTCATATTTTAACCGTTCCTGGGCTGCATGCTGATCAATGATATATAAACCATTTTCGTTTTGAGCGAAAATATAGGTTCCATGCATTTGCCCGATTGGATACATACGCGGCACACGGCTTTCCTCTTGTTTGGCTATGGTTGGTACTTCGGGTTCACCAAACGGTTGAAAATCCTCGATTGCCGGCCCGCTATGAAAAATAGGCTCCCCATTTGACCATGCCTGTTCTTGGTGATGGCTATCAACCGGATCAGGACTCGTTAATTCCAGTTCACAAAAGCCCGGTTCTTCTTCCTTTTTGCTAACAGATGTCCCCAGATTGGGCTGCTCCTCACGCAATACCGCCGCAGATTCCATCGCTGCAGACGGCTTAGATTGTGGTGTCCCTTCATTAAGATCCAAAGCGGTCTGTTCGGAAACCTCAATTTCTTTTTTCACAGAAGAATAGGCAGTTGGAATGAGGATCTTGGATTTAAATACATTTTTTATCGTTTCCGAGACCAATTGATTGAGATCAGCCTCTTTACTAATCCTCACTTCCATTTTCGCTGGGTGAACATTCACATCGACCAGCAGCGGATCCATTTCAATATTTAACAGCACAATCGGATAGCGGCCGATCGGCAGTAATGTATGATAGCCATCCTGAATGGCTTTAACAAGCGGATAATTTTTAATGAACCTGCCATTAATCATCGTCGAAATATAATTTCGCGATGCCCTAGTCACCTCAGGCATTGAGGCGTAGCCGCTGATTTTAAAATCCAATGACTCTGCAAAAATAGGAACAAGTTGCTTAGCTATACTCATTCCATAAATGGCGGCAAGTACTTGACGAACATCACCATTGCCGCTTGTTTGCAGCAGCTTCCGCTCATTATGGATTAACCGAAAGGCGACATCGGGATGGGCCAGTGCCAACCGGTTGACGAAGTCGGTAATATTCCCAAGCTCAGTATGAATTGTCTTCATATACTTAAGCCGGGCCGGAGTATTGTAGAACAAATCAGTAACGGTGATGTCGGTCCCTCTTCTGCTTGTAGTTTTTTCAAACGTGACCACCTTGCCGCCTTCGATGACCACAAGACTACCAGGCCCTTCCCCCGTGGAGGTCTTCATTTCAAGTTTGGAAACAGAAGCGATACTTGGCAGAGCCTCACCGCGAAAGCCAAGTGTGCGAATCCGGAATAAATCCGTTTCGTCTTTGATTTTACTGGTCGCATGGCGTTGAAACGCCAGCAGGACATCATTCTTCTTCAATGCCATTGCCATTATCAATAATCCGGATTTTTGCCAAACCGGCCTCTTCTACCTCAATTTCGATCACGGTACTTCCGGCATCTACGGCATTTTCCACCAATTCTTTTACAACTGAGGCGGGGCGTTCGACTACTTCTCCCGCCGCTATTTTATTAGAAAGGACATCATTTAATTGAATGATTTTCCCCATATTTTCCGCCTCCTAACTTTTCAGCCTTTTAACTTTTTGTGTAGCTCATACAACATGTTAATTGCCTGAAGCGGTGTGACATCTAATAAGTCCAGTTCGCGGATTTTATCCAGCACCTTTTTCTCCTTGGAGGAAAATTCCGGTTTCTTAACTTCCTTCGGTTCATCAAAAAAGGATAACTGGGCAGCCTGTTCAGAAAAATTCTCGACCTGTACAGCTGGTTCACTAGGTTTTACTGCTTCCTTCACGGTTGGAACCGTCTCCACTGGAGACTGTTCAAGGGCTGATAGTATTTCATTGGCGCGGTCGATTACTTCCTTTGGCAAATCGGCTAACTGGGCAACATGGATTCCATAACTTTTGTCGGTTGGACCCTGTTTAATTTTATGAAGGAACACTACCTTGCCATGATGTTCAATCGCACTGACATGAATATTTTTCAATTTACTAAGCTCTTTTTCTAAAACTGTTAGCTCATGATAGTGGGTTGAAAATAAGGTTTTCGCGCCAATTCGGTTATGAATATATTCGATAATTGCCTGTGCCAATGCCATGCCATCATAGGTCGAGGTTCCGCGACCGATTTCATCGAATAAAATTAAGCTGTTTTGCGTAGCATAAGCAATCGCATTCTTTGCTTCCAGCATTTCCACCATGAAGGTACTTTGACCGGAAATTAAATCATCAGCCGCACCGATGCGTGTAAATACCTGGTCAAAGATGGGCAGGACCGCCTCACTTGCGGGAACGTAACAGCCAATTTGCGCTAAAATCGCCATTAAGGCAATTTGCCGCATATACGTACTCTTACCGGACATATTTGGCCCTGTAATCAATAGAATTTCCCGTTCGCTGTCCATATAGCAATCATTGGGAACGTACTCCTGTGAGTTCAGCACCTTCTCCACCACCGGATGCCGGCCATCTTTAATGACGACCCGGCGCTCGGCAGAAAATTGTGGTTTAATATAGCGGCGGTCTTCACTCACCTGGGCAAAGCATTGCAGAACATCAAGCTCGCTGACGACCTTGGCAAGCGCCTGCAAGCGGGGAATATACTCCTTAACAATTTCCCGTATTTCCGTGAATAAATCATATTCGAGTTCGCTGATTTTTTCTTCTGCTTGTAAAATTAACGCTTCTTTTTCTTTTAATTCCGGGGTAATAAAGCGCTCGGCATTCGTCAGTGTTTGCTTCCGTTCATATCTGCCCTCTTCTAAAAGATGAAGGTTGGCCCTAGTAACCTCAATATAGTAGCCGAATACCCGGTTATAGCCGACTTTCAATGACTTAATTCCGGTCTTCTCCCGTTCTTCCCGTTCCAGTTGAGCAATCCATGTCTTGCCGTTGCGGCTGGCATCGCGATATTGATCCAGCTGTTCATTATATCCGTCACAAATGATGTTTCCTTCCTTTAACGAGATTGGAGGATTTTCGACAATTGCCCGCTCCAATAAGTCCGTGACTTCTTCGCACGGATCAAGACCTTCCGCCACTTCGTTCATTTTTTCATTTTTCATGTTTAATAATATTTGCTTTAACGATGGCACTTGCATCAAGGAGCGTTTCAACTGTACTAAATCGCGAGCATTGACATTGCCAAAGGCAACACGGCCAGCCAACCGTTCTAAATCATACACTTCCTTTAATTTATCCCGCAGTTCTTGACGTTCAAAATAATGGTTAAGAAATACAGCGACCAATTCATGACGATGCTCAATTTTTTCACGATCAATTAACGGCCGGTCGATCCAGTGCTTTAACATCCGGCCGCCCATCGCCGTAATCGTTTCATCCAGGAGCCATAGCAATGACCCTTTCTTTCCTTTTGAACGGATCGTTTCCGTCAGTTCGAGATTCCGTTTGGAATAATAATCAATTTTCATATACTGATGAATTTGATAGGTGGCAACGGGCTGCAAATGGTCAAGACTTCTCTTTTGGGAACGAAACAAATAATTCAGCAGCCTTGCGGAAGTTTGCTTTAATTTTTCCTGATTGAGTTGTTCCAGCAGTTGGGCAAATTGAAATTCTACGGAACTATTATCCTCAAATGAAATGACCAATACATCGCGTTCCCGCAGTTTTTGCTGCAGCTCGCCGGGAAAGTCGCTTGCAACGACAACTTCCTTAGCCCCTAAAACAGCGATCTCATTCAACACTTCTTCAAAATGATTGGAAAGCAGGGTTACTCTGTTTTCTCCGGTAGAAATATCAGTGTAAGCTAAACCATATGTCCGATCTTCAAAGGCGGTGACCGAAGCAATATAGTTGTTCTCTTTTTCGGCTAGTCCTTTGCCTTCCATCATCGTTCCCGGGGTGATTAGCTGAATGACTTCCCGCTTTACCATGCCCTTTGCTTTTTTAGGGTCTTCCATTTGTTCACAAATCGCCACTTTATAGCCTTTGGAAATAAGCTGTTCAATATAATTGGAAGCGGAATGATAAGGAACGCCGCACATTGGAATTCGTTCCTCCGCCCCGCCGTCACGTCCAGTCAAAGTAATTTCTAATTCCTGTGAAGCTTTGATCGCATCATCAAAAAACATTTCGTAAAAGTCGCCTAAGCGAAAAAATAAAAAGGCATCCGGATAATCTGCCTTAACTGATAAATATTGCTGTATCATTGGCGTGTAAGCTGTCATCATGACCCTCCACTGCTTTAAATTCTTCGAGTATCTTCGACAATCTATTATAACATAAACTGAGCTTACATTATGAGAATGAAAAATCTTCTTTAAGTGAATAGGCCGATGAGACATATAAATGCAGAAATTAATGTCGTAATATTCAGATTCAATTTCTTTCCATTACATGCTATGATTTTATTAGGGATGGTGGGCAATATGGAGTGGTTTGGCGGCAGCTATAAGGAAAATCCATTTATAATGTTTTCTGCTAATCATTTTATTATGTTAGCATTTCTCTTGATCATTTCGGCTTGGATTTTTTTATTTCGGACAAAACTAAGAGCGAAGGATTGGCGTTCTAGCGAAATTGGATTAGCGATATTGCTCACTCTTTTTGAAGTTACCTACTATGTCTGGTTGATCCGAAATAGAATCTGGCATGTCAGTGACTCGCTTCCATTAGAATTATGCAGCATTAGTTTACTTTTAACGATTATTTTGTTATTAACCAAGAAAAAATGGGTTTATGAAATTCTGTTATTCACTGGGCTATTGGGGGCAACTCAAGCATTAGTTACACCACTCTTGTATTATGATTTCCCACATTTTCGCTTTTTGCATTTCTTTTTTACTCATTTTATGATGATTTGGGTGCCGTTGTATTTTACCTGGGTGAAAGGCTATCGGCCGACCATCTGGTCTGTGGTAAAACTGCTGTTGTTTTTGAATGTGTTACTGCCGATAATCATGGCCGTTAATAAACTGGTGAACGGCAATTATATGTTTTTACGCCATAAGCCAGAGAGTGCCAGCTTGCTGGACTATTTAGGACCTTATCCTAACTATATTTTTTCGATGGAAGGACTGCTTATTGCCTTAAGTTTACTCATTTGGCTGCTATTTCGAAAAAAAGCAGGAAATAAACCGATTCGTCCAAAGGGTCTTCCCCGTTAAAAATTTTTATTTGACGTTTCCGGGCTAACTCTTTATAATAGATAACGTTCCATTAATAAGTTCATATTTGTCCTAGTAGCTCAGTTGGATAGAGCACGATCGAAATTGCTGCCCTGACTTTGCTACAGCGTACTGATCGAGCCGCTCCTTGAGTAGTCTTTCTGAGATCAGGACGACAAAGAACAAGGTATTAGTGAAACAAAAAGTTAATAAATTATTATCATGTCCTAGTAGCTCAGTTGGATAGAGCAACAGTTTCCTAAACTGTAGGTCGGAGGTTCGAATCCTCTCTGGGACGTCACTGAAACCCTTGCATTGCGAGGGTTTTTCTATTTTTTGTATTAAATTTCACTATTATCCTTCACTCCAAGTATTCTTCCCTTAGCACACACCTTGTTTTTTCTGTCCACATTTTAAAAGGTACTTGTGTTATCATAAGAGTGGGACTCTATGGGAGAGTATCAAGAATCCAAACGAGGAAACATGAAAGATATCATTTAAATAAATAAATTTAAATATGAGGAGGAATAAGAAATGACTGTAGAACAAATGTTCGAACGGCTTTTGAAGGAAATCACTGGGGTAAAGGATGATCTTGGTACTGTTAAAAATGATCTCGTTGCTGTTAAGGATGAACTTGGTACTGTTAAAAATGATCTCGTTGCTGTTAAGGATGAACTTGGTACTGTTAAAAATGATCTCGTTGCCGTTAAGGGTGAACTTGATACTGTTAAATCTCAACTCGATGAAAACACAGAATTGATAAAAGCTGTAATCCACCGACAAGAGGAAACAAACGCAAAGTTAGAATCTCTTTCAATGGATGTTCATAAAGTGCACGGCGAACTAACCTCCTTAAAAGAAGGTCAAGAACGACAAGATAAGATTCTCGAATCATTGGCCTTGCGTTCACTTGAACAAGAAACAGAACTTCGTGAATTAAAAAGAGTAAAATAAAAAAGAATTGGACCGTTCGAAAATATTATGGCATGCCCGTAGAAAGTAACTTGCACGCGTTGATGCGTGTTTTTATTTTATACAAACAACAAACAGGAGAGAAAAATTACGTAAAGAAATTTATTATAAGAAGAATTGAAAAATGGCTCATGGGGCTGTCCGATAAGTCCCTAAAATAAAGCAAGTGGAGAAAAACGACACGTTTTTCTCCACTTGCTTTTGTATTTTTTCGACTTTTATCTGAAAGTAGCTGGCGGATGCCTGCTACTTTCAGTATATTGTGGGCTAATGCCACAATCCCAAACTCGATATGCACCTTGTCGAGCCCCCGCAATGAAAATCTGCGGAACGACCGATTGCCCTTGATGTGACCGAACACACTTTCTACCTCGATTTTGCGTCGAGCGTAGATAGCGGCTTTTTCTTCACATTCAAGGGCTGTTTTTGCCTTCGCTTTCATTTCTTCGAAGACGGTATTCCAGTGAACCTGCCGATTTCCCTTTGCCTTTGTGCATTTTGCTTTCAACGGGCAACCTGTACAGTCTTCACATTCGTATATTTTGAAGCTTTGCTCATAACCGGATTGATTCTTTTTGTTTTGGTATTTTTTAAACGTCACTTTCCTTCCATTTGGGCAAATAAAGCAATCATCTTGCTCAAGATAAGTCCAGTTCTTCGCGTTTTTGATGTCATTTTTGTATTTACGCGTCTTTTCTTGCACATAGGAACCATAAGGAATGAGAAAATCAAATCGTGGTTCTTTCTCGTCTCCAATCGCATAGACATAATTTTCCTCACTTCCATAACCTGCATCAGCTATGACTGTTTTGGGCATTGGTAAAGAAGTAGATGCCAGTTTCTCCAAATGTGGGATAAAACAGCGCGTGTCTGTAGGCCGTTGATGAATGGTATAAAACAAGATAAACTGGTTTTCCGTGGCCACTTGCACGTTATACCCCGGTTTAAGCTGGCCGTTTTTCATATGATCTTCCTTCATGCGCATAAAGGTCGCATCTTTGTCCGTTTTGGAATAACTGTTACGGTCACCAAAAATTTCGTTCTGTTCCTTGTATTTAGCCAGTCGAGGTAAGAAGTTTTCTCGAATCAGCTTGAGAGGTTTCTTCCATTTACTGCGTTCTTGGCGCTTCTCCTTACGTATCTTTGTATCTGTTTCCTTTTCAATTTCTTCTGTAAGTGCTTCTACTTTTTCTTCTATTTCTTTCGCGACTGCCTCAAGGTCCTGTTCGTTGATTTCTGTATTTTGTTCAGATTTCTTTTCTTCCATTCCAGCTTCTATTTGTGTTAATTCATGTATGTGTTGTAAGGTTTCTTTGATTTTTTCTTTTAGTTGGGCTTCAAATTTGGCAGTTGATTTTTTCCAGACGAAAGAATACTTATTGGCATCTGCTTCCATCTTAGTGCCATCCAAAAAGTAGTTTTCCATGGTTATGTATTTTTCTTCCATCAATTTTAAAATCATCGCTTCGAATAACTCATCCATTAAGACTTTCATCCGCTCGCCCCGGAATTCATTGATTGTACGGAAATCCGGTTTTTGCATTGCCGCTAACCACATGGCGGGAATGTTCTCGGTTATTAGCTTTTCGATTCCCCGACAGGAGTAAGTCTTTTGTGAATAGGCAAACAGAATAATTTTAAGCATCATTTTAGGATGAAAAGAGCTTCTTCCGCCACCTTTATAATGAGAAAATAATTGTTCATCTGGGACAGCTTCGACCATTTCATCCACCACACGTGCGGGATGATTTTCTGGTATCAGTGCTTCAATATCATAAATAACTTGAATTTGACGGTTGTCATAAGGTTTGAAAGTAGGGGCTAATTGTCTTTTGGGAGTCTTTTTTTCCTCTGTCTCTGGAAGAAATGTCATTTGGGTGTTATAATTTTCAATAGTAATCATTTGATTGCTCATAAAAATCGTCCTTTCTAAATTGTTGGTTTGGTTACTTACAATTTTACAAGAAATGACGATTTTTTTGTGCAATTTTTTAGAAAAAAAATAATGAGGACTGTCCTCAAAAGTCATTTTTCAATGACTTTTTGGACAGCCCCATGATTTGACGTGGGATGGCCGTTGGACATTAGCCACGTCCCAATACTTCCTTTGCTTTTTGTAAAGCAAACTCGACAACATTGTCCATATCGTAATATTTATATTCGGCTAACCGACCGCCAAAAATGACGTTGCTCTCGGCATTCGCCAGCGCCTTATATTCTTGATATAGGGCGCTGTTTTTTTTATCATTGACAGGATAGTAAGGCTCATCGCCGCGCTTCCATTCAACGCTATACTCACGACTGATGACGGTTTTAGGCTGTGTGCCAAATTCAAAGTGCTTATGCTCAATGATACGGGTATATGGGGTCTCGCGATCAGTATAATTGACGACCGCATTGCCCTGGAAGTTGGACATGTCGACAATCTCAGTTTCAAACTGTAAACTTCGGTATTCCAAAACTCCAAATTGATAGTCAAAATAAGCATCAATCGGGCCCGTGTAAACCACCTTATCGGCAATGCTGTCCCATTTATCTTTGGCGGCCAAATAGTCTGTATTGAGTACCACTTCAATTCCTTCGATCATCCGCTCTACCATCGCGGTATAGCCGCCAATCGGTATGCCCTGATATAGAGCGTTAAAGTAGTTATTATCGTAGGTAAATCGAACCGGCAGCCTGCGGATAATAAAGGCCGGAAGTTCATGGCATGGGCGCCCCCACTGCTTTTCGGTGTAGCCGCGAATTAATTTTTCATAAATATCAAGTCCAACAAGATTAATCGCCTGCTCCTCTAAATTTTGTGGCTGCTCCACATAATTGGCACGGCGCTGCTCGTCAATTTTCCGCTTAGCTTCTTCCGGTGTTACTACGCCCCACATTTTGTTAAAGGTATTCATATTAAATGGCAAATTGTATATTTCGCCATGGAAATTGGCCACCGGGCTATTGGTATAGCGGTTAAATTCGGCAAATTGGTTAACAAATTCCCATACTGCTTTATTATTCGTATGAAAAATATGGGCTCCATATTTGTGGACCTGAATACCTTCCATTTTTTCAGTATAGATATTTCCTGCAATATGACCGCGTTTATCAATGATGAGGCAGGATTTTCCGGCTTTTTTCGCTTCATGGGCAAACACCGCACCATAAAGACCAGCACCAACAATTAAAAAATCATATTTACTATTCAATAAGATCATTCTCCAAACAAATAGTTAAGCTATTTTTTATTTTTGACTGTTAATTAAAGCCCACCATTTTTTGTGATATTTTGTATGCTCCGACAGAGATGCTGCGACCAACCCGGCCGGGTAAATTAATCATTTGTCCCATAATACCGTATTTGAGACTATGGTAAAGCAGTAAATCCTTTTCCTTAATATAGTTCCACAATTCTTTTTTCTTTTTCAGATTCTCTTTTGTTCCTGAACGTATTAACAAAATAGCAGACACGACGGTCACAATTTCCAAATGGTGGAGCAAATACTGACGAAGCTTTGGATTTTCAATACTTTCAATTTGTACCTGCTCAATCATTAACTTATTTACTTTGATCTGTTGATCGATTCTTTTGATCATGACACTTTCATGAACCGATTGGTCTTCCCTACCGATAAAATAGCGATAAAAATCGACATTGAGATAATACATTCTCTTAACATGCGGAAGCGGAACATAAACAAACAAGTTGTCTACATAGAAGGTGTGTTTTGGCAGTTCTAACCCGCAATCTCTTAATAGTTGAGTTCGGTAGATAACAGAATGCATTAAAATATATTGTCCTTTACGAAAATTCCTAATCTCATTCCAGGTAAAAACCTTTCCTTCAGGAAGAACATTTTCATATTTCATCACTTTTTTATAATGTGTACCTTCTTTTTCATAAACAAAATTGCTGATGATCATATCAACCATTTTTTGTTCCGTTACAAATTCACTAATTTTTTGCAAGAGTTTAAGATACGCTCTAGTATCTACCCAGTCATCACTATCGACGACCTTTAGATAGCGTCCGGTTGCATTACGGATACCGGCATTTACGGCTTCACCGTGTCCACCGTTTTCCTGGTGAACCGCCTTTACAATCGTGGGATATTTTTTTGCATATTCATTGGCAATTTCAGCTGTTTGGTCAACGGAACCATCATTTATAATCAACAGCTCTACGTTTTCCCCACCTGGTAGAAGCGATTCTATACAATACCTCATATATTCTTGTGAATTATAGCAAGGAATGACTACAGATAATAATTTCATATTTTCCCAACCTTTACTATTTCTATTAAATCCCTTCATTTAAGAAGGTTTCCAAATATATAAATCGAAAATTTTATTTTAAATGATTTATGTCCTATACGATTAATCCATAGGATAATAATACACCGTTTGCAAAAAAGTAACACGTTTATACAATAGAATAACAGGAAATGCATAATCTTGGAATACTTGGACTAATTTTGTTCCATAATATTATTGTACCCTTTTATATTATACTATGATATTTGGTTTTTTTGTTAGTCACATTTTACCTTTGCCTTGGCTGCTTTTTCTCGGTATACCCGATATGAAAAGTACCCACAGCCCTTTATGACACTCTCCGCTATTATGTTGGCACCAGTCGCTAAGTGATCCAATAAAATAAAACTAGCTATATCATTATAAAATGACCAGAAGTGATAAGGAGTGGTTATATGGGAGCCATTAACGGAAAGGAATTTATTGAGCGGATTGACTGGCTTCATGCAAATATTTGGCTTGACGGCAAAAAAATAGACGGAAAAATTTCTGAGCATCCCGCCTTTAGGGGACTTCTCCAAAGTAAAGCATCCCTTTACGACCTACAGCATTTACCGCACCTCAAACGCAAATTAACCTATATTTCCCCAGAAACAGGCGAAACGATTGGGCTCTCTTATTTACAACCAAAATCATGTGAAGATTTAATGAAAAGACGAACGATGATGGAAATTTGGGCGAGACATACCCATGGGTTGATGGGAAGAAGCCCGGATTATATGAATTCAGTTGTGATGGCTTTTGCCTCTTCTGCAGGCGCTTTGGAAGGCAAGGAAAACTGTTTTCCCGATAATATTCGCTCCCTGTATAAACGGGCTAGAGAAAACGACTTATCATTTACCCACACCTTTATAACTCCTCAGGTGAACCGCTCTCAGATTAATCTAGATTTTTCAACAGAGCCGATTTCGGCACGTGTAATAGATAAAAATAATCAAGGGATTATTGTAAAAGGAGCCCGCCTGTTGGCGACACAGGGCGGTTTGACCGATGAAGTGCTGGTTTATGCTGCCGGGGGATTTTTTAATGAAGCGGAGGCCTTTGCTTTCTCTATCCCTACAAATACAAATGGGTTAAAGTTTATTTGCCGGGAATCGTTTGTGGGTGGAGATTCTTCCTACAATTATCCGCTCAGCTCGCGTTATGAAGAAATGGACACCATTCTCGTTTTCGACAACGTCTTGGTTCCATGGGACCGGGTCTTTTTTTACGATAATATCGATGCGGCCAATGATTTCATCCAGCAAAGCTCTTTCCATCATTTTGCCACCCACCAGGCCGTGACAAGGCAAATCGTAAAAACAGAATTTATCCTAGGGCTGGCCGGGCTTTTGGTCGAGACAATCAATGTCAGCAGCTATCAACATATACAAGAGAAACTGTCTGAGATCATTATTGGCCTGGAAACGATGAAGGCCCTATTAATCAAGTCGGAAGTAGAGGCAGAAATAGATCAATGGGGATATATGCGGCCCAGTATGACAGCACTGCAAGTTGCAAGCAATATTTTTCCAAGAATCTATCCGCGCTTTAGTGAAATTATTCAATTAATCGGGGCAAGCGGAATGGTGACCTTGCCGACAGAAGAAGATTTTAAATCAATGATTCGAACAGATTTGGACCAATATCTTCAAGGTTCCTGTCGATCTGCTGAGGACCGGGTAAAAATCTTCCGCCTTGCCTGGGAATTGACGATGAGCTCCTTTGGTACCAGGCAAACCCAATATGAAAGATATTTTTTTGGGGACCCCATACGGCTTTCCAGTCTGCTTTACAAAACCTACCCAATCGAGCAACATATTACGCAAGTCACCGACTTTTTAAAAATTGCAGATTAACAGCACCATGTGATCTATTCACATGGTGCCAGAAACTACCTGCTTTTTGGATAGTAAGGGTCTATTATTCTCCCAAATGACATTTACCGGAATATCGAAGTAACTGGAAAGCTGCTCGCTTGACAGCATTTCTCTCGTATTTCCGGCAGCGAATACTTGTCCTTTTTTTAACAATAGGGTTTTGTTGAAAACAGGCAATATTTCTTCGACATGATGGGTGACATAAATGATCGTCGGCGCCTTCGGTTTGGCGGCAATTCTTTCGATAGATTCCAACAATTGTTCCCGGGCAATAAAGTCCAAGCCGTTTGTCGGTTCATCGAGAATGAGCAGAGACGGATCTGCCATTAAGGCCCGGGCTATTTGCACCCGTTGTTTTTCCCCCTGTGAAAGTGTTTCATATCGTCGGTTGGCATAATCGTTACATCCCAACTCCTCGAGCAATGCACCTGCCTTTTGTCTCATTTCATCAGTAGGTATTTCATAGAGACCAATGGAGGCAAATGCCCCGCTTAAGGTGACTTCAAAGGCATTATCATTTGGATATAATTTATCCTGCAATGATGAGGAAACAAAACCAATTTGCTTGCGAAGCTTCTCGCCTAAGTAAGTTTTCCCAAATTCCATCCCAAGAACGGTGATCTTTCCTCTGGTAGGAAAATGATAAGCATTTAGTAAATTTAAAATGGCGGTTTTCCCGGAACCATTTAAGCCGAATAACACCCAATGTTCTCCTTGCTTTATTTCCCAGTTAATATTTTCTAAGATCCATTGCCCGTCCCGTTTTAAAGAAACATCCTCTAGCTGTAAAACCATTGCCATTCTCCTCTCAACTGATAGAACTATATCCTATATGGTATCAAAATTTTCAAAAAATAAAAATGAAGAATCTTGATTTTTCATATATACAAGAAATACCAGCAAACACTCAGGGTTATGCTGGCATTTCTCAAACGCGAACTATTCTTTTGCTAATTGTCTGTATTTCCCACTAAAATAAATAAGCGGTTCTGAATCTTCCATATGAATGTTTGTCACTTTCCCAATAAATAGCGTGTGATCTCCCTCTTTGTGGGCAGCAGATACTTCACAGGTTATTTGCGCAATGGCACCTGGTAAAACAGGAGCATCACCAAGGCGGTTAAATACAATATTCCTGTCTTCCTGCTTCATTTGTCCGGCAAATATCATCGACATTTCTTTTTGATCAGCTGCTAGAATATTTACCGAGAACTTGTTGCTTTCTGTAATTTTACCAAGCATTTGCGCTCTTTCGTCAATCGAGATAACTACTAGTTTTGGGTGTAATGATACAGACATAAAGGCATTCGCGGTCATCCCATGAACATGACCCTCCACCTCTGTTAATACCACGGTTACTCCGGTGGCGAATTTTCCCATTGCATTGCGAAATTGACGATCATCCAATTTATATACTCCTCCTTAGCGGCAAATTCATTGTTTTACTTCTATATTATCAGAAAGGCGTGAATAAACAATTAATTTTTATTTTTCTTATGGGTGTTATGAGAAACTCTTCGTTCTCAAAATAACAAGACTAACTAAAATAAAGGAATCTCTTTATTTTTATGACCTGCCAATATACACTAGAAGAAGGACTTGAATTGGAGGTGACAAAGTGACGTTCCCTATTTTAGACACTAAAAGATTAAAATTAATTGAAATTACCCATTATCATTTGGACAGCATATTCACTATTTTATCAATGGAAGAAGTGACTAAATACTACGGAACCGATCCGTTGACATTACCGGCAGAGGCCACAAAATTAATTGATATGTATCATAAAAATTTTATCGACAAACGGGGAATCCGCTGGGGAATAAAATTAAAGGAAAACCAACAGATTATTGGTACGATTGGCTTAAATGGACTTCAGTTAAAAAACAAACGAGCTGAAGTCGGGTATGAACTCCATCCGGCGTATTGGCGGCAAGGATATACGACAGAAGCGTTAAAAGAAGTGCTTTCCTTTAGTTTTCGGCAGCTGGGATTACATCGGGTTGGAGCATTTGTTTACCCAGATAACATCATTTCTCTAAATCTCCTGCAGAAGTTCGGCTTCACCAATGAAGGTTTGCTCCGCGGCTATATGTATCAAAATAATCAATTTCATGATACTTACGTCCTGTCGTTGTTAAAGGATGAATGGGAAAATAGCCAGGAAGGCTAGCCTGGCTTTTATTCTTCAAAATAATTTTTAAATTCCTTGGGGTTCTTTGCTGCCTTGCCTTGACAATAAGGATTATGTTCAGTTACATTTTTTCTATCTATTACTTTTCAACAGGTATCGAATTATTTGTCTGGCCAAAATAGGCCTCTTGCACCTGGGGATTATTTAATAGCTCCTTTGAAGTCCCAGAAATGGCTATTTTCCCATGAGATAACACACAGCCCCGGTCGGCTACTTTTAAGGCTGCTTTTACATTTTGCTCGACAAGAATAATCGTTGTGCCCATTTCCTTTGTCAGTGTTTTTAATATGTTCATAATATCTTTAACAATTAATGGAGCAAGCCCTAATGAAGGTTCATCGAGCATCAATACTTTTGGCTTTGCCATCAGTCCTCTTCCGATTGCCAACATTTGCTGTTCCCCACCAGATAATAAACCGCCAGGGCGGTCTAACATTTGCTTTAACCGTGGGAACATGTCTACAATTTCTTTATATTCCTTATGAATCTTTTTTTTATCCTTCTTATAGCGGTGATAGGAACCCAATAACAGATTGTCTTTAACCGATAATGACGAAAAGATTTGCCGGCGCTCCGGTACTAAACAAATTCCCTTTGAAACCACTTTTTGAACGCCATATTTTGTAATATCCTCGTTTTTATATGTGATAGAGCCTTCTTTAGGTGGATAAATACCAGCTAGTGTACCAAGCAGAGTACTTTTTCCAGCCCCATTGGAGCCTACAATTGCCAACAATTCCCCTTCATTTAATTCAAAATCAATTCCCTGTAGAACATGGAGAAAGCCATGATAAGTGTGAAGATTTTCAATCTTAAGCATATACTCCCTCCTCCTCATCACCTAAGTAAGCAGCTATTACCTTTGGATTTTGATAGATTTCATCCGGAGTTCCTTCACCAATCTTGACGCCATTATCAACCACTACAATTCTGTCGGAAATCGCCATAACTGTTTCCATATCATGTTCGACAAAGATAAAGGTCATCCCAGCTTCACGCATTTTTAAAATAACATCTACCAGTTTCCAAGACTCCTCTGGATTTAACCCTGCCATCGGTTCATCCAGTAAAATTAATTTTGGATTTGAAGCGGCTGCTCTGGCTATTTCCAATAGTCTTTGATTCCCGTACGGCAATGTAACAGACAATTCGTTCGCCAAGTGTCCTATTCCGACTCTATCCAAGCATTCCATCGCTATATTCACGATCTTCATTTCCTCTTTATGAGCCGTGTGCAGTCGCAAACCAGCAGTTAATAAATTGGTTTTCATCCTTATATGGGCACCCGTCATGACATTTTCAATAACAGTCATGTTACTAAATACTTCCAAATTCTGAAACGTTCGGGTTATTCCGGTATTGGCAATCTGGTATGGTTTTTTACCAGTTAATTTTTTATTTTCAAAAAGGACTTCACCGCTTGACGGAGGCAGTACACCTGTAATCATATTAAATAACGTTGTTTTTCCTGCACCATTGGGGCCAATAATCGCTAAAATCTCCCCTTCTTTCACTTCGAACGAAACATTGTCAACAGCAATAACTCCGCCGAATTGTTTAGTTAAATTTTCAACCCTTAAAATGACCTTTTCTCTGATCATTGGTTCTCACCGCCCGAGGCAATCTGTTTCTTCCTAACTTGTAAAGAAGGTTGCTTGCCTGCTTTTTTCCTATTAAACTTGGAAAATAGCCTTTCTAATTGTGGAGCTAATCCGTGAGGCATATAAATCAAAGTCACTACTAATAACACACCGAAGAAGACAATTTCAAATTCCCCACCAGTACTTGGAAGCAAAATTGGAATATATTGTTTAAGTGTTTCACCAAGAAGCACATAAGTACAAGCCCCAATAATAGAGCCCCAGATATTTTGGGAGCCTCCAATAATCACCATAATTAAGAAATAAATAGAGGTCATAACCCCAAATAAATCAGGATTAATAAAGGAGACGTAATGAGCTAAAAGGGAACCAGCTAAAGATGAAGACATGGCACTTAATACAAACACTTGAAGCTTATAGCTCATAATATTTACCCCGACAGCATCGGAAGCAATTTCGCTTCCTTCAATCGATCTTAAAGCACGGCCAATTCTGGAATTAATTATATTCCGAGAAAAAATAATCCCAAGGATGACGAATAACCATACTAAATAAAAATATCGGGCATCACTATTGAATTCAAATCCGAAAAAACTTATGGATGGAATCCCAAAAAATCCGTTCGACCCGCCTGTTAAATCTCGAAACTCCTTGAACAAAGTAAAAACAATAATACCAAAACCTAATGTAGCCAAAGCTAAATAATGTCCTTTTAATTTAAAGGTTGGGATCCCAACTACTAATGCTACAATAGCTGCAATAATCATTCCCACCAAGATACCAAGCCACGGAGAAAGACCATAGGTTGCAGACACAATTGCCGAGGAGTAGGCCCCGATTCCATAAAATGCGGCATGGCCCAAGGAAATTTGCCCGGCATATCCAATAAGCATGGTCAATCCATTACAAACAATTGCATAAATACCAATCATGATAAATACTGCAAAAATATAGTTTGAGTTGACAACAAAAGGCATGATTCCAACGATAACGAGGAGAATGAGAAGACCAATTGGACTGCTGTTATAAATCTGTTTGAGATCTTTTTTATCCATAATCCTTTCTTCCTCCCCTAAACACGTTTTCCTGAAGCTTTTGAGAATAAACCTTCTGGCTTAAGAAATAAAATAATTAATAGTAAAGAGAAGCTGACAACATCCTTCAATCCTGAAGACCACAACCCTTCGGCAAACGCTTCTAAAATACCAATGAGGAAGGCACCCAAAATTGCGGCCGGAACATTTGTCAGACTGCCTACAACTGCCGCAACGAAAGCTTTTAAACCAATCATCATCCCCATATCGTATGTAGCACCAGAAATGGGAGCCATCACGATTCCAGCAAGAGCACCAAGCCCTGCACTTGTTGAAATAGCGAGGAGGGACATTTTCTCCGGCTTGATCCCCATTAATCTTGCGGCAAACTGGTTTACTACACACGCAGTCAAGGCTTTCCCTAGAAAGGTTTTATTGAATAAAACAAACATCATAACCAAACTGATTATCGATAACCCTATTGCCCAAATATTTTGCGGCAGCAAGACAGCATTTAAAAACTTTATCGGGGTATTATCGGTAAATGGAGGCAAGCTTTGTGGCTGAGTTCCCCAAATTAAGATAGCTATTCCCTTAAATGCTATTGATGCACCAATAGTAATGATAATTAGCGTTGGCACCGATGAATTGCGGGCCGGATAAATAGCGGTCCTTTCAAATAAAGCACCAATAACGATAACAATCGTGATACTTAAGATAATGGCTGCCCAAAGAGGCAACCCCATTTTAACAAAAGATATACTGATTAACGCACCGAACATGGCAAATTCACCTTGGGCTAAATTCAACACACCCGTTACATTGTATATAATGACAAAGCCAATAGCGATCAAAGCATAAATGGATCCGATGGTTAATCCAGAAAACAGTAGCTGAATGATCTGGCTGGAAATCTCCATAGTATCCCTCCATTTTCTTAATTTTAGGTGAATTTTGTCATCAATCGCCTTTTCTTTATAAATTTGTTCTAACCATTACTCCTCGAAAGCCCATTTACCTTCTTTAATTCTAATCATCACAAGGCTAGTGTCAGCTGTTAATCCATTATGATTTTTTTTATTGATGTTAAAGATACCATAGAGTCCAACGTACTCTCCCAAATCATTTTCAACATAATCCCTGATTACCTTAGGGTCGGCACCTTTCGCTTCAACTGCTTTTACAAGCATATAAAAGCTATCCCAAACATGTGCCCCATATAAACTTACGCCTTTATTATATTTTTCTTCATACATCTTTATATATTTTAAAAGGAGTTCTTTCTGTGGGTCCGAATCTTTTAATTGATCTGCAACAAGCAATTTTCCTCCGGGAAAAACTACATCATTGGCAACATCGCCCGCTAAAGCTATCAATTGTTCGGAACCAATTGCATGACTTCCTAAAATCGGTAATTCAATGCCTAATTCATGAATGTTTTTAATGACTACTGATGACTCCTGAACTGTTCCCCATACAATAATTGCTTCCGGATTTGCTTTTTTGACACGGGTCAGCATCGGTTTGGCATCCTTAACAGTCACTTCAAATTCATCTTCAATAACTGGTTCTACCCCATAATCAGGAGCCATTTTTTTAAACTCAGTATGCGCGCCTGTTCCAAATGAATTGGCAACATTTAACCAAGCAACCTTTTTTATACCTTTAGATTTTAAGTATTGTAGAAGTTTTTCAACGGCATGTCGATCATCCGGTGCTACCTTATATATCCATTCGCGTGATGAGCCATCATCCTTTTGGTAAATTTGATAGCTTGAAGCTACAGCAAAGAATGGTACTTTATTTTGTTCAGCCAGTGGGAGCATCGCCAGCGCATTACCGCTGATTGTACCACCAATTACAGCGCTTACCTTATCCCGTGTAACCGCTTTCTTCATCGCTAATACGGCTTCATTTTGATCCGACTTATCATCATAAGTGATCAATTCAATCTTCTTGCCATCAATTCCGCCTTCTTTATTTTGATTGTTAACCAACATTTTTAATGTCTCCAGTTCCGGTTCTCCTAAAGGTGCAGCACCGCCTGATGAAGAAAAGATTCCCGCAATTTTAACTATATCTGATTTCTTTCCATTTGAAGAGGTTTCTTTGCTAGAATTACATGCACTCAACATTAAAATACTTATTAGAAACGATACCGTAATAATCCATCTTCTTTTCATAAAAACCACCCCTTTAATTCTAAAAAATTTTTGCATTTTAAGAAAGTTAATGCCACTTTTTTGAATATAATTTATATTCCGAATTATTATTCTAAAAAAAATAACTCCTTCCTTTTGTTTTTTTAATCATTTTTATTTTGACCCGAGATCATTCTATTTTTGAAAGCAGTGATGGTATTGAATCTATGCTGGCGGACTACTTCTTCAATCTCGGCTTTAGGAGCTTTTCTCTCAATTAAACGAATGATTTTCGCATGCTCCTCAATGGATTGACGGGCTCTTTGCGGCACAAATGTAAAAATGGAGCGGCGGACACGGTCCAGCCGCAACTGTGCCTGGCGAATTTCTTCTTGCAGGAAAGAATTCCCGCACTCTTGATAAATGGTGGCGTGAAATTGGCGGTTTAATACCCCGAATTGTTCAAATTCAAACTGATGCAGTGCATCTTCCATTTGCTTGTTCAACTCTTTAAGTTTCTCAATATGTGATTCTTTAATATTTTGAGAACTTAGAGCTGTCGCATAACCATCCAATACCGCAACGACGGACAAGGTTTCAATATACTCGATCTCATTGATGACGCTGACAATCGCACCGCTATACGGTTTGTATTGAATTAAACCGTCTACCTCCAGCTGGCGAATGGCCTCACGAACGGGAATGGTGCTTGCCACCAGTTCTTTAGCGACTTGATCAATAATAATTCGCTGTCCTGGTCCATAGTATCCATCTAAAATCTGAGTTCGAAGATATTCGTAAGCGTATTGAGTTTTACTAATCGATTGGTTTTGATTATTCTGTCTCATATCCAAATCATATACTAAATCATATATGATTTCAAGAAATTTTTTTAATTCTTATATCATTTTTTAATTTTGGTAATAGTATATAGGTGGGGCTTTTAGGAATAATCTTAAGCTAAACAAATTGAAAAGGCAGCTAAGTACCTAATTGTACTTAACTACCTTTATTTACTTAATTCGTATATTTTTCCGGGTTCTTCTTCTTATCTTCTTCAGCAGAGGGGTATTTGGGATTCATGGCAAAAACAACTAACAGAAAGGGTCTATCGACACGTTTATGATAAAACGGACAGTGCGGCGTTCCTTTTGGCACAAAAATCGTCGTGTTTTTACTGAATGTATGGGCTTCCCCGCCAATATGAAATTCTATTTCTGCCCCCAGGTCATGGGGATTTTCCGGATCTGAACCAATAAAACAGAGGACCTCATCAAAATCATGTGTATGCTCCCACTCAACTGGATCCGGATCTGGAACGCTGAATCTCCAGCCAATATCCACTACGACAGGACTTCCCTCAAGGATGGTTCCATCAAGATATATCTCATCCGGGAACGTTACACCCTTTACATTGTTCATTGGATGATAGGCTACATTCTCAACCTTTGGCTCGCTAATAATATATTTACCATACTTTCCTTTAGTAGCAGTCATTTTACAATCAAACCTCCACTGCTTGATCGTTAAACTTCCAGAATTCCGATTGTGCCTTGAGAACTTTTTCAACCGCTTCTTTTTGATGTGCAGCTAAAACATCTGAAGGCAAGCCTTTTATGACTAACTCATATGGATCTTCTTCCACTTTGCTTTTTGCCCCTTTCAGTGCCTCAATGACTCTAAGGGTACAAAATGGCACATAGGCTGTACTGTAACCGCCTTCATGGCAAACAACCAAACGTCCATCACAATGGCGCTCGGCGATTTCTTTGACTGCCTCAGCCATTTTGCCGAATCCTTCTGCAGTTACCATCATTTGCGCAAGCGGGTCAAATGGGCTTGGATCCTGACCAGCAGAGACAATGATTAATTCTGGTTTAAATTGGTCAGCGATTGGGCCAACTATTTTTTCCAACGCATATAAATAGCCCGCATTTCCTGTACCTGCTGGCAAAGGAATATTAACATTATACCCTTTTCCGGCATCTTCCCCGATATGCTCTACAAAGCCCCTGTCAGGCGGGAAATTAAATTCCTGATGCAGGGAAATGAATAATACCTCAGGATCATGATAAAATGCCGTTTCAGTGCCATTCCCATGGTGGACATCCCAATCCAAAATCATAATTCGTTTTAACCCGTATTTTTCGCGGGCATAGCGGGCGGCAATGGCTACATTATTGAAGATGCAGAAGCCCCGTCCATATTCTGGTTCGGCATGATGTCCTGGCGGTCTCGTTAAAGCGTATACATTTTGCACTTCTCCAGACATTACTGCATCGACACCGGTTAAAGCACCACCAGCTGATAGAAGGGCAATTTCATAGGATCCGACACCCACGATCGCAATTTCACCAGCATCTCCGCCGTTAGCATCGCTTAATTCTTTCACCTTATCAATATATGAAGGGACATGATTTAGTTCAACTTCCTCTCTCGTGGCGGCCCTTGGAGCAATAACCTCCAGTTCCTTAATGAAACCGCTGCGCTCCAATAGATTTTTTGCACGTCTTTTTGTTTCGGGATTTTCGCTATGCGTATCGGCTTGGATCCATCCCCCCGGTCTAAGACATAAGGCGCCATTTCCCGTATCATGCCAAAAATAACTTTCATCGTAAATAAATCCTGTCTTATCACTCATGTTTCTCTTCCTCCTTCTATTTATACTGCTTCCTAAAAAAATAGTAGAATACTATCATTATAAAAAATCTACCTTCAGCCATATTGGAAAAAACGGAATGACTGCGAAATTTCTTAATAATTTAATTCCCTTTACAAAGGCCTGTATTCCTATTCTAAGTTTCTTAACTCTCAATCCATTTCAACATTCCTCTTCTGCCAATCCCTGCCGTATATCCGCCATCGATTTGAATATCTTCACCCGTGATATATTTGCAATCATCTGCAGCAAGAAAATGGATTAAGGCGGCACATTCTTCAGCTGTACAAAAACGCCCAAGCGGCCAGCAATATTGACCCATGGCTAATTCATTTTCACAGCCTTCTTGGTATAACATCGGGGTATCAATGCTGGCAGGACATATAGCGTTTACTCGTATTTTTCTGTCTGCCAACTCAAGAGCTGCGGTCTTTGTCAGCCCATTAATCGCTGCTTTTGAAGAATTATAGGGTCCATATCCAGGAAAAGTTTGTACACCGGCATTGGAAGACACATTGATAATCGATGCCTCATCCGGCATATACGGAACCGCATGTTTGATCCCGTATAAATAGCCAAAATAATTCACATCAAAAATTTCTTTGGCCGCGGCACTATCGGTGTGAATGATGTCGTTCTCCGGAATAATGATCGCCGCATTATTGACTAATACATCAATTCTTCCATACATTTCTGCCGTCGTTTTCATTAATTGGGCCACTTCTTCTTCGATACTGACATCTGTTTTTATAAAAATACAGCCCAGCTCTTTTGCAAGCTGTTCAGTTTGGCTGCTTCTGCTCGCCATAACCACCTTGGCCCCAGCAGCGGCAAATCTTTTCGTCGTTGCCAGCCCGACTCCCCGGGAAGCACCGGTGATCACACACACCTTATCTTTTAGCGAAAACATGTGCGCACCCTCCTTCCTCTATCTAACAGCTATTTATTAGCCACTAGGTCTTTCATGTCGCTATACTCTGTTTTATTCAATATTGTTGCATAAGAGCCAACAGGGAAGTTGATCACTCGTCCGACGGAGTAATCTTCATAGCCATAAATTTTTCCGTACGACCGCATAACATCAAAATCCTCCAGTACAATTCCCACGGTTGGAATGACTTTTTCATTCCACACGAATAAATAAAGATTTTCAGCAATCTGATAATAATAACAACGGTCTGTATCACATAATCCTTTTTCATTACCGGCAATACAATGCCAGCTATAGCTATGTTCATTTAAGTAAATATGTTCATACATATCCTTGGAGCTATAGACGAACTGCACTCTTTTTCCGACAAGGTCCTTCGTTTTTGGATGTTTTGTTGTGTTATCTGTAAACGGGGCATCAACGGATACATGTTCGAAATAAGTTTTTACTGCTGTTAACGGCAGTGCTTGTTCAGCCCGTTTCAACATCGGAATCAATAATTCTTCCGTGGCAGGCAAAACACCGGTAATGATCGTGGCGATTTGTTGTTTGGTTTCAAGAATGATCGATAAAGATTTGCTATCTCCAAAGGAAACAATGAAATTAATAAAATAAATATTTTCCCTTGGCTTAACGGCTGTATAACTGCAAATCATTTTTTCGTGTTTGCCATTTTCTTTTTTCGTCCATTTGAGCGTTTCTATATCAACAAAAGAAATTTCCGCTTTGCTGCCGTTTTCATAATAAAAACAGAATTGTTCGCCAATCAAATCGCTTGTCGGCTGCATCATATTTTCGCTAAATCCAACCGATAATTCTCCTACACTAATAAACTCCTGATTATTGCTGCCAATATTCATCTGCTGACACTTCCTTTCTAAAAATACCATTTTTACAGAATGTAGGAGCTGTTCCCTAACAGCTCCACACAAATTCAGTTTATAGACTTTCAAATAAAACGATCAACTTGTTTGTAATAGGTGACTCTCCAAATACGTCAATGCATAATCCAAGGCATCAACCGCCTTATCAATATCTTCCTTCGTTACGTTTAATGAAGTCCCGATTCTTAAGGTATTCGGCATCACGCCGCCAATCAGAACCCCTTTTTCAATCGCCTTAGCCCTAACAATATTGGAAGGGAAGGTGGTCGGGTCTGCTTCATGAGTGAAGTTCCGATCAATCTCCACAAAAGGAGTCATTTTATCATCTTTTACAAGCTCTACAAGCCATAGAACCCCATATCCGGCCACTTTGCCAATACAACAATGCTTTTCCTTTAAGCCTAATAACTTTTGTTCGAAATAATCCCCAACTTGTTTTGCTTTTTCTACTAAATTTCCCTCAAGAATATAATCTAAATTCGCACAGACTGCGGCCATTGCAATAGGGTGGCCGGAATAGGTGGAAACTGTCTCCCAGCGATATTGATCCATAAACTCAGCAATTTCTTTATTGACAACCACGGCGCCTGCAGGGATGGCAGAGCTTGAAATCCCCTTAGCCATTGCGACAATATCAGGTTCAACCCCATAATGTTGGTAAGCAAACCATTCACCAGTTCGGCCAAATCCTGTTAATACCTCATCAGCAATCCATAATACATCAAGATCCTTTGTCATTTGACGGATTTGTGGAATATACTCTTCCGGCGGATGCACGGAACCTGCTCCTTGAGTTACTTCGGTAATGACCGCTGCAACTTGTTCCGGCCCTTGGTTTTCAATCATTCTCCTTGTGTATTTTACACAGGCCAACTCTCCATTTTCGTCATGGCAGGATCCATATTTATGGCCAAGTGAACAACGCATACAGTTTGGTGACGGAGCTACAGCAACCACTCCGCTATCATTGCCAGGTACATGTTGCGGACGAGTACTTGGAACGGATTCTGTTACACCGCTCTTGCTTCCCTTTAATCTTGTTACGATAGAGGATCCCTTTGTCCAGCCATGGTAGGCATATTCTCTAGTTACCACTAGCGGTCTACTTTTATATAATTTGGCGATCATCAGAGCCGTTTCTACCGCTTCACTTCCTGTTGATACAAACCGCACCTTCCCTGGCCAGCTTTCATTACCAAGGACGTCCTCAATAATCAATTTTGCTGCTCTTGCCTTATAATCCGTTGTATAGGCATCTTGCAGGAAGCCATAGCGATCAAGCGCTTCTTTTATTGCATTATTAATCTTTTCGTTCTTTTGACCGGCATTTACACAATAAAGCTGATTAAAACAGTCTAACAATCTAGTGCCATCCGGCATAATCAGATAATCTCCATCCGTAGACTCAATTGGGATCGGTTGATACTCTTCTTGCGTGGAAAACGTTCGTAATATATATTTTTTATCCCACTCTTCCACCTGTTTCCAATTAATTTCTGTCATCTTAGTCCCTCCTCTAATTTTATCCAAAAGACTATTACACCCCTTCTATAAAACAATCTTAGCAAAGGCAGGAAAACACTTATTGTAAAAATCGGTCTACTAGTAATATTCAGATATCTCGCTGTTCGACTTATTAGATGCCTTGACAAATTCCTCTGAAGAGTCAGGAAGCCCTTCTAAAACTTTTTCTATCGGTGTAGTTTCAAACAATCTCTTTTTCATTGATAACTTTACCCACAATGCAGAGTAGACGATCGTAATTAAAAGGAACACGATTGCATACTTAAATATTTGACCTTTCACAACCGGATCCGGATATATATTTATCATCATATAAACGATCCCAATGATTCCAATAATCGGCAAGCTGATACCAAGTGGCGTTTTAAAAGCCCTTTTCACCTTAGGATATTTAAAGCGCATGATAATGACATTTAGATGGGCAATGATGTAGGTAATCATCCAACAAAAAGCTCCGGCTAAAATAAAAGTTGTAATCGATGCAGAGCCTGATATTCCAATCAAGAAAACAAGGAAAAGACTTGACATAAAAATAATTGCCACCCAAGGTGAGCCCCACTTATTTAACTTTCCAAATATTCGTGGCATTTGATCCCTTTTAGCCATAGAATAAAGCATTCGTGGAATGGAACAAATCAAAGTATTGATTGTACTGGCGGTAGCTAGAAAAGTAACAATCCCAATCCAAATTTGACCCGTCTTACCTAAAATAGCAGTACCTGCCTCAACATGCGGTGATCCGGACTCCGCCAAAATATCAAGGGAAACATATTGTATTGCAGCACTTCCAAAGATCCAATCGGTTACTAATATGATTAATAAACCTAAAATCATCGCTAAAGGAATATAAATCTTGGGTTTTTTAATTTCTTCAGCCATCGGACAAACAAACTCTATTCCGACAAAAAGCCAAAATGCCAATGCTGATAAACCAACAACCCCCCATCCCATCGAGTTGAATTCAAGTGATGTTTTCAAAGATTCCCCACTTCCGGTACCTGTTAAACCAATAATTCCAATAACAATTATGGAAAAAATCATCCCACCCGTTAAAATCATTTGTGACCAACTAAAAAGCTCAATACCACGTAAATTAATTAGACAGATGATAATTAAAAAAATGGTGGAAATTAATGTCGAGGACACAGAAGGGAAAAAGATGTCATGTAGAACTGTACCGGCAATATGGGCTTCTGCACTTCCAGCAAACATATTAACCAACACATATCCGCTTAATACCGACACCATACCAATGAATGGGCCCATGGTAGGAAGGGTATAATCGTTAATCCCGCCGGCACGTGGAATCATGGATGATAGCTCTGCAAACGAGAAAGCAACAAATAAATTTAAAATCATTGCAATTGCCATTGGAATGATGAATGCACCACCAGCTATTCCGAATCCTTGACCGAGTGATACCATTGCCGAAGAGGCTACCACGATCCCAACAGCAGTTGCAACAGTTGGCCATAAACCTACCGTTCGTCGTAATTGATTATTCATCATTTATAAAGACCTCCTAACGCTTATTAAAATTAAATATTTCCTTTAACTATGCTTCTTTTCTATAATCAACCCTCCTAGATAAATTTTTGGTATGATTAATAGATTAAAAATACCTAAAGATATAGTATCAAAATTCACATAAAGAATAATTGTAAAATACGGAATATTCAAAATGAAAGAATAACGAAGTTGAAAATTCAAGATTGTAACACCTTTCAACAAATACGGAACAAATAAACCAACTACAAGAATCTTCTATAAAAAAGAAGCTAGCCGTCTACATTTCGTAGACACCCAGCTTCTTTGTTACCTGATATTGCTCAAAAAGCCAATGCTCTTATATATATTTCTAATTATTAATATTTATTTACAATACTTTCCACGCCTGAATAGGCAATTTCTAAAATGTTAAGGATATCTTCCTTAGTAACCTTTGTTGGGTTAGCCATTATACTAACTTCTTCTCGCAATGTTGCTTCAGCTAATATTTCGAATTGCTCTCGTTTTACTCCCAGCTCACTTAAAGAAGGAATTTGAAGTCTCTTCGATAATGCTTTAACTTCTTCTACCGCCTTTACAGAAGCTTCAGCATCACTAAGTCCCTCCACGTTAATGCCCATTGCACGTGCAATATCTTTATTACGGCTTTGTACTTTTTCAGCTCTCGCATTAAATTCCATACAATACGGAAGCGTGGCAGCATTAGCAACACCGTGCGGAAGTCCACAATAGACACTAAGCGGGTGCGCAATCGCGTGAACAACTCCCAATAATGCGGAGTTAAAGGCATAACCAGCTAGCATACTGCCAAGAAGCATATTCGTTCTAGCCCCAATATTACTGCCGTTTTTATAGGCTTCTTCGATATTATTGTAAATTAATTCGATGGCTTTAAGAGAATTTATTTCACTTGGCACCGATGCGAAATTAGAAACATAGGACTCAATCGCATGGGTAAGGGCATCCAAACCAGTTGATGCTGTAATAGCCGGAGGAAGTCCAATCGTTAACTCTGGATCTACTAACGCAACATCTGCACCGCAGTAACGTCCGGCAATGACCATTTTCTTTTGTCTTGTAGTATCAGTAATAACTGTAACATTGGTTACCTCACTGCCTGTGCCAGAAGTAGTAGGAATAGCAATTAATGGTTTAGTTGGGTATTTGACCGTATTAATGCCATCGTACTGGTTAATGGGCCCCGGATTAGTTACTAAAATATTAATCGCCTTAGCCGCATCAATGGAACTGCCACCGCCAACTGCAACTAATGCTTCCACATTTTCACTTTTAGCTAATTCAGCGCCCTCTTGTAGAATCGTATCTGGAGGATTTGGCACGACATTGGAAAACTCGATAGCTTGAATATTGCTATCTTTTAAATAAGAAAGAATCTTGTCCACTATCCCTGCTTGCTTTACACCTTGATCATAGACGAATAAAACCTTTGAAAGTGACATTTCTGCTAATACTTGACCAATATTCTTAGAACAACCGGAACCGAATGTTACTTGACTTGGTATACTAAATTGAAATTGCATTTTTAATACTCCTTTAAAAATTTGTCTATGAATCTAATTAAATACCATACCAATTTAATCCTTCATCACTTAGATCAACCCATACATGCTTTGTTTCTGTATACATATCTAATGCTTGTACGCCTAACTCTCTTCCAAATCCACTTTGCTTTGTTCCGCCAAATGGCGCCGCACTATCCAGCATACTGAATGTATTTACATATACAGTACCGGCCTTTAAACCTCTTGCCATTCTATGAGCACGCTTCAAATCACTTGTCCATAATCCGGAAGCCAAACCGTAAAGTGTATCATTTGCCTTAGCCAATGCATCTTCTTCATCAACAAATCGGATGACAGACAATACTGGGCCAAAAATTTCTTCGCGAGCAATCTTCATCTCATTGGTTACATTTTCAAAAATAGTTGGAGTGAAGAAATATCCGTTTCCAGCTTTATGATTTCTTTCACCGCCTATGACAAGGTTTGCGCCTTCTTCCAGACCTGCAGTTACATACTGTTGAATTCTTTCTAATTGCTGTAAAGAAACCTGAGGACCCATTTGAGTTGACTGATCCAATGGATTTCCTACACGAATGGATTGAGCTTTTTTAACGAAGGCTTCCATAAATTTATCGTAAATACTTTCTTGAACGAAAAGTCTTGAACCTGCCGCACAAACTTGTCCTTGGGCAAAGAAAATACCAAATAATGAGCCTTTAACAGCATTTTCAATATTTGCATCGTCAAAAATGATGTTTGGTGATTTTCCACCCAGCTCCAAACTAATTGGCTTAATATTCTTACTAGCAGCCTGCATAATTAAACGACCTGTTGTTGTTGAACCAGTAAACGCAATTTTATCAACGTCAGGGTGGGAGGAAAGAGCTGCACCGGCAACATTACCAAAACCTGGAACAACGTTAATAACCCCATCAGGAATGCCAACTTCTTGGAAAATTTTAACCATTTCCAGAACACTAACCGGGGTCTGTTCTGCCGGTTTAATAACGATCGTGTTACCTGCTGCAAGAGCTGGAGCTAATTTCCACATGGTAAGCATCAATGGGAAATTCCATGGAACAATGGCTCCCACTACTCCAACAGGTTCTTTTAATGTATAATTTAAACGATTAGAAGGGGAAGCAAGTACTTTTCCTTCAATTTTATTGGCTAATCCTGCATAAAATTCTAAAACATCAATCATTGCAGGCATAGCAATAAACTTTGTTTCATTAATAGGAAGACCATTATCCATTGTTTCTATTTCCGCAAGCATATCTGCTTTTTCCCAAAGAGCTTGAGCAACTTTATATAGTAGGCGGCCGCGATCTCCAGGAGCCATTTCAGCCCATGGACCGCTTTCAAATGCTTTGCGGGCTGCCTTTACTGCTAAATCAACATCTTCCACACCAGCTTCAGCTACAATTGCATTTACTTCTCCAGTTGCCGGATTTAAAGATTCAAATACTTTACCAGATACTGAATCAACCCATTTTCCATCAATAAATAACTGATACTTTTTTGTCATAAATATCTCTCCTTTGGCCGTAAGTTTTATTTCATAGTTGAAATGTTTTGAAAAATCCGGTCCTTAATTCCGGTCAATTCTTAACATCCCAACTAATTTGAAAGTTTGTTATATTAAATTGCAAGAATCGTGCCACCTGAAAAAATCCGCCATCATCACTTTGAATAAAAAAGAATGCTCCAAATTGGAACAAAACTGTGTCAAATCAGAGCACAATCAGGAGAACAGTTGAAGTCAAATTTACTATCTAACTGAGCACCAACAAACATCTCTTAACTCAATTATTTTACTCCACATATTTCCACTCTTTTCCCGCTATTTAAAATCTTTGTTCATTTGGTGATAAAGACAGTAAAAATAGAAATTAATTTGTATAAGAGAAAAATAATAAAGCCTCCACTAAATTCAATAAGTGAAGGCACTGGGTTTATTTATGAATTACAGATATTTATTTTCAAGGTAGTTATCACGTTAACTCTTTAATTGTTTCTTTGCTAATGACGCCCCATCAACATTGACATCGCCTGTTCCAATGACTCTTCGCCACTGATCGGTATCTGTATATCCAACAAACTTCGTGATTTTTCCGTTCTCAATTGTCCAAACATGAGCAGCTTGCGCGTTTAGTCCTTTACCTGATTTTGTTTTACCAACATATCTCCCTAGCATAATTACAACATTTCCCGATTCGATAAATTGTTCATTCTTAACTTCGAACTCTTCAAAGTCTTCGGCAATTTTTCCGAATACACCTTCGATAATACTTTGAGCTCCAACGAATATCGTACCTATATCATAAGGAGAGTTTTCCGCTTCATGCCATTCGATATTCTGATCAAATGCTTCTAGAATAAAAGGTGTGTTACCTGATCCACTAGCCTCATAGACCGATTTAACAAAGCTTATAAGTTTCACTTAGCCACGCACCTCCATTATAGTATTTCTATTTTCAGTAATCCTTCATAAGTTTCTGGTCTTCTATCCCGAAAAAGTCGGAAGAAATACCTATTTTAAGAATAAAAACCTTAAATAGTTTTAGTTTTCATCCTTTCACTTTCGATTCCTGTTTTCTTTTTACGCGGATTTGTTTCAATTAAACCAAGTCCTATTACAGCAATTAACAAGGCTGCTATTGTTGCAATAATCATGACAATCGGCAGTCCATATACGTCTGCTGCTGCGCCTGCACCAGCAACAACGAATGCTGCTCCAAAAATTTCTCCTACACCAATAATTAGAGCACTTGTGGTAGCTTTTAAATGCGGCGGCATCGTTTCCTCTGGAATAATACTCATATAAAGAGGAGCAATTGCGCCAAATAACCCACCGAATAAAATGAGCGATCCACTTCCAATTGCAGTCGATGGAAACAAATATAACCCAAGCGGAGATAAAGCTGCAAAAACTGAAAATAAGATCAATCCCGGCTTCCTCCCAAAATAATCAGAGAACAGTGGCACTAAAATACAGGTAATAATCGTAACTATTCCCATCATAGACATTATGAAACCCATATTTTCAATGGAATGTTTACCGACTGAAGTTAAATATAATGGTGCAAATGCAGCTTGAATCCAGAAACCTGTCATAACCATAATCCCAATAAATAGACTTACAATGACGTTTCTGTATTTTAAGATTTCAGCAAAGCTAACTTTTTCCTTCTTATTTTCTACCTTACCGTCATTTATAGGCTTTACTTCATGCGCAACCTTCCATATTAACAAAGCTAAGATTAAGCTTGGGATACTCACAAGGACAAATGCTAAATGCCAATTTGTCCATGCCACAATTTGTGTAACTAATGTTGGACCGAGTGTTCCCGAAATAACGCCAACCCCTGCATTAACAATACCAACATTTCGGCCAAAATGCCCTGATAAGGAAGCTGATGCTACCAATGTGACTGCTAAAGGTAAAATTGGGCCTTCACTGGCACCAACTAAAAAGCGAACAACCAGTAAAAGCGGATAAGAAGTCGCTAAAGCTGAAATAGCAGAAAAAATTGAAGTTGAAATTACTGCTCCAATGAGTAATGCTTTTCTTATACTTGTTTTATCTGATATCATTCCAATTATTGGTCCGGCTATGGCATAACCAATTGTTTGCCACATATTAATTTGGCCAACCTGCCCATTTGTTAAACCCAATTCATTCACCAATACAGGTGTGATATAAGAAAGAGCTGTTCGATCCAAAAAGACGAATCCCCATGTTAAAAAAATAATTGCAACAATTTTTAACTCATAAGCCCGTGGATTTTTAATGACATTCCCCATTCTAATCCTCCTATTCCTATTTGTTCCAATACTCCAAAGACCTTTAATCTCATAATGGTATTGACCCCCTTAATGACAACTGATTGTTGGTGCTTACAATAATTGCAGTACCCCCCTTTTAATAGTTTAAAGCGTTCACTAACTGAAAATAAACCTATGAAGAATTGCTTATACTTAAATTATTGCAAATATTGTGCCAATCCAAAAATGCATTAAATCAACTTAATAATTCTCTAAAGTGTTCCATCTTAGAACATTATGTGTTAAAATAGAACTCGATTATTCAAACTAATCAGAATATACTAAAAATAAATTTAATGACTACTTAGATAATTATTTACATTGTTATGGAAGGGAGTACTAAAGAATTATGCTTATTCCTCAACCAAATGAGCAAGTTATTAAAGATTCCTGGAAGCGCTGTCAGGACTTAGGATTAAATCCCTATAGCCCGGCGAAGAAACAAATTATAACAAGTGGACATTTAAAAGAATTAAAACTTGAAAACGAAAAATTAATTTCCTACGCTGATCAAGTATTTGATAAGATTCATCATTTCATCAATAATTCCTATCATCGGTTCGATTTACTCGATAAACATGCACGGCTCATTTATTCTATTGGAACCTATCGGGAAACCTTTCCAGCCAACCCAGGAATCTCACATATGGGAATTTGTTGGGATGAAAAACTCCGGGGAACCAATGCGGTATCCTTATCCTTATTAATGAAAGCACCCGTTTCACTTAATGGAAAAAATCATTACCTAGAAGAGAATCGTTCTTTATTATGTGTTGCTTATCCTATTCTAGGATTAAATGGAGAGATTGTTGCGGTTATTAATCTAAGTAGCGAAACAAAAGATTTTAATCATTCCTTTCTTCCCCTATTACCGATGACTGCGAAGTCTCTCGAAGATAAAATACTTCTTGACGAAGAAAAAAAGACAAAAACTTTAATTCTTCGGGATCTACATAATATTACCAATTTTCTCTCAAAACCAATTATTACTGTAAATAGCGAGAATGAAATAATTCATGCGAACCATATTGCCCAACAAGTGCTGGGTTCGGACTGCATAGGAACAGAGTTTATTCCAAAGCGTAATCTTTCCATTGAAATTATAAGTGATTCTACCAATAAATTTTGGAAAATTGCCGCTATACAGCGGCCCTCTAAAGGTAAAACAGATGCTATCCAAAACTTTACATTTAAGGACATTAAGGGATATTGCCCTAAACTGGAACATGCAGTTAATCTTGCTAAAAAGGTTGCAGTTACAGATTTCTCTGTTTTAATTCATGGAGAAAGCGGAACGGGAAAGGAATTGTTTGCTCAATCAATTCACTCTCATAGCCCTCGTGTATCAAAACCTTTTATAGCTGTAAATTGCAGCGCAATTCCTGATAGCTTAATAGAAAGCGAGCTGTTTGGCTACGAGCCTGGCTCCTTTACGGGAGCTAATCCAAAAGGAAGTATGGGAAAATTTGAGGCTGCTAATGGAGGAACTATTTTTCTCGATGAAATAGGGGATATGTCATTAAGAGCGCAAAGCAGCTTACTGCGTGTCTTGCAGGAGAAAGTCGTAACAAGAGTGGGGGGAACAGAAAAACGACCAGTAGATGTTCGAGTTATCGCTGCTACTCATCGTAATTTTCAAGAAGAAATTAATTCAGGACGTTTTAGGGCCGATTTATTTTATCGATTAAAAGGAATTCAAATCAATTTACCTCCCCTACGGGAACGAAATGACATTATACTATTGGCAGAATACCTATTAGATGAAATTAGTAGAGGCACAAAGACATTATCCGATGAGGCTAAAGAATTAATAAAAAATTATCATTGGCCAGGAAATATACGAGAACTAAAAAGCTGCCTTATTCAGGCTTCTTTCTTAGCAGAAAGAGATATTATTCAATATTCAGATCTTCAGCTCGAAGCCGAAAATGAATTGATTATTTCAAGTACATTGAAGGATACTGAAAATATCTTAATTAAAAAAACGTTAGAAGAATGTAACTGGAATATTAAAAAAACTGCCGAAAAACTTAATATTGGCCGAAACACATTATATCGGAAAATGAAACAGTATAATATTTCCAAAAACGCAACTGTAACCTAGCCCTGAAACACCCTTTTATAAAAGTTCCTTATCTTGCCGTAAAAAGAATTTGAATACAGTATTGCTTATATAATTACTAAAGGCACAACTGGCTTATCTTTCTAGTTGTGCCTTTCAACTAATTAATCATAGCTTATTTCATATGACTTTGAGAATTGTCCGGATTTAAAAGAAAGTATTTGATGACTTTTTTTGGAGTTTATAAGGTGATGGGTAACCAAATTTCCTGAACTCATTAATCAAATGCGCCTGATCATAGTATCCATTCTCCATAATAATATCATTTACAGAATTATTATTTACTTTTAATATCATGTGTAATGAATGCTGGAATCTAATAATCTGACTAAATAATTTTGGGGAAATTCCAACCGACTCTTCAAATTTCTTACGTAAATATCTAGAGGAGTATCCGATCTTATCCGCTAATTCATTGATACTAATGTTTCCTTTCCTAGAATAGATTTTATTTAAGGCGTATCTTACGATATTGGGTGCTGACTCATTAGGAAAAAAGATACTGTCAAACATTTGATGGAACAAGGAAATTCTCTTTTGAAAGCTGTTTTCCTTGATTAATCTTTCAATTACTGATTCATTTATTGAAACGATTTCATTTAGGGGGATTTCTTGCTCAACCAATTCTTTCATCGTATAGTTTGAATTCTTAGCCATTTGTTCCGGCACAAATCTGACCCCAAAATATTCACAGCCAGTCTGAACCTTAATCCGTTTCGTTTTTAAAACACTGCCGCAGACATTTGCTGAGGGAATCTGCTTATTACATGAAATTAATATGTCAATACACCCATCTGGAATAACAGAAATTTCATTTTCAAAACCATCACATATTTGGAATTGATAAAATACAACTGTGGAATGATTTTCAATATCCATTTGCTTGTATTCTACATAGTATCCTGTATTCATTTCAAAATCTGGTTGGAATGGATAAAAGTGATTGCCTTTTGCAATTTGAAGCATACTACCTCATCCTCCTAACTCAAACAGATTAGCCTATCTGAAAATCATTATGTAAGGTAATTTTGGGGCCATTTTTCATTTTAAAAAGGCAAAACTAACGTAAAAATACTATTTGTAGTAGTATGGGAGCGCTAACATAAATTAAATCATTATATATAATTTAGATTATTCATAATTATCAGTCTATTTATTATAATGATATACTATATCAAATCATATATGATTTCAATTTGTTTTTTCAAAATAACAGCACCTTACTAATGAAGATGCTGTCAGATTATATAAATAGTTGCTTTACAAAACTGTTAGCTTTTTTTAAAGCGTTTGTGAATATTATTATGCTTGTAGGTCCCTGCCTCACTGAATTCAACCAATTCCAGAGACAAAGCCAAGTAGCGTTTTGTATAAAGGTCGAAAAAGTGATCCTTGATAACTTCAAACAATGTATCACAGGTTTCTTTTTTATCTTCCACTGAACGGCCGGCGCCGATTTTTACTGTAACATGGACAAATGCATCATCCTGAGTCCCATCTGCCACACAATAATCATGAAGTTCAATTGCCCGGGAACGAACACCTCCAATGGGAAATAAATGGCTTCTTGTAGTAAACACATGATTAATCTTTTTTAATAGATTCGAAATATCAGCTTCCGACTTAATATTGTCAGTATATTCAATAATAATATGGGGCATTCCATCACTCCTGCCCATTATAGTCCAATTTAGCAACAGCTTTTTGTAAAGAATTTGAGATATGAAATGTTTCGTCCCCTACAATCGTATTAACCAGTCTGCCAATCCCTTCAATTTCGGTTACAACTTCATCGCCAACCTTCGTATCGACCGCTCCTTCCGGTGTGCCCGTAAGAATAATATCGCCCGTATCTAATGTCATAAAGCTGCTTAAATACTCAATTAATGAAGGAATATCAAAAATCATATCCTTTGTTGATCCTTGTTGTGTCATTTCGCCATTAACATAAGTCCTTAAAGTAAGATTCATAGGATCTTTGATATCCTCTTTTTCTACAAACCATGGACCGATTGGGGTGCAAGTATCACGGTTCTTAACCCGAAGATTGGGCCGGTAATAGTTTTCCAAGTAATCACGAATAGCATAATCATTTGCAACAGTGTATCCTGCTATATAATCATAAGCATTTTCACGCTTAACTTTTCGTGCGTGACGGCCAATTACCACTGCAAGCTCGCATTCATAATGCATATATGTAGCATCAGCAGGCCTTCTTGTCTGTGCCTTGTGACCAATAAATGTTTTTGGTCCTTTTAGGAATACCAGCGGTTCCGTTGGCGGCTTGAATGCCAATTCTTTTGCATGGTCCGCATAATTTAAGCCTAGCGCAAAAACAGTTCGAGGTTTTACCGGTGGAAGCCAAATAACTTCCGTTTCTTCTACAATCCGGCCATCATTAAGCTTAAGACCGTTTTCTGCCGGGACAGCCTCATGAATGGCTCCTGCATATGCTACTCTTGCCCGTTTCATTGACAAACACCTCCCGCAATAAGGTCTTGTTCGCAAACAACATGATTATCTAAGCTGCCGACACCAGTTATTTCGATACGGATATGATCACCTGCTGTTACTAAGGGGGCATTTTCCGGAACTCCCACAAGGATAACATCGCCTGCTTCCAATGTCATAAATTCCGTTACATCTGCAATCAGCTTTGAAACGGGGCGGATCAGATTAGCAGTGGTAGTTTCTTGTTTCAATTCTCCATTAATAAATACCCTTACTCCCAATTTATCAGGATCTTTGACGGCTTCTCGTTCTACCACCCAAGGGCCGACGGGGCAAAAACCATCACGGGCCTTCTGACTAATGGCCGGGCGATATATACTGCTGTGCGGTATAGTCACATCATTCACAACTGTAAACCCTTCCACATAGTTTAGTGCATTCTCCTCGCTGACCCGAGTTGCCGTTCGACCGATTACGACCCCTAAGCAGGCTCCGACTTCCAGTTCCGACACTTCTGCTGGAAGAGGGATGGGTGCCCCATGCCCGCTAATTGTATTTATAGGTTTTATATAAAGAATCGGCGCCTTCGGCGGTTGTTTATACGGTTGTTCAAAAATAGCCTTCCCTAATGCAACCAGTTCATCTTTATAATTTAAAAGCGTACCATAAATAGTGCCCGTTACAGGTGACGCCAATTTTAATTGGCTGAGCTCATATAATTTTCCGTTATGGTTAAATATTTTATTATCCGGATTCACGTTGACCTCTTCATTAAGGCTTTTGCCGAAGAACATGACTCTCGCCTTACTCAATATGTTCACTCCTTTTCTGTTTTGTTAAAATAGCAAGATAAAAAGGAGGAGCGGGCAGAGGCAATTGTTCTACCCTATATTCCCTACACCTCATATTCAGCATCATAAAATAAATTCTGGCTTAACTTTTTCTAATTTCGCCTCGGAAATAGCAATTTGTTCACCTGTTTCAATATCTAAAAATGGCGAGGTTTCATTAAACCAGCTGTCAGGAGCTTTATGCCCCCAGAAGGTTTGACGTCTTGGATCATCCAAATCCCAGCGAATTGGTTTGAAATCTGGATCACTTGTCAAATAATCGCCATTATAAAGCTCGATGCGGTACCCATCCGGGTCCCGTAAATAAAGGAAAAAGGCGTTTGAAAGCCCGTGGCGTCCCGGCCCTCTTTCAATATTATCCCCGTAGCCAAGTGAAGCAAGAACATCACAGCAGTGAATAAGGGCTAACGGATCAGGGAGCCAGAAGCCAATATGATGGAGTTTGGGACCTTCCCCATTCATAAATGCCTGGTCATGGACACCTTGTTTGCGGTGCAGCCACGCAGCCCATATTTTCTCGTCTCCTGTAGCAGTATACTCGGAGCAAGCAAAACCTAATTCATTCATGAAAAAATTATATGCTTTCTCAACATCCGTCACTGAACAGTTTACATGGTCAATCCGCTGAATTCTTGCCCCACGGTAAAGCTCATATCGCTGCAACAGTCGCTCGGCGCCTTCCATTTTACAAAAAAACTCTAATGGCATTCCCGAAACATCATGTACATGCAAGGCTCTTCCAACTGCATGTTGACTGCCTTCCTCCAGCCATTTTGTTTTCAAACCTTTCGATTCAAAAAGAGCTGCTAACTTATCTAAATCCTCTTCCTTTACAACTTTATAACCAAGGGCATGAACCCCTAATTTATCGGATTTCTTTAATACTAAACTATGATGGACATGTTCTTCCAACCCCCGAAGATAAATATGCTGATCATCACTTTCTGTTTCAACAAAGCCTAGGGCATTTACGTAAAATTCGCGTGAGCGATCTAAATCACTTACATTAATAACAACTCTGGCAATGCGAATAATATTAAAATCCATTTAGCGACCCTCCGATTACTATTTTCATAAACTTTTCCCCAAAAATAATAATAGCTTGCGATTAATTCTTCGCTTTACCGAACTGTGGAATATAGTGATCTCCTAAAGCAACATGAATGACCTTTGGCTCTGTATAGAATTCAAAGATGGCATAGTGGCCTCCTTCTCTCCCAATTCCACTGGCCTTCGTACCGCCAAATGGAATGCGAAGGTCCCTTACATTCTGTGCATTAATCCAAATCATGCCAGCCTCTACAGCATGAGCAATACGGTGGCCTCGTTTAATATCACTTGTCCAGACAAATCCTGCCAGGCCATACTTGACATCATTTGCAGCGGCAATTACTTCTTCTTCCGTTTCAAATTCAATGACAGCCATAACCGGACCAAAAATTTCTTCCTGGCACACTCTCATGCTATTCTTTGCATTTAATAGAAGGGTCGGAGGTACAAAATTTCCCGCTTTTACTTCTTCAGGCACTATTCCCTGAACCACTTCACAGCCCTCTTCCTTCGCAAGTTCAATATAACTTCTTACCTTATCGAAGTGTTCTTTTCCAATTAGAGGCCCAAGTTCCGTGGAAGGATCCATTGGGTCACCAATCTTAATATTGGCTACTCTTTCTTTAAGTGCCGCAACGAATTTATCTTTAATATTTTTATGAAGGAAAACGCGGGCATTTGATGTGCAGCGTTCACCATTAAAGGAGAAAATTCCCCAAATCGCCGCATCAAGTGCACGATCCAAGTCAGCATCATCGAAAACAATTAAAGGAGATTTTCCGCCCAACTCCATGGAAGTCTTCTTTAATGTATCCGCTGAATTCCTAATAATGGTCGATCCGGTAGTTGTTTCACCTGTAAAGGAAATTGCTTTCACATCAGGGTGTTCAACTAGTCTGGCTCCTGCAATCTCACCAAATCCGTGGACCACATTTAATACTCCATTTGGAAGCCCGGCTTTATCAATAATTTCGGCAAGTTTGTTCGCTGTTAATGGAGATAACTCACCTGGTTTTAAAATGACTGTATTACCAGTCGCTAATGCCGGTGCTACTTTCCAAGTCTCAAGCATAAATGGTGCATTCCATGGTGTAATAAGACCAACTACTCCTAGTGGTTTATATATTGTATAGTTTAGAAACTCATTATCAACCGGATAGGCTTCGCCATGTAATTTTGCTTGAACCATTCTTGCATAAAAGCGAAAATTTTCTGCTGCACGAGCAGCTTGATTTCTTGTTTGACTAATTGGCAGGCCAGTATCCAAGGATTCCAAAGTGGCAATTTCCCCGATTTCCTCATCGATTAAATCTGCAATCCGATTAATATATCTCATCCGCTCTGCCACCTTCATGGTGCCCCATGGCCCTTTTTCAAAGGCGTATTTTGCTGCTGCTACTGCCTTATCCATATCTGCTGCACGTCCTTCAGCAACATAATTGTTTAACTGATTTGTAAAAGGATTAATATTTTCAAAGGTAAGACCGTTTTCGGCATCAACAAATGCACCATTGATATACAATTTAACATCTTCAACCCGCTTATGAATGGCCGTATCTTTTAAATCCTTTATTTGAGTATCCATCTTTTTCACGTCCTTTATTTTTGTATCAGATAAACCTCACTAGTAATCTAGGAGGTTTATCCAGCGAATAATGTATTTAACTATCTTGAAGGCTGGTGATCCGGTAATTCAATGTATTTCTTTAGCACTTCACGAATTTTATCTTGAAGTTCCTGTGTCGACAAATTCATCGGTTTACGTAATACCGGTTTTATTTTACCCATCATTCCAAGCGCAGCCTTCACTGGAGCTGGGTTAGTATCCGCGAACAAAATATCATTTAATGGCATCAGTTCATAGTGAAGTTCAAGAGCTCTTTCGTAATTTCCTGCTTCCCAAGCATTGTGCATTTCTGCCACTTGAGCCGGTACAACGTTTGCTGTGGCACTTATGGAACCTGCACCGCCTATCGTCAGCATTGGATAACATAAAAGTTCAATACCGGAATATAAGAGGAAATCTCTACCGCAATTTAATAAAACGCGGTTGACATGTTCAAAATCTTTATTAGATTCCTTAGCTCCAATAATATTTGGACAATCTTCTACTAATCTTTTGTATGTGTTAATTTCAAGATTTACTGCTGTACGTCCGGGAATATTGTAAATAATAATCGGAATATCTACTGAATTTGCAATCGTCCTAAAATGTTTATATAGGGCATGCTGTGATGGCTTGATGTAGTAAGGAACAATAACCATGGCAGCATCTGCACCGAGCTCTTGTGCGACCTTTGTTAAATGAAGTGCTTCTTGATGATTGACAGATCCGGTTCCTGGGGCAAATGGAACTCTTCCATTAATGGTTTTGGCTGCATTCTCCATAACCTGTTCCCGTTCTTTAACTGTTAAAGAGCTTGGTTCACCTGAAGTACCTGTAACTGAAATAGCGTGGCTGCCGCTTTCAATTTGCCAGTTAATCAAATCACTCATTGTTTTAAAGTCAATCGACTCATCTTCATTAAATGGGGTAATAACTGGGGCAATTGATCCTCTTAAACGTTTTTTTACATCTTCAAACATGGCCATTCCCTTCCTTTGTTTAAATTTTATATATTTTCAGACTAATTGAGGTAAAAAAATATAATACTCTTTACAAAGAGCCGATATTTTTTATACAATTAAATCATATACCAAATCATATACGATTTCAATAAAATTATTCAAAAAATCATATATGATTTTTATTTACTTTGAGTTTTTTAATCATATCCATAATTCATTGAAACCATTAAAAGGAGCCACTATTTTGGGGCTCCCTGTAGAAACTGCCTATGCTTTTTCATACCGTTTAATGGATTCAATCGGAAGCAGTTGACCAGTAAGAATGTCTTCAACTGGGACCGCTTCTTTTTTCCAGCTGTCAGGCGGGAGTGCTCCCCAGAATGTCGCCCTTTGTGGATTATCCAAATGCCACTTGATTGGTTTCCAATCAGGATCATTGGTAAAATAATCACCTGTATATAATTCAATTCTATTGCCGTCCGGGTCTCTTAGGTAGACAAAAAAGGCATTTGAAGTCCCATGTCTTCCCGGTGACCGCTCTATGTTAGCATAATAGCCTAATGAAGCAATATGATCACATGCATCTAAAATTGCTTTCGCGTCATCCAGCCAAAATCCCGTATGATGGTAGCGCGGGCCTTTTTCGCTGATAAGTGCAAGGTCATGAACGCTGGGTTTTCTATGCATCCATGCAGCCCAGATATTTTCCTCTTTCCCATGTCCGTTTACGGTAAATTCAGATGTTTTAAAGCCTAAGTGATTACTATACCAATCATACAGTTCTCCGATATTTGTAACTAAACAATTTGCATGATCAATCCGCTTAATTTTAACGTTGCCCTGGAGGTGATATTTTTGCAGCATCCGATCCGCTTTTTCCATTTCAAAGAAAAATTCAACGGGGATGCCTCCTGGATCCTGAATTCTAAGTGCGCGACCTTGTCCCCACTCTTCACTTGGGGCGACCCAGCGTTTATTCACGCCTAATTCAGTGAATAATTCATCCAGCATATCCAGATCTTGATCCTGGCTTACTCGGTAGGCAATATGTTTTAAACTGGCCTGGTTTCCTTTTGTTAAGACCAGACAATGGTGATTTGCATCCTCTAAAGCTCTTAAATAAATATGATTTTTATCCGACTCAGTTTCTATTAAGCCTAAACCTTCACAGTAAAACTCCCGCGACTGCTCTAAATCAGTCACCGTAATTTCAGCATGGTGCAAACGCACAATATCAAAATTTTTTCTTATCATTTTGATACACCCTTTCAATATGAAAATTTATTACTTTTAGAAAGAAGGATAGAACATGACCGGGAAGATACCAAAGTTATGGACTAAATCTTTTATTTTCATCGTTTTTACTACTTTTCTTTTTTTCTTCGACTTACATATGTTAAACGCAGGGTTTCCGATATTTATAACCCAAATGAAGAGTAGCCCAATACTGGGTGGAACGATGACGACTGCCTTTATGTTTGCTGCGATCGTTACCCGCCCATTTATAAGCGTATTCCTGCCAAAGCTTGAAATAAAGAAATCTATTATCTATACTTTAATAGGGATTTTTGGATGTATTTCTTTCAGTATAAATAACTATTCCATTCCCATTTTGATTTCCTTAAGAGTTTTACCAGGCATCGGCTTCGGGATAATTACTACATTACTGGCTACATTAGCTACTACCATTATTCCAAAGAAACGGCTTGGTGAGGGTATTGGTTTTTTTGGTATGGCTACCAGCTTGGGAGCCAGTCTTGCTCCAGCAGCGACAATTGCTATTTTTCATTCGTTTTCATTTCTGTACGTTCTATTATTTTCACTCATTGTCGAACTTTTGATTTTCGGATGCTTCCTATCTATGCAAACAAAGCCTTCATATACCCTAATGCCGGAAACCGTTCCAATTTCTAGAAAAGAAGCCATGATTGATTATATTTTTGATAAAAAGATATTGCTGCCATCCATTTTAGTTTTTTTCTATGCATAACATTTGGTGGAGTTTTTAATTTCATCGACGGTCTTGGTAAAGAATCCGGACTTGGTACAAAAATCTCTTTGTTCTTTCTTGTTTTTATGGTGATGATGATTATCATTAGACCTATTTCTGGCATTGTGTTTGATCGCTTGGGGCATAAAATTTTAGTTTTTCCAGCATGCTTATTTGGAATAGCTGCACTGTTACTTTTAGGAATAACAAACAATGTCACGATATTATTACTTTCCGCTTTTTTTTACGGACTTTCATATGGAGTTTTGCAACCGACCTTACAATCATGGGCGGTAAGTCAAGCCGGTCCGAATAATAAAGGAACGGCTAATGCCATGATTCTAACAGGAATGGATTTGGGTATGGCTTTAGGGTCACCGTTACTCGGATGGATTGCCGGTAAAGCGGGGTACAGTGCAATGTTCGGATATTCTTCCTTATTCCTTCTATTGCTTCTACTGGTTTACATATTTCATAGTTTTCAGTCAAAAAATATGATATCGATAGAGAAACAAAAGAAATATTTGTAGGAAAGTCCACGGCAAGACTTAACAAAACGTCTTCCTTTTTTTGTTCCTCTTAAATAATTAACTCATCGTAATCTAAATATTTGCCCATATCAAAAACTTCCTTTTGTTTTCCAAAAATTTTTTCAAGCCAAATGACTTTTACCCGTTTTTGATGGGCATTGATAAAACAATTTGATACATGTACTAATAATGAAACATAGTTATTTATTAGCGAGATTTGGTGGCAGATACCCCAATATCGTTTTCCTTCTAATTCTACGATCACTTTATACACACTAGGTGAAGGAGACCTGTATTGATCAATCAAAATTTTTAAGAACTGATGGTTTTTGTAATAGATGGAGGACTGTTGTACCTGCCCGCTTACCACATAATAATCGCCAAGAAAATGAGGAATTGTTTGGACGTTTCCTAGGGAAAGTAATTCTCGAATTGCCGTGGAACTTATTTTCTTACCTTCGTATTCCAGTTTTGAAACCATTGTTACCGAAAAATTACCTTTACCGTAGTTTGTTAACATTTCTATATCCCCTTTTCCCATTCGCCCATAATGGTAATCAAATCCAGCAACAACATGCCTGCATTTGACCCCAATAATATAATGTTCAACAAACTCTTCGGGTGAAAGGGATGAAAAGTAAGGATCAAATTGGACAACAAACAACTTTTCAACCCCCATCTCAAGAAAACGCTCTTCTTTGCTGACCATTGGCGTTAAATATCTCATCTTCAGCTTTGGATTAATAATCTCACGAGGATGCGGAAAAAAGGTCATTACGGCAAAGATGATTTGATTACGTTCAGCAATTTCCTTCGTTGTTTGCAATAATTTCTGGTGTGCCTTATGAACTCCATCAAAAAATCCTAATGCAAGGGCACATGGTGCCATTTGGTTCTTCAAAGTTTCCGAAATAGGATGCTGAATATGAATGATTTCCATCCCTTTCACCTCCTCTTAATTAATGTCAACCAGTTTGGCTATTTCACAATATTTCCCTTCATAAAATGTTAACGGATCTCCATCGCGAAGAACAAGATCCGTTACTTCACCGACAAATAGTGTATGATCCCCTTCAACATGTTGGCTATATACTTTGCAGCTAATGTTCGCTAACGATTCCCTAATGACCGGCAGCTCTCCCAAGCGGTCAAATTCAATCTCTCGTTTTTCTTTGATTTGTCCGGCAAACAGCATAGAAATTTCCTTCTGATCCTCCGACAATATATTGACAGCGAATTTTTTTGAGGCATTGATTTTACCCAGCATCTTTGCATTTTCACTAATGGAGATTAATACCAATCTTGGATTTAAGGAGACTGACATAAATGCATTGGCAGTCATACCATGAACTTCTCCATCTAATTCTGTCGTAACAATCGTTACTCCTGTTACGTATTTCCCCATAGCATTTCTAAACATACGATCATCCATTATTAAAAAAGCCTCCATTAAAAATTTTTAGATAAAATAGGGACTTCTTCATTTCATTATGGGCAATATCTTTTCAATTACGTGTCCCTACTATTCTCGTATTTTTTAGAGCTTAATCTCAGAGTCTTGTGTCAACTCGGATCTATTTAAAAAATCCTTTATACGGTCGACATACCCCTGTTTCGGATAACCATTGTATAAATTGCTTGCCATTCTTACTGGATCCCCAAAGAAGAAACGCTCATAAAGTGTTTGTCTTGATCCGAATGCACTCATACAAACATCCCATGCAAGACGGAAAAGTCTTACGCGGTTATAGGCATCACCATTTGCTGCTTGTAAATACTTATCCAAGTCAGGACGGATTTCAGAATTAAAATCGGCTTCATTTGGAATCGCCATCAAGCCACTAGCCCCCAATAGCTGCATAATTTCACTAAATCTTGGATAAATCTTAGGGAAATAGTGGCGTGCAATATTCAATGGAGTAAAGTCAGGTGTCATCACTCCCCATTTGTCAACCTTTGCATTTGCTTCTGCAGCAATCACATATGCTTTCATCGTTTCTAAGGTAATAATTACTTCAGACATCTTTTCTTGGACATGTTGAAATTGTCCAATATTAATGGTCTCAACCAGTGACTGCAGAATTCCAAGAACAAATTCCGTTTTCATGATGTTTTTAGACACAACCTGGTGGGTCATATGAACGACAGCATTACTTTCATTGTAGGCCTGGTTGCACACTCCCACATCACCCAAAGCAAAAACGCGATTCCAAGGTACAACGACATCATTAAATACGACAATCGCATCTATTTCCTCAAAACGTGATCCGAGCGGATGATCAAAATTGGACTTCCCATAATCAAAAGATTCACGACAGATAAATTTTAAACCTGGAGTATTATTTGGAATGGCAAATGCATAGGCATAGGGATTCTCCTCTTCTACTTGCTTTAATAAGGTCGATGGAAATACCATGATTTCATTTGTCATTCCGCCTTGTGTTGCTAAAAGTCTGGCTCCGCGAATGACAACCCCTTCAGATGTCTTTTTAACAATTCTTGCTGCAATATATGGATCAGACAATTGTGCAGAATTAACTGCCCGGTTCACTTGCGGCTGTATTAAGGTATGAGTTAAAGAAATGTCATTTTCCCGGCAATATTCATAGTATTCCTGCATATTTTTTGCATAAAACGGGTCCTGTTTCCCGAACATTTCTGATGCATTTCCATAGGCCATAATTCCTGTGTTAATATAGTCAGGCGAACGTCCCATCATCCCCCCATTAAATTTTGCCCATTCTTGAATCATTTTCCGTCGTTTCTCCAAGTCTTCTTTAGTACTTGGTGTAATATAGGATGTACCAACCGGGTCACCTGAGGTTGGCGATGTATACGTCATATAATCCTTCTTGTCGGGATCGTGTTGCATATCGTACAATTCAGCCTGTGACTTCATTACTCCTTTAAAAGCTGGATGCTCTGATATCTTTCCTTTTATTTGCTCCCCATCAATCCAAATGTTTGCTTGAGCTTGGTCTACTCTTTCAATATACTGTTTTCCTGTTTTTGCTGGCATTCTTTCCATTTCTCCTTTCAAATCTTTTTTTAAGCAGTTATGACCATTAGTAATTAGTAATGATATTCAAAAAGTAAAAATGTAACCGCTTAAATTATAGAATAATCTGAATTTTGCTTACAATATTACTTTAACATGTGTTATCATATATGAAAAATACAAAAAAAATTGGTTTAACATACGAAAAACATATATATAATGGAAAAGGAGGAATATAATTGGATCTAAAACAGCTTCGTTATTTCTCAACCATTGCCCAAGAAGGGCAAATCACGCGAGCGGCCAAAAAACTACATATGGCTCAGCCACCCTTAAGTCAGCAGTTAAAATTGTTAGAACAAGAACTTGGCGTTACTTTATTGGAACGTAATGGGAAAACTATTGAATTAACTGAAGCCGGAAAAATATTATTTGAAAAATCCCAAGATCTTTTACAACGATTTGAAGACACTGTTTCCGAAGTTAAAGAAGTTGGAGATGGTTTGAAAGGGCTTTTATCAATTGGTTCAGTAAAAACTTGCTTTTCTTTTATACCAGAAAGGATTAAATTTTTTCGAGAACGTTACCCATTAGTGACTATTAGGCTACATGAAGGAGATTCTTCTCTCTTAGCGAGCTATGTAAGAAACCGGGACGTAGAACTTGCTATTGTTCGTCTTCCATTAGACCTTAATGATTTTTCGGTGCTTTCACTTCCAAAAGATCGTTTTGTTTTAGTTATACCAGAGACCTGGTCAAATGTTAAAAAAATGAAATTGGAGGAGATAGCTGATTTGCCATTAATGCTTTTACATCGGATAAAAGGGGTTGGATTGTTTGAACTGGTAATCAATCGTTTTAGAAGTCGCGATTTGATTCCAAATGTTGTTTGTCAATGTCCCGATGCTGCAATGCTTCTTTCGTTAGTTAGAGCGGAGGTTGGTGCTGCCATTCTCCCTAAATACACTTTGCTTTCATTTCCAACAAATCAATTAAAAGTCATAGAAATTGAGGACAGTGCCATTGAATCAGAATCAGCAGTTATATGGCTTAAGGATCGTTATCTGTCAAAAAGTGCACTCCGCTTTATAGAGACATTTCAAAAGCAGTTATCTGAAGATGAGCAGACTTAAAAATTGAACAAATCTGTTTAATCGTAAAATGGGCTAGGGATAATTCCTGGCTCCACTTTTCCATACATGAAAAAAACTAGGAAGCAAAAACCTCCTAGTTATCATTATTCTTCTTCACCGCCGACAAGGAAATCCGGGTTTAGTTCTTCGAATTCTTCATCGTCAACATCCATTCCCCAATCTTCTTCCTCTTCTTTACAGCCATCCGGATTGACACGAACACAAACCTTTGTCTCTCCGATGACTTCGACGAGGAACTCCCTTTCTACATGGACGATAATTCTGTTGCCGTTCGGGGAAATAACCGCTTCGCAGGTATTGGGCTGCTGCAGTACTTTAGCGACAATTTCGTTATCATCCAGGCTATCGTTGTCACGATACTTTAACTTAATGACATCGGTATATTGAACACGTTCGGTAACAACCTCTGTTTTGGTATTATCATTAAAAGAGTACCAAACGTTGATGTCATAGGAGCCATGGATCTCTACTGTTTTGCCAACTTTTTTCGCGTTGTATTTATGGTTGATAACCCAACAGCCAAGTATGCTCGATGGATTATGTGCCGGGCTAATCGTATGATTGGACTGAGTATATTTACGTCCTTTCGCGACTACGGCCTTCGCAAATATCTCTCTGTATTCTCCCATTTCGCGCGAACCTCCTCATTTCTGTTTCATTTCATCCTATGCGAATGTCTAGACTAGTGTGAGTTGATTTTTTTCTAAATACTGGCTAAAAGTTTAGTCAAGACATTTTATGCAGGATAAATAGAGGTGTTCCGCTTCATCATTAGGCAGAATATGCTGGGAGATGAAAATAAACCAGGCTTTTAACAGCCTGGTTTACATGATTAATGTTCGTGGTCACAATCTCCGTGACCGTCACATGAACCGCCGCTTTTGATGCTAGCGCCAGTTTCGCCGCGCAAGACGTCGCCACCGGTAGAAATAATGATTTCGTCCGTTACCGTATTGGAAATGGTTGAAGCAATGAGTTGCAGCAGTTCATTGACTTCAAGCTGTGATTGCTTAAATTCCTGAACAATGGGGATCTCATCCAATTCCTTTTCAATTTCCGCAATTTTTTCCTCAACCTTTTTTAAAGCTTCCAGTTTGCCGTAATGCTGAAGATTGACTGCTTGTTTTTGCAGTCCTTTGATATCAGCAATTAATGTTTTCACCTTTGGATTTTCATGAATATGGGCTTCTGCTCGCTTAAAAAAGTCCACTTCATCCGTTTCCGCAATCATTCGTGCTAATTCCGCAGCACGAGCGACGATATCGTCTTTTGTATATTTCGCCACCTTATTTCACCTCAGCTGGTTCTATTTCTTCTACCATTTCTCCATTTAAAGACCAGGTTTTCGCTTCTGTAATTTTCACCTTGACAATTTTGCCAATTGCTGATTTAGGTCCGATAAAGTTTACTAGCTTGTTTTTCGTTGTGTAACCTGCAAGGACATCCGGATTGTTCTTGCTTTCCCCATCAACCAAGACTTCAACAATTTGACCCTCGTATTTTTTCATTGCTTCAGCAGAAAGCTCATTCACGAGGTTATTTAGACGCTGTAAGCGTTCCTTCTTGACTTCCATCGGAACATTGTCTTCCATTTTCGCCGCTGGTGTTCCTTCCCTAGGGGAATAAATAAACGTATACGCTGTTTCATAGCCGACTTCCCGATAAAGTGAAAGCGTCTCTTCAAATTGTTCGTCGGTTTCGTTTGGATAACCGACGATAATGTCCGTTGTTAAGGCAACATCCGGAATCGCGGCTTTGATTTTTCTGACAAGCTCTAAATATTGTTCTCTTGTATATTTTCGAGCCATAATTTTCAAGACTTCTGTTGAGCCTGATTGTACTGGCAGATGAATATGATTCATCAAGTTTCCACCCTTTGCAAGAACTTCAATCAGACGGTCATCAAAGTCGCGTGGATGGCTTGTTGTAAACCGCACCCGAGGAATATCGATTTTCCGGATTTCATCCATTAAATCACCAAGACCATATTGAATATCTTCAAAGTCTTTCCCGTAAGCATTTACGTTTTGACCTAGAAGTGTTATTTCCTTATAACCCTGAGCCGCCAGTTGACGGACCTCCTGGATAATTTCCTCTGGACGGCGGCTGCGCTCTTTTCCGCGTGTATAAGGAACGATACAATACGTACAGAATTTATCACAGCCATACATAATATTTACCCATGCCTTAATATGACCGCGGCGTTCTTTTGGAAGGTTTTCAATAACGTCCCCTTCCTTAGACCATACTTCCACCACCATTTCCTTAGACATGTAAGCTTCATTTAAAATGTATGGCAGACGGTGGATATTATGGGTTCCAAAAATCATATCAACATGTTGGTATGTTTTTAAAATTTTGGTAACAACAGATTCTTCCTGTGACATACAGCCACAGACACCAAGTAATAAGTCTGGGTTCTCCATTTTTAATGCCTTTAAATGACCCAATTCACCAAAAACTTTATTCTCGGCATTTTCTCGAATGGCACATGTGTTAAGCAGGATAACATTGGCATCCTCAGTCCGATCTGTAGGTTCATATCCCAATGCCAAAAAGATGCCAGCCATAACTTCCGTATCATGCTCATTCATTTGGCAGCCATACGTACGAATATAGAATTTCCGTCCCTTTCCCAAGCCTTTAAATTCTTCGGGGATTACAAAATCATTATGGTATTGAACTTCTTCTTTACCGCGTTTTTTAGCATCTTTTAATGAAGGCGCTGTAATGATTTTGGTAAAATACTTGCTATAATCCTTAGCGGATTTTTTGTCCGAAGAATTAGCCGTATTTACTTGCTGACTTTCTAAACGTTGTTTTTCATTCATGTATGAAAAAACTCCTTTCTTTGCAAAATAACCATTAACACAAACTTTTCATAAGCAACGTGAAAAAGGCACATCTGCACATTATAATAGTATAAAGGTTTCATTGCTTGAAAACAATAGAAAATCCCGGGACCATATCATCCCGGGACTCTCAGTATAGATAATATTACATAAATTCTGCCACTAATTTATCAAAGTGTTCTTGGTTAAGGCTTAGGTCTGCTTTTGCTAATGGAGCTTCAGAGTATCCATGAACTAACTCTTGATAAGAAGGATGCTCTTTATTTTGGTAGATAAGCCCTGTTACCAAGCCATTATGCTTCATCAATGTTTGCATGGCCATTTCACGGTTTGCGGGGTCATAGCCTTCAATATCACTTAATTTCGTTAAGTTTTCTTTAAACCAATCATACGTGTTGACTTTATTATAAGTAACACATGGACTAAACACGTTGATTAAAGAGAAACCTTTATGTTTAATCCCCGCTTCGATCAAAGCTACAAGTTCTTTTAGATCAGTTGAAAAACCTTGGGCAACAAACGTTGCTCCGGCAGTTAGCGCCATTTCCATCGGATGAACAGCTTGTTCGATGGAACCCATTGGTGTAGATTTTGTTTTAAAACCTACTGCTGAACGTGGCGATGTTTGCCCCTTTGTTAAGCCATAAATTTGGTTATCCATTACGATATAAGTAATATCGATGTTACGGCGGATGGAATGAATCGTATGAGCCATACCAATAGCATAACCATCACCATCACCGCCGGATGCAATAACGGTCAAATCACGATTGGCCATTTTTACTCCCTGAGCAATTGGCAGAGAACGACCATGGATTCCATGGAAGCCGTAAGAATTAATATATCCTGAAATACGACCGGAACAGCCAATACCAGAAATGACAGCCAAGTTTTCCGGTTCCAAGCCGACATTCGCCGCTGCCCGTTGAATCGCTGCCTGTACAGAGAAGTCCCCACAGCCAGGACACCAGTTAGGTTTTACATCATTTCGAAAATCTTTAAAAGTGGCCATTTAGAACAACTCCTTACATTTTGAATGTACTTCATGAGGCAGGAATGGATTGCCATCGTATTTAACAAATTTCGTAATTTTATCGGCATAGCCTACATTCATTTTTAAAATATTGGCCAATTGACCTGTAGCATTATTTTCAACTACCAGTACCTTCTTCGCAGAACGAACAAGCGGAAGCAATTCGTCTGTTGGGAATGGGTGAATTAAACGGACATGAGCATGGTTTACTTTCAATCCATCCTTTGCAAGCCGATCCATCGCTTCTTCAATAGCACCTCGAGTAGAGTTAAAACCAACGATTAATAAATCAGCCTCTTCATGTGGTGCATTTTTATATACAGGTGTTTTGAAATGAATATTTTCAATTTTACGTAACCGTTTATCCATTTGCTGAATCCGGTTTGCTGCCGATTCAGAAGGTTTACCAGTTTCCGCGTGTTCAACCCCGGTAACATGGTGAATACCGTTCTTCATCCCAGGGATAGTACGTGGTGAAATGCCATCCTCTGTTACTTCATAGCGTTTAAAGTAACCTTTGTTTGGAATCTCTGGAAGTTCTTCTGTCACGAGTTTACCGCGGCGAATTTCTACTTTGGAAAAATCAAGCGGTTCCACCGTTTGTTTACCAAGAGACAATTGTAAATCAGATAGAACAATAACAGGGCATTGATATTCCTCGGCAAGGTTAAAGGCTTCAGCAGTATCATAGAATGCCTCTTCAACCGTGCTTGGAGCAATCACGATTTTTGGAATTTCACCATGAGTGCTGTAAATCATTGCCATAAGGTCAGATTGTTCTTGCTTTGTCGGCAGACCAGTAGAAGGACCACCTCTTTGCGTATCAACAATGACAATCGGCACTTCGGTTATACCAGCAAGACCAATTGCTTCCGTTTTTAATGATAGTCCAGGGCCTGATGAAGCTGTCAGGGCACGAACGCCGCCGTAAGCAGCACCAATAGTCATCGTACATGCGGCAATTTCGTCCTCCGTTTGGATAACCGCACCGCCGAGTGCCGGTAATTTTTTGATTAAATATTCCATAATATCAGATGCTGGTGTAATCGGATAGGCAGCCATGAAACGGCAGCCGCCGGCAAGTGCGCCTAACGCGATGGCATCGTTGCCAATCATAAACATACGGTGTTTACCGTCTGCTTTTTCAAGCTGCATGGTTGGAACCTTACCATCCATTTTCTCTTTCGTATAGCTGAAACCAGCATTAATCGCATCCATGTTCTTGGCAACAACCTGATCCCCTTTTTTGCCAAAAATCTCACGAACTACTTCTTCAAATACGTGAATATCTAAATCCAAAATAGCTGAAGTAGCACCAATCGCTACCATGTTTTTCATTAATGAAGTTCCTAATTCTGTTGCAATTTCCGTAAATGGAACGGCATATAATGAGCTTTGCGTGTCTTCAGGTTTTTTCGGATTAAATTTTGCATCTGCAAGAATAACCCCATTGCTATGTAGCTCTTTGTAGTTTAAATCAATAGTTTCCTGGTCGAATGCCACAAGGATATCAAGGTCATCAGAAATAGAACGAACTTGTGTCGTACTTACTCTGATCTTGTTGTTGGTATGACCGCCTTTAATACGTGATGAAAAGTGACGATAACCATACAAGTAATATCCCAGGCGATTCAGTGCAATTGCAAAGATTTCCCCCGTACTTTCAATACCTTCCCCTTGTTGTCCGCCAACTTTCCATGAAAGTTGATTGATCATTAGTTACACCCCTTTGGATATGTAAAAAATAAGTAGCTTGAATCATGTATTAGAGTAGCACATTTCCGAGCAATTCGCTAAAAATTAACATAACATTGTTAAAAATAGAGAATTTACTAGAATTAAGGCCACCTCTAAACGCTTTCAATTCTAGACCTATGTTAAAAAAAATGCAACCCTTCTGCCTGAAATATTGTCTAAAATATGAATATTTTTTTATAATTTTAAATCAGCACTTTGGTTTGCGAGATTTTTAGCCTAAACAAATGGGAGAAACCTATATTCTTAAATATTTTCCCCTTCATTTTTATAGCAAATAATCCCTTCATTTTAAAACAGAAAGTTTTATTGTAGAATAATATTTTTTCGTGCAACTCGATTATTTTCCAAAATGAAAACTCGCCGACTGACGAGTCCTTAAGGATGAAGACAGAGGCGTAGTTGAATTTATGCGACATAAGAAATTATAAAATTCGGAAAAATTTTATAATTTCTTATTAACTAAAAAAGGGAGGAACCTAACCATGCATGAAAAAAACCTGCTTGTTATAAACAACCAGGCAGCCATTTTTAAATTTTTGCGTCGTGTTCTTCGCTTGGATTTTATTGTTTTTAGCGTGGCTCTACAATTAACTTTATAGCTGTGCGTTCTTCCCCGTCAATTAAAATATCGGTAAATGCCGGGACACAAATTAAATCAACTCCGCTAGGTGCTACAAATCCTCGAGCAATGGCTACTGCCTTTACGGCTTGATTCAATGCACCCGCGCCAATTGCCTGTATTTCTGCCGCACCTCTTTCACGCAGAACTCCGGCAAGTGCACCAGCTACAGAATTAGGATTAGATTTTGCTGAAACTTTTAATATTTCCATTCCTAGCTCCCCCTTGTAAAATCCCGATTCCGCATGAGCAGTATCATGAACAAATCAGGTATATATCATTCCACTCCTACTATATTCAAGAGACAATAGACATATTCCGGCTTGGACAAAAAAAGGCGTCAGACGACTATGTTTGTTTCTTACATAGTGGCTGACACCTCTATTATGAATAAAACGGATGATCATCATTAATCAGAATTGGTTCAATCTTTTTAGCAAGGCCTGTTTTGGAATCCAATTCTATCGTTACAGCGCTTAATTGGTTTCTGCCGCCAGTAGGCACCTCAAAGCGGACTGGAAGACTGGTAAGGAATCGTTTTAATACTGCAGACCTCTCCATCCCGAGAATGCCATCATACGGCCCTGTCATCCCGACATCTGTGAGATAAGCGGTTCCACCTGGCAAAATCCGATGATCTGCCGTTTGAACATGTGTATGCGTCCCGACGACCGCGGACACTTTACCATCAAGATACCAGCCGAGAGCCTGTTTTTCACTCGTGACTTCAGCATGAAAGTCAACAAAGATAAAAGGGGTCCTTTCCTTGGCAATTGAAATCAGTTCGTCCGCCTTCTGAAATGGACAATCGATTGGATTCATAAAGGTACGGCCTTGTAAATTAATGATCGCTACCTCGACTTGATTCATTTTGATAAAAACAAGTCCCTTTCCTGGTGTACTTTTAGGAAAGTTTGCCGGCCGGACTAAATACTTTGCGTCATCAATAAACTCAAAAATTTCCCGGTTGTCCCACGCATGATTCCCAAGCGTTATCGCTTGTGCACCTTGTTCGAGAAACTGACGGTAAATTTTTTTAGTAATTCCCCTTCCTCCTGCAGCATTTTCTCCATTTATAATGGTTATCTGCGGGCTATATTTTTCCTTTAATTTAGGTAAATACTCTTTTACCATATCCCTTCCTGATGATCCGACAACGTCGCCGATAAATAGTAAGTTCATCTATATACCCTTTCATTAATAAAATTAAGTTTGTTCGCATCGATCATTAGAAATAACGAAAGCGGTGCAGATGCACCGCTTATTTTGCGTATTCTACAGCTCGGGTTTCACGAATTACTGTCACTTTAATATGGCCTGGATAATCCAGTTCATCTTCAATACGCTTGCGAATATCACGTGCCAAGCGATGTGCCGCCAAATCATCAATAGCATCCGGTCTGACGATAATCCGGATTTCACGACCTGCTTGGATGGCATAGGATTTTTCCACACCCTCATAGGATTCCGAAATCTCTTCAAGTCTCTCAAGCCGGCGGATATAGTTTTCCAGCGTCTCACTTCGTGCGCCTGGTCTGGCAGCTGATAAAGCATCAGCAGCGGCAACTAACACAGCAATGATCGAAGTTGGCGCAGTATCGCCATGATGTGAGGCAATACTATTGATAACCACTGGGTGCTCCTTGTATTTTGTGGCAAGTTCCACTCCAATTTCTACGTGGCTGCCCTCTACCTCGTGGTCAATCGCTTTACCGATGTCATGGAGCAAGCCGGCACGTCTTGCCAGCATTTCATCCTGACCGAGCTCAGCAGCAAGCAAGCCTGAAAGCTGGGCGACTTCCATCGAGTGTTTTAAGACATTTTGACCATAACTTGTACGGAATTTTAACCGCCCCAATATCTTGATCAAATCTGGATGAAGGCCATGAACACCTACTTCAAAGGTGGTTTGTTCTCCCACTTCCCGAATATACTCATCCACTTCCCGGCGGGATTTTTCGACCATTTCCTCAATTCGCGCTGGGTGAATACGTCCGTCCTGAACAAGCTTTTCAAGTGCTAATCTGGCTGTTTCACGCCGAATAGGATCAAAGCCTGAAAGAATAACAGCTTCAGGGGTATCATCGATAATCAAATCAATCCCAGTTAAAGTTTCAAGGGTACGAATATTTCTGCCTTCACGTCCAATGATTCGTCCCTTCATCTCATCATTTGGAAGATTGACGACCGATACAGTCGTTTCCGCAACATGGTCAGCAGCGCAACGTTGGATTGCAAGCGATAGGATTTCTTTCGCTTTTTTGTCAGCTTCCTCTTTCGCACGATTTTCGCTTTCCTTAATCATCATCGCAGTTTCATAAGAAAGTTCTTTTTCCATCCGGTCTAAGATGATCGTTTTCGCTTCTTCGCGCGTTAAGCCCGAAATTCGTTCGAGTTCAGTTTGTTGTGTACTTACCAACTCGTCCACTTTGCTTTCCATCTCTTCAATATGCTGTTGTCTTTGGTTTAGAGAATCATCCTTCTTTTCTAAAAGATTTTCACGCTTGTTTAACGTTTCCTCTTTTCGATCTAAATTCTCTTCTCTTTGCAGTAAACGATTTTCTTGTTTTTGCATTTCAGTTCTTCGTTCACGAACCTCACGTTCTGCTTCAGTCCGAAGCTTGTGAATTTCATCCTTTGCTTCAAGCAAAGCTTCTTTCTTTAAAGCATCAGCATCACGTTTCGCATCTTCAATAATCTGTTCAGCAGCATTTTTTGCACCCGTAACTTTTGCTTCAGCAATGGATTTATGAACAAAATAGCCAACAACGGCACCGACGATAAGGCCAAGCAAAATGGAGATGATTGTAAATGGTTCCATCGTTACACCTCCTCTTGCTATGAACTTTTGATACAATTTTTTAAGTGTCGGCATGTACATTGTTTAGACTCAACATACAGCAAGCACTAAGGCTTTTCGCAATTGTAATATTACCAAAAATGTAAAATATACAATCTAATTGTAAAGGTGTACATATTCATTGTCAAGGTTTACTCCTGTTGGCACTTTGAAATATTTTGAAATTAGTATAATAAGTATGTATTGATTATTCATAACCACGTATAAATATTTATTATAAACAAAGAGCAAAACCACCTTGGGCTTTGCTCTTGCAGGTTAATCCAGTAATTCAAATTGTTCGTCATCATTGCTTTCGACGATGGTCTTTTCACTATCTAAACCATAATGCTCACGGATTTTCTGCTGGATTTCCATACGAATATCAGGATTTTCTTTTAGATAAAGCTTCGCATTTTCGCGGCCTTGTCCCAATCTTTCATCATTATAGGAATACCATGCGCCGCTTTTTTGAATAATATCCAATTCAGCACCAATATCAATAATTTCGCCTTCCTTAGATATTCCTTCTCCATACATAATATCCACTTCCGCAGTACGGAATGGCGGTGCCACCTTATTTTTGACGACTTTGATTTTTGTCTTGTTCCCCACCATGTCATTGCCTTGCTTTAATGTTTCCGCACGGCGGACTTCAAGGCGAATCGTCGAGTAGTCGAGTAGGGAGCCACCGCCTTGCCTTCTTTCGAAAGCAGGTTTGTGTCACCCTCTCGCAGAACCGTACGTGATGCTTTCACATCATACGGCTCCCCGTTTTACCTGTATCTAGAATGCCAAATCGTTATTCTTAGACTCTGATGCTTGCATTTTCTTGTGCTGGTCCAGCTTGCCTGAATGCAGTTTTCTGTGGCAGTTATTTTTTGACCCATCCGCACAAAGTACCAGTGTTTTACGATTTCTGTAAATGTGCATTAACTCCCAGAACTTTTTGTTCTTTTTATTCTTAATGTTTTTTAATTTTCTAATGTGGTGGACTTCAAACGGCCCTTTATCGTCCCCACACCATTCACACTTGTTCGCCCGCATACGCTGGACAATTTCTGTTCTGGCGTAATTGGTTACTATGTGTTTTTCATTAATGACATTAATATTGGAGTCTACATTTTCCAGTTCTTTTACAACTATAATATCTCTATAAGGGAACAATTCCGCAAAAGCAATATACTCCTTATCATCTTTACCGTTTTTTATGAAGTGCACTCCCCAATTTCCATTGTCATTCACATATGCTTTCACTTTAGTTCCATTGAATTCCATATATTTATTCCGAAGTTTACTGACTTTTGTTTTATGTTTCCCTGCAAGGGTTTTTGCAAAACTTTGACTAAACAGTTGATGAACAGAACCTAGTTTTTCTTTGACATCAAAGGCAAGTTTGTAATATTGGTATAATCCGCCAAACTCTGAGTTATACTGCCTAAGGATTTCTAAAGGGCTGTTTACTAACAGGTAAGGTCTGTGGATTGCTTTCCATCTACCGTCGTTAGTGATTTTAATCATCCTTTTATCGACTAAAAAATCCTTAATCTTATCGTGTGGCAAAGAGAGCTTGATGTTTTTTGAGTCAACCCTCTTTTTAACCATACGTCCACTATTTTTTGTCAGAGCCACTTTTCCTTCGTGTCTAGTTCCTACGAAGATATCGTATCCAAGAAATCTAACTTTCTTAGAGTTATGTGTGATCAGCGTTTTTTCTTCACTCAGGTCAAGACTAAGTTCTTCTTTTAGAAATTCACCTAGTCTTTCCTTAATCATTTTGGCGTCTTCTTTCGTACCAATGATACTAATGAGGAAGTCATCCGCGTATCTTACATATTTCAATCTTCGATAGTTTTCATCGAATTCATCCATTGCCGGTAGTTTTCTCATTTTCAGTTGAAGCTCTCTAATTTCTTTGGTTTCTTTCTCGCGTTCTTCAGGTGTTAACTCCTTTAGTTCTCTGCGGACTTTGTATATGATTTTTGACAAATACTTATAGTGTCTATCTTTTTCGGCTATTTGTCCTTGGAGGTGGGTTAAGCGATACTCGTTCCGCTCTTGAAGAAGCTTTTCAAGTTTTTCTTCTAATGCCTCTTTTTCTTCCAGAGTCAGCATTTTTAGCTTTTTCCGTCTGGCATAAATCTTATCAGCGATAAGTTTATATTCGTTGTTCGCTCTTCGTTGTCGCTTTGTAGTGTTATATTCCAAGGAAATTTGCTTTACCTTTTTATCAAGTTCATTCAGGTAAATGTTGGCCAGGATAGGCGATACAATCCCTCCTTGTGGAGTTCCTGCATACGTTTTGTGTAATTGTCTTTCATATACATAGCCAGCCTTGAGAAATTTCCTTACCAATCTTAAGAATTTCTCATCCATAATTCTTTTCCGTAAGAGTTCAATCATTTTGTTGTGGTTGATATTATCGAAGAAGCCTTTTATGTCTCCCTCGATCCACCATTTGGTTCCTGTGAACTGTTGTTTTACTTGATACAGTGCTGTGTGACAACTTCTATTTGGTCTGTAACCATGTGAGGTGTCTTCAAACACTGGTTCGTAAATGACCTCGAGAATAAAAACCATAACTTGTTGAACAAGTTTGTCGTAGAAGGCAGGTATGCCGAGCGGTCTTTTCTTTTTTGGGTCATTTTTCTTAGGGATTTCAACTCTTCTTACGGGTTCGGGTTCGTATGATTCATTCTTGATTGCTTCTATTAGAGTTTCAACATGTTTCAGTGAGAAGCCGTCAATTGTTTTGCTGTCAGTTCCTTCGGTCATATTTCCTTCTTTGGAGTAGATTTTTGCATATGCTGCTTCATAGAATTCGATATTATAGAAGTGTTTGATTAACTTATCGAAACGATATGTTTCGTCCTTGGCTCTAGATTCCAGTATCTGTAATACTTGTAATGGATTTCTCAAGGTCTCTCACCTTTTCCTTTCATTTCTTACAGATGTGTAAAACTGCTGTCCTTCGCCAGCACCCTCTCTATCTTTTAAGCGTCATTTACCACCGGTTTAAGGGGGAATGATTTATATTAATTTCCCCGTGGTCTGACATTGTAGATCAAGATGGTGTCATACATCCTTCGATGTATGTGTGGGCGGCTTTCCCGCTTCCGTATTTACGGCAATCCCTGTTAATTCAGGTTCCTCAGACTACTATGACAGCTCCGTAACCATATTGGGTATTCAGTTTCAGATAAACATAGCTAGTTTTCTCTAGCATCCCAACTTAGGTCATCCCGATGTCTCATATATTCGATAATTTAGCGATTTCTACTTAGGTTCCCGTTCGACACTATATCCCTTATAGGATTGCTCACGACTTCATTCCGTCTAACCAAACGCAAAATTCTAATACGCTGGCGTAGTCGTGTACCCTCCTGTGATAGCCTTTCGTAAGGAGGATAGCTGCGCTTACTAGCCGCAGTGTCTAGGTTTAAAGCAGTGTAGCCTTGACCATATAGAAATCTTTTTCATTTAGACATTCAGTTGCAGATTTGAAAGGCTAATCTGACTTATGCCGTTACCAGCAGGCGATACTCCCCCTTAGGTTTCCCTTTGGGATAAGCTGGTTGATGATACGAGAGACGGTTCTCGCAGTCTTTTGCAGACAATCGAAATATATGCCTCATCGGCACACAAACTTCAGCGCGCGACCCCCAGGAGTTGTCTCGGGATTTCCGAACATAACCCCTACTTTTTCCCTAATTTGGTTTATAAAGACAGCAATTGTTTTCGATTTGTTGATAGCACCTGATAGTTTACGAAGAGCTTGGGACATCAAGCGTGCTTGAAGACCAACATGGGAGTCTCCCATTTCACCTTCAATTTCAGCTTTTGGTACTAATGCTGCGACAGAGTCAATGACAATGATATCAACAGCACCACTTCGTACAAGCGCTTCAGCAATTTCAAGCGCCTGTTCACCAGTATCAGGCTGGGAAAGTAATAATTCATCAATGTTAACACCTAATTTTTGCGCATATGCCGGGTCCAAGGCATGCTCAGCGTCGATAAACGCGGCTTGTCCACCGATAGCCTGCACTTCAGCAATGGCATGAAGGGCTACGGTGGTTTTACCAGATGATTCAGGCAGTATTGTTATCACAAGGCTTTTTATCCTTGCTTCTGGAGGTCACCCTCATTATTACACGCTCTGGTGTTTTACGTGTAACTACAGCTGGTCATTTCCAGCTCAGCTCAGCGTACATATTCTCCCTCAGCTTAAACCTGTTAGGGAAGGGACACTCTTGCCAAGATTATATTCTACTTAATTGTAGGTTCACTTGGTACGCGTTACGGTGCTGGATGCTTTTTACTTCACCCAGTTACCTCGGAATTTTCTCTTATATAGAGATGTCTTCCGATTTTGCCCCTTTCATTCTATTGGTCTCCCAACAAGCGGGCGATCTTTCGTTTTACATTTGGAAAGTCGTTCTTCACATCATTTAGATATAGGAGAGACTTTCCATTAAATAAACGAATCATTCACCATAAATTTCAATTATTCTTCCCCGAGGATATCCCCCGACTCCGAGTGCTGCGTCAAGTGCCAGGGAGCCGCTTGGTACGGTTGAAATTTTTGTATCCGTCTTTTCTCCCATTTTCATAATGGAACCTTTACCGAATTGTTTTTCTATTTGTTTTAGCGCCATTTCTAACGCGGCCTTACGGTCACTCACAAATAGACCTCCTTTATAAAAAATTTATTTGATTGCTGGAATCTATGAAAATGAAACCTATTATTAATATACCTTTTTTCGTGCCATTTGTCGAGTAAAAATACGAACATTCATTCGAATCGTTTGCCGTAGGTTTTAATGGAAAAACAGCCATATTTCACAACTTCTTGCAGCTATCGCAAAGATTTTTCCTTAAAAACCGCTTTTTCACTTATTATCAGACAATTCAATAAAAAATCACAGAACACTAATCAAGTATTCTGTGATTCCTGCAATCTCTTTATTAAAAAATAACAGCCATATTTAACGGTCCGAATTCGATTGGCTTCCCTTGGACCCCCAAGGGTAATTTTTTCTACAACTGTCGGCCTGCCTTTAATCGACATGCCAATATAAACTGTCCCGACCGGTTTTCCTTCCAATGGATCTGGACCGGCAACTCCTGTAAAACTTATGCCAATGTCCGTACCAAAAATTCTCGCGGCATTCTCCGCTAATTCCTGAGCACATTGTTCGCTGACAGCGCCGTACTTTTCTAACGTCTCCTGCTTAACCTGTACAACCTGCTGCTTGATTTCATTTGCGTAACAAACAACTCCGCCCTTAAAAATCGAGCTGGCACCGGAAATTGAAGTAATTTCCTGTTGGAATAAGCCGCCCGTTAAACTTTCCGCAGCTGTAATCGTCAGTCTTTTCTTCTTTAACACTTTTGTCAATTCCTCCAAGAGTGAGGAATTGTTGTACCCATATAAAAACTCCCCTGCCCGCAGCTTGATTTTGTCTTCGGCTTCATCAAGCATGGACAATGCCACAGCTTCATCGGTATGTTTAGCGGTCAGCCTTAAGGTCACTTCACCATCGCCAGCAAGCGGGGCAATGGTCGGATTACTTTGGTTATCGATCAGATCAATAATTGCTGTTTCCAATGCAGATTCACCAATTCCAAAAAAGCGCAACACACGTGACACAATTTTATGATTGGACTCTACTTCTGCGGAAAGCACCTTGCTCCCATATTGCAAAAACATCGGTTCCAGTTCCTTTGGCGGCCCAGGAAGAAGCATATAAACATGCTGTCCCTTTTTCAATACCATTCCAGGTGCCATGCCATGATCATTTGGAAGAACTCTTGAACCCTCTATTACCAACGCTTGCTTTCGGTTATTTTCGGTCATTTGACGGTTTGTCCGTTTAAAGAAAAGCTCGATCCCAGATAATGCCGCTTCATCCATTACAAGCCGTTTTCCAAGAATGACGGGCAATCGTTTCCTTGGTTAAATCGTCTTTGGTCGGTCCGAGCCCGCCGGTAAAAATGATGATACTGGCCCGCTGTTCAGCAATTTCAATTGCCGACTCCAGCCTGTTGGCGTTATCTCCAACAACAGTATGAAAAAATACATCAATTCCTAGCCCGGCTAACTGTTGAGACAAAAATCTGGCATTCGTATTGACGATTTGTCCCAGCAGCAGTTCCGAACCCACTGCGATAATTTCAGCATTCATTCCCATTCCCCCTTGTCTAAATAGGCTTATATTGAATTTTTAAATACATGGGTGTTTTTCGCAAAATAATCCCAGCCGGACCAAATTGTAAAAAATAAGGCCACCCATAATGCTAAAATATCAAAACGGAATGGGATAAGCGCAAAAATAATATTATGTAATAAACTTGCCGAAATCGCGATAATTTGCGTCCAGGTTTTAATTTTCCCCAGCATATTAGCGGCCACAACCTCGCCTTCACCTGCGAGCAGTAAGCGAAGACCTGTGACAGCAAATTCCCGGCTAATAATAATGATGACAATCCATGATGGCGCATAAACATCATTTAGTTCAACTAAAACAATTAATGCCGACGCGACAAGCAGTTTATCTGCCAGCGGGTCCAGAAATTTCCCCATATTCGTTACCAGGTTATGTTTACGGGCATAATGACCGTCAATCCAATCGGTTGTCGAAGCGATTATAAAAATTAATGCACCGACAAAATGGGTAACGGGAATATCTGCCCCCAGCAAGTGGATTCCCCCCCAATGAAAGGGAACAAGCATTACAATTAAAAATAAAGGGATTAATAAAATTCTTGAAACGGTTATTCTGTTTGGTATATTCATTTGATTTCCTCCTAAAGCACACAAGAAACTCCGTGTGCTTTAACACATTGATAAGAAAGTGAAAAATAGCCATCAGCAGATGACTATTCGTTCTTCGGAACATATTGGATCGTAATGTTCTGCTGAACTATTTTAGCCGGATCCACTGCATACTCAAGCTTTTGGTCATTGATAAAGATTTCTGTATTAACAGCATTGCCGACAATAATATAGGCACTGCTTTCTCCTGTTAAATCAACAGTTTTACTTCCAGCTTGCTCAGTTTGTAACATCCCAGAATAAAAGGTTTTCCCTTTGCCGTTAGTAATGCTTACCCAGGTCTTCCCCTTGGAAACCAGTTTTACAACAAATTGATCAGCATTTTTCAACTCAAAGGTTGTCCTCTTGCCTTGACTGTTTACAACTGAAAGTTGTTGCTGAGTTTCCGCTGGAGTAGTGGTCGTTTCCTCCTTAGAGCCTTCATTATCACCATTATCTTGATTCTTATTTTGCGGCTCCGCTTTTTCAGTCGTCTTGGCCTGATTAAGGTTATTTTCTACCTTTACCTGTTCATTTTTATTGTTGTTTGATTCTTTTGCATCGTTACCAGCAAAATAGGGTAAAAAATAATACAAGATCCCCATTACACCAATAATAAAAACCCCAATAAGAACTTTGGGCAGGACATCAAATATTTTTGAATTCCCTTCTGTAATGGACTTATGGGTATTTACACGTGAAAGCTGCTGCGGCAATTCTTCATTAAAAGATGCCGGGATCTCACTCTTATAGGTCTCAAAGATTTCTTCAGGATTAAGTCCCAATGCCTCTGCATACTGCTTAATAAAGGCCCTGACATAGAAATTTCCGGGCATACTCGAGTAATTGCCCTCTTCAATTCCAATTAAATATCGTTTTTGAATTTTTGTGATCGATTGCAAATCATCTAAACTTAAATTTTTGGCTAAACGGGCTTCTTTTAATCGATTCCCTAATTCAGTCACTAACAAACACCTTCCAATTTATTAAAAATTAAAGTCACCAAAATCTGATCCGGAGAACATATTATGTTCATCTACAACGTCGTAAGTAATCACTTCATCCGCATAATTTCTAAGCTCAATAATATAATCGAAATCGTCAAGTGTGTATTCAGAATTTTGCACAAAAATATCGGGATGTTCAATTACTTTTACCGCCGGCATGCGCATTATTTCTCTAACTAGCTGCCAATGGCGTTCATTCGCACGTCTTGTAGAAACAATGCCATCAAAAATAAATAAATTATCGGCGTTGTACTCATCCTTAATCAGTTGGTTGCGAATCGTTTGCTTTAAAAGAGTGGAAGAAACAAATAGCCACCTTTTATTGGCACAAACACTTGCAGCAACGAGCGATTCCGTTTTTCCTACCCGGGGCATTCCACGGATGCCAATTAGTTTGTGCCCTTCCTGCTTAAATAATTCTGCCATAAAATCCACTAACACACCAAGCTCGTCCCTAACAAAACGAAAGGTTTTTTTATCATCCGCATCTCTTTGAATATATTGTCCGTGGCGGACGGCAATACGGTCACGAAGCTTCGGTTCTCTTAATTTAATTACTTTTATTGTATCCATTTTATGTAAAATTGACTCAAGCCGTTTTATTTGATCACCATCATTTGCTAACATGAGCAAACCGCGTCTACCTTGATCTACTCCGTTTATGGTTACAATATTGATAGAAAGCATTCCCAAGAGGGAAGAAATATCACCTAGCAAACCAGGGCGGTTTTTTTGAATCTCATATTCTAAATACCACTCTTTTTTCATTTAGCCCCCCTTGATAGTTTCGACAATATTTTCACTTATCCGTACCTAAACCCTATCATAAATGATTTCATGGCAAAATGAAAGAAAAAACACGATGATTCAAGTAATATTTAAAAAAAGAGAGGGAGGATGACCTCCACTCTCTTTACTGTTTCACAAGTTTAACCATTACATTAGCAATTGCCTGCTGCTCTTGTTCATCGGCAACCGACCACATGTCTGCAAGAACTCGCTGCTGCTCATTTTTGGGGTCCACATTTTCGGCAAGATAGTCCCCAATTTGGTGAGCCAGGTTGCTAATGGCCCCCTCACTCATCCCCTGACTTTGTGCATTTTCGAGCCGGTTACCAAGAAAGTCCTGCCACTCTTTCCAGTTATCTAAAACAGACATCGTTTACCCTCCTTTTGGTATGGTACAAAGTTATTTTGCGAAAAGAAGATTAGATCTATGCATCTTATCTTGTAAAATTTTTCAGCTGTACCAGCCGCCGTTAACCGCCAGTATTTGTCCGGTTATATAGCTGGCTTTGTCAGATAACAGAAACGCTGCAGCATCAGCGATTTCCGCAGGAAACCCGAGCCTTCCCATTGGAATCTCAAATGCGATCCGGTCAACCTCTTCTTGGGAAAATCCCTCCATCATGGGGGTGTCAATTGCCCCCGGAGCAATCCCATTGACTCGTATTCCGTTTAGCGCCAATTCCTTGCTTAGTGCTTTGACAAAGGCAATTTGAGCACCCTTAACTGCAGAGTAGGCCACCTCACAAGCTGCACCTGTTTGCCCCCAAATAGAGGTAATCACAATGATATTTCCCGCGCCCTTAGCTAATAATTTGGGCAATAATTCTTTTGTTAGCATAATCGGGTTTAAAACATGAACATTCATTAACGCCTCTAGATCTGCAAGCTGTAAGTCCATTAATAAGCCATATTGACTGTTTCCACCACAATGAATGATGCCATCCAATGAGAAGATTTGTGAGACAATTTGTTTATATCCATCCGGCACAGCCAAATCTGCCTGGATGGGTATATACTCTCCCCCAAATAATTGAAGCCTATCTAATAAACTATTGATCGCTTGTTCATTTTTATGGTAATGAAGATATAAATGATAGCCTTGCTGGGCTAAATGATAGGCAATCGCTTGTCCGATTCCCCCGCTTGCTCCCGTAATTAAGATGAATTTCTTCATTTCGTCCACTCTTTTCATACTTTAGCATGTAAATATTGGCAGGAAAAAGCACCGCTGTTTGCGGCGCTCGCCTATTTTTATTGATTCGGAACTACTTGACAGATAGAGAACCGTTCTTCGGCAATAACCTCCTCTGCCAATGATTCAACATCACTTAAAGTGATTTCCTCCAGTGTCGGTACGATTGCAAAAAAGTTCATTTCATTAAATGCATAGCGGGTAAACTGATTGGCAATATAATCAGGTGAGTTAACAGACCTTAAAAATGCGCCAATTTTTTTCCGCTTCGTTCTTTCCAATTGTTCCTCGGTAAAAGTTCCCCTTTTTTTAGCACTAAGCAGAATCTGTTCAATTCGCTCCGCGAGCATATCAGGATCTTTTGTATCCCCGCCAATCATCGCAAATCCAAATCCTTGTTCCTGTGTATAATCATATGAAAAAGAATCGTCCACTAAACCATCATTATATAGATTGTTATAATGTTCAGAGCTTTTACCAAATAAAAGATCGAGAAGCAGGTTCATCGTTAATTCATTTTTCAGCATTTCTGCTCCTATTTGATCGACATGGAGCGCCTTTATTCCAACTAAGCATTTCGGGGTTTGCACATTCATTTGCATCACTTGTTTTTTCTCGGCCGCTTCTGTTGGCTCTTCAGCAAATTGACGTTGTATTTCTGGCATATCCTGATAATCTTTTCTCGCTTGATTTTCACGGACCTGATTCATAATCTTGTCAGGGTCAACAGGTCCGACAATAAACAGCAGCATATTGCTTGGATGATAAAAAGTATTATAGCACTCGTACAGCCAATCCTTGGTAATATGGGATATGGATTCAATGGTACCGGCAATATCAATCCGGACAGGATGATTTTTGTATAAGTTTTGAATTAAACCAAAATATAAGCGCCAATCAGGATTATCATCATACATCGTTATCTCCTGGCCGATGATACCTTTCTCCTTTTCCACCGTTTTGTCGGAAAAATAAGGACTTTGCACAAAATCAATCAGCGTTTCCAAGTTTTTTTCAACTTCAGCCGTGCTGGAAAATAAATAGGCCGTTCTTGTAAAGGAGGTAAAGGCATTGGCTGAAGCACCCTGTTTACTAAATTGCTGAAAGACATCACCGTCTTCCTTTTCAAACAGCTTATGCTCTAAAAAGTGGGCAATTCCATCGGGTACTTTCACAAATTCACTTTTACCAAGCGGTACAAACGTATTATCTACCGAGCCATATTTCGTTGTAAAGGTAGCATATGTTTTATTGAAGCCTTTTTTTGGCAAAATATAAACTTCCAGACCATTTGCCATTTTTTCATGGTAAAGCTCTTCCTTCAACTGATCATAAGTAATTTGCTCCATTATTTGCCCTCCTCTGATCCAGTTAAGAAATAAATCGTATCCAGGTCGATTTTGCCCGCAACTTGAATGATTTCATTCCTTGTTACTTTCTCCATTTCCGTCAACCAGTCATTTATTGTGATATCTTTATGGGCTACGACATTGTGATAGAGTATTTCCAGCAAGCCTCTAGATGTATCAAGAGTTTCTAAAATTTGATTACGGATAACAGCCTTTGTCTGTGTTAATTCTTCATCCGTAAAATCGCCTTTTTTCATGGCTTCCATTTGTTCATGAATAATCCCAACAGCTTGATCATAGTTTTTTATATCGATTCCGGACATAACCATCATCAACCCTTTATGACTTTCCAGACGGCTGGCAGCATAATAAGCAAGGCTTGCCTTTTCCCGTACATTAATAAATAATTTTGAATGCGAAAACCCGCCAAAAATCCCGTTAAAAACTTGCAGCGTAAAATAATCAGGCTCGCCATATTTACTATTTGTCCGATAACCAATGTTTAATTTTCCTTGCTTCACGTTCTGCACTTCTTTAACCTCATTAACCTTGGATCTCTTCTCGACATCTTGGGTGGTGGCCATCTGCGGTGTCCGGTTATCAAATTGAAGCAGCCCGGAAACGATTTCGGTAACTTCCTCTGCTTTAACATCGCCAACTACGTATAAGTCCATTTCATCTTGTGAAAATGCCTTTTGGAAGTAAGCAAATAAATTTTCAGGGGTAATCGAATCAACATCCTCCAAGTCGCCATTCACCTGAAGCGCATACGGCTCACCTTTACACATTTCCTCAATCAGGCGAACATTTGAGTAACGCATTTTGTCATCATAGACGGATTGGATTCGCTGTTTTAACGTTCGTTTTTCCTTTTCCACGGTTTCACGGTCAAATCCATGTCCGGATGCATTGGGATTTGTTAATATTTCCGTTAATAATTCCAGTCCTTTTTTCAGTAAAGGAGTGGGGTCAGTCAAAAATTTCTCGTTGGCAATTTCAATTAAAAAGCTGATGACGTGATATTCGCCTTTTTTTGCCAAATCCACAAATAGCGTCGCCCCATATAGTTCATCGAGATAGGCCCGCAGTATGGTTGTTGATGGATATTTTGCTGAACTGCTTTGCAGCACCTGAGGAAGTAGCGCTCTTTTGGTAACATCCTCTTTTGTTAAAGGAGCTTTCATTCTCCAAACAAGCGTATTGGTCTTATATTTTTCCGTTTCAATCACATGAAGTTTATAACCCTGCATTTCCGTGATTTTTTCTGTGGCTGCAGCCATTTAGTTTCCTCCTTTAAATAGGCTCTTTATTTATGATATGTAAACATTTTTCTTTATATCTTTTCCCCTTAAATAAAAGCTATACTAATGGCTATTATTTTACAAGTTATAGGTATTAAAAAAGGACTCCCAAAAAAACCGGGGGTCCTGGTATCTTTAAGATTATCTACCGCCCTTGATGTAGTGGGTACCATCTGCTTTTGGAGCTTCGGCACGACCGATAAATCCAGTCAAAGCTAAAATGGTTAAGACATAAGGGGCAATTAACAAATAGACATTAGGGATATCCTTCAAGAACGGTAAACTTGAGCCGATAATACTGATACTTTGGGCAAAGCCAAAGAATATTCCAGCGCCAAGAGCACCGAGTGGATTCCATTTACCAAAAATCATTGCCGCAAGTGCCATAAATCCTTGTCCACTGATGGTGGCGTGGCTGAAATTGTTGGCAATAGATTGTGCATAAATAGCACCGCCGATACCGCCAAGCGCCCCGGAGATAATAACTCCTAAATAACGCATTTTGGTGACATTAATCCCCATTGTATCAGCTGCCATTGGATGTTCACCAACCGAGCGCAATCTTAATCCAAATGGAGTTTTAAAAATAATATACCAGGCAAAAATGGCGACGATGATAGCTAAAAAGGATGTCCAATACGTATCCTGGAAAAAGATTTTCCCAATAATTGGGATATCTTTTAGCACCGGAATATCAATCTTGTTGAACCCTTTACTAATAATCGCTGTTTCCCCTTTACCATACATTTGCTTAACAAGGAACATACAAAGTCCAGCCGCCAGCAAGTTGATAGCTACCCCGGAAACGGTATGATCGGCACGGAAGGTAATCGCTGCTACCGCATGAATCAAAGAGAATAACGCACCAGCAGCCATCGCCACAATTAAAGCAACCCAAGGTGTTGCATTTCCGAATGTACCAACAAATGTTAAGTTAAACACAATCGAGGTAAACGCACCAATCAGCATTAAACCTTCAAGACCAATATTAACAACACCAGAACGTTCTGAAAAAATTCCACCCAACGCAGTGAAGATAAGAGGAGCTGCCCATAGTAAGGTGGACGGAACAACAATAATTAAAATTTCCATTAAGCTCATCTTATTTCACATCCTTCTTACCGAATCTGTTAAGAACTACTCTTATGATGTAACTTGACGCCACAAAGAATACAATTAAAGCTATAATTATATCAACTAGTTCATTTGGTACACCGGCCTCAAGCGGCATGTTGAGTGCTCCAACTTTCAAGGCACCGAATAAAATGGCGGAAAAGAAAACTCCCAGCGCCGTATTACCGCCGAGCAAGGCAATCGCAATTCCGTCAAAGCCTACTCCGGTAAAACCACTTTTAACGGTGACATATCCAAAAGTACCTAAACCATCCATCGCACCTGCCAATCCGGCAAATGCCCCGGAAATAACCATGGATAGAATAATCGTTCTATTTACATTCATCCCGGCATATTGGGCGGCATCCTGGTTAAAGCCGACAGCACGCAGTTCAAAGCCTTTTGTCGTTCTTTCCAGTAAAAACCACATAATGAAACAACAGATCACTGCGATGATAATCCCCCAGTGCAGCCTTGAATAGTCCGTAATGCTTTGTAACCAATCAGATCGTAACGAGGCAGATTCTTTAATCATCCCCGTTCTATCCTTATGATTGGTCAAAACATTTTTGATTAGATAGTTTGACACATGTAAGGCTGTATAGTTCAACATAATCGTAACAATAACTTCGTGAACGCGTAAACGCGCTTTTAACAGCCCTGGAATATATGCCCAGAGAGCCCCGGCAACTGTTGCTGCGATAATCGCCAGAGGTAAATGGATAATCTTGGGAAGATCAAATGAAGTTCCTACCCAGACTGCCGCAAGCCAGCCAACGATAAACTGGCCCTCAACCCCGATATTAAATAACCCAACACGGAAGGCAAAGGCTACCGCCAATCCGGCTAAAATATACGGTGTAACCTGGCGGACAACTTCTCCAAAATAATAAACTTCCCCAAAAGCACCATTCCACAATGCGTTATAAGCGGAAATTGGATTGTAGCCGCTGACTAACATGATAATCGTTCCAACGATAATCCCCAATAAAACGGCAATAATAGGTGTGATAATCCCCTGCAAACGTTTAGACATTAGTACCAGCTTCCTTTCTGCTCGACCCAGCCATCAACAGCCCAAGTTCTTGTTCATCTGTTTCTTTAGGATCTACTACTGCCACAATTCTACCTTCATAAATAACAGCAATTCGGTCGCTGACACTCATAATTTCATTTAACTCAAATGAAACTAGTAAAACAGCTTTTCCATGATCGCGCTGCTCAATCAAGCGCCTGTGAATAAACTCAATGGCCCCAACATCCAGTCCACGGGTTGGCTGGGCTGCAATTAATAAATCGGGATTGCGATCCACCTCGCGGCCAATTATCGCTTTTTGCTGGTTTCCCCCGGAAAGTGCACGAGCCAAGACATATTCACTTGGTGTACGAACGTCAAACTCACTAATTAAGCGCCTTGCCTGATTATAGATTTCTTTAAAATTTAAAATCCCGTTTTTGGAATATGGCTTTTGATAATAGTTTTCCAGTACCATATTTTCGCCAATCGGGAAATTCAACACAAGACCATGTTTATGCCGGTCCTGAGGAATATGGCCAACACCCGACTCCATAATTTTCCTTGGTTTATGGTTAATTAACTCTTTCCCATTGACTTTAACACTGCCACTCTCCGCCTTACGCAGTCCGGTGATGGCCTCAATTAATTCGCTTTGACCATTACCGTCAACACCGGCAATGCCAACAATTTCCCCGGCACGAACCGATAAATTAAGGCCGTTTACGGCAGTAAGCCCCCTTGAATCCTTAACCACTAAATCATTGATTTCCAATACGTCTTGCTTCGGTTCAGCAGGTTTCTTTTCAACCTTAAAGACAACATCATGTCCCACCATCATTCGAGCCAGCTCGTTCGGATTGGTTTCACTTACATTAACTGTCCCAATCCCTTTTCCTTTACGAATAACAGTACAGCGGTCGGCCACTTCCATGATTTCTTTTAATTTATGAGTAATCAGGATGATAGATTTACCTTCTTTGATAAGAGTTTTCATGATTTGAATTAATTCAGTAATTTCCTGAGGGGTTAATACTGCCGTCGGTTCGTCAAAAATTAAAATTTCCGCACCGCGGTACAGCGTTTTTAAGATTTCAACTCTTTGCTGCATTCCAACTGAAATATCAGAAATCTTAGCTTGCGGGTCAACAGCTAAACCGTATTGCTCGGAAATTCTTCTTACTTCTTCTTCGGCCTTTTTAATATCAATCCGGCCGCCTTTGGTAATCTCTTTTCCCAAGATAATATTTTCGGTAACAGAAAATACATCCACTAACATAAAGTGTTGATGCACCATTCCAATACCGAGATCATTGGCGACGTTAGGGTCTGTTATTTTTACAGGCTGCCCTTTTACCCGAATTTCGCCCGCTTCCGGCTGATATAAGCCGAACAGAACATTCATCAGAGTTGATTTACCGGCGCCGTTTTCTCCAAGCAAAGCATGAATTTCGCCCTTTTTTACTTGAAGGGTAATGTTATCATTGGCGACAAAATTACCAAACTCCTTACGAATGTTCAGCATTTCAATCACATAATCCATTCATTTCTCACTCCCCATGATAAGGTGGAAATTTTGTCCATTAGTAGTAAGAGGTCAGACCTTTATGAGTTTTAAAAAAATCGGGATATGCCTCCCTCTGAAACCCTAACCGAAAAGTAGAAAGTATGAGTATTTCTGCTTTTCAGTTAAGCTTCCATATAGGCAGGAATAAGTGGGAACAACATTCCCGCTTATTCCTGAAAAACATCGTTATTTGGCTTTAAAAGTCTTTAATTCCTTAAGAGTACCTGGAACTTTTACAGCACCAGATTTAATTTTGTCTGTCCAATCTTTTATCGCCTTTTCGATATCAGCTTTGTTAGCTACGCTGCTATTAATTGGCGCTGCGGCAACACCATCTTCAGCCAGGCCGTACAAGGTAACTTTTCCGCCAGGGAAATTACCTTCTTTAGCTTTAGTGGCAATGTCTTGCACAGCTACGTCTACACGCTTAACAGCAGAGGTTAGCACAACATCTTTACCCATATCTGATTGGTCGCGGTCTACACCAATTGTCCATACGGTAGCATTTGGATTTTTAGCTTTCCGGTCATTGGCTTCTTTAAACATACCATTACCTGTAGCACCAGCGGCAGCGAAAATGACATCTACACCTGAAGAGTACATTTTAGAAGCAATGGATTGACCAAGTTCTGCCTTGTCAAATGCACCAGCATATTGAACATCAACAGTTGCTTTTGGATTAGCTGCTTGAACACCAGCTCTGAAACCAGATTCGAAGCGCTCAATAACTTCGCTTTCCACACCGCCGATGAAGCCGATTTTATTTGACTTTGTTGTCATTGCAGCAGCAACACCAACTAGGAACGAAGCTTCTTGTTCTTTAAAGAGGATGCTGGCAACGTTTGGTTCCTTTACTTCGGAGTCAACAATCGCAAAATGTTTATCTTTTTGCTGTTTGGCAATTTCATCAACGGCACCTTGCATCATGAAACCAATACCAAAGACTAGGTCAAATTTTTGCCGTGCCAATGTATTTAAGTTTGTTGAATAGTCCGAGTCAGACTTGGATTGAAGATAGGTATAACCGCCTACACCTTTTTTCATCCCGTTATCTTGACCGAACTTTTGCAGACCTTCCCAAGCGGATTGGTTGAATGATTTGTCATCGACACCGCCAACATCAGTAACCATGGCAACAGAAAAGGCTGCTTTCTTGTCTCCATTTTTAGCTGTGTCGTTCCCTTTGTTGTCATCACTCTTTCCACATGCACCTAATATTGTGCCAGCAGCGAGAACTAGTGATAGCGCCAGTCCAATTTTACGCTTTTTCAAGGTATTTACCCCCTAAATTGTTGTTTGATTAAGCAGAAGAGTTTAAAGCCAGAATTGGTTGCGTTTTCAAAAGCATACTTAAATTATACGCTTCCTTAGAACATGAAAACGGAACTTATCTGCTTTAAAGTAGTTTACCGAATAAAGGACAGCTTCATCCATTTCATCGAAATGCATTTGTTTTAAAACTAACAAAGCAGTTTCCGGATCACATTCAAGAATTGGGGAAACTTTTTCGTGATAACCAATTGGTTCGATTTCAGCGACCGCGTATGTAATTTTTCTGTTTGCCTCTTCATCCAAGACATGAAACATTGATTCCTCTCCATGAGAAAAGGTTTCCGGTAAAATGTGTGCTGGAACCTTGTCAATGCAGTATACAACAGGTTCACCATTTGCGGTCCTTACTCTCTCGATCACGACAATTTCCTCATTTTTTAAACATGAGAAACGGCGAATATCCTCCTCGGTAGGCTCTTGTTTTGATGATCTTAGGAAAATGGTCCCCGGCTTCATGCCAGCCTGTTTAATCATGTCAGTAACACTATTTAATTGTTCGATCCCTGAGGTAAATAATGGCTTAGAGTTTACAAAAGTGCCAACGCCGTGACGTCTTATAATCACATTTTCTTCTTCAAGGATTCTAAGTGCTTCACGGAGAGTTGCCCTGCTGACACCAAGCTGTTTAGCCAAATCGAATTCGGAAGGTAATTTTTCTTTTTCTTTATAAACCCCTTTTTCAATGTCATCCTTCAGGTGATCAATGACTTGTAGATATAAATGCCGGTTATCTGACTTAATAGACATCTGTTTCCTCCAGCCTTTTTCCTAAGACATCAGACCTCTGATATCATCCCTGCTAATCGAGATTAATATTACCATTTTTTCTTGGATAAATAAATAGGATTTCATGATTTTGTCGAAAAAAGGATAAAGGAAAACAGTTGTCAAAAAATCGCCATAGCGTTTTAGAAAAATCTTGATATAATCTTACTTTGTCTGCAAAAAAATTATGAACTTTGTTCCTCGTTAATTGGTTTGGACACCAGCACGGCACGAGGTTTACTGCCTTCATAGGGACCTACTACGCCGCGCGCCTCCATTTCATCAATCAGCCGGGCAGCCCGTGTATAACCAATTCGGAAACGGCGCTGCAGCATCGAAACAGATGCGGTTTGCATTTCGATAATTAATTCTACCGCTTCAGCATATAATTCATCTTCAACTGAATCTGTAATTTCCGGTAAATCATCCGGAATCATTTCTTCCTGGTATTGGGCCTTTTGCTGGGAAATGACAAAATCGACGACTGCCTCGACTTCCTCATCGGAAAGAAACGCCCCTTGGACACGAACGGGTTTCGATGCACCTACCGGCATAAACAGCATGTCACCTCGGCCAAGCAGTTTTTCCGCCCCCCCATATCCAAAATCGTGCGTGAATCGGTAGCGCTTGAGACTGCAAAGGCGATTCTAGATGGGATATTGGCCTTGATAACACCTGTAATAACATCGACTGAAGGTCTTTGTGTAGCAATAATCAAGTGGATTCCGGCCGCCCTAGCCATTTGAGCAAGACGTGTAATCGCATCTTCCACATCGCCTGAGGCCACCATCATTAAGTCGGCCAGTTCGTCGACAATCACTACAATATATGGCAGTAATGGCTGCTTATCATTCTCGTCGAGATTATGCTTTCTGATATGCTCGTTATATCCTTCAATATTTCTCGTACCAGTATAGGAAAAGAGTTCGTATCTTCGCTCCATTTCACTGACGACCTTTTTCAGTGCCTGCGATGCTTTTTTGGCATTGGTGACAACAGGCGCCAATAAATGGGGAATTCCATTATAAACATTTAATTCCACCATTTTCGGATCAATCATCATTAATTTAACCTCATGAGGCTTTGCCCGCATGAGAATACTGGTAATGATCCCGTTAATACAGACACTTTTCCCGCTCCCTGTTGCTCCGGCAACAAGTAAGTGCGGCATTTTATTTAATTCAGCATCAACCGCTTCACCAGTAATATCTCGGCCTAAACAAATTAATAATTTTGAATCGGGCTTATCATTTTGTGTGGCTTCTAATACTTCTCTTAGCGAAACCACAGCAATTTCGGAGTTAGGAACTTCTATCCCAATCGCTGATTTTCCCGGAATTGGCGCTTCGATTCGGATATCTTTAGCGGCCAGCGCCAGTGCCAAATCATCACTAAGACTGACAATTTTACTAACCTTTACGCCAACATCCGGATGAACCTCATATTTTGTTACCGCCGGTCCTAAATGAACCTGGGTTACGCGGGCTTTCACACCAAAGCTCTGGAAGGTCCGTTCAAGCTTAGCGGCATTCGCATGAATCAGCTCGTACTCTCCCGTCTGATCCGTTTTCTTCGGCAGTTTTAGCAGTTCAAATGGAGGTAATTGGTAATCAACATTTTCCACTTCGGTAAAAGTGATCGACGGTGAAAGATCATCGTCCTCTTCTTCGGGAGCAGTCTTAATCCTTTTTTGAGCTTCTGCCTGCTTAGGTTCCCGTGGCAGTTCCTCATGATATGCACGGTCTGCAAAGCTGGAAATAATCGGCTCCGGATTTGTAATTTCTTCTATAGGTGGCGGCCCTTGAGGCGGGGTTGACACCATTTCCGGCTGCTGATTTTCATGTGCTTGTCTTCTTTGCCTGCGTTCATTTTTCTTTTCTTGCTGCTTTTGCTTCCATTCTCCTAGGTCGTTCTTAAAAGCACCCCATTGATTTTTGGAAAAGTCGAAGCCCGCAGTCATCACTTTAGCGACAAGATCACCAAGCGATTTTCCTGTTAGTAAAATAAAACCGATGATAATGAAAATAAAGGCAATGATTTTTGTACCTGTTTCGGCAAAAAGATAGTGGAATAAAGCGAACAATATTGCCCCTAAGATGCCTCCACCAAGGTCGGAAGTACTAGTTTCCCCCCTAAGTTCCATCATAAACAATTCCCACGTATTTCTAATCACACTTGGATTCTTAAATTTACCGTCATTGGTTAGAAGATGAAATAAGGTTACATGGCTCAAAAGGAGGAGTGCGGATATGATAAAATAGCTTCCAACTAGTTTGAGATGAAAAAGAAAGGGGATTTTCCTTTTCCACATTAAGTAAACACTCAGTAATACGAGACCGATTAACCCGAGCATGTACCATTCGCCCATCCAAAAACGGAAAAAAAGCACGCTTGCCCTGCCGACCGCCCCAAGCTTTGCTATGGATATGATAGATAATGCTAAAATTGCCAAGGCCGACAATTCATATTGAATGGTTCGTTTCATCTTTGTTTCTCGTCTTTTAGCTTGTCTTCTCTTTTTTTGGCCATTTAATCACCTTATCATTGGATTATGGTTTCTAAAGCCGCTATAGGTTGTCCATAATGGCTTAGTTTCCCTTGAAAGGAAAAGCAGCCCGATTGGCTGCTCTTGTTCACCTAACCCGATTATACCATAATTAACATCTAGAAGAAGACTTCACCATCAAGGCTGGCAAAAGAAATTTTGGCCCCTGGGCTAACCCTCGAGTCCATATAATGCTGTGGGTCACTGCTTATATTTCTGATAACCTGTACATGGTTGCCATCCACCTGTTCTACAATCAAGGGGATCCCTTGGAAACTCGCCATTTGCTGTTTACCGAAGCTGTCCATTTCAGGGGGAAGACAAGCTCTTGTGGCATCATTGTATAAAGAATCATTGAATCAGCCCTTCTTTTTCATTTTTTCTTAAGTCTATTAATTCATTTAACTTTTTCATTGCCTGACCAATACCGCCCACTTCATCAATTAACCCGTATTTAACGGCATCGACACCAATTACGTTTGTTCCGATATCCCGCGTCAGGTTCCCTTTGGCAAACATTAAATCTTTAAAGGTTTCTTCCGTAATGTTCGAATGTTTTGTGACAAAGCTGACGACCCGTTCTTGCATTTTATCCAAGTATTCAAAGGTTTGCGGGACGCCAATGACCAATCCTGTTAACCGGACAGGATGAACCGTCATCGTAGCGGTTTCGGCAATAAATGAATAGCTGCAGGAAACTGCAATTGGAACCCCAATGGAATGTCCCCCGCCCAGAACAATGGAAACAGTTGGTTTGGACAACGATGCCAGCATTTCTGCAATTGCCAGTCCTGCTTCGACATCTCCACCCACTGTATTTAAGATGATGAGGACTCCTTCAATATTGGGATTTTGTTCGATTGCTACTAGCTGTGGGATTAAATGTTCGTATTTTGTTGTTTTATTTTGCGGCGGAAGCGCCAAATGTCCTTCTATTTGACCAACAATTGTCAGACAATGGATTTTGGAATCACTGGATAGTTGCGGTACATTGGTTTGTCCCAGCTGTTGGATCTTATCAATAATCGCGGAAGAAGGATTTTCCTCTTTCTGAGGCTCACTGCCCTCCGACGGCTGTTCGGTTGCATTTTTTTGTAAATCCTGATCCATTCTGATACTTCCTTTCCAAGCATGATATTTTTTAGTATTTACTTAGGAGCTAAATTCATGCTTAGAATTTCGCCAGAAAAAAAGCATCCGATGGCTTGAAGAGGTCACCTCTTTCGCTATCGAATGCCTATTATTTATCTATTAAATCTCCATAATAATTGGCAAAATCATTGGCCGTCTCTTTGTTTTATCAAATAAAAAGCGGTTCAATTCATCACGGATTTCCTGCTTTAAACTTGCCCAATCAAACGAGTCCTTTGCAATATTTCTTTCGACAATCTCTTTCACTAATTTCGTAGAATGATCCATCAATTTTTCCGATTCCCGTACATAAACGAATCCTCTTGAAATGATTTCCGGACCGGAGGCTATTTTCTTTTCTTGCTTTGTTAAGGTTACGACAACGATAAGAATACCATCCTGTGATAATAGTTTTCGATCCCTTAGAACGATATTGCCGACATCGCCAACACCGATCCCATCAACCAGGACATTCCCCGATGGTACTTTTCCGGTAATGGAAATTGTTCCATCCTTCCATTCAACGACATCTCCGCTATCAGGTATGCAAATTTGCTCCTCATCAAGGCCCAATTCCAGCGCGAGTTTTCGGTGTGCCATCAACATCCGATATTCACCATGAACAGGGATAAAGAATTTTGGTTGCATTAAATTGATCATGAATTTCAATTCTTCCTGACTGCCATGGCTGGATACATGAACGGTTCGTTTTCCAGAGATGACATTAGCTCCTGCCCTAAGAAGCATGTCGACTGTTTTGGCTAGAAACAGCTCACTTCCCCTCAGTGGTGAGGCAGCTATCAATACGGTATCTCCCTGCTGAATATTCAACAGTTTATGGCTTTGTTTGGCCATTTTCTGCAATGCCTCGATTGGCTCTCCTTGACTGCCCGTCATCAGTATGACCAGATCTTTATCTTCATAATCCTTGATTTCATTGATTGGAATAATTAAATCATCGGCAACCTCCAAGTAGCCTAAGTCAAGAGCAATATGATAGATGCGTTCAAGACTTTTCCCAACCACTGCGACCTTGCGCTGATTCTCTTTTGCCGCATCAAAGATGTGTTGAATCCGATTGATATCCGATGCGAAGCAGGCGGCAATAATTCTTCCTGGAGCATTATAAAAGGCGTTTGACAATTCACGGGTAACGATTGCTTCAGATGTCGTGTATCCAGGTTTTTCTGCCTCGGTGCTATCTGACAGTAAACATAAAACACCTTGTTCACCAATCGAAGCCATTTTCCTAATTTCTGGTTTATAAAGTGTTGTTGCCGCTTGGTCGAATTTAAAGTCGCCGGTATAGACAATCACACCTTCAGAAGTATGGATACAGACACCAATAGAATCAGGGATGCTATGATTCGTTCTGAAAAAACTGATGTCAGCAGATCCCATCTCAATGATATCGTTTGAATCAATCTCGATAAAATTCGCCTTCCCTTTATACTCCTGTTCCTTAAGCTTTGCAAGGGCCAGAGCCAGCGTTAATTTCGTCCCGTAAACCGGGACATTAATATTTTCGAGAAGGTATGATAATGCGCCAATATGATCCTCGTGTCCATGTGTTAAAAATATTGCTTTTACCCGATCCTTGTTTTCCCTTAAATATGTAATATCCGGAATGACCATATCAATGCCAAGCATTTCTTCCTCGGGGAACATTAGGCCGGCATCAATAACAAAAATGTCCTTGTCCACCTCGACCAGGTACATATTTTTTCCGATTTCTCCTAAACCACCAAGTGCAATGAACTTAATGGAGTTATTTTTTTTCTTTCCCACTAACTGAACCTCCTATGTTGTATATCTGATTTTTTCTATAAAACCTTTTAACTGTCTATTCCCGGCTCCTTTATCAATAGAGTGTTGTCACGTTACTAATTGGTCCGATCGAATTCAGTTATGACTATTATACTTGAAATTTGAAAATCATTACAACCATTAATCAGATACACAGTCACAACGGTGTGTTTTTAGATCGAAGTACCGCAAAATAAATGACTTTTTTTCAGTTGAAAAAGCCCGGTCCATGAAAAAAAGAGCCAACGACTGTAATTGATCGTTGGCTTCTTTTATATGATGATTAAATTTCATTTAACAGTGCGTTTAATTTTGCCCGTTCCTGCTCCGTAAGGCCTACAAGCGGAAGCCTCACTGTTCCAACATCCAAGCCCTTTAACTGTAATGCCGTCTTTACCGGGGCAGGGCTTGGAGCAGTGAATAATCCTTGCATAATTGGCAATAGTTTCTGATGAAGTTGAGCTGCCTGAAGATAATGGCCCTCAAAAAATGCTTGAACCATCTCTTGCATTTCGTTGCCAATGACATGGGAAGCAACAGAAACGACCCCTGTTCCACCAATTGAGAGCACCGGAATGGTTAAGCTGTCATCGCCGCTATAAAGCAGAAAATCATCAGCAGTATGAGCGATGATCTGAGCCATCGCACTTAAATCACCGCTTGCTTCTTTTACTGCTATAATATTTTCAACCTTGGAAAGCCGGATAATCGTCTCAGGGTGAATCGTTACCGCTGTACGCCCGGGGATATTATAAATCATAACCGGAAGTGTGGTTGCCTCTGCAATCGTTTTAAAATGCTGATACAGTCCTTCCTGATTGGGTTTATTATAATAAGGGGCTACCAGCATAATCGCATCAACACCAAGCTGTTCCGCTTTTTTGGTCATTTCAATCGATGCATAGGTATTATTGCTGCCAGTACCGGCAATAACAGGGATTCTTTTATTGACAACCTTAACCACATGGCCAAATAAAGCCAATTTTTCCTCTTTTGATAAGGTCGGGGATTCACCGGTTGTTCCCGCAACAACCAGCGATTCTGTTCCATGATCGATTAAATAATTGATCAATTTTGTCGTTTTGGCGAAGTCAATATGCCCTTTTTTATTAAAAGGGGTAACCATGGCTGTAGAGATGCGCCCAAAATGAACCATTTTCTCTTCTCCCTTCGAAAACAGCTGATCTCCCAAATCAGCCTTTTTCTTCGAATCTAGCTCTTGCGCTTTTTGTTCTTAGTCCATGTTTTTTAAAGAGGCTTCAATGTCCGAAGGTTCAATTTCAAGTGACTCTTCTTCTAATTGAAAAGCATCATGTAAGGCATTGACTGATTGAACCAAATCATCCTGCTTTACCAATACCCATATGGTTGTATGGCTGTCTGCAGACTGCAAAATGCGAATACCTTTATTGGAAAGAGCGGTGACGATTTTAAAGGTAACTCCCGGCACACCAGCAATTCCGGCACCAACGACGGAAACCTTGGCACAATGGCGTTCAACAATCGGCTCATACCCCATTTCCGTTAAAACCTTTACAGCACGATCTGTCATTTCTTCCGTAACCGTATAAACAACGCTGTTAGGAGAAATGTTAATAAAGTCGACGCTGATTTTTTCATTCGCCATTGCCTTGAATACTTCTGCCTGCAGGTAATACTGATCCTTCTTAGCTAAAACCTTTATTTGCGTGATATTGGCAACATGAGCTATGCCGGTTACAAGACGTTCTTTAATATCACTGCCACGATTATTGCGATTGATGGTAGTGACTAAAGTACCCTTCTTATCAGAATAGGTTGAACGAATCCGGATTGGTACTTTTGCCTGCATGGCAATCTCGACAGCTCTTGGATGAATGACCTTTGCCCCCTGATAGGCCATATTACAAACCTCAGTATAAGTCACAACTGATAGTGGGCGTGCATTTTCCACTATTCTTGGATCGGCCGTCATGATCCCTTCTACATCTGTAAAAATATCAATCCATTCCGCATTAAGGGCTGCTCCAAGAGCCGCAGCTGAAGTATCACTGCCGCCCCGGCCTATGGTCGTAGTATCCCCATTTTGGGCCGCACCTTGAAATCCGGCAACAACCACGACATCATGGTGCTCTAATTCCCGGAGGAGACGGTCACACTTCATTTCAACAATTTTAGCATTGGTATGGTCGCTGTTTGTCCGGAAGCCTGCCTGAGCTCCTGTTAATGCTACTGCGTTTATGCCGCTTTCAAGCAGCATATTTGTAAAAACAACACTGGAGATAATTTCTCCGCAAGACATTAATAAATCGTGTTCTCGTTTAGAAAGCTTGCCTGTATTACCGCCGATCAATGATAGCAGGGTATCCGTTGCATAGGGGTCGCCTTTCCTCCCCATTGCCGATACAACCACTACCACTTTATAACCATCGGCTAAAGATTTTTCAATATGCCTCTGTGCATACTTCCTGCTTTCCTCGTCTTTTACAGATGTTCCGCCAAATTTTTGAACAATGATTTTCATGATGACAATTAAACCTGCCTTTTTTTAAGGTTACTTGGATTTTACAATTCCTAATTCAATTAATCTTTCAGCGATTTGAACAGAGTTCCAGGCAGCACCCTTCAGAAGGTTATCCGATACAACCCACATATGAAAGCCTAATGGCTCGTCAAGATCCTTTCTAATTCTGCCAACAAAAACATCATTTTTTCCGACACAATCAGCAGGCATTGGATAAATTTGATTTTCCGGATAATCTTGTAAAACGACACCAGGGGCATCCTTTAGCAATGCTTTTATGTCATTTGCCTTGACGCCTTCAGTCTCAATTTCAAAATAAACTGATTCAGAATGACCGACTGCAACTGGCAGACGCACGCATGTTGCGGCCACTTGAAGCTCCGGTAAGTGCATGATTTTCTTTGTTTCATTGATCATTTTCATTTCTTCAAAAGTAAACCCATTTTCTTGGAACTTATCAATTTGGGGAATCGCATTAAAGGCAATTTGATAGTGTTTTTTATCAGATTTTACTGGTAAAATATTGGCTTCAACGTTATCTTTATTAATAATTGCCTTTGTTTGCTGCATCAACTCTTCAACCGCTGCAGCACCTGCACCTGAAACTGCTTGATAGGTCGAAACAAGCACTTTTTTCAGGCCGTATTTTTTGCGAATCGGTTCTAAGGCAACAACCATTTGAATCGTTGAGCAGTTTGGATTCGCAATGATCCCATTGTGTTCATAAAGATCAGCTTCATTTACCTCTGGTACAACTAATGGGGTATTTTCATCCATCCGAAACGCACTTGTGTTATCGACAACAATCGCGCCGCGTTTTACCGCTTCAGGAGCCAATTCCTTTGATACACTACCGCCGGCACTGAATAGGGCAATATCGACGCCTTCAAAGCTCTCGGGTTTTGCTTCTTGGACCGTTATTTCCTCACCATTAACCGTCAATTTTTTTCCTGCGGAACGTGCTGATGAAAGCAAGGTTAGTTTTTTAACAGGAAAATTCTCTTTAACTAATGTTGAAAGCATTTGTTGTCCAACCGCTCCCGTTGCTCCTACAACTGCAACGTGAAATCCGTTTTGCTGACTCATGTTTCGTTCCCCTTTCATTTACACTGGCTAAGTTATTTCAATATTAGAATCTATTTTTGAATGCCAGCATTCATTATCTTTATTTTTATTTCAACAGTAGGAATCATTTCTGTCTACTGTTGAATGATTATTTTATTTTAACATATTCTAATAAAGAAATAACCATTTTTAATAAAAGGTAGGGGATTATTCGTTATATTTATACTTCTCGATAATGACCGGCTGGTATTGTTTTCCTTCTATTGCTGCTTCTACCGTTTCCTTTAATAAAGTCATTTTTGCAACCAAAGAATTTGGTTTTTTAAAGGGGTCATCCTGGCCATATGGAATGAAATAAATATTTTTGGTTGCCATTAATTTCATTAAATTTACTCCATTTAGTCCCAGTGCATCATTGGTGGAAATGCCAAGAACGACCGGTTTTAAATTTCTTAATGTGGCCTTTGCTGCCATTAGCACCGGGCTATCATTAATGGCATTGGCAAATTTACTCATCGATACCCCGGTTAGGGGGGCAATTACCATACAATCAAGCGGGTACTTTGGACCTAAAGGTTCTGCTTTTACGATCGAGTCAATGGCTTCATGGCCGGTTAATTTTTCAATTCGCTGGATCCAGTCCTCTCCGTTACCAAAGCGTGTTTCAGTGTTTTTAACTGTAAAAGTAACGATCGGAATGACCTCAGCCCCATCCTGTACCAGCTTTTCAATTTCTGGAAAAACTGCATCATACGTACAATGGGAGCCTGTTAGTCCAAAGCCAATTCTTTTACCCTGTAAACTCATGAAGCATTCCCCTTTCCTTTTTTTAGCGTTTCTTGGAGCAGCTGGGTGAGAACATCCGCTAAGATTCGCCCAGCGGTTTTTGGAGCGACGATTCCTGGCAAACTTGGGGCAAGCAGCGCTTTAATACCACGTTTTTCGGCATAGCGAAAATCAGTTCCTCCCGGTTTGGAAGCTATATCAATGATGAGAGTATGCGGTGGTAATTTAGCGATCACACTTGCACTTACAATTAATTGAGGGACTGTATTGATTAAGATGTCTGTAGTGACTACTTCCTTTTCGATATCGTTTAAATGAAATGGGGAAAGTCCCATTTCCGTAATTCTGGCAAGATGTTCACTTTTTCTGGCACCAACCTTTACCTTCGCTCCCAAGGCATGAAAGGCTCTGGCGATACTCATTCCGCAACGGCCCAGCCCCAGTATGGTGACATTAGAACCATGGATGGTAAAGTCAGTATGTTGAATTGCCATCATGATCGTCCCTTCTACGGTAGGAATGGAATTATAGATGGCAACATCATCCCTTGAAAATAACTGAACAAGTTTCCTTCCGGACTGGTCAATAATCCCATCGAGATAGGGGTTGCTGATTCCGGAGTAAATCATGCAATGTTCTGGAGTCTTTGCCAGGATTTCTTTTGTCAACACTACTTTTTCGTTAGAAAATATGGTTTCTACCTGTCCTTTTAAATTCGTTCCGGCCACTGGTAAAATAACGGCATCTATCAAAGAAAAGTCAACCTCATCTATTTTTTCCTTTACAGCACCTGTGAAGGCGTGGTCAAGCTGTTCGAAGCCAATTAGAGAAATCCGGGCGTCTAATTCCGTTAACTTTCGGATTATCTCCAGTTGTCTGGCATCTCCACCAATCACGGCTATCTGCATCCCTGTCAGCATGAAAACTTTCACCTTCTTTTTAAAAACTTTTATAGGATGAACAAGCCAGTGTTTCCTTTAGAAACTCATCGAAAATATTACCCCTGCTTCATATTACTTCCTCATCATATGTAATAGCGGTTCAATCTGTGAGTTTTCCCTTTGCTGAAAAAAAATTAGCCCAAGCAAAATTCATTTGCTTGGGCTTTAGGGTATTTTATTCTTCTTCAGGTACATCAATAATGATCATTTCGGATCCTATTTTTTTTATATGATTCCATGGGACCCTAATTTCTTCCCCTTGTTTGCGAAATCCAAACCATTTTAAAGAAGGAATCAATAGTGCCTGAATTTGTCCTGTATTTTCATTAATCTCCAAGTCTGTCTGTCCAAGTATACCTAGCCGCTCTGCCTTTTTTACATCGACGATCTCTTTTCCGCTTAATTCACTCAGCCTCATTTGAAAAACCCCCCTTTCAACCTCTTTTCTATAAGTGTATCGAGGGAAGTCCTTATTTAGAATAAGAAAAGCGTAAGCGCCTTGGTCATCGCCGTACAAACTGGAGGGGCTTCGACTGAGATAAAGGAAACACGATGAACAGAGTGAATCGATGTTGACTTATCGTAGGGAGGAGACCTGAAGTTTGCTAGGCGATAGTCGCTGGAGCTGGACAATAAAGAAAAAACAGTTCGAGAAGCGAACTGTTTTTAAACTATGTTATCTGGCATTTCCTCATTAGGGCTGACAAGTGAAATAGAATATTGATCAGAAAAAATCCTTCTGGCCATCTCATTTATACCATTTTTCGTGACTTTGTCGATTAGTTCAATGATTTCATTTAATGAACGGTGACGTTTTAACAGCAGTTCATTTTTGCCGTTGCGGCTCATACGGCTATTGGTACTCTCCAAGCTCAACATTAAACTGCCCTTCAGCTGTTCTTTACTATTAGTTAACTCTTTATCGGTAATTCCATCCTGCTTTAATTTTGTTAACGTTTCCTGGATGGTGTCAAATAGTACGTTGAGCTGACTCGCTCCCGTTCCACCATAAATGGTAACAATTCCACTATCTTGATAGGCCGAATGGTAGGAGAAAACAGAGTACGCTAAACCTTTTTGCTCACGAACTTCCTGGAATAATCTGGAACTCATGCTGCCGCCTAAAATATTATTCAGGGTAATTAGACTGTAAATATCCTCATGACCGACTTTTAATCCTTCAAAGCCAATGCATAAATGAGCCTGCTCGGTTTCTTTTTTCCGGAATATTTTATTGGTGTGAAACGACGGGATATTCTCTCTTATTTCCCGTTTCTCTCCTTGATAAGATCCGAAATACTGTTCCACATCTTCAATAAAGGATTCAGGCACATTACCAGCGATTGATACGACAACATTTTCCGGAATGTATCTTTCCTGAATATATTTCCTCAGTGAGTCACCATTAAAGGTATTTAATGTTTCTTCTGTTCCTAAAATTGGATAACCTAATGGATGTTCACCATAAACAGCTTGACTGAGCAAATCATGAACAATATCATCAGGAGTGTCCTCATACATTTTAATTTCTTCAAGAACAACATTTTTTTCTTTCTTTAACTCCGTCTCCTCAAATGTTGAATGAAAGAACATATCAGCAAGCACATCTAAAGCCAATTTAGCATGTGTATCCAAAACTTTTGCATAATAGCATGTATACTCTTTAGAAGTAAAAGCGTTAACCTGACCGCCAATACTATCAAAGGATTCAGCAATTTCTTTGGCAGTTCGGGTGGTAGTGCCCTTAAAAAACATATGCTCAAGGAAATGGGAGATCCCATTCGTTTGTGGATTTTCATGTCTGGATCCGGTACCAATCCAAATACCGATCGCAACCGATCGGACCGTTGGAATTTGTTCTAATACAATTCTTACTCCATTTTTACATGTATGTTTGTTTATCATCAACTTCCTCCTGTCTATCACAGCAGATGCTTCCACCCCAATGTACATTATACCTTTTATAGCTACTTTCTCCAACTTTTAACTAATTTGTTTTGTTTATTATTATCCTTTCTTCCTTTAATAAATCAGATACCGTTCCAATTTTATAGTTTTTCTGCTTAATCAGGGTAATTAATCGATCAAGAGAAGCTGCTGTTGGTTCAGTTGGATGCATCAGAATCATGGCGCCATTATCTATTTTATTCATTACACGGTTAATGAGCGTTTCCGGTGTCGGTTTTTTCCAATCCACTGTATCAACTGTCCACATAATCGTCTTCATCTTTAATTCATCGGCTATTTTTACCGTTTCATCCCGGTAGCTTCCGCTTGGCGGTGCAAATAAATGACATTTCTTTTCAGTTGATGCTTCTATGATTTCATTTGTTTTAACCATTTGTTCTCTAGCATGGGCTGCTGTTAATTTTGCCATATCTGGATGAGAATAGGAGTGATTTCCAACCTCATGACCAGCACTTACGATCATTTTTGCCAGTTCCGGATTTTTTTTCACCCAATTGCCCTCCAAAAAAAAGCTCGCTGAGACGTTGTGTTTTTTTAAAGTGGCCAGCATATCTGATAAATACTCATTTCCCCATGCCACGTTAATGATAAACGAAACCATTGGTTTATCCGGATGCCCCCGGTAAATAGGAGAAGCCGGCAAATCATTTAAATGAACTTTGGGTCTTATTTGGGTGAAAACAAGTTTTTTTTCGTCAAAAACACCATTTTTTTTCATATTTTTATATGAAGCGCGAATATCAACCTTGATTCCATTGTATCCCGGTATAGCTTTCCAAACTCGATCTATTTTTGCATCCGAAGGCGGCTTTTCATATGTAGGTGCATTATTTTTAATGCTTTGGTAGAGCGAATCTGTCTCTTTTATTGCAGGCAGTGCTTGATGATTTAAACCAGCAACATATTGCTTCACTATGGGAGTATTGACAAACCCCCATGCAGCAATACAAAAACCAAATATAATCATTGCCTTTTTCATTCTATTTTTCCCTCCTTCCATACAAATTATGTATGACAGGGACAAGGTAGAACATAAAGTAAAAGCGCCTCGGTTACCCCCGACAAGCAAATGTTCTTCGCCCCTAAAAGTCCGCTTTTCGACTTTTGGGGGCGAAGGTTATTTGACCTCGAGGGGGTAGGCGCTTGAACTGGATTAGAACATAAAGTAAAAGCGCCGTAGAAACAAGCACAGCTTGTTCCTGCGAAGCTTATTCTCTCAGTATCTTTCCTTAGCGGTCGCTGAAAAACTAAAAAAAGCCAGAGACTTAAAAGCCCCTGACCTTCTTACTACTTCTATTTAGAAGATTAACTATGTTCTTCTGCTTTTTCCCGCTGCTCCTTTAGGACTACTTTACGGGATAAATTAACACGTCCGTGCTTATCGATTTCCGTCACTTTTACCAAGATTTCGTCGCCAAGTTTGACAACATCCTCCACTTTACCTACCCGTTCTTCGGCTAGTTCAGAAATATGAACTAAACCATCTTTTCCAGGGAAAATCTCAACAAAAGCACCAAATTTTTCAATTCGTTTGACTTTTCCGAGGTAAAGCTGGCCAACTTCAACTTCACGGACAATGTCTTCAATAATTTTCTTTGCTTTTTGATTCATGTCCGTGTCGGCAGAAGCAATAAAAATGGTACCGTCCTGCTCGATATCGATTTTTACCCCAGTCTCTTCAATAATCTTATTGATTTGTTTTCCGCTTGGTCCAATCACATCACGAATCTTATCCGGATTGATGGTCATCGTTAAAATCTTCGGTGCAAATTTCGAAAGTTCCTCTCTTGGTTTGGCAATGGTTGAAAGCATATGTTCTAAAATCTGCATTCTTCCTTTTTTCGCCTGCTGCAGAGCTTCCTCCAAAATTTCACGTGACAGCCCCTTAATTTTGATATCCATTTGTAAGGCCGTTACACCTTTAGCTGTCCCTGCTACTTTGAAATCCATATCTCCAAGGTGATCTTCCATTCCCTGGATATCAGTCAGAACGGTATAATGTTCACCAGATTTGACAAGTCCCATGGCAATTCCGGCAACAGGAGCTTTAATAGGAACACCGGCATCCATCAATGCCAACGTACTTCCACAAATACTTGCCTGCGATGTAGAGCCATTCGATTCCAATACCTCAGAGACCACCCTGATGGTATACGGAAAATCCTTTTCCGATGGAATTACTGGTTCTAAGGCACGCTCTCCCAAGGCTCCATGGCCAATTTCCCGACGGCCTGGCCCACGGATTGGACCGGTTTCCCCGACACTGAAGGATGGGAAATTATAATGGTGCATCCATCGCTTTTCTTCTTCAATTCCAAGTCCGTCCAAGATTTGTACATCACCCATCGCCCCAAGGGTACAAATACTGAGAGCTTGTGTTTGTCCCCGGGTAAATAATCCTGAACCATGGGTACGCGGCAAAACGCCTACTTGTGAGGATAATGGACGGATTTCGTCAATTTGACGTCCGTCTGGGCGAATTTTTTCAACCGTGATTAGACGGCGGACTTCTTCTTTAACAATCTTGTCCAAGATTTGTTTTACTTGTTTAAGGTCATCTTCAGTCGCTTCCTGCTCTTCGTACTTTGCCAGGATTTGATCTTTTATTTCTTTAATCGCATCCTCACGGGCATGCTTTTCCGGTACTTGAATCGCTTTAATCATGTCTGCTTCACATAATTCTCGTACTTCAGCCTCAAGCTCTTTATCGATTTCAAAAAGCGTTACCTGCAACTTTTCCTTACCGACTTCAGCAACAATATTCTCTTGAAATTCTATTAGCCGTTTAATTTCTTCATGGCCAAACATGATCGCTTCGAGCATGATTTCTTCCGGTACTTCATTTGCCCCCGCTTCGACCATGTTAATCGCATCTTTTGTGCCGGCAACCGACAGATGGATATCACTTTTCTCCGATTGTTCAACAGTCGGGTTAATGACAAACTCGTTGTCTACTCGGCCGACCACAACACCAGCAATTGGTCCTTCAAACGGAATATCTGAAACACTGAGTGCCAAAGATTATCCGAACATTGCCGCCATTTCAGGGGTACAATCTTGATCTACGCTCATTACCATGCTGATAACTTGTACCTCATTACGGAATCCGTCAGCAAATAGCGGACGAATCGGCCGGTCAATGAGGCGGCTAGCTAAAATCGCTTTTTCGCTTGGCCGTCCTTCCCGTTTAATAAAGCCGCCAGGAATTTTCCCAACTGCGTATAAACGTTCCTCATAGTTGACCGTTAACGGAAAAAAATCTAAATTTTTCGGTTCCTTCGAAGCGGTTGCTGTACTTAATACAGCCGTATCACCGTAACGGATTAAAACTGCTCCATTGGCCTGCTTGGCCAGCTGTCCAATTTCCACTGTCAGCTTGCGTCCAGCCCAATCGATGGAATATACATGTTTCTCTTGATCCATATTTTTACCCCTCTCATCTTAACTACTTTGGAGGATGATACGAAATAAATATTTCGCTGTAATCATCTACTTTTGGAAAATATAAAAAAAGCCGTTAAAAGCTTATGTTGTCATTTCAAATTAATATTAGTATGCTCCATTTAGTCCAGTCTTAAAAATATGTATATAATATTCATTTATCTTTTTTCACTAATAAAAAAGCGGGAAAATTCCCGCTTCTGTAAACTAACGACGTAGACCAAGCTTATTAATTAACTCACGGTAACGTTGAACATCCTTGTTACGAAGGTAAGTTAAAAGATTACGACGCTTACCTACCATTTTCAACAGACCACGACGTGAGTGATGATCTTTCTTATGAACGCGTAAATGGTCGTTCAAAATGTTGATTTGTTCAGTAAGGACAGCGATTTGAACCTCTGCAGATCCAGTATCATTCTCATGAGTTTTGTACTCATTGATGATTTCGTTTTTACGTTCTTGTGTCAGTGCCATCCAAGTTCACCTCCTATTATCCAAATCACCTGTTACTGAGCATGCGTTGGTGAGGCGACATGCCAAGTAAAGGTTCATTTAATACGTAGTTAAGAATACAACGTTTTCCGTCAAAATGCAAGTTCTATCACTAATAATATCCAAGATATTCTCAATTTAATCAACCTTGGTAAAAAGTGTACCCGCTTTTCTAAAGTATTCGGAAGCATTTTGTTTGTCCTTTTCAATTTGCTTGATCAAATCATCAACCCCTGAAAATTTTTGTTCTTTTCGTAGGTATAGATGCCATTCAACCACTGCCTCTTCCCCATAGATGTCCTGGTCGAAATCAAAAATGAACACTTCGATTGAAATCTTTTGGTTGTCCCTATGAAATGTTGGTTTATAGCCCACATTGCATACTCCCTGATGCCATCTATCTTTAACCTTTATTCTGACAGCATAAACTCCAACCGGGGGTATACTATATTCATCATTTAGTTCGATATTGGCTGTTGGAAACCCAAGTGTTCTCCCGCGTTTGTCTCCTTGGATGACAATCCCAGTTGTCGTATAATATCTTCCTAACAGGCTTGGAATAGAATCAATTTTTCCTTCCTTCAGCAGACCGCGAATTCTTGTCGAGCTTACTTTTTCATGGTTATCTGTATATTTTGGTACTACTGTATAAGTAAATTGCTCTCTCGAATGAAACGGCAATGTTTCCATATTGCCTTTCCCCATTCGTCCATACGTATAATCAAATCCAGCGACTACATGCTTTACATTCAAGCCGATGATATATTGATCAACAAATTCCTGAGGCAGCAAGTTGGCAAATTCCGCAGTAAAATGAACAATAAATAAATAGTCCACTCCAAGCTGTTCCATCACCTTAATCTTTTCAGATAATGGCGTTATATATTGTACCTGCTTTTTTTCCCTCGCTAACACTACCGAAGGATGCGGATCGAAGGTCATCACCGCACTGCTCATGCCCTTGTTCATTGCCTGTTTTTTTGCTTCAAGAATCACCTGTTGATGTCCCAAATGAACACCATCAAAATAGCCCAGAGCCATTACCAATGGCGGTATCTCTTGTTTCGTTATGTTTAAAGGAAACTCTAACTTCATTACTTCCAATGGAAACTCACCTTTTCTTTACCTTAACCTTTATTCTGGATTGCTCCTCAATACCTTAACAGGTTTTAATAGATCTGACTTGCTAGGATGCTTCGCATAAATAGCCAACGCCAGTCCATCTTTTGTTTCTACAACAATAGGCCCGGTACATGATTTTAAATTTTCTGGAATGGCTAGTAATACACCATTTTTCACTTTCTCTGCTACTTTATCATTTATTTTTAATTTGGGCAAATGAGAAAGCGCCGTTTCAAGCGGCTTTAAAATGGTTTCCACTTTTCCCTCTGCTGCTAATTCTTCAACTTCTTCTAAGGTAAAACAGTCCTCCAGTGAAAACGATGCCGATCGAATCCTCGTTAAGCTTGACATATGCGCCGGATAACCTAATTTTTCACCGATCATAACCGCCAACGTTCTAATATAGGTCCCTTTACTGCAGTCTACTTTAAACCTAAAACGGATCGTTTCTCCGGTCCACTTAGAACAGTTGTCCAGAAGTTGAATCGAATAAATGGTTACCTTTCTCGATGGTCGTTCAACTTCAATTCCTTTTCGAGCATACTCGTAAAGACGGACTCCTTTGACCTTCACTGCCGAAAACATCGGTGGTGTTTGAACGATTTCGCCTGTTAATGAATCGAACACCTGTAAAATATCATCACGCAAAATCGGTTTCATAACAGGTTTTTTGGCAACTATTTCCCCAGCAGCATCTTCTGTGGTCGTAGAATAGCCAATCGTTACCTCACCCTCATAAGCCTTTCCGGCATCTGTCATATATTCAGCAACCTTGGTTGCTTTTCCAATACAAATTGGGAGAACACCGGTGACTTCCGGATCCAAAGTACCCGTATGACCAATTTTTTTGGTTTTTAAGATTTTTCGTAATTGATAAACACAGTCATGACTCGTTAACCCAGCTGGTTTAAACAATGGTAAAATTCCTTCCACCATTCATTCTCTGCTCCTTTCGTCCCAAAAAAATGGATAGACGATTGTCTATCCATTTCACCTGTTCAATCGAGGTGTATCATGTCTATTGATTTTTTTCTTCCTCATTTGTTTCCACAGATTTTTCTTCTGTATGGAGTTCATGAATGAGTGATTCAATCCGATTTCCATAATCGATTGATTCATCAAATTCAAAAATGATTTCAGGTGTTTTGCGCAGCCGAATACGGTGGCCAATCTCGGATCGGATAAATCCTTTCGCCTTTGCGAGTCCTTTTAATGTATTTTCTTTCTGCTCATCATCACCCAATACAGAAATAAATACTTTGGCTTGCTGAAGATCTCCTGTTACTTGAACGTCCGTCACCGTTACAAAACCGATCCGCGGATCTTTAATTTTACGGCCGATTATGTCACTTAGTTCTTTTTTCATTTGCTCTCCAACACGATTTGGTCTATGGCTCATCACATTCACCTCTTACTTTAAAGCCATTCTATTTCGGTGATCGTTCTTTCTATTTCCGGAAACGAATCGATAAATTTTAATACATTTTGCAGCTCTTGTTCAGCCCCGATCCGCGCTTCGGAAATAGCAGCGATGCCAATTTTTGTTCGCTGCCATACATCTTGAAAGCCAACCTCAGCTGCGGAAACATTGAATTTTTGCCTAATCCGGGTAAGAATTCGCTGCAATACTGCCCGTTTCTCTTTTAAGGAATGGGCATCATAAATGATGCATTCACAGTCGGCAACGCCGATGATCATTTACGTTCCACTTCTTCCATTACAAATGCCTCAATGATGTCTTCCTCTTTAATATCATTGAAGTTTTTGATGGTAATACCACATTCATATCCTTGTGCCACTTCTTTTACATCGTCTTTGAAGCGTTTTAGGGCATCTATTTCACCTTCGAAGATAACCACGCCATTGCGGATCACGCGGACACCGCTGTCACGTGTAATCTTGCCATCAGTGACATAGGAACCGGCAATTGTTCCAACTTTGGAAACCTTAAAGGTCTGACGAACCTCGGCCTGACCAATAATTTTTTCTACAAATTCAGGATCAAGCATTCCCTTCATCGCAGCTTCCATTTCCTCAATAACCTTATAAATGATACGGTGAAGACGAACATCAACTTTTTCAGCTTCCGCAGCACGTTTAGCATTGGCATCCGGACGGACATTAAAGCCAATTACAATGGCATTGGAGGCAGCAGCAAGGGTGATATCCGATTCATTTATAGCCCCTGTACCATTATGGATAATTTTAATATTGACACCTTCTACATCGATTTTATTTAATGATGCAGCTAATGCCTCTGCGGAGCCTTGAACATCAGATTTTAGAACAACATTAAGGTCCTTCATTTCTCCTTGCTTCAATTGTTCAAATAAATTATCTAGGCTGACGCGCACTTTTTCGCCGCGCTGGGCAACCAATGCCTGCTGAGCACGAGCTTCACCAACATGACGGGCTGTTTTTTCATCATCGAAAACAACGAACCGGTCACCCGCCTGCGGCACATCATTAAGGCCGGTAATTTCGACTGGAGTAGATGGTCCAGCATCCTTTACACGCCGACCTTTATCATTTACCATTGCCCGGACACGGCCGAATGTATTACCGACAACTATTGGATCGCCAACCTTTAATGTTCCATTTTGAATTAGCAATGTAGCGACAGATCCACGGCCTTTATCTAAGCGAGCCTCAATCACAGTACCCAATGCTTTGCGGTTTGGATTTGCCTTTAATTCCGCAACTTCGCTAACAAGTAAAATCATTTCCAGCAAGTTGTCGATTCCATCGCCATTTTTTGCGGAAATAGGAACAAAAATAGTATCACCGCCCCAGGCTTCTGCCACTAAACCATATTCGGTCAACTCCTGCATAACACGATCAGGGTTGGCTGCTTCCTTATCTATTTTATTGACGGCGACTATGATTGGAACATCCGCTGCTTTGGCGTGGTTAATCGCCTCAACTGTTTGCGGCATAACCCCATCATCAGCAGCGACAACAAGAACAGTGATATCGGTAATTTGCGCTCCGCGAGCCCGCATTGTTGTAAATGCCGCATGCCCAGGAGTATCAAGAAAGGTAATTTTTTTACCGTTTTCAACTACTTGATAGGCACCGATATGCTGGGTAATTCCGCCTGCTTCGCCTTCCGTTACTTTCGTATTCCTAATCGAATCCAGTAATGTTGTTTTTCCGTGGTCAACGTGACCCATGATGGTGACAACTGCCGGCCGTTCCACTAAGGATTCTTCTGGATCAGGAGTAAAATACACCTCTAAATCGGTAGTATCAACTCTGACTTCTTCTTCGACCTCAACACCATACTCGCTGGCAATCAATTCAATGGCATCTTTATCTAAATCTTGATTGATTGTTGCCATTACACCGAGCAAGAAAAGCTTTTTAATAATTTCAGAAGGCTCTCTGTGTAATTTTTTTGCGAGTTCAGCGACCGTTAAGGATTCAGTAAATGTAATCTTTGCCGGAAGTTCTTTTTCCTTCTTCTTTTGCGGAGGAGTCTCCACTTGTTGATAGTTTTTCCGCTTATTATGATTACGATTTTGATGATGATGAGGTCTGGACTTTCCTTTATTAGACTGGAATGCTTTATTCTCTTTTGATTGGTACTCCTGATCGTGCTTCTTTCCTTCTTTACTTTTTGGTGAAGCAGCAACCTTAATCTTGCTCGGTACAGCTACGGTATCTTCTTCGTCTTCAAAAGCCTTTGGTGACGCTTTTGCTGCTACCTTTGGCTGTGCATCTGGTTTTTTCGTTTGTTTTGGCTGAGAAGGACGGCCGTTCCGTTTTGCTGAAGATGAAGAATTTGCCGGCCTTTTCGGCTTTTGATTTACCTGTTTCTTCTCTTGGGTCTTTCTTTCACTTTTATTATAGACATCATCAAGCTTTTTAATTTGAGCCTCTTCTAATGTTGCCATATGGTTTGTAACTTCTATATTCATTTCTTTTAATTTTGAAATGATTTCTTTACTTGAAAGATTGTGTTTTTTTGCATATTCATAAACGCGTAGTTTACTCATTGTTTTCACCCCCGCTAGAATTAATCGAGCAACGTTACCAGTTTCTTAGCAAATCCATCATCCAATACAGCTACAACAACGCGGGCTTCTTTGCCAATCGCCTGGCCAAGAAGATAACGATTTTCCACTATTTTTAATGGAACATTGTATGAATTACATTTATCTGTAATCTTTTTCGTCGTATTTTGTGAGGCGTCACTGGATAATAAAACGAGCTTTGCCTTTCCGCTCCGGATTTCGTTAATACTTAACTCCTCGCCCGAGATAATTTTTCGTGCCCGATTGGCCAATCCAAGCAATGATAACCATTGATTTTGTTTCATTTGGATGACCCGTTCTCCTTCTCAATTAATGAAAGCAGTTCTTCATAGATTGCATCTGTTACAGGTACTTCTAAATGATTAGATAAAATATTTTTCTTCTTCGCTAACAGAACTGCTTCCTTATCCCTTGAAAGGTATGCCCCTCTTCCCGATTTTTTTCCGGTTAAATCGATCGAGACTTCCCCTTCTTTTGTGCGAACGATGCGAACGAGTTCTTTTTTCGGTTTCATTTCACCGGTAGCCACACATTTGCGCATAGGAACTTTTCTCTTTGTGTTCACAATCATTCACCTTACCTTTAATCAAACTTTTCTTCTTCTTCAAAGTTGGAATCAATTTGATCATCAAACAACTTGATCATTTCTTCCCGTGGATAGATTTCCAGTTCACGTGCTTCCGTTTCCGACTTAATATCAATCTTCCAGCCGGTTAATTTCGCAGCAAGACGAGCATTTTGTCCTCGCTTGCCAATGGCCAGGGAGAGTTGATAATCAGGAACCACGACTGTCGTTGCTTTTTCATCCTCGTTTACAATCACATCCAGCACTTTGGAAGGACTTAAGGCATTGGCCACAAAAACAACCGGGTCATCCGACCATTTGACAATATCGATTTTTTCGCCTTTTAATTCATTTACCACAGCCTGTACCCTTGCTCCTTTTAATCCAACACAAGAACCAACCGGATCCACCTCAGGATTATCCGAATGAACGGAAATTTTTGAGCGGTCACCTGCTTCGCGGGCTACAGATTTAATTTCGACTGTCCCATCATAAATTTCCGGTACCTCAATTTCAAATAAACGTTTTAATAATCCTGGATGAGTGCGTGATACAAAAATTTGTGGTCCTTTTGTTGTCTTTTCTACTTTTGTAATAAAGACTTTAATTCGGTCATGCGGTTTATACCGTTCATTTGGCATCTGTTCATTTACTGGCAATAAAGCTTCGATTTTTCCTAAACTGACATAAATAAATTTGGAATCAAGCCTTTGAACAATTCCGGTCATGATATCTTCTTCGCGGTCGATAAATTCGGAGTAAATAATTCCTCTTTCCGCTTCCCTTACACGTTGGGTGACAACTTGCTTGGCTGTCTGTGCGGCAATTCTGCCAAAGTCTTTAGGTGTCACTTCCATTTCGACGATATCTTCTATTTGATAATTTGGATTGATACGCTGGGCATCCTCCAACGAGATTTCCAGACGTGGATCAAAAACTTCTTCTACTACCTCTTTGCGGGCAAAAACCCGCATTGAACCGGTTTCTAAATTTAAATCAATTCTAACGTTCTGAGCCTGATTAAAATTTCGACGATACGCCGAAACCAGTGCTGCTTCTATTGCTTCTATTAATACATCTCTGGAAATGCCCTTCTCTTTTTCCAGAACGGTAAGAGCATCCAATAATTCGCTGCTCATTTTTTTGTATCCCCCTAATCCTGTTATTTTTCTTTTGGGTAATCATTACGAAAAAGTGACAGCAAGCCTTGCAGCAGCGACTTTTTCATAAGGAATTTCAATGGTTTCTTTTCGGGTTTTCATTTTCATTTCGAGTTTAATCTGTTGACCATCAAATTCAAGTAAAATACCTTCAAAGCTTTTTTCACCATTAATTGGTTCATACGTTTTAACTAAAATATTTTTACCAATCGCCTTCTCAAAATCCTTTTGTTTTTTTAATGGTCGTTCAGCACCAGGAGATGATACTTCCAAAAAGTAGTTGTGTGGAATGGGATCCACTTCATCCAGTTTCTCACTAAGACGTTCACTTACCAAACCGCAATCTTCAATGTCCACACCAAGCTCTTTATCAATAAATACGCGAAGAAACCAGCTTTTTCCTTCCTTCACATATTCTATTTCCACCAGTTCTATGTCAAGCTCTTGACAAATCGGTGCGGCCAGTTCTTCGACCACTTCCGTTACTTTGCTCATGCCATACCTCCTTTTCCACCCAGACCGATCTTTAGCGGAAGCTTTATCAAAGTAACAAAAAAACCACTGTAAACAACACGAAAGAGTGGGAGAATCCCACTCTTAGATACGAGAGTAATCTTTAGTATTTCCAATAAAACTATACCATAACCATATTGTTTATGCAAATCAGAAAAGCGGAAGCACCCCTAGAATAAGGAGAGTTGGTTTTGTTCTGGCAGTGATTCCAAACAGCCCTGTTTATCCAAATATTCCAGGATGGTTTTGGACACCTTTCCACGTTGCTGCAGGTCTTCCTTTGATAAAAATTCCCCTTCTGCCCGAGCCTTGACGATATTTTGGGCGGCATTAGTGCCAAGACCTGGGATAGAATTAAATGGCGGGATTAATGAATTCCCATCAATGATAAACTCTGCAGCAGCCGATTTGTATAAATCGTAATTTTGGAAAGAGAAACCTCTCTGGGTCATTTCCAATGCCAATTCTAAAACAGTTAGCAAGCTTTTTTCTTTATTTGAAGCTTCTAATCCTTTGGCATTGATTTCTTCCATTTTGGCCCGAATCGCTTCTGGCCCACGTGTCATGATTTCAATATCAAAATCCTCAGCCCGCACGGTAAAATAGGCAGCATAGTATAAAAGCGGCAGATGAACTTTAAAATAGGCAATCCGTACCGCCATTAATACATAGGCAGCAGCATGGGCTTTAGGGAACATGTATTTAATTTTTTTACAGGAGTCAATATACCACTCAGGGACATTATTCCTGCGCATCTCCGCTTCCATTTCTTCCGTTAACCCTTTTCCTTTACGGACAGATTCCATTATTTTAAACGCAAACGAAGGTTCAAGCCCCTGATAAATCAGATACACCATGATATCATCCCGACAGCCAATCACCTCACTTAAGGTACAAGTCCGATTTTGGATCAATTCTTGGGCATTGCCCAGCCAAACATCTGTGCCATGTGACAGACCGGAAATTTGGACAAGTTCGGAAAAAGTGGTTGGTTTTGTATCTTCAAGCATTTGCCGTACAAATCTTGTCCCAAATTCAGGAATTCCAAGTGTTCCGGTTTTACACATAATTTGTTCCTCAGTTACCCCCAGTGATTCGGGACTGCTAAAGATTTTCATGACTTCGGGATCATCCGTTGGAATCGTTTTAGGATCAATTCCGCTTAAATCCTGAAGCATTCTGATTACCGTCGGATCATCGTGACCAAGAATATCCAGTTTTAGGACGTTATCATGAATGGAATGGAAATCAAAATGGGTTGTCCGCCATTCCGAATTCCGGTCGTCCGCCGGAAACTGGATCGGGGTAAAATCAAATACGTCCATGTAATCTGGAATAACGATAATTCCGCCTGGATGCTGACCGGTTGTCCGTTTAACACCCGTACAGCCGGCAGCGAGCCGTTCCACTTCGGCATTGCGGATATGCAAATTATTATCCTGTTGATACGCTTTTACATAGCCAAAAGCTGTTTTTTCAGCCACTGTGCCGATTGTTCCCGCACGGTAGACATTGTCTTCTCCAAACAACACCTTCGTATAATTATGAGCTCTTGGCTGATATTCACCGGAGAAGTTCAAATCAATATCAGGAACCTTATCCCCTTTAAAACCTAAAAAGGTCTCAAAAGGAATATCGTGGCCGTCTTTGCGATACTTCGCCCCACATTGTGGACAATTTTTATCAGGTAAGTCAAATCCCGATCCGACTGAACCATCATTAAAGAACTCTGAATGTTTGCATTCCGGACAAACATAATGTGGCGGCAGCGCATTCACTTCGGTTATTTCCGTCATTGTTGCCACTAACGAAGAACCGACAGAGCCCCTTGACCCGACAAGATAGCCGTCATCAAGAGATTTCTTGACTAATTTGTGGGCGATTAAATAAATAACCGCAAACCCATGGCCAATAATACTTTTTAATTCTTTTTCCAGCCTTGCCTCAACAATTTCCGGCAGCGGGTCGCCGTATATTTTATGGGCCATTTCATAGCTCATTTGCCGAATTTCTTCTTCCGCACCTTCAATTCTTGGTGTATATAATTCATCCTTTATCGGCTTGATCACATCTATCATATCAGCAATTTTATTTGTGTTGGTGACAACGATTTCCTTAGCCTTTTCTGCTCCTAAAAAGGCAAAGGCATCGAGCATTTCATTGGTTGTCCGAAAATGAACATCGGGAAGTTGATGACGATTGAGCGGATTGGCACCGCCCTGAGAATTAATCAGGATTTTCCGATAGATCTTATCATTTTCGTTCAAATAATGGACATTCCCGGTTGCGACAACTGGAATCCCCAGCTTGTCTCCCAAAGCGACGATGTTGCCAATAATTTGCTCGAGCGCCTTTTCATCACGGACCAGTTCCGTTTCAATCAACGGTGCATACACTTGCTTTGGCATGACCTCTAGATAATCATAAAAACGGGCAATTTCCATGACTTCCTCCGGAGGCTTTTGCATCATTCCTTCAAACACTTCACCTTTGTCGCAGGCCGAGCCAACAATAATTCCTTCGCGGTATTTTTGCAGAACTGAGCGAGGGATCCTTGGCACACGGTAAAAATATTCAACATGAGCAATCGAAATTAATTTAAATAGGTTTTTTAAACCCGCCTCTGTTTGGGCCAAAAGCGTGCAATGATAGGGTCTGGCTCGTTGATAAGCATTGCCTTTTCCCATATATTCGTTAAATTCATCATGATACAGAATCCCTTTTTCATGGGCTTCCTTTAACATTTTCATTAACAAATAACCTGTCGCCTCAGCATCATAAATGGCTCGGTGATGCTGTGTTAATTCGACATCATATTTTTTCGTCAATGTATTTAGGCGGTGGTTCTTTAGTTCCGGATGCAGGAAACGAGCCAGTTCCAGAGTATCAATGACCGGGTTGGCCGCTTTTTCAAAACCGATTTTTTGATAACCGACATTTAAGAAGCCCATATCAAACGTGGCATTATGTGCAACCAGGATTGCATCTTGAGCCCAATCACGGAACTTGGTCAGCACTTCGGAAACTTCCGGAGCATTTTCCACCATTTCATCAGTTATACTGGTCAAATTAATCGTGGTCGCTGATAAACGATGATGGGGGTTGGCAAATGATTCAAATCGGTCAATAATCTCCCCGCCTTTCACCTTTACTGCAGCAAGCTCAATAATCGTGTCATACACAGCAGAAAGTCCCGTTGTTTCAACGTCAAAGACAACATAAGTATCCTCTTCAAGCAGACGGTGAGCATCATTATAGGCAATAGGAACACCATCATCGACTAAATTGGCCTCGACCCCATAAAGAATTTTTATATCATGTTTCTTTCCAGCACTAAATGCTTCTGGAAAGGACTGGGCAACTGCATGGTCGGTAATGGCAATCGCCTTATGACCCCATTTTTTCGCCTGGGCCACAAGTGTGCTTACTGGCGTGACAGCATCCATTTGACTCATGGGGGTATGAAGATGCAGTTCAACGCGCTTTTCTCCCTCTGGTGCCGTATCCTTGCGTTCAACCGGTTTTATTTCATGAATATCGTTCGCAATCATCACGAGGTCGCGCACAAAGGTATCATTTTGAATACTGCCGCGAACCTTTACCCACATGCCTTTTTTCACACGTTGAAATTGATTGGCATCCTCTTTATCACGGGAAAACATTTTGACCATGATGGAGCTTGTATAGTCCGTAATTTTAAATGTAAGCAAGGAGCGGCCGCTTCTTAATTCACGGATTTCGGCATCAAAGATATACCCCTCAACGACAACTCGTCTTTCCTCATCAACAATTTCGATCATGCTGCGCAGATCGCTGTCATCCTTTATCGAAAGGCCAATTGAAAGCGGTCCTTCACTGGCATCGCCATTGTCTTGGTCTTTCTCGGCCCCCTGCTTTTGCATTTCTGCCAATGCTAAAAGTGCTCTTTCATGATCCTCTTGTTCCTTGGCTTGTAAGAACTGCTCATATTCATTACTGTTCGCTGCTTTTTTTACTTCCATTTCAATTGAAATTGCCGGAAACCCGAAAGACTGGAGTGTGGTTGCGATCACAGAACTATATTTCCGCTTAATCGTTAATCCTTCAGCTTCATTATGAACAGCGACTGTCAGTTTATGCCCGTTAACCAAGGGGATTTGTTCATTTAAAAGCTTTAATAGAGGGGGGGAAATGCCGTCTATTTGCTGAATACAATAACTCCAGTATTGTTGCAGTAATTCTTGAGTATACGTGGGACTTTCAACATTGAATTCATATGAAATTTTTGCAATATGCGAAAAAGTTTTCTCAAGTCTTGTAGCAAATTGAATATACACATTAAAGGGAAGGATTTTTTCAAGCAAAAATTGAAAATGCCACTTCCTCGATTTCTTTTCAACCAATAACCTTTCAATTTGCGCATTATTAAAATGCACTACAACAGCATCGTCAACCAATTGCAGCTGCTGGAGCAAGAGTTGGAATCGCTTTTTATTGCCAAGGGCATGTTCGCTCATCGTTCTCTCTCCCATCTTATCTATCTATCATTTTCTATCAAGAGATAATTATATCATATCCCGCCGACTAATTCGGTTTTATTCGACAAAATCCATCAGCCATTTTTCGCTACTCTATTTTATTTTTGCAAAAAAAAGAGAACCACTTGTAGGTTCCCATCATTGTTTCTATTTCAAGAAAAACCGTTGAATATCATTCCAGGTGACGACAAGCATCAGCAGCATAAGTAAAGCAAAGCCGATAAAATGAACCATGCCCTCTTTTTGTCTGTCAATTGGTTTCCCTCTGACTGCCTCTATCGCAAAAAACATCAGCCTGCCGCCATCAAGTGCAGGAATTGGTAATAAATTCATAATCCCTAAGTTAATGCTTAATATCCCAGCCCATTTCATTAAATAGAAGATGCCGGATTTCGCTACTTCAGCAGTAGAATTGTAAATTCCTACCGGCCCCGACAAGGCATCAATCGAAAATTGGCCAGTGATCAGCTTTCCGAGCATAACAAATATTTGTGTTGTCCAGAAATATGTTTCTTTGGCACCTGCCGTAATCGCTTGAACAGGAGATTTTTCCATTGGGCTGTAAACACCAATAATCCCCATTTTTTGACCATCTACTGTTTTTTCCTGAGGAGTTACCTGAATCTCTCTTTCTTGTCCATTACGGACGATTGAAAATTCCAGTTTTTCATTTGGATGTTTGCGGATCACATCAACCACATCTGACCAACTTGAGATCTCCGAACCATTAATACTTTGGACAAGGTCTCCTTGCTGCAGTCCGGCAGCCTTTGCGGCCCCATCCGGAGTAATAACTCCCAATTTTGGTTCATTAGTGGGGACACCCTGCAATAAGGCAATCATAATAAAGACGATAAAGGCCAAAACAAAGTTCATCATCGGACCTGCGAAAATGGTCAAAAACCTTTGTCCTAATGTTTTCGAAGCAAATTGTCTATCAATGGGAGCCAACTGTGATTCAACACCGTTTTCAACAATCACTGCCGTTGGAGCAATCGAAAAAGTGTGTAAATTTTCATGATCATCATCGGGGTATCCTTTAATCAACAGATCTTTTTCAATGTCAGCATCTTCAACTTCAATAATCCGAACATCAGGAAACTTATCCTTGTTGTTTATGATGATTTTATTTACCTGATCTTCCTTATTAAACAACAGTCCAATCCGGTATCCTGGTTTAATTTCGAGCATTTCCGGATCTTCACCGGCCATACGGACATAACCGCCAATTGGCAATAAGCGAATCGTATAGGTCGTTTCGCCTTTTTTATGGGAAAATACTTTTGGCCCCATTCCAATGGCAAATTCCCGACAAAGAATGCCGGCCCGTTTGGCAAAAATAAAGTGACCAAACTCATGAAAGAAAACCAGTGCGCCAAAAATGACAATAAAGGCAATAACTGTATTCAAAAATAAAACCACCTTTTTTTAGGGTTGGGAAGTCTCTCTAACGAAGTAGTGTATTAACATACTTTCTAGTTTCCTTATCAATTTCTTGAATCAAATCCAAACTTGGAAATTCGACTGTCTGATGCTGGTTTAACGCCTTCTCAACCAAATCTTCAATTTGTAAGAAACGAATTTTACCTTGTAAAAAGGCAGCTACCGCAGTTTCATTGGCAGCATTCAGCACGGTTGGCATCGTACCGCCGATTTTACCCGCTTCATAGGCAAATTGTAAACAGCGGAACCGCTTGAAGTCCATCTCTTGGAAATGTAATTGGCCAATCTTTGCCAGATCAAGTCGTTTTCCGGTTGCAAGCGGCAGACGGTCTGGATATGTAAGCGCATATTGAATCGGAACCCTCATATCTGGTGTCCCAAGCTGTGCTTTAATACTGGAATCATGAAATTCAACCATCGAATGGATGATGCTTTCTTTATGAAGCAGGACATCAATTTTTTCATACGGCAGGTCGAACAGCCAGTGTGCCTCAATTACTTCTAATCCTTTATTCATCATCGTTGCTGAATCAATGGTAATTTTTGCACCCATCGACCAGTTTGGATGATTCAATGCCTCTTCAACCGTAACGTTCTCTAACTCACTTCGGGTTCGGTCACGAAAGCTGCCCCCAGACGCAGTTAAGATTAACCGTTCAATATTTTTATCTTTCTCCCCTTGAAGAGATTGAAAAATCGCAGAGTGCTCACTGTCAACAGGCAGGATGGCTACATTATGTTTGCTAGCTGCCTCCATGACCAAATGACCGGCAGTAACAAGCGTTTCTTTATTGGCAATGGCAATTGTTTTTCCAGCTTCAATCGCTTTTAATGTTGGATTTAATCCGATGCTGCCGAGCACTGCATTCACAAGAATATCAGCTTTTTCATAGGTTGCTGTTTCCATGATGCCTTCTTCCCCGTATATAAATTTTATATGGGGATATTCCTCTTTTAATGTATTATAATCGATATAGTTTTGTACAGAAACAAGCTCAGGCTGAAATTCTTCGATGATTTTTCGTGTTAAAACGACATTTTTCCCCACAGACATTGCCTTTAAACTAAATTCCTCAGGGTGTTCACGAATAATATCCAGCGTTTGCGTACCAATTGAACCGGTGGCGCCCATTAAACTAATTGTCTTCAAGTATGTCATCTCCTGATCATTTAACAATTTCTTCAGCCAATATGGAAAAGAGACAGCAATGGCAGAACAAATAGGAGGCTGTCGAAACGGTCAAGGATCCCTCCATGGCCTGGTAAAATATTCCCCGAGTCTTTCACATTAAAATGGCGTTTATAGGCAGATTGCACCAAATCACCAAGTTGTCCAAAAACAGACAAAATGACGGTCATTGCAATTAATGTGATGATGGTTGCATTGATGTCGGAAAAAACACCAAACAATATGCCAACGACAACGGCCGAAATGATTCCGCCAAAGAAACCTTCCACTGTTTTATTTGGGCTGATTTCCGGCCAAAGCTTTTTCCTTCCATAGGCTCTTCCAACAAAATATGCCCCTGAATCGGTAGCCCAAACAATAAATATGGAATAAAAAATATAGACTAGTCCAGCCTCACGCGTTTGGATGAAAAAATAAAAACCAATGCCTACATAAATGGCTGATAATATCGTAAAAGCAGCATTTTCAAAATCAAAGCGGTTCTTTGTTATAACCGTATAAGATAATAATAAAAGGATTAAGGCAATGCCTATTTCTGTTTTCGAATAATAAAAATCAACCAATACCTCGTTTGGTAATAATATCGTCCAAAGCAAGATTGATGTTAAAATGCCATAAGGTGAAAATATACTTAGTTTTTTCATCCTCAATAATTCAAACAGCCCAACAGTGGCAAGCAGGTAAGTCATCAGTACAAACGGAAGCCTGCCATAAATTACGATTGGCAAAAAAAGGGCTGCAGCGACAACTGCGGTTATGATTCTTTGCTTCATTTAAATGTTCACACCTTTAATGTTTTAGAGAAGGTAACAGATGAGTTGGTGCTTCAATATTACTTTTTTGATTCAGCAAAAACAGGAACGTTATTATATACCGCCAAACCTTCGCTGGCGTTTTTGATACACCTCAACAGCTTCCAATAAGTGTTCCTCACTAAAATCAGGCCATAATACGTCCGTAAACCAAAACTCAGAGTATGCTAATTGCCAAAGCATAAAATTGCTTAGGCGAATTTCCCCGCTTGTTCGGATTAATAGATCGGGATCGGGAAATTCAGCCGTCATTAGATAAGAAGAAAATATCTGTTCCGTTAACTCTGATTCCTTGAGCTTACCATTTTGACAATCATTTAAGACCTGTTTTACGGCGTCGACAATCTCCGCCCTGCTTCCATAATTTAAAGCGAAGTTTAAAACGAGCCCATCATTGTTTTTTGTTTCTTTCATAGCTTTTTCAATTGCCCTCAGAGTATGTTCAGGAAGTTGATTTTTATAGCCCATCATTTTAACCTGAACATTATTTTCAATTAACTCGGGGAGAAAAGTCCCTAAGAACTCCTCAGGCAGCTTCATAATATAGTCCACTTCATTTTTTGGACGTTTCCAATTTTCTGTTGAAAAAGCATATAATGTCAAAGTTTTGATACCAAGATCATTGGCCAGCATCGTCGTTTTCCGAACCACTTTCATCCCTTCATGATGGCCCGCAATTCTTGGCAGTGCCCGTTTTTTGGCCCAACGTCCATTACCGTCCATTATAATCGCCACATGTTCGGGAATCGGCGATTTCTTTATCTCTTCTATTTTATCTCGGAGTATGGAAGAGTTATTTTGGTTCTTCCAAAGCCTTAATTTATTTAACATAACATTGCTCCTCCAAATAATTAATCTTTTCCTCCGAATAAAAACTTTGTTTGTAAAATCTATGTATCGGACCTGCTTCTTTTATATGGTTATATCATAACAAAAAAATCGAAAGATATCTCTAAAAAACAAATGTAATTGAGGTGATATGAATATTGTACCAATACATCTTTACCAATTAAAGGAAGTGTATGCACTTCCTCCGCTTTTCTTATCTTGTGGAGTACTCCCACTTTACCACCAATAGGAAAAAAACCCCCTAAAAAGAGGGTTTAAAAAATCGACAGTACTTAAATTTCCATAATTTCTTTTTCTTTATCCTTTGTAATTTGATCAATTTTGCTGATATGCTCATCTGTTAGCTTTTGAATATCATCAGAATACCCATGAAGAGCATCTTCTGTTATTTCTCCACTTTTCTCCAGCTTTTTCAATTCATCGTTGGCATCGCGGCGGATATTACGGATTGCAATTTTTGCTTCCTCTGCTTCTTTTTTGACTAATTTCACTAATTCCTTCCGGCGTTCTTCCGTTAATTGTGGAATAGCAAGCCGAATAACGGTACCATCACTGGAAGGATTTAAACCTAAATCAGATTTTAAAATAGCTTTCTCGATATCGCCCAAGATTGATTTATCATAGGGTTGAATAACAAGTAATCTTGCCTCCGGAGTAGAGATTCCGGCTAGTTGATTTACAGGTGTCGGCGCACCATAATAATCCACTGTAACTCTATCCAATAATGAGGCACTTGCTCTCCCGGCCCGAATGCTCGCCAGCTCTCTGGTGTAGGCTTGAATTCCCTTGGTCATTCTTTCTTTTGCCGAATTAATGACTTGTTTTGGCATTATTTTTTCCCCCTAACGATTGTACCAATTTTTTCACCCAAAACTGCTTTTTTAATATTTCCAGATTCCATAATAGAAAAAACGATGAGCGGGATATTATTATCCATACATAATGAAGAAGCGGTTGAATCCATGACCGCTAACCCTTCCTTAAGCACATCAAGGAACGATAAGTCATCATATTTCGTAGCATTAGCATCCGTCCGCGGATCTGCCGTATATACGCCATCGACATTATTTTTTGCCATCAAAATAACCTCGGCATCAATTTCGGCTGCCCGCAGTGCTGCCGTAGTGTCAGTCGAGAAATATGGATTTCCGGTTCCAGCAGCAAATATAACTACGCGTTTTTTCTCCAAATGCCTGATTGCTCTTCTTCTAATATATGGTTCAGCTACTTGGCGCATTTCGATTGAAGTTTGAACCCGGGATTCGACACCCAAATGTTCTAAACTATCCTGTAAAGCCAATGAATTCATAACCGTAGCCAGCATTCCCATGTAATCTGCCGTCGCCCGATCCATTCCCATCTCACTGCCAATTTTACCACGCCAAATATTACCGCCACCAACAACTACCGCTACCTCTACCCCAAGCTCAGCAATTTCTTTTACCTGGGTAGCGATTGATTTAATGATCGAAGGTTTAATACCAAATCCTGAATCTCCAGCTAATGCCTCCCCGCTTAATTTTAAAACAACACGTTTGTATTTAGGACTACTCATATAAACCTCCACATGGTTAGAAAAGCTTAGGGTGCCTGCATATGTACAAGAAGAACCGTCAAAAAAATTTTCAACCTTCTTGACGGCTTTTGCTTTAGGATCACATAGGGACAATAGCGCCCTCAAGCTAAACTTTTTTCATATTAAGTATTTCTTTAAAAATAGGGAACACGCATTGTGTCCCCTATTCAACTCTATTACAGTGAACAGTTTCTTAAAACTTCAGTCATGTTATTTTCAAGAAAAGTTGACTATTTTTTATTCACTTGATTCATAACTTCTTCAGCAAAATTGTCTTCGCGCTTTTCAATACCTTCGCCTACTTCGTAACGAACAAATTCACGAAGTTTGGCACCTTTTGATTCAACAAATTGACGGACTTTTTGATCCGGATTCTTAACAAAAGCCTGATCAAGGACACAAACCTCTTCAAAATATTTACCAAGACGGCCTTCAACCATTTTTTCAACGATTTTTTCTGGTTTGCCTTCATTTAAAGCCTGTTGTGTTAATACTTGACGTTCATGCTCTACTTCTTCTTGCGATACCTGATCACGAGATACATATTTAGGATTTAGGGCAGCAATATGCATCGCAACATCTTTAGCAGCATCTGCGTCAGTTGATCCTTCCAATACTGTTAAAACTGAAATCCGTCCCCCCATATGCAAATAAGCGCCAAAAGCGTCATTATCCGTTTTTGATAAAATAGCAAAGCGGCGAAGGGTTAATTTTTCACCAATTTTTGCAATCGCTGCATTAATATGATCGGCAACGGTTGCACCGTTTTCCATTGTTTGTGTTAAAGCTTCTTCAACCGAAGCCGGTTTGTTTTTCAAAAGATGCGCGGCAAGTTCTTTTACAAGAGTTTGAAATCCTTCATTTTTAGCAACGAAGTCAGTTTCAGAGTTCACCTCTAAAATAACCGCATCATTTCCCTCTGTTGAGATAGAAGTTAATCCTTCCGCTGCAATCCGGTCTGCCTTTTTAGCTGCTTTGGCAATCCCTTTTTCACGAAGGAAGTCAATTGCTTTATCCATGTCACCATTTGTTTCAGTTAGCGCTTTTTTACAATCCATCATACCAGCGCCAGTTTTTTCACGTAGTTCTTTTACCATTTGAGCAGTTATTGCCATAACAAAGTTCCTCCTTTAATATACTATGTACCCATATCTTAGCCAATCAAGCTGAAGATAAAACTTTTTCAAATGACCATTTCTTTAAAAAAAGGTGATAAAGGGTCTCCCTCTTATCACCTTTTTATTAGTTTACGTTATTAAAATTAAGCTTCGACAACAGTTTCTTCGCCTTGTTTTGCTTCCAGGATGGCATCAGCCATTTTAGAAGTTAATAGTTTAACGGCACGAATGGCATCATCGTTTGCAGGGATGACAACATCGATTTCATCAGGATCACAGTTTGTATCAACAATCCCTACGATAGGAATGTTTAATTTCTTGGCTTCAGCTACAGCGATGCGCTCTTTACGAGGGTCAATAATGAATAATGCATCTGGAAGCTGCTTCATATCTTTGATTCCGCCTAAGAATTTTTCAAGGCGTTCCTGTTCTTTCTTTAATTGGACAACTTCTTTTTTCGGTAAAACATCGAAAGTCCCATCTTCAGCCATTCTCTCAATATCCTTTAAACGACCGATACGCTTTTGAATCGTTTCAAAGTTTGTTAATGTACCGCCTAACCAGCGATGGTTTACATAGTACATACCTGAACGTTCTGCTTCTTCTTTTACTGAATCTTGAGCTTGTTTCTTTGTATCAACGAAAAGCATTGTTCCGCCATTTGCAGCAAGCTCTTTCACCCAGTTGTAAGCTTCCTCAACCTTCTTAACTGTCTTTTGCAGGTCGATAATATAGATGCCGTTACGCTCGGTGAAGATATATTTCTTCATCTTAGGGTTCCAACGGCGTGTTTGGTGTCCAAAATGTACACCAGCTTCAAGCAATTGCTTCATTGAAATAACTGACATGTAATTTTTCCTCCTAATGGTTTTGATTTCCTCCGCCTGCATCATCTTTAAACAGAAACTGCACATGGCAGCACCACCTGTTTAAATCAACCGGCGTGTGTATTCACACCATGAAATAATATAGCATAGACAAAAAAAACAATCAAGTTTAACTTTAAAAAATAAGTGTCAGGCATCATATGAAGGTTCACATGGTACCTGACACCTCTACTACTTTTTAATGAGATTTAAGTTTTTCCAGCTCTACTAGGAATTTATCATTGAGGACTTTGATATAGGTCCCTTTCATTCCAAGCGAACGAGATTCAATTACACCAGCGCTCTCCAACTTTCTTAATGCGTTGACGATCACGGAGCGGGTGATGCCGACACGGTCGGCAATTTTTGAGGCGACTAATAAGCCTTCATGGCCATTTAGCTCTTCAAAAATATGTTCTATCGCTTCCAGTTCACTATAAGATAAAGAGCTTATAGCCATTTGTACGACCGCTTTACTTCTAGCTTCTTCCTCAATTTCTTCTGCTTTTTCACGTAAAATTTCCATACCGACAACAGTAGCTCCATATTCAGCAAGAATCAGATCATCATCCATGAATTTTTCATGTAGTCTCGCCAGTATTAATGTACCCAAGCGTTCACCACCGCCGATAATCGGGACAATAGTCGTTAATCCTTCACGGAATAGGTCTCTGTTTTCAACGGGAAAAGCTGTATATTCACTTTCAACCCCTAAGTTAGGAGAGGTTTCTGTAATGCTGAATAAGCTTTGAGTGTACTCTTCAGGGAATTGACGTTCTTCAAACATTTTTTTCATGCGTTCATTTTCAATCTGTTGATAAATCGAGAAGCCTAAGAGCTTGCCGCGGCGGCTAACAATGAAAATATTCGCTTCAATTGTTTCACTTAAGGTATCTGCCATTTCCTTAAAGTTTACCGGCTTTCCAGCAGCCTTTTGTAATAAAAAATTAATTCTTCTAGTTTTTGTCAGTAAATCCATCTGTTTCTTCCTCCTAAATAACTGCAACCATTATTAATTTTTTTTAAATATTTAAGCTTGCCTTGCAAAAAAACATGGTAACTCCAATATCTTCTAGAGAATATATTGGCTTAAATCCTTATTTTTCGAGATGGCCCCAAGTTTTTCATCCACATACTGCGGTGTGATCGTGATTTTATCCAGTGTAATTTCAGGTGCCTCAAAGGAAAGATCCTCCAATAGTTTCTCGAGAATGGTGTGAAGTCTTCTGGCACCTATATTATCGGTATTTTGATTCACTTCAAAGGCAATTTCAGCAATTCTATGAATAGCATCGTCAGAAAATTCAATTTGTATACCTTCTGTTTCCAATAATGCATGATATTGTTTAATCAGGGCATTGTCAGGCTCCACCAAAATCCGATAAAAGTCTTCCACTGTCAATTTCGTCAATTCAACCCGAATTGGAAACCGACCCTGCAGCTCTGGGATTAAGTCTGATGGTTTGGCCATATGAAAGGCACCGGCAGCAATAAATAATACATGGTCAGTTTTGATTGGACCGTATTTTGTTACGACTGTAGAACCTTCGACTACTGGCAAAATATCCCGCTGTACTCCTTCCCTGGAAACATCTGCAGAAGAACCGCCAGAATTTTTACTGGCAATTTTATCGATCTCATCAATAAAAATAATTCCGTTTTGTTCGGCACGATAGATCGCTTCAGTCGTTACTTCATCCATATCAATCAATTTGGCTGCTTCCTCATTGGTCAGGACTTTTCTTGCTTCACGAACCGTTAATTTTCGTTTCTTACGTTTTTTGGGCATAAGACTGGAAAGAGCATCCTGCATATTCGTGCCCATTTGTTCAATTCCGGAGCCTTGAAGCAAATCAAACATAGAAGGGGCTTGTTCTTCTACCTCCACTGTAACGACTTCATTCTCCAATTCTCCTAATGCTAGTTTTTCTTTGACAATCTTTCGCTTTTCATGGATCGAGTAATCCTCCTGGCTGACTTCCTGCTCTGGAGAAGAATTTCCCCCGCCAAATAACATTTCCAACGGGTTTTTATAATTTGTTGCCTTTTTTGCCGAAGGAACTAGCAATTCAACCAGCCTGCTGTTAGCGTTTTCTTCGGCTCGTTCCTTCACACTTTGCATCCGCTCCTCTTTCACGAGACGAACAGCTGTTTCAGCAAGGTCACGAACCATTGACTCAACGTCACGTCCTACATAGCCAACTTCGGTAAACTTGGTGGCTTCAACTTTCACAAACGGTGCACCAACCAGCTTGGCAATTCTTCGGGCGATTTCGGTCTTACCTACCCCGGTCGGACCAATCATTAGAATATTCTTTGGAATAATTTCGTCTCTCAAGTTTTCAGTCAACAGACCTCTTCTGTATCTATTTCTCAGAGCAACAGCAACAGCCTTTTTTGCATCCTTTTGTCCAATGATATATTGATCAAGTTTTTCAACAATTTGGCGGGGGGTTAAATTGGTTGTTCTTGCCATTTTATGTCTCCTTCCATTATAACTCTTCAACAATGATGTTGTGGTTTGTGTAGACACATATATCCGCAGCAATTTCTAATGAAGCTTTTGCTATTTGCTTGGCAGATAATTGTTCCCCAGCGTATCTTTTTAGGGACCGTCCCGCGGCCAACGCATAATTTCCACCGGAGCCAATCGCAAGAATTCCATCATCAGGTTCGATCACTTCACCTGTACCGGATACCAATAGGAGATTCTCGCGGTCCATCACAATCAGCATTGCTTCCAGTTTCCGAAGCACTTTATCACTTCTCCACTCTTTTGCCAGCTCAACAGAAGCTCTTTGCAGGTTTCCGTTAAATGCCTCTAATTTCCCTTCAAACAGCTCAAAAAGGGTAAAAGCATCGGCTACCGATCCGGCGAAACCGGCTATTACCTTCCCATTAAAGATCTTTCTAACTTTTCTTGCAGTATGCTTCATCACAACCGCATTACCTAAGGTAACTTGACCATCACCCGCCATAGCACACTCGCCATTGTGGTGAATGGCAAAAATCGTTGTTGCATGAAATTGATCCATTTATGGTCCTCCCTTTTGGAGTAAATAATGTTTCTCGATTTGTTCAGTTTAACTTATGTAAAAATTCCCAAAAATATCAACAGGAAATGATCTGTTTCCACTTATCCCTAAATAAATGAAAATTAGTAACATTATCGACAAACTGTTAGCTTCATGTTCAGCCTTGAACAAAAAAAAAGCACTAATTTACCCAATGGTTCATTTGTATATTTTGAATAATCCCACAACATTTGTAAATACATTATACAGAACTTTAATAAAACTTTCACATTTACGAGCATCAAGGCAGCCAAAAGCTCTTACATCATATCACATATTATTCATCCATACAAGATATTTTACAAAAATTTCATAAAGTTCTGAATTGTCTATAGTGATGGTCCATACTTTTTTGTCTACAATCATTTAAGCCCATTTTGCATTGTACTACACGTTGCAAAAACAAAAAAGATTAAAAAGAAAAAATAGAAGAGCGGACATCTGCCCACTCTTAGCTTTGCGGTTCCTCCTTGTAGTCACACTTGATGCATTGGACCTGGACACCTTTCTTTAACTTCTTTTCTACCAAAGTCCGTCACATTTCGGACAGTTTCTTGGCAGCGGTTTGTCCCAAGAAATAAAATCACATTCCGGATAGCAACTGCAGCCATAGAACAATCTTTTTTTCTTACTTTTTCTTTCGATAATCATGCCCTTTTTACAATTAGGACAAGTAACACCAATTTCTTTGACAATCGGTTTTGTATTTCGGCAGTCAGGGAAATTACTGCAGGCCATAAACTTCCCGTAGCGTCCCATTTTAAAAACCATGGGACTACCGCAGATTTCACAATCTTCACCAGCAGGTTCATCCTTTATTTCCACTTTTTCCATTTCCTGCTCGGCTTTGGCTAGATGAGTTTCAAATTCTCGGTAAAATGCATCGATCAATTTAATCCAGGGCATTTTGCCTTCTTCCACATAGTCCAATCCTTTTTCTAATCTCGCTGTAAATTCCACGTCGATAATATCCGGGAAAAATTCTACCATTACTTCATGGACAATTTCCCCAAGCTCTGTCGGAATAAAGCGTTTATTATCAAGCGATACATAGCCGCGCTTTTGAATCGTATCGAGCGTCGGGGCATATGTAGAAGGGCGGCCGATTCCAAGTTCCTCTAATGTTTTTACCAATCTTGCTTCCGTATATCTTGGCGGCGGCTGGGTAAAGTGCTGTTTAGGTTCAAGATCTTTTTGGAACACTTCGTCCCCCTCCTTAAGGTCAGGAAGCATTTTGTTGGTTTCATCCACTTGGTCATCAGTACCTTCAACATACAGTTTCATAAACCCAGGAAATTTAATTTTTGAGCCGGTTGCACGAAAAATGGCATTGCCATTCTGCAAATCAACACTCATCGTATCCATTACCGCCTGTGCCATTTGGCTCGCTAAAAAGCGTTCCCAAATTAATTTATATAACCGAAGTTGATCTCTTGATAAGAATGCCTTTAAACTATTGGGTTCTCGAAATGTGCTGGTTGGCCGGATTGCTTCATGGGCATCTTGGGCATTTGTTTGTTTTCTCTCTTTTCTATTATCAGACTTTAGATAATTTTCTCCGTAGGCAGTCTTAATAAAGTTAACGGCTTCGTTCTGGGCCACTTCTGATATCCGGGTAGAATCGGTTCTCATATAGGTAATCAAACCGACCGTACCTTCTTTTCCCAATTCAATCCCTTCATATAGCTGCTGTGCCAGCATCATCGTCTTCTTGGCCCGGAAATTTAATTTTCTTGCTGCTTCCTGTTGCAAAGAAGACGTCGTAAACGGCGGTGCCGGATTTCGCTTTCGCTCTTTCTTGCTTACGGATACCACTTTGAATTTATGACCATCCATCTCCCGCAGGATTCTTCGTACGTCTTCTTCCGACCTTACTTCTGTTTTTTCCTCACCGATTAAAGAATGGAAGCTTGCCGTAAATTGGTCTGTCCCTTTTATGAGTTCACAATCGATGGTCCAATATTCTTCAGGAATAAAGGCCTGGATCTCTTTTTCACGGTCAATAATCAATCTTACCGCCACAGATTGAACCCTTCCGGCACTCAAGCCTTTTTTAACCTTTTTCCATAAAAGCGGGCTTATATTATAACCTACCAGCCGATCCAAGACTCTTCGTGCCTGCTGGGCGTCAACTAAATCCATATTAATTGGACGCGGATACTTAAAAGATTCCTTGATCGCATCCTTGGTAATTTCATTAAAAACAACCCGGCAGTCTGATTTAACATCCAATCCAAGACTATGCGCCAAATGCCAGGCGATTGCTTCCCCCTCACGGTCAGGGTCGGCAGCGAGATAAACCTTTTTTGCCTTTTTAGCTGCTGTCTTTAGTTCTTTTAACACTGGGCCTTTGCCGCGGATCGTAATATATTTGGGTTCAAAATTATTTTCAACATCAACCCCTGTTTGGCTTCGGGGTAAATCTCGCACATGGCCCATCGATGCTTTTACTTTATATTTTTTTCCTAAATATCGTTCAATCGTTTTTGCTTTTGCTGGCGATTCGACGATAACAAGAAAGTCAGACATTTCCATTCCTCCTCTAAGAGGGAAAATATGAAAGCTCCTGGATGATAGCCAAAAAAGCTTTTCCTTAGGTGCTTACATAGTTTAGGAAGTTTTCTAAATTTCAATTTCTAAGCTAGAAAAAAACTTTTACAAAACTCCTTATCCCAAAAGTGATTCATTCTAATTTATTTACAATATTATTTATTAGTTTTCATCTTATTCTTTTTTTCGAACATCTGTTGGAAAATGTATAACAGATTAGAAATAATTTCAACCTTTTTATACTATATTTTCATTTTTTATTCAAAAAAACGCAATTTTTTAAACGTTTTTTCATAATTTAGTTAGAGTTTTATCATAATTCTTCTAAAATATCCTCAGCTTTGGTGATCAGTTTTGCCCCTTGCTGGATTAAATCATTTGTTCCCAAGGAAAAAGGATTAAAAATACTGCCTGGCAGCGAAAATACTTCACGGCCTTCATTAACTGCAAAATTTGCTGTAATTAAGGAACCACTTTTTCGTTTGGCTTCAATAATAAATGTTCCTCTGGACAAACCGCTAATGATCCGATTCCGTGCGGGAAAGTGCCATTTTTGCGGCTTGGTATCCGGTGGATATTCTGAAAGCACCAGTTGTGTGTCCATCATTTCTAGTGCCAAATTTAAATTCTCTCTTGGATAAATATGATATAATCCCCCTGCAAGAACACCAATGGTGCGGCCGCCATTTTTTATCGCATATTGATGGGCAAGGGCGTCAATTCCTTTTGCCAGACCGCTGACAATCAGGACATTATTTTCAATTAATTGGGGGAACAGGAGCCTAATGGCATTTCGGCCATACTGTGTTGCCTGCCGTGATCCGACAACTGCCAGCTTCGGTTCTCGTTCAAGTAAGGAAATATCGCCCTTCGCAAATAAAGCCCATGGCGGTTGATAAATTTCCTTTAAATACGCAGGATATTCCTTATCAAATATCGTGATAACCTGGATATCGTTTGATTTATATTGCTGAATTTGCTCATGAATGAGTTCGGGAAAAAAGCAATCGATCGATGGGTTTGAAGAAGGAGTTTCATTTGTGGGGAAAACCATTTTTAGTTGTGCAGTTGAATGATTTGGGTGAAGCAATTCAAGCATCGGATCTTTCTGCAATATTTTCAATACATTATTCCACGAACTATTTGGATAATGAAGCAATGTTATCAGTCTTTCTCTGAATTGATTCATCAACAAGATTCCTCCATTATTTTTTATTGAGTATCTGTAATAAGCAAGCAGTGTTTGCACTACAGGGCGCTCCCGCCTAAAAACGCAGAAATAGCCCCTCTTGCTACGAGGGACTATCTGCGGTTCATTCATCGGTGTCTGCGGATTCATGACTAGCTGCGAGCCTTTAGCGCTGTAACCTTTTTTAATGAGTTTTACATTTCTCGTACAAGCCTTTTTCTTTAAGGACTTCGATTAACGTTTCTCCCATTACAGCTGGGGTTTCCGCCACTTTAATGCCGCATTCGTTCATAACACGAATTTTCTCATCGGCTGTACCTTTACCGCCGGAGATAATTGCGCCGGCATGGCCCATGCGCTTACCGGGAGGGGCAGTACGGCCGCCAATGAAGCCGACAACTGGTTTTGTCATATTTGCCTGTACCCATTTCGCCGCTTCTTCCTCAGCGGTACCACCGATTTCACCAATCATGATGACGGCATAAGTTTCAGGGTCTTCATTGAAAGCTTTTAACACATCGATAAAGTTTGTTCCATTAACTGGGTCGCCGCCAATACCGACAGCCGTTGTTTGACCAATACCAGCTTGAGTTAATTGATGTACCGCTTCGTATGTCAATGTACCCGAGCGGGAAACAACACCGACATGACCTTTTTTATGAATATAGCCAGGCATGATACCAATCTTGCATTCATCTGCTGTAATCACACCTGGGCAGTTCGGACCGACTAAGCGAGTCTTCTTTCCCTCCATATAACGTTTCACTTTCACCATATCCAAAACTGGAATATGCTCGGTAATACAAATAACAAGATCCAGTTCAGCATCGACTGCTTCGATAATAGAATCAGCCGCGAATGGTGCAGGAACATAGATAACAGATGCATTTGCTCCGGTCGCTTCTACCGCTTCTCTTACGGTATTAAATACAGGTACCCCTTCTACTTCTTGTCCGCCCTTACCTGGAGAGGTTCCGCCAACAATCTTTGTACCATATTCAAGCATTTGTTTCGTATGGAAACGGGCAGTGCCGCCAGTAATCCCTTGAACTAAAACTAAAGTATCTTTATTAATAAAAACGCTCACGTTCATTCCCCTTTCTTTCGATCCTATTTAACTAGTGAAACGATTTTTTGTGCGCCGTCTGCCATCGATTCAGCCGCAGTAATGTCTAAACCTGACTCTGAAAGGATTTTCTTACCTAAGTCAACGTTTGTTCCCTCTAAACGAACAACAAGCGGAATTGTTAGTCCAACTTGCTTTGCTGCTTCTACTACACCTTCTGCAATGACGTCACACTTCATAATTCCGCCAAAAATATTGACAAAAATACCTTTTACATGGGGATCAGAAAGGATAATTTTAAATGCTTCCGTAACCTTCTCAGCTGTGGCACCACCGCCAACATCCAAGAAGTTTGCTGGCTCGCCGCCATAATGCTTAACGATATCCATTGTCGCCATTGCCAGTCCGGCACCGTTAACCATACAGCCGATATTTCCATCTAAAGCGATATAGCTTAAATCATATTTAGATGCTTCGATTTCTTTTGGATCTTCTTCTTCAAGATCACGATATTCTAATACGTCCTTTTGACGATATAATGCATTGGAATCAAAGTTTAATTTAGCATCCAAGGCCATGACTTTTCCATCACCGGTTACAACCAATGGGTTAATTTCCGCAATCGAGCAGTCTTTGTCGATATAGGCATTGTAAAGTCCTGTCATGAACTTCACCGCCTGATTAATCAATTCCTTTGGAATATTGATATTGAAGGCCAGACGACGTGCTTGGAACGGCATTAAACCAAGAACGGGATCAATTTCCTCTTTAAAAATTTTCTCTGGTGTGTTGGCGGCAACTTCTTCGATCTCTGTACCGCCTTCTTCGGAGCCCATTAACACGACTCGGGAAGTAGAACGGTCCAAAACTAGGCCAACATAGTATTCTTTTTTAATGTCACAGCCCTCTTCGATTAATAGACGCTTTACTTCTTTTCCTTCCGGGCCTGTTTGATGTGTCACCAATGTTTTTCCTAAAATTTCGCTGGCGTATGTACGAACCTCATCAAGATTTTTCGCTACTTTAACCCCACCGGCTTTACCCCTTCCGCCTGCGTGAATTTGCGCTTTTACGACACAAACTTCCGTGCCTAATTCTTTGGCCGCTTCAACGGCTTCTTCTACCGTGAAAGCTACTTTACCATTTGGAACCGTAACTCCATATTTTCTGAGGATCTCTTTCCCCTGATACTCATGGATATTCATTTCCCATCCTCCTCAATTTTACTGTTTGCAAAAATTGACTCCGTTTTCATTTTATATGAATGAGTTTAACCTTGTCTACCATTAAGCAATAAATTATATTACTCTAGATTTTTTATCTTCAATAATCGTATATACCCCAAAAATTATTTTAAAATAAGAAATTATTATTTTTTTACTATAACAAAAAACAGGCATAATAGCCTGTTTTAAAAATATATTTATGAGAATAGATTTGGCATATAGATTTCTTTTATTGGTGAAAAAGATTTCCGGTGATAGGGGGTTATTCCGTATTTCTTAATGGCCTGTAAATGCTCCTTTGTCCCGTATCCCATATTATGTTCAAAACCATATTCGGGATAGCTCAGGGAAATTTCCTTCATTAGCTTATCTCTTGTTGTTTTAGCAACAATAGAGGCTGCGGCAATCGAAATACTCTGGGCATCTCCTTTAATAATTGATTCTGACGGATAAGGAGTCATGAGCGGCATCGCATCGATCAATAGAAAGTCAGGCTGGATATGTAATGAGGCGATTGCTGATTTCATCGCCTTCTTCGTCGCTTCATATATATTGATTTCGTCGATTTCATCAGCTTGAATCTGGGCTATACTGACTGAAACAGCTTCTCGTTTAATAATTTCCGCATATTCCTCGCGCTTTTTTTCTGATAGCTTTTTGGAGTCATCGATCCCCGGCAAGTAGAAATTATCCGGCAAAATAACGGCAGCGGCCATTACCGGACCAGCGAGGGGGCCCCTTCCTACCTCGTCCACACCGGCAATTAGTTGATATCCCTGGAACCAGAATTTTCGTTCATATTGAGTCATCTCATGAAATTTGGCTTTAAGAAACTGTTCTTCTTCCCGTAATTTCCGCCATTTATTCAGGCTTTTTTGAACACCAATCCGGCTATCTTTTTCAAGTTCAAGGATATAGGGATGAAGCTCATCCGTAATAGCTGTCAGATTCTTTTCGATTTCTGCAATCGACGGTCGTTTCATATTCGTCACCTTAACTTTTCAGATTTACAGAGTTGTTATCTCAAAATCGCCTGGTTTTTCAAACGAGATCGGTCCAAATTTTTCAGAGCGGATTTCCCGGATGACAAGTTCGGCCACTTTATCATAATCGACCATCCCGCCACCCATCAAGCAGCCTCTGAGCCTGCCTATATGTTCGAACAGCTCAACAGGGTCATCCGGCAATTCCAGAAGATGATAGCGATCCTTTAAGCGCTCGGGGTACGCTCGTTCTAAGAATTTCAAAGCATAGATGGATAAATCATGCAAATTTAATAACGTATCCTTTATCGCCCCGGTTATCGCCAATTTCATCCCAACCTCCTGGTCTTCAAACTTCGGCCATAGAATCCCGGGGGTATCAAGCAGTTCCATTTCTTTGCCAACCTTTATCCATTGCTGCGCTTTTGTCACACCAGGGGTATTGCCGGTTTTAGCAATATTCTTTTTCGCCAAACGGTTAATCAGTGTAGACTTTCCAACATTCGGAATTCCTACGATCATCGCTCGTATTGCCCGTGGTTTTACACCTTTGGCTTTCATCCGGTCAAATTTTTCCTTGAGAATTTCCCGAGAAGCAGCGGTTAGCTGCTTTAAACCTTCGCCGGTCAATGAATTAATTGTAAGAGACTGGAGTCCTTTTTCCGCAAAAAAAACTACCCACTCCTTTGTTGTCTCTTTATCTGCCATATCAGCCTTATTTAATAGAACTAGTCTTGGTTTATGTTGAATAATCTCATCAATCATCGGGTTTCGTGAAGAATACGGGATTCGTGCATCAACCAATTCAAAAATAATATCAACTAGCTTTAATTTTTCTGTGACCTCTCTCCTAGCCTTTGCCATATGACCAGGAAACCATTGGATCGTCAAGCGAATCACATCCTCCCGTCTATTTCAATTTTACAATATGGGCATCACTTATCGGCCAAAAAACAATCGTAGCCTTTCCAATTACTTTGCTCATTGGAATGGCACCAATATGACGCGAGTCTTTACTATAGCGGCGATTATCACCCATGACAAATAATTCGCCCTTTGGAACCGTTTTGCTGCCTACTGCTGTTTCTTCCAACTTGAAATCATCGGTAAGCGGACCATCCGCCACTTCGCTCTTGTATTGATCCAAATACGGTTCTTTGTAAGCTTTCCCATTAACATATAAAGTATCATTTTTGTATTCGATTCGATCACCCGGGAGCCCGATCACACGTTTAATGTAATCTTTCTTTTCGGGTGCATGAAAGACGATAATATCAAAGCGTTTTGGTTCACCAATCCGATAGCTTAATTTATTTACAATCATCCGATCTTGATCCTTTAGTGTCGGCATCATTGACAGACCATCCACTACAATCGGAGCAAAAAGAAAATAGCGAATAACTGCTGCTAAGGCTACCGCTATTAACAGTGCCTTTGTCCATTCCCAGAGTTCATTTTTCTTTTTCGTCATACATAACCCACCATTCCTACAAAAAAATATTATTGAGATTATTGTACATAACTTTATTCATTTAACACAACGGGCTTAAATTTTTAATCAAAATTTAATGTTTCGTCACCCTCAACATATGGCGGGAGAATGATATGTATGAAAAAAGAGCTTGCCCGGCAAGCTCCTTTCTTTTTCATATTAGCGAATTTCTTTAATACGAGCCTTCTTACCGCGAAGATTACGTAAGTAGTAAAGTTTTGCACGGCGAACTTTACCGCGGCGAATTACTTCAAGCTTCGCAATTTTTGGGGTGTGTAATGGAAATGTACGCTCAACGCCTACTCCATAAGAAACTTTACGAACTGTGAAAGTTTCACTGATTCCACCACCACGACGCTTTATCACAACACCTTCAAAAATCTGAATACGTTCGCGGGTACCCTCGATAACTTTTACGTGAACACGTACAGTATCGCCAGGACGGAACGCAGGAAGGTCAGAACGCAATTGTTCTTTTGTGATTTCTTCAATTAATTGATGCATCGTTTTCAACTCCTTCCAACAGATGCTCATGCACAAAAATAAGAATCGACCGTACAGCGGAACATCGTTATAAGACCAGACTGAATAAATTCAGCTAAAGTCACAAGATGTATAATACCATAATAATGACTGCCCCGCAATACTAGTTGACTTCTTTTTCAACTTCTTGGAGCCATTTTTTCTGCTGTGGGGTCAGTTCTATTTTTTCTAATAAATCCGGCCGCCTTTCCAAGGTTCGCCGCAATGCTTCTTTATTGCGCCACTCTTCGATTAATTTATGGTTCCCGGAAAGGAGCACATCCGGTACTTTCATACCGTGAAAATCAGCCGGTCTTGTATAATGAGGATGTTCTAACAATCCAGTACTAAAGGAATCCTTTATATGTGATTCAGCATTTCCCAACACTTCTGGCAATAGGCGGACAACGCTGTCGACTACCACCATAGCCGCAAGCTCACCACCGGTTAACACATAATCGCCAATCGAGATCTCGTCAGTCACGATATGCTTTCGGATTCGTTCATCATATCCTTCGTAATGACCGCAAATAAAAATAAGATGTTCTTCCTTGGCTAGTTCCTCCGCCTTTTTCTGATCATATCTGGTCCCTTGAGGACAAAGAAGAATCACTCTTGGTTTTTTACAGGCTGCCTTTTCTTTTAGGTCGGCAACAGCAGCAAAAATTGGCTGTGGCATCAGCACCATACCTGCACCGCCGCCATAAGGGTAATCATCGACCTGAGAATGTTTATTATCAGCGTATTTCCGGAAATTGACAACATTGTAGGTTACAGCTGACTTTTCCACTGCTTTTTGTAACATGGAATGCCCCAGCACTCCGGAAAACATTTCGGGAAAAAGAGTTAAAATATCAATCTGCATCATGATAATAACCCTTCCATCGGTTCAATTGTGACCGTTTTATTTTCGACATCTACCTGTTTGACGACATCTTCAATATAAGGAATTAAAATCTCTTGCCCACTCTTGGATTTCACCACCCAGACATCATTTGCCCCAGGCGTAAGAATTTCACTAATTTTTCCAATTTCTTCGCCAGAGGGGAGGAGAACATGGCAGCCAATAATTTCGTGAAAATAATACTCATCCTCTTCCAATTCCGTTAACTGCGATTCAGGCACCTTCAAAATGCCCTCACGGAATTTCTCCACTAAATTTATATCTTCGTACCCTTCAAAAGTGAGTAAATCAAAATTTTTATGTGTACGATGGTTTTGAACCGTTAATTCAAGCGGTTCAGTGGATTTAGGCAAAAACAAATATAATTTATTTCCCGCTTTATAGCGCTCCTCGGGGAAATCTGTCTTGGAAATGACACGAACTTCCCCCTTTATGCCATGGGTATTAACCACCTTGCCAACATTAAACCATTTTTCCATATGTACTTCACCTTCTATCTTATATCCTCGATAATTCCATCTTTAATCACAATCGTCGGTTGGGTTCCTGAAGTACTCCAGACATCTCCTATTTTAACTTCTATGAGCGCTTGAACTTCCTTTTCCTTTAATTCGCTTCCTAAAGGTAGGATATGCAGCTGTTCTATTTGAAACTCAATCAGCTTTATTTTTTCCTTTCGCATTTGAATCTCTTTTTCAAAATGTTTTTTGAGTGTTTGAGGCGAAAAGGTTTTTGTTCGTTCTAATCGTTTTAATTCAAAATGAAGTTGATCACATTCTTTTTGAAGCTGCTGTTTGTGGGCTTGATATTGATCAAAAAGCTGCTGCTTGCTGCTTTCGGTTAATATTTGCTTGACGACAACCGTCTGGATTAGCTGCATTTTGAGTCCTCCTCTAAACTGGGGCATTTCCTGTAGCAAAAAAGGGAGGAATCAATCCCTCCCTTTCGCCAAGATGCAAATAGCTACTCACCAATTTCCAAAAATATTTTCTTTTGTTGTGATGATCCTGCTGCATAAACAACAGTCCTAATGGCCTTTGCAACCCGCCCTTGTTTACCAATCACTTTACCCATATCGGCCTTATTTACCCATAAATGGTAAGTAATCCGGGTATCTTCCTCTTCAACATCAACATGTACTTCTTCAGGAAAATCGACAAGGGGCTTAACAATCGTCTCAATCAATTCTTTCATGGCTACTCAATTACTTACTCAATTTTGCATTATGGAATTTTTCCATAATACCTTGTTTTGAGAACAGATTACGGACTGTATCAGATGGTTTCGCACCATTTTGCAGCCATTTAAGAGCGAGTTCCTCATTGATTTCAAGTTGAACTGGTTCTGCAACCGGATTGTAGGTACCAACTGTTTCAATGAAACGTCCATCACGAGGAGAACGAGAATCAGCCACAACGATACGATAGAAAGGAGTTTTCTTTGCTCCCATACGTTTTAAACGAATTTTTACTGCCATAATTAATAGCACCTCCGAATAGTTTCACACAAGAAATAATATTAACAGATAGGTATTATGTTGTAAAGGTTTTTTTCTTTACGCTCATTATTTCCAAAAATTACTTTTTTAAAAAGGCTTGAACGGGAATTTAAAGCCGCCTTTTTTCTTTACTTTTTGCTGCATGCCCGACATTTGCTTCATCATTTTTTTCATTTCTTCAAATTGCTTGAGCAACCGGTTTACTTCAGCTACAGTCCGGCCGCTTCCCTTGGCAATCCTCCGCTTGCGGCTCGAGTTCATGAGCTCAGGGCGAAGCTTTTCATCCTTCGTCATCGATTTAATGATTGCCTCTACATGAGCGATTTGTTTTTCATCGATTTGAATATTATTTAAACCTTTGATTCTATTTGCGCCTGGCATCATTTTTAACAATTCATCAAGCGGACCCATTTTGCGGACTTGAGCAAGCTGATCTAAAAAGTCATCAAGGGTGAATGTTGCGGTCCGCATTTTCTGCTCTAGTTCTTTGGCCTTTTGTTCGTCAATATTGGACTGCGCTTTTTCAATTAGTGTCAGGACATCGCCCATGCCCAAAATTCTCGATGCCATTCTTTCCGGGTGAAACGGCTCAAGGGCATCCAATTTCTCGCCAAGACCAACAAATTTAATCGGCTTTTCCGTCACTGCCCGAATCGATAAAGCCGCCCCGCCGCGGGTATCGCCATCAAGCTTTGTTAATACAACCCCGGTAATCCCGAGCTGTTCGTTAAAGCTTTGAGCAACATTAACGGCATCTTGTCCTGTCATGGCATCAACGACAAGAAAAATTTCATCAGGCTTTGTTAATTCCTTGATTTCTTTTAACTCATCCATCAACGCCGCATCAACATGAAGCCGGCCTGCCGTATCAATCAGAACATAATCGTTATGATCCTCTTTTGCTTTCTCAATCGCCTTTCTGGCTATTTCCACCGGACTTATTTGATCCCCTAATGAAAAAACTGGCATGTTCAATTGCTTACCAAGAGTTTCCAGTTGCTTTATTGCAGCAGGGCGATAAATATCTCCAGCGACCAGCAATGGTTTGCGATTGTATTTCTTGCGCAGCAAATTGGCGAGCTTTCCAGTTGTCGTTGTTTTCCCGGCACCCTGCAGACCCACCATCATGATAACAGTCGGCGGACGGCTGGCAACGGCAATTTTACTCTGTTCGCCGCCCATAAGCGAGGTTAATTCTTCATTTACAATCTTAATGATTTGCTGTCCGGGGGTTAAGCTCTTCAGTACCTCTTGTCCGACAGCACGTTCACTGACTTTCTTAACAAAATCCTTGACGACCTTAAAGTTAACATCTGCCTCAAGAAGAGCAAGACGAACTTCTCGCATCATTTCTTTTACATCCGCTTCTGAAACCTTTCCCTTACCACGGATTTTTTGAATCGTACTTTGCAGTCGGTCGGCTAATCCTTCAAATGCCATCAGCGCCGCCTCCTAATCTAAATTCTCCAGCTCGACTATTGTATCAAGCAATTCCTGCTTTGAAGGGTTTTCCTCCAGAAGCAGCCTTTTCATTTTTTTTAAAAGTCCGGCACGCTCGTGAAATTTTTGCAGTAATAACAGCTTTTCTTCGTATTCCTCGAGCATTGCTTCCGTTCGTTTAATATTGTCATAAACGGCTTGACGGCTGACATCATACTCTTCGGCAATCTCACCAAGAGAGTAATCATCAAGATAGTAGAGAGACATATAGCTTTGCTGCTTGGGCGTTAACAACGAGTGATAGAAGTCAAACAAGTAGTTCATTCGTGTTGTCTTTTCCAGTATCATGCCCAGGTCCCCCTTTTATGTTAAGTTAAAAGCCTTTACAAAGAGTTTACACAGCGAAAATGTTTATGTCAAGAAAATGTCTTTACAATCCCGTTTACAATAATTTCTTTATATTTTTCAATTATTCTGCTTTCTCCACTTGATCGGCAAATAATCCGTAAACATATTTTTCGGCATCAAATTCCTGGAGGTCATCCATTTTCTCACCGAGACCAACAAATTTTACCGGGATATTTAACTCTTTTCGAATCGCCAGGACAATCCCGCCTTTCGCGGTACCATCCAGTTTTGACAGGACAATCCCGCTAACAGCGGTTGCTTCTTTAAAGGTTTTCGCCTGGATTAAAGCATTTTGTCCGGTAGTTGCATCAAGGACAAGCAGGACTTCATGCGGTGCTCCAGGAATTTCCCGTTCAATGACCCGCTTTACCTTTTCCAGCTCTTTCATTAGGTTAACTTTGTTTTGCAGCCGGCCAGCGGTATCACAAAGGAGGATATCGACCTTGCGTGATTTTGCCGCCTGAATCGCATCAAACATTACCGCTGCAGGATCGGAACCTTCTGCCTGTTTGATCGTCTCAACCCCAACTCTGTCACCCCAAACCTCGAGCTGTTCAATCGCACCGGCACGAAACGTATCTCCTGCTGCTAACAGAACTTTTTTTCCTTCGTTCTTAAACTTGTGTGCCAGCTTTCCAATGGTTGTCGTTTTTCCAACACCATTGACGCCGACAAATAAAATGACCGTCAGCCCGTCTTGTTGAATATTTAAATGCGCGGATTGTTCTTCACCTGAATTATATATTTCCACCAATTTTTCGGAAATGACACTTTGGACCTCCGCAGGGTCTTGAATATTCCGGCGTTTGACTTCCAGCTTTAACTCATCAATTAGCTCCATTACCGTCGCAAAGCCGACATCGGCCTGAATAAGAATTTCCTCCAATTCTTCAAAGAAGTCTTCATCCACTTTACGATATCTGGCAATCAGATCATTTACTTTCCCGGAAAAATTGGACCTTGTTTTGGTCAGCCCGTCTTTAAACTTTTCGGTCACGGAATCAGTAGATTTTGTGATTTTCTCTTTTAATTTCTTAAAAAAACTCATACCCGTCACTTCCCTTACATTAAGATTCTACCAGTTCTTTTGTATCCTCCAGACGAACAGATACCATCTTTGAAACACCTGATTCCTGCATGGTTACACCGTAGAGGACATCGGCCTCCTCCATGGTTCCCTTTCGATGAGTGATGACAATAAACTGGGTTTCGCTGCTATACCGTTTTAAATATTGACTAAAACGCTGGACATTGGCTTCATCCAGGGCTGCCTCTACTTCATCAAGAATACAGAAAGGCACAGGTCGGACCTTTAAAATCGAAAATAATAAGGCAATCGCTGTTAACGCCCGTTCTCCTCCTGACAGCAGCCCTAAATTCTGCAGCTTTTTACCAGGCGGCTGAGCAACAATTTCAACACCTGTATTTAAAATATCCTCGGGTTCCGTAATAATCAGGTCTGCTCTACCGCCGCCGAAAAGCGCGCGAAAAACAGGTTCAAAATGTTCACGAATCCCATCAAATGTTTGCTTGAAACGTTTTTTCATTTCCTCATCCATCTCGTCGATGACTTGGAAAAGCGTATCCTTTGCCTCCTGCAAATCTGTCTTTTGGACAATTAAAAACTCATAGCGTTCGGAAACGCGCTCGTATTCTTCAATCGCCCCCAGATTAACATTGCCGAGTTCATCAATGGCCAGTTTAATCAGCTTAACCTTCTTGCGCGCTTCCTCAACAGGAATTGTAAGTGGGTATTGTTCCTTTGCACCATCATAAGACAACAAATATTCTTCTCTTAAGCGGGCTAATCTGTTTTCCAGTTCTACATCCAAGCGGTTCAGTTTTACTTCCTCATCCTTTAATACAACCGTCATGCCCTTATGAAGCCGCTTGACTTCTCTAGTTTCAATTTCCAAGTTTTCCAAGGTATCTTGGAGTTCCAGTCGCTCCTGTCTTCTCGCCGTAATTAACTGTAAGGTTGCTTCTTTATCCTGCTGTTTTCTTTTAGCTGCAGCCTCCAATTGCTCCTCACCTGAGGTACTGCTCGACATTTCTGTCGATAAAAGCTCCAAATCCTCGGTAAGAACAGACAGTTTTTGTTCACTTTCCCGCAACTCTGATTCGATTGCAGCAAGCCGTTCTTTTGAATGGATATATTGCTCGTTCTTTGAAGTAAATTCAATCTTTAACTCGTTTATTTCCGTGATAAGTGTTTCTTTTGATGTCAGTTCACTCGTCTTTTGCTCTGTTAGTTGGACTATTTGTTTATCAAGTTCGGAAATTTGCGTTTGAAACATCGCCAATACTTGGGTATTGGTTTCTTTTCTTTTGGTTAACTCGCTAATTTCTTCTGAAAATTGCTCTTTTTCAAGGTCATAGATGGCTAGACGTTCATTAATATTTTTTTCTTCCAGCTCGGCTTCACGAAGATCCCCTTTTAGGGTTTGTTCTGAAAGTCTTAATTCCTCCCCGGACTTTCTTATTGCTTCAAGCTGCAATTCACCGAGACGGATTTCCTCTTTTAACGACTTAACAGTTTGCTCAAGAGATGCAGTCTTGTCCTCCATGATCGCAAGTTTCTTTGTCAGCTCTTCAAGCTCACCTTTTCTTGTTAACAATGAAGATGTTTTTTGTTTAACGGCACCGCCGGTCATCGACCCGCCGGGATTGACAACATCGCCGTCAAGCGTCACAACGCGAATGCGATACTGGAGAATTTTCGCCAATTCATTGGCACCCTTTAGGTCTGTCGTAACGACGACACTGCCTAATAGATTGTTCATGACATCGGAATATTTTTTTTCAAACTGAACAAGACTGACAGCCGTGCCAACGAAAGAGGGGTGATTCTGAATCAATGACAGTTGTGTCTGAGACAAAGACCGCCCCTTAATAACACTCAGTGGTAAAAAGGTCGCTCTGCCAAATGAATGCTGCTTTAAATACTGTATGGCCGCCCGTGCGTTCGTCTCGGTATCGACGACAATGTGCTGCAAAGAGCCACCAAGGGCAGTCTCCAGTGCTGTTCCATATTCTTTCGGAACTTGGATAAGCTCCGCAACAGCGCCGGCAATTCCTTGCAGCTTGTTGCCGCGGGCTTTCAGCACTTCTTTAACACCCTGGAAGAAGCCCGAATAATCTTCCTCCAATTCTTCAAGCATGTCCTTTTTCGATTTGGCCTGTTGCAGCAGCTGATAGGCTTGATACAAGGTTTTTTCTTGCTTTTGGAAAGTTTTTTTTAAGGCTTCCAGCTGCCGTTGTTGCTCACGAAAGCCGGCTACTTGAGCATCAAGTTTCCGGCCGGCCTCTTCCAGCCGGGTTTGTATATCAGACCTTTTCTTCTCGGCTTTTTGCCGCTCTGACAGAAACCTTGCGTTTTCCTCGTCGAGGCGGACGATTTTTCTTTTCTGCTGTTGAAATTGCTCCTCAATGTATTTCAATTCGTTTTTGGCACCAGCCTGCTTATTCAACAGTTCAATATATTCAGCCTTTAAGCTATCAATTTTTTCATCAATGTTTTCGGCAAACAACTGGAGCTTTTCCTGTTTTTGTTTTAACAGCTCCTTTAGTTTACCTACCTGTTCCTCGAGTTGTCCGACGGTTACCGCTAAAGAATCCCGATTCTCCTTTAATCCGGTAATCTTATCCGTTAATTCGGCCATGTTCATTTTTAATTGTTCTTTATTTTGTGCTGCATTTTTCCGCCGCTCTTTCAATACTTCCTTGCGCCCTTCCAGCTTTTCCAGCTCTTCGCTGGCATAAAGAAGGACGTTTTGCAGTTCCGTAATGGACTCGTCCAAAGCGGAAATTTGCTCTCTTGTTTCAATAATTTTTGCTTCTTTTAATTGAAGCTCACTAGATAGCTTCAATTCTTCCTGCTGATGGTCTTCAAACTGTTTAGTAAGGTTTTCCCATTTCTGATTTAGTTCTTCAATTTCATAGACGGTTAAAGCTACTTCAAATTTTTCAAGCTCTTCTTTTTTCTCCAAATAGTCTTTAGCCATCGAGGCTTGAATTTTCAGCGGCTCAATTTGGCTTTCCAACTCGTGAAGAATATCATGGACACGGTTTAAATTTTCTTGTGTTTCCGCCAGTTTTCCTTCTGCTTTTTTCTTGCGGTTTTTATATTTTAAGACTCCTGCTGCTTCTTCAAAAATGGTTCGGCGGTCCTCTGCCTTGCTATTTAAAATTTCTTCCACTTTTCCTTGGCTGATGATCGAAAATGCTTCCCTGCCAAGTCCGGAATCCATGAATAAGTCAACGATGTCCTTTAAGCGGCACGGCTGTTTATTAATAAAAAATTCACTCTCTCCTGAGCGGGATACCCTTCGTGTAACACTTACTTCATTGTAATCAATCGCCAGTCCTTGATCCTCGTTATCAAGCGTTAAGGTCACTTCAGCAAAATTCAGCGGTTTTCGCGTATCGCTGCCCGCGAAAATAATATCTTCCATTTTACTGCCTCTGAGCGACTTGGCTGATTGCTCCCCCAATACCCAGCGGATGGCATCCGTAATATTGCTTTTGCCGCTCCCATTCGGCCCAACGACCGCTGTGACTCCAGTTACAAAATCGACACTGATACGGTCAGCGAATGATTTAAAGCCAATAATATCCAACCGTTTTAAAAACATTCAATAATCCTCCCAAAAATGCTTAGGGATTTCTCCTCTTAAAACATTTGACCATTCTATGTTGTTTTGTTTTTAACTTTATTAAGCGATACCTCAATCAGTGGGGGGTTCCTGCCGATTTTAGGCGGGATAATGCCATTTGGGCGGCATGCTGTTCGGCCTCTTTCTTGGACCTGCCGGTTCCCACCCCTAATTCTTGTCCATTTAATGTGACCCTTGAGACAAATTCTTTATTGTGGGCAGGTCCCTTTTCCTGCAGGACCCGGTATTCAATTATACCTGTACCATCCCGCTGAACGATCTCCTGCAATTGGCTTTTAAAATCCATCACATGAGAAAAAGCACCGGCATTAATTTTCGGAAAGACAGTCTTTTCCAAAAAACTAATAACGCTGTCGATTCCTTGATCCAAATAAAGAGCGCCAATAAATGCTTCAAAGACGTCAGCCAAGAGGGCCGGACGCTCTCTGCCACCTGTCATTTCTTCCCCTTTACCAAGTAAGATTAATTTTCCAAATTCAAGTTCGTTAGCAAACTTAACAAGTGACGGCTCACATACAATGGCAGCTCTTAGTTTCGTCAACTCTCCTTCCGCCATTGTCGGATATTTTTTGAAAAGGAACTGAGAAACGGTTAGTTCTAAGACGGCATCTCCTAAAAATTCAAGTCTTTCATTATCTTCAAAAGGCTTTCTTCGATGCTCATTCACATATGATGAATGAGTAAAAGCATGTTTTAATAATTTTTCATTCGTAAAGGTAATCCCTATTTGCTCTTGAAATTTTTTAAATTGCCTTTCTATGGTCCGATTATTACCTTCATTTTCTTTCCCGTTCCAACGCATTAACGTCTCCACCTTGCAATAAATTTGAATATGCTATTGTTAGTTTAAGAAAAACTACCACAAAAAGCAAAAAAACCTGGCAGTTTCGTTTCATCGGCCAAGTTCTATTCTACATAAGAAAGCCCCGTTTGAAAACGGAGCTTTGATGTTTTGATTCTAACGAAATTACTTTTTGCTATTTATGTAGTTCACAGCATCACCTACTGTGCTAATCTTCTCAGCATCTTCGTCAGAAATTTCCATATCGAACTCATCTTCTAATTCCATAACGAGTTCCACTACATCAAGGGAATCAGCACCAAGATCATCTTTAAATGAAGCCTCAAGGGTCACTTGGGACTCGTCGACGCCTAAACGATCAACGATGATCTTTGTTACACGTTCTAATACATCTGCCATGCTCTTCACCTCCCCTCAAGCTATTATAAAGGATTTCTGTCAGAGAATAAACTATAACATTACCATTCCACCGTCGATATTTAATGTTTGCCCGGTGATATAGGCGGCATCGTCCGAGGCCAGGAAGGCAGCCGCTTTAGCAACATCTTTTGGTTCCCCTAAACGTGCCAATGGAATTTGTTTTAACATTTCTGCTTTTATCTCTTCCGGCAGTTGATCCGTCATATCTGTCGTGATAAAACCAGGTGCGATCGCATTAACAGTGATATTCCGTGAAGCGAGCTCTTTTGCGGTTGTTTTTGTCAAGCCAATCACTCCCGCTTTTGCAGCTACATAGTTGGCCTGGCCGGGATTACCGCTGACACCGACGATCGAAGCAATATTAATAATCCGCCCTTTGCGCTGCTTCATCATTTGCCTTGTGACCGCTTTTGTCACTAAAAAAACCCCTTTTAGGTTAATATTAATGACATCATCCCATTCTTCTTCCTTCATTCTCATGATTAAATTATCCTTTGTTATGCCGGCATTATTCACAAGAATATCCAGACTGCCAAAACGGTCTATCACACTTTTTACCATTTCAGTAACATTTGCTGAATCGGAAACATTGCATTTATACGCAAAAGCATCCCTGCCAAGAGCTTTGATTTCATCGACTACTTCATTTGCTTTCGCTTCACTGCCGGCATAATTTACGGCCACATTGGCACCCTGGCTTGCAAGTTCAAGGGCAATTGCCCGGCCGATTCCCCGGGATGCTCCTGTTACCAGTGCTGTTTTTCCCGTTAAACTCATCATTTTTCCTCCTTTAAGGCATGGATTACTTGCGCTGCGCTAGCTTCGTCCGAAACTGAATAGGCTGTCACTGTCTTATCGATTTTTTTTATCAACCCGGAAAGGACCTTTCCCGGACCGATTTCAATGAAAGTGTCCACACCCATGGCAATCATTTTTCGCACCGAGTCATCCCATAATACGGGAGAATACAGTTGCTCGATTAATTGATCCTTGATTTCGGCTGCGGAATTAATTGGTTCTGCAGTCACATTAGCGACAACCGGAATGCGGGCATCATGCATCTCTAGACCATCTAAAACTTCCCGCAGCTGGGTTGCAGCCGGCTTCATTAATGGAGAATGGAACGGTCCGCTCACTTCCAGCGGCAATACCCTTTTTGCACCAGCTTCTTTTGCCTTTCCTCCTGCCAATTCCACGCCTGTTTTTGAACCGGAAATGACAATTTGACCGGGACAATTTAAATTGGCCAGTGCAACAGGAGACCCGGATGCTGTAACCTCTTCGGTAACGGCTAATAGTTTATCACGCTCCAGCCCTAAAACAGCAGCCATGGAGCCTTCACCATTCGGTACGGCATTTTCCATAAATTCGCCTCTTTTTCTGACCGCATATACCCCATCTTCAAAGTTTAGTACTCCGGCAGCGACAAGTGCGGTATATTCACCAAGGCTGTGACCGGCGACAAAATCTGGAACTATTCCTGATTTTTGAAAAAAATGCAAAATCGCGATGCTTGTGGTTAAAAGTGCAGGCTGAGTGTTCACTGTTAGTGTCAGTTCCTCTTTGGGACCTTCGAAAATTAATGTGCTCAATGAACTGTTTAATGTTTCATCAGCTTTTTGAAAATAGGCCATAATATCAGGATGTTTCTCGGCAAGCTCTTTCCCCATCCCTACAGTTTGAGATCCTTGCCCAGGAAACACAAAAGCGATTTTTCCCATATGATCACTCCCTATTGTTTATTCTCTTCCACCGTTTGTTTGACCATGCCGACAACATTATTGGCAACCATTTCTCTTGTTTGTTTTACTGCACTGAAAAGCGCCTGGGCATTTGAGGAACCATGTGCCTTGATGACCGGAGCTTTTAAGCCAAAAAGCGCTGCCCCGCCGTATTCAGAATAATCCAAGGTATTTTTCAATTGCTTCAGGTTGGGTTTTAAAACGGCTGCAGCCAGCTTGCTTTTAACGCTGCTCATTAAAGCCGTTTTTAACATTTTAAACATCCCCAGAGCAGTGCCTTCAATCGTTTTTAAGACCATATTACCGGTAAAACCATCAGTAACAACAACATCGGCGACACCAGAAAGCAAATCACGCGCCTCCACATTACCGATAAAATTTACTTCTGCGGTTTTTAACAGTTCAAAAGCATGCTTCGTCAGTTCGTTTCCTTTTTTTTCTTCCGTTCCAATATTCAAGAGGCCAACCCGCGGTTCTTTAATGCCTCTGACCTTCTCACTATATATCGAGCCCATCATCGCATACTGCAGCAAATGTTCAGGCTTGGCATCGGCATTTGCCCCTACGTCTAACAATAAAAATCCCTTGCCGTCAATGGTGGGCAGCGTCGGTGCTAATGCCGGCCGATCGATTCCTTCGATTCTTCCGACCACAAATAACCCAGCTGCCATGAGAGCCCCGGTATTTCCTGCAGACAGGCAGGCATCCGCCAATCCTTCGGCTACCTGACGAGCCGCTAGCACCATCGAAGCATCTTTTTTGCGGCGCACCGCCCTGACTGGTTCATCAGTGGCCAAGATGACCTCTGTTGTATGTATCGCAGAAATTCGTTCATGTGGTGTTAATGTTTCATTTATTTTATCTTCGTCTCCGACAAGGATCAGTTCAATATCTGAAAAGGCTTCAACAGCCTTCATCGCTCCTAAAACAATTTCCTTCGGGGCATTGTCCCCGCCCATCGCATCGATTGCAATTTTCATCTGTCTCATCCTTTAGCTAGTTTTTGAACGGTACATCTCAAAGTCTCCGGTAAAGACTGGTTCATTATTCACATAACTGATTACTTCAACAAAGGTCCTGCCAATTGCCTCATCAATTTTGGTAACTCTGGCTTTGGCCACAACGCGTTCCTTCAGTTTAACCGACCGTTTAAACTGGATATTTGCCTTCGCTGTCAGGGCTAACTCATCATTGATAACCGCTACCGCCAGTGAATTGGCCTGGGCAAACAAATGATGCCCGCGGGCAATTTGATTTCGCCTAAACACATGCTCTTCCTTGACATCCAAAATGGAAATGGCACTTCGATCAGGCTCAATATCAATGATTTCACCAATCACTTCATCAAGCGGCAAGGAACGGACTTGATCTTCAAACCGCTTTTCAGCCACCGATTTTATCCGCTCACGAAGCTCAGGAATAGAAAGTTCCAATCGGTCCAGACGGATCGTTTGGACACTGACATTAAATGTTTCAGCAAGCTCCTCATCCGTTACAAAAGGATTTTCATTAATTGTGGCAGCTAATAACTTCTGCCGTTCTTTTTTGTTTCGTCGCATTTCATACACCGTCCGAGATCTTATGACTAGGTACTAAGAGTAGTATAAAATTTAAAAAGGCAGATTGCAAGAATAACTTTTATTCTTGCAATCTGCCTTCGCTTTCCGCTTTTCGATCAATCCAGCTTTTCGCCGGCTAGGATACCGGATTCCTCCAACCTTTTTCTTAAGAAACCATACTCAGGTGAGGACCAAAAATACTGCGATTGGATTAGAATGGCCGCATCATTGCGGGCAGTTTCCAAGGCACGATAATCGTGAACCATATCAGCTACCTTGAACTCTGGTATACCGCTTTGTTTCTTTCCAAAAAAGTCTCCCGGTCCTCTCAACTCCAGATCCTTTTCACTAAGCACAAAACCATCATTTGTCTCAGTCATGATTCTCATTCTTTCCTGCCCTTCCTCCGATTTAGGACTGGCCAGGAGAATACAATAGGATTGATCACTTCCCCGACCAACACGGCCGCGGAGTTGATGCAGCTGTGACAGGCCAAATCTTTCCGCATCATAAACCACCATGATCGTCGCATTTGGCACGTTCACTCCAACTTCAACCACGGTGGTTGAAACAAGGACCTGCACTTCATTCGTGCTAAAGGCTTTCATAACAGAATCCTTTTCCTCAGAGTTTAGCCGGCCATGCATTAAACCAACACGATATCGATGTTGAAAATATTGACTTAATGCTGCATGAACATCAATCGCGTTTTGAACATCCAGCTTGTCCGATTCTTCGATTAATGGACAAATGACGTAAGCCTGGTGCCCCTTGACTAATTCCTTCTCAACAAATGCAAGAACCCGTTCCAACATTTCCGGTTTCGCCCAATATGTCTCGATAGTTTTTCTTCCAGCTGGCATTTCATCAATAATGGAAACGTCCATTTCACCAAAAACCGTGATCGCGAGCGTGCGGGGAATCGGTGTTGCCGTCATAAATAAAACATCGGGATTTTCCCCTTTTTCCCGCAAAATCCGCCGTTGCGCAACGCCAAAACGATGCTGTTCATCCGTGATTACCAGCCCCAGCCGTTTAAAAGAAACCTCATCCTGAATCAGGGCATGTGTACCGATTAAAATATCGACGTTTCCATTAGCCAATTCTTCAAGAATTTCCCCTCTCCGCTTTCCTTTAATCGAGCTTGTTAACAACTCACATCTGACTGAAAAAGGCTCTAAAAGCTGCTTTAAGCCTGCGGCATGCTGTTCGGCTAATATCTCCGTTGGTGCCATGAGTGCACCCTGAAATCCTGCTGTCACAGAGGCATATAGACCGATGCCCGCTACAACTGTTTTTCCGGAGCCCACATCACCCTGTAACAGTCGATTCATCCGGTAAGGAGAGCGCATATCTGTTAAAATTTCATTGACCACCCGTTTTTGGGCATTGGTCAGTGGAAATGGCAGACTGCTAATGAACCTCTCTACGCTCTTAAGATGAAAATTCTGGTTAATTCCAGGGGAATGTTCCCGTTCAAACTTTCTTAACCCCTGCATCTTTAATTGAAACAAGAGAAATTCCTCATATACAAAGCGCCTGCGGGCTTGCTTCAGATCCTCCTGATTCTGTGGGAAATGCATTGCCCTGATAGCTTCCCGGCGGCCTTGAAGCCGATACTTTTGAAGCATCGTTACAGGCAAGGTTTCTTCAATAAAATGGCCAAATTGCTGAAAAGCAAGACGGATAAATTTTCGCATACCTTTTGTTGTTAATCTGCCTTTTAATGAATAAACAGGTTCAAAGTCATGCTGTTTCGTGTTAAAGCCAAGCTGCAGTTCATTCGCCGTAATGGTCTGGCGATGGACATCCCATTTTCCGGTCACCGTTATTGTTTCATTCATAGCAAGTTTCTTTTTCAAATAAGGCTGGTTAAAAAAGACTACCTTGATTAGATAGCGTCCGACCAAAAGTCGAAATGTCAGTTTCGATTTTTTTCCGCCATAATAGGCAAGAGAAGGCTCACTGTGAACCTTCCCTTCGACTGTCACTTTTTCTTCATGGTCGACCTCTGCTAAGTCGCGAAGGCGATAGTCCTCATAACGGTAAGGAAAATACTCTAATAAGTCCTGAATCGTAACAATTTTCATTTCAGCTAATGTTTCAGCCGTTTCCTCACCAATTCCTTTTATGACCGTTACTGATTGGTTTAGATATTGATTCACTTTTCTTTGAGCGGCATTCCAAATATTTTTGCCGCAAGCGCACGGCCTGTCGGGGTAGCCGCCAACCCTCCCTGCGCAGTTTCTTTTAATGCGGTCGGCATCGATTGACCTATTTTGTACATGGCATCAATAACTTCATCACATGGAATTCGGCTGGTAATTCCGGCTAAGGCCATATCGGCTGCCACCATAGCATTGGCTGCCCCCATGGCGTTTCGCTTCACACAGGGGACTTCCACCAGGCCAGCAACCGGGTCACAGACCAATCCAAGCATATTTTTCAACGTAATCGCCATCGCCTCAGCACATTGCTGCGGCGTTCCTCCTGCCATTTCAACAATGGCGGCAGCCGCCATTCCGGCAGCTGAACCGACCTCTGCCTGACAGCCCCCGGCGGCCCCTGAAATCGAAGCATTGTTAGCAACTACAAAGCCAAAGGCCCCGGCGGTAAAAAGAAATGAGATCATTTGCTCCCTAGTCGGGTTCAACTTTTTCTTTACTGCAAATAATGTCCCCGGTACGACACCAGCAGAACCGGCTGTTGGAGTTGCGCAAATGGTTCCCATCGCCGCATTGACTTCGTTGGTGGCAACCGCTTTACTTACCGCATCAAGAATGGTCTCACCTGTAAGGAAATTTCCTTTTTCAATATATTTTTGCAACAGAACCGCATCCCCGCCGGTTAAACCCGAATGGGATGTCACCCCTTTTATTCCTCGCTCAACCGCTTCTTCCATCACGGTCAGATTTCTTTCCATGAGAGCCATGACTTCTTCTTTTGAACGGCCGCTTACCGCTGCTTCCTGCTCAATCATGATTTCAGAGATTTTTTTATTTTGACTGACTGCCAATTCCACTAATTCGGCTACATTACGAAACATAAAATTCCTCCTTCAGCTGCCATTAATGCTTAATCTACAATCTTCGTTACTTTTAAAATATTGGGAAGCTGTTCAAGTTCCACAAGCAGCTGATCATCAATATTCTGATCTACTTCAATAGTCATGAGTGCCATTTTCCCAACATCTTTGCGGGCAACTTCCATATGACCAATATTGATTTCGTATTTGGCAAGGGTATTGGCAACGCTGGCGATCGCTCCAAAACGATCGTTATGGACGACGAGAATCGCGGGATGGTTACCAGAAAGCTTCAGCTCAAAACCATTCAACTCGATTATTTCTATTTTACCACCGCCTATTGAAATTCCGACCAATTCCAATTCCCCATTGTGATCGCCCATCATCACTCTGGCGGTGTTCGGGTGGTCTGTTACGGCATCTTCTTCGATAAAGTTAAGTTTAATCCCCCGCTCCTTGGCAATATCGAGAGCGTGAATGATCCTTTGATCATCCGTATCAAAATCTAATAAGCCGCCAACAATGGCAACATCTGTACCATGACCTTTGTATGTTTTAGCAAATGAACCATATAAAGAGATATTCGCCCATTTTGGTTCTCGGCCAAAAAGACTACGGGCCACCCGGCCTATTCTTGCGGCACCAGCTGTATGTGAACTTGATGGTCCAATCATGACAGGACCGATAATATCAAAGACACTCCTATATTTCACAAACCTTTCCTCCCTAAAGCAAATGCTGTTAATACATCTCTATTCATTTGCTTAAAAATGTCTCTACCTATTTTAAAAAAATAATGGTGGATCTCCCCTAGAGACCCACCTACTATTTTATCGATTCCCTATTCAATTGAAAAGATAAAAGAATACAACGGCTGCTGACCATTATGAATTTCAATTTCCACATCCGCATAATTTTTCCCGATAAATTCCTTTAGCTGATTCACTTCTGATTCGGTTACGCCTTCTCCATAAATGATCGTCAAGATTTCTGAATCATCATCCAACATTTGTGCTAACAAGTCTTCGGCAGCCGTCATTTTATCCTTATTTTTAACGACTATCTTTCCTTCAGCAATCCCCATGAAATCATCTTTTTCAATATCCAATCCATCTATTTGCGTATCGCGGACAGCAAAAGTGATTTGTCCTGTCTTTACATGCTTCAATGATTCCTTCATTGCCGCTTCATTTGTTTTTGCATCGGCATTGGGATTGAAGGCAAGCAGTGCTGAAAGCCCTTGGGGAACCGTTTTGGAAGGAATAACATAAATTTCCTCTTCAGCTACTTGAACCGCCTGTTCAGCCGCCATAATAATATTTTTGTTATTTGGCAAGATAAAAACCTTTCGCGCATTAACTTCCTTGATGGCCTTGACAATATCTTCCGTACTGGGATTCATTGTCTGGCCGCCTTCAATAACCGCATGGGCACCGATGCTTTTAAATAAATCTGCAATGCCCGCACCCATGGAAACCGTGACAATTCCATATTCCTGCTGTTCCTTTGGTGCAACAGGGTGGTCAGATTCTAAAGTGTTTTTGGTTCCGCCAACAATCTGGGAATGTTGCTGGCGCATATTTTCAATTTTCATATTGATTAAACTGCCATAACGCTGTCCATAATTTAAAACATTTCCAGGCTGTTCCGAATGAATATGAACTTTTACCAGTTCATCGTCGGCAATCACAAGCAGTGAATCACCCAGCTTGCTTAGATCGTTACGGAATACTTCCTCTTTGAAAGGGTTTTTCGCAATCTTTGCGTCCTCAAATTTAACCATAAATTCAGTACAGTAGCCATAAACAATATCCTCTGTGTTCATATGACTTTGAACGCTTTTATGGTGTTCGGCATTTACCAATTCATCCATCGACGGAAGAACATTGGCGTTATCAGATAGTTTTTCACCCTTTAGTTCGGCAAGAAATCCCTCATACACACATACAAGACCTTGGCCGCCGCTATCAACAACTCCTACTTCCTTTAACACCGGAAGAAGATCAGGCGTTCGCTTTAAAGAGGCTTTTGCTTCCTTTAAAACTGCTTCCATAATGACAATGATATCATCGGATTTTTCAGAGGCTTGGACACCTTTTTTGGCTGCATCTTTGGCGACAGTTAAAATAGTCCCTTCTACTGGCTTCATGACGGCTTTATAGGCAGTTTCCACCCCTGCCTCAAAGGCCTGGGCAAAATCACTTCCTGAAATAACCGCTTTATTTTCAATCGATTTTGCAAAGCCGCGAAAGAGTTGGGAAAGAATGACCCCGGAATTTCCTCGGGCTCCCATCAGTAACCCTTTTGAAAGGGCCACACCAACCTTGCCAATATGTTCTTGAACATTATTTTTAACTTCTCTTGCTCCGGAGGTCAAGGATAAATTCATATTTGTTCCCGTATCGCCGTCCGGTACTGGAAAAACGTTTAGAGCATCAACCATCTTGGCATTTGCAGCCAGATGATTCGCAGCATGGATGACCATCTCGGCAAAACGTTTTCCATCTAGTGCTGTAATTGACACAAAACTTCCTCCTTATTAAGGTTGAGTCACACGAACTCCCTGAACGTAAATATTTACCGAGTCAACGGCAAGTCCAACAGTCTTATCAAGGGTGTATTTTACCTTTGATTGCACGTTGTGAGCAATTTCGGAAATTTTCGTTCCATAGCTGACAATAATGTACATATCAATATGTATTGCCTCATTTTCCTGTCTAACAATAACACCGCGGGTGAAGTTTTCTTTCCGCAATATTTCCGTAATACCATCTTTAATTTGATTTTTGGAGGCCATACCGACGATTCCGTAGCATTCAATTGCCGCTCCTCCAGCAATCGTAGCGATCACTTCGTTTGAAATATCAATTTGTCCGTACTTCGTTTTTAATTCGATGGACATGAATCGTTCCTCCTTTGGATTTTTGCTCCTAGGCTACAGTCATTTTACTATAGTGAAAGCGATATTGGAAGCCATAGCTTTCTTTTTACTATGAGAGCATTTTTAATTAAGTATTGTCAAGGTTTTTTTCTTGAATACATTTTGTCCGGTTCAAACATCTAGGTATTTTCGCTTTTCGCTATTGTCTAGCTATAGTCCCAGGGGAGTGGCACTTTCGCTTTTCGCTATTGCATTCGTATTCGTTGTATGGTAAATTATTAAAGTATGTGAAGACTAGAAAATTGGACTGAGCCATTTTTCTATAGTACTTTGTTTCTAAACATTACTGTTTATGCTGTTGGTAGTTAAGGAGGGATAATCTATGCCACGTAAATGTGTTGTAACTGGAAAGAAAACAACCACTGGTAACGCACGTTCACACGCTATGAACGCTAATAAGCGCACATGGGGTGCTAACCTACAAAAAGTACGTATTCTTGTTGATGGCAAGCCAAAACGCGTCTGGGTTTCGGCAAGAGCGTTAAGATCCGGTAAAGTTGAACGCGTATGATTTAGCGAAACATGAGCATCCTTTTGGGATGCTTTTTTCATTCCATCCTATTATATATTATTTCCTAATTGACAAAATAAAAAGCACCCAAAAGTTATGGGTACTTCACGTTTATCGAAAGGTATTAAATCATCCTTGAGCTGAATTTTTTATTCTTTCTTATGAAACACACCAATCATCGCCCGGACAATGCCGCCTAGAAACTTCGGCAGTTTAATCGTATAAAATTTCATACTGTCCCTCCTCACCAATCTCACGTTGCTTCTCTTATCACTTTTAACTTGCAAACGTCAATATCATATTATTCAAACTGACGAAATCAGTACCACCTAACAAGCCTATTAATCATGGCTTCTTACCACTATTAATATGCCTTCGGAAAATGAAAAAGTACCATATTCACTAATAAGTTCATTACTAATACATAGTGTCGAACCAAGAGAAATATGACGATTTTTCAAGGGATATTTAAAGCCGGAAAGTGTGAGATTACTGATCTCAAGCGTCAGGGGAATAAACGAAATGTATTTTTCTGTTTCCCGTTTTTTTAATTCATACATTCCTGGTCCTTTGATAAACATCTCGTTACATCTGTCAATTAAATAAATATCTGTTGCCTGCTTGGTCTTTAACGGTTGAACAAGCAGCTGAACATTGGCAAATAAATGATCAAGCCGGCCACCGGTAGCTCCAAACAGCCGGATTGTTTTAGGTCTCTGGGCTAATGCCCAATTAAGGGCAAGCTCCGTATCTGTTTCATTCTTTATCGGCTGAAATCGTTTCAATTCTGCTACTTTCGTTTCAATCAACGCTAATTCTTCCGGTGAGACGGAATCAAAATCACCAAAAGCTATTTCCGGAGTGATGTTTCTTTTTAACAAATGAAAAACTCCGCGGTCAACACCGACCCAGATCGCCCCATCTCCTTTATATTGCTGCAAATTAGGCAAAAGGTCTTCCGGGCCCCCTGCCAGGATATTGATAACCATAACAGTACCTCTCTCCCCTAAGCAAAAAGCCGGGCATTAAAGCCGGCTCTTTAGCTGCGCAATGGCATTCGCATAGTTTTCTTGATTATAAATGGCTGAACCTGCGACGAGAACATTTGCCCCTGCTTGGGCACATTGAACAGCCGTTTCTGAATTAATGCCGCCATCTACTTCAATTTCGATGTCCAACCCTTTTGTTTCGGCCATTTGCTTGACTTGAGTAATTTTCGGAAGCACTTCCGGAATGAACTTTTGTCCGCCAAATCCGGGATTAACCGACATTAATAAAACCATGTCAATGTCACCAATAATATGCTGAATCGTATCGACCGGAGTTGCCGGATTTAACACAACGCCCGCTTTGACCCCAAACGATTTAATCGTTTGAATCGTGCGGTGCAAATGGCGGCAGGCTTCTACATGAACTGTAAGATAGTCAGCTCCTGCTTTGGCAAATGCGTCAATATACTGATCAGGGTTTTCAATCATCAGATGGACATCAAGCGGCAGTTTGGTAATGGGCCTGATGGCCTCGACAATTAACGGACCAATAGTGATATTGGGAACAAAATGTCCGTCCATTACATCAACATGAATGTAGTCGGCTCCAGCTCTTTCAACTGCTGTAATTTCTTCCCCCAGCTTGGCAAAATCGGCGGAAAGAATGGAGGGAGCAATTTTTATCATTACTAATACCTCGGCTTTCTCTCTTTAATTTCTCGTAAAAAATCAACATAGTGTTCATAACGGTATACCGGGATCTCTCCTGCCTCTACTTTCAGTTTGACACCGCATTTTGGTTCTTTCAAATGAAGGCAGCCGCGAAATTTACATTGTTCACTTGCCCGGAGAAATTCCGGAAAACAACGGGTTAGATCCTCGGCTTCGATATTGGTAAATTCCAATGAACTAAACCCGGGCGTGTCGGCCACAAGGCCGTTACCTACTTTTATTAATTCAACATGCCTAGTCGTATGCCGGCCCCTTCCCAAATGAGCGGAAATATCATTCGTTTTCAACTCTAAATCGGGCCGCAAAACATTTAACAAAGAGGACTTTCCTACCCCCGATTGACCAGCAAAGACAGAAATTTTATTTTCAAGATGCGGATTCAAACGATCTATCCCCGCTTCTGTTTCGGATGAGGTTAGAATCACTTCATATCCGGCGCCGTTATAATGCTCGGCATATGTTGAAATCTTTTGCTGCTCGTCATCATTAGTAAGATCCATTTTTGTAATACAAATCAGCGGTTTGATATGGTTAAATTCAACCAACACAAGAAAGCGATCCAGCAATCCCGGACTGAAGTCCGGTTCTACCGCTGAAAAAACCAAAATAGCTTGGTCTACATTGGCAATCGGCGGCCGCTGCAATTCATTCTTTCGCTCTTTCACTTCCAAAATGTAGCCTTCCTGGTTATTCTCAGCTTGAAAAACAACTTCATCGCCAACAAGAGGGGTGATTTTATTTTTTCGAAAAACCCCTCTGCCACGGCATTGAATGACATGATCCTGATGGAGTACATAGTAAAAGCCACTTAATGCTTTAATAATTTTTCCTTCAGGCATAGCACCCCTCCATGTGTACCATTATTTTTCCTAATAATTCCATCACTAATTTCCAGTTTAATCTATATCCGAATAGTTAATAACTTCTTCCATAAAGACCGTGTTGTCCTTCATGACCCTATAGCCGGCTTTTTTACCATACGGAATAGTTAACTCGATTTGAACCTTTTTGGTTGCATTGATGTTAAATGTTTCCGCTGGTTCTGTCATGTTTCGATTCATATCATCAATATAAATCTGTACCACTTGTTCCTTATCAGGATTTTCCGGATCAGGTTCAAAGGGAATAGTGATCTCTTTGACGACCTTTTTTGGAGGTTTCTCTCCTTTGGAGATGACAACCGTAACCTTATCGCCTTTTTTTAGCTCAGTTCCTTCTTTAGGTGATTGGGAGATGACCATTCCTGCTGGTACTTTCTCATCATATTGTTCCTGTGATGCATCCAGAGTTAGCCCAACTAATGAACAGTAGTCCTGGGCACCTTTTAAACTATACTGGGTTAAATCTTTTAAGACAATAATTTCCGGACCTAAGCTAACTTCAAATTCTAAGACGGTATCTTCCGGAACCACTTGTTCCCCTTCCGGCGGATTTTGGCTGAGTATCGTCCCCGGGGCACTATCATCGTGCTTTTCAATTTTCTTTATATCTTTAAATTTATCATCTAATAAACGAACGACATCATCATAGTTTCTGCCAACATAGTTGGATAATTCCAGTTTTTTCTTCCCGGAACTAATATAAAGCGTGACTTTTGCTTTTTCCTTAACCGTTTCTCCTGCTTCGGGGTCCGTTTTGATAACGAGACCTTCTTCTACTTCTTCACTTGTGATCTTGATTTTTTTATCAATACCTAATCCACTTTGCTTTAATTTGGAAACGGCATCGTCCAGTTCCATTCCGCTAACATTAGGAACTTTAACCTCCTTAGCAGAAAGTATTCCTGGCAAAAATAAAGCAGATAATAATCCTATGACACATAAAAAAAGAAAAATAGAAACGAGAACTAGCGGCCATTTTTTTCTTTTTTTATTTTTTTTCTCTTTCTTTTTCTCTTTCTTAGTTTTTTCGGTCGGTTTTTCAGCTGTGTTTTCAGTGCTATGAACCAAGGTTTCTTCCAGATTTTTTAATGGTTTGTCATTGGTTATTACCGGAATGGCTTTCGTGGCTTCATCATCGACAGGAATAGCAAACTTGGCTTCATTCATCCGTTCGGGATCTAGAGCAGTCTGCAAGTCCTCCTCCATTTCGTCAACGCTGTTATAGCGATGAAATGGGTCTTTCGCAGTTGCCTTTAAGACGATATTTTCGACACTTTGCGGAATACTTGGATTCCAGCGCCGCACCGACGGAGTCTCTGATTGCAGATGCTTTAAGGCGATGGATACAGCTGATTCACCCGAAAACGGCAGTCTGCCAGTTAATAATTCAAACATCACGATCCCAAGTGAATAAATATCCGACTTTCGATTCGCCATGCCGCCTCTTGCCTGCTCAGGTGATAAATAATGAACCGAGCCTAAGACTGAATTTGTTTGCGTTATCGCTGTTGCGCTCAGAGCGGTAGCAATCCCAAAATCAGTCACTTTCACATTTCCTTCATGGTCTATTAAAATATTATGTGGTTTAATATCACGATGAATAATATGATTATGGTGAGCATGTGAAATGGCAGATGTCAGCTGTTTCATGATCTCGATTGCTTTTTCCACTCTTAATGGAGAATTTTGCTGTATGTATTGTTTAAGAGTCTGCCCATCAACGTATTCCATCACAATATAATAAAGATCATTTTCTTCGCCTACATCATAAATATTAACAATATTCGGATGCGCAAGACTTGTAGCTGCTTGTGCTTCCCGGCGAAATCTCCTGATAAATTCTTCATCATTTGCAAAATCAAGCCTGAGCATTTTAACGGCTACATCACGATCAAGAATCATATCATGGGCCAGGTAGACATTTGCCATGCCTCCGCCGCCAATAATATTTAAAATTTTATAGCGCCCGCTTAATCTTTTTCCAATCATCATCCGGCATCACCCCTCACTGCCCTCAGAAAACTCCACAATTCCCAAGGTAATATTATCCTCTCCGCCGTTTTCATTGGCGAGTAAGATAAGTGTTTGGGCTTTCTCTTCAAGCGGTTCTTCATTTAAAAGGATTTTCACCATTTCATTTTCACTTACTTTGTTAGAGAGTCCGTCGGAACACAGCAGCAGGATATCTCCTTCTTCAAAAATAATCGTCTTAATATCCATTTCAACTTTTTTTTCAGTACCTAATGCCCTTAATAGGACATTTTTCCTTGGGTGATGTTCGGCATCCTCCTTGGAAATTTGCCCTGAACGGACAAGTTCATTGACAAGAGAATGATCCTCTGTAATTTGTTTAAATCCGGATTCATTTAAAATATAGCAGCGGCTATCTCCGATATTTGCTATGGTTGCAAACCGATCAGTGGTTATGGCGGCAACGATTGTTGTCCCCATACCATCACACTCTGAATTATTGGCAGCATGTTCTAAAAGAATATTGTTGACAGCGGTAATTTCCTCCTGCAACCACTTTTCAGCTGTATCTGCAGTCAAAATTTTCTCTGTTGTTTCCCATTCCTTTTTCAAATGGGAAACGCTCATTTCACTTGCGACATCGCCTGCCCGGTGACCGCCCATCCCATCGGCAACAATAGCAAGGAGACTGCCATCCTTATTGACAAAGATTCCACCGGCATCCTCGTTGTGCAGCCGTACCTTCCCTTTATCTGTTTTAAATACTGCTTTCATACCTTCACCTCGTCTCCTCTTTTCGCTCCTTTGCACGAAGCTGACCGCATGCTGCGTCAATGTCATGACCATGCTCCCGGCGAATCGTTACATTAATACCGCGATTTTTCAGTGTTTTTTCAAACGCAAAAATCTTTTCTCGCGGTGTTCGCACATAATCTCTTTCCGGCACATAGTTAACTGGTATCAGATTCACATGGCATTTTAAATCCTTTAATAAATCAGCCAATTCCTCGGCATGGTCGGTTGAATCGTTAACACCGCCGAAAAGACCGTATTCAAAGCTGACCCGGCGCCCCGTCTTATCGATATAATACCGTACTGCTTTCATTAAGTCATCAAGTTTATAAGCTTTATTAATCGGCATTAATCTCGTTCTTAATTCTGTATTTGGAGCATGTAAAGAAATAGCAAAGTTAATCTGCATGTTTTCATCAGCAAATTGATAGACTTTGGGAACGATGCCGCTCGTTGAGACGGTAATATGACGTGCACCAATATTAAGCCCTTTCTCATGATTGATGATTTTTAAAAAGGAAATCAAATTCTGATAATTATCAAACGGCTCACCAATTCCCATAACGACAACTGAACTTACCCGTTCCTCGGTTTCATCCAATGCTTTTTGCACCTTGACCACCTGGGCAACAATTTCCCCAGCCTCCAGATGCCGCTTTAAGCCGCCGAGAGTGGAAGCGCAAAAGGTACAGCCAATCCGGCAGCCAACCTGTGTCGTAACGCAGACGGAATTACCATAGTCATGCCGCATCAGAACTGTTTCAATTGAATAGCCGTCATGGAGTTCAAATAGAAATTTAATCGTTCCATCCGAAGAAGTTTGCTGCACGACAGTATTTAAGGTGGTAATTTGGAACTCACTTGCAAGCTTCTCTCTTAAGGCTTTTGATAAGTTGCTCATATCCTCGAAAGAAGTTACTCTTTTTTTATAAAGCCAATCAAACAGCTGCTCAGCCCGAAACGGTTTTTCACCGTTCTCCTGTAGCCATTTTTTCATATCATCGAGGTTTAATGAATAAATCGATCGCTTCTTGTCGTCACTAGTATTTGTCTCAGTTGTCTTAAGTTGTTCCAACTGTTACACCTCTTTTCTATCCTGTACGGTTGTTTTTTCCTTTGTTAAGGCAGCAATATAAAAACCATCAGAACCAAAATTCTGCGGAAATATTTGCAAGCCGGAGTCTTTCACCAATGGTTGGATTGCTTCGGGCATTCGCTGTTTCAACGAAGGATCCAAGCGAAATTCCCGATGATTCCGTAAAAAAGTTTCGATTGTCCCGTTATTTTCCTGTTGGTCCACAGTACAGGTACTATACACAAGAATTCCGCCTATTTTAACTAATGGAGCTACTGAATCTAACAAATCCTGTTGAATGCGGCTTAACCGTTCAACATCTTGCTCCCGCTTCGTATACTTGATATCCGGCTTTCTTCTCATTACGCCCAGCCCGGAACAAGGAGCATCAAGCAGCACACGGTCAAACGATTCCTCGTCAAAATGTCTGCCCGCCATTCGCGAGTCTAATACACGGGGGTGAATATTTGTCAAACCTAAACGGTCGGCATTATCGTGAATTAATTTCACCTTATGTTCATGAAGATCAAGCGAAAACACTTGTCCCGTTTGCTTTAATTTTTCCGCGATATGGGTACTTTTTCCTCCAGGGGCAGCACAGGCATCTAAAACCTGTTCGTTTTCTTTGATGTCAAGCGCATAGGCAGTTAGCATCGAGCTCTCGTCTTGAATCGTAAACAGGCCGCTTTTAAATGCTTGAGATGCGGCCAAATTTCCTTTTATAGAGCGTATTGCCTCGGGAATAATCGGGCTTTTTTCAATTTGAAAACCTTCTTCTTCAAGGAGTCGGACGCATTCATCCCGGGAAATTCTCAGCAAGTTGACCCGCGCTGTTTGCAGCGGAGCTGTCAAGTTGGTCTCGCACATTTGTTTCGTTATTTCATAGCCAAATTGACCAACCCATCTTCTTACAAGCCATAATGGGTGACTCGTTTCGATTGCCAGCCGCTCCAATGAATCAGGTATCTTCTCCAAAGCTGGCAGGCCTTCCCGTTGTATCGTTCTTAAGACGCCGTTAACCAATCCGGCAATCCCTTTATGCCCCCGTTTCTTGGCAATTTCAACTGCTTCATGGATCGCGGCACGGTCGGGAATTTTATCAAGAAAAACCATTTGATAAAGCGTCAGCCGTAGAAGCTGCAACACCCAATTCTCGAGTCTCTTCGCCTGTTTTAAAAATGGCGCTAAAAAGAAATCTAAGGTCATTTTTCTTTGCAATGTCCCATAAATTAATTCTGTCAAGAGCCCTACATCTTTCTGGGGAAGCTGATGCTTGTTTATTTCATTGTTGAGGAGCAAATTGCTGTATGACTGATTCTTCTCAATCGCCATAAGGAGATCGAGTGCTGTTTCTCGGACATTCTTTTTTGCTTTTGCTGTCATATTATTCTCCTAATTTACTGCCTATAGTAATTTTATCCCCCGCTCCTCGTAAAAATTGTTCACATTTCATTTTTGTTTTTCCAGCGGGTTGCAATTCGGTAATTTTAATCGCTGTTTCGTTTCCACTGCTAACGATCATTCCATCTTTTTCGATTTTCACAATGACACCCGGCTGACTTCCTGTTACCCCGTTCACTTTTTGCGCCTTCCAAATTTTATATACTTGACCATTGAAAGTGGTAAAGGCAACTGGCCATGGGTTTAAACCGCGAATGTGATTGTAGATCTCCTCTCCTGTCTTGTTCCAGTCAATTTTTTCCTGTTCTCTCTTAATATTGGGAGCAAAGGTTGCATCCGCATCTTTTTGCGGAATGGCTGTAAGAAGTCCTGCCAATAGTTTGGGCAATGTCTCTGATAAAAGTTTAGCACCAGCAGCGCTTAATTTATCATGAAGTGTTCCAACATTATCCTCCTCGTCAATCGGAACTTCCACAGTCGTGAGGATATCCCCGGCATCCAATTTTTCAGCCATATACATAATCGTAATCCCGGTTTTTTGCTTTCCTTGCAATATGGCATAATGAATCGGAGCCCCGCCGCGCAGCTCAGGGAGCAGTGAGGCATGGACATTAATGCAGCCATATTTAGGGGCTTCCAATAATTCCTTTGGTAAGATTTGGCCAAAGGCAGCAGTCACAATTAAATCTGGCTTAAGTTCCAGGATCTTCTGCAGTTCATCCGGCTGCCGGATCTTTTCAGGCTGAAATATCGGAATTCCATGCTTCAACGCTTCTGCTTTTACCGGTGGCGGTGTTAAAACCCTTTTTCTTCCCACCGGCCGGTCTGGCTGGGTCACCACTCCAATCACATCATAGCCATCTTCAATGATTTGCTTTAATACCGGGACAGAGAAGTCAGGAGTACCCATAAAAACAATTCTCGTCATTCACATTCCGCTCCTTCCAGCTCATCTTCTTCTAAATATCGGGAAACTTTTGTGGTAAATAAGATCCCATCCAGGTGATCAATTTCATGTTGAATCGCCCTGGCAAGAAAATCTTCTGCCTCAAGGGTATATGGTCTGCCTTTACGATCAAACGCTTCGATTTTTACATAATTTGGTCTCGTTACTTCGCCATATAATCCGGGAAAGCTTAAGCAGCCTTCAGGTCCTGTTTGTTCCCCTTCTTGCTTAACGATGCGGGGATTAATCATTTCAATTGTTCCCGAATCATCATCAATATCAACGATAGCAATTCGCGTATCTAAACCAATTTGCGGGGCAGCAAGACCAACACCATCAAATTCAATCATCGTATCATACATATCATCCAGCACTTTTCCTAGTTTTTTGTCAAACTTGACAACTTCTTTACATTTCAGTTCCAGGATCGCTGCTGGGTAGTTTACAATTTTACGTACCGTCAAAATAGTTCCTCCGTCTAGATTGATCTCTATATATAAAATTAATTACTTATCATTCTCACCCAGATTACATTAAGATAAACGGGTTGACGTCTATCGATACCTGTAGTCCATTTCTGGCTTCTTTCTGGTATTGATCAAGAATTTTCTTTAGAACATTTGTTAGATTCGGTTCCCGTTTGTATTTTATCAGACATTGATAGCGATATCTATTATTAATCCTGGGTATCGGTGATGCCGCCGGCCCAAGAATGACGGCTTGATTGGAAACTTGCGATCTTAGATAATTAACAATTTTCTCCGTTTCTGCAACTGCCTTCATTAATTGTTCATGGGTAACGGTGACCAACACTAAATAATAGAATGGCGGATAATGATGGATTTTTCGCATCATCATTTCCCGTTGATAAAAATAATCATAATTCTGCATCCCTGCTAATTCGATGCTATAATGCTCCGGAGTATAGGTTTGAATTACGACTTCTCCAGGCAATTGATGTCTTCCTGCCCGCCCGCTGACCTGTGTCAATAATTGAAATGTTTTTTCAGAAGAACGAAAATCCGGTAAATGCAGCATTGTATCAGCGGACAAAACACCGACTAAGGTAATGTTAGGAAAATCGAGTCCTTTAGCAATCATTTGCGTGCCTAATAAAATATCGGCCTTGCCATCGCGAAAATCCTTTAATAATTTTTCGTGGGAGCCTTTTCTTCCGGTTGTATCAACGTCCATCCGGATGACCCTTGCTTCGGGAAGAATTTTTCCCAATTCCTCTTCAACCTTTTGCGTACCAGTGCCAAAATAGCGAATATATTCACTTGAACATTCCGGACACACATTCGGTATATTGCTTTCATAACCGCAATAATGGCATTTCATCCGGTTTCCGGCCCGATGATAGGTCAGCGAGATATCGCAATTTGGACAATTCACAACGTAACCGCAATCCCGGCACATGACAAATGACGAGTGCCCCCGCTTGTTTAATAATAGGACAGACTGTTGTTTTTTTTCCAGCCGGTCCTTAAGCTTTGAAAACAGCTTGCGCGAAAACATCGATCGGTTTTCGGCACGAAGTTCTTCACGCATATCAATAATTTCCACCGGGGGCAGCGGTTTATTGTTCATCCTATTTGACAGCGTTAACAGATGGTATACCTTTTTTTGCGCCCTGGCAAATGATTCCAATGAAGGAGTGGCACTTCCTAAGACTACGGGACAGCTATAGACTTTTGCCCTTTCTATCGCAACATCTCGGGCATGATAACGCGGCATATCTTCCTGTTTATAGCTCGTTTCATGCTCTTCATCGATAATGATGATGCCAATGTTTTCAAACGGGGCGAAAATGGCCGACCTGGCTCCAACAACAACCTTGACCTCTTTCCGCTGTATTTTGCGCCATTCATCATACTTTTCCCCAGCAGATAGTCCACTGTGCATGACCGCCACTAAATCTCCAAATCTTCCTTTGAAACGGTTCACCATTTGCGGTGTTAAGGAAATTTCCGGTACGAGGACGATAGCCTCTTTCCCTTTATCGATGACATCCTGAATCGCTTGTAAATATATTTCTGTTTTTCCGCTCCCGGTTACCCCGTAAAGTAAAAATACTTCATGCCGTTTGGCCTCAATTGCCTTTAAAATAGGAGAGATTGCAGCAGTTTGAGCCTTTGTTAATGGCAATGGAGCAGTATGCTCAAAAACTCGATTTTCAAATGGGTCGCGATATACTTCCATTTCATCCTCGGAAAGCAGCCCCTTCTCAACCAACGCCTTTACAGTAGAAGGAGAAGTTTGAACGATCGTCAGCAGCTGTTTTTGTTCGACTGGATCTTGGTGCTCGATAAAGTAATCTAACACCTGCCTTTGTTTTTCCGCATTGGCCGGCAGCCTCTCCATTTCTGCCTTAATTTCAGCAGGGGGAAACAACGGTCGAATAACCTTCACCTGCTTTTTCTTAACTCTTTCTTTTACCTCATAAACAACTTCAAGATGACCTTTGGCAGCCTCACGCTGTAAAAGGGGGACTAAGCCGCTTTTTAACACCTCTTCCCACTCAAGCTTTTTATTGTCAGCAAAAATCGCTTGCAGTGAACTTGGTAAAACAGCCACTTCCTTTCCAGGGGCCAGTCGTACCTTTTTTTCATATTTTGCTTTCAGGGCAGCAGGGAGCATTGCCTGGTAGGCAAAAATTTTAAAGCATAGTGAGGTTTCGGTTAACCATTCGCCCAGATGCAATAATTCCTTATTCAAAACCGGTTCCAGATCCATTGGTGCAATAATTTCCTTTAACTGCTTAAACTCCGATTTGTCCTTTATTTCCGTCACAAAGCCTTGAATTTTTCGCGGCCCAAAAGGAACTATCACTCTCATGCCTGGTTGCATCGTTTCCGTCCAATCTTCGGGAATCAGATAATCGAATGGCTTATCTGTTTGTTTTGCCGGAACATCAACGATGACACTAGCAATTTTCATGTTTATTCAGATCCTTCAACAAAACAGTTATTTCTTCGATAATTTTTTGGGCAACGGCCGTTTTTGACATAATGGGTAATTCGCTAACAGTGCCATCCCGTTTAAACAAGGTGACAATGTTTGTGTCGGTGCCGAAACCTGCCCCCTCTGCTTTTACATTGTTGGCAACAATCATGTCGGCATTTTTTTTCTTCAGTTTTGCTTGGGCATATTCAGCTAGGTTATTGGTTTCAGCAGCAAAGCCGACCAGGATTTGCTTTGTTTTCCTTTTTCCTAATTCAAGCAAGATATCCTTTGTTCTTTCAAGCTCGATCATGACATTACCCGTTTGCTTTTTCACTTTATGGTCATAGGAAACCCTGGGACGATAGTCAGCCACAGCAGCTGTTTTAATCACAATATCCGCCTCATCAAAGACGTTCAGAACGGCTTGATACATGTCTTCAGCACTTTCGACACTGACGACGTCAATCCCCGATGGTTTTGGCAGCTGGACCGGTCCGGACACTAAAATGACGTGAGCACCTTGTTTCTTGGCTTCTTCAGCGAGGGCATACCCCATTTTGCCGCTGGAATGATTGGAAATAAACCGGACCGGATCTATTTTTTCGCGTGTCGGTCCTGCTGTAATGAGCACCGTTTTTCCCTTTAAGGGCTCGGTATTGCTGCTGACAAAATATTGCTCCATTAATGCCACTATTTTCTCTGGTTCTTCCAGCCGGCCTTTTCCGACATATCCGCAAGCCAAATAGCCTTCCCCAGGTTCAATGAATTGGTAACCATACTCATCCAATCTGGCAAGATTCCTTTTTACCGCAGGATGTTCATACATATGAACATTCATTGCCGGGGCGATCCACACAGGTGCGGTAGAAGCGAGCACTGTCGTCGTAATCATATTATCAGCAATCCCGCCCGCCAATTTTGCGATCGTATTTGCTGTTGCCGGAGCGACCAGAATCAAATCGGCCCAGTCTGCCAAGTCTATATGAGCAATCACTTGCGGATTTTTTTCATCAAAGGTATCAGTATACACTTCATTACGGGATAATGCCTGAAAAGTCAGCGGAGTCACAAATTGTGCCGCAGCTTCACTTAAAATGACTTTTACACTTGCCCCGGCTTGGACAAGTTTGCTTGTTAACGCCGCTGCTTTGTAAACCGCTATCCCTCCAGTTACGCATAATAATATCTTTTTATTCATAACCATCTTTGGATTCCCCCAGATATCAACTTTATTATCTATTATGCTGGAATAGAAAAATTTTTTCACTATTTTCCTTCTTTAATCGACAAAAATCTCAATAATACAGAAAGCTATTTTAAACCTTTTTGTAAACAAAAAAGGCTGACATTTAAGGATTCCCCTTATCGTCAGGCCTTTGTTTCGGTCCTTTATTAGTTTCATTGCAATTATTGTTCGGCAGGTGTTTCCGCTTTTTTAGCAATCCGGTAAGTCAATATGCCGCTGTTTATTTCCTCCAGTGCCTTGCCCACATGTTTATAAGAAACATACTTGGGTAATCTTTCATTCTTTTCAAGCTGCATTTGGCGGGCACGCTTGGCAGCTACTGAAACCAGTGAATATTTTGAATCAATTTTCTCTAATAAAGAATCTATCGATGGATATAACATCTTAATCAACCTCCAGCAATTTTTTGTAGATATGTTCAACTCGTTCCCTGCGGCAATGCTCTGCTACAACAATCGATTTGATCCGTTCACAAGCAAGTGTAACCTCATCGTTGACAACAACATAATCGTACAATTCCATCATTTCGATTTCTTCTCGTGCCGTCAGCATCCGATTGTGAATGATATCTTCTGTCTCAGTCCCTCTTGTCACAATTCGCTTCTTTAATTCGGAAAGACTTGGGGGCATTAAAAAAATGAACAAGCCTTCGGGGAATTTTTCACGGACTTGGCGGGCACCCTTAACCTCAATTTCTAAGAAGACATCTTTTCCTTGATTCAATGTTTGCTGAACGTAATCAACAGGAGTCCCGTAGTAGTTCCCGACAAATTCGGCATATTCCAATAGTTTATCATTTTTAATTAAATTCTCAAATTCTTCTCTAGTTTTGAAAAAATAATCAACCCCATCCACTTCACCCTCACGAGGTTTGCGGGTAGTAACAGAAATTGAGTATTCAAAAGCGGTATCAGGCTGCGAAAAGATTTCCTTCCGCACCGTCCCTTTTCCCACACCAGATGGTCCAGAAAGTACTATGAGTAATCCTTTTTCCTGCATTTCATAAATCCTACCCTTCCTCGATAGTCTCATCACGGTCCAATAAGCGGTGGGCAACCGTTTCCGGCTGGACTGCGGATAAAATAACATGATCGCTGTCCATCACAATGACCGCACGAGTACGTCTGCCATATGTAGCATCAATCAATGTCCCACGGTCCCGAGCGTCCTGGACAATTCTTTTTATTGGCGCAGATTCAGGACCGACTATTGATATGATCCGATTGGCAGAAACGATATTCCCAAATCCAATATTAACTAATTTAATCCCCATGATTACCATCCAATCATCATTAATAATATTTTGGCCGCGTCAAACTTTTTGTAAACTACTACTATTCAATATTTTGAACTTGTTCCTTTAGTTTTTCGAGTAAACTCTTCATTTCGACTACCTTTTTAGCTATATTGGCATCATTAGCCTTCGACCCAATTGTGTTAGCCTCCCGATTCATTTCCTGCACAAGGAAATCGAGCTTCCGGCCAATGGGTTCATGAACATTCAGGGTTTGCTTAAATTGCCCGATATGACTTTTTAATCTGATGATTTCTTCATTAATATCGGCTTTTTCAGCAAAAATGGCTACCTCAGTTAAAATCCTTGACTCATCTATTTGTCCGCTAACATATTCCTGCACTCTTTTTAAAATCCGCTCTTTATAAGATTGGACAACGATCGGGGCATCCTGTTGCAGATCAGTCACAATTGTTTCTAATTGAACAATGATTGCCTCAAGATCCATTTTTAGTGTTTCTCCTTCAGCCACTCGCATTTGCTTCAGTTGGGCAATTGCCTCCCCGGCAGCACGAATCACTAATTCCGACAATTCATCGTTATCAACTTCATTTTCTTCTATATGTATTAGGTCCGAACGGTTTAATAAATCATGCAGAGTGATGGACCCCTCCATCCCATATTTGGTCTGGGCTTGTTTAATAAATTGGATATATTCATCAATCAACTTCCAGTCAACCTGAATTTTTCGGGAAATAATGCCTTCCCCTTCCAAGCCGATAAACACTTCAACCCTTCCACGATGAATATGCCGATTTACGATTTTTTTAATTTTGTCTTCAATTTTTAACAGTTGCCTTGGCATCCGAATATTCATTTCACAAAAACGGTGGTTCACTGATTTAATCTCCACATTTACGGAAAAGGAATCAGATGCTGCCTTCCCTCTTCCAAAACCCGTCATACTGTTTACCATATTCACGCACATCCATTCATTGAAAAGGATATTCAGAAGAAAAATCCAAAAGGTAATAGAATGGATTCTATTACCTTTTGGATTATAACATACTTTATTTTGTTTTTCTTAATAAAAATGAACCCGCTAATAAAAAAGTTGGAATCGAGGATAAGCCAAGAATTAACAACCAATCGTCTGCCTCAATCGGCAGTGTATGAAATACCGGCTGCAACGGTGGATAATAAATGACCACCAACATTAAAACCAGAGAGGAGATGACGGCCCAAACCAGATATTGATTGCCAAATGGATTCCGTGACAAAATGGAAATTTCGCTGCGGCAATCAAAAACATGGATCAGTTGGGCCATAACAAGTGTGGCGAAAGCAACCGTTTGAGCGTATTCCAATTGCTCCGGATCATCGTGGTAAACAACCATAAATGCTATTAAAGTGACGATTCCAATCAAAAATCCCCGCGAAACCACTTTCCAGCCGAGTCCACGTGAAAAGACACCTTCATTAGGGCTTCTGGGAGCCCGCTTCATCACGTTCTCTTCCGGTTTATCGAGTCCAAGTGCCATCGCCGGCAGCCCATCTGTAACAAGATTGACCCAAAGAATTTGAATCGGCACCAATGGCAGCGGCAAGGCTAAGATCATCGCAAATAACATCACCATTATTTCACCAACATTGGAAGCAAGCAAATATCGGACAAACTTACGGATATTTTCGTAAATGTTTCTGCCTTCTTTAATCGCCGCTTTAATGGTGGCAAAATTATCATCCATTAATACGAGTGAGGAAGCCTCTTTGGCCACATCCGTGCCGGTGATCCCCATAGCAACACCAATATCAGCTGCTTTAATTGCCGGAGCATCATTCACCCCGTCCCCCGTCATCGCCACGATATGACCGCGATTTTGCAGAGCCTTAACAATTTTTAATTTATGCTCGGGTGATACCCGCGCAAACACAGATACATCTTCAACAACTGCTTCCAATTCTTCAACGGTCATTTGAGATAAGCCGTTTCCATCTAGCACTTTGCTTTTTTCTGTTAATATTCCCAGTTGAGCGGCAATTGCTTTAGCGGTAATGACATGGTCACCGGTAATCATAACCGTTTTAATGCCTGCCTCTTTACATTCTCTTACAGCATCTTTTACTTCTGGGCGAGGCGGGTCGATCATTCCTTGGATTCCGATTAAAGTGAGCGCCTTTTCCGCTTCTTGTTCACTTAAAATAATCGTATTAGCGGGAATGGATTTAAACGCTATGGCAATCGTTCTAAGAGCATTAGATGCGAGATGATTAATTGCATCCTGAACTTTGCCTTGCTTCTCCTGATTTAAAAATTGCGATCTCCCCTCCCAAAGAATCGATTCACAATTTCCCAAGATGACATCCGGAGCACCCTTTGTAATAATGAAGTTACGTCCTTGCCTGTCCTTTACATGAACGCTCATCATCTTTCGGGAAGAATCGAACGGGAACTCCTTGATAATGGTGAACTCCTCCAATAGTTTTGGTCGGGTAAAACCAGCTTTCATCGCACTGACCAGTAATGCTCCTTCAGTCGGGTCACCATCAGAGATGAAATTGTTCCTCCTCTTGGTAGATATCAGAATGATTACACAGCATTCCAAAAATTAGCATTTGTTGTAATGCTTTTTCCTCTTTAGGATTGACTTTTTGTTTATTACGATAAAAATTTCCGATCGGCTGATACCCAATCCCATCAACCGTCCAAGTATTTCCACCACTCCATAAATGGGTAACGGTCATTTTATTTTGGGTCATCGTTCCTGTCTTATCAGAACAAATGACCGATGCACAACCTAATGTTTCAACCGCCGGTAGTTTACGAACGATCGCTTTTTGTCGGATCATTTTTTGGACGCCAAGCGAAAGTGCTACCGTGACAATCGCTGGCAGTCCTTCAGGTATAGCTGCCACTGCCAACGATACACCAGCTAAAAACATCGTATAAATATCGTGGCCGCGCAGCACTCCGATGACAACAACAAGAATAGTGAGAAATAAGGCGACCGCTATTAAAATCTTGCCTAATTGTTCCAACCGGCGTTGCAGCGGGGTCTCCTGTGACTCTGCCTCTTGCAGAAGACCGGCAATTTGTCCCATCGCCGATTTCATTCCCGTTGCCATGACAACACCGATACCGCTTCCTCTTGTCACCATCGTACCCATGAAGGCGATATTTTCCATATCACCAATACCGAGATTCGGATTCGCTAAACAATCGGTATGTTTTGCTACCGGCACGGATTCACCTGTCAATGCTGATTCTTCAATTTCCAAACTATTCGCTTCAATGATGCGGACATCGGCACCAATCCGATCCCCACTGGCAAATTTCAAGATGTCACCAATGACAATTTCTTTCGAAGGCACTTTAATCCAATGCCCATCCCTGAGCACAGATACCTGTGGTGCCGATAATTCTTTCAACGCCTGAAGCGATTTTTCCGCCCGCCTTTCCTGATAAAAGCCGAGAATGCCGTTTAAAATCACGATCGCAATAATGGCAATCGCATCGATATATTCCCCCAGCAGGCCGGAAATTAAAGTTGCCGCAAGCAAAACCAAGACCATAAAATCTTTAAATTGGCTGAAGAATAGCAGTAAAGCAGATTGTTTTTCCCCTTCCGCCAACTCATTAAATCCGTAACGTTCAATCCTCATCTTGACTTCTTCTTCTGTTAATCCTGTTGAAAAGTCGGTTTCTAAGACTTTTTCTACTTGTTTGATCTCCATCTCATGGAACTTCATCCGACCATCTCACTTCCCCCTTGTATCGACTCTAGGATAATCCCTTGCTTGCCATCCTTATCCCTATAGACTGACCTCTAAAGACAGCTTATTCAGGGTCGTCCAAAAAAATGCTATATCTTAAGCATGGCGGAGTAAAATAAGACAGATTTTAAAAAAGTAGGATATAATGATGTCATGAAAGCTAATAGAAAAGGATGTTTTTGATGTCATTCGATGGTTTATTTACAAAAGCAATGGTTGAGGAGCTTTCCCGGCTGCTTAAGGGCGGCCGAATAAGCAAGATTCATCAGCCCTATAAAAATGAAGTAATCATTACAATCCGTGCCGGCGGAGTGAACCATAAATTATTGCTCTCGGCCCATCCCAGCTATGCAAGAGCACAGTTAACGACAGAAGTCTATGCAAATCCCAGTGAACCGCCGATGTTCTGCATGCTATTAAGAAAGCATATTGAAGGTCATATTTTAGAAAATTTGTATCAGATTGATAATGATCGAATTATCATTTTTGAAATAAAAGGCCGTAACGAAATTGGGGATATCACTTGCAAGCAGCTCATTATCGAAATAATGGGAAGACACTCCAATATTGTATTAGTAGATAAGGTGCGAAATCTCATTTTAGACAGTATTAAACATATCTCTTTTGCAGTAAACAGCCATCGGGCGATTTTACCAGGTCAGCCCTATATCTGCCCGCCGGCACAGGATAAACAAAATCCCTTTTTCGCAAGTGAGGAAGATGTCGTCAGAAAGCTAGATTTTAATGCTGGGAAACTGGATAAGCAGTTAGTCGAACACTTCGCTGGCATTTCTCCACTGTTTGCCAAAGAGGTACTAGTTTCAGCCGGACTGGCAAATCATACGACGGTACCGGCCGCTTTTACTCGGTTAATTGCTAGGATAGAAGAAGATAAACTTTCCCCGGCAATCATGACCACTTCTGACAAAGAAATCTTTTATTTGTTTCCGCTTGAACATGTAAAAGGAGAAGTAAAACTATTTTCTTCATTAAGTGAAATGCTTGACCGCTTCTATTTTGGTAAAGCCGAACGAGACCGGGTCAAGCAGCAAGGCCATGATATTGAAAGACTCATGATGAATGAGAAGGAAAAAAACGAAAAGAAAATTGAAAAGCTTGAGGCCACATTAAAAGAAGCCGAGGAAGCTGAGCAATTTCAACGTTATGGAGAGCTTTTGACGGCCAATCTGTATGCCGTCAAAAAAGGCATGAAAGAAATCGAGGTTCTCGATTATTATGATGAATCAGGCCGTACTGTTATCATTCCGCTTGACCCTCGAAAAACGCCGGCTGAAAATGCCCAAAAATATTTTTCAAAATACCAGAAGGCAAAAAATGCTATTTCTATCGTTAGTGAACAAATTGCACATGCCAAAGAAGAAGTGCTGTATTTTGACAGTTTACTGCAACAGGTCTCATCGGCTTCGCCTAAGGATTTACAAGAGATTCGTGAGGAGTTGATTGAAGGTGGTTATCTCCGCGAACGGCATAAACGCAACAATAGAAATAAGCAACCTACCAAGCCAGTACTTGATCAATTTCAATCATTTGATCATACCGATATCCTTGTTGGGAAAAATAATAAACAAAATGATTATTTAACGCACAAGCTGGCAGCAAGAGATGAAATCTGGCTGCATACGAAGGATATTCCTGGTTCACATGTGGTGATTCGCAGCAAACAGCCTTCTGATCAAACTATAAAAGAAGCAGCGATGCTGGCTGCTTATTTTAGCAAGGCGAGAAATTCCAGCTCCGTTCCAGTCGATTATACAAAGGTCAGACATGTGAAGAAACCGAATGGGGCGAAACCGGGGTTTGTTGTTTATGAGCAGCAGCAGACCGTTTATGTCACCCCGGATGAAGAATTAGTTCTGAAATTAAAGAAAAGCCCCTAATTTTTTTGGGGCTTTTTCCTTATTCATAGTGTTTACTCCACTCTTCCGGATCCTTGCTCCAGGACATAAGGCCTTCTTGATCATTGTCACTAATATAGCCTTTTTCTATGGCAACTTGAACCAAGGTAGAGAAATCAGTTAGCGATTGGCTGGCTATGTTTTCTTGGGCAAAGGCTTGTTTTCCTTTTTCCAGTTCATAGGTGAAAATTGAAACCGCTCCAAGGACTTCACAGCCTGCTTCCCTTAAAGCTTGAACAGCGGTAATGACACTGCCGCCGGTGGAAATTAAATCTTCGACAACGACAACTTTCTGACCAGGTACGACCTTTCCTTCAATTTGATTACCTTTCCCATGACCTTTGGCTTTTGAACGAACATAGCACATCGGCAGATTCATCAGTTCACTTACCCATGCGGCATGAGGAATCCCTGCCGTAGCAGTGCCAGCAATCATTTCTACGTCTGAATACCGTTCCTCGATTAGTGTTTTTAAACCTTTGGCAATCTCTCTTCTCACTTCAGGATATGATAATGTTAGGCGGTTATCACAGTAAATTGGCGAGCGGAGCCCTGATGTCCAGGTAAATGGTTCATTTGGTTTTAACGTTACAGCTTGAATATTTAATAAACTGTCAGCAATTTTCTGTTTCATTGTTTAACACCCTTCCATACTTCCATCCACTGTTTAAAGCTAGCAAGCGGATCTGCCGCTCTCGTAATTGAACGACCGACGACAATCGCACTAACCCCGGATTCCCTGGCAAACTCTGGTGTCGCTATTCGCTTTTGATCCTGAACTTGATCTGTTTGCATGCGGATTCCTGGGCAAACGGTTAAAAAGGAGGGTCCCAAATTTTGGCGAATTAGTCCTGCCTCCAAAGCGGAACAAACAACGCCATCCAAACCGGCTGCTTTTGTCAGTGAAGCATAATGTAAAACGGATTCAGTTAAAGAAACAGGGATCAGCTGTTCCTGATTCATCTGCTGTTGTGATGTACTAGTTAACTGGGTTACCGCAATGCATCGCGGTCGCTTTTCTCCTGCTGCTGTCCCCGCCTCCAAGCCTTCGAGCGCGGCCTCCATCATTTCCTTCCCCCTGAAGCATGAACATTAACTACATCACATTGCAGGCGGGCCAGTCCTTTCATGGCACTTTTTACCGTATTCGGAATATCATGCAGCTTAAGATCAAGAAAAATCCGATGGCCTGCTTCTTTTAACAGTCTCACAATCGCTGGGCCTTCCTGGTAAAATAACTCCATTCCTACTTTGACAAACAGCTCTTGTCCCTTAAATGGCTGTAAAAACTGCTCTACTTCCTTTCCATCTGGAAAATCAAGCGCGATGATTAGCGAATTGTCCATCCCTTTGCCAGCTCCTTCCGATACATTCTTTGATGTGTTCATAGCCTAATCGCTCTAAGACATCCGGTAAATCATCAATAATCGCTGGGCAGACCAATGGGTCAACAAGATTGGCGGTACCAACCGCTACGGCACTGGCACCAGCATATAAGAATTCAATTACATCTTCTGCCGATTGAACACCTCCCATACCGATGATCGGAAGCGAGACCGCTTGACTGACTTCATAAATCATGCGGATGGCAATCGGCTTAATCGCCGGACCGGATAGTCCACCGGTAAGATTGGCTAAAATCGGCTTACCTGTCTTTATATCCAGCCGCATCCCAACAAGTGTATTAATCATCGTAATCCCGTCAGCACCACCAGCTTCAACCGCCTGCGCCATTTCCACGATATTGCTGACGTTAGGGGAAAGCTTTACATATACCGGAACAGCGGATACCTCTTTCACTTTACGGGTCAATTGTTTGGCCACCTCAGGAATTGTTCCAAAGGCGATTCCGCCGGTTTTGACATTCGGACAGGAGATATTTAATTCAAGCGCCTTAACATTGGCGGCTTGGGAAATTTTCCTAGCCACCGCAACATAATCCTCTTCCACGGAACCAGCAACATTGGCGATAATTGGGACATCGAATTGTGACAGCCACGGCAATTCCTCTGCTATTACTTTTTCTAACCCCGGATTTTGTAATCCGATAGCATTAAGCATTCCTGCCGCTGTTTCGGCAACTCTTGGTGTTGGATTTCCAAACCGCGGTTCCAAGGTGGTGGCCTTGATCATGATCGCCCCAAGCTTACTTAAATCGTAAAACTGACTAAACTCGCGGCCAAACCCAAAGCAGCCTGATGCCGGCATGATTGGATTTTTCAACCGCAGCCCTGGCAACTCAACATTCAAGCGATTCATAATACGACCTCCCCGGCGCGAAATACGGGTCCATCACTACAAACCTTTTTATAGGAGGTATCCGCCGCGTCTCCGCTTTGGCAGACACAAGCAAAACAAGCACCGACACCACAGGCCATTCGTTCCTCCAATGACAAAAAGACTCTTTTGTCGGGAAAACCTTGTTCAATTGCCCTTAACATTGGCGTTGGCCCGCATGTGTACAAACAGTCAAAGCTCACCTCTTTAATAACATCGGTCACGAAGCCTTTTCTTCCGTACGTACCGTCGGCCGTGGTAATGAACGTCAAACCATTTTTCGAGAACTCTTTTTCATAAAATACCGCTGACTTTGTTTGAAAGCCAAGAATGTGGATCACATTCACCCCTTTGGCAACCAATTGCTTAGAAAGTTCGTACAAAGGCGGAACACCGATGCCGCCGCCAACGAGCAGCGCCGTTTCACCAACACTTACTTCTTCAATTGGAAAACCATTTCCCAATGGACCAAGGATATCAAGTTCCATTCCCGGTTCCAATTGTACCATTAAGGAGGTGCCACGTCCCTCCTTGCGGTAAATCAATGTCATTTGCTCCGTTTGCTGATTGTAAGCTGATATGCTGATTGGTCTGCGCAACAGCGGGTCAATTCCATTGGTAACGCGAACATGGACAAATTGTCCCGGTGCCCTTATGTCATCAACTAATGTTGCTTTCACCCTTAACTCATAAATATTGGCGGCGATTTCCTTCTGGCTGAGAATTTTGCATAACTCTTTTCTAATCAAGAAAAAACTGCCTCCTTTTTGTCTGCTTTCAGCGCTTCCGTTAGAAAATTCATCGATTCAATCACCTTCAGGATCGCCTCGGCGGTATCTAACGAGGTTAAGCATGGGACACCATTTTCCACGGCTTCCCGGCGGATTCTAAACCCGTCCCGTTCCGGCTGCTTTCCTTTTGTTAATGTATTGATGATAAAATGAGCTTCTCCATTATGAATAACATCTATCAAAGTCTTTCCCTCAGAACCAATTTTTTCAACACTCTTTACCGGAAGACCTGCTGCTTGCAAAAATGCTGCTGTGCCTTTTGTCGCCATTAGACGATAACCGTTGGCGGCGAATCTGGCAGCCAGCTTTAAAGCTTCTTCCTTATCCTTATCGGCAATCGTAAACAAAACCGTCCCGTGCTTTTGGATATTCATGCCGGAGGCGACTAAGCCCTTATAAAGGGCCTTCTCAAGTATCAAATCTTTGCCCATTACTTCACCAGTTGACTTCATTTCCGGTCCCAGAGTAATATCGACACTTTTCAGCTTGGCAAACGAGAACACTGGAACCTTCACATAAACTCCTGGTTTTTCGTCAACAAGTCCTTTTTTGTAGCCTTGCTTTTCAATTGGTACGCCAAGAATGGCTTTGGTGGCAATTTTCGCCATCGGCACATTCGTTATTTTACTTAAAAAAGGTACCGTTCGGCTTGAACGAGGATTGACCTCCAATACAAAAATTCGTCCCTCTGATAAAACGTATTGAATATTTAACAGTCCCACAATGTTTAACCCTTTTGCCAGTTTTTCAGTGTAGTCAACCAGCGTTTGTTTCGTCTTATCAGACAGAGTTTGCGGCGGGTAAACAGCGATGGAATCACCCGAATGGACTCCTGCCCGCTCGATATGCTCCATAATTCCCGGGATCAAGACATTTGTTCCGTCACAAATGGCATCCACTTCAATTTCCTTACCAATTAAATAATGGTCAATTAACACTGGATGCTCGGGGTTAATTTTTACGGCATTTTCCATATATTGTAGCAGTTCTTCTTCATGGTAAACAATTTCCATCGCCCGGCCGCCGAGTACATATGAAGGCCGAACAAGGACCGGATAGCCAATCTCTTGAGCGATTACCAGTGCTTCTTCCACCGATAAGGCCGTTCTCCCATTTGGCTGGGGAATGTTTAATTCCTCCAGTGCCTGTTCAAATTTATCCCGATTCTCGGCCCGGTCTAAATCTTCCAGACTTGTTCCGAGAATTTTCACGCCATGCTCCGCCAATTTCGCAGCAAGATTAATTGCCGTTTGGCCACCGAATTGAACGACGACACCTAGCGGTTGTTCTAAATCGATAATGTGCATCACATCTTCGATTGTTAGCGGTTCGAAATAAAGCTTGTCAGAAATACTGAAGTCTGTCGAAACGGTTTCCGGGTTATTATTAATAATGATCGCTTCATAGCCCGCTTCTTTAATGGCTTTAACGGAATGAACCGTGGCATAGTCAAACTCGATGCCCTGGCCAATACGGATTGGTCCTGAGCCAAGGACAATGACACTTTCCTTGCTGGTCACAATCGATTCATTTTCTTCTTCATAAGTTCCGTAGTAATAAGGCGTTTCCGACTCAAATTCAGCAGCGCATGTATCAACCATTTTGTAAACGGGGACAATTCCAGTTTGCTTCCGAAATTGGTAGATTTCTGATTCTGAACTTGCCCATAGTTGTGCAATTTTTTTATCGGTAAACCCTTTTCGCTTGGCAGCGGTCAGGATTTCAGGATCGAATGGATTTTTCGCAAGCTGTTTTTCTAGCGCAATAATCCCCTGCATCTTATTTAAATAAAATTTATCAATTTTACTCCATTGATGAATCGTTTCAATTGTGATTCCCCGTTTTAAGGCCTCGGCAAGATAAAAGAGGCGTTCATCACCTGCTTTTCTGATCCGCTTCTCAAGCAGCTCGTCATCAATCGCCTCGGCTTCATTTAATTCGAAATGATAGACACCCGCTTCAAGCGAACGGATCGCTTTTAACAGGGACTCTTCAAACGTCCGGCCGATTGCCATCACTTCGCCGGTTGCCTTCATTTGCGTCCCAAGCGAGCGGTTCCCCGATTCGAATTTGTCAAACGGCCACTTTGGAATCTTCGTTACGACATAGTCGAGAGCCGGTTCAAAACTGGCATATGTCTTTCCGGTAACAGGATTAAGCATCTCATCAAGAGTCAGACCGATAGCGATTTTCGCAGCCAGCTTGGCAATCGGATATCCTGTAGCCTTTGAAGCCAAGGCAGAAGAACGGCTTACCCGGGGATTCACTTCAATAATGTAGTAGTTGAAGCTGTATGGATCCAGTGCCAATTGGACATTACAACCGCCTTCGATACCTAATGCGCGGATGATTTTAAGGGAAACATTCCTTAATAACTGGTACTCCCGATCGCTTAATGTTTGACTGGGAGCAACAACAATGGAGTCGCCGGTATGTACACCGACCGGGTCAATATTTTCCATATTACAAACAACAATGGCATTATCATTGGAGTCGCGCATTACTTCATATTCAATTTCCTTATATCCGGCGATACTTTTTTCAAGCAAGCATTGATGGACAGGACTGCTTTTCAACCCGCTTGTGACAATTTCTTCAAGCTCCTTATCATTGGCGCAAATCCCTCCTCCCGTGCCGCCAAGTGTATAGGCTGGACGAACGATAACCGGGTAGCCAATGGCTGCAACGAATGCTTTTGCTTCTGTTAAATCATGAACGATGGCGCTGTCGGGAACCGGTTCCTGTAAATCATTCATTAGGCTGCGAAACAGTTCACGATCCTCGGCTTGTTGAATTGCCGTCAGTTTCGTTCCGAGGATTTCCACACCGCATTCTTCAAGGATCCCGGAATTTGCCAAGTCAACCGTTAAATTAAGGCCAGTTTGTCCCCCAAGTGTTCCTAAAATGGCATCCGGTCTTTCTTTGCGAATGATGCTGCTGACAAACTCAAGCGTTAACGGCTCAATATAGACGGCATCGGCAATCTCGGTATCGGTCATGATAGTCGCTGGATTAGAGTTTACGAGAATCACCCGATAGCCTTCTTCTTTAAGGGCTAAGCAGGCTTGGGTGCCGGCATAGTCAAATTCCGCCGCCTGACCTATAACAATCGGCCCCGAACCGATTACCAGGATGGAGTTTAGATCTGTGCGTTTAGGCATGGCTTACAACCTCCCGTTTATTTACGTCCATCAGTTCAAGAAACTGGTCGAATAAATTGTTCGCATCTTCCGGCCCAGGGGATGCCTCGGGATGATACTGAACGGTAAAAGCCGGATAGTCCAGATGCCTTAACCCCTCAACCGTACCGTCATTCAAGGCAATATGGGTGACAACTAATCTAGTATTGTGAATGGATTCCAAATCTACGGTGTAGCCATGGTTTTGTGAGGTAATCGTTATTTTGCCTGTATTCAAATCCTTTACAGGATGATTGGAACCGCGATGGCCAAATTTCATTTTAACCGTTTCGGCCCCGCAAGCGAGGGCAAATAACTGATGGCCCAGACAAATTCCGAAAAGCGGCACCCTTCCTAATACACCTTTCAGCATATCTACTGCTTCTGGAACATCTTTCGGATTACCTGGTCCATTAGACAGCATCAGTCCATCTGGACGTAACTGGAGAATTTCATCAGCCGATGTATAATAAGGAACGACTACAATGTCACAGCCGCGTTTATTTAATTCCCTCAAGATGCCATGCTTCATACCAAAATCAACGAGGACCACTCTTTTCCCGCGGCCCGGACTTGGATAGGCATTCTTCGTCGACACTTGTCTTACTTGGTCAATTGGCAGGTTTATCGTGCGCAATGTTTCGATCACTTCCTGAGGATCTTTTTCGATACTGCAGATAGCCCCCTTTAAGGTTCCATATTGACGAATAATTCTGGTTAGTTTGCGTGTGTCAATTCCGGCAATCCCGGGGATTTTTTTCATTTCAAAATATTCACCGACAGCAAATTCACTTCGCCAGTTTGACGGGAAATCAGCTGCTTCTTTGACAATAAAACCCTTTACGGCTGGATGAATCGTTTCAAAATCATCACGGTTAATCCCGTAGTTTCCGATTAACGGATAAGTAAGCGTGACTATTTGGCCGCAATAAGAAGGATCCGAGAGTATTTCCTGGTAGCCAGTCATTCCGGTGTTAAAGACGACTTCGCCAATGGTTTCATTGCTACTGCCAAATCCCTCACCAATAAAAATCGTCCCATCTTCTAAAATTAATTGTCTTTTCATACGGTTACACAACCTTTTTTCCAAACTATTTGGCCTGCTGCAATCGTCATTACTGGCCAGCCGCTGCATTTCCAACCGGCAAATGGAGTGTTTTTCCCCTTGGACAAAAACTCTGCCGGATTAATGACCTGTTCCTCGTTTAAATCAATTAAGACCAAATCTGCCGCTTCCCCGACCTCGATTTTTCCATAGGGGAGCCCAAAGCTTTGGGCTGGTTTAGCTGTTAACAGGGCAATTAATTGTTCAAGCGTTAAAATATTTTTCTTGACTAAATGGCTATACAACAGCGGGAATGCCGTCTCTAAGCCGACAATGCCAAATGGAGCCAGTTCCATGCCGGTATTTTTTTCTTCAACCGTATGCGGCGCATGGTCGGTCGCAATGAAATCGATCGTGCCATCCAATAACCCTTCGATTAAGGCTGCGCGGTCAGCTGCTGAACGCAAAGGCGGATTCATTTTGTAGTTTGGATCAAGACCCGGGATATCGTCTTCCGCTAATAATAAATGGTGCGGTGTCACTTCTGCTGTCACACGAATCCCCGCCCGTTTCGCATCTCTGACAACACGAACCGATTCCTTTGTGCTGATATGACAAACATGATAATGACAACCCGCGGCCTCCGCCAGTAAAACATCCCTGGCAATTTGCACTGATTCACAAACCGAAGGAATACCGTTAAGTCCATGCTTTTTTGAAAAATTGCCTTCATGGACACAGCCGTTATGAATCAGTGTATTTTCTTCGCAATGGGCCACAATTGCCATATTTTCCTTGGCTGCCAGCTGCATCGCTTGCAGCATCATGTCTGCCGACTGAACGCCTACGCCATCATCCGTAAAAGCGAAAGCACCGGCCTGCTTTAAGGCATGAAAATCAGTTAATTCTTTTCCAAGCTGCCTTGTTGTAATTGCGGCATATGGCAGGACACGAACTTTGCCGACTTCTTTTACCCTTTCTACAAGCCAGGCCATTTGTTCTTTAGTGTCAGGTACTGGGCGAGTATTCGGCATCGCCGCTACGGTTGTAAAACCGCCTCGGGCTGCCGCGAGTGTTCCAGTCGCTATCGTTTCCTTCTTCTCCCCGCCGGGTTCGCGCAAATGAACATGAAGGTCAATGAATCCAGGGGCCACAATGAGACCTGCCGCATCGACTTTACGATCAACGGCCACCTGTAAATTCGCTTCTATTTTGGAAATTGTTCCATCTTCTATTAAAATATCAGACTCTTTCCATTCACCGTCAGACGCTGCGTAACAAGCGTTTTTGATAAGCAGTTTCATTATGGAACCCTCCTTTAAGACTTTCAAGTGACCTTTTGATAACGGCCATTCTGACATATACACCATTTTGCATTTGCTTAAATATTCTCGACCTGCTGCATTCGACTAGGCTATCAGCAATTTCTACATTTCGATTGACCGGTGCTGGATGCATAATAATACTGCCTGACTTCATCCGTTTCTCCCGTTCAATCGTCAGTCCATAATGTTGGTGATAGTCGCTTGCACTAAAATTACCCTTTAGCGAGTGCCGTTCATGCTGAACCCGAAGAAGCATCACGACATCGGAATCCTCAATCACTTCATCGATTGGTTGATATTGTGCTAAATTAAAACTTGCATCATACCATTCCCGCGGGCCGGAGAAACATACTTCAGCCCCAAGTCTAGTCAGCACATCAGCATTCGAGCGGGCCACCCTGCTATGACGGATATCTCCGACAATGGCAATCTTCAATCCGGCAAATCGGCCAAATTCCTGATAAATCGTCATCAAGTCAAGCAGTGATTGGGTTGGATGGTGGCCGCAGCCATCTCCCCCATTGATGATCGGAATATCGACTTTTCCAACTAATTCATCAAAATAGCGGTCTTGCCCATGGCGGATAACAACTGCATGAACACCGATTGCTTCCAACGTTTTAACGGTATCATACAATGTTTCCCCTTTTTGAACACTGGAGGTTGCCACTTCAAATGGAATAACCTCTAATCCTAATTTTCGTTCCGCGACTTCAAAGCTGCTTTTGGTCCGTGTACTTGCTTCAAAGAAAAGATTTGCAGCAAAGGTTGCTTGTTCCGGTCTCCACTCCATCCCCTCGGCAAATCTTTTGGCATCTGCTAGAATTTGATAAATTTCCTCTACCTTTAACTCATTAGTGGTTAATAAATGATTTAGCATCTGACATCCCCCCGGTTTTTTGTTTTTTCTAAAAAAAACCCTGATCGATTGATCAGGGTGTAAAACCTTTTTTGAAAAAATCCGGATAAAGAACTCTCTTTATCGGAATTACACCCTTAAAAGCCTCACTGGACTTTATTTAAAAGGTTCATGATTATGCAGTTTGTTTATTATTTTCAGCTGTACGTTCTTCAAACAAATCATCATTGACCACCGGTCGGCCCGGAAGAATGAGGTTTAAAATGACTCCAAAAATCGCGGCCAACGCCATTCCTTGAATTTGAATATCTTTAAACGGCAGCTTTAAGATAGCTCCGCCCACACCGATAATAAGGATGACTGAGGCAATCACCAGGTTTCGTTTGTCTTCAAAATCAATTTTATTATCGACCAGCATTCTTAAACCTGAGGACGCAATGATTCCAAACAGAAGGATTGATACACCGCCCATTACCGGTGTTGGAATACTATGAATGAGCGCAGTAATTTTTCCGATAAAGCCAAACAGAATCGCAAAAATCGCAGCGCCTGCCAGTACGTAAACACTATAAACACGGGTAATCACCAGAACGCCAATATTTTCACCATAGGTTGTTTTTGGTGGTCCGCCAATCAAAGCCGAGATAATTGAGCCTGTTCCGTCACCAAGAATCGAGCGATGCAGCCCCGGTTCTTTTATGTAGTTACGGCCGACAATATCACTTAGAATAAGCTGGTGACCAATATGTTCCGAAATTGTGACAATCGCTACTGGAACCATGAGCCAAAAGATGTCCCAGGTGAAATTTACTTTGTAGCTGACAAACGGAATAATAAACTGCGGCATTTCAAACCAGTGTGCTTTTAGAACCGGTGCAAAATCGACTACACCGACAATTAATGCGTACACATAGCCAACGACAATCCCCGCCAGGATCGGGATAATGCTCAGCATTTTTTTGGCAAAAATCGAAAAGATTATCGTTGCAGCCAAGGTTACCAAGGCAACCGAGAAGTGAAGCATGCTATAATGTTGCGCAGCATTTTGGGTAGCCATATTGACAGCTGTTCCCGATACCGACAAACCAATAACGATAATAATCGGTCCGACAACAATTGGCGGCAGTAAATTCATAATCCAACGGTATCCGGCTTTCTTGATAATCAAAGCTACGGTACCATAGACAAGGCCAACAAGGAAGGTCCCAATCATTGCTGCCCCCGGACCCATCGTATCATTCATTAATTTAATCGGGACAATATAGGCAAAGGAAGAACCTAGATAGGCCGGAACTTGAAATTTAGTAATCAGCAGGAAGGCTAAAGTTCCAAGACCGCTGGATATAAGCGCGATTGCCGGATCTAGTCCGACCAAATAGGGAACAAGAATGGTTGCTCCAAACATGGCGAACAAATGCTGAATACTTAGTGTAAACCATTGACCTGCTTTTGGTTTATCTTTTACGTCTAAAATTGGCTTGTTACTCATTTTGATCTCCCCTGTTATGATAAGGTGTATTTATTTTCTTCACTTTTATAGTAAAAAACCCTCTTCGTCCAAAAAGGTCCAAAGAGGGTATGGAGCACCAATCGAATGTATTAGCGCTTCTCCCTTTGTCAGACTCACAGGACTGCATTTAAAAGGGTCATTATTTATTTATCATGGATACTTACTTGATCAACATTGTCGACTTCATTCAGTTCAACAACAATCTTCTCACTGCTGGATGTCGGAATATTTTTACCAACATAATCAGCCCTGATTGGAAGCTCACGATGACCACGATCTACCAAAACAGCCAGTTGGATTGCCGACGGCCTGCCGATATCGATCAGCGCATCCATCCCTGCCCTGACCGTTCTTCCCGTGTACAAAACATCATCTACGAGAATCACTTTTTTATTACTGATTTCAAACGGGATATCGGACCCTTTGACAAGCGGTTCATGATTATCCGTTTTGATAGTTAAATCATCGCGGTAAAGGGTTATATCCAGTTCTCCGACAGGAATTGGATTTCCTTCAATTTCTTCAATTTTGGCAGCAAGCCGCTTGGCCAAATAAATTCCTCTTGTTCTTACTCCGACCAATACACAATCGGTGATTCCCTTATTTTTCTCAATAATCTGATGGGCGATCCGGGTCATGGCCCTACCTATTGCCTGTTCATCAAGCACAATTGCTTTTTCGCTCAAACTGTATCACCTTCTTCTTTTAACATCACAAAAATACCTCCCACCGTTACAGGTGAGAGGTAAACATGCAGAGGTTGCAATAACAGAACAGATGTCCGATAACCGTTTCCTTCTCAGCCTCACGGGACTGATTTTAAAGGCTTATTAAACTATAGAAATCTTACTTTAAATTAGACAGAATGTCAATTATTTTTTTCTAAGCAAACGAAGAAGATGTTCCATATCTTCTGGAAGCGGTGCTTCAAATTCAAGATATTCTTTTGTTCTCGGATGAATAAAACCAAGTACATCGGCATGAAGTGCCTGTCCATTAATAGCTAACGTTTTCTTTGGACCATATTTGGGATCTCCGGCAAGCGGGTAACCAATATATTTCATGTGAACTCGAATTTGGTGCGTTCTTCCTGTTTCCAGCACGCACTCAACAAAAGTATATTGGCTAAACCGCTCGAGTACCTGAAAGTGGGTAACCGCATGTTTTCCTTGGTCGACTACGGCCATGCTTTGCCTGTCCTTGCTATCTCTTCCCAAAGGGGCATCAATCGTGCCATAATCATGAGGAATGATCCCATGCACAATCGCTTTATATTTTCGGGTAACCGTTTTTTCGACTAACTGGTTAACAAGGCTTTCATGGGCCATATCGTTCTTTGCAACCATTAATAATCCCGATGTATCCTTGTCGATGCGATGAACGATACCCGGTCTTAAGACTCCATTGATCCCGGACAAATCGTTACAATGAGCCATTAGACCGTTGACCAAAGTTCCTGTCATATGTCCCGGAGCAGGATGGACGACCATCCCTCTTGGTTTGTTGACCACCAGGACATCCTTATCTTCAAAATAAATGTCCAAATCCATTTGTTCGGGGATAACATCAAGTTCCTCCGGATCAGGAATAGAAATTTCAATTTGATCATCCAAACTGCATTTATAGTTTGTCTTCACGGGTCTTTCGTTCACGAGCACATGTCCATCTTTAATCCATTGCTGTACCTGTGTTCTTGACCAATCAGCATCTAAACCCGCGATGACCTTATCAATTCGCTCCCCATGCTGTTCGTCAAGGACGATGTGTTCCATTTTCTCCATATGTTTTCTCCTTTGAGTCTCTTTCGTCAAGCAGCATTTGGATCATTAGTAAGCCAACACCAATGACTAATGCAGAATCAGCAATATTAAATACAGGAAAATTATAGCCAAAAATATAGGTATGAATGAAATCAACAACTTCCTTACGAATGATCCGGTCGATAAAGTTTCCGATCGCCCCGCCTAACATTAAAGCAAGCGCTGTTCCCAACAATCGTCTTCCCTTTGCAGCTTTATGCAGATAATACATAATAGCGATGATGACCACAACGGTTATCACATAAAACAGCCACATCTGCCCTTGTAGAATGCCCCATGCAGCCCCACGATTGCGATGAGAGGTAATGTATAAAAAGTTATGAATGATTGGAATACTTTCTCCTAAATACATATTGTGCTCGACTAGCCATTTCGTTAATTGATCTAAAAGGATCACAAAAATTGCAATTAAATAATAATACACGAAGAAATACCCCCACATCCCAAAAGCTAAAACACCTCTTATGAAGACGCTTGTGCTTTCCTAGTTTCTTCTGCATTTTAGCATATTTAACGGCAAATCGACAATGTAACGTTACAAGTCTAAGGTTGAGATCGTTTTTTTATAATAGCGATTAACTATTTCGGAGTCATTCACTGATTTAACAGTAGGAATAATTTGCAATAAATTTTCTGGGAGCCATTCGCCCGTCCTTTCGCATTTACCATATTGGCCTTGTTCAAATTTACAAATGGCAGCGTTAACATCTCTCAGTTCTGATTCTAAAAGATTTGTCAACCAGTCCCTATTCTGTCTGCTCATTAATGACTGTTCAAGTTCAATTTTCGTTTGACGGAGTTCCAAAAACAATTTTTCCTGTATCGCATTCATATGTGTTTTACCTCCGTTTCATCATTTGTTTTATTTTCTCCGGGAAACTACCGCTGAAACTGCAAAACAATTGACATCACGGACAACATTTAACGGACAAGGAAAAAATTTAATGAGGCTGCTTCCGATTGTTTTGGAGCAGCCTCTCTCAGTCTGTTTAAACGAGATGTGAATAATTTTCTTTTACGACTTTTGCACAACGCGGGCATAAGGTTGGCAGGTCATGATCATGACCAATTTCAGGGGTAACGACCCAGCAGCGTTCGCAAGTTTCCCCCTCAGCCTTTGTGACAACAATCGCTGCTGTTTCCAATTTTAGCGCATGCTCCGGCGCTGCCTCGTAGAAACCAGCAACTTCAAAACCTGATACAATGAATAATTGATTTAGACTTTCCTCAATCGACTCTAACAGATCCTTGGTTTTCTCATTGACGTATAACGTAACTTTAGCCGTTAATGATTTTCCAATCACCTTCTGATTACGCGCCTCTTCCAATGCTTTTAAGACATCATCACGGAGCTTCATAAAGGCGGTCCACTTTTCCTCCAAAGCCTGAGCACCAGGAAGCTCCTGATATTCCGGCATGTCAGTTAATTGAACACTTTCTTCATCAACTCCAGGAATATATTGCCACACCTCGTCGGCCGTATGAGACAGGATTGGTGAAACCAATTTTGTTAGTGCCAATAATGATTCATATAATACCGTCTGAATCGCCCGACGTGCATGGTTATCTTGTGCTTCGATATATAATACATCTTTGGCAAAGTCTAAATAGAAGGCACTTAAATCAAGGGTACAGAAATTATTTACCGCATGATAAATACCGGAATAATCGTAATTCTCATAAGCATTACGAACCAATTTAATCAACTTATTTAATTTAACCAGAATAAATTGGTCTACCTCGCGAAGTTTTTCGTAAGGAAGTTTATCCTTTGCCGGATCAAAATCAGCCAGGTTTCCTAATAAGAAACGGAAGGTATTGCGGATTTTGCGGTAAACCTCCGCTACCTGTTTTAGAATCGCGTCAGACACGCGGACATCAGCTTGGTAATCAACAGATGCCACCCACAGACGTAAAATATCTGCTCCTAGTTGATTCATAACCTTGGCAGGAACGACAACATTTCCTAATGATTTACTCATTTTTCGTCCTTCACCGTCCAAGGCAAAACCATGGCTTAATACCCCTTTATATGGTGCCTTTCCGGTAACCGCAACGGCAGTTGATAACGATGAATTAAACCAGCCGCGGTATTGGTCAGAGCCTTCCAGGTAAAGGTCGGCAGGACGGACTAAATCATCTCTTTCAAGCAAAACGGCTTGGTGTGATGAGCCAGAGTCAAACCAAACATCCATGATATCTGTTTCTTTCGTGAATTTTCCATTTGGGCTTCCCGGATGAGTGAAGCCTTCCGGCAGCAGATCCTTTGCTTCCCGTTCAAACCAGACATTCGACCCGTATTGACGGAAAAGATTAGAAATATGATCAATCGTTTCATCGGTAATAATTTCTTGCCCATTTTCAGCATAAAACACTGGAATAGGCACTCCCCAGACACGCTGTCTGGAAATACACCAGTCTCCGCGATCACGGACCATATTGAAAAGGCGTGTTTCTCCCCAAGCTGGAACCCATTTTGTCTCTTTCACAGCCTCAAGTAATTGTTCGCGGAAATCTTTAATCGAAGCAAACCATTGAGCCGTTGCCCGGAAAATAACCGGTTTTTTCGTCCGCCAGTCATGCGGATAGGAATGGGTGATAAAACTCAGTTTTAGTAATGCTCCTTTTTCCTCCAGCTTTTGACCAATCGCTTTATTGGCATCTTCGATAAACAACCCTTCAAAACCCGGCGCTTCCCTCGTCATACAGCCTTTATCATCAACAGGACAGAGGACATCCAGACCGTATTTTTGACCTATAATAAAGTCGTCCTCCCCGTGTCCCGGTGCTGTATGGACACAGCCGGTACCAGCGTCTGTTGTAACATGTTCGCCTAACATCACTAAGGAATCACGATCATATAATGGGTGGCTGGCCACAATGTACTCTAAATCAGTTCCTTTAAGCTTCTGGACGATTTGCGGTGCTTCCCAACCGATTTCCTTTGCCGCTGATTCAAGCAGGCTTTCAGCCACTAAATATTTATGACCATTAACGGCGGCGACTACATAAGTTAAATCTGGATGGACGGAAATCCCCAAGTTTGCCGGGATAGTCCATGGTGTGGTTGTCCAGATAACGATTTCCGTATCGTGATCAAGAACGCCTTTGCCATCTTTCACCTTAAAGGCAACGTAAATCGATGGTGACCGTTTATCTTTATATTCAATTTCTGCTTCAGCAAGAGCTGACTCACTGGATGGGGACCAATATACAGGCTTTAGACCTTTATAAATATAGCCCTTTTTCGCCATTTCCCCGAAAACCTTTATTTGCTGGGCTTCATATTCCGGTTTTAAGGTGATGTATGGGTTTTCCCAATCTCCTCTGACCCCCAGACGCTTAAACTGTGTCCGTTGGTTATTAATTTGTTCATAAGCATATTCCATACAAAGTTTACGGAAATCAGCAACAGACATTTCTTTTCTTTTCACGCCTTTATTCGTTAATGCCTGTTCGATTGGCAATCCGTGCGTATCCCAGCCTGGTACATATGGCGCATGGTAACCGGTCATTGATTTATGGCGGACAATAATATCCTTTAAAATTTTATTCAAGGCATGCCCCATATGGATATCCCCATTTGCATATGGTGGTCCATCATGAAGCACAAACATGGGCCGGCCTTTTGTCCGTTCCTGTACCTTTTGATAAATGTTCATTTCTTCCCATTTCGCCTGGATTTCCGGTTCACGTTTGGGGAGATTGCCGCGCATCGGAAACTCCGTTTTCGGCATTAACAACGTATCTTTGTAGTCCATCTTTCTTCCTCCAATACTTGCTATTAAAATAGAATGGTCACTTTTTCAGAAAAGTATAAGTAATTACAACGATAAAAAAAACCCTCTCATCCCTATAGAGGGACGAGAAGGTTATTTCCCGCGGTACCACCCTGATAGACAGAACAGCTATTGTTCCACCCGCTTTTCTTATTTGTAACGTAAATAACACGCCAGTGTCTACTAGCCTTTTTTAAAGATGTTCAACACGGAACTCAAGGGTGATTTTCCAATATTCTGCTCTACCAGGCTTCCACCATCCCTGGTTCGCTAATAAAAGCATCCTGAAAATTGTACTGTCCCTATCATCGTCAGCCATTCTATTCGTAATAATCTGTTAAGAAATTATATGCTACAATTACATCATTCGTCAAGCCAGTGAATCTTCTTCTTCCTGAAGATTCAACTCTGATGCATCTACTTCATATTCCAATAAATGATCCCAATCATCGGTATTCAGCATGTCTAGCTGTGCTTCAATCAGCATTTTAAAACGGGTTCGAAATACTTTTGATTGTTTCTTCAAATCTTCAATTTCAAGCGCAATTTTTCTCGCCTTTGAAAGCGATTCATTGATAATGCGGTCGGCATTTTTTTCGGCTTCCTTCACAATAAGTTTTGCTTCCTTTTGAGCATTCCGCCTTACTTCTTCACCGGCCTCTTGGGCAATTACGATCGATTTATTTAGGGTTTCTTCAATATTTAAAAAATGGCTCAAGCGCTCATTCATGTCGGCTAAGCGTTCTTCCAGTTCCTTCTTTTCCCTGAGAACCATTTCATAATCTTTAATCACCTGGTCCAAAAATTCATTTACTTCGTCCTCGTCGTATCCTCTGAATCCTTTATTAAATTCTTTATTATGAATATCTAACGGCGTTAACGGCATGCTGCCACCTCCAACAAATCTCTGTATGTATTAGGAATTATTCGACAAGGTTTTTAAAAATCCTTCAACAAATAAATTATTTTTGCTTTCCTATAAGCATTCGCCATTTTTCTTTTTTTGTTTTTCCATCAATACGAAGAATTTTCGACCTTCCATAACCGCGAACGGAAATCAAGTCGCCTTCCCCACATGAAAATGAAGGATTTTCAATCATTGTCCAATTTACTTTGGCCACCCCATGTTGAATGAAAAGCTGCGATTTTTGTCTTGATAGATGAAAAACACTAGAAATAACAGTATCCAGGCGCAGGGAAGATACTGTTATTTCGCTTTCATCCCATATTTCCTTTAAATCGAGTGCTTGATCTAACGGTTTTTCAACAAGTTTTACACCTGCACGGCCAATGGTTTCAACATGGTTTATAATAAAACTGGCTGCTTCCGTTGCAGCTAAAAATTGAACCCGTTCATCTGCAATCAGAATATCACCAAACTTTCCGCGTTTCAGACCTAGGGACATTAGCGTTCCTAAAACCTGACGGTGTTCAATTGTCACAAATTTTTTTGGATATTCAATTTCAAATAGGCTGATTTGAAAATCTTCTTCATTGGGTGTGAGATAATCTGGATACAGTAATGCCCGTTTTCTTTCCCCATTATCGATACCGCCAAAGAAGGAATACTTCACATCACCTGATTCACCAATAATTGATTTTAAAATATGCTGCTCCCGCGGATCGAGAAAATCGGTCAGTTTGGACGCATATTGCTGCTCGACATTCTCCTTCCAATCGGTTACCTGATCAATAAATTCCCTTTCTTCTGGACGAAAATGTTGATAAATGCTCATAAGTGTATACACAACCCGGACGAAAATTAGTTATCCAATCATTTGATAGACGCTGACTAAGCCTCTTTGGGCAAAGTTTAACACAAGAAACGCCACAATTGGAGATATATCAATCATCCCAATTGGCGGAATTATTTTTCTAAACGGTTCCAGATACGGCTCACAAATCCTCGCTAAAAACCTGCCGACAGATGTATCGCGCGCATTAGGAAACCATGACATTAAGATATAAATAATTAATGCCCATGAATAGATCTGAATTAGCTGCTGCAATAGACTTATCACAAAATACATTCCCATTACCACCTCATTTTATGAATATCTTGTTCTGGAAAAAGATCAGTGATATTTCCCGACACCTCAACATTATCCGGAGTGCATAAGAAAATATTTGTCCCAATCTTCTGCATATCTCCTCCAAGGGTATAAACAACACCACTTAGAAAATCAATAATTTGCCGTCCTTGTTCGCGGTCAATCCGCTGTAAATTAACGACTACAGCGCGGTGATTCTTTAAATGGTCGGCAATTTCTGTTGCTTCAGCATATGTTCCAGGCTCCGCCAGAATAACTTTAGAAGCCTTTTGCCCATTTGATTGCTTTGGGATACTTTGAAGACTAACTACATTTTGCGTTTTTCCACCAGGCTTTGAGTTTTTTTTTGGTTCTGTTCGTTCTTCAAAACTTTCGCTGTCCTCATATTCATCATCTAAAAAGAAAAATGTTTTTAATTTAGATTTTATCGTCATCTTTTTCTCCCCTAATCATCTTCACCAACAAGTGCCGTGCCGATCCTGACCATCGTGGCTCCTTCTTCAATGGCGATTGAATAATCATTAGACATTCCCATGGAAAGTTCTGTACAGGGGGCAAAATCCAAATGTAATGCTTGAACCTGTTTGCGAAGCTCGCTTAACTTACGAAAACAATCCCGTATGATCTGTTCATCATTCGTCAATGGTGCCATCGTCATTAAGCCTTCAACACGAATATTCTCAAATGGACGAAGTGATTCAATAAAGGAAATCACCTCTTCAAGAGGCAGACCGTGTTTTGATTCCTCCCCGGAGACATTGACTTGGACAAGGCATTTTATCTCTCGTTGTGCCCGTTTATTAATCTCCTTTGCCAATGACAGGCGATCCAACGAATGAATATATTCGACTTTATCGATAATGTTTTTTACCTTTCGCGATTGTAACGTACCAATATAGTGCCAAACAGGCTTGTCCCCTAGAACCTCCCACTTACTTATGAGACCTTCATCACGATTTTCACCGAAATCAGTAAGCCCGGCATCTAATGCCTCTTTTGCTCTTTCAACCGTTACATATTTTGTAACGGCAATGATCCGAATCTCTTCAGGTTTACGATTTACTCTTTGACAGGCCTGATCAATTTGCTGCTTAATACGTTCAAGTTTTTCTGTTACTTTCATGAATGAAATCAGATCTCCTTCCAACCAATGAAACTTAACATTCTGCCTGTTTTCCCTTGATCACGGCGATGCGAAAAAAACAACTCCGAATCACAGCTGGTACATAGATTGGTCACCATAATTTGCTGGGCAGGAATCCCAGCCTTCAGCAGGATTTGCCGATTTAATGCACGCAAATCTAAAGAATATTGTCCATCATTAATTAAATTATATGGTTTTCCATCGACATCTTCTAGTATATTTTCTACTAAATTAACGACACGATTATCGACAATGTAACATTTTTCGCAAATGGAGGGACCAATTGTCACATGAATATCGCCGGGCTTAATGCCATCTTTATTCCATGCTTCAACCATTTGTCTGGCTATTTGGGCAACGGTGCCTTTCCAGCCGGCATGAAGAACCCCAATCATCCCAAAGTCAGGGGCAATAAAGTAAATCGGAACACAGTCAGCATAGCACAGCGTCAACAAGATTCCCGTTTCATTTGTATAAAAACCATCCGTTCCTTTAATCGAGTGGTCATAGGAGTCCGCGCCTTTTCCACAATCCGCTTTTGTAACTTTTTTGACCACAATATCATGGATTTGTTCGGCCCCGACCCAACGGTTTAACGGGAAGTCCAGTTCTTTTGCAACGATTAAGCGATTAGCACAAACATCAGTTACTTGATCGCCAACATGAAAACCCAGGTTTAGCGAAGCGAACTCTCCATGACTGACACCGCCGGTTTTGGTTGTAAAACCGGCAACGAGTCCGGGAAACTGCTGCATCCAAGGTTCAATTGTTAAATAGGATTGATTATCTCTAACAAAAGGTTCCATTTAAAGTACCCTCTTATGTTTTTCTATAGTTTACCATGAAAAGAAGATTCGTGCACACTATCCCTCATCGGTTGATTTTTCTTCAGCACCTTTAAATCTGACTAAAATGACATCCTGGCCAATTTTAATGATATTGTTCCAAGGAATCACGACTTCATCCTCTTTTCCGAAAAAGCCGAGCATCCTGCCATTCCCGGAAATGACAACTGCTTCAATTTTTCCTGTTGAAAGATTAATCTCAATATCGCCTATATTGCCAAGCCTCTTTCCATCCGATACATTGACAACATCCTTTATTTGAAATTCTGAAATTTTAACCATCTACATCACTCCCCAATCCGATACTTTCAATAAAATATATGATTGGCTTCAGGAATATAGCATAGAAAAAAAGCTGCCCAAATGGCAGCTTTAGCTTTGAATGTTTTTATTCATTTGTCTGATGGCTGCTTTTTCCAAGCGGGAAACTTGTGCTTGCGAAATCCCGATTTCATCAGCCACTTCCATTTGTGTTTTCCCTTGAAAGAATCGTTTTCGCAATATTAATTTTTCACGTTCATTTAATCTTCGCATGCCTTCTTTTAAAGCAATCTCTTCAATCCAATGAATGTCTTTGTTGCGCTCATCACTTAATTGATCCATTACATAAATAGGGTCGCCGCCATCATTATAAATTGGCTCGAAAAGAGAAACCGGATCTTGAATCGCATCTAAGGCAAAGACGATTTCTTCATGCGGCACTTCTAAAACTTTAGCAATCTCCTCTGCGGTTGGTTCTCTTGATGTTTCACTCATTAATCGTTCCCTTACTTGGAGGGCCTTATAGGCGATATCCCGTAAACTGCGAGAAACGCGAATGGGGTTATTATCTCGTAAGTAGCGCCGTATTTCCCCAATTATCATCGGCACAGCATAAGTAGAAAACTTTACATTTTGGCCTAAATCGAAATTATCAATCGATTTCATCAGCCCAATACAGCCAACCTGAAATAGATCATCAACAAATTCTCCTCGGTTATTAAACCTTTGAATTACGCTTAAGACAAGGCGCAGATTACCGTTGACAAGCTTTTCACGGGCAGATAAATCACCCTCTTGCATTTGCTTGAAGAGTATTCTCATTTCTTCGTTTTTTAACACTGGAAGTTTTGATGTGTCTACACCGCAAATTTCAACTTTATTTCGAGTCAATTCTGTTCCCTCCTCACAGGAGCTGCTGTACAAAAACAGTATCTCCGCAGGGAAAAAAAATATGCACCTGTCCAACCAGGTGAACAGGTGCATGATCGACCAAAATTAGTGTTAAATCATGAAATCATAAGGTATTTTTTGTGGGAAAAATTTTCTTTTCTTTGTCTAGCCTCACACCATTTTATTAAATTCCTTGCGCAGCCTTTTTATAATTCTTTTTTCAAGCCGGGAAATATACGATTGGGAAATCCCGAGCATATCGGCTACATCTTTCTGCGTTTTTTCTTCACCATTTGTCAGCCCGAAGCGAAGCTCCATAATTTGCTTTTCCCTATCGGTAAGTTGATGCAAAGCCTTCGATAGCAGCTTACGGTCTACATTTGCTTCAAGGTCCTTAGTAATAATGTCATCATCCGTGCCCAAGACATCGGATAATAATAACTCATTTCCATCCCAATCAATGTTTAATGGTTCATCAAAGGAAACTTCCGAGCGTATTTTGTTGTTCCTTCGCAAATACATCAGAATCTCATTTTCAATGCATCGCGAAGCATATGTAGCCAGTTTGATTTTCTTCTCGGGATTAAACGTATTCACTGCCTTTATCAAACCAATGGTTCCAATGCTGATTAGATCCTCTATATTAATGCCAGTATTTTCAAATTTGCGGGCAATATAGACCACCAGTCGCAGATTGCGTTCAATCAGAATCGATCTGGCTGCTTTATCACCATCAGGAAGTTTTTTTAACAACAATTCCTCTTCATCTTTACTTAAAGGAGGAGGCAATGCTTCACTTCCACCGATGTAAAAGACTTCATTCTGTTTTCAGACCCAATTTCATTAAAATTTTATACCAATAGTAGGATAGGCGAAATTTCCACTTTATCATTTCTACTCCCCCTTCTAAAATTTGTTTTTCCGAGTATAGTATATTAACCCACTTTCTCACTTTCCCTACGCTGCTTGAGTCCCGTCAGCATTTTGGGATGAACGATACATTGGAACGTGTCATCGCCAGAAAGCTGCTGCAGCGTAAATGTTACCAGCCCTTTGGCAGATACCATCTCACCATTATGTTCAATCAAGATGTTATCAGGTCTAATTGCCGCAACCAGCTGATGCTCTTGTCCAACCACACTGTAAGGCACAATTCGCAAACGGTCCTGCCATTCATCAGGTAATGGATCACTGCCCATCAAGATAGAGTCTGGTTCAACTGCCAATTTTCGGATCGGTCCCGGTAATGTTTCCAATTGATGTTTAATCGAGACAAACATCACGGGTAGTCTTGACAATGGGTCATAGAGCTGATTCCCACTATCAACAAGCCCATTAAAAGTAAACGTTTCATTTTCAATCTTTAGATGGACAACAACGATTTGTTCATAGTGAATTTTCGTCATTTCCATGCTTTCAATATTTTTTCTTGAAAAATGCCAGGCTACCGGAAAGCCAATAAGCACAAACAGCCAGCTAATTGGATCGCCGAATCCCTTCACACTGGAGAGCAGTACCTGCTCCGTAAGTTCGGCATCATATTGCAGAAAATAATGCACGCCGATTAATGATCCGCCAATTAAAAACGTTGAAACATACAATGTCATTAACGCTTTGATAAAGAAAGAAAAACGTTTATAACCAAAAGTGAGGAGCACCATGATCAACGAACATAACAATTTAGCAATCGGATGACTTGAATAGACATTTAATGGGGTAAATGATAATAAAATGATTAATGACCCTGTAAAACCCCCCAGTGCAGCTCTCCATAATCTGATTTTTCTCTTCAAAAAAATAGCAGTTAAAAAAAGAAGAAGACTATCAAAGAAAAAATTTAGCAGCCAGATAATATCTAAATAAACGACCAAGCAGCTTCCTCCCTAAACTCACTCTATAACCGACTATTATCTGTTACGCAAAAGTATAACCTACTTCCAGGCTGGAAGTGTGTCACTTTCTGTAAACAAAAAAACAGAAATTTTCACTATTCAAAACGTATTTTGTCAAACGAAAAGCGGAAGTACTGTTAAACGGACTCCAGAAATATGTCCCGGACACGTCAAAAAGGCATGATCCATTTTTGGACCATGCCTTTTAATTTCTATTCTTATCCTTATCTTCTACGATTTCGATTGCGTAAGAAGGTTGGAATATCCAATGTATCTTCCTGAAAAGTGCTATTATTAGCATTATTGCGGACTGGCTCTTGCGGTGCTTCTTCCCGCTTCTGTTCACGCTTAACATTACCGGCTGCTGCCTTATTCGTTTGTACAAAAGTTGGCCGTGTTGCTTTAGGCTGGATGACTTCTTCATTAAATCCGGTCGCAATCACTGTTACGATGATTTCATCCTTTAGGTCTTCATTGATGACCGAACCAAAAATCATATTTACTTCTTGGTCTGAGGCGGAAGCAACAATATCAGCAGCTTCCTGAACTTCGTACAGGCTTAAATTAGCGCCTCCTGAAATATTCATCAATACTCCTTGCGCTCCATCAATGGAGGTTTCAAGTAATGGTGAACTAATCGCTTTCTTAGCTGCCTCGGTTGCCCGGTTTTCGCCTGATGCCATCCCAATACCCATCAAGGCCGAGCCTTTATTTGACATAATTGTTTTAACATCAGCAAAGTCTAGGTTGATTAAACCAGGAACCGCGATTAGATCCGAAATACCTTGTACCCCTTGGCGCAGAACGTTATCAGCTTCACGGAAGGCTTCAAGCATCGGCGTGCTCTTATCAACAATCTCCAAAAGGCGGTCATTAGGAATAACGATTAAAGTATCAACCGCTTGTTTCATTGCACCAATACCACCAGAAGCTTGGTTCGCCCTTTTCTTGCCTTCAAATGTGAATGGACGAGTCACAACGCCAACTGTTAAGGCACCAAGTTCACGCGCAATTTGCGCAATAACCGGGGCCGCACCTGTCCCCGTGCCGCCGCCCATACCTGCGGTTACAAAAACCATATCGGCTCCACGTAAAGCCTCTTCAATTTGTTCCTTGCTTTCCTCGGCAGCTTTCTTACCAACCTCAGGATTGGCCCCGGCACCAAGACCACGTGTGATTTTCGCCCCAATTTGCATCCTGACTTCCGCTTTCGACAAATTTAATGCCTGGGCATCGGTATTCACGGCAATAAATTCAACACCCTGAACACCATGTTCAATCATTCGATTTACCGCATTATTGCCGCCGCCGCCCACTCCAATTACTTTTATTGTTGCAAGAGAATCTAAATTCGTATCAAATTCCAACATGAAAAATCCTCCTAATTCGTCGATATTCCTTTTCCGCCCATCTTATTCGAAAAAGTAACCAAGGAATTTTTTTACTTTTGATGACATTTTTTCTTCTGGATGTTTTTCTGCTTTTACTTTAGGTTGTTGTTTTGGCAATTTTTTTTCGGTTGATTCAGAAACGCTAGCTTGGGAACTGACTGTTCCTCCTGGCAATCTAGCATTCTTGTAGGCATATTTAATCAAACCAACCGCGGTTGTATACTGAGGTTCTCTTACACCAATATAATCCGGTCTGGCAATGCGGACAGGATTTTTAAACATATCCTGAGCAAGCTCCAATACCCCTTGCATGTTGGCTGTTCCGCCTGTTAAAACGAAGCCGCCCGGTAAATCATTTACCCCTAAACGTTTTAACTCTTTGGCAACCAACTCAAAAATCTCTTCCATTCTTGCTTCTATTATTTCTGAAACATAAAGCTGATTGAATTGTTGATGCTGATCGCTTCCAATAATCGGGACACTAAAAAACTCATCCTCCGAAGCATAATCATAGAAGGCATGTCCATATTTTACCTTTATATTTTCTGCATCCTCGGTAGAAGTATGTAAAACCTTTGAAAGATCATTCGTAATCAAGTCTCCCCCTACTGGGATCACACTTGTCGCTTTTAAAAATCCTTCTTCAAAAACGGCAATCGTTGTTGACCCACCACCGATATCGATCAGGGCGACACCAAGATTTTTTTCATCCCTCGACAACGCATAATCTCCGGCAGCAAGCGGCTGAAGAATAATGTCCGAAAAATTTAATCCAGCGCGTTCAACACAGCGAATGATGTTGGCAAGAATAGAATGGGAGCCGGTAACGAGTGTGCCATCCATTTCCAAACGAACACCAATCATTCCGCGTGGATCATGAATTTCATCTTTTCCATCCAGAATGAACTGTCTTTGGATAACCCCCATATTGACTCTTTCTGGTGGTATGGAACCCGCATAAGCGGCTTCGATTACACGCGTAACATCTTCATTGGTGATTTCCCGGTTTTGCCCGGAAACAGCCACAATTCCATGACAAGGTTGCAAGCTTATACTATGACCGGGAATTCCGACGACCACTTCGTTAATCTCTAAGCCTACCATTCTTTCCGCCTGCTCAATCGCCCGCTTAATCGAATGAACGGTATCGTCCATATCGACAATCGAACCTTTACGCAAGCCCTCTGATTCAACATTTCCAACACCAATAATATTTAAAGAGCCTTTTCCCGAGTCATTGACCATTTCACCAATGATTACTTTTACACTGGATGTACCGATGTCAAGACTAACGTATATTTCATTGCTGTTCATTCTTTGGCACCTCCTTAAGATCTCCTTTCAGTCGAACAACAATAGCTTTTAATTAAATGATAAGTTCATAAGTATATCTTATAAAATTATTCGTCACAACTGAATGATTCCCTTTAAAAATTTTCAACTTTTTTCTAACTTTTCTTTGGTCGTTGACCATTTTGTCAATAATATTCGCCTAATTACGGCAATATTTTGAAACAGTCTGACACCAAATGCAAATACTGCCGCTAAATACAAGTCTACACCAAGATGAACACCGAGAAAAGCTAAACTTGCAGCTAGTATTATATTAAAAAAGAAACCCGAGACAAATACTTTTTCATCATAAATATTTTGTAAATAGGCTCTGATTCCGCCAAATAATGTGTCAAATGCCGCTAAGACAGCTATCGACAAATAATTGGAATATTCTACAGGAATGCGTATTTCTGTTAGCAAACCTAGAATTATGCCGACAATTAATCCAACAAATGGAAGCCACATTAGGAAACGCCCCCTTCTTTCACCGGTTCCAAATAGTGGACCCGAATCGGCTGTTCAAAAGCCGGAACGATAATATTGGAAGTGGGTTTACTGATCAAAAGCCGTAAGTTTTCGATAAAAAATTCATCCCCGGCTTTTGAAACTTTCATCCGATTGTAAAGCGTCTCAGCTTTATTCTGATCATCAACAACTGCCTTAACTTCAAGCGGCAGCTTTTTAATTGCGTGTCCATCGATTTTCGTTTCTCCATTAATGTCTCTTATCACTGTCGTATTAACAACTCTTTGCCCATCAATGGAGATATACTTGGCCTCATACATATTTAATTCATTTAATAATCTCTGTAATAGTTCAGGGGAAACAACATTTGAAATCGGTTCCCCCACCTTAATACCTTCCAATACGGGCTCAATAGTGATGATAATTCCCGGTCCGGTCATCTCTTTTAAGCCTGCTTCACTTTTTAATTCTTCCAATGTATCCCGTAAAGCCTGTTCTTTGCTTTGCTTTCGTTTGGATTCATAAGCTGCCAGTTTTTCTTCGTTTAAACGCATTTCCGTCAACAAATTACTTTGGAGTTCTTTTTCTGTTAATAACGCTTCTCGAAGCTGCCAAATATCTCGTGTATCACGTTCAACCGGTTTTTTTACAGTTTGGAATTGGACGGCAATCATAAAACCAATAACAGTGGCAATGAATGTAAAACTAATCTTCCCCTTTTTCTTGTCCACATTTGTCACCTAACCTTCATTGAATAAGAAACAGAGCGCACTAACAGATACCCGTTTGATCGTCTAATATGTGGACAAAGGATTAACTGCCAATGATCGGTCCAAATGTAATGTTATTAGCCTTTTCCAGTTTAAAAACAATATTATCATTTACCAGTTGGTCCTTCACGCCGCCCGTTAAGTTTAAGGAAGAGGACAAAATATCCGGATCGCCGATAGCCGTAATCACAAATGGAGCAGGATGCGGAACACCATCAACTGTAATAACCGGCCCATTACAGACGATATAAGAATGACTTGTCAGCCTCTGTCCATTAATTCCCACCGCCGCTGCTCCCGATATGTATAGTTCATTGATCACTTTAAATACATGATGTTCATGCACCAAATAGTTGTTAACATTCCCTTCCTTTGGATCATAGGCTCCATCAGCCAGAGTAACTTTTATCCCATTTCCTTTTACCTTTACTTTTCCAATGTATAACCGGTATTTTTCAGCATCCTCAGCCAAGTTTGCAAAAACTTTCGCCTCTTTGGCAAACTCCTTTTCATATTTTTGAACTTTCGCTTGCTTTTGGTTTAACTCTTTTTGCAGCTTGCGATTTGTCTTTTCTTGTTCAATTAATTGATTTCGAAGTGCCAAAGTTTGCTTATATTGCCGGTCAGTCATTTTTGGTTTTGTATTTTGCAATTGGGTCAGATGGTAGGAAAAAGCAATGATAAACCCAAGAACCAGGCTTACAAGGGACAAAATAACATGATTGCCCTTTACCTTTATCCTATTCACCTTTTTTTCCTCCATTTCGGTATCAAACGACTTGAAGTATGAACCTACTTCCAAGTCAATAATTCCTTTTTTATTCATATCCAATTGACTGATAATGGAAGGGTAATGAGCCATTTTTTGTGAAAAGCTTCTTAACGTGGCGCTTACCTCGAAACCATCATTCATGTATAAGGAAATATGGTAAGGGTCTGTTTTTGTAGGAGTATAATGGATTTCGGAAATAGAATTGACAATTTCCTTAGGAAGAGTTTCCAAACTTTTTATCATTTCATTTAGGGCAGCACCTTCATTAAAATCGAAAAGAATCGGAGAATTGGTCGGAATAATTTCCGTTTTTTTGTCTTTAAGGACCTTACCGTTTTCCATGACAGGAAAATAATATTGTTCTTGTTTCAAGTAAGCAGTTCTCTTATATTCCTCTACCGTAATAATAATGGTGTTTGGCCAATGAATCGTAATTTCTGTTTTTTTAATTTCGGACAACTTCGCCAGTTTTTCAGCAATAACCTGCTGTTTAACATTCCAAATATTCGTTCTATTTGATAAGCTGCTGTTTCGAATGATCTCCTTATCGGAATATACTTCATTCCCTTTGACAAGAATTGATTTAACGCGGCTCAAAGGTGATTGTGTGTAGGCGATGATCACAATCATGACAAAAAACAATAGTAATAGGATCACGAGCCGTCTATTCGCCTTACGCCGCCTTTGTTCCTTTAGTTTGGGTATTCGGTCTTCAAGTGCAACGATTTTACCTTTGTCCATTTATATTCCTCCACCCTAAAAGTGGTTGCACATTTTCTTGTAAAAAAGCTTGTCCAAAATGATAAATAAAGCTGTTCTAAAAAGAGAAAACAACGGCACGATAGATCATGCCGCCAGCTATTTTTTCAGAATACGACCATTAATAATATCAGTTATTATAACACAAAATTGGTAATCCGCGGGACTATTTCTTTTACTTTCTCCCTATTATTTCGACCTCAGTTTCCATTTTTATTTGATATCTACTGTATATCGTATCTTTAACATATTGAATCAGCGCTAGAACATCATCCGCGGTAGCATTACCGGCATTAACGATAAAATTACCGTGCATCTCAGAAATTTCTGCTCCGCCGATTCTGTACCCTTTTAACCCAGCCTCCTCAATTAACTTTCCGGCATAATTTGGCAGCGGATTACGAAAAATACTTCCGGCACATGGATAGTTCCATGGCTGGGTAACTTTCCGATAATCTTTATTTTTTTGCATAATGGAAACAATTTCCTTTCGCTCGCCAGCTGAAAGTTGAAACACAGCTTCAACCACAATACCAGGACGTTTCTTCTGCAGGATAGACGTTCTGTAGGAGAACTCCATTTCTTCATTGCTAAGCCATTCCATTGAGCCATCATTGAATAAAATGTGAGCTTTTGTTAGGACTTTACTAATATCCGATCCATGCGCACCTGCATTCATATAAACAGCCCCGCCTACCGATCCAGGAATACCGCTGGCAAATTCTAATCCCGACAGTCCCTTCCGACTAATTAACGTGGATAAACTGACAAGCGAGTGACCCCCGCCAACCGTAATTTCAGTGTCGTTTATCTCTAAATGGTCCAAACCGTGACCAAGTTTAATGACCACCCCTTCTATCCCTTTATCGGAAACTAAAAGATTAGAGCCCCGGCCAATGGCGCGCCATTTTAGATGATATTTTTTAATAACATTCATTACTTTTTTTAGTTCATCAATCGAAGCTGGTTCAATAAACAAGTCTGCCGGACCACCAATTTTTATCGTGGTATGGCTGGCTAGTAGTTCATTTTCTTTTACTTTTCCAATATTTAAAGCCTGTAACTCAGCGATAATTTCGTTCATATATATCACCCTAACTTTCCATCCATTCGTATAATTTAATTTATGCAAGAAATGAAATTGGGCTACTTTTTATTTTCTTTTATCAGTTGTTCCATCACTTTATATAACCTTGAGGCAGCATCAGGAACACCCATTTTTTTAGACTTTTGCTTCATTTCCTCAATTGTTTGTTGATTTAGTAATATCTTCTCAATATGTCCAACCAGTGTATTACTGGTTAACTCTTTTTCCAGCAATAATTGCGCTGCTCCATGATCACTGAGGGAGCGGGCATTTTTCTCCTGATGGTTATTCGTTACATATGGACTGGGAATTAAGATGCTGGGAATTCCAAGTGAAGTTATTTCGGCAAGTGTTGTGGCCCCGGCCCGGGAGACAACTAAATCCATGCCCACGAGCACCTCAGGCATATTATGAATAAATGGCTTAATTACGACATTATTCGGATTGCCCACAAGCTCAGCTTCCTTTTTAACATCCTCATAGTGGACGTCACCGGTTACATAAAGTACCTGGTACGCTTTATTCGCAAATTCTGGCAGCGCCTTGACAACTGCCTCATTAATCGGCCTGGCACCGCGGCTGCCGCCAAAAATTAACACTGCTGGTTTTGTTATACTTAATCCGGCAGATAACCGTCCTTTCATTCCATCTTTTCCTGTAACTTCAGAAGCACGGGGATTTCCGGTGAAAACCGTTTTTTCGCTTGGAAAAAACTCCTTTGCCTCCTCAAAGCAAATCGCAATCTTATTTACATAACGGCTTAAGAACTTATTTGTAAGACCGGGAACACTGTTTTGCTCATGGATAACCGTCGGAATTCGCCGCTTGGCTGCAGCATATACTACAGGTCCGCAAACATAACCGCCGGTTCCGATCACAATGTCCGGATTAAAATCCTTCAGCATTTTTTTACTGTCTTGAACTCCTTTTAAGAATCGAAAGACTGTCTTAACATTCTCAAAGGAGAGCTTTCGTTTGAAACCGGTAATATGAATTGACTTAAACGGAATATTCTCACGTGGTACAAGCTTACTTTCCAGTCCATTCTGCGTACCTATATATAGAAACTCTACATTTTTATTTACCTTTTGAATTTCCCTGATTAATGCGAGTGCAGGATAAATATGTCCACCAGTTCCCCCACCGCTGACAACGATCTTCATTTCCTCACCTCAAAAACTATATGGCGCATTACACCACTATTCTAAACACATTCTACTATAAAAAGGATTGAAAAAAAGCCTATGAAAAAATAATGTTACTCATTTTTAATGAAAAACATCTAAATGTCCCTTTTTTCATAAAGAAAACTCGCCGATTGGCGAGCCTTAAAGGGCGAAGACAGAGGCGTAGTTGCACTTATGCCTAATAGGAAAGTTTTTATACTTTCCTATCGGCTAAAAAGAACCCTGCCAATAACAGGGTATTCTTCAATATCTGGAATAACGGCTAATATTCAAGAGAACGCCGATGGCCATTAACATTAATGTCAACGATGACCCTCCATAGCTTAAAAATGGCAGGGTAATCCCGGTAACCGGCATCAGGCCGGTAACAACACCAATGTTTATCATCACTTGAATGGCAACCATGGCAATAATCCCCACCGCAAGAAAGCTGCCATATAAATCAGGAGCACCTAAGGCGATGCGAATCCCCCGCCATAAAAGCAGGGCAAATAACAGGATGATAAACGATCCCCCGATGAAGCCTAATTCTTCAGAAAGAATCGCAAAGATAAAATCCGTTTGCGGTTCCGGCAAATAAAAAAACTTTTGCCTGCTCTCGCCGAGACCTAGACCAAACAAACCACCCGGACCAATCGCATAAAGTGATTGAATAATTTGAAAGCCGCTGTCCTGCGGGTCTGACCACGGATCGAGAAACGAGGTAATTCGTTTGATCCGATAAGGAGCCGACACAATGAGAGCAACAAAACCGGCCACTCCCAATAATCCCAAAAATGCGAAGTGGCTAATCCTGGCACCAGCAATAAAAATCATCACTACACATGTTCCGATCATGACCGTGCCGGTACCCAAATCCGGTTGCAGCATAATCATGGCGAATGCAAGAAAAGCAATTCCCAGAGAAGGTACGAGGCCGTTCTTAAACGAGGTAATCTGCTTTTGCCGTTCAGACAGAAATTTGGCAAGAAAAGCAATCATCGCCAGCTTCATGAATTCTGAAGGCTGAATCGAAAAAGCACCGACCCCAATCCAACTTCGCGAGCCATTTCGCACATTGCCAATTCCGGGAATAAGCACCAAAATCAACAACACGAAACAAACAATTAAAATCGCCTTTGCCCATGTTCGCCATGTCCAGTAGTTAATATTCATGATAAAAAACATCGCCAGTACACCAATAACAGCAAAAAGGGTCTGCCTTTTGGCAAAGAAAAAGGAGTCATGAAACTTATATTCGGCCCAAATTGCGCTTGCGCTGTACACCATAATAAGACCTATGGCCAGCAGTGTAAAGGTTACAAGTATTAAAATAAAGTCGGGAGCTGTTCTCTTTGTCGGCACACTATACACCTCTACTAACAAGTTTATCAGGCTAGCGCACCACCATTGTGAACAGAAAGTGGGCCAAGCCCTTACTTAAGCTTATGCACCGCTTCAATAAAAATGTCTCCCCGGACTTCAAAAGTTTTATATTGATCCCAGCTGGCGCAGGCAGGAGATAACAAAATGACATCACCTGGCTCCGAGTAGGCGAACGCCACAGGTACTGCCTTATCAACATTATCGACACGCTCTATTTTTTTTATTCCGGCCAATTTCCCAACCCGTTCCAGCTTAGGGGCAGTCTGCCCAAAGGTTATCAGTACTTTAACATTTTGCAAATAAGGGATCAGGTCATCAAATTCATTACCGCGGTCAAGACCCCCTGCAAGCAGGATCACCGGAGTGTCAAAAGCGGTAAGAGCATTGATGGTAGCAATCATATTCGTTGCCTTTGAGTCATTATAAAATTTTCTACCTGCTCGTTCGGCGACAAATTGCAGGCGGTGTTTCACCCCTGTAAATGACTTAAGCACTTGTGAAATGGCACTATTCTCTACACCTGAAAGTTTTGCAGCAGCGACAGCACATAAAATATTTTCAATATTTGTTGCTACCTTTTCAACCGCGACCACTTTTTCTCCGCGAAACCAGACCCATCCTTCACGTATATAGGCACCATTGTCGACAATCTTCTTCGTCGAAAAAGGAATAATTTGTGCTTTTGATTGACGGGCAATTTCGATCGTTTCATTTTGGTCCGCATTGACAATTAAATATTCATCTTCTGTCTGATTTTTAGTAATATTTGCTTTTGCCTTTATATAAGCTTCTTTGCTTCCGTGATAATCAAGGTGGGCATCATAAATATTTGTGATCACGGCGATTTTCGGATTAAAGGCAGCAACCCCCATCAATTGGAAGGATGATAATTCAATGACAATGGTATTTTCCCTTGTTGCTTCTTCGGCAACACCAGAAGCAACTGTGCCGATATTACCGGCAATTAATGGCTTTTTATTTCCGGCTTTCAACATCTCAAAAATTAACGTTGTCGTTGTTGTTTTTCCATTTGTGCCGGTTATTCCGATAAACGGCGCTTCGGATATTTGAAAGCTGAGCTCCACTTCCGTAATCACCGGAATCCCCTTATCCAAAGCGGTTTGGATCATTGGGTTTTCATAGGGAATTCCAGGATTTTTAACAATCAGCTCAAACCCTTCGTCGAGCAGCTCGACTGGGTGTTCTCCGCAAATCACCTTAATGCCTTGCTCCAGCAGCCCTTGAGCCTCGGGATTTTCCGAAAAAGGCTTTTTATCATTTACCGTAACAAAAGCGCCAAGCCTATGTAATAAAGCGGCAGCTGTTACGCCGCTTTTTGCTAAACCTAATACGAGAATTTTTTTATGATGATACGTCTTAATCTGCTTCAATTACAACCACACCTCGATATAGATTCCTAAAATAGCAAGGATTAATCCAACTGACCAAAAAGTAACCACAACTCTCCATTCCGACCAGCCGACAAGTTCATAATGATGATGCAACGGGCTCATTCGGAAAATACGCTTGCCAGTCATTTTAAACGAGGCAACTTGGAGAATAACGGACAGTGTTTCAATGACAAACACACCGCCAATAATAATGAGTAACAGTTCGAGCTTCGTTAAAATGGCAATCCCTGCAATTGCCCCTCCGAGCGCAAGCGATCCGGTATCGCCCATAAACACCTTTGCCGGATGTGCATTGAAAACCAAAAAACCAAGGACAGCACCAACAACAGCAACAGAAAAAATCGCAATATCCATTTGGAGCTGACTCCAGGCGAGGACGGCAAATGCCCCAAAAGCAATCGCCGCGGTGCCTGACACCAAACCATCAAGTCCATCGGTTAAATTAACAGCGTTGGAAAAGCCAACTAACCAAAAAACGATGAAAAAGACGAAAAACCAGCCTAAATCAATACTTGAATCAGTAAAAGGAATGCTGATTTCCGTTGAAAACCCTTTTTGGATATAAACTAGATAAAAGATGACCGAAATAATAATTTGTCCTAAAAGTTTTTGCTTTGAGGTCAACCCTAAGTTACGCTTCATCACGACCTTGATAAAATCATCCAAAAATCCTAATAATCCAAATCCGAGCGTTACGAATAGCAGCAAATATGTTTTTACGGTTGGTTCCGAAAACTTTCCAGTCATCACAATCGTTGTGATCACAATCGAAAATAAGATCATGATTCCACCCATTGTAGGCGTACCTGATTTTTTTTGATGCGATTTTGGTCCTTCTTCACGAATGCTTTGTCCAAATTTTAATCTTCGAAGGAAGGGAATAAAAATCGGAGAAAGCAATACCGTAATGAGAAAAGCCATGATGATCGTGAAAATAATAACTTGCTCCAGCATTTTATCCCCTCCTTTCCGAATTTTGGGCTTGAACTTTGGCAATTTTATTTAACATTACAGCAATATCATATGTCTTATTATTTTTATTAAGAAGTTTTTTGTTGATAAATTTAAAGTTTGTTCGTTCCATTTTATTATCTATTTCCCCGTTTAAATTCTCTATATAGCGTAAAAGTATTTTTCTGGTTGCTTCAGCCAAATCCGTGGTAAAAAATACTGGGAATTGATTTGGCGTATAGCGGGGCAAGCTCTTCCCCTGCTCCCAGAGGGCGGCAACAGCCCCATTTTCAATTGCCAATGACAATTCATTTGGCTGATTATTAAGCGGTATCGGTATAAATAAACCCTTTGGCTGGAGAATATTTGCCTGATCACTAACCGTCTGAAACAAAATATTCGTTTCAACCCCATGTTTCTCAGGAAATAAATCCATTAAATCGAGAAGTGCCAAATACATTTTCTTATCTCTCCTCTATTGCTCCCCTGGCAACAAGCCGATCATCAAAGTCATGAACCTCATTGCCAATAATCTGATATGTTTCATGTCCTTTCCCGGCTATTAACACGACATCTCCCGTTTCAGCCTGCTTCACTGCATAGTTGATGGCTTCCTTTCGATCAGGGATGACTAAATAATCCTCGCCTTGTACCCCTGCTTCCATTTCCTTTAAAATGGCCATCGGGTCTTCACTTCTGGGATTATCAGAAGTGAAGATTGGATTGGTTGCATACCTGCAAGCTATTTGCGCCATTAATGGACGTTTCGTTCGGTCCCTGTCGCCGCCGCAGCCAACAACAACAAATACTTTTTTCTTGGCAAAATGCTCTATTGTTTTTAACACATTCTCAAGGCTGTCAGGTGTGTGGGCATAATCGACGATCACGGTAAAATCCTGGCCGGCCTTCACAAGTTCGAATCGTCCTGCAACACCATTGACTTTTTCAATCGAAGCAATCGCCTCAAGGACAGGTATTCCGGAAACAAGTGCAGCGGAGATAGCTGCCAAAACATTGTAGACACTAAATTTCCCCAGCAGCTGCAGATGTACAGGGTATTTATCCTTTCCGACGAGTAAATCAAAGCCTGTTCCTGTTGTCGTCATTTCGATATTAACAGCCTGAATATCGGCCGGATGATCAATTCCATATGTATATACATGGGCAGCGGTGGATTTTTTAAACAGCTCTGAAGCCGGGTCATCGGCATTTAAAATGGCAAATTTGGGCTTTTTTAAGTTAAACGAATTTCCTAGCTGGGAAAATAACAAGCTTTTGGCCCGTTTGTATTCTTCCATCGTTTTATGATAATCAAGGTGGTCTTGGGTTAAATTGGTAAAAACAGCAACATCATAATCACAGCGATGTACCCTCCCCAAATCCAAGGCATGGGAAGACACCTCCATAACTGCCATCTCGACACCTTCTTCGACCATTTGCCGGAAGGTTTTTTGCAGCGTCAGACTCTCAGGAGTAGTATTTTTTGTCTCAATTGTTTTATCTGCTATTTTTGTATACATCGTACCAATAAGCCCTGTTTTTTGCCCATGATCGGCAAATATTTTTTCAATTAAATGGCTTGTGGTCGTTTTTCCATTCGTTCCAGTAATTCCGATTAAATGCAGCTGTTGCGTCGGCTGACCGTAAAAGACATCTGCCAGAACCGCGATGGCGCGGAGAGTATCTTTTACAGTAATTACCGGTACAGCAAGCTCAAGCGGCCTTTCCGCAAGTACAGCGACTGCACCGCTTTTTACAGCTGATTCGGCAAAATGATGCCCATCAACGGTATAACCTTTAATACAAACAAATAAGCTTCCCTTTTGTACCTTTCGATGATCGTTTTCAATCGATGTTATTTCCGGATTCTCTTCTGTGAAGGGAACTAAAGGATGTAAATGGGTAAGCAGCTGTTGCAATTTCATTTTTCCTCAAATCCTCTCATGACCTACATTTTGTCAAAAGATTTCAATTTATAACTTCTGACGAAAGTTTCACCTTATTTTACATGAAAAAATCTTTTTTTGCTATTTTGTTTATTGGTGAGTATATAAAAAAAGGAGGGCCTAAATTGTGCCGCCTCCCCCCTTCACCATTTCATTCCTCCGCTTTGCCAAAGTAGAGGCGAATTTTTGCTCCTTGCTTTACTTTTGTCCCCGGCTCTGGAGACTGCCTAACCACAATATCACCCTCGCCACTTGCATCTATTCTTAAATTAACGAGCTGCTGCTGAAGTTCATTCTTCTTTAGTCCAACAAAGTCAGGCAGTTCTATCAAAGGAGTGTTCGGATACTTTATTTCTTTATTAATTTGGCCTTTCCTTGGCTTCACACCCATTGCGTTCAAACTATCCTTCATGATATTACCGACAATTGGTGCACTAATTGTGCCCCCGAACGCTCTTACCCCTTTAGGATTATCAACGGCCACATAGACAACGATTTGTGGATCATCAGCCGGGGCAAAGCCAATAAATGAGACAATAAAGTTATTTTCCAGATATCTTCCGCCTTGTGCCTTTTGCGCTGTACCAGTTTTTCCACCGACCCGATAGGATTCTACAAAGGCGTTACCGCCCGTTCCTTGAGCAACTACACTTTCGAGGGCATGGCGGATTTCCTTGGAAGTTTTTTCAGAGATAACCTTCCTTTTTGCAACCGGAGTATTTCGCATAACGATTTCCCCAGTCACAGGATCAATTAACTCCTTTGCAATAAACGGCTTATATAATGTGCCGCCATTGACGGCTGCGGCAACCGCCGCCACCTGCTGAATCGGCGTTACCGAAACACCCTGTCCAAATGCAGTCGTCGCCAGTTCTACCGGTCCAACCCGATCCATATTAAATAGTATTCCTGTTCCTTCTCCTTGTAAATCAATTCCTGTTTTTTGACCAAAGCCAAAATCTTTAATATATTTAAACAATTTTTCCTTGCCTAATCTTTCTCCTAACTCAACAAACCCCGGGTTACAGGAATTTTCGACAACCTCTAAAAAGCTTTGATCTCCATGGCCGCCTCTTTTCCAGCATTTTAACCTCGCTCCTGCTACTTGAACGGAACCGGAATCATGAAAATGTTCTTTTTCCAGGTTAACTTTGCCCTCCTCCAATGCGGCGGCAAGGGTAATTATTTTAAATGTGGAACCAGGTTCGTAGGTCATCCACACCGGAAGATTGCGGTTATAGACTTCCTGCGGAACACTCTGAAATTTCGCAGGATCAAAAGTTGGCCGGCTTGACATCGCTAATATTTCACCATTATTGGGGTTCATGGCAATGGCAATAATGCCATCTGGATTATAGGTCGCTTCCGCAATATCCAGCTCTCTTTCAATAATTTTTTGAATTTTAGAATCGATGGTCAGCTTTAGATCAAGCCCGTTTGTCGGACGGTCATAATCATCGGCCATATCATTCATTCGTTCCCCTTTTGCATTGGCATAAAATTTAACCGAGCCACGTTTGCCGCTTAACTCTTTATCATAATATTTCTCCAAACCCATTAATCCCTGGTTGTCCACTCCGGCGAACCCAAGAACATGGGAAAGATAGCTGCCATTGGGATAATGGCGCTTTGAGTCTTCGCCGATATAAACACCGTCAAGACTAAGGGCCCTAATCTGTTTAGCCTTTTGATGGGAAATTTTTCTCCCTTCCTTAATCCGAACAATTCTTTCCTGTTGGGTAATCTCTCGGTAAGCCTTCTCTTTGGACATGTTTAGCACCTCGGCTAGCTTTTCAGCTGTGGAAGCCGGATCTTTGATCTGCCTAGGGACAACCCAGACGGTTGGGGCACTAATATTGGTTGCCAATGGGACCCCGTTGCGGTCAATGATTCGTCCACGCTCAGGTTCAAAAGGAATATTTCGGCTCCACGAGTCTTTTGCCCGGTCAGTCAGCATATTGCCAAGATAAAATTGTACATAACCTAAGCGAACATCGATAACTAAAAAAATAAGAACCCCAACAATCAATGCAATTAACAGACGTTTACGGACAGTTACATTGGAAACACGCATATTTTGAACGATCCTCCTTTACAGTATCGTTCATTTATATGCTTGTACTTTTTCCTATAGACCGGAATCAAGAATGACAGCAAAAAAATCCCGCATGTTTCAGCGGGATTTCCATCAATCCTGAATAACTCCATCTTTATTTTCATCTGAGGAATTTGCTTTATTTTTGACAGACTTATTGTCTGCTTGCCACTCTTCTTCAGGAGTCTTTAGGGTAACAATTAAGAAATCCCCTTGATGAACAAGTGCTTTTGGTTTAATATTTTGGGCGGTTACATACCCCTTACCCTTTGTGCTTAGTTTTAAGCCCGTTAATTGGGCTACCTTCATTACATCTCTTAATGACCAATTCGTCATATCCGGGACAGTCAAAGCACCATTTGTTCGAAGGATAACCTTCTCCCCTTCTAAAACAGTGGTTCCCGGCTTTGGAAGCTGACCGGTTACATCCTCACCCTTTCCAAGTACTTCCACTTGATAACCTTCTTCTTTTAAGGTTTTTACCGTTTCTGCTACCGATTTCCCATCAAAATCGGACAGCTTTTTAAAGACTGGCTTTTCAATATTGGATGGCTGAATGTTAAAATATTGCAGGCTATTTTGCATCACCGGATTAAAAATAGCGGAAACCGGAATCGCCCCTTGACCTGCTTCTATGCCCGTTAACCTTGGTTGTTGAACAGCCACATAAACAATTAATTTGGGATCTTCTTTTGGTGCCATTCCTAAAAATGAAAAAATATAATTGTTAGCACCGGATAAATAGCGGCCATTAGGGCCCGGAATATTGGCTGTTCCCGTTTTCCCAGCTACGCTGTAACCGTCGAGTTTATAACGTCCCCCTGTTCCTTTCGGAGAAGTGACAACCGTTTCCAGATAATCCCGAACTGTTTTGGCAGTTTCCGCAGAGATCGGAGTTGAAACAACTTCCGGGGTGGTTTCTTCAACTGTTTTTCGCGTTCTAGGGTCAACAATTTTTTTGACAATATGTGGCTTTACCATTTTTCCATCATTGGCAATCGCGGTTGCTGCCTGTATTTGCTGAATCGCGGTAATCGCCGTCCCTTGCCCATAGGCAGTCGTAATTTTCTCAATTGGATAGGTAAATTGAATTTTCCCAGATGTTTCATCAGGAAGTTCAATACCAGTAGGTTTATCAAAACCAAATTTTGATAGATACTCCCGAAGCCGGTCAAAGCCTAGTTTTTCTTTGGCAATTTTGGCAAATGCGACATTGGAAGACCGCTGGACACCTTCCAAAAAGGTAATGGGTCCCCAGCCTATATAGTTGTGATCATGGATAGGTCGATCCTTACTGGTAACCCGATAGGAACCGGACTGATAGGTTTCATTTGGATTAAATACTTTTTCCTGAACAGCTGCAGCAAGCGTAAAAATTTTCATCGTTGAGCCTGGTTCATAAGATGTTTCAATCGCCTCATTATGCCAGCTTTGATTAATGCCATCCTTTGTTTTTGGATCGAATGTTGGCCGCTGTCCCATCGCTAATATGTCTCCGGTTTTCGGATCGGCCACAATCGCGATAATTTTTTGCGGTTGATATTTGTTAACAACCTTATCCATAGCATCTTCTAAAAATGTCTGTATTTTTTTATCAATCGTTAGATAAATATCTTTTCCGTTTTGTGGCGGAGTTATGGTTTCTTTTTTATCCGGCAGCAGGTACCCCCAGACGTCGCTTTCATAATTCATTTTGCCGTTCTTCCCGGCCAATACCTTATCATATGATTTCTCAATTCCCATTTGGCCAATGGTTTTATAAGTTTTATCTTTTTGTTGAACCTGATCAACATAACCAACCACATGGGAAGCAAACACCCCATTGGGATAGTAGCGTTGCGAATCGCGTTGAAAAATGATTCCTGGCAAATGCAGTTTCTCAATCTTTGTCTTTGTTTCAAAGCTGATATCTTTTCCCGCTTTACCAAATTCAACCTGGAATTGGTTTCTCTTAATCCCATTTGTTAAGATGCGATAAATCTTTGTTTCATTCATTCTTGATAACCTTCGCCAATTCTTTGGCTGTTTTTTCCGGATCTTTGACATGTCTTGGCTTTTTCGAATCTGTCGTCATCTTTTTACTTAAGATCGCTACTAATTTATAGGATGAGGTATCTTCAGCCACAATTTCTCCATTGCGGTCAAGGATTTCTCCTCTTGACGCCTGCAAGATTTCACTGTGGCTGTATTTTTGTTGTGCTTTTGCCGCAAGAGGCTGTCCTGCTGCTTCCCCGGTGATTTGAATAGAAAAATATCTGCAAAGTACTACAAAAAAGAGCAGACCGAATATTACAAACAATATCGCTGCTCCAACATTAATATATGGTTGCTTTTTGTTCATTTTTCCGGCACTACCTTGACGTTGTTATTGTTTATTTCAAGACCCATCTTTTTAGCCTCTTTATAAATTCGTTCATATTTACTTAAATTTTTTACTTGAACCTGCAAATCGCCATTAAGTTTTTCCTGTTCATTAATCTTTGCTTCAACTTTTTGGATATCTTGGTTAATCTGATAAATTTGTGTTTGATTGGAGATAATGTGCACAGCCCCAAAACAAACTAATCCGGCAAAGGCGACACCAATAATTTTTTCCCCTGGTGTCAGCCAAGACTTTCTAATTTTTATTTGTCTTTGTTCTTGAACTGTTTGTTCCACCCGTTGCTGTTGAATTTCCCTGGCAAGATTACTCACATATTTCCCCTCCAGATTATTCTTTATAATTTTTCGGCAATCCGCAGCTTTGCCGATCTCGCTCGATTATTTCGTTCCAGCTCTTCCTCGGACGGGAGGATTGGTTTTCTTGTGATTAATTTCAAAATAGGCTTGTATTCATCAGGAATAACAGGAAGGCCTGGAGGCAAATCCGGAGTAGTGCTTGCATGTTTAAAAGCCGCTTTACAAATTTTATCCTCTAGAGAATGAAAAGTAATCACACAAATTCTTCCATTTGGTTTTAAAAGTTCAATGGCTTGATGAAGAGATTGTTCAAATACGGCCAATTCATCATTCACTGCTATTCTCACCGCTTGAAAAATCCGTTTTGCCGGGTGACCGCCTTTCCTTCTGGCAGGCGCAGGAATGGCTTCTTTAATCAATTCGACCAGTTCTCCGGTCGATTCAATCGGTTTTTTCTCTCTAGCTGCTTCAATCCTTCTGGCAATTTGTTTAGAGAATTTTTCCTCACCATAGCGAAAAAAAATGCGAACCAAGTCTTCATATGCCCAATCATTAATAACATCATAAGCTGAAAAGTGTGCGTCTTTGTCCATCCTCATATCTAAGGGCGCATCATGATGGTAACTAAAGCCTCTTTCCGGTGTATCTAATTGCGGTGACGAAACACCGAGGTCATAAAGAATACCATCTACTTTTAAAACTCCTCGGCTTTCGAGTTCTTCCTGCAAATGAATAAAATTGCTCTTAATAATTTCAAATGGATTCCCAACATTCATCAGTTTTTTTCTGGCATGTTCAATTGCGGTTTCATTCTTGATCAAAAGCATACAGCTTTCCACCCGCCGTAAGCTTTGAAAGAATCGAGGAGCTATGTCCGGCTCCACCTAATGTACAGTCGACATAAATCCCGTCTGCTTTAATATTAAGTCCATTTACAGCTTCTTCAAGTAACACAGTTGTATGATCGAACATCTTTTGTACCACCTTTTCCAATCAAATCTGTCAGAAAATATATTTCCATAACCTACCCATTAAATATCAAAGCCAATCATATTTTCTGCAATTTCCGCAAAAGACTCTTCAGACTGTGAAAAATAGTCTTCCCAAATCTGTTTGCTCCAAATTTCGATTCGATTGGAAACACCTAAAATCACACATTCCTTGTCCAATTTCGCATATTGCAAAAGTGGTGCAGGGATATTAATTCTTCCCTGTTTATCAAGTTCGCTCTCAGTTGCCCCTGAGAAGAAAAAACGAGTAAAGGCGCGGGCATCTTTTTTCGTAAGAGGTAAAGCTTTTAGCTTTTCTTCAATCAGCTTCCACTCTGATATCGGGTAACCAAACAAACATTGGTCCAAACCTCTCGTGATAATAAACATTTCACCAAGATCATCACGGAATTTGGAGGGCACTATCAGTCTGCCTTTATTATCAATGTTATGATGGTATTCACCCATAAACATACCCACTACCCCCACTTTCTAATAAAAATGTACCACATTCCCCCACTTTCCACCACCCATTTTTTTAACTATTCGCCTTGTATATAAAAAAATCCTCTTTAAAATAATATTTTTTTGAATCTTTGACGGGGACGAGTGTCTTTAAAAAAATAAAAAACCCCACATCAATTGTGGAGTTTTGGCTATAATTTAATGACCTTGTGACTGCCGTCAAAGGTATAGGTTAAGTTCATTAAATCTCTAATAAAAGTTAATCCATATTGATTTAAGTAGGCAAAGATATTCCATACTCTTTCCTGCGGATGTCCGTTCGGTCGCAAGGCTAAGTCAACACGGGAGAATTTTTTCAATATGACATCATGTTTTAATTTAACCGCTTCCTCAAGTTTTGTTTGCATGAAGGTCATTTCCTTAAGTAAAAAAGCTTCATTCTTCTTTAATAGCGGCAGCAGTCCCCGGTTTACTTCAACTGTTTTCGCCTCAATTTCCTTGTACTGCTTTACTAATTGATCCCTTGCAGCCGAAAATAACCCATCAATCTCTTTATCAACAATGGATTCGAGAAATTTGTTTCTGGCATCATTTGTGCCCGACTGAAGCACTGCAGATAGGCTTAAATTTAATTCCGCTAAATCTGTTTCCACCGATCGATCCAAGAAAGTGATATTTAATCTAGGTACAATGGGCGGCATCTTGATTTGAAAATGTTCAAAAACCTGTTTTAATTCTGCCCAATATGATATTTCTCCAGGTCCCCCAATGAAGGCAATGGTTGGAAATAACCACTCCTGCATTAACGGTCTCGTTACCACATTATTACTTAAAACGGAAGGATTACTGCTTGCCAGTTCCACTAAATCCTGTTTTGAAAAAGAAATCGCACCATTTTTCCCCACGAAACGATCGTTATCATGATTATATTCGAGCAATATCCGTTCCTGATGTTTAGTGTCATAATAAAATAGGTTTGCGGCGTGTTCACTGGAATCGATCGTAATCGGAAACCCTTGTTTTTCAATTTCCTGTTGCTGTTTTAATAATGAAGAGGTAATCGCTTCACGATGTTCAATTTGCCTGACGAGAAATTCTTTTTGCAGTTGACGAAAATCCGGATTTCCGGAATCAACGATTAAGAGTCCATCATCCTTAAACAATTCCATGATAATATTGGCAAAGAAGTCAACAAACGTAGTCGATCTATTAAGCTGCTCGATGGCAAATTCTAATAACATATTGGTATAATCTGTTTCCCCGAACATTTCGATCACTTTTTCTACCCAGGAGAGACAAACTTCCTTATCCAACTGAATATCGGACACCATTTTCTTTTGCCAAACTTTTTCCGGATAGGTCCATTTATCGATTTTCTCATTGACCGGTATATAAACGTGATTTACTTCTTGAAAATCATGATCCTCACCAGCAATCCAAAAAACGGGAATAACAGGAACACCCAGTTCTTTTTCCTTTTGTTCTGCCAATTTGATAATGGAAATAATTTTATGTATCGAATAAAGTGGCCCTGTCAAAATTCCCGCCTGTTGTCCGCCTATCACAACGACGCTATTTTGTTGTTTAAGCTTGTCAAGAGAGTTGGTAACAGCCTTTGAAGATGGGTAAGGCTTCATAAACTGTTCAATATGTTGAGCCACCTCGTTCCGCGGAAACGGGCGGTCACTTAATTCAGATAATCTGTTTAGACTTTCATTTGCATCATTATACGAATAATGAAAAAACGGCATAACGCTCGTTGATTGTTGCAAATAATTCGAAGCAAACCGGTTGGTTGCAGGTAAAGAGAGATTCAGGATCTCCATTCATGTACTTCCTTTCTGGTCAACAAATTCATTCTCCATAGAAGTATACCATTTAGCCGCGATTTTAAAAAAAACTTTGCTTCGTTTTTTAGGACGAAAAAGTAAAGAAGAGCGCACGTTCCATTAATCCATAAAGTGTTAATCCAACATACAAAATAAAGAAAAAGAGAAAAGTAAACCTCCAGAACCCCTTCATTACCTTGGTGAAATCAATTTCACCTTTCACCTTCCAGTGGACTACCACAAAAGCCATAGCAGTCACAATCATGACCAAGATGATAAGGACAAAAAATGAATGACCCCAAATCGTTTTAAGTAAAAAATGAACCGAGATGATAAAGAATATGGTTGTTAAATCAAGCGCTTTATGTACAGAATGGCGGGTATTCTTAGAGAATAATTTATAAATGATAAAAATGACAATAAACCCTAAAATCGGGATGAAAAATAGTAATGTAAGAATGGTTGAGAGGATACCAGTCAAGCTACTATCCCTCCCTTATTCGTTTCCTTACCTTTAATGAGTAAATATAGGCTTTGGCACAGTGGAGCTTCTTTTTTCTGTTTTTTGGCTTCCGCTAAAATATAACCTAAAATCGCGTTGATTTCCGTCACTCTATTAGCCTCAATATCTTTTAACATGGAGGACCGGTTGTCAGCCGTTTTCCGACAAATATCCAGTACTTGTTGGAAATATTCCGATTCGTTTTTCAGCGCTAAAATCAACGTTATTTCCTTGAATAGTTTTTCTGCCACCTGATAATAATAGAAATTATCAATAAGTGCGCCGTTATTTACCTCCAGAATGGCGGTTAAGGGGTTTATCACGGCATTAACAATTAGTTTCTTTACTAGCATCTGATTATACTGCTCCTGATATACAAAGGGAAAGTCTTTGGGAGCGGCAGCAATAAACTGCCTTAACGGCTGCAAATCACCTCTAAAAACAGCAACATTGGTAACCCCCATTCCATTATGGCTCACCGTATTGAAATTTTCTCTGGTCGCCCCATGTTCAACGGAACCGACAAATAGATTACCGTTCAAGATTGTCTCGATCTGTTGTAAATGGGCCATTCCATTTTGCAAAAATAAAAGATTTTTTGGTAAAGCTGACCATTGATTTATTTTTGCTAAAATCCCGGCAAGCTGATACTGCTTGACAGTGATAATCGATAAATCCTCTCTGGCTTGCCACTCTCCAAAAGGTAATGCGTTAACAAGATATTCCTTCCTGCCAGCCCCTTTTTTCACTAAAATACCATGTGTATTTATTTCTTTCGCCTGCGCTTTTGTTCTCGTATAAACAGTGACATCAAATTTTCTACTTAAATAGGCAGCAAATAATAAACCAATAGATCCTGCTCCAACCACGCCAACCTTCATTTGGATCCCTCTTTTAATAGCTTGTTATAAACGTATTTTACCAAAATATATCAGTATGTTGAATGGTTCAGGAAAAAATCCCTTGCCAAATTCACTTGACAAGGGATTTCTATTTTCTTTTCGTCTACTTGCGATCCTTCAAAGCCAAGCGCTTGCTTAGCTCCTACACCAATACGATTAAAGTATCTCCTTCATTGACAAAATCACCAATATTCACCTTTAACTCTTTCACTACTCCCTCCGTGCTGCTTTCAATTGGAATTTCCATTTTCATTGATTCCAACATTAACACCTCTTGGCCCGGAAGGACATCATCGCCTGTCTTGACAAAAACCTTCAATACTGTGCCAGCCATTGACGCTGTGATTTCTTTCATTATCTTCCACTCCCCTAGTTCACGAATTTTTTCGTTAAATGAAAACTCGCCGACTGACAAGTCCATATGGACGAAGACAGAGGCGGAGTTGAATTTATGCGACATAGGAGTATAAAATTTGGAAAAATTTTATACTCTCCTATTAGCTAAAAAACTTGTAGTATACTGCCCATTAAGAAAGTCATTATTTGAAAGTACCGCTAGGAATAACGGGGCATTTGTTTTAATCCCTTCTATTTTCAACTTGTGAAAAAAGCCTTCCGCTGCTGCTAATGCTTGTTTTCTTGTCTCACCATAAAAAATACATTTTGCAATCATTGGATCATAAAATGGCGTAACCGTTCCACCTTCCTGGTAACCGAAATCAATCCGGATGCCAGGTCCCTCTTCCCACTTAAAAGTAGTCATTTTACCGGGCGAAGGGAAGAAACGAACCGGATCTTCTGCATAGAGTCGAAATTCTATCGCATGGCCCGCTGAAAAAATCTCCGGCTGTAATAATGGTAAACATTCTCCTCTTGCAGCGAGAATTTGCCATTTAACCAAATCCAGCCCAGTAATCATTTCTGTGACAGGATGCTCTACTTGCAATCTCGTATTCATTTCAAGAAAATAGAAGTTTTCTTGTTCATCTACAATAAATTCAATCGTACCAGCATTTGAGTACTTTACAGCTTGTGCTGCTTTTACTGCTGTATCATACATTCTCCGGCGGACAGAGTCAGAAAGAAATGGGGACGGCGACTCCTCAATGACCTTTTGATGTCTTCTTTGAATAGAACAGTCTCTTTCAAACAGGTGAACAATATTTCCCTGCTGATCACCAAATATCTGAACTTCTATGTGTCTGGCATTAGCGATATATTTTTCGATAAATACCTCATCCGAGCCGAAATAAGTCAGGGCTCTAGATTTCGTTGACGCATATGAATTCTTAAGTGCCTGCTCATTTTCACAAAGAACCATACCGATGCCGCCGCCTCCCCCGCTTGCCTTTAGCATAATCGGATAACCAATGGTTTCGGCTAAGTTTATTGCCTCCTCCATTGATTTTAATCCCTCACCGCTGCCAGGCACTACTGGAACTCCGGCCTGTTCCATCGTTTTTCTGGAAATAATTTTATCACCCATTAATTCAATTGTTGCAGGACTTGGGCCAATAAAAATAAGTCCTGCCTCAATCACTTGTCTTGCAAATGCTGCGTTTTCCGATAAAAAGCCGTAACCCGGATGAATGGCGTCCGCTCCTTCAGCGATGGCAGCTTGCAATATTTTATCAGCTTGTAGATAGGATTTGTTAACTGGCGGTTCACCAATACATACTGCCTTAGTGGCTGCCTTTACGAAGGGCATATCTTTATCGGCTTCAGAGTATACAGCAACCGTTTCTATTCCCATCGCTTGACAAGTCTTGATAATTCGAAGGGCAATTTCTCCCCGATTGGCTATTAGAATTTTCTGCATTCTTTTTCCCCTTTCTTTTCCCCGTTGCTCTTCAGATAATAAATTTCTACACACTCACAATAATTTCCTGCATTTTTTTGAAAACGTTTCCGATGTTCCTAGAGGAAATTTCTGTGCTATTGTTATATAATTAAATTACTCCATTTTGAATAATGTGAACATGATTCACTTCATGGTATTCAACAGAAAGTAAAGATATTCAAACAATACGCGAGGTTACAGGAGGGGTAATATGGGGACAAATGTGGAAAAATTAAAAATTAACTTTAAAACACTGGAAGAATTTAAAAAATTTAAAGAATATGGAATTCAGGAACTTTCAATGCTGGAAGATCTTGAAGCAAATATGATTGACAACGATAATGAATCCCCCTTTTACGGAATCTACTTTGGTGACAAGCTTGTCGCCCGCATGAGTTTATATCAAATCGATGCAAAATTTGATCGTTATTTTTATCCACCACAAAATTATCTGGAATTATGGAAACTTGAGGTCTTACCTGATTATCAGGGAAAAGGTTTCGGCAAACAGCTGGTTGAGTTTGCTAAAAGCTTTGGAATGCCAATCAAGACAAATCCACGAATGCAATCACGAGGTTTCTGGGAAAAGATGGGGTTTGCCAGTGTTGATTATGAAATGGAGCGGGACCGTGGGGAAAATCCGCTTGTCTGGTACCCTGAGGGTGTGGAGGCGCAACATCATTAGAAAAGCGCAAGCGTCTTCGGAACAAGCACAGCTTGTTCCTGCGAAGCTTATTCTCTCAGTAGCTTTCCTTAGTGATCAGCCCCGACAAGCAAATGTTCTTCTACCCTAAAAGTTCGTATTTTGACTTTTTGGGTAGAAGGTTATTTGACCTCGAGGGGCTAGACGCTCCTCGAAAAGCTAACGCTTTCCTTCGTGCGATGTCTATTCTGCCGTAGCATTCCTTGTGGAGCTGGACATAACTAAAAGCGGACTTTTCGTCCGCTTTTGACTATTTTTCGATTCTTTCAAGATTACCGTTTTTGTCCATTTGGAATTTTACCTTCTGTTGCCTGTCATCTTCCTGAAGAACAACCATTTTTCTCGCTCTTTCCATAATTTCTATTAAGGAACGGTAATCCTCTTCAATCACCTTGAGATTTTTTGTTAGTCTTTCATTTTCAGCAGCCAAATAGTAAGTTTTCTCTTCCAAGTCTTTTATTTTCGCAACAAAATCTTCTCGTTCTCCTGCAACGATCGCTTGTGATTCTGCTTTCCGATGTAATTCTTCTAGGAAATCCATTACCTCCTGAAAGGTTATTGCCGCCTTATTTTGTTCTTCGATTACTGTTGTTAATTCTGGCTTTACCTTTTCATTTTCTGGGCCGGCTTCAGTTTCATTTGCAAAAACTGGCTGTTTCAATCGTTTTCGTTGTTTTTTAGCAAGATCAATAGCTGATTTATATTGCTTTCTCACATAAGAATTCCAGCGAAAGCCACAAGCCGCCGCAGTTCGGGTTAGCTGCTTTCCTACTTCTTCAAAAGCCTGCAGCTGGGTGCCGCCTTCACGGATATGCCTTAAGACAACTTCTGCGAGTAACAAATCCTCGTCTTGGGACCACGCATCTTGTCGGGTTTGAGACATAAGGAATATCCCTCCTAGTAGTGTTTTTATCATACATATGCTCCTACTAGAAAAGATAGACTTAAGGAAAAGTCATGTTTTCAATCTTTATGTACTTTTTTTTCCATAAATGTTTTAACATATTGGTGATGAGCTTCGCTCTCCCACAATACGGCACATCGATTGATCTCTTGCATCATTCTTTCATGCAGTTTAGATTCTTGCCACTTTTCAATCCAGATTTTCTTATACGCTTCTAATACAGCTTGCTCTTTCGCTAACATTTTTTCTAAATAAAATTCACAAGCTTCAACTGAATCCCCATCGTATAGATAATGGATAAATCCCGCTTCATATAAATACTCTGCCGTATTTAGTTCTGCATCTATTAACAGTTTCATAGCAATTGCGGCCGGTAATTTTTCGGCTAAGATGGAACCTCCACCCCAGCCGGTCGTTATCGCTTGTTTCCCTTGGACAAACCCTGCCTTGATTCCTTTCTTTGCCAAGCGAAAGTCACAGGCGGCTGCCAGTTCACAGCCTCCACCAATGGCTGTTCCATTTATTAAAGCAATTGTTGGCTTAGGTAAAGTCAACAATGAATAGAGAATATTACCCATTTTTAAAAGCATTGGCAGCGCTTCCTCTTTAGTATGAAGTGAATGAAAAATGGATAAATCTCCTCCAGAACAAAAGGCCTGTTCCCCGGCACCCGTAATCACTAGCGCCTTAATGTCAGGCCGCACTGCTTCGCTAATTGCTTGAGCCAGCCCGTCCATGACGTCATAATTAATCGCATTACGTTTTTCACTTCTGGTGATTGTAAATAATAAATATCCCTTGTCCTTTTTTTCAATTGTGTAAGCCAATTCTCCTCATCCATCCCTTCCAGAATCGTAGATTTTTTATGGAAAAAGTTGTTTTTCTTACAACAAAAGCACAAGGACAAAAGTTCCTTGTGCTTTGCAAACGAAGTTGTTATTAATCATTAACTACTTCTTTTCCTTTGTATGTTCCACAAGCTTTGCAAACGCGGTGAGCAAGTTTCATTTCACCGCAGTTTGGGCATTCTACCATACCAGGAACATTCAATTTAAAATGAGTGCGACGTTTTCTTTTTGCCGTTTTAGAAGTTCTTCTAAAAGGTACAGCCATTTCCAACACCTCCTTAAAGAGTATAAAGAAAGCATAAAGAAACAGGGTTATGTTTCTTTACTTTTTTCCTTGATTGTTATTATCAAAAAACTTAGCAAGTCCAGCTAGTCTTGGGTCAATTTTAGTTGATTCCGCGTCCTCTGAAATAACCTCCCAATCCTTTCCGGATTGTGGTGCGGCTTCCTCAGTCTCCACGTCGTCACAAAAGACTTGCATCGGTATTTCAAGTAAAAGAATTTCTCTGATGATTGGTTTTAAATCAATCACTTCTCCTTTTACTTGATGAACTTCCTCTTCAGTTCGATCAAACGAGTCTTGAAAAAGGAAGGTTTCAGTTGTTTCGACATTGATCGGGAACTTAACATCCACTAATGTACGAGAACAAGGAAGGATTAAATATCCGTCAATTTTAAAATGAAAGGTAACTTTCGTCGAATCCATATCACCATGTCCACTGATATGGATTGGCGATACTTCACGAATCGTTGGATCATCCTGCTTAAGATCATCAAACTGAATCGTTTCATCGAACAAAAATTCCTTATTACGATATTTCTGTAATTGACTGACTGTCCATTTCACTTGAATCACCCCAAGGCAACAAAGGTAATTATAGCCTTCGATAAAATTTTTGTCAATATTATTTCTTTACAGAGCAAAAAGCGCAGACGCCTTAATAAGATAACTATAGTCTATCCATCTTGCTTGTTTACAAACGCTTCCAGTCGTTCTCCGTTCCCATTAAAAATTTGTTATAATGATTATTATTTTATAAAGGAGCGAAACTATTTGAAATCTGTTGGTTTGATTGTTGAATATAATCCTTTTCATAATGGTCACGCCTTTCATTTGCAGGCATCCAAGGAAGCGGCAAATGCAGATGTTGTCATCGCGGTAATGAGCGGAAATTTCCTCCAGCGTGGTGAACCCGCTCTTGTTTCTAAGTGGTATCGAACCCGGATGGCGTTACTTAACGGAGTCGATCTTGTTTTTGAATTGCCATACAGTTTCGCCGTTCAAAAGGCTGAAACATTTGCAAATGGCGCCATTTCAATCTTGGAGGCGGCTGGCTGTGAATCTTTATGTTTCGGCAGTGAAAATGGTGATATCGCTGCCTTTTTGCGAACAGTTACTTTTCTAAATGAAAAACAGCAGCCTTTTAATGAAAAAATCAAACATTTTATCAAAACAGGTGTCAGCTACCCAAAGGCTACGGCCCTTTCCTACCAGGAGCTGGCTGACTCAGAAAACTTTTTGGATTTGGCGAAACCAAATAATATTCTCGGTTTCCAGTATATACAGGCAATCAACCGGCAAAAAAGCAAGCTACGGCCATTGACAATTTCCAGAAAAAATGCAGATTATCACGATGAGCATTTTGCCTCCGAAACGATTGCTAGCGCAACCAGTATCCGAAAGGCTATATTCGCGGAGGAATCAAAATCGGCGAATATCAAGCAATATGTACCGGAACCAACTTACCAAATATTGCAGGAGTATAAACATCATTACGGAGGCTTTCATCGCTGGGAAAATTATTGGGAGCTTCTCCAATATCAGCTTATCACATCCTCACCCGGAGAACTTAAAGAAATATACGAAATGGAAGAAGGGTTGGAAAACAGATTGACGAAAGCGGCAATTGAATCCAGCAGCTTTCAAGAATACATGGAAGCAGTCAAAACAAAACGGTATACGTGGACAAGACTGCAAAGATTAGCTGTTCATATTTTAACAAATGCAAAAAAAGAAGAATTGAAACGCAACTCTGAAAAAGCGGCTTATGTAAGACTGTTAGGAATGACTGCTGCAGGAAAGGAATATTTAAACAAAATGAAAAAACAATTTTCCTTACCACTGGTTACGAAACTATCAACCTATAATGGAACGGAGATTCAGCAAGATATTAAAGCGGCACGTGTCTATGCGATGGTTTATCCAAGTAGGCAAAGAAATAAAATGCTGCAGCAGGAATTTAAGCAGCCACCGATTTTCATCCAAAAATAAGATGGTGAGGAGACACCATCTTATTTTTTGGGAGAGAGTTTCTCTAAGTAATCAACTGCCTGATCAAAAGTATCAATTGGGATAATTTTCATTTTGGTTTTAATATCGCGGGCCGTTTTCACAGCTATCCGATAGTTGGAGTCCTTTGAACCTTTTTCATTGGGAGCAAAAAAGAGCTCCGCTCCGGCTTTATCGGCAGCAACAATTTTTTGCTCAATCCCGCCAATCGGACCGACAGTTCCATCGATATCAATGGTACCAGTTCCAGCTATATTGTACCCTTTTGTTAAGTCTTCTTTGGTCAACTGATTGTATATTTCCAATGAAAACATCAGGCCTGCAGATGGCCCGCCAATATCATCTGTCTTCACTTTCACTTTTGGCTCAACAATGATTTGTTTGTCATCGACTAATGCAATCCCAATTCCCGCCCTTTTCGGATCCTCTTTAAAAGTCTTTAGGGTTAAGGAAACGGTCTTCACGGTTTTTTTCCGTGAATAGGTGATTTTCACCTGATCGCCGGCATGCTTCGCTTCAAGATACTTAATAAACTGAGCCGACGAAGAAAAGCGCTGCCCGTCTATTTTAAAGATGCGGTCACCTGTTTTGAGAACTCCGTCAGCAGGCATTCCCGGATATACTTGAATAACATAAATTCCTTTATATTTGTAATGAACCGGCAAACCGGCTTTGCGATAGGCAACATCAATGGCATTCAGCTTTGAAGCGGCCATTAGTTGAAGCTGCCGGACATTATATTCTTCCTCTGTTTCTTGTTTGTCCAGTATCGTGTCAATCGGGTAAATTTCTTCGTATTTTCTCAGTTTCGCTTCCAGATACGAGTATATATTTGCCCTGCCCATTCGAACAGTGGTCAGCATAAAGTTTCCCTGTTCCTTATAGCCATTTTCAACTGTAATAATAGGAGCCAGCTCCTTTGCCATGCCCGGTTTTGAAACGTAATAAGGTAAAGAAAAATACATACCGCCAATTAAAACTAGGACAAGGACCAAAAAAGAAGTAATCGATATTTTTTTTCGCAAACTAAGTTCTTCCCTTCCACTGTTCGATGATCGCTTTGATTTGAGTAAGCAGTTTTTTCGTTTCTTCCTCCCCAAGTTTAATAATTTCTTCGATATTCGTAAACGCCCTTGAACTAAATTCCTCAACAGGCGGCCGGATCATGATATTAGCAGTACTTTCCTGGTTATTGATAATTTCGGTTTGCATAATGTCAATACTTTGCATGATTACATCATATATAGAAGTAATTTCTGCATTTTGCTTTACTCTCGAAACATCAACGGCAATCACAATGTCGGCTCCCATTTCTTTGGCAACGGATATCGGAACACGATCGGTCACCCCGCCGTCAACCAGAAGTCTGCCCTGATATTTTTCCGGAACAAAAATCCCCGGAATCGAGATGCTGGCTCTTACCGCTTCTGCAGCAGGGCCCTCGGTAAACACAACTTTTTCCCCTGTGATTAAATCAGTGGCAACAACCGCAATCGGGATTGAAAGTTCCTCAATATTTTTTCCATGGGTAAAAAACCTAATCAGTTCTTTGACCTTCTTGCCTGTAATAAAACCCATTTTGGGAACAGTGAAATCTAAGAAATACTTTCTCTTAAAGGCAGTGGAAAATTTATATAACCGATCAAGGTCGATTCCTGCCCCGTAAAAACAAGCGACAAGGGCCCCCATACTGCTTCCAGCAATTAAATGTATCGGTATTCCTGCATCACTTAATACCTTTATAACGCCTAAATGAGCAAATCCACGAGCACCGCCGGAACCAAGCGCTAAACCTATTTTCGGCTCCACATGAGCAACCTCCTAACGCATCCTTATCCAATATACTGCTATATTTAGGAAATCTTGTTCAATCTTATGGTCTAAAATAATCTTCTATGAGTATATTTCTTTTATATGGGGGACAGGCATTTTTGTCTGAAATATCCTCTATTTTACCATTCCGTTGATTTAAAATTCTAGTTACACACCTCATTATAATGGGGGAGGGATTAGCTTGCTTCGTTCAAAAATGAAAACCGCAATTTTAGCGATATCGGTTACGATTCTGGCAGCATCGCTGATTTTTTACCCGCAGGAGTCGCTGGAAGCCTCTAAACGAGGACTCAATATGTGGTGGAAAATTGTCTTTCCTTCCCTTCTGCCGTTTTTTATTGTTTCAGAATTACTCATTGGTTTTGGCGTCGTCAAATTTATCGGTGTCTTACTAGAGCCATTAATGAGGCCTTTTTTTCGCGTCCACGGTGTAGGAGGATTCGTTTGGGCGATGGGCCTCGCTTCCGGTTTTCCCGCCGGAGCAAAATTCACGGCGAGATTACGTGATGAAGGCGTAATTTCACAAATAGAGGCAGAGAGGCTTGTTTCGTTTACCAATTCTTCTAATCCACTGTTTATTTTCGGAGCAGTTGCTGTCGGTTTTTTTAAAAATCCGCAATTGGGATTCATTCTTGCTGTGGCCCATTATTTAGGAAATATATGTGTCGGATTGTTGATGCGGTTTCATGGAAAGGAAACATCAAGCAAGCAAAAAAGGCAGGGAGAGAAAACCAGCATTAAAGCCGCTCTTACGGCTCTCCATCAAACAAGAATGAAAGATAATCGACCAATCGGCAAACTACTTGGTGATGCCGTTAACACCTCAATTCAGACATTGCTAATGGTTGGGGGCTTTATTATCTTGTTTTCGGTTATTAATAAAATTCTATACCTTCTGCACATTACTGAAATGTTAGGAAATGTAGTGTCTATCATTTTTGCCAATTTCTCTTTTCCTGAAAAGATAAGCATTCCCTTTATTTCAGGCCTATTTGAAATTACATTAGGCAGTCAATTAATTAGCGATGTTAAAGGCGCAACACTTTTGCAGCAAGCCATGATTACAAGTTTAATCCTTGGTTTTAGTGGTTTAAGCATCCATGCCCAAGTCGCAAGCATCCTTGCACAGACAGATATCCGCTTTAAACCATTCTTTATTGCAAGAATTTTGCAGGGAATCTTCGCCAGCTTGTTTACCCTTTTGTTATGGAAACCAATTTATATTCGCCTGAGCAAAAATGAACAACCGGTAAATGCCGCCCCCGCAGATATTTTTTTAGACGGGTCCTGGGTACATCAAGCATTTCAAAAAATGACCGAAATCGGACCTTTGGTCACAATCTTTACGCTTACTCTTTATGTATGGATTTTATTCATTCGCTTAAAAAAACAAACCAATTAAAGAAAAGAGCCCGTGGACAACTGCCCATGAGCTCTTTTCACACGGTTCCGGCAAATTTTTTTCTCATTTCTTGTTCAACAATAGGCGGGACTAATGCTGAAATGTCTCCATTGTATTGGGCTACTTCTTTGACAATACTGGAACTTAGGAACGAATATTGATTGTTGGTCATCATAAAAAAAGTCTCAACATGGTCATTCAAATATCGATTCATTGATGTTATTTGCATTTCATATTCAAAATCGGAAACGGCCCGTAAGCCTCTCAAAATCGCCGTTGCCTTTACACTTTTGGCGTAATCGACCAAGAGTCCGGAAAATTGATCTACCGATACATTAGGAATCTCCTTAGTTACTTCTTTAATAAGGTTTATTCTTTCCTCTACGGTAAACAATGGATGTTTGGATGAGTTATTTAACACCACAACATATACTTTTTCGAATACCTTTGCGCCCCTGCGAATAATATCTAAATGACCGTATGTAATTGGGTCAAAACTACCAGGACAAACAGCAATGCTCGCCAAATGATTTCCTCCTTACTCCCCGCTTATTTTGAATAAATCGTCACAGCAATTATCCCATATTGCTCATGTTTTATTTGTGCCAATGAACCGACTGTATGAGGTAATTTTATATCAAAGCTATGCTCACATATGACTATTCCATTATCATTGATAATATTGTGTTTGTCCATATTTTCCATTAAAGAAACAAGCTGTTGTTTTTTATAAGGCGGATCTAAAAAAATATAATCAAACTTCATGTTTCTTTTTATCAATGCCTTTAGAGCACGGTCGGCATCCGTTCGATAAACCTCTGTGGCGTTTTCAAATCCACATGTTTTGATATTGTCATAGATGATATGGATGGCTTTTGCATCCCTGTCAATAAAAATGACTTTCTCCAGCCCTCTGCTAAGCGCCTCAATCCCTAACCCGCCGCTGCCGGCAAAAAGATCCAGGCCGCTGCCGCCTTCAAAATAAGGGCCAATCATATTAAAAATCGCTTCTTTGACCTTATCAGTTGTTGGTCTTGTTGAATTCCCCGGAACTGCCTTAAGAGGTCTGCCTTTACAAAGACCGGAAACTACTCTCATGAATACCACCACGTTTTTTTACAATATTGCCTTTCTTTAACATCCTACCATAAATCAATAAATGGAACCAAACTGATAAAAATGAGGTCTTATTTTTTGCAGAGAAAATATCGAAAAGACGTATAAGCTTTTAGGTTATGGAGATACTGATAGTAACAACATCAATTCGAGGATGTTGTTGCCAACCGCGGAGAAGACTTACGTTTCCCCATAAGTTCTTCCTCCGGTTTCTCCTCTCCCTTTGCCTTCTATCCGAAAAAGGATATAGAAGGACCCTGTAGATGTCTACAGGGTTTTTTTAATTTATAAAAAGATGAGGATTCACCTCACCTTTAAATTCCCATTTTATAATCATATTCTTTTGCTTTATCAGGGATGGCATTCTCATATTCCACTTTTAAAAAAGGTTTATAAGACGGCTCAACCTTTTTGACAAAAGAGAATGAGTTCAGCTTTTCCATTATTTCTGCAATATCATCCTGATTACAATATAATACAACATATTTAAGCTTCTTTGAGACATAATGGACATTGCCAAAACGTCTAAGCATTTTAGCATGCTTTAAAGAATAAAGCCAAACCACCAATCCTTGTCTTTGTATAAACATACCAGTTTCCCCTTCAAATCGCCATCATTTTTCATTAGTCTAGCACATTGGAATATTCTATTTCAATTAACATTTTTTAAAGAAAAGAAATCGGCTTAGCGCCGACTCTTCTCTACTGATTAACTTAGCTGCAGCTGCATCCGCCGCTGCCACAGCCGCTGCCTTGACCAGTATCAAAAAATGGGTTGCCAGTTGGGACCATAATTTGCTGAGAAACGGCCCCGCCTATTGCTTTGCTGATTTCGTCCAGCAAAGCTTGGAGATCATTTTCTGCCAATTTAAACTCGGCAACATTTGGGTCTAAGTCCATTTCCCGTTTATATTGACGAATTTCGCGCATTACCCTTTTATAATCTGGATGGTATTGGCCAAATCGTTGTACTTCTTCATAAAGCTCCTTTAGGCTGACAAAGCGCTGAATCTTCTTCTGGGTTTCTTGATCATTTTGCATTTTAGCTAAACAGATTTTGTATTGTTCGACAAGATCAGACTCGAGAACCATTTGGGCTAGGTTTTCAGCAAATTCTAATAATTGCACTCTTTCTAACGTTGCAAGCACTATTGTCCACCTCCAACCTCATTTTAACATGAAAAATGGGAGAATGCGAGTGCCCGATTATTAACGGATCGTGACCACAAACTCTTTTTCCAGACCATATGAAATATTGTTTAAATTGACAACTCCAAGTTTTACTCGATGACTTCCCTGTTTTAACCCTCTAATGATAAAGATGGGAGAATCGACCTCGGAATGCCGTTTTCCATCTATCCAAACAACGATTTTCCCAACTTTTTGGTGACGATCTTCCGACTGCCGAAAAGTAATACCAGTCACAATACACTCAACGAAAACATTATTCCCGTTAATTTTGTGCTGCGCAAATATGGTTGGAAAGGAATTTTCCCGCATCTTTAGATGATAGCCTTCGACCATTTCTATGTCCCGATTCATTATTGGTTTCATGCTTATAACTTTTACGGATCCTTTGACGTTTTCTGTTTCATGTTGAAAAGCTGCAATAAATCCAATTAACATAATAAGTAATCTTATCTTCAAGTTTATCACCCCTTATGGATGTATTGTTCGCCTCCCTTTCCAATTTTAGTCTATGGGCAAATAAAAAAGGCCACATTACCGAAAATGCGCCCTTTCTCTAATTTTGATTTTTCATTGCTTGAAACATCGAATACATCATCGAAGCCATTTGTACCCCGTTAGTAAACTTCTCCACCTGATGCGGAATGGTTTTTTTATAATAATGTAATGAGGAAATTTCCAGAGCTTGCAGATCGTAAGGATTTCTCGATAGTTTACGGTACCATTGCGGTTGTTCTCGAACAAATTGTTTTAAATCATTTTGTTGGTTGATATACTCGTAAATCTCTCTTCTCATATGTTTACGTACCTTCCTGTTCCTTTCTACTTCATTAAACTAATCCTGCCGGAATGAAAATGGATTCTTTGGTGCTTCAGGCGGTTTTACTGGTGTCCCTCCGCCAGCGGTTCCTTGAAATTGAGCAAGCAATCCTTGGACTGCTCCGACAGCCTGGCTCAGGTTGTTTAGATGGGACTGCATTTGATTGGCATCCATTTTCTTAATAGCCTCGAGAATATTGGTCATAAAGTCGCCTTTAGACTCAGAATTTTTTTTCGACTCATTTTCTGTCTCCGCTCCTAGCGTTTCCCAGCGGCCATCATCTTCCCCTAATAGATACCAATCTTCATATAATTCCTGCCACGTTGCTTTACCTTTCCTTACCTCTTGAATAATATGGGGATTATTTTTGACAAACTCTTTAAATTTAAGGACGGATGGGTGTAATTTTTTTTGCGTCATTATTCTCACCTCTGCCGTATTCGTACCTACGATACAATATGAAAAAAAGTCAGAAAGGTGAAAATCTTATATATACAAATATTTATTATTTTTCTGCTAAGTGGTAAGATGTGAAAAGAAAAAGTAATGAAAGAGGTAAATGTATGAAAGACGAATTGCGTCAGCTGCTTGAATCATGTATCGAAAGTGGCAGTGAAACCGAGCTTAATACGATTAAATTCTTGTTGGAGGCTGTTAAACAAAAGATTGAACAGCCAAATAGCAATTATCTAAGGAATTTACTTCAGATGGATATTAAAATTGATAACCAATCATGCGAAGTTACCATTCCTCTCCGTCCAGTATATAATAACAGTTTACAAATACTTCATGGGGGTGTGACAGCCACCCTGCTTGATAGTGCCATGGGTATATTAGCTAATTCTTTATTGCCTGACGGGTTCGAAGCGGTTACTAATCAATTAAATATCCACTATATTGCTCCGGGCTTCGGCGATCACCTTCGCTGCCGGGCTGAAGTCATTCACCAGGGAAAACAAACTTTAGTCATCGCCGGCGAAGCATATCGGAGTGACGGAAAACAAATTGCCTATGCAACCGGCACCTTTTTTATGATTCCACCAAAGAAAAACAGGTAACATCTTAAGAGACCTCCTAACAAAGGAAGTCTCTTATTACTGCTCTTGTTTTTGGATAAAGTTTTGCGTATAGTATTGCTGAAAAACTCCTACTCCTAGATGGGTATAATCTTCATTTAATAGGGATTCCCGATGACTTTTACTGTTTAGCCATCCTTCCACTGCAGCAGGGCCGTCCGTATAGTTTGCCGCGATGTTTTCCCCGGCAGACCGATACACAACCTTTGCATTTTTAAGCCGATCACTAAGACTGCCAAGCTTTTTAGAATTATGGGAGAAATCGTTGTTCTCGGCCATATCCTTACTATGTTCATAAGCAGCCGCTGCGGCGTTTTCATCCCAAATTAACGGTGTTAATTGATATCTAATCCTTAAAATATTCGTGATATCAAAAATTTCCTGTTCCGTTCCTCGTTCAATTAAGCTCCACTTATTTAAACTTGGAGGTTCAGCTTCAATCAATTGACCGCTGTAAACCAACTCATAAGGCCGCTGTTTAATCATTGTTTCAGCATCCAGATAGCGAATACTTGAAAGTACCCCGGTAAATTTATCAATGTATAATTGGACATAAATGTTTCCGAGCTGAACCATCGGACGAAGATTCAAGTCTGTATCATTTAGTTCAAAACGATAAGTGCTCCCTTTCATTGTGATATTAATATTCGTATCAATATATTGCGTGTTAAAGATTTCTTCAACTGGCTGGCCGATTTCAAATGGTGACACATCCAAGTCTTCCCCGAGCACGAATAAGGTTACAACACGATTATTTTCTATGCCTACCTGTAGATAACGTTGATTCTCACGATTGTAAATATACCATTGATAGCCATACATCGTTTCATTGATTCGCTGCGGCATACCTAATTCTTTTTTTACATATGAAACATTTTTGCCCATTAATAAGGACAGGCCTTCTTTTGGTCTCTCATTGGCCGCTTTTTTATTTTGTTTATAATCAGGTTTTTGTGGCAAAGATGAAGGCATTTCCAACGTATGGTCTTCTTTAATTAATACTTTATCTTCCGTTTTTTCATTACTGCTAATGTAAAAACCAACAATCAAGAATACTGTCGAAAGAATTAAAATTCTAAATAAGGCTTTCAGAGGCGATCATCCCCTCTATACTTCTTAATCTATTATATTGTATAGATAAGATCACTAGTGTTGCATTAATTTAATTTAACTATTAGGAATACTCGAAATGTTCAATTTTATTATTCTCTGCAAAGAAAAAGTCCTTTATAATGGATAGGTCAGGTGGTAATCCGTCCAAATCCAATATAAAAGGACTAGCTCATGGACAAGATTACACGAAAAACTTCATTTGGACAATGGTTTTCACCAATAAATCTTCAATTATTTGAGGAACAGGTGAAAACGATGAAATTAGATTACTATACAAAGAAATTAACGACGGAGTCGTTCCTAAAATTACTTCTTTTTGCGCAGCTACAAGAAGTGGAAAGCCTTCATGCGCTTGGAGATTACCTTTTCGATGATCAGCTTCAAAAGGAAATTGACCTTGATTCTATTAGTATTTCTCAGCTGTCACGCCGTTTAAATGGGATGAATCCTGATCTATTCCAAAGGCTTTTTCTTGATTTGGTGTCCCAAATTCATGTCAAAACACATTACACAAAACTTGTGATGCCATTAAAAATCATCGATTCAAGTACCTTGCCACTCAATTTGACGAATCATAAATGGGCAAAATTCCGCAAAACAAAGGCTGGAGTAAAACTGCATTTGCGGCTTGTATTTATGGAAAAAGGCACTTCTTACCCGGAAAAAGCCGTTATGACTACGGCAAAAGAACATGATCGTGGCCAGCTTGAAATCATGGTAGATGACAAAGAATGCATGTATGTGTTCGACCGTGGTTACTTAGATTACGAACGTTTTGACCGCATGACCGATGATGGTTACTTTTTTCTTTCAAGGTTACGTAAGAACGCTGTTATACGGGAAGTTTACAACTTTAAACTACCGGAAAATTCTTCTGTTTTATCGGACCAAATGGTGTTGATTGGAACCACACAAAATCGTGCTGAAAATTATTTTCGACTGATAAAAGTTCTGGATTCAAAAGGAAATGAACTCCATTTAATCACCAACCGTTTCGATTTGGAAGCTGATGAAATTTCAGAGATGTACAAATCACGCTGGGCCATTGAATTATTTTTCAAATGGATCAAACAGCACCTCAGCATAAAAAAGTTTTACGGTCAAAGCGAATGGGCGATTCAGAATCAAGTGTTCATTGCACTCATTGTTTTTTGCCTACATGTTCTAGCGCAAATTGAATTAAAAAGTAGTCGAAAAATCCTACAAATTAGCCGATATTTAAGGGCTGCACTATGGAAACCGGCGCATATTTGGCTTCGAAAGATTGAAGGAAAAGCTGTTCCTTAATAAGCAAATTTGTTGTCGTCCCACAGGTCTTCAGGTTTAACTGTAAATAAATTTCCAAATGGACAGAGCCACCTTTAAATGGGTATTTATCTTTTTGGCCCTAAAAAGGTGAAATATTTTAACTGAAAATTCCGATACTTTTTATGCAACACTAGTGAGATAAGATAATTATATCATTTCTAGTACTGATAGCTATAGCGATATCCTTGAAATTAGAAAACAGGTACAGAGCTGTACCTGTTGCCCATAGACCAATTTTACATTTGTGGCGGAGACGCCTGCGAGTTTTGCTCGGAAATCTGTGTAAGCGCTGCTTTTGCCTGATCATCGGTTAACTCACGAATGGCAAAATCTCCTAGTGAAACGATTCCAATTAATTTTCCATTCTCGACAACAGGAAGCCGGCGTATTTGATGATCAGCCATTAATCGGGCTGCCTCTCTTGTTGATGCCTCCGGTGAAATCGTAATCAATTGATCACTCATAACCTTCTCAACTTTTGATGATGGTGGGTTCTTTTCGGCGACACCTCTTATGACAATATCACGATCAGTAATCATTCCGACTAATTTTTCGTTATCAACAATTGGAATGGCACCAACATTTAATTCTTTCATTTTCACTGCCACTTCGTATACATTATCTAATAGAGTGCAGCACTCCACCTCATTTGTCATGATATCACGGATTTTCTCCAACTAAATCATCCCTTTTTAATAATATTTTCACGCTTTTAGCATTTCCAAACAAGATTGAATTATTCGTAAAAGGATTTCATTGCAAGTTAAGGTATTTTCATTTATTATTAAATTGATATAATTTTGCTACATAACCAAAACTTAGGGTATTAGCATTGTTAATGGGAGGGATTTTTTTATGAAATTTGAAAATACCGGTATTGAAAAATTCAAAGCTGATTTAAACCGTTTAGATGAAGTAATGCAAGAACACGGTTTAGTTCGTGCCGGTCAATGGGATTACGAGCGGGTTACATACGATCGAAAATTTGAAATGAGGGAAGGAACTTACTATCTTCGTATTCAAGGCTATGCACTTGATGGCGATGTCGACACGTTCAAAGCCACCATCCAACTCATGACTCCAATATTGGGGAAACATTATTATCCACACGGGGTTGAATATGGTGACGATGAAAACTACCCTGCTTCTCTTGTAAGCCAGTGTAAAAAAATTATTGAAGAAGTTAAAGCTGAAGTAGAAAAATTTACACTTTAAAGACAAAGACGCATGGTTTTCCATGCGTCTTTTAGCATTCAAATTTAAAACCCTAGTATCGCTTTTATAACAGAAGTCGTTTCTCCGCCATGATAAAAGACGTATAACAAAAGATAAACGGCAACTCCGGTTATAGCTGTAAAGAACCAAACAATGCTGGTAACTGGGCCGAGCTTACGGTGAAAAGACAGTTTATTTTTGTAGCCAGTATATAATGAAATAATTCCTAATACTGCGCCGATCGTTGCTAAACTAATATGAAAAATCAAAAAGATCGTGTAGTAAATTTTTATCTCATCCGGTCCGCCAAACGAAGTATTCCCAATAAAAATAGTCCGTGATGCATAAATAAGAAAGAAAATAAGGGCAAAAACAGCGGCCAAAAACATAGTTTTTCTATGCGATTCTAGTTTTCTCTGTTTTATTTGCCACCATCCCAAGGCAACTGTAAGACCGCTTAAAACAATAAATAACGTACTAATCGTTGGTAAAATCGGCAAAGAATTCATATTTTGTCCTCTCTTTTCATATTTTCTAAAATTATTGTAATGTAGTTCCCGAACTTTTTCAAATGATTCAAAGAAAAGCGCAAGCGCCTTGGTCATCGCTGTACAAACTCCTCGAAAAAGCTAACGCTTTTCCTTCGTGCGATGTTGATTCTGACGAAGCGTTCCTTGTGGAGGGGCTTCGACTGAGATAAAGGAAACACGATGCTCCTGCGCCAAGGGAGATTCGAGGAAGCAATGTTCAGCTCGTCGCAAAGCTACATGATGTTTTTTCATAGAAGCTGCTTTGTTGACTTATCGTAGGGAGAAGACCGGAAGTTTGCTAGGCGATAGGCGCTGGAGCTGGACAATTCTAAAAGTCGAATGATATAAATTCTGAATGCTGCGTAAAAAAACTCCCTGAATGTCGGGAGTTTATCTGACAGGAGTTGGATCCAATATTTGCTTGACTTCCTTTTCCGATTCTTCCTGATCTTTTCGATACCATTCGAAAAATACTTGAGCCAAAACGACAGCATAAATAATCTCCTGAATCATCTTCATCACAACGCCGCCTAGACGCTGATCGTCAAGAACGTTCATTGAACTGAACAATTCCGGACCGCTTAGATTCAAATTTGCAAACGCATCCGATCCGACACAAAGACTCATTACCTTCGCCCAAATCTCCGGATCCGAATAAGTAGCATAAAGCGGTGTATTGGCAAAAATAATCATTGCGCAAGCCGGCGTCATTAACATACCGTTAGCAAATAAAAACGCCACCTTTTTGATGCCGCTTAATGGACGGTAATCGGATATTGGACTTAATAAAGACCACCACATACACACCGCAGCAACAAATAATAGAATGGAGTAACTTCCATGGTAAAAACGATTCTGCATCACGAGATCAAAGACGGCGGGAATGTGATAAAAGGAAAACAAACCGTTAAATACAATGATCGCAATTACCGGTTTTGTTAAAACGGTAAAAACGGCCTTTACCACTCTCATTTTCAAAAGACTTTCCCATAGCCAAGGCGGGATCGCTTTTATAAATAATGGTGGGAGCAGTAGTACAAAGATGACCATTGTAATCCCATGAACATAAAACATTAAATGTCCCATTAGGTCTAATGGAGATCCCTTGATTGCGTATAGAATGATAATCGTTAATGAAAACAGCACAGCCTGTTTTATAGTGAGTGGTTCACTTTTTTCAAACTTTCCACGAAACTTGGTCGTTGTTAGAAAAAATAAAGCCGTCAGTATAACCAATATAACTAAAAAATATGGACTCCACAGGGCTTTAAATCCAAAAATATTTAGCGGCACTCTCATTTCACCTCGATTCATTGTAAGTTAAAAAGAAAATCGGCAAATAGCCGATTCTCTCATTATCTCTCAATACCGTAACGCCCACTATATTTAGAAGGTCGATTTACCACCATATAATAGTCATAAACGCCAATACTATGATTAATCCCATAAACAGACCAGTAAACAAAAACATACTCGGTGCTTCATGCCCTTTATGGCTCATATGCATGAAGTAATAAAGCTGAAAGACAACCTGAACAGCAGCCAAAAGAACAATAAACGGGATCGTAAACCATGAAGTAAATCCTTTAATAGCCACTGCAGCAAAGGCAAGTAATGTTAAGAAAATCATCAGAGTAAAGGAAACAATTTGATAACGCATTTCCTCCGCGTTTGTCTTGCGGCGATATTCAAGGTCAACTCTTGAACGATTTGAGCTTAATGGCTGATTTGTCATGTTATCCCACCATCCCCATTAAATATACTACCGTAAAGATAAATACCCAAACAACGTCGATAAAGTGCCAATAAAGACTGGCAACATAAAATTTCGGCGCGTTGTAGAGGTTTAAACCACGCTTGTAGTTCCGGATCATTAAAGCGAGAATCCAGCCGAGACCAAAGGTGACGTGCGCACCGTGAAAACCAACAAGTGAATAAAAAGCTGAACCGAAAGCACTGCTTGTAAATTTATGGCCTTCATGCACATACATGTTAAACTCATAAACCTCTAAGCCTAAGAACCCTAGCCCCAATAACACCGTTACACCAAGCCAAAGCATCATTTTCTTAAAGGCAAAATTTTTCATATGATACATTGCATATACACTTGTTAAAGAGCTTGTTAATAGCAGCATCGTGGCGACAAGCGTTAACGGTAATTCAAATAAATCCTTTGCTAAAGGTTGACTCGTATCCGGCACCTTATCTTTTAATGCAAGATAGGTAGCGAATAAAGAGGAGAATAGAACTGTCTCTCCCCCCAGAAATAACCAAAAACCTAAAAATTTGTTTTTCGCCTCAAGGGTGGCCCTTTCAGGCGCAGCAGGCCATGTTTCATACGTTAATTTTTCTTCAGCTTGCATTATGCCTTAGCCCCCTTTTCATTTCTGAGTTAATTCCTCTTTATGAATATGGTACCCATGATCGTCCTTGAATGAACGCACTAACATCGATCCAAAAGTTACAGCCAAACCAAAAATTAACAGCGGGATTGCCCAAGGCTTATCATTGACATGGTACATTGCACCGAATGCGGCAATGAATAGCCCTAAGGTAATCATAAATGGGATGAATGAAGAATTTGGCATATGAATGTCACCAATTGGTTCAGCCGGTGTCATGCCTTTTTTCCCTTCCATTTTTTCTAACCAATAAGCATCCAAGCCGCGTACAAGTGGGAGCTGTTTAAAGTTGTAATATGGCGGCGGTGAAGCAATCGCCCATTCAAGCGTTCTTCCATCTCCCCAGGGATCGTTGCCCACCTTAACATTCTTCACTTGGGTCACGACAATATTGATTAAAAGGATCATCACTCCAGCTGACATAAAGGCTGCCCCGACAGAACTGATCAGGTTCCCAGCGTCTAATCCTTGACCAGGCAAGAAAGTGAAGACACGGCGCGGCATTCCCCATAAACCCAAGAAATGCTGGATAAAGAATGTTAAATGGAAACCAATGAAGAACAGCCAGAACGTAATTTTTCCTAATGTTTCATTTAACATCGTACCGAACATTTTTGGCCACCAGTAATGAGTGCCGGCAAGAAGGGCCAAGACAACCCCACCAACGATTACATAGTGGAAGTGGGCCACAACAAAATAGGTATCATGATATTGATAATCGGCAGCAGCTGTTGCAACCATGACCCCGGTTACCCCTCCCATGACAAAGGAAGGAATAAAGGCAAACGCATAATACATTGGAGTTGTAAACTTCACGCTTCCGCCCCACATTGTAAACAGCCAGTTAAAAATTTTAATACCTGTAGGAACTCCTATTGCCATCGTGGCAACAGCGAAAATTGCGTTTGCGACAGGCCCTAAACCAGTTGTAAACATGTGATGTGCCCATACCATGAAGCCTAAGAAGCCAATTAGCACTGTTGCAAAGACCATGGATGAATATCCAAACAGCCGTTTTCTTGAAAAAGTCGAAAAGATTTCGGAGAAAATACCAAAAGCTGGAAGTATTAAAATATATACTTCAGGGTGTCCGAACACCCAGAATAAATGCTCCCAAATAATCGTATTCCCACCCATGGTGACATCAAAGAAATTAGCGCCAAACAAACGGTCAAACATCATTAATGTCAGTCCAACCGTTAACGGAGGGAAAGCAAAGAGAATCATTGCGGAAGCTACAAACGTTGTCCAAGTAAATAACGGCATCCGCATATATGTCATTCCAGGTGCCCGCATGTTGATGATCGTGACAAGGAAGTTGATTCCCCCAATTAATGTTCCAAGACCAGCGATCTGCAGCCCTAAAACATAAAAGTCAATTCCGTGTCCTTTTGAGTGAAGAGACAGTGATGCATATGAAGTCCACCCAGCATCAGGTGCACCGCCTAAAAACCAAGACAGGTTTAAGAACAGACCTCCGAAAAAGAATAACCAAAAACCTAATGCATTTACAAATGGAAATGCAACATCGCGTGCCCCAATTTGCAATGGCATTACCGCGTTCATAAAAGCAAATAACAGCGGCATCGCAGCCAAGAAAATCATCGTCGTTCCGTGCATGGTGATAATTTCATTAAAGGCTCCGGCACTGACAAAATCATTATTTGGAACCGCCAGCTGGATACGGATTAATACTGCTTCAATCCCACCCATTATGAAAAATAATCCACCTGCGATGAGATAAAGATGGGCAATCTTTTTATGGTCTACCGTTGTTAAGTAATCCCATAAAACTGCCCCAAACCCCTTTTTTTGAGCAATGGTACTCACAATTTAACCTCCCTTTCTATCCAATTCCCCTTTAATCCTGAACCTTAAGCCCCATTAAATATTCTGCTAACGCATCGAGTTGTTCATCCGTCATAGCCGGATACTTATTGGTCATTTCGTTACCTGGTTTATAGGTTTCAGGATTTTTAATCCAATTCTTTAATTCTTCTTTATTATGGTCTAAAATACCTGCAATCCTGGATCTCTCACCAAAATTTGTTAAATTTGGTGCAAGTCGCGCAGCTTCAGGTTTATCTTCAGGTGTAACAGCATGACAGCCAATACAGCTCTTATTGAAAATTTCTTGCCCTTGGGCAGCCAAATCTGTTTGTGCTTTTTCAGGTTGTTTCACAGCCTGCATATCCTTGACCCAAGTATCAAAGTCGGCACGGCTCATCGCTTTTACTTTGAAATCCATTAAAGCATGTGATGGTCCGCAAAGCTCGGCGCATTTGCCGTAGAACAAATTCCCTGCTTCATTCGCCCGCTTGTCGTCAAACACTAACCAGAACCTATTGATATTATCAGTGTTTGTGTCCAGTTTGCCGCCTACAGCAGGAATCCAAAAAGAGTGTTTAACATCCAACGACTTCAAATTAAAATACACTTTCTCATTTGTTGGAACCACAAGGTCTTGACTGGTAACAATTTTTTCATTCGGATATTCAAAATCCCACCAGTATAGATGCGAACGAACATTAATAACAAGTGCCTTTGAATTTTTCTTATCCATTTCTTTCACATCAGCGAGCTTAAAGGTAGCCGCAACTGTTGGAACAGCTAAAATTAATAGTAAAAGAATTGGAATAACTGTCCAAATAATTTCTAATGTATGACTTCCTTCCACTTGTTTAGGAATTCTGTCATCTTTTCTTCTAAAACGAAAAAAGACAATTGTAAAAATGATCAATACAACGATAATTACCCCAACCATGATCCATGTACTTAACTTCATTAGATCATATTGGATGTCTGCTACTTCACCGGCAGGCCGCAACGAAGAAAGATATGGTCGACCACATCCGGAAAGTACGAGCGCTAAAATCGCGAATAATGAAATTAGACGCCATTTTGCAAACCTTTTCATAACCCATCAAACCCCTCTTTCGCTCATAAATTCTTTATAAATGCTTGATCAAAGAAGTATGCTGCCTCTCTTTCCCTATTAATACCCCTTGCAGTTTCTTAGATTTTTCTAAAAAACTGCTTAATATAATATGAAGAATGTACCTTCTCCATATTCACGAAAGGCGCTTAAGCAAAACTAAATTAATGTAACAAGAACCATCGCTACAAAAATAATAGTTAAATATTGCAATGAGTAAACAAACATTAGTTTTGCCCACTTTATGTCATCTTTGATCTTATATCCAAAAATCCCTAAAACGAGCCAGCCTAAATTTAACAAGGTGGCCAGAATTAGAAATGGGATTCCCAACTTAACGAAAAAAAATGGAAGCGGCAATAATAGCGCCACCCAAAATAAAATGTGTAATTTCGTTGTTTTAAACCCTTTCACAACCGGGAGCATCGGTATTCCGGCAGCTCGGTACTCTTCTACCCGTCTCATCGCAAGCGCATAAAAATGCGGCGGCTGCCAAGCAAACATTAAGATAAATAAGGCCCACGCCATAATATCAAGATTGGGATCGACAGCTGCCCAACCAATCAGCGGCGGGACTGCTCCTGAAATGCTTCCGATGATTGTATTAGAAACTAATTGCCGTTTCGACCACAGGGTATAAAGGAAAACATAGCTAAAAACCCCAAGCAGTCCAATTACTGTTGCAGTTACGGAAGTAAATAATAATGACAGCGTTCCCAGTCCGATAAATAAAATACCAAGTCCCAATACTTTAACTGCGGCCACTTTACCCGTTACAGTTGGTCTTGATTTTGTTCTTTCCATTAAATGATCAATATCGCGATCCACATAATTATTAATAACACAGGAGCCTGCAATGATGAGTGAGGAGCCCGCTACGGTAAAAAGAACAAGATCCAAGTTTTCTAAAAAGCTTTGCCCGGTAAAATGAAGCGCCAGCCATAGACCTGTAAAGGTGGTAATAAGGTTAGAATTCACAATTCCAATTTTTATCAATGCCATAAAATCTTTCCAGGCAGATGTTTTATATGTGTCTGCAGAAATACTTGCTGCTCCATTCGGGGTGGCAGCCTTTGAGTTAGACATCCATTTCTCCTCCTCATGTTAATAACAATATTCTCATTTCACTGGCAACCAATACCTTTAATCATCCTACTGTCTGTGTATGTATTTTTAAAAAAAGGTCATAATTTTAACACTTTCTCTGTATATTAAATCACATTTTTTGATATTTTTGTGAACTTTTTTTGAATAATTTTTGTCTAATTTGTGAACGAAATGATTTCTGTTATAAAAATAGTGAATTTTTACTCTTTTAAACCTAATTTACACTAAATGTAAACTTAGAAGAAGAATATGGCAATTTATGAGCAGCTTCTTTTGAGCTTTAAAAAATAATTATTCTAATTAAGCATCCTACTTATATTTCTAACAAACTCCTAGCAAAGTTGCAACTATTTTCACTATAATAATAGTTAAAATAGAAAATTATTTATTTATTATCCTTTTTTTAAAAATTATAAAAAAGGGCGATTGAAATTCTGTTCTTTTCCCGAGGAATTCGTTATGATGAATAGGAGTTTTCTGATGCTTTCTGAATTATTATACTTTCAACATTAACTAAATACAAATTTTTGAATTATTGGTAAGAAGGTGAATTTTTTGCAGCGATCTTTAAAATGGTTGGCGGTTACTACCACAATAGTGATGATCTTTATTTTAATTGGTGGAGCATTAGTTACAAAAACTGGTTCCGGAATGGGCTGCGGCCGTTCTTGGCCTTTATGCAATGGTAGGTTTATACCCACTGATATCAACTCTGAATTAGTGATTGAACTGGCTCACCGCCTCGTATCCGGGGCAGGCGGGTTCATGGTTTTAATTCTATCGATATGGTCTTGGAAAGCCATCGGACATATAAGAGAAACGAAGTTTTTATCGTTTCTTTCAGTTTTTTTCTTAGTGTTGCAAGGATTAATTGGCGCTGCCGCTGTTGTTTGGGGGCAATCCGACTTTGTCCTTGCGCTCCACTTCGGCATATCGCTTATCTCTTTTGCTGCCGTGTTTTTGTTAACACTGCTCATTTTTGAGATTGATAAAAAGTTTGATGCCGAAAATGTGATGATTGACAAGAGAATGAAGTTTCATATTATTGCCATTTCCATTTACAGTTATCTAGTCATTTATACTGGGGCACTTGTCCGTCATACAAAATCTAGCTTAGTTTGCCGCGACTGGCCGTTATGCCTAAATGATAGCCCCGGCCTTCCTGACAATATGTATCAATGGGTGCAGATGGGACATCGGACAGCTGCAGCAATACTTTTTCTCTGGATTGCCTATGTTACTTATCTAGCAATCCGCTATTATAAAGACCAAAAGGTTATATATTGGGGCTGGATTATTGCATTTACCCTTGTCTCACTGCAAGTTATTGCAGGGGCATTGATTATTTTCTCAAGGCTGAATTTGTATATAGCTTTATTACATGCCCTATTTATTACTTTTCTTTTTGGTATTCTCAGTTATTTTCTTCTCCTCTTTTCAAGAGCAAAAAGATACTAAAAAAGGCTGCCGAGTTATCCCCGGCAGCCTTCTTTCTATTCCCTTACCAGTTCAATCATTAAATCTCCGGTTTGAATCGCATCACCGCTAGATACATAAATATCTTTTACCACACCGGAAAATGGTGCTTGCACCGTCGTTTCCATTTTCATTGCCTCTGTGATCATTAAGTGGTCACCACGCTCAACCTTTTCACCTTTTTCCACAACCACCTTAATGACGGTACCAGGCATAGAAGCAGAAATATGAGTTTCATTTTTCGGATCACCTTTTAGGCGGGAGACAACCGTAGCTTTAATACTTTCGTCTTTGATGATAACCTCACGCGGCTGGCCGTTCAATTCAAAATAAACGACCCTGGTTCCGTCTGCCTGTGGTTGCCCAATGGAAACAAGTTTCACAATTAATGTTTTCCCGGTTTCAATTTCCACTTCAATTTCCTCACCCAATCTCATCCCATAAAGGAATGTTGGGGTATCCAGAACAGACACATTTCCAAACTGTTCGACCGTTTTTATATATTCCAGGAAAACCTTTGGATACAGAGCATAGGAGATTACTTCAAAGTCGGTTACCTGCCGGTTCAATTCATGATATAGTTCTTCCTTTAGTTTTTCAAAATCCACCGGTTCAAGCAATTCTCCAGGCCGAACTTCCAGCGGCTTCTTCCCTTTAAGAATAACCTTTTGCAGTTCTTCAGGAAATCCACCATATGGCTGACCAAGGTATCCTTCAAATAATTCTACAACGGAATCAGGAAAATCTAGTGAAGTACCTTTTTCCAGCACATCCTGCTCTGATAACTGATTCTGAACCATAAATAGTGCCATATCACCAACCACCTTCGAGGAAGGTGTTACCTTGACAATATCGCCAAACATTTGGTTTACGCGGGAATACATTTCTTTCACGTCATCCCACTGCTCCCCTAAACCAACCGCCTTAGCCTGTTGCTGCAGATTGCTGTACTGTCCTCCCGGCATCTCATGCTGATATACTTCCGAATGAGGCGCCACCATACCGCTTTCAAAATCGGAGTAATATTTCCTAATATCCTCCCAATAATATGACAGTTTTTCAAGCGCATCGATGTTTACAACAGGTTTTCGCTCACTGCCTTCCAGGGCATAATATAAAGAATTGGCACTCGGCTGGGATGTTAGTCCTGCCATCGTACTTAAAGCTGTATCAACAATATCCACGCCACCGTCAATAGCACGGGCATAAGTGAAGATTCCGTTACCGCTCGTATCATGTGTATGAAGGTGAATGGGAATGTCGACAGTAGCTTTTAATTCAGATATCAGCCGATAAGCTGCTTCTGGCTTCAATAAGCCAGCCATATCTTTGATTCCCAAAATATGTGCACCTTGATTTTCAAGCTCTTTCGCAAGATTTTTATAGTATTCCAAGTTATATTTCGGCCTTGATGGATCTAAAATATCGCCTGTATAACAAATCGCAGCCTCGGCAATCTTGCCAGTCTGCCTGACAGCATCAATCGCTGTTTCCATTCCTTTTACCCAGTTTAAGCTGTCGAAGATTCGAAAAACGTCAATGCCCGCTGAGGCAGAGTGATTAACAAATTCTCTGATGACATTATCCGGATAGTTTTTATAACCAACCGCATTCGCACCACGGAACAACATTTGAAACAAAACATTAGGGATTTTTTCCCTTAATGTTAATAATCTTTCCCATGGATCTTCTTTCAAAAAGCGATAGGCAACATCAAATGTAGCCCCGCCCCACATTTCAAAAGAAAATAAATCCGGTAACAATTTCGCGGTAGGTTCGGCAATATGGGTGATATCCGTCGTTCTCATTCTTGTTGCCAGCAATGATTGGTGTGCATCGCGGAAAGTAGTATCTGTTAACAACACCTGTTTTTGCTGTTTCACCCAGTCAACGAGTCCTGTGGCACCATGCTTATCGAGAATTTGTTTGGTTCCTTCTTTTGTTGGATAATCATATGGTAATTTCGGCATTCTTGGTTTTTCGAAAACCGGCCGCTTCTTTTTTTCGATTCCTGGAAAGCCATTAATGGTTACGTTTCCGATATAATTCAGCATTTTTGTTCCGCGGTCTTTGCGGACAGGAAATTTAAATAATTCCGGAGTCGAATCAATAAATGAAGTATCATACTCCCCTTTTAAGAACTTTTCATGCTTAACAACGTTCTCTAAAAATGGAATATTCGTTTTTATTCCCCTGATTCGAAACTCTTGCAAATTACGGACCATTTTGGCTGCTGCATGCTCAAACGTTAACGCCCAGGTTGACAGCTTTACCAATAACGAGTCGTAATAGGGCGTAATTACGGCTCCTTGGAACCCATTTCCAGCATCAAGACGGACACCAAACCCGCCCCGGAACGATAGGCCATGATTTTCCCGGTATCAGGCATAAATTGGTTTAGTGGATCTTCTGTAGTCACCCTCGATTGGATTGCATAGCCATTTAACTGAATTTTTTCCTGGGCTGGAATGCCAATAATTGCTCCGTGTAAATCATGGCCCTCAGCAACGAAAATTTGGGTTTGCACGATATCAATGCCGGTTACCATTTCAGTAACAGTATGCTCTACCTGGATACGGGGATTAACTTCGATAAAATAGAAATCATTTCCAGATACAAGAAATTCAACTGTCCCAGCATTCACATATCCCACGTTCTTCATCAGCTTAACCGCAGCATCACAAATTTGCTTTCTTAGTCCATCTGAAAGAGAAACACTTGGGGCAACTTCAACGACCTTTTGATGCCGTCGCTGTACTGAACAGTCCCGTTCATAAAGATGAACAATGTTCCCTTGTCTATCACCGATGATTTGAACTTCTATATGTTTTGGCTTCTCAATTAATTTTTCCACATAAACTTCATCATTGCCAAATGCTGCTTTGGCTTCCGATTTTGCCCGTGCAAATGCTTCTTCCACTTCATCGCGGTTTCTGACGATGCGCATGCCTCTTCCGCCGCCGCCAAGTGCTGCTTTAATAATGATGGGAAAGCCATATGAATCTATAAATTCCAACACGTCTTGAAGGGTTTGGACCGGACCGTCACTTCCGGGAATGACCGGAATGCCGGCTTGTACTGCCTGATGTCTTGCTTTTACCTTATCACCAAACATATCCAAGTGCTTCGTTTCAGGTCCAATGAATATGATCCCTTCCTCAACGCAGCGCTTGGCAAAATGAATGTTTTCAGATAAAAAACCATAACCCGGATGAATCGCATCAGCTCCACATTTTTTGGCGATGGCGATGATCCCGTCAATATCTAAATAGGCATCAATTGGTTTTTTTCCTTCGCCGACGATATATGCTTCATCCGCCTTATAGCGATGATATGAACCGGAATCTTCTTTGGAATATATCGCAACAGTTCGAATATTCAGTTCAGTACAGGCGCGAAAAACCCTGATTGCTATTTCACCCCTGTTAGCAACTAATACTTTATTAATTTTTCTAGTCACCTTTAAAACACCTCTTTTTATATGTAATACCGCACAGGACCTTTACAAAGGTCCTGGTGGTTAATCAAATATAATAAACTTTCCCATCTCGCTGCTGTAAGCCTTTATTAGCTTGTCCCTGTTGGTTTTTGTATTTTTTTTCAAACTTTACAAACATAGAAACATTCACAAGTATTCCTGAAGCTGCTGCTAGCATAAACAATGAAGAACCTCCATAACTTACAAAAGGAAGTGTTACACCAGTGAGCGGGATTAGTCCTGATACACCGGCAAGATTGATAAACGATTGAATGCCAATCATACTGGAGATTCCGATCGCCAGCAGGCTGCCAAACGGATCCTTACATTGGAGCCCGATATAAATTCCTCTTAAGACGATGTATGAAAGTAATAGAATCACAAAGCCGACTCCCCAGATTCCCAGCTCCTCAGCAATGACAGCCATAATAAAGTCTGTGTGCGACTCTGGCAGATAGCCGAGCTTTTGAATACTTTTTCCCAGCCCTAGTCCATTAATGCCACCGGAACCAATGGCAATATAAGAGTTTGCCAGGTGGAACCCGGCACCTTGGACATATTCTTCGGCGAATGGGTTGCTCAACACAGCAAAACGACTGGCACGCTTCTCAGAAAAAATATGGTCCCTTAAAACATAGGCAAGCGGTAAAATGACAATCAGCATCATGATGACGAGCTTTGTGATATTTTTGAAATTCATCCCTGAGCAAAGAATGATCGTAGCGGCAATTGTAGCAATAATACTGGCGGTTCCATAGTCAGGCTGCAGAATAATCAAGAAGCAGATAATCAATAAATAGGCGAGCGGTGGAAGGACACCTGTATTAAATTGATTGATGTATGTCTGCTTTTTGGCATAGACAGCCGACAAATAGATAATCATACCCAACTTAACAAACTCAGACGGTTGAATTTTAAATGAACCGAATTTATACCAGCTTACGGCACCACCGGCTTCATAGCCAAACACAAACAAACCTAACAAAGTCACAATGGAGGCTGCCACAATAACAACTAAAACGTTTGTGAATTTCATAATCTTATATGGAATAGCAGCAGTCACAATAAAGATAAGGAAAAACCCCATCAGCCACAGTTTTTGTTTTTGATAGAAATAGTCGGGCGGATAGTCATATCTTTGAACCGCCCAAGCCATACTGGAGCTGTAGATCATGACTAAACCAAACGCACATAATAAAAAAATGGCGATGATTAAAGAATAATCATATGATTTCAATATTTTTTTACCCATATAAGACGTCCTCATTTTCAATATTGATTTACCATTCTATTATAATAGAAAAAGAACGCTGTGGCTTGGTTAATAATTGATTTGTTACAACATTTTAATATAGACTATCCTGTAGAGTAAAGTAAAAAATAAAAAAACTCAAACAACTCCTCGACAATTGTTTGAGTTTTCCTATTTATTTTTTTAAAAATGCATCGTGCAGCGCAGATAATTCCTTTTCTAATGTATCGATAATCGCTTTACCATCCTTACTTTCTATTAAGCCTAATCGAACAGCAAAGTCTATTTCTCGAGACAAGCCAAACATTTGTGTATCCAATACCTCTTCATAAAGAGGGCATTGAGGCATCGTGAGATTGTCCATTTGCACTTTGATAAGCTTTAAAATTTTCTCAGCGTCAGCCTGCAGCAAGGCATAGGCTTTTTCTTGGTGATTCACGATCATTTCAGACGCCAACATTGATCCCCCCATTTCAGAGCGATTATTCAACTTATCTATAAATTTTACCGTCTACAAGCGAAAATTGCAAGAAATTATGAGGCTACCCGAGCGAAAACAGTTCAGGATTTTGAATTTGTTTGAAAAAAAGCTATACTTATAATGGTTATCTAATAGGGGGGATACATATGGCAGATATTTTGATGATTTCCGGAAAGGTAAAATATACCATTACGCTTGATCCAAGCACCTGGATTTTTGACGATCGCCGGATTGATTTAACTACTTATTTCACAAAGGGAGAAGAAGAAAAGGATACGTTAGCAGAATATACAAAAGCGGTTTCGAAACATTGGGATCGTGAAATTATGGAAGGTGCCGTCTTTCCGCCGACATTAAAGACAGAAAAGAAATTTGAAAAGGAAAAGGTCCTAACCGGAACCTTTGGCATGCTTTTCAAACCATTTCTGGAAAATGCCGAACCCGAAGAAACTGCCACTGCATTAGTGATCATGACAGACGATGGGGAAACGGAACTTCCAATAGAAGAAGCATATGAAGTTATTTTGAAATTTTCCGATAACGGTAAACCATTGACTTCCACTGGACCTGTACATGTTTATTACGGGGACGGTTCCAATCAAAAGAACCCGATAAAAAATGTTCGCGGTTTTCTTGTGAAATAAGGTTGCCTAATAATTGACCGAAAATGCTAAATACTCGAAACGGGTGCGTTTAGCGCCCGTTTCTTTTTTTGAATCAAAGTAAATCTGCTGCTAATCTGGCTAAACCTGACCGTTCGCCTTTGATTAACTTTACATGCCCCGCAATCAACTGGTCCTTGAATTTTTCAACTACATAGGTTAAGCCATTGTTGTAGGCATCAAGATATGGGTGATCAATCTGTTCGGGGTCGCCCATTAAGACAATCTTACTCCCCTCGCCAACCCTGGTGATAATTGTTTTTACCTCATGCTTTGTCAGATTTTGCGCTTCATCAATAATGATAAATTGCTTAGGCAGGCTTCTGCCGCGGATATACGTTAACGCTTCGACTTCAATTGATCCCATCCCCGCCAAAATCGCATCAAGCTCGCCTGGCTTTTTCGTATTAAAAAGATATTCCAAGTTATCATAGATGGGCTGCATCCAAGGTCTCAGCTTCTCCTGTTTCTCACCGGGTAAAAATCCTAAATCCTTACCAACCGGGACGATCGGTCTCGCCACTAATAATTTTTTATACTCGTGAAAATCCTCTGTTTGCATTAACCCGGCAGCAAGGGCAAGTAAGGTCTTCCCTGTTCCTGCCTTGCCAATTAAAGTAACAAGCGGGATCTCTTTACGCAGTAACAATTCGATTGCCATTGTTTGCTGGGCATTTCGCGGGTGAATTCCCCATATATGTTCTTGATTAAGCGCTAGTTTTCTTACCTTTTTGTTCCTATGGTCAACGATACCGATGGCTGATGCTGAACTGCCCATCACATCCTTCATGATTAAAAATTGATGAGGGTAAAAGGAATGACTGGCAATTTCCGATAATGGCATTTCCCCTGTTTCGTAAAATTTTTTTAATTTTTCGAGGGAAATAAATATGATCAGATATCCAGTGTAGATTTGCTCAAAATCAACAACCCGGTCATTTAAAAAATCTTCCGCTGTAAGTCCCAGTGCATCCGCTTTAACCCTTACAAGCGCATCCTTGCTCACCAGGATGACAGGCTTTCCATTTGGCTTTTTTTGCTCCTCCAAAGATAAATTTCTCGCAACCGCGAGAATCCGGTTATCATTTGTTTTTTCCACAAAAATATCTTGTAGATCATGAAACGAACGGTGATTAAGTTCAATTCTAACGGTGCCGCCATTTTCAAGCGGAATTTTTTCATGAAGCTTACCAGCGGTCCTAAGACCATCAATTAGTCTTGATACATGCCTGGCATTCCTCCCTATTTCATCCATGTATCTTTTCTTTGAGTCCACTTCCTCCAGGACTACTGCTGGGATGACAACCTCATTATCTTCAAAGGAAAAAATGGAATACGGATCTTGTAATAATACATTTGTATCTAAGACGTATATTTTACTCAAAGCGCCGCCTCCTGCTTTACATGGTGTAGGCTTGTTACCAGCTACAAATCGATCCTTGATTAATAGGACATTGATAAAAATATATGTTTATCGGAATAAAGATAGAAGGTATTCCGCACATTAAATGTGAGCGGGGAATAATTAAATGAACTTGATCGATTGATTACAGATGTTGGAGGTTGGTGCTAAGGTGAAAAAATGGATAATAGCTATGATCGGCTGTTTTTTCCTTTCAGGATGTAATAACGATCGACATCAACAGATTGCGGAAACTGAGCACCCATCATTAGTGAATGTTAAAAACAGTTATATAGAAAGTGTTGACCGTAAATCTGGCCAGGAAATTTCCAAAAGGTTAGTGGAACTGGCGACAAGTATTCCTAATGTAAATGATGCAACTGCCGTCGTCCTGGGAAGGTATGCAATTGTAGGTATTGATGTAAATGCAAAAATTGACCGTTCACAAGTAGGTTCGATAAAATACTCTGTCGCTGAAAGCTTAAGGAAAGATCCCTACGGTGCCAACGCCATCGTTGTTGCTGATGCCGATACAACCGAGCGATTGAAAGAAATCCAAACGGATATAAAAAACGGGCGTCCAATCCGCGGTATAATGGAAGAGCTTGCGGATGTCGCCGGTCGCCTGATGCCGGAAATACCCGGTGACTTAATTACGCCAAATCCAAAAAAAGCAACGGACAAACCTGACAAAAAACTTCCTGCCAATGAAGAAAATAAGTTGGAAAAAGAACAAGAAAGACAATCTAATTTTTATAAATAATAATTGAAAAAAGCTTAGTATCACTAAGCTTTTTTCATTGCTTCCATGACTTGCCGATCTAACCGTTCTGCGGCTTTTTTATCATACGTTTTATCATATTGGACTTCCGAAATAATTTTGGAGCCATAAAACATGACATCTCTTACTTCGTTTATGGAAACTTCCACTAGGGCAAGTTTTAACGGAACATCCGGCAGCCTGTCAACTTTAATGGCTGCAACTCCTTGAATCGAATATACTGATTCATTTGCGATCAAATTAATAACGACTTGATTGTTTCTGGATATATTTTCTAAAATTTTCGAACGATTATCTACTGCAAAATAAATAGTGCAGTCATTTTTTGCTAATACCCAGGATATGGCACGAACATTAGGTCCCCCTGTTTCGTGATCAATCGTTGCTAATGTTACGAATTTTTCTTTTTGTAATTCATCAAATAAAGGCTTGATCAGCCTTGGCTCTACTTGGTTAACCATTTGAAATTACTCCCTTTTCCTGTTCTTCTTTCTGTTTAAAACAGTTATACTCATATTACTACTATGGCGTTTTTTCAGCAACTTAAACAAATGAAGTTACCATTGCCCGTGTTCCCATGATATATTATAGATATTCCTTTAAGCAAATTTTTCAAAGAGGTGCCGCTAATGCGAGTAAAATGCGTAATTTGTGATAAAATCGAAACAATTGATGACGAATCGCTGATGGCGAAACGGCTTCGTAACCGACCCATACATACATATATGTGTAAAGATTGTCATGACCGGATCAGCGAGAAAACGAATGCCAGACTGGAAACAGGAAATTTCCGTTTTTACCGTTCCCGGCCTGATAAAGATGAATGGTGAATAGAAATGCGGAAGCGCGCTGGAGCTAGACAATTCTCAAAGTTGGACAAGATAAATTCTTATTATGCAAAAACCCCAAGCTCCCACTGCAGGAGCTTGAGGTTTTTTATTCCTCAATTGGGTAGTTCGCATATTTCTCGGGCTCATGATTAATTTGGTTCAGCATAATTTCAATTAACTCCCGGGGAAACCGCGTTTTTTTACTTTCGTTTTCCAGTTCGTATGTGATAAAGTACATCACATCATCTTTCGTTACTTCAATATGGCTGACTTTATATTCCGATGCTAATATCTCATCAAAGTGACTCTTTGTTTCCTGGGCAGCAGTATCGTCCGGACGAGCATCACAAACCACTTTAATGGTTAGCCAATTATACAAAACATCCTGTACTGATCTCATTTCCCATTTCCTCCGTTACTTTGCCTCAGTCTGTTGTTTTTCCGATTGGTGACGGCGAATCCGGTAAATAATTAATATCACCGCTGCCACTAACAAACCTTCCGCAATTGGCAAGGCATAGGAGAAAAATAACAACACCAAACAGCCAACGACCAGGCAAGTGTAGATAATGATATTTTTTAAGATCGGTAATTTTTTGGCAAACCCTAAGCGATAGACGATAACCGATAAAATGACAATAAAGAAGTATTGTAACAATACCCCCGTTTCAATATCACTTTTTGTTACAGGCGAATTACCGGCAACAAGCTCGATGAAAAATCTCAGGCTTGGAGAGAAGGACTTTAATTCATCCACAGCGTGCAACCCCTTAATTAATTAGCTCATTTCAGCATATTTTTTCTTTCTGGCCAATTTTTCACGTTCACTTTTGTCCAAAATTTTCTTTCTTAAACGAATGGATTTTGGTGTTACTTCACAATACTCATCATCATTTAAATACTCCAATGATTCCTCAAGTGTCATAATCCTTGGCTTTTTAATGACAGCCGTTTGATCTTTGGTGGCAGAGCGGACGTTAGTGGCATGCTTCACCTTGGTAATATTAACACTAATATCGTTTTCCCTCGTGTTCTCACCTACAATCATCCCTTCATAGATTTCCGTTCCTGGTTCAACAAAAATGGTACCACGGTCTTCAACCTGCATTATACCATAAGTGGAGGCTTTTCCGGTTTCCATTGAAACAAGCACGCCATTGCGTCTGCCGCCGACTTGGCCGGATAACATCGGCTGATAGCTGTCAAAGGTATGATTAATAATTCCGTAGCCGCGGGTGAGTGTTAAAAATTCAGTCGTGTATCCAATTAAACCTCTTGCCGGGACATTAAAGATTAACCTAACTTGGCCATTACCGTTATTCACCATGTCCAATAGTTCCCCTTTCCGGGCACCAATCGATTCCATGACAGCTCCGGTATGCTCCTCCGGAACGTCAATTTGGACTCTTTCGACAGGCTCACAGCGGACACCATCAATTTCCTTAACAATTACCTCTGGTTTTGAGACTTGCAATTCAAAGCCTTCACGACGCATATTTTCAATTAAAATAGATAGATGCAGTTCCCCACGTCCAGAAACAATCCAGGCATCAGGTGAATCCGTATTTTCAACGCGCAAACTTACATCTGTGTGTAACTGTTCTTGCAGTCGCTCTTCAATTTTTCTCGCCGTCACAAATTTTCCTTCACGGCCGGCAAAGGGACTATTATTTACGGCAAAAGTCATTTGCAATGTTGGTTCATCAATTCTCAAAATTGGCAATGCTTCTTGATGTTCAAACGGGCAGACGGTTTCGCCGACATTAATATCCTCCATCCCAGAAACAGCCACCAAATCTCCAGCTTTTGCTTCCTGTACTTCTTGGCGCTTTAACCCAAAGAATCCAAGTATCTTTGTCACTCTGAATGGTTTAACGGATCCATCCAATTTCATTAAAGCTACCTGCTGGCCAACATGCATGGTTCCGCGGAAAACCCGGCCAATGCCGATTCTGCCGACATACTCATTATAATCAAGTAGAGCCACTTGGAATTGCAACGGTTCATCGCTATTATCCACCGGTGCCGGGATATGCTCAATGATAGCCTCATACAATACCTGCATGTTTTCATTCTTGTTTATCCGGATTAAGGCTGGCCGTTCCATTAATGGCAGATGCGTAGATAACCGGGAACTCCAATTGTTCTTCTGTCGCATCAAGTTCAATAAATAAATCGATAACCTCATCGATTACTTCAGCAGGACGGGCAAATTCACGGTCGATTTTATTTACGACGACAATTGGAGTTAGATTTTGCTCCAATGCCTTTTTAAGAACAAACCGGGTCTGTGGCATACAGCCTTCATAGGCATCCACCACCAATAAAACACCATCGACCATTTTCATAATCCGCTCAACCTCGCCGCCAAAATCGGCGTGTCCAGGTGTGTCAAGGATATTAATCCGTGTATTTTTATATTGAATTGCGGTATTTTTTGCTAGAATGGTAATCCCGCGTTCTCTTTCCAAATCATTCGAATCCATTGCACGTTCTTCTACATGTTCATTCGATCGAAATATCCCTGATTGTCTTAACAATTGATCGACTAAAGTTGTTTTTCCATGGTCAACGTGAGCAATAATCGCTATATTCCGAATATCTTCTCTAATTTTCAACGATGTTCCACTCCTATTTATAAAAAACTTGTCAGTTAGCTTAGTTTCATGCACAACTGAAACATTATACCACATAATAGTGGAAAATAAAAAAATTTTTATGTAAAATAAAAAGCAGAAAGCAAAATAAGGAGTAAACATAAAATGAAGCGTGTAAAATGGCCATTACTATTTTATGCAATTCTTGCAGCGGCCAGCATTATCGGGATTGGGATTGCGATTGCAGAAAAAAGTCTTATCGGAGTCATCAGCTGTATTGTAGCAGTTATTTTTATTATGGGAATGGGCTTTAAAACCAAAAAAAGGCTGCGGGAAAATGGGGAATTGAAAAAAGAAGCCTAAAATTCAAGGCTTCTTTTTACCAATTCCCTTTTTTTAAATATTTTTCTAAAATCACTTGATGCAATCCCGGTTTAGCTGCAAAAAGAGAATTCCTTGAAACAAAATCCAATTTTTCCCCCTTTAAATTTGTGACTACTCCTCCGAGTTCTTCTACCAGTACTGCTCCCGCTGCAACATCCCAAGGCGATAACCGCATCGAGAGATAGGCATCCACTCTACCAGTCGCAACATAAACCAACTCAAGGGCTGCTGAACCATAAGACCTTGTTCCCCGTGCATCCCTTACGAGCGGAATTAATAGCTGATGATTAATCCGATGATTCTCCATCACCCACGTGGCATTTAGAGCAATAATCGATTCCTTCACCGCTCGTTCCTTTAAAGGCTGAAGAGGCTGATCATTTAAATAGGCACCATTTCCGCGAACCGCATGATATAATTCATCGTGGACAACATCGTAAATGATTCCTACCTTCCCAATACCGTGTTCATATATTCCAATTGAGATGGCAAAGTTCCGTTGCTGATGGATAAAATTCATTGTCCCATCGATCGGATCAATTAGCCAAACAATTCCATCCAATTGTTCGATCCTGTCAGCAAATCCTTCTTCGCCCATTATTTTATGTTCAGGATATCTCTCTCTTATTTTGCTGATGAAAAATTGCTCTATTTGTTGGTCGATATCTGTTACCAAATCATTAGGATTTGATTTTGTCCGAATCGTTAAAGTCCGTTTAAAAGAGGCACGAATGATCTCGCCAGCTTCGATTACCCATTGCTTTGCGCTAGTATAAACTTCTTCCCAATTCATAAATGATCCTCCAATGAAAATTTTCCTGACTTTTTCCATCTATGTAATTTGAGGCCCTGCAAATAATACATACTTATAGCTTAATCAAAAATAAAGCTGACAGCAAATTTTTTCTCGTTTTTTTTCACACGAAACAGGCGGCCCAAGCGTCAATAATAAACGAACTCCCCCTCATTTAATGGAGTTCGTTTATATCATCAAAATGATCTCCCGCTTCATTCTATTTTGCTGCTCCTTAGCTGAATAATACTTTTAAATAATAACTCAAAAAGCTTTTAAGCGAACTAATTCCAGCCTGATTTTTTCGAGCTTTTGTTTACACAATTTAATTTTCTTTTCATCCTTTTCCTCGATTGCTTCAAATAATGTAGCTAATTCATAATCCATTTCTAATCTTAACACCGCAGTTCGTTCTCTTTCACTAACTTTTTTCAAAGAAGTGTTCATCAGTTGCTTCACATTTCTCCTCCCCTTCCCAACTTTACTGGCCTTTTATATGATTATTTACTGTATAATATGAGCCATTTTGAATTGTGGGAACAAATATGTGCATTAACCTAGAAAAGCAATTCATTTCGTCTATATTTTTTCGTATGCTACAATTATTGACATATACCTGAACGGGAGGTTGACGAAATGGAATTTTCAGGATTTACGAGAGAGGATTTTGATGTTTTTTTAGTAGAAGGCCTTGAGCCGCGGATGGACGCTTTAAAAGAGCGAATTCGTCCAAAGTTAGAATCTTTAGGTCAATATTTTGCACCAACCATCTCAGTACTAACAGGGGAAGAAATGTTTGTGCATGTTGCTAAGCACGCCAGACGAACGATTAATCCCCCAAAAGATACTTGGGTAGCGTTTGCCAATAATCGCCGCGGCTATAAAATGCTCCCACATTTCCAAATCGGACTTTGGAAAACACATTTATTTATTTGGTTCGCCGTCATTTATGAAGCACCGCAAAAAAGTGAGATTGCCGAAAAACTGCTTAAAAGGGCTGAGCAAATTTATCGCGAAATTCCCAAAGATTTTGTCTGGTCAGTCGATCATACAAAACCCGAAATGATCAAGCATCAGCAATTATCAAATGATGACTTAATTAAGATGTTGGGGAGGCTGCAATCAGTAAAGAAGGCAGAACTGCTATGCGGCTATACAATTGACCGAGAGGAAACGATTAAGCTTGGCTCGCAACCATTAATTCAACAAATTGATGAGGTTTTTCAAAAAATTGCCCCACTATACAAAATGGCGATCAGCTAATAGACGGAAAAAGGCTGTCTAAAAAGCTTTCGTGTCAGGTACCACAGCAATAATTTATGCAATACCAGTGGTGACTGACAGCATTTAGACAGCCATTTCTATTTCTTATGAATGCATCGCAATTGTATCTCCTGATTGAGCTTCTTTTGCCTTTTTGATCGTCCGATACGACGAATAGCCGCTGATTTCCTCAAATTCCCCGCAAATTTTCTTTTCCTCTGCTTTACTGGGAACTATTTCTTTAAAACGGCGATAGGCCTTCATGATTGTGTCGCGTTCAATCCCCGATTCGTAGGCCTTTTCAATTGCTTCAAAAAATTTAATAACATCGACAATTTCCGCTGTTGACCAGCTGTAATCAATTGGATATTGATATTCCATATATGCCACCTGCTAATTTTGGTTTACTATGACGGTTATTTTCCCCATTTTGTACGAATTTGTTCCGCCTCGGAAATGATTCTGTTAAATAACTCGGCTACCGTTGGGACATCTTTAATCAATCCCATTACCTGCCCTGCCCAAGCAAAGCCTTCATTCACCTTTCCGTTATATATGTACTGTTTATTCGCTTCTCCGCTGATCAACTCTTTTAGTTCTTCATAACCGCCATTGTTTTTTTCAATTTCTAATATTTTTTCAGTCCAACTGTTGGCAATCGCTCTTGCCGGGGCACCGAGAGTTCGTTTGATCACAACCGTATCGGATTCCCCTCCTTCAATTAATGCCTGTTTATATACCTCATTTGCATGCACACATTCCTTTGTTGCAATAAATCTTGTCCCCATTTCAATTCCTTCAGCACCTAAACTAAGTGCTGCCATAAGTCCGCGGCCATCACCAATTCCTCCTGATGCAATAACAGGAATTGAAACAGCATCTACCACTTGAGGAATTAAGACAATAGTGCCTATATCATCGCGCCCTAAGTGTCCGCCTCCTTCCTGACCAACTACCATAACGGCATCAGCACCAAGTTCTTCAGCTTTTATTGCCTGCCTTCTGGCTGCCACCAAGACCAGTTTTTTTATAGCTGTTCCTTCTAATTGGTCAAAAATAGGAGCCGGATTTCCTCCGGTCATCGAAACTACCGGGACCTCCTCCTCAATGACAACTTGTAAAAACTCTCTAAACGGTCTGCCATGCTGCCCAATCGCAAAATTTACACCAAACGGGTTCCTTGTCAGTTTTCTGACCTTCTTGATTTCCTCTCTCAGCAATTCTGGGCTTCCCAACGACATCGCTGTAATCTGTCCCAACCCGCCAGCATTCGAAACAGCTGCAGCTAAATCCGAATAAGCTAAATAGGCCAATCCCCCTTGTATAATAGGATACCGAATACCTAAAATTTCTGTAACCCTAGTGTTCCAGTTCATGTCAATCCCCCTTAATTTCAATAACTATTATTTCGGGATGAATGGTTATTTTTCCTGTTAGTAAGGAAAACTAATTTGAGACTTTCCAAGTTTGAGCATCATTTTATAGTAGAATTTTCTCTTAAAATGATCTATGCATTATCAAAGAATAATGCTATAATTTCACTTGTTTTTTACCAAAAAAATAATGTAAAAATTAAGAGGTGTGGTGTAAAATTGTCTCAAAATCAAACACCGTTATTTAGCGGTTTACTGGAGCATGCAAAAAAGAATCCAGTTCAATTTCATATCCCCGGACACAAAAAAGGTGCTGGAATGGATCCGGAGTTTCGCTCGTTTATCGGTGACAATGCGCTATCGATCGACTTGATAAATATCGGGCCGCTCGACGACTTGCATCATCCGAAGGGCATGATCATGCGTGCCCAGGATTTAGCAGCCGAAGCCTTTGGAGCGGACCATACCTTTTTTTCCGTACAAGGTACGAGCGGTGCGATTATGACCATGGTGATGTCTGTATGCGGCCCAGGTGAGAAAATAATCGTCCCAAGAAATGTTCATAAATCAGTCATGTCGGCGGTCGTTTTTTCCGGGGCCATTCCCGTTTTCATTCACCCGGAAATTGACAAAAATTTAGGAATTTCCCATGGGATTACGACCGAATCGGTTGAAAAAGCGTTGGAACAACACCCTGATGCCAAGGCTGTATTAGTAATCAATCCTACATATTTTGGGATTTCAGCCGATTTGAAAAAAATTGTGGATATTGCCCATTCCTACCATGTTCCAGTTCTTGTTGATGAAGCACATGGTATCCATATACATTTTCATGAAGATCTTCCATTATCAGCGATGCAGGCAGGGGCCGATATGGCCGCAACAAGTGTCCATAAGCTCGGTGGTTCGATGACCCAAAGTTCTGTTTTAAATGTTAAAGAAGGACTGGTGTCAGTTAAACATGTGCAATCCGTCCTCAGTATGCTGACAACAACATCGACATCTTATTTATTGCTGGCTTCGCTTGATGTAGCCCGAAAACAATTAGCGACAAAAGGAAAAGAACTGATTGATCGAACCATCGACTTGGCAAACTCGATCCGCAAAAGAATTAACGAAATTGATCACCTTTATTGTGTGGGTGAAGAAATATTAGGTTCAAAAGCTGCCTATGATTATGACCCGACGAAGCTGATTATTTCGGTGAAAGACCTGGGATTATCAGGCTATGAGGTTGAGAAATGGCTCAGAGAAAATCATAATATTGAGGTTGAACTGTCTGACTTATACAATATCCTTTGTATCATTACATTTGGTGATACTGAATATGAAGGGGATCTTTTAGTTAAGGCCTTAGCAGACTTGTCGAAACAAGTTGGACAACGTGCAGAAAAAATCAAGCCGGCAGAAGTTCTGCTTCCAGAAATCCCTGTGCTGGCACTGACACCCCGGGATGCCTTTTATGCAGAAACTGAAGTGATTCCCTTTGATGAATCAGAAGGAAGAATTATTGCCGAATTCGTAATGGTTTATCCCCCAGGAATACCAATCTTTATCCCTGGTGAAATTATTACAAAGGAAAACCTCCATTATATTAAGAAGAATCTCGAGGCCGGTCTTCCGGTCCAAGGACCAGAAGATGACGAGTTAAAAACAATTCATGTTATAAAAGAATATAAAGCCATTCAATAACCGTTTTACCAGCAAAAAAAAGAACAGGATTCCTAATGGGGATCCTGTTTTTATTGAATACTGACTAAATTTATTACGCTTCTTCTTCTGTATGATGGTCACAACAACAATTGCATTTTGAATAAAGAACGGTTACCTTTTCATCTTCAAAATGATCGATAGTTGAATTACAAATTTGACAGACTAGCGTACCCATCAGTCCCGATCTCCTTTTCATATGAAAATAATCCCACTACATGAAAGCGTTTAAACATCCTTTAAAAACATAATAATATATCACATTTTATTTATCAAGCCTAATTTGTATGTCACATTTAAAAAAATAAATTAAAAAAGACCTTAATAGCCTTTTTTAGTCATAATCATATTTCAATTTTTTTACTATGAGTTGTACGTTATTTTATTCAATGCTAGAATAAAAATGAATAAACTATCTGCTGGAGAGGGGATTGATGATGACTGTTAATGCCTATATAAAACTTGTGCCTTCATCTGCAAAACAAACCATTACAATTGAAGAAGTAAAGGAATTATTCCATTACTATAAAAATATTACTTCAAAAACCGGAACCCAACTGGATTGGCAATACGAGGATGCGGCTTTTCCTTACGAAATCAAAGAAACGGAGGAAGGAAAAGGAAAGTGGTTTTATTTATATTCTGATCACGAAAGATACAATGTTATTCTCCTCGGGATTGATAAGGAAACCGTTCGCAATGAAGAGGGGGAAGAAAGAGAACAAATGTACATACAGGTTGGCCTTCCAGACCAAGCAACACATGGAGACAAAGGCAAGGCCAATGAATTTTGTAAATTTCTTGCTAAAAAGCTGCAAGGAGAACTTCATTTATTTAACAAGAGGATCATGTACTTTTATCCAAGAAAATAATCTTATAAGCTCCGAATAGGGGCTTTTTTTAATGGATAAATAATGCCATTGTATAATGGATAGAGGAATAGACAACCAAACTAAAGGTTGTGATAAAGAATGTTTTTCTTAGCGATTGTGTAACCTTATTGCCAATAATAAATGCCAAATAAAAAAAGACAAAAAACATCATCACTTTATATATCAATTGATCATGCTGCGACAGCCATTCAATAAATGTATAGCCGCTCCAAATCATAAATTGCAGCAGTATTACCACATAAATCCTCAACTTCATCACCACTTAAAAAACATATTATTTTGATATATATGTTTGACTTGTGTCTTATTTTCCACTTTAGTGTTTTTATTAAGAGAGAAAATAATTCCTGTCTAAAAGAAAAATTTATTCTATTTATGGACAAAAAAAAGTCCTTTCCACTTTATTTGTGAAAAGGACTTTCATTTACTTATTTAAGAATGTGAATCGGTGTTCCCAGTGCTACTTCTGCGGCTTCCATGGTAATTTCACCTAAAGTAGGATGAGCATGGATAGTCAAAGCAAGATCCTCAGCAGTCATTCCTGCCTCAATTGCCAGTCCAAGCTCGGCTATCATATCAGATGCATTGGCACCTGCAATTTGTGCCCCGATTACAAGCCCATCCTCTTTACGCGTAATTAACCTTAAAAAACCATCAGAGCTAGCAAGTGATAACGCACGGCCATTTGCTGCAAACGGAAATTTTGCTGCCGTTACATCAATTCCCTCTTCTTTGGCCTGCTGTTCAGTATAGCCAACAGATGCCAGTTCTGGATCAGAGAATACGACAGCTGGAATACCTAAATAATCAATCTCAGAAGGAAGACCAGAAATGGCCTCAGCAGCAATTTTGGCTTCATATGATGCTTTATGTGCAAGCTGCGGGCCGGGAACAATATCACCAATCGCATAAATATTACTTACGTTGGTCCGGCATTGTTTGTCAATTTCAACAAGTCCGCGCTCATTCACTTTTACACCCGCCTGTTCAAGTCCCATTTCATTTGTATTCGGACGGCGGCCAACCATAACAAAGACATAATCTGCTTCTACTTTCTTTTCTTCACCTTTGGCTTCGTATGTTACGACAACACCATTTTCGGTTTCTTCAACCCCTTTAGCGAACGCTTTCGTAACAATCTCGGCACCCTTTTTCTTCAAGCTGCGCTTAACCAGGGATGCCATTTGCTTATCGAATACACCCATGCCTAAGATTTCTTCAGCACCTTCTAAAATCGTAACCTGAGTACCAAAGTTAGCATATGCACCACCAAGTTCCACGCCAATCACGCCGCCGCCGATGACGACCAGCTTTTTCGGAATCTCTGGTAAATTGAGTGCACCAGTTGAATCCAGAACACGTTTTGAATACTTAAAGGTAGGAAGTTCAATCGGCCGTGACCCGGTAGCAATAATGGCATTTTTAAATGAATAAGTTTGAGCCGAATCACCGTTAATGACCCGTAATGAATGGCTGTCAACAAAATACGCTTCCCCACGAACAATGTTTACTTTATTTCCTTTTAAAAGACCTTCAACACCGCCGGTTAATTTTTTGACAACACTAGCTTTAAATTGCTGAACCTTTGAAAAATCCACTGTTACATTTTCCGCTGAAATTCCAAATGCATCCGAGTGTTTTGCCGTTTCATAACGGTGGCCGGCCGCAATGATGGCTTTAGAAGGGATACAGCCAACATTTAGACAAACACCGCCCACGTATTCTCTTTCAACAACGGTCACTTTCTGTCCGAGCTGTGCCGCACGGATGGCGGCAACATATCCCCCAGGTCCCGCACCGATGACTATAGTATCTGTTTCAATTGGGAAATCTCCAACTACCATTTTATTATGCCTCCATTAGTAATAGTTCTGGGTCGTTTAATAAGCGCTTAATATGATTCAAAGCATTTTGCGCTGTCGCTCCATCAATCATCCGGTGGTCAAAGCTTAAGCTGACCGCCAACACAGGAGCTGCGACGATTTCACCATCTCTGACAATTGGCTTTTCGGCGATACGACCGATTCCCAAAATCGCAACTTCCGGATGATTAATAACCGGAGTAAACCATTGACCGCCAGCCGAACCAATGTTACTGATGGTACATGAACCGCCTTTCATTTCATCCGGAGCCAGCTTACCGTTGCGGGCTTTGTCGGCCAATTCATTAATTTCTTGGGAAATTGTAAATACTGACTTGCGGTCGGCGTCTTTCACAACCGGTACTAATAAGCCTCTTTCTGTGTCTGCGGCAATACCTATATTATAGTAGTGCTTATGAACAATTTCACCTGCAGCATCATCGATAGAGGTGTTAAGTACTGGGTACTCGCGCAAAGCACTAGTTAAAGCTTTTACGACATATGGCAGGAATGTCAGCTTAATGCCTTTTTGTGCTGCCACTTCTTTAAATTTCTTCCGATGAGCAACCAGTTTTGTGACATCGACTTCATCCATCAATGTGACATGAGGCGCAGTATGCTTTGAATTTACCATTGCTTTGGCAATTGCCTTACGGATACCGCTTAATTTCTCACGTGTTTCTGGATATTGTCCTTGCGGAATGGCGGCAGCTGGTGCGGCTTCAACAGCATCGACGACAGCTTCTTGAACAGCAGATGCAGCTGGTTGAACCGCTTGAGCACCACCGTTTAGAAATGCATCAATGTCATTTTTCATAATTCGGCCGTTATTACCGGTTCCTGCCACTAAGTGGATATCTACACCTTTTTCACGGGCATATTTTCTTACGGATGGCATGGCAATAACACGGCGGTTTGGATCTACTTCAACTTGCTGTACTGCAGCTTGTGGAGCATTTTCAGATTTAGTTTCAGGTGTTGGCGCCACTTCAGGTGTTGCTGGCTCTTCTGGCTTTGCCTCTTCCTCACCCTGGTCCCCTTTAAATTGAAGATCCTCATATCCAGGTGCATCAAAGGTAACAAGTACCTGCCCTACCGTGGCGACCGTTCCTTCTTCCACTAAAACTTCTAGTACGGTTCCTTCAACTGGAGATGGAATTTCAACAACCGATTTATCATTTTGGATTTCACAAAGAACATCATCTTCATTTACTTTATCGCCTGGCTTAATAAACCATTTCACAATTTCGCCTTCATGCAGTCCTTCACCGATATCAGGCATTTTAAATTGAAATGACACAGTGTTTCATCCTCCTAGTTTTATCAAATATTTTGAGGTCATTTTTTAGTAGTAATAGGGAAATAGAACAGCTGTCCATTTCCCTGTTTCATTAAAATGTTAGTACTTTTTTTGCTGTTTCCATTACGTCTTTGTAATTTGGCAGCCATACTGATTCTGCTTGTGAGAACGGATAGACTGTATCTGGTGCCGTAACACGTAATACCGGTGCTTCCAAGCTTAAAATAGCCCGCTCATTAATTTCCGCTACCACATTTGCCGCAACACCTGCTTGTTTTTGAGCTTCCTGAACGACGATGGCTCGGCCTGTTTTTTCAACAGAAGTGATGATCGTTTCAACATCCAGCGGACTAATCGTTCTTAAATCAACGACTTCAACAGAATATCCTTCTTTTTCCAGTTCAGTTGCCGCTTTAAGTGACTCATGCACCATTGCACCATAAGTGATAATCGACAAATCTGAACCTTCACGTTTAACATCCGCTTTCCCAAGTGGAATTGTATACTCCTCTTCCGGGACCTCTTCACGGAATGCCCGGTATAACTTTAAATGTTCAAGGAAAATTACCGGATCATTATCGCGGATAGCTGAAAGTAATAGTCCTTTGGCATCATAAGGAGTCGAAGGAACAACCACTTTTAGTCCAGGTGTTTGGGCCATTAATCCTTCTAAGCTGTCTGAATGCAATTCGGGAGTATGAACACCGCCGCCAAATGGGGAACGGACAGTGATCGGCATATGGTAATGGCCGCCCGAACGGTAACGCATCCGCGACATTTGACCAGCAATGGAATCCATCGCTTCAAAGACGAAACCAAAGAATTGGATTTCTGGAATTGGACGGAATCCTTGCAGTGCAAGTCCAATTGACAAACCGCCAATACCGGACTCGGCAAGTGGGGTATCGAATACACGCTCCTCACCAAATTCCTTTTGAAGCCCCTCAGTTGCCCGGAATACTCCGCCATTAACGCCAACATCTTCGCCAAACACTAAAGTATTCGGATCATTTTTCAGTTCAGTGCGCAATGCATCTGTAATTGCTTGAATCATTGTCATTTGAGCCATGGCTTACTTCGACTCCTTTGCTTGATAAATTTCATATTGTTCTTTTAGGTTATAAGGCATTTCTTCAAACATGATCGAAATTAAATCGGTCACCTTTTGTTTTGGAGCAGCATCCGCTTTTTTGATGGCCTCCTTAATTTCTTCCTTAGCCTGTTCAATTACTTCGTTTTCCTTCGCCTCACTCCATAAACCTTTGTTTTCAAGGAATTTACGGAATCGGACAAGCGGGTCTTTCTTTTCCCATTCGTTATCCAGTTCGGCAGTACGATAACGAGTAGGGTCATCACCTGACATCGTATGTGGACCGTAGCGGTAGGTCAGGGTTTCAATTAAACTTGGACCTTCACCATTAATCGCACGTTCGCGAGCTTCATGAGTAGCAGCATAAACAGCCAATGGATCCATTCCATCAACTTGAATTCCCGGGATTCCAGCTGCCACCGCTTTTTGTGCCAATGTTTTGGCAGCTGATTGTTTTGCAACAGGAGTCGAAATCGCAAAACGATTATTTTGGACAACAAAAATGGCTGGCGCCTTAAAAGCACCTGCAAAGTTCATTCCTTCATAGAAGTCCCCTTGCGAAGTACCACCGTCACCGGTATACGTAATTGCGACAGACTTTTTACCGTTCTTTTTCATTCCTAAAGCAACACCTGCGGCTTGTACATACTGGGCCCCGATTATGATTTGTGGAGACAAAACATTAACACCATCGGGAATTTGGTTTCCTTGGAAATGTCCACGGGAAAATAGGAATGCTTGATATAATGGCAGTCCATGCCAAATTAATTGTGGCACATCACGGTACCCCGGTAAAATAAAGTCTTCTTTTTCAAGTGCAAACTGAGAGGCCAATTGTGAAGCTTCCTGTCCGGCAGTTGGTGCATAGAAACCTAATCTTCCTTGCCGATTCAAAGAAATTGATCTTTGATCAAGAATACGGGTATACACCATCCGACGCATTAATTCTTGAAGCTGTTCATCCGTTAAAGCCGGCATTGCTGCTTCATTTACAATTTCCCCATCCTCATTAAGAATCTGCAATGTTGGAAATTGTTCTTCAACTATTTCCAACGCCTTTCTTGCATCCGTTTTTGAAGCCATCTTGTTCACATCTTCCTTTCTATTTCAATTTAATAATTGATGAAATCCACCTTAATAGGATGCCCAAAAAATATCTGTAAGCATGTAATAATGCATTCATTTGAGCTCCTTTTAAAATTCACTGCATTTTCGAAAATTAACTATAGTTAACCTTTCACAAAAAATACAAGTTAAAACACAAGAATCATTTTCTTCCAGCGGATTGTTCTGTATTATTTTTTATACCTAAAAAAATAATACAACTATCGATCTCAATATCGAGTTTACAATATTCATTTATCATCGTCAAACACTTAGCATTATAATTTTTCACTACGTTTATCTTATTAAATAAAAATAGTTCTTTTGATTACTGTTTCATTTTTTGAATGAAAACTGTTATATAAAAACGTATTAATTTCTCCCATTGTTATAATATAGAAAAATCGGCTCATGATGAGCCGATTTTTTAAGCTAATTATTTATTTGTCGCTAAGCCTGCTTTTTTGTAAAAACTAAGCTTTTTCTTGTTGTATTGTTCTGTAAGTTGATTGAATTCTTCATTGGTAGCCGAGATTGTCTTATAAATTTTGTTCAGTTTATTGACTTGTCCCTCAAGCTCCTGCAGGGGAAGGTTCTTATTTTTAAACATATCGTATAACTTTTTATCGTTTTTTAAGGCATCATTATATTCAAGACTCAGTTTTTCGTGGGCCTTATACCGTTTTGACATAATATCAGCTAACTCACTCGTAATTTTTCTTAAATCTGGGTCTTCTAATTTTCCGATAAGCGGTTTAATTTTTTTAAATTCCTGCTCTGATTCCTCTATGCTTTTAGTTTCTTTATCCATCAGTTTTTTCCTCTGGTTGACGGAAGCAATGGCTTCATTGGAAAGTTTAACAATCTGATCATACTGTTTCAATCCTAGGCGAATGATTTGATTATAAAGATTTTTTTCCTTTTTTTCTAATGTGACAAGTGGTTTTTGCTGCTGTTCAAATACCTTTTCCTTTGTAACGGTCTTCTCTAAGACATGATATATTTCCTCGACGGTTGTATTTTTCTTGGCACAGCCTGATAACATGACAAAAATTGCAATAACCGTTATAATAAAGTGACTTTTTCTGATAGTTTGCACTTTAACCCCTCCTAATCACTTTTTTACTATAGCGATGTCCGGTTTTTTTTACAATGGCCGTGTTAAGCAACCTGCTGATTTAAAAATCAACAATAACATTGCCATCCCAAAATATTAAAAGAGAATTTATAAAATTGTTTAGTAGACTAATTCATAATAAATGGAATTACAGGAGTGAACGTCATGATAACAATGGATGATATTATTCGAGATGGCCATCCAACACTTCGGAAAACAGCTGAGGAGGTTGTAATGCCACCGTCTGACGAAGATAAACAAATACTAACTGAGCTTTTGGAATTTCTCATTAATAGCCAAAATCCAGAAGTTGCAGAAAAATATGGTCTCCGCCCGGGAATTGGGCTGGCAGCACCACAAATCAATGTATCTAAACGAATGATTGCTGTTCATATCGTCGGTGATAAAGGTGAGCTTTATAGCTATGCCCTCTTTAATCCCAAAATTATCAGCCACTCTGTTGAAAGAGCCTATTTAAAATCGGGGGAGGGCTGTCTCTCCGTAGATGAATCCATTCCAGGCTATGTTCCTCGGTACGCAAGAATAACTGTAAAAGGATTCGATGTAGACGGAAAAGAAATAAAACTTCGCCTAAAAGGACTGCCAGCCGTTTGCTTTCAGCATGAGATTGACCATTTAAACGGGATCATGTTTTATGATCATATCGATAAAAACAACCCATTAAAGCCAATCGAAGGCGCAATTGAGATTGACAGCTAGACAATTTAAAAAGAGACTGTCCCAACCGGTGTCAGGTTCCATTAAATTTTATGGGGTCTGACACCCTCTCTTTTTAGACAGCCTTACACCTTCTTTAAATAAGTTTCAATTCCTTTAAACCGTTCCAAATGCCATCTTCGGACACATCACTTGTAACAAAATCAGCAAGTTCCTTCGCCTGTGGAACCCCATTGCCCATAGCAACGCCAATTCCGACTGTTTTCAGCATTTCCAAATCATTAAGTCCGTCTCCAAAAGCATACACATCTTGTAAAGCAAACCCCAGTTCCTTTATCAATTTTTTTATTCCTTCTGCCTTTGAGCCGCCTTTGGGCAGTACATCAACTGCCAATGGGTGCCAACGAATGAAATGAAAGTGATCGTACTTCGTTAAATATTGCTGCTCGTCACCTTCTTGGCAAAAAAGCAGTGTTTGATAAATTTTTCGCTTTGAATAAAATTGATCATCTTTATTTGGATGAGGAAAACCCAGCGTAGCCAAACTTTCTTGAATAAAACGATGCTTGCTGATACTTGCCTTCATGGTTTTCTCATTCATGAACACAAGCGGGTGGTTATTATTCTTGGCATCGGATAATAATTCTTCTAATCCCCCTTCCGATAAAGGATTTTCATAAATAACCTGGTTTTCAAAAACTACGTATTGGCCATTAAAACTTACAAACGAGTCTATCTCCAATTCCTCACGCAAATGTTCAAACATAAACGGAGCTCTTCCAGTTGCAATCGCCACAAAAATACCGTTCTCTTTTAATTTCTGGATTGCTTTCTTTGTACTATTAGGAAGGCTTTTTTGTTGATCGAGCAATGTTCCATCTATATCGAAAAAAACAATTTTCTTCATACAGGTCCCCTTCAATCTTGATCCAGTATCTATTTTTTCCCTTAAACCCTAAACTACATTTACCAAATTGTCAATTGGCCCTACGTTAAATTCCATGATTAACCATGAAAAAATCCGCTAATTCCTCATATACTATCTAATAAAAAAGCACGGTACACACTTCTTTCCACAAGGAATAAAAAACGTCCATTTATTTCTGTTAAAAATTTTCAACATTTTTATGATTGCTCGCTTTACTTTGGACAAGGATGGTTTAAAATAAAAGTAAGGAGATGACCCACTATGTTAAAGAAGCTAAGAAAGAAGCTCTTGAAACAGTGGAAAGATTTATTACGAAAAAAATCAATTGCCTAAAAAATTTTGAGCCCTTCAAGTTGCGAAGGGCTCCTTCCTTATTGTAAATTGATATTCAGTGATTCTTTTCAGATCGTTTTCTGCTCAGTTTGAGGAATTCAAAGAAAATAAATGAAAAAGATGAAAATGTTTTATATAATAGAAAAAGTTATATGATTAAGGAGCGGGATTGCCATGATTTTTAAAGTTTATTACCAAGAATCAATTAATGAGGTACCAGTTCGAGAAAAAACAAAAACCTTTTTCATTGAGGCTGAATCTGTAAGAGATGTTTACGCTAAAATTGGAGACCGCGGTTATAACATCGAATATATACAAGAAGTGAAGGGAGTTTATTTACAGTATGAACAACAAAACGAAGACTTTAAAGTATTGGAGATTTGATAATATATGAAATTTGTAAAGAATGATCAAGCTGCTGTTTTTGCCTTGGGAGGGTTAGGTGAAATTGGCAAGAACACGTATGGAGTACAATTCCAGGATGAAATTATTTTAATCGATGCTGGAATCAAATTCCCCGAAGATGAATTATTAGGTATCGATTACGTAATTCCTGACTATACTTATTTAATCAAGAACGAAGATAAAATAAAAGGCCTATTCGTAACCCATGGGCACGAAGATCATATTGGGGGCATTCCTTATTTACTACGGGAAATAAATATCCCTATTTATGGCGGCAAGCTTGCTCTTGGATTAATAAAAAACAAATTGGAAGAGCATGGTTTGTTACGTAACACGAAATTGATCGAAATTAAAGAAGACGATGTTATAAAGTTCCGCAAAACTTCTGTTACCTTTTTCCGAACCACTCACAGTATCCCTGATTCTTATGGGATTGTTGTAAAAACGCCACCGGGACAAATTGTTCACACTGGCGATTTTAAATTTGATTTTACCCCCGTTGGGGAACCAGCAAATCTGACAAAAATGGCTGAAATCGGAAAAGACGGTGTCCTTTGTTTACTATCAGATAGTACGAATAGCGAAATTCCTGATTTTACCATGTCTGAACGTCGTGTTGGAGAAAGTATTCAGGATATTTTCCGTAAGGTAACTGGACGAATTATTTTTGCAACTTTTGCCTCAAATATTCATCGCCTTCAACAAGTCACGGAAGCAGCCATTACAAATGGCCGGAAGATTGCCGTATTTGGACGAAGCATGGAAGCGTCAATAAATATCGGGCTTGATTTGGGCTATATAAGAGCACCGAAAGATACCTTTATCGATGCAACGCAAATTAATCGCCTACCCGCCGAAAAGGTTACCATTCTATGTACAGGAAGTCAGGGTGAACCGATGGCGGCTCTATCAAGAATTGCCAATGGAACCCACCGCCAAATCCAAATCATCCCTGGTGATACAGTTGTCTTTTCATCATCACCTATACCGGGAAATACCATTAGCGTCAGCAGAACGATTAATATGCTGTATCGAGCAGGTGCAGATGTTATTCATGGCAAATTAAGTAATATTCATACATCCGGTCATGGCGGACAGGAAGAGCAGAAACTGATGCTGCGTTTACTCAAACCAAAGTTTTTCATGCCAATCCATGGGGAATACCGGATGCAAAAGATGCATGCTAAATTGGCAGTCGACTGTGGTGTCGAAGAAGAAAATTGCTTTATTATGGATAATGGCGAAGTTTTAGCTCTTTCCGATTCAACCGCACAAGTAGCCGGAAAAATTCCATCCGGGTCTGTTTACATCGATGGAAGCGGAATCGGAGATATCGGGAATATTGTCCTTCGCGACCGCAGAATTCTTTCTGAAGAAGGTTTAGTTGTTGTTGTTGTAAGTATCAACATGAAAGAATTCAAAATCGCCTCCGGGCCGGACCTCATTTCCCGCGGATTTGTCTATATGCGCGAATCCGGCGATTTAATCAATGACGCACAAACTTTGATTACCAAACACTTAAATAAAATAATGGAACGAAAAACAAGCCAATGGTCGGAAATCAAAAACGAAATTACCGATACATTAGCCCCTTTCCTCTATGAAAAAACAAAACGGAGACCGATGATTTTGCCAATTATCATGGAAGTTTAAAATAGTACAAGCGTGAGCGCCTCGCACTAAAGGTCTGTTCCTTTTAACCTGAAGAGACAGCGCTAAAAATTACTATTAAAAAGAGAAGCGTGACCACGCTTCTCTTTATTATTCCATAACTTTTTTCTCAAAGCGATCAATGTCAGTATCCGTCCCAATGACAATTAGGACATCATTGACTTGAATCATTTCAGAGGCCTGTGGTGAAACAATAATATCTCCGCCTCTTTTAATGGCCACAATGTTTAACCCATATTTCTTGCGAATGTCCATATCCATAATGGTATGGCCGCCAAGTTTTGCGTTTGCCACGATCTCAACAATGCTATGTTCTTCTGACAGCTCGAGATAATCGACAATATTGCTTGAGATCATATTATGGGCAATCCTTCGGCCCATATCTCTCTCCGGGTGGACAACGTAGTCGGCACCGATTTTTCTTAATACCTTTTCATGGTAATCATTTTGGGCCTTTGCGGTAACAAAAGGCACTCCCAACTCTTTAAGGATTAATGTTGTTAAAATGCTTGATTGGATATCATCACCAATGGCGACAATGACATGATCAAAATTGCGGATCCCCAAGCTTTTCAATACTGCTTCATCGGTTGTATCGCCAACCACAGCATGGGAGGCAATCATCGAAAACTCATTTACCCGTTCTTCATTAATATCAATTGCCAATACTTCCATCCCTTCATCCGTTAAAGTACGGCAAATACTTCCTCCAAATCGTCCGAGACCAATCACTGCAAAACTCTTTTTCACAAGAACTCCCCCAACCGTTTCTATCCTTCATAATGTTATCATTTTAGCACCTTTTTACCGAAAACCAAAGGAATTAACGATCAACCTTTAGGTCTATTCTTGCGTTTTTTATATACAAATACGACTGCAATAATAAGCAGAAATAGCAGCGCAAGAATTGGCAGATTGCCAAAAATAAAAACCATAGCGAAGTTACAGTTTTGGAGAAATCCCATATTTATAAGCAAAAAAACTGCTCGTTTAATAAAAACGAACAGTTTAACAACTTTGTGCTTATTCTGCTTGTTCCATTTCAGCTAAAACTCGGTTTACTCGTTTTTCCAGCATCTTCATACCGCTGCCACCTGCTTGGAAGTGACGGAGCAGTCCATCTTTGTCAAATACATAATAAGCAGGAACGTACTGATTTTCGAAGGCATCTGTTAATTTATGTTCACTATCAACAAAAATTGGCTGGGTGATCCCGTATTCTGCGGCAGTCTTCTTAATCTCTTCAATATTTAGATCATTTTCTGATCTAGGCATATGGACAGCCACGACATTCAATTTATCCTTATATTGATCGCGGAATTGATTGACCTGCGGCATCGCTTCTTTACATAAATGACAGCTGATCGACCAAAAATGAATAAGGGTTGGTTTTTCACCGACCAGTTTCTCCCTTGTCAATTGGCCATTCAACCATTCAGCAGCCCCGGTTAGTTCCGGCATTGGCTCACGTAACTTCATAGGTAGCCCCCCTTATGATAGGATAGACCTAACACAATCCAGTTAGCTCTATCCGGTTAGTAACAAAATTAAACTTTTAAGGTAGCCTGTCCAGGCTTCCAGTTGGCCGGGCAAAGACCGCCGGTTTGCAATGCTTGGAGCACACGCAAGGTTTCATCTACACTGCGGCCGATATTATTATCGTGAACAACGGCATACTTTAATTCACCTTCAGGATCGATAATGAACAACCCGCGAAGTGCAACACCCTCTTCTTCAATCAGGATGCCATAATCCCGAGTTACCTGTTGATTATGGTCAGCTGCCAATGGATAATTTAATTGACCGATCCCATTATCTTTCCGATCGGTATTAATCCAAGCAAGGTGAGTATGAATTGTATCAGTTGAAACGCCGATAACAACTGCGTCAAGATCATCAAATTCTTCAAAACGATCTGACATTGCGGTAATTTCCGTTGGGCATACAAAGGTGAAATCCATTGGATAGAAGAACAGGACTGTCCATTTGTCATTCTTCATATTTTCTTCGAGACTAACTTTTCCAAATTCTTTGTTGGGCATGACCGCTTCCATTTCAAAGCGTGGAGCTTGTTTACCTACCATACGTTCCGGCATTCTAAATCCCTCCAAATATATTTAATAGGCAACGGAATTTTACCAAATTTCGCTTTATTCACGATCATTTTAGCATAATGAACCAAACCATCAAAACAATAACATTTTCAAACCCGATTAATTGCCCTTATATGTTAAATAGTCGGTCATCATTCGTACAGCCACCCCAATTGCTTCCTCATTTGGGTTTAGTTTTGCATTATGCAGACCGAATCGGGTATCGACACCAAGCCAAAACATAAAGCCGGGAATTTCTTTTAACATGTAGCCAAAATCCTCCCCAGTCATGGCCTCTCTGCATTCAACCAAGGTAATATGGGGATCCTGCCTTATAAAGTCGATAAAATCTTTGGTCAATTCTTCATGATTATAGACCTGATAATACATGGATCCATAGTCGATTTTCGCCCCACACTCAAAGCCTGCCTCAATTCCTCTGACTATTGCTTCAATTCGCTGTTTGACTTTCCCCATTGTTTCCGGTGACAAAGTGCGAATTGTGCCCTCAAGCCTTGCCTTTTCCGCGATACTATTTTGTACGGTTCCCCCGGTAATTTTTCCAATTGTAATCACTGCGCTATCTAACGGATTTATATTTCGGGAAACGATCGTCTGCAACTGTGTGACAAGGTTACAGGCGGCAATCACCATATCATTTGTTTGATGGGGAAATGCGGCATGCCCCCCCTGCCTTGGAGGTCGATAAACAATTCTGATGTATTTGCAAATAATAAGCCTTCTTTAACAGCTATTGTCCCCACCGGATACTCCGGAGCGATATGCAAGGCAAAGATCATATCTGGCATCCATTCCTGCATTTCTTTCGAATGCAGCATCGGCTCGGCACCACCCGGTCCCTCCTCTGCCGGTTGAAAAATAAACAAAAGATCATCGGCAATCGGATTATGGACAAAATGCGTAAGCAATCCTAAAGCAATCGTCATGTGGAAATCATGCCCACAAGCATGCATATTTTCTGGATGTATCGAGGAAAACGGCAGCCCAGTTTCTTCCGGTATCGGCAATCCATCAATATCGGTCCTGTAGCCAACCATTTTACTCGGATTCCTACCGGGGACCTTTACCAGTAAACCGGTCTTCCATTTTTTTATTAGAAGACGTTGTTGCGGTAAGGATTGGATGTATTTTAATAAATAAGCCTGCGTTTTAAATTCCTGAAATCCCAGCTCAGGTATTCGGTGAAGCTCTCGGCGAATTTGAATGAATGGATTCATAATTTCTCTCCTTTAAAAAGAAGCGTGGAATATTCCACGCTTTAAAGTAAAGTGATTTTATAACTGACGAAGTTCCTGCATGATTTCGGTTTTGGATTTTGTTTTTTCGTCAATGTCTTTTATTTTTCTTGCTGGTATTCCGGCAACTACCGTATATGGTTCAACATCCTGGGTAACCACGGCACCAGCAGCGACAACTGCCCCTTTACCCACGGTTACACCTTCAAGCACCACAGCATTGGCACCGATCATGACTTCATCCTCAATGACTACCGGCTTAGCCGACGGTGGTTCAATAACTCCGGCTAACACTGTTCCGGCACCAATATGACATTTCTTTCCAACGGTTGCTCTACCGCCAAGAACAACACCCATGTCAATCATTGTATTTTCGCCAATGACAGCCCCAATATTGATAACTGCTCCCATCATGATGACAGCATTATCACCAATTTCAACTTGGTCGCGGATAATGACCCCCGGCTCAATACGGGCATTAATATGCTTAGTATCTAATAATGGAATCGCAGAATTGCGGCGGTCGCTCTCAATGACATAATCTTCAATTTTGGCTTTATTGGCGTCAATTACGGCTTCAATTTCAGACCATTCACCAAATACAATTCCAGTGGGTCCATTAATAAAGGTTTTTGCATTGCTGCCAAAATCAATTCCTGCTAAATCCCCTTTAAGATAGACTTTAACCGGTGTCGATTTTTTACTATTTTGGATAAAAGAAATAATTTCATGTGCATCCATACTGCTCTGTCCCCCTATTCCGTACTAAAAAATACTTTAACAAACAAAAGCTGTGAAAACAAGAAAAAATCATCCTAGTGATGGTTAGATTCCCTAATATGTTCTTTGACAACATCGACAAACGCTTGAACCTGTTTTAATTGAAAGGCAGATTCGTATCCTAACAACCATGTATCCCTGGCAACAGGATTGTTATTTTCATCAACAAGGGGAATTTTAAAGATACTTGATCCAGCCTTCGTTAAAGTGATCGAAGGTAAAATGGCATACCCTATCCCATTAAAGGCCATTTGTTTGCACGTTTCGATTTGATCGACGACAACCGTTCTTTTCGGTGATGTTTTAAAATTTCGCAGCCACCAATCCTGGATTTCCTGGTAATAATTCGAATCACTTTTAAATTGAATAAAGGGACGGTCTGTTTCCAATACTTGTTCAGGCCTGGTAATTTCCCGATCAACCAAATATAGTGGATCGTTAAAAAGATGGATTTTGGCGCCCTTCCAATCCGGCGTTCCTCTGATAATGCCGATATGTACTTGGTCATCGTACAAACATCTTAATATTTCGCTGCTCCATCCCGTAATCAGTGATATTTTAACCTGGGGAAATTTATCGACATACTTTTTTAGCACTTCCGGCAGCCAGTTCTGTCCAACGATCGAAGCTACGGCAATTCTCAGGGTGCCGGATACACCTTCTTGAAGGGAGTAAATCGTTTCGCGTACCTTTTCTTCCTTTTTCAGTACGTCGTTGACAAAATCAATCACTAATTCACCAGCAGGAGTCAATGATAACCCCTTTTGTGAGCGAATAAATAACTTTGTCCCCCATTCCTTTTCAATTGATTGCAGCCGCTGTGACAAGGCCGGCTGTGACACAAATAACCGGTCAGACGCCTTGCGCATATTCATCTCTTGCGCCAAAACCGCCAGTAATTGAAATTCCGATAATGAGGACATTGATTCCACACCCCTTTGCAAAAGTTTAGTAAACTATACGGAACGGTCGCCATTTTTCGGTATAAACAAGATAAATAACATACTGATGACCGCAAAAATCAGAACAACATCATAAACGGTATGTAACGAATGCGTCAGCCCTTCCTGTAAGATTGCGCGAACAGAACTGGATAATTTCCCACGTTCCTCCACTTTCAACAGCTTATTTGCATCATTAACTGTTAATGAAACGTTTCGTTCATGGAAAAAATTCATCATCCGATTATTCAGGATTCCACCTAAAAGAGCTGCCCCAATGGTATTTCCCAGATTTCGCATAAACATATTTGCCGCTGTTGCAATTCCCCGCTGTTCCCAGCCGACAGTGCTCTGAATCGAAACGATAAATGCTGTTGACGTTAACCCCATGCCACAACCGATTAAAAAAGAGCCAATTGCAGCCCATAGCGGACCTGAAGATGGCAACATTGTTACAAACATGATACCGCCAAAAATTAGAAATAAACCGCCAATGATGGAAGTCTTTCGGTAGCCTATGTTTAAGAGCAGCCGTCCCGAAAGCGTTGAGGCAATCGGCCAGCCAATCGACATCGTTGTTAAAGTAAATCCAGCAATAATAGGGGTTTGTTCCATCACGCCTTGAACAAATGTCGGCAGAAAACTGGAAATCCCAATTAGCATAATCCCCGTTGTCAGCGACACGATATTAGCAATAAAAATGGATCTCTCTTTCCAGATTGAAAATGGCATCACGGGTTCTGCAGCCTGCTTTTCCCGAAAAATAAAACCAAGCATGGAGACAGCTGCAACAGTAAATAAACTTAAAGCCTGCCAAGATCCCCATGTCCAACGGCTCCCGCCTTCCACCAACAAAAACATGATAGAAGATATCGTGATCGTTAATAAGACAGCCCCGCTATAATCAATTTCATGCTTTTTCCGATGAATATTTTCATGGAGAAACAGCCATAATCCAACCAACGATAGAATTCCAAGCGGAATATTGATCCAAAAAACATACTTCCAACTGACATACTGAACCAACAGCCCGCCAATTGCCGGACCGGTAATCGCTGAAATGCCCCAAACACTGGAAAGATATCCTTGAACCTTTGCCCTTTCCTCGGGCGTATATATATCGCCAACTATCGTAGTGGCGATTGGGGTAACGGCACCGGCGCCCAATCCTTGAATCAAACGAAAAATAATTAACATCTGCATCGAACTGGCGAAACCACAAAGGATGGAACCGATTAAAAATAAAATGATCCCTACAGTAAGAATAGGTTTGCGCCCAAATAGATCAGATAATTTGCCATAAATCAAGACAGTAACAGAATTCATTAATAAGTAGGCTGAAAACACCCAGCTATATAAAGTAAATCCACCTAAATCGGCAACAATTGCCGGCATAGCCGTTGAGACAATGGTTGCTTCAATCGCCCCCATAAACATTGCCAGCATTACAGCAGCTAATACCAGAGGTTTTTTGGTCATCTTTTTATTTTGCATCGATTGATCTCGAGACGCTGCCATGATAACACCTCCAAATTCCCGCCAAAAATTACGGCTCCCTTACATTGGGAGCCTAATATTTTTCGTACAATTTAAATCTTTTCACCATTTTATTTAATTGATTCAATACTGTACTCCTAGGCAAAATTCCCTCGAAGTAACCATCTTCTGTCTCTACACAGAGAAATGGGTGATTCACAAGTAAATCAAGACATGTTTTTAATGGAGCAGAAATTTTAATCCTTGGGATAGATTTTTTCATAACCTCTTCTACCCGTTTTTTCTCCAGTTGTTCAAATTCGATTCTCTCTAATCCGAGGATGGAATCCATAATGATCGGTGTACTGATTAACCCATGAAGCTTATAATGTGGATCTAGCACAGGAATTGCGGTATATCCGCTTTTCGTTAATACCAAAAGCGCGTGTTCAAGATTATTGCCAATTTGTACATGGGCCACCCGTTCAGATGGAATCATTAATCCTTTAATCGTTAATTCTAAAAATTCTCCGCTGGGAAGACTAATCATCGTCGAAAACTCCTCAACATTTGATTTCACAGCCTTATTCTATCATAGTTAGCGGATGTCTGTGAAAAGATTACTCTAAAAACGATAAAAAAGGAACCTCAGGAGGCTCCTATTGAATTAAGTCAAAAATTTCAATTGTAATCATATCGATATTATCAAATTGATAACGTTTGGGCTTATCCTTTTCATGGTAGACTTCTAGTTCAAATGTCTCTGTTTTAGGATGAAACGTTACCTGGCACTTTCTTTCGCCGTTCACCTCAAAATAACGCTGTGCTGGTTCCCCATTAATAGACTGTTCTTGCAGATTTTTTAATCTTGTCAATATACCTTGAAGCTGTGACATAACTTCGACTCCTTTCAAACACAAACAAACTTTCTATTTGTTATGTTCTGCATTCGACATGATTCTATCCTGATGGATTTATTTTCATCACATGCCAATATTAAAAGAATAAAATAACACCTTGAATTTGTCCAAACAAAATTAAGTAAAACAGATATTTTTTTCCTAAAATCAACAAAAAAAGATCCCCAAATATTTGAAGACCTAAAAAAATGTAAGCGCAATGAACAAAATGATAAATAAAAGTAACGCAAAAAAAATCCCATATGCTAAAAAGATTGGATTTTTTATATACACATTTTTTTGAACATGATCCGCTATTGGTGAATCAAAATCACCTTCTGCCACTTTATGCTGTCTGCCAACAACCAATGTATAGATGAGTGAATAAGCGAGTATTCCAACAATCAGAATCGCTATGGTGATTTCAAATAGATTCATGAGCAGCTCCTTCTCCTTCACAATATTTATGTTTACAGTTCCACTCCATGAATCATTCTATACAGGTGTATTCTTACAATAATTGATCATGTTCAAATAGATAGTGGTAGGAAATATCAATAAACAAGTATTCGGTTCCGCTCATCGGGAAAGAGAAAGTGCGAATCGTTTCACCTGTTTCAATATCACAATATAAGTCAGACAAAATTCCCTTACGATCATTTCGCATCTTGATAATATTTTCCAAAAAGTAAGGGCGCCAGCTCCAGTTTTTATTGATATATTCTTCCTGCATATACCAGCCATTCTTACCTTTGAAAAAATTAGCCGATTTTTGGAAGCCATCCTCGTCACAAATATACATGCGAAAAGCAGCCTCATCCATTTCTTTAACAATTGCTTGAAAAAGACCTTCATGACCCAATTTTTTATTTTTTGTCACAATTTCCTGAACCTTTGCTTGAAAAAATTCAGCTGTAAAAAAGACAGCCTCCAGTTTTCTTTTCTCATACGTAATAAAATCATGGAATTTTTCTTTAAGACGGCCGCTTAACAAATCTCGTGCTACAAAATGGGCATCCGGGGGATGCAAATAAAAACCCTGATAATATTGCCCGCCATTTTTCCAGGCAAACTGTAGTTGATAGCTCATTTCGATATATTCAAATAATAAGGTTGCGCCAATTTTTCTGGCCAGGAGTGAAATCGTAAACAAGACATCATTAAAGTTCATCCCAGAGGCCTTAGATTTTAATAACTGCAAATTGATTTTCAAGATATCTGGCTCAATTTGCGCAATCCGTTCAAAATGACCGGCTCTTTCGATACCGGAAAGTGCTACTTTCAAGCCGTATGTTCGATAATATTGCAGCAGGTGATCAAATTGATCGAAATCCCCTTCATAATTGCGATCAGAAATATCAAGCACAATCCGCTTTAACTGAAATCCTTTTTTTTCAAAGGCCAATAGCTCCTCTAGAAACGGTTCGCCATTCTCATACATTAAAATTTGTGGATTACGATTTAAAAATATGCTGATATTCTCGTCGAGCTCCAGTGCTTTTTCAAGGGCCTTATGAACGATCAACAAATCCACTTCAAATTTATATTCATCAGGAACCTGATCGTCGTGAAAAAAAGGTCCCAGGCTGATAATATCATCTTCGGATTGATATCTTCCCAATACTTCATAAGCAATGATAAGCTGCTCATCGGCACTAAAAATCGGCTGGAAATAAGGAAAAACATTCTCCAAATTTGAAACAATTTCCAAAGCATCCATTATAGTACCTCCCCAAAAAAGATCTTTTTCATTATACCATACGCATTCGTAATCGTTCTCGTTCTTAACCAAAAAGCGCCGCAAAGGAGGCTATTTCTATCATCAGTCACATATACATATAGAAAACTTTTTAGTTGAAAAATTTTCCGTAATTAAAGACAATACAAATAGGTTGTATTAAAGTGCGAATAATAAACAGGCTGGTAGACAAAATGTCAAAAAAAACAACGCGGAGAACATTTTTAAAACGAACATTTGGTTTTATATTAACGATGTTCGGCTTAAGTTCAGGAGGATATTTATATGCAAACAAAATCGAACCTTCACTGCTTGACATCGAAGAGATAAAGATGACCCATCCTCTGATCCCCAAAAGCTTTGATGGGGTAAAAATTGTTCAATTCAGTGATACACATCTCGGCTTTCAATATACTCTTGAGCAATTAAACTCACTGGTAAACAAGATTAGCATGCTAGAGCCGGATTTGATTTGTTTTACCGGCGATTTAATGGACGAACCTAATAAATTTACTGACATAAATAAACTCGTACCCATTTTAAAAAAACTGCATGCTCCAATGGGCAAATTCTGTATTTTCGGTAATCATGATCACGGCGGCTATGGGTCCGATCTCTATCGAAATATTATGGAGGCAGCCGAGTTTACTGTCCTACTAAATCAAGCAGCACCTATTAAGCAAAAGGATGGGAGCAGAATTTATGTACTGGGAATTGACGATGCCATGCTGGGCAAACCTGATTTACCACAAGCGTTAAAAGATGTTCCCAATCATCATTTTAACCTGTTGTTATCTCATGCTCCCGATCTGGCCGATCAAGCGCTTCGATATCCGGTGCACTGGCAAATAAGTGGACACAGCCATGGCGGTCAAGTAAAAATTCCCTTTTACGGTGCTCTAATCACCCCGCCATTTGGCCAGAAATATCCCGAAGGACTATACAGAGTAGGGAATGAGAACGAGCTGACTTTATATGTTAATCGGGGAATAGGAACGACAAGACTCCCCTTTCGTTTTCTAGCCAAACCGGAATTAACAGTTTATACCATGAAATCAAAGGAAGCATAATTTTTATGCTTCCTTTCTGCTAATTTTTTGTTAAAAATTGTTTTTCCAGTTCAAAAGCAGGGATTGGCCTGGAATAAAAAAATCCTTGGATTTTATGACATTCTTCCTTTAAAAGAAAGTCCACTTGCCGCTTATTTTCAACACCTTCGGCAATGACTTCAAGGCCTAAACTTTTCCCCAGGTGAATAATGGTCGAGGTAATCGCAGCATTTTTCTTATCATCCATAATATCCCTAATAAATGATTGATCAATCTTTAAGCCGTCGATCGGAAACTGTTTAATATAATTGAGCGATGAGTATCCTGTTCCAAAATCATCAATAGAAATCGAAAGTCCCAACTGCTTCAATTTCTTTAATATAGGAATCGTTTCTTTCGTATCATTCATGACTCCTTCGGTAATTTCAATTTCGATCGAAGATGCCTTAATGTTGTACTGTTCGATCATAAATTGAATGAAAGGAACCAAATTGGGATGTTGGAATTGCTTGGGCGAAATATTAATGGCGACCCGATAATCACTATAACCCTTATCAGTCCAGTACTTAATTTGCTGACAGACTGTTTCAATAACCCAATAGCCAATGGAAAGAATCAGACCGGTATCTTCTGCCAGCGGGATAAATACCCCAGGTGAGATAAAACCAAATTCAGTATCTTTCCATCTTAAAAGTGCCTCAAAACTTTTGGCTTTACCGGATTTCATATCAATTTGCGGTTGATAATATACCATCAATTCATTTTTTTCAATCGCCCTGCGCAGGTGTGTCTCCAAAGTAACAACATTGGTGAAAGCTGAATTCATGTCAGTCCGGTAAAATTGATAATGGGCTTTCCCTCTCTCCTTCACCCGAAAAAGAGCCTCATCGGCATTTTTGATCAACATCTCGGCGTCCTTGCCGTCATTGGGATACATGCTAATGCCGACACTAGGTGAAATGAAATATTCTTGTGAGTTAAAGTAGAGCGACTTCGAAAATGCAGCAAACAATTTGGCGACAAACTTGCTTACTTCCTGGCGGTTAGTATTTAGTAAGAGAATACTAAATTCATCGCCCCCAAGCCGATAAATGGTGCAGTGATCATTTTGGAATTGTGACATTCTCTCAGCAACCCGCTTTAATATTTCATCACCAGCCAAATGCCCAAGGGTATCGTTTAAATATTTAAAGCGATCCAAATCAATTGAGAGCAGCGCAAATTCTTTTGTTCGCTTAGCAGCACGATAAATATTTTCATTCAAGTCTTCAAGCAACGCTCTTCGGTTATATAATCCTGTTAATTGATCATGGAAAGCCATAAATTTTATCAGTTCGATATTTTTTTCCTGCTCTGATAAATCCTTCAAAATAACATAAAGACCTGTTATTTCATGATAAACAATAATAGGTACAGTCTTCATTTGGACAGTGAGCAGCTGACCATTACAGTGACTCAATTTACAGTCAAAAGACTCCAGAGCATAACCGGAGCAGGTTCTTTCTAATAATTCCTTGAAATTCTCAATATCACGGTCATTGATAAAATCATAAATAGACCTGTTGATGATACTTTCCTCAATATATCCTGTTAATGATGCGGCAGCCGGATTTGCCTCAAGAATTTTTCCTTCAGGACTTATGATAAAAATAGCATCCAAATTATGGTCTACAATCGAACGATATCTTTGTTCGTTTTCAACAATTCTTTTTTTCTCCATCGTCCATTCTGTAACATCTCTTGTAATACCGACAATATAACAAATACGGTTCTGATCGTTATAAATTGGGGTTAGGATCGTTTCCCCATAATAATAGCCGCCGTCCTCAAGGTCAAAATGATCGTCAAAGATCATAATATCCTTTGTCTGTAATAATTTTTCATATTTTCGATGGAGGAAACCGGCAATCTCATCCGGAAGAACTTCTTGAAAGGTCTTTCCGATACATTCGATGGATAGTCTGGCCTGCCTCATTCCTGACTCATTAATAAACAAATAGCGAAATTTGGGACCATCTTCAACCTTCATCACATACACCATATCTTTGATATGTTGAAAAATGATATCAAATATAATTTTTTGGATTTTTGTATCAACCATATCTATCTCTAATTCATTTGTTAAATGGTTAAATTGGCTCATTTCATCAACCTCGGGTTATATCGTTCTGACATAATTCTATTTTACATTGAAAATGAAGCTTGAAAAGTAGTTTGGCTAAAATATTGATTATTTTACGAAAACTTTTGCAGTTGATTCCGATATACAGAACGAATGAAACAAATGATTATATAAATTCATACGGAATAGGCAATCCATATTTCTATTTTCACGAAAAAAAGGTATAATATACTTGTTTGATATAATAGAAAGGAGAACAAACTTTGAATCCCGATCAGAAACACCCTCTGAAAAGTGATAATCTAACCATCGAAAACCTCGCCCAAGCTGTCTTTATTGTTAATCGTCATGCTAAAACTGCCATTAATCCCAAATATCTGTACAAACTGAAACAGGAATCATTAAAGAAATTAATCGATGAAGGGAAAGCCAAAAAGCTGGGGCTTCATTTTTCCGAAAATCCCAAAAATAGTCAACAGCAATCTGATTGCCTGGTCCAGTGTGGCAGGTACTTATTCCACATCCCTCCAACCAAAACAGACTTTATCAACCTCCCCCACTTAGGAAAGCTCGATGGACGGGTAAGGAATCCAAAGGCTGTGATGTCGCTTAATACAGCGAAAGCAATCTTACAATCCTATACCGGAATCATGGATCAAGAGAATTCACCAAATCTCCCGCGAAAAAATCATCGAACATACCAAAAACCTGTGTTTAAAAAACTGGGTGAAAGATATTAATTCAATATTTTAGCAGCCAGGACAATTTCCTGGCTTAAATAATGGAAGGATGGACAAATTGGAACATTTAATTAATCAACGGGTCAAAGCGATCGAAATTTCTGGTATCAGGAAATTTTCTAATATGGTTGCCAATATCGATGATCTCGTTTCCTTTACTATTGGACAGCCGGATTTTCCAACACCTGAGCATATAAAAAATGCCGGGATTGAAGCAATAAATACTGATTTTACTTCCTATACGCATAATGCGGGGACCATCGAATTAAGAACAGCAGCCAGTCAATTCGCTGCTGCAAAATATGGATTGCACTATCAGCCTGAATCAGAAGTGATTGTCACGATAGGGGCCAGTGAAGCGATCGATATTGCTTTTCGAACGATTTTGACGGAAGGCTCTGAGGTGATATTGCCAGGGCCGATCTATCCTGGCTATGAACCGGTTATTCGCATGATGGGTGCGATTCCAGTACATGTTGATACCCGGGACAATCATTTTCGCTTTACAATCGAGCTGATAAAACCATATATTACGGAAAAAACCCGCTGCATCGTATTACCTTATCCGTCAAATCCCACCGGTGTCAGTTTGACCGAGGAAGAACTAAAGGAAATCGCCGCCTATCTCAAGGACAGAGACATCTTTATATTGGCGGATGAAATTTACAGTGAACTCACATATGACTATCAACATAAGTCGATTGGCTGCTTTTTAAAAGAAAAAACGATTGTGATAAACGGGCTGTCAAAGTCTCATTCGATGACCGGCTGGCGGATTGGATTTTTATTCGCGCCGGAGAATATCGCCAAGCATATTCTTAAAGTCCATCAATACAATGTATCATGTGCAAATTCAATTGCCCAAAAGGCTGCATTTGAAGCGTTGACTGCAGGTTTTGATGATGCCCAACTAATGAGGAATGAATATCAGGCAAGAAGAGATTACGTATATCAGCGATTACAATCGATGAAACTCGAGACGGTCAAACCGGAGGGGGCTTTCTACTTTTTTGTAAAAATCCCTGGATCGCTTTGTTTAAACAGCTTCGATTTTGCCCTTGATCTCGTGAAGAAAACAAAGGTTGCCGTCGTTCCGGGAAGTGCCTTTTCAGAGTTTGGCGAGGGCTATTTCCGCTTATCTTTTGCCTGCTCGATGGAAACATTAGAGCTCGGGTTAAACCGATTGGAACAGTACCTGCAAATCCGGCAATAGGAATAAAGAACCCCGCTCAGGAGCGATTATCTTGAGCGGGGTGTCTTTGTAAGACAGCTTTATTGTCCTTTATATTTTCCATTATTTTTTGCTGCCTTTACCTTCTTCGCTTTATCTTTATGGATTTTGTTCGTATCGGCTGAACCCATTTCGTGCGCAAACTCTTCGTTTAGCACTGCTGAATCAAAGCCTTTTTTATTTTTTTGCTGCGGGTCATTCTTTTTTGTCCTTTTGGCCATTATCCAACCTCCTTGTCATCCATCTAAAATTAGTGTCAGATGGAAGGAGGGATTTTATGTCTGCCAGATAAGGCCAATCATTTTTGTTCACTTTTCCAATACTTATACAGTGCTTGGGTGCCGCTATTTTCTTCGCCACTTTCTACTAATTGATCGTACAACGATTTTGCCAAAGCAAGTCCAGGTACTTCCATATTCATTTGCTCGGCTTCGTTTAGGGCAATTTTCATGTCTTTAATAAAATGCTTAATGTAAAATCCCGGTGCAAAATCGCCATTTAACATTCTTGGGGCCAGGTTTGATAATGACCAGCTCCCGGCTGCCCCGGTTGAAATGCTTTTGAGGACTGTTTCCGGGTTTAATCCTGCTTTTTCGGCGTAAATGATCGCTTCACAGACACCAATCATATTGGAAGCAATCGCAATTTGATTGCACATTTTGGTATGCTGCCCGGCTCCTGCCTTTCCTTGATAGACAATATTTGTTCCTAAAAGCTCGAGGAATGGGTGGACTGCCTCAAACGACTCATAATCGCCGCCGACCATGATCGATAACTTTGCTTCCCTTGCCCCTACATCGCCTCCGGAAACTGGTGCATCGATCGCATGAATCCCCATTTTCTTAGCCTCTTGGTAAATTTTAATTGCCAATGAAGGGGCTGAAGTAGTCATATCAATCAAATAGCTTCCGGAAACTCCATTCGAAATTAATCCATTTTTCCCGAGATATATTTCTTCTACATCCGCGGGATAACCTACCATCGTAAAAATGACTGAAGCCCGCTCTGCTACATCCTTGGGTGTGTCCACCCATAATGCTCCTTTTTCTATTAGATCTTGTGCTTTTGCTTTCGTTCTGGAATAAACGATCAATGGATACCCTGCATTGATTAAATGGGATGCCATACTTTTTCCCATTACGCCTGTTCCAATGAAACCGATCGTGACATTTTCTGTTTTAAGCATTTATATTCCCCTCACAACATATGTTTTTCTAAAGTTCTGACGAAAAATTAGTTAAATAGGCCCGTGCTAATACTTCCTTATTATTAAAAACTTCTATGGACACCGCATGATTCTGTTCTATCATGTTTTGCAGCTCTTGGATATGCAAATCCTCTTTCAACGGAATCGGATCCATAAAAATATATTTTTCACGTTTGTCCTTTACGTCCAAATATTCCCCATTTAGAACCAGGTCCTCGCCATAAACGATTTCCCGTTTGCCAATCGCGGCCGCTAACCTGTCATCATGAATCAATACCTTGACCTTGTATAATTGCTGATCTTGAATAATCTCATTATTGATCCGAAAGCGAAACTGGAGTTCATTATTTTTGGTCAGGAGGGCATCCGCATATCGGCTTACAATCGATTCATCGGAAATGAAAGCACCGCAGCCGCTTAACAGACTGGTGCCTATTATAACTATCAGCAGGACAAATACCTTATGAATATTTTTTTGCATAAAAAAACACTCCTTTATACTTTTACAATAACCAAATCAATTTGGTCATAAACGTAAATGGAGATCTCCTGCTGTCATTCATCATATGATGTTAAATAGCTTTGACCATACCACCATCTACCAATATTGCACTACCTGTTATATAGGTATTCGCCTCTGATAGAAGAAAGGCTGCAACATTGGCAAACTCTTCCGGGGTTCCATATCTTTTTAAAGGAATCTGGGCTTTCATATGTTTTTCAATTGTTTCAATATCAAGCCCTTGCTTGTCTGCATTAACTTGATCTAAATGTTTAACCCGGTCTGTTGCGATTCTGCCGGGAGCGATTGTATTAATCAGAATATCATATGGTGCTAATTCGGAAGCTAAGGTCTTCGAAAGTCCAATGATTCCTGTTCGAAAAGTATTTGATAAAATCAATCCTGGAATAGGCTCTTTTATGGAAGAGGAAGCAATGTTGAGAATCTTTCCTCCCTGTTTTTTTAAGTATGGTAATGCTTCACGAATGGTTCGTACATAGGAAAGCAAATTGAGTTCGAAGGATGCCTGCCACGCTTCATCGGTTAATTCTTCAAAGGCACCAGCCGGGGGACCTCCAGCATTATTTACAAGCAGATCGATTGTGCCGAAGGTTTCAACAGCAAATGCTATGAGCTGTTTAATATCTGAAGGAATCGTAATATCAGTTTTTTGGTAGGCTGCTTTACCGGTTCCGATTGCTTCAAGCCTGTTACACTTTTCTTTTAACTTTTCCTCTTCCCGGCCGGAAATGACGACATTTGCTCCTTCTCTAACCAGCCGTTCAGCAATTGCAAATCCCAGTCCCTGGCTTGAGGCTAAGACGACTGCAGTTTTTCCGCTTAAATTTAACTCCACACTTATCACTCCTTGTCTCATATCTACTTAGATTATACAGGATTCATCCGGAGAATTCCTCGAAAGTGATTAAAAAAAATAAACAGATCGACCTGTTATAAGTCGATCTGTTCAACCGTGATTTTATACCTGAAGCAGCAATTCCATATTAAAGGGCATTACTCTACCAAGCCTTCTTTTCTTAATGTTTCTTCTAAACTGGCGATTGCTGTTTCAGCATCACTGCCTTCAACGGAAATTTTGATATCGGCTCCCTTTGGAATGCCCAGAGACATAACACCCATGATTGATTTTAGATTAACCTTTTTACCTTTATATTCCAACATGATCTCTGAATTAAATTTACTTGATGTTTGTACCAATAATGTTGCAGGCCTTGCATGAATCCCTGTATCGGCAATTACTTTGAACTGTTTTTCGACCATCATAAATCAAACTCCTTTTCATAAATAGTAAGATAACCATTTCTCATATTTTGCCTTTGAAAATATATTTTAATCCTTAACGAAGGATAGGATAGCACTTTTTATTAAGACTAGACAACCAATAAACATTTAGCAGCGAGTAAATGAACCAATGTCTATCCCATTTTTGTATTGTACCTTATTTTTAATACTAATACTTCTACGAAAATAAAATTTTCAAAAAAACGCCACAATATCATTTTTTCCAAAGAGAAAACGATCCTTTGAACATTGTGCCGGCTGCTACTCAATCTTTTCATTTATTGGGGTGATAGCGTCTTTCAAAGCTTCTTCCACCGCTAATGTATAATCATTCTCCGTCGTTTCGGACCATCTTAATTTATCTGCCATATAGGCAATAACTTGATCTTTCCATCTTTTTGCTGTTTGAATATCAAACAAGACCGCACCTGTACGACGGTTTAAAAAGTCAATCGGAGTAGCAATCATTTCATGCTCCAGTCCGTAAACAAGTTTTGCAAATAACTCCAAGGGAAGCCCGTATTTTTCAGCATCCGCTTTATTTATCTCTAAAAGGCCGTAAACCGTATCAATATTTGATCCGTAGATTTTTACCAATTTTTCAGCCTCTTGTTTTGTCAGTCCAATTTTTATACCTTTATTGATATGGGCAGCTACAAAAGACGGGAAATTTTTTGATCCACCTACATCCCCGCCGGAAATAGGCAGATTTCTTGTTTGACATGGAGAAAGTTCTCTGCCTTCTTCCGAGTGAAACTTCGTGGCAAGCCGATCGACGACCGTTTCGGCCATTTTTCGATATCCGGTTAGTTTTCCGCCAGCAATGGTAATAAGACCTGAATTAGATTCCCAAATTTCATTCTTTTCGTGAGATTTCCGAAGCATGTTTACCCTCTTCATATATTAACGGGCGGACTCCGGCCCAACTGGATTCAATATCTGCTTCCTTTATGTGCACGTCAGGGAACATATAGTTGATCGCTTTAATAATATAGCTTCGATCACTTACCGTCACTTTCGGATTTACGGCATCTTCATTATAAAAGGTATCAGTTGTTCCCACATATGTCTTTCCGTCTCTTGGAATCGCAAACACCATCCGGCCATCAGGGGTATCAAAGTAAATAGCTTGCTTTAATGGAAAACGAGATTGATCAATTACAAGATGAACACCTTTTGACAGCTGCAACTTCTTCCCTTTTTTGGAGTGATCCATTTCTCGAAGATGATCTACCCACGGCCCGGCAGCATTGACAATCTTCTTTGCATACACTTCAAATGTTTCACCGGATAGCTGATCTTCCACAAGCGCTCCGACAACTTTCCCTTTATCATAAATCAAGTTTATGACCTTCGTATAATTGCAAGCGATTGTCCCTTTTTCAACAGCAGCCTTCATCACTTCGATTGTCAACCGGGCATCATTTGTCCGGTACTCAACGTAATAACCGCCGCCTTTTAAACCATTCTTTTTAACTAAGGGCTCTTTATTTAAAGTTTCTTCGGCCGACAGCATCGTACGCCGTTCTGATTTTTTTACTCCTGCCAAGAAGTCATACAGCCTTAAACCAATTGAAGTAGTGAACTTGCCAAAGGTACCGCCTTGGTGCATCGGGAGGAGCATCCATTCAGGAGTCGTAACGTGGGGGCCGTTTTCATAAACAATCGCCCGCTCTCTGCCGACTTCTGCCACCATTTTAACCTCAAATTGTTTTAAATAGCGGAGTCCGCCGTGAACCAATTTCGTTGAGCGGCTTGATGTTCCTGCGGCAAAATCCTGCATTTCAACGACAGCCATTTCCAGTCCTCTTGTTTGTCCATCAAGAGCAATACCGGCCCCAGTAATACCACCGCCGATGACAAGGACATCATATTCTTTTTCTTTTAATTTATTTTTAATCTCTTGACGATTTAAATTTGAAAAGTTCATTGTTCTTCCTCCTCGAGAAGTCAATCTTACAATATTAAACTTCCCTTATCCTTTTGATTAAATAGTTCTCGATAAAGAAAATTGAAATAGTTTATAGTAGGCCAAAAAGAAAAGAGACCGCAATGAACATTACCCAAAAAATGAATAATGCATTTGCGGTCTCTCCAATTTCTCTACCGTTCGCTATTAACTTAATAACAGCATATCATAAATTTATTTAATTGAAAATAACTAAAATTGCTTAAAAACTTTTTTATGTTAAATACTAAAATTATCTTATTAAACATCCGTTATCCTGCAAAGAAGGCAGCCGTCCCTACCTCGAAAAAATCAGCAAATCTTGATTACTTTTCAAATAATTTCCAAAGTTCTCGATTTGATGTTGTAATGGCCGTGGCTCCGGCTTGGATTGCCTTATTTACATCTTCAGCAGTTCGTATTAACCCTCCTGCTAAAATGGGAGTTTTCACTCGCTCTTTCACTTCTGTTATGAGCGAGGGAATTGCTCCGGGAAGGACTTCAATATAATCCGGCTGCGTTTTATCAACTAATTTATAACTTTTTTCAAGTGCAGTGCTGTCAATTAAAAATATCCTTTGAACAGCACGTACCCCTTTTTGTTTCGCCTTTTGAATGACAGCTGCTTTCGTTGAAATCAAAGCAAAGGGCTTATATTCTTGGCACAAGTACTCAGTTCCATATTCGTCACTTTTAATACCATGAATTAAATCAACATGGTAAATCATTTTCTTTCCTTTTTCCTTAGCCATTTGATTAATATTCTTTATTTGAGAAATGTGCATATCTAAAAAAACGCCGATTTCATATGTACTTTGTAAAAAATGTTCAAATTCCTTCATATTCGTCGAAGCTGGTAAAATACTTTGTCTCATAAAATCACCTGGCTTAAATTGTTATATTTCATTTGGTTCAATTGCATCACACCTTCCGGAGCTAGCTCCTCGGCTCTTTTAAATATTGAAATAAAACATCGCCACCCCGCTGCCCAATTCCACGGAAATGTTTAAAATCTTCCCTTTTCACAAGAACACGGCGAAAGTCCATAAAGTCTTCATTTTTAACATAATATTCAGATAGTTCCCCAGTCTTTAAGCGATTTAAAATATCATTCACAAAGTCTTCGTTCATGATTACCACCACCTTTGCTCCTTCATTTTATCTTAATTTCCTATCAATGAAAAATGATTCAAAAAGATTTTGTACTTGATAACGTTTTCTTTTATTTTATAAGTTTTCCAACATATAATCAGTAATATCTAGAATAATTAACGAATTTGTCAAATAAAATTCTTTACGAATACTTAAAAATGGTGCAAACTGTTATTTAAATAAGATATATGGTAGAAAAAGGAGAGAGACAGAATGAAAAAAGCAGAGGTTGGTAATATTATCGAATTTCGTGGCGGTCTGCAGGGCGTTGTTGAAAAGGTAAATGAAAACTCAGTAATTGTTGACTTAACATATATGGATAATTACCGTGATTTAGAACTGGATCAGCGAACAGTTGTAAATCATAAAAATTATAAGGTCATAAAAGAAAGCGCTTATTAAAATCCAGTTAAAAAGGCAGATAACAGTCTGCCTTTCTTTATTGGTTTTTACTTTCCCTTACCCGTTTCTTCAGCAAGCTGCTTTAATGATTTCACCTTCCCATGGGGATTTTGATCCTGTTTTCTTACAGTCCATTGCCGTTCTTGTTGACTTTTAGATTGACTCATCGTCTCACTCCTTTCCCCACTATTTTTTCCTGTTTGGCTGTTCTTATGAAAAGAATTGGTTATAATGATTGATGTCATATCCTTTTTAAAAATAATTTGGTAAAATACTTGTTATTGTATTAGGTAGGGAGTTAGCCATGATTAAAAAACTGTTATTTGACCTTCGACTTATTTTTGGACTCATTATTGCTCATATCCTTATTTATTTCTCATTCCATGATAAAGTGATTTTTTGGTATATTTTTACCGGATCCATTCTTGTATTAATCACTTATTCGATGTTTCAAGGTGATGTTGACGACGAGTCGTCGTTTCTAAAATATTTTGTTTTCGGGTTGTTTTCCGGATTGGTTTTATATGGGGTGATCTGGCTGGGATATCAATTAGTCAGCCTTTTTCCCCTTCATATTGATAGGAAAATACAGACGCTGTATAAATGGTATGGACCATCTTATTTTTGGCAATACCTTGCCCTAATTTTGGTTGCTGCGCCAGGGGAAGAACTATTTTGGCGCGGCTTCATCCAAAAACGGTTGATGCTCTATTTAAAACCTGCTGCCAGTATCCTTTTAGGGGCATGTTTATATGCATCCGTCAATATTTATTCTGGCTCATTTTTATTAATTATCACCTCGCTCATTTCAGGGATTGCTTGGGGCAGTCTGTATTTTTGGAAAAAAAGCATGCCGTTGGTTATTGTTTCTCACATTGTTTTTGATATCTTGATCTTTATCATTTTCCCTTTCTAAAAAAACAGCTGCACAAACAGCTGTTTTTTATTTTTTAAAACTTGGTTCAAACGGTTTTATCCACAATAAGATAAAAATGGACATACAAATATAGCCAAATAACGGGTACAAATGGGAAAGGAGTGTCCCATAATTAACCAGACTAATCAGGTAGGAAACAGCAAAAATAGCTGTAACTGACATCATCGTAGGGATTTCAATATATTGTTTTAATTGACGATCAAGACCAAAAATGTTCCCGATGACCGAAGTAAAAATCTCCCCATATATAACTAGAATAAAAATCCAATAAAAAAATGGGGCCAGGTTCTTCATAATAATCGCCATTGGAATCTCATACAACTCCAAATTTGGAAGCATAATTAAGGTAAAATGACTGGCAATTAAAATAACTGTTAAGCCCAAACCGCCAAGAATTCCTCCCCATTTAATCGTCCAATCATCCTTGACCTCTGTTGCCACCGGAACTAACACAGCTTGTGCCAATCCAAGATTTAAGGCGGTATAGGAAAAAGGAGCGATGACACTTTTCCAACCATCTGCTGCATGCGGGATGAATAAAAATTGCTCAATAAAATTCGGCATGCGAACTGATAAAAACATTAAAATCAGGCTGAAACTGATCATAATCGGAACAACAAATGTGTTTACCGCAAATAGTCCTTTCGTACCGATAAGCATGACAACATAGGACAGAAAAATCGTTATGAATACACCGACGTTTTTCGGCAAACCCAGCTGTTCTTCAAATACTGCACCAGCACCGGCCAGCATTACCGCACTAACACCCAGGAGCATAAAAAGCATCGAAAAATTGATGATTCTGCTTGGCCATTTTCCGAACAGATGCTCATTAAATTCCTGGTAAGATTTTGCTTCAATTTGCGCCGCCATACGCATCAGTTTTGAACCAATCATGATAAATAAGTAACCGCTCATTAATATACTAATAAAGCCAAAGAATCCAAATCGCGAAAAAAATTCCACAATTTCTTTTCCTGTGGCAAAACCTGCTCCAACAACAGTTCCAATATAAACTGCCGCTATTTGAAAGGCTTGACTCCAGTTTCTATTAGCCTTCACACCATCTCCCCCTTAACATCAAATATATGAATAAAGGGACAAACAATGACGGACATTTTTCCTTTTCTGTTAACATTTTCTTAAGACAAATAACTTGAAAGTCAAAAAAGGTCAGAGTATACTAAAGTCGTAAGGTCAAATATAGTCAAAGTCAAAATAACGAGGAGGTTATTTTATATGCTTTGTCAAAAATGCAAACAAAATCAAGCAAATGTACAATTAACTATTAATGTAAATGGACAACAAAAAAATATGAAACTTTGTCATGAATGTTATGTAAAAGAACGTCAAGCATTAGGAGCAGGTTTTGGCATGAAAATGAATCCATTTGAAGGCTTTCCATTCGAAAATATTTTTAACTTTGCTCCACTAAGCCAAGATATGAATAGTAAATTTATTCCAGAAACAGACACGAGAGCGCCGCAACATGGCGGTGGTTTTATCGATCACTTTGGTCAAAACTTGACGCAAATGGCTAAAGCGGGTCTAATCGACCCGGTCATTGGCCGAGATGAAGAAGTAAAACGGGTGATTGAAATCTTAAATCGCCGAAATAAAAATAATCCGGTCTTAATCGGTGAACCCGGTGTCGGGAAAACCGCGATTGCCGAAGGCCTTGCCTTAAAAATTGCTGAAGGTAACGTTCCGGTCAAGCTGCAAAATAAAGAAATTTATTTACTCGATGTTGCTTCACTTGTTGCCAATACCGGCATCCGTGGACAATTTGAAGAACGGATGAAGCAGCTGATTTCGGAGTTAAAAGAACGAAAAAATATTATTCTGTTCATTGATGAAATTCACTTGCTCGTAGGTGCCGGTTCAGCCGAGGGTTCAATGGATGCCGGAAATATCTTAAAACCGGCTCTTGCTCGCGGCGAGCTGCAAGTAGTCGGCGCAACAACATTAAAGGAATACCGTCAGATTGAAAAGGATGCTGCATTAGAGCGCCGCTTCCAACCGATCCAAGTCCAAGAACCAAGCATCGAAGCAGCAATTGAGATTTTAAAAGGGATCCAGAAAAAATATGAGGATTATCATGAAGTCAGCTACACAGATGAAGCAATCCGAGCCTGTGTCATGCTATCACAACGCTATATTCAAGACCGATACTTACCGGATAAGGCAATCGATCTATTGGATGAAGCCGGCTCTAAATTAAATTTAACATCTGATTATCATAGTAAAGACCAAATTGAAGGACGCTTAAAAGAGATTGCTAAAGAAAAAGAAGCAGCCCTCAAACAAGAAAACTATGAAAAAGCAGCAAAACTTCGTGATGAAGAAGCAAAATTAGAAAAAGCATTAAATCATGATTCCAGTTCTGAAAGACCTGTTGTCACAGTTTCCCATATTCAAGAAATCGTTGAAGAAAAAACCGGTATTCCGGTTGGCAAACTACAACAGGATGAACAGCTTAAAATGAAACAGCTGGAAGACAATCTCAACAAAAAGGTTATTGGCCAGGAAAAAGCGGTCCAAAAAATAGCCAAGGCAATCCGCCGCAGCCGTGCCGGTTTAAAGGCGAAAAACCGTCCAATCGGATCCTTCCTCTTTGTCGGTCCTACAGGGGTTGGTAAAACCGAGTTAACCAAAACGCTGGCGGAAGAACTATTTGGCACAAAGGATTCGATGATTCGCCTCGATATGAGCGAATACATGGAAAAACACAGCGTATCCAAATTAATCGGTTCCCCTCCAGGTTATGTAGGCCATGAAGAAGCAGGACAATTGACTGAAAAGGTGCGCCGAAATCCTTATAGCATCATTTTGTTGGATGAAATTGAAAAGGCACATCCGGATGTACAGCATATGTTTCTGCAAATTCTCGAGGACGGCCGCCTCACCGACAGTCAGGGACGAGTCGTAAGCTTTAAGGATACTGTTATTATTATGACAAGTAACGCCGGCAGCTCGTTTAAACCGATTCATGTTGGCTTTGGCGTCAGCGAGGCTGTAGAGGAAGCAAGTATTCTTGATTCATTAGGCGGATTCTTTAAGCCGGAATTTTTAAACCGCTTCGATAGTATCATTGAATTTAACGCACTTGATAAGGAGCATATCTTGCAAATTGTTGACCTGATGATCAACGAATTGATGGAAACATTAGCTGAGCAAAATATCGAATTCACGATTACCGCCGAAGCAAAAGAAAAATTAGCAGAACTTGGCTACCATCCTGCATTTGGTGCTCGTCCGCTCCGTCGGGTTATTCAGGAACAGCTTGAAGATAAAATTGCAGACTTTATCTTAGACCAACCTGACATCAAGCAGCTGGCCGCGATTGTGGAAAATGGGGAATTAAAAGTCACTGCCAAAGCTGCAGTTGTTCAATAAAAACGAAGCGAAGCCATAAAGATCATGGCTTCGCTTTTTCTTTATAGATTTTTATCATCTACAGAATTTAGATAATCTTCAATTACCCCAACCACAGACTCGATGCAGCCATCTTCAAATGGTGAAATCAAATTTGCAGCCTCTACCAGTTTGGTAAATGACATACTGCCGCCAAGCTTGCAAAGCTTCAAATAATCGGCCCAAGCTTCTTCCATATTTTCTCTGGAACGTTTCCAGAATTGGAAGGCGCAAATTTGCGCAAGGGTATAATCAATATAGTAAAATGGTGAGTTATAAATATGACCTTGGCGTTGCCAGAAGCCGCCATTTTCTAAATACTCAAAGCCATCATAATCTTTATGCGGCAAATATTTATTTTCAATCTCTTTCCATGCCTGCTTACGCTCTTGCGGTGAGCTTTGAGGATGTTCATACACCCAATGCTGGAACTCATCAACTGACACACCGTATGGCAGGAATAGCAATGCTTCACTTAAGTGTGAAAACTTATACTTTTCCGTATCCTCTTTAAAGAATAGATCCATCCAAGGCCAAGTAAAAAATTCCATACTCATCGAATGAATTTCACATGCTTCATACGTAGGCCAATAATATTCAGGAATTTCAAACTGGCGGCTTGAATACACTTGGAAGGCATGGCCTGCTTCATGTGTCAAGACATCAATATCCCCTGACGTTCCGTTAAAATTAGAAAAGATAAATGGCGCCTTATATTTTTCAATGTAGGTACAATAACCGCCGCTTGCCTTGCCTTTCTTGGCGAGAAGATCCATTAAGTTGTTTTCCCGCATAAAAGCAAAAAATTCGCCGGTTTCCTTTGAAAGCTCCTGATACATCTTCTGGCCGTTCTCAATAATCCATTCAGGACTTCCTTTCGGCACGGCATTCCCCGTTAAGTAATTTAAATTTTCGTCATAATATTTTAATGTATCCAAGCCTAAACGTTCCTGCTGCCTCTTCTTCAGCTTTGTGGCGATGGGAACAATATAATCCTTTACCTGCTGGCGGAAATTCGCCACCATTTCAGCATTGTAATCTGTCCGCATCATGCGATGGTAGGCAAGTTCAACAAAGTTTTTGTAACCAAGTGTCTGGGCAATTTCCGTTCTTACCTTGACAAGTTCGTCGTAAATCCGATCAAGTTCAGCCTCATGTTCGGCAAAAAAGCCGAATTTAGCTTCACTAGCCCGCTTGCGCATTTCCCGATCCTTTGATTCGATAAACGGGTCAATTTGAGCAAGTGTACGTTCCTCACCTTCAAACTCAATCTTGGCTGAAGCAATCAGTTTTGTGTACTCGGTTACAAGGCGGTTCTCTTTTTGCAGCTGCGGAACAATTTCAGGCTTAAAGGTTTTCAGCTGACTTTCTGCCAGGGCAAAAAGCTGAGTTCCCCATTTGGCTTCTAATTCAGGGCGAAACTTAGAATCAACCAATGCTTGATAGTACTTGGTTACTAAACCTTCTACCTCTGGGCCAATCTCATCCATATAATCCTGCTCTGCCTTGTAAAACTCATCATTTGTGTCTATGGAATGACGAATGCTGCAAAGGGTAAACATCGTTTCAAGATTATTTCTAATCTGATTAATTTCATTCATGGCGTTGCTTTGTTCTTCAACAGAAGGGGCGTTTTCAAAACGTGCTAATGCTGCATTAAATTTAGCTTTCACTTCCTCCAAGTCAGGACGTACATATGTAAAATTTTCAAAGCTCATGAATTTAGCCTCCTTTTAAATTTTTTTAATTTTCGAATCTATCTTATTATACTATCCAAAACGGATCCTTACAAAAAAAATACGACCGGACGGCCGTATTAAAATTTCCCTGCGGATAATCCTAATTTTTTCAACAATTCAATTGCAGCTGTCTTCTCTTCTTCAGTTAAACTGGACATCAACTTGTCAATTTGTTCTGCATGTTCTGGAAAAATATCCTGGATCAGTTTTTTCCCGTCATCGGAAATATGAGCATAGATGACTCTTCGATCTTTTGGACAAGCGATTCTATTCAATAGTCCCTTATGTTCAAGTTTATCGACGACATAAGTAATACTTCCGCTGGCAAGCAAAATTTTTGCGCCAATTTGCTGCAGCGGCTGATCCCCTTTATGATAGAGAAGTTCCAAAACGGCGAATTCAGTGGGATTTAACCCAGCCGCTTGAATCACTTTATTTACATGCTCATTGATCGCTTTATAGGCTCTGGAAAGGACAATAAATAGCTTTAAAGATGTTGCTGTTGATTCATTTTCCATCGTAACGCATCCTTTAAAATTTTTGAAAAGTCGTATTGAAATGAAACAAGTTTTAAATATCTCGATTTCAAAATTATTATAAAAAATTTTCGCAGGACTGTCAATTTACCATATAAGGATGCCTGATCAGGACAGTTATTTTGTGTAGCGACTGGTCCACAGGGGTTTCGGTTTTTTTATTTTCAAAGGCGAAATAAATATTTTTCAAATTAATAGTATAGTAGTAAGATATAGTAAAAGAAAATTCAGATAAGTGAGTTGAAAAGGAGACTATTATGAGCCAACAAGCGGTTTTACCCCGCCAGAAAACACCAAATACATCTGAAGCAACTATATTTAAAATACTTTTTGTGATCGGGCTGTGCCATCTACTCAATGATGCGATTCAAGCTGTCGTTCCGGCGATGTTTCCAATCTTGGAAAAATCGATGGGGCTGTCCTTCACACAGTTAGGGATTATTGCTTTCTCGTTAAATATGGTCTCTTCGGTAATGCAGCCGTTAGTCGGCTATTTTACTGACAAAAAGCCAATGCCCTTCGCCTTGCCAGTCGGTCTTAGCTTTACATTGGTAGGGGTATTAGGGATCGGCTTAGCTCCGAATTTTGCATTGATCGTCCTATCTGTTTTGTTGATTGGTCTCGGTTCTGCAGTGTTTCATCCTGAAGGATCAAGGGTTGCCTACATGGCGGCGGGAACCCGGCGGGGACTGGCCCAATCGATTTATCAGGTGGGCGGAAACACGGGACAGGCTTTGGCACCTTTGATTACCGCCCTTATTTTGGTTCCGCTAGGACAAATTGGGGCATCGTGGTTTACGATTGTGGCAGCACTGGCAGTCATTTTATTAATTTATATTGCCAAATGGTATAGTGAAAGATTGGCGGTATTCCCTGCCCGCAAACAGAGAAACAGTTCAAGCAATAGTCAGCAGGAGCGGTTATCATCGGATGTTAAAAAAGCATTGGGATTCATTTTGCTGTTAATCTTTGCCCGATCCTGGTATATCTCCGGGATGACAAACTTCTATGCCTTCTACGCCATAAAGGAGTATGCCCTGACGATTAAACAATCGCAAATTTTCTTATTTGCCTTTTTAGTATCAGGTGCGTTGGGAACATTTCTTGGTGGCCCATTGGCCGACCGATTCGGTAAGAAAACGGTCATTTCATTCTCAATGCTGGGGACACTGCCGTTATCCATTTTACTGCCATATGTTCCACCGCTGGTAGCATTCATCATCCTCATGCTTACTGGATTTATTTTAATGACCAGTTTTTCAGTAACGGTTGTTTATGCTCAAGAACTAGTACCAGGGAAAATCGGAACGATGTCTGGTCTGACTGTCGGGCTGGCGTTCGGAATGGGGGCAATTGGTTCGGTTGGATTAGGTTATCTTGCCGATTTAATAAGCTTACAAACGATGATCACCTGGCTGGGAATGCTGCCAATATTAGGTTTAACGGCCTTCCTTCTACCTTCTGATCGCAAGGTGGCAGAATTTAATAGAAAATCATCATAAGTTGAAGGGCACTGCCCTTCCTTTTTTCATCTTTGAAAAACTTTCGAAAAATTTTAATAATTAATCGCTCAATTACCGTACACCATTTCATATAATAAAGATACACCATAAAAAATAAGGAGGACCATAAATGAAAACTCCAAATTACCATGACTTTTATCAAATGGCCTTAATTCCAATAGGTAAAAGAGACAAGACAGCACTAATTGAATCTGACGCTGCAAAACCAGAATCGCCCATCACCCATTGGCTTATTGCCGTTGAAGGGGTACAGCTCCCGCAGGCAAAAATATATTTTCACTGGAAGGTTACGATTTATCCAGCTACCAGTGATGCCGACTTCAATTGGCAAACACCTTTTTACAGCTCAGAAAATATGGAAGAGATCGACAACGCGATTGTACTTGCCTCTTTATTTATCGTTTCAGCCAAAAAAGGCAACTTGACTGAAGCTGCATTATTAGAGAAAATCAGCTAATCCCTGCCTCCAATCCCCTCGCTGCTTGACCTTTCTTTTTCCCATTCCTTGTGAAAATAAGTACATATAGTATTAACCAAAAAGTGTTGTTTGCTATTTTCACAAACAACACTTTCCGTTACATATTCTACTAGAATAAGCCTGTTATTTCACCATTACTATTGATATCAATTCTTTCCGCAGCCGGCACTTTCGGCAATCCAGGCATTGTCATCATCGTACCGGTGATAGCCACAATAAAACCGGCTCCGGCAGATACTTTCAAATTTCGGACGGTAATATGGAAGCCCTGTGGTCTGCATAGTAATTCTTTATTATCCGAGAAAGAATACTGAGTTTTGGCAACACAAATCGGTAATTTTCCAAAGCCCATTTCAGTTAATACTTTTAGTTCTTTTTTTGCTTCGTTAGTAAAATCGACCCCGTCAGCGCCATAAATTTTCGAAGCAATCTTTGTTAGTTTTTCGGCAATCGAATCTTCATCATCATAGACAAATTGGAAATGATTCGCTTCATCGACAATCTGTTTTACCTTTGTTGCTAATTCCAAGCCGCCTTTACCGCCTTTAGCCCAAACATCTGCCAGAATCGCTTCAACCCCAACAGCTGCACAAGCCCGCTTCACTGCTTCAATTTCTTCCTCTGTGTCTGTCGGGAATTTATTAATGGCTACAACTAATGGCAGGCCATAATGTTCTTGAATATTTTCAATATGCTTCAATAAGTTAGGCATACCTTTGACAACTGCTTCTACGTTTTCTTTGCTTAATTCTGTCTTATTTACTCCGCCGTGAAGTTTCAATGCACGAATCGTCGCCACTAAAACGACTGCATCTGGTTGGATACCTGCTATTCTGCACTTAATGTCAATGAATTTTTCAGCGCCCAAGTCTGCACCAAAACCAGCTTCTGTTACAACATAATCAGCATATTTTAACGCCAATTTTGTGGCAATTACACTGTTACAGCCGTGGGCAATATTGGCGAATGGGCCACCATGAATAATCGCCGGTGTTTTAGCCAATGTTTGAACCAGGTTAGGGCGAATCGCATCTTTCAATAATACAGTCATTGCTCCTTCAGCCTTCAAGTCTCCAGCCGTTATGGCTCTTCCATCATAGGAATAGCCGATCACAATTCGTCTGATTCTGTCTTTCAAATCATCCAAATCACTAGATAAACAAAGGATTGCCATAATTTCTGATGCTACAGTGATATCATAACCGTCTTCTCTGGGCACACCATTTGTTTTGCCATTTAAACCATTGACAATGTAACGCAGCTGCCGGTCATTCATATCAACAACACGTTTCCAGGTAATCCGACGATTATCAATTCCTAACTCATTGCCGTGGAAAATATGGTTATCAATCATCGCAGCTAGCAAGTTATTGGCAGCACCAATGGCATGAAAATCACCGGTGAAGTGTAAATTGATATCTTCCATTGGGACTACTTGGGAATAGCCGCCGCCGGCTGCTCCACCTTTTACACCAAATACCGGTCCCAGTGATGGTTCGCGCAGGGCAACGACCACTTTTTCTCCTTGTTCATGCAATGCGTCAGCTAAACCAACCGATGTTGTTGTTTTCCCTTCTCCGGCTGCCGTTGGGGTTATTGCCGTTACCAGGATCAATTTCCCGTTTGGCTGGTCTTTCATGCGCTCCAATTCATTGATATCTAATTTTGCTTTATACCTCCCATATAAATCGATAGATTGTTCATCGATTCCTATGCTTTTGGCGATATCAGTAATCGGCAGCATCTTATTTTGGTTAGCAATTTCAATATCCGATAAAAATGCCATCTTCATTCTCCTTTATTTGTGCTACTTCCATTATAGCGAATTTTCAATTTGTTGATAAATATAATCTGCAAGTTCCGTACCTTTTACTAAAAGAGCTTTACCATTTTCAGCGTATTCATTTCTGAATCTATCATCTTTAACGCCGCCGATATTAATCAGAACATTTAACCAGCTGCCATAAAGACCTGCTTTCATTGTAAGGGCGGCTACACCTAAATCGCTGGCAGCGTTTGTATTGGATTTACCAACAGCTTTTGAAGTTAATTCAAGCCCTTCAAGAATTAATTCCATTGTATGGAAAGGAACTTTGGTTGCATATTTTAAGGCATCTTGCATTGCTGCTTTTCTTTTTTCTTTATCCTGTTCTGTTTCTTTAGGTAAAGCAAATACGGCAGATACTTTATTAAACGCTTCAGTGTCAGCATCAATGGCAGCCAGCAGCTTATCATTAAGCTCTTTCAACTCTACTAATAATGCTTTCATTTCTTCGTCATATTCGGCATATTTCTTTTTCCCAATGGTTAATTCGCATACCATTCTTGTTAAGGCAGCTCCCACGCTGCCAGCAAGAGCGGAAGCAGAGCCGCCTCCTGGAGCAGGTTCATCAGAACCAAGTTTCGCAACAAAGTCAGTAATTGTTAAATCTACTAATTTATCCATAACAATTCTCCTAATCTATTAAAAATATTAATGTGTTTGACCGGCGTTAGCAGTTTCGGCAACTGCTTCATTTTTAACCAAAGTAGCTTCTCTACGTGATTTTAGTCCAGAACGGATCATTTGAATGGCTGTATAGATAACTACTACGAAAATGACCTTCTTCAATAAATCAATTGGCATATTTTTAACCAGTAAGGCCGCAATAGCCACCCCAATTGGTCCACAAATGAGATAAGCTAATGATGCTTTACGGTGATATTGGCCTTCTTTAACATATTTTGCACCGGAGATGGTTTGCATGAACGCTGTTGCTCCTGTCATCAGCGGGTATGCAGTTAATGGAGATAAGCCTAATACGAAAGACATTGCCATAATTGGTGCATATTGACCGATTCCGAGACAAGCCGCTACACCTACAACAAAACACCAAACAAATCCGATAATTAATTTAACTCCGCGTAATCCGATCGCTACTCCGTTCATGGTGAATAGGTTAATAAAGCCGGCAAACATAAGAAATGCAACGATAAATAGAGCGATGCCCATTCCCCATTGGATTTTGATTTCAGGTAATTTTGACACGATTGCCGCACCAAAGTAAGCCCCCAGCATTGTGGCACCAATTAAAACAACGAGCGTTAAGTAGTCTACTTTTACAATGCTGATAAAAACAAATGCTTCCAAAAAAACAGATGCGGTTGTTCCTACATTCAAAGTACCAGGAATTTTTTTATCCGGCATCATTTTTCCAAGCTTAAACGTTGCGGTTGATGTTGCAAAGCTGCCGATTCCGAGTGTATCGAAAAAGTTAAAAATAGCCCCTAAAATCCCAAATGTATAGAATTTGCCTCTTGACTCATTTTCAAGGGTGCCCTCTTTTTTCGCTTTTGCATAATCTTTCATGAAGATAACTAAGTAATTAAGGAATAATAACACCAACACACCTAAAAGCACTTTAATGAACATAAATAGTTCCCCTTCCCAATTTATTAGGAAAATTCCTCAAAAAGGGGCATCTTGTAGAATGGCTTCTGATCAAAATGCCCCGGCTGAAATCATTACAATGTTGCAGGTTGAAGGTGATATTCAATAATTTGTTCAGCATCAAAGCCAATTAATCCCATGTTTTCTTCTAATACTTTCACTAATTTCACATAGTCTTTGCCATCAAATTCATAACCGAATGCTCTTGCAGCTTCTTCGACATAAACTTGTTTAACTGGTCCCACAATTTCTGTACCAATTACTTTTGTGCCGCGTTCTTCGGCTTTTTTAGCTACATAGTCACGTAACATAACAAGTGGTGTTTCCGTGCAGTTAAATACATTCATGGAAACAGCAGTGCCAGGTTTACCTTCATCTTTAAAGCCGACGCTCTTTATTGATAACCATCCGTGCTCTTCACTCTTCACTAATTTAGCAATTTCTTTGGCAATGCTGACATCTTCAGATTCTACGAACACGTTGTATGCTACTAAGCCTTCATAGTCAGCAGTAACGGTACAAGCACCCATTTTTGCATCTAATTCGCCATTAACAGATAAATCGGGTTTTCTTGTTTCATAATCTGGATGGTTTTTATCTTCCAAAATTGCTTTTAACCCTTCGTATTGACCACGGCGGATATTGGTATTTGATTTTTTGTATTCCGTGCGCGCATTTAATCCGGAGAAGTATACCGGAACCTTATAATGATCGAATAAAGATTGTCCTAATTTTTCAGCCAATGCGATCGTTTCTTCGATTGTGACATTTTCCAATGGGAAAATTGGGAATGTATCCAGTGCCCCAATACGTGGGTGATCACCTTTTTGAACTTCCATATTTACATGTTTAAAAACTTTTTCGGCCATTTTTAACATGGATTCCTCGACATGGTCCGTATCAACGATATAGGTTAAAACGGTTCTGTTGAAATTATGCTCTGGTTCAACCCCAACGATCTTAACCGATTCAACCTGTCTTACCGCATTGACAACTTCGTTAACAACATCAAGCTTTTGACCTTCACTAAAGTTTGGAACAGCTAATAAAAGTTTCTTGCCCATAATGTAACTTCCTCCTTAAGGTTTATTGCTTACACCTTGAGTCTAATTTGTAAGCGTCAACAAAACGTCTAAATGCAGCTATAGACAACTTAAATTGGGGAGATATTCAGTGACAATTTTGTGGCAGCAAGAAACTTGCAGGTTTTATTCCTTTTATACTGGAAATAATTTTGTATGGATATGAATTTCATCACTATAAGGAGCAAAACCTCTAAATAGTAAAAGACTGCCTGAGGCAGCCTTTTAGTCTTATAAAAATTTAGTAAAATCCAACTATTTCATTCTCTCTTCTAAGTAATCTTCGCACTTTTTGTCTAACGGTAGAAATAAAATATAAAGAACCAGTAATAATCAAAAAGTCATCATTAGTCATTTGATCCAAAAGCTCTGAGATGGCTCTTTCCCAGTTGTTGATGACTGCTATTTTTCTATGACAGTGCCGGGCTATTTCCACTGCACTTAAGGCAGAGTCATATTCAAATGAAGTAATCGTGATCTCTGCCTGCTTGATGTCTTCCAGTAAACGAATCATTCCTGAAACATCTTTAGTATGAATGGCGGAAAATAGAATAAAAAGTTTACTTTCTGCCGACCTATTTAATAACATTCCTTGTAAGTTGTCATGCAATCTTTCCATTCCCGGTACATTATGGGCTCCATCCACGATGACTAAAGGTCTCTCAGAAAGTATTTCCATTCTCCCTGGAATAAAGGCATTATTCAAACTTTCAGCGACTATTTTCGGTTCTACAGACAATTGACATTTTTCCATGTATAATAGATACATTTGGAGAGCCGTCCCGGCATTTTCGACTTGATGTGAACCTATCATGGAAGTACTCAAAATCGGAAATGAATGTCCGGCGTTGTTAAAGGAAAAATATTCATTAGTCAATTGTTTGGACATGATATAATCTACATAATACTCTTTATTGTAGCGGTAAATTTTCGCTCCAGTACTACGGACCTTTTTTTCAATGACATGTAATGCATTTTCTGGGAGATTGCCCGTGACTACCGTACCATTCTGCTTAATAATTCCCGCTTTTTGCTCGGCAATTTGTTCGATGGTCTGTCCCAAAATCTGCATGTGATCCAATCCAATCGTCGTAATTCCGGATACAAGCGGATGTCCAACATTTGTACTGTCCAATAACCCTCCAAGTCCTACCTCAATTACAGCAACGTCCACTTTTTTCTCGTGAAAATAATAGAACATCATTGCCGTAACAAGTTCAAACTCTGTCAGTCCAAATAAATCTTCAGTTTTATCCATTTTATCGACAATAGGCCGAAGCACATTTATTAAATAAACAATGTCTTCATCGGGAATGTGACGACCATTTATACAAATTCTTTCGTTAAACCTTTCGATATACGGGGAAGTATAGGTTCCAACTTTGAAGCCGCTGTTCATAAAAAGTTCCTTTAAATAGGTGACAGTCGATCCCTTGCCATTCGTACCGGCGATATGAACGAACTTTACATCATCTTGAGGGTTTCCTAATTGATCTAATAAATACCGAATTCTAAAGAGACCCGGCCGGGAACCAAATTGTTCCCGGGAGCGAATATAATTCATCGCTTCGTTAAATTTTTCCTCCATGTTCTTTCCTCGATTCAAATTTAATATAATTCATAAGCAGCATGTATAAAAGACCTACATCAATTGGGAATAAAATAACGTTTTTTATGATTCTTGGCACAGCGAATAAAGGACTGCCATACATGATATTGAGCCAAATTGGTGTCATTATTAAACTAACAACGATCGCCTCTAGTAAAACGGCTGCGGCTACTCTTAATAAAGTGATGTTTTTTTTATGCAGAACTAACCCGTAAATACCCCCCATCACTAAGGCATTTAACGTGAAGCCTGGGAAAAAGAACCCATTTGGTCTTAATAGGAAGCCAATCACATCGGCAATTGATGCCGCAATGCCCGCATTGATCGGTCCATATAAATAAGCTAATAAGGCGATAGGTAAAAACGCAAAACCAATTTCCATAGTAGGCCCCAACGAAAGCGTCATTTGGTTTAATACTAAATTTAGGGCAACTAATAATCCCATTGTTGTCAGTTTCTTCGTCGATATTTTGCTATAAGTTGTGGATATTTGTCTCTCTACACGCATAATAATGTTCCCTTCTTCTTTTTGTGAAATTTATTTAGTTTGCTCGTTTACTGATAGCTTGGTGAAAGAATTTTTCTTCAGTTGAGCTTACACGCTGTTCTTCATCATTTTTTTGGTAATAAGCAAGTGAATATAATCCACCTACAAGAATTGCTCCCCCTGCTGCATTACCCAACCATACCGGGATGACATTGAACAAGAAATCAATCCATGTTAATTTTCCAAGGAAAATGGCAGCCGGAATAACGAAAAAATTAGCGACAACGTGCTGAAAACCAATTAAAACAAAGATCATGACAGGAAACCAAATGGCTAAGATTTTTCCGGCAAAATCTTTGGCGCCAAAGGATAGCCATACACTGATCCCTACAAGCCAGTTACAGCCAATACCAGAGATAAACGCCTGAATAAAACTAGCATCAACTTTTGCCTGTGCCGTCATAACGGTTTTTTCAGTAAAAACACCTTCTGTTAAACCAATTACATGCCCGAATAAATAAGCAACAAAAATGGCGCCTAAGAGGTTAAAGAAAGTGACCAACAGCCAATTTATTGCCAAGTTTACAAATGAAACTTTCCTGGCAAACCAAGCAGTACCAACTACCATCATATTACCGGTTATTAGTTCACCTCCCCCGAGTAAAATAAGAATAAGGCCAATTGGGAATACACTTGCTCCAATTAAATGCGGCAAACTCCCCCATTCATGCGGCATATTTCCAGCAACCCTTATATACGCCAAGTAACCAAGTGCAATAAAAGCACCGCCTAAAAAGGCTAAAATCATAATTTTTTTATATGACATTTGCGACTTTTCAATTCCTTTTTTTACAGTAACATTCAAAATCTCATCCGGACTACAACCGTTCATCCTGAAATCCTCGCTTTCTATTGTCCTATCGCAATTCAACGACTTTATTGTAGTTGATATTCTCTAGATTTGGACATTGCTAATTTGGTTGCCTTTAGTACCTGACTGGCTAACATGGTAGTTGTTACATCCCCCACTCCTCCAGGTACTGGTGTAATATAACTGGCTTTTTCAATGACTTCATCGAAAAGTACATCACCATGCACTTTACCGGATTCATCGACTGATATGCCGACATCGACGACAACCGCTCCATTCTTAATATGGTTTTTCGTTATTAAACCTCTTTTGCCAGTTGCGGAAATGACTATATCTGCTTCCCGGGTGATTTCTTCAAGATTTTTCGTATAAATATGAGCTATCGTTACGGTCGCTCCATGATTAAGCAGCATGATGGATAATGGTTTTCCAACAACTGCACTATGACCGACAATGACAACATGAGCCCCCTGAAGGACTATTCGATAATAGGATAAAAGTTCCATCACTGCCAAAGGTGTACAGGCAAGTAAGCCATTCATTTTGCCATTCATAATTTTTCCCACATTAAATGGCGCAGTTCCTTCAATGTCCTTCTCGGGAACTATCAGATTATGATCTGTTAAATGGCTTGGAAGCGGACGAAATAAAAGAATACCATGGATGTTATCATCCTCATTTTTTTTCTTCATAAAATTTAAAAATACTTTATCTGTAATTTCTTCCGGAAAAATTGATTCATGATGGCGAATTCCTAGGTAATCAAATTTCTTTTTAATCGAATTTTCATATGTTCTTGCGTCTCCCTTCCCACCTACTCTAATAATCTCTACATTGGGAACAATCCCTTTGCTTCTCAAATAATTCATCTCGTCCTGTAGATACTCCATTTTATATTTGGCTACTTTTTTCCCCACCATTAAAACAGTCATTGCTTCACCCTCATTCTTTAATAAACTTTTATTTACTTCCAGTTTAAGACGTTGCCATCCATAGAACGTCAAAAGGATGCCAAGAAAAAAAATAAGCCTTAAATCCGTTGATTTAAGGCTTGATGCATCCCTGCTTCTAGCTAACCAAAGAGGGCTGCTCCATTAATTTTCTTTTTTTCTCTTCACATGTTGCACAATCAAAGTCAGATAAATATTTTTCGAAGGTATTAAATAGCCCTTTATCCGTTTCCATTGCATTTACAATTGATTTCTTCAGTTCAAGAAGACTGATTAATTCTTGCGGATTCCGCAGTATTTGTGCATGTTCCTCTGCTTTCATTAAATAAGATAAAGCGTTTTGATAATCTTTTTCCATTAAAAGTAATAAACACATATATATTTCAGCAATTGGCTGACTTAAATTATAAGCTAGCTTATTGTAAATACTTAATGCGCTTTGCAAGTGCTCTTTCGCTTGCGAGTAATCTTTCAAATAATAACACGCCACACCGGCATTTGTTTTAAATAAGGAGAGGCTAATCCATAAATTTTTTTCATCGCAAATAGAAATTGCTCTCTCAAAATAATGGAGAGCTCCTGCATAATCTCCATGTTCCATGCGAATAACACCGATATTACGATAACAAGCAGCTATATTCAAGCGATATTTCTCATATGTTTCGATATCCTGTGTATGAATCGAGATACTTTCACGGAAATATTCTTCTGCTTGTTTGAAATTCCTCTTTAAAAACTCATACATCCCCCAATATCGGAGCCAAATCCCATTTTTATATTTTTCTGTAGAGTTTTGTTGCATTATCGGTTCTGCCTGCGCCAATACCTGTCCCAGTACTTTCGTATCACAAGTTTGAATGGCATAAATAATTTTTTGTTCATAACCTTTTAACACAAAATCATATTGCTTTAATTTGGCAGCCAATTTAATAACCTGCTCGATCTCGATTAAACCTCTCTCATAATAGCCTCTGCGAATATTAAATCGACCATTTAAAAACAACACATTCATTTCAAAGATTGGAATTTCCTCATTTAAAGGAAAGTCGTCCTTAACCTTTTCGAGCAGAGCCATTAAACTCGTTAAGTTTTGCTCGATATGTTCTTCCCCAATATACAACTTACTAAAAGACTCATTATCGAAATTTATTGTTGGAAAACGTTCATGAATAAAATTAAGAAACGTACTCAAGCTTTTTATTCTATATCTTAATAATTCAATATCATTGCAAGCCCTTTCAAAATGATAAATAAGTTTATGATATATATTATTGTCACTCAAATTATTCTTTAAATTACATTCAAGCAATTTTCCAATGCGGTTATGCAATATCCTTTTTTTACCAGTGGGAATTTGCATATATTGAAACTCCCGTAATTTTTGATGGACAAATGAATAACAAATATCCCGCTGATACGTTATTTCCTTTAAAAATCCTTTCTCAACCAATCCTTCGGCGACTTCAATAATTTCCAATTCATCTAAATCGATAAACTCCTTTAAAACAGAAATAGAAACCTCATCATAGAAGAGTGAAGCAATTTCTACTAATTTTTTTTCAATCTCATTTAAGTCAATGAACCTAAACTTCAGTACATCCTGCATTCGCGGTGTCAGCCCATCATTGGACTGATGATTCATGATGGCATGGATGTATTCAGTTAAGAAAAAGGCATTTCCTTCCGTTTCATGATATATTTCTTCCAACAAATTACGGGTAATTTTTTCTTGTGGCAATGCCCGATCTATAAATCTTTTTACTTCATCTTCATTAAAAGCGTTAAGTTCGATCATTTTCACTTTTGCATAATGATTGATATAAACAAGGAATTTTTCCAGTTCAGAATTCATTTCATTTCTTGTTGTTAAAAAGAATAAACAATTATTCATTTCATCATTTACCAGCAAACTATCCAATAGACGCATACTCCTTGCATCCATCCAATGAATATCTTCAAAGACCAGTATTAACTTTTTTCGACTCGAGACAACTTTCAGTACTTCAACAATCACGTCTTCAATTTCAAACAATTTATGTGCTTCACTGTCATGCGTTGGTCTATTAAGCAATTCTTTCTTATAACTTTCAAATTCGGGAGCAAAAGTTCCAAGTACGTCCAATAAAGAAAGTGGTAATATCATTTTTTCTGCTTTAACCACTTTTAAAATATTGACTAAAATGGTTTTCCATGGCCGCAAAACATAATTTTCTTCAAATTTATAACAGTTGGCTTCCACGATATTCACAGTTTTATCTGTTATTTCTGTTACAAAATACTCTTTTAAGCGTGTTTTCCCGACACCCATGGCACTACGAATCAAAATGGAATGATAAGGTTCATTTTTAATAAAACTATCGTAGATATTTTTTAATAGTCTTTTTTCTTGGTCTCGGCCAATAAAGAATTTTTGGGAGATTTTAACTTTTTCTCTTTCATTCATTAAATCAAGGATTTCATTGTAAACTTTTTGAGTTTCATCGTTGGGGGCAATATCTAATTCACGGAGTAGTAAATCTGACAAGTCATTATAAATAACAATCGCATTCGAGTATTTTTGCTGTTCTTTATAACAATTCATCAATTCAATATAACCACTTTCATCATATTCGTCTAACTCGATAATCTTCCGGCAAATATTTTCTAGTTGAAAGTAATTTTTATTTTGTTTATGTTCAGTTAACTGATTCCATAGTCGCTCGCTATAAATAAAATTACATTCATCCCTAACCTTATACATCCACCGTTCAAACTCAACAGCATCTTTTACGGTCATCCCCTGTAAAAATTCACCTTTAAATACTTCGACATTGTGATCATTCTGAATAAACTCATCATAATCCGATTCAATTATTACATCGGGATTCAAACATACGGCAGAAAGTCCATTATAAGAAAATACCTCTATATCTTTAAACAGCTTCTTCAAAGTATACAAGGCGTTTCTTAAATTCTTTTTAGCAATTTTATCTTCCATATCAGCCCATAGTAAATTGGCCAACTGGTCTCTTGAAGCATATTTATTAACAACCAAATAATAAAAAAGCGCTTCCGCTTTTCCATAGGGAAAAATTATTCTTTTATTATCGACAGTTGTCCTATAGTTACCAAAAAAATGAACGATGATTTTCTCCATTATTTTATTTACTCCTCTCTACTTGATTTGAAATTCAGAGTAATAAAAATGTTGCTGGAAAAAACACTACTTATCAAGACATAGATAGGCCAAATTAATTTTAACATATGGCAATTTCAATCATTGAATGGTTATTTGAACTATTTATGAAAATTTAAACAAAGCACACCTAAAATAAAGAACTCGTCATTTTGACGAGTTCTTTGATAAGCAAATGAGTAGATAAAAACTAGCATTATGCCAACCGGAACACGATTCCATGTCCACCCTTGGGATATTCCCATTTAATGTTCTGGTATGGACAGCCGATCCGACAGCTGCCGCATTCGTGGCAGCCTTCATAGCCGACCTGCATCCGCGTACCTTCCCATTTATAAACTTCAGCAGGACAAAAGATGGTACAAATTTTATCTGGGCATTTAGTCATGCAAATGTCATGATCAAGTACAGTTAAATGAGACTTCGTATCACACTTGAATCGTAGAAGATACTGTTTTTCTTCAATATTCTTCGTTGACATTTATTTCACCGCCTTCCACGCGCGATAAAGATCTTGTATTACCCTTAAAGTTCCTCTTTCCGCTGTCACACTCTTAATAATTTCCTTTTGTTTATCGCGTTTTGGTGTCCCGTCAACCGTGAAGAATTTGCTGGCAGCCCGATTCATCATTGGTAAGTACTCTTTAAAATATTGCGGGTACTTTTCAAACGTATGAGCGGCATCCTTATATTTCTCTAAATCTTTAATAATAAAACTATTATATAGTGCTTCTCGATAACTGTTTAAACTGGTCTCACTAAAGTCTCCACGTTTTTTCGCTTCGATTACCGCCTCAGCGGCTAATAGTCCGGAATGCATTGCCATGTTCGAACCTTCACGATGGATCGCATTTACCAGTTGTGCCGCATCTCCGACGACGACCACACCATTTCCGGCCACTTTCGGAACAGAGCGCAATCCACCTTCCGGAATTAAGTGGGCTAGGTACTCAGCCGATTCTCCGCCTGCAACCAATGGCTTTACCATCGGATGATTTTTCAAATAGTCCAGCAATTCATAAGGTTTTAGCTTTGCTTTAATCATACTTGATAGCGTTGTTCCCACACCGATATTGAGACTTTCTTTATTGGTATAAAGAAAAGCGGTTCCCAGGTTCCCTTTTGTGGAGTCACCGAATATTTCGATCGTACACCCTTGATTATCTTCCAAGTTAAAGCGATCATTGATTTTGTCCTTTGGCAGATTGATCACTTCCATGACCGTCAGGGCTACTTCATCCGGGCGAAATTCTTTATGAAACCCTAATTGCTTGGATAACAGAGAGTTTACGCCATCAGCGAGAACGACAACATCAGCAAACACCTCACCATCTGGCCGGTCCGTGCGTACGCCGACAACCTTGCCGTTTTCAACCAGACATTCCGTGACAACCGTTTCATTTATGAGCAGCGCACCCGCCTCTACAGCCTTTTGAGCAAACCATTGATCAAATTTCGCCCGTAAAACAGTAAAATTATTATATGGCTCTACAGCCCACTCAAGTCCTTTATACCCAAACGAAATGACTGATTCTTTATCCATCATCCAGAAACGTTGTTCAATCACCGGTCTTTCCAGCGGCGCTTCTTTCCAAAATTCCGGTATCAGGTCTTCCAATTGCTGGCGGTATAATACCCCGCCCATTACGTTTTTAGCCCCTGGATATTCTCCTCTTTCAATGAGCAAGACATTTAAGCCATTCCGTGCACAGGTAAGTGCACATGCTGTACCGGCCGGTCCTGCGCCAACAACGATTACATCAAATTTTTCAGGCATAGCTTACTTCACCGCCTTTTTCCGTCCTCAAGCTTTTAAATTGTGCAATTAATTGAGGAACAATCTCCATCGCATCTCCAACAATTCCATATGTGGCAACATCAAAAATCGGTGCATTAGGATCCTTATTAATTGCGATAATCAATTCAGAGTTTTTCATCCCGACAACGTGCTGAATCGCTCCCGATACACCAATCGCAAAATAGATTTTAGGTGTTACGGTTTCCCCGGTTTGACCAATTTGCTGTTCATGCGGCAGCCATCCGGCCTCAACAACATCGCGTGTACCGCCAACACTGGCCCCAATGGTTTCCGCCAATTCATGAATGAGCTGAAAGTTTTGCAAATCGCCCATTCCTTTTCCACCGCAAACAATGACATGGGCATCCGCTAAATTCGTCTTTTTTGTTACGTCATTCACAATTTGTAGTACTTTTGTCCGCATTTCTTCTTCTTTCAGTGAGATTTTCTCTTCAATGACTTGACCGGATCTTTCATAATCGGGCGCTAATGCTTTCATCACTTTCGGTCTGACAGTCGCCATTTGTGGGCGGTGCTTTTTGCATAGAATGGTGGCCATGATATTTCCGCCAAATGCTGGTCTGCTGGCCTCAAGCAGCCGTTTTTCGACATCGGCATCGAGCATTGTCGTATCGGCTGTTAAACCGGTGCTTAAATCGGTGGCAACAGCACTTGCCAAGTCCTTCCCATTTGGCGTTGCCCCATAAAGAATGATTTCCGGCTTGTAGGTTTGCGCAAGGTAAATGACACCTTTCATATACGATTCAGTCCGATAATGTTTTAATACCGGATGATCGATAACATATACTTGATCAGCCCCATAAGCTATTGTCTGGTTAGCCAATGATTTGATCCCGTCTCCAAGCAAAAAGCCGGCTAAGGGAACATCTAATTTATCGGCAAGCTTTCTGCCGGCACCAAGCAATTCAAATGAGACCCCTTCAATCTTACCATCATTTTGTTCGATGAATACCCAGACTCCACGGTAATCGTCTAAATTCACGTATACCCCTCCTAAAAAACATGGCTTTTTCTAAACTAACCTTTTACCTTGATGACGTTAACGTAAATAAGTCTTTTTTCTCCATCAAGATTTCCATTAACTGACTTACTTGTTCAGATACAGATCCTTCCAGTTTTTTGCCGCCTTCAGGACGTGGAGGTGTAAACATTTTACCTACAATGGTTGGTGAGCCTTTCAGTCCAAGCTGAGTGCGGTCGACATTTTCCAAGTCATTAACCGACCAGATAATCGGTTCGTACCTTGCTGCTTTTATCATATTCGGCATGGGGGAATATTCAATATCATTTATTTCCTTTTCAACGGTTAACAGGCAGGGCATCTCAGACTGTATGAGTTCATAACCACTGGTTAATTTTCGTTTAATTAAAACCGTTTTTTCCTCTTGATTCACTTCTGTTACTTCAATAACGCTTGTAATCGGTGGAATATCCATGCGCCGCGCAATGCCCGGTCCAACTTGTCCTGTATCACCATCAATAGCATGCTTACCGCAAATGACCAGATCAATTGGCAGATCCATATTAATCCGTTCCAGCGCTTTCGATAAGGCATAACTTGTTGCGAGAGTATCGGCACCTGCAAAGGCACGGTCGGTTAATAACACCCCGCGGTCAGCCCCAATCTCAATACTTTTCTTAATGACGGCAGTTGCCTGTGGCGGTCCCATTGACAGTACCGTAATCGTACCACCGGTTTTCCTCTTAATTTTTACTGCCTCTTGAACGGCATGAGCATCGTAAGGATTCAAGATGGCTGGAGCACTGCGGCGGTCAAGTGTGTTTGTTTTAGGATTAATTTTGATGATTTTTGTATCCGGTACTTGTTTGACACATACGACGATGTGCATAAACTTCCCTCCCTCTAAGAGATAAATAGGTGTAAGCGTTTGCTTAATTAGGTTTAAAAAAGCTTTTATTAACGATATATGAGTCGCTATAAAAGCATATACCACTGGAAAGAGATTTCTTTTTATTTCATCCGGGAAAAGGCATTACCTCCTTATAAACAATGTCAGCTCGTTTTAATGTTGTAAGCAAAAATTGCTTCGTAATATGCTAAAATTCTCCTATTTTAAATATAGAAAATATCAAGATATAAACAATGATAAAAATCACAATAATATAAAAAATTATCGATAAAATTTTAGAAGAGTAGTAATTTCGATATATTATGTATTTTGAGGTCAACTAAAGGGGAAATTTGCTATGCAATTGACAAGGCCTTCATAATGGGTAATGACTAAGAATCTATTACGAAGGCCTGACTACTGCATAGATCTCGCGGATAAATTGTATGCGTTCGTTCAATACATCTTTCTGAAAAACATTAATGGTACATTCAATCATACTAGTGCTTTTGGCCAAATCATAATGGATTTTTTAATCGCAAATTTTACTTCCTCATCTGGTTCTGCAGCTTGTCCCATCATCCTATGATATTTATTGATTAATTCATCCAGTTCTTGGCTGTATTTGATCGTTTCGTCACTGGTAAATCCAAAGGTATTGGCACTTTTAATCATTAGTTCTCTTTTCACCTTTATCTCTTCGATCATTTCTGCTTGACTATTACTATATCTATACAATTTAATCCCTACCTCTTTTTTTCCTTTTGTATTCGCAAAAAATTAGATTACTTGAAGAATTATGACAGATTTTTTCTAAAAGTAAATAGCTTCGCAAAAGCAGACAAAACATTCTATTTCTTTCGTTTTTCGACAAATTCTTTAAGCTATTTTATGTTTTTTTCGACATTAACTATCAAAAAAGAGATGCCCTCAGCACCTCTTCCTTAGAACCCGTACAAGACACTATTGTTTTTCTAAAGGTTAATTTTTAACGTCCGCTTTTTTCGTTAGTTGGATCTAGTGGGAATTTAATATGAAAAATACTGCCCTTTCCTTCTTCACTTTCGATTACTATTGTTCCATTATGTTCTTCAATAATTTTATAGCTCACCATTAAACCAAGTCCTGTTCCCTTTTCTTTCGTTGTATAGAACGGTTGACCAAGTTTACTAAGTTTTTCCTTAGCGATTCCGCTCCCCTCATCCTTGATCGAAATATAGATTTGATTATTTTCAATTCTTTTAACGGTAATCGAGATGGTTCCGCCATTCGGCATAACTTCAATTGCATTTTTAATTAAATTGATAAACACTTTTTTCAATTGGTTGGGCTCGCAGAAAGCCAGTATCGGCCCTTCTTCATATGTAATATCAATCTGTACGTTATGAAGGACGGCATGGGCGTATAGTAAACCAACTGTCTCCTGCATAATTTGATTGATATCTTTTTCTTGAAATTTAATTGACTGAGGCTTGGCTAACAGCAAAAATTCATTAATAATCGATTCAATACGCTCGAGTTCCGTGGTTATTACTTGATAATACATCTCATGATTTGCCTTAATACTGCCTTCAAGCAATTGGATAAAGCCTTTTAAAGCAGTCATTGGATTCTTTATTTCATGGGCTATTCCTGCCGCAAGTTCACCGATTACATTCAAGGTTTCTGATTTTAGGAGTTGTTCCTGCATCTCGATTTTGTCGGTAATTTCCTTAAAAACAGTAAAATTTAACCCGTCTGTTATGTTAATGGTTGAATTGCACTCAATATATCTATTATTTCCATCCTTACCTTCGATCACAAACGTTGAGGTGTAAAAGTGATCCTTCAGCGTTTTTTCGATATGATAGATAATCTCCTGTATTAAATGTTCTTGTTTTATAAAGGGTTCATAGACAAATTTCCCAATTAACTGGTTTTTCGAAAGACAAAAAAGTTTCTCCCCAGCAAGATTTATGTCGACAATTCTCCCCTGATGATCCCATAGAATAAGGCCATCCATTGAATATTCAAAGACTCGTTTGTATCTTTGTTGATCCCCTTTCAAATACCATTTTTTATTCCGCTTCGTATCGACACCTTGAAGTATTGTATGCTCATGAGCATCACATCTTTTCACCCATTTCCACCCCACTTTATCCATGTCAAGCAATAATATTACGTATATTCTACATATAGCGAGAAAATTCCTTTTCGTTGCTGGCATTTTTTCACAAGCGCATTTTTCTTATTTTTCATGTATAAACAAAAACGCAAAGCAATAATCAGCTTTGCGTTTCAATAAGGTTTACAGTAATGGGTTTTCGTGTTTTGCTTTAAGGCGCTGCCATCTTTTCTCAACTTCTTGCTCGAATTCCTCTAATAATTGCTTGTTTTCTTCTTTTAGAAGGTGTTTCGTTTTACCCATATATTTTAGCCATTCCGTGAGAGGAATTCGTTTATTTTTGTCTTCCGGATTGTAGGTAATTGTCGTTACACCTTGCTCTATTTCATACAGCGGGAAGAAACAAGAATTAACAGCAGCTTCAACAATTTTTGTCCCATAACGATCATCAGATTTCCAGTTTAATGGACATGTTATCAAGATTTTTCCATACACCGTTCCAACATTTTGCGCATACCATTGTGCTTTAGCACCTTTTTTAACTAAATCCTGCGGAAATGCTTCGGAACCGGTAAATACATATGGTATATTGGTTGCTGCCATAATTTGGGCTGTGTCTTTATGATGGAAAGCTTTACCGCGCTGGGCTTTGCCAACGCCTGAAGTGCTTGTCATATGGCCAATCGGTGTGGAATAAGACATTTGCGACCCGGTATTCATATAGCCTTCATTATCATATTCCAGCATGATCAATTTATGTCCACGCAGCGCTGTTCCAATCGCTGATCCCATCCCAATGTCCATACCGCCGTCTCCGGTTACCATCACAAAGGTAGCGTCATCGGAGACCTGAATTTCTCCGCGGCGTTTTAGTTCCATAAATGCTTCAACCGTACCGGATAATGTGGCCGCACCATTTTGGAACAAATTATGCATCATCGTTTGCTTGTGGGATGTATTGGGATACCCTGTTGTTGTTACATAGGCACAGCCTGTTTGGAACAATGTGACGATATCGCCTTCGATTCCTTTAAAGAATAATTCAAGGCCGGCAAAGATACCACAGCCTGGGCATGCGCCGTGCCCGGAAGCAATCCGTTTTGGCTTCCCGGTTAAAGCACGAAGCGGCGGAATTTTAACCTTTAATTTATTGGTTGCTTCATCCATTTTAACTTCAATTAACCCTGATTTATAGACATCACCATACTGTGGTTCAATTACAGGCTTAAGTGCTTTTTCCGGATCACCGGGAACATGGCCAAAATAATCGAATGGTTTTTCGGCATAACCTTTTTCCATTGCGTCAATCGCCATATCAAAGAAAGCCTTGGCATCAGTTTCGTAAAAGTCTTTGCCACCCAAACCAAAGACACGGCTTAACACGATTGTTTTATTATGATAATCTTCCTGAAGTGCAGATTTCACCTCATGGGTTAAATTTGCCCCTTGCGCACCGTAAGAGTCGGCACGTTCCCCAACAAGCAATGCTTTAACATTCTTTAGGGCTTCACGGATTTCCTTTGCCGGGAATGGACGAATCATATTTGGACTGATAACGCCAGCCTTAATCCCTTTGGCACGGAGCTGATCAACAACATCCTTAGCTGACTCAGCCGCAGAGTTTAATAAGAATAAGGCCACTTCGGCATCTTCCATTTTATACAAGTCTAATACGTTATATTCTCTGCCGGAAAGCTTGGCATATTCGGCAGCAACTTCTTCAAAAACCTCTTTCGCATTGTAAATCGCTTCTGATTGCTGGAAGTGATTGTTAATAATATCATCGCCGAGCATATGAGCACCGATCGTAACTGGTTTTTTCAGATCTCTGATAAAATTGTAACCCTCAATTTGCGGTTCGCCAACAAACTCTTGAACGACGCGGCGGTCCTTGAAGTATTCAACACGGCGTTTTTGGTGTGATGTCCAGAACCCGTCATAAGCCACGATGACTGGAAGGCGGACTTTGGAATGTTCCGCCACTTTAAGCGCCATGATATTCATATCATATACGGCCTGCGGCGTTCTTGCAGTTAAAATCACCCACCCGGTATTTAAGCCATAATAAAGGTCTGAGTGGTCGCCCCTGATATCAAGCGGACCGCTGACTGCACGAGTTACAAGGTTTAATACCATTGGGAAACGGGTACCAGACTGAACAGGCAGCTGTTCAATCATGTATAAGAAACCATTTGCGCTTGTCGCATTAATAACACGTGCACCAGTTGCGGCAGCACCGTAGCAAATCCCTGCTGATCCATGCTCGCCATCGGCCGGAATCAGCTTAATATCATGTTCGCCGCGCGCTTTCATTTGATCCAAGTATTGTGCCACTTCAGTTGAAGGAGTGATTGGGAAATATCCCATGATATGATAATTAATTTGGGCTGCCGCCATCGCTGCCATTTCATTCCCTGATTCAAAGGTTGAAATCTGTTCAGCTGCCCCTTTTGTCGTTAATTGATCTTCCAAAATTGCCATTAGTAACTCCCCCCTGCTACATATGGAAAGTTTTGCTTAACTCGATGTTCATCCGCATAACCGAGTATTTCACGCAGATCACTAAGCGCATCGGTTGGGCATGCTTCGACACATTTTAAGCAGCCTTTACAGTATTGATAATCAATTCCTTTAAGAAACATTTGTTTTCGGCCTTTCTTGTCCTCGCCCTCTTCCCAAACAAAGCAAAAATCCGGGCAGACATTGTCACAGGCAGCACAGTTAATACATTTTTCTTGTTTAAATTCCGGCATAAAGCCTTGCCGTGATCCGCTTAAATCTTTTAAAATACTGTTAGCCTGCGCCGTAATCACACCGCCAAGCTCCTGGGTCTCATAACCAAGCAACGGCTTAGGACGAGAAAAGGCTTTTCCCACGGCTCCTTCAGGAACAGAGTAAGTTTTAAATTGAACTTCATGATAACCACGGTCAAATGTGCGAATATTTGGTTCCACTAAATGTGGGTATTTTTTTGTGAAGGTTTTTCGAATTACATCTCTCATTGACTCAGGATCGAGAAAATCACAAATCCGATAAAGCGCTCCAAGCATTGCCGTATTAACTTTCGTTTTTTCCTCAACGGCAATCCCTAAAGCATCAACGATTGCTAAAGTGCCATATTCGAGACGCAAATCTTTTCTTACTTCGTCAAAATCTCTTGTCGTATTAACGAGAACAATCCCATCGGCATTCAAGCCGCTGACCACATCAACGGTGCGGTATAAAGCTTCATGAAAAACACCAACAATATGAGGCTGTTCAATTGGGCTGTGATCACGAATTTCAACATCCGGATCACAAAAACGGATAAAACTTTTTACCGGAGAGCCTTTTTTCTCCGAGCCATATGATGAGAAATTGGATCCCTTTAAACCTAGACTTAATACCCCTGCCTCTGCAAGCATCTTTCCGGCCAAATTTGCCCCAAGCCCACCGATAGACTCTAGGCGAATTTCAAAAAATCCAAGCTCATTTTTTTTCGGCAAAATTGACATAATCACATCTCCCCCACTTTCGTTCAAAAAACTTCTAAAAAAAGTTTGAAATTTGTTCAAATATTATTCTAAGACATTTTATTTTATAAATCTGTGACAAAAATCAAACACTTATGAGATTTTTTTAAAACACTTTGTTTAATCCTTTGAAAAAGCTTTGTTTTATTGATTTTATACGCTTACAATTATTATGGAACAGAAAAATCATTGTATTATAACAGATTGGTTTACACTATAACAGATGTGTTTTTGTCTTTTCTCATCAAAATGAGCTATAATCTAAATGGTTTGAATCATGACAAAGGAGCTTTTCTATGAATGTGATCTGTGCAACCTTAAATGCCAAGTATATCCATACGAATCTTGCCATTCGCTACTTAAAAGCCTACGCAGCCCCACAATTTGACATCCACCTCAAAGAATACACGATTAAAGATCCGGTTTTGAACATTGTTTCTGATCTCTATCAGCAAAATCCTGATGTGATCGGCTTCAGCTGCTATATTTGGAACATCGAAGAAACATTAAAAGTCGTTAATATGCTAAAAAAAATTAACCCCTCCATTTCTATTGTCCTGGGGGGACCGGAAGTGACCTATGATACTGTATGGTGGATGGAAACGAATGCCGATGTCGACTTTATTGTCATTGGTGAAGGGGAACAGACCTTTAAACGCCTGCTGATGGAAATCGCAACAACGCAAGAATTCGATCAGGTTCCGGGGATTGCCTATCGTAAAGCGGGACAAATTACTGTTACTTCACCTGGACAGAAACTTGACTTAAAGGAGCTTCCATCTCCTTACCGTTTTCCAGAAGATCTTCCGCATTTAGCAAAACGGGTTACATATATTGAAACAAGCCGCGGCTGCCCGTTTACCTGTCAGTTTTGTCTCTCGTCAATCGAAGTGGGCGTCCGCTATTTTGATAGGGAAAAAATCAAGAACGATATTCGCTACCTGATGGCTAACGGGGCAAGAACGATTAAGTTTGTTGACCGTACCTTTAATATTAGCAGAAGCTATGCAATGGAAATGTTCCGCTTTCTCATTGATGAACATCTACCCGGCACAGTTTTTCAATTTGAAATTACAGCCGATATTATGCGGCCGGAAGTGATTGAATTTCTTAATCAGGAGGCGCCGGAGGGATTGTTCCGTTTTGAAATTGGGGTACAATCCACAAATGATTACACAAATGAACTTGTTAAACGCAAGCAAAATTACGAAAAACTAAAACGAACCGTCACCATGGTGAAAGAAGGGAAAAAAATTGACCAGCACCTTGATTTAATTGCCGGACTGCCGGAAGAAGACTATTCATTCTTTCGGAAAACGTTTAACGATGTGTTTGAAATGCGCCCGGAAGAGTTACAATTGGGGTTTCTTAAAATGCTGCGGGGGACTGGTCTTAGGATTAATGCTGCTGAACATCAGTATGTATTTATGGATCATTCACCTTACGAAATTTTAAGTAATAAAGTCCTTTCCTTTGATGATATTGTGCGGATTAAACAAGTTGAAGATGTGCTGGAGAAATATTGGAATGACCACAGAATGGATACGACCATTGAATACATAGTTTCAAATGTTTTTTTGACACCATTTGACTTTTTTCAGGAATTTGGTTCCTATTGGGATCAACAAGGCTGGTCGAGAATTGGCCATCAGCTGGAGGACTTATACCGGCGGCTTCATTCTTTCCTTGAAATGAAGGGAATTGAGCAATTAGAGATTGTTGAGGGATTAATGAAGTACGATTATTTAAGAAATCACAAATACAAACCAAGAAAACCATGGTGGACCCCAACATTTAATAAGGATGACAGGGCAGCTATATATAAACAGATTGCTCAATCTCCGGAGAAATTGGGGCAAAACTTCACAAATCTTCGGCTGGAAGAAAAAGAGCTATATAAGCACACAATGCTGGAGAAAATATCATTTGATTTAGAGAAATTTTTATCCACCGGTGAAATTGCTAAACAGCCTTCATGTTTGTTAGCTTACTTTGACCCCGCAAAGGAACGGACAGACATTTTCTCGTCAATAAACATACTATAGGCCGGAGAATTACTCCGGCTTATTTTCTCTGAACCTTTTTTCCTTTTTAGTCCGCCTCTTATTTTCCGCTAGAGGTTTATTATTCACATCACCGTATTCTATCGAAAATTCTTCAATCGGTATACGTGGCGGAGCTTTTCGACGTCCCTTCATTGTCACTTCTCCCCTTTTTCCCCTGCTTAGAATTGCGATTTTGAAACCGAATCGCGTTATTATTGTCGGTAAATTCAGCCGAAAATTCACTTTCTTGAATATTTTTCCGAGGGGTTTTTGTGTATTTTTCTACTGCATTAAACTCTGCCTTTCGCTTAGCCATTGAAGCTGCTCCCCTTTCTTAATGAAATTACATTTATATTGTAGGATAAAATCCAGTTTATATGCGTTGGCTAATTTTTCATTCATAAAAAAGAAGTACTGGAGAAAAATAACCGAAAAAGAGGTGACGTAGGTGAAAAAGAAGAAAGAGACTCAGCTTGAGATACCATTAAGTATCGACGAAACATTGCCACATCAAATTAACGCCCCGAGTTTCAAAGGAACAGGCATCAAAATGGAGGCTCCCTTTGTCAATCAACATGGAGTAATCATTGGTGACAGCCACTATTCGTCGGCCAATTCGCCACTTGAAAATTGGACAGTTGAGACGGATCCGGCGATTATGTCAGGGGACGAATGGGTTCATCCCACAAATGATATCGGCTGGAATACAACCGAAAATCATGAATTATTAGAAAGCAAACGAAAGCCTCAGGCTGTTCCGTTTATGCACCCGACAATAGATGTCAGTAAGGGGACGGACTAAATATCCAACTTCGAAAAACATTTCCATTAATGAAAAGGGTACAACCAATCAATAATATGTATACAGAGATAACCATTCTCTGAATGAAAAGGAGTTGAACGAAGATGGCTAATAGCAGCAATAAATTATTGGTACCAGGCATTGAACAATACTTGGACCAGATTAAATATGAAATAGCCCAAGAATTTGGGGTTCAATTAGGTTCCGATACGGTTTCCAGAGCCAATGGTTCGGTAGGCGGAGAAATTACGAAACGATTAGTACAGCAAGCCCAATCCCAGCTGTCAGGACAACACAACCGCTAAACACAAATAAACATGGAAAAAGTCCGGTTACTGCCGGACTTATTTTTCTGTTGCCGATGGCTTTTGTTTTTTGAATGAACTTGTTTGCCATGATGTTTTGAACGATCATTTGGCTTCGTTTTATTTTTTGGATGATTGGGCTGCTTTACACTGGGGTGCTTTGGATTGCTTTGGCGATGCTCCTTTTGCTTCTTCTTGTTTTTATGCTGAACCGGCTGTTTCGAGTTATTTTTTGAATGCTGTTGTTTTTTTCCGTTACTTTTCGCTGGCTCCCACTGTTTTACTTTACTTTTTGGGTGATTTTTTCTTTGTTTATCTTTTTTTGCAGGGGAATTTTTGTTCTTCTTACTTTTTTGATTGGAATATTTTTTTGATTGTCCGCTCTGTGCCACCTTTTGCTGTTTTTGTTTAGGACTGTTGAATCGCGTTTTGTCGGCCTTTTTTAATTGTCCTGGCGGCAGCTTCTTTTCAGCCTTATTGTTTAACACAATTTTGCCTTTATGATCACCGTTTGCATCCATAGCTTGTTTCTTGATTGGTCCTGGCCGCTGAGTTTCCTGGAAATCGCGCTGAATCTTCCCTCCATTTTTTCGATTATTTCGTTGCTCATTTGATTTTGCCTTATCCTTTTCATTACGATAATTAGCCTGGTATTTCCCAGCTGTTACCCCTAGCTCGTGAGCTTTTTTTAGTTCCTTTTTTGTACAAGAGAGAACAGTCAGTTCCAGGTGCTGAGAATAAATGGCATCTTTAATCTCAGAAATATTTTTTTGAAGCTTTTTTTCCGCCTCTTCCTCCATTTTTTCAATCCGAACAGTTGAGAAAATGACATGTTTATGGTTCTCCAATAAACCCTTTTTTTGCATGTTTATTAACAGAACTTTTGTTACTTCAGCAGCACTATGCTTCTTCCAATTTTTTAGCTGGGCAACCACCTTTTTCCCTTCCGGATTAAAGCCCTTTAGTTCAATAACTTGCATTTTTACGTTTACGCCAAGCTCAATGCTGGGATTTACGTCAATGGACAAATAAGCATATGCTTTGTCAGTTTGAAACATGGGTAATAAAGATCCTAAAATGATAATAAGGGCAATGGCTGCAAGCCACATTGGCTTCAGTTTGACAAATTGATTCAAACGCTTTAAAAACTGATTTTTATCAGTATTTGCGATTGGATAAAAATAAATTTCCTCGCCAAGGGTATAGGTTTGCTCCAGCTTCCTGGCCCGCAAAAACTCTCCTTCGGGGGTCAAAAGGATTAGAAAAGCATCGTCTATGTGCATGACAATTCCTTTTTTCAAGTTTCCAACACCCCCTTTAAATAATCCTTCATATAGATAAAATCACCGGATAAAATTAGTGCAATCGCAATGATGTATTTACGATTCCGTTCAATTGTTTTACGGCTTACACTAACCTTTTTTTCTAATTGCTTAATCGGCAGACGCTTTTTTTCGAGCAATAACCATTTTAATTCTTGGTCTTCCACTAATGTTTTTGCTACTAAAATGGCATTTTTTCTAGCATCGGCATGCTTCGGGGAATTCTCCAATAAATCACTGAGATTAAGGTCAAAATCCACCAATAAGCCTTGAAACCGGATAATCTCTTCTTTTCTTAATTGCTCATCATTCTTTTTATGATAATCCTCCAGAGATAGCTCATTTACAATTACATCTCCGGGAGAATCCTCCTCGTTGGGGTGGTTCATTAAGTCCATACTTAAATGTTGGTTCTTTGTTTGTTTACGAATATAGTCGATTATTCTTCTTTTAATGATAACTTCGGCAAAACTTAACAGGGAACTTCCCCGTTCCGGCGAGTATTTTTCAATCGCCTCATGAAATGCAATAAGCCCTATGCTAAATTCATCATCGGTCTCATATATATATCGTTTACACACAGAAGAAACAGTCTTAGCGATAAATGGTTTATATGCATCGATCAGCTCGTTAAGAAGAGAAGAGTTTCCTTGTTGAATTAAGGCTACAGTTTCTTCTAAAGTCAGCTTTTTTTTCTTGGCCATAAACAATAAACCTAGCATATGCTCACCTCTATTCGACCAATTATATCATACGTTTCGGTCATTTTGCGGAGGTAAGCTAGCTGCTTGTCACTAAACGGTACGTTTGCTTGTTTCATTTCTGGGGGGTTGCAAGCAAAAAATTTTTTTCATATAAAAAGGCAGGGACATTCCCCGCCTTAATCATGTTGATCCATTGGATTATACAGTTTAATATTAGGATTCTTATCTTGAAACCATCTAAGTGCGAAATCATTTTCAAATAAAAATACATAATGATCATAACGATCTTTTACTAATAAGCTTCTGGAGCTTGACAGATTTTCATCAACCACGTCGTTTTCAATCCAACGGGCAATTTTCGACCCCAAGCGTTCCATTAGAACCTCGGCATTGTATTCATTTTTCATCCGGTGCTCAAATACTTCAAATTGCAACTGGCCAACAGCACCTAATAAATATTCGTCTGTCTTGACTGTTTTATACAGCTGGATTGCTCCTTCCTGAACGAGCTGCTCAATCCCTTTGTAAAACGATTTTTGTTTCATAACATTTTTGGCTGAGACTCTTACAAATAGTTCCGGCGTAAACTGTGGTAATTTTTCAAACTGAAAATCGTTTTTTCCAGTTGTCAGGGTATCACCAATCTGATAGGTTCCGGTATCATATAAGCCAATGATATCTCCACTGACTGCTTCTTCTATAGTGCTGCGTTCTTCCGCCATAAAAGCCGTTGATTGCGACAACTTTAGCCGCTTCCCTAGGCGGGGAATATTAACGGTCATCCCCCGTTCAAATTTGCCGGAACAAATGCGGACAAAAGCGATTCGGTCACGGTGTGCTGGATTCATGTTGGCCTGAATTTTAAACACAAAGCCGGAAAACTCGTCTGAAAGCGGGTCAATTTCTCCAATAGAGGAATTTCTAGCTTTCGGTGAAGGGGCGAAGCGCAAATAAGTCTCTAGAAATGTTTGGACTCCAAAAGCCGTTAAGGCGCTGCCAAAGAAAACAGGAGTCAACGTCCCATTTGCCACCCGTTCTTCGGAAAATTCATTTCCTGCTTCATTTAAAAGCATAATTTCTTCAAGGGTTTGATCATAAAGACCAGTTGATTTCAGCTTATGCTCTCCCTCTATTTCACCCGCTTCATTTAACGGAATAAAGCGTTCTTCCTCGCTGCCCCGGAACTGTTCAACCCGATGATAATAGCGGTCATAAATTCCCAGAAACTCTTTGCCCATACCGATCGGCCAATTCATTGGATATGATTCAATTCCCAGGACTTCTTCTAATTCAGCCAAGAGTTCGAGCGGCGGTTTTCCTTGACGATCCAGCTTGTTGATAAAAGTAAAAATGGGAATTCCGCGCATCCGGCAAACTTTAAATAATTTTATTGTCTGTTCCTCAATCCCTTTGGCCGAATCGATAATCATCACGGCACTATCAACAGCCATTAGCGTTCGGTACGTGTCTTCACTGAAGTCTTGGTGTCCGGGAGTATCAAGGATATTCACTTGAAATCCATTATATTTAAACTGCATCACGCTGGATGTGACGGAAATTCCTCTTTGCTTTTCAATTTCCATCCAGTCACTCGTAGCAAATTTGCCCGTCTTTTTAGCCTTTACTGTTCCGGCATCGCGAATAGCACCACCAAAAAGCAGCAGCTTTTCTGTCAGTGTCGTTTTACCGGCATCCGGGTGAGAAATAATTGCAAACGTCCGGCGCGATAATACTTCTTTTATAAAATCGTTTTCCATTTATGGTTTCCTCTCTTTAAACAGCAATAAATTTTTTCCATAATTTTTATCTTATCTCGCAAATGGTAACTTTGCAATATCTCATTGAATGTTCAGGATTCTTTCTTTTATCCTTATACAGAAAAGAATATAATAGTAGTATATGGAACTAAACTGAAATTTCTCGGAGGAATTTGATGGATATTGATAAACTTGACCAAGCAACGCTAAATTTATTACAAAAGGCATTTGAAATTGTCCTTGAACAAAATAAGGTGCCTTATAAAAAAATTGGGATTGTCGAAGAGGCCGATCAATTCGCTTTTTTGTATGAGGCAAAAAATGGCAAGGTTCATGTTTTTAAATGGAAGAAGGCCGCATGTGTTGATGTAAGCATTGGTGTTTTGGCACAAAGTGTGCTAGCGCCGATCATCCCGCATTTACGGATGCTCTCCTAAAATTCGTCACCTATCTTGAAAAAGATAGGTGTTTTTGTTCTCATCTTCCAGTGATTACCATGCCCATTTTTCTGGAAATTGTTTTATAATAGGAGAAGACTTTGAGATGGAGGATGATCCTATTGAATCGAAGCAAAATAGTAATCTCCAAGTTTATTCCGCTTTTTGTCGCGTTTATCATAGTAGTTTCAGGAACCATTTGGGCGATTCAATCAACAAATCATGAGATTTCCATTCCATTCTCCTCTGTTGAAAAAGTAATTCAAGAGCAGCAAGGGAAAAAAATAATTCTTACAGAACATGAAGATGGCAGTCTTGAAATAGATACTGGGAAGTCACAATATGTCTCCCATATTCCCCCAAATAGCCAAATGGTAAATAAATTAGTAGAAAAATATAATATTGATTACTCTTACACAACAAGCAGCCGTTATGGAAAATGGGCATTGGCTGGTGTCCTTGTTCTTCTCGCCGGTGCCGGCTTTGTCTTACAAAAAAGAAAGGGCAGCGTTGGCCTCAATACAATGAAAAATAGTGTTGCAAAAGCAAGCCCGCTGCCAGCCATCAGCTTAAAGGATGTTGGCGGCCTCGGTGAAGAAATGAAGGAAGAAATATTACAGACACTTTCAACTTTAAAAGAGCCGGAGCAGGCAATGAAATTAGGGATCAAGCCCCCGAAAGGAATTCTTTTATATGGCCCTCCGGGAACTGGAAAAACATTGCTGGCTCAAGCCATTGCTCATGAACTAAATGCAGCCTTCTTTTCGGCCAGCGGTTCCGCGTTTAATGAACTTTTTGTCGGAGTGGGTGCGAGCCGTGTTCGGTCTTTGTTCCAAGCCGCAAGGAAGCAAACACCAGCAGTTATTTTTATCGATGAGGTCGATGCTCTTGCTGGAAAGAGAAAAGCTCATGGCGGTGAAGAAGCAGAAAAGACGTTAACCGAGCTATTAGTTCAGCTTGATGGCGGTCATTCCAATGACGGGATTCTGTTTATTGCGGCTACAAACCGAAAAGATATGCTCGATGAGGCATTTCTGCGCCCCGGAAGAATTGATTTTAGCTTTCAAGTACCGCTGCCTGATACAAAGGGAAGACGGGAAATTATTGAAATCCATACAAAAGGAAAATCTTTGGCTCCCGCGGTTTATGCCTCTTTAAATGAATTAGCCGAAAGCACCTCAGGTTTCTCCGGAGCTGAACTGCATTCATTGTTTGAAACAGCGAGCCGAAGAGCTTTGCGAAATGGGCATGATACCATTGAAAAGGAAGATCTCGATTATGCCTTAGACAGGACCATCCTCGGCAGTGCCTCACGAACCTTGCAGGATTATGAAACAAAACATCGTGTTGCCATTCATGAAGCAGGTCATGCACTTGTAGCCTCGATCACAAAACCAGGCTCTGTTCGGAAAGCAACGATCATTCCTCGGGGTGAGGCACTTGGCTATGTGGCACCAATTCCAAACGAACTTCATTTGTCCACGACAAGTGACCTGCTTGATCGTGTCGCGATGATTTTAGCCGGCGGTGTTGCCGAGAGAATCCACTTGGGTGAACATAGCATTGGTGTCAGCGGCGATGTACAGCAGGCTAAACAGATCATTGAGCAAATGGTTGATACGGGCATGCTGCAAGACGGTTTTACCTTAACGTTTAATAGCAAGGACAAAGAGACAAAAATGCAAGAATTGTTTGCCGAAGGCTTGAAAAAAGCAGAAAATCTGATCAAAACCTATCATGTCCAGTATCAACAATTAGTCGATGCATTATTTAAAAAAGAAACATTAGAGGGTTCCGAAGTAGAAAGCATTGTTTTAAATATGAACAAAACAAGGCCCGCTTGATTAGCCAAGCGGGCCCCGTTTTGTTCGCTTAATAGTAGCAAGCTGCGCCTACAATAATTAAGAGGATAAATAATACGACGATTAATGTAAAACCGCCGTAGCCTCCCCAGCCAAAGCCACCACCATAACCAAATCCACCACAACCGCCAAATCCACCATAACCAAACATGTCATTTCCTCCTTTTATATTTTAATAGAAAAAGCCACCAACAAAAGCTGTACCTACAATGATTAGTAAAATGAACAATACAACAATTAAGGCAAAACCGGCTCCGTATCCACCTGCTGCAGTCATTTCCATTACCTCCTTTATTAAAGTCTATATATCCTATTCAGGAAAGAAAAAAAGTGCAATAGACACTTATCCCAATTATCCCGATTCTCAAATTAAATCAGCCGATCGTTGCACAAAATTATTTGTTCATTTTGGTTCGATAATTGGCAGGGGCCGATCGACTAATTTGGGGGACAATGGTTCAAGAGCACAAAAACAGCTTAAATCGACAATGATACATTCTTGCGTTTTGATTAGTGAATACACTTCATCACAAAATTCCATTGGACAGCCATCGATATCTACAGGTTCAAGCAATGAAAGGACTGCGCAGCAATGATTTATGTCAAGTTTCTCCAATCTAAATACTGGTGTAATGAAACAGTTCCCGGTTACTGATCTCCCGAAAGCTTCAAAGCGACATTCCTGATTGGAAATGATAAACGGTATCGTATCATATCCGATTGATTCACAAACAAAGCGAAAACCTTTCAATGACAGTTTTTCCTGCTCCTCCAACAATTGCTGCAAATCGTGACAAAAGCAACTCTCGGTATGCTTATTCATGTCTTTTCCCCCTTCCCCATTGCTCCGCACATTACCTTATTTTAGAGTATTCGATTCACATTAGATGGTATAGGCACCTTACATATATTTCATTTCTTTCATCAATAAACATCCTTCTTTTCAATATGAACATGCGACGATCACAAATAAAAAACCCAACTTTCTTGTTGGGGCTTTACAGGATTAATTTTTCGCCTATTAAGTTCGTTTTCTTATTCGATAATTCCCATGCGGATCGCTTTGACAGCCACTTCTGTGCGATTTTGCGCTTTTAATCTTTTCATGATATTTGAGATATAGTCTCTAACGGTGTATTCACTTAAATAAAGCCTCGAGGCGGCTTCTTGAGTGGAGGCGCCTTCCGCTAACAGTTTAATGATTTCAATTTCCCTCGGTGTTAGATTAATAGCTTCCTCGAATTTATCCTGTTTTTTTATCCGCGCATCAATAAATCTTAGTAATAACTCCCCTGAGCTTTGGCCAAATTTCATCAATGCCGGGAAAAGGCTTGTATCTACCGTAAAATATTTGCCCGGTCCTTGGTCTAACACAATTCCGCCAATAATTTTCCCTTCTTCTGGAACATAGACTGGGACAATGATTAAAGAAGTTAGTTCAAACTTTTTAACATATTGTTCAGGAAACTCGTGTTTGGCATCCGGAATATAAATCGGCTGGAAATTTTTCATTTCATGCCCTTGGGATTTTAATTTCACAATACTTTCATTAAGGACGGGAATATTGGTAATTTTTTCAGCAATCGCTTGAATTTCGTCATTATTTAAATGATGGCCAAATAAACCAACCCCGACACTTTCCTCATTTGCAAATTTAAACAGAGCACACCGATCAAATGGCAAAAAATAACCGAATCCGAAACAAATATTTTCAACAGATTCCTGAAAGTTTTGCGAGCGAATAATCCATTCATTGAAAAGGATAACGGCATCTTTCCAGGCGCTTTTCATCTCCAGCCCTGTTTGAAACAACATGACCTCACTAATTTTCGAAAATAAATAATGGACCGAAGGATGTAATTTTGAGGAATATTTAATCCTTCTTTTCAACACCCTATGCACTGAATTTTCTAATAAGTTCAGATGAAAAATGAGTGATTCCGGCTCTGGCGACCGCTTAAAAACAGCAAACCATCTTGACTGAATTTCCTTCAACAATTCATGAATATCAGCTTTACCTTTGTGAAAAGTATCTAAAAAGTTCACGAGAAAGTCACTGGCAAATTCAAATACAGCAATGGTTTTCTTTTTCGTATTATTGAGCGATTGAAGGGTTAACTCCCATTCGTGTAAAAGATCCCCTTGATAGTCACTAAGCAGGGAAACGGCATCATTTAGCAAATGGTTTAAATGGGCATTCAGTGACTTAGACATATGATGATTCCCTCCTTTTCACTGGTAGTCATTTCATGGAAATCTTAATTCGCCAATATCCCGCAAAATTCCTGCTCTCTTCACAAATTATCGTTCATCTTGCACGAGTTCTCCTAAAATTTCCCTATTTTAAAGATAATTTCACTACAAATGTAGGGGTTAACCTATTTTCTGATTTATCATAAAATTATGACGAATAGTTCGTGATTTGCCAAAATGGCTACCGCTATTCAAAATTATCAAGAAATGGAGGACAAAGGATGACAGCAGAATCAGTGATCATCGGAGGACAGACAGTCAAGAAAAAACTCATCATTGCTTTGCTTGGAGGGTTTTTATTTTTAGGGGCGCTCTTGGGAACTTTCGGGCTTACCGGAATGGCCGCAGGTCTACCATTAGTAGGCGGCTTCACCGTCAGCTTTGATAAGATGGAAGGCAAAGGTTTTAAAATGTATGGCAGTGTTGCCGAAAGTGCCACGGCTGAAAAAAATCCTGTTGCTGTTAATGAAATTGACAAAGCAACGATTACCAATTTAAAAATCACCAAAAAAATCCCGTTTCTTGGCATTAATGCGGTTATTTCCGCTAGTCAACCGGTTGAGATCACCGGACTTCAACAAAAGGCAACGCTAATAAATGGTAATGCTTCATTTTCAGAGATGACTATGAAAGAAAAATACGTTGGGGACCGTGATCTAAGTAATCCTGCCACCCTTGCTGGAGCCGCCGCTGAACATTTTTCTCAAACCGCCGATACTATTACACTCACTAATGGCGTGCTGGAAACAGTCTATCTTTTCCAAAAAACCGTTAGTCTTAACGGAATGAAGGTTTCCTTTGAACCGGCCAAATAATTTCGGCATCAAGTATATCATATAAGGATGATTTGTATGAACTCAACCCCTTCAAAACGCGAAAAGTTTAAAAATTGGCGAGCAAGGCGCCCTTTCTGGGGGGCGACCTTGTCCATTTTAGCTGGGATTGTCATTTTATCGGTACCGGTACAGCTTTATGAAATTGCTGCGGTACCCGGAAGTATGGTCGTGGTTGGCCTGCTATTAGGAGGACTGCCGTTACTAATGGGCATTCTAGCCCTTATTTTCCCAAAGTTATCGACTTTGCTTGGGATTATTACAATATTTTCCGCTGTTTTATCGATTTTAGGAGCATTAGGCGGTTTCCTTGTTGGGACCCTACTAGGAATTGTCGGGGGAGCAATGCAGATTGCCTGGAAACCGGTCATCGCGAGCGCTGATTCTGGAGAACATCCGGAGCAAAAACCGGAAGCCGAGAAGGAAGTTGCCTCAGGAAAAGAATTATCTTTAGAATAATCATTGGCACTAGTTGTAATTGTAACAATAATACTTGAAAGAGCATAGTACGCAGAAACGGTGGTAGCTTTGAAACAGAAAAAAAATCCTATTAAATTCGTTATTATTATCATTTTTGCCTTTAGTTGGCTAGTCATTCCGCCCAAAAATAGTTTAGCTGTTAATTCGGTTGTGATTGGGTTCATTATTGAAGCAAGTCGAATGGAAGGTACCATCCAGGGGCTTGAATTAGTTACTGGAGAAACAATAAACGAAACAGACCGTCCAATGTTGGAAATGAATTTCGTCAATCTGAAAGCTGAAGGGTTAAAAATAAAAAAACTGGTTCAAATCGGAGGAAGTACGCTCACAACCAATATAGGTTCGGAAGGTAATGTTCAATTTAAAAGTTTAAAAGTAAAAGTGACCAACGCTACTTTCGACAATGACACATACAAGCCCGAAAATGGCAATATTGGTCTTAAAAATGTGAAACTGCTGGCACATTCGATTACAACCGGTGAGGCAGCACTGCCGCAATTTCAGTTAACATTTAATCAAGGCGGGAATGTTGAACTGGAACCAAAAAGCGAACAAGAGCTTAAAGAGATGGAGGCATTGTTAAAAAATTTGCTTAAACCAAATGAAAACGGTAAAGATCCTGATTCTCAAACTGGAAATGGTGCCAACAAGCCAGTGGTTCAGGATAATGCTTCTCAGAGTGAACAGCCATAAGGAAAAAGCGATGTGCATTAACATCGCTTTTTTTATGCCCACATGCTATTAAAATTGGATGAGCTATACGCTTTTTAATTGCCCGAGTTTTTCACAAATCGCTAAGGCCATGTCTGTAACTGCTTCTGGAAGAACGGTTTCCAGCTTGGTATTGATGGCATTTCCCATTTTACCAATTGCATTTACTTCAAGATAGCCGGTCAATCTCGTTCGATTCGAGATGAATTGCCTTAGCTTCAAAATAGCCTTGACCGAAGTATTTTTCACTCTTGCCCTTTAATGCAAAACTCACCCTTGTTGGTTCAATCCACTCTTTAATATCAATCAATAAACTGATTTTCTTTTTGATCAAACCAAGATCACTTTTAAATTCCCAGGTGGACTGTTGCTCGTTTAGTTTTTCATGATGGATGTAGTTGGGAACAAGGGGCGCCCAATTGTCCATATCCTTGACGAAATCCCAAATCACTTCGATTGGTAAGTCGACTTCAACTTGATGTTTCCCGCTCGGCATAATTTACCTCTTTCCTTTTCAAAGATAAAAGACCTTCCAATAAGTGAAGGTCTTTTTAACATATATATGATTGTTCCCGTAGTTTTAGAAGGAAAATCTTTACTTCGTTATTACCGCTTCCATTAAATACGACTGAATCCGTTCAGCGGCTTCAGAGAGACGTTCTGGCGGCTGTACCAAAGCAATTCGAACATAGCCTTCCCCCAACTTGCCAAAGGCATCACCCGGAACTACAGCCACCCCCGCCCGGTCAATCAGCTCAAAGGCAAATCTGCGCGAACTAAAGCCAGCAGGTATTTTCGCCCAAACGAACATAGTTGCGGGAGATTTTGCGACATGCCAACCGCTTTTTTCCAAACCAGCAATTAAGGCATCCCGCCGTCTTTCATACTCGCTTACCTGAGATTTAAAGAAGCTGAAATCAGATGTCAGCGCCTTTACTGCAGCTGCTTGTATTGGGTAGAAAATCCCATAATCAATATGTGATTTAAACGAAGCTAAAGCTGCCACCGCCTGCTCGTTGCCGCTAACATAAGCAATACGACAGCCTGCCATGTTAAAGGTTTTAGACAAAGAGTTAAATTCGATACCGACTTCCTTCGCACCAGGTACCGACAAAAAACTAATCTGCGGGTTATGGTCAAAAATTAATTCAGAATAGGCAAAATCATGAACGACTAAAATATTATGTAGCTTTGCAAATTCCACTACCTCTTCAAAAAACTCACGATTGGCAAGGGCAGTTACCGGATTTCCGGGATAGCTGATGATCATCATTCTTGGTTTTCTGTAATACTTCCAAGGGGATTTCATCAAGTTTTGGCAAAAAGTTATTTTCCTCCAATAATCGCATTGGATAAACCTGGCCCCCGGCAATCGTAACACTTGCTTCATAAATCGGGTAGCCAGGGTCTGGAACTAACACATAATCCCCTGGATTAATAATGGCCATTGCTAAATGGGCCAGACCGTCTTGGGAGCCCATTAACTGAAGGATTTCTTTTGACGGATCTAGATCAACGTTATACCGTTGCTTATAGAAATAGCTTACTGCCTCATAAAATTCGGGTATACCTCTTAATGTATAACCATATTTGCTTGGATCCTTTGCATATTCGGATAACGTTTCAACCACAAATTCCGGTGGTTGAAAATCAGGACTGCCGACACTTAAATCAATAACATCCAGACCATTATGAATAGCTGCCAGTTTACGGTCGACAATTTCTTGAAAAATACTTGAAGACAATTTTTGAATCTTTTTTGCTACATCGATTTTCATCATTCTTTCCCCGCATTCGAAAAATATTTACCAAATGGTTCCTAATAATAATATTTTATATTTTACCATATTTCTGATTATATCACTCACTAAACTATAAGTATTGCACCAAATTTACCATTGATTATTTTAAAGTGATAAATTAAGATAGGTAAATAGGTTTGAAAATTCAGATAAGTCAGCTGTGTTTATGGGGGTAGCTTAGGTTGAGACTGTTCCAATACGTTTTATTTTTCCTTGGTCTTACTTTTTTTGGTTTAGGCAACGCCATTGCTGTGAACGTAAAATATCTCGGACTCCATCCTTGGGAGGTTCTAAATGTTGCGCTGTATCAACATTTTGGGCTATCAATTGGCACCTGGGGAGTAATTTGCGGCCTCGTCCTGATTATCATTTCATTGTTTGTAGACCGCCGTTACATTAATATTGGGACATTTTTAAATGCTGTATCCATCGGCCCGATCATGGATTTTTTTCTTTGGTTGGATATCTTACCAAAGTCGACAAATACCTGGATTGATTACCTCATCCTATTAGCCGGAATTATTATTACCGGAATTGGCGGAGGTATGTACGTTGCCGCTGGTATAGGAGCGGGGCCGCGGGATGGTTTTATGCTATCCCTCTCGGATAGAACCCGATTATCAGTCAGCCAAGCACGAGTCATCGTTGAAAGCCTCGTGCTTGTTCTCGGATTTTTATTAGGGGGTCCGGTCTTTATTGTGACTTTCGTTTATACTTTTATTCAAAGTCCTGTCTTTCAACAAGCATTAAAGTTTTTTAAGAAAATTGTCGAATTAGTGAAAAAGAAGAAAAACAAAGCACAAGAAAGTATTGTATTATAATATTGCAAAGCCCGGACTGCTAATGAAAAGTTCGGGCTTTTTAATTGGTTGAAATCCAAATAAAAAGTCCAAGAGACCCTATCCAGCTGGATAGGGTCTCTTATTAACCAATGGCAAATGTTTACCTGCAACTAAGAAATTTTCTTTAATTCATCCGTTAACTGAAGGAATAATTCTTTATTTCCTTCTTGAAGTGTTCGGTCGATTTCCTTTAGGATCTTCTCCTTTTGGAACTGGACAAGAACATGGTTCAAAAACATTTCGGCAAATTCAGAATCGGTATAATCATTTGGCTGTTGGGGTGAATTAAGTAATTTCTTTTCCATGGAAATCAACTCCTTAAGCTTTTTTTTATTATACTAATGGTTTTTTAAAAATTCAAACATTTTGTTCAAAAAAAATTAATAATTTTTTTAGAAAAACATCTTGATTTTTAAAAATTGTTCATTTTGGTCATGTTTATGTGTAAGAATTAAATTTTTGGGAATATTAATTTCATCATTTTAGAGATTGAACTAGGAGTGAAGCGATGAATGGAACAAAATGTTGTATCCGGTTATAAACCGGTAAATAACATAGATGTTTATTATGAATTTTATCCTAATCAAGCATCCGAACAGACGATTGTTCTGCTGCATGGTTTTCTTTCATCGACATTTACATTCCGACATATGATCCCTTTACTAAAAAAGGAATTTCAAGTTTTGTCGGTTGACCTTCCCCCATTTGGAAAAAGCGCAAAATGCAGCCGATATAAATATTCCTACCAAAATATTGCCCAAACCGTTATTAAGCTGACTGAGTCATTCGGATTGCAAAAAATGATCTTAATCGGGCATTCCATGGGCGGTCAAATCGTCCTCAATATCTTACACTTGAAACAAGAAATTGCCGAAAAAGCGATCCTGCTCTGCAGTTCCGCTTATTTAAAGCGCTCAAAAATGCCGCTTATCCTTTCAAGCTATCTCCCGTATTTCCATCGCTTCGTGAAATATTGGTTTGCCAGAACCGGAGTAGAAAAAAATCTTCAAGCATCATTATATAATCACTCCATTATTAATGAGGAAATGATGAACGGCTACTTGGAGCCATTTTTACAAGATGAAATATTCGTGGCGCTAACGCGAATGATCCGCGACCGCGAAGGGGATCTCCCGGCAAAAATATTGAAACAAATCAAAACACCTTGTTTATTAATTTGGGGCGACCATGACAAGTCAGTCCCGTTGAAAATTGGCGAAAAACTGAGCAAGGATTTAACCAATTCAAAATTAATTGTATTAGAAAAAACCGGGCACGCCCTCCCAGAAGAACGGCCAATCGAGGTATATCATTATATAAAAGGATTTTTAGCAAACAATCAGACTGGCTAAGTATTAAAATGGCTGTCCCAAAAATGATCGGGACAGCCTCCTTTATTTAAACCAGCCCTTTTCTTTAAAATGGGTAATGGCTTCAATGCGATTTTTAACTTCAAGCTTATCAAGAATGATAGAAATATAGTTGCGAACCGTGCCGGTCTTAATTTTCAGTTCTTCGGCTATTTCCTTCGTATTTTTTCCATCGGCAATCAGTTCAAGTACTTCCTTTTCACGGTCCGTCAATGGATTTTCTTCACCGTATACATCATCCATCAACTCCGGTGCATAAATACGCCGGCCAGCCATGACACTTCGGATTGCTTTAGCCAATTCATCACTTGGGCTGTCCTTTAACAAATAACCGCTGACCCCAGCCTTTAAAGCCCGTTGGAAGTAGCCCGAGCGGGCGAAGGTCGTCAAAATAATCAGCTTACAGCTGAGTCCTTTCAGCTCTTCGGCTGCTTCAAGTCCACTTTTTCCAGGCATTTCAATATCCATGATACAAACATCCGGATTTAGCGCTTTAACCAGGGCTACTGCCTCTTCTCCATTTGTAGCCTGGCCGACAACCTCCATATCGTCTTCCAAATTAAGCAGTGAGCCAAAAGCTCCCAGTAGCATTTGCTGATCCTCAGCAATAACAATTCTAATCATTTTCTCCCTCCTCCTCACCCGGTTTTACATCATTAGGAACTTTAATAATTAAAGTCGTTCCTTTGGTGGTTTGCAGTTCAAGACTGCCATTAATGAACTCTAACCGTTCACGCATTCCGATAAGTCCATTGCCTTCTTCCACTTTTCCGTCTTTTTTGGAAAAACTCCCATTATCGCTGACCCTCATCACAACTTCCTTCCAGGACTGCTCAAAAGTAATCACACAATGATCCGCCCCGCTATGTTTAACGACGTTATTGACGGCTTCTTTTAAACACATACTTAAAATATTCTCGGTTAAAAGCGATATATTTTTAGGAGCAGATTCATCTTCAACCGCCAAGCTTATTTGCGCAGCTTTCATCATTTGTTTAACTCGCTGCAGTTCATCCTTCAAGCGAATTCCCCGCATCGAAGATACCATTTTTCTTACCTCACTTAAGGCAGTTCGTGCCGTTTGCTGGACATCCTTCAATTCATATTTCGCCTGATCCGGATCTTTCGTGATTAATTTTCTAGCTAAATCCGCCTTTAACCCAATTAGTGAAAGCTTTTGGCCTAAAGTATCATGAAGGTCGCGGGCAATTCGCTGCCGTTCCTCCAGTTTCACCAGTTCCGCGATCCGCTTATTGGCATCTTCGAGCTTCTCTTCCAGCTGCCCGCGCTCCTTGCGGTTATAAATGCTGAAAGGAAGCAGAATGACACTTATCCAAATAATAATAATAAAGGGCAATTGCTGCAAAAATAATTTTTCATGCATGACAATCCCATAGTTTATGGATACCGAGGTAGACAGGAGATGAATAAAATAAAGGGTAAAAAAAGCAACCCGCTCTTTAATATTTCCAAGAAAATAAGCTAGAAAAAAAGCAAAGTAAACATAACTGAAAAGGTTTGTCGCTGTGATGGAAATGGCAATTAAGATCAAGGTCCATAAATATACGGGCCAGCCTCTGGAGATAAAAGCAATCCGATAGATGATGAAAAAGGTTAAAGTCAGCAAAATTCCCAGGATGATATGGACGGTTGATGGTGCCTGAAAAATAAAGTAAAACGGTAAAATGCAAAGCACCGTCCATAAATACGGAGCAATTCCATTGCTTTTCTGAAAGGTAATATACTTTTTAAACTTTGGCACCGCTTCTTTGATCACACTAATCCCCTTCATCTTTTGTCGGTACAATCCTAGCACAAGCTTCCATGTTATTTTATTTTACTGAAAAACACTGCATCTTTAAAGCCGATAAACCTTTTTTGCTGTTCATCCCAAAGGTGGAATTTCAATGAATTTATGCTGGTTTTCAAGGTGATCGTCGGTACAGTTTGCAATGGTGGTGTCTGATTATGCGCTTCTTCTAGTTTATAATTGGGCACCCTGGGACTCAAATGATGGACGTGATGGTAACCGATATTGCCAGTTAACCATTGCAGCAGCTTAGGCAATTTATAAAAGGAACTGCCTTCCACAGCAGCTCTTACATATTCCCATTCTTGATCTCCTTCAAAATAAGAATCTTCAAACGTATGCTGAATGTAAAACAGCCAAATGCCGGCAGAACCTGAGATTAAAAAAATCGGACCTTCTACTAAAAGAAACGGTTTCCAGCCAATCGCCCAACACATACTGCTGATAATGATGACAATGGCCATATTAATAAGATACGTATTCCAGCGCTCCTTCGACCGTGCTCCCTTCCGATTAAAGCGGTTTTTAAGCAAAAACACATAAATCGGACCAAGTACAAACATCACCAATGGATTACGGTACAAGCGATATTGCCATTTTTTCAAAGGGGAAGCTTGCAAATATTCCTCCACCGTAAGCATCCAAATGTCACCGGTTCCCCGTTTATCTAAATTGCTGCTTGTAGCATGATGGACAGAGTGGTCATGCTGCCATTGACTAAAAGGAAAGAATGTGAGGATCCCTGTTAATGTTCCAAGTATTTTATTGGCAGTACGATTTTTAAAAAATGAATAGTGACAGCAATCATGAAAAATGATAAAGGTCCGCACGAGAAACCCTGCTGCGACAACAGCCAATGAAAAAGTGAGTAGATACGAAATGGAGAGACTTTTGTAACTCAAAAACCATAAAACAAAAAAGGGCACAATTGTATTAAGGATCTGCCAGACGCTCGCCAGTATATTTGACTTCTCATAAGGAGCCATTTGCTTCCTTAATAATTTTTGTTTTTCATTCATCTTTAACAATTTTCCTTCCTCTATTTGATAACTCACATTATAAAAAAAAGAAAGCAAAATTTGCAGACATACTTGTCATGTCCCAACTATGACAAATATCATAGTTGTAAGAAACCATCTCAAGCAGCTTACTTTATTAGCTGGAGAATCAAATTCAGAATTTCCCCGACTTGAAAATAGAAAATAAAAGCCAGAGAAACATTCCTGTGGCAATCACAAAACCGATTTCTACCACCGGTATTTTGTTTAGTAATATTGGGGTTTGTCCTGACAATGAGGTCCCGATAATGACCCCGGCCATAATAATACTAAAAGACAGTAACGTGATACTAAAAGAAATCCGGTTACTAATGATGTTCAGTCTTTGAATAAATTGATTCAGTTCTGGAGTTGTCAGTTCAATTTTTACTCTACCTTTTTTCATTATAGCGGATATTTCATTAATGGTTTTCGGCCATTCGAGGATCATTTCTCCATACTCATTGATTCGTCTCCAGACTTTGTCGATAATCGTTTTAGGCCGATATCGTTCCATTATTAACCGCTTCCCAAACGGTTCGGCAATTTTGATAATACTTAAATCAGGATCTAGCTTTTCGACCACACCCTCCATCGTTAACAGGGTTTTACCTAATATCGTTAAGTCTGTCGGCAATTTAATTTTATATTGAAAAGCAACTGAAAATAAATCTGTTATCGTCTGACCAATTTTCATATTCTTAAAAGATAGATCGCTATATTTTTCTCGTAAAAGGTCAACATCCATTCTTAATTGCTCGTAATTGACATCATCAGGCACCACCCCCATGGATGATATTGCCTGAAGGACTTCATCGGTATTTTGTCTCATCAACGCAATAACAAATGAGGCGACATGGTCCCGCATTTCCGGACTTAATCGGCCGACAATGCCAAAATCCAAAAAGGCAATGGCTCCATTTGGTAATACTAATAAATTTCCGGGATGCGGGTCACCGTGGAAAAAGCCATCAATTAATATTTGTTGAAGGATGGTATTGACCACTGTTTCTCCTAAGACTTTGCTGTCGTAACCTAGTTTTTGAAGCTTTTCCTCCTCATTTAGGGTAATTCCGTCGATAAATTCCATAGTTAAAACTTTCGCTGAGGTATAATCCCAGAAAACCTTGGGAATGACCACTTTTGGATTGTTTTTGAACTTGGCAGCTATTTTTTCCGTATTGCGTGCTTCCATTTCAAAGTCCAATTCCCGCCTAATCGACATGGCCAACTCGTCAACAATGTCACGAACTTGATATCTTCTTGCCCATTCTAAACGAGAATCAGCCAGCCTGGCCAATTCCTTTAAAATTTCCAAATCCGTTTCAATCAAGTGTTTCAGCTTCGGGCGTTGAACCTTAACTGCGACTTGTTCCCCTGCGGGCAGCACGGCATAATGAACCTGCCCAATCGATGCAGCGGCAATAGGGGTTTCCTGAAATTCCCTGAATGAATTCTCCAAAGAATCAGCTAACTCTTCTTCAATAATTTTTTTTACTTCAGCAAAAGGAAATGCGGAGACCTTATCCTGCAGCTTTACCAGTTCTTGAATAATGTCTAAGGGAATAATATCTGGTCTTGTACTGGCAATTTGGCCAATTTTTATAAAGGTTGGCCCAAGTTCTTCTAAAAACATTCTAATCCGTTCACCTGTCGAGAGTACCTCGATTGTCTCGCTTCCTTGGAGAAACAGCCTTTTCGGTACGGATAAAAGGTCCAGAAGCCCCAATTCCTTCATTAAATAACCGAAGCCATGACGAGTAAAGGCATTTACAATTTCACGTAACCGGCCTAAATGGCGAATTCGTTTCTTTATCATATTGACCACACTTTATCATGTTATTTATACAAACCATCTCATTCTTTTCAAGGGTTTTCAAGCCGGTTCTACATTTTTCCCAAAATGTTCAATATTTTCGCTTAATCGATCAAAGATGTTTTGAACGCTAGCTCTTAATGTGAAGTAATTGACAAACTAAAATAGTTTACCAAGAAAATGAAAAACCAGATATTTTAGCTAATCTGGTTTTTCATTCGCTTATTTTTTGGCTGCAAGCCAGGCTGCCACGGCATTAGCGTCGGCATCTGAAAGATTTTGCTTAGGCATTTGTCCTTTTCCATTGTGAATGATTTTAACAATATCATTTTTTGATAATTTTGAGCCAATTTTGTCCAAGTCAGGGGCATATCCGCTTTTTAGGTCATTCCCATGACAAGCAGCACAGGTCCCTTGAAATACTTTCTCTCCATCTGCAGCCGTATTTGTTGCCGAATCATTCTGTTCCGTTTTATTGGTGGTGTCATTATTTTTAGTCGTGTCCTTATCTGTCCCCCCTCCACAAGCGGTCAGAGAAACAAATAATATCATACAAATTGCACCATATAGCAGTTTTTTCATCCATTTCACCTCCGTTAAAATTTAGATTTTGTAACTTATTCTTGCAATATACATTTCGAAGGTAGATTAAGAAATGAAAAAAACCAAAGATAACGTAAACCCGCTATCTTTGGTCAAGAGTTTTGTGTCAAGCTCCCCAAGGAACGCTTGGCAGCATAGACATCGCACGAAGGAAAAGCGACAGCTTTTTCGAGGTGCGCCTAGCGCCTGCGCTTTTCTTGCTTATTCATATCTTAGTGATTCAATCGGATCAAGTTTAGCCGCTTTGTTTGCTGGTAAAATGCCAAAGACGACTCCGATCACCATCGAAAACAGGACGCCGCCGACAACGACTTCCCAGGATATTAAGGACGGCCAGCCGGCGAAGAGACTTACCACTTCTGATACTCCCCAGCCAAGCAATATCCCAATCATCCCGCCAATAAGAGTAAGTGTCATTGATTCGATAAGGAATTGAGTTAGCACCTGACCTCTCGTCGCACCAAGTGCCATGCGGATACCAATCTCCCGCGTGCGTTCTGTTACCGACACGAGCATGATGTTCATGACACCAATTCCGCCTACAAATAGAGAAATACCGGCAATACTGCCGATGATCAAGGTCATAATTCTAGTCACCTGACCAATTCCTTGAGCAATTTCCTCCATATTAATAACCTGATACGATTTTTCCGTATTATGCATTTTATTCAAAAGATTAGCGGCCTTCTTTCCAGCAGTTTGCAGCTGTTCCGCAGATGCCGCCTGAAGAGTGACTTGAGTATAATCACTGCTGCCATAGATAATTTTCCATGTTTGAAACGGCAGATAAATCTCCATCGAGCCAAAAGCAAGGAGACCAGTCGGCTTTTCTAAAACACCAATGATCTCAATCGGCTGATTAGCGACCAAAATGATTTTTCCAACAGCATTTTTCCCTTTAAACAGTTCTTCTTGTAATTTATTGCTAATCAGACCAACCCGGCTGCCTCCAAGAAAATCAGCTGCCGAAAAACTTCTTCCTTTTGCTACATTCAATTCATTTATTTGCAAATAGGCCTTGTTAATCCCTGTCGAAGAAATATCTACTGATTTTTCCTTGAACTTTGCTGCAGACATTTTGGTACTGGAGGCCACGACCCTTTTCACTTCTGGAATTTGTTCCAAAGCACGAATATCTTCCTGTTTAAATGGGGCCTCCAAAAATATATTCGGATTGGCACGCATTTCTTCATCAGATGGCTGGTAGAACATTTCCATTGTATTACCTGATCCGGTAATTTGAGTCTTTAGCATCGCTTCCCCGCCCTGTCCAATCGCGACAACGATAATGACGGCACCGACACCAATGATAATCCCTAACATTGTTAAAATACTGCGCATTTTATGAGCTTTTAGGGAACTCAATGCCATCATAAGATTTTCAAAAAAACTCATATGGTCTACCTCCCATCTGCCGCTGAAGCGGACTGAAGCCTTCCGTCTCTTACCATAATCGTCCGATTTGCATATTCTGCTACTTCAGGTTCATGGGTAACAACAACGATCGTAACACCCTCACTGTTCAATTCCTGAAATTGCTCCATAATCGATATGCTTGTTTTTGTATCTAGTGCTCCTGTAGGCTCATCCGCCAAAATAAGCTTTGGTTTATTGACGATTGCTCTGGCAATCGCGACACGCTGTTTTTGCCCGCCGGATAAAGCATTTGGCAGGTGATCCATTCGATCTCGCAAGCCCATTTTGGTTAACGCCTCTTCGGCCCTTTCTTGCCTTTCAGCTTTGCTCACTCCGGCGTAGATCATCGGAAGTTCGACATTTTTTAATGCGGTCAGCCGCGGCAGCAGATGAAATTGTTGAAAAACAAAACCAATCGATTGATTTCGAACCCTTGCCAGCTCATTTTCGCTATAGCCGGATACATTTTCACCGCCTAAATAATATTCGCCCGAGCTGGGTTTGTCCAAGCAGCCGATAATATTCATTAATGTTGACTTACCTGAACCAGAGGGGCCCATAATGGCGACAAATTCGCCCTCGGCAATCGTGAGACTAATATCATTTAATACGCGGATTTGTTCTTTTCCAAGGGCAAAGGATCTGGTGATGGATTCAAGCTGAATCATTTTACCGTCACTTCCATCCCATCCTTTAATTTTTTCGAACCGCTCAAAATCACAAGGTCATCCTTGGATACCCCGCTAAGAATTTCGATTTTATTTCCCGAGATAATCCCTGTCTTGACCGTTTGCTTTTGGGCTTTGCCATCCTTAATCAGAAAAACAAACGGCTGATCGCCATCATCCTGAACGGCATCACTAGGAAGAACAAAGGCGGATTTTTTCTCTGTTTCAATTTCCATAATAAGTTGGAATCCTGGCTTTAACCCGCTAACGTCACCATCAATTTTCACTTTAACCGGGTATTGGACGGCTTGACTGCCTCCTTGCGTACTTGCTTGATCCTTCTCTGGCAAAATAGAGATTTCAGTAATTTTTCCTTGCCACTTTTTATCAGGGACGGCATCTGAACGCAAGGAAACGTTTTGACCTTTTTGAACTTTTAATGTATCGTACTCTGACAAGAGCCCAGTGACAGTCATTCCCTCCAGTTTTCCAATATGTATGATTGGTTGAGCGGCACTACCTTGGCTGGAATTTGGCTCCGTTTTTTCTGCTGTTAACACGATACCATCCATCGTACTTTTCAGTTCCAAATCATTTTGCTTTTTATTAAGTAAATCCTGCTGAATCTCTGCTTGCTTCAAATCTAGTTCAGCCAGCTTCTTATCCATATCTAATTGATCATATTCTGGCTTTAACTGTTTTTTAGCTTCCTTTTTACCAACTTGTTTACTCAATGTTTCTTCTTTATCGTTTAATTGGTCAATTTGTTTTTCAATCCGGTCTATTTTTAAATAAGCTGATTCTATCGATATTTTATTTTGTTCCCTTTCGAGTTCAAGCTGTGGGTTCTCCAGCTCTGCCAAAACTGTTCCCTTCTTTACTTTCTGTCCCTCTTTAATTAGCAGTTTCTTTATTTCTCCTTTATCAGGTGAAGGATAAATCACTTGCTCTTCCTCCAGCTTTACGGTTCCGGGAATCATTAGCAGCGAAGAAATTTCCTCCTGCTTAAGCTTGACTGTTTTAACGGCGGGCCCATCGGCAAAAACCTGCCGATAGACACTAATTGCAATCATAATAATAATGACACTGACAACACTGATGCCAATCCAAAGTTTCTTTTTCATTATAGTTTCGGCGCTCCTTGGAGAGCAGTTCCGACTAAGGCGAACCCAATGCCAACCAAGAAGAAAATGATCGCAATAGTCCAAGCCAGCCCTTTGGAAAGCCCTGCTGTTTTATGAAGCCCGATTGCCGTTAAAATGGTTGACCAAATCGAAAACACTTCTATAGACCCAAGTACACCGGCTTTTTCAGAATTCAATAAACCTGCCAAACTGGTAATATATATTTCCGGATTTCCGCCAACGGCATACCTGATGGCCGTATTTAAGATAACCCCAACAGCACCGATTATCATGATATAGGTGTTCATCGAAAATAGCTGTTTAAATGAGACCGAAGAACTGCCAAATTTGGAAATAAGCAACTGAATGACACTGCTGACTAAAATCGTGATGACCGGCGTTAATACTCCTGTTACCACAACGGTTATTTTCGTAACTCCCAATGCTATTTCCGCCTGTTCTTTCGTAAGTCCTTGGTCGATTAACATTTGCACATCCATGGTTGCCGCCATAAAAAACATTCCCACTGCATAAAGAATGCTAACAATGGTAAGTGGCAGCCATTTTTTAGGATTCTCTCTAATTCTTTCAAACTGAATCCCAGGGCTGGTAAACATACCAAATAACGAAGGGCTTTCTTTCTTTTTTTGTATCTCTTTTTGTATTTCCATTTAACAACACCCCTAATTCCATTTATGTAAATCGTTACAACATGATTATACGATAAAAATACCTAATAGTTTCATTTTTTTAATAAATGTTTGATGTCTGACCTTGAATATAGAAAAATAAACTTGACCGAAATCAAGTTTATTTGCTCTGCCGCTCTAAATTTAATAGTCGTTCCTTCATATTCAGGCCGCCGCGAAAACCTGTCAGTTTTCCATCCTTTCCAATAACACGATGACATGGAACGGTCATTAATACTGGATTCGCGCCAATGGCTGCACCAACTGCCCGAACTGCAGAGGGCTTATTGATCAGGTTGGCGATATCGGAATATGATTTCGTTTCTCCATAGGGAATTTCACATAGTGCATTCCAGACAGCCTGTTGAAACTTGGTTCCATGGTAATCACTTTTAATCGTAAAGTCCTTTCGCTTTCCCTCAAGATATTCACTAAGTTCACGCGCATATGGTTGCAATCTATCGCTATCCTCTATAAGTGTACTATTGGGGATATGCTTTTTTATCCACTCTGCTAATTCTTCAAATGGTTTGTTCGGAGAACCGACATAGCAGAGGCCTTTTGGCGTTGCCGCCAGATATAGATTCCAATCTTTATAGTTCATAATTGACCAATAAATGAGAGTTTTCTCTTGTGATTTCATAACATCCTCCATTTAATTTTTTCTTATTTCCATTATACTATTTTATATGAGCAGTTTAAGATATTTCTACACATGCTGGAATGGTGATGAAATGGTTCACGATTATCAAATAATTTACGAGAAATTATATCGATACTACGGCCCACAAGGCTGGTGGCCGGCAAAGACTGCCTTTGAAATGATGATTGGGGCGATTTTGGTCCAAAACACAAGTTGGCGTAATGTGGAGAAAGCACTGAGTAATTTAAAGCCGTTCTTATCTCCTGCTAAAATTGAAAAACTATCATTTGATGAACTTGCTGAACTAATTAGACCGAGCGGTTTTTTCAAAATGAAAGCACAGCGGATAAAAGCATTTATGGAATGGTTGAAGGCCTATGAATATGATCTCAGTCAGATAAAAATGAAAGATTGTAATGAACTGCGTGATGAACTTTTAGCTGTTAAAGGGATTGGTTCGGAAACAGCCGATGTAATCCTGCTCTATGCATTTGACCAACCTGTATTTGTGGCAGATGCCTATGCCAGACGGATATTTTTTCGTCTTGGTATTAATCTGCCAAAATCATATGACTCGTTCAGATTAGAGGTTGAACGGGCATTACCAAGGGATTTGGCGATGTTTAACGAATTTCATGCTTTACTCGTTGAACATGCGAAAGAGCATTGCAAAAAAGCCCCTATTTGTGATGGATGCCCATTAGCGAGTATTTGTGATCGGAGATTGGGGTAAAACCAGCGTTATCCCTTCGCTCACAACAGCGCTCCAGCTAGTGATGATGAACAAGTTTATGTCCTGGTCAACAGCTGGTATACAAGTAAAAAGTTAGTCGAAGCCTGTCTTCAAAAAGGTTTTCAGCTGATTAGCAGTTTGCAGAGAAAATTATTGTAAAATAAACCGTCGACCTTGGCATCCAAGATAGAAGGGGCAGGCAAGCTTTCTTTGTTTAAAAGGTCAACAAACATATCAATGTGTTTGGTAGTCATATTCACTGCCGGGTGCAAAAACTTTTGAACCTGTTTCGACTGAGCGACTTGAGAAAAGGCAACTCCGATGGCTTTTCCTAGTATACTTTTCTTTAAATTAAAGTAAATATCTGTAATTTCAATGCAACTTAAAGGTCTTTTTTCCTCTAACCATCCACCTGCCAAAAAGTTATCATTTTTCACAAATTCAGCTTGTTTAGGTGGTGTAAGCACTGGAGGGCGATAGTAAAGTCCCTTTTCTAATAGAATATCTTTTGTCTTGTTGCATAGCTCGACTGCAGATGCGTTGCACCCTGTAAAATATTCACGTATATCATATCGGGTGCTTGTTGTGATAGCTCCGGCGTATCCATGACAACCATGGATAGACATAATGTTCAAATAATTCAAACATAATACATCTGAAAACAGACGTGGAGCGTTTGGTGTCCAGTCCTTTTCAGAAAATCCTACAGGAATGGGAAAACCTTCACCTGTTAAGAACTCCTTAATTTTGTCTAAATGTTTGAGACTAAGGGAAATAGCGTATTCAAAAGCACCCCTAATATCTCTATCCTCCAGATGTTCCATCATGTGATTGTGAATACAAAGGCTTGCGGTTTCATTTAGGTATTGCGACCATAGAGCTGAGATTTCAGCTGAAGTTAGTTTTGCATTATGTACAGAATCCATTTAAAGCACCTCCCTATGTTTTTAGGTTTCCTTATACTGTTCATATTATTCTTGTTGAATCAACCATTTTACAATTGATTCCTCTAAGTGTTCCTTGCGTATCACCGCCTTCATTTGTCACTACACAAATTCAAAGTAGAAAAAATACTTTGGAAAAATCGAGTTTTTGGAGGTTCGAGGGTAGGAACCGCTGAGAAATAAATACTCTTCTTTTGAGATAACAAAACATTTTTACCGATCCCATATACTTTTAAAAAGTTGGGTAAACACAGATATAGAGATTAATAGTCTTTCAGCCTTGCCAAAACTAAAATTATGTCCGGCGCCATTTCAAATGGCGCCGGACAACATACTAAACAGTTGCATTAAGACTAACATTTAAATAGAATGAACTAGAATGTCATTTTAAAAACGTTTTAAAATGATATTCACTTTAAGGTCAGCTAATGAATATTGCAGCTATTGAAGCAGCAAGAGCCGGGTCCACGGACGGGGGTTTGCAGTTGTCGCAGATGAAGTTCGTAAATTAGCTAATAACTCCAATGAGGCCATAGAAGGAGTAAATTCTAATATAAAAAATATTACAAACGAAGTATCTAAGGTTACCCAAATTACGGAAATCTTACAAAAAATAGTTGAAGAAACCCAAGTAAAAATTGATAAAACTATGGAGGAATTTAAAACTATTAAATAATAATAACGAACTTCGTTTTGCAATGAAAGAGGTTGAATTGTGAATATTTCAGCCCAAATGATTTAAGCCAATAGAATTTTTGAAAGCTGCCAATCCTATGGCAGCTTTCAAATGTTCAAAATGTTTTTAGTTTCCTAAACCCACCCGGATAGCCGGGCAATAGTAGCTGTCAGGAATGTGATGCCAATGGCAATCACTGTTGGGATCGCAAATGACATAAACGTCCACTTCTTACTTTTGGTTTCTTTATAAATATTTAATAGGGTAGTTCCGCACGGATAGTGTAATAACGAAAACAACATCATATTTAACGCCGTTAACCAGGTCCAACCGTGATCGATAAACACTTGTTTTAACTTGTCCAAATCTTCAATTTCCAGCATTGCTCCTTGAGATAAATAAACCATACGATAAATGGGGGAGGAATTGCCGTCAGATACGGTGGTACATTTAAAATCGTAAGATTTTGTACCATATCAAGTATCTGAAACTTCCACCCTGCCCCTCCTTACTCTATTTTTTTGGTCATTTAAGCTTTCACTAAAAATATGGTAATATATAGTTAATGAAAGGTGGTGAAAACAATGTCTACGATTACTGCAAAACTACAAAATTGTCATTCTTTGTTGAAGGCTTTTTGAATAACATGGGGGCTAATCTTCATAAGATTGGACAAACATCCCTCCGCAGCCACAGCAAGGGTCATATACATATCCTTTAAAAGGCTGAATCAATAAGAAAAGTACACTTATTACGGTAAAAGATATTAAAATTAGATACTAAAACGTCAAAAACGATAAAACGACCTTAGCGCCCTATGGAGTAAAGAGCTAAAGCCGCTTAGGATAGGATCATTTTTATGATAAAAATTCATTGACCAAATATTAACCATTTCCTGTTGCTCAGCGGGAAGACAATGTGAACAATTTGGGATTAATTTTGCTGTGATTTGCGGAATAGCAGTAGCATGATCGATTGCCTTTTTTATGGACGAATAAACCACTTCTTGCTCACCAATTAATAGTAATGTTTCCGCCTTTAAACTTGCAAGTTCTTCTTTAGTAAAGACTTTTGGCACTACACGAAGATGAATTTTTCCATATTTATAGCCTAACAAAAATTGCTCATATAATATTTCATTGGGGCTATTTTGCTTTGCAAACATCCAGTTATATAAATTCCGTATTGCAATTGAATTTTTAAACCATAATGCCGGAAATAATTTAAACGGGAATTTCCAATTTAATGTTGCGAAACTCATAACCGGTGCAAGTAATACTAATTTTTTGACACGTTCGGAATTTAAACTGAGTTGACAGCTAAAATATATGTAGTAACCTTAGTTGAAGTTTTTATAAAGATTACCCATTTCTATTGCTCCAACAGCTGCTTCGTAGCCTTTATTTCCTGCTTTTGTCCCTGCACGTTCGATAGCTTGTTCGATTGACTCAGTGGTTAGGACACCAAACATAATCGGGATTCCAGTTTGCATCCCTATATTTGCTACACCTTTGGCTACTTCACTGCTTACATATTCAAAATGCGGCGTAGCTCCTCTTATGACTGTTCCTAGTGTAATAATTGCATCAAAGCCACCTTGGTCTGCTAATTTTTTTGCTGCAAGAGGAATTTCAAAAGCTCCTGGTACCCACACGACTGTCACATCGTCCTCATTGACCCCATGTCTCTTAAGGGCATCTTCTGCTCCAGCCAGTAATTTGCTCGTAATAAACTCATTGAATCGCGAAACCACAATCCCAATTTTCAGACCTGTACCAATTAAGTTTCCTTCCAATACTTTTTTCATCATTATATTCCACTCCTTTAAAAAGTTAATAAATGTCCAAGTTTTTCTTGTTTTGTTTTTAAATATTGTTCATTTTCTTTTTTGGGTGGCATTTGCAGAGGAACACGTTCGACTACCTCTAAGCCGTACCCGGCAAGACCTGTTATTTTTCGCGGGTTATTGGTTAATAAACGCATCTTTTTCACTCCAAGATTTCGTAAGATTTGAGCACCAACTCCATAATCACGTAAATCGGCTTTGAAACCTAGTTTATGGTTCGCTTCAACCGTGTCGTAACCTTCTTCTTGAAGTTTATACGCTTTTAATTTATTGATGAGACCAATCCCTCTTCCTTCTTGTCTCATATACAGAAGGATGCCTTTCCCTTCCTTATTAATTTGAGAAAGAGCTGCATGAAGCTGGGGGCCACAATCACAACGATTAGAGCCAAACACATCCCCCGTTAAGCATTCTGAATGTACTCTTAAAAGGATAGGCTCTTCTGCACGAATCTCCCCTTTTACAAGGGCAACATGCTCTTTGCCATCACTTTTACTCGTAAACCCGATAGCTCTAAAGTCCCCGTATTCAGTAGGAAGACTGATTTCCACTTCCCTATCTATTAATGTGTCATGCTCAAGTCGATACTCAATTAAATCTTTGATTGTAATCATTTTTAAATCAAACTTTCTCGCAACCTCTATTAAGTCGTCCACTCGCGCCATTGTTCCATCATCATTCATGACCTCACAAATCACAGCTACTGCTTTTGATTCTGCTAATCTAGCTAAATCGATGGCAGCTTCTGTATGACCAGCACGCCGTAACACTCCGCCTTCCTTCGACACAAGCGGAAAAATATGCCCAGGTCGTCTGAAATCACTTGGAAGAGCGTCCTCATCAAGTAATTTTTGAACGGTCAATGCTCTCTCAAATGCACTAATACCTGTGGTCGTTTCAATATGATCAATACTAACAGTAAAGGCTGTCTCGTGACTTTCTGTGTTGACTTCGACCATTGGCTTTAGTTCCAGTCTGTCTGCAAATGACTCAGAAATGGGAACACAAATAAGTCCTCTGCCCTCTTTAGCCATAAAGTTAATCATGTTTGGCGTCGCAAACTCACCCAGCCCCACAAAATCTCCCTCGTTTTCACGATCCTCATCATCACAAACAATAATCACCTTTCCTGCCTTTAAATCTTCTAATGCATCCTCTATTTTATGGAATATCATGCTATTACTCCTTCCGATTTACATAAATCCATTTTCTTTGAGAAAATCCATTGAAATACTAGCTTTATGATTGTGCGGGTTTTTCCTTTCAAAAAAGGAATGTAGATACTTGCCGATCATATCAAATTCGATATTAACCTTGTCCCCAACCTTTTTCATACCAAGGACACTTTCCTTTGCCGTATGAGGGATGATCGACACGGTCAATTGATTATCGGATGTCCCAAATATAGTTAAGGAAGTGCCATCAAGTGCAATAGAACCTTTATACAGAGCAAGATGATTGAATTCATTAGGATATTGAATGTCAATATATATCGCATTTTCTTTTCGTTCTCTTTTAACAATTTGTCCAACCGTGTCAACATGGCCCGTAACAAAGTGACCTCCAAAACGTCCATTGGAACTCATGGCCCTTTCTAGATTAACGAGTGAGCCTTGCTGCAGGTGAGCTAGAGAAGTGCTGTGAAAGGTTTCGGGCATCACATCCAAAAAAAATGAAGCATGGGTAAACTCCGTTACGGTCAAGCAGACACCATTTACTGAGATACTATCTCCAAGCTTTATATCTTCTAAGACCTTCTTTGCCTTAATATTTAGGACGAGTGTGCTCCCTTGGGACTTTATCCCTTGAATGGTTCCTAATTCTTCAATGATTCCGGTAAACATTCTTCGCTTTCCTCCCCTTTAAGAGGTTTTGCCGTTATTTTTATATCTGGTCCCAGCTGTTTAATCTCTGTAAAGCGTAGTTGTTTTCCTAACTTCACAAGTTCAGGACCAATTCCTCCAACAAAAGAAAAAGCATCTCTGCCGCCAATAATTTTTGGAGCAACATAGGTAATGATTTGTTGAAAAGCATTTTCCTCGATGAATGAAGCATGAATTTCCGACCCGCCTTCTACAAGTACGGATATAATCTGCTGCTCCCCTAATGTCTTCAGTACTTCCTTCAAAGAAAGAGTGGAGCTTTCTTGAGAAATAATGGTTACATCAAGCCTTTCAAGTTCTTTTTTCTTTTCTAAATCAATCTGGTTTCCTGTAAAAATGATGGTTCTCGCAGAGCGATCTTGGACGACATTTGCAGACACTGGAATTTTTAATTTCGTGTCCAATACAATTCGAATGGGATTAATTCCACCTTGGGGTCTTCTGGTGGTTAAGAGAGGGTTATCCTGTAAGATGGTGTTGATTCCTACTAGTATTCCATCATGCTCATGACGAAGATGATGGACATCTTGTCGTGACTCAGGAGAGGTAATCCACTTACTGTCTCCTGATTTCGCTGCTATTTTACCGTCTAATGAAATGCCTGCTTTAATTGTTATGAATGGAGTGTTTGTTTGAATAAAATGAAAAAACTTTTCATTGAGCTGGATCGCTTCTTCTTGGCATAATCCCACCTCAACCTCGATACCCGCTTTTGTTAGCTTCTCAACGCCTTTGCCTGCGACAAGAGGATTTGGATCTAGAGTTGCTACAAAGACCTTACGAATGCCTGTATTGATAATGAGGTCAGCACATGGAGGTGTTTTCCCTTGGTGGCTACATGGTTCAAGTGTAACATACATAATGGCCCCCTCAGCAGAACTTCCAGCTTCATGGATAGCGTGAACTTCTGCATGGGGAGTGCCGGATTTCAAATGTGCACCAGTTCCCACCAATTGACCATTCTTCACTAACACTGCCCCTACACTCGGGTTAGGACTTGTTTGACCTAAAGTGGCGCGTGCAAGTGAAAGAGCAAGGTTCATATATTCATGATCATTCATTTCAAAAAAAATGTTCCCCTTTCATAATAAATCTCTCCAAACAAACAAATCTCCCTTACCTATTTCGGCAAGGGAGAAAAAAGCGCATAACAAATAAACGTCAAAAAATAGCATTTTTGCACAATTTGCTTTTCCTTCTCCCATCCAGACTTTTACTGTCGGCTTTGGAATTTCACCAAATCCACCGTTTTCATATGATCTATGAATCCGGGTCACGGACTAAGAGGCATGCCTCATCACCGCCGGTTGGGAATTGCACCCGACCCCGAAGGAAATCCTATTGAATTGAATAAATAATAACAAAACCAAACTAATTATACAAGAGTAAAGCTTTGTTTACTCGTCATTTTTCTAATTTTACCCGTCAAAATTGGAACTTTACCCGTCGATTTTGGTCCTTTACCCGTCCATTTTCAAAATTTACCCGTCAACTCTTTTCACTCGGACTTGCTCACGATAAGTAAATTTCTCCTTACTATATTTTCCCGAATTAGTTTCTCTACTTTTCTGTAAGAGATATTAGCAAAATCTATGGAAATAAAAGACGGTAGAAACCGCTTTATATCAACGATTCTACCGTCTTGATGACCTGTGAGGGGTTCGAACCCCCGACCTCAACCCTGTCAAGGTTGCGCTCTCCCAGCTGAGCTAACAGATCTCTTATTAAGTACATTTCTAATTATATTTAATTTCCGTACAATGTCAATATGTTTTTATCCATTTTGCCAAGTAGAATTATAATCGTTCCATTTTTTAAACAGAAAATAAGAGATCTGAAAGCCTTAAGTATCAACCTATAACTGCTAAATCGGGATCTTGGTTACCTTTTGAATATCATTTAAAATATGTTGAAATTCTTGTTCGAAAACTTCTGCCGGCAGCGGTCTTCTAAAGTAAAAGCCTTGAATATTGTCGCAATTATGCTTACGCAAGTATTGAACTTGGTCAAACGTTTCGACACCTTCAGCGGTAACCGTTAAATTTAAATTATGAGCCATATTGATAATCGTAGCGACAATAGCCTCGTTGTTTCGGTCATTTGGTATTCCCTTCATGAACGACTTATCAATTTTTACCGTATCAATCGGCAGTTGCCGCAAATAATTCAATGAACTATAACCAGTGCCAAAATCATCAACGCTAATATGAACACCCAGCTTTTTCAACTCCGATAAAATTTCAATTGAGCGTTCTAAATTCATCGACATACTTTCGGTAATTTCAAACTCTAACAATTCCGGTTGAATCCCCGTCTCATTCATAATTCTTTGAATATTGCTAATCAGGTTTGACTGCATAAACTGCCCGATTGATAAATTAACAGAAACAGGTATTGGCGGTAAGCCCAGACGCTGCCACTGAACACATTGTTGACAAGCTTGGCGGAGAACATATTCCCCAATCTGCAGAATTAGACCCGTTTCTTCAGCTAACGGAATAAAATGAATCGGTGTAATCAGGCCTTTTTTCGGATGCTCCCATCTTACTAACGCCTCAACCCCTGATATCATTTCTCGCTCCACGTCAATTTTGGGCTGATAATAAACGACAAACTCATTTCTTTCTAAAGCCTTCCGCAAATCATTCTCAAGCACAATTGGGTTGGCCATGTTGTCATCTTCATAGGTTGAGTAAATGCCATAATTATTCTTACCTTGCTTTTTAATTCGGTACATCGCCCGGTCAGCATGTCTGATTAAACTTTCAACATCTGTACCATCTTGAGGGAAGAAAGAAATTCCAATACTTGCCGAGATGTGAAGTTTGCAGCCCTGAATAATAACGGGTGCCGCTAATGCTTTCATGATCTTTTTAGCAATGTCAATCGCTTCTTCCTGCCCGCTGATATTTGCCAATAAAACAGAAAACTCATCCCCGCCGATTCGGGAAACTACATCTTTCTCAGACAAGCATGATATTAACAGTTTGCCAATATGCTGCAATAAAAAGTCTCCTGCCGCATGACCAAATGTGTCATTAACCATTTTGAAACGGTCGAGGTCGAGAAACATAACCCCAACCATTTTGTTTTGTTTATTTGCCTGTTCCAATGCCTCCTGGATACTATTTTTATATAATCGGAAATTTGGCAGTCCCGTTAAATAATCATAATAGGCCGATTTTTGTAAAGATTCATAGGCAGCAACCCGGTCAAAGGCAAGTGCAATCTGATTTGTGAAGACTGATAATTTCTCGATCACATCCGGGGAAAAATAATCCTGTTGTTGACTGGCAATATTTAATGTTCCCAGGACTTTATTTTTTGCAATAATCGGAAGAATTAATAACGAACGCAGTCCATCATAATAAAGTAACTGTTCATAATAGGACATGTTGTTTGCATGAAGACGATTTCGAACAATAACTTCCCTTTTATGAATTGCAGCATTGATCGTCTTATCGCCCATTTTCAATTCCAAAGAAGATAAATTCTCATTTTGCTCAAGTCCAAATACTTCCAACCTTTCATTATTATTAATCAGCGTAAAAGAAATTTGGTCGGCTTTTATATAATTTTTAATACTGATTAATGTTCGTTTCATAACCTCAATACTTTGGATATCATCCTCCAATACGGAGTTTGATATACTTGCCAGAACCTCAAGGATTTCCACCTTTTCCGACAGGTTCCTGGTTGCTTTTTCAATCTCATTCACTAAAATTTTTTCGTGATCATTAATCGTCTGGGCCATTTTATTAAATTCTGTGGATAATTCTTGTATTTCAACAATTTCGTGTTTAGCCCATACCTCAACATTACGCTCACCAGCTGTTAATTTTTTTGTTGCTACTATTAATTTTTGAATTGGCGCAGTCAATTTACTCGATATCAAAAAAGAAATAATCAGCGACAAAAGGGAATAAACAACCGCAGTAAAAAATGTATCGCGCAACAACCTGTCTTGTTGTTCTTCAAGAGCTTTCGTTTTTAAACCAATCTCCACTTCCCCAACATGCTCTTGAAAATATTCAAGTGGTACTTTCGTAATCATAAGATGCTGTTTATCAATGCTTGTTTCACCCTTTTGATTAATCGTGGTACCTTCCTTATCGCGAACAATGACATAAGCAATATTTGGCCGTGATTGTAGTGAATAGGTCAGCGGACTAATTTTCGAATATTCGCCTCTGAGCATATACAAGCCAATAGCCGCATTTAACGTATTTGCGGAGGTAATCCCTTCGTTTTTCAAACTATTTTCCAGTTGTGAGGACTCACGATGAAGATAGAGACCGCTAAGGGTAAGCACCCCGGTAAGAACAATGGTATTGATCGCAAACCAAATACGAAAACTTAATTTATTGATGAATTTCATGATTTCCTACCTCCTTAAGGAGGTTCTGCCACTCTTGATAGTGAGCGGCCTGCCGTGCTTGTCCATATTTTTTCGTTATGTTATTCCATTCATCAGCCGTCTGTTTTAGTGCTTCAGCAGCTGTTTTCTTATGAATCAGGGCCAAGTAAATGTTTTGATCGAGTGCCTGCATATAGTCCCATCCGCCTGGAATCATTAAATCCGCATTAGGATTGTTTAAACTGGATTTGACGGTTTCTAAGAAGTTCTGATTCATTTCTTCAGTTGGAAAAGCCCCTTTGCCAGCGATTGAAAAATGGCTGTAACGAAATGGATCATTTATCGTATCCTTTGATAAAAATGCTTTCTTGCTTATTTCTTTTGATGTAATATAACTAATAATTTTCCATGCCTTATCAGGATTGGCAGATTGTTTGGAAATCCCTAACACACGGCCAATCCAGACCCCGCCTCGAGGATTGTCAGGGGCGGCTGCGGGAACGAGCGTCCAGCCAACCTTATTTTGGACTTTCGAGCCCCAATTTTTTTTATCGTAAGAGAAGCGTGAGGTATCACTCCATTGAACCACCATCGCCAACTTTCCATGAAGAAACGCTGTATTTAAATCAATCCAGTCATACATGGAATTTGGTGGTGTCGCTCCACTGTCATTCAAATTAATTAAATCCTGTAATGCCTTCATTCCCAATTCACTTTGAATTTGGGGATGCATTTTAGAATCAAAATATTTTCCACCCATAGATAAATAGCGCTCAGCAAACCAAATATATCGTTTTGCGTCACCTCCAAAAATGGCCGTGCCAAACAAATCGATTTTACCGTCCCCATCAATATCCCTGGTCAGGAATTTGGCAATTTGATCATATTCCTTCCAGGTTTTAGGCGGAGTTAAATCTTTACCATAGGTTTTTTTATATTCATCGTTATATTTTTCAAACACATCTTTGCGGTAAAACAACAGATGTGTATCTCCGTCATAAACCATACCATAGTCATGACCGCCAAATTTCATATAGAGATTGCGATAAACCGGTAAGATGTCTTCGATTCCTTCCGTCTGTTGTATGTATGTATCCAATGGCAAAAGCATATTTCGTTCAACATACTCGGGTAATTTGGCCGGAAATAACATATAAATATCATACGTTTTATCACTGGCAAACAAAAAATCTTCGAGGTTATCATTTAATCTATCTGGGTAATGGTATTCCAAACGCACACCGAATTTTTTTTCAATATTTTTTTCCTCCATTTTAAATAAGGCTAAAGCTTGCTCAGAATCAGCAATAATGGAAATGGAAGGCAATGCAGGTTGCACATCTTTTTCATTACCGGTTGATTTAGAGGAACTACATCCAGTAATGATCAACATTATGAAAAGAAGTAACAAAAGTCGTCCGGGTTTCATCGCTAAAACCTCCATTCTATTATAGGTATATTGTACCATTTTGTATTTTTTTAAATTTACAATATAGTCATTTGTTGAAGAAATGACACAAAATTTAGTTTTTAAGATCCTATCCTCTTTACAGAAATTCGTAAATCAATTTCAAATTTGGATTTTCGATAACCTGGCTGCAGCAGTTGTTGCCAGGTCTCAGATAGTTATTTCTAATAATTGAAAAATTTGTTATAATATCAAGAAACATTTTACAATTTTGTTTGCCTTTTTCTTTCCAGGATTTCCAGCAATGTATAAAAATCTATTCTATTGGAGGTATTTCAATGAAATTTGGTGTTGTTATTTTCCCATCCAAATCTCTTCAAGACTTTGCTAATTCTTATCGTAAACGGTATGACCCGCATTATGCCTTGATTCCCCCGCATCTCACCTTAATGAGTGCTTTTGAAGCGACTGAAGAGGATGCAGCACAATTTGCCGAAAAATTGCAGCAAACCGCCCGCAATAATCACCCATTTATATTAAAAACTTCAAAAATTAGCTCTTTTTATCCTGTAAATAATGTTATATATTTAAAAGTAGAACCGGTTGACGAACTGATGAATTTGCATGCGGAAATAAATAAACAATGGGCCGAACAAAAAAACGAATATGCCTTTGTTCCCCATATTACTATCGGTCAAAAGCTCTCAAATGATGAGCATTCGGATGTATTTGGAGCGTTGCGTATGACCAAATTTAACCATGAAGAAATGGTTGACCGCTTTCATCTTCTCTATCAATTAGAAAATGCTTCGTGGACCGTTTATGAAACATTTCGCCTTGGAAAGGAATAGATTCAAGTGACAGTTAAAGTAGTCGAAACTCAGAAAGAACTTGAAGATGCCCTTAAAGTAAGAAAAATTGTCTTTGTTGAGGAACAGCTTGTACCAATTGAAGAGGAACTTGATCAATACGATGATGAAGCGGTTCATTTTGTGATGTATCATGATGAGACACCAATCGGTGCGGGAAGATTTCGCCTTGTCGATCAAGTTGGTAAGGTGGAAAGAATTTGCGTGTTAAAAGAAGACCGTAAACACGGTGCTGGAAAAGCAATTATGAATTGTATTGAGGCGTATGCCATGGACAATGGAATTGAGAAGTTAAAATTAAATGCGCAGACTCATGCTATCTCATTTTATGAGGGATTGGGCTATGAAGCCATATCCGACGAATTTATGGATGCGGGAATTCCTCATAAAACCATGATGAAAAAACTATAACACCCTTCGTTTACGCAGCAAGCTTTTTTACAAAGATCCAAAAGGCCTATTTCCAACAGGGAAATGGCCTTTTTGCTTATTTTTTATTCAGCATATTGGAAATCGTATCAAAATTAAGCTTACTGCCGTCGTTGATGATCGTTTTAACAATCTGGTCTTCCAGTTCTCTGCTGACAGGTTTGTTAGCAAGCCGAGAAACCCTCTTGATTACACTTCGGACTGTTTTTTCATCCTTAAAATTTGCATGCTGCAAAGAATTTGCTAATTCAAAAACATCTTTCATATTTACGCCGGTTTTCTTTTCTATGTTTTTAAAGAAACCATTATCCATGTTCGAAAATCACACTCCTTCATAAACTACTTTATTTTATGAAGGAAGTGAAAATTGGTGAATCACCAACAAAGAAAGGGCAGCCCTTTTTGGACAACCCTTCCCCGATTAATCGTTCAGAATTCATTAATACCAGCTTGCGCCGACAATAATTAATAGAATAAACAATACAACGATTAACACGAAACTGCCGCCGTATCCAAAACCACCGCCATAACCGAAACCGCAGCCGCCGTATCCAAACATAGAATAGTCACCTCACTTTAGTAATCTCATTTATAACATATGAAATCACTAAATAATGTGTATAGGCACGGGCAAGCTTCTCAAACGATAGAATAAAAAATGAGCATTTATCCTTTAGGCTTAAACAGAAGGGCACCAAGAAAGCCGAAGACAATGGCAGCTGAAATACCTGAACTGGTTACTTGGAACATTCCCGTTAAGACTCCAATGATTCCGTGTTTATTGGCATCCTGGAGCGCTCCGTGAACGAGTGAATTGCCAAAGCTTGTAATCGGGATGGTTGCACCTGCTCCGGCAAAATCCATTAACGGCTCATACAAACCGAATCCGTCCAGTACTGCTCCAACTACCACCAGCAAGCTTAACGTATGCCCTGGAGTTAATTTAGCGACATCAAATAACAGCTGACCTATGACACAAATGAGACCTCCAACAATAAATGCCCAAAAAAACATTGCAAACAAGCGATTCACCCCTTAATGATTCATTTCAATCGCTACAGCGTGAGCGATACATGGTATTGATTCATTCTGTTGAAAGCTAAGCGGCGATAATAAGGCACCTGTTGCCACAACCAAAATTCGCTTATATGTGCCTTTTTTCAGCTCTTTAAGTAAGTGCCCATAAAGAACGGTTGCTGAACAGGCGGCACCGCTTGCTCCAGCTTGTACTGGCTGATCTTCTTTATAAATCAGCAGACCGCAATCCAGGAATTGTCTTCGCTCCAGCTTGAGACCGCTTTTGTTAATCAATTCAAAGGCTGTATCATGACCAATTCTGCCAAGGTCGCCGGTGATAATCAAATCATAATGGGAAGGGTCCAATTGCAAATCACGGAAATGAGCCATAATTGTATCGGCTGCTGCAGGAGCCATTGCCCCACCCATATTAAATGGGTCGGTTAATCCCATATCAACTACTTTACCGATCGTTGCTGAGATCGTTACCGGAACGTTCTTCTCCGGCTCATTTGCCTGAACGAGAGCCATTCCGGATCCAGTTACCGTCCATTGGGCGGTCGGCGGCTTCTGTCCGCCATATTCCGTCGGGTAACGGAACTGTCGTTCAGCAGCAGCATTATGACTGGCGGCACCCGTCAAGACATATTTTGCCCCTTGGTAATTCACGACGAAGGATGCTAAGGCTAAGCCTTCCATTGAAGTCGAACAAGCACCAAATAAGCCAAAGTATGGTATCTGTAAGGTTCTTGCTGCAAAATTTGTTGGGGTAATTTGATTAATCAAATCCCCGGCAAATAAAAATTGGACTTGTTCTTTTTCTAAATTGGCCTTTTTTAAGGTAATTTTCGCTGCCTCTTCAATTAATACCCGATGTGCCTTTTCATAGGAGTCCTGCCCAATCCAAAGGTCTTCAAACAAAAGATCAAAATCATTTGCCAGTTTTCCGTTCGCTTCAAATGGACCTCCGGTTACCCCCGTTGCCGTAATCATTGGACGTTTGTCAAAGACCCATGTTTGATGCCCCTTTAACAATTACAATCCCCCCCAGATTTTCAGTATCGTCTTTATCAGAGCGACAACAAATGCTGAGAAAACCCCAAAAAGAATGACGGAGCCGGCAAGCTTAAACATATTTCCACCAACACCGAGAACAAAACCTTCCGTTCGATGCTCTATGCATGCCGAAATCACAGCATTGCCAAATCCGGTTACGGGTACAGCACTGCCTGCACCAGCAAACTGGCCAATCCGGTCATATACCCCAAAGCCGGTTAATAGCATCGAGAAGAATACCATTGTCGCAACGGTCGGATTCCCAACGCTCTGCTCGGTAAAATTAAAAAAATATATGTAAAAATAACTTACTGCCTGTCCGACAACGCAAAACAATCCGCCGACAATGAAGGCCTTTAGACAATTTTTTAACACTGGTCTTTTCAGTTCATGTTTTTGTTGTAATTGTTGGTAATTCTGCTGTTGTGGCGTCATTTTCTTTTGCTTGCTTGCCATCTTTTTCTTCCTTTCTTACTTCGTATTATCCGTCATATCGACAATATCCTGAAGGCGCTTTTCTGCTCTCTTTTCAGAAAATTTCTTTGCTTTTATTTTTTCCTCCAATCTGACTGCCTCAAGAAAAATTTTATAGTCACTGGAAACGGTAAATGTTTCATTTGGGTATTTCCTTTTCAGCATCTCGGTGACATTCTTTTCGATTTGTTTCATCCGGAAACGCTGTAAATGTTTAACCTTGTACACTACAAGGATATTTTTTTTACCTTTAACCACTGCTACATCATAAAGCTCAGGCAAAGAACTAACATCATCTTTAATATTTTCTCCTAAGCTTCGTTCCTGATTATCGGTAATGACGGGGCCGGGATTGGTTGTTTTTATTAATGCCAGCTGACTGTTCTTTACCTCGTTGTTTTGATTACAGGAGGTAAGCAGGAATATACAAGATACTACTAGCAAATTACGGATCATGAGCATAACAATTTCTTCCCCCTCTTCGACAAATTCAGCTATCGCTACCATATAGTTTTTTCGAGATTGTTTAAAATTATGACTAACGATCATGGAAAATATAAAAACTGCCAGAGAGATCCTGACAGTTTTTCCGCTTATTTAGATGTTTTTTTTCCACAGCCACAGCCTTGTTTCCTCAGTGAGTTTGCTGATTGACGAATCTTGGCAGTCTTTACGCCTGTCTGTTTCCTTTTCATTACCCTTCTCTCCTTTTTTGACAGTTCCTTTTCTCTTGTTAGATTATGAAAAATCGCTGGTGATGGATAAGGCATCCTCCTTAATTCTCCATAAAATATTGAAGAATTGTTTCTAAAATAGAAGCCATGGCCGCTACGGCCAGAATCACAAAAATTGGCCAGGAGTATCCCGGAAATAGAAAATATGAGCCAACAACGATAACTGCCGTCCAGATCCCAGTACACCAGTAGCAGCTAAGTAGTTCCCCAAAAAAACGTTTTGGCCCCGAAAGCTTAGGAATATAATAAATTTCCCTTTCTCCGGCCGCATTTTCCTCCTCCACTTCATCGAAAAAGGGATGGCGGATAAACTCTGTAATCTTATCAAATACCAGCAACCTTGTTAGTCTAAAACTTGCCAAAGATAAAATCATTAACTGAAAAAACGATACGTTTTCCATTAAAGATATCCTTCCTTTCACCAAAGAGACATGCTGCTCCACTAAAAAAATCGGCCAAGCTATGCGGAAAACTCGAACTCTGCCCACACCACCGTTAGGAAAACCGCCTAATTTTGCTAAATAAGGCAATTGTCCGTAACCCAAAGTGCGGTCATGAAATATGTTAGTAATGTAAGATATATTACGGATTAAGGAGGAAAAATAAATGGGTTGTGGAAAATCTCACCACGAATTTAGCAGTGGAAACTGTGTTTGCCAAGTAGTCCGGGCAATTAATGATCTCCAACAAGCCGTTGCTGCTGAAGAATGTCAGCCATGTACCAGCTGTTTTAACGAGCCGCTGGGTTCGCTTGTATCGCCTACTTCAACCACTGTAGATACACGGGTGTTTGTATTAAAAACAGCAGACGGAACGCCGTTTAATGCATTCTTTTTTGAAAACAACAATCCTACATGCGTATCAATCTACTTCCGCGTAGAAGATGTTTTTGATAACTGCTGTGCCACACTTCGGGTGTTAGCACCTGGAAAAACTGACGCTCACGGGAACTTTCACCCAGTAAATCTCGTTTCTACTTCCGGTAAAGGGGAAAGCGGCTGCTGCATTAATCTTGGAGCAGTATGTGATGTAACAGCCTTCCAAGCTACAAACGACTGTGTGACCGTAGACTTAAACTGCTTCTGCGCCATCCAATGCATCGCTGATGTCGACTTGGGAATTTGTCACTAATGAAATGGCCAGCCGGGAAATCCGCTGGCCATTTCATTTTATTTTTTTAACCCAATCATGATGATATTTTTGAGTTGATCAAGGGGGATCGTTTTTGTCGATTTATTGTGAAATTGTATCGTTATCTCGTTGTCGACAAAACCAGCAAGATATCCTTGGTAATTTTCAGTTGTGGTGTAAAATACACATGGAATTGGTGGGAGCACTTTCGGGATATTGAGTAAGTAATCAATCCTTTCTTTTACATCCATTTCATTAAATGGCTTTACCCTTTTTAAATGGGAAACAACTTTTTCGTTTGGCAGAGAACCGTCCGGAACCTGATTCTGTTTCTGATCCGTTTGTTCAATCTCTATTGGTATTGGCTCGCGGAAGATCCCTGTTTTTAACTCTTTGCTTTCTTTCCCCTGAACTGCCGCTTCCCCCTCGACAAACTCTTCTATTTCCCGCTTACTTGTATATATCTCCTGATTGTTTGGACTAAACGGTGTTCTAGTAAAAGTCTGATTGATATAAAGTAATGGGCCTTTTGTTCTCTTTTTTGCCATCTGCATCACCTCCAATTGCGTCTGCCTACACTCTATATGTATGCAAATTGCCTAATCACGTTAATGGATATATGCCACAAAAAGCAAAAGGGGACAGCTCTTTACCATTATAAAATATGGTATCCGGAATCGACATGAATATTTTCCCCGGTAATTCCGCGGGACATGTCACTAAACAGAAATACGGCGGTATCACCGACCTCTTCAGGGGTTGTTGTTCTTCTAAGCGGGGCATTTTCTTCAATTTCTTTTAAAATAGTATTGAATTCACCAATTACCTTGGCAGATAAAGTTCTAATCGGTCCGGCAGAGATAGAGTTCACACGAATCCCATCTTTGCCAAGATCAGCTGCCAAATAGCGGACACTGGCATCAAGTGACGCTTTCGCCACACCCATTACATTATAATTCTTAATAGCACGTTCACCGCCAAGATAAGTCAAGGTTACGATGCTGCCCCCCTCTGTCATTAACCCCCTTGCTTCTTTAGCAACTGCTGTCAATGAATAGGAACTGATATTATGAGCAAGCAGGAAACCATCTCTGGTCGTATTCAGATACTCGCCTTTCAGTTCTTCTGTTTTGGCAAAGGCAATGCAATGGGCGACACCGTGGATCGTTCCAACTGCTTCTTTAATTTGAGCGAAACAAGTTGTGATGTCTTCATCACTCGTTACATCACATGGGAGAACAAGGGTTCCTTCAGCCCCCAAAGAATCAGCTAACTCACGGACGCTCGACTCCAGCCGCTCGCCAGCATATGTAAAAACAAGACGGGCTCCAGCATTGTGCAAAGAGCGGGCAATCCCCCAAGCAATGCTGCGTTTATTGGCTACTCCCATGACAACGAATGTTTTTCCAGCTAAAGAAAAGTTCATAGTGAAAAATCCTCCTAGGTTATCAACTGATATTAGTACTTGGTACTAATTCTACACCAATTATTAAAAAATGAAAAGTGCAGGGTTTAGAAGCTGTCTTGTTTTGCAAAAGATCGAGCAGGAACAATGGCTTTAATAAAAGCTTCTGGAAGATTCGCTAAATTCCAATTCTCGCTTCAGTTCATCAACATATTCTTTTGAACCGGTAACAATTAAGCGGTCATACAGCTGCAACTCGGTATCGCCATGCGGTACAAGCGAATCCTTGCCGCGAAAGATTCGGACAATGATCACATCTCCAGTAAATGGAAATCTTCGTAATGACATTCCGTCAAATTGTTTATTCTTCATCACAATTTCATAAAGTCCGGTTTCTTGGTTTGTTAGTATATTCATCACATTGGGCGACTCAATTAGAGCCCTGAGCAATACTTTTGTAGACATAAACGAGGAAAACACCTCAACATGATGTTCACGTAATGACTGATCCAATTCAGGGCTTTCAATTCGAACAATCACTCGCGGGACTCCTTTTTCCTTTGCTGAAATAGCAAGCTTCGCGTTGAGTTCTTCATCACCAGTTGAAATGACAACGATCTCTGCCTGAAAGACCTCCGTGTTTTCAAGCGAATCCAAAGAATAATCCGGGATTTCCTCGATTTCAAACAGAGAACTTGAAGTTGGCATTTCTACCTTCTCCATTTTTTGGTGATAGAGAATCGGTTCATACAAGCCCGATTTTAATTCTCTCGATACAGGTAGTGTAACCTGATTTGCACCTAAAAAGGCAACTGGTATTTTTTTCTTTGCCAGCACCTCTTTTGGAAATAGCTTTTTAAAAACGATCGGCGTGAAGATGGAGGAAATCACTGCCACCAGAATCAATGTTCCTTTCATTTGTTCCGTGATAGCTCCTATCCGTTCGCCAATAGTCGCCGCCGCTATTACTAACGACAATGTCGATGTTAATAAAAAGGCAGAGGAAATGACTGTTTTTGTATCATACCAAATTTTTAAGAAATATACTGGAATTAGCTTAGAAAGTAATAAACTGATAAGTAAAAGCGGAATTAACTGCAACAATTTTTTTTCACTAAATAAGGACCAAATATCAAGTTCCACTCCTACCATTACGAAAAAAATTGGTATTAAAAAGCCATAGCCAAATGAATCGAGTTTATGGACAAGCTCTTGATTGGGTGATAACAGGGAAACAAGAACACCGGCCAAGAAGGCACCTAAAATATTTTCTGCCCCAACCGATTCGGACAATCCCACTAAAACAATGATTAAGGTAAACACCGCCCGTGTACCAATTTGCACAGTACCGGTTGACAGCGTCTCGATGAAGGTTCGGTTTTTAAAGCGTTTACCGACAAAATACAGCACAATCCCCGCTGCAAACAAAATTAACAAAAGCCATGTGTTTTCATGCTTTGGTTCATTTAACGAAACGAAAACAGTTAATAAAATCATTGTCACCAGATCGGCAATCACCGCAACCAGGAGAATAATCTGCCCGATAACTGTCTTCATTAAGTGTGCTTCTTTTAAGGTCGGCACCACCACACCCAATGAGATCGTCGAAATAATTAATGTCATTAAGAAGGCATTATCAATAAAGCCTGCCAAGACAAACAAATAGGATAAGCCAAGGGATAATACAAATATCCCGGAAAAGATAATCGAAGAAACAGCAAATGAATTCGGTTCTGTTTTACCATTTGGCAGAACATCTCGTTTTTTTCTGCCTGCGAAGGCCGAAAAATCAATTTCGAGACCGCTTAAAAACATCAGAAATATTAAGCCGAGTGTTGATAAAGTAGAAAGCCAGATATCCTCATGGACAATATTGATGCCGCTTTTACCAATAATTAAACCCATGATAATTTCCGCTACAACAACGGGAATGAAATTTAATTTCAAGCGATGTAAAATAATTGGTGTTAAAAAAGCCATTGTGACGACAATAAGCAATGAAATGATGGAAACTTGCTGTTCCATAGATCCTCCTCCTTCAGAATGATAAAAAGAGTATGATGAGAAAAAAGGTGGTTATGACATGAAAATTGATATTATCGGCGATATTCACGGCTGTTTTCAGGAATTCAAAGAACTTACCCATCGCCTTGGTTACGAATGGGAACAAGGCATCCCTCTTCATCCGAACAATAGAATGTTAGGCTTTGTAGGTGATTTAACGGACCGCGGACCGGAATCCCTACAAGTAATCGACGTGGTTTGGCAGCTTGTTATGGAACAGAAAAGGGGCATATATACACCGGGAAATCACTGCAATAAGCTCTATCGTTTTTTCCTTGGCAACAAGGTGCAGATTACCCATGGATTGGAAACAACAGTCGCAGAATATGACTCATTAACTAAACAGGAGCAGCAGTCCATTCGTAAACAATTTATCCAATTGTATGAAAACGCCCCGCTTTATGCAATCCTTGATCAGCAAAAGCTGGTTATTGCACACGCCGGAATTAAACAGGAGTATATCGGAAAACATCATGCCAGGGTTAAGCAGTTTGTCCTGTATGGAGACATTACCGGAGAAAAACATCCTGACGGCTCACCAGTCAGAAGGGATTGGGCGAAAAACTATCAGGGAAAAGCTGTTATTGTCTATGGGCATACCCCGGTGAATGAACCAAGGGTAATCAACAACACGTATAATATTGATACTGGTGCCGTTTTTGGCGGTAAATTGACGGCTTTAAGATATCCGGAAATGGAACTAATTTCTGTTTCTTCTACTATGCCATACATTGCAGAAAAATTTAAACAATTTGATTGAAAAAATAGAGGCTGACTAGATTTCTTCAGCCTCTAAACACCCCGTCATATCAGAAGGAAGCGGAGCCGAGAAGGTCATTCTCTCCCGTCTGAAGGGATGTGTAAATGTGATTTTTTTACAATGAAGTGCCTGTCTTTTGATTCCAGCGGAAACCGGGCCGCCATATAAATCATCGCCAATGAGCGGATGCCCGAGATAAGCCAAGTGCACTCGAATCTGATGGGTGCGGCCGGTCTCAAGCTTTAGTTCAACACGGGTAAAAGAACGATATCTCCTGATTACCTGGTAATGGGTACAGGCATATTGCCCATCTTCACGAACTTCCCGTTCAATAATGCTCTCTTCTTTTCGGCCAATCGGTGCGATAATCGTTCCGCTGTCACTAACAAACAAACCGTTAGCAATGGCCTCATACGCCCTTTTCAGCTGTCCTTTTCGCTGCATTAAACTAAATAAATGATGAACATGACGATGCTTTGCCACTAAGACTATTCCTGATGTATTGCGGTCTAGCCGTGTAACGATATGTGGAGCAGCGCGAAGGCCTTGTTGTTCATAATAACCAACGATGGCATTTGCCAGGCTTCCTGTGGGATGCTCCCTTGAAGGGATCGTATTCATTTCTGGCCGTTTATTCACGATCAGGAGAAATTCATCCTCGTATAAAATGTCAAGCGGCAGATCCTCTCCTTTCGCCCCTTCACTTGGAGCTTCAGGGGGAAAAATGACGGTTAATTCGTCACCTTTTTGGAGCTTGTATCTGACATTTACCGTTTCCCCATTAACAAGGATACTGCCGCCTTTAAATTTAATATCAGTCAGAGCCGTCCGGGAAATTTCTTCATTTTTTAAGAATTCTTTGATCAAGAGGCCCGCGCCGTTTTCTTCCATTACCCACTTTAGTTGAAACTGTGATGTCATTCTATTGCCTCCTAAGCAGCCTTAATCAGAAATAAAGGAATCATGCACCCTTTTCCAGAACGGGAACGGGCGGAAGCGGGCAAAGCGAATTTTTTCTTCCGGGACTCTAAATTGAATTGATTTCACGTCTTTATGCAACAGCGTCAAATGGTCAATCGTTACTTGGAAATCGGAGCGGTTGACGGGTTTGAGCATGCATGTATGATGCGCCGGTAAAATCAGCGGCGAGCCCACTGTTCTAAATACCCTATTATTAATCGAGGCCATTTCAGCGACTTGAATTGCGGCAATCGACGGATGAATAATGGCTCCTCCAAGTGCTTTATTATAGGCTGTACTGCCGGAAGGTGTAGACACACAAAGTCCGTCACCCCGGAACCTTTCAAAATGCTGACCGCGGATTTCAACATCCATAACAAGCGTACTATCGATACTTTTTACAGTGGATTCATTTAAGGCCAAATACCTCGCTTCTTTGCCGGCATGAGAGTAGCGGATAATGACCTCAAGCAGAGGATATTCAACCACTTGAAAAGGCGTTTTTGCAATCGCAATAACGAGTTTTTCGATTTCGTCAGGGGTCCAATCGGCATAGAAACCAAGATTACCCGTATGAATCCCAACGAAAGCTGTTTTACTTAACCGGCTGCTGTAGCGGTGAAAGGCATACAACAGCGTACCATCACCGCCAATCGAAATAACGATATCCGGTTGGTCCTCATCGTATGTAAGATCAAAGTCAAGTAAATATGTCCTTATTTTGTGCATCAATGTATTAGATTTTTGATCCCCTTTTGACGTAATTGCAAATTTCATTGTCAGATTCTCCTCATATGAAAAAACTTTCAACTAGCTTTTCTCTTGTTGTTGCATTTCTTTCTTTCTGGTAAAAAAGGCCTGAGCTTCTTTAATTTCTCCGCGGATTAACGACATTTCCTCATCAAGACGGAAAGCTGCCTCGGCCGCACGCTGAAGCCGCATTTGAATATCGGTAGGAAAATCACCTTTATACTTATAGTTAAGTGAATGTTCAATCGTTGCCCAGAAATTCATCGCCAGCGTTCTAATTTGAATTTCACAAAGAATTTTCTTTTCTCCACGAATAGTTTGGACAGGATACTGTATAACCACATGATAAGAGCGATAACCGCTTGTTTTTTTATGAGAAATATAATCCCTTTCTTCGATAATTTCAAAATCATTGCGATTTCTTAATAAATTCACAACAAGATAGATATCTTCAACAAACTGACACATAATTCGAAGCCCGGCAATATCCTGCATTTCCTCTTCTAATTTATCCAGTGAGATTCCTTTTTGATTTGCCTTATCAAGAATGCTGGCAATTGGTTTAACTCTTCCCGTTACAAATTCAATTGGTGAATGATCCGAGTCGAGCTCAAATTGCCCTCTCATTCCCCTAAATTTTACTTTCAGTTCATCCACTGCTTGTTTATAAGGGGCTAAAAATTGTTCCCAATGCTCCATTGAATCCACCTCGATGTCTATCATTTAAAGATTTCTTCTACTTTTTTCACCATTTCTTTCCCAGCATGACTAATACCTTTCATATTAGAAACTTCTAATTGAAGCATTGTTTCGGTTATACTGGCATGTAGGACAGGTACTCTTTGTCATCCTCTTCCCTCCAACATTGAACATGTTTATTTTAGCATAATTCCACCAATTCCCCCAAGATTTGCAGCCAGGCAAGGGGGAAAACTTTTGTGAAAGGAATGGATCAATCGTGACGCAAAATCTTGAAATTGAATTTAAAAATATGTTAACAAAACAAGAATATGAAAAATTGCTACAAACATTCCAAGTTGATAAAGGGCAGATTTTCTCCCAGGAAAATCATTACTTTGATACCCCGGAGTTTGCCTTAAAAAACATGGGCTCAGCATTGCGAATCCGCCAAAAAAATAATCAGTTTGAAATGACATTAAAACAGCCAGCGCCAATTGGTCTTCTTGAAACCAATCAAACGTTAACAAAAGAGGAAGCTTCAAAAGCAATCCAATTTGGGCTGCTGCCCTTGGGAGATATTAAGAAAATGATTGAAGAGATGGGAATAGCTTTTTCACAATTACATTACTTTGGCTCAACTATAACGAAACGCGTCGAACTGAAGTATGAAATTGGGCTGCTCGTTCTTGACCACAGCTTTTATCTGGGTAAAGAAGATTACGAACTGGAATATGAGGTGGAAGACCATTCAAAAGGGGAAGAGATGTTTCAAAAAATCCTCCAGGAATTTAAAATTCCGAAACGCAAATCGGAAAACAAAATCCACCGCTTTTATCAGGAAAAGCTGGCTCAAAACAAATAAATCATACTTTTTTCTTTTCTAAACGATCGCTTTTTACTCATTAATATCTTGATTATAGGCCTTTCTAGGCAATTAATTTGTGATATGAAAAAGGCATTGCTACAATAAAACTTAGAACGAATCAAAAAGGAGTTGTCAACGTGTTCAAAGATAATCCAACACCATTCGAGAGTCTAGGCGAAAAAAATCTTCATCGACTAGTAGATACTTTTTATGGTCTTGTTGCACAACATCCTGATCTCGCTCCGATATTTCCAAAGGATTTATCCGAAACCGCAAGGAAGCAGAAGCAGTTTTTAACACAGTATTTAGGCGGGCCCCCTTTATATACAGAAGAACACGGTCATCCAATGCTGCGCGCAAGACATATGCCGCACCCTGTAACACCAACAAGGGCAAAGGCCTGGCTGTCTTGCATGAATCAAGCGATGGACAAAGTTGGAATAACAGGAACTCTTCGGGATGATCTTTATTCCCGCCTTTATTTTACTGCCCAACATATGATTAACACCCCAGATGCGGGTGAGGAAAATGATGGTGACACTCGTGAATAACACATGGTATCCTGACTCGAAGAAGAATTGTTACAGCCACGATAAAAAGCCGATCGAAGTATACATGTTTATTGACCCGCTCTGTCCGGAGTGCTGGGGGTTAGAGCCGATTATTAAAAAGCTGCGAATTGAATATGGACGTTACTTTTCCATTAAGCATGTTCTTAGTGGACGATTGGCAACTTTAAACCTAAGCAGCAAAAAGAATTATGAACATATGGCCAGGGTATGGGAAAAAACGGCAAGCAGGTCGGGAATGTCTTGTGATGGCAGTCTATGGCATGAAAACCCAATTGATGCCCCATATAATGTTTCCCTTGCTATTAAGGCGGCTGAACTTCAGGGCAGACGCGTTGGTATAAAATTTCTGCGTAAGCTGCAGGAAGTTTTATTTTTAGAGAAACAAAACATTTCGGATATAAAAGTACTTGAGGAATGTGCCAAAAGTGTCGGATTGGATGTAAAAGAATTCATACATGATATGCATTCGGAAAGTGCCGCGAAGGCTTTCCAATGTGACTTACAAATAACAACCGAAATGGATGTTACTGAAATACCCACACTCGTGTTTTTTAATGAGAATGTTGAGGACGAAGGAATTAAGATTACCGGTTCCTACCCTTATGAAGTATACGTTCAGATCCTAGAGGAAATGCTTTTAGAAAAACCAGAAAAAGATTTACCACCGCCTTTGGAAACATTTTTAAAGATTTTTAAATTTGTTGCTTCAAAGGAGATTGCTATTGTTTATAATCTACCGATTACCCAAATTGAAAGAGAAATGAAAAAACTGCTGCTTAAACAAGTAGTGGAACAAATCCCTGCAAAATATGGTACGTTTTGGCGCTATATTGAAGATTAATCAAATGTCGGTTACAAAACTGACATTTTTTTTAGGTAAAAAAAATACCTTGCAGTTGTTATCCTGCAAGGCATTTTTTTATAAATACGAACAAAGGGGATGGGAGAAATTTTTCACGGTCAAACAAAGGGGTATATGTTTGTTGGTGATCAACTTCACATGTTTACTATAACACGATGACAAGCTTAGAACAATAAGTATGTGCCATGTTTCACATAATTGTCAAAAAGTCATAATTTCACGAGATGGACAATAGACATGATAATAAACAGTTATAAAATCATTTAAAAGGTGGCATTTCAGCCTTGAAGAAGGTACCTTATGTTATCATGATTCTATTTTTTGTTATTGCCTTTTTTCTTCACCTGCTGGCTCTGTTGAAAGTTTTCTCTTTGGTTATCAGTGTCCCCCTGTTATTTCTATCGATATTCATATTAATCATGTCCCTGAACAACAGTAAACGATTTAGGGGGTTTTAACGAAGGGGCCGGGATAATAGCTCACACCCGGCCCTTTGGTTTATTTCTCTGTTAATAACTGTTCCAGCTCAGCAAGTTTTTCTTCAAACACCTGAAGGGCATCTTGGATTGGAGCTGCACTGGTCATATCGACTCCGGCTTTCTTCAAGACTTCAATCGGATAATCGGAGCTTCCGGCACTTAAGAAATTGATATACCGTTTCACCGCCGATTCGCCTTCTTCTAAAATTTGCTTGCTTAAGGCTGTCGCCGCGCTAAATCCAGTAGCATATTGGTAGACATAATAATTGTAATAAAAATGCGGAATTCTCGCCCATTCAAGTCCGATTTCCTCATCAATCACAATCTCGTCCCCAAAATACTTTTTATTTAAATCATAGTAGATTTCTGTTAAAGCATCGGCTGTTAACGCTTCGTTATTCTGTGCTTTTTGATGAATTAAATGCTCAAATTCAGCAAACATTGTTTGGCGGAAGACAGTGCCACGGAAACCTTCTAAATAATGGTTTAACAGATAAATCCGCTTTCCGTCATCCTCCATCGTTTTTAATAAAAAATCATTAAGCAATGCCTCGTTACATGTAGAAGCGACTTCAGCAACGAAGATCGAATAATTTCCATACGGATATGGCTGCGATTTCCTTGTATAGTAGCTATGAACTGAGTGGCCGAATTCATGAGCTAAGGTGAACAAATTATTGACGTTATCCTGCCAGTTCAACAAAATATATGGATTGGTTCCATATGCACCTGAAGAATAGGCACCGCTTCGCTTCCCTTTATTTTCATGGACATCGACCCAGCGGTTTTCAAACCCCTCTTTCAGCACCTTGGCATAATCCTCGCCTAACGGCGCCAAACCTTTAAGAACAATATCCTTTGCCTCGTCATACGTAATCTCCATTTTTACATCTTTTACTAACGGTGTATATAAATCGTACATATGAAGCTCGTTTATTCCTAATACTTTTTTACGCAGCTTTACATAGCGATGCAATAAAGAGAGATTTTTATTCACCGTATTGACTAGGTTATCATAGACACTTTCGGGAATATTATTGGCCGAAAGCGCTGCATGTCTTGCTGACTGATATTTTCTTACGCGGGCATTGAAATTATTCTTTTTCACATTGCCGCTTAATGTACTGGCAAATGTGTTTTTGAAATCACCATACGTCTTGTAAACCGCTTTAAACGCATCATGCCTTACCCGGCGGTCGCTGCTTTCCAGAAAGCGTATATAGCGGCCGTGGGTGACTTCTACTTCTTCACCGTTCTCATCTTTAATGGAAGGGAATTGTAGATCGGCATTATTCAATGTCCCAAATGTATTGCTTGAGGCATCCATCACTTCTCCTGCTTCAGCTAATAGCGCTTCCTGCTCGGCACTTAGCACATGAGGCCGCTGCAGATTAATTTCCTCAATGGCATGCTCATATAGTTTTAACTCCTGTTTTTCATTCAAAAAGCCTTTTAATTTGTCCTCGTCAATCGAAAGAATCTCCGGAACAATAAAGGCCAGCGCACTGCCAACCTGGGAATAGAGATTTTTCATCCGATCATCCAATCCTTGATAAAAGGAGTTAGTCGTATCCTGATCATATCGCATATGTGAATATGTATATAGCTTGCCGATTCTTTCAAGCAATTGATCCTCAACCTGAAGGGCTTTGTAAAGTGTATCGGCACTTTCAGCTAATTTGCCCTCAAAGTCTTTAATTGACGGAATGAGACCCTTTACTGCTTGGTATTCTTTCTCCCATTCCTCGTCGCTTGCAAAAATGTCCTCCAATCTCCATGTCTCTTCAACAGGAAGTTCATTTCTTGACGGCAGTGATTTTACATTAGATTCATTGGCCATCGTTCATCCTCCATTCAAAAATAATTCGGAATTCGAAATGTATTCCAATTACATATATTCTGTTTTTTACGTCTTTTTTCCTCTTTTTATTGGAAGAAAAAATGATTCATCCTTTCATATTATGCCCATTGCTTCATTTTCATTTATTGTTTTGTGAAAATGTCATCACTTTTTGATAAAAGGCTGACCTCAACTCTTCCTTCTCGCGATTTGACCTAGGAATGATTATTGTGTGCAGCAGCTGGAAGCTGTCAATATCTTGTTGCAGTAAAATCCCGAATCGTTCCAGGACATAAAGATATTCCTTCACCGGTACCATATAATCTACCGAATCAAGCTGAGGCAAATGACGAATCATGATATTCTTCCTCGCAATTCTTCTATTTAGTTTTCCTCTTATTTCGTTAAGCTTCAAGAGATCTCCGGGCTTTTTTTCTTTTAGAACATCAAGAAGTATATAAGTTTGCCAAACGATTGCTGAGGTTTGAATGAAGAGTGAATGCGGGACAGGGAGGCCAATCTCTGCAGGTAATAAAAACAGATTCATATTTTGGGAATAGATTTCTCGTAAAAAATGATTTGTATTTGCCCTTGGATGTAAGCTCCATTGCATTTTAAATTTTTCCAACTCTCTTTCCCAGCCCGGTAACCACAGTTTCTTAAATGCAGTCGGGGGATTCAGCAGGGAAGATAAGGTTAGTTTCTCAATGGGATAAATCGAGTGTTGGACAAAGGCCTGCTTTACAGAGTAGGGAATAATCGAATCCGCGAGGTGAAAAAGCCGCTCATCAGGACAATAGGAAGGAAGATAAAACTTTCCAGTCTTGGCAGTCCGTAAAAATAAATAGTGAAAATTCGATAAAGAAAGGACATTCCTCTTTTTAAAATGAAGATGCTGATGTGAGAGGATCCAAAGCGGTTCATAGCCATTATCGCGATATGTTCTGGTTCGTTTGATAAAAATGCGTTCGGGTATTGGGGAGCATTGAAATTCTAAGGCATACCTTTGTCCTTGAAACTTGAACATGATGTCAGGCCGCTGGGCAATTTCACGATCATAATACTCTAAAATTGCCGGGATATTCTGTGAAACTAACCAGCGATATAGCTGCAGTTTGCCCTTTAGATGGTTTTCGGTTTCCCCCTCAGAAAATTCCAGGCAACTTCCCCCGCGTTTATGAGCAAAGTGAAAAATTCGCTGTTCGCCTAATTTTAGGATAACAGCCTCACCACAAACCGGACAGATAAACTCCTCTTGATTTCGGAATGCCAATAATGTTTCCTTCTTGTATTCATTTCCAAGGCAAATAATTTTACCCGTTTTGGTACGTGCGGTTAACAAATACAACTTCCTCCTTTCTGTTTAAGCAATTCGACAAAAGTCAACAAAATCCCTGCCATTGAAAAAAACCCATCAAAATAATTGACAGGTTTTTAGAGAAGCGGTGAAAGCAGCCGTGCAGTTGATTCCAGCAAACGAAAGCCTATATGTCGCTGCTCGAAGGTTTTTAAATCTATTTGTTTTGAGTATTTTAGGTCATTTATATATTCTTGAACAAGCTTTTCCGTACTTTTGGTTCGAAATAAAAAGGCATTGACCTCAAAATTTAAATGGAAGCTCCGCATATCCATATTAGAAGTTCCAATTGATGCCAGCTCATTATCAACAATCACGATTTTACTATGCATAAAGCCGCGCTCGTATTCATAAATTTTCACCCCAGCCTCTAGCATCTCCGGGAAATACGATCGTGAGGCATGAAAAACAATTCGTTTATCCGGACGGTTTGGCACAAGGAGCCTGACATCAATTCCACTTAATGCTGCCACTTTTAAAGCGGAGAAAATATCCTCATCAGGAATAAAATAAGGAGAAGCAATCCAAACCGATTCCTTCGCGGAAGCAATCATCGAGAAAAAGATGTTCTTTATGACACTCCATTCATTATCGGGTCCTCCGGCAATCAATTGAACCCCACCATGACTTTCATGATCGATTTGCGGTGATAAATATTCAGCCGTTAAAAAACTGTGATTCGTCATATAATACCAATCTTGGAGAAAAATAAGCTGCAAGCTTCTAACGGCCTCTCCTCTCAGCATTAGATGTGTATCCCGCCAAAAACCAATTTCTTTATCTCTCCCTAAATATTCGTTGCCGATATTTAATCCGCCGACAAAACCGACCGTACCGTCGATAACAATAATCTTCCGATGGTTACGAAAATTAAATTTATTATTTAAAAATGGCAATCGAACAGGACCAAAGGGAACCGTCTCAACACCGGCATTTTTTAGTTCATTTATGTAGGCCTTTGAAAGCTGCCAGGAACCAACCGCATCAAACATAAAACGCACTTTGACCCCTTGGCTGGCTTTTTCAATTAAAATATTTTTTATTTCCTGACCGATATGATCATGACGGACGATATAATATTCAAGATGGATATGATGTCTCGCCCTTTTCAATTGTTGGATAATATGCTGAAACGTTTCTTCACCATTTGTTAATACCTTTGTAGCCGTGTCGAAGGAAATTGGACTATTTCCCAGCTTCTGGGCTAGAGTAAATAACTGCCCATGATGTTCCCCCATTAAAGCTCTTTTCTCTTCACTTCTCGGGTCTTCTTCCCCTTCCACAGTCAGAAAGGCCTGTTTATCAAGAAAATATTTTTTGCGAAACATTTTTTCTTTACGGTAATTCCGACCAAAAAGGAGATAAAAAATAAATCCAACAAGGGGAAAACTGCCAAGCACGACGAGCCAAGTAATCGTTTGGGATGGGTGCCGGTTTTCTAAAAAGATGACAAAACCAATAAAAATCACCGACAACGAGATTAAGACGCTTAGAAATCCTAAAATTCCACTCTCCAACCGGTCCCGAAAGAAAAACAATAGTATGGATAGTGCTACCAAAAAAAGGATTACCCTTACTGTGTTTTTCATGCCCTCACCTACCAAAAAACTGTATATTTATAAAATATTTAAAATACCGATTTCAAACACTGAAATCGGCACTTTCATTAACTAAAATATTTACGTAACTCAGCAAAAACATTGTCAGCAATTATTTCTTTCCCATATTCTTGAATTCGATGAATCGTAAGCTGAGTTTCATACCCATATTCCAAAAGGACGCTTAAAATATCGTCGATTTCTTCTTCCTCAAATTGATCCTCCGGAAAATCGACATATAGATAGTAGTTGCCTTCAAAATGGAACAGCTTCGTCACCAAACTGTCTAAGCCTGGCCGCGAGCTTAAGCTTATTAGATCCTCAAAGTCTCTAAAGGCAATGATGAATTCCAACGTATCATCCATCGCAAAGTCATCTTCAGAATAACCGGGACTAAAATGCTGCTCCAATAATTCTTCAATTTTATCATCTGCAGGAAAGTCTTTCATTTTGCCATTTGGAATAGGCAGTTCAAACTTTTGACCATCCTTTGAAAGCTGAGCCTTTGTTACAAGTATTTCCAACCCTTTATCAAGCGCTTGAACTTGAATCCACAGTGGTCCTTCAACAGAGAACTCCTCTTCCTCATGTACTTCATCCATCATTTCCCAAAAGAGTTCTTCGCTTCGTTCGCGATTATACCAAATTTCCTCGCGGTCAAAACCTCTTTCTTCTATATCAACATAGGAAATATAAAATTTTACCGTATATTCATTGATCCGTTCAATTTCCATCTTTACCTCTCCCCCTCCATCATCCAAATTGAAGGGACAAAACCCCCAGGCAGATAATGCTTATTAGTATATACTCCCGCAAAGAGGGTTATTCCAATAGGGGCATTCCCCTTCGAAAAAATTAATACCCCTGTACTTTCATTTTATGACAAAATCGCTTTTAAGGGAAATAAAAAATCAAAATAGATAAAAACGATTAATTAGCCTATTTGCTGCCCTTTCTGAAGAAATATCAATTATAGATATTCTATACATTTTAGCAAAAAAAAGAGAAACTACAAACTAAAAACAGCCTTCTTTTATAAAGAAGGCTTGATGAATTAATTTACCATCCGTTGTGCTTCACGTAATTGATATGTCCTAACCTTTCTAGGCAGGAACCGGCGAATTTCATCTTCATTGTATCCAACCTGCAGGCGCTTTTCATCGATAATAATCGGACGTCTTAATAGGCCAGGGTTTTCTTTAATCAATTTAAATAAATCTTGGAGCGGCATCGAATCCAAATTAATGTTTAATTTTTGGAATGTTTTTGATCTGGTTGAAATAATCTCATCGGTCCCATCCTCCGTCATGCGGAGAATCTCTTTAATTTCTTCCATTGATAAAGGTTCGGAGAAAATATTTCTTTCTTTGTATGGAATTTCATGCTCTTCCAGCCAAGATTTTGCTTTTCGACACGATGTACAACTAGGTGAAGTGTATAATGTTACCATATCGTCTTCACACTCCTCTTTTATTTACAATCCATTATAAGCAATAAGTTAATTAAAATCATTTTAAATAAGTAATTTATATTATTTATTATACACCACTGTTTCAGAAAAGGGTATCTTTTTTTCAAAAAATATTCACAAACTAGCAGATGAATGAGGTTCAATCATTACATTATATTTAACGAATATTTAACGCAAAAGTTTCACTTTTTTTCTAACTTTATCGTAAAAATTTTTATGTTTATTGACCAATCTTTCTATAATGTTCGTTTCTTAATCAACATTTTTTGAGGGTCCTTGTTAGGCCTTCCATTTGAAAACTTCTTTTTACCTCATTGTTAAATACAATTAAACACGGCTGCAAACCTATTCTCAATTAAAATCCCAAAATGAAAACGCCTTCAATCTGTTTAAAACTAAAAAACTTTTCTCTTTCAATAAAGAGCAAGTTCTTTTAAAATAAGAGTATGGACTTAGTCAATAAATTGTAGAGCAACTGACGAGAATAAATGGAGGGACTGCAATGGCTGCTTATATAACTGATTTAATAGTGGTCGCCTTATTAATTATCGGAATTACTGCATTTATGGGTGACATCACAAATGGGCTGGGGAATAGACTATTTGGCGGTAAACACCGCAGTGAATATGTTGATCAAAACGCCCGCTTCCAAACCGGCTGGAAAGCGGTTGGCGGAAAGAAAAAATAAGCTAAAGGACAAAATCCAAACGATTTTGTCCTTTTTCTTTTTCCTATTCACTTTTTTTCATAACCTTTCTAACAGGTCTTACCCTTGGCTCAAACCCAGTTTTGACCCATGGTGTTCGTTGATATGTTGACTGAAAGCGATTTTTTAAACCATTAGCCAACAAGCTAAAGGAGCTGGTGATGATTAATAACAATATCAATGGTATGTATAAAATATAAGTTGTATCGCTGTAAATATTTCCCCGGGCAGCACCTACTAACCCGGAGATTTCTTTCGTAATGGATAGATAAATTTGTGAATCGCGTCTGTAAATGGTGCCACCAATAAAGATGTTCATTAAGGCAAGCTGTCCCATCAGCGCAATTACCTGGACAATTTCTAAGATAAACATCACCAAGAGAGATTCCTTTAGCTGCGGAAAAATATGCCTCCACACAAGGCGATGGCGATTTGCCCCTAAAAGCCGGGCAGCTTCAATGAAAGTTGATGTTGAGATTTCTTTCGACTTTTTTCGAACCGAAGATACAATACTTGGGATACTAACGATGGATGCAACGATAATAAAGTAGAAAACTAGAACATTAGGATCGGCATTTTCAGCAAAAGTGATTGGGCCAAGAAAGAAATACAAGATAAGAAAGAGCGGTACATAACTCCAGGCGTTTTCAAATGCTTCAAGCAATTGCGGTGTTTTCTTCCAAGTCCCGACATATAAACCAATAAGCGATCCTGTTGTCATTTTGATAAGCGTCACAGCGAACGAGATAAAAAGTGTGTAGCGTATTCCGTATAGAATCATCGACAATATGTCATATCCCGAACGGTCTGTCCCCAGCAGGAACTCCTTTGACGTAAAAGGTGGAAGCGGCGGTGCCAAGATTGTTCCATTTTCATAGCTTGTTCTTAGTGTCTCCGTCAGCGTATGCGGGGCCATTGAGGGTCCAAATATCGCAAGAAAAATAAGAATAGCTGTCAATAATATACCTGTATATAATGAATAATTAATAGAAAATAATCTATTCATAAATAAATCCTCGTTTAAAAATATAAAGTACTAATCTAATAGAAAAATAAACGATTAACGAAATCAACAGCATAGAAAAAAGACCGATAGTAATGGGTTGAAACTGATTGCTTTGAAATATAAATTTCGTTATTCCAGGGACGTTTAGCAGATATTCAATAATGAAGAGGTTACCAATTGCCAAGGAAACCACTTTTGTTAGATCCGCAATAATAAACGGTTCAATGTTTTTATAAACATGTTGAAAGTTTATGTAATTTACACGCATTCCTTTAGAAACCGCCGTACGGATATAATCTTCTCCACTTGTCTGATAGTATTGTACGGCCAGTAATTTAAACATATAAAGAGTTGGTGCTATTGCCGTTAATACCATCGGATACCATATATTCAGCGCTCCGCCATCAGGTCTTAAAGAAATTACTCTGACACCAGAAACTTCATAAATTTTTATTGCCAATACTAATGAAAACACTATTAAAATAAAATCAGGTATGGTGGATAAAATATTTAACAGCATATTAAAAAATCGCGTTACGATAAAGCGGCTTAAAAAAATCCCAAATAATAACCCTATTACTACGGCCGACAGTACCCCAATTAATAATGTAAACAAGCTGATTAGAAAATTGCTCTTAATATCTGCTGAAATGAATCTTACCTGATCTCCAAGCTGATATGTTCCTAAACTTCCGCTGGCAAGCTCCTTCATAAACTGACCATATAAATGTCCAAGCTGGCTAAAATCTAAGTAAATATTTAGCTCATAAGGGTTTACTATGAGAATTGAGGGTATGGCAGCAAGAAGGATGATCAATAAGAAAATAAAAATAGCTTGTTGAATAATTCTCATCCTTGTCCCACCTTGCCTAACTTTTTTGCTATATTTTGCTACCTTTTTATTCTCCCGTTTTACTACAATATTGTCAATAATTCTCGAAATATTTAAAAACCCTTAAATTGTATAAAATAAAACGGTCTTGAATAAGGACCGTCTTATTTTATAGCTATTAGGAATAGGATAAAATTTCCACCCGATTTTATGCTTTCCAATGTCGCAATAAATTTCAACTTTGCCTTATGAACCGCCTTAACGGACTCTCCAATCGGCAAGTTTTCATTTATATTGAGCTTTATATTGTTCAAATTCTTTTTCAGAACAGTATACTAAATGTCCAGGTGCAATTTCACGCATTTCCACTTTTTCGTTTTCTTCATAATGATGAGAGCTTGGATCATACATGATCCGCCGCCGTGTTCTTTCGGATTCAGGGTCCGGAAGTGGTATGGCCGACAACAGTGATTTAGTATATGGATGCATGGCATTTTGATAAAGATCATCAGCTGGAGCCAATTCCACCAGCTTTCCGAAATACATGACTCCAATCCGGTCACTGATGTATTTAACCATTGATAAATCATGAGCGATAAACAAATATGTGAGCCCTTTTTCACGCTGCAACCGTTTCATTAAGTTGACAACCTGAGCTTGAATCGAAACGTCCAAGGCAGAGATTGGTTCATCGGCTATAATAAATTCAGGTTCAACTGCCAGAGCTCTGGCAATACCAATTCTTTGTCTTTGACCACCGGAGAATTCGTGCGGATAACGATTGGCATGCTCTTTATTAAGACCAACAGTTTCAAGCAGCTCATAGACTCGTTCCATCCGCTCTTTCTTGCTTTTAGCCAGTCCATGGATATCAATACCCTCGGCAATAATGTCTGCCACGGTCATTCTTGGATTTAATGATGCGTATGGATCCTGGAAGATCATTTGCATCTTGCGGTTAAATTTTTTTAATTCTGCTTTTGACTTTCTCCCATGGACATTTTCTCCGTTAAATAGAACTTGTCCCCCAGTAGCATCGTATAAGCGAATAATCGTCCGTCCGGTTGTAGATTTCCCGCAGCCGGATTCACCAACAAGCCCCAAAGTTTCACCCTTATAAATATCAAAAGTGACATCGTCTACTGCTTTTACCTGATTGGGACGGCCAATATTAAAATATTGCTTTAAATGTTTAATTTCCAGAAGTTTTTCCGCCATTTATTTCCCCTCCTTCACAAGGATCGGTTTTTCAAAGGTAGAGGATAATTTCCGCATCTTCAGCTTTACTGCTTCCGGCGGTTCTACTTTAGGAGCATCTGGATGCAACAGCCAGGTCTTGGCAAAATGGGTTTCCGAAACTTGGAACATCGGTGGCTCTTGCTCAAAATCGATTGCTAATGCATATTGATTTCTTGGAGCAAAGGCATCCCCTTTTGGCGGATTTGTTAAATCCGGCGGCGTACCCGGAATAGCAGCGAGCTCCGCCTTATGGTCACTGTCCAAACTTGGCATTGATGCTAATAATCCCCAAGTATATGGATGGCGTGGGTCGTAAAAAATTTCATCAACTGTGCCAATCTCGACGATTTGACCTGCATACATAACCGCGACACGGTCGGCCACATTGGCGACGACTCCCAAGTCGTGAGTAATAAAGATAATTGACGTGTCCATTTTCTTCTGTAAATCTTTCATTAACTCCAAAATCTGTGCTTGAATGGTAACATCGAGCGCTGTTGTTGGTTCATCAGCAATGAGCAGGCTTGGATTTGCGGCAAGCGCAATCGCAATCATGGCCCGTTGCCTCATACCTCCGGAAAATTCATGCGGGTATTGATTCACTCGTTTCTCCGGCATCGGAATCCCAACAAGTCGAAGCAATTCAATTGCTCTTTCTTTTGCTTGTGAGGACTTCATATTTTGATGTTTGTGTAGAACCTCCATGATCTGATGTCCGACCTTCATGGTTGGATTTAATGATGTCATCGGATCTTGGAAAATCATACTAATATCTTTTCCACGAATTTTTTCCATTTCCTTATCTGATTTATGAACAATATCCTCACCATGGAATAAAATCTGACCACCGGTAATTTTACCAGGAGGCATTGGAATCAATTTCATAATCGTTTGATTCAAAACGGATTTTCCCGACCCAGATTCTCCTACGATCGCTAAAGTTTCGCCTTTAAAAAGATCAAAGCTTACACCGCGGACAGCTTGGACTTCTCCTCCATACACATGGAATGAGACTTTTAAATCTTTTACTTCGAGTATCTTTTCCATGTTCTCACTCCTTATTCCGTAACCGTGGATCTAACGCATCGCGCAATCCATCACCTATAACGTTAAAGGCAAAAATTGTCAATGCAATCAGTACTGCCGGGAAGAATAATCGCCACGGATAATATTGAATCGCTGCTAAACCGTCATTGGCCATCGTTCCCCAACTGGCTAATGGTGGTGTTAACCCAAGACCAAGGAAACTTAAAAAAGCTTCAGTAAAAATGGCGTTTGGGATTGTTAACGTCATCGTAACCAATATCGAGCCCATTGCATTAGGGATTAAGTGACGTGCCATAATCCTTGTGACACTTGCCCCAAGGGTTTTTGCGGCCAGCACATATTCCTGGTTCTTGAGTGATAATACCTCACCGCGAACGATCCTTGCCATATTAATCCATCCGGTAATCGTCATCGCTAAGATCATGGTGGTTAAATTTGCTCCTAATACAACCATAAACAAGATTACCAGCAGTAAATACGGAACACCATATAAAATATCAGCAATCCGCATCATAAATTCATCAACGCGACCGCCCTTGAAACCGGCAATTCCACCCCAGGTTACGCCGATAACAAAGTCAATTAAAGCGGCCATCACACCAATCAGCAATGAAATACGCGCCCCTTGCCAAGTCCGGGCAAACATATCACGCCCTAAGTCATCGGTCCCAAACCAGTGGGTTCCGGAAGGCTCCTTATTGGTATTCATTAAGTCGTTCGTCGCATAATCAAATTTTGTCATATATGGTCCAAAGATTGCCATGATGATTAGGAGAATCAGAATAATAATCCCAAACATAGCAAGCTTGTTTTTTCGAAAACGAATTCTTACATCCTTCCAAAAGGAAAGACTCGGCTTTGATATTTTTTCCGCATCAGATGCTTTTGCACCAACAACTTGGAATTTTTCTTTAGCAATTTGCTCCATTCATTATTCTCCTTTCTTCCCGCCAGCCAGTTTAATGCGCGGATCAATGAGTCCATAGGCAATATCGACAAGGAGAATGGACACCAATAATAAGATACTATAAAATACTGTAACGCCCATAATTACTGTATAATCCCGGTTAGAAATACTTAAAACAAAGTGTGAGCCTAATCCTGGAATACCAAATATTTTTTCAATAACAAAACTTCCCGTAATAATACCGGCAGACAATGGACCCATATAGGAAACCACCGGCATTAGGGCATTTCGTATTGTATGCTTCATTATCATTGCTCCACGGCTCAATCCCTTTGCTTTCGCCGTTTTAATATAATCATTGCTTAAGACCTCCAGCATGCTAGAGCGCGTTAAGCGGGCAATAAATGCCATAGGCGTTGCTCCAAGGGCTAATGCCGGCAAAATTGTGTTAGAGAAATTATCCCAACGGGCAACGGGGAGCAAACCCAATTTGATTGCAAATATATATTGTAAAAATGTTGCCATGATAAAGGAAGGAACTGATATCCCGAAAACGGCAATAATCATCGCTGTATAATCCTGCCATTTATTATGCCGTAAGGCCGCAATAACCCCTAACAGAATCCCAATTGCAACCGCAAATAGAATCGCTTCAGCCCCTAGAGCTAAGGAAACCGGAAAGCCGTCATTAATTAGGTCATTAACGGTTCGTGATTCATATTTAAAAGACGGACCAAAATCCCATTGCGCAATCCTGACTAAATAATCTCCATATTGAGCATACCAAGGTTTGTTCAGACCATAATGTGCATTTAGGCTGGCCTCAATTTCCGGAGGTAACTTTTTTTCAGATGTAAATGGGTTTCCTGGTGCAATCCTCATAAGGAAAAACGTTGCAGTAATGATGAGAAATAAAGACAGCACCATATACAGCAAACGTTTGCTAATATATTTTACCAAATGGCACACCTCCATAATTTGCTAATAGAACCAAGAAAGAAACGAAGGTATACGGGAAATTTCCCATATACCTTTGTTCTAACTTTACAATTTGGCCATTAGATTATTCAAAATGAGCCCACTTAAATTGTACGTCGCCAAGACCAGAAATAACGACATCCTTTAAGTTTTCATCTTGAACCCAAGTATTTGTGTAGAAATATACTGGTGCAACCGGCATTTCATCCATAAAGATGGCTTCGGCATCTTTTAACAATTGTAAACGTTTTGCAGGATCTGCTTCTGTTTGCGAAGCATTTAATAATTTCTTGAATTCCGGATTTTCCCAGTTTGTATCATTGTTTCCGCCCTTTTTGTCGCGGAACAATTCTAGGAAGTTAATTGGATCGTTAAAGTCACCTAACCAGCCCATACGGCCAATTTGATAATCTCCAGTATGAAGCTTCGTAATGTAAACTTTCCATTCTTCGTTTTCAAGTTTTACATTGATACCGAGTTCTTTTTTCCACATATCTTGAACTGCTTGAGCAATCTTTTGATGTCCTTCATCAGTGTTATAAGATAGCGTAATGGTCGGCAGCTTGGAAGCATCGCTTAAGCCAAGTTCTTTTAAGCCTTTAGCTAAATATTCTTTTGCTTTTGCTACATCATTATCCTTGAAATATCCTTGTTCATTTTCTTTAATCATGGTTGGCGGTACAGCAGCCATTGCTGGAATTTGCCCACCTTGGGCTACATTCTCAACAATTGCCTTACGGTTAATTGCATAAGAAAGTGCTTTGCGGATATTAACATTATTTAATGGCGGCTTTTCAGTATTAAACTTATACCAATAGGTACCTGCGATTGGTTGAGTATGGAGCGAACCATCTTTCTTTAATTGTGGCAGAAGATCATTAGGCAGCTGTCCAAGCGGCATACCAGCCCAATCGAGCTCACCATTTTTAAACATATTTAATTCTGTATTGTTGTCGTTGATCATGTCCATATTAATTTTTGTTAACTTAACAGTATTGGCATCCCAGTAGTTTTCGTTCTTTTCAAGCACGATCTTACTGTTATGCTTCCATTCAACCATTTTAAATGGACCGTTCGATGTGTATTGATCACCGGCATCTTTGTACCAATTTGGATTTGCTTTAGCAATCTTGCTGTTAATTGGTGAGTAAGTATAGAAAGCCGTTAATTCTAGGAAATATGGAGTTGGGTTTTGCAACGTAACTTCCAATGTTTTATCATCAACAGCCTTTACACCTAGTGTATCGACTTTTGCTTTACCTGTGTTGATCGCTTCACCATTCTTGATGTAGTACAATTGATATGCATATTGTGACTTATTTTTTGGATCAATTGCCCATTTCCAAGCATATACGAAGTCCTCTGCAGTAACCGGATCACCATTAGACCATTTAGCATCGCGAAGTTTAAATGTGTAGGTTTTTAGATCTTTTGAAGTGGTGATGTTTTCTGCTGCAGCAGGCTGTGGCTTACCATCTTTATCAATACGTGTTAAGCCTTCAAATGTTTGTCTAATAACACCGCCTGAAGTGGAATCATTAGCCAGTCCTGGATGTAAGGAAAACGGCTCGGTCTTAATATTAATATTAAGAACTTGTGATGTCTTCTTACCAGAATCTCCTTTTTTGTTTTTATCGCCAGTAGAGTTGTCCTTGCCGGAACATGCTGCCAAGAACATGCTTAGCACAAGCGATAGTACTAATAGCAGTGAAAGTTTTGATTTTTTCACTAGTAGACCTCCCTTTTCTATTTTCTGAAAATATATTACATTCCCTATTATACATATTTTAAAATTTTTTGTACATTACTTTTTGAAAATTAATTTGGGATGCAGCAGTTAAATTGTTAAGGAGATTTACAAAAATCCCCATACTATATTAAATTCGCCAATTGAAAATTCGGAAAATTCCCTATAAATCAACGTTTCAAAGCTATTATTCCCCCATACACAGCAAACAAAAGGAGAGATTGGTAACGTTTACAAAAACTTGGATTTTTTCCTTTTATGCTGTTATCCATTAAAATCTTCCCTATAATTGCTATTTCAATATACCATTTCCTTTGCTCGTTCAACAATAATTTTTATCCACTTGAAATAAATATGTGCTTCATTTATAATAGAACCAATTATATTTTTGAAATAATAGCGATGATAAAGAGGAGTACGTATTTGCCAACATCGTAGAGAGTTTGTGGCTGGTGGAAACAAACATGTTTGGGATACGGAATGGACTTTTGAGCTGCTTTGCTGAACCCCGCACATGAAGAAGGCAGTAGGTGAAGACGTGTTCCTTACGTTACAAGGATCCTACAGCGATGTAGGACTAAGCGACTCGAATTTCGAGTAATTAGGGTGGTACCGCGAGCCATTCGTCCCTAAATGAACGGGATGAATGGCTTTTTATATTTCTTTAGGAGGAAACAGAGGATGAAAACAATCTTTTCAGGAATTCAGCCGAGCGGAACCATTACGCTTGGCAACTATATTGGTGCACTGAAACAATTCGTTGAGCTGCAGGAAGATTTTAATTGCTTTTTTTGTATCGTTGATCAGCATGCGATTACGGTTCCGCAGGATCCGCAAACACTCAGGAAAAATATCCGCAGTTTAGCGGCTTTGTATCTTGCGGTTGGCCTGGACCCGGAGAAAGCAACCTTATTCATTCAGTCAGAGGTACCGGCACATGCTCAGGCCGGCTGGATTATGCAATGCATTTCTTATATTGGTGAATTGGAACGAATGACCCAATTTAAAGATAAATCTGCCGGTAAAGAGGCGGTTTCTGCCAGTTTATTAACATACCCGCCATTAATGGCCGCAGATATATTACTTTATAATGCTGACCTTGTTCCCGTTGGTGAAGATCAAAAGCAGCATATGGAATTAACCCGGGACCTTGCTGAAAGATTTAATAAAAAATATAATAATGTCCTCACAATTCCTGACATCAGCCTGCCAAAAGTTGGTGCCCGGATCATGTCGCTGCAAGAGCCAACGAAAAAAATGAGTAAATCCGATCCGAATCAAAAGGCATTTATTTCGCTGTTGGATGAACCAAATCAAATTATCAAGAAAATTAAAAGTGCTGTTACCGATTCTGAGGGAATTATTAAATATGATGTAGAAAATAAACCTGGTGTTTCCAATTTACTTTCGATTTATTCTATTTTGGGAGATAAACCAATTGCAGAAATTGAAGAAATGTATACAGGAAAAGGCTACGGTGATTTTAAAGCTGATTTGGCAGAGATTGTGGTAAACTATTTAAAACCTATTCAGGATAGATACTATCAGCTTGTAGATTCTAGTGAGCTGGATGAAATATTGGATCGTGGCGCTGAAAAGGCCAAGGCTGTGGCCAATAAAACACTTAAAAAAATGGAAAATGCCATCGGTCTTGGAAGAAAGAAACGTTAAAAAAAAGCCTGATCTCAAAAGGTATGGAGCATACCTTTTGACTCAGGCTTTTAGTTTACTTTTGAACCCTGCTCCATTTCCCAAAGCTTTTCGAAAAATGGCTGTCCTTTAATAATGTTTTCACAAAAGATTTCGTGTTTTTCAGACCAGCCGTATTTGATTTCCTCAAAAAGCTGATCCCAGGCCTCTGCAAAATTCATTGCTTGGATGTGGGAATAACGCTCTGGACACCATTCCGTAAACCAATACCGCACTTCTGCCTCATTATTTGATGAGAACAATTGATCAAGTGCCATAAATAATAATTGCTTTAATTGTCTCTCTTTTCTTGTTAACCCGCGCATGAGTTCCGGTTCCGGCGATAAAATATGAAAGTTTTTCTGTTTTTGCTGCTGATAAAATGAATATTTCTTTGTTTCATGAGTTGCAATCATTTCATAAACCAGCTGTTCCTGCCTCGGGATTAACCGGCTTTTCCGAATCGGAATATTGTAACCAATCGTATCGACAGCTAAAATACCGACACCGTCCGTCACAATAAAACAATAATCCAGTTGAACTCTTTCATGATTTTTTCGAAGATAAGCTTTTTGATAAATATCATCTAATAGCTGCTGTGGTAATTCTGCCAGATCATTCTCAATATAGTGGAAAAGATCTGCTTCAACTTTTAGCAGTGGTACTTGATCCAGCAGTTCAACACCATCTTCTTTGCGCCATTCATGGAAATGGCAGACATTATAACCATTCTCTTCCCCTTCAAACCAATTTACCCATACATCATGGAGATACAACATCAAACAACCCCTCACTTCAAGTAACTATTTGTCACTAAGTATGGGCAGAGGGGAGTTAAAATATTCCTCTTGATATAATTTCCGGTAAAATTGAACCAGTTACTATAATCGGAATCGTTTCAAGGCAAAAAAGAGATGATCATGGTGACCATCTCTTCTTAATGATTAATTAACTTCAGGTGTTTCGCTTGTTACACCAACATTAAACCAGCCAAGTGCGTCAATCTCATGATCAGCATTAAGACCTGTTACCCGATTGTTTACAGAATAAATAATTGAACGGAACAATGTTGGAATAACCGGCATCTCATCATTCATATAGGCTTGCCACTCATCGTATACTTTCTTACGATAGTTATGGTCAAATGCTTGTTCTGAATGACCATCAGCTAATAATTGATCGTTCTTCTCGCTTACAAAGCGGGAATAGTTAAAGTTGGCATCTCTGCCATATAATCCATAAGGGTCCACATCTGTACCAGTTCCCCATGCAGCGGCAAAAACATCCACTTTAGGGTTATCTTCTTGAACCATTTTGTAGAATGAGTTAAATTCAGCCAAACGGCCATCAACCAGCTGTACATCTAAACCAACATCTTTCCAGCATTGGATATAGAATTTAGCAAGCGGCTCGGCAATATCGCCGCCACTCATGGATAGGAAGTTAATTTTGAACTTCTTGCCTTTTGGATCTTCACGAAGGCCGTCCTTATCTACGTCCTTATAGCCTGCTTCATCTAATAATTTCTTCGCCTTTTCCGGATCATAAGTAGCACCATTGGCATTTTCATCATACCAGCTTGGGAAGGAAGGCGGAATTAAAGATGTAGCTGGGAAACGAAGCCCGTGATATAGCTTTTCACCAACCGTTTTATTATCTAATGCGTATGCCATTGCTTGGCGCAGGCGTTTGTCTTGGAATTTCGGATTATCCATCACGTTTTCGCCTTTTTTTGCATCCCAGTGGCCAAGTTTAAAGCCGATATAGTTGTAAGCTAAATCGATTTTTCCAATTAATTGGAAATTTTTCGAACCCTTTGCTGCCGCATATTGGTCTGTTGGGAATTCGGCAACATCCACTTCACCCTTCTTCATTGCTTGGAGAATAACCTTTGGGTTCACTACTTTTAACACAATGCTTTTTAACTTTGGTTTGCCGGCATAGAAGTCATCGTTGCGTTCAAACTCAACTGATTCCCCTGGAACAATCTTTTTAATCTTAAATGGTCCGAAACCAATTGGTTTTTTGTGGATTTTATCAGATTTGGCCAAGTCTTTAATCGGAACATCCCCTAAGTAATGCTTAGGCATTGCATATGACCAAAGGCCCGTTAACAAGGCTGGATTTGCTTTTTCAAACGTAATTGAAAGTGTCTTGTCATCAATAATTTTGATACCGGAAATTCTTTTCGCTTTACCGGCATGGTATTCTTTCATCCCCACGATGCTTTGCATGAGAGCATCTCCATAGCGGACACCGGTGTAATCTTTATTACCGATAACCAGAAATGAATATTCATAGTCTTCAGCCGTTACAGGCTTGCCATCAGACCAATTGACATTATCTTTGATTTTTACTGTGATCGTTTTATGATCCTTGGATAATTCATATGTGGCCGGGCCATCATTGGTCATTTCGTAGTCCTCATTAATAGTAAACAATGGGATATCAAAGAATTGCAAAACCTTGGCATCTTCATCCCCTTGATAGAATGCATAGTTTAATGTACCCTCAAATGGAGTATCATAAACTAACCCATAATTCAAGGTTCCATCCTCTACTACTTTGTTATCATTTTTCACTTCCATCGGGAACTGCCCGATGTCTTCTTTTGCTTTTTCAGTTGATGTTGTTGACTTTTTGCCGTCCTTTTTGCCGCCTGATGAGTTAGAAGAACATGCTGATAACAGCAGGCCTAAAACAACCAAGAGACTGAAGAACTTAAACAGATGCTTTTTCTTCATCAATACTTTCCCCCTTCTTTTATCCTAGTCTTTGTCTTGCATCAGCCGCACGTTTTAACGCTTGGCCAATATAATTTATACACAACATCATGACTAAAATCAGCAATGATGCAGGTAACCATATCCACCACTTGTTTTCCAGTACATCCGGATTAGTTGCATAGCTGACAAGTGTTCCTAAACTTGGTGTACTTTCCGGTAACCCAAATCCCAGATAGGTTAAACCGGATTCAATCCCAATATTTCCTGCCAAATTTAAAGTTAAGTTTACAATAATAATCGAACTAAGGTTTGGCAGCACTTCGCGGATGATGATTTTCCAATCTGGCGTGCCAAGCGTTTTCGAGGCACTGACATAATCCAGTTCTCTTTCTGCCAGAGTTTTCAACCTGATTAACCGCGCCTTACCCGTCCATAAGAATAAACTCATAATCAGAATAAAATAAAATACATTATATTTAGGTGCAATCGTAACAAAAACGATGATTAACATTAATGTTGGCAAAATTAGGAAAAAGTCGATGATCCGCATGATAATATTGTCGGTGCGGCCGCCAAAATAACCTGCAATTAAACCGACGGTAAGTCCGATTAATCCTGTCAACAAGGTAATACATAACCCAATCGTAAAGGAATTTTTCGCACCGATGATCAACTGACCTAAAATATCCCTGCCGCCATAATCTGTTCCCAGCCAGTGTTCAGCTGATGGCGGTGAATAAATGGAGAGAAAATCAACTGTGACAATTTTATCCTGATCTAACAGGAGGGATACTCCATAAACGATAATCAGGATAAGTCCTAATAGAATTAACGCTCCTAACGCCAATTTATCTTTGACAATCTCCCGCCACATTATCGAAAGTACGCCATGTTGCTTCTTCTGCTTTTTAACTTTTGGCTGCTTTTGATCTGTTAGTTCAGCTTTCATTTTTGTCCCCTCCTCGTTTGCTATTCAATCCTGATTCGTGGATCAACCGCACTTAATATGATATCTGACAGCAAAGTACCGATTAATGTCGCTAAACCAGATATCATGACCAGTGCAGTAACAACACTAAAATCGCGTTGCATAATGGAGGTGAGGAACAACTGTCCAATTCCTGGATATCCATAAATAGATTCCAAAAAGACGGAGCCGCCAATTAACGATACAATATCGTAGCCAAGAAAAGCAGCAATCGGCAATAACGAGTTTCTAAAAATATGGCGCGTATAAACTTTAGATTCACTAACACCTTTAGCTCTTGCCGTTTTAACAAAATCTTTAATCTTCGTATCAATAATTTCATTACGTAGATACTGAATGGTAACCGTTGTACTGACAATCGCACCGGACAATGCTGGTAAAATCAGGTGATTTAGCTTGCTCATATAGTAAGCAAAGGTGCCATTTTCAACACGGATATCAACACTGCCGCTTGTTGGAAACCATCCAAGCACAAAACCGAAAATAAATAACATCAACAAGGCAAAAATAAACAGTGGAGTTGCATAGGTTAAATAATTGTAGCCAACAATCATTTTATCGGCCCATGTATCTGTCCATCTGCCCCCAATGATTCCAAGCGGGATGGCAATCAGATAGCTAAGGATTAAAACAGCTGCACCTAATAAAACGGTATTCCACATTTTACCGGCTATTAATGAAGTTACTGGTGTTTGATGGATGATCGACATTCCTAAATTACCGTGAAGCAGCCCTTTAATCCATCTTGCATATTGAACATAATACGGATCATACATGCCGAGTTTTTGTTTCAATTCATGTAGTGTTTGGGCATCCATTTTCGGGTTGCTTGCCAGCTGACCTGTTAAGGCATCGCCAGGCATCGCTTTTGCTAAAAGAAAAATTAGAATACTTAAAATAAACAGCTGAGGGATCATAACCAAGATTCTGCGCAGTATAAATTTCAACATATTATAATCCCCTCTCTACGGTAATGCGACTAAATGTGTATCCGATATTGGTTTAAGATTATATACTTTTCCCTCAGCATTAAAATATTTATCATAGGAATTTTTATATTCAGAATTAATTTCCTGGCGTAATTTCATTTGATTTTCCCTGTTTTCGGGATTTATATCCGGGATCGCCGAGATTAATCTCTTTGTATAGATATGCTGTGGATTCGTATAAATATCCCGGCTCGTGCCTTCCTCGACAAACTGACCGCGGTACATGATTCCAATACGGTCACACATATGCTGAATAATGCCTAAATCATGACTTATGAAAAGATAGGTTAAATTGAACTCTTTCTGAATATCCTGCATAAAATTTAACACTTGAGCCTGTACGGAGACGTCAAGAGCCGAAACGGGTTCATCAGCAATGATCAGCTTTGGCTTTAATGTTAAAGCTCGAGCGATACCAATTCTCTGCCTTTGCCCGCCGGAAAATTCATGCGGATAATTATAGATAGCTTCGGGGTTTAAACCTACTTTTTCTAAATAAAACTGCACTTTTTTCTTTTCTTCTGCCGGAGATAGTCTTTCAAAGTTGCGTAGAGGTTCAGCAACAATATCCAGTACCCGTTTCCTTGGATTTAAAGAAGAATAGGGATCTTGAAAGATCATTTGAATGTCCTTGCGATGCTGATTGAAATCACGGCGATTCATCTTTAAAAGATCCTGGTTTTCAAATAGAACTTCCCCGGAAGTAGCTTTGATCAGTCCCATAATCGTTCTGCCGGTTGTGGTTTTGCCGCAGCCCGATTCGCCAACGAGGCCATAGGTTTCTCCCTGATTTAATTCAAAGCTGATGTCATCAACTGCTTTTACATGGGCTACTACTCTTCGAAAAAAACCACCGCGGATTGGATAATAGACTTTTAGATTGTTCACTTTAAGAAATGCCATAGTTCATATCTCCTACATCTTCATCTGAAAAGTGGAAATTTTTATAACATGTACATCTTACATAATGATTTGGACTAACTTCGCGCAATAGTGGGTTTACTTCATGTTCCTTGTCGCCAATCCATTTAATACGATCTTTAAATCGGCACCCTGATCTTGGCAAATTTTTTAGGGAAGGAACAATTCCTTGAATCACATGCAGTCGATCTTTGGTTGATGTCGATGATGGAATAGAATTGAATAGAGACCTTGTATAAGGATGTAATGGATTTTTAAACAAAGTATGAACATCTGCTATTTCGACTATTTCCCCGGCATACATGACGGCAACACGATCGGCCATTTCTGCGACAACACCAAGGTCGTGGGTGATAAGGATGATCCCGGTTTTAGTCTGGTTTTGCAGATCCTTCAGTAAATCCATAATTTGTGCCTGGATAGTTACATCCAAAGCAGTGGTAGGCTCATCGGCAATGACCAGCAGCGGATCACAGGCAACTGCGATCGCAATTACTACACGCTGACGCATACCACCGGATAACTCATGAGGATATTGTTTATAAGTTCGTTCCGGATTCGGTATTCCTACTTTTTTCAAAAGCTCAATTGTACGTTTCCTTTTTGCTTCACTGGACATATTGGTATGTACCGTCATACTCTCTTCTATTTGTTTTCCACAGGTCATTAATGGATTAAGGGCAGTTAGCGGATCTTGGAAAATCATCCCAATTTCTTTTCCTCTAACCTTATTCATTCCATTAGTGGAAAGAGATAGTAAATTTTTTCCTTTGAAATTGATCTTTCCTTCAAGCTTTGTTCTTTCTTGTGGATGCAATCCCATAATAGACATAGCCAATGCACTTTTTCCGCATCCTGATTCTCCCACAATTGCAACCACTTCATTCTCATTAACTGTCAACGAGACATCATCAACTGCTGCAAAATAATCGTCTCCGATTCGAAAGGAAGTACGGAGATTTTGAATTTGTAATAGTGGTTGATTACTCAATGTGAATCCCCCTAAACGGTTATTCTATAAAATTTTTCTCAGAAAAAAATTCCACTTTTTATTTTTTGTTTGATAATTCTTATATTTAAATAGAATTTTATTACGGAATTATTACAATTGCAAGACTTTTTTTATAACAACAGCAATTGCAAAACTTCAAATAAATAAAAAAGCCCCATTTTATGGGCTTCTCTACTGTTATATTTCCATTTTTTCGATAAAATTCGCTGCTGGAATGTTAAAAGATAGTTTTGTAGAATAATTTTCTGATTTAAAAAAATTCCTTACAATATTATACCCGGCAGCATATCCAAGCAATGCTGGTATCCTTCCACCGCCATAGAGGAGCTCATCATGAATCCTTTCTGTTTTTTTCTTACCCAGTTGTTTCTTTAGAAAATGATTCCAAAATAAGGATAATTCTCTTTCCGAATAAATATGACACCAATTAGCTACATACTCTTTGCCGCAATTTTTTAAGACGGCATATTCAGCCAGCCCTTCAATGATAATCGAGTCCAGTAATGTATAATCTTCCATCTTTTTATTTAATGCCCGAAGTCTGCATACATGATGATATTCATGAACAATGAGTGCTTCAAGTTCCTTTGGATCATCATAATGCGACAAAAACAGGAACATTTTATCCGGAAATGAAACCCCTGCTTTATTTCTTACTTCCTGTCTGAAAAAAATCCCCCCTTTTTGCTCCAAGGGAAAGATAAATATAGGTATATTAGTTCCTGACCACTTGGTTTTATATTTAAAAAATATTTTCTCGACCTGATTCCAGATATTATTTTCAATCATTGATTCCAAATTTTTCTGTGTCCGCCAACCTGGTCGGTACATCCCGTATTTTAACAGCAGATTGTATATCTCATTTGCTTTCAGCCCTTTAAAGTAGGGAAGGAGCGATTCACAGATTTTGACCGGACGGTCGAAGTCCTCTTTCAACCATTCATTTGTCCGGATAATCCCCATTTTGAGCACCCCATTTACGTTTAGTTAACTATTTTTAGTTTATGACTGAGTTAAAGGGATGTTCGGGAAGACGGAGATTTAACGGTATAGATTGAACTCCTGAAAAAAATCCCCACCCATGGCGTGTGTGAGCCTTTTGGTGGGGATTTTTTTATTCATATTTTTTAAATACGATTGTTGCGTTATGGCCGCCGAAGCCTAATGAGTTACTCATCGCTGCCTTAATTTCCTTCGGACGGGCTGCATTTGTTACATAGTCAAGATCACAATCCGGATCAGGGGTTTGATAATTAATCGTTGGCGGCAGGATACCATCCTTCATCGCCAAGACAGTAAAAATTGCTTCTACTCCCCCCGCCGCACCGAGCAAATGGCCAGTCATTGATTTCGTTGAGCTCATTGCAACTTTATAGGCATGGTCACCTAATACTTCTTTTACAGCAAGGGTTTCAAATTTATCATTATATTCCGTACTTGTACCATGGGCATTAATGTAATCAATATCCTCTGGATTTAATCCTGAATCGGTAATTGCCATTCTCATCGCCCGGGCACCTCCCTCGCCATTTGGAGCTGGAGCTGTTATATGATAGGCATCTCCAGTGGCTCCATAGCCAACAATTTCAGCGTAAATTTTAGCACCACGGGCTAAGGCATGCTCTAATTCTTCAAGAACGACAATCCCTGCACCCTCTCCAATCACAAAGCCATCACGGTTTTTATCGAATGGTCTGCTTGCGGTTTGTGGATCCGGATTGGTGGAAAGTGCCGTATTGGCACAGAAACCGGCGACAGACATCCGAGTGATTGGTGCCTCCGCCCCGCCTGTAATCATAACATCAGCGTCTCCACGCTGAATTACTTTAAAGGCGTCTCCAATCGAATTTGTTCCCGTTGCACAGGCGGTCACGGTGCAGGAATTAAAGCCTTTTGCTCCAAGGGTGATTGAAACCTGACCGGTGGCCATGTCTGGAATTAACATGGGTACGAAGAATGGACTGACACGCTTATACCCTCTTTTTTGAAAGATTTCAAATTGCTGTTCAAACGTCTCCATCCCACCAATGCCGGAACCAATCCATACTCCGACACGATGAGCATTCTCTTCATTAATCGTTAAGGTGGCATCCTTAACTGCCATAATTGCGCTGGCAACAGCAAATTGCGTAAATCGATCCATTTTTCTAGCGTCTTTTTTTTCCATAAACAGTTCCGGATTAAAATCTTTTACTTCGGCCGCAACCTTAGCCGGATATTCATCAGCATTAACCCTTGTTAAAGGACCAACCCCCGATTTACCGGCCAAAATTCCTTTCCAAGTTGTTTCAACATCGTTTCCAAGTGGTGTTACCGCTCCAACGCCTGTTACGACAACTCTACGTTTTTCCATTTGTGCATCTCCTTTACCAAGCATTTACAAAAAGTTGAATTTCACAAAGTAGTTGAACTTTACTATTTACCCCAGCGGATGGCAATGGCTCCCCAGGTTAGGCCGCCGCCAAATCCGACCATCACAATAATGTCATCATTTTTAATTCTACCTGCTTCCAAATCTTCAATGAGTGAAACCGGGATGGATGCAGCTGATGTATTGCCGTATTTATTTACAGTTTTGGACATTTTTTCTTCCGGAAGCTCTAATCTTTGTCGTGAAGCCTCCATGATCCTTATGTTAGCTTGGTGAGGGATCAGAAAATCAACATCTTCTTTTTTCAATCCCGCTTTTTCCAATACATGAATACAACTCTCACCCATTTGTCTTACGGCAAATTTAAATACTTCGCGACCGTTCATAATGATATATTCGTCTTGGTATAAATGTTTTCCTCCCGTTCCATCGGCCCCTAATTCAAAAGCCAGGATGCCGCGATTTTCCGAAACAGGACCAACGATCGCGGCTCCGGCAGCATCGCCAAATAGAACGGCAGTATTGCGGTCTGTCCAATCGGTGATTTTCGAAAGCTTCTCAACACCGACAACCAAAATATACTTATAAACGCCGGATTCAATGAATTGTTTGGCGGTTACCAATCCATACATAAAACCGGCACAGGCGGCACTAATATCCATTGCAGCCGCTTTTTTTGCTCCCAGCCGCTCTTGAATTCTACAGGCAACTGATGGGAAAGGCGAATCAGGTGTAACCGTCGCAACCAAAATTAAATCGATTTCTTCAGGCGTTATAGCTGCATTTTCAATCGCCTGTTGGGCCGCGAAAAAGGCCATATCCGAGGTATTAATATCGTCAGCTGCGATCCGCCGCTCTTCAATGCCTGTTCGTGTTCGAATCCACTCGTCGGTGGTGTCCATCATTTTTTCCAAATCATGATTAGTAAGTACTTTTTCAGGTAAATACCTGCCCATACCGACAATACCTGCTTTCATTTTTCCAACTCCTTTAAATTTAAAAACAGATCATATTCTAAGATTTAACATCAATTATTATGACTTGGTACTAATTTTATCAAATTAAACATTCATTTCGCAACTGTTTCCACTCTCCTATTTCCGCTAATGTACATTCCGATTGAGTCATTCGTTCATATTTTAATGAGTAGGATGCAGTGAAAAGGAGGACTTTTGATGGATGACAAGGAAATAAATGATCTTGAGGAGCAGATTGAGCCAGAGAATTTTGCAGGCCTGGAGGAATCGAATGATCAATATGATAAACCAGATCGACAACAGGATGTTGCCGACCCCTTTACTACTTTAATGTTTGGTCCAAAGAGAGCAGAACAGTTATCAAGACAGTTCCCCGCTCAGCAGCCAATAGACCTTCCTCCAACTAAGCAAAATGATATTGACCTGGAAGCCTTAATCGTTAATATCGATACACTAATCGAGTCTGTCCGCGGATTAAAGCCTTTATTTCAACAGGTGTACCCGCATATTGAAAAGTTCTGGAAAAAGAAATAAAGCTGCCCTATTTTTGAGCGGGCAGCTTTATGTTGTTATATCATTCAACTAGCTTTGGAGTACAAGGTTAAACTTGGTTTTTATAATAATATTTCACATGCTCCTCTTGTTTGGTAATGGCCTCAGGAAATGGGGTTAAGTTTTTCAAAGAAACTTTGCGAATTTGGGCATCAATTGGCAGGGAACGAGGGTTAACGGTTAACGCTATTTTTTCTTTTACATACGCGGCGCATTGTTCCTGATATTGTTTGCTGCCGCTTTCCAGTAGAAAATGACCTGGTTCACCTGATTCAATCAGGTCAAAAATAGCCTCCGCAACATCGGTAACATATAAAGTATCTTCAGTCCATTCCCGTTCCGATAATGAAATAGTCCCTTCCTGCGATGAGGAGATAATCGCTTGGTGAAATAGAAATACCGGCGGCTGCCACGGACCGAAAACCGCCGGAAGATAAATATATAGTGTATGATTAACGCACTCCCGCGTTTGTTCAAGAAACTCATTTATATAACAGATATTTTCGCACAATTTCTGTATTGGGATGAGGATCACCATTTTTGTATGATCTTTATTCTGTTTTACATATTGCGTTACTGGCTCAAAAACAACTTGTAATAGTGACTCTTCCTGCTCCATGTAAAGATCATATAGTGAAAAAATAACTATTTGTTCCTTATTAATATCCTCATCCATATGAATGTTTAACTGTGAGATGGAAATTTCGGTAAAATTTGCATTTCGGCCAATTTCCAGTTTTTTATCCTCCAGAAATGGATCGGACTTTGCTGCAAGAGGAATGCCGGTAACTTCAATTCCTTTATTCAATAATGATTGACAGAGCTCAAAGCCTACAAAATGATAACTACCGACAATTACGGCCTTGTCCATAAGTTTTACCTCCTCAATCTAACCTTAGTGTATCGTATGCGACTCACGAAGGAATTATTTCTACTGAGGAGGTGGGATTATAGTTCTGATTCATTTAGTTGATAAAAGTCGATGCAAATTTTTCCGATCCGTTGTTTTTTTTCAGGAACGATAAAGGTTGGGTTAGTTGTTAATGATTGCAAGAGGTTCTTATATTGTTTAGCCTGATTATAAGATCTGCCCCCTGCGAGGACATGAATAACCTTTACCGATATTTTTTCAGGGAGTTGAATCTGGTCACTCAACTGGGCAATTTTAGCTTCAAGCTCTTTTTGCTCCATTTGATAAGCTGCCGTTAGTTCTCTAATGAGTTTTTTATAAAAAAATTTATGCTCTTTTTCCTGCTCAAGTTGGTGTTTTAAAGATAAGATCGGGTTAATGAGGATGATCGACCTTATTGATTCACCCATTTTTTCAATAAGCTTTAGTGCAACAAGTGCTCCCATTCCTTCTGCTAAAATATGAATCTTGGTATTAAGAATCTCGCTGCGAATGACTTTCTCATAAACCCGCTGGGCCAGATCAACAGCATGTTGGCTTCCCCAGTGCCGACCATACAGATTCGAGGAAAAAATGGTGTACCCTGCATCTTTCAGCTCATTTAAGATAGCTTGTTTACCTTCATTTTGCGTCCAAAAGCATTTGCTCTCTTCAACAAAATGTCTTTCGTCACCAATGATGAAAACCGCAAATCCAGTAGGTCTTTCAGGGTAATAAATAATATTCCATTGGGTATCCATCATAAACGCTCGACTTTCCATCGGTAAATCTCCTTTTACATATTTCCTCACCATATTGTATGTTGGTTCACAAAAGATGTAAGGGAGTTAGCCTAATTTTTAGGATAAACCGTTGGATCTATATGTTTATTATTTTGAATGGATATGGTAATATTATAAAGGATTGAAATAGGTAGGTGAAAAATCTTGCGTTATTTTTGGACATTCTTTTGGTCGTTTTTTCTAGTTGAAATGCTTGCATACGTAGTTAGTTCGATGAAAGGTGCCGAATTTGACTTTGTAACTGCAGCTGTCATCTCTGTAGTCGTTTCGATCTTTGTTTTCATTGTGGGTGCAGTTATTCCAAATCAGCCGGTAGAAAAACATTGAACAAAAAGGTCTTCCATTTTATGATGGAAGACCTTTTTAATTGATTATTTTTTAGCTAATAAGAAAGCATAAATTCAACTACGCCTCATGAACCGTCCTAAAAGATTCGCCAATCGGCGAGTTTTCATTTATTAATTTGGATTGCCAGTTTACCATTTTCAGTAATAATCTCAACTTGCGACCCATCGTAGACATTTCCGGCAATTATTTCACGGGCAAGCATTGTTTCAATATTTCGTTGAATATAACGCTTCAATGGTCTCGCTCCATAATTTGGATCAAATCCATTTACAGCAATAAATTCCTTTGCATCCTCGGCAACCGAAATATGAATTTGCTGTTCTTTTAATCTGTTTTCGAGCTCCTTTAACATCTTGACAACAATTTTCTTAATTTCCGTTAAGGCTAATGGTTTGAACAGGATGGTCTCATCAACCCGATTTAAGAACTCTGGCCGGAAATGGGCTCTTAATTGACTCATCACCTGTGCCCTTGCCGCTTCCGAAATCTCAATTTCATTTTCTGTTCGCTCGAGTAAAAATTGTGAACCAATGTTAGATGTCATAATAATAACCGTATTTTTAAAATCTACCACCCGCCCTTGCGAGTCGGTAATACGGCCATCATCTAAAGCCTGCAGGAGGATATTAAATACTTCCGGATGAGCCTTCTCAATTTCGTCCATTAAGATAACGGAATAAGGTCTTCTTCTGACAGCTTCTGTCAACTGCCCACCTTCTTCATATCCCACATAACCAGGTGGTGCGCCGATTAACCGGGAAACGGCGTGCTTCTCCATATATTCAGACATATCAATCCTGATGATGTGCTCCTCACTGTCAAATAAAGATTCAGCTAACGCTTTGGCCAATTCTGTTTTTCCTACCCCTGTCGGTCCGAGAAATAAGAAGGAACCGATTGGCCGGTTTGGATCTTTAATTCCGGCCCGAGCCCGCAATACGGCATCGGCAACAAGATTGACGGCCTCATCTTGACCAATTACCCTTTCATGGAGAATCGATTCCAATCTCAACAGTTTTTCTCGTTCCCCTTCCACTAATTTTGCGAGCGGGATACCTGTCCATCTTGAAACAATATTGGAAATTTCCTCACCAGTAACCTCTTCCCGCAGCAGCTTATCATCCTTTTGCGCAGCCGTTTCCAGCTCTTTAAGTTCTTTCTCGGCTGTTGGAATCAGGCCGTGACGGAGCTCGGCAGCCCGATTTAAATCATATTTATCTTCCGCTTGTTCAAGTTCGCGGCGGAGTTTTTCAATTTGCTCACGTTTTTCCTGTAATTTCGTAATATTTTGTTTCTCCTCCAGCCATTTTGCCTTCATTGTATTGGCCTGTTCTTTTAAATCCGCCAGTTCTTTTTGCAAACTCACCAGCCGTTGTTTACTAACCTCATCTTGTTCCTTTTTTAAGGCCGCTTCTTCAATTTCCAACTGCATCACCCGGCGTGTTACTTCATCCAACTCTGTCGGCATCGAATCAATCTCGGTACGGATCATCGCACATGCTTCATCAACGAGGTCGATGGCTTTATCCGGTAAAAAGCGATCGCTGATATAACGGTCAGATAAAGTTGCCGCTGCGACTAAGGCATGGTCATGAATTTTTACCCCATGATGCACCTCAAATCGTTCCTTTAAGCCCCTTAAAATCGAGATTGTATCTTCCACCGTCGGTTCTTGGACTAATACCTGTTGAAATCTCCGCTCTAATGCCGGGTCTTTTTCAATATATTTTCGATGTTCATCCAGCGTTGTGGCACCAATACAATGCAGCTCACCACGAGCGAGCATCGGCTTTAGCATATTTCCGGCATCCATTGCCCCGTCTGTTCGTCCGGCGCCAACAATTGTATGAATTTCATCAATGAACAACAATATTTGCCCTTCGCTTTTTTTAATTTCATTTAAAACAGCTTTTAACCTTTCTTCAAATTCCCCTCTAAACTTTGCACCGGCAATGAGTGAACTCATATCAAGCGCAAAAATGGTTTTATCTTTTAATCCTTCAGGTACATCTTTTCTAACAATTCTTTGCGCCAAGCCCTCGACAATGGCCGTTTTTCCAACGCCAGGTTCACCGATTAACACAGGATTATTTTTTGTCTTCCGTGATAAAATTCGAATCACATTACGGATTTCCGCATCCCTGCCGATCACCGGATCCAGCTTACCCGCCTTTACCTCTGCGACAAGATCCCTTCCGTACTTTTTCAACGCATCGTATCCAGATTCCGGATTTTGTGATGTCACCCTTTGATTCCCCCTTATCTCTTTTATTGTTTTGAGAATGTCTTCGGCAGAACGGCCATAGGATTGGATGATTTTTTTTAATTCGGATTCACTTGCATTAACAGCAGCTAACAGAATATGTTCGACGGAAATATACTCATCGGAGAAATTTTTGGCAAATTCCTCAGCATTAACCAATAACTTTTGCATTTTATTAGTGATATAAAGTTTTCCCTGCTCAGCTCCACTCCCGCTAACTTCAGGCTTTTTCGCTAGTGACTTTAATAAACGTTCCTTCACTTCTTGCGAAGGGACTCCAGTTCGTTCCAATATCATGGAAATCAAGCTATCCTCTTGATCGATTAAGCACAAGAATAAATGGGCCTCATCAATTTCTTGGTGATTCTTTTTAATTGCTAATGTCTGTGCGTCCATAATCCCTTGTTGCAGCCGCTCTGTCATCCGGTTTATATCCACATTTTTCACATCCTTTGACCTTTTTTGACCTATTAACTTTATTATAGAAAATCCTCCATTAAAAGTAAAAGATAAAGCCATCCATTTTGGGATGACTTTATCTTTTTCTATCATGGTTTCCTTTGATAGGTCCAAACCCTCTCATCATTTGAGTTTTCTGGAAATGGATCTCCGGCTTTAAGCTTTATTTTTTTAGGGTTAATCACATTGCTCCCTGTATCTCCGACTTCAATATAGACACCGTTATTCGGTGCCTTGTCTCCCGGTTTAAATTGTCGATTTTGTCCCATTTTCATCCCTCCTTATTATTAACATTTGTAGTATTACCTTTTAATATCGGTCCAATAAAGGAATTTCTTTCAATTTGACTAACGAATCGACATTATTTCCTAAGAAATACTTTTTATGAAGATTATATGAATTTATTCTACAATTATTGCTATTTATTCCTTGTAAACAATATACTTATGGTAATATCATGTTAATTTCACCGAACAGTTTCATTTTCAGGCCTGATTCGTACCTGTAAAGGTGGTTAAAATTATGCAGCAGTCAATCAATGAAATTCCAGTTACACTCTCACGTCTTTTTGAACTGGTTCACTACGTTAAAAAAATGAAAAAAGGGGACTTCTTATTCCGGGAGGGAAGTCATGCTGAGGAACTATTTATTGTCCAAAGCGGTGTCCTTCAACTGAGTAAAATTATCCCCGATGGCCGGGAGCTTACTTTAAGAATGTGCAGCCATGGTGATTTTATCGGCGAGTTAAACTTGTTCTCTTCTTCGCCGCGGTATTTATTAAGTGCTCGTGTCGCCGAGAGTGGTGAAGTAGCGGTTATTATGAGAGAGGAACTCGAGAAAAAATTATCAGAGGATCTTCCCCTTTCTTTTGAATTCATCCAATGGATGAGCCTGCAATCGCGAAAAACACAAACAAAGTTTCGTGATCTTGTTTTGTACGGAAAAAAAGGGGCCTTATACTCAACCTTAATACGTCTTTGCAACAGCTATGGAATCACTGCCAGCAATGGGATAGTCATTGACTTGCCGTTGACGAATCAGGAATTAGCCAATTTCTGCGGTACCTCGAGGGAGGTAGTAAACCGGCTGCTCAGTGATTTGAAAAAACATGAAATTATCTCGATTGCAAAGGGTACGATTACAGTTCACGATGTAGAGTATTTAAAACAAGAAGTTGACTGTGAGGATTGCCCAGTAGAAATTTGTAAGATTGATTAACCTTTTTATATAAAAAATCGGCCCGAGTGGCCGATTTTTTCCTTTACCTGATTTAGTATTCTGCTACTTATTCTTATGTACAGCATCGGTACATCTCTCGACAATAAATTGTTCGGCAGATCGATCATTTATGGAAAAGCATGGAAGATCGAACCATCCTTTGACCAAATCCTTTATTTCTTCCTGCCAGTATATGACCGCCTTAATGTTTGTCAACCTATGCAATAAATCGACATCGCCGATTTCTTTTAGTAATACCACCTTCGGATATCCCGAAAACTTATGACCTTCAATCAAAATCAAATCGGGGTGGAAGAAATCTAACAGTTGTATTTGCTCTGGCAAACTTAATTCCTGTCCTTCTGCTTGAAGAAGCAAGCGGCCATCACCAGCTGCGATCGCTGCTACAGCACCGGCACTGACATGTTTACTGGAATCCTTGTGTTCCAGGACATCCGGTTTTCCGCCATGACCGTGATGTTTGATGACTGCTGTTTTTACTCCATTATTAGCTAGAGTTTCTATTAATTTCCTAATAAACGTTGTTTTCCCGCTATTTTGAAACCCAACAACTTGAAAAACAACAGCATTTACCAAGGCCATTCACTACCAGTCTGATCTTCAAGCAAGAGTACCGTAACTTCACTGCCCGCGGTAAAACCTCTCGTCCCCCCAGGCAGTATCGTCAAAGCATTAGCCCCAGAAAGGCTCATAATTATATTTGATTTATCTAATCCGCTAGGAACCACCTTTAATCTTCCATCCTCCAAATAAACGGTGCTGCGGACCAATCTTGTAAATGGATTCGCTTTTGGAAAGTCTGCTTCAAGGATTGCTTTTTCCTTTCTTAGATGTGGCTTTGGCGAACAAAGGGCGATTCGAATAACGGGTCTAACAAACAATTCAAACCCGACATAACATGCTGATGGATTGCCGGAAAGTCCAAATAACAGCTTGCCGTTATGACGGGCAACGGTTGTCACACTGCCAGGACGCATGGCTACTTTATTAAAAAGGACTTCAGCGCCTAATTTTTGATAAATTTCCGGAAGAAAGTCATAATCGCCAACAGACACTCCTCCTGTCGTAATCAGAAAATCTACTTTATCGATTGCATTCTTAACTGCCGTAAAACACGTATCAAATTCATCCGGAAGTTTACCGAAGTAACGACAGGTTCCCCCAGATCTGGCAATTTGTGCTGCAATCATATAGGAGTTACTATTACGAATTTTTCCGGGCACTAAAGGCTCATCAACTTCCAGTAATTCGGTACCGGTAGCAAATAGACCAACAAGCGGCTTTTTAGCCACTGGTACTTGGTTGTAGCCAAAAGTCGCAAGCATAGCTTGAATTCCTGGGTTAATCGATATTCCTTTTTTGACAAGTACCTCTCCCTCCTTGGCATCCTCTCCTCTGAAAGAAACGTTTTCGCCCTTTTTAATGCTGCGCTTAATAGACATAAAAGGAACTCCGTTTTTTTCGTACGTATGTGCCACTTCAAACATAACGACCGCATCGGCTCCTTCAGGCATCATCGCACCGGTCATAATCCGGACTGCCTGGTTCCTGCTGACTATTTTTGCAGAAACTGCTCCTGCACCAATGTGATCAATCACTTCGAATTCAACCGGGTTGGATATGCCCGCCCCTTCAGTGTCGATCGAACGGATAGCAAACCCATCATACGGTGATCGGTCAAAATGGGGAACATCATGGGTGGCTGTTAAATCCGCAGCCAAAAAACGACCATAACTTTCCTCAATGGGAACATGCTCAATTACTGCTTGGTGTGGAAAAGCAATAATTTTTTTTACTGCATCTGCAATTGGAATGGGTTGTCTTCTTTCAAACAATTTCATCGGCTCCTATCTCAACAGTTCAAAATCTCAATATTCATTATAACCCTATAATTTGAAAACGCTAATGGATTTCACAAAGAAGAAAAAAACATAGCAAAAGTGTGATGCCGGTCACCTTGTTTTTTACTCGTTTGGATTATGATTATGTTAGTAATTATTAAACTTTACGATTCAAAGGAGGATTTCCTAATGTCTTTTCCATTTACAGCTGATTCTTTAGTTAGAGATATAGTGAATGAATTACCTAAAACAAGCGATATCTTTAAAAAGAAGCGCATCGATTTTTGCTGTGGCGGAAATATCCCTTTATCACAGGCAGTTTCCCAACGTGGGCTTGATATCGATACAGTGCTGGAAGAATTAAAAGAAGTTTTCGAAAAATACCAAGATGAAGAAAAAGATGTAACCGTTTGGACCGATTCTAATTCTGACACCATTATCGATCATGTGATTGAAAATTATCATCGAGTATCTGAAGAAGAATTAAAGAACCTTAGCCCCTATGTGACGAAGGTTTCCCGCGTTCATGGTGATAATCATCCAGAGCTTTTAAAGGTCTATGAGCTTTTTAATGAATTCAAGAAAGAGTTACTTGAGCATATGGAAAAAGAAGAGGCAACCGTCTTTCCGTTAATTAGACAGCTTGAAAAGGGAACAATTGAAAATCGTCAAGAAGCAATCAATCAGATTGTTGAGCTTGAAAAAGAACATGACCAATGCGGTGAGATTTTAAGACAAATCCGCTCCATTACTTCCGACTATGCTTTACCGCTTGACGCTTGCGGTACCTATCGTTTAGTTTATGCCCGGTTGGAGGCATTAGAAGGATTAACCTTTATGCATGTCCATCTCGAAAATAATATTTTGTTTCCGAGATATATGTAGTGAATAATGAGCCTGCCAGTATATCTGCAGGCTCATTTTTTAACTAAAATGATAGTGAATTCTGTTTTTAGCCGCCAATGTAAGACATTTCAATTTTCTTGCGGTCGTTGTTAACCCCAGCAGTTCGTTCATCGGAATATCGGTCATCGCGTCCATTCCAAATGGTGCTAATCCGCTCAGATAATTGTTCATCCGTAGCGCCATTCCGCATAAAATTGCGGATATCATGGCCATTTCCGTTAAATAGACAAGTAAAAATCTGTCCATTGGCAGACAGTCTGGCACGAGTACAGCTTGAGCAAAAAGATTCAGACACTGAAGTAATAAACCCTACATTGATGTTCTGATCCTTGTAGCGGTAAAGTTTGGCAACTTCTCCATAATAAGCAGGAGTAACAGGCTCCAGCTCGAAATGTTGTTCTAACAGTTCATAGATTTGCCGTTTGGTGACAACATCATCCATTTTCCAGCCATTTGTCGAACCGACATCCATAAATTCAATATAACGAAGTTCTAAGCCGTTCGCTTTGCAATATTTTGCCATCGGAATAATTTCTGATTCATTTAACCCTTTCTTAACCACCATATTAATTTTGATTCGAAGTCCTGCTTGCTTTGCTGCTTCTATACCGGCAAGTACCGGACCAATTGCGACTCCTCGCCCGTTTATTTTTCCAAAAAGCTTGTCATCCAAGCTGTCCAGACTAATATTTACTCGCTGTAAACCAGCCTTCTTTAACTCCCAGGCTAATTTTGGTAAAAGGACACCATTCGTCGTTAAGGCAAGGTCAGCTAATCCGTCTATTTGGGCAAGCTTTTCTACCAGAGTTGGTAAATCCCGTCTTAACAGCGGTTCACCACCGGTCAGGCGGATTTTTTCGACCCCCAATTGAACAAATATATTGGCAGCTCTCACAATCTCTTCATATGTCAGCAAAGCACTTCGAGGTAAGAATTCAAAATCAGGACCAAACTGATCAGCAGGCATACAATATTGACAGCGAAAATTACAGCGGTCAATAACTGAGATTCTTAAATCCCGTAAAGGTCTGGTTAATTTATCCTTGATAATGGTTTTTTCCATTGAATTCAACTCCGTTATATTAAAGAAACGTGTTATCACTATTGTATCAAATGATGACAAAAAAAAGACTAATACTTTAAACACTATGATAATATTTTTATTGACTTATGATAAAAGATGGTGGGTTCTTGAGCGCCCGACCATCTTTTATTCATGATATTTCTCTTTATTGTCCTTGCTTTTCCCTTAATGCCTTAGGAATATAAACGCAGAATGGTTCACTTTCGAGGTAGTCTCCGGTCATGGCGTAGGCTCTTGACCTTGACCCGCCGCAGACATAGCGGAATTCACAAACACCGCATTTGCCCTTAAAGCCATCCGGATTTCTTAGTGCCTTGAAAATGGGGGACTCCCGATAAATTTCCGCAAGCGGAGTTTCCCGAACATTTCCAGCCTTAACCGGGAGCAAACCACTCGGATAAACATCGCCAATGTGGGAAATAAATACAAAGCCGTTCCCATCATTAACGCCTTTCGGTGCCCTGCCTAAGCCATCAATCGATCCGGTCAGCCCTTTTTCGGTTAATGCCGCTAGATAATCGATTTCGTTAGTCTTCGCTTTCGCTTCCCGCATTTTCTGCTGAATGACAACTCGACGATAGTGCATTGCTTCGGTTGTTTTAATATCAAACGAAACTTGCTTACTAAGATCATACAGCCAGCGCAGCACCTTTTCATGCTCTACCGGAGATATCATGTCAGCTACCTGCCCTCTCCCTGTTGGTACGAGGAAAAAAACGCTCCAAAGGACGCAATTTAACTCTTCCACTAATTTTGCCATTTCCTCCAGATGCTCATAATTATACCTGGAGACAACGGTATTGATCTGAATTGGCATTTCCAGCTCATGTAAATACTTTATCCTTTCGATCGTCAGGTCAAACGAGCCAGCTGTCCCGCGAAAATGGTCATGGATCTCGGCAGTGGGTCCATCTAGACTAAAGGCCCAGCGAGAAAGACCAACCTCTTTCGCTTTACGCATCGCTTCAAGCGTCACATTTGGGGTTGCACTAGGTGTCATCGAAACCCGTACCCCTTTATCGACCGCGTATTTAGCAATGTCGAATACATCCTGCCGCATCAGCGGGTCACCACCAGTAAACACAAGCAGCGGATTATTCATTTCATATATTTGATCGATTAAGTTTTTTCCTTCTTCAAAGGTTAACTCCCTGGGATCTCTTGTATATTGTGCATCGGCACGACAATGCAGACACTTTAATTGACAAGCCCGGGTCAATTCCCAAATGACAATAAACGGATCTTTATTAAAGTCCCGGCTAAAATCCATTTCAAACGCCTCCTAATACGGCTATTTCGGCCAAAATTGCCTTAATATCCAATATTATAAAGCTGTTTATGCTTGGGAAAAGTGAACTATCTCACACTTTCGCCAGATTGGGAATTCCCGCCAAAATCTGCTATCTGCGAGTTTGTAAAGCGGTTCATGTTCATGGAAACCGTTAAGTAGACAAGGAAGGAATTAAGTAAAAACAGCAGTAGAAACTGCTGTTTAGGAAATGGTTAATACCTCATATTTTGCGGCCAGTTCAATAAAATCTCCCATGCCGCTTATCTTACCGACGGTTAATTTTTCACTGACCCCATAATGGTCGGCACATGTTTTACACGCTAAAATAGCGACACCCTTTTGCTCAAGTTCTTTTAAGTGGACGGAAACGAGTGACTCTTCTGTCATCGTCAAGACCCCGCTGTTCATGCAAAAAACAGCCGCAGGAAGGTCGTCCCTTTGCTTTAAAATCGTGAAAAATGTTTCTAAAATGTTTTCTCCTAAGATTTGATCGCCCCCGCCAAGCTGATTGGAGCTGACTAAGATCACTTTATTATTCATGTAACTGTAACTCCTTAGCGAATTCCTAAAGCAATTTTTGCATAGCGTGACATCATGTCCTTATTCCATGGCGGATTCCAAACAATGTTGACATCCACATCTTTAATTTCGGGGATATCCGCCAATGCCCTTTTCACTTGATCTACGATTGTTCCAGCAAGCGGACAACCCATTGCTGTTAATGTCATCGTAACAGTCAAAATGCCTTCGTCATCCATTTCCAGGTTGTACACCAAACCTAAGTTAACAATATCTATGCCAAGCTCAGGATCAATAACAAGCTCCAGAGCCCCCATTATATTCTCTTTTAATTCCTCATTCATGTTTTCTTCACTCCTTTTATATCTATATATCCTATTATATCAAAAGAACTTTTTTCCATCACACAGATACGGTTTCCTAGCAGCTGAGTGTGAATTTTTTTACAGTCCCGATATAAAATTGTTAACATAGTGTTTAAAGGAAAATAAATTTCCTGTCAGTAGTTTAACATGAAATTGCGTTTTTTCCTAAAGCAATGCATAATGGACTAAAAGTGAGGGAGTCTTCTAATGGTACAAAGACACTTAATTGCCTTAGATTTAGATGGAACATTATTGAAAAATGATAAAACCATTTCGCCGAAAACCAAAAAGGTACTGCAAAAAGCAAAAGAAGAAGGTCATTTGGTGATGATTGCAACCGGAAGACCATATCGTTCAAGCGAAATGTATTATCGGGAATTGCAATTGGATACGCCAATTGTCAACTTTAACGGTGCCTTTACCCATCATCCGCAGCAGGCAAACTGGGGATTTTATCATGAACCGCTAGATGTAAAGGTGGCTAAAGACATCGTTGAGGCATGCAGCAGCTTTCAATTGCATAACATTATTGCCGAGGTCATCGACGATGTTTATTTTCACTATCATGACGAGAAATTGCTGGAAATTTTTAGTTATGGCAATCCGAAAATTACTACCGGAGATTTAATACGTTATCTCCATGACTCACCGACGAGCATGCTGATCCATACAGAAGAGGATCAACTGCAAAAAATTCGTGACCACTTGTCAAGCGTTCATGCAGAAGTAATTGAACAGCGCAGCTGGGCAACGCCATGGAATGTGATTGAAATTATTAAAGCTGGTTTAAATAAGGCGGTCGGATTAAAAAAAGCTGCTGATTACTATGGAATTCCGGCAGAAAGAGTGATTGCTTTTGGTGACGAAGACAATGATTTAGAAATGATTGAATATGCCGGCCATGGAATTGCGATGGGAAACGCGATTGATCAACTGAAAAATATCGCTAATGACGTCACCTTGCCAAACGAAGATGATGGGGTTGCGTCATACCTTGAAGATTTGTTAAAGCTAAAATAACTAGTTGGTCGCCATTGTTTACCTAAATGAATCGTCCTTTAATCGTGCATACTAGACTTGAGACAGCAGCGCTGTTTCAAAAGAGCTTTTAAGCATATTGGAGGGATTCGAATGGGTAGATCGAACAAATCGCGACGCTTTGTCCAGCAGGGAAAGGATTCCGTTACCAAGCATGCTGAAAGGATTCCTTACAAAATGACCTATGCTGAAGCTGAGGCTCGGAAAATGGCCAATGAAGATAACTCCTCATTTGGAGGATTTTAACAATGGGTAACCAATTATTCCAAGATGCCCGAAGATTTGTTGAGATGGCAAAATCTGCCGACCCTGCCGACCGTGAGAGTGCTGTGTCAAAAGCAAAAAATGCTCTGCGTTCTGCTTTTGCCAACTCCACTTTTGCGGAACAAAGACAGCTCCAAGAAATGCAACAAGAGCTTGATCAAATCACTTAAAGAGAAAAGCAGGTACACCCTAAAACATGGTGCACCTGCTTTTCTTCTATTATTCCTTTCGGAAGAATCCGTAAACTCCTGTTGTTTGGACAATGTTGGTAAAGGCATTTGGGTCCACTTCGTGGATCACCCTTTCCAAATCAAACAGCTCGTAACGTGTAATGACAATCATCAGCATATCTCTTGTTTCGTTTGAAAAGGCTCCCTTAGCCGGAATCATCGTGATTCCGCGGACAAGTTTGGCATGGATCGCCTTTTTCATCTCTTCCGCCTTTTTCGTAATAATAAAGGCCGTCAGTTTGGCATGACTTGTATGAATAGCATCGACCACTCTTGTTGAAGCGTATAAGAAAACAAGCGTATAAAGTGCTTTTTCCCAACCGTAAACAAATCCTGCCGTGACAATAATAACGCCATTTAAGGCAAACATATAAGGTCCTATCGGTTTATCTTTCGATCTCGATAATACCAATGCGATAATATCAAGTCCGCCAGTTGATGCCCCCCATTTTAATGTAATCCCTACTCCGACTGCAAGAATGACCCCGCCAAAAACAGCATTTAGCAAAATATCATGTGACATTTGCTTGACCGGAATCAAGTCGATAAAGATCGACGACAGGGCAACACTAATAATACTATAAATCGTAAATGATTTGCCAACCTTTTTCCAGCCTAGGATCGCAACTGGAATGTTCAGCAGGACTAATAGTAAGCCAATTGATAAATGTATTGGCGTGTAATCGGATAAAATTTTTGAGAGTAATTGGGCAATTCCGGTAAAACCACTAGAATATACATTTGCAGGTATAAGAAATAAGTTCATTGCCAGCGCCGTTAAAAAAGCACCGGTGATCACAATGGCGATTTTTTTTATTTCCAGCCACATATGAAATTCCCCCTTTATTTTCTGAGATGTTAGTTAGATAATTGTTTTTTTTACCTGAAACCGATAAACTTAAAATTATAGAAATTTCGTTGAAAGCAGGTGAGCAACATGCAAGTTAAAATTCTAGCTGACAGCGCATGTGATTTACCCAAAAGTTTTTACCAACAACATAATGTTACACTTATTCCATTAAATGTCCACATAAATGGTGAAGAATATGAAGATGTTAAAAACATTGATCCTAAAACCGTTTATACTGCGATTCGCAATGGGATCGTCCCGAAAACATCGCAAGCCTCTCCACTCTTATTCGAACAAGTTTTTACAGAGATGGCGAAAAAAAATGAAGATGGTATCTATATTGCTTTTTCCTCACAATTGTCGGGAACATATTCTACCGCTGTTATGATTCTTGACCAAGTCAAGGAAAAATATCCGAACTTTCACTTAACCATTATTGATACAAAATGTGCCTCATTGGGACAGGGACTTATTGTTATGGAAGCGGCAAGACAGGCAGCCGCCAATGTCCCTAAAGAAGAGATTGTCGAGGATATAAAATTTAGAGCCCTTCATATGGAACATCTCTTTACCGTGGAGGATTTAGATTATTTGGCAAAGGGGGGCAGACTCTCAAAAGCATCGGCCTTTCTGGGAGGTTTATTGAATATTAAGCCCATCTTAAATGTCGAAGATGGAAAGCTTGTTCCGATTGAAAAAATTCGTGGTCAAAAGAAGGTGTTTCGCCGGATCATTGAACTGATGAAAGAACGCGGCAGCAACCTTGATCAACAAATAATCGGCATCAGCCATGCTGATACCGAGGAAACAGCGCTTGAAGTAAAAGCGATGATTGAAGCGGAATTTCATCCTAAAGAAGTTTATGTTTCCTCGATTGGCGCTGCCATCGGTGCTCATACCGGTGCAGGAACAATCTCGATATTCTTTTTAAATCAACTTGCATAAGAAGCCTTGATTAAGGGTGACAAGTAAAGGAGTGAGGCGGTACCTCACTCCTTACTTATGGTCGGTCTTTTTCGAGTACTGATTTTTCCCGGCTTGGCGGTTTTTTTCGCGAATCATATTTTTTTCATGACGTAATGCGTTGTTGTCCTGTGCCTTCTTATCATTATCTGACGTATGTGGCAAAACGACCTACCCCTTTCAAATGCTGTCAATATTAGTGTCTGTCATTTTGAAAAAGGATATGTGCCGGACTTTAACTATTTTTCTTTTCATATGTCCAGCTGCCTTCTTGATATACTTTTCCTTCTTTCATCAATTTTCCCAATGCCCGTTTGAAAGCTGCCTTGCTTAAACCAAAACGTTCCTTTATATCCTCCGGCATGCTTTTATCCGTATAAGGCATGGCTCCATTTCTGCTCATCAAATATTCATAAATACGGGCGGCATCCAATTCCAGCGAATCCTGTTTACGGGCAAGGAGTGACACATTAATCGTTCCATCTTCTTTAATATCAATAATTCGCCCCTCCACCTTTTCACCGAGACGAGGTTCTTGGTTTCGTTGTGATTCATGAATGAAGCCCTTAAAGCCTTCAAGCGTATAGATCCAGCTGCCTACTTTAGCTGTTCGGTAAATATACCCCTGAACATTTTTATTAAAGCTTGACCGCGTTGCTTTTGTGGAAATCGCTTGAATCACTTGATCACTGGCAAGCTTTGCATATAAGAGATAACTGCGGTTTACTCGAAGGGTAATGTAGAGCATATCGCCCGCTTCCGGCCAGACTGATTTATGAACCGGAAGATCATCCTTCCCCAGCAAAATATCCTTTTGCAAACCAATATTCAAAAACACACCAATATCCGGTTTTACATCCGTCACCTTCACCCATGCATAGTGTCCGATGGAGACCTCAGGAATCACAGTTGAAGCTGTAGGTCTCCCTTCAGAATCGACATAAAGAAAAACCTCAACTTGTTGCCCCTCTTCCAATTGTTGATCCGTTTCATTTTTATGTAATAAAACATCTTCATTTCCATCTGTTAAAAAATAGCCGAAGGGCGCTTTACGTGCCACAGTTAAAATGGTAGTTTGACCGACTAATTCTTTTAATGTCAATGATAACTCCCCTTTCCTTTTGGAGCTTTCTTTAGGTTGTAAAACTAGTGCTTATTTTACTATAATGAAGCCATGAAGGGAAACTTTTACGGATGAAAGTTGTTATAATGTGCTAAAAAATGGAGGGCTGGCCATGGCAAAAGATAGTTCATTTGATATTGTATCGAAAGTGGATTTTTCCGAAGTCACCAATGCAATTACACAAACGATGAAGGAAATTACTACCCGTTATGATTTTAAAGGCAGTAAAAGTGAAGTTTCACTTGATAAAGAAGAGCTTGTTCTGATTTCCGATGATGAATACAAAATGGAGCAGCTAAAGGACGTTCTTCTTAGTAAATTAATTAAAAGAGGCGTGCCCATCAAAAACCTTGATTATGGCAAAATCGAGAAAGCTTCCGGAGGCACAGTCCGGCAGCGGGCAAAGCTTGTCCAAGGGATTGACAAAGAGAATGCCAAGAAAATTAATACAATCATTAAAAACAGCGGCCTAAAAGTGAAAAGCCAACTGCAGGATGATCAAATCCGTGTCAGTGGCAAAAGCCGCGATGATCTGCAAAAAATTATTTCCTTAGTTCGTGATGCCGACTTAAGTATCGATGTTCAATTTATTAATTATCGGTAAGAAAAGCGCAAGCGCCTTCGGAACAAGCATTAGCTAAAATTGGCAGCGGTGAAAGTTCACCACTGCCTTTTTTTAATCAACTATCGTTCGATTTCTTCTTTTAAGAATAAATAATAAAAATACCAGGAATAAGACAACAACCAGCACTAATGATCCAATAAATGGTATATTTATCCCTGTTTTTTCGGCAAGGACGTAAAGCTCGGAAATGTCCCGATCGATAATGAGCACATATTGATCATTATGGCTGCGCACTAGGTCTCCATTCAACAAACCGCGCAGTTCTTTACCACCTTCAAGCTGCTCAGTTGTCAAGGTAACCTTTTGTGATTTAGTCGTATTATTAATCGCAATGACGGTTGTTTCCCCTTTATAAATTCTCTTATAAACCATCAGTCCATTTTGGTTATAAAGCATTTCAAACGTTCCCCGCGTTAAAGAGGGCAGCTGATTTCGCAATTCACTAATTTTACTGATGTAATCGATCAGTTCTTTTTCTGCCCGAAAATTCATCGGCTGTCGATTATCGGGAACTTCACCGCCATTTAATGCAATATCCGTCCCATAATAAATGAACGGAATACCAGGCGTTGAAAATAAATATGTTAACGCCGTTTTCCAACGGGTACCTGGAAACTGCCGCTTTTTGACAATATCGCGGGTAAATCTCGCCGTATCTTCAGTGTCCAAAAAATTTACTGTAACATTTACTGATTGGTCCTTTGCAGCATCTGTATATTCTTCCGGTAGCGGCTGATTAGTCGCAGCAAAAACTTTGCGGAGCTCTTGACTGCGAGTAAAATCTAATACCGTATCCAAGCCGGCGTTTCGATAGCTTTTCAGATCGATAACCGTTGCTTTTGCAGGAATTCCCATTAGAAAGAAATCCGTTTTTTCTTGTTTCATAGCAGCCGAGAAATCCTTCCAAAAGCTTACCGGCACATAATTTACCTCAGGGAGGGTATAGCCGTCAATATTTGTTTCTTTTATCCACCATTTCGCCGCGTCGAGCAAATATTGTTTGACCTCCGGATTTTCCTGATTTAAATCAGGTAACCCATCAGCCCAGCCATTTTCCGCCTCTTGTTGATTATTCCAGTTTACAGTACTTTTTTTCGGATGGAACCAATTCTGTTTCCCTGCATCACTCACCCATGGATGGCTTGTAGCAACATTATTGGTGACAAAATCAAGTAAAACTTTCATTTTCCGCTTATGAGCTTCCTTTACAAGCTGCTTGAACGTTTCAAGTGACCCGAAATGCTCGTCCACTTTATAAAAATCCGTGACCCAATATCCGTGATAGCCATTTTTGGCATTAGCGAAAATGGGTGTTAAGCGAATGGCCGTAAAGCCCATGCTCTGTATGTAATCTAGTTTATCGATAATTCCCTGTAAATCGCCGCCATTATACGCTAACGGTTCTCTTGTATTGACTCCGAAATCATTTTTCGTATCACCATCATTAAAGCGGTCAATCATAATGGAATAAATCGATTCATCCTGCCACAAACGGTCTTCTTTCTTAATTTCTGCATTGGCAGGAATGGCTGAAACTAATAACAGGCATATGAAAATAGGAATCATTCGTTTGAACATTCATTTACCCCCTCTTCCCTACAACCATTTTAATCTATGAAAGTAGTTATTCCAAATTTTATCTTCTTTTCTCCAGACTGCCCATTTTATATAGGCTACTAACATAACAAAGTATCAGAATGGCGAAAATCGGAATATTTTAAGATAGGGGAAATTAACTTGAATATTAAACATTCAAATGAGATTTTATCAATCGGCTGACAATTGCGGCCCCTCCTTTGCACTTGCCACAAACAAAATTTTCCAACTACGATGGGTTATAAAATTCCAGGAAGATGTCTAAAAAGAAAAATGAAACATCTGACATGGAGGTTAACGATGAATCGACAACAACGAATGCACCTTTATGATATACAAAACAGGGCCTATACAGAAGGAACTGTTGAACAAATAAATGATCAGTGGATTTTTTTTGATGAGGAAACGGAAGAAGCTGTCATGTTGGAAGATTTTCTCCAGCAGGAGATGGAAATATACCGGATGAATCGTTGGAAAAAAGGTATTTTATATGAAGCAGGAAAAATCCGCATTGGTAATGAGGTTATGATGCTTCGTGATCATGATCGTGTTAGAATTAGAAAGCATTTAATCTATTCACTAGAAAGGCTTTTAGAAGGAATCAACGATGATGCGTTTATCCAATTCGTCACGACGTTAAATTCATTAAATTTTTCCATTTTTGATTGTATTTATTGTTACAACCATTTATCTTTTCTATCCGATGAAAATCGTAAGGATGGAGTAAATTTTATGGTCTTCGATAATCAAAATGAAATTTGTAATGTACAGCACCATTTTTGTTATTATGAAAAAATAAATGACCGCTTTGAATTCACGATTAATACAGGTAAACGATTGATTATTGAAAAATTAATTTCCTAAAAAGAGAAGCTGTCAGATGGGAACCTCCATTTGACAGCTTTTTATTTTTTATACAGGATAAAAAATGGACATTGGCAGCTTCACAAAGCCTAAATATAATACAAGCGCCCAGGCAATCACAAATTGGAACCAAAAAACGGAGGTCCTGCGTTTATTGGCAACTCGACTGAGAATGATTTCAAACAGACCAATAATCCATAAACCCACGACTGCTTTTAATATATACATCGCATTGATATTAGTTAATTTGAAGAGAAGCCCAACACCTGTAGCAACAATAATCAGATAAAGTACCCGTAAAATCATTTGCACCATTTTTGCCCCCTTCGTCTTTCCGTTAGACAGGAGAATAAGGGCAACAATAAATAATATAAGCGCTAACGCCCATGCAGTGACATGTCCATGTATCATATATTTTCCTCCTATGTAATAGTTCGAGACTATCATATCATAGGATTCTAAAAATTTCGAAGAAAAAGCAATTAATTACAGTGATAATGCTATTAATGATATTTATTAATGTTCGATCTCATTTACGAGGGTTCCGATTTTTTCAATTGTAATTTCCATTTTATCCCCTGGCTGTAAAAACTTTGGCGGTTTAAAGCCTTTCCCTACACCGGCAGGAGTACCAGTTGCGATGATATCTCCTGGTTCAAGCGTCATTCCTGCTGATAAGACAGAAATAATTTCTTCAACCGAAAAAATGAAATGCTTTGTATTGGAACTCTGTCTTACTTCTCCGTTTATTTTTGTTTCAATGTTTAAATCATTAGGATTATCAATCATATTTTTATGAACAATCCACGGTCCCAGGGGCGCAGTTGTGTCCAAACTCTTACCGATAAAAAATTGCTTATGCCTTGATTGCAGGTCTCTGGCGGTCACATCATTTAGAATGGTATAGCCAAAAACGTGGTCCAATGCTTCTTCGCGTTTAATGGCCCTTCCTTTTTTACCAATGATAACAGCCAATTCACCCTCATAATCAAGCTGTGATGTTACGTCCTGATGATTTAACACCACCGCATTCGGACCGATGACTGTCGTCGGTGCCTTTGTAAAGACCATGACATGTTCAGGGATATCAGCTGCACTTCCCAATTCAATCGCATGCTCAGCATAATTTTTACCTACACAAAAAATATTTTTCGCTGGTCTTGGAATCGGGGCAAGTAATGTTACCTCCTCGATCGGGAGATAAAAAGAAGCGGCTCCTTCCTGTGTTTGTACCCAATCGAGCAGTTGACTGACCTGATTAATAAACTCTTCTCCGGCGGCAATACAGTCAAGCATTGATGCTGGGAAACGCTTTTTCCCCGTTCTCGCCGCCTCTGCTTGATGTAGCACGAGGATCTTCTGCAGATCGTCATCAAGTAAGCCAACAAAAATTTCTGCCTCTTTTTTTGCCGTTACAAACTTCATATGAATCCCCCTTGATAAAATAGCTTCTTATTTAGAATAAAGGATATGAGACAATCTAACAAATATATTTTTTGGGCTAATTAATCACATTACTTTCGCCCATACATAGGATATGAATAGAAATATAAGGGAAGGGTGTTATTTATGCCAGCCATTGTAGGAGTAGCTCAGGTGATCACTCTTGGCAACAGTTCGGTTTTTCATATTGGCGATGTCTATAAAATTATGCCTTTCTCAAATGCAAAGACATTTTCGGGCGCAGGTTCCTTTAATACTGGTGAACGTTTGCGCGTCGATAATAACTTGAGCTCGACCAACACATTTGACCCGGATATGATTGACCAAAATAATGCTTTCAATATGTAATTTCTGGGTGGGCTGAAAATGAATTTTTATATCCAGCAGTCGATTCATATTAATACCATAAAAATTGGCGGTGTCACAAACTCTTCTGTCATTCAAATTGGCAGTGCCGGTATCATTAAACCGCAAGCAAACCTGTTTAATACCGGCGGCTTTCTCAAATCAGCACCGACTGCTATTAAACAGTATGGGCTGACCCCTCCCACCCTACAAGAAATACCTTCTGTTCCATTGCAGGCACCTGTAAGGACTGCAGGAAAGGTAAACAGCAGTTAAGCGCCACGAAACGGCCCGAAAATAGATCGTGAATGGGGTGATCGACATGACTCAGGATCTTTACCAATACCTTCAATGGCTGCAGATGTGTATGCAAACACAGGAACAAAGAATTTCAGCACTTGAACAAACTATTCTTAAACTTCAGCAACAAATCAAGAATTTAGATGAGAAAAAGGCCATCCACGTAGACAGAATCGAGTATAAATTTGATCAATTAAAGGTAGAAACACTAGAAGGAACATTGAATATTGGCCTTAATCCAAATGATATGTCAGCAATTGAAGACTTTGCCGTACAAAATCAAACACTAGCCACCCCTTTTTCACCTGAAACAAACATGCGAAAATCGATGAAAATAGAAGAAGCGATTTATCAATATTTAGAGACGGAATTACCGCAAATGATTGAAAATAATCAAAGAAAATTATCCATTCCACCGAACGAATCCTATTTATCCTTCATTAAACAGGATATTATTAAACAGCTTCCCGCCAGAATTGATTATCATCTGAAAGCTAGTCAAGCAAGTGAGCAGCAAGTGACTGATGAGCAAATTATTGAATTATTAAAACAGGAAATTGAGAATGGCGTCTTTGTATTTCTAAATAATCTGCCAAATCATGTGAAAGGAATGAAAAATGAATGATCTTTGAAGTTTACAACCGCAATCTTTGTGTCGATAACATTAATATTACCGGGGTTGCCAGCTCCTCGATGGTCTTTGTGGGGGATACTGACACGATTCAACTCGCTTCCATTTTTGACACTCCGCCGGAATCCTTAATTATTGGACCATTTGTTCCGCTCGCACCGGAAGTGAGATAAGTATGCTCGGTAGAACATCCGTTGTTGACAAGGCCAAAGTATTTATTGTTTCTTATTCTTCCATTTTTCAAATTGGTGACTCTCATTATATCTATAAATTATCACGTGCACTAGCGGTTCAACGGGAGGCTGAAATATTTTTGGGAGATGAAGGAAATTTTGCAGCCTTTCAAACCTTTACCCGCCCCATTTCCCCGCCTCCCATTGATGAATCTATTTCAATTGCTCACCATCACTTATCTCCAATCATCAAGGTTAACAATATCAATATCATCGGAATTTCTTCTGCCTCAATGCTTAATATCGGCAATAGTCATCATGTTGCAATGGAAGCAAGAATTAAGCATATACGCCAGCTTTTACCTACTGGGCATGAACAGGATATCGGGTAACCGCATATGTTACTGTATGGCTTATATCGGATTTTATCCCGCCTTAACGGGCAGTAAGACCCCGAGAATCCCCAGTTACAAGGAATCTAGGCGGGGGATCAACTGCCCGTAAAGGTCCGATTGGTTCAACTAACCATCAGTGGGGGATGAAGAAAACCCCACTGATGGAAGTTTCACTTTATCCAAAAAGGATGTTGTTTTATGCCAGCAATAATCGGTCCTGTACAAATTGTGAATGTTAGCGGTGGGGTGGTTCAATTTGGCGATACCTTATATATTTCACCAAAAACGTCAACTAAAACGTCTGCTGGGTCTGGAGGCTTTAATACCGGCGGGGTGATCGTGGCGAATAACGGATTAAGTGCAACAAATGTACTTGATGCAAACGTAATTGACCAGCCAATAGCGGGAAATAATTAAATAAAAACTTGCCGGTTGGCGAGTCCGTAAACACGAAGACAGAGGCGCAGATAGATTTCCTTTTAGCCACAAAAGAAGACTGACTCAAAGAGTCAGTCTTCTTTATCTTTTCTCAGAATCGAGTTTGATGATATGGGCTCCGTCAAAGAAAAATAAATACCTTTCCGTCACATTTCGTTTCCAAATTTTCTCGATAGCTTTTGTATATAAGTCAATTTGCACCTTATAGCGCGCTTCCAAAATCGGTTTTGCCTGGTCAAAGCCACCCTTAAATCGGTCGGTAATGCTGTCCGATTTATAATCGATGATCACAAGACCTTGTTCATCCTCAATCATACAATCGATAATCCCTTGAACAAAAATGGATTCATCATCTTCCTGCCAATCATGGTAAACCTCATCAGCCTTTAGAGACAAGGTAAACGGCACTTCACGATGAACCGCATGAGCGGATAAGTATCTTTTTCCTAAATCTGTTTGGAAAAATTGCTCGATTAATTTGCCATCAATAACTTGAGCCTGCTCCTCAGTTAATAATTCTCGATCCACCATTGCCCTGATTTGTGCGGAAATGGCCGCTTCATTTACAGGTCTGGTCAAATCAAGATGCTGCATCACCATATGCATGGCTGTTCCCCGTTCAGCTGGACTCAAGGTCTTTTCCTGCATAAATTTGGGACGTTTGAGAATCGGCTTTTTATACTTTCTAATAAGATCTGTCCCACTCTGTTCGTCTGCCATTTCCCGTTGACGTTTTATTTCGGAAACAGATTGTTTCGACCGATGCGTTGCCGCACTGCGAAAAGGATATTTCCACGAGAGTCTTTCGTTTATTTCCTTGGCAAACGTTGAGGTCAGCGGGATTGTTTGTTCTTCCTTAACTAAGCGAATAAAATCATTCTCCTGTAAGTCATCCTCGATTTCCTGTTCCTTAATCTCGGCGGCTGCCGTCATAATAATTTTCCAGGTTGAAGGATGCTTTCTAATCTCTTCCGGAACAAGCTCATACATTTTTTCAGTAATTCTTAATACCTCACAGTCTTGATGACGCACCAGTGCAGGGCCAATCCAATCAAGATAACTGGCAACAGCTGCGCGCCTGTAATCCTTCAGCAGCCATTCTTGATGATTGACATCCTCATTCCATTGCCCCATCGTTTTTGCGGCATCTTTAAGCGTTGCAGTCAAATAGAGTTTTTCCTTCGCCCTGGTCAGCGCCACATATAAAACACGCATTTCCTCGGCCAGCATCTCCATTTTCTTTTTACGTTTAAAAGCAAGTTGCGGTAACGATGGGTAGGAGATCCGCTTTTCCACATTTACATACTTGGCGGCAAAGCCGTACTCTTTATCAAGCAAATACGGTTGCTTTAAATCCATCATGTTAAATTTCCGCGCCATTCCTGCAATAAATACAACCGGAAATTCCAGACCCTTACTGCTATGAATGGTCATAATCCGGACTACATCTTCTTGCTCCCCTAAGGCACGAGCCGCCCCAAGATCATCGCCTCTATCAATCATGCGTTCGATAAATCTTAAAAAACGGAATAAGCCCCGAAATGATGTTTGTTCATAGGCTCTCGCCCTGTCATACAGAGCCCGTAAGTTTGCCTGGCGCTGTTTTCCACCTGGGAGCCCTCCGACAAAATCATAAAATTTCGTATCTCGATACAGCTGCCAAATTAATTCTGAAAGTGAACCTTGACGGGCCATGGTACGCCATTGTTGTAAAGCTGTATAGAATTGGCAGACCTTATCATAAAAGGCTTGTTCTGCTTCATTCGTTTTATCAAGGCAAAAGGAAGCGACCGCATCCCAAAATGAACCGCGCTTTTGATAAAGCCGGATTCTTGCCAGCTCTTCCTCATTTAAACCGACAATGGGCGAACGCAGAACGGAAGCCAGCGGAATATCCTGAAATGGATTATCTATGACTCTCAATAATGACAGCATGATGGCAACTTCAGTCGCTTGAAAATATCCGGTTGATAAATCAGCATAAACCGGGATACCTTGCTGCTTAAACTCTTCGATAATTTGCGGCGCCCAGGTAAATGAGCGAAGTAGAATCACGATGTCACGATATTTCAGCGGCCTTTCCGACTTTGTTTTCGGATTATAAACAGGGGCCCCATCCGCCACCAAATCCTTTATTTTTGCCGCAATTACCCTTGCTTCCAGTTGGGACTGTTCAAGATCAGCCTTATCAAACACATCTTGTGCCGCTTCGGCTTCCGATTCGTTCTCTGTCTCTTCCAGCGTATCCTCCTCTTTCTGATCAATCAAAATAAGCTCAATTGGAAATTGTTCGTCTTCAGGATATGGCGCCCCATTTCGCAATTCTGCCGCTTCGTCATATTCGATTTCGCCCACTTTTACGCCCATTATTTGTTTAAACAAGTAATTGACGCCTTCGAGTACTTCTTTACGGCTGCGGAAATTACGTGCTAAATCAATTCTTAGCCCTGATGCATCCCCATCAGGCCGGAAGCGATTATATTTCGATAAAAATAAATTCGGTTCGGCCAAACGGAAGCGATAAATTGACTGTTTCACGTCCCCGACCATGAAAAGATTTCCTGCTGCCTCCTCATCTTTCGCAATTAGTTTTAAGATTGTTTCCTGAACCATGTTCGTATCCTGATATTCATCAACAAACACTTCTTTAAATTGCCGCCGATACGAAAGGGCAGCCTCTGATGGGATAAATTCCCCCTCGGAGGTAACTTCTTTTGTTAAAATCTCAAGGCAATAATGCTCCAAATCAGCGTAATCGACAAGCCCCTTTTCCTTTTTGGCGCTTTCAAAGCGCTTGGAAAATTCTTTCACCAGATTCGTTAGCGTTGCGATTAACGGGTACATCTCTGTCATGTCGCGCAAAAAGCTTTCCGGTTTGCGGGAAAATAATTCCGTCTGTAGCATCTGAACTTTTTTCTTTGCCTGCTCTCGCAGCTTCTGTGCCTTTGCTGTCAGTTCTTCATGATACTCCCCTTTTTTTAACCTTTTTGCCGTCGAAAAGGTCACGCTTTGCATCGCTTGATAAAGGGTTTCCCAAGAGTCCTGTTTGGCTTTGATTAACGTATCAATAATATGCAGATCATCCAAGAAGTTTTCCGCCCTTGGTGCCGGTCCGTCCGGAAGCTTGGTGATTTCTAAGCCCTGGATGATCATTTCCCGGGCAGCTTCCAGCTGTAATCCAATATCAAACCGGAGGGCTTGAGTAAATGGCAGTTCTTCCATATTTTTAATGTTAGAAACATTATACATTTCTGCTATTTTGTTTAAATATTTTCGCGGCTCCGGGTTCGCTTGGGCAAAATCATATATCGTCTGAACAATCGTCTCTAAAGCGGCATCACTGCGATCGTTCGTGAAAGCATCCACCAAGCTGAAAAATGCCTCGTTATCCTGCTTCCCATATTCAGCTTCAAACAGCTCATCGATAACTTCATTCTCTCATGAGTTGTGCCTCTGTGACATCAGCAATCCGAAATCCCGGATCAACATCTATTAAATAATAATACTTGCGAATGACCTCCATGCAAAAAGAGTGAAGGGTAGAAATAGAGGCCTTATTTAATAAACTCAGCTGCTTTCTCAAATGACGGGAATGGGGATCATTGTCAATCGCTTTTTCCAGCGCCTCACCGATCCGGTTTCGCATTTCTGCCGCCGAGGCGTTCGTAAAGGTAACGACTAACAATTCATCCACATCGATCGGGTCGGCTTGAGAAAGGATTTTTTGGATAATTCTTTCGACAAGAACTGCCGTTTTTCCAGAGCCGGCAGCAGCAGCGACAAGAATATCTTTATCTTTTGCCATAATCGCTTTCCATTGGTCGTCCGTCCAGGTTACATTTTCAGGCTTTGCCGGAATAACCATATTACTCATGCTGTGCGGCCTCCTTTCTTATCTTCTCTATAACGCTATCCTTAGAATGCGCCGTGAGGATTCGGTAATGATTGGGTTCAATCGATTCATCAAATTGGCATACCGATTTGAAAGGGCAGAAGGTACAAGGTGTTTTGTTTTTCAATTTATACGGGGAAATATTCGTCTCTCCGTCAATGATGGCATTCCCAGTTTTCTGATAGATTCCTCGTACATACTTCCTAAGATCGGCAAATTCCTCTAGTGTGGCAACCTTTGATTTTTTCGATAACTGTCCATCCTTTTTGATCCCGGCAGCAATAACCTGTGAATCCCCGGAATCCAGGGATTGATCCATTAACCGAATAACATCAGGGTCACTCACCATTAAGCCGTTCATTTTAAATTTTTTCAGAATCTCCGTTTCAATTTCATCGTTTGTCAACATTTTGGTCGCATTCACAAACGGATTGTGAACATGAAAATATAGGACACCGGCCGGATTTGCCTTTATCTCTACCAATTCTTTTGAATGAGTTATGACAATATCAAGATAGGTCAACATTTGCAGAGCCAGCCCATAATAGACCTCGGTTAAATTGACATCCTTTTCACTTGATTTATAGTCAACGACCCGTAAATAGATATTATTATCCTCTGCCTTGGCCTGGTCAACCCTGTCAATCCTGCCGGCTAATTCCATCTTCTTTCCATTTTTCAAAGCAAAGGATAACGGCGGCAGTTTCCCTTTTGGACCAAAGCTTAATTCCAACCCAATTGGTGAAAAGCCGCTTACCTTCGCATGTTCACTTAGGACGAGCGAGGCACGGGTAATAATTTGTTCAAGCTTCCGTCTAATATAATGATGGCGCTGAGAGCTTAGGAGAATTTCATTTTGCAGCTTTGGCGCCAGTGTTTTAACCGCTTCTTTGGCCAATTCCTCGCATTGCTGTCTAGTGAGTCCCGCCCAGGACAGCTTCTGCTCATTGACGATATCGGCAATTTGCTTCAAGGCGGCATGAAATAATTCCCCGATATCAGGGGCTTGCAGTCGAAATACTTGTCTCTCCCTTAACTTCAGGCCATGCTGAGCAAAATGGGAGAAGGCACAGGAGTTATAGAGTTCCATCCTTGAAACACTTGCTTGGATTGTTTCTCCATATAATTCTTCTGCTGTTTTTTGGGAAAGCTTAACAGTCTGATTCGTGTAAAAAAGACTTGAGAATACTTTTTGTGCCTGTTTTCCCCCTGGACTTGCGATGTAATAGTTGTACACATCCCACCACAAATCAGAAATAGGGTAATTTCGCTTTTTCAATTGCAGCTGTGCATTTAAATAAGCGAGTGTAGTGGTTTCATTAGCGACAAAGCTTAGCTGCTCTGCCTCTGAAAGTTCCGAAGGGTCGGTAACATAAAAATGCTCGACTGCATCGGGAAACATGTCTTTTAATCTTTTAATATAAGATGAGGGTATTAATGATTTTCCTTCTTCATTTGCAAGCGGATAACTGACATACAGTAATTCAGACGGTGCCGTAAAGGCTTTATAGGCTAAAAAGTTTTCATCCAATAAGCGAATTTTGCTGCTCGGAGCAAGGGTAATGCCATTGATTAACAGCATTTCACGATCTTCGTCTGATAATATTCCTTCATCGGAAACCTTTGCCGGCAAAACTCCCTCATTGATGCCCACCACAAAGACAACTTTCATCTCATTTAGCCTTGATTTTTCTAAATCACCGACTAATACCTGGTCAAGGGCAGGTGGAATAAGGGAAAAATGTAATGATTCAAACCCGGCCTCAAGGATGTCGGCAAATGACTTTAATGACACCTGGTCATCTCCTAAAACCTCCACATATTGATCGAGAAGATCGATGACAGCATTCCAAACTTGTTCATGCTCCCGGGCTTTAATCAGATTGCCAGACTCTTCAGCAGCCATTTTCCAGCTTTCCAATTTTGTCGGAATATCTAATTCCTCTAAAAATAAATAAATGGCTTCACAAAGTTTTCGCCCTGTATCGGCCCGTTTCAGGCGTCGTGATAACCGCATTAACGGTGCCGTAATCATCAGTTTTAATTCATTTAACTCTTGTTCCCATGCTTTTTCCGCATCTGTCTGGACTTTTGCTTCCATTTCCAGGCCTCTGATGTTCCGATATACCCAGCGATCCTTGCTTGTCCATTTGCGGCCATTTATTCCGTAAGCCAAAACATAGTTTTCAAGCTTGTCCATTTTCTCACGCATATCCCTGATAGTTCCATCAAGCGGATAAATTAATTCCGTTTTGATCATCCGAAATATCGGTTCATAGCGCCAATAAGAATAAATTACTTCAAGGCTGGAACGGATTAATTCAATTAACGGGTGATTAAGCATCGTTCTTTTTTGATCGATAAAATAAGGGATTTGATAATCATTAAAAACAGGCTCGACAATCTCATGATAATCGCCGCCATTCCTGATTAGTATTGCAATATCACGGTAGCGGTACCCTTTTGTCCGAACCAATTGACGCATCTCGCGGGCAATTCCCTCGATTTCGGCACGCCGGTTAACCGCTTGACAAAGATGGATGTCAGTTTCACCATGAAAGGCTTGAACAGGACGATCATCAAATTTCTGCTCTAAATGCCTTAGTGATGGGCTGTTCCATTTTTTTGGTTGTTGTAAAAATACTGGCTGTTCCAGTTCAATCTCAAATTCATGGGTGATGTCAAAAAGGATATGACAAGTTTCATTTGATGCCCGAAATAAATCCAGTTCATCCTGGATCCTGGCAAAAGCTGATTCATCTGTGGTCATAGCAACGGATACTCTGTTGCAATGCTTGGCCAGCTCGCCAATGATTTGATATTCTTGCGGTGAAAAATGATCGAAACCATCGAGATAAATTTCTGCATCACGTAAGTAAAGAGAGGCTGCTATTTTTTCAGCGAGCAGGCGAAAATAATCTTCGGAATCAACATATTTTCCAAAGATTTGATCTTCAAATTCTCGATAAATTAATTCTAAATCATGCAGTTTATCTTCCAATGCCTTGGAAGCTAAATGTTCTTCAGAAAGTTCTAACCCACCGGTCAGTTCCTCCGGTCTGATGCAATAACGCTTGAATTCCGTCACCATTTGCTCTAATTGTTCGATAAATCCGGTCTTGTCGACAGCCCGTTGAAAGAGCTTCAATTCCTCTTTCCGCTCGTCAATAATTTTGCGGAGCAGCATATTTATTCCAACATTGCTTAGATGCAGCCTGCTTATGCCGCCGGTTTCCTGGAGAATTCGCCATGCCAGCCGTGAAAAGCTGTACACCTGTGCCCGAATCATACCAGCGATGGACGGATCGGTTGCCAGAAGGTATTCTGATTGAAATGTCATCTGTTCTGGAACGATATATATTAGCGGCGGACCCTCCGGATTTTCAATTAGTTTCCTGCGGATCTCGTTGTGGAACATTGTGGTTTTACCACTTCCGGTACGCCCGATTACCATCCTTAATGACATGTGCAAACCTCACTTTCTCTTCATCAATTGTCTACCTTTTATTTTAACACAAATAAGCACAAATGTTTGGATTTGTGCGAAATAGATTATAGCCAGAACTGGAAAAATTCTTTTAAACTTAATTTTTTGCACCCCAAATGCGGAAAAAAACACGATATTGCTATCGTGTTATTGTTTAAAAATGAACATCCATTTCATTTAGCGGCCAGTATCGGAGGTCGACTTTACCAACCACTTGACTGATAGAGATAAAACCGAAGTGACGACTATCCCAGCTTCCTAAACGATTATCACCAAGAACAAATAATTTCCCCTCAGGAACCGTATCCTCACCAGTAATTTCCTTCAAACTGAAGTCACCTGTTATCTTTACGCCAGGAGATTTTTGTTTATAAGCATTTAAATATGGCTCATTCATTTTCCGGCCATTAATATACAATTGATCATGACGATATTCCAATTTATCACCCGGCAGCCCAATAATCCGTTTAACAAAATCTTCTTTTGCATTTGCGTGAAAAACAATTACATCAAAACGTTTAAGGTCGCTGACTTGATAACCAAACTTGTTCACCACCAGCTTGTTACCGTCTTGCAGCGTCGGCATCATCGATTCACCTTCGACAACATAATTGGAAAAGAAAAATGCACGAATAAAGATAAAAATAATAATTCCAATGGCGAATGCTTTTAGCCATTCCCATCCTTCTCTTTTCCATTTACTCTTCATCAAAGCCCCCTCCGTTTCGCGATCTCATTGTTTTTCTCTGTTTCCCCATTTTGTCCTCCTGAATAATTCCGATTTAATCTGGCTTCGATTCTTTTTCCAACAAACCAAAGAATAAATATCACCACCAATACTTTAGCTGTTTGCAGCGGCTGGGTGATCAAAGCACGAATATCATAGCCGATATAACTGATGGTAAAAATCATCACCATTTTTCCAATACAGACTGCGAGTATGTACTGGGCGCGGCTAATTTTGGAGAGACCGGCGACAATGTTTACCACAGCTGAAGGAGTAAACGGAAAACATAGCAATAAAAATAGCGGACCAAAGCCATGGCGTTCCACCCAATCCATAAGCTTGGAGACTTTCGGATGTCTTCGCAAAAAGGCCAAAAGCCTTTTTTGTCCGTACTGCCTGACCAGTGAGAAAACAAGCACAGCCCCAATACAGGCCCCGAGCCAGGAATATAAAAATCCTAACCAGAGCCCGAAGGCATTGGCATTTGCCATTACAAAAACAAACAAAGGGAGAAACGGAAAAAAGGCTTCAAGCACTGGCAGCAATATTCCCGGTAGTGGTCCAAGAGTACGATATTCCTGTATGAGATTCATGATATTTTCTAGTGTAAACCAATCCTTTAAGATTTCAAAATCCATCCGTTTTCTCCTCTTTTTAACTCTATTTTAAAGACAACCTTGCGATTATTTTGTAATAAATTGGTGAAGAGCTTGTTTATTTTTTTCAACATTTATATCAAGGACTAGCCCTTCCCCTGGTATCCGCGGCTCGGTAAAGCTATTGTCAACAGGAATCCTCAGCGTATCTACTTTTCCGCTTTTGTCAGATAAGAAATCTTTACCCATAAATAAAATATCCGAGGTCTTCATATTTGTATTGACGTAAGGAGTCACAACACCAATTAATTTTGGAAGCTGGGCAATCGTTTTGAAGCCGCTTAATTGGTCTTTTATCGCTCTCACCGTCTTTTGCTGCCGTTCAACACGACCGAAATCACTCATGGCATCATGACGAAAACGAACATAACCAAGTAATTGTTTTCCGTTTAGTCTTTGCCGGCCGGGTTCTAGCGTTACACCGATGTTTCTCTTCATTTCTTTCTCCACATCGATTTCGACACCATTCGGGAATGCCTCGTCAATCAGCTGCTCAAACCCTCGAAAGTCAACAATTGCATAGTACTGCGAATCAAGATCAAAATTTTGCTTAATCGTTTGTCTAAGTAGGTCCGGTCCTCCATAAGCAAAGGCGGCATTAATTTTATGTTTGCCGTGTCCCGGAATCTCGACATAGCAATCCCTCATAATGGAAGTAAGTTTAAATGTTCCTTTCTTCTGATTAAAATGCGCAATCATGATGGTGTCAGAGCGGGATGTTTCTTTTCCCCGCGCATCGCTTCCAAGCAGCAGGATATTGGTATCCCCATATTGATCCTTTTGACCATTGAAGGAATAATTAACCTTTGAAGGATTAGTCTGCAATTTTTTTAATGATTGGTTTACTCCTTGCTTGTATTGAAAATAGGAATACCCAATTCCCACACCAAGCAACAGTAAGAAAATAAGCAAAATTTTGGTCCATCGCCTTTTTTTCTTTACTTGATGTTTATCCGATCTCATGATTAATCACCTATCCGTCCAATGTAATTTTATTTTACTATATATTTGACTATATTTAGGCTTACAAGGTTTCTTTTTTTTCATTTTTCCCTTTTTAGTATCCCGCTATTTATAGCAGCATCCTAATGAAATAATTGGATATAATTAAAAATGCCCGCTATTAAGCGGACAATCATTAGGGAGGTGCTCTCTTTTAAAACTGGCAACAGGGGGTTCAGAGGGAATTAGCTGAGGCTAAACAATACATGAAAAAACATAAGATGAAAGTGATCGAAACAAAACGGGACGATGCTTTTACTATGTATTTGTTTATTGATCAAGGCTACGAAGGAAAATCACAATTACTTTAATCCAAGAATCCGCAATAAGGTTCAAGAGTTAATGGAGGCCTATTTTCTGAAAAAACATCTGTCCCGCAAGGTAAGAATTATTGCCCCTTTGAAAAAATATCTTCCCTGTACAGGCTGGAGCTTTCCGATGCCTGCGATGATTTTGGGCCATGCAATAAATAAAATGACTTTTTCTGATTGTTTTCAATTCTTTGCAACAGCTTTGTCTCTAATAAAGCTGTTCGCAGCATTTGCGTTTCAATTGTCCCAAAGGAAACCGGAAAAATATGCGATTGTTTGTTTTGGAAAGTAATGAGCGTTTGATGTGGTCCAAGACGGCGGTAATTCTCAACATGCTTATGAGCAATCCAAATACATTCGGGACGGGTTGGTGATGTCGTTGGGAAAAAGAAAAGATGGTTTGTTGGCTCTATTGCAATTGGAATTTTTCGATTATAACCAATTAATAGACTGGTACCTTTCTTTCTGCTCTCATAGCTAACCCCAAAATAGTTACAGTTTTTCTTAATAAGATCGAGCGGTTTAAAAGGAGATAAATATTCATCGTCAACTTCCATCACCTTAGAATACAGTTTGCTGCCATACTCAACAGGCAAAATAAATAACGTGCAGGAATTAATTTCATAATCCTCAATCCGATTCAACCTTTTCAGCTCCTTTTTCTTTATCCATCGACCATATCTTACCACTATTACCTATTCATTTCCTCCTGATTTCTTTTTGTTGCTAAATTATTCACAAATTGATTTTTGCAAAATTTGAAATATTAATCCTAAAATTTCAAAAACCCCATATAATTTAAAAAAGCAACAGAGGTGATTTTCATGAAAGAAAAGTCATATGGCGAATTAATGAAAATTGCTGCTATGAAACGCAACCAGAAAAAGGATAATTTTGTCCAAAATCTTTACATCGAAATACTCCTATCAGAAATTCAGCTTACCAGTGAAAGAGAAAGGATATTACAGAAAATTGACGCGGCCATTGACAACCGGGACAAAAAATCATTTCTGCAATTAACCGATCAGCTCAAAGAAATTAACAAAAGATTTGGAACCTGAAACCGTCGACATGACGGTTTTGGTTTGTTAATAGAAAAGCGCAAGCGCCTTCGGAACAAGCCCAGCTTGTTCTTACGAGGCTTATTCTCTCAGTAGCTTTCCTTAGTGGTCATCCCCGACAAGCAAATGTTCTTCTATCCTAAAAGTCCGTTTTTTGACTTTTTACCCGAAACAAACAGAAAACAAGCTGAAGACAAAAACGTCTTCAGCCTATTGTTCTTTATTCCGTTGTTGGATCTCATATTCCTCCAGCTTAGCAATGCGGTCAAGCATCGGCGGATGGGTATAGCGGAAAATTTTCACCAGCAGCGGCGGGTTCACTTGACTTAATCCCGAGCGGGTTAATTCCTGAAATGAGGTAATCGCGGCATTTGGATTTTTCGTCATCTCAATGGCGTATCGGTCGGCCCTTGTTTCCTGATAGCGTGAGGCCAGGTTCGTAAACGGGCTGGCTGTAAATAACAGGATGGAGAGAATCATAAAAAATAATGGCAGTGACTGGATATCACCGACATCGTTAATTTTTAATTCTTTACCCCAGCGGTCAACAGCCCAATTCATAATCCTATAGATTAAATACAAGCCCAGCAAGGAAAGCAACAGATAGCCGCCCATCCCCCAATAGATATGCTTTTCCACATAATGGCATATTTCATGAGCCATGATAAATAAAATTTGATTATCTGACAGCTTATTTAAAGTAGTATCCCAAAGCACTATTCTAGCGTTCCCGCCAATACCGGTGACATAAGCATTCATCGCATTTGTTTTTTCTGCCATGTTGACTTCAAAAACATGCTCTGCAGGAATCTGAGCCTTATGCGCAAGTGTTAATATCTTTGCTTCCAGTTCCTTGTTTTTCAATGGATAGAAATCATTATATAATGGGTCGATTAACACCGGCTGAACAAACATCATAAAAATGGTAAATGGCACCGAAAGAAGCCATCCGTACAGCCACCAGCGTTTGTTGCTCTTTTTCATCAACCAGTACAATACCGGCACAATTATTAACCATGTTCCAAAATGAATCCAAAAATCGATTAATTCATCTTTCATCCAAGAAGGGAAGCTTTGAGTTGAAATATGATAGGTTTTTGAGAAAGAATAACTGATATAGTTCAGTGGGAACGTGGCCATAAAAGCAAAAAGCGATAGCCAAAAAAGATAAATGGCTGTCTGAACAATCTTATACTTGGCTGAACTGGCAGCCCAGCGCTTAAACACCCTTGAGAAGCCGAATAATAAAATCAGAAAGTACAATACCCATTCGAACGGGGTACTTAAGAAAAACAGCAGATTTTTTATTTTCGAATACTCTTCACTTAAGCTAAGTTCCCGGCCATTTAGAAAAGTGGCTGGATCTGCTTTTGTGCCTTGATATTCAAATGGCAGCTTAGGCTCGGCAAAATAAAATAAATACCAATAAAAAAACAGTCCGTATAGGACATATCCCAGAACGGCGAAAACTCCCATTTTTCGCACCATGCTTTGTCCCCCCTTTTGTACAACCTCTTTATACTTAGTTTAGTTAAAAAACCAAGAATTAGAACATAAAAAAAAGCCAGTGAAAACACCGGCTTACATGAAATAGGAATATACTGTTAGAACAGTGATTGAACTCAAAACAACAAAGATAACATTAGCACCTAAATAAGAAGCAAGGAATGCGGTGCATGCGCCTAAAACGCCATACCAGAGATCGTCCTTTTGGATAAAAATAATGGCGGGAAAAATAAGTGCGCCAAGCGTAGCATAAGGCACATTTTTTAGCACTCCTTGAACAAACGGCGGCAGTTCTTTTCCTTTAAACAGCAGGAACGGCAGCATCCGGGGAATATAGGTAACAAGTCCCATACCAATGATCATCCAAATGATTTCACTCTTCATCGTCAACCCCCCGATAGCGTTTTTTGAGCACTTCTGCGATTTCGATGATGATACTTGATAAAAGCGTCGCTGTGACAATTGCCCAGCCTTGAGCCATGATCTCGTTTATTGTCAAAATGGAATTAAAGACGGCGCCAAGCACAGCCAAAAAGACCACTTTCATGCTTACTTTCATCGATGGTACCAAAAGACCAATAAACATCGCATATAATGCCACTCCCATACTTTCCTGTAAGGTTTGCGGCAGGCTTGTCCCAATCAAATGGCCTACACCCGAAAAAACCACCCAGCTGGAGTAGGCGACAAAGTTAAGACCCAGCATAAAGCCAGTGGTAATTGGCCCATCTTTTGTCGCCGCAACAGAAAATGTTTCATCAGTAATCCCGAAGGCATAAATAATCTTATTTATGAGTGGATCATCATCAGATTTCTCATTTAAGGTTGCGCTCATTAAAAAATGTCTAATATTTACAATAAAAGTCGTTAAAATAATTTCAAAAACTCCTGTCCCGTAGGCAATAAGGCTTAGTGATATGTATTGGGATGCACCGGCAAAGACAATCATGCTCATTAAAACCGTTTCCGTAAGCGAAAGTCCGGAAGTTTTCGCGAGCAATCCAAACGTCAAGGCTATCGGAAAGTAACCAATTCCGATACTAATACCTGATTGAAGCCCTTTTTTAAATTGAGACGAGTCTTTTTCCATGACCAAATCGGCCAATCTACTCCCCCCTTTTCTTCTGTCTCATTTAAAAATAAATTTTAACAAATTTTCAGAATAAAAGGAACAAAAAAGCACCACAGTATCAAGGACTGTGGTGTGGCAAAATTTTATACTTCTTTCAAAAAAGGCAAGCCTTTTAAAAAATTTAATTAGTTTCCAACAGTATGGGTTACCTGTTTCTTTAGGGCGCGTCTGAGAATTTTCCCGGTAGTATTTTTCGGGAGCTCTTCCAAAAACTCAATGGTGGATGGAACCTTGTATTTTGCCAGATGTTCCCTACAGTATTCCAACAGTTGATCTGAAGTCAAATCTGGGTTTTTACTGACAACATAGGCACTGACTACCTCCCCCTGATTGGGGTCGGGAACACCAAGAACAGCTACCTCCACGACGTCCTTATGATTATAGATCACTTCTTCTACTTCACGTGGATAGACATTATATCCGCCGACAATGATTAAATCTTTCTTTCGGTCAACGATATAGAAATAGCCTTCCTCATCCATTCTCGCCATATCACCAGTATAGAGCCATCCGTCTTTTATGGCTGCTTGCGTTTCTTCCGGCATTTTATAATAACCCTTCATCACATTGGGACCGCGCACAATGAGTTCGCCCACTTCCCCTACAGGGACCTCTTCGCCAAGTTCATTGACGACTTTATTCTCGACATGAAGAATCGACGTTCCAATCGATCCAGGCTTTCGCGGGCGATCTAACGGATTAAAACAAGTTACTGGTGATGCCTCAGATAAACCATACCCTTCGGAAATCACAACATTGAATTTTGCTTCGAAATTCTTTAATAAGGCGACTGGAAGGGATGCCCCACCGGAAATACATAAGCGGAACGTTTTTAAATCCTCGGCATTCCCATCAGGATATTGATACAGAAAATTATACATGGTTGGTACGCCGGCAAAAACAGTAGCTTCATATTTCTTCGTGATACGAAAAATTTCTCTAGGACTAAATTTCGGAACGATTAATATCGTTGCCCCGCTTAACAATGGTGCATTTAATGCCACCGTTAAACAAAATACATGGAACATTGGCAAAGTTGTAATAACGCGATCATCATTGTTCATCCTCAGATAATGACCAACATCCTGGGCATTGCTGAATAAATTTTTATGGGTCAGCATGGCTCCCTTCGGTTTTCCAGTCGTCCCCGAGGTATAAAGGATGAGCGCTGTATCCTCATCTTGGAGCTCAGGTCCTTGGTAGCTCAAATCACCGGAGTCAACGACTGCTGTAAACGATTTCACTTTTGGGTAGATTGAAAGCTGCTCTACCCCAGGCTGCCCTAATCCATTATGCTCCGTTTCACAGATAATATAATGCTCGACTTTCGGCAATTGGCTATGGACCTTTTCTGCCAACGGAATCATCATATCAAGTCCAACCACTACTTTGACGTCTCCATTGTGTAAGATATAGCCGATTTCATCTGCCGTATAGATTGGATTTACCGGAATTACAGTTGCCCCTGCCCGTAATGCCCCGTATAAGCTGATGACAAAATGTGGTGAGTTCCCCAGCAATAGTGCAATATGGTCCCCTTGTTTTACCCCCAGTTTCTCAAGACCTGATGCAAACTTCGTGATTGCCCCATCCAATTCAGCATAGGTACAAGGCTTATCCAAAAAGTAATAAGCAATCTTTTCAGCTGAAGCCTTGGCCGTTTCGTGAAGTTGTGAAGAAAGATTCATAACTCGCTCCCCTTTGTTGAATGAATACTCATTCATTTTTAGTTTAAATTTTCTAAATATATTATATTGAATGAATTTTATCTATTCAAGTAAAATAGATAAAATTTATTTGGATTAATAAAGATTTGCCAAAAATAAAAGCACCCATTTGAGGTGCTCTTATTTCGACCGTGATCAATATATTAAGTTCATTAATTCTTGTTTTGATACATTTCCAAAATAATAAGTTGTATCCATGTCAGCAAGTGCCTTTTCTATCTCACCCTTTTCATACCGGATACCTGTCAGCTTCGCTTCGATCTCACTTACGTCGCCAATCCCAAAGAAGTCACCATAAATCTTACAGTTTTCAATCATTCCTTTATTTACTTCCAGACGGACATCAATCGTTCCAACCGGAAAACGGTGAGACCGTTGCAAATTAAATTTTGGTGATTTTCCATAATTCCAATCCCAGCTTTGGTATCTCTCTTTGGAAAGCTCGTGAATTTTCGTCCAATCCTCTTCTGTTAAAACATACTCCGGTATTTCCTGCTGACCGTCAAAAATATTTCTTAACAGGAAGGACCGAAATTCTTCAATACTTATTTTCTTCTCTAAAAACTCAGAAATGTTGGCAACCCGGCTGCGAACTGATTTAATGCCCTTTGATGCTATTTTTTCTTTTTTAACCTTTAAGGCTGCAGCAACATTTTCCATTTCAGAATTCAGCATCAGTGTACCATGACTAAACATTCTGCCTTTCGTGGAAAACTGGGCATTGCCAGAAATCTTTCTGCCGCCCACTTCAATATCATTACGTCCACTAAGCTCAGCATTAACACCCAATTTTTTCAAAGCAGCAATGACCGGTTCGGTAAATTTGCGAAAGTTATGGAAAGATTCGCCATCATCCTTTGTAATAAAACTATAATTCAAATTTCCTAAATCATGGTAAACCGCTCCACCGCCTGATAAACGTCTGACCACATGGATTCCGTTTTTCTCAACATATTCCGTATTAATTTCTTCAATCGTATTTTGGTTCTTACCGATAATAATCGATGGTTCATTTATGTAAAACAAAAAATACGTTTGATTAATATCTAGATTTTTTAACGCATATTCCTCAATTGCCAAATTAATACGCGGGTCTGTTATACCTTTGTTATCGATAAACAACATAAAATTCCAATCCCCTTCTATATTGAAATTGAAGCAAATTCTTCAGCAAGCCTAATTATACCATGATATTCGGAGGATGCCTGTTTCAACAGCTCAGCCAAGTCACCATAGTCCGGCAGATGCGTAAGGATGAGCTGACCCGCTTCAGTATTACGAGCATTTTTCTTATTATGTCTAATACCACTGTAACCATATTAAAGCAGAAAAAAACCAGCCAATTCAAATGTGATGGCTGGTTTGATCAAAGTTAATTTTCTTCTGTTAAATGACCATATTTCACATGATGTCTCATGGTTAAGTAGATTAATGTACAACCAGCAAAGGCAAGCACATAACCTGCTAGAATCATGAAATTATGCCACATATAACTAAAGTCTCCGCTTGATATGACAGCCTTAAAGCCTTGAACTGTGTAAGTCATAGGCAGAAATGCGTTAAAATGCTGCAAGAAATTCGGGATTAATTCAAGCGGAAATGTTCCGGCACTCGTCGTTAATTGGAAGATTAAGATTAAGATTGCCAAGAAACGACCGACATCACCGAATAAGGTAACAAGAAACTGAATTAAGGTAATAAATACCAAACTTGTAATAATCGAAAATAGAATAAATTTAGGTACGCTTTGGACATGAAGACCTAATGGTCCAAGAATAATAGCATCCGCAACCAGGGCCTGAATAAGTCCACAACTTGCTAAAATAGTAAACTTACTGCCAAACCAGGTAAACCCGTTTTTCGGCGTGATAATTGGTTCACGAATCGAGAACACGATGGTTAATACAAGGGCGCCAACAAATAACCCTAATGAAAGGAAATATGGTGTGAATCCTGAACCATAGTTTGGCACGCGGTTTACTTCTTCCTTATCAAGTTTTACCGGTTTTGCCATCATATCATAGGTCTTATCATCAGCTTTTACTTTAGCTACTTCTTTTGATCCGTCTTTCAATTTATCAGCTAGCTCGGTGGCCCCATCGGTTAACTTTGTTGTACCGTCTTGCAATTGACCGGATCCATCTGCCAATTTTCCTGCTCCGGAGGTAAGTGCACCGGCACCTGTGGTTAATTGGCCCATACCCTTGGAAAGATCGAATGCACCCAATTTCAATTGATTAGAACCCAATAGCAATTGATCTTCACCCGACAGCATCGCAGTTGTACCTGCGGCAAGTTTGTTCATCCCGGATGACAAATCACTTGCCCCGCTGTTTAAATCTTTTGAACCTAAATATAGCTGATGGATTCCATTCTGTAACTCAGTTTGTTTAGCATTTAAGCCATTAGCTAACTGATCAAAAACAGGATCTGTTTTGGCTTTAATTTTTGTATCCAAACCTGCTGTTGCACCAAGCAACTGCTTATCAACCTCGGTTTTAAATTGTTCAAATCCTTTATCTAAACCAGGGCCCAGTTTAGCAGGAATTCCACTTTTTAACTGTTCTTTAAGCTGCCCCTGCATTTGTTTTTGCAATTGTTGCTGCAATTCCTCCTGGGTTGGGATCGGCTGCTGCAGAGCTGATTGAAAAATTGCTTGTATTTGCTGAGCTTGTTCCGGAGAATTAGCAGTCTTAATTAGCGTTTGAGCCAGTTGAGTCATTCTTTTCTTTTTGTTGATTATACTGTCCAATTGTTTGGGCGGCGATTTGCTGCGACATTTGTTCAGCAATTTGCTCTGACATTTGTTCAGACATTTGAGTAGTAATCTGTTTACCTAATGCTGTCTTAAATTCGTCAATACCGCCATTTAGCTTGTCAACACTTCCAGAAAGCTGGCTGCCAATCTCAGCTGCAATGCCCTTCGGAAGCTTAGTTTTGATTTCTTCTGTTGCAGCCTTTGTCCCGTCAATTAACAGCGGCATTTTGGAGTCTGCTTCAGCTAACCCTTTTTTTAGTTTGGTAGAGCCGGATGCCAGTTTACCAGCACCGGAGTCGGCCGATTGCATTCCATTATTGAATTCGATCGATTTTTCAGCCAGGGTTTTGAGGCCATTATATAAATCATTAGAACCTGAAGCCAGTTTATTTGCCCCGGAATCAGCCGATTTGACACCATTGTTAAACTCAATCGATTTCTCTGCCAGTGTCTTTAGTCCATTGTTTAAATCCTTGGCGCCTTTATCCAAATCCTTGGAGCCGTCGCTCAATTTTCCGGCTCCATCACTTGCTTGATGGAAACCAGATGCTACATCGCTGATTTTATCAAAAATCGTTTCGGCATATGTTTCCGTTACTTTTTCGGAGACAGCCGTTCTGATTTTTTCTGCAGCCGTGCCGCCTATTTGGGCGGAAAGGAAGTTGAAGCCTTCATTTGGAACATAAACCAATTCCAATTTCTTTGGATTTTTGTCCATTAACGTTGTTGCATTTTCCGAGAAATCCTTAGGAATTTCAATTAGCATGTAATATTTTTGATTATTGAGTCCCTTATAGCCCTCTTCTCTGCTGACGATTTTATAGCCGAAATCCTTGCTTTTCTTTAATTTCTTGACAAGATCATCTCCCAGCTTCAGATGCTCTCCGTCCATTGTTGCCCCCGTGTCACTATTGACAACGGCAACCGGCAGCTTATCCATTTTTCCGTATGGATCCCAGAATGCCCAAAGGAACATTCCTGCGTATAAAACCGGGATGAATAAAACGGCGATAATGGGAATTAAGACTTTTTTATTTGTTATTATCGCAAGTAACTCTTGCTTTAACAGGCCGTTTCTCAACACTGATACCTCCTTTGTTCATTATTGACTAATTTATTCATTTGGTCATATTTTACCAAAAAAATAAAAATTGCTCATTTGACTGTCTCCTAAATTGACCATATGAACATTTTAGTCATTTTTATACTACAAGAGTATACCTCCATTTTCCACCGTTGGCAAGTGAAAAAAACAGCTGTTTATCAATGAACAGCTGTTTTTGAAGAATTAGCGATATTTAGGTAGTTTAGTACATTTTGAACGGCCGCTTCCCCTTGATCCACACAATCAGGAACACCAACGCCGCGATAGGAAGAGCCTGCCAAAAATACACCTGGGAGTTCGGTCTCCATCTTGTCCAGAATGGCCGCCAGCCGCTCTTTATGGCCGACTGTATATTGCGGCATCGCATTTTTCCAGCGGGAGATAACGGTAAAATCAGGTTTCATCGTAATATCCATTGTCTTGTTTAAATCATCCAAGACGATTTGGACGATTTTATCATCAGAAAGATCGACAATCGTTTCGTCCCCTGCTCTGCCGACATAGCAGCGCAGCAAGGCTTTCCCTTTTGGAGCAGAATGAAGCCATTTTTTATGTGTCCAGGTACAAGCGGTAATGGAATAATCACTTCTTCTTGATACAACAAATCCGGTACCGTTAATGTCTTTTGTGATAGCTTCTTCCGGAAATGCCATCGCTACCGTGGCAACCGAGGTCGATGGAACCGATTTAAAGGGGTCGAAAAAGCGATAATTAGAGAATATCGCTTGCGTTGCCTTGTGTGGCGTGGCCGCAATGATACAGTCCGCCTCCATTGTATCTCCATTATTAAGCGAAAGCTGATATTGATCATTTGACCTAGTGATTGTCTCAACCCTGTGACCTTTTAAAATCATGTTCGGGTCTAATTTACTTTCAATGGCTTCGGCAAACGACTGCAATCCGGATTTGAAAGTAAGAAAAGCCCCTTTTGTTTTATCTTTAACAACAGGCTCTTTCGGTTTCGGCGGCTTATTTCTCTTCATGCCGATAATTAAGCTGCGGTATTTCTGTTCGACCTCATAAAATTCCGGGAAAGTGCTCATTAAACTCATTTGATCAATATCACCGGCATAAATTCCCGATAATAATGGTTCAATTAAATTCTCAACCACTTCGTCGCCCAATCTTCTGCGAAAAAATCCCCCCAGAGACTGATCCTTACCGCTTTCCGTACGCGGTAAAATAAAATCAGCGGCAGCCCGAAGCTTACCGGGAATGGAGAATAAATTAGTTGTGATAAAAGGGCCGACTTCCGTTGGTATCCCCATAATAGAACCGCCAGGGATGGAGTACAGTTTTCCTCTTACAAGAACATAAGATTTACCCGTGGAATTATGAACTAACTGGTCTGCCATTCCCACTTCCTCTGCTAAACGGATCATGCTGGTTTTTCTCGCTAAAAACGAATCCGGTCCTCTCTCAATCGTGAAACCGTCTCTGACAACGGTTTGCATTTTACCTCCGAGACGGTGTGAGGCCTCAACAAGCTGTATATCAATAGGAAGATTGTTTTCTTTTACTTCCTTTTGGAGATAATAGGCCGCTGTCAAACCGGCAGCACCTCCACCAATAATTACAACCTTCTGCTTTTTCTCCGCCACGGACTTCACCCTCTTCCGTTAAATTTCGTTAGTATGGTTAACCATTCATTTTTTTCAAAATAACCGTTGCTATAAGTTCAATAAATTCCGGCTTGGCATTGGGCATTTCCGGGCGATAGTAATTTACACCTAATTCATCCGTCACCGCTTTGCATTCAATATCGTTGTCATAGAGCACTTCCAAATGATCACAGACAAAGCCGACAGGAGCATAGACAAACGCCTTATATTGGTGCTCCCGATATAAATCCCGGGTTAAATCTTGGACATCAGGTCCCAGCCATGGCTCCGGGGTATTTCCTGCACTTTGCCAGCCCACTACATAATTTTTTACCCCTGCTTGTTTTGCAATCATATCTGCCGTTTCCTGAAGCTGTCGAGGATATGGATCACCAAACTGGAGAATTTTCTCCGGCAGGCTGTGTGCCGAGACGATTAACACAGCCTGTTCTTTTTCGTCATCCGGCATTTGTGTGAAAATTTGGCTGATCTTGTCTGCCCAGTATGTAATAAATTTCGGCTCATCATACCAGCTGTCGATGGTGGTGATCTTCAGACGACCGCCTAATTTCGCTGCTTCCTCTACCGCCCTGCCATTATACGATTTCACACTGAAGGTTGAAAAATGCGGAGCCAACACAATGCTGACCGCTTCTTCAATCCCGTCTTCATGCATTTGTTTAACCGTATCCTCAATAAATGGCTCAATATGTTTTAAGCCGAGATACATTTTAAACTCAATCTCATCTTGAATTTTATTTAGATGCTCTTCAAGCTTTTCTGCTTGCTCCCGGGTAATTTTGGCTAGTGGTGAAATCCCGCCAATTGCTTCATACCGATTACGGAGATCCTCTATCATTTCCACTGATGGTTTGCGACCATGGCGGATATGGGTATAATAACGCTCCAAGTCTTCTGATGCGTAGGGGGTACCATAGGCCATTACCAGCAAGCCGATTTTCTTTTTTGTCATCCATTGCACCTCTTTATCAACTTAACTCATCGTCTATTTCAAAAAAGGATCAAAAGCCGCCGCAAACATTCCCTAAAACGCGGTCTCTATGACCCTGATTTCAAACAACTCATTTTATTTTGCCAAAAAATAATCGGGATTACCAATGATAGTACTTGAACAAAGATTAGCGGCCAAGCTTGGCAGCAGAATATTCATGAACAAACGCCGTCAATCTTTTTAAGGTCTCCGGTTTAACGGAAGGGAACACTCCATGACCCAAGTTAAAGATATAACCGTCTTGAGCCATTCCCTGGTCTAAAATGGCTTTAGCCTTTTTTTCAATAACCTCCCAAGGCGCCAGCAAAATAGCCGGATCAAGATTGCCCTGTACCGTTTTATGGATCCCCATTTCCCTTGCCTTGGCAATCGGCAGGCGCCAATCCAAGCCGACAACATCAAGCGGCAGGTCATTCCACTCAAGTGCAAGGTGGCTAGCCCCAACACCAAACATAATGAGCGGAACATTTTCTGTTCTTAAGGCTGCAAAGATTCTGTTCATGGTTGGTTTAATAAAGTAACGATAATCCTCTACATTCAGTGCGCCCACCCATGAATCAAAAATTTGAATCGCTTTTGCTCCGGCTCCAATCTGTGCCTTCACATATGTAATCACCATATCCCCTAGTTTATCCATTAAGGCAAACCAAGCTTTGGGTTCTGTATGCATAAAGGCCTTTGTCTTGTTATAATTCTTTGATGGGCCTGCTTCAATCATGTAACTGGCCAGTGTAAATGGCGCTCCTGAAAACCCAATCAATGGTACGGATAATTGTTCTTGTGTTAACAATTTAATCGTATCTAATACGTATGGAATATCTTCCTGCGGATGAATTTCCGTTAATTTTTCCACATCAGCCAGAGATTGAATCGGATTATCAATAACCGGTCCAACCCCGCCTCTAATTTCCACATTCATCCCCATCGCGGGAAGCGGTGTCATAATATCTTTATATAAAATCGCCGCATCAACATGATATTGGTCAACAGGCAGACGGGTCACATAAGCACATAATTCCGGCTGGTGCGTGATTTCGAACAACGAATATTTTTCTTTAATCTCGCGATACTCCGGCTGCGAACGGCCAGCCTGGCGCATGTACCAAACAGGAACATAATCTGTTTTCTCCCCCCTGGCTGCTTTTAAGAATGTTTCATTTATTTGTTTTGACATTCGATACAGTCCACCTTTCAACGACATACTGCTTTTTATTTTAATCTATTATAGTGAATTTTAAAAACTTTTTAGGCATACTCTTTTTACTATAGCGATGATTCCAAATTATGTATAGAAAACCCGATAAATTGTCAAAAAAATGTCGTTTTTCTTTCCTTTTTTAGCATAAAATATAAGGTAAAAATAAATTGGGAGGGGTGATTCCGTGAACGTCTATCTAACAACAGGCACGTTTGACTATTTAAAAAAGATCGAAGCCAAGTACCCTGATGAAATGATCACACTGGTTAATCAAAGTGAGGCCTTATTGTTCCATGAAACAAGCGGTCCGACTGTATTTAAACAACCGCGCAGGTATGAGGCAATTGCCGCAAGCGGTGAAATAAAAAAAGAAGGATTTGCGGTGATGAATAACATTCCTGTTACGGAGGAAGGGCGACCGTTATTTGAACACCTAATAAAGAAGCAGGTACCCTTGGTTGAAAAAGCGGAAGGTCTTGCTGCCTTAAGATTTCTGCGCCCATTATCCTCGAATACATACATCATCATGACCGTTTGGAAAAGCGAAGCAGCATTTAATAAATGGCAGAACTCCAACTCATTTTTTGACTTGAAAGATAAAGGATTTGGCGATGACGGGCAACCTAAAATTTTTGAAAGCTCCTCATACGTAAGAAAATATTTGATTTCGGAATAGCTGTTTTCAGACAGATAGAGCCCGGGAATCACTGTTTCGGGCATATTTGGGGCGCGGCCCCGGACGAAGAAGTCCGGGGCTGTTTGCCTTGAATTTTAAAGTGTCTTTAAGCGATTTTTACTGTAATAATAAACAAATAGATAATTAAATAGCAGTCCTGCTGTAAAACTGAGCAGCGCAGCAGTGGCCTCCCCTTTTAGCAGAATCAGTAGAGCAAATAGCACTGCTTCAATAGATAGAATAATCATCAGCATAGTGTGAAAGGCCGCTTGTTTATACTTGGCTGCTACCGGATACAAGTCGATCCAAAGCTTGTTTTGGTGATGTTTCATGAGTGGAAGCAATTGAAACCCGGTTAGATACAAAAATAACAAACTAAGCAAAATCTGCCCCGGACCAAACGAGATAAAATAGATGGCCAAAGAACCAATCACCGTCAACCGAACAAATAACCCTAAATAATCAGAAGAACGTAAAAACGCCCGTGAAAATAAATACAAAAAGGTATGATCCTGAGAAAATTTTATCCGACCGAGCAAGAAATCAAGATATTTTCTTCGTTTTACTGTCTCCTTAATAGTAGGCACATCAGTAAACATGTTGGCCAGCCGGTAAAATGAGCCCATCCGTTTTTCTTCCTGTTCAATAAGCATGTCCCATTTTAACCCCATTTTACTTGTTCGCAAATAAAAGGAGTGATAATAAAGCAGCATCACTATTCCTATGACTAGCAGAATGATAAGATTGGCCTGTTTTAACAACAAATATGTAAAGGTGCCATTGATGAAATAGCGTACGACCATATCCCACCTATGGACAGACAGCTGAACAAAATAAAGAATTCGCCATTTTGCCGCTAAATTCCAACCCTTTACGACTAAAAGGACAAGCAGAAATGGTAAAAACAAGCCAAAGCCGTTGTCGTTCACCTGGGCATACATTGGCATCAGAACAGCAAGCACAAGCAACAGGATATATCCTTGAAAAACAAGGCTTGCCACACCGGAACGAAGGAAGTAACCTTTCAGCTTGTCTTCAACGACAATTAAATATACTTTGTCTGCTTCCACCAAAAAATTATAAACAGGACTGTATGTAAGAAATAAACCAATGATCAGGGCAATCATTTCCTCGGCAGGAAAATCTGCCGGTAAGGTTTCCAGCCATTTCTGATAATAAAAGGATGCCGTTCCAATCAGAAATAATAACACAATCACAAAATGGCCATTCAAAATATACTTTAAATACCTGCTTAACTCCTTTACCCGGCCGCCTGCCCGCTTACGCCATAAGTTTTTATCATCAAACATATTTTTCTTCCTTTGTTAATTGGATATAGATATCATCAAGTGAGGCTTCAGGCATCCTAAACTCATCCCTTAGTTCATTTAGCGTGCCTTTTGCTCGTATTTTCCCTTCATGTAAAATAACAAAGCGGTCGCAATATTTTTCTGCCGTTGCTAAAATATGGGTTGACATCAGAATACCCGCTCCATTTTCTTTCACTTTTCTCATTAAATCGAGCAATGATTGGATACCTAGCGGATCAAGCCCAACAAACGGCTCATCGACAATATATAGAGACGGCTGCACAAGAAAGGCACACATAATCATTACTTTCTGCTTCATCCCTTTGGAAAAATGGGCTGGAAACCAATTCAGCCGCTTTTCCATGCGAAATTCTGCCAACAGTGGGGAAATCCGCTCTTTGTATGATGCTTCGTCCAACCCATAGGCCATCGCGGTCAGACGTAAATGCTCCTCTAATGTAAGTTCTTCGTATAACACGGGGGTTTCCGGGACGAAGGTGAACATCCGCCGATAGGCTTCTTTGTCATCCGTAAAACTTTTCCCATTAATCTTTACAGATCCACTATGCGGTTCCATTAAGCCAATAACATGCTTAATGGTCGTACTCTTTCCAGCCCCGTTTAACCCAATCAAGCCGACAATTTCATGTTCATTTACCGCAAATGAAATATCCTTTAACACTGGGTTTCTTGTATAGCCGCCGACAAGATTTTCAATCGATAATAAAGCCATGGATAACGTCCTTCCTCTGCATGATACTGTTATTTTAACAAATTGTTCCTAAGAAAAATAGAAATTCACATTTGCCATTTGGTTTGTATATTTAGCCTCGAACAGGACATCCTATTCTCTGAAGGGGAAAGTCACTTGATGAAGAAATTTCATCCTTCAGTTGAAATGAGGTGTCTACAAAAGACAATATCCGTTTCAATCCAGAGTAGCTTCACAAAACGTTTCAATAACAAGGGGATGGTTGTATTGTACAATGTGCGAACTAACCATTTTGTGTTCATATAACACCAATAGTTTATAACGAATAAACTTTAAATGAGGTGTTTATCGCAGACATCATCCGTTTTTAAAGGTGTGTAAACCGATAAAAACAATTAGGGGATGGTCAGCTTGAACAATAATGTTGTTTCATGATCAAAAACACTAACTGGTCAAATGAGGTGTTTATCAAACAAACAACATTCCTGATTGAACGTCAATTTTGAAGCAGTTCCCCTTCGAGAGGCAGGATTCCATTTGGATCCTGTCTTTTTATTTTAGCTAAATCATGGTAAAATAAGAACAAAATTAACTCGAAAGGCTGTGTAATCAATGAGCGATTGTATTTTTTGCAAAATTGTCAAGGGAGAAATCCCGGCAGCAAAAGTATTTGAAAATGAGCATGTTTTGGCATTTATGGATATCAGCCAGGTTACGAAAGGACATACCCTGGTCATTCCAAAGGTACATAAAGAAAACTTGTTCGAGTTGACACCGGAAATGGCCAGCAATATTTTTGAGGTTGTTCCAAAAATCGCCAATGCCTTAAAGACAGAATTCAATCCGATCGGTTTAAATGCTGTTAATAATAACGGAGAAAAAGCCGGACAATCTGTGTTTCATTTCCACCTTCATTTGATCCCACGGTATGGTTCCGGTGATGGCTTTGGCGCTGTTTGGAAAAATAATCAAAGCGACTATACAGCAGAAAAGCTGGCCGAGATGGCTGCCGGTATTGCCAAACATCTATGATGACAAATAAATTTTTCCGAAAATTATATCTTTATTACTAATATCGTCATATGCTATAATGAAAATAAGTTTTTTGCTGCAGGCATTCAGGGCACTGCAGAAGAAACAATAGTTTGAGAAAAGCAGAGGAGAGATTAGCAATGAATACGAAAAACCTTGTTATTTTATCACTTTTAGCGGGAATTGGTGTAGTCCTACACACCATTACGCCTAGTTTCTTTGGAATTAAACCGGACATGATGCTGGCAATGATGTTTTTAGGGATCGTGTTGATTCCAGAAATAAAAAGTGTCCTGCTTCTGGGCATTGTAACTGGCGTGTTATCTGGATTAACAACCGGATTCCCGGGAGGACAAATTCCTAATATGATTGATAAGCCGATAACAGCTTTAGTATTCTTTGGATTATTTTTAGCATTAAAGAAATTCCGCAGCAATGTGATTAGTGTTGCAGTCTTATCTGCCGTTGGAACACTTGTATCTGGTACGGTCTTTTTAACGGCTGCCTACTTAATTGTCGGCTTGCCAGCTGCATTCACAGTACTGTTTGCTGCAGGAGTTTTACCGGCAATGGCCATCAATGCTGTCGTAATGGTGGTTGTGTATCCAATCGCGCAATCAATCTTTAAAAGAACAAGAATATCAACAGCTTCCGTGATTGAAAAATAATTCGCGGGGGGCCTTTAAGAAAAAGAACCCTATTCCAAGGGTTCTTTTTCTTAATTGATTTAGGAAATATACGAAAATATTAGTGCGATTATGAGAAATATCCCCCCACCCCCTGCAAGCACAGCTGCTCTGCTTTTTAAAAGCTGTTTAGGCGGATATACTCCCGGTCTTTTTAAAGCTATAAAATAGTTTACCGATCCTAATAAAAAAATTGCACTCACAATATAAAAAATCACGGTTACAATCTTCATTTACTGCCCCCCTGCTAGGATCATGAATCCCCTCCATGCTGTAACTATTTATATGAATAATCGTCCACACATATGAACAAGGTTGTGATCTTCCCAAATCCTTATACAAAATGTTTGCAAAAATGCAATAAAAACTTTAATGTTTTCAAAAAAAAATTCCAATTTCTAAAAATTTTGTGAATTTATATCTTTATTAATTTTTATTTTATTGGCATAATGATAGTAGAGAAAAAGAAAAGCGCAAGCGCCTTGGTTAGTCCCGACAAGCACAAGACAAGCCGACCTAAAGGTTGCTTTTTAACCTTTTGGACGGATTGGCTTGTGACCTCGAGGTACTAGGCGCTGGAGCTGGACAAAAAAAAAGTAGGTGAAAATGGGGATGACAGAGAAACAATATTCGATGAAGGAAGCGATGCTGTTTAGCCAGAGAATAGCACAATTAAGCAAGGCCTTATGGAAATCAATTGAAAAAGATTGGCAGCAATGGATTAAACCCTTTGATTTGAATATCAATGAACATCATATATTATGGATTGCCTATCATTTAAATGGCGCTTCCATATCGGATGTTGCAAAATTCGGGGTTATGCATGTCTCAACGGCTTTTAATTTTTCGAAAAAATTAGAAGAGAGGGGGTTGCTAAAATTTTCAAAAAGAGAAAATGACAAGCGTAATACTTACATTCAGCTAACAGCTGAAGGTGAGAAAATTTTAGTTCAACTGATGGAGACATACAAACCGGATGAATACGCTGTCTTTTCCGGAGCTTTACCATTAAGAGATTTATATGGAAAGTTTCCTGAGATCATTGAAATGATGGCAATTGTCCGCAATATTTATGGAGACGATTTCATGGAAATTTTCGAACGATGTTTCAATAATATTGAAAATGGATTTGTTGAAGAAGATGGGACGCTTAAAAAGCCTGAAAAATCCGAACAGGAATTAGCCTAGACGATACATTAAAGGTATCTGGCAAATTCCTTAAAAAGTGGTTCATAAATTTTTTGCGCCAGGCATGCTCGCACAACATCATTTGTCTTCAGGCCAGCCGGCATTGCCGCAGATAATTCTGTGAAAAGCGGATGGAACGTAACAAACCCTTCCGCTTTTTGTTCTTCCATTTTATTATTTAATTCATGACATAACCGATAGAACCTTTCCATTTCATGTTTGGAAATGCCCTTTTCAACTATGAGTTTATAAAATTCCAAGTTGGGATTACTAATTAGCTCTAATAAAAGCTGTTGGTGGAACTCAAGTAGCTGAATCTTTTCCATCAGAATATTAAAATCATTCATGTCATATCCCTCATTCCAAACATTTAATCCTGTTTTATTTTCACTTATTTTTTGAGAGGTATACCTTAAATGAAGAAAAAGAATTAATCCAAAAATCTGACAGTCTACTATTTTAATGACTATCTTTTTTTGATAATTTTTGGTATCTTATAAAGGATACCACGTTAAAGGGAGGGAATCCATGATGATCTCCATTTTTATTGTCTTCGCCATTTTTATTTTGTTTTATGTCAATAAAATGACCTCAACGCTATGTATTCAAAAGGAAATTCCCGAAGAACGGCAACATAAAGTGTTTCGAACCATAAATGTTCTGATTACAATCCTGTTGATTTCTTCGTACCTGGAAATTTTATATACATAATGGCTTGAGATTTCATGGGAGAATGTTCGAGATTAAAAATATAAGCGATGAGGAGAATCCCATCGCTTTTTTTCATTACCAAATCCAAGCAGCCCCAACGATAATCAATAGGATGAAGAGGACTACGATTAACGCAAAACCTGCACCGTATCCACCTGCAGCAGTCATTTTATAACCTCCTTTTTCTTTTTCTACCTTATACTATTCATTTGTCTTTATTTTCGACTAGGCACTTTCCTTATTTTTGGTGGAATAGTCATGATTCATTTTTGGCAATTTACAAAAGAACATTTTAATGGCTTATATTTTTGCAGTGGTTCCCATTTATGTTATAGTAGAGCATATGGACAAGCGCCCATATGAATTTACAATGTAGGAGAGATTTAAAACATGAAAAAATGGATTTTAGCCTTAACTTTGGCCGGTGGGGTTCTTGCTTTGAGTGCATGTAATCAATCCGGTTCAGAAACAATAGCGCAAAGCAAAGCAGGAGACGTAACCCAGGAAGAACTTTACAACGCCATGAAGGAGAAGGTTGGCGACAAAGCTTTACAACAGCTGATTTATGAAAAAGTACTTTCGAAGAAGTACAAAGTATCCGATAAAGATGTAAATGATAAAATTAAGCAGCTGAAAGCAGACCTGGGCAGCAATTTTGAAGCTGCACTGGCGCAATATGGGTATCAAAGTGAAAATGATTTAAAAAGCACTTTAAAGCTTGGCATGTTGCAGGAAAAAGCAGCAATGAAGGATATTAAGGTAACCGAGAAAGAATTAAAGGATTACTATAATAACTATAAGACAGACATCAAAGTCCGGCATATCCTTGTGAAAGATTTAAAAACAGCCAAAGACGTTGAGAACCAACTCAAATCCGGCAAAAAGTTTGAAGATGTGGCGAAAAAAGAATCTACAGATACTGTCTCTGCAAAAGAGGGCGGTGATTTAGGCATAATCAACAACCAAAATGCCGGCCAATTTGATAAAGACTTTATAAAGGCCGCTTATGCCCTTAAAGTCAATGAAATCAGCGCACCTGTTAAAACACAATTCGGTTATCATATCATTCAAGTGACCGAGAAAAAAGAGAAAAAACCTTATAATGAAATGAAACAACAGATTGAATATGAGGTAAAATCCTCAAAATTAACAAACGATGATATCAACAAGGCCATGGAACGGGAAATGAAAGCTGCCAATGTGAAGATAACCGATAAAGATTTAAAAGATGCTTTAAAAACCCAAACAACAACTGCTGGCCAATAAGATAAGTGAAAAGCGCCCTTCATGTGGGCGCTTCCGCTTTTGATTATTCACTTGTTGCCTTTACTTCTTTTCGCATTTCTTTTTCTTTTTCCAAACGTTTCATGTAGATTTCTCCTTCCCGCTCGATGTTTTCCATTTCTAGCTGCCGCTCTTCCCGGCCTGTTTTAATTGCCATCAATGCGCTTATGACAATGCCAGCGACAACTGCATAAATCCAAATTGGAATCGTCAATTTCTTTTCCTCCCTATTAATGGTTGTCCACAATTTTTGATAACATCATATGCTTGAAGAGCAGAAAATAGACCCAAAAAAAGACAACCCGCGAAAGGCTGTCTCATTTATGAAATATCGGTTTGTAAAAGGAACGATTATCCAAAGCAAAAATACGCTCTGAAAATTCGCCTGGTTTCACCCGCTCTAACGCCCGATCTAGCATGTTCATTTTTGCATCTAAATTATCAATATAATGAAGTATTTCCGCTTCCTTAATTAAAGGTGGCTTAGGACTGCCCCATTCCGCTTTCCCATGGTGACTGAGCACCAGGTGCTGCAGAATTAACACCTCTTCACCAGTAATTCCCAACTCCTCAGCAGCTTTACCAATCTCATTTATCATAATGGTAATATGACCGAGCAAATTTCCTTCAAGCGTATAAACCGTGGAAACTGGTCCTGACAGTTCAATCACCTTGCCCATATCATGCAGAATGATCCCGGCATACAGCAAGTCCTTATCAAGGCTTGGGTATAGTCCAGCAATCGCCTTTGCCAGATCAAGCATGCTGACAACGTGATAGGCCAAGCCGGAAACAAACTCATGATGATTTTTTGTCGCCGCTGGATACTCCAAGAACGCTTTTTGATGTTTCTTGATAGAGATGACGAGTGATCCTCTGGATGTTAGGGTTTTTCATTTCAAAAATATATTGTGTCAGCTTGCTAACCATCTCTTCTTGGCTAAGCGGAGCCGTTTCAAGCAGGTCCTCAATTCTAACACCATCCATCGGACCAGACCGGCGGATCTGACGAATTTTCAACTGGTTTTTCCCACGATAGTTTTGCACATCACCGAGGATTTTGACAATATTTTGCGCGGCATACTTCTTTTCTTCCTCTTCTCCCACGTCCCAAAGCTTCGCCTCGATTTCCCCACTTTTGTCCTGCAAGATTAATGTTAAAAACGGTTTTCCATTGCTGGCAATTCCTTTTGTTGAACTTTTAATCAAAAAATACAATTCTATTTGTTCTCCGACTTCATAATAAGCGATCCCTTTTGCCAACCTTTTCACGTCCTTTCCCATATTAAGAGTATAGCATAAAGTGAAACTTCCATCAGTGGGGCCTTTACTGCCCGTTAAGGCGGGAAACACCTATTAGCCTATGACATTATCTGAACAGTACCTTTTTCCAGTGACAAAATATTTTCTTTAGAAAATAACGGTAATAAATGAGCATGACAGGTAAAAAACAAAATTTGATTTCCGTTTAGCCTTCGCAGCAGCTCCATGACTTTTTGTGTTCTTCCGGCATCAAAATTTACAAAGCTATCATCAATGATGAGCGGCAGCTTGTAATTTTCATAAAGGGTTGTCACAAGTGCCAGCCTGATGGATACATATAACTGTTCTGTTGTTGCTTGACTTAATTCATTCGCTTCAAATATGGTTCCATCCTTGCTCTCTACCAGAAATCCGCTCCCTGAAGGATTAAGATAGATCTGCAGATACCTGTCATTTGTCAAGAAGGCCAAAAACTCCTGAGCTTTTGTTAGCATTTTTGGTAAATGAACATTTTTGTAGGTATCTATTGTTTTCATCAGGATATCCTGGGCAATGGCTAGTACAGCCCAATCTTTCACGTCTTGATCAAACTCATATTTTCTTTGTTTGAATTGATGTAATAGATCAGAATAAACTCCGCCTTCCTCAAGCACCTGAATCTCATAATTTGTAGCTGCTTGTTCCTCATGGAGGGCTTTCAATTCAGCCCGTAAACGCTGCGTTTCCTGATTGTATTCTGACAATGATGCTCGATCTAATTGAAGTTGTAAAAATTCCTCCCGTTCCCGCTCGGAAAGAATCGAGTATTTTAGCTGTTCCTGTACTGATACCAAGCGTTCTTGTAGCTTCATTTGTTTTTCGCTTTTCTCCCCAAGTTCATAGAACTGCTGAACTGTTTCAACATTTGCTGACGTAATAAGCCGGTTGTACTCCATTTGCAAGTGCTCATGCTCTTGATTTTTTTGTTGCCATTCGGCTTCCAGTTCGCTTAGCTTTGCTTGCTTTTCCCGACGTTTTATTTGCTTTTCATGTTCCTCCTTGAGCTTATTCCGCAGTAAATAGGCTGATTGCTGCAGGCTTGTACCTTTTTCCGGCAAATAGCGTTGGACAAACGAATTAAGTCCTGCCTCTATCCTCGCTTGCTGCCGGGTAATCTCATCAAGCCTTTTTAGCAAATGCTGCTTCTCCCTCACAATTGACTTAAGCTGTTCAATCAACTGAAAAGCCTCAAGTAAGAAATCCTTTGCCATTTTTTCAGGGATGTTTAACTCCTTGCTCAAATCTCGCAGCTGGTTCTTATTTAGGGAAGATTGGAGCTCCCATTCTTCAAATTTTGCAATTACTTTTTCAAATTGTTCCTGCTGCTGTTCCAATTGAAAGCCTAACAATTTAAGCTGTTCCTGCCGCTCTTGGTCACGGAGTAATTGTTCCTCAATCTTCTGGAAATCGAAATACTTCGCTGCTTTAAGCCTTTCTATTAATTGTTGCTCTTTTTCTTGCAATACCTTCAGCTGTTGGTCAACATTCCTTTCCTTTGCCGACTTTGAACTTTGAACGAGGAAGACGGCCATCACAACCATTGCTGCCACGCCAAGCACTGTTAATAACCATTGCTTAGTATAGACTCCATACATGGTAAGCCCCAACAGGATGACGGCAAACAAGATATACTGCTGTTTTTGTCGGCCTGCTGCCTTTTTTTGCTGTTCAATGGCAATTTGATAGAATTCCATTTTTTCTCTTGTATGCTTTAATTCATTTTCGATGCTCTGTTTATCCTTACCCTCTGCCAATTGTTCCTCAAGAAGTATTCTTTCCTGCTTAGGTAAACATAGGTTTTCAAGCTGTTGAATCTTCTGTTCAAGATCTTCTAATGCTTCTTTCTCCTCCTGATACTGATTCTCCAATTCCTCCTTTACCTCGATGAGCTTTTTTGTTTTTTGCGCAACAAGTTCAACTTGTTGCTTCATATGTATATTTGTATTCATTTTAACAATCTCTTCTTCAGATAATGAAAAATGAAGCTTATCTCTTATCTCTAACAGCTTGTCCTCCAGCTCTCGAAATTTCGTTTCACACTGTTGTTTTTCAAGCTTTAATTGCTCATAAATCGGAACTTGGTCAATCAGTGACAGCAGTTCAGGTTCTGCTTCTAGGAAGGAACCGTTCGGATCAAGCGTTTCTAGCTCATGCCTTATCTGTTTCATTCGTTCTTGCAAACTGCTGAGCTGGGCGCGGTAAGGGGGCATAAGCTCAGTTAATTTTTCCAGCCGCTCAATACCGCGAGCCGGAAAGGACTGCATCTCCCCCAAATCTTCCAATTCTTTCATAACTTTCTTTTCCTCTTTAACAATTGCCTCAATTCTGATCCATTCATTCAGCTTTTCCTTCTTGTGCTGCAAATCTCCCAGTATTCCATTAACTTGCTTGATTTCCTGCTCGAGATTCTCTCTTATTGTAACTAACTCTTCATATTCCTTATTCTTGGCGGCAGCCTTATTTAATTCAGACTTCAGTTCATGAAGTGCTTGCAGTTTTTCATTCAAAACGGGTTTTTTTCCGCTTGGTTTAAAACGGGAATCAAGCTCCTTTTGCAGCCAAATTTCTGTTTTTGCCAATTGGTCCGTTCCTAATGTACCGGCAGAAAAGAGAAATTTCCCGATATCTTCTCCTTTCATCTGATGAATGTTTTGCAGTCCATGCAAATTAAAAGAAAAAACTGCTTGAAACAAGTTCTTGTCAAGATTGCCGAGCAATTCCTTTAACAGCTCTTCACCACCGATCGTACCATTGTCCAAAACGACTTTCACGTCACCGGCAGCCTTTCCCTTTACCCGCTCAATCGAGGCGTACCCCATTTCGTCGTGAAAAATTCGAATATTGCCGCCATACTTGGTATGATGTTTCGGTTCATAACGCAGTTCCGCTTGTTGTTTTGTCGGAAAGCCAAATAATATTCCATGAATGAAGGCCATGATCGTCGATTTACCGGCCTCATTTTCACCAAAGAATACTTGAAATTCAGCCAGGTTGTCGATTTTAACATCAGCTAATTGACCATAGCCATAAATGTGCAATGCGATAATTTTCAAACAGCAGGCACTCCTTTCTATTTGTTCAGCAGATTAAGCAGCAGCTTCTCAGCTTTTTTTAATACCTCTCGCTGTTCACCCCGGGACAGTGGAACCGTATATTTTCGTCCTAACGTATGTCGGTAAAGGGGCGCTAAGGCATGATCAAAGTTATTGTAGTGATCAAGCGTATGAAAAAGTTCCGCATAGAAACCGGCTTCTGTCGCCAACTGTTCCTTATCCGTTGATTTACTTTCGGAAATTTGGAGATCAACGATCCAAACAAAGGACTCTTCCTCTAGTTCTTCTTCTAAAAGAAGCTCCACAAGTTCGTCATGAATACTTTTATTTTCTTGATCATCTTCTAAGTTGATATTTTTCAAATAAACAGTCAACAGTGTGCCAATTTTATCCTTGCGATACCGATTCATTTCTTCCCGGCATAATTGAAATACTTCAAAAAAGCTTCCCGCCGAAGAAACATCAATTTCCGCTTCCTCCCAAATAATATCTGCGGATTCAATCAACGACATTTCCACCCCGTTCTGACTTAAGCTGACATGATAAAAACCCTTAACTCCGGCTTCCTTTCTGCTCCTTCCTTGGATGTTGCCCGGATAAATGATCGGGGGATGTTCCGATAAAGTCGTCCGTTTATGAATATGACCCAACGCCCAATAGTCAAACTCTTTCTCGCGTAAATCTTTGACTGTAAACGGAGCATAATTGTCATGCTCCGAGCTTGAACTTTCATTCCCGTGGAGGATTCCTATATGGAAATCACCCCCATCTATTTTCTGAAATTGATCGATTTTTCGCTCAAAAACATGACGAGTCGGATAGCTAAACCCATAAAGATGAACCTTTGCTCCGGTTTTTGTAAATAATGTTTTCATTTCTACCTGGCTGCCAAACACATGGACATTCGCCGGCATCTTAAGGTCAATCCATGAGCCATTTAAATGATCATGATTACCGTGAACGACATAAACAGGAATCCCATTTTCTTCAAGCTTGAGCATCTCCCTTCGGAGACGGGATTGAGCTCTTAGGCTGCGATCCTCCCCATCAAATAAATCACCGGCAAGAATCACAAAATCAACCTTTCTTTCAATCGCCGTTGCGGTAATTTTTCTTAGCGCGGTGAACGTACTCTCTTTTATCCTGGTAAAAATCGTTTCTGGCAAAAATTTCAGGCCAACCATTGGGCTGTCCAAGTGCAAATCAGCGGCATGAATAAACGAAATTTTTTTCATCAAAATTTCCTTTCATTAGTACTTTTCTCTATTGTAACATTCCGTAAATACGAATGCACGTTCTGCCGATAAAATTAATAACAGCTCTGCCTTTACGACAGAGCTTTGTTTAATCCTATTCATTTTTCGTTAATTGCAGTGCTTTTTTAATATCTTTAAAAGAGCTGGATTTACCATACATTAACACGCCACCGCGATAGACGCGGGCGCCAAATATGGCTAACACGATAATCGTCGCGACAAGAATGACAATCCCGAGCATTGTCTCCCAAGCTGGAATGGAGAGCATTCCGACCCTTAAGAACATGATCATTGGTGTGAAGAAAGGAAAATATGACGTGATCGTGATAAACGGAGTATCCGGTTTACCAAGCCCAAACATCGCGATCATAAATCCCGCCACTACTAATAAGGTCATTGGGGTAATCATTTGCTGGACATCTTCAATCCGGCTGACGAGCGACCCCAAAAAGGCGGCAAGGGTGGCATAAAGAAAATAGCCTAAAATAAAAAACACCACAGCGTAGATGATTGTCATTACTGGAACATTTCCAAATCCAAAAACATCCCAAAAGCCGTCTTGAAATGAATTCATGTTGCTTTTTAACGAATAATAGCCGACAAGCAAAAATACCACGAGCTGTGTCAAGCTCAATAATCCAACCCCTAATATTTTGGCAAACATTTGTTTAATCGGCGAGACACTGGAAATTAAAATTTCCATGACTCTTGAAGATTTTTCTGTCGCCACTTCCATCGCAATCATATTGGCATACATGATGACCGCGAAATAAATAATAAATAATAGGAAATAGACGAGTCCCCTAGCCTGATTCAGTTCCTCCTCGGTCTTGGCATTTTTCTCCAAGGCAATCTTTTTGAAATTGACAGGTTCATACAGTTTTGTCAGCTGGGCCTGGGTTAAATTTAGTTTGGAGGCGGCAAACGTTGTCTTCAGCTGCTGTAAACCTGTTTGCAAATCAGTGAATAACGAGGTGTCCGCAATGCTCTTTGCTTTAAATACAGCTTCTGGGAGCTGCTCCTGGTTTAACCGCAGCTGGATGAGTGCATCAAAATCTCCGGCTGCCACCGCTTTTTCCGCCTCCTTTTCATTATGAGAATAAATGGTCAGTTTAATCTCTTTATTAATCGCAGCAAGCTGCTGCTTCAAAGGCTCATAGAGTTTACCTGTTTCATCCAAGACTGCAACGGTCTCCTTTGCACCGCCCTTGTCAAAGAGATTGATAATGTTTTGAATATTGGTCAGTCCCAGGACAATAACAACCGTCAATATGGTGGTGATAATAAACGATTTGCTTTTTAATTTGGTCAGGTAGGTATGTAGTAAAATAATCCAAAAACTATTCATAGGAGGCACCTACTTTCTCGATAAAAATATCATTCAAAGAGGGCTCTTCGAGGGCGAATTTCCGGATGAATCCCTTTCCGACGATTTCCTGTAAAATCGCTTCGGCTACGCTCTCCCCTTCAATTTGCAAAAGAATGCCTTCCATTGTCGGCTTCGCCTTTACCACACCAGGAAAATCCTTTAATGATTCCAAAGGAAAATCGCCATGAATGATCAGGTTCTTTTTTCCGAATGCCCGTTTAATTTCTTTTAATGCCCCATGGACAACCGGCTTGCCTTTCTGCATGATACATAAGTGTTCACACAACTCCTCTACATGGTGCATTTGATGACTCGAAAATACGATCGTTGTACCATTTTCTTTTAAGGCAAGCACTGCATCCTTTAATTGTTCCACGTTCACCGGGTCAAGGCCGCTAAATGGCTCATCGAGAATAAGTAATTTTGGTTTATGAATCACAGCTGCAATAAATTGGATTTTCTGCTGGTTCCCCTTTGATAACTCTTCTACCTTTTTATTCTCATATTCAGGAACTCTAAATCTATCCAGCCAGAATTTTAATTCCTGCTGTGCTTCGTTCTTCGTCATTCCTCTTAATCTTGCCAGGTAAACAATTTGGTCGCGGACCTTTAGTTTTGGGTATAAGCCTCTTTCCTCCGGCAAATAGCCGACCAAATGACTGGTGGAATAGTTTAATGGCTTCCCCTCCCAGCTGATTTCTCCACCACTCGGGTCAAGCAGACCCAAAATCATGCGGAATGTAGTCGTTTTTCCGGCACCGTTTGCCCCAAGAAAACCAAATATTTCTTTTTCTGGTATGACCAATGATAAATCATCCACTGCCGTAAATTGCCCAAAGCGTTTAGTCACATGTTTCAGCTCTAAAGCCAAGCCCCTCACTCCTTTCCTTCTCCCTAAAAATATACCATATTATGCCGACTTCCTTTGCACAATTTGGTGAATTATGCAAAAATAATAGTATCAATCTATTTAAAAAAGGGGATGCAGAATGAAAACTTATAAATTAACAGCTTTTGAAGCAAATGGCGAAAAGATAATTGACGAGGCCTTCCAGGCAGAGAACGATCAAGCGGCCAAGGAACAAGGCGAAAAATTATTAGCTGAAAAAAACTTATTGGAAAAAACACACCGCTGTACCTCACCAAGCGGCCAACTGTTGCTTTTCCATCCATAATAGGAAAAGCGTAAGCGCCTCGATCAGCCCTGACAAGCAAATGTTCTTCTACCCTAAAAGTCCGCTTTTTGACTTTTTGGGTAGAAGGTTATTTGACCTCGAGGGGCTTGGCGCTGGAGCTGGACATAAAGCGGGCGCATGAATTACATGCGCCCTGCCTTATTATTTCCCAATAAATGTTGGTTTTCTTTTTTCAATAAATGCCTTTATCCCCTCTTGATGATCCTGGGTTTCACGCATTTTCTGCTGACCATGTTTTTCTAGTTCTAAAATCTTCAATAATTGTGGCCGGTTTTTCTCTGCTAAAATCTTTTTCGTCCTAATCATGGCTTGTACAGGGCGGTTTAACCAATCGGTTACTCTCGTATGTACGGCCGTCTCAAGGTCATCGTCAGCAACTTCTTGAATCAGTCCAAGCGAAAGCGCTTCCTCTGCCCCCATCATTTTGCCATCCCAAATAATCTGCTTTGCCTTTGTTTCACCTAATCTTTTTTCTAAAAAGAAATGGGCTCCCCCGTCCGGTATCAAACCAATACCGATGAAATTCATTGCCAGTTTGCTCGATTTGTCAGCAATGATATAATCTGTTGCCAATGCTAAACTAAATCCTAGGCCAGCCGCAGCACCTGTAACGGCACTTATGGTTAGCTTGGGAATGCTGTAAAGGGTAACGACAAGTTCGCTAATACAGTCCATAACTGGATAAAACGCTGAGGGATCCATGTTCGATAGCATTGTTTTAATATCGCCGCCTGCGGAAAAAGCTCTTCCTTTTCCGGTTAACACGACAATATCAATTTCATCCGATTCACTAATTTCTTTCAGCTTTGTGACTAATCCCCTGATCATCTCAACATCCATGGCATTTAATGCTTCCGGTCGATTCATTTCAACGGTTGCAACTCGGCCAGCCACCTTCACATTTACCTTATCGGTTACAAAATTGGTTGACACTTTTTATCTCCTCCCACAAATATTCAATTCTATTATATATGAAACAAACAAAAAAAGGATGAACTTTCATAATATATCGAATTTTTATCGAAACGCATACAGGACAAAGGACATGCCTGCCCCTTGTCCTGTGGTTGGTTAATTCTTGTTAATGACTCCTTTTTGCACTTGATCCCGAAGTGTCCGTTTTAGAAATTTCCCGACAGATGTCTTCGGAATTTCTTCAAGGAAAAGTATATCATCCGGAATCCACCACTTTGCAAACTGTGGTTTTAAAAAGTCAAATAATTCTTCTTTTGTTGTTTTTCCTTTATAGGCATCTTTTAATACGACACAAGCAATTGGCCGCTCCTGCCACTGTTCGTGCGGTACGGCTACAACGGCGGCCTCAAACACTGCTTCATGTGCCATTAATGCATTTTCCAAGTCAACGGAGGAAATCCATTCACCGCCGCTCTTAATTAAATCCTTTGTCCGGTCGACAATTTTGACAAAACCTTCCTCATCAATCGTAACCACATCACCGGTATAGAGCCAGCCATCGCGGAAGGCATCTTCGGTTCGTTCATCTTTATAATATTCGGAGGCAATCCACGGACCCCTCAAGGCTAATTCGCCCATTTCTTTCCCGTCCCAAGCGACCTCTCCATCTTTACCGATAATTTTCATTTCAAGGCAGGGAACAAGTGTCCCTTGCTTTGAGCGAAGTTCCAATTTCTCCTCGGGATCAAGGTTCTCCTGGTAGCTTTTTAACGTTGAAATAAGCGTTAGCGGACTTGTTTCTGTCATTCCGTAGGCATGCTTGAATGGAATGTTATATTTTTGTTCAAATGTTTTAATCATTCCTTTTGGTGCAGCCGATCCACCGCATAAAACCGTTCTTAAGCTGCTTAGATCATATTTGCCTTCTTCAAGTTCCTTTAGCAGGCCGAGCCATATCGTCGGCACACCCGCAGTGATGGTAACCTTCTCCTGCTCAATCAATTCCGCCAATATTTTTGGGGTAAAATAGGGCCCGGGCAGAACCAAGGTAGTACCAAACCATACCCCGGCAAAAGGCATTCCCCAGGCATTGACATGAAACATTGGGACAACTGGCATGGCGATATCCCGTTCACTGATGCCGCCGCCATCTACAAGTCCAAGCGCCAAGCTGTGCAAAACGATACCGCGATGAGTGTAAATGACTCCTTTTGGGTTACCGGTGGTTGCCGATGTATAGCACATTCCCGCCGGGGCATTTTCATCGATGTCTTCAGGAAAGTTAAAGTTTGGATTTGCTTCTTTTAAAAGATCTTCGTAGTGATAAATTGGTGAGAGTGTTGTTTCCGGGAGCTGTTGATCATCTGTCATGACAATATAGGCTTTTACAGTCTTTAATTCTGAAGCGCACTTTTCAAGCAATGGCAGGATGTCTTGGTCAACTAGGAGGACTTTATCTTCTGCATGATTGATGATATAGGTGATATGCTGCGGTGAAAGCCGGATGTTTATCGTATGGAGGACGGCTCCCATGCATGGAATCGCAAAATAGGCTTCTAAATGACGATGGTGGTTCCATGCCAATGTTCCTACTTTATCCCCTTTTTCGACGCCTATTTTGGCAAGCCTGTCAGCAAGCCTGCGCGTCCGCTCGGCCATTTGTTTGTAGGTGAATCGCTGGATTCCGCTGGCAGTCCTTGAAATCACCTGCTTTTTTGGAAAAAACATTTCTGCCCTTTTGATCATTTGCGTCATTGTTAAAGGTGTTTGCATCATCGCTAATAACCACTCCTTTAGCGTTTTAAACCCATAGATTTCTATGAGCTCCAGTCCTCTATTCTATTCGCCGTTAAGCCAGCGGATTCCTTTATTAAGAACAATATTTTGTCTAGGGAGATTGGTAAAGTGTAACAGAATATTCATATATCGTTAAGCTGTGTTGGGCTAGTTTTAATAAAATGAAACTAGACTTACATTTTAAAAAGGATGGTGGTTATGTTTACAAAAAGCTCCCGCTTAAACCTCAAGCAGGAGATCCGTTTTCTGAAAAGAGTTTTTCCAGAATTTTGATTTTTTCATCAGTATATGCTTCAAAATTGTCATTATAGGATTTAGGGTCTTTGGGATTGGCAAAATGGGTAATCTTGCCGCTTACAGGGTCAATAAATTTGCTTGAAGCCCCACAGCCGAGCCCAATAATCGTTTGCAGCTCTTCCATAATTATGATGTTATAAATACTCTCTTGAGTTGGTAAAGAATAACCCACATTCTCAAGATTGCCTAGGATATTTTTCTGCCGATACAAATAATATGGAACATAGCCATGAGCAGCAGTCCAATCCTGCGCAAGCTCCATCATTTTTTCAACTTCCGTCCTGTCGGCAACCCGATACCTATCCTTGTTTTTTGTCATTTCCGAAGCCCGTTTAAACGACAAGGTGTGGACAGTTAATGATTCTGGCATTAATTTCTCGGTTTCCGCCAAAGTATGGGCAAATTCCGTTACTCCTTCACCAGGGAGACCAATTATTAAATCCATATTGATATTATTCATGCCCGCCGAGCGCGCTAAATGAAACTTATCAATCGTTTCCTCGACGGTATGATGTCTGCCAATTGCTTTTAATGTTTCCTGGATATAGGACTGTGGATTAATGCTGATCCGATCGATGTTCCACTTTTTCAACACGGCCAATTTTTCCGGCGTAATTGTGTCGGGTCGCCCCGCTTCTACGGTAATTTCGCGAATTCCGGCAACCTCTGGAAATGAAGTATACATTTCTTCATAAAGCAAGTCCATTTCTTCAGCAGTAATACTTGTCGGGGTGCCGCCGCCATAGTAAACAGTTGTAATCTTGATTCCCCTTTCCTTTAGCCATTCACCAATTTTCCGCATTTCATAATGAAGGCCGCCTAAAAAGGAATCGACGGAACCCTGGCGTCCATTAATCGCATAAGCTGGGAAGGTGCAATAAGCACATTTCGTTGGGCAGAATGGAATCCCGATATAGATGCTCACTTCCTGCCGCAGCGAATACAGATCTGGCACGACGGATAATTGGCGGTCAACAATTTGCTGCATTAGCTGGATTTTTTCATCCGTAATAAGGTAATCAGCCTTCAGCTGCTGGTGGGCTGCTTCCATGGGTATTCCTGCCTGAATTTTTTTATGAAGCAGTTTGGTTGGTCTTACCCCTGTTAGAATGCCCCATTTCTGAGTGATTCCGCTAAAATCCTGTAAGACTGTTAAATATACATGGGAAACAGCATTTTTCACCTGCTTGAACCGTTCTTTGTCCGAGTCATCCGGAGGTAGTTCCTTCTGATAATTTGAAAAATAAACAGCACCTTCTCGGTCACATAATTCCGCCGAGACGGAAACTGCCTCACCTACCCGTAAAACAAATTTTATTTGTAAATCAGCCGTTCCATCAACAGCCATGACAATTTGTGATTCTTCGAAAAATAGATTGGCTATCAACTGCAGCGGCCGGATAAATCTTTCATCCTCTAATCCTAGTATGGAAATACGCAAATCTTATCACCTTTCAAACAGAATTTCCTTTAAGTGTACAAAATCGTCAATATTAGGTCAATATAGAGGTAATGATTCACCAACAACTGTTATCGGCCGGAAAAACGATGAAAATTAATTTAAAGAACCAGTTCCCGCCATTTTAGGCGCTTTAAGTAAAGATTCATTTGGCAAATGGACATATTCTTTCACTGTGGCTTGGCTCTCCCCTTTATCACAAAAAAATACCACAGGACCGAAGCCCGTGATATCTCTTTACGGTTTGATAATTTTCATCTTCCGTAGAAATTCGATTGGTTGCTGTTTCCGGAAGTGTTCCATTACCATGTACGCTACCCCTTGATCATTTTCTGATCTGGTAACCCAATCGGAAGCCTTTTTAACCGCAAACGGTGCATTTCCCATCGACACGCCCAGGCCAACAGCCTCAATGACCGGAATATCATCAAGTCCATCACCGATATAAACCATTTCTTTAAGTTTAATTCCGAACTGGTTTCCAAGATAGGTTAAGCCGGTGAGTTTGGAAGCGCCCGTCGGAACGATGTCTATCCTTAAAGGATCAAGCTCATACGCTTCAACTTCACTGTACATTTTTTCAAGGGCAGCTTTTGCATCAAGCAAATCACGCTTTTTTTCAAAATATACTTCGATTTTCGAAGGAGTCATTGGCTGGTCATGTAAATACTCACTTAATGAATTGACGAATTGCTGCGAGTAAACGAAAGGCTCTCCTGTCGTAAATATCGTCTTTGATAATAAATCATTTTGAATCTTAAACTTGTTGGCCAGCGAAAACTGTTCGTGGACGAGTCGGATCTGACAGGGAAGTGCCTCGAAAAATCGCACAATATCATACGTAATGCCCTCATTGATTCGCTTTACATAAATCGGTTTTTCCTCCGAACCGGCTATATACGCCCCTTGATGGGTCACGAGCGGCATTTTAATTTTTAAAGCTTTAGCTACTTTTCTTGCCGATGGAAAACTGCGTGATGTCACCAGTGTGACGTAGATACCTTTTTGCTGAACATATTCGATAGCTTCCTTTGTTGACTTATGAAGCTTCCCATTTGTTTGTAAAACAGTCCCATCAATATTTAGTGCAAGCAAGCGATAAATCATCATGGTGCCCCCTGTTCTTGGTGAAATTCCTCTATATCACTTTTATGACTTTTCACTCATTAATAGAACAGTCCATCAGCAACGTGATGATACCATTTACAACCTCTGCCGCTTATTGCCTTTCACCGTATAGTTCTAATAATGGTTTCATCACCACTTGGTTGATCTCGTGAATGATCATGTTCATCCGTTGCTCGGCTTCCATCAGCCGAAAGATCTTTTCATTTTGTTGTACTTGAAGAACCGATGCCTGCGCCTGCTGGAGCTCTTGCTCGGAAATGTTTTGGCCGGTCATTTGCTTTTGTTGAAGAGTCATTTGAATTTCCCGAAAGTGGTCAAACATATTTTTCGAGGCTGGATCAGCATTTACTCCATCGTACATCATTTTCAAATATAAAAATTCATCGCTTTCACGGATTGCCGCTTCCAATGCGTAAGCGGAATCATATAAGTTAACTGCCATCTTTAGGTCACTCCTTTAATGGGTAAATCTTAATAACTATACCAAATTATTCAAGAAATAGCGAAAATGTTCGAATCACCTTCTGCCGCGGAATGACATACATTACACTATCAACGGATGCCTATAGGCTATTTTGGCTAATAGAAAAATATAAAATTTTCCCAAATTTTATTCTTTACTATGTCGCATAAATTCAACTACGCCTTATGAACCGTCCAAACGGACTCGCCAATTGACGAGCTTTCATTTACCGGAAAATGAGGAATGTGTATGTCTGTTCCATTAACCTCGATTATGATCTCGATTCGGAAAGCAGCCAATCAAAATGACCGGCTTATACAAATGTCACAGCAATTATTGGAAAAATTAAACATTACTAATACGCAAAACCTGTATCTTTCACTGGGAAAAACAATCGTCAGTACGAACATTCAAACTATGGCAATGGCTGAAAATGAAATCATTCTACCGGAAAATATCACAAGAAGCCTGCACCTGCCAAATCAAAGATACAAATTTCAGGCCATTTACCGCTCTAACACTCATACACTTAAGCTCGGACCTGTGATTGCACTGCTGACAAACTTCCATATTAATAACGAAGATCCTCATTTTCGTACTGTCCATAAATTTTGTGAGGAACTTCATCAAGTTATTTCGAAAAACGGCGGTTTTTTTTATGTGTTTTCCTATAAAGACTTTTCAACTAAAGGATTTTTCTTTCAAAATGAAAAGTGGATTCCGGCTGAACTTCCTTTACCTGATGTCATCTACAACCGGATCCATTCACGGCAACTGGAACAGAAGATAAAATACAAACAATTCCGCCAACAGCTTGAACTATTAATGATCCCGTTATTTAATGATCGCTTTTTATCCAAGTTGGAAGTTTATGAACATTTAAAGAAGGAAGTCAGCCTCTTTTCTGCCATTCCCGAGACAAAGATTTTTTCAAAAGAAAACCTTTATGAATTTGTACAAAAATATGACACGGTTTTTATCAAACCAATCCACGGAAGCCAAGGTAAAAACATCTTGAAAATAAGCAAGCATAAGGATAACAGTTATTTCGTTCAATCCTCGGTAAAAACCGGCAAAGAACCATTTGAAAAACCTTTTTTCCTGGAAGAGTTATATCAGCGGCTAAAACCGGAACTGCAAAATCGCATCTATATCATTCAGCAAGGAGTCTCTTTGATAACGAAAGATTTGCGGCCAATGGATTTTCGCGTGTTATGTCATAAGCATCAGCCAACTCGCTGGGAAATAACTTCAATCATCGCCAGAGTCGGGGCGGAGCAAGAAATTGTCTCTAATTTGGCCCGGGGCGGTACCATCATGCGGCCGTTGGAGGCATTAATAAATGTGATGGATATCCAAAAAGCGAAAGAGTGCTTAGCACAAATGAAGCAATTGGCATTAGAGATTGCTGCAGGGATCAGTACACATTCAGCGGGAATCATTGCTGAACTAGGAATTGACATCGGCGTCGACAGCGAGGGAAAGCCCTGGTTAATCGAAGTGAACTCCAAACCTTCGAAATCATTTACTGAAACCCAAGGTAAAGTCAGACCGTCAGCGAGGGCGATTGTCCAATTTTGTACGGTTCTGGCATTTGATGAAAATACAGAAAGGGAGATTGGTTAAATTGATTGCATTTGGCATTATGACGTTAACCCCGGATAGTGAGGCCACCTATCTCACGGAAATCGCCAGGTTGGCAAAGAAATTTGATATTGAATGTTTCTGGTTTATCCCATCACAAATTAACCCATACTCACAGCAGGTTAAAGGAAAAAGGTTTGATTCTCTAACCAATCAATGGGTGGATGGTGATTTTCCCATTCCTTCTGTCCTTTATGACCGCTGTTTTTACGGCGATGACGATCACTCCAAGCAATGTCTCCCCATCGTCTCATGGTTAAAAAACAGAAACGATATTACTTTCCTCGGCTATGGGCTACCGAATAAACTAGAACTTTATGAATCCTTAAAGGACTCTATACTTTCTCCCTATTTACCGGTATCTGTGTTTGTTTCTGACAGTGAAATGGTCTTTCAAGAGCTGGAGGCAAGAAGAAAAATCGTTTTAAAACCAATTAACGGCTCACAAGGCCACGGGATTTATTATATCAAGAAAAACGACAATAGTTTTCATGTAAAAACGGAGAAGCAAAAGCAGATTATTTCGCGAATTTTTCCAAATAAGCTCAAGCTGTTAAGATGGTTAAAACCATTAATTCAGGCAAAAAAATATCTCTTGCAGCCATACCTTGAATTATACGATCAGAGCTTACAGCCGTTTGACATTCGCATTCTGCTGCAGAAAAACGAGCAGGGAATCTGGACCGAACGCGGCCGGGGAATTCGCACAGGAACAATGGGAGGAATCTTGTCCAACTTAAGTGCCGGAGGAATAGTCAAGAACTTTACGGAATGGGCCGATACGCTGCCGCCAACAACAGCGGAATACATCCGTTCCGAATTAAACTACATTCTAAATCATCTACCGCTATTACTAGAAAGTAAATTTCTTCCATTATTTGAAATTGGTGTTGATATCGGTATCGCCAAAAACGGTTCTATCTGGATCCTTGACCTTAACTCGAAGCCGGGGAGAAAGGTCATTTTACAAACAGCACCGGAAATGAAGGAAACGCTTATCCATGCCCCGCTTCTTTATGCAAAACACCTCCTTGGACTGGAACAACAGGAAAGGAAGAGCTTTTATGCGAAAACGTTATCTCATTGAGGTTGTACAAAATGACCAGTTAATCGTATTTTGCCCGGAAGCGCTGCTTAAAGGTCGGATCATTAAACGAATTGCCTTCGGTTCTAAGTCAATGGCCGTCGATTTCTACCCACATCCCGACAGCCATGACCGTATTGTCATCAGCAAAAGAATTCAACGGCAGCTTCAATACCCCAATTTAAATATTCCACTGCATGCCTTTATCAAAAATGAAGTGCTGACAATTGGACCGCTTGTGGGAATTTTCACCTCCGGCTTTACCCAGAATTTTGGCCAGCCTCTCGGTGAACGAACGGCTTTTTTTGCGAATTTGTTATCAGTCAACAAATCTGTTGGTGCGCTCTCCTTCCTGTTTGGAGAACAGCAAATTGATTGGGAGCAAGGCATCATAGAGGGATATTTCTTTTATAAAAATAAATGGCAGAAATATGAAGTGCCGTTCCCAAATGTCATTTACGACCGCCTGCCAAACCGCCGCAGTGAAAAAAGACAAAAGCAAAAAAAGGTAAAAGAACGGCTGCAAAAAGAATATATGATACCCTGGTATAATCCGGGCTTTTTTAACAAACTGGAAGTGTACGAAAGACTGCAGCAGGATGCATCGGTTGAAAGGTATCTACCCGAGACCCACCCTTTCACCTCTTTCTCCCATATCGAGTCGATGCTTTCCAAGTATGGACACGTCTATATTAAACCGAAAAATGGCAGCCTTGGGCTGGGAATCCATCAAATTATTTATGACAAACAGACAAATGAATATTATTGCCGTTACCAGGAAAAAGGTGAGGTGAACCGCTTAAGGAAATTTCATAGCCTTGAAAAAATGTTCGAACTCGTATTTGCTCACCAGCCGCTTGATAAAATGGTCGTCCAACAAGGTATCCATTTACTAAGAATGAATCAGCGTGCCGTTGACTTTCGGGTTCATACTAATAAAGATGACGCCGGGATATGGCAGGTAAGTGCGATTGCGGCCAAAATTGCCGGTCCTGGCAGTGTTACAACTCACAAACGCAGCGGCGGTGAAATCAAAACTTTGAGCGAAATTTTCCCACTGAAAAAGGCGGCGGAATATAAAGAAAAGCTTGAAACGGCTGCTCTTCATTTAAGCCATGCACTGGAACAGAATATGGAAGGAATCATTGGCGAGATTGGTTTCGATTTAGGGATTGACCGCCATGGGAATGTCTGGCTCTTTGAAGCAAACTCCAAACCGGGGCGGTCGATTTTCAGTCATCCAGAATTACAAGCCTTTGATTTATTAACGCGAAAGTTATCGATCGCTTTTGCGGTCTTTCTCGCGGAAAAATCGTTGCTACACCCCGAGGAAATGTATAAATGAAGAAAGCACAACGAAAACCGTTAATTGGCATCATCACTGCACAAAAAGGAAATGGAGCAATTGCCGGAAACAGCCGGCTGTTTAAAAGCCTGCAGCAAAAGCTTATTTCATTTGGTGGAATAAGCTTTGTCTTTACTGTGGAAGGAATCCATGAAAATGAAATTGACGGCTTTGTTTTTTCAGTTAGAAAAAACAGCTGGATGAAATCGCAGTTTCCCTTTCCTGATGTTGTCTACAATCGAATCCCCGATCGAACAGTGGAGCAAAGTGAAGAAGTCCAGAACTTTTTCTTACGCTTGAAGGAAAAAGGAATTCCCTTTTTTAATCCTTGCTTTATTGATAAATACGAGCTTTATCAATGCTTCCAACACGACTCCATCATCAGCAAATTTTTACCTAAAACCAGCTTGATTGAGAATAAGCAAAATTTATTAAAGTTATTGGAAACTCATTCTTCCATCTATTTAAAGCCCTGCAACTCTTCTAAGGGAAACGGAATTTATCGTCTGGCTCAGTCACCCTCCTTATCATTAACCGGGAGAAAACAACAGATATTGTATGAAAGTTACGAGCAGTTTTGGCAGGAATGGGGCGAGAAGCTACTGAGAAAAAGATATATTGCCCAGGAGGATATTCAGTCTGAACAATACAACGGCAAGCGATTTGATTTCCGCATCCTTGCCCATGCTTCCGGTACACACTATGTCTTAACAGGCATAGGCATCCGCCAGTCACAAAAGCAGGACATCACCACTCATATTCCATCGGGGGGAGGCTGGTTCCGTATCAACTTTTGCAAACTGCCTCACATGATCAATTCATTCAAACCATCATCCCGCCAATTGGAAAGACATTATCAGAACGGTATGGCTTTTTTGGTGAATTTTCAATTGATGCCGCGGTAAGCAAAACAGGACAATATTATATTTATGAGGTGAATTCCAAGCCAATGAGCTTCGATGAACCGGAAATTGAATCAGCTAAAATTGCTCAGCTCTGCCGATTATTTTGCCAACTTGCAAAAAATGATATTTAAATCATTCCATGAAACAGGTAAGCTAATAATAGCTATCATTAAGGGGAATGATGAAACGATCACCACCTCCAATTTAAACCATTATTTGAAAACAAAAATATTCCCGGGTGAAGTGTTTCTTATTACACTGCTGGGCTAAAGAAACATGGCTCAGCTTTTTTTGCATTTGTTATAATTAAACAAAATGTAATTTAATGGGGAATGTCATATGTTTAAAAAACTGTTAACACATTTTAAAGATTCCATTTTATTATCGAATCGTCCTGAGAAACCCATGGACCAATATTTCATTCTTTTACAATGAAGCCGAAAACGAATGGATCGGCCTATTGAAATCATTTGTAAGCGAGCAGGAATTACAGCTGTTGAAATCACTTTTCACACTTGTGGAATACGAACCATCATCCGCCATGACATTGCCACAAACATGGTATGAATTCTTATTAATGGATGGACCGCCCCCCAGCCAGAAGAAGGAAAATAACGTCCGTTTGATTCAGTTTTATCTTCATCATCATAATCCGGATCCTTCAGAAATTGAAACCGCGTTAACCGGATTTTTCAGCGAAGAAGTCATTATTTTTTGGGAAAACAATCATCGAGGGATTGTCATTGAGGAGAAGTCACAAATCGCTTTAACTGAGGAAGAATTAATCGCTATGACCGGCACATTAGAAAGTGATTTTTATGTTAAAATTTCTTTTTTCATCGGGAAGCGTTATCCGCTTACAAAGCTGCTCCCTTCAAGATTTCGAGAAGAAAGAGACTTCTTCGCATTTGGACTTGCCCATTTAAACAGCACGAATATTTTTACATATGAACGAATTTTTCCGGCATATCTTGCCTATCATTTACCTGAAGAAATTAAGCAAAAGGTAAATAACGAGATATTAGAAATTTTTCAACAAGACCCGGAGTTATTCTCAACCCTGAAAATTTTTCTCGAAAATAATTTAAACGCCAGCCTTACAGCCAAAAAATTATATATTCATCGGAATACCCTTCAATACCGAATTGATAAATTTACCGAAAAAACCGGGCTCAGCCTAAAAGATTTTTACGGTGCCTTTACGGTCTTTCTGGCCTGTCTTCTATTTGACTATCAACAAAAATGACAAGATGCCCAAAAGAGCGCTTTCAAACTTTGTGCAACCTGACGATTATGAAAAATTGATATATCCGTTAAACTGAGATTATTAATATCACAGGAGGCATTAAAGATGGCAGAATTAAAATTGGACCATATCTATAAAATTTATGATAATAAAGTTACCGCTGTTTCGGACTTTAATCTTCATATTGAAGATAAAGAATTTATCGTCTTTGTTGGTCCTTCAGGATGCGGAAAATCGACCACTTTGCGGATGATCGCTGGTCTTGAAGAAATTTCAAAAGGGGATTTCTATATTGATGGGAAACGCGTTAATGATGTGGCACCAAAGGACCGCGATATCGCGATGGTTTTCCAAAACTACGCTCTTTATCCGCATATGACCGTTTATGATAACATGGCCTTTGGACTCAAACTTCGTAAGTTCCCAAAAGCCGAAATTGATCGCCGGGTGAAAGAAGCAGCCAAAATTCTCGGCCTGGAAGATTATTTAAATCGCAAACCAAAAGCCCTCTCCGGTGGTCAGCGTCAACGTGTTGCTTTAGGTCGTGCGATTGTCCGTGATGCCAAAGTATTCTTAATGGATGAACCATTATCGAACCTTGATGCCAAGCTCCGTGTGCAAATGCGTGCTGAAATTGCTAAACTGCACCGCCGTTTAAATACAACCACCATCTACGTAACCCACGACCAAACGGAAGCGATGACGATGGCAACAAGGCTGGTTGTTATGAAAGATGGGGTGATTCAACAGGTTGGTTCGCCTAAAGAAGTTTACGAGAAGCCGGAAAACATCTTCGTCGGCGGCTTTATCGGTTCTCCGGCCATGAACTTCTTTAACGGCAAACTGGAAGAAGGCAAATTTATCATTGGAAATTCCACCATCACTATACCTGAGGGCAAAATGAAATACCTCCGTGAGCAAGGTTATGTTGGAAAAGAGATGATTCTCGGGATTCGCCCAGAGGATATTCATGACGAGCCAGTTTTCATCGAGGCCTCAAGCGGTACTAAAATTACTGCAAAAATTGATGTTGCTGAATTAACCGGAGCGGAATTAATGATTTACTCCAACCTTGATGGCCAGGATTTTGTTGCCCGCCTTGATTCACGTGCCGATATTAAACATGGCGACTCAATAGAACTGGCATTTGATTTAAATAAAGCTCACTTCTTTGATGCTGACACCGAGCTGAGAGTTCGTCCTTAATTTTCGTTCTTCTTGAAGTATTCCTGAGGACGCCGTAATATTAGATAAGCCCCGTAAAATGGCGGGGCTTTTTCTATTATGACCTTTGGATGCCAATCGCTTCCGGCCTTTCCACCACCCTCTTTTCTTATTCTTTTATAAAAACCACATCTTCCTTTTGACAGCCAGGGCAGCGATAAAAATGGGCACATTTGCGACTTGAATGGTTATCAGAATATCCATCTTCAAGCTTCATCAAGTCAATCTCCATATAGGGACTGTAATCATCATAATAATCCATTAACTTGCCGCATTCCAACATAGGTTCCCCGCAATTGGCACAAAGTAAATATACTTCCCGCAAACCATTACAAACCGGGCATACTGACATTTCCTTCACCCTTTTGTTTATTGTTTTCCCTAGTTTATGCTACTTTGTTTTCCCTATGTGGTGGAATAAATTACTAATGATTCTATCGAATAAGCAAACAAGATTAAACCATAATAAAGATTACAAGCTACAATCCAACATTGGATGAAACCATCAAGGGTAGTTACCGGTGCAATTCCGGTTCATCCAACCAAGTTTTTTCTTACCGACATGGGTTAGGCCTAGATGGCTTTAGGTAAATCCAAATATGGTGCAAATCCATACTAACCCCAAACTTTTTAAAGAGGAGTGTTATACAACTATGGCTAACAACAACAACTCTAATCAACTTCTAGTACCAGGAGTACAAGAAGCTCTTAACCAAATGAAGTATGAAATTGCTCAAGAGTTTGGTGTAAACCTTGGGGCAGACACTACTTCACGTGCCAACGGATCTGTCGGAGGAGAAATCACTAAGCGTCTTGTTTCAATGGCTCAATCACACCTTAGTGGATTCCAACGTTAAACGCAAGCAACCCTTTTTATAACAAGTTAATAATATGGCCTAAAGTCCCCTCTTTTCAGAGGGGGTTTTCATTTGCTGCTTTAACGGCAATACCCTTGCTTATGCAAAAAAAAGCCACAGATTATCATCTGCAGCTTTTAATGAGTCGTAATTGTATACCCAATAAAATATACAAGCACTAATACACTTCCGATTGCAAGTACAATTGAAAAATCCATAATTTTTGTCCCACCCCATTTGAATGATGTTAAACATTTTTAAATTATCATAAAATGGGACTTTTTCTTGTGACTTTTATTACACTTTCATGGCGGAAAATCGAACATTTTGTGAACTTTCGGGTTTTTTGCTCATTTTATCCGGCCAATTCTGCTCCCCCTTGCTGTAGCTGGTACATTTGGTGGTACTTGCCCGCTAACGCCATTAACTCATCATGTGTTCCTTGTTCAACAATCGACCCACGGTCTAAAACAAGAATTTGGTCTGCATTGCGAATCGTTGATAATCGGTGGGCAATGATAAAGGTTGTTCTCCCTTTCTTTAGCACTTCCATCGCTTCTTGAATCAAAGCTTCCGTCTCTGTATCAATACTGGAAGTTGCCTCATTTAATATTAAAATCGCCGGATTAAATGCCAATGCCCGGGCGAAAGAAATTAACTGACGCTGTCCGCTGGACAAGGTGCTGCCCTTTTCAATCACCGGTTCATCATAGCCATTTTCCAAATTTTTAAAGACACGGGCCGCGCCAACGTCTTTTAGTGCCTGCTCAACTTTTTCTCTTGTAATCGATGGGTCTTGTAAACTAACATTGGAGACAATTGTCCCGGTAAATAAATAGGGATCCTGTAAAACGATTCCCATATGGTTTCTTAATGTTTGCCTTGGAATACATTCAATATCCTTTCCGTCAATAACGATTTTTCCCTTTTGACAATCATAAAAGCGAAACAACAGATTCATGATTGAGCTTTTTCCGGAGCCGGTGTGGCCGACAAGGGCAATCGTTTCTCCCTGTTTCGCCGAAAAATTAATATTCTTTAGTACATATTCGCCCTCTTTATAGGCAAACGATACATTTTTAAATGAAACATTCCCTTTAATCCGAGGAATGCGCTCCTGACTGACGTTTTCACCCGGCTCATCCAAGAGCTTGAAAACCCGCTCCCCAGCGACGAGTGCCTGTTCCAAATTGGCAAGCTGGTTCACCACTCCCTGTACCGGCTCGAACAGGCGGTTGATATAATCAACAAAGGCGTAGAGCATTCCCAGGGAAATGACCGCGGAGGGGACAAGCGACTGAACGCCAAAATACCAGATAAAGGCAACGAAAATCAGATTGCGCAATACTCCAACCAGGTTATGTGAGGTTAAAGAGTTAAGGGTTAACAATTTATTTTGGTAGGTAAAATGTTGGTTGTTCAACTTTTCGAATTCCGCTTTCGTTTCTTTCTCACGGCCAAACGCCTGAATAATACTCATCCCTTGAATTGATTCGTTAATCATCGCATTTATATCGCTGTTCCGTGAGCGAATGACGCGGTTATATTTCGAAGCAAATTTCCGGTATACCAGCATCCAAATATACAGAATCGGCAGTAGCAATAGACAGATGGCCGCCAACTTGGGATTTAAAATAAACAAAGCAACATAAATCCCGCTGATATATATCGCGCTGGTAAAGAACGTCGCCAAAACGGTAACGTACAGTTCGCGGATCGCCTCTGTGTCATTGGTAATCCTTGCAACCACTTTTCCCGCAGGCAGATTATCAAAATAATGAATAGGCAGCCGCTGAATATGGTTAAAGACATCCTCCCGCATTTTTTGAATAATGCGGTTGGCGGATTGTTGCAGTAAATATCGCTCGCCATATTGAAAAATCGCCGATACCACTAATAATCCAAAATAGAGCAGTAGCAATTGGATGATACTCGGAATTTCCGGCTGGTAAAATCGCAACAGCTCATTTCCTTTTAGGACTTGAACTTGGTATTCAGCTGTTTTTGCTCCTTGCGTAATTGTCAATACGTCCTTGTTTAAACTCCGTTTCCCATCAAAGGCCAGTAATTCGTCTGTAAATACAAATTTGCTGCCAACTTGAAGAATACGGGCCGGGTCTCCTTTTGGCTCACCCTTGGAAAAATTGGTCTCCCGTTTATAATAGCTGCCATTAAATTTAGCAGCGTTCCTACTGCTTGAAGTTTCATACCAGACAGATTCGATTCCGAGAATGTGCTGGTCAATCACATTTTTTGCAATGAACGGGCCGGCTAGGTCGGTTGCAACAGAAATGGTCAGCATGACCAGTGCTGCAAAAATGATTTTCTTATAGGATAAGGCGTATTGAATTAATCTTTTTCCTGGTTTCATACTGACACCTCCTCTGCCACTTTGTTTTCAATCTGTTGGCGGATCAATTGCTCCTTGTACCAGCCATTTTGCTCAAACAATTGTTCATGTGTTCCTTTCTCGATGATGTTACCTTCATCAAGGACAATAATGTGATCCGCATGCTGAACCGCGGACATGCGATGTGTGGTTATAATCGTTGTCTTATTGCTGCGAACCTGACGGATATTATCGATAATTTGTTTCTCTGTTTTCGCATCGACAGCCGATAAAGCATCATCAAGAATCAGGATTTCCGGATTTTTGATGAGTGCTCTGGCAATTGAGATTCGCTGCTTCTGCCCCCCTGAAAGGGCGACACCCTTTTCGCCGACGAGCGTTTCCAACCCTTCCGGCAGCATTTCCAAATCCTGACGAAAAGCTGCCAAATCAATGGCTCTATTCATTTCTTCAGGGCTGGCATCTTCTTTACCGAATAAAATATTTTCCTTTACGCTTTTTGAAAAAAGAATATGGTCCTGGGGAACATAGCCAATCCAGCCCCGTACCTGCTCAAGCGTTTGCTCATCCAGGGAAATATCAGAAATTGAGACATCTCCTTGACCAAGCGGATATTGCCTTAATAATTGCTTAATAAATGTGGTTTTTCCACTGCCTGTTTTCCCAACTATCCCGAGTGTCTCGCCTTGATGAAGAGATAGATCAATATTTTTCAGGTTATCAAATTTCGACGATGGATAGCGGAAGGTCACTTGTTTAAAGTCAATTTTTTCAGCGGCACTTAAGGATGTTGGCTTTGACGGATCGGTTACTTCTTCTTTGTAGCGCAATGTTTCATTAACACGGTCTAACGAGGCATTGCCGCGCTGCATGACATTGATTAATTCGCCAATGGCAAACATCGGCCAAATTAACATCCCTAAGTAAACATTGAACGAAACAAGATTCCCCAGAGTAATGGTCTGATGAAAAACCAGGTACGCACCATAGCCAAGACCTATTAAATAGCTGATTCCAACTAAAATTTTTATGGTAGGATCGAATAAAGAATCAATCAGTGCTACTTTCATATTTTTTTGGTAAATATCCTCGGTCAACTGCCCGAATCTTCGGCTATCGGCGTTTTCCTGAACATAGGCGCGGATCACCCTGACACCGGCGACAGATTCCAATACACTGTCATTTAACTTACCGAAGGAATCCTGCGCTTCCATAAAGCGGATATGAATTCTTTTCCCGTACATTTGCATCAGGACTGCCATTATAGGTAGCGGGATGATTGCGGCCAATGTCAGTTTCCAGCTGATCAAAAAGCCCATTGTTAACAATAGTGTCAGCATCCAGGCACTTGAGTCGACGAGCGTTAAAATTCCAAACCCTGCTGTCATCGAGATGGCTTTTAAGTCATTCGTCGCCCGGGCCATTAAGTCCCCGGTACGATTTTTCTCATAAAAGGCCGGGGTCATTTTTAACAGGTGCTGGACAAATCTTGATCTCAGTTTACGTTCTACCAGAAACGCTCCGCCAAATAATAAATACTGCCAAATGTAGCTTAGACCGTAGGATGAAATCATAATAATGAGAAGAGCTATCAAATAGAGTCCTATTTTATTTCCGGTCATCGTACCAATATGGATATCATCAATGGCCATTCCAATCAATTTTGGCGGCAGGATATCAATTAACCCTACAATAATAAGCAATGGTATCGCGATCGCATAACGCTGCCAGTTTTCTTTAAAAAACCAGCTTAGTTTTTTTAATACTGAAAACATAATGGCACTCCCCCTTTTGTTGAACCTATCCGCTTTCTATCTCGATATTTTTGCTTGCGAATCTAATTAGGAATTTGGGTTTCATTTGTTTTTCCTCCTCTATTTTTATTGAAAAAAATAGAGCATACCGCTTAAAACGTGCAGTATGCCCTATCTTCAACCCGAAAAAAGAGACAAAAAAACACACATTACGTATCACAAAGGAACGTAACCTGTGTTAAGTTATCTGTTGAAAAACATTAAAGGATAATCGGATTATTCACCTGGACAGGTTACGTTGATATATTCAGTTGTTGGCTGGACTTTTTTAAGCTCAATCATGTCGTAACCCTCCATTTCCTTTTTTTTCTTACCTTGTTAGGTTATCACCAGTTTTTCTATATGTCAATTCCTAATTTTCACAAATTATTTTACCCAGGCAGCGGTTCCATAAGCAATGATTTCAGATGCTCCCTGCATCACGATGATCATCCAGAACACCTCTTTCCCCACATTTGCAACTATTTTGCCTTGCAATTGAAAAGTTTAATATAAAATTATTGGAAAACGTAACAAATTTTTCATTCTTTTTACAAAAAACAATGTTCGTTTCCTATAGAATATATATAGGGTTTTAAAAAATTTAAAGGATGTGAAAATATGCCTATACTAAGAAAGAAACGGCAAATACCAAAAGAATTAAGGATATTGCGGTTTCTTAATGCTCGAATGGTATTATTAGATCAGGACCGGAGGAACTACTTTAATGCGGAAAAAGGTTTTGAGGGTGAAACAAAGTTTGATCTTTTAACTGAGAAACTTGTGAGTAATTGCATAGTTATTAACGGTTTGCTGCTGAAAGCAGATAACACTTTCTATCAAATTGACACAGTTATTATTTTTCAAAAATTAATCTACCTTATTGACGTCAAAAATTTCGAAAGCGATTATCAGTTTGAAGGGAAACACCTTAAACATATTAAAACCGAAAAAATTATTAAAGATCCGTATATCCAGCTGCAACGCTGTGAAACCCTTTTCCGTCAATTACTCCAACAACTGGGGTTTAGCTTCAATGTTGAACCATTTCTCGTGTACATTAACCCCGAGTTCACCATGTATCAAGCTCCTCATAACCCTTCGATTATTTTTCCAACACAAGTGGATCGATTTATAAAAACTTTAAATAAGATGCCTTCAAAATTAAATAGCGGTCATGAAAAGCTGGCGGACCTGTTAATTTCAATGGATATTGGGGACTATCCTTTTGCTCAACTACCTAGTTACGATTTTGAACAGTTGGAAAAAGGAGTTATTTCCCCTTGTTGTTGGACGTTTATGAAGCCTCTTAGCAGGGAAAGATTAATTTGTCCAAAAAGTGGATTAATAGAAAAGGTGGATTCTGCGGTTTTACGGAGTGTGGAGGAATTTAGAATTTTGTTTCCCGACAGAAAGATTACCACCACTGAGATATATAACTGGTGCAAAGTAATAAAATCAAGGAGAGCCATTATGAGGATTCTTTTGAACAATTATCAATTATGTGGAAAAGGGAGATATTCTTTTTTTGTTTGAAAGATATTAAGGTTATGGGTTGCGTAAAATGTTGGAGTAACTGTGGTTTCATTATTAGTTGGGCCGCTCATAAGTGATGAGCGGCTTTCTATTATTCTTAAGATGGAGTTTGGATTTAGGACGGGGTATAATCGCTACATTTGACTTTATCATCACAGTTCGCGTTTATTCAAGACGACCATGTGCACTTTTGGGGGCTCCTCCTGGTTATTCTGTTCATTGAAGCTCGCCATGTTCACTTTCCGGGGGCTCTTCCTCATTTTTCTGTTCATTGATGCCCGCTATGTGCACTTTTCAGGGGCTTTTCCTCATTTTTCTGGTCATTGAAGCTCGCCATGTTCACTTTCCGGGGGGCTCTACCCCATTTTTCTGTTCATTGGAGCCCGCCATGTTCACTTTTTCTGGGGCTCTACCCCATTTTTCTGTTCATTGAAGCCCGCCATGTTCACTTTTTCTGGGGCTCTACCCCATTTTTCTGTTCATTGAAGTCCGCCATGTACACTTTTCAGGGGCTTTTCCTCATTTTTCTGTTCATTGAAGCTTCCCATGTACACTTTTCAGGGGCTTTTCCTCATTTTTCTGGTCATTGAAGTCCGCCATGTACACTTTTCAGGGACTTGTCTTCATTTTTCTGATCATTGAAGCTCACCATGTACACTTTTCAGGAGCTCTTCCCTATTCATTTGTTTATTTCGGGGCCATGTCAATGTCCACGTCCCCAACCATGTCCTTTCCCCTTATTATTCCACTTCTTTTTCCATTTTTCTTTTTGTTTATTCCATTTTTCTTCCCATTTTTGAACTTCATTGTTGAAGTTCTTTTGAAGGTTCTCAAAGATTTTTTCCCTTTCTCTTTTTTCGATCAAGGGAGCGATATGGGGCACGTTGAAGCTTTCTACTGAAGTATTTTGCAGCGCTTTGGTCATTGCTTCGCGAAAAATAACAGCTGCTCCCTTATCACTGGATGAAGTTATATAATGCTGGGCATCAGTCTTATCATACCCGACCCAGAAGGCACCGACCAGCTGCGGTGTATAACCGACAAACCATTGATCCTTCAAACCATTAATCCCTTTAATTGGAACTTGAGTAGATCCCGTTTTTCCAGCTGTCTCGCGACCAGAAATTTGTGCTTCCTTCCCGGTTCCCTCCTCAACCACGCCAAGAAGCATCGTAGTCATGTTATCCGCAACCGCCTTGGTGGTGACCCGGGTACCTTTGCCCTTCCATTCCGCGACAACTGTTCCATTTGCATCAACAATTTTCCTAATCACATGTGCCTTAAAACGAATTCCGTTGTTTGGAAAAACTGAAAAGGCCTCAGCCATCTCAACTGGAGCAACCCCTTTATGCAGGCCGCCAAGGGCAACGGCTAAATTTTGGTCTTGTTTATCTAAGGTAATGCCGAAACGTTTAACCGCATCTAACCCCTTTTCAAGGCCAATTTGATTTAAGAGCCAGACTGCCGCAACATTTTTTGAATCTTTCACGGCTTCATACATTGGCACCTCACCGTCATATTGATGATCATAATTGCTCGGCTGATAGCTGCCAAAACTGATCGGTTCATCCTTTACCATATCAGTTATTTTCCAGCCTTCTTCAAGTGCCGGTGTATAGACGGCTAAAGGTTTAAAGGAGGAGCCAGGCTGTGCTGTTAATTGTGTGGCACGGTTATAGCCTCTAAAAGTATGTTCTCCCCGGCCGCCGACTAAAGCTCTTACACCGCCTGTTTTCGGGTCCAGTAAAACGCCGCCGCTTTGCATGAGCCTATCACTGCTGCCAGCAGGAAATAATTCATCCCGTTGATACGTCTCCTCCATCGCCGTTTGCATAACTGGATCGAGCTCAGTATAAATGTGATAACCGCCGGTGAGCAGTTCATTCTTGCGACAAACCATATTTGTGAATAGCTTCAGACAATACCTCATCCACATAATAAGGATATTTCCCGCGAAACGGGTCGGGTCCCTTATCATTTAACACGATTTTTTCGTGAATGGCTCTGTTATATTGCTGCTTCGTGATGTATCCCTGCTCCTTCATTTGCAGCAGGACAAGATTCCGTCTGTCCACTGCTTTTTTCATATGTTCATAAGGGTTTAGGGCAGATGGGGCTTTAATCAATCCGGCCAGTGTAGCGGACTCAGATAATGACAAGTCCTTCACATCTTTGGCAAAATATTTCCCTGCAGCCTGCTTAATTCCCCAGGCACCATTCCCAAAGTATATTTGGTTTAAATACATTTGCAGAATTTCCTGTTTGGAATATTCCCGTTCCACTGCCAACGCTAAAAATACTTCCTCAAATTTGCGTCGCAGCGTTTTTTGCGGTGTCAGCAGCGTATTTTTGATTAGCTGTTGCGTAATTGTGCTGCCGCCTTCAGCCATTTCCCCCGCTCTTAAATCACGGACCAAAGCCCTGGACATCCCGATAAAATCCACACCATGATGGTGATAGAAACGATGATCCTCAATCGCAACAACAGCATTTCTCATCGAGGCAGGAACATCTCGAATCGGAACCCCTTCATTTTTATTAGCTGATATTTTACTGGCAACTTGCCCATTCACATCATAAAATACCGTTGGCTGAGGGAGTTCATTTTTTAAGCCGGAGATATCGGCATCCTTTGAAAAATAATATAGTAATCCAAAAAACGCCAAAATCACAATTAAGATTAACAGCAGTATTACTTGGAGTAAATGTTGTTTTCGTAAGCCTGCCAGCATACTGCTGATTGTTTGCTTTTTCATAGTGCCTCCAAAGATGTAAGATCATTTAATAATAGCACGTATAATTTTCGTAGAATTGGCTGCTTTTGTGACCGTTCATCGAAATTAGAAAAAGACAGGCAGATGCCCATCTTCTTTAATCTTTTCCCTGAGCTAGTTCTTTAAAACGCTGCTGTGATTGGTTTTCGTCCAGACTGCTGAAAATTCGATAGTTTTTTTCATTTAATATCCGAAAATGTTTACTTAAGATATTCTGTTGCAGGATAAAACCATTATCCCTGTTGAGTACCTTCCACCAAACACGCCCGCCAAGTGTTTTGGATTTACGATAGTCAATTCCTTCCCTGGCGACCGTTTCGATTACTTCAAGCGGTTCACTTCCAAACAAAAATTGAACCGTCTCAGTTTCACGAAAAAGAGCACATATGGCTACCACTGTTGACCAATTGGCAAGCACTCTGCCTTTTTCAATTTGAACGAGAGTTTTCTTTGAAACACCAATGATTTCAGCCATTTTATCTTGCGTATAACCCGCTTCTGTCCGAATTAACCGCAGTTTTTCGGAAACCTGCTGGATAATATCATCTCTGTTCATTTAAAACCCTTCCTTCAATAACTTATGGTGAAATATTACACTATATTTTTGATTTTTAAAAGTAAATCAGCTTGTTCAATGAAGAATTCTTCCATCCCAATTTCTAGATGGCTGGATAACGGATTGACTACAAGGAAACTGTTTACTACACAAAAAGGCTGCTACCTTCAACATGATAACAGCCTTTTTTGCCAATTTATTTAACTTTTGACGGGAGCGCACAGCTGCCAGAACAGGACTTTCTTAGGTCACAGGCAGCGCATTTTCCTTTTTTGGATCTGTTTATGAATTTTACCAAAGCCCAAGCAGCATAGCCGAAAATAACGGCTCCAATGATAATGCTCGCGATCATGTGATCATCTCCCCTTTAATTTAAACGAGCCCAAACAGCTTACCACCCTGATAAATAAGAAATGCCAACACATAGGCAATAACCAGGGCATAGCCGATGGCAAAAGCTGTCCATTTTTTCGACCCGGTTTCTTTGTAAATGGTCGCTGTTGTTGCTAAACAAGGAATATACAACAATATAAAGACCATAAAACTATAGGCAGCAAGGGGTGTATAATAATTTGCCAACAGCCCTTGTAAGTTGGAATCTTTGGGAACAAAATAAATAATATTCATTGTCGAAATGATTGATTCCTTAGCAAGGAAGCCAGTGATTAATGATGCAGCCGCCTGCCAGGTGCCAAAGCCAATTGGTGCTAGAATTGGAGCAATCACTCCTCCAATGGCAGCAAGGAAACTGTGGTCCATATCAACATTCAAGCCATTAGGCCCGGCATATGATAATAACCAGATAAAGACAGATCCGGCAAAAATAAAGGTCCCAGCCTTTCTGATAAAGCCTTTTCCTTTATCCCATGTACTGCGCCAAAGCGACTGAAACTGTGGCAGACGGTATGGCGGTAATTCAATGACGAATAAAGATGTTTCCGCCTTTAAAATGGTGGAAGAAAAGACTTTTGCCAACGTTAAAGCCACCACAATACCTAGCACATATAAGCTTAAAACTACAAGTGCTCGATGTCCGGCGAAAAAACCACCCACAAACAATGCATACACCGGAAGGCGTGCTGAGCATGACATTAACGGAGTCAGCAAGATGGTTAACAGCCGCTCCTTAGGTGTTTCAATCGTTCTGGCCGCCATGATTCCCGGAACATTACAGCCAAACCCAATGATCATCGGAATAAAGGCTTTACCGTTTAAACCGACTGATTCCATGATTCGGTCCATCACTAATGCAACACGGGCCATGTAGCCGGAATCTTCCAATAATGAAATAAAGAAGAACAAAATAAAAATTTGCGGTACAAACACCAGTACCCCGCCAACACCGGCAACTAATCCTTCAATAATTAACGCATGAATAAAAGCAGATGCATGAATCGCCGTTAAGGCCGATTCGAACAGATTGGTAATCGGACCCGTTAAAAAAGCGTCCAACATATCTGATAATGGTGTTCCTAACCAATCGAACGTCAGCATAAACATCAAATACATTAACAATAGAAAAATCGGAATCCCCAAATATTTATTGGTAACAATACTGTCGATTTTCTCTGTTAAGGGAATCACCGTGTCGGTTTTAACAGCAACCGCAGCGGCTATTTTTTCAATCGTTTCTTTTCGCTTCAGATAGATAAAATTAGCCAGTGATTTACAATCATAGCGATTTTGCAGTTCAGATTCCAGATTGCTAAGAATCGAACTCAATTTCATAGCATCGGCAATTTGGTGCAGATAATTTTTGACATATTCATTGCCTTCCAAATATTGAACCGCTAAAAAACGCTGGGAATGTTCTGTTTTACCTTCAATTACAGCAGATATTGCCGCAATCGCTGCTTCTACTTCTTTTCCATAATAAACAAGGTTCTTTTTAACGGGCTTCATTGATTTCGTCGATATGACATCAACCAGCTTGTCACAGCCCTTGCCGTTTCTGGCGACAACCGGAACAACCGGTACCCCCAAAAACGCCGAAAGCTTTGCCGAGTTAATTTGAATTCCCCGTTTTTTTGCCACATCAACCATATTAAGGCCAATAAGAACGGGTTTTTCGAATTCCAGTAATTGCAGTGTTAAATGCAAATTCCGTTCTAATTGAGAAGCATCTAATATATTTAGTAAGCGGTCAACTGATTCTGTTAAGAAGAAGGAAGTAACAACGCCTTCATCCTTTGACAGCGGGTTTAGCGTGTAAACCCCTGGTAAATCAATTAAATGACCTTGGGTATTTTTAAAAACGCCAACTTTCTTTTCAACTGTGACACCGCTCCAGTTGCCAACATACTCGTAGGATCCTGTTAAATTGTTAAACAATGATGTTTTCCCGGTATTTGGGTTACCAATAAGAGCGATTTCCATTATATTTTCACCACTTCCATCTGAATGGCTTCTTTGCGGCGGATACCAATACATTGTCCGCATGACTCAATCATGATCGGTCCACCGAATGGCATGACACATTTCACACACACTTCCGAGCCTTCAGTAATACCTAAATCCAACAGTCGTCTTTGTACCAGCTGGCTTACATGAGAAAGATCAACTATTTTTCCTTTATCTCCTGCTTTAAATGAATGATTCATAAATGATGATCACCCTATCTATGTTAAATGAGAATGATTCTCTTTCTATGTTGTTATTTTAACACTTTTTTCTGCATCCGTCATAATTAATTTTTGACAATTAAACGAAAAAAATAGGAAAGTTCTATGACTCTCCTATTTTTTCGACTCTAGTTTTCTTGTATAAGCATTTTCTTGGGTAAGGCTCTGATGACTAGAACAACAATAATCGCGCTGATCACGAAGCTTGGCAGCATGTACGTTCCATTATATAACAGCGAGTAAATCATCACCGGCTGACCTTTTGGCGCATAGTTTCCGAAAAATATGGCACCAGAAATGACATGAGCAATATAGCGCAGCAAGCTGCCGATAAATGCTCCAAAAACGGTATAAGTAACCCAAGTCCGATGATTGCCTTTATCAAAAGCAAGTTTAATTTGACGGGCAAACACTCCAGCAAAACCCACAACCGTAAAGGCGATGAAATAATCGATAATTCCCTGAATGATTTGATAAATCTGGGTAAAACTCAATATAAATTGTAACAATCCAAGAATAAACCCGGTTAATAAGCCGCCTTTAATCCCCCACCGATAAGCCATGATAAAAATTGGAACCATGGCAATCGAGATCGAGCCACCCTGAGGCCAGATTTTTAAAGACAGAATCCCGCAAAACAGGTCCAGTAAATAGGCCAATGCCGAAAATACTGCCACCTCTGAAATAAATAATATGTTGCTTTTTTTGTTCACTTCCAACTCTCCCCTTTGTATTCCACAACAAAAAAAGCAATGCAAACATAAGGAATGTCCGCATTGCTTTCTTTTCCGGCAAAAAACCACATCCCTACGCTAGCGTTAACTAACAGGTTCGAAGGGTTAGAACTCTTACGTTCACTCTCAGCCGCGCAGGTGCAGCTCCCCTTGTGGAACATATGTAATTTTAATTTCACTAACGACTATACAACTGTTCCCCGATAAATACAAGAAAAAAGCTTTGCTGTTTTTAAGAAAAAAAAGCACTCTTGGTATCCATCCTCATATTATGTAGTAAAAATTTTAGGAGTATGGCCTATGTTTACACTAAAAGTCGATCATGAAATTGAATTGCAAGTTTTGCAGCAGCATCACGCCATGAAACTTTTTCAGCTTATTGATGCGAATCGGGCTCATCTTCGTGAGTGGCTGCCTTGGGTTGATAACGTTCAGTCCCCTTTCGATATTGAGGGCCTAACTACTCTCTGGCTCAATCAATTTGCCGAAAACAGCGCCTACAATCTTGGAATTATCTTTAAGGGGGAACTCGTCGGAGCGATTGGGATCCATCAAATTGACTGGTACAACAAAATGGCCAGTTTTGGCTATTATCTTGTAAAAAACGCGGAAGGCCACGGAATAATTTCTCGTTCTGTTAAAGCCTTGTTGAATTATGCCTATTTTGAATTAGGCTTAAACCGGATCGAAATCCGCTGTGGAGCAAAAAATACAAAGAGCCGGGCAATTCCAGAGCGGCTCGGCTTTGTCATGGAGGGAACCATTAGAGACGGTGAACTATTAAATGGATATTACCATGATATAATATTGTATAGTATGCTTGCCCGGGAATGGAACGCCATGCCTCGATTAATTTAATACAATTTCCACTTAACAGCTGCCCGAATGGCAGTTTTTTCACGAGAAAACCAGCGGATTTGCTAAACAGATCATTTTTTGAAATAATAAATAAAGAAAAGCGCAAGCGCCTTGGTCATCGCTGTACAAACTCCTCGAAAAAGCTAACGCTTTTCCTTCGTGCGATGTTGATTCTGACGAAGCGTCCCTTGTGGAGGGGCTTCGACTGAGATAAAGGAAACACGATGCTCCTGCGCCAAGGGAGATTCGAGGAAGTGAATGTTCAGCTCGTCGCAAAGCTACATGATGTTTTTTCATAGAAGCTGCTTTGTTGACTTATCGTAGGGAGGAGACCTGAAGTTTGCTAGGCGATAGGCGCTGGAGCTGGACAGTATAAAGAAAAAATAACGGTACACTACTGATTCAATCAGTAATCTTGTAAGTGAGGTGGCATGTCTTACCGATTGTAAGGCGACCGATGGTTTGGATGAATGTTTTAGTTATAGCGATTTTGATTGCCTTTACAGCATTTTTTGTTGCTTCGGAATTTGCGATTGTAAGGGTACGAACAACCAGAATTGATCAATTAATCTCCGAAGGAAATAAAAATGCGGAGGCCGCTAAGAGAGTGATTTCCAATATGGACGGCTACCTGTCAGCTACACAGGTGGGGATTACCGTCACATCATTAATTTTGGGATGGCGGGGTGAATCTACTGTCCGCGAGCTTTTAAATCCAATTTTTGATTGGATTCAGATGCCTTTTTCGATTAAGCAGATCATCTCCACTTTCTTAGCATTTGCAATCATTACCTTTTTCAATGTTGTCATTGGGGAATTGGCTCCAAAAACTTTTGCGATTCAAAAGGCGGAAGAAATTATCTTACGAATTGCCAAGCCGCTTACTTGGTTTTATCGCATTATGTATCCTTTTATTTGGATTCTAAATCACTCTGCCCGATTTGTGACGGGACTATTCGGTATTAGACCAGCATCGGAAAATGACATCGTGATGTCTGAGGAAGAACTGCGGATGATCCTCTCACAAAGTTATGAGAGCGGAGAAATTAATCAATCCGAATATAGCTATATGAATAACATTTTTGAATTTGATGACCGAGTTGCCAAAGAAATTATGGTTCCAAGAACTGAGGTGGTTACCCTTTCCATCGATGCCACTTTAGATGAAAATTCTTGACACGATAAAAGAAGAAAAATATACCCGATACCCGGTTATTGATGGTGACAAGGATAATATTTTAGGAATTGCCAATATGAAGGAAGTATTAACAGATTGTATTAAACAAAAAAACTTAGAGAAAGAACCGCTAAAAAATTACATTAAGCCTGTCATTCATGTGATTGAAACAATTCCAATCAAAGAATTATTAATCAAGCTGCAAAAGAACCGCTCTCACATGGCGATTCTTTCTGATGAATATGGCGGTACCGCCGGAATCGTGACGGTTGAAGATATTTTGGAAGAAATTGTTGGTGAAATTCGCGATGAATTTGATGTTGATGAACTTCCGCTGATTCAAAAGGTGGGCGAGAATCACTTTATTTTAGATGGCAAAGTCCTAATCAGTGAAGTAAATGATCTCTTGGGGACTACGCTTGAAGAGGAGGATGTCGACACTATTGGAGGCTGGTTTTTAACACAAAAGTTTGATGTTCATCAGGGAGATTCCCTTGAAAGAGAGGGGTTTATTTTTCAAATCACGGAAATCGAAGGGCATCATATCCTATATATAGATGTAACGAAAACAAATGCGTCTCCTCAATAAGGAGACGTATTTGTTTGTATTTATTTTGCAAAGAGTTAGAGCCATGTATATGTCACTGTTAGATTACCATTCGATTCCTTCTCACCCCAGCAATCATGTGATGATCCTGATCTGCACAGATCGTCTTTCTTTTTCGAATTATTTTCATATCTACAACAAATACTCCATAAAATGTAGAAAATGGCACTTACACACTAACTAGTTTGACTGTAGCGTTTATTTCTTTTATAATAAAAGTTAATTTATATTTTTATATTTTTGTTGAGGTGGTCAGATAGACCAATTAGATTGAAATCAATAAATCACTGGGCAGCTGAACTGTTTTGTGACTGGTAAGACATGTTTAGCTACCTCTGAAACGCAAGGGTTTGTCGCTTTTTGCAATTCTAGTTTTCTTACAATCTCTGACAAAGTATTAAATTAATTTTTTAAATTACCGGGAGGTGAACCCTTCCCCGTCTTTAACAACCGGGCTAAGGGAACTTATTTGGACATATTTAACTTGGTTTTAATAGCCATTTTAATCGCATTAACAGCATTTTTTGTGACTTCTGAATTTGCAATTGTCAAAATTAGAAGTTCAAGAATTGACCAGTTAATCGAGGAAGGAAATTCGAAGGCAATTTCCGTAAAAAAGGTCATTTCAAACCTGGATGAATACTTGTCGGCTTGTCAACTTGGTATTACAATTACCGCTTTAGGTTTAGGGTGGATCGGAGAATCAACCATTGAGCATCTTCTTGATCCTGTTTTTCGTCAATTGAACATTCCCGACAATGCTGTAATTTTATTATCTGTCTCCATTGCTTTTGCGACGATTACCTTTTTACATGTTGTTGTTGGCGAACTTGCACCGAAAACACTAGCCATTCAAAAGGCCGAATGGATCACTCTAAATGTATCAAAACCGCTGATTCTGTTTTACAAAATGATGTATCCATTTATTTGGGTATTGAATGGATCGGCCAGGATTGTATCTCGTCTTTTTGGATTAAAGCCAGTATCGGAAAATGAAATTGCCCATACGGAAGAAGAGCTTCGAATTATCCTGTCGGAAAGTTATAAAAGTGGCGAAATAAACCAATCAGAGTTTAAGTATGTAAATAAAATCTTTGATTTTGATGATCGAATCGCCAAAGAAATTATGGTTCCGCGGACAGAAATCGTCTCATTGTCCAAGGACGACACACTCGAATCTTTTCTTAAGGTGATTCGTGAAGAAAAATTTACACGCTACCCGATTATCGATGGAGATAAAGATCATATTATTGGGGTTATCAATATTAAAGAAATCATGACCGACTTAATTGGCAATGAAAAGTTGACAGCGAAAACTCTGGAAACCTATATTCGACCAATTATTAGAGTGATCGAAACGATCCCGATTCATGATTTACTCGTTAAAATGCAAAAAGAAAGAATGCACATGGCCGTGTTAATGGATGAATATGGCGGTACTTCCGGACTTGTTACCGTTGAAGATATTTTAGAGGAAATTGTCGGTGAAATCCGTGATGAGTTTGATATGGATGAAATTCCTGAAGTCCGCAAAATTAAAGATAATCATTATATTATTGACTCCAAAGTATTAGTCAGTGAAGTTAATGAGTTATTAGGCGTCGAAATTAATGATGAAGATGTTGATACGATTGGCGGTTGGATCTTAACAGAAAATTACGAGGCCAAAGAAGGCGACATCATTTATCATGACTCCTATGCATTTAAAATTATTGAAATGGATGAACATCATTTAAAATATATTGAAGTAACAAAAATAGCCAGCGATGATGACTCAGCAGTACAACAAATAACGCTGCAAAAATCAGAGGCACTCTCGTAAATTGAATTCGTATCTGAATATATAATATATCGAGACCCGGTTCAAGATTGACCTGGTCTCTTTTCATTTCTTGCTTTTGGAGTGCTTACAGAAAGATTTACGATAACTAGGAAACTCTTTTGCCAAAATTAATATCGAGTTCACCCACACTAATAATTAAAATTCATTATTCCCTTAAACATGGTTCAGAAAATTAAAATTAATCGACTGTTTATATTACAATAATGGAAATTTATGTGTATAATATAGTTGAGAGGGAAGATTGGTATTCCTAAGGGAGATGGTGTAAAGGAGGCTGGTTTTTATGAAAGCCCTTTCCTTTAGCGTAGCTTTTGCAATCACTTTTGTTATATGTGTTTATGGCGGCTTTAAACTTGGCAGCAGCTTGGATGATAGGTTTGTTTCCTCCCCCATTTTCACTGTTATCGGAGCGCTTCTGGGAATTGGCACAGCTTCCGTCATTAGCTATTTCGTGATTTACAAACATCTGAAAGCCACAAAGGTTAAAGAGATTGACAATAAACAACTTGCAGTTAGTAAGGAAACGACAGCGAAACAACATTACCCCATTATTGATGTCAGCATTGACGAGGTTCGTCAAGCGATTCGAAAATTTTCCGACCAATTGCCTAATGGCGTTTATCGAACCATCCTGGTTAAAGAGGACCATAGTATCGACTTCAATCAATTAGCGCCCATTCTCGGGGGAATCCCAGCAAAAAAATTCTACATGTCAAAAGAAACCTATGATATTTTTGAAGAAAATGAAAAACATATTCCTCCCGCAATGGACATGGTTCAGAAAGCTGTCGATCAATATGTAAAAGAACATAAAGAATATCCGATATTAGATTTTGATCCAGAGCGCAGGGTAAATTATTATCAGCTTACCCAAGAGAAATTTCTCAAAAAGGCACCGGATATTCAATTTTATATTACTGATATGGATGGACTCATCACCCATATCAAACCGAAGCGGAAAAACACTTCTCGTTATTGAGGAGTGTTTTTTTTACATATACAGCCATTTCTATTTGTGAAATTACGTGTTTTTCGATATATTAGTTCTTGAATTATCTTTTTTCTCAAGAAGAATATCAGTATTATTATAGCAAACGAGGAGTTTTAAGATGGATAAACCGAAAAAAAATTTGCGTCATTTGGCAACGATCTCCCTTGCAATCATGGCAGCCGGTTTTCTAATAACCATTTTTTTAGAGCCATCCATATGGAAAACGATCCTACAGGGGGGTTTTGAAGCAGGACTTGTTGGGGGACTTGCCGACTGGTTTGCGGTAACCGCGCTATTTCGACATCCGCTGGGTGTACCTATCCCGCATACAGCGCTTTTACCAAAGAACCGGGAGAAGATTACTGCAAAAATAATTTCAATGATTGAAAATGACTGGCTGACAAAGGAAAGTATTCGTGAAAAAATAAACACGTTCCGGATTACTGACAAACTTTTTGGCTTATTGGAAAGGGAAATTCCCTCCGATCCTGTGAAAAAAAACATAATGAACGTGATTCAACATTTTATTAAAACCATGAATGTTAAAAAATTCGCACCTGTGATTGAAAAAGAACTTAAGTTGCGGCTAACCAAAATCGAGATTAAACACTATTTACCGATATTAATTGAGCAAATTAAGTTACGCAAATATGATGAAAAAGCACTTGATTTTATCCTCGAAGAAATTGATGAATGGGCAAAAAAAGATAGTACAAAGCTCCGCCTTGGTGGAATGGCCGTTGAAATGATTGAAAATATTAAAGCAGACGGTTTCATGCAATTTGCCTTACGGTCATTTAGCAGCCTGGTCAATGAAGAAAAATTGGGCAGTATCATTCAAAATCTCATTGTCAAAGGGGTCGACAGCTTCCGTGACCCCTATAATCAAAACCGGCTGACATTGCTGATGCATATCAATCAAAAGCTGCAGGACTTAAAGAACGATGAAAAAGTGTATGATGAGCTTGAGCGTTTCAGAACACACATCATCAATAGCTGGCAAGCAGAGGAGAAAATTACCAAGTTGTTGACAGAAATACAGGAAAAGGCGTTGGTTTTAACCTCAGCACCTGATTTTTACGAAAAATATATCCTGCCATTTATCACTAATAATCTGGAGCAGCTTAAAGCAGACGAAGACAAGGTCAATCAAATGGAAGCATGGCTGAAGAAACAAATTGCCAGCTTTGTTGATCAAAACCATTCAAAAATTGGAACCCTTGTAAGGGAAAATTTAGATAAGTTAGATACAAAGACACTCACTGAAATGATTGAAACCAATGTTGGTAATGACCTGCAATGGATCCGAGTAAACGGGGCTGTATGCGGCTTTTTAATCGGCCTCGTTCTGGTAGGAATAAAGGCGCTATTCTAATAACTCGACCGGAAGACCTTCAGAAAAGAAGGTCTTCTTACATTTATTATTCCACAATATTCTTCATAAAAAATCCTTTCTCGTCCTTATAAATCAAAGTTCTACTTTATAAAGAGCCCTCATAATTAGTACTGTAGGCATAATTTTGATCTATAAGGAGGCTGGCAAATGGGCGTTAGGTTCATTAAAATTTCCGTTTGTTACTTTGTCATTGGGGTGTGTTTTGGAATGTACATGTCAATGACAGAAAAATTTACCTTTACCCCTGTACACGTCCACGTAAATTTATTAGGATGGACGGCGATGACCCTTGCCGGATTGATCTATGTGGCATTCCCAAGGGCAACTGAAACAGCCCTGGCAAAAATTCATTTTTGGATTCACAATATTGCCCTGCCTGTTATGATGATTGGTCTTGCTTTATTAGTTTCCGGTGTGTCAGCTGCCGGCCCTGCCGTAGCCATCGGAGGAACGGCCATGGTCTTGGGTGTGATTATTTTCGCAATTAATATTCTTGTTAATGTAAGAAACTAAAACCACTGTCCTATTAATGATTATTTTTTATCATCCGCTTCTTGCTTCTCGCCAAAAATGCTGCCGTCATACTGCCGCAGCATTTTTGGTATTTTTTACGGCTCATAGGTTTGCAAATGATCTCTCCTGATCTTTTCTATTTCTTGCCAAGGCTTCTTCAAGTTAAAATCATAAATGGCTCCCTCCCAATCCCCATACATTGGGTTCGGAAATACAATCAATTTTTTTCCAAATTCCTCTTTCAATTTATTGACTGTTTCTAATCTTCCCCTATCTGTCAGACCATCAAAACCGCTGAAATCCCCTAAATTATCGCCAAATAATAACAAAATATCATGAGTTTTCGCCACCTGTTGGCGCCGGTTTTCCTTCCCATTTTCGCTTTCCTGCTGCAGCAGCACATGGTTTGCATCCGCTTGCGGTACTCCAACTTTTTGCAGATTTTTAATTGTCGATTCCTTCGCGGCCTCCTGACGGTTTGAAATATAAAAAATTTCAACTCCTTTTGAGTCGGCATAGCGTAAGAAATCAAGTGCGCCTGGCAGCAGTTTGGCATCAGCCCGTTTAATCCATTTGCTCCAATCACGCGGGTCCCCCTTTCCATTGACAACATAAGAAGCCTGATGGGGACTGTTATCAAGGATCGTTTCATCAATATCGAGAACGATCGCTGGCTTTAAAGCACGATTATACTGCTTTTTACGAAGTATTTCATCCAGCCTCATTTTTCCGATGTTATAGCCTTGAAAATACAATGCTTTTGCTTCTCCGGAATTTTGGAACCAAAGAATCGACATTGTATTTTGTTCATAAAGACGTGTCGGCGGTTTCGTAATGGTTTCCGCGTAACCACTACTGGCGGAAAAGAGCAGTATTAATCCGGCAGCAGAAACCGAAATTATTAATTTTTTCATCACTTTTACCTCCTGTTCATTTTTATATTGTTAGTATGTGAAAAACGCATAAAAAAATGAGACCCTTAATGGGTCCCATACTTCAGTCTGTATTTAACTGGCCTTTTGTTTAACTGACGTTTGCCGGTGTTCTTTTTTATGAAATCCCTTGCCGTAATAAAAAGCAACCAGAAGACATAACCATAGCGGTCCAACCAAAAGGGCAACTCTTGTATCAGGGCTGTAAGCCATAACCCCAATTACAAACACAAGAAAGGCTAACGAAAAATACGAGGTATATGGAAAAAACGGCATTTTATAGTTTAAACGTTTTACATCTTCAGGGTTTAATCCCTTTCGATAACGGATCTGCGACAGTAAAATGATCCCCCATGTCCAGATAGCACCAAAGGTCGCGATACTTGTCACCCAAGTAAAAACCTTGGCCGGCACAACGTAATTCAACAGCACACCTAACAATAAAGCGGCAGCAGATGCCAATACGGCAAAGCCGGGAACTCCGGATTTGGTTACTTTAGCAAATCTTTTGGGAGCCTCGCCATGTTCCGCAAGGTCAAATAACATTCGGGCTGTACTGAAGATTCCACTGTTACAGGAAGACAATGCAGCAGTCAGCACAACAAAGTTGATGATGCCGGCAGCACGTTTGATTCCGATTTTTTCAAAGGTCAGAACAAAAGGACTTCCTTTTGTTCCAATTTCCGCCCATGGGTAAATGGACAAAATGACAAATAATGCACCTACATAAAAAATCAAAATCCGCCAAAACACCGTATCAATCGCCCGTGATAATGATTTTTCCGGATTTTTAACCTCTCCAGCCGTTACCCCGATCATTTCGATTCCCAGATAAGCAAACATTACCATTTGTAAGGACAATAAAATACCTTTGGCCCCATTAGGAAACAATCCTCGATGATTCCATAAGTTACTGATACCAGTTGCGGTACCGCCGTTCCCAAAGCCGAAGAAAATCATCGCAGCACCAACAATGATCATGGCCACAATGGTTACAATTTTAATCAGTGCAAACCAAAATTCTAATTCACCATAAGCCTTAACGGCAATTATATTCACCGTTGTCATAATGATTAAAGCGGCTAATGCCCAAATCCATCGTGGCGTGGATGGGAACCAATACTCCATATAAATGCCCACTGCGGTAATTTCCGCCATACAAGTTACAACCCATAAAAACCAATAATTCCAGCCGGTAATATAGCCCGCCAACGGTCCTAAATATTCCCTTGCATAGGTGCTGAACGACCCGGCAACTGGTTTTTGAATGGCCATTTCGCCCAGTGCTCTCATGATAAAAAACATAATCATTCCGCAAAAGGCATAACCTAACAGTATCCCCGGCCCCGCCATTTTAATAGCAGTTGCTGACCCGAGAAATAAGCCCACACCGATTGCTGCCCCCAATGACATTAACGTGATATGCCTTTCTTCCAATCCGCGCTGAAGTTCGTCTTCCTGACTCTGTTGATTCATGTTTACACTCTCCAATGGTCCTGTATTTACTGAAAATTGATAATTAAAAGACCTAAAATTATTTTAACATTGTTTTATGTTATTTTTGAATAATATTTTGTAAAAAAACATGAAATACAACTATTTTTTTTGTAAAATTAAACAAAGAAGGTTTTACCTTTATATTTGTCTTCCTTTTCTTTAGATGGGGGTAATTCATATGAATTATAGTTTAAATGATCCTTTTAAAATGGATTTTGAAAGTTTGGAAGAATTGGCTGAGATGATTAGCCAAGTGTTGGAATGCCCAGTCACCATTGAGGACGCCAATCATCGCCTGCTTGCCTATAGCACCCATGATGAGCGAACGGATCCGGCGCGAATTGCCACAATAATAGGACGCAGGGTCCCCGAAAAGGTAATTAATCAGTTATGGAAGGAAGGGACCATTCCTGCCCTGCTGTCAACGAAAGAACCGATTCGTGTCAAAAATATGGACGAAATCGGTCTTGGTCATCGGGTAGCCGTATCAATTTGGAAGCAAGAGGAAGTATTGGGGTTTATTTGGGTAATTGAAATTGATAAAACCCTAACGGAAGAAGAGTATTCGCTGTTAAAGAAGGCGGCTGAATCTGCCAAAAATAAATTGCTGCAGCTTCAGACACGGAAAAATAAGAAAGAGGAGCGGTCTCAAGAATTCTTTTGGAAGCTGTTAACAGGGCATTTAGCTAATCATGAAGAAATCACAGGTAATTTTCACTCCCTGCAAATAACACCTGCCTCTTCCTATTCCTTGCTTGTTTTTCAATTTAAGCATAATATTTCGGGTAAGATAGAGCAAAATATTTCCTATTTGCTCACGACCAATCAGCGTTTTAAAATTATGCTTTATACCATTGACAGCAATCAATTGATATTACTTGTTTCGGCAGACAATATACGCCATACATTTGAAGAACTAAACTATTTTGTCCGCCAATTTGTCTTTAATATGAGTGAACGCTACGGGGGAAATGAGATCACTCCGGTTTATAGCAGTATTTATTATGACTATGGAAAAATAAAGCATGCCTATCATGAATCATTAGAGGTATTATCGATTAAGGAAAAGTTTCCAGAAGAAACCAAAGACATTCATACATATCAAAAGTTGGGAATTTACCAATTCTTTGATATCCTTCTGCAGAAACGAAAAAGTAACGATTTTGAAAATTATTCATTGAAATTACTTTATCAATACGACCAAAAACATAACAGCAATCTGATTGAGACGCTCGACGTATTTTTAACTAAAGATGCGAACATCAACGATGCCGCAAAAGAACTAAATGTACATGCCAATACTTTAAATTATCGGTTAAAAAGAATTGCGGAAATTGGCGAAGTCGATTTTAAAGATCCGAATCAAAAAATATCCCTTTATATTGACTTGAAGTTAAGGAAGTATCAGAATATGCAGCATTTGTGAAAATTTCCAAAAACACCGAAAATATTTCTTCAATCTTAACAAAGAAATTCCTTGACAAACGTTTTATACTTGACCTATGGGAGAAAAAACTTTATATAAGGGGCGAATTAAAAATGTTGATTGGCGTACCAAAAGAAATTAAAAACAATGAAAACCGTGTTGCTTTAACACCTGCCGGCGTACTTTCATTTGTAAATGCCGGACATACTGTATTAGTGGAAAAAGGGGCAGGTGGTGGAAGCGGTTTTGCCGATGAAGACTATGTTAAGGCTGGGGCCGAAATGATTGATACTGCTGATACCGTGTGGAAAAAAGCAGAAATGATTATGAAGGTTAAAGAACCTCTCGACAGCGAGTATCAATACTTCCGTCCAGGATTAATTCTGTTTACCTATTTACATCTGGCTGCTGAGCCTGAACTTGCCAAAGCACTTAAAGATAAAGGTGTTATTGCTATTGCCTACGAAACTGTTTCAGTAAACAGAACCCTTCCTTTATTAACACCGATGAGTGAGGTAGCCGGACGGATGGCGGCGCAAATTGGTGCGCAATTTTTACAAAAGAATAACGGGGGACAAGGAATTCTGCTTGCCGGCGTTCCTGGTGTTAACCGCGGTAAAGTAACCATTATTGGCGGTGGAATCGTTGGTACAAATGCTGCAAAAATGGCTGTTGGCTTAGGTGCTGATGTTACGATCATCGATTTAAGTGCGGACCGTCTGCGCCAGCTTGATGACATTTTCGGACATCAGGTAAAAACGTTAATGTCTAACCCTTATAACATTGCCGAAGCAGTAAAAGAAGCGGATCTTTTAATTGGTGCCGTTCTTATTCCAGGGGCCAAAGCTCCTAAGCTTGTTACGGAAGAAATGGTTAAAACCATGAAACCTGGTTCCGTAATTGTCGATGTTGCGATAGATCAAGGTGGCATTGTTGAAACAAGCGATCACGTTACAACACATGATAATCCAACTTTTGTAAAGCATGGTGTGATTCACTACTCTGTCGCTAATATGCCTGGGGCTGTTCCACGGACATCGACGATCGCTCTTACGAATGTGACTGTCCCATATGCATTGCAAATTGCCAACAAAGGTGTTTACAAAGCGGTCATCGAAAATCCTTCCTTACAGCTAGGGGTTAACGTTGCCGCCGGAGAAATCACCTATGAAGCGGTTGCACGTGATCTTGGCTATACCTATGTACCTGTAGAGGATGCATTAAGAAAAGTAACTTCTGAAGTAAAATAATGTTATTGAATCAAAGGCAGCTATCCATCTAGCTGCCTTTTCTTATTACAAATATTTCCGATGAACTCCCTTGCCATCGTATGAAAATAGCATCGTTCTATCCTCAATCATTGTTTCCAAATGCACGGGCCTGCCCCACAGCTGATAAATATAGGGCATGACCTTTTCAAGATATTTTACGTCCAATTCTACCCCTTCATACCAATGCTTCAAATATAATTCGCCATTTCTCAGATAGTCGCCGTCATTGACCGTAATGTAGGGAAACCCGCCGTTCACCCGCATGTTTACTAATTGATCACGGACATGCTCCCAATCTTTATCAACAATTTTATATTCCCTTCCCTGCTTTTGGAAAAGATACATATCCTCCCTAAAAACAAGCTCCTTTGTTAAATAATTTCTCAAGAAAGAAATGTCGGATTCAATTTCTCGTACTTCGAAGATTTTTTCCCTGCCGGAATTGGGTTCAACTCCCCGTTTTTTCATTTCTTCTGTTGGATTGTTATACCGTTCCTCAATATCTTCAAAAATCTTCAATCCAAGATAATAAGGATTGATTCCGGTTTTCGAAGGCTGCACGACTCCGGCATTTAATTTTGCAAATTCAATCGCCTCACCACTCGTCAAATTCATTTCTCGTAAAATACGTTGATGCCAGTATGATGCCCAGCCTTCATTCATGATTTTCGTTTCCAGCTGCGGCCAAAAATAAAGCATTTCTTCCCGCATCATCGTGAGAATATCGCGTTGCCAATCCTCCAATTCTCTGCTGTATGTTTCAATAAACAGCAATAAATCCTTTTCCGGTTTTGGCGGAAATTTCTTTTTCTTTACTGGTTTTGTTCTGCTCTTATTCTTTTTGTTTTCATCCAAATTCCATAAATCATCATATGGTGTTGGTAAACGCTTTTCTTCCTCTTCCTCCTCATCATCCTCGATTGACCATGCTAGTTTAGGACGCATAAGCGACGGATCAATATGTTCGTCAATCGCCAGCACGGCATCAAGGAAGGACTCAACTTCTCTTTTTCCATATTGAATTTCATATTGATGAATCCGGTCAGCTGTGGCAGCCATGCTTTCAACCATATCCCGTTTTGTATTCTGAAAGCGGACATTATTTTTGAAGAAATCACAATGAGCCAAGACGTGTGCAACGATCAGTTTGTTCTGGATTAACGAGTTGGAATCCAATAAAAAGGCATAGCATGGATTAGAGTTAATGACCAGTTCATAAATTTTACTTAAGCCGAGATCATAATGAAGCTTCATTTTATGGAATTGTTTACCAAAACTCCAATGCGAAAACCGGGTAGGCATACCATAGGCACCAAATGTGTAAATAATTTCGGCAGGACAAATTTCATAACGCATTGGATAGAAATCCAGGCCAAAACCACTGGCAATTTCCGTTATTTCGCTAATGGCAAATTCAAGTGCCCTGCGTTCTTCCTCATTCATCAGCCAATCCCCCCTTTTCCTCTTACCACAATGTATGAAGAAAAAGCAGGAATGATGAAACAAGATAAAGTGAAACTTCCATCAGTGGGGATTTTCTTCCCCCACTGATGGTTTGTTAAGGCGGAAAAAACAATTAGCGATAATGGATCTTTGTAAAAGAGTCAGTCGGAATCTTCCTTGCCTCTTTGGCAAGCTTTAGGCCAACCAATTTATTTCTGTTCCATTCATTTTTAAAAATGCTTAGCGGCGGGCTTGTTTCCCCGACAAGATAACTAATTTCGATGGTCAGTGCCGGACGGCGATAAGTAGTAATAAACCAGTCGGTAAAACCGCCGCCGGTTGCCTCCTTCTCCGGCTTTGCCAATTTGTAGCCAGTCAGTTTTGCGATTTTTCTGGCGATCCAATAGTCGCGAAATAGATAACGCCCATTTTTGTAGTTCCAAAAGAGCTCCCGGCCAGCTGAATGGTAGGAGACAGCAACCGCTGGATTTATTTCTCCGATAAAGTTTGTTAATGCCTGAACTTCCACCGCTTCCAGCGGCTTTTTTCCTTTATAGGATTTATAATATGGTGTTAATGGGTCCTTCGGAAGCTGATCCCAATCTGCGGGATATTGTCGATTTAAATCAATTCCGTTGCCATTGGCTTTCCAGCGTTTAAAATTTTGACATCCATCATTCATTTCTTGCAGATGGATTTGATGCTTGAGGGGAAATGTTGCCAATTGATGTTGCTGAATGATAACACCATCCGGATTTAACATCGGTACAAACCAAATAGCCGTTCCGTTTAGAATCGCGGTTGACTGTGAGCTGACACTTTCTTTTTTTTCATAGGCGTCTGCATATGTTTCCAGCATTTTCATCAGCAGCATACTTGTCAGCCATTCACGGCCATGATGGGCGCCAACCAGCAAGATTGTTTTTTTTCCTTGTCCAAGCTTGATTCCCCATATTTCCCGGCCAAACTCGGACTTGCCAATCGATGTTACCGTTAAAACGTTGCTATATTTATTTTCTAGTTCAAGTACATCATTGGTTAAATTGTTATATGAATACGGCTTAGTTGTTTCGACTATCGCCGCAGCAGCGTGTTTGTTACATAAGAAACAGCATACCAGTAAAAGAGCAAGATACTTTCCCATAAACCCCTCTTTGTTTTTAAAAATAAACAGGTAAATGTTGATAAGCGCTGTATGATCGGGCGTCCAACATTTTCTGCGTGTGTTCTCGTTAAAACGTCATACAATAATCACAACTCCTAATAAGGAGGAGAATATAAATGAACAAAATGGATTATGACCGGGCGTTATTTTATACGCACCGTTCCGAATGGGACAATTTATTGATTTTAATGGTGCGGACCACTGACCATTTTCTTTCGAAAAAAATAGAACATTTCCTGCATGCCTATAATTTTGAACGTGACTACGCTGTTATTGAGCAAAAATTATATAATCTGCTTCGTTACATCGACCATGCAAACGAGACGCTTGATGAGGAAATAAATGAGATGCCGATGTATAGTCTTTCCTGAAATCACAAGTGGATACATTTTAAGTGAAAAGATTTTTTCCAACCGGACAAAAGAATTCCACCAAAAAAGCACGGGATTTCAATTTTTTGAAATGCCGTGCTTGCTCAGTTTAAACTTATTTCATTTTTTCATCAACCAAGGCCATAAAATCTTGTTGAATTGCTTGTAATTTGGCTTTGCTCGTTTCCATCCTTTCACTATTCACACCAAAATAAAATTTGACTTTCGGTTCAGTGCCGGAAGGTCTTAGACAAACCCATGAACCGTCCTCAAAAATGTATTTCAACACATTTGAATGTGGCAAATTAATTTTCTCTTGGCGATTCAAGGTTGTTCTAACTCCTGATAAATAATCTTCCGTCGCCACCGTTTTCAGCGAACCTAATTGACTTAACGGTTCAGAACGGAAAGAAGCTAAAATACGTTGGATTTTTTCTGCCCCTTCCTTGCCTTTCAGAGTCAAGGAGCGAAGGCCTTCCAAATAATATCCATACTTTTCAAATAGCTGCATTAAGCCGTCATAAAGGGACATCCCTTGATTTTTATAATAGGCACATACTTCTGCAGCTAAAAGAGCGGCTTGAAGGGCATCTTTATCACGGACAAAATCGCCAATTAGATAACCGTATGATTCCTCATAACCAAATAAGAATTGGTGGTCACCGCTGGCATGATATTCTTTAATTTTTTCCCCAATAAACTTAAAGCCGGTCAGAACATCAACCGTTTCTAACTGGTATGCAGAAGCAATGGTTCTTCCCAGTTCAGAGGTGACAATCGTTTTTAAAACGACCCCATTCTGCGGGAGTGTTCCTTTCTCCTTTTTCTGGGAAAGAAGATAATCGAGCAATAACGCCCCTGTCTGATTCCCGGTTAGAACTACGTATTCACCTTCATGATTTGGTACCGCTATCCCCAAGCGGTCAGCATCAGGATCGGTTGCGATTAAAATATCAGCCTCTGTCTTTTGGCCGTCACGAATGGCTAATTCAAAAGCGGCATGTTCCTCGGGATTAGGGCTTTTTACAGTTGAAAAATTCGGATCCGGAAGTTCCTGTTCTTTGACAACTGTGACATTTTTAAACCCGAAAGCGGTCAGCGCAGCACGCAAAGGCTTATTAGAAGTACCATGTAAGGGAGTAAACACAATGTTAATATTTGTTTCTTTTGCCAAACTTGGGTTTACTGAAATGGTTTTTAATTTTTCTATATAGGCTTGATCAATCTCCTGGCCAATCGTCTTAATTAGGCCATGCGAACGGAGCTTTTCTTCATTTTCAACGTTAATTAATAATTCATTTTCAATTTCGTTGACTTTTTGTATTAATTCATCAGCAGCCCTGGGAGTTAGTTGACCGCCATCTGAACCGTATACCTTATATCCGTTATATTCAGGTGGATTATGGCTGGCAGTAACGACAATTCCAGCAAATGCCTGCAAATACCTTAAAGCAAAAGACAATTCTGGGGTTGGCCTGAGTTCATCAAATAGATAAGTTTGAATTCCAGAAGTCGCCAATGTTTTGGCTGCTTCCAAGGCAAACTCCGGTGATTTATGGCGTGAATCATAGGCGATCACAACCCCCCGCTGTTTTGCCTCTGCCCCAAATTTTTCTATATAGGCAGCCAGGCCAGCAGATGCTTTACGAACTGTATAAATGTTCATTCGGTTTGTCCCTGCACCAATTTCACCGCGCATGCCCCCGGTACCAAATTCTAAATTCTTATAAAAGGCCTCCTCAAGATATTTTTCATCATCCTTAAACGCTTCGAGCTGGTGCCGTAATTCTGGCTCTAATCCCGCGAATTCCATCCAGCTTTTTGCAGCTGTTCTCCAGTCCATGATTAAAATTCCCTCCAATGTTTATGTACTGTGTTATTCATTTTAACTTCTATTCTTATTCTATTACCCCTGCTAGAATTTCGTAAAATTAACCGACAATTTTTGCAGAATAAGAATACTTTCAATCCTATATAATTTTATCAAAATCCATGAATAAAAAAAGAAGCCAAAATCGGCTTTTTTAAATAAGCAGTTCATTATCTGCCTTTGAATATATACTTAAAGTCATTTTGTTGATGTTTTTAACAGTTTCAAACTGTTCAAACTCAAAAGGAAAATACAAGCCGAAATCATTGAGAGTGGCCGCATTTTTGTTGAATAAGGCGGAATAACGCTTATCCAAATAAGGCAGCTCAAGAATCGAAATAACAGTTTGAATACTTGTCATCACTTCAAAAGCATCCTTTAATGTACCAATTTCTTCAAACTTTTTCTGGGAAGTATATAATACTTTAAGTTTTTCGAACCGTTTGATCTCATGGTCGCTAAAATATTGCGGAAAAACATTTGAATAAAGATACCTCACTAGTTCACATATCTCTTGCTCCTGACTTGGTGTCGAAGCCCATACAATTTTCATTTAAAACCCCACCCTTGCCCTCGCTTTTTCTGTCATTATATATATAATTAAGAATAACATAACAAAACCCTCTGCTAGGGTGGTAATTAGTGGGATTCTAAAGGAGAATTTATGCAACAGACAATGCGTTATGGTGATTGGTACCAATTGATCGTTTTAAATAATTGGGAAGGCAAAACAATTGAACAGATTTTTCGCGATGACTGGAAGGTTTCTAAAAAGATGATTCATTCTTTTCGTACAGACAAAAAAGTACAAGTGAATGGAAAGGAATATAATTGGAATGTACCGCTTTCAGCTCGCTCTAAGCTGCAGCTCCGGTTATTTGAAGAAGAAGAGATCCAAATTGCTCCCCATTTCCAAGAAATTAAGGTGCTTTATGAAGATGACCACTTGGTTGTATTGAATAAACCACCTTTCATGAAAACACATCCGAATGACCCTACCGATACCGATACACTTGTAAATGCTGCTCAATTTCATATGCTGGCAAATGGTGAAGTTCGAAATATCCGGCAAATACATCGTCTCGACCGCGATACCTCGGGTGCCATTTTATTTGCCAAGCATGCTTTAGCTGGTGCAATTTTAGATAGAATGCTGGTTGAACGGAAAATTAAAAGAACTTATTTGGCTCTCGCGCAAGGGATCTTTCAAAAGAAAAAAGGAACCATTGATGCCCCAATTGGCCGGGATCGCCACCATCCAAGCAAAAGAAGGATTTCGCATTCAGGACAAGCGGCAGTTACCCATTACCATGTGATAAAAGAGGATAAACATAACCATTTATCATACGTAAAGTGCTCGCTCGAAACGGGGAGAACACATCAAATCAGGGTTCACCTTAAATCAATTGGACATCCATTAGCCGGGGATATTCTTTATGATGGAAACCCCATTTTCAATCGCCAAGCTCTCCATGCGGTGAAGCTTGAATTTATTCATCCATTTACTCAGGAGGAAATGAAATGTTTGGCGCCATTTCTGGACAACCCGGTGATTTTTAAGAATATTGACCTCGATACACTATAAAAGCCCCCCGGTTAGGGAGGCTTTGCTTTTTGATTTGACTAATCTGCTTTTCTGAAGGCTCTCATAATAAAGCTTAACAAGAGTACCAAAACGGCTGAGCCGATAATTGCCGGAATGATCGCGAAATCCGCAACATTCGGCCCCCAATTTCCTAAAATTGCTGTTCCAAGCCATGCGCCAACAAAACCTGCAATAATATTACCGATAATGCCTCCAGGTATATTTCTTCCAACGATTAGCCCAGCAAGCCAGCCAATTACTCCACCTACAATTAACGACCAAATAAAACTCATTAAGAACACTCCTTCTCTCGAATTTGGTATGACTTCCTAAATTTTCAACCCCACAACTAAGGTGATGAGCTGCCTATACCTTATAAATTTCCCCCATTTTCATTTTTATACTTATGATTTTCCTTAAAATCTCAAATAATAAATTTAACACTTGAGAAGGTGATAATGGATTGTGACGTAAGATAAGATTTTGAAAATTCTAATGTTAAGTTTTTGTAAATTTCCTTGGATTTGTTTCATTTTTCGACATTTATTAGATAAAATAGTTAAGTTGATATGGTGTTATTTATTCGAAAAATGGAGGTACCTTATTATGGCATTTAAAAAACAAGATAAATTTTCGAATTTACTTAGTAATATTTCGACAAATTTGAAAGAAAGCACCAATTTTTTTACGGACTACAAACTTAAAAACATCAGTGACTTAAAAATTTTTTCCGAAAAAATGAAAGAGTATGAATCAAGTGGGGACACCTTTGTTCATGAAATCATAAAGGAATTAAATGATGCCTTTATTACGCCAATCGAACGTGAAGACATTCTGCAGCTGGCAATGTGTATGGATGATGTTTTAGATGGACTAGAAGCAACCGCCGCGTTATTTGAAATGTATTCGATTACCCAAGCAGACGAGTTTATGAAAAAATTTGTTGACGCTATCCAAAGCAGTGTGGTTGAAATTGATAAAGCAATTGAACTTTTGTCCAATAAAAAACTGCAGCAGATAAGAGAACATGCGATTAAAATTAAGGATTATGAATCGCAATGTGATAACATTTTGAGACAATCAATCAAAAATATATTTAATGTTGAAAAGGATCCGATTCGGATTATCCAATATAAAGAAATTTATGAAAACCTCGAAGATGTTGCCGATAGCTGTCAAACTGTCGCTAATACTTTAGAAACCATTATTATGAAAAATGCATAAGGAGCAAGACTATGAGCGTTGTACTTATCTTAACCATTTTAATCGTCATCGGTGCTCTCGCATTTGATTTCATTAATGGGTTCCATGACACCGCAAATGCGATTGCAACAGCCGTGTCAACGAAAGCATTAAAGCCGAGACAGGCGATTATGTTAGCAGCATCGATGAATTTCCTTGGCGCATTGACATTCACCGGGGTGGCCAAGACCATTTCAAAGGATATTGTTGATCCATTCCATCTTGAACACGGCTCCGTTGTTATTCTGGCCGCGTTACTTTCAGCGATTGCCTGGAATTTAATTACATGGTATTTCGGTATTCCAAGCAGTTCTTCCCATGCCTTGATCGGGTCGATTGCTGGTGCCGCCATTGCTGCCGAAGGCTTAAATGTCCTGAACTACAGCGGTTTTATCAAAATTATCGAAGCACTTATTCTTTCGCCAATTTTGGCTTTTACCGTAGGTTATATCATTTACAGTATTTTCAAAGTCGTTTTTAAAAATTTCAATCTCACCAAAACGAATCGAAATTTCCGTTTTATCCAAATCGCTACCGCAGCATTGCAGTCATATTCACATGGTACAAATGATGCGCAAAAGTCGATGGGGATTATCACAATGGCGTTAATTGCCAACCAATTTCTTCCTCATAACGCCGATATACCTTTTTGGGTTCAGTTATCCTGCGCAACAGCAATGGGCTTAGGGACTTCTATCGGCGGCTGGAAAATCATTAAAACAGTTGGTGGAAAAATCATGAAAATCCGCCCCATCAATGGGGTTGCCGCAGATTTAACGGGGGCGGCGATTATTTTTGGTGCTACGTACATTCATTTACCTGTTAGTACCACACATGTAATTTCATCGGGGATCCTTGGCGTAGGAGCCTCCCATCGTCTGAAAGGCGTGAAATGGGATACGGCCCAGCGCATGATTATCACATGGGTTATCACCCTTCCCATCACCGCTTTAATTTCGGCAATTATTTACTTTGTTCTACACTTTTTCTTTTAGTTAACAACAAAAACCAGGGACTTACAGTATCCCTGGTTTTTTGTCATTTTTTTAATACTGGCTGTTGGAAACTTCACCATTACAAATAGCAACACCTGAACTAGCGCCAATTCGGGTTGCCCCAGCCTCTATCATGGCAAGTGCATCTTCACGGCTGCGTACACCACCGGAAGCTTTTACGCCGATATTAGGTCCAACCGTTTGTCGCATCAAACGAATATCCTCTACTGTTGCCCCGCCGGTTGAAAATCCGGTTGAGGTTTTTACATAATCAGCACCAGCTTTTACCGCAAGCTGACATGCCTTTATTTTTTCTGCATCCGTTAGTAGACATGTTTCAATAATAACTTTGACTAACGCTTTCCCTTTTGCTGCTTCAACGACACTGCGAATATCTTTTTCAACTAATTCATCCTGGTTACCCTTTAAAGCACCGATATTGATCACCATATCAATCTCATTTGCGCCATTTTCAATTGCGTTTGTTGTTTCAAACGCCTTTGTTTCCGACGTTGTTGCTCCAAGCGGAAAGCCAATCACCGTACATACCTTCACATTTGGAGTATCAGCAAGCATTTCAGCAGCCGTCTTTACCCATGTAGGATTCACACACACAGATGCAAAGGAATATTCTTTTGCTTCATTTACTAATTTAACAATTTGCTCTTTTGTCGCATCTGCCTTTAATAATGTGTGGTCAATCATGCTGGCAATATTTTGTGTCATCTTTACGACCTCCAAAGTTATCATTCGATAATAATTTCACAAAGTAACTATAACAAACAATGACAAGGTTTCCAAACATTATTTTTGCCATGATCCTTAGAAAGGAAACATCTGGAGGTTTGAATTTTTATCTTTTTGCGTTATTTCTACCTAAAAAAAGAAGCTCCGAAGAACTTCTTTTAGGCCATGAATGAAAGGATCACCTTTTGCGGAATGTCCGTTTTCCCGTCGGCTGTATTCTTAATCCGCTCACAAGAAGGCATCTGATATGAGAATTCTTCAACATTTGGAGGGATGATTCCTTGCTGCTGCAAACGGCGGAATACTGTTTCCATTGCATCATCAGTGGAAAGAGTAGCATCCGAATCCTTTAGTTTTAAGCACTCAACACATGTTTCTATAATATTATCGTCAATCTGCTCTTGCGCAAAAATCAATTTCGCCCCGGTCATTGCTTCAACTTCTTGATTTTCCAATTCAATAATTGTTGTGATGTTCATTTCCCTTACCTCCCCATTTAGATACCTTCATTATAAGAAATTTTCACCATATTCATAGAAGAAAACCGGATATTTCAATATTTATTCATAAGTTATTGACAAATTTCTGTCAAATTTTGCTTTCTTCATTTTTAGTGTCCTTTGAAGGAACTGAAAGGAGTGATCCTCACAGAATTATTAAAAAACAAACAGTACCACAAAATAAACCAACATCGTGATCAGCCCTACCGGTACACCAAAACGAGCCCATTCTTTACTGGTAATATTAAGCTTCCCTGCTGCAATAATATTGGGGATATTTCCAGGGATCAGCATCCCTCCACTAATTAACAACCCAAGTAAAATTGCCCTTATGGTTTCCCCGTCCATTGCCGGACTAATTTCTGCGGCTGCTAATGTTGCATTGTCTAGAATGGCGGAAATCATGTTAATCCAATATAATAGCATCGGATGAAGTCCCAGGACGTATTCATTGATTAACGGTTCGAAACCATGTCCTAAGAAGGTTAATCCCATAACAAACAAATAAATTTTTGCCGAGCGAATAACAATTTCTTTATAACTTTCAGTCTTTTGCGCTGACTCTAACCCTTGTGAACCTTCCCGCGGCTTAACAAGGAACATCGCTAAAATGCCAAAGATAACAACAGCCGGAATGACCTCTGCACCAACCAATTTTATTAAGTAAAAGAAATTCTCATTCAATTTACTGACCGTAATCGTTGACAACGGTTCACCAAGCGGTGTCAGTGTAGCCCCCAGACCAATTGAGAAGCATGCGAGTATAGTAAAGCGAATTTCAGATTGGCGGTCCAGCGGAAGGACATTCACGACGATTACCAGAATAATAGCCGCAATAATTGCAGTAATGATGCTTGAAGCCAGTCCTAAAATGATGATCGTCAAAGCGAGAAAAACCCGAGGCGTCAATACTCTGCTGATCGTCAAGATCGATTTTTCCAACGGGACTTGGGCCCATTTCGTAAATAATCCAGCCAACAACACAGCAAGCGTTATTTTAATGGGATCTTGCAGCGCTTTTGTCATTAAATGTTGATCCATTACACCGCTTACAAGCGCAGCCGCTACACCCATAATAAACAGAAAAAGTTCAAGGTTATGTTCGACCGGTTTTACTATAAAGGGTAAAAATAACACTAATGCTAAGATGACGATTAACCCTATCACTGTTATAGCTCCTTTTCGTGCGAATTATGTATATTTTTAAACTATTATAAACCCTTTAGATAGATTTTGCATGTGGCTTTTTCACATGGGATCCTGCAAAAAATAAATGACCTTATTCTTATGACAAAATTGTTGGATTATGTTGTAAGTGGTAGAAAAACAAGGTAATATTTTACTATCATTCTCTTATTGGAAGGTGTATTGAGTGGAAATTACTAAACATTTTTTCAGAATTTTTCCATTATTATTATCTTATTATTTTTCTTTTTAGTTTTTCTTGAAAGACACCCGAATTTGAACCTGCGCAGATTCCCGGTTACTCTAGTTTTCATTGTACTATTATGGAGCTGTATTCAATTCTCCTATCATCCGACTCCTTTTGCCAGATATGATCTAAGGATCATCCCTTTAGTTATTGGTGGTCTTTACTTTGGCATAGCGCCTGTTCTTGTAGGGGCCACAATTGCATTAAGAAGTTTTTATGGAATGGATATCGGTTTTTTTCAAACGGTTATTCTATACGTTCCATTTGCTATAATCGTTTGGCGGGTGCATCCCTGGTTTTTGAAACAAATCCCTTCACGCCGCATAATTATGTCTGTTTCTTTTACCGGTATACTTGGAGCTATAACCGTTTTGGAGATGCGAATAAATGAAACAAAGTCCTACTGGCTTGATGTGGTACTGGCTTACCTTTTTATCCCCGCGATAGGGGTTTTCATTATTGCTTATGCCATCGAGTTTTTCAGAAAAAGTGTCAAAATGCAGCAACAGCTAATTAAGTCAGAAAAGTTAAAGGCCGTTGAACAAATGGGCGCTGCCATTTCTCATGAGATTCGTAACCCGCTTACGGCAGCCAGCGGGTTTGTTCAATTATTACAGGATGATTATCTGCCGCGACAAAAGCGTAAGGAATATTTGTCAATTGTTAAAGATGAACTGCTCTCTGCAGAAAAGGTTATTCAAGATTACTTAACTTTTGCCAAGCCCGATATCGGGAAATTGGAGGAGATAAACGTAAAAAGCGAATTGCGGCAAATAATTAGTATTCTTCAACCATTAGCCAATCAAAATTCGGTTGAAATTTTAACCGATTTTTCAATCATTGGTTATATTAGAGGAGACAAACAAAAATTCCGGCAATGCTTTGTCAATATTATAAAAAATGCAATTGAATCGATGCCAAATGGCGGCCACTTAACGATTTTTACCAAGTTCAGTCAATCTGTGGTAACCATCGTGATTGAAGATACTGGTGAAGGGATGACAAATGAACAACTGGCGCAGCTTGGGGAGCCTTTCTACTCAACAAAGGGTAAAAACGGCACCGGATTAGGATTAATGGTTGTATACGGTATTGTCAGAGCAATGAATGGCACGATTCGGGTTAACAGTGAACTTGGGGCCGGAACATCCTTTCATATTACCTTCCCGACGATTTCCTCTATTCGAAAGAAAAGTTAGAACCGACAGAGTGAACTGTCGGTTCTCATTTATTATTTTTGAATAAACATTTGTGACCAGTGTTTTCCTGCTGACTCGAATCCGACACCAATATGCGTATATTTGGCATTGAGGATATTGGCCCGATGCCCCGGACTATTCATCCAGGCGTTTACTACTTCCTGTGGTGTTCGCTGCCCTTGAGCAATATTTTCCCCTGCGGCTTTATAGGTAACACCAAAGTCCCTCATCATATCAAATGGTGATCCATATGTCGGACTTGTATGGGAAAAATAGTGGTTTTGCTGCATATCATTAGCTTTTCTCTGAGCTACAGATCCCAATAGCGTGTCAGCTTTCAATTCTGACAGTCCTTGTTTCCTGCGTTCCGCATTTGTTAAGCTAATGACTTGTTGGGCATATTGACTGACCGTTCCAGTTGCAGTCGGATTATTTTGTTGAGTTGATGGCTGTTTTGGTGCTTGCTGGTTCTGATTTGGTGCCGGCTGAACCTGCTTTGGTGCCTGTTGGGTTTGATTCGTTGATCTCGGTTGGGTTTGATTTGGCACTGCATGTTGGACCGGTGGTTTAGCCATTGAATATTGTTGTTGTCCTGCATACGGCTGAAATGGCTGCAAAAGCCCTGTATTATTTGACCAGCTCCCTGGGTTCACTGGTACATACTGATACCTTGCATCTTCAATTAAAATTGCTCTTGTATGTGGATACTGAGCACTATCCAATGTTGTCTGATAAGCTGATATGGTATCACGGTTGTTTCTTTTTCTGTTATTATTAAACAGATTTACATCTACATCATTGTCATTGTTATTTCGATAATTTTCCGTTAACGGTCCATTATTGTCGTCCCAATCGTTACGAACATTTCTGACATCATTTAAATCATTGTTCCGATTGGTTACATTCATTCCAACCTGATCGTTTCGCTGATCATTCAGCTCGTTTAATCCGGTTTTATCATTGTTATTACAAGCTGCCAGCCCTATTGTCAGAATTGCTGTTAAACATAAACCTGCTGATTTTTTTATCACTTGTAATACCCCCCTCTGGCAAAAAGATTATTTCTTCTTGCACTTTTATTTTTTATTTTTTAGGGGCAAAGTATTAATGGTAATAAACGCAAAAAAACAGGTGACTGTCACCTGCATTGTTGCTTTTTTTAATTAAGCATACATTTTTTCTTCTTCTTTTTGGAAAAAGTGCTTCATCGCGTGGAAGACGTCTGACTTTTGCTTAAGGATATAATAGCGAAACTGTTCATTTTTAATGTTTTTATACGCAGTCATGAGAGTGGAATGGCGGTTGTACTGGTTGACCTCGCCATAGCCAAACATGTTTGACACCTTCATGAGTTCTTCAACGAGCTTTACACAGCGAGCATTATCTGAGGTGAGGTTATCACCGTCGGAAAAATGGAATGGATAAATGTTAAACTTTTGTGGATTATATTTCAGATCAACCATTTCCAGGGCTTTGCGATAGGCTGATGAACAAATGGTGCCACCGCTTTCTCCTTTGGAGAAAAAGTCTTCCTCCGGAACGACCTTTGCCTCCGTATGGTGGGCAATAAACTCAATTTCCACCGTTTCATACTTTGTGCGCAGAAAACGGGTCATCCAAAAGAAGAAGCTGCGGGCCATATATTTTTCCCAAATTCCCATACTGCCACTGGTGTCCATCATCGCAATAACAACAGCTTTTGAATCAGGCTTAACCACCTCATTCCAGGTTTTAAATTTCAAATCATCCTTGTAAATTGGATGGAATGCCGGCTTTCCGCTCATCGCATTCCGTTTAAAGGCAGCCATCATTGTCCGTTTCTTATCAATATTTCCCATAAGTCCTATTTTTCGAATATCATTAAACTCAATATTTTCAACCAAATTTTCCTGTTCTTCTTTTTTCTTTAAATTAGGAAGTTCCAATTGCTTGAATAATGCTTCCTCAAGTTCCATCAGGGATACCTCTGCTTCAAAATAATCTTCACCGGGTTGGTCTCCGGCCCCCTGCCCTTTACCGGGAGCATTTTGTCCGCTAGTTCCATCGCGGGCGACTACATCACCAACTTGACTGTCACCGTCCCCTTGGCCAACGTGCTTGTTTTTGTCATAATTATATCGAATTTTGTATTCGTCTAATGAGCGAATCGGAATTTTAACCACATCTCGACCATTAGACATAATGATGCTTTCTTCTGTAATTAAATCGGGAAGATTATTGCGAATAGCCTCTTGGACTTTTTCCTGATGGCGCTGCTGGTCATCGTGGCCTTTACGATGGAGGGACCAATCTTCTTTAGAGATCACAAACTGATGGTTACCCGTAGTCATGCAAACCCCTCCTTATCAAAATTTTTCACTAAACGTGCACACATTTTTTCTCAAGTACATACAATATCGCGAATGTAAAAACTTTAAACAATTGGTAGATTACTTTATCCTATGCAGAAATCGAGAATTATTTACAAGTAATTTAGACAATTGGTCTTTGGCCTAATAAAAGGGACAGGCCCAATAGGTGAAAAACGGACTGGCAGAAACACTCCGCCAGCCCTTCCTTCTTCACCACATACTTTATCGATTTAATAAACTGCCAACATAACGCAATAATTCATTAGCAGATGTGGAGTTATAGCCATACTCATCAATTAATCGGGCAACCACTTCATTAATTTTCTTAAGTTGCTGCTCATCAGGTGTTTTCGTGGAGGTTGTAATTTTGACTACATCCTTCAAATCAGCAAACAGCTTTTTCTGAATGGCCTCCCGCAAGCGGTCATGGGAATTATAATCAAATCGCTTGCCTTTGCGGGCAAAGGCAGAAATTCTGATTAATATTTCTTCCCTGAAAGCCTTTTTCGCATTTTCCGAAATACCAATCTGTTCTTCGATCGAACGCATTAACTTTTCATCCGGGTTAATTTCCTCTCCGGTTAACGGATCGCGCAGCTTGGATTTATTGCAATAGGCTTCAACATTATCCAAGTAATTATCCATCAACGTTTTGGCCGACTCTTCATAAGAGTAGACAAATGCCTTTTGAACCTCTTTTTTGGCAATATTATCATACTCCTTACGTGCCAAAGATATAAAGTTCATATAGCGTTCACGCAGTTCAGTCGTAATCGATGGATGCTGATCAAGCCCATCCTTTAACGACCGCAACACATCGAGCGCATTAATCGAAGGCACTTCTTTACGAATGATCGTCGAAGAGATCCGGTTAATCACATAGCGTGGATCTATTCCGCTCATTCCTTCATCCGGAAATTCCTTCTTCAATTCATCGACATCGGCTCGATTAAATCCTTCCACACTTTCACCATCATACAGGCGCATTTTTTTCACAAGGTCAATGTCACCCTTCTTTGGTTCCTTCAAACGGGTTAATATCGTGAACATCGCAGCAACTTTTAATGTATGTGGTGCAATATGAACATCAGCAACATCACTTTCACGAATCATTTTTTCATAAATTTTTTCTTCTTGAGACACCTTTAAATTGTACGGAATCGGCATGACAATAATTCTGGAATGGAGTGCTTCGTTTTTCTTATTAGAAATAAAGGAGCGATATTCTGTTTCGTTTGTGTGTGCGACGATCAGTTCATCAGCACTTATCAGCGCGAACCTGCCCGCTTTGAAATTTCCTTCCTGGGTCAATGACAGCAAATGCCAGAGGAATTTCTCATCGCATTTCAGCATTTCTTGAAATTCCATCATCCCACGGTTCGCTTTATTTAACTCCCCATCAAACCGGTAAGCACGGGGATCTGATTCTGAGCCATATTCGGCAATCGTGGAAAAATCAATACTCCCGGTTAAATCAGCAATATCTTGTGATTTCGGATCGGAGGGGCTGAATGTACCAATCCCTACACGTTTGTCCTCGGAAAAGAAGATCCTTTCCACGAGCACATCCTCGATTCGGCCCCCGTACTCCTGTTCAAGCCTCATCATATTGAGCGGAGACAAGTTTCCTTCGATCCTAATCCCGTATTCTTCAAAGAAATCCTGTCTTAAATGATGGGGAATTAAATGGAGCGGGTCCTCATGCATTGGGCAGCCCTTTATCGCATACACAGCCCCTTGATCGGTAAGGGAATATTTCTCCAACCCCCGCTTTAGCATTGTGACAAGAGTGGATTTTCCTCCACTAACGGGGCCCATGAGGAGAAGGATCCGCTTTCTCACGTCCAGTCGTTTGGCGGAAGGGTGAAAGTATTCCTCCACCAGCCGCTCAAGGGCTTCCTCCAAGCCAAATAATTGATGACTAAAGAAATTGTACTTTTTCGTCCCTTTTTCTTCTTCAATTCCAGCATCTTTAATCATATTATATACTCGAGAATGTGCCGACTGTGCAACCCATGGCTTCTCTTTTAGCAATTCCAAATAGTCCGCAAACGTTCCTTCCCAACGAAGTTTTTCCTCTTCTTCGCGAAACTTCTCGATTTTTTTTAAAATATCCATATTGCCCTCCCCCTGTACTTAATCAGAGACGATTAATATACTCTATGCGCTTTATCAATTGAACATGCGTGACCAAGACGTAATCAGCTTTTACTTTTTGTATTCTTTTACAACTTACTCTTTTCATTTTTTTATGATAGGTTATAATAAAGTTATATGTGTAAAATGGAAAATATGATTCTAAGGGGGATGTACATACTATGAAATTATTTCTAATTCTTTGCGTAATGGTGGCATTCTTGTCGGCAATCTTTACTTCAGGCTATAATGATAAACCGGGGCAAAATTAAGCCAAAAGGGCCGCTACGAGAAAGCGGCCCTTTTTTTAGCAAAAAGTTGAAAATTTTATCTTTTCCATTTCGTATAAGTTCAACTTCGCCTTAAAGGCTCGCCAGTCGGCGAGTTTTTTTATCTAAGGTTTAGTTTGTTTTTTTGAACAAAGTCCTTCATGTACATTCTGTTTTGTCTTGCCAGCATATTTGCCATTTGCTCTGTCCAACGATCTTGCCTTGTGCCATTGGTCCTTTCATGATAGTAACTTGAAATGACATCGTCATACTGGCGGAGCTGCTGTAGGTATTCTTGTTGGTTTTGTTCGTATTCTTCTTCATGATAAATATGTTCAAAAGGTAATCTCGGCTTTTTGCCAGTCACTTTTGTCGGATAGCCTACCGCGAGGCCGAACAGCGGAATGACCCTTTCCGGTGTTTTTAATATCGCCTTGACCTCCTCTAAATGATTCCGCAATCCGCCTATGTAACAAATGCCTAAGCCCATTGATTCTGCAGCAATTGCTGCGTTTTGTGCCGCTAAAGCCGTATCAATCAGCGCTACCATAAACTTTTCGGTACTTTCAAGTGAAGGGGTGACATTTTTTTGTTCCTGTTGGCCAATCAGTGTATGACGATAGAGGTCGGCGCAGAAAACAAAAAAGTGGCCATTAACGGCGACATATTCCTGATTCCCGGCAAGCTCGGCCAATTGTTTCTTTTTCTTCTTATCTTTTACTCCAATAATCGAATAGGCCTGAATAAAGCTTGATGTCGCTGCAGCTTGCGCACAGGAAACAATTGTCTTAATCTGCTCGTCAGTTAATGGCTTGTCCGCAAAATGACGGATTGAGCGATGGTTTAAGATGGTTTTAATTACTTCGTTCATAACGAGAAGCCCCTTTCAATTTGTTTATTTATAAGAACTGAGTGGAGGATTTTTCGATGGGTATGGTTCGCATAAACGCTCTATGAGAACTCAGCACCTGCTTTTTTATGGTTGCAGTCCTCATGAACACCCGAAGACTTTAAGGAAAGCAATATGAAAAAAAGGCCTAGCGTTCAGGCCCTTTTCTAATTAAGTTTGGATAGTTTTGCTGCCTTAACGCCTCATAAACAAGAATAGCGGCGGAGTTTGACAGGTTTAAGGCACGGACATTTTGATTCATTGGAATTCGTAATGCCCGATCATAGTTTTGTTCAATTACTTCTTTTGGCAGCCCGGTTGTTTCACGGCCGAAGATAAAATAATAGTCTTTATCTCTGTTGCTGTAATCAAAAGAGCTATGCGGCTTATCTCCGTATTTCGTTACATAATAAAACTCACCGCCGGCATTTTTTTCAAAAAATTCATTTAATGAATCATAATAAACAATATGGACGAACTCCCAGTAATCTAAACCAGCTCGTTTTAACATTTTATCTTCGGTAGAAAAGCCTAGCGGGCGAATCAAATGTAACATGGTATCGGTTGCGGCACAAGTACGGGCAATATTTCCGGTATTTGCAGGAATTTCCGGCTGATATAATACAACATGCAATGACACGAATCTCACCTCAGAAAAAAACTCTATCTGCAATTATACCACTAACCTCCGCCTGTTCAAGGATTTTAGCCATCTACAATAGTGTAGAACCGATACTTAATATTTGGTGTGTAAGCGGATGAATCTTCATAAGCCCAGTATCTCATGCGGCTGTTATAAGTATTAGCATTCACCAATGGCATTCCATATGCATCCTTCCCGGTTACAATCGTATTGTGATTGAATCTGCCATCGCCTTCGAAATCATAACAAATAATATCTCCGAGAAGCAACTGCTCAGGGCTGCTGACCTGCTTTGCTCGTAAACCGCTTTTGGAAGTATTTAAATAGTTTTTCAGCGAATGGGCTACGGCCCAGCTGTAGCTCCAATTCGTATGTTGGTACCACCAGCCCGTACCTCGGTTTGGCTGTCCTCTCATTGGCGCCTCCCCAGCCCGTAAACACTGGGAAATATAATTAGTGCAATTATTTTCAAATTTTTTATAAGCAGGGTTATACGTATTCCACCAGCGTTCTGCATATTGAACTGCCTTAAGGCGATTATAAGAGTAGCTAATGCGGTCACCATTATCCTCTTCAGCAGCGCGAGGCAAAGGGGATGATTCTTTGGAGCCTTCAATAGCCGTCAGCACTATTTCTTCATCCATGATCAGCGCGCCTTTATAAAACTTAGCTGTCCTTTCCTCCACTTCTTCTTCCATATAGAGAAGATCCTTTTGTCTAATTAAAAACTGATAATGTGCCAGATAATTAACATGTTCAAACTCTTCTTCGACGTTTGATTCAAAAATATTTCCGGATACTTTTACTTTCACAATCTCAGCAGACCTTTTTGCCATTGTTTCCAGCTTCCGTTCAGCTTTTGGAAAAATATCCTTAGCATTCCGTTCACTGGTAATAAAATGCTTAGCTCTGAACTCGAATAGTTGTTGAAGTGCCTTGTTCATGGTAGGTGAAATCAACTCCTTTCTCTTCATACATATGAAGGAAAGGAACATTTAACAATTAAAAATGAAGAGGGGGATTGCTGACCGGGGGCATGAAAAACTCGAGTGTTCGGGTCCCTATACACTCTATTGGTGACCAGAAACTCAATTCATTTAGATGCTTGGACTCCTATAAGCGCCATTGGCGACCGGCAACTCAAAAAAATATGGTGACCGGGTCCCTATAAGCGCCATTGGCGACCGGCAACTCAAAAAAATATAGTGATCGGGTTCCTATAAGCGCCATTGGCGACCGGCAGCTCAAAAAAATATGGTGATCGGGTTCCTATAAGCGCCATTGGCGACCGGCAACTCAAAAAAATATAGTGATCGGGTTCCTATAAGCGCCATTGGCGACCGGCAACTCAAAAAAATATAGTGACCGGGTTCCTATAAGCGCCATTGGCGACCGGCAACTCAAAAAAATATAGTGATCGGGTTCCTATAAGCGCCATTGGCGACCGGCAAACAAAAATAATACTGTGTTCGGTCACCTATCAAGGCGATTGGCGACCGACAAGACAAATAATCTGGCAACTCGGTCACCAACCAATAAAGTAGTTTTTATTTTTGCACTATCAATCCCAAGCCTTTATCTATTTCTCGCAGTACTTCAGGATCAGTTTCGCGTGCTTTTGCCGTCTTCAATGCCGAAAGCGCCAGTTCACCGCCGATTTTTCCAAGAGCCCAGGCGGCAGTGCCTCTTGCGACCGGACTGGTCTCCTCTTTCAAAACCCTAATTAAATCGGGGACAGCAGATTGATCTTTAAAATGAGCAAGGGCAATCATCGCATTTCTTTGAATTGGCTTTTTCCCGCGCCATGCACCTGAAACCTGGCCAAACTTCAGTTTAAATTCCCGATTACTCAAGTTTAAAATGGGTTTCAGAAGTGGTTTCGCCACTTCGGGATCGGGCTCCATTTCTTCATGAAAATGAAAATCCTTACCTTTGTTATAAGGGCAGGCTGTTTGACATGAATCACAGCCATATATGCGATTTCCAATTTTGTCACGAAACTCATCAGGAATCAAACTTTTTGTTTGGGTTAAAAACGAAATGCAGCGTTGAGCGTTGATTTGTCCTCCCTGCACCAAAGCACCTGTAGGACAGGCTTCCAAGCATTTGGTACAGGAACCACATCTGTCCTCAATTGGGGTATCCGGCTCAAACGGAAGGCTGGTGATCATTTCCCCGATATACACATAAGAACCAAATTCCGGGGTGATAACTGCGCAGTTTTTACCGCTCCAGCCAATTCCGGCCCTTACTGCGACCGCCCGGTCAGAGAGTTCTCCGGTGTCAACCATTGATTTTAACCGTACGTCTGGAACTTTTGATACAATAAATGTCTCAAGCTTTTGGAGCCTGTCTTTAATAATATGATGATAGTCCAATCCCCAGGAAGCGCGGCAAAAGATCCCTCTTCTTGCTCCTTTTTTACTTTCTACCCGGATTTTCATTTTAGCTGGATAAGCGAGGGCAATGGAGATAAGCGACCTAGGCTCCTCTATTAGGAGCGCCGGGTTCGTCCTTTTTTCGATATCAGGTTCCTCAAACCCGGATTGATAGCCCAATTCTTGCTGACGAATTAAGCGATTTTTCAATTCCGTAAAGGGATCAGCAGTGGTGAACCCAATTTTATCAATCCCAATTGATTTACTATAGGAAATAATTTCTTGTTTTAATTTTGTTAAGTCCATATTCAGTAACCTCCCTTCGAGTGAAGTTGGTTTATGATAAAGTGAAACTTCCATCAGTGGGGGTTTTCTTCATCCCCCACTGATGGTTAGCTGAACCGATCGGATCTTTACGGGCAGTTGATCCCCCGCCTAGATTCCTTGTAGACTTGGACTCTTAAGGTGGGGTCTTACTGCCCGTTAAGGCGGGATAAAAATTAAATAATTTTTAGCTACACATTTAATTATGATAAACTATTATTAACAAATTTTGGAGGTGGAGTTTTTGGAAATTCAACTAGCAACGGAATTAACGGAGCTAATCCCCCATTTCAAAGTAGGTGTCATTGACTATCGAAATATTACGGTGGGCGATTCACCGCAAATGTTAAAAGGCCGAATTCAGCTATTTCAAGAGTCTATTTATTTTGAACTAGAGAATAAAAATGTAACCGAACTTCCGGGCATCCAAGAATGGCGGTCCATTTTTAAAACAACCGGCAAAGACCCCAACCGGTATCGGCATTCTGCTGAAGCATTGTACAGAAGAGTGAAAAAGAAAAACTACCTTTCTTCTATACAAAGTGCGACAGACTTAAATAATTTTTTCTCATTACAGTATCAAGTGCCGATGGGTATTTATGATCAGGATTTGCTTGTTGGGCCGGTAGAAATCCGTCTTGGCGCGGAAAACGAAGAATATCTCGGTTTAAACGGACGGACCAATTCGCTAAACCGTTTAATTATTTCCTCTGACCAAAATGGACCTTTCGGCAGCCCATTCGTTGATTCAGAGAGAACCGCTGTCACTACTAATACAAAAAATGCCCTGCAAATCATTTATTTGCGGCCATCTACCGACACCGAGGAGGCTAAAAAACTAACTGAATCAATCATGAACATGTTTACCCAAATAAACGGCGGCGAAGCAAGCTATCAAATCTTAGGTGACCACTAATGGTTCACCAGAACGAAAATGAAAAAACGCAATGCATCGTTCTCTTTTGAAACGATACACTGCGTTGTTAACGATAATATGTGACAACTCTCATCAGTCGACTTTTACAATATTACATATTATCTTAAAATTCGTCAAGTATTTTTCGACAAATTCTGTCGAAATATTTCCCGGGAAAAATAGCAAAATAATACCTATGATCCTAATTAATAGATATTATTTGAGTTCATTTTTTCTAGGCAAAAATGGACAGGCATCTGTGGATCGGCATAGTTTTATACTTGAGAAGCTCTAATTTTTTGTTGTGTTAGTTATTGATCAGACTAAAAGTAAATGTCATCGACACTTAAAGTCCATCTGCTGACTTTAAGTGTTTTTTGATCCAGGAAATTATGTCTTTGTGCACTTCTTCGCGATTTATTTCATTTAGTAGTTCATGCCGGGCATTTTCATAAAACTGGTAGGAAACATCGTTCATCCCAGTCTGCCTGTAGGTATTATAAGTTTTTACGACGCCTTTTGTATTATTTCCGACCGGATCCTTGGTTCCGGAAATAAACAAGATTGGCAGTTTTGCAGGTGTCATTTTGATATTTTCTACCTTATTTATTGTTTGCAGTCCCTCTAGTAAATCGAAAAAAAAGCCGCACGAGAAAACTCCGCCGCAGCGAGGGTCGGCAATATACTGATCTACTTCTTTTTCATCCCTCGTTAACCAGTCAAACTCCGTCCGATTGGGGCGAAAAGCCTTATTATAACTTCCAAATGTTAAATTATTCATTAAGGGGCTCGGCGTTCTTCTTCCTTTTCTTTTGATTTCTCTGACAGCGACCATTTTTCCGATTTTACCCATTAGGCCTGGGTCACCGCCTGTTCCACACAAAATAACTCCCGCCAGCTTTTCGCCAAACAATTGAATATACCTTCTTGATAAGAATGACCCCATACTATGACCAAATAAAAAGATAGGTATATGAGGATATTCTTGTTCAATAATACTTGTCAGCAGCTGCATATCCCCAACGACTTTTTCAAAACCTTGTTCATCAGCAAAATAGCCGATACTGTTATTGAGTTTTCCCGTTGTTCCATGTCCGCGATGATCATTGCCATATACAAATAACTTATTAGCAACAAGCTTTCGGGCAAATGCATCATAACGTTCAATATGTTCTGCCATTCCATGAGCGAGTTGGACAATGGCAAGCGGCTTTTCATCACCTTGGGCAACCCATTTTTTTGCGTAGATTTCCACGCCATCATTTGCTTGAAATGTAAATGGCAATCCTTGGGTCATCGACGTCCCCTCCAAACGAGCGAAAAATTTGGTTTAATTGTTAATAATTATAATCTTAACACCTAAAGAGAATAATAAATACAATAAAGTTGGAGATGATAAAATGCCGCATCCATTTGAAGCACTATTGAAGGTAGTCATCTAAATCGCGAAAAAAGCGGATCGCACGATGAATAGCGTGATCCCAATACAACCAGGAGTGTTCACCCGTTTCATAATGGCTGGCAACATTATAGCCATGCTGTTTGCACTTATTCTCAAACTCCCTTGTGTCTTCGTAAAATTCATCCTCTGTTCCGCACAAAAGAAGAAGCTTTCCGTCCCGGTAAACTTCCGCCTTTCCTTCCATTAGTAAATCCAGGGGCTCCCGGACTCTTTCCAATTGTGAACTTGCCCACTCATCCGGAGCAAACAAATCAGGCTCGCTAGTAATCAGTTTTTTTAACGAAATCACAGGGGAAAGGGCGGCAATTTTTTCGTAATTCTTAGAGTGAGTAAGACCAATTCGGAGTGTACCGTATCCCCCCATGCTTTCTCCGCTTAGAAAAGTCTTTTCCTTTGCTGGGATCTTAAACCAACGCTCAAGGAATTTCGGCAGGTCGGTTGAAACATATTGTTCATATTGAGCGCCGGGTTGATCCAAATAAAAACTGCGATGCACTTCAGGTAAGACAATAATCGCATTGTATTTTTTTGCATAGTATTCAATTTTGGAAAAACGCGTCCACTCACTGGCATTTCCTGTTAATCCATGCAGTAAGTATATGAGAATGATGTCATCCTCTGGATACAAAGGTGTTACATCATTGGAAGCTTCCGGGAGGATCACTTGAACCTGGGTGGTTTGACGCAATGTTTTTGATGAAAAATTTAACAGCAAATGTCCCATATTTTCCTCCAGCTTATAACATTGCAGCCACTCTCCGCGAAAAACGGCTGCACAATTTAATAGAATAAACTACTAGACTCTTGCAAAAAACTTGTCATGTCGAAATTCATCTGAAATTGTTTTATGTTCAGAACTTTTGTCGACTCTGAAAATTTAAAAAGGACATTCCACCCTTTTTGCTGAAATTTAGGTTACCGACCAAAAATTCCACAAAAAGGAGAATGTCCAATATCATGGTAACCTTTTATTCACATATCGTCAATTTTATTTTAGCCTTGCAGCTTCAAATTTCTAAACCGCAAATGACCCATTTGTTGACTTTTATACATGGAATCATCCTGACTGATGGCAGGATAAACGTTTCTCAAATTCGCCGATCAACCAATGAAATACGGGATCTTAGCTGTATGACTCGATTCCTTAATGAATCTCCGTGGTGCCCGAATCGAGTGACAAGGCGCCGCCTGCAGTTTGTCATCAACAAAATAAAAAGGTCCCGGACTAAAGCTGGAGATTCACGTCCTATAGTCTTTTTCATTATCGATGATACACAGTGCAAAAAGGAGCGCTCTACCAAACGGATGGAAGGTCTCGATAATCATTTTTCCCATTCTGATGGGAAAACGATTTGGTCCCATTGTGTCGTAACCGCCCACGTTGTCAGTGAGAATAATTCCTTTGCTTGGGATTTTCGATCCTATTTTCGAGAACCCTATTGCCTAGAAGAAGGGACTTCATTTAAAAGCAAAAATGATCTCGCAATTGAGTTGATCAACTCGTACCCAGTAAGCGATGATGAACTAGTTTACGTACTGGTTGATAGTTGGTATACCAGTAAAAAACTGATCGAATCCTGTTATCAAAAGGGGTTTCATCTCATCGGGGGTTTACGAACAAACCGAAAGATTTACCCTATAGGAACAGGAATCAAAATTTCTGAATTTGCATCAACCTATCTTGAGTCAACTGACCTCCGCCCCGTTACCGTGGATGGTCATACCTATAAAATTTACACGTATGAAGGCAACTTAAGTGATACCGAGTATGCCAAAGTCCTGTTGTCTTGGGAAAACAAATTCGATTCGAACAAAACACCGTTTTGTCTCCTTTGTACAGATAGTAGTCTGAATCTCGTAACCATTCTGAGCTATTATAATGTGCGCTGGAATATCGAAACTGGATATCGTTATTTCAAGGAGTTACTAGGCTTTGACGAATATCAACTTCTTTCACACAAAGGGATTGAGCGTTTTTGGTGCATTGAGTTTTTAACCTACAACTATCTAGAATACCAACGTCAAGAATGGCAACAGGAACTACCATTAACAATTGGAGATGTTGTTCGGCGAATACGAAAAGACCATCTTGGTCAATTTGTGGTATACGCCTATGAACAAGCATTGTCGAAAAAACCATTGATGGATGTGCTGAAAGACCTAAAATTGGCGGTTTAAAAATTTCCCAACCGCATGACACTACCAGTATGCCCTTTTTTAGGGGTAGTGTTAAAAAATGCAAGAGTCAAGTAAACTACTAGCTTTTTTCAAATGTTCTGACCTGATTACCACTTACAGGCATGAATCGCTGTTGTGATCTCATTGAGACTATGTTAATGACTGAAATTAACGGTAAATTCGCAAAGGTCAGCACGTACGTAAGTTTTGGCATATTCAATTGGAGTTTTCTCGTCAGCATAGGTTATGCTGGTAAACAGATATACCGCCTGTGAGGTATTAATATTAAGCAGTCTGGATTCATTTTGATCCAGCGTAACAATATCCAAAGTTTGGTAGGCATTGGTGACATTGATTTTATAAAAATGATACAGATCATACATGGAAAAATCAGCTACATTGAGCTCGTTCATGTTCGGCAAAATTACCTTAGGGACAAAAATCTCTTCAATTGACATTGGTGTGCCATCAACAAAACACACCCGTTTGATGTAGTGGACTTCGTCTTCTTCGTCAATGTGAAAAACCTTGCTAAATTTTACCCCCGCCTTCCGTACTCTCTGATTTAGCACATTTACCTTAGGATTACTATTTTTTCCACGAATGGTGTTGGAAAAGCCTGACAACGTATCAAGGTCTCTGTTCATCCGCTCTCCCATAACATAAACACCTTTACCTTGGACTGGTTTCACAATTCCTTCCTTAGTCAGTTCTTCAATGGCCGTTCTCACCGTGAGACGGTTAACACCATACTCTTCACTGAGTTCATTTTCTGAAGGAATGGCAGTTCCAGGCAAATACACACCATTTTCAATCTGCTCTCTTAAAATATCACGCAATTGTACATAAATCGGATATTGCTGCTTAAATTGATACATAATAAGCGCTAAAAAAAGCTCCCTCACTTTCAAAAAACTCCACAAATCACTTTGAACTATATCACATCACCATGCACCATTGTAGCCAATCGTTACCGCACTGGTCTCTGCTCCAAACTTCATTCGCTCAACAATTGGCAACCCCTTTAAAGAGGCCATTAAAAATCCGGCAATATAACTATCACCTGCACCAATGGTATCGACGACTTCACAAGGGATGATGCCAAACTCATGAAAATCCTTCCCATCATAAACGATACTTCCTTTATCGCCTCGAGTAACAATAATCAATTGACCGTCATAATGGTGTAATTTCTTCATAAACTCCTTGATCCAATTAATATCCTCCCCATCATAGGAGAAAAAGGCGTAATCTATATAAGGAATGACCTCTCCAACAAGTGGATCATCTAATTTTGTCGCAAAATCAAAGGCTGTCTTTATTCCTTGTTCATGAAAATACTTAAAATCCTGATGGACATGCCCCCAAAAACCACTGGTGACAATATCAAAGTTCTTAATGAATTCATAATCTTCTTCCCGGAGTTTAAAATGCTCCATGACTCCTTCGTTGTAATCGCCAAAAACCCGATCACCGTTAATTAGTTCTACTTGCGTGACAGCAGTTGTCCCTTCCTCCACGTGGACATGGGACACATCGACTCCTTTTGCCTTTAGACCATTCAATAATACCTGACCAAATTCGTCTGTTCCTACCGCGCCAATATAAGCACTCTCGCCGCCATTGCGGTGAAAATAGACGGCGACGTTCACAGCATTACCACCCGGAAATGCTTGATTTGTTTGTTCATAAAAATCGATACAATTATCCCCAATTGCAACTAATTTCATCAAAATTCTTCCTTTCTTCTCAAAGTTGAGAAAAACTTAACATTGTCGGAGCGAATAATCGATTTAAAATATTCAAAAGGGTGTTGTTCTCCTTCACTATAGGTGACACCTCTTAAAAAAAAGATCGGTGTTCCTTCGGGAATTTGTAACAGTTTAGATTCATTATCTGTAGCATAACTAATCGACACTTTTTGCGAGCCGGCAGAAGGTTTTATTTGATAGACTCTCTCTAACGTATCATAGAGAGAGTTTGTATTAAAATCACAATCTTCTATCCCCTTCGTAAATGATTGATTTATATAACTATACTCAAGCAAGGAAGGAGTTCCATTAAGATAACGGAGCCGAATTAATTCCATTACCTTTTCGCCAATCTGAATCTCCAACCTTTTCGCAATGCTTTCATCCGCTTCAACTAAATGACTGCTTAAAACAACCGTCGTTAGTTCCTTCCCTTGTTCCTTGACAATTTCAACTAATGGCCGCAAATCCTGCAGATTACGAATCAGTTTCTTCTCTGCCACAAAATAGCCAATTCCCCGAACGGAATAAACGACCCCTTCTTTGATCAATCTAGCCAAAGCATTTCGGAGAGTAGTCCGATTAATCCCCCATTTTTCACATAGGAATCTCTCTGATGGAAGTTTTTCATTTTCTTTTAATTCGTTTTCTTCTATGTAAGCTTCCACCATCTCGGCGATTTCATCCTTTGGTCTAATAGAATTTTTCTTTGGCAAGACGACTCTCTCCTTTAGATACCGCTAATATATATTTGAATGATTATTATGAAACTATTTTATCATTGGCATCTTAAGTTTCAAAGGGAAGACCAACAGGTGTTGATTCTTCCCTTTGTTTTTTTCGATTTACGCAATGTGATATCTATGTTTAAAGAAGTAGTAAGCCGGTACGCCTGTTACAATTGAAATCACGGCAGCCACCAAACCGGCAACTGGTGCCCAAAGGAACGTAGAAACAATTAAGGTGCCGGTAACAAACATCGCCACACCAGCCATAAAGTAGCCACCAGGCATTCTCCAAAGCGGATTATAGCCGGATTTTTTCCTTCTTAAGAAGAAGATCATACTGAATGTCAAGAAGTTCTTCATCAAGGCAACTAATGTGAAGTAGCCCAATAAGTTCGCCAAGTCAGTAGCGAATATTAAGACAATTGCAAAAGCGCATTGGATAATGATCGATACATATGGTGTTTCAAATTTTGGATGAACTTTCGCAAATGATTTAAACCATAGACCGTCTTTGGCCATTGCATACTCAATACGAGGCTGGAACATAATACAGCTGGAAAGAGAACCAATGATAACAATGATCGCCATAATCGCTGTAATGGTTCCTGCAGATCCGCCAATTCCCGGCAGCATGGCAGCAGCATCGGCGATTGGTGAATCACTACCCGCAAGCTTATCCATCGGCAGCAAACCGGTTACGACAAAGCTCAGTAAGACATAAATGGCTGTAACCGCAAAAACAGTAATAAGCAGAGCACGAGGCATAGTTCTCTTCGGTTCTTTAATTTCACCTGTCATATAACATACTGCACCCATTCCATCAAAGGACCATGTGGTTGCTGAGATACCTGCAAGCAAGGCCAGGATGCCGATATTTGATCCTTTTAATGCCGGAGCACTGTACAAGCTTCCATTCAGGTTGAAAAGCCCATAGCCGATTAACAGCACAAAAGGTAAAATTTTAAAAAAAGTAATAAAGGTTTGAAACTTACCGCCGCCTTCAACACTTCGTAAATGCACACCCATGAATATTAAGACAAGCGCAACGGCGACGAACTTTAATGCCAAATCACTCCATCCGAGGAAGAAGCCTAAATAGTTGGCAATTGCCAGAGCCATAATAGAGATCGAAGGAGGGTCTGTAGCCCAAAAGCTAATCCAGCCACACCAAAATGCAAGTCCTTTAAAGCCAGCTTCGCGGAAATATACATACTGACCACCATCTTCCGGATAGGCTGTTGCCAGCTCGGCATATACTAAGTTTGCCGGAATGTTGATAATACCACCAACCAAAAATGCTAAGATTGTTATAAGAGCAGTTCCACTTGCAGCAGCAACCTCTTGGATGGAGGAAAAGATCCCGGACCCTACGGTTGTTCCGAGGGAAATGGCAACAGCTGCCCATAATCCCAGTTTACGGCCGAGTTCTTTATGCTCTACTGACTCTACCTTTAGGTTATCAACTACTTTTGACACCTTTTTTCACCTTCCTGAAAAAGTTTTAGTATTGCCGGTAATACTAATAGTGTTCACTTACGAAAAGGTCTTGTCAAAATCGTCTAAGATTACGCAGTAGGTTCTTTTGGAAGGTCCATCGAATTCATAGAAATAAACTTCCTGTGCAGATCCCTTTTCTAAAACACCATTTTGAATCAACAAATGACAATGATTCCCTACCAGCATTGCTTTCAAATGGCCTGTCGGATTTCCCGCAGTCGAGCCATAATCAGGCAGAAGCCTGGCATGATGATAGGGAGCGCTTTCAGGAACAAGTTTTGTTAAAAATTCATCAATATCCTGCTCCAAGCATTCCAGCCCCTCATTTACTGTAATCCCTGCGGTTGTATGCATCGATAATACTGTGACCATTCCATTTTGCACACCGCTGGACTGCACCACCTCCTCAATTTGCTTTGTAATATTAACCATCTGGGTGTACTGGTCTGTCCAAATAGTCTGATAGACAACTTGTTTAGCCATTTTTGATCCCCATGAATTCCATGGCATTCTCTCCCTTAATCAGGTCTAAAGTTTTCTTCGAGAACCCCAGTTCGTCTAAAGCATGGGCCATTCTGATTTGTTCAAACCGAGGGTTATCGCTGCCAAACATAATTTGATGTCTCAGGCTTCTTTCTACCCAAGTCCATTCATATTCTTTCGTAAAAATATAACGGTAAAACTCTAAGGCATTGTCAAAAAACAGTGCTGCCGTATCGACATATACATTCTGATACTTCAGCATTAACATTGCTGTGTCCTTCACCCACGGCCAACCGAAATGTTCGAGTCCGATACGAAGCTTAGGATAGCTGCTTGCCACTTCCTCAAACTCCAGCGGATGAGAATATTTGGCAACCGTATCATGTTCATAGCTGCAGCCGCAATGGAAAAGAATCGGCTTGTCCTCTTCCAAACAAATTTCATAGAGTTTTTGTAATCGGTCATCTGTCGGATACAGCTTCAGTTTTGAAAGATTCAGACTCAATCCGTTTAAATGCAGCTCCTGAAAGGCAAAATACAGTTCTTCCTCCCAATGATCTGTTAAAGGGTCAACACTGGCAAAACCAAAGAATAGCTCTGGCGCCTGGTTTACCAACCCAGCAACCTCCTGATTAGAGACGAGAGGCTGTCCATATAGGGAGGATTCATCCTGTGCCAGTAAACAAAGTTTATCGAGACCGGCACATTTCATTTGATTTTTCACATGCTGAATGGTAGCGATGGAATTCTTATGGATATTTAACCCCTTTTGTCTCAGGGCAAACATTTCCTTTCCTTTATCAATTCCTTCGTAAAAATTAGGGTGGACATGTATATCGATAAACATTGTCTTCCTCCTAATCTACCATTCTTTTTAAATTTTGCAGGGCTCGCTTGGCATAAAACCTCGGTTCATTTAGATAGGCCGTAACCAACTCGATCGTGATCGTCTTGTCATAGCCGATATTTTTAAGTTCACACATTAATTCGTTTAGCGGTAAGACACCCTCGCCTGGCAGGACATGTGTTTCACTATGACCGTCACTATCGATAATGTGCATATGGACCATTTTGTCTTGGAGCTTATCAAAATAAGCTAAAATACTTTCCCCTTGAATGTAAGGAACGACAATATCAACCATGCCAACCAAATAAGGGGAATCAATGCGATCGAGAACCGCTTTTAGCTGATTGGCATTTGTCGTTACGTTGGATTCAAATGTTGTTAACGGCTCATAGATAATTTTGTGGTTAATCTTCTCAGCGTGTTCCACTAACTCTAGTAAGCTTTTGTCAAGCCGTTCATCAATTTCCTGTTGCGTTGCCAGATATCCCGCATGTCCGGCAGAGATTAACGTATATTCCGCCCCGATTGCTTTAGCGACATCCATCGCTGCCTTCGTATATTCAACCGAATCCACCCTCATTTCTTCCGTTCCGGACATGATATTAAACGGATAGGCATTCATTTCAGGAGTATAGATTTTCACCGGCATCTCGTACTTATCAATCAAGGCTTTGATTTCATCAACACCATTACGCTTTAAGTCGTAAGGATAGGCATGCGGCCGTCCGCCCCATAATTCCACGTAATCATACCCAAAGCGCTGGGCATCTTCAAAAACATGTTCAATCGGATTTCTTTGATAACCAGATGTAAACATTCCAAACTGCATGATCACTACCTCCTTGTTTAAGGGTCCAGCTCCAGCGCCTCTTTTAAGAGCGCTGGAGCTTTTCTTATTAATATTCCACTTTACCACCGTAATAGCGTCGATCGTCAGGGTTGTGATCCTTGGCGATTGACAGATAATAATAGAAATACTCTAAAGGTACAAATAAGACTAATGGAGTAATCATCGGATGTAGATTGACTTCTAAATCATTCACATCGAAGACAAAGACATCGTTCGTAAATTTCTTAACAAACTTTAGCGTCCGTTCGACTGTATGTCTAGATTCATCATTGCCCAATAAGAATACATATGGTACTCCCGCTTCCACTACTTCTAAAGGGCCATGGCGAAACTCAGCGGCATTTAGCTGACAACCATGAGTCCTCGTGAATTCCAGCATCGTAATAATGCCTTCTTTATAAGCCAGTGGTAATAGATTCCCGGCAGAGATCGTATAAAGAAATGGATATTTACTAGCGGCAATCCCTAATTGTTTGGCACTTTCTTCTTGAGTTTGCACTAATGTTCTTAATACTTCTGGCAACTGTTGAAGCTGGTTCAGAATCAGTGTAAGTTCCTCATTTTCCCCTTCCGCTGCCTGAATATATTTACAAGCAATCACGTATGTCAGGAATAAGTGCATTTGCCAAATCGAATGTCCTTGATAGCCAATTGTAAACTCGGCGCTGTCTCCAAGCGGTACACCTGTACCATCTTTCGAGAGTCCCAGAGTCATCGCGCCTTTTTGCCTTGCCAGGTCAACGCTGCAATAAACCTCTTCTGTTGTTCCCGAATCACTTACACCAATAACAAGAGTATGTTCGTCGATCACATATGGAGTTTGATCGAGAAAATCAAACCCACTATATGCCTTTGCAGAAATACGAGAATAGCGATCAAATAGAATTTGTGCTGTTTGACATGCGCATAGCGGTGAACCGCAGGCTACGAAGTAAACTCGATTAATTTTACGAGCCTTCATTTCCTCAACGATTTTTTCTACCTCAGCTACTTTTTCATTTAGTAAAAACTTCACTTCATCAGCCATATGCTCTGTCACAAGAAATTCAACTGTGCTTTTATCAATGTCCAACATAATTGTCATCCTCCATTCAACATGTTTATTCTCTGTTTGTTTGATTCTCCCAAGGTTCGAAAATGGAGATAATCTTTGCGGCGACTTCGGCTCCTTTTTGCAGCGAGCTTTGGATGTTTTCACTGGTTAAGTATTCAGCAAGGAACCCGGCAATAAAGCTGTCTCCGGCTCCCACTGTATTGACTACCTCGACCTTGACGATTCCCGCTTGATATACTTCGTTCTTGCAAACAGCGATCGAGCCGTTTTCACCAAAAGTCGCGATGGCGATTTTCATTCCATCTTTGAGGCGGTCCTGTAAAAAAGCGATGATCTTTTCATCTTTCTCATGATAGGAGAAGAACCCAATATCTACGACATGGCTGAGCTGTTTAACTAAATCGCTCTCAAGCCGGTCGGCAAAATCAAAACTTATTAAGACGCCGGGATTGGCACGTTTAATATCAGCCAATACCCCGTCAGCTTTTCCCCAGAAAGCGGAATGGACTAAATCATGCGCTGCCGCGAAGTTTACATCCTCCTGCTGAAAAACGATATTTTCGAGTACGCCTTCCAGGTAGTCTCCATGAATTCGCTCACCGTCAATCAACTGCATATAGGTGATCGCAGTGTCTCCATGGGCAATCTGAACATGAGACGTATCAAGTCCTTGATCCTTGAAACATTGAAGCATGTCTTTGCCATACTCATCATCAGCAACCGTCGTGATAATGGAAGTAGGTACTCCCAGTTGGGCAAGGTTAATTCCAGTGTCAACAACGTTACCAGTAAGATAATAGCGGTTTAAATTAGAATAGTAATCTACGCAATTATCACCAATCACAGCCACTTTCTTCATTTCACTGCCGGCCCCCTGTTGAAATAATTTTCAGTTAAATATTCCATTGATTTTTTCAAAGATGGAAAAGGGTCTTCCCAGTAAATTGAATCATTAATCTCCAAAGATACGTACTGGTCATAACCGATGCTGGCAAGGTAATCCAAATATCCGATAATCGGATAATGGCCATTACCTAAAATTTCATGGTTGTTATCAGCTAAATGAATATGTACGATCTTCTTCCCCAACTGATCAAAGAAGTCTGGAATCGTTTCACCGGCCACTTCCATTGCCACAACATCCAAGCAAACTTTGAGGTTTTCCTGCTGCACATCATGAAGCATCTTTTGAACGTCTTTCAATGATGTAACAAGATTGCTTTCATATGGCTGTAACTGCTCCAGCACTAATTCGACACCGTAGCGATTGGCAATCTCACAAATTCTATGGAAGCTATCAACGGTATAGTTCCAGCTAATATCCCGATCTACATCCCGAAGTCCGCACCCGGTATTAATAAAAATCCGCTTACAGCTTAACTCCAGAGCATCTTGACAAGCCAGGTCAAAAAATTCAACAGTTCGATCCCTTACTTTCCCATCCGGATTGGAAAAACTGTAAGGATACGCGAGAGTCTCCGGTGTGTACATAACAACTTTAATTCCGTGTTCTTCCAATTGTTGACGTATTTTTCTGAGCCTCTTACCAGCTTCATATCTTGTAAGATAATTCAGCCTGTAGTAATGCGGTTCCGCTCCCCAGAACTCAATATTGCTAATTCCACTTTTGGCAAATGAGTCGATGGTATAATCCAAAGAATATTGGATAAATTGAACACTCATGGCTGCAACCTGTTCTTTTTTTAACATTTACACCCACCTTCCTAAGGAAAACAACTAATTTAACTTTAATACCACGATAGATGTATTAATTTTTTCTAAATCCAAACTAGTCAACTTTAAACTTTTTTATACCACCTAATCAGATTGTAAGGGTTTTCAGATTCTATGTCAATAATAAAACTAGATAATTCTAAAAAGTTTTATACCACTACGCCGCAAATGATGGAAATATTGGAATTTTCCCTGGAATTTCTAAGAATTGAAGATCTAATAAGGAAAGATTGTTCAGCAGTGAGATAATGAACTTAAAGAGGAAAAAATCTATCAACAAATTACTTTTTATTTTATCTGCCACGATCCGATTTCGTTCAAAACATATGTCAATCTGACTAAAAAACTGTAATAAAAATAGACCGTCTTAAAAACCCGGAACTGATAAGGGCTTTGACGGTCTATTTAAATCACATTGTCCATTTTCGGTTACCTTCATTCCTCATCATAGGTTTCGTTCATTTTATCCCTGCATTCCCAGCAGATTGCCCGATTCCTTTCCATTCTGGCTAATTCCTTGCCACAATAGACACATACATCTTCCATCATAACCATTTTAGGAGTTTCTTCTGGCAGAGACTGTAGTAATACTTCCATTTCGGATCACCTCCCTTTAATTGGATTCAAATGATCGTAATTTGATAGAGAATTAGGTCCTAAAATCTTTTACTAACTCACTACTGCGAGGCAGTTGCATTGTGAATGAACGAGCATTCAATCAGGTTTTAGGATGTAAAATTTGTTGCACCACTTGAAGGAGTTAAATGATGCAATAACTCTATCTTAAAATATATTTTAGCACGGATTTTGCAAAAAGTATCGAATATGACATAACAGTCACAATATTTTAACATTTTTAAATTTCGCGCAAAGCACGTATTCATAATTCTTTCCATACCACTAAGTATCGAAACCTACTCTTCATTCTGTGTCATTTCCAGTGTTCGTAAAGCTAATCCCTCCTTTTTTATGGCAAGGAATCCTAATAATTAAAAGCCCAATTTCTCATAATGATGCAGAAATTGGGCTTTTCCTATAAAATTATATCTTCTATGAGATAGCATAAAAGGTTTCCCATTACTCCTATTACTTCATCCATTCTGTGTGGAAAATTCCTTCTTTATCAATGCGTTGATACGTATGTGCTCCAAAATAATCTCGTTGGGCTTGAAGTAAATTCGCTGGCAATGTTTCTGAGCGGTAACTGTCATAGTAAGACAAAGCACTGCAAAACGCAGGAACAGGAATGCCATTTGAAGTTGCCATTCCGACGACTTTTCTCAGGGAATCCTGATAATTTTCCACGATTTCTTTAAAATAAGGATCCAATAATAAATTTTTCAGGTTCGGGTTTTTATCGTAGGCATCCTTGATTTTTTGCAAGAAAGCAGCCCTGATAATACAACCGCCCCTAAATATCATCGCAATTTCTCCGTATTGTAAATTCCAATCATATTCCTCGGATGCCGCTCTCATTTGAGCGAATCCTTGTGCATATGAACAAATTTTACTCATATATAGCGCTCTTCGAATGGATTCCACTAATTCTTGTTTGTCTCCATTAAACTGAAGTTTTGGGCCACCCAAGATTTTGCTTGCTTCCACACGTTCTGTTTTCATAGCAGAAAGAAAACGAGCAAAAACTGATTCGGTAATTAAAGGAAGCGGAACCCCTAAATCTAAGGCACTTTGACTGGTCCATTTTCCTGTTCCCTTTTGACCTGCCGTATCTAAAATAACATCAACCAATGGCTTTCCTGTTTCATCATCCATTTTTGTAAAAATGTCGGCTGTGATTTCAATTAGATAACTATCCAATTCTCCTTTATTCCATTCTGCAAAAATTTCATGAAGTTCTTTGGCGGATAGACCCAGTAATTGTTTCATTAGAAAATATGCTTCACAAATTAGCTGCATATCACCATACTCAATTCCGTTGTGAACCATTTTCACATAGTGACCCGCACCATTTGGACCAATATATGTACAGCATGGGTCCCCATTCACTTTAGCAGAAATAGCGGTTAAAATCGGTTCCACTAGTTCATATGCATCCTTTTGTCCACCAGGCATAATGGCTGGTCCTTTTAATGCTCCTTCTTCTCCACCGGACACTCCAGTACCTATGAAACGAATCCCTGCAGCTTCAAGTTCTTTGTTTCTTCTTTGTGTATCTGCAAAGAATGTATTTCCTCCATCAATTAAGATATCACCTTTTGACAGATAAGGCTTTAGTTGTTCAATTGTGGCATCCGTTGGTTTTCCTGCCTTCACCATCAATAATATTTTTCTTGGTGTTTCTAACGAATGGATGAATTCCTCGATACTGTATGTGCCAACAATGTTTTTTCCTTTATGTTCTCTTAACAACTCATTTGTTTTTTCAGATGAACGATTATAAACAGCAACGCTATACCCTCTGCTTTCAATATTTAATGCCAAATTTTTACCCATAACAGCTAAACCAACGACACCAATTTGTTGCTTTGACATATAATCATTCCTTTCTATCTAGAGTGCTTTTATCCTTCCTTATTCTTCCGTAATTCAATCATGCTAGTCATTTAATAACCAAATAAAAAAGACGGCCTTGAATTTACTAAAATCTCTCATGTAATCCGTATAGTATTGGCAATAGCTACAATGACATAAATTGTGATGTTCGGTGTATCATTTTTTTATTTTTTTCGTATCAAAATTTATAAGTCAATCCAAGCGAATCAGGGATTCATGAAATTGATTTAACCCGATTATTTTTTTCTTTTAGTTTAGTTGCTGACCATTCCTAATTTGTCCTGGTAATACATCCAGATCACAATAATTAAGCTGGCCATCGCCACTTGAGATAATGCCATGAAACCAATGGCATAGTGCCCTGTTAGATTAAATAAGATGGAAAGAACTAATGGTGGGAAAAATCCTCCTAAACCACCCATTGCTGATACAATCCCGTTTACAATTCCCGCCTGTTTGGAGAAATACATTGGAACTAATTTGAAAATAGTACCATTCCCAATCCCTGCACCAAAAGCAATAACTAAACAGCCTGCAGAATAGATCATCAGGGATGGATTAAACGCTAGGACTACCCCAGCAATTGTCATTCCTGCAAAGACAAGCATTAAAATTTTGAATGAATTGAATTTATCCCCAAGCCATCCACCGATTGGGCGACAGAAGGTTGCAATCACGATAAATCCAGCTGTGCGCATACCAGCATCTACTTTTTCTAAACCAAAGTTAACTACAAGGAAATTTGGTAAATAGATTGTGAATGCAACAAATGCACCAAATGTTAAGAAATAAAACAGACTAAGAAACCATAATTTTTCATTTTTATACACACCTTTAAATTGTTCGGAAAATGAGGCAACAACCTTTGGTTCATTCTTGTCACCAAACAAGAAGTTTAATACAGCGATCACTAGAACTAAAACTAAGTAAAACTTTACAGTAGTTTGCCAGCCTAATTTCGTCGCGATTACTGGAGCGGAAAATGTTGTAATCGCTGTTCCGATATTACCTGCTCCATAAATTCCATTAACAAAGCCATGTCGTTCTTTCGGATAATACTTAGGAAGTGATGTAACCCCGACTGAAAAAACAGCTCCACTAATTCCTAGGAACAAACCACCAATTAATAGATCGACGAAAGAATTAGAAGTACTAATATAAAAAATAGGGAACAATAACAATAAGAAACTGATGGAAAATAATTTTCTTGCACCAAAGCGGTTTGTCCAGAAACCAATGGGAATTCTGAGAATAGAACCTAACACGACTGGAATAGCTGTTACAAGAGACAATTGAGTTGCTGTCATATGAATGTCTTCTTTAATGAATGGCATTAAGCCGGATAGAATGACCCAAACCATAAATCCAGCAATTAAACTAATTGTTTGTAATGGTAATTGCAAAGACTTTGTTTTCACTAAAAAAACTCCTTTCGGGTGAAAAATTTTTTCTTAAGTTTTTTTGTTCACTTTATTCTTGAAAATATCGTAAAAAAAATTAAAAGGCTCAGGATGTGAACTTCTTCACATTTTTTCCAAGTTCAAAAATTCTTCACAGTTAACGATTTGTTCATTAAATCTACAAATTTGCCAAACTATTTTCTTTCTGTTTTCACCGTAGGAATAGTTATAATATTTATAGTTATGCTTTAATAATAAAGGGGAATAACTTTTCGGTATGATTGCAATCAACTGATCCATGGTAAACAATTTCAACAAATGAACACTATTACCAAAGTTCAAGCAATTAGAAAGTATGGTAAAATAAATTGAAATGTATGTAAGGGAGGTAATCAAATGCCTAATACAATGAAGCCGACGCATTCCATTGAAATTAAAGAATTACTCAGGTTCAGTGATCGAACAATAAAAGCGAAAAAAGGGGAATACTTATTTCAAGAAGGAATGGACGCGTACGAGCTGTATTTGATTATTTCGGGAAAAGTACAAATAAGTAAAATAACAACAGATGGACGTGAACTTTCACTTCGAATTTGTGGAGAAAATGATATATGTGGTGAATTAACTTTATTTACGAATTCTCCAAAGTATCTTTTAAGTGCGCTCATCATTGAAGACGGGGAAATCGCTGTAATTAAAAAAGATGTAATTGAAAAAGAAATATTTCAAAATAGCGCATTAGCCTTTGAATTTATGAAATGGATGAGCGATCATTTCCGTAAAACACAAACGAAATTCCGTGATTTAGTTTTAAATGGTAAAAAAGGCGCGTTATTTTCCACCCTTATTCGTATGACAAATAGTTATGGTGTAAAAAAAACAGATGGAATATTAATCGATCTGCCTTTAACGAACCAGGAGCTTGCAAATTTTTGTGGAACATCAAGAGAAAGCACGAACCGAATTTTGAATGAATTAAAACGTGACAAAGTTATTTCATTAAAAAAAGGAAAAATAACTGTTCACGATCTTCAATTTCTTAAAGATGAAATTGGCTGTGAGAACTGTCCAGCTATTTACTGCAGTATTGATTAGTGTGCTGACTTAAGTTAAGTCAGCCTCTTTAATTTTTGTTGAAAGGTGCCCGACCTAAACCATCTATGGATCCTGTGAGACCTTACTGCGTTAGAGCGTTTCCGTTTTTTCTTTCGCAAACATTTGAACTGACAGGCTCTTGTCAGTTCCCATATCACTATAAAAGGATCTTTATTAAAATCCCCCCATTACCATAAGTGGTAAGCACCTCCTTGATTATTCCGATCATTTCACACCCGCATTATAGTTAAATTATCACCATGTATAAGTGAAAAACCTCACATTTTCCATTTTTAAAATCATAACTTCTTATTTTTTGACTGTTTTGTGACAAAAAAATCTAGTGTGAAGTTATTCACAGTTTCCCCCATTCCCACATTGTTACATTAAAGCTAACAAAAGCGACTTAAATAGTAAGTAAAGGCTTTTTGAAAAAGTCGTGAAAAAGGAGAGATGATGAATGAAAAAGAAGCGTTCACCTTTAACCAACCGCTTAAAATATTTAACTCCAATTGAAAAACAAGCAAATAACCATAGCCAAACAACTTATGAAAATCGTGACTGGGAAAAAGCTTACAGACAAAGATGGCAGCATGATAAAATCGTCCGATCGACTCATGGTGTTAACTGTACTGGTTCTTGCAGCTGGAATATTTTTGTGAAAGATGGAATTGTTACTTGGGAAGGACAGCAGCTTGATTACCCTTCAACTGGTCCAGATATGCCAGACTTTGAACCGCGCGGCTGTCCTCGTGGAGCCAGTTTTTCTTGGTATATATACAGCCCATTACGTGTGAAGTATCCATATGTTCGCGGTATTTTATTAAATATGTGGAATGAAGCTTTAAAAACCAATAAAAATCCATTAGATGCTTGGAAAAGTATTGTTGAGAACCCCGAGAAAGCGCGTGCCTATAAACAAGCACGCGGTAAAGGAGGTCTTGTTCGGGCAGAGTGGGATGAAGTTATAAAATTAGTCTCTGCATCCATTTTGTATACAGTTTTAAAATATGGACCAGACCGCAATGTTGGATTCTCACCAATTCCAGCAATGTCAATGGTTTCACATGCAGCAGGCTCTCGCTTTATGTCACTAATTGGTGGGCCAATGCTAAGCTTCTATGATTGGTACGCTGACCTCCCTCCTGCTTCACCACAAATTTGGGGAGATCAAACAGACGTACCTGAAAGTAGTGACTGGTACAATTCCGGCTACATTTTAACTTGGGGCTCAAACGTACCGCAAACTCGAACACCAGATGCTCACTTCCTTGCAGAGGTTCGCTATCGTGGAACAAAAGTAGTTTCAGTAAGCCCAGATTATGCGGAATCTACAAAGTTTTCAGATGACTGGATGAAGGTAAAACAAGGAACAGACGGTGCTTTAGCAATGGCAATGGGCCATGTTATTTTGAAAGAATTTTATGTTGACAATCAGCATGACTACTTTATCAATTACTCTAAGCAATATACGGATTTCCCATTTGTTGTCACATTGAAAAAGGATGGAGATCATTACATTCCGGATCGATTCCTTAACGCAAATGATCTTGGCAAAGAAGTCGGAAATGGCGAATTTAAACCAGTTCTATTTGACGAAAACACTGAGAAGCTTGTTATTCCAAACGGAACGATGGGAGCTAGATGGGAAGATAAAGCTAAGTGGAATTTAAAAATGGTGGACGAAGAGTCCGGTGAAGCCATTAACCCAAGATTATCTTTCAAAGGAATCGAAGAAGAAGTTGCGACTGTAAAGATTCCATACTTCTCACATGAAGGCAATCAAGTTCTTTATCGAAACGTTCCTTTGAGAAAAGTAGAAAACAATGGTGAAGTATTCTATACAACTACTGTATTTGACTTAACACTAGCAAACTATGGTGTGGACCGCGGACTTGGTGGACAAACTGCAAAATCTCTAGAGGACAATGTACCGTTCACGCCAGCATGGCAAGAAAGCATTACAGGAGTCAAACAAGAGCTTGTCACAAAAATTGCACGTGAATTTGCACAAAATGCTCTTGATACAAATGGCCGCTCGATGATCATTGTTGGTGCCGGGATTAACCATTGGTTCAACTCAGATACGATTTACCGCGCTGTCTTGAATCTAGTACTATTTGTTGGAGCACAAGGTGTAAATGGCGGCGGATGGGCGCACTATGTCGGTCAAGAAAAGCTTCGTCCTGCAGAAGGCTGGCAAAATATCGCAACTGCTCGTGACTGGCAAGCACCGCCGAAATTACAAAACGGAACATCCTTCTTCTATTTTACAACCGATCAATGGAGATACGAGGATCAACCAGTTAGCAATCATATTTCACCCATTCATGAAAAAGCGCGCTATGACCATTATGCTGATTATAATGTTCTCGCGGCACGACTTGGTTGGCTTCCTTCTTATCCAACATTTAATCAAAATAGCATTGATCTTTATGAAGAAGCAGCAAAATCAGGTGCAAAAACACCAGAAGAAATCGGCAAATATGTTGCAACAAAATTAAAAGAGGGCAAATTACAATTTGCAATTGAAGATCCTGATAACCCGGTCAACTTCCCTAGAAATCTATTTGTTTGGCGGGCAAACTTAATTTCTAGTTCAGGAAAAGGACATGAATATTTCTTAAAGCATTTATTAGGAACTTCAAATGGATTATTAAATGATGACGAAGATTCTTTAAGACCAGAAGAAGTGAAATGGCAGACAAAAGCCCCTGAAGGAAAATTAGATTTATTAATTAACTTGGATTTCCGCATGGCTGGAACTGCTCTTTATTCAGATGTCATCCTACCTGCTGCAACCTGGTATGAAAAGCATGACTTGAACAGCACGGATATGCATCCTTTTATCCATCCGTTTAACCCCGCAATCTCTGTACCATGGGAAGCTAAATCGGATTGGGACATTTTTAAAGCATTAGCTGGCGGTGTATCCAAGCTAGCAACTGAACTTAATTTAGATCCTGTAAAAGAAGTTGTTGCAACACCGCTTCAGCATGACACTCCTCAAGAGTTGGCTCAACCACTAGGAACAATTAAAGACTGGAGCAAGGGTGATTGTGAACCTATTCCAGGTAAAACAATGCCACAAATTCACGTGGTTGAACGGGATTACAAGCTTATTTTAGATAAAATGACTTCTTTAGGACCGAATATCGCCAATCTCCCTTATGGAATTAAAGGGATCAACTGGTCAGCTAAAGAGGAGTATGAAAAGTTAAAAAAGATACTTGGCACAGTTAAAGGTGGAATTGCTGATGGCTATCCAAATATTGAATCAGGAAGAAGTGTTGCTGAAGCGATTTTAACCCTGTCTTCTACTTCTAATGGAAGAATGGCAGTGAAAGCTTGGGAAGCACTTGAAAAGAAAACGGATCTTGAATTAGTGGACCTTGCCGCAGAACGTGAAGAAGAATGCTTCACTTTTGAACAAATTACGGCTCAACCAAAAACAGTAATCACTTCTCCTGCCTTCAGTGGCTCAGAAAAAGGCGGACGTCGTTATTCTCCATTTACAACAAATGTGGAACGACTCATCCCTTGGAGAACGATTACTGGTAGACAATCTTTCTATGTTGACCATGAAATGATGCATGAGTTTGGTGAGACTATGGCAACCTTTAAGCCGATTCTACAGCATAAACCATTCAAGGCAAATCGTCCTGAAGTGGAAGGAAAAGAAATTGTACTGAACTATTTAACACCACATAATAAATGGTCGATTCACAGCATGTATTTCGATTCTCAACCAATGCTCACACTTTTCCGAGGTGGTCCAACAGTTTGGATGAACAAAGACGATGCTAGTGAAGTTGGAATTCAAGATAATGATTGGATCGAATGCTTCAACCGTAACGGGGTTGTTGTCGCAAGAGCAGTTGTTTCGCACAGAATCCCAAGAGGCATGGCATTCATGCACCATGCTCAAGACAGACATATTAATGTACCTGGAACAAAATTAACAAACAATCGCGGCGGAACTCATAACAGTCCGACACGGATCCATATGAAGCCAACTCATATGATTGGCGGCTATGCGCAATTAAGCTACGGCTTTAACTACTACGGACCAACAGGAAACCAACGTGACTTAAATGTGGTCATCCGCAAACTGAAGGAGGTTGATTGGCTTGAAGATTAAAGCACAAATCGGAATGGTCATGAACTTAGATAAATGTATCGGCTGTCATACTTGCAGCGTAACCTGCAAAAACACCTGGACCAATCGTCCAGGTGCAGAATATATGTACTTTAACAACGTTGAAACAAAGCCTGGTATCGGATATCCAAAGCGTTGGGAAGATCAAGATTTATATCGTGGCGGCTGGGAAATGAAAAACGGCAAGCTGCAATTAAAATCTGGTTCAAAAGCAAATCGTTTATTGAATCTCTTTTACAATCCGAATCTACCGACCATTGATGATTACTATGAACCTTGGAACTATGATTATGATACATTAACAAGCAGCCCAGCAAGAAAAAATCAACCAGTTGCCCGCCCAAAATCAGCTTTAACCGGCGAATTTATGGAAATTCTTTGGGGACCAAACTGGGAGGATGACCTTGCAGGTGGACACGTAACTGGTCTTCAAGATCCAAACGTGGAAAAAATGGAAGACAAAATCAAAACAGAATTTGAAGATGTGTTCATGATGTATTTACCAAGAATTTGTGAACACTGCATCAATCCTGCTTGTGTCAGCGCTTGTCCATCTGGTGCAATGTATAAACGCGATGAAGATGGGATTGTTCTTGTTGACCAAAATGCATGCCGTGCTTGGAGACATTGTGTATCATCCTGCCCCTATAAAAAGGTTTATTTTAACTGGCAAACAAATAAAGCGGAAAAATGCACGCTTTGCTTCCCAAGAATTGAGGCAGGAATGCCAACAATCTGTTCTGAAACTTGCGTCGGTCGGATCCGCTACCTTGGTGTCATGCTTTATGATGCTGACAAAGTTGAAGAAGCTGCAATGGCTGATGAAAAAGACCTTTATCATGCACAATTAGAGGTATTTTTAAATCCAAATGATCCTGAAGTAATCGCAAAAGCAAAAGAAGAAGGAATTCCAATGGAATGGATTGAAGCAGCGCAAAAATCTCCAATTTATAAAATGATTATTGATTGGAAAATTGCTCTTCCACTCCATCCCGAATATCGCACATTGCCAATGGTTTGGTACATTCCACCACTTAGCCCAATTATGAATATGTTTGAGGGTATTGGAAGCAGCTCAAACGCAGAAGATATTTTTCCTGCTATTGATCAAATGCGTATTCCTATTCAATATTTAGCCAATCTATTAACTGCTGGTGACGAAACTCATATTCGTACGACATTGAAAAAAATGGCGGTCATGAGAACGTATATGAGAAGTGTGCAAACAAATAAACAACCAGATGTTGAGCTAGTAAAATGCTTAGGCTTAAGGGAACAAGATATGCAAGACATGTATCGTTTACTTGCGATTGCGAAATATAATGATCGCTTCGTTATTCCTGCTTCTCACCGTGAAGAGATAGCAGATCTTTACAGTGAACAAGGCAGCTGTGGCTTAGCATTTGCTGGCGGTCCTGGAGCTTGCGGAACTTTATAAGGTTATTGAGTTTACTCACGAAACCATCATTTCAAAGAAAGTTGGTGATTCCTATGTCCTACTCACAAATTCAACAAACCTTTCAACTTTGCTCATACTTATTAAGCTATCCCGATCAAGAATTAATGGATTCTCTTGAAGATGTTAAAAGCGAACTTGAATCTCTCGCTTTCTCAGCAATAAAAGAAGAGCTCGTACAATTTTTGGAAAAAGCAAAGTTGAAATCATTAAGTGAGCTTATTTCAACCTATGTATACACCTTCGACTTTGGCAAAAAAACCAATCTATACGTCACATATATGACAAATGGCGAACAGCGTGAAAGAGGCATGGATCTTTTATTTTTAAAAAATTATTACAGATTGAATGGCTTTGACGTTACTGATAAAGAATTACCAGATTATTTACCAATCATGCTAGAATTTGCGAGCCTTGTCGATAAAGAAACGTTAAAGCCGGTTTTTGAACGGTATTTAGACAATATTAAAGAAATCAATAATCATTTAGATTCTGAAGTTAATCTTTATGGTCATATAACGAAAACGATTGTGTTAGCACTAGAGGAAGCAGGTATTTCAAAGCCGGTACGAAGGAGTGGAGAAATATATGTTTGAACAGTTTCTATGGGTAATTCTCCCTTACATTGTTCTTGTGATATTCATTGGCGGACATATATACCGTTATCAGCATGATCAATTTGGTTGGACCTCTAAGTCAAGTGAATTGTTGGAAAAGAAAATGCTGAGAATTGGCAGCAACATGTTCCATTGGGGAATTATTTTCGTATTTGGTGGTCATGTCATGGGACTGTTAATTCCAATTGAAGTTTATGAATCCATGGGAATAACAGAGCATCAATATCATATAATTGCACTTGCTGGAGGAATTCCAGCTGGGATTTTGGCAACCGTTGGGATTTTAATTTTATTCTATCGTCGCATGACCGTACGCCGTCTTGTGGCAACAAGTACAAAAGGAGATTGGACAGCTCTTTTCTTCTTAACAATTGTTATTTTATCTGGTATGTCAGCGACCCTTTTAAATATTGATTCAAACGGCTTTGACTACCGCACAACGATAGGTCCTTGGTTAAGAGGGATTTTAACCTTCCGTCCGGATGCTAATCACCTTGCAGAAGTGCCAGTTTGGTTTAAAATTCATATCATTGCAGTATTAGGAATCTTTGCTGCATGGCCATTTACAAGACTTGTACACGTATTTAGCATGCCTGTTCGTTATTTAACTAGAAGCTATGTTGTTTACCGTAAACGTACACCAAAGCAAGAAGGTTTACGGTAATAAAAAATAAGCGTACCTTTACGGTGCGCATCATAAATAACCGTTTATCTTGATTTTTTTAATCAGATAGACGGTTATTTTATATTAATTGCCACATTCTTCTTGGATCATTTTTGACCAAGGCATATAAAAATTTAAAATTTCTGGTTGTTGATAGATATTAAGGTTCGGCAAATCCGACAGTAACTTCAAAAGATAACGATAGAAATCCACACCGTTCGCTTTTACAGTTTCTGCGATACTTAAACAGATAGCGTTGGCCTTTGCACCATCTTCACTAACAGAGTGGAGCCAATTTTTTCGACCAACTACACTTAGACGTATTGCATTTTCGGCTGGATTATTATCAATTTCAATACGACCATCCATCAAAAATGCTTTTAGTCCGTTTGCTCTATTTAAATCGAAAAAAGTAACATTCCCAACTTGTGTCATATTATAAAACCGTCCTTTTTGACTTCTTTTTGTTCTTACATTTTCATTTGTGGTCAAGAATCATGCGTTTGTGACGCTTGCAATCGAAATTTTTCTGCTTGGAAGCAAATCGACAAAGAATGTCCCAACAATCTCCGACTTCGAATCCTTCCGCATGATTCCGACCGTTCGAATCTTTGTAGGGTCTTCGTATCCGACGATGGGCGGAAGGTTATGTGAAAACAAGACCTACGACCCGGCTCCAACGTTCCCAAACGCCGCCCCTTACGATTGTAGAACGGCGAAGGCGACGATAGTTCCGTATAATATAGACCGTCACTAATATTGCCGAAATGACTCGCCGCGAACGCCTTCTTCCCGTCCCAACCGTTCGACCGGCAATTCCAAAACAATCCAATCAATGAACGGCAAAGAATCGAATCAATGCCGCCCGCTTGAAGAATCACTTCTTCGCCTAATTGCATGAACTCCGAAACCAACGCAAGGCGGGGCGACCGTTCCAAGCAGTCAAAGGCTTCGATTCGCTTGAATTGATAGTTCACTATATTTGCACGAGGATAATTCGTCCTTGTCACCGTTTGGACGCCTTGCGATTCCTCCGACACAAAGAACAATGACCCCCGTTGAAGTGTTCCCGCCTTATTGTCCGCATTGTGACGGAATTCCGGTGACATTCGAAGTGCAAATTCCTTCAGCGATACATAGACCCGAAGAATGTGATTCCGTATCGTGTATGATTCCGAATCAATACCCGAAACAATCGCCGAAGTCGGGTCGGGTCTTATTGTTTGATAAACGACAAGGGCAACGACCAAGACGCCCCAAGCGGCAAAGAATTGCCGTTCTTGCCTTCGAATCATATTGAACATATATCGACCGTCCTTTTCTTTTATTTAAAATGGTAATTGTGCCCGTCGTAAAGTGTGTAATGATATAAGAAATTCATTAAAGAACAAATCGTGTGCAATCTATACTTTATTTATCCTACCAAATATATATTGGAAGAACTTAAAATACACAATAATTTGATGATTTAGAAATACACAAGGAAGCTATTTTTTTCATACCAGTTCATCTTCAAAAATTCCAACAAAAGGTATTTTACTGTAATTGTCAAATTTTACAATTATAAACCAATAAATATATTAAAAGGTAATGTTTACATATATATCTAATCGTGATACCATATAATTAAGATTCATAGGGGTGGTAATATTTTGAAAAAGATAATTCCCTTATTTACTATTTTCCTAATGTTTGTCTCGGGACCAATAACATCTTTTGCAGCAACAGATGCTAGTGAGAATCAAATTATGGTAGATTCAAACCATACTGATTCTGCTACATTTGAAATTGATGGGATTACATATTCTCTAACATTGAAAGTAGATGGTGATTTTCAGAAAGCAATAATTGATGACGGTACAAAAAATGAAACAGTTTCTTATGATAGCAGTGCTGATGAACTACGTTTTAATGGTAAATTAGTAAGTGATGAAGAACTCGAATCTATGAAAAGTATTGTTGATGAAGGGATAGTAAGAGACGACATTATAAAAACAGATGATGGAAAACGGACCCAAGTTATGGTAACAAAGATTCCATATAAATTAGTAAAAACTCATAAAGGTTCTATTAATGTAACAGTGGCAACTGTATTGGTTGTAACTGGGCTTATTCTTTTGATTCCGACTGGTACGGGTGCAATCGCAGGTGTAGTTTTATCGGCAAGAGCAATAGCAATTTTAGCTTCAGCTATTGTTTCTTCAATGCAGTGTTCCTGCTTTAAGGTTGTTTATTTTAAATTCCAAACTTACTATAAAAATGCAGGAGGCTATTGGTGGAATAAATTCGTCCTGTCAGTATATAAAGATAGTAAACGTACAAAATTAATCAAAAGTGTATCCACTGAAACTAAATATGGAAAAAAATATTCCTTTGATAATTTAGGGAAAGCGAATTCTTTTATCAAGTGTTCATTACGCTTACCATCAATTGGATAGTTTTACCCTTCACGGGTCTACACTTTGTCCGGTAACAATAAAAGCGACTGGTTCTTACAATGGTCGCTTTTTATTTGTCAATAAAGTATAAATAAAGCAATGCTTAAAACGAATCATTTTAATATAAAATGTTATCCTGAATAAAATATAAGGATTATGGAATTTTATAGGAATTCAAAGATTAGGATATTAATATAAGAATTATTTATAAGGGAGGAATGGATAGTTTGAGATGGCTTGTTGCTATTCTATTTATATTACTTGGGGCTTTTTTATTTTCATTTACCATTGATGATATGGGAAAAATAGGTCGAGTAATTATGAAAACTATAGGAATTGGATGTTTTGTTATTGCTATTTTATTGTCAAAAATAAAAAAAAAACAAAATAATCATGCTAAACAAACTGAAATATAAGTGGAGATTGCATTATCAGAAAGCCCATAAAATCGGCTCATCAAAAATCTTTTTTTCATGTAGGAATACATGGGTAAGTAAAAAGGTTTAGGGTTTTCCTTATTGCTGTTAGGTTTGACCTCTGGTATGCGTTTTGGTGAACTTGCAGGTCTTACCAGAAACGACTTTGATTTTATTAATAATACGATCAGCATAAATAAAACATGGGGATATAAGAAAGATTCCCTTAAAGGATTGGGACCAACAAAAAACGAACAATCGAATCGTACCATCAAGATGGATCAGCTAACGATGAATCATTTAAAAATCTTTTTATAATAATGCCGACAAATCTTCAACAATTAGCATTTTATAGTCATGCATCAAAATATAAAGTTATCAGCAATACCACTGCAAATAAGTTGCTAAAAAAACTTTTAGACAGGCTAAATATTAATCCAATAACTTTTCACGGGCTGAGACACTCACATGCTTCCCTATTGCTCTGTGAAGGAGCAACCATTTATTACGTAAGTGAACGATTGGGACATAGTGATATCGATACTACAATTAAAAGATACACTCATGTTCTTAACGAATTACGTGCAAAAGATGAGTTAACAACAGTAAAAATCTTTGAGGCTATGGCTGTGTAAAAAACGTGTAAAATAATTTAATATCGTATCGTTTTCATTCAAATACTAGAAAAAAGAAAAAGCCGACAAATCCTTTTATATCAAAGGTTTATCGGCTTTTTCTTTTTCTTATCGTAATCAAAATTAACCTAGAGATACCGGTGGTCGGGGTCGAACCGACACTCCTTACGGAACACGATTTTGAGTCGTGCAACGGTCAATTTCGAAAAGGGGACGAACCCCTAACCGTTGATATATCGACAAAATAAAGCGTGAAGGACGTCACACTATTCGTTTGTATTCGTATGACCCTAATTTCGCAACGTTAAAACATTCATTCGAAAACGTGCGAAAAGTCTATATTACAATATTAATGGATTGCCCCCGTTTATGTCAACGCATAGAACGAAATGCTTAATGAGTGGATGGAAAAACAAGATCCTAAGTATTATCAAACTCCACTGAAAGACTGCTATCAAGAAATTTCACGGATTGTTAATCTGGTTTATAAAAAGAACATAGTGCTCTCCGATGGTCAAACAGAAATTGCAGTTACAAGAGGTGAAATGTTAACTATTTATCAATATCCCAAAAAGTTACACCATACAATTAACGCTTTACTCATTCATTCCAAACGCTTTGGGGATAAAAAAAGCCAATTCTATATGACATATGAACAAATAGCAGAGGCTGTACAATGCTCTAAGCGAAATGCAATCGCTCATATTAAAGAACTTGAACAAAAAGGCTTGATAAAGGTAACAAGAAATCCCATTGCAGGACTGCCAGAAAATCACCCTAATACATACGAATTGAATCTTGATTGGTTAGAAGCAGAACCAGAAATTATTGTTACAGTATCAGTCGATAAAGTAGATTCCTATCGTGATATTAGAACAATCCTAATAATGAAGGCATTTCCTAACAACGAATGGTGGAATATTAAAGAGATACTTAACAAAGCAAAAGAGCAACAAGCAGTTAAAATGCAATAAATTAAGTACTTCTCTGAAGTTATTTTCACTTATATTTGGATATATAACTTTTTCCACATTATTCAAGGACCCTTTGGAAATATCCAAATGAGGTCCTTTTTCAAATTTATCTATCAGAACCTTATTATTATCTACTATTATACGCCTCAATGATGTAAGGTTTAATCTGTTCAAAATCTTCTACCCATTCTAAACGAATATAAGCCTCATGGGGATATTTAATAGAATCAGAACTGCTTCTGTTATAATCTTTTTTTAGTATTTTGTCGATTTGTGTTTGAAATTCTAAACCTTTCTTTTCTTCTTTATTTCCAACATGAAGAATTAAACATCTTTGCCTTGCAGTCGTTAAAGTCGCAAACTTAGGGAATCCTTTTCTTCTGTAACCAATCCCATCTGCTGTTCCGGCATCTTCAACTTCAAATTCCTTATTACCCCATATATAATTATCAATTTTACGTGCAAGTTTTCTTGCTTTATCCTTTTCAAAACGCAAAAAGAAATATTCTTTAGATTTTTGTCTATCACCGATACAATTAATAACACAGAATTCCTCAAATTGTTTTAGTAAAAAACTAGTAAGGATATCTCCCTCTTTATCAAAATCCTTTTGTTTAGCCCTTAAGAAATTCCGAATTTCTATCCACGTAACAATTATAGGTTCATCGAGAATATACTGACCGTTCGCAAATAACCTTTTATGCCCATCTAGTTGCTCCTTAGTTAAGTATGAGTTATAACCAATTTTATTTTCTAATAAAAGAGATATCTCATTTGATAAAATTGCACCATCAGGAATGTTAGAATCCTTATAGGTACCTTTCCTAATTTCCTTATTTTCGGCAATCCCAATTATCCCCGCCAAAGGAGTAATGCTACTTAATTGTGAAGTTAATTGTTGCCTGAACTCAAAGTTTGCACTTTCTTTTGTCTTAATGCCAATAAATCTAATAAATTCATTTGCCAAAACTGGAGAGGAGTGTTGTAAGACATTTAAAAATGCCTTAGTAACATTATTTTCAATTTGCAATTGATTTGTCACTTCGTCCTTATTTCTTGTCTGGCCTCGGTAATAATGAAAAACATTATTGTAAATTGACATTAAACCATCACTCCTTTAATTTAGAAGGCACTTCAATTATGGCTATCTTAAACTCTCCACCAGTAGACTCCATAACTTTTGAGTAGGGAAGCCAAGTCATTTTATAGGTGCCAAGTAGATTTAAGGAGGATTCCCTACCCTTCATAGTGCCTTGTCCTGTATTTAATCCCCAATTTAACTCACCTTCTAAGATCTTTTCATTATGAATTCTATACTCTAAATCATTAGGTACCTTATCACGGTACACAGGCTGTTTCCAAAGTGCAGGTTCATTGGATAGGATAATAGCAAATCCATTTGTGTTATCTAATGTGTTACAAACCGTTTCAATTCGAACAATGTCCTTAATACAGTCATACCTTGCTAAATCAGGTGCTCCATGACTTTTCAAATTAAATGATTCATCAATTATTTGTAAACTAATTTTTTTTGTAATGTATTTCAACTCTATTGCTGTACGGTAGCCATTTGCGTGCGTAACCCATATATCGAGATACATATTACCATAGGAAATTGTTGGATTATATTCTAATCTTAACTTACTCTGTGAATAGTTATTATGTATTTCCCAAGCCAAAGCGTGTTGAAAATCTGCTTCTGAATGAAACACTGGTCTTTCTTTAGACAAGGTAGTCAATATTGACAACAATTGATCCATATTCCTACACCCCTACTCGATATTTACGAGATTATTAAATAAAGAAGAGCCCGCTAAATAATCCATAGATGGGCTCTTTCTATCTTCGTTTAATATTCATTCCATATTTTTTTTACAAAAAGGAAATTTCTCTAAGCATCCATCGGCCAACCTTTATACTGTTCTTCAGCCTGTTCCATAAACTTATTAGTTAGGAATTGTAGTTGTTGCCCGGTTACTTTTTCCTTCATTAATACCATTTTGACTGCAAGTTTCACTTTGGCATAAACATCTTGGCGATGTGGACTGGTCCAATCAACATCAAGTTTCTTTTTTAACTCATTCACAACTTTGTGAATTAAGTTGGCTAGGAATTCATTTGAAAAAGCGCCTTCTTCCATAGAAGTAATGGCTTTATAAAACTCAACTTCTTCTTCAGACAAACCTAAGTCCTGACGTCTACGCATTTCTTCTTCCATCTCTTTGCGCATTTTAATCATCATTCGAACCACATCTGCGGCTTGAATGACACGATTATGGTATTCAGTCAATGTTTTTTCTAACAACTCTTGCATTGTTTTAGTTTGTGGGCTACCTTGCTTAAATGTAACTTTGATCTTGTCCTCAAGAAGTTTTTTCAATAGTTTTAACCGCAGATCTTCATGTTCTTTCTTTGTTAAATCGGCTAGAAATTGCTCATCAAGAATACTGATATCTTGACGTTCTATCCCAGCAACCTTGAATATATCTACCGTTTCTTTAGCCAATAAATTATGATCTAATAATGCTGACAGTTGCTCTTCTAATGTCTTATTCCCTCCTCCAGTACCACCCGGAGGTCTTAAATGCTTTCGCAGTTGAACCTTTAACATAAGGTATAGAGTGACTTCATCAGCAATTACCATTACTTCTGGCTGATTTTTAACGAGTTGGTAAGATTTTTCTAATTTCGTTGCATATTGTATATAATCATCTGTATCACTGTTTAATAGCACATTTACTATATCTGCAATAAAATCTTCTCTGTCTATTTGCGGTTTATGCCTCCAACCATCAATTACAACATTAGAAGGAATATAATTCCTTACTAAAACTAAATTCTCATTAAATATCCGAATGGCTTCAGCAATATCGTAAGCAGGATCACCTGTACCTCCACCTTTAGTATATTTATGTGTTGCCTCTTTAAGAGAAGTTGCAATTCCTATATAATCAACAACCACTCCACCTTCTTTTCCGGGAAAGACACGGTTAACCCTTGCAATGGCTTGCATTAGATTATGACCCTTCATAGGCTTATCAACATATAGGTATGAAAGTGGCTGTGCGTCCATTCCTGTTAGCCACATATCCACCACTATTACAAACTTAAGTGGGTCTTCAGGGTCTCGTAATTTAGCCTTAACATCTTCTTGCTCTTTCTTAGACTTTATATGTGAATATTGGCTACCTTCCTGATTTTCTCGCCATTCACGCGGGTCTTTAGAGACATCACCAGTCATTATGACTTCCGTTTTTGGACAACCTTCTACTTCTCTTAAACAATCATATAAATCAGCAGCAATTTGGCGGCTCATACATACAATCATTGCTTTTTGAAAAGGATTGGCCAAAGAATTAAAATGTGATACGATGTCGTTTGCAAGGCGTTTGAGCCGTTTTGGAGTTCCCACAACTTTTTCTAAAGCGGCCCATTTTCTTTTATAACCTTCTGTTTCGTCACCTTCACCATTATCCACAAATATATCTTCAAATTGTTCATCAATGTCTTCTGCGGTTAAATCAAGCGGTATTAGTCGGCTTTCATAATAGATTGGTAATGTTGCTTTATCAGCAACAGCCTGAGCCATGTCATAACGGTGTATAGTGTGTCCAAATATCTCTTCAGTATTGTTTCCTACGAAATCTACTGGTGTCCCTGTAAAGCCGATATGAGAAGCATTAGGAAGTGCAAAACGCAGTTGGGCAGCATAACCACCTTCGAAACCTGACTGAGTACGATGTGCCTCGTCAGCAATTACAACAATGTTCCTCCGTTCTGAAAGTACTGGGTGTTGTGTTTCTTCACCTTTCAGACGAAATTTTTCAATTGTAGAAAAGACAACGGGTGTGGCTTCACCTCTAAGAATCGTCCTTAATTTTTCAGTGTTACTTGCCCTTTCAACTTTTCCGATTAATGACTCGCCCTCAACAAAAGTATCATACAATTGTTCGTCTAAATCATTTCTGTCCACTTGGATTACAATTGAAGGATTATTTAGTTCAGGATGTCTACTTAATATCCCTGCAAAGAAAAGCATACTCAAAGATTTCCCTGAACCAGTCGTATGGTACATAACCCCGATTTTTCGATCTCCGTCTGGCCTTGTTGCACGAACAGTTTCCTTAACTGCAAAATTAACTCCGAAAAATTGGTGGTATTTTGCCCCTATTTTCTTCGTTTTGTCCCCCGCCTTAAGGAAGACTATAAAGTTACGAATATAATTTAACAGACGGTCTTTAGGGAACAAGCCCTCTATTAATGTACGCATTGTATTAGCCCGATTGTTGTCTACATTTCGGCCATCAATTGATTTCCAAGAAGCAAAGAAATCATAATCGGCAAATGGCATTCCATGCTTTGTTTCCACATTATCTGAAACAACCGTGAACGCATTGTAGTTAAAAAGTTGTGAAATATCATAAGTGTAGTTTTGTATTTGTGTAAAAGCATCCTTAACGGTTGCAGTTTCACTATTAGGATTTTTTAATTCAAACACAATGAGCGGGAGCCCGTTAACATATATAACTATATCTGGTCTACGAGACATTCTTCCTTCGATTGATAGTTGGTTAACAACTAGAAAATCGTTATTCTCAGGGGTATTCCAATCAATAGGAAAAATGTGAGGAGTAAAAGTTTCACCGTTCAATTCATAGTTAAACTCTACTCCTTTAACTAACATTTGATGAAAGGCTTGATTTCTCTGTATTAAATTTACCCCGTCAGGAGATGTGAAAATGCTTATTAAACGCCTAATTTCTTGATCTGGTATATTAGGATAAGCCTTCTTTAAGAAGGCTTCAAACCTATTAAATAATACAACTTCCTGCAATTGTTCACGTTCCCCACGCTGGAACAATTCTTGTGCATGGAGATATTCATAACCTATTCTTTTCAATCTTTCTATCGTAGTCTCTTCAAATGCTGATTCACCTAGAGGTCTGGACATGATGCAACACCTCCTGTTTTTAAATTAATATGTTTCTTTGGACCGATTTTCAAAGTTTACAATCTCACCTGAAAATAATCGTGGGATTAAGTAATCCCTAATTTCTATTAACTTTTTAATTTCATATATATTCTCTAAAACCAATTCTGAAAAATTCCATACATAATTATTAAATTCTACTATTACTGATCTGTCATTCGGAATAATTATTTGGTATTTCTTCATTTCATTCCAATTTGTCCTTGGCATTTTTGTCCCACTAGAAACACTTACACAATAATCAATAAAGGAATCTTGAATAACTGTACCTAACAATAATCCATAGAAATGGTCTTCTTTAGGTCTTAATACTAAAATATCGGTTGAACATACACCATCATTTGGAGCAATACCTACTTTTTTAAAATAAGGTCGTAATTTCCCAAATAGTACATCCATTTTTTTATATTTATATTTGTTACTTGATACTTCTTCTGAATTTCCCCAATCTGATAAGGTGATTGAACCCTTCGGCATATGTTCTAATCCAATATATGGACACTTTTTATCAATTTGTTGCGGCTTAATGGATTCTTTGGAAAGTAAAAATAACTCCTCAAATGTCTTAATACTATAATCATCTAATATCGGTGTATCTTCACCTGCTGTATTTCCTTCTTTTACTTTGGCACAGTCTACAAAAAGATTTTTGTATTTAACCCTAATCTTTTCCTCAATCAGAGAATTAATATTTAAATTTAATTTTACTTTTTCATTTAGTGGGTCTAAGATTGATACAATTTCCTGTTGTAGTTCTAATGGTGGAACAGGTACTTCCATATTTCTTAGAACATTCAATGCTAGAAAGGGCTGTGCACTTCCTGTACATACCGCCCTAATATTTTCTTGAAACTTAGGAGAAATGACATAGTAATATAGAAATCTTGGCTCTATTATATTAGGGTTGGGCTTCAGCAAAGCAATATTTTTTATAGCATATTCCGGTGAATAATCTATAAAAGCACATTCACCCACTGTTCCAATATTGGAAATTAAAATATCATTTTGTTCAACTTTGCTTCGTTTATTTATCGTTTCATAATCATCTTGAGAAATTATTTGGCAATCATCCAGATTAACAAAGCCATTTTTTATATTTTTGCCTTTTACTAATGGATAACCTCTTTCAGAAGTTTTTGGAGTATCATGGGTTCCATCTGTTACTAATAAACAAACCTCTTCCATTCTTTTATGAATTATCAAATCAAACCCTCCAAATTCTTCCTAATTATATCTTGAAGTCGATTTGACTCTTCAAAGTGTTCTAAAAGAGTTTGTGTTAAGTCAGCCATTTTTTCCTCATATGGTACTTCATCTTCAAAAAGTTCTTCTGTACCCACATAAATTCCTGATGTTAACTTATAATCATTCGCACGAACTTCCTCTATCTTTGCAACTTTACAAAAACCTGCAAAGTTTTCATATAATTTATCTTCATATTTAAATGCATGATATACATTAGACATTTTATCAATATCTTCTTGTGTTAGTGCTTTTTGCTTCCTACTTACTTGCACTCCCAATTTGCGTGCATCAATAAAAAGGATTTCATCTTTTCTTTCTCTAAACTGACCTTTGCCATCGCGGTTTTTACTTAAGAAGAATAGACAGCAGGGGATGCCAGTTGTAAAGAATAATTTTTCTGGCAACTGAACAATACAATCAATATATCCTTCATCAATTAAATATTGACGGACTTCCTTTTCTTCTTTTACATTGGTAGTCATTGCCCCATTAGCCATAACAAATCCAGCAGTTCCACTATCATTTAAATGATACAAAAAGTGTTGCATCCACATATAGTTAGCATTACTATTTGTAACAGTCCCAATTAGTCTCGGATCATTCTTTGCTATACGTTCTGCTCCCCAGTCCTTTTGATTAAAAGGAGGATTTGCAATAACATAATCTGCTTTTAAATCTGGAAACTGATCATTTAACAAGGAATCTCCTAATCGAATCTCCGCATTTATTCCATGAAGAAGTACATTCATTTTCCCTAAGCGAACTGTTGTCGTCACGTTTTCTTGTCCATAAAACGATAGGGCTTTCTTGCGAGGGGAATACTCTTCACTTTGAATGAACATTCCACCACTACCACAAGCAGGGTCAAAAACTTTACCACTGATTGGCTCCAACATAGCAACTAACAGATTTACTATACTTGACGGTGTGAAGAATTCTCCTCCTCTATTCCCTTCTGATGAAGCAAAAGAACCGATAAAATATTCATAGGTACGTCCTAAAACGTCCACACTCTCATTGGCTCTAGCACTGAATATATCACGTGAAAATACTTCAATAAGTCCTGCTATGTTTTCAGCAGGAAGATTAGAACCTTGAAATATCCTTGGTAACATTCCTTCCAGTTCAGGGTTCTCCTCTTCAATTCGTTTCATTGCATTATCTAGTAATTCCTTTATATTTGGTTGTTTTGCATTGGACATTATATATGACCATTGAGCCTCTTCTGGAACAACAAATACATTTTCCGCCTTATATTGATCATGATCTTCAATAATAATCATTTGGGTATCTTCATCTTCGGTAAACCAATCACTGTTTGGGTCTTTTACCATTTGTTCTAATTGCATTCTGCGTTGCTCATATTTGTTTGATAAATACCTCAAAAAGATTAAAGGTAATACATAGTGTTTATAATCAGCAGGTGCTACACTACCCCGCATTTTATTGGCTGCTTCAAAAAGATCTCTTTGAAAATTTATATCTGCTTGTACCTTCATGGTTTATCCTCCTAAAAATCAACAAAAAAACTTCTACCTATTTTCCTATTTTATCATATATTAATTGCCATACTGATTACATATTTTAGTGAATTCTTAAAGAAACAAAAAAGAAGTAAGGAAAAATTCCTTACTTGCTCATTTGAGATTATTAATTATTTTTTCTTTATTCTTCTGTGTTTCTTGCATATCCCTTTTGTAAATGTTAAACAGAATGATTGCAACTTTAAGTTTCATTAAAATTTTTAACTCATTATGCTCTTTCCTCAATATTGTCCTTTGATTTTTCACAGCGCTACTTTTAGGAATCACTATGGCATATTTAGCCTGATTCATCCTTGAAGGTTTAATCTTGATAACTGCAACAAAAATATCATTTTGTTGTGCCACAACCATATCTTTATTAACTTGTATAATTTCCGTTTCATTTCTTACGTTCATCTCTCTACCCTCTTTCGTAAAATTCATTATTGCCATGATGTTCTACATAGAGAGGGCGATACCTTTTTTTATAGATTTCATATCTATTTCCAATTTAGAAGATATAATAAAATAAAATTTAATTATTTTATCAATCTATCAGAAGGAGAACATAATGGCGTTAAATAGGGAATTTATTATACAAACTTTGGCAAAAAAGTATTACCAATTCCTTAGTGCACTTCCATATCATGATCAACTCTATATGAAGGGTATTCATGAAGGAAAAGGGAAATTTCTTGCAAACTTACACATTCATTTAGTCACAAAAGATTTGCCTAAGAAGTGGAATGACAAACGGTATTCTACTGATTTTGTAACACCTGCTGCATTAGAAATTCTTAAGAATAATAGTGTTAATGGCCTTGAATATGAGCATTTAATTCCAAAAAAGAAATATATTCAAGATATATGCGAACAAAAAGCCATTGCGTGAAGCCTAACTGAAGAATTCGTTAGGGACATTATTAGTCAATACCTATGGACCGCAACCGTGACAACACAAGAACATAAATTGCTTTCTCGAAGGGTTATGCCTACAAATTGGGACAATAGAAATATAAAGGCACGATATGAGTATGCTGGCATTACTTTACTAAATCACGAAAAGGAATACCTTGTATGTAATTAAAAATAAAAATGATAAAAACGGAAAATAATTTACAATTACCGTTTTTATCATTTTTTGAATTATTCGAGTGTTATTAATTCTTCCGTTCTTAAATTGATGGCCCAGTCATACGCATTATTATTGTAATTATAAATAATTATTTCAGGATGATAATGATTTATTACTCTACCTAAACTAAAACTAAGTGAAACAGGTGTTGTAGCAAATAAATGGATTTTATTAACACCGTCAGCCTTTAACTTCGACAAAATATCCAAAAAGTATTTTTGATATAAGTCTATTTGAGCATAATTATTAATCTTCCATCTACCTGGATTTTCAATGCCAATTGATATTATTTGTGATACGTTTGTAACGCCTATTATCCCTTCATCCCTGATAGGAAATGATTGCTCTATTTTTAGTGCAATTTCATTTTCGTAACTATTTTGCTGATTATAATTACTAACCATTTTCATGTCAGTATTATATTTCTTATTTAATTCATAGAATCCCTTTCCTAATGATTCTGTATCCTCTCCCTGATACTCGAATAATATTGGATCATCAGTATCTTTGAAATGATATCCATCTAAAAAAGCCAGCGGCACATGCGGGAATCCAAGATAAATTAGTGAATTACTATTTTTACCTCGCTTTATTGCAACCTTCATCCTTTTCTTTTGCTTTTTTAATATTTTCAGGAGATTCTTCTTATTAATACTCCCATCAACCTCAAATAATTTTATTACATTAAGGGTTAAAAACAAACAGCCCTGCTCTTGAAATTTCCCCTTAATTTTTGAATAGTTGGCTTCTTTCTTTGAAAAAGTGGTTAACATGACAAACTCTCTCTTCATAAAACGAAGGATATTATTAATTATCCAATTATATACAATTTGTAGTAACCCAAACTTTTTGTATAACAGAATACTAGAAAAAATCAATATTAATAGAGTTATTATTCCAGTTAATGGGTCACTTTGTATAAGTTTAAATAATTCAGTTACTGTTTGAACTAATTTCATCATAGGCTCCTTTGTAAATATTAACTATTTCCCCATTTAATCGATTCCCAACCCAAATTTTATAAGAATCAATACCACCAATAATGAAAATCAAATAATCGGTGAAAGTATAAGATTTTTTTAGTAACTTTCTCCAATTCCTAATATCTTGTTGAGAGTAATGCGGATCATTTTCAGGATGCGTATGCCATTCACCCATATACATAACAGTCCCATTACTATCCATCCATTTTTTTTGCAATATAGCATTATGAGTCTTTTTCTTTCTTATAAATCGATATCTTGATTGATGATCCCCTATTTGAGGTATAGTGTAGTCTTTAATTTCAATTTCATTGCTGTTAATTACAATTGAGCCTATCACCATACCACCAGATTCTTTATCCTGATAATTTACTTGACGCCTTGCCCTTATTTCTTCAATTATTGTTTCTTCAACATTTATAAACATATTTTCATATTTAATCCTAAGCATTACTAAGTGCCTCTTGAGGATGAATGGAACATATTTTACAACTAGAATTAATATATTCATAGGTATCCTGCATTAAAATATCTAATGGTTGTCTGTATCTCTCAGAAGTTTGGTATCCACTTTTTTCAAACGCTTTAGAAGAACCCCTCCATGATATCAATGGATTTCCATTAATCTCGTTGTTTAAATACCTTAAAACGAGTCTTGAAGCAAGTAATGCTGTCTCCATAGAATCAATACTTCCATATGGAGTGAATGAAGTTGCGCATCCATTTATACTTTTAATAAATGGTACATCACTCTTACCAGCAAATGCTGAAAGCATATTTAATTCATCATCAATTAAACATTCATAACAACCTTTTCCTCTATTGTTAACCATTAAGGCGTGCCCACCTATTCCATAGGCTTCAACCCAAGTAAAAATAGCAGGTGTCGAGGATTTAACGATAAATTCATTTAACTTTCTTTCAACATTTGGGTCCCCAATGGCAACAATTATTAAATCATAATCATTTAGGTTTATTTCCCTCTTATCGATTACAGAAAGAGCATCTTTATCCAATGTTTTTATCTCAACATTAGGATATCTTGATTCAAATTCTTCTTTTAGGAGTTCTACCTTTGGCTTGAAAAGAATTGACTTGTTCATTCCTAAAAAATGTCGATATGAATTCTCAATATTCAATGAGTCATTGTCTAGAATAGTAAAATTTTTAATACCTGACCGTGCTAACAAAAACAGTAAGTCACTTCCAACTGACCCACAGCCAATTAGTAAGGTATTTATATTTTTTTTAACTCCTCCACCTCTTTCAACTAAAGAGGAATCATCCTCCCTAAATATAAACAGAGGAATTATTTCAAAACAATCTGCAACACTTTCATCAATGATAGGTACAACTTTTTTTGAAATAGATGGATTAATTTTCTTATACCAAAGCCCTATAATGGTCTTTTCGCCTGTTAATAATGGAATACTCAATAAATAATAATAATTATTCTTATTTATTGCAAAATCCTTTATTTTTGAAATTGTATCACTTGTTGTATGTTCTTTTACAAGTTTAATGATATCTGTATTACTCCAAAAACGATCCCTTTCTGGGACGCTTCCATTATAGGTAAGATCCAATGGTATAAAAAATGCTTTATCAAACTTACGAGAGTTAATATTTATATTCAACACTCTGCTCAAAACTTGCTTAGATTCATTATTTTCTGTTAAAAATGCCAATGGTCTATTTTTGAGAGTAAGTACTGAAATTTCCATAGGATAATCACTTGGTGTAAAAACTGAAAATACATAATGTATTCCTTGAAGACTTCCAAAATAATAACTAAATTCCCGATGATATTCTATTTTTGGTGAGTCTGCAATTAATACTTTTTCCACTCTCTCAAAAACAAAGTCGAGAGTACTTTCAGGGATATTATTCCAAATAACGCCTTCTCGCTCTAAAAAACATATCAACCCGTTATTCATTACGTGAGGAATTTTCGGTATAATATGCTGCCTTTTGTTTATAAAAACAAAAGGCAACTGTGATGGAAATAACGGACTAAAAGTTATCTCCAATGGAATCGTGTACCCATTTCTCATATTAAATAAAAATTCAAATTGGAATGGGTTTATTGTTTCAACATTTTCTATATATTCTTTTTCACTTAATAATTTTTTAAAATCAGTTTTCATAACCAAATCCCTTTGCAGAGTTTGATGCTGGAGCACTTGATAACGCAACTTTTTGGTATCTTGCTTGTGCTGACTCTGGAATCGGGAATTTATCTCCAAGATATGGACTTAATACAGTACAAGCATCATGTGGATCACTTTTGCTTTGTGCATCGGCTAATGCACCCTCAAAAGTGACGAGTTTTTGATAAAATGTATTCATCTGTACCTTTGTCATTTTAGAAAAGACATTCGAATATGGCTTGACTGGTAAACTATATTCAATTGTGCGTAGATATTCTTCCCGTTCTGAATCCCACACAAGTACAAATTTATTTTTTAAATTATTTACAAAGTCTTTTAAAGCAGTCAAATCGTCATATTTATACGTTCCTGATAAAGAGTTGTATGTTTGTCTAGGGGAAAATAAATCAACTGCTGCAATAGTTATCCCTACACTCGGTGGCCTTGAACTACCTGAAGAAGTAAAGCAAATATCTTTCCATTTTTTCATATATCTCACAATTCGTTTAAATTGTTTTTTATCATCACCTGTAAAAGAATTCGAAATGTGATCGTTTAACCCTTCTGGATCTGCAGGGTCCCAATATTTCTTATCATTCGCGGCAAATTCCTTCCCCCAAGCGAGATACAAATCATTATCATATTTTGATTTAATATAAACAGGTAAATCGACATGGTAAATTGGTTCATCATCTAGTGAATAAGTTATGGTTACACAGGGGTTTTTAATCTTTGGTGGAGTGCTTGTGTGGTTTGCAAGTATATCTTTTATAATTTTTTTTAATTCTACACTATCAGTGTAATCCTCTTTATATAAATCAAAAATTACTCCTTCGTCAATATCGTAATCTTTATCTTCTGGTACAATACCAAGATCAACTGCATAACTGCCTTGATCAATGAATTCTAAACTTGGAACGTCTTTCTCCATTTCTTCAAATTTAGTCTTAATTCCACTTTTGATTTTGCCTATTATGATATCTCTTTTTTCCCTTAACTCTTTGTTTTCCTTAAATCTTTTCAATTTAATCGCATCATGGAACTCTTCAAATTGTTTCTGGATATCAGCCATTATTTCTCCCCCTAAAATATTTTCTTTTCTACTATTATACGACAAAATCTGGAAACCATAAAGAAATGAGACTACAGGCTACGACAAATGAACTGAATTAATTTTAATAAACAACAAAAAAAAACAGAGAATTTTCCCTGTTTTTTTATTGCTGTATATATTTTGTAATTTGTGTCCGTAAGTATGGTACCGGTGGTCGGGGTCGAACCGACACTCCAGAAGGAACACGATTTTGAGTCGTGCGCGTCTGCCAATTCCGCCACACCGGCGTATTAAGATGTTGGTAATGCAATGCCGAGGACCGGAATCGAACCGGTACGGTAGTCACCTACCGCAGGATTTTAAGTCCTGTGCGTCTGCCAGTTCCGCCACCCCGGCGAAATCATTTACCCGTTCTAATCCATACTCAACATTTTTGTTTATGGAGGCGGCAACCGGATTCGAACCGGTGGTAAAGGTTTTGCAGACCTCTGCCTTACCACTTGGCTATGCCGCCATTTATGATGGAGCGGAAGACGGGATTCGAACCCGCGACCCCCACCTTGGCAAGGTGGTGTTCTACCACTGAACTACTTCCGCATGATTGGCTGGGCTAGCAGGATTCGAACCTACGAATGACGGAGTCAAAGTCCGTTGCCTTACCGCTTGGCTATAGCCCAATCATAATAAAAATGGATCAAAGAATCAATAATAAATTTATGGGGCGGCTGACGGGAATCGAACCCACGAATGCCAGAGCCACAATCTGGTGCGTTAACCACTTCGCCACAGCCGCCATAATTCTGGCAGGGGTAGTAGGAATCGAACCCACACCAAAGGTTTTGGAGACCTTCGTTCTACCTTTAAACTATACCCCTGTATATGGTGGAGGGGGACGGATTCGAACCGCCGAACCCTGAGGGAGCGGATTTACAGTCCGCCGCGTTTAGCCACTTCGCTACCCCTCCATATATCTATTCAATTAGTCAGCTTAAGGTGCCGACGAGAGGAATCGAACCCCCAACCTACTGATTACGATTCAGTTGCTCTACCTATTGAGCTACATCGGCATCTGCAATCATTTAAAAAAGTGGTGGCTCAGGACGGAATCGAACCGCCGACACAAGGATTTTCAGTCCTTTGCTCTACCGACTGAGCTACTGAGCCATTCTAGCAATGGCGGTCTGGACGGGACTCGAACCCGCGACCTCCTGCGTGACAGGCAGGCATTCTAACCAGCTGAACTACCAGACCGAATTGCGGGGGCAGGATTTGAACCTGCGACCTTCGGGTTATGAGCCCGACGAGCTACCGGACTGCTCCACCCCGCGATAATAAAAAGATATAAAGTTTTCCTATGCTCCATGCATAAGGACTGTCCCTTTCTCTACCAGCTTATTCAAGGAAGCTAATGCGTCGGGACAACTTGCAGGTTATTCATGGAAGCAACGCCCGTTGCTCCACCCCGCGATAATGAGATTTATTATGGTGGAGGATGACGGGATCGAACCGCCGACCCTCTGCTTGTAAGGCAGATGCTCTCCCAGCTGAGCTAATCCTCCAATATGGTGACCCCTACGGGATTCGAACCCGTGTTACCGCCGTGAAAGGGCGGTGTCTTAACCGCTTGACCAAGGGGCCATATGTATTTAATATGGCGGAGAGCAAGGGATTTGAACCCTTGAGACAGGGTTACCCGTCTACACGATTTCCAATCGTGCTCCTTCGGCCACTCGGACAGCTCTCCACAAAATGGCTCCGCAGGTAGGATTCGAACCTACGACCGATCGGTTAACAGCCGATAGCTCTACCACTGAGCTACTGCGGAATAACTATATAATTCCATACTCAAAGCTTAATTTGTGTCCCCGCCTCAGAAAGAGAAACCAAGTAGCATCTCGGCGTGTACAACTCGCTGTCGATTCATGATGCTTCGCTCGTCTCTACCACTGAGCTACTGCGAAATAATTTATAAATGCCCGGCAGCGTCCTACTCTCACAGGGGCGCGTGCCCCAACTACCATCGGCGCTGAGAAGCTTAACTTCCGTGTTCGGTATGGGAACGGGTGTGACCTTCTCGCCATCACCGCCAGGCCATTAATTTAATCGACACTTTCTTATTATAGTGCCTTTTTCATTTTTTTCAAGAGAAAATTTTCATTCCCTCAAAACTAGATAATACAGAAGAAGTAGTTAAGAACGAGTTCATTTATATTAATTGTCCAGCTCCAGCGTCCAGCAACTAGTGTCTTTCGGTCTTTTCCCTACGATAAGTCAACATCGAATCGTTTCACTCTTCGTGTTTCCTTTATCTCAGTCAAAGCCCACCACAAGGAACACTTCGTCAGCGTAGGCATCGCACGAGGAAAAAGCATTAGCTTTTTCGAGGAAGCCATACGTTGCTAAGCGGACGCTTCCGCTTTTCGATTTTGGTTAAGTCCTCGATCGATTAGTATCAGTCAGCTCCACGTGTCACCACGCTTCCACCTCTGACCTATCAACCTGATCATCTTTCAGGGATCTTACTAGCTTAAAGCTATGGGAAATCTCATCTCGAGGGGGGCTTCATGCTTAGATGCTTTCAGCACTTATCCCGTCCGCACATAGCTACCCAGCGATGCCTTTGGCAAGACAACTGGTACACCAGCGGTGCGTCCATCCCGGTCCTCTCGTACTAAGGACAGCTCCTCTCAAATTTCCTGCGCCCACGACGGATAGGGACCGAACTGTCTCACGACGTTCTGAACCCAGCTCGCGTACCGCTTTAATGGGCGAACAGCCCAACCCTTGGGACCGACTACAGCCCCAGGATGCGATGAGCCGACATCGAGGTGCCAAACCTCCCCGTCGATGTGGACTCTTGGGGGAGATAAGCCTGTTATCCCCAGGGTAGCTTTTATCCGTTGAGCGATGGCCCTTCCATGCGGAACCACCGGATCACTAAGCCCGACTTTCGTCCCTGCTCGACTTGTAGGTCTCGCAGTCAAGCTCCCTTGTGCCTTTACACTCTGCGAATGATTTCCAACCATTCTGAGGGAACCTTTGGGCGCCTCCGTTACTCTTTGGGAGGCGACCGCCCCAGTCAAACTGCCCACCTGACACTGTCTCCCACCCCGATTGAGGGGTGCGGGTTAGAATTTCAATACAGCCAGGGTAGTATCCCACCGACGCCTCCACCGAAGCTGGCGCTCCGGTTTCTCAGGCTCCTACCTATCCTGTACAAGCTGTACCAAAATTCAATATCAGGCTACAGTAAAGCTCCATGGGGTCTTTCCGTCCTGTCGCGGGTAACCTGCATCTTCACAGGTACTATAATTTCACCGAGTCTCTCGTTGAGACAGTGCCCAGATCGTTACGCCTTTCGTGCGGGTCAGAACTTACCTGACAAGGAATTTCGCTACCTTAGGACCGTTATAGTTACGGCCGCCGTTTACTGGGGCTTCGATTCAGAGCTTCGCTTTTAAGGCTAACCCCTCCTCTTAACCTTCCAGCACCGGGCAGGCGTCAGCCCCTATACTTCGCCTTGCGGCTTCGCAGAGACCTGTGTTTTTGCTAAACAGTCGCCTGGGCCTATTCACTGCGGCTTTTCAGGGCTTTGACACCCTAAAAAGCACCCCTTCTCCCGAAGTTACGGGGTCATTTTGCCGAGTTCCTTAACGAGAGTTCTCTCGCTCACCTTAGGATTCTCTCCTCGCCTACCTGTGTCGGTTTGCGGTACGGGCACCTTGAATCTCGCTAGAGGCTTTTCTTGGCAGTGTGGAATCAGGAACTTCGGTACTGTATTTCCCTCGCCGTCACAGCTCAGCCTTCACGGTGAACGGATTTTCCTATTCACCAGCCTAACTGCTTGGACGCGCATGACCAGCAGCGCGCTTACCCTATCCTCCTGCGTCCCCCCATCACTCAAACGATTCAGAGGTGGTACAGGAATATCAACCTGTTGTCCATCGCCTACGCCTTTCGGCCTCGGCTTAGGTCCCGACTAACCCTGAGCGGACGAGCCTTCCTCAGGAAACCTTAGGCATTCGGTGGATGAGATTCTCACTCATCTTTCGCTACTCATACCGGCATTCTCACTTCTAAGCGCTCCACCAGTCCTTCCGGTCCAGCTTCAACGCCCTTAGAACGCTCTCCTACCACAGACACCAACGGTGTCCATCCACAGCTTCGGTGATACGTTTAGCCCCGGTACATTTTCGGCGCAGAGTCACTCGACCAGTGAGCTATTACGCACTCTTTAAATGGTGGCTGCTTCTAAGCCAACATCCTGGTTGTCTAAGCAACTCCACATCCTTTTCCACTTAACGTATACTTTGGGACCTTAGCTGGTGGTCTGGGCTGTTTCCCTTTTGACTACGGATCTTATCACTCGCAGTCTGACTCCCACGGGTAAGTCTTTGGCATTCGGAGTTTGTCTGAATTCGGTAACCCGATGAGGGCCCCTAGTCCAAACAGTGCTCTACCTCCAAGACTCCAAGCCGTGAGGCTAGCCCTAAAGCTATTTCGGAGAGAACCAGCTATCTCCAAGTTCGATTGGAATTTCTCCGCTACCCACACCTCATCCCCGCACTTTTCAACGTGCGTGGGTTCGGGCCTCCAGTAGGTGTTACCCTACCTTCACCCTGGACATGGGTAGATCACCTGGTTTCGGGTCTACAACTACATACTAAAGATCGCCCTACTTAAGACTCGCTTTCGCTGCGGCTCCGTCTCTTCAACTTAACCTTGCATGCAATCGTAACTCGCCGGTTCATTCTACAAAAGGCACGCCATTACCCGTTAAAGGGCTTTGACTACTTGTAGGCACACGGTTTCAGGTTCTCTTTCACTCCCCTCCCGGGGTGCTTTTCACCTTTCCCTCACGGTACTGGTTCACTATCGGTCACTAGGGAGTATTTAGCCTTGGGAGATGGTCCTCCCAGCTTCCGACCAGATTTCACGTGTCCGGCCGTACTCAGGATCCACTCAGGAGGGAACGAAGTTTCGACTACAGGGCTTTTACCTTCTCTTGCGGACCTTTCCAGATCGCTTCGTCTACTCCGTTCCTTTGTAACTCCATGTTGAGTGTCCTACAACCCCGAAAGGCAAGCCTTTCGGTTTGGGCTGTTCCCGTTTCGCTCGCCGCTACTTAGGGAATCGCGTTTGCTTTCTCTTCCTCCGGGTACTTAGATGTTTCAGTTCCCCGGGTCTGCCTTCCTTCCCCTATGAATTCAGGTAAGGATCCTGCTCCATTACGAGCAGGGGGTTCCCCCATTCGGAAATCTCCGGATCGACGCTTACTTACAGCTCCCCGAAGCATATCGGTGTTAGTCCCGTCCTTCATCGGCTCCTAGTGCCAAGGCATTCACCGTGCGCCCTTTCTAACTTAACCTAAAAGGTTTAAAACCATAAATGAGCGATTACTCGGTTCTTACTTGGTTACTTCTTCTATTACGATTATCTAGTTTTCAAGGAACAAGGCTACTGATTTTCATCACGAAGTGATGGATCATATAGCTTTATGAGAGATTATTCTCTCAAAACTAAACAAGGCGACTTCCACGAATCAACTTCATGAATGACCTTCTTAGTTTTGCTTCAAGCTGCCTTGCGACGAGCTGAGAAGTTACTTCCTCGAACTACTACGGCGCAGGAGCAAACTTAACGAGAGGATTGTTCCCTCAAAACTAAACAAACAAGAAACGTCAACTCTTATTATCCTTAGAAAGGAGGTGATCCAGCCGCACCTTCCGATACGGCTACCTTGTTACGACTTCACCCCAATCATTTGTCCCACCTTAGGCGGCTGGCCCCTTACGGTTACCCCACCGACTTCGGGTGTTACAAACTCTCGTGGTGTGACGGGCGGTGTGTACAAGGCCCGGGAACGTATTCACCGCGGCATGCTGATCCGCGATTACTAGCGATTCCGGCTTCATGCAGGCGAGTTGCAGCCTGCAATCCGAACTGAGAATGGTTTTATGGGATTGGCTTAGCCTCGCGGCTTCGCTGCCCTTTGTACCATCCATTGTAGCACGTGTGTAGCCCAGGTCATAAGGGGCATGATGATTTGACGTCATCCCCACCTTCCTCCGGTTTGTCACCGGCAGTCACCTTAGAGTGCCCAACTGAATGCTGGCAACTAAGATCAAGGGTTGCGCTCGTTGCGGGACTTAACCCAACATCTCACGACACGAGCTGACGACAACCATGCACCACCTGTCACTCTGTCCCCCGAAGGGGAACCTCCTATCTCTAGGAGTGTCAGAGGATGTCAAGACCTGGTAAGGTTCTTCGCGTTGCTTCGAATTAAACCACATGCTCCACCGCTTGTGCGGGCCCCCGTCAATTCCTTTGAGTTTCAGCCTTGCGGCCGTACTCCCCAGGCGGAGTGCTTAATGCGTTAGCTGCAGCACTAAAGGGCGGAAACCCTCTAACACTTAGCACTCATCGTTTACGGCGTGGACTACCAGGGTATCTAATCCTGTTTGCTCCCCACGCTTTCGCGCCTCAGCGTCAGTTACAGACCAGAAAGCCGCCTTCGCCACTGGTGTTCCTCCACATCTCTACGCATTTCACCGCTACACGTGGAATTCCGCTTTCCTCTTCTGCACTCAAGTCCCCCAGTTTCCAATGACCCTCCACGGTTGAGCCGTGGGCTTTCACATCAGACTTAAAGGACCGCCTGCGCGCGCTTTACGCCCAATAATTCCGGACAACGCTTGCCACCTACGTATTACCGCGGCTGCTGGCACGTAGTTAGCCGTGGCTTTCTGGTTAGGTACCGTCAAGGTACCGGCAGTTACTCCGATACTTGTTCTTCCCTAACAACAGAGCTTTACGACCCGAAGGCCTTCATCGCTCACGCGGCGTTGCTCCATCAGACTTTCGTCCATTGTGGAAGATTCCCTACTGCTGCCTCCCGTAGGAGTCTGGGCCGTGTCTCAGTCCCAGTGTGGCCGATCACCCTCTCAGGTCGGCTACGCATCGTCGCCTTGGTGAGCCGTTACCTCACCAACTAGCTAATGCGCCGCGGGCCCATCTGTAAGTGACAGCTTGCGCCGTCTTTTAGCTTATCTACATGTGTAGATAAGAATCATCCGGTATTAGCTCCGGTTTCCCGAAGTTATCCCAGTCTTACAGGCAGGTTGCCCACGTGTTACTCACCCGTCCGCCGCTAACCTTGAGGAGCAAGCTCCTCTTGATTCGCTCGACTTGCATGTATTAGGCACGCCGCCAGCGTTCGTCCTGAGCCAGGATCAAACTCTCCAATGAAGTTGAGTTGAAATAGCTCATAAAATTTAACGTTGGCTTCATCTCGTTTAAAAAATGAATATTATTGTTTGTTGACGTTTTTGTTTGTTTAGTTTTCAAAGAACGATCTTAATCGCTCAAAAGCGACCTACTTAATATATCATAAAGTGCTTCGCAATGTCAACACTTTTTTTCAACCGCCGTCTACGAAAACTTCTTTTGATGTTTCGCAGCGACGGTTATTAATATACCAAGTTTTTTGATCCTGGTCAATACTTTTTTACGATAATTTTTTATTTACCCGATAACAGCGATGGTAGACTCCTTGGCCTTTTGTTTCGACATTAACTACTTCTAGCACATGTTTCTCAATTAAATATTCGAGTAGGACTGGCAGATCAACAGAGTATGGTCTTAATTCCTCTTCATTTAACATTTCATTGTACATCCAGTATTCCTTTGAACTTAACACTTTAATTAAATGGGCTGATCCCATTTCCGTTCTGGAATGAATTAAGAACTCACTAGCGAGGAATAACAATTCAAGTCTTTGCTCAAGTGTCTCTTCACTATTAACCAATTCCTCATATAATTTATAAATTTCCGGCTCAATTTGTTTTATCTGACGCCAAACCGTAAGTTCTGGATGCAGTCCATTTTCAATCACCGCTAGTCTGGCCAGATGGTGCAATGAATGAACGACATGATTGTATGCATCTAAAAATTGTTTGTTTTCAAAAAGTGTCTTACCGTCAACATAGCGGCGGATTAATTTTGCAAATTCCAGACCCATCTTGATTTTTCGACCATGAAATGGAAATTCCTCCAGCTCTGTTTTTAATTTAGCAACATATTCGTTACGATCAAAAATAATTCTCGCATGATGCAGCCATTCAAATATCTTACGGTTTGTTCCTAATAAAAGCCATTCCTCAAGCTGTGCTTCTGAAATAACATGCATCGCGGCTTTTTTTTGATCATACGTATAATGTTTTATAAATACCGGATTTTCTGCTTCTTTGACAATAATTAAGAGGACAACATCAAAAGAGTCTGTTGTGAGCGTTGTCTTTTCCTTCTTTTCTACCAATAAAACCCCTAATGTATTCAATTGGCTTGCTCTTTCTTGATAAATAGGCCGAAGAATATCTTCCATCCATGATACCTCCATTTTTCATGTTAGCAATATATGTTCGACAATAATGATAAATCTCCTTCTAAAAAATAAGTCAAAATTCGACATTCCACAAGATGCTGTTTCTTTTTCTCACTTTTAAATAAATATGGTATAGTTTCTCTAGGAGGAGAGACAGATGGCAAAATATTCGAGTAAAATTAATAAAATTCGCACTTTCGCGCTCGCTTTAGTCTTTGTTGGATTTATTGTTATGTACATTGGGGTTTATTTTCGTACCTCTCCCATTATTATGACCATTTTTATGATATTGGGACTTATTTTTATTATTTCAAGTACGATTGTATATTTTTGGATTGGGATGCTCTCAACCAAGGCCATTCAGGTGAAATGTCCCAACTGTGGGAAACCAACAAAAATGCTGGGCAAAGTGGATATGTGCATGCACTGCCGTGAGCCATTAACCCTCGACCGGGATCTTGTCGGTAAGGAGTTTGATGAAAAATATAATAAGAAATCTTATAAAAAATAAAAAAAGGTGACTTAACTATTGGCTTTAAAGTGCCAAAAAGTTAAGTCACCCTTATTTGAAGTGGTAGGCAATTAGTGTACCTCTTTCCCTGCACAATCCGGACATGTACCGTAAATTTCTAAACGATGAGTATCCACCTTGAACCCTGTCACATGTGCGGCCAAATGCTCCACCTCGTCTAAGCCGGGATAATGGAAATCAACAATTTTCCCACAATGCTCACAAATAACGTGATAATGTTCTGATGTAACAAAATCAAACCTGCTGGAAGCATCCCCAAAGGTTAATTCCTTTACAAGGCCAACTTCACGAAATACTCGTAAATTATTGTAAACTGTTGCCACACTCATGTTAGGGAATTTTCCTTCCAACGCTTTGTAAATTTCATCTGCAGTGGGGTGTGACATTGAGTTTATTAAATATTCAAGTATCGCATGACGTTGTGGAGTAATTCTTACTCCAGTATCCTTAAGAGTTTCCAACGCTTCTTTTAGCTGATTCATCGCCATGCACCTCTTTTCTAAAAAATATTATTAGATTATAATTGTTATAATTAGTTTACTAGGAAATTAGTACTTTTGTCAATATTGTAATATCGTTTATGAATGCAATGTTTTTTCGTTAGCACCAAGCAGTTGGTTTACATAGCGAGCGGTTACAAACAGCAAATCTGACAGCCTGTTTAAATAGGCCAGAACTAGTGGGTTGACATCATCTCCAAGCGCCACTGCACATCTTTCTGCTCTCCTTGCGGTTGTTCTTGCGACGTGGAAAGCAGCCCCTGAAGGATGGCCGCCAGGTAAAATGAAATTAGTTAACTGCGGCAGTGTTTGATCCCATGCATCGATATATCGTTCCAATTCTTCAATATCTTCGGGCTTAAGTGACCATTTGACTTCCTTACCTTTAGGAGTAGCCAATTCTGCTCCTACATGGAAAAGATTTGTTTGTATTTTATGATAAACTTTCTCAATTATTTCTTTTTCTTGAAAGTTTTCCTTATTTAAATAACTTAACGCCAGTCCAATCATCGAATTCGTTTCATCACAGGTTCCATATGCTTCTACCCGTATATCGTTTTTTGCAACTCTTTGCCCATAGACGAGTGAAGTAGTCCCTTTATCTCCTGTTTTTGTATAAATTTTCATTTAGAACACCTCTTTCAATCAACAGTATTCATCCAGTTCCATTGTAAAATCTTTTTTATCATACCATTGATTTATGAAGAAAGAAAAGTTTCAGCTATTTACGACACCGTTTTAGACATAAAAAAAGGGGCCCTGTAAGGACCCAAAATTCTATCTGAGGAGGTATGCCCTAATAAAATGATATTCAAAACATGCTCACTTGCATTGGACAAATGCCTTTTCCTTCAAAAATAGGCTTGAAAATATTATAGATTTTCCCGAATGTAGCTTAAGGCTTCCTCGACATGCCCATTCACTTTAACTTTTCTCCATTCCTTTACTAGAACGCCTTCCTTATCAATAATAAAAGTTGACCTTTCAATACCCATATATTCTTTGCCAAAGTTTTTCTTCAACTTCCAAACCCCGTAGCTTTCAGCCACTTGATGATCTGTGTCGGCTAACAGAAGAAATGGCAGTCCATGTTTTTCAACAAACTTTTGATGCTTTTCGACCGGGTCTGGACTGACACCTAGAATAACTGCATTTACATCATCAAATTGATCAAATTGATCACGAAAATCACAAGCTTCCGTTGTGCAGCCCGGAGTCATATCTTTTGGATAAAAATAAAGGACAACGTTTTTTCCTTTTAAATTCGATAATGTTACTTTTTCTCCATTATGAGCTTCTAAGGTAAAATCAGGTGTTTGTTTTCCAATTTCTACTGTCATTTTTATCACTCCACTTTGAAAATCATTCCTATCCATAGCCTAACCAAAGTTTCGTTTCTAAACAACTTTCCTGCTTACTTATCGCGTTCAAACATCACTCTGGCTACAAAGGCTGCTGGCAGAGTATAGCCAATGAGCGCTTCAATCGCAGCAATAAACCTGCCGATACCTTGAGGGATGACGTCCCCATTCCCAACTGAAAATAACATCATCGTACTGAAATAAAAACTCGTTTCAAAAACGTTGTAGCGACCAGCCTCATTGACCTCGATGAGTACAGGCATCTCCATTAAGTAAAGTATTAAATAAATAAGGCCGAATCCAATGATAATTGTTAAGTAAACCGTACATAAATAAAAGAAATTATCGATAGACACTAATTTTCCTTTAATCGTATTTGGAATAAACAGTAAGCGGATGCTCATAAAGATACAAAAAATCACGATTGGCAGCAGGAAAAAGATCAATACAGATCACCTCTAATGATAGGGAGATACTTTATTTCTATGCCAGCTTGGCCAATTAAATGAAAACTTGCCGACTGGCGAGTCCTTTTTTCATGAGGCTTAGTTAAATTTACGCGACAATGGTTCCCTCACACCTGCTTAGTTCCCTGCTCCACGGTATTTTTTTATTCCATGATTCCATAAAACGATCGATAAGCTGAAAAAGACGACGCCTATTAGCGGTGTTAAAAATGCATACCAATACCATTCCGTTTTGCCAAGAAAAAAGGAGGCTGGATAGACACCGACAAAGGCAAACGGCAAAATCCATGTCAGGACAAAACGAATTAATTTATTATAAATATTGACCGGATAGCGGCCGTAATTGCTGATATTATACATCATTGGCATAATCGAGGTTCTGGCGTCAGCCCAAAAGCTAATACAGGCCAGCATCACAAAGATGCCGCCGTACACCAAGGCTCCACCGATGACAAAAATGAAAAATAAAAACGGATCATACCATGTTACCTCTAACCCCAACCTGCTGCCGGCGTAAACCATGACAGCGATTCCGGTAACAGCACCTAACAAAGATTCCAGCTCTATCTGCTCCAGGATGATTTGAAACAGGCTGTGGATCGGCCTTGTCAAAATCCTGTCCAGTTCCCCTTTAACGATATAGCGCTCATTAAAATTCCAGATGTTAAAAAACGCGGAGAAAACGGCATACGGGACGAGAAAAAAGCCGTAAATAAAAATAATTTCATCCCGGCTCCAGCCTCCAAGTAATTTTGTATGCCCAAACACAACCAAAATGAACACAAGATTAATCGCCTGGGACATTAAATCTGATAAAAATTCCACGAACAGATCTGCGCGGTACTGCAATCTTGTTTTGGCATATTGAGAAATATATTGAAAAAACATTGTTAGATAAAACACGTCTTTATCCCCCTTGAATGATCAGCTGTTTCTTGGCAATATACCACAGCAATTGGATCGGCAGGATTAATATTACCACCCAAATAAACTGCTGGCCGATGGCAGCCCATGCTTCTTGATGTGAAAAACCTTTTGTAAAAATCATACTCGGCACGTAGCTGATTCCTTGAAACGGCAGAAATTTCATGATCGACTGGACCCAGCCCGGGAAAAAGCTGATCGGCAGGAGTAATCCAGAAAACAAATCAATAATCACCCGCTTCGCCCGAATGAGGCCGGCATTATTATAGAGGAAAAAGGTGGTAATCCCAGTTAATAAATTCAGCTCTGTGTTAATAAAAAAGCTTAATAAAATGGAAAGGGCAAATAAACCCCAGACACTTAAATCCCAGGTAAAATGAATCGGAAATATCAAGTAGACAATCACAAGTCCGGGCAGCGAAAATAAAAACAACCGAAAAATTCCTTCTCCCAGCCCCTCCATCGTTTTCATTCCGAGGTAATTGTACGGCCGAATTAATTCAACCGCGACCTTTCCTTCCATAATTTCCATTGCCATTTCCCGGTCAAGGTTATTAAAATAAAACGCCCGCGCCATCCAGGAAATCGCCACGTAGGCAGTCATTTGACTAACGGATAAACCCTGAATTTCCTCCTTGCCAGCATAAATCGCCGTCCATAAAAAATAATAGGCACCAATATTAATGCTATAAATCAGTATTCCTGTATAATAATTCGTCCGATAAGCAAGCATCATTAAAAAACGGATGCGAATCATTTCGATATATTTATCCAACTTCAACCGCACCCTTTTCATAGATATTGCGAATGATTTCCTCCGTAGAGGTCTCATTAATTTTAATATCCTTAATTTTAAACGCGGCCACGACTATAGCAATCACTTGAGAAATTAAAAGATCGTCATTCTCAAGGTTCGCGATAAACACCTGCTCCTTTTCATCAAGATCCCACTTAACAGGCATGCCGCTGGTTAACTTTTTCACTGCTGGCAGATCAACCTGCTCAAGAAATTGAAAATGCAACTCTTTTCCGTCGGCGAGATTTTCCTTCAGATGATGCAGGGCCCCATCGTAAATAACCTTACCTTCATCAAGCATGATCACCCGTTCACATAATGCTTCGATATCAGACAAATCGTGGGTAGTCAGGAGAATCGTCGTGTTGTATTTCTGATTGATTTCCTTTAAGAATTCGCGGATCTTCAGCTTTACCAGCACATCGAGACCAATCGTCGGCTCATCCAAAAAAAGCAGCGGCGGATTATGAATCAGGGCTGCCGCCAGCTCACATCTCATCCGCTGGCCAAGAGAGAGTTTCCTAACCGGCTTGTCCAAAAGCGGCTCAATGTCCAAGGTTTTAATCACATGCTGCATATGATCGTCATATTGCTCGTCTGTTACTTTATAGACCTTTTTTAACAGCCGGAACGATTCCTGAACAGCAATATCCCACCATAGCTGCGAACGCTGGCCGAAAACGACGCCAATCGTGCGGACAAATTTCTCCCGTTCTTTGTGCGGGTTCATCCCGTTAACACGGATATCTCCCGAGGTCGGCGTCAGAATGCCAGTCAGCATTTTAATGGTCGTTGATTTACCTGCCCCGTTTTCACCAATGTAGCCCACCATTTCACCCTGGCTAACGGAAAAACTGATATTGTTAACAGCCGGAACCACTTTATAATTTCTTGTAAATAAATCGCGGAACGCGCCTTTCAGTCCGGAGCGGCTGGAATATGCTTTAAACTCTTTGCGCAAATTTTTTACTTCAATAGCATTCATATTTGTACCTCCAGATACATATCTAAAGAAATAGTTTAGCATAAATGATCTACTGACTGCGGTTTATTTGCTTGCTTTTGGATAACAAGACCACTTATTCAATTCTCTTAAATCTGAGGCTATTGTTTTATTTCCCCAGATAACTTGCAACAATTTGAATTTTGTTCATATAATTTCTCTTGGTGATATGTTTTAATTTAAGTGTACGATTATATCACCTCTGCTCAAATATGGATAAAGACCTATTATTGAAAGGATATTAGAGAAAATGAAGTTAGGGGCCCGCATTTTTAAAACGGGAATAGCTATTGTTTTATCGCTTTACTTGGCTCAGCTGCTGCATTCGCCATCACCAGTGTTTGCCGCCATTGCTGCCATTTTCGCGATTCAGCCAACCATTTACCGCAGCTATCTAACGATTATTGAACAAATACAAGGGAACGTGATTGGCGCCATTCTCGCTGTCCTTTTTGTTCTGTTTCTAGGAAATCATTTTATAGTTATTGGACTAGCTGCCATCATCGTCATAACCCTTCATCTGAAACTCAAGCTGGAGAATACGATTGGCCTTTCTCTGGTAACGCTGATTTCGATCATGGAAACAACCAATATGAACTTTATGCAATTCGCCGGCATTCGTTTTTCGACGATCATGATTGGCGTTTTCTCCGCGTTTATTGTCAATCTCGTGTTTATGCCGCCTAAATATGAAAATAAGCTTTATTTAAAAATCGTCAGCACAACGGAAGAAATGGTCAAATGGATCCGGTTAAGCATCCGCCATGATTATGATCATCAACTGTTAAAGGCAGATATTAAAAAACTCAAGGAAAACATTCTTGCCATGGAGCAGTTTTATAAAATGTACAAGGAAGAGCGCCAGCTTTTTAAAAAGAACGATTTGGAAAAGTCGCGCAAGCTCGTGGTTTATCGCCAAATGACCATTACGGCAAGAAAAGCGCTGGATACGTTAAAACGGATTCATCGATATGAAAATGAATTGCTCCAGCTTCCGGAAAACTTTAAGCAATCGATTCAAGAACAGCTGGATTCTTTAGTGTATCATCATGAACAATTAATGCTGCGGTTCATTGGAAAAATCCCGACACCGGCGCCGTATTCCGATGAAAATATGTACTTGAATAAAGATGAACTATTTCAATTCTATTTAACTTACCAACAGCAATTACCCGGAAAAGCTCAAGAACCGCATATTTATCACATGATGCAAATTATCGCCTCGATTATTGATTACGGCGAACAGGTGGAACATCTTGACACACTGATTACCAGCTTTCATTCTTATCATCACAATGAAATATCAGTCGAAGCGGACAACAAAGAATAGAGAAACCGAAGCCAGCTTATCCTGCTTCGGTTTCTCCCTGCTTCAATTGCTGTACTTGAAATAATCCGTAGTATTTCCCTTGTTTTTCCATCAGCTCATCATGTGTCCCTGTTTCGACAATCCGGCCGTGTTCGATTAAAATAATTCGGTCTGCATGTGTAATCGTTGACAAGCGATGCGCCACAATGAAGGTTGTCCGGTCTTTCGCCAATCTGTCGAGAGATTCTTGAATCGAGTGTTCACTTTCTAAATCAAGTGCCGACGTCGCCTCATCTAAAATTAGAATCGGCGGATCTTTCAAGAAGACTCTGGCAATCGCAATTCTTTGCTTTTGCCCTCCGGAAAGCTTAACCCCTCTTTCCCCGACTTTCGTATCATAGCCATCTGCAAGTTGTAAAATAAATTCGTGAGCATTGGCGGCCTTTGCTGCTCGAATGACCTCTTCTTCTGATGCACCCGGTTTTCCCAGTAAAATATTTTCCTTTACTGAATCACTGAAAAGAATGTTATCTTGGAAGACAACACCAATTTTATCCCGTAATGACTGCACTTTAAACTTGCGGATATCGAGGCCGTCCAGCAGAATTCTCCCCACCGTCACATCATAAAATCGCGGGATCAAACTGACAAACGTGGACTTGCCACCGCCGCTCATGCCGACAAGGGCAATCGTTTCCCCTTTTTTCACATCGATATTTATATCCTTTAAAACCTCCTCCTCTCCTTCGTTATAGGAAAAAGAAACCCCTTCATATGAAATATCTCCGTTTACCTGCCGGCACTCCACTGCATCGGGGGCATCCACGATATCATACTTTTCATCCATTAGTTCAAAAACCCTATCCATCGAAGCAAATGATTGCGTGATTGTTGTGGAGGAATTGACTAGTCTCCGCAGCGGATTATAAAGCTTATCAATATAAGCATAAAAGGCCATCATCGTCCCCAAGGACAAATTGCCCTGAATCACCAGATAACCAGAATAGGCGATGACAAGTAACGGGGCAATGTCCGTAATCGTATTTACGACAGCAAATGATTTAGCGTTCCAGCTTGTATGCTTCAGTGCTTTTTCCAAAAAGTGATCATTTGCTTTATTAAACCGGGTTTGCTCGTATTCTTCAATCGCAAAGCTTTTTATGACCGGCATCCCTTGGACACGTTCATGCAAATAACTCTGGACCCCTGCTAAAGCCTGGGAACGAATCCTTGTTAAGCGCCGTAAATTTCCGAAAAAGTAGCGAATCGAAAAGGCATATAGCGGAAAAAGTGCAATCGAAATAAGTGTCAGCTTTACATTCAATGAAAACATAAGAATAATCGCAATAATAATTGTAGCCATATCCAGCCAAAGGTTCATTAACCCGGTAACCACAAAAGCTTTCGTCTGCTCTACATCATTAATAATCCGCGAAATGATTTCACCTGCACGGGTATTGGCATAATACTTAAAGCTTAGCTTTTGGATATGCTGATATAAGACGTTACGCAAATCATATAGAATTTTATTGGAAGTCCATTGGGCAAAATATTGGCGGTAATACTCAATTGGCGGTCTAAGGATAACGAAAACGATAATCATAATCCCCATGATGACCAATAATTTATCTATTTTCTCGTTGGCAACTAAATTGGGATTTTGCACAATATCATCGACAACATACTTAATTAACATCGGAAGAATAAGCGGAATGGAAAATTTAATAATTCCAATGATAATGGTCGCAACAATTTGCCAACGATAAGGTTTGACAAATGTAAGATATCTGCGAATACTATCCATGTTGCAGCCCCCTCTCCCTACTATCTATTTCATTAAAAAACGCCTGTTGATCGCAGTCAACAGGCGATTAAAAACATGCGGTGAACAGAGCCAAGCATTACTGTACGAGAGTTTGCATAATCACTATTTTTTGAAATGAACCGTTTTTTTGCTTTGCTCTGTCCTTGTCCACTACCGTCTGTACGTTAAATAACGCTCATACCAAATATCGATAAAATCCGCTGCAAATGGACCACTTCGCTGTCTAATCATTTGGACAAGTTTATCAACATTCCGCTTTAATATTTGATCAATAACCTCTGGATAATTCATTTCACGGCGATGACGCTCGTACTCATCCTCATCCAACAGATTAAAGGTCATATCGGGATACACTTTGATATCTAGATCATAATCAATATACTTCACTGCCTCGCCATCAAAAACAAATGGTGAGCTGAGATTACAATAATAATAAATGCCATCTTCGCGAATCATGCCAATCACATTAAACCAGTATTGCGAATGAAAATAACAAATGGCCGGTTCCCTTGTAATCCAAGTCCTGCCGTCTGATTCTGTCACCAGAGTACGGTCATTAGCGCCAATCACCAGTTTCTCCGATCCTTTCAAAACGGTTGTCTCTTCCCAGACGCGATGGATGTGCCCATTGTGTTTATAGCTATGTATTTGTACTGGTTCACCTTCGATGGGTACGCCCATTATCTCCCCTACCTTCATTTCCGAACGCTTTGCAACCTATTACTGCCAAAAAATGATAAAAGGCAACAAAGAAAATTCCTATTTTCTTATTAACATTATAACGGTTGCAGACAGAATTTAAAACAAAAGAGCCATAATTCCTACGGCTCTTTGTAAAAATCTCGTATTTCAACTTGATGGTACTAAGTTCATATCCCGGTAGGAATTAATGACATCTTCTGTTTGTTTTTCAAAAATGGTTTGGATTTCTTTTAATTCATTTTTCATCCGCTGAATTTCCGCTTGGATATTATCAAGATCCGTTTCATTTTGCAAACTCAGAAGTTCCGCTTCAACTTCTTGACAGCGTTCCAGCTCTGCTTGAAGAAACAATAATTTGTCCATCGTCGCCATCTGTTCGGAAACCAGTCGGTTAAAATCATTCATCTTCCTCACCGCCTTAATAATAGTTCATATATGTATTCTTTAAAATTAGGTCATTTCCTTTGACTAGTTCTGTATTCTGAAGAAAAGTTTTGTCGAACCTTAAAGATCTTGGAATTCTATAACAATCAGTGAAGTGATTCTCAACTGCTAGATGTCAATTTGGCGATTTCATTCAATGAAATCTAACAAAAAAGAAGGCACCCAATGCATGAATGAGTGCCTTCTAAGTAAGTATGTTTTAATTAGCTTTGACCGAATTGACCGGCGTTTTGGTTTTTTTTAGATTCTGCTTGTTGGTTTTGCTGTCTTACTTCAGAAGCATTCGTTTCACTCGCAAATTCTGTGCCAAAAGATCCAGAAGCGCCTCCTTGGGCAGAGCGAGCATTTTGCTTTCTTACCTCAGCAGCATTGGTTTCACTTGCAAATTCAGTGCCGAAATTAGATCCAGCAGAAGTTTTGTTTGGCTGTTGGTTGAATTTTGCCATTGATATCACCTCCACGAGTATAATGTACCCTTGTTGGTGAAGATTATCCAAAAATTATCAAAAATTAAACGAGCAGCGAAATTCCGCCATCAACAATGATCGTTTGCCCCCTGATCATGCTGGATTGATCAGACAGCAGGAACATTACACAATTCACCATATCCTCAATTTCCACCATTCTGCCCGCAGGTGTTTTTTCGGCGGCCTCCTTTAAAAGCTCGTCGCGATTTGGAAAAGATTTTAGCGCTTCGGTGTCCACTGCACCTCCGGAGACGGCATTAACGACAATATTCTTGGCTGCTAATTCAACCGCCAGGTACCGCGTTAACGCTTCTAGCGCTGCTTTCGATACCCCGACAGCCGTATAGTTTTCCAAATAGCGGATCGCCCCTAGTGAGCTGATACTGACGATTTTTCCACCGCCACTTTTTTCCATCAACTTAGCTGCTTCCTGAGCGCAAAATAACAGTGCCTTGCTGTTAATATTTAAGGTCCAATCCCAATGCGATTCTTCTAGTTCCATCGCCGGCCGCTGAACTCCGGATGCAGCATTATTGACGAATACATCAAGCCTGCCAAATTCTTCATTTATTTGGGCAAACATTGCTTTAATCTTGCTGACATCCCCGACATTAGCTTTCACAATTAACGCTTTTCTCCCAAATGCTTCAATTTGTTCAGCTGTTTCAAGTGCGCCTTTTTTGCTTCTTGCATAGTTAATGACGATATCATATCCCTCTTGTGCCAGCCTGATGGCAGTGGCTTTGCCAATTCCACGGCTGCTTCCTGTGACTAATGCTACTTTTTGTGTCATAAAACTCCCTGCCCCTTTTAAACGTGATGCTATCATTTTAGCTTTTTCATGAATAGAAGACAATTGATATACAAAAAACTATGGGAAATCAGAAATTTGAAAGGATGGCGAGTTATGTATTCTGGGCGCGATATGACTGAACTGTCGATGGTGTCGATTACTGATTGGAAGGATGAAGAACTGGGGTATTTTCACCAGGCCTTACAGCAAATCATGCCTTATTTAAATAGTGAGGGGCAGACGATTCATCGGGAGATAATGGAGGAAATTCAAAATCGCGGCGGAACAGGGCAATTGCAGCTTTGATTTGATGGATTGGGATTGGCAACCGGAGAGAGGAGGGGTGCCAATCACCAATACCCGTGATTGGTTACCCAGGCAGTGCTTTTTTAGATGGCTCAGGCTCCAATAAGGCGCATTGGTTACCGGCTTGACTAATTTTCTCCTGCCCCGGGCGCCAATAAGCCTTATTAGTCTTCCAATGACTTCCTTAATTTAGTAAAGATTCCTGATACAGCAGAAACATCTTCTGATAAGGAACTGGAAAAGCAAATTGCTCCATCTCTTCTGGCGAAACCAGCTTCCATTCATCACTTTCCGCGAACGTGCCATCTATTTGTCCAATGTACACCTTAATATTCCAAAGCAAATGGGAAAAGATATGCTCAACCTGGCCGATAACCTTTCCTAAAGTTACCGACAACTCTGTAGCAGTATTAAAGAGTTGCTCCACATGACCTCGCTCTCCCTCCAGCGGATGAGCAATTTCGACATTTGGAAACTCCCATAAATTGGCCAGAAGACCTGTGGAAGGTCGCTTATGAATTAAAATTTTCCCGTTACCAGCTAAAAGAATCGCCGAAGCTAACTGCACCTGGCGCGTCTTTGTTTTTTTTGTTTTGACCGGAAGTTCTGACTGTACTCCTTCATCAAATGCCTGACAATGTTCACGAACCGGGCATAACAAACAAGCAGGAGAGGTTGGTGTGCACACCAATGCACCTAACTCCATCAATGCCTGGTTAAAGGCAGAGGGGTCCTCATGAGAAATAAGTTCACGAACTGCTTGTTCAAATATCTTCCGCGATGATGGGCGGGCAATATCTTCCCAAATAGAAAGAATTCGTGATAACACCCGCATCACATTGCCATCCACCGCAGGTTCCGGCTTACCGTAGGCAATACTTAATATGGCTCCGGCAGTATACGGCCCAACTCCTTTTAACTTGGAAATTTCCTCGGGACTGTCAGGCACCACCCCACCGTATGTTTCCTTTACTTCCTTAACCGCTGATTGCAGATTTCGTACTCTTGAATAATATCCCAGCCCCTCCCAAGCCTTAAGGACTTTTTCTTCATCGGCAGTTGCCAAATCTTCAATAGTTGGAAACCAATCAATAAAACGATTGAAATAAGGAATGACTGTATCGACTCTTGTTTGTTGCAGCATCACCTCAGATACCCATACTTTGTAGGGATCTTGGTCCTTTCGCCACGGTAGGTTCCGCTGTTCTTTTTTAAACCAGGAAATTAAATCCGTTTGAAAAGCATTTATATTGATTTTTTTTAAATTATTTAGTTCAATTAACATAATATTTCCCCCCATTTTTATAAACAAACAACGAAAAGGGTATATAATAAGTAACAGATATACGATAATTCACTTTATCTTTTTTGACAAGAAATTAAGGAGGCTCAATTTTTGGATACTGGAACTCATGTTGTGATGGGCATTGCACTTGGCGGTCTAGCAACACTGGATCCAGCAGTCGCAAGCAGCCATGTTACGACAACTAGTGTTTTAATTGCTACTATTGCTGGTTCACAAATACCTGACATAGATACGGTCTTAAAATTAAGGAATAACGCGATATACATTCGAAATCATCGCGGTGTCACTCATTCCATTCCGGCTGTCATTTTATGGCCGCTCGTTCTCTTGGCGGTTATCTACCCGTTTTTCCCTGGGGCAAACCTGCTCCACCTATGGGCTTGGGCGTTCGCTGCCGTATTTATCCATGTATTTGTTGACATTTTTAATGCCTATGGCACCCAGGCACTGCGGCCTTTTAATTCAAAATGGCTGGCACTTGGTGTGATTAATACGTTTGATCCGTTTATTTTTGCGATTCATGTACTTGGAATCATTGCATGGGTCATGGGTGCGGATCCCGGTTTTACCTTCCTGTTAATGTATTTTATTATCATTGGCTATTATTTCAAACGATATCAGACGAAAAAGCGGGTTTTGGTCGAAGTAAGGTCGATGATTCCGGATGCCACTGAAATCATTGTTGCTCCCACGATGAAGTTCCATCAGTGGCGAATCGCCGCAATGAACGAAGACTGCTTCTTTGTCGGCAGATCAATTAATGGCGAGGTAAAGATTCTTGATCGCTTTAAACGAATTCCTGTGCCCAACACTCCGGTGATTGAAGCAGCGAAAAAGGATCAAAATATCTCGGCATTCCTTTCGTTCTCACCTGTCTATCGCTGGGAAGTCGATGAATATGATGATCATTATGAAGTCAGATTTATTGATTTACGATACAGGAGCAACGGGCACTACCCATTTGTCGCGGTAGTACAATTGGATCTTGATTTAAAGCCAATAAATTCCTATACTGGCTGGGTATATAGTGAAAGAAAGCTGCGGAAAAAGTTAGGAGTAGTTCCGAGTTAAAAATTTACAGCGGTGACCACATAGTCACCGCTTTTTTATTTGGGGATAAAAGTTCTATTATGTCTGTCATTACGCGATTCAATTTAAAGTATTTTTATCCTGCTCAAAAAATTGCTTGAATTTCGGATTTGTGGCTACGAATTCATGGAGCTTGTCACCATAATGTTCAATCCACTGTTTGACAATTTTCTCGGTCATTTCACTTCCCATGTATTTCTCTCCTGCCTTTGCATATGATGACTCAAAATCTTCCCATAATAATTCCACCCATGTCCGAGCTTGATAATAGGAAAGATAGTCATTTTTTTCAAGCAGTAATTTTGCCAATCGTTCATGATAATCATTCATTAAAAACACACCCCCGTTGCCAATTTCTATTAACATAAGTACAAAAATTAATGCGAATACTAACCTTACGTGATAAGCAATGCGACCTGAACGCTTTGCTCTTCACGTTTCTCATTCCCTTTTTGGAGGTAAAACATGAGAAATAAACAACGCAAATTCCCCAACCAAAATAATAATAAGCTAGAGGGAGAACCGCGGGCAAAAGCAGAATATGCATCAACAAGAGCGGACGGCAGCATAAATACACATCCACAGGAACGGATGCGGGCCTCAGGCGAACGTGATGACGAATCACCACAAGTTTGGAAATAATTTCAACAGAGCCAGAGAAAAAAGACAAGCCAGAGAGGATCCATTCTCTGGTTTGTCTCAGATTATCTTAGCCATTTTAGCATCGATATTGGCAATGCCTCATCTTTGCCGGAGCCATTAAGACGATATCCCCAGGCAAACACACCATTGATATAATCAATTTTAAAATATTCCCCCGGAGCGCCTTCAATTTCATATATTTCTCCAGGTTCAAACTGTCCAGGGTCTGAAAGATAGGCGCGTGCCATTTGCACTTTTCTTTCCAATACGGCAAACTCATTAACCATCCCCAACTGTTCCGCTTTACGGGCTTTTTCTTGGAGAGTGGCAATTTCCTGCCATAATTCTTGATGCGTCATCTCACTGTAGCGTTTCTCCTGCTGCATTAGCTTCACTCCCGATTATCGCTTTATTTCAAGTATAAGTTTTTTTATTCAATTAATAAAGTGAGACCACTCTGCCTTTAGTCTATACCCATCTTGAAAAAATCATCTCAGTAATCGGCGCTATTTTTTTCTGCCAAAAATTTTTCAATTAACTCGATGGAAAAGCCTTTGCGATATAGGGCTTGTTTCATTTTTTGCTGATATTCAAACCCGCTATATTGTGAATATTTACGGTGTGCCTTTTCGCCCTGGTGCCTGATCGCTTCAAGCTCTGCATCCGTCTCTTCTTTAGGAACCGTTTCTTGTAATGCGATTTGAATCAGTTCAAATGAGTACCCTTTGCGGTAAAGCAGCTGCTCAAGCTTTTGCTTTTGAATTTTTAATGAATCTTTTGAGGGCTTTTTGAAAAACTTCTTCCCCACGTTCACAGCCTTGTCAAGCTGCAGCTCAGGAGGAAATTCTGCCAACGCTTGAATGATTATTTTTTCAGCAATTCCTTTTTCTTTTAACTCCTGCTTAATGATATCTGGTCCTTTGTCAGTTGTATTGACCATCGTTCTCACAAATGCAAAGGCGTATTCCGAATCATTGAGATATTGCTGGCTTTTTAATTTATGAACCACTTCTTGAATAATTGGTTCCTCTATGGCTTTTTTTTGGAGATAATCTCTGATTTCTTTTTCCGAGCGAATTCGTCTTGCCAGAAATTGAACAGCTAAATGGTAGGCTTTGCGAATGTCGTCCTGAAATTGGATTTCCAATAAGGAAAAATCATCAAGCTCCATTCCTTTTTTTAACTGGAATTTAATAAGCACATCACTGTCGACACTAAAGGCAAATTTCTCGCCTTTGCCATCATCCATGAAAATATTATAGCGATCGTGGTTTTTCTGTTGTGTGGTGATTTTAGTAATAATGGCCATATCCGTCACCTCAACAATACTTTACCATATTCTCTCGGCAAAACCTGATTGAAAAAGTAATTTTTCGAAAAATGGTATCATTCCTCGTGATAAAGGAAAAAATAGGGAAATGTAGCAATAAATGATGGAAAGGGATGAGCACAATGGGTGGAAAAAAGAAAAAGGATATGGGAAAAGGTAAATATTCGTTAACCAGTACGCAGGAGGTATTGTATCAGCGTGAGTTTAAAATGGCAGACCGTGCCGGCGGCTTTACCGATCGTAAAACAAAGCTGTAATTGATAATTTTAACAACTTCCTGAAAGTTTTCCCATTCATGAACCCCTTGAGAATGGCAGAAGCTAATAGCGGGACCGTATCGGTTCTAATTAGTCATCAGTGAAAGGGGTTTTCGCAATGGGTCGTTCACGCGGACAAAGAACACGTGATAAAAACAAAGCAACACTTCCACAAGTACCAAAAAACATGAAATCCGACGGAATAGATGTAGAATTCTCCCAAGAACTGGCTGACCAGGCAGACCTTGAAGCACAAGCAAGATCCAATGCTGCTAATCAGCGCGTCAAAAATCGCAAATAAGCAAAAGAAGCAGGGGGTATCCCTGCTTCTAATGAAGTTTATTATCGTTCATTGGTTGCAATTTTCTTGTCTTTAGCTTTTTTGAAGTAGCCTTTAATATATGGAACAGCGAATCGGTCGAGCCCGAAGTAGTAAGCACCGGTACCTGCGAATAAGAGAATCATTGCGATTGTATAAAGAATTGGGTTTGTGCTTGTTGTTCCTGCCAGCATAAAGTTCAGGTTCATGAATGCTCCAGCAAGCAAGGCTGGAATAGTAGCTAAACCAACGATTAAACCAATACCGACTAAAAGTTCTCCCCAAGGAATTAATACATTAAAAATATCAACGTTTGGAATCGCGAACTGTTGTAAAAAGTCTGCATACCATGCTTGCACTGCCGGGTGTTCACCAGTTGCATTGGCAAGCGCCCCTTTGAGGAAGCCTCCTGCGTCAAATCCACCAGTTATTTTTTCAAATCCTGCTGTTATCCACTGATAGCCAAGATAAATCCGTAAAACTGTCCATACAACTGCTGCAATAGGCGTTTTGTACCATTTCATTACAATCATCTCCAAATGATTTTATTTTTGATAATGGTAATCAGCTAGCTGTTTCTTATAGTGAAGGCTTGTGATTTTTATCACTACCTTCGCTACACTTATAATATACCTTGAGGACTATTGAAAAACAACCGTTTTCACATTTTCTTAACATATTAATGTTGGATATTTGATAAAATTGTGAACATTCTCAGTTTGTACTTTACATAGGCTTGTTTGTGGGTATTTATCTGGAAAAAGAAAAAGCATCCTGCCATTTGGATGCTTCCATTTGCTGTGTTTTCGAGTGATTAAATCACTGTTGCTGTGGGTTTATTTAAAATGGGCAATTTTCCATCACCAAGAATCTGAAAATAACAAATCTCCGGTTGCCGAACAGCCAAGCCCTTTAAATCCTCCTTGCCAGCTTCGATGATAAAAATGTTGTCAGTAACCTCATCAAGCCAGGTAATTTCAGGATGTTTCGTTTTTTCAACAAAACCTTGAAGCAACCAGTAGTCTTTTTGTTTCCTCCTCATCCGCCCTCGCCAATCAGCAGTTTTCTTAATATTTTGCCGGCTGTTAAGTTTACTTTGACAAACATAGACCAAATCTTCAATCATCGCACTTGCTGTTGGATACATGCCGGCTCCCGGGCCCTGCAGCGTGATTCTGCCAACAATATCGGAATGCACATTTACCGCATTCTCGACACCTTCCACGTGATAGAAGGGATTCTCGTCGCCCACCAGGATCGGTTTTACAGACGCAATGATCTGTTCGTCTTCCTTGCTTATACTGGCTACATGTTTAAACCGCAGCTTTAATTTTTCTGCTGCCTCTATTAACTCGCTTGTGATCGCAGTTATTCCCTGACGTTCAACCGTCTGCCAATCGGGCTCTTCTCCGAAAGCAATCCTGCTGAGTATCATCGCCTTGTAAAAGGCATCGAAACCCTCAATATCATTAGTGGGATCAGCTTCTGCATAACCTTTTGCTTGAGCCTGGCGCAAACTTTCAGCAAATGACTGCTTTTTTTCACGCATTTCGGACAAAATGAAGTTAGAAGTGCCATTTAAAATTCCCTGAATTTGTGATACACGATTAATGTTTAAGAGCTGCCTAAGGGTTTGAATGACGGGAATTCCTCCGGCCACGGTTGCTTCATAGCCGACAGAAACACCGTTTTCCTTTGCTAGATCAAGTAATTCTTTTCCATGGTGCGCAAACATTTCTTTGTTAGCCGTTATGATGTGGCACCCCTTGCCAATTGCTTGTTTCAAATAAGTAAAGGTGGGTTCCTTGTCGACGATGGCTTCAATTACAACATCAAGCTGGGGCAGCCGAAGAATTTCCTCAAAATTCGTTGTCAGAAGCACACCTTCACGAATATTCCTTTCCTTTTGGATGTTTTTTACAAGTATTGCCGTGACTTCAACCTTTTTCCCGAGAACAGCTGTAAATTCTTGCGCATGAGATTGAATCGTCCGGTAAACCCCTTCACCCACCGTTCCGAATCCTAATATCGCTACCTTAATAACAGACACCATTCCTCACCCCACTTCAAAAATAAAAACCTCTTCGATAAGAAGAGGTCTGGTAATCCTCTCTTATCTTTCAGATCCTTAAGATCTGCAGGAATTAGCACCTTTTCAAGGATCACCTTGAAGGTTGCCGGGCTTCATTGGGCCTAGTCCCTCCGCCGCTCTGGATAAGAGTTTTATATGAACTTTTATAAATTTTCCAATAATTAAAGAAAATATTAGCTCAATCTGCCACCAATGTCAATAGTTTCTTTTTGAAAGAGAAGCAATTGCGGAGTGAATCTTTTAATCGTTTTTTGGAATCTTTGCAGGGTTTCGATTATACTTGCACAAAATCAAACCCGCCAAAATTGAGCGGGTTTGATTTTGTTTATTTATGCAGTTTTTGCTCGGCTAATTGAATTTGCTGCTTCACTTGTTCTGGTGCTGTCCCGCCAAAGCTATTGCGAACGGCGACAACTTGTTCCGGAGCCAGTACCTGATAAATATCCTCTTCAAATAAATCGCTAAATTGCTTATATTCCTCGATGGTTAAATCGAGCAAGAATTTGTTGGACTGAATTGAATAAAGGACAATTTTTCCAATCACCTCATGGGCCTCGCGAAACGGCAGACCTTTGCGAACAAGGTAATCGGCAATATCCGTAGCATTGGAAAAGTCAGTGTTGATCGCCTTGCGCATTACCTCTTTATGGACGGTCATCGTTTCGATCATTGGTGCTAATAGCTTCAGGGAGCCTTCCAGCGTCTCTACCGTATCGAACATACCTTCTTTGTCCTCTTGCAAATCCTTATTATAAGCAAGCGGAAGGCCCTTTAATACAGTGAGTAAACCAATTAAATTGCCATACGTGCGCCCTGTTTTTCCCCGCAAAAGCTCCGGTACGTCCGGATTTTTCTTTTGCGGCATGATGCTCGAACCGGTGCAAAAGGAATCGTCCAGTTCAATAAATTGAAATTCCTGGCTTGACCAAAGGACCATTTCCTCTGACAAGCGTGAAATATGGGTCATAATAATCGAACCAATCGACAAAAATTCTAAAATAAAATCACGGTCGCTGACAGCATCCATACTATTTGGATAAATCGTTTCAAATCCTAATAATTCCGCGACCTTTTCGCGATTAATTGGAAAGGTGGTCCCGGCCAGGGCGCCAGAGCCTAACGGCAGCCAATTAATCCGTTTCAAAGAATCCAGCAATCTTTCCTTATCTCGTTCAAACATCCAAAAATACGCCATTAAGTGATGAGCGAAAGAAACCGGCTGGGCCCGCTGCAAATGGGTATAGCCCGGAATTAGTGTTTCAATATTCTCCTTCGCCTGCTTGATGATCGAGAGTTGGACATCTTCAATCAATTTAATTAATTCAGTTGTTTTGGTCCGCAAATATAGATGCATGTCGGTTGCCACTTGGTCGTTTCGGCTGCGGCCAGTATGAAGCTTGCCCCCCACCGGACCAATTTGTTCAATTAACAGTTTCTCGATATTCATATGAATATCTTCATCCGCAACGAGAAACTCAACCTCTCCGCGGTCAACCCTTTCCTTTATTGCCAGCAGACCTTGTTTGATTGTTTCCGCATCCTTTAGCGGAATAATGCCGCACTCCCCTAACATCTGGACGTGGGCAAGGCTCCCGGCAATATCTTCTTTTGCCAGCTTTTGATCAAACGATATCGAAGCGGTGAATTCTTCTACCAGCTTGTTCGTTTCCTTCGTAAACCGACCGCCCCATAATTTTGACATAGATTGCTCCCCCTAAATGATCAGAAATTCCTGTTAATACTTGATTTCCTTTTGTGAATTGAAAATGATATCTGTAGACTAACTCGATATATCTGCAAGTTTCACAGATTTATCTGCCGTTTTGCCTGATATATCTGCAAGTTTTTCAATATATCTGTAGATTCGCTCATTATATCTGCAATTCTCAAAAGTTAGTACTTAAGCAGATTGCCCCCGAATATGCTTCGGGGGCATCACAGTTTATTTTACCATTGATTCTTTCTTATTTACTTCGGTGAACACCTTTGTTGGTAATCCCCACAATTTGATAAACCCAACAGCTGCATTGTGATCGAAGGCATCACCTTTTGTATAGGTTGCCAGCTCTTCGTTATATAAACTGTGCGGCGATTTCCGGGCAACCACTGTATGGTTTCCTTTAAACAGCTTCACGCGAATGGTGCCTGACACCACTTTTTGTGTTTCTTCGACAAACGCATCAAGGGCAGCTTTTAATGGTGAGTACCAAAGGCCTTCGTAGACAATTTTGGCCATCTGCTGTTCGACCTGGGTTTTAAACTGGGTAACTTCACGCGGCAGAGTCAAAAACTCCAATTCCTTATGAGCATTAATTAAAATAAGGGCTGCCGGGTTTTCGTAAACCTCCCGTGATTTAATTCCTACCAATCTATTTTCGATATGATCAATCCGGCCGACACCGTGCTTGCCGCCAATTAGATTCAATGCCTCAATCAATTGAACAAGCGGTAATGTTTCGCCGTTCAGAGCGACTGGTACGCCTTGTTCAAATTCAATTTCGATATATTCCGGAGTATCCGGGGTTAATTCAATTGGATTGGTCCAATCATAAGCTTCTTCCGGAGCCTCGGCCCATGGATTTTCGAGGACGCCAGCCTCGCAGGCACGGCCCCAAATATTGGCATCAATCGAAAATGGATTATCCAAATCAACCGGAATCGGAATCCCATTCTTCTCGGCATAAGCAATTTCCTCATCACGGGTCATGCCCCATTCACGAACGGGAGCCACCACTTTTAAATCTGGGTTGAGCGCTTGGATCGACACTTCAAAGCGCACCTGATCATTCCCTTTTCCCGTACAGCCGTGGGCCACGGCAACTGCTCCTTCTTTTTCGGCGACATCAACTAGCAATTTTGAAATCAGCGGGCGTGATAGCGCCGAGGACAGTGGATATTTTCCTTCATATAATAAATTCGCTTTTAATGCTGGTAAAATATAGTCCTTAGCGAGCATTTCCTTGGCATCAAGGATATAAGCTTTGATGGCACCGACATTTAAAGCTTTTGTTTTAATTGCCTCTAAATCTTTTCCCTCTCCGACATCAAGTCCCAATGCAATGACATCGTAGCCGTACTTGTCTTGAATCCATTTTACAGAAACGGAAGTATCCAGGCCTCCCGAATATGCCAACACAATCTTCTCTTTAGCCATTTTTATTCCCCTTACTTTCCCTTTTGTATTAAAATTCACTGAATAGAATTATTATACATTATTTTTTATAAAAATAAAGACTATTCTGCAAGTAATAATTTTAAAATTGCCTTTTGGGCGTGAAGCCGGTTTTCTGCTTCATCAAAAACAACTGAATGCGGCCCATCAATGATACCCGTTGTTACTTCTTCACCACGGTGAGCGGGAAGGCAATGCAAAAAGATAAAATCGGCATTGGCCTGTTGGCACAGTTCCTCGTTTACTTGATAGGGGGTAAAAACCTTCAGACGCTTGGCTGCTTCCTCCTCTTGACCCATGCTGGTCCAGACATCGGTTACGACCACATCTGCATTTTTAATTGCTTGGATCGGGTCATTGGTGATCGTGACAGTCGCTCCGCTCAGTTTTCCGGCAGCAATTGCCTTTTCAGTGATTATTCCATTCGGCAAGTATCCGGGAGGGCTGGCAATGTTAATATCCATCCCTACTTTAACGGCACCCTCTATTAAGGAATGGGCCACATTGTTATTGCCGTCACCGATGTAGCAAAGCTTTAAGCCGGCCAGCTTCCCTTTATGTTCGAGGATGGTCAACAAATCTGCCAAAACCTGAGCCGGGTGCTGCAGGTCGGTTAAGCCATTGATGACCGGAATCGTGGCATGTGCTGCCAATTCTTCAACAGATTCATGACTATACGCCCGAATCATGATCCCATCGACATATCTGGAAAGCACTTTGGCCGTGTCGGCAATACTTTCCCCTCTGCCCAACTGGATATCCTTTGAGCTCAAGAATATCGCATGACCGCCAAGCTGCAGCATGCCAACCTCAAAGGACACCCTGGTGCGGGTGGATGATTTTTCAAAAATCATCCCCAGCACCTTTCCAGTTAAATATGGATGCGGAATCCCCTGTTTCTGCTCGGCCTTTAATTGTTGCGCCACTTCCAGCAGATAATGAATTTCTTCAGTGGAAAAATCAGCCAGCTGTAAAAAATCTTTTGACTTCAATTGATATTTAATAGCTTCCGACATGGATTGATCCTCTCTCTCCCCATTTGTAATATTCACTTAGCGTCCTTACATTGATAGCAGCGTTACTGGTTTTGCCCATTTCCATCATTGCTTGCACCGTGTCAAAATGGGTAAATACCGGCACCTTATAGCGAATCGCTTGTTCACGGATGCGAAAGCCAAATTTCATTTTATTACGGCCCTGATTGGGTATATTGATAACCGCCTTTACCGCCTGCTGGCGAAACAGGCTGTCAACATCCTGTTCATTGCGAAGTACCTTTTCAACCTCAACCCCATGCTCTTGAAGGAAAGCAGCCGTGCCCTCTGTTGCGGCAATCTTTAAATTTTTTCCAAGCTCACGGATAATCGGCAGACTTTGCGGTTTTTCCCGGTCGGAAATCGAACATAAGAGATAGTCTGCCCCGCTATTTCCTGTCAAAGCCGGAATGACTTTAGCTAGTGCCTCAAGATAGGTTGCCCCCATTCCCAGCACCTCGCCGGTGGACTTCATTTCCGGACCAAGAACATGGTCGACTCCTTTTAGCTTTCCAGAGGAAAAAACCGGGGCCTTAACGGAAAAATATGACGGTTCCGGCTGCAAGCCCGGGGCATCAGAAAATTTAGTTAACGCATCGCCCAATTGAACGCCAATCGCCCACTCAATCATTGGAATCCCCGTTACTTTACTGATGATTGGCACCGTCCGTGATGAACGTGGATTGACTTCCAGAACGTAAACCTGCTGGTCATAAACGACGAATTGGATGTTCATCATCCCAATAACCGGAGCCGTTTTGGCAATTTTTGAAGCATAGTCTATTAAAGTTGCTTTTATCTCCTGAGACATTGAAATCGGCGGAAACACGGAGATACTGTCGCCGGAGTGGACGCCGGCTTTTTCAATATGCTCAAAGATTCCCGGAATGACAATGCTGTCACCATCACTGATGACATCAATTTCGCATTCCAGTCCCGGTAAATATTTATCAACTAGTAACGGCCACATTTTCTCATTGGCATTTTGATTAAGCTGGTTCATATAATCATGCAGTTCCGTTTCCGAAAAAATCGTGAACATTGCCTGCCCGCCGATGACATAGGACGGTCTCACAAGTACCGGATAGCCTAAATCAGCCGCTGCTGTAAGCAATTCCTCTGCGTGGAAAACGGTTTTTCCTTCGATATGAGGAATATTCAAATCTTCGAGCAGCTGGTAAAATTCCTTTCGGTCTTCGAGACGGTCTACATTTCTCACAGTCGTGCCCAAAATCGGAACGCCTTCTTCTTCAAGATCGTGGGCAAGATTAATCGCGGTTTGCCCGCCGAATTGAATCAGTACACCTTCCACCTGTTCTTTTTCAATCACATGAAGCACATCTTCGACGGTGAGCGGTTCAAAATAAAGCCGGTCGGCGACGGAATAATCGGTACTGACCGTCTCTGGGTTGTTATTGATGATAACCGCCTGATAGCCGTGTTTCTTGAGCGCTTTTGCGGCATGCACCGAGCAATAATCGAATTCGATTCCCTGCCCAATCCGGATTGGCCCGGAGCCAATAACGAGAATCTTTTTCGCATCGGTTGTTTCTACTTCGTCAAAGCCATGATAAGTAGAATAATAGTAAGGGGTGACCGCATCGAATTCTGCCGAACACGTATCGACCATTTTATAGCCGGGTTTGATACCAAGTTCCTGCCACTTAGTTCTTATTTGTTTTTCCGGAATTATAAAGATTTGCGCTAGCAGCTTGTCGGCGATATTCATCTTCTTCGCCCGGATCAGCAGAGATTCAGGAACATTGTCCCAATGGAAGCCTGCCAGTTCTGTTTCTACGGCCACGATGGCGCTAATTTTGTGCAAAAACCAAGGGTCGATCTCGGTTAATTGCTGAACTTTTGTAACCGAAATGCCTCTTCGAAACGCCTCGGCAATAATAAAAAGCCTCTGGTCATTGGCTTGTTCCAGCAATTCCAAAAGGTCTGCTTCTGGCAATGATTGATTCATCCGGCGGCAGAGGCCGTAAACATTCATTTCCATGGAGCGGATCGCCTTATTAAGCGCCCCTTCGAAAGTCCGATCAATCGCCATCACTTCTCCGGTAGCTTTCATTTGGGTTCCGAGCGTTCTGTCGGCTTCTGGAAATTTATCAAACGGAAAGCGCGGCAGTTTGACGACAATATAATCAATAGCCGGTTCAAAGGAGGCAAACGTATTGCCGGTTATCGGGTTCAAAATCTCATCCAAGTGGTAGCCGGCCGCACATTTTGCCGCCATTCGGGCAATTGGATAACCGGTTGCCTTTGAGGCCAGTGCTGATGAACGGCTGACCCTCGGATTGACTTCAATAATATAATATTCATTGGAATTTGGATTTAGCGCGAACTGGATATTGCAGCCGCCTATAATTTCGAGTTCCCGGATTACTTTTATCGAAACATCGCGGAGCATTTGATACTGTACATCAGTAAGTGTTTGCGACGGAGCAACGACAATGGAGTCACCGGTATGGACGCCGACCGGGTCCATGTTCTCCATATTGCAAACGATAATGCACGTATCATTGGCATCGCGCATAACCTCATATTCAATTTCCTTCCAGCCTTTGATGCTTTTTTCGACGAGCACTTGGTGAATCGGACTGGCTGCCAGCCCTTTTTTCAGGACCAATTCCAGTTCCTCTGCATTATAGGCAAAACCTCCGCCTTCTCCGCCAAGCGTAAATGCCGGACGGATAATCACCGGAAAGCCAATTTTGTTAACAAATTGAACGCCTTCCTCATAGCTTTGGATGATCGCTGATTCGGGAATCGGCTCCCCGATTTTTAGCATCAAATTGCGGAACCGTTCGCGATCCTCGCCATTTTTAATCGATTCGACTGACGTTCCAAGGAGGGCTACATTGTATTTTTCAAGAATTTTTTGTTCAAACAGCTCCACAGTCAAATTCAAACCGGTCTGCCCGCCAAGTGTGCCAATCACTCCGTCAGGCTGTTCTTTTTGAATGATTTTTTCAATCGTGGCAACATTAAGCGGCTCGATATAGACCTTATCGGCCACTGCTTCGTCGGTCATAATCGTCGCCGGGTTATTATTAACGAGGACAACTTCCAGTCCTTCTTCTTTCAAGGCAATACAGCCTTGAGTTCCGGCATAGTCAAATTCTGCAGCCTGACCAATAACGATCGGACCTGAGCCTATCACAAGTACTTTTTTCAACTGCTTATTTAACGGCATATTTTGTCTCTCCCAATGACGCGATCTCTCTGACAAATCCTGTTAAAATGTATTCTGTATCACTTGGTCCCGGATGTGCTTCGGGATGAAATTGCACCGATTGAATCGGATAATGCTTATGTTTTAAGCCCTCGATTGAGCGGTCATTGACATTGCGGTAAGTAACCTCAAACACCTTGCTGTCAATACTTTCATCGATGACCACATAGCTGTGATTTTGTGCGGTTATTTTGACTTTTCCGGTGGCCAGTTCTTTCACAGGGTGATTACCGCCACGGTGACCATAGGTAAGCTTTTCCGTTTTCGCCCCGTAGGCTAGGGCAATCAGCTGGTGACCCAAGCAAATCCCCAGAGTTGGGAAATACTGGCTGATCTTTTTATATTCGGGGAACCATTTTTTTAACGCCATCGGGTCGCCAGGACCATTGCTAAACAGAACCCCGTCGGGTTGTATGGATTTTATTTGTTCAAACGTTGTATGATATGGGACAATCGTGACGGCGCAGTTTTCAGCCAGCAACGCCGTGAGAATTGACTTTTTATAACCAAAGTCAACTAAGACAACATGAGGACCGCGATTTTTAAAAAACTGCTGCTCTTTCGTCGAAACTTTTTCCACCCAAAATGGGGTTTGTTCCTGAGAAGGAAAAGCGATTGCCTTCTCCCTGCCTAAATAGCCTTTGACGGTTCCCCGGCTGCGGATGGTTTTCACTAACAGTCTCGTATCGACGCCAGCAAGCCCGGGTACTCCAGCTTGCTTTAGTTTTTCAGAAAACTTTTCAATTGATTGATAATGGCTCGGTGTTTCACAAAGGTCGCCGATTACGACACCGGCAAGCGCCGGGGTAATGCTTTCATTATCTAAAGCATTGATGCCATAATTACCAATTAGCGGATAGCAGAAGGTGATAATTTGCCCGGCATAGGATGGATCCGTAATAATCTCTTGATAGCCAGTCATGCTTGTATTGAAGACAACTTCTCCTAGTGAATCGTGTTCTGCACCAATCAGTACCCCTTCAAACAGTTCCCCTGTTTCCAAAGTAAGATATCCTTGTTCCATAAAGCCTCACTCGCCTTTCTCTATACCTTGGAATGCCTGTTCCAACTTTTGCGCAAATTCATCGATTTCACTTTTAGTTACCGTTAACGGTGGCAGGATCCGAACTACATTGGGACCGGCGGTTAGCACTAACAAATTGTGGCTGATCGCTTGTTTTACGATGTCTAACGCATTCGTTTCCACAACCAGTCCTTTCAGGAGCCCTTTGCCGCGGATATCCTTGATGGCTGAAAATTGAGCCTTCAGGCTTTCGAGTTGGCAATCAAGGTAGACGGACATCTCCTGAACATCACTTAAGATGTCGCTGTTAATCATCCGTGAAACAGTGGCAACTCCAGCTGCCGTTGCTAGCGGATTGCCGCCAAATGTGCTGCCATGGCTGCCTGGTTCAAAAACTTTGGCCACTTCTTGTTTGGCAATTATCGCTCCGATTGGGAATCCTGATCCCAGCCCTTTGGCAACGCTGATTACATCCGGCTTAATATCATATTGTTCATAGGCAAACAGCGTACCTGTTCTGCCCATTCCCGTTTGAATCTCATCGACCATTAGCAGAATGTCGTTTTCTTGGCAAATCCGAGTGAGTGCCTGCACCCACTTCTGATCAGCAGGAATGACCCCGCCTTCGCCTTGAACCAATTCAAGAAGAACCGCTGCCGGCTTGATTGTTTGCAGCATCTCAAGGGCATCGTTATCGTTAAACGGCAAGTAACTAAATCCCGGCATTAACGGTGAAAAACCGTGCTGAATTTTTTCCTGCCCAGTGGCTGTTAGAGTGGCCAGCGTCCTGCCATGAAATGATTGCTTAAAGGTGACAATTTCGGGAAAATTGCTGCCCTTTACTTTACTGGCGTAGCATCTTGCCAGTTTAATCGCGGCTTCATTTGCCTCGGCTCCACTGTTACAAAAAAACACTTGATCACCGCAGCTGTTGGCTGTAAGAAGACCGGCAAGTTCCTCCTGATTGGGAATATGATAAAGGTTGGAGCAATGCCATAGGTTTTCGAGCTGCTCCGCCAGTTTCTCTTTTACACAATCGGGAACATGACCAAGGTTGCAAGTGGCAATCCCTGAAGTAAAATCCAAATATTGCTGACCGTGATCATCCCAGACATAGCTTCCTTTTCCTTTGACCAGTGTTACCGGGAAACGGCTGTAGGTTGCCATTACCGGTGAAATTTGCGAGACTAATGTATTGTGGCCCATCCTGCTATCTCCTCTTCTAGAACAATTTTTGTACCAATTTTTTTACCCTGTGTATAATCTATTAGACTATTTTTCTCAAATCCGTTAATGATGGCCACCTCGCGGATATTGTGAACAAGACCATCGATCGCTGCCTTGGCTTTTGGAATCATGCCGCCGTAAATCGTTTGATTGTCAATCATTTCTTCAATAATCGATTTGGAAACCACATCCATTTTCGTCTTTACCCCATCTTTTTCAACCAGAATCCCGGGGATGTCACTGATAAAACAAAGATTGGCTCCTAATGCTTTCGCTACCGCAGAGGCTGCAACATCACCGTTAATGTTATAGCGCTGACCATTACCGTCAATTCCAATCGGGGAAATGACCGGGATATAGCCCTGTTGGATGACTCCATCAATGACTTCATCGTTAACTCCAATTACATCTCCGACAAAGCCTAACTGTTTGGCATTTTGTGCTGGAGCTGCCTGGAGCAGGCTGCCGTCCACCCCGCTGACACCGATGGCATTCCCTCCTGCCTCGATAATCTTGCGAACAACCTGCTTATTGACCATGCCACTTAAGACCATTTCGACAACATCCAATACATCTTTGCTCGTAACCCTTAATCCGTCCACAAAGCGTGTCTCAACATCCAGGCTTTTTAACAATTGATTGATTAACGGACCGCCGCCATGGACAATAATCGGGATCCATTCCCTTGATTGATGAAGGGAAATCACATCCTGATAAAATGACTTAGGAAGGTTTTCCAATACACTCCCGCCGCATTTTATTACTAAGTATTTCATGGAAAAGGCCCCCTTTTATGTGCGGTAGGATGCGTTGATTTTGACATAATCGTAGGTTAAATCGCATCCCCAGGCAGTGGCACTTACATCACCTTGATTTAATTCCACAACGATTTGGACATTTTCTTGTTCCAAGTATTGTTTCAGTTTGGCCTCATCGAATGGGGTAGGCAAGCCGTTTTCAAAAACCGGATAGGCTCCAATCGAGACCTTTATTGAATTTGGGTCAATCGGCACGCCGCTGTAGCCAATTGCCGTGACAATTCTGCCCCAGTTGGCGTCGGTACCATAGATAGCCGTTTTTACCAGATTGGAAGAAATAATGGCTTTTCCGACGGCTCTGGCTGCTTGTTGACTGAATGCACCAGCTACCTTGACTTCAATTAATTTCGTCGCCCCTTCACCATCGCGGGCAATTTTTTTGGCCAATGCTTCGCAAACAGTCTTTAACCCTGCGTAAAAAACCTCCCAATCGGGATGATCTTTTGTGAGCTGACCATTACCTGCCAGGCCGTTTGCCATGACGACAACCATATCATTGGTACTTGTGTCTCCGTCCACCGTGATCATGTTAAATGTTTCGTTTGTGATGTCTTTTAGTGCACTAGATAAGTCTGTATATGCAATGTTAGCGTCCGTGGTCACAAATCCGAGCATTGTTGCCATATTAGGATGGATCATTCCCGAGCCTTTGGCTGCACCGCCGATGCTGACAGTTTTCCCATCAATGTTCATTTGCACGCCAATTTGTTTGACCATTAAATCGGTCGTTAAAATTGCCTGCAGAAAATTATTTACTCCTTCATTGTCTTTGTGAAGGAGTTGCTTAATTCCTGTGTTAATTTTATCCATTGGCAGAAGCTCGCCAATGACCCCTGTTGATGTAACCGCTACTAAGTGGTCTTTGACGCCAAGTTCAGCAGCAAATTGACTTTGCATTTCATAGGCATCCTTTAACCCTTGCTCGCCTGTGCAGGCATTGGCGTTGGCCGAGTTAACCACAATAGCCTGAATTTTATTTTCCTTTGCCAGGCTTTCCTGCGTTACCACGAGCGGTGCTGCTTGAAACACATTTGTCGTGTAGACGCCAGCAGCGGTTGCCGGAACCGCCGAGGTGATATAACCTAGGTCCAGTTTTTTTCTCTTCAATCCGCAATGCAAACCGCCCGCCTTAAACCCCTTTGGTAAGGTCACACTTTCATCTTTTAAAATGACTATTTCTCTCCCTGTTGTTACCTGTGCCAATTAAATTTCCCCCTTATTCTCCCTGAAACGATTTTATGGATAGATTGGTAGTTGGTTAAGACCACTTCGTTCATCCCAACCAAACATTAAGTTCGCATTTTGAATTGCCTGCCCGGCAGCTCCTTTTACCAGGTTGTCAATTACCGAAATGACGGTCAGCCGGTTTGTTCGGCTATCGACATGAAGCCCGATATCACAATAGTTGCTTCCGTGCACTTCTTTCGTTGCCGGAATGTTTCCTTCCGGTCTGATTCGGACAAAGGATTTATTTTTATAAAAATTAGTGTATAAATCTACAACTTCCTTCGTTGAAATAGATTCGTTTAATGTAAGATACATTGTGCACATAATCCCTCTTGTCATTGGCACCAGGTGAGTTGTGAAACTAATCGTGATGGGAGTACCGCTTTCATCTGAAAGGACTTGCTCAATTTCCGGAATATGCTGATGGCTTCCCAGTTTATAAGCTTTTAAGTTTTCGTTTATTTCCGCATAATGGGAGGTTAAGGAAAGTCCTCTTCCTGCCCCTGAAACTCCGGATTTTGCGTCAATGATGATGGATGCTAAATCAGCTTGATTTGTTGTTAAAATCGGGATTAATCCCAAGGTTGCTGCGGTTGGATAGCAGCCCGGGTTGGCAATCAATGCTGCTGTTTTTATTTGCTCCGGATAGATTTCGCTTAATCCGTAAACAGCTTGTTGTATATATTCATGATTGGCTGGCCTTCGCCTATACCACGTTTCGTATTGTTCGCTCGACCTTAGCCGGAAATCCCCGGACAGATCAACACATTTAATCCCTGTTTCCATCAGCTGCGGGACAAGCTTGCTGCTCACACCTGATGGCGTCGCCAAAAACACAATATCATGGTTTTCTGCGATCGTTTCCGGGTCAAATTTTCCTAACGGCTGGTCGGTTAATCCTGATAAATGAGGATAACTTTCACTGAAATTGTTTCCTGCTTGAGAGTTGGAAACAACCGAGCCTACATCTAAATAGGGATGCTGGTGGATAAGTCTGATTAATTCAATCGCACCATATCCTGTACCGCCAATAATTGCAGCTTTCATTTTTTCCACTCCCACGCGTTACTTAGATAATGAATTATTATACATACATGTATATAATTATTCAACAGGAAAATGACCAATTTTTCTGCAAATATCAAATAATTTAATTGACAGCGGTTACATATAAGGTTGAATCGTTATACATTTTTATATACTGAAGACTCACCGATTGGCGAGTCGTTAGGGCGAAGACAGAGGCAAAGTTACACTTATGGCAAATAGGAAAGTTTTTTCTTTTCTGATCAAAAAAAGCCAACCTGACAATTTGTTCATTATTGCGTCAGATTGGCTGATATATTTTCCAGTTTATTCATTTGTAACTCGGCCTATTTCCCCGACATTTAGCCAAAAGAATTTTAATCCCCAAATTAGGAATGTAACAGATGTAATGCTCTTCTCAGTTCTGCTGCCTCTACTTGACCAGGAGCGGACTTCTTGCCGGCAGAAGCAAAGGTCAATGCTGATCCAAACGTTCCTCCGGCAAGGCGGCTGATTACTCCTTTACTCCCCATTGAAATCGTGATAATCGGTCGGTCTGCATACTGTTCATACATTATGTTTGTCGCTACCAACAATGTTAAAACATCGCTGGAACTTGTTGGCATCACAGCAATTTTCGGTAAATCTGCTTCCAATTCCTGCGCTTTTCGCAGCCGTGCAATAATCTCTTCCTTTGAAGGTGTTTTCTCAAAATCATGATTCGAAATGATGACCAATACCCCTTTGCTATGTGCCGTTTTCACTAATGATTTCACAATTGTTTCTTCATTAAGTAACTCTATGTCTATGATGTCCGCCAGGCCAGTTTCAATGATGGCTTTATTCAATTCAATATAATAAGCTGTGCCAACCTCCTTTTCGCCACCTTCTTTAGCACTTCTGAAGGTAAAAATAATTGGCGTATCTTGGAGAATGGCCCGAATTTGGCTTAGTGTTTCCTCTACTTTTCCAATATCCTCAATCTGTTCAAAATAATCGGCCCGCCACTCGACAATATCGTAATCAATTGTTTTTAAGGCGGCCGCCTCCTCGATTAATTCGGCTACCGTGCGGCCAACCAATGGCACACAAATTTTAGGAATCCCCCTACCAATAGTGATTCCTCGGGTTGTTATTGTTCTCTTCATGTCTTCAATCCACCTTTTGAAGAATTTCTGCGACAACCTCTTCGGGATTTTTGTGATCAACCGTAATCTTTACATGATGATCAGCATAAATTGCTTGCCTCTGATTAAAAAGTTCTTCCATTTCTTTAATTGTTTTTCCATGAAGGACCGGCCGGCTATCTTGAATAAGACGAAGCCTGTCCTTCCAGTTTTCAAACGAAATAGTTAAAAAGATCACCGTGCAGGTTGATAAACAAATGTTTTTGATATCCTCCTGGAGGAATGCTCCCCCTCCGACCGAAATGATTTTTCCATGTTGTTCTGCCATGCTGTAAATCAATTCCTTCTCCCGCTTTCTAAATGTTTTCTCACCAAACTTCTGAAAAATTTCGGGAATGGGCAGTTTGAATTCTTTTTCAATTTCCTCATCTATATCAATAAATTGTCGATTGAGCTTTTCAGCCAGCAACTTTGAGACGGTCGTCTTCCCTACCCCCATGAAGCCTATCAGGACGATGCTCTTTTCTTTATTCATTACAAATAGTTCCTCCCACCACAATACGAACAATCTTTAGCTAATTATAAATCTTCTGATTATATAACACAAAATGATTTTTTAAGCTAATTAGAAAAGACCCCACACCCGAGGTCTTTTCGGCTAGTTTTTCATTTTTGGATCGAGGACATCGCGTAAGCCGTCACCCATCAAGTTGAAGCCAAGTACCGTCAGCATAATTGCCATCCCCGGGAAAAATAGTGTCCACGGGGCATTGGTAATATAGTTCTTGGAATCGGCCAGCATTTTCCCCCACTCCGGTGTCGGCGGCTGCGCCCCCATGCCAAGAAACCCTAGTGCCGCTGCTTCAATAATCGCTGTGGCAATCGCCAATGTGGCCTGAACAATGACCGGTGAAATGCTATTCGGTAAAACATGGCGGAAAAGAATCCGTGAATCCTTCATTCCGATCGCCCGCGCCGACATAATGTATTCTTCCTGTTTAACACTTAACACCTTTGAACGGACAAGCCGGCCGAAATTGGGGACGTTGATAACGGCAATTGCGATCAAGGCATTTTGCAATGACGGGCCAAGGATGGCGACTACAGCAATTGCCAGAAGAATACTGGGGAACGCCAGCATGATATCAAAAAACCGAGAAATAATTGTATCTATCCAGCGCCCGTAGTAACCGGCTACGATCCCGAGGAATGTCCCAACTACGACAGATCCCAGGACAGAAAAGAATCCCACCCATAAGGAAATTCTAGCTCCATATATTACCCGGGAAAAAATATCCCGGCCAAAATCATCCGTACCAAACCAATGTTTACTTGATGGTGCCTGCATCCGCTCGGACATAACCTGCTCTTTAAAACCGTATGGCGCCACCCACGGAGCAATGAGAGCAAGGATAATAAAGAAGAGAACAATGGCAAGGCCAATCACGGCCAAACGATTTTTATAAAAAGACTGCCAGGCCTCCTTCCACGGAGGAATAAACGTTTCTTCAGCAGGTATGGTTTGTAGATCCGTTGTATTTTTTGCTAATTCAGCCACTGCTAGAGTCCTCCTTTACTTCGTGTATTTAATCCGCGGATCGATAAACACATACAAGAGATCCACTACTAAATTGATCAATACGAAGATCGCGGCAATAATCAAGATTCCTGATTGAATCACCGGATAGTCGCGATACCCGATGGCATCATATAAATATCTGCCAATTCCGGGCCAGCCGAAAATGGTTTCCGTTAAAATTGCTCCGCCTAATAACAGGCCGGTTTGCAGGCCGATGACGGTAAGAACAGGAATAATTGCATTTTTTAAAGAATGCTTGTACACGACCCAGAACATGCTTAATCCTTTGGCCCGTGCTGTCCGAATATAATCTGATTTCATGACCTCCAGCATTGTCGCCCTGGTCATTCTTGCAATAATCGCCATTGGAATCGTTGCCAGCGCTGCACTCGGTAAAATTAAATGCTGCAGCACAACTTTAAACTGATCGAACCTGCCCTGCAATAATGTGTCAATCAAATAAATATTTGTGATAGCGGTAACCGGATCCCTGACATCCTCCCGGCCAGTTGTCGGCAGCCAGCCTAATTCAATCGAAAATACCCATTGTCCCATTAACCCAAGCCAGAAAATAGGCATTGACACACCGATTAAGGCAAATACCATGGCGGCATAATCAAACCAGGATTTCGAAAACCAGGCGCTGATAATCCCGGCGTTGACTCCAATAATGACGGCAATGATGATAGCAACTAAGGTCAATTCAATCGTCGCGGTTAAATATGGCCAAATTTCCTCATTAATCGGGCCTCTTGTCCGCAATGAAATGCCCAAATCACCATGCAGGAGAGCATTAATATAATCAAAATATTGTATGTACCATGGCTGATCCAGCCCCAACTGTTTTGTCAGTTCTGCGACGGCCTCCTTAGTTGCCCTTTGACCGAGAATAACCTGCGCCGGATTTCCTGGTATCGCGTGTATGATGGCAAAAACAATCAGAGTCATTCCAATTAACACTGGTATTAATGAAAAAATTCGCCGGATTGTATAGGTTAGCACTTTTCTCACCTCTTTTAGTCAGGTTCAAATTAAAGCGGTGTTATAAATCGCGGTGTTTTTGCCGCGAATTTTTCTCAATAAAATGCACATATATTGCTTGTAAAATTTATTAAAATGGCAAGCCTTTGTTGGCAAAAGGGGAGGCAAAGAAACCTCCCCTCGTCTTACTCATTATTTAAATTCAACCTTGCTTAAGCACTCGGAACCGGTTGGATGCGGTAGGTAGTTTACCACGTCTTTAGATGCCGCCAGAAGTGGTGTGGAATGAACGAGCGGCACCCATGGCGCGTCTTCATGAACAATTTCTTGCGCTTTCTTATAAAGCTCGTTTCGCTTTTCTTGATCAGCAATGGTTTGTGCTTCAATTAAAATATCGTGAAGCTTATCATTGCTGTACTGAGCATAGTTGTTGCTGCCGATACTGTCTTTATCCAGCAATGTGTAGATAAAGTTATCCGGGTCGCCATTGTCACCGGTCCAGCCGAGCATGAACATATCAAACTCGCCTTTATTGGCCTTATCTAAATAAGTCGCCCAGTCCACAGATTTGATGTTTGCTTTAATATTAATTTTACTTAAGCTTTCTTGAATGACTTCAGCAACTTTTTGCGCCTCTGGCATGTATGGACGGGCAACTGGCATGGCCCATAAGTCAATGGTAAAGCCTTTTTCCAATCCGGCTTCCTTCAGAAGTGCCTTAGCTTTTTCCAAGTCATATGGATAATCTTCAATCGCATCGTTGTAGCCTTCAATCGAAGGAGGCATTGGGTTTTTCGCAGGCAATGCTTTACCGCCATAGAAGGCATCGATGATTGTCTTTTTGTCAATGGCATGATTAATCGCCTGACGGACCAGCTTGTTATCAAGCGGCTTACGCGTAGTCGTTAAGCCAATATAGCCAATGTTCATCGATGGACGTTCGATGATTTGCAGTTTGTCATTTGCCAAAACGGTTGCTTCATCTGAGTTATTTAAGCCGTCCATGACGTCAATTTCTCCATTTGCCAAAGCATTAAGCCGGGCCGTATTTTCCGGAATTACGCGGAAAATAATTTTGTTTAACTTCGGCAGGCTCTTGTCCCAATAATCAGGGTTCTTTTCAATCACAATGCGGTCGTTAGCCTTCCACTCAACAAATTTGAATGGACCGGTCCCGACAGGATTTTTTCGGAAATCATCGCCATATTTCTTGAGTGCTGCCGGACTGGCGATACCAAACATCGACATGGCTAAGTTTTTCAGGAATGGTGCCTGCGGTCTTTTCAAAATAAATTGGACAGTATGGTCATCAAGAGCTTTAATCTCTTTAATGACATGGCCTTTATCTTTCTTAAATCCGCCAAACATCGTATAATAAGGGAATTGTTTTTCATTTCCGTTCATCCAGCGGTTAAAATTATAAATAACGGCATCTGCATTAAAATCCGTGCCGTCGTGGAATTTTACCCCTTGACGGAGGTGGAACGTATACTGCAGCCCATCATCAGATACTTTCCATTTTTCGGCAAGTCCCGGATGAATCGTTGTATCTTGCTCCCCATAGTTTAATAATGTTTCAAAAATATTAATGGTAACCTTAAACGTTTCCCCTTCTGTTGTCGTGATCGGGTCGAGTGAAACGGAGTCACCGCCACGGCCATAGACAAGCGTATCCTTTGCAGGAGCACTGCTATCAGCTGGCTTCTTGCTGTCGTCTGCTTGTTTATTTGTTTTCGAGTTGCAGCCAACAAGAAACATGCTGATCGCTAGTATTGAAATTAACAGCATTTTTAACGTCTTGTTCTTCATTAAATATTCCTACCCCCTAAATGTTTGTTTTTATATCATCAATGCTGCCCATCACTCGTCATATAAGTGGCAGGCAACATAATGACCGTTCAGAATGCGTTCTGTTGGTCTCGTTGTTTTACAAATCTCCATGCATTCTCCACATCTCGTGTGAAAGGCGCAGCCTGATGGCGGATTAGCCGGGCTGGGCAAATCCCCTTCAATTAGGATTGCCTCCTTTTGGAGATCGGGGTTCGCTATGGGAACCGCTGAAAGCAACGCTTTTGTATAGGGATGCAATGGATTTTCGTATAATTCTTCACTCTCCGCAAGCTCTATTAATCTGCCTAAATACATAACCCCGACCCGGTCGCTGATATGACGGACTACCCCTAAATCATGGGCAATAAAGATATAAGTTAGCTGGAATTCTTTTTGAATATCCTTCATCAGATTTAGAACCTGGGCCTGAATTGAGACATCAAGGGCGGAAACCGGTTCATCGGCGATGATCAGTTTCGGCTTTGTCATCAGCGCCCTGGCAATCCCAATCCGCTGCCGCTGACCGCCGCTGAATTGGTGAGGATACCTTTTGGCATGGTAACTGCTTAAACCGACTACCTCAAGCATTTCCTGAACCCTTTTGCGGCGATCTTCCTTCGAGCCAATTCCATGAACAATCAACGGTTCTTCCAAAATTTGCTCAATGGAATGCCTCGGGTTGAGCGATGCATAGGGATCCTGGAATACCATCTGGATATCGCGACGGATTTTTCTCAATTCTGCCTTTGACATTTGGGTAATCTCTTTATCTTCAAAAATAATCGAGCCGTCACTTGCTTCAATTAAACGCATGAGCAGCCGCCCGGTTGTTGATTTGCCGCAGCCGGATTCCCCGACAATCCCCAATGTTTCGCCTTTTTTGACGTAAAACGAAACATCGTCTACTGCCTTCACTTCCCCTTGTCTCCGGCCTAAAATACCGCCGGTAATCGGAAAATATTTTTTCAGACCTTTTACTTCAAGGAGTAACTCCGACATGTTCGTCTCTCCCCTCTCTCAATATATGTAGGAAACAGCGCACTTCATGTCCGTCTTTTTTTGATTGATATAACTTAGGTGCCTCATTTCGGCACTTATCAAAAGCTTCCGCGCATCTTGCGGCAAATCGGCAGCCCTGATGGACAGTCCCCGGCATTGGAACAGTTCCCGGGATACTATAGAGACGTTCTTTATTTCCTCTCAGGTCTGGAATCGATTTCAATAATCCTTTCGTATAAGGATGCTGTGGATTTTTCAAGATAGTTCTGACATCGCCTTGTTCCACCACCTGTCCGGCGTACATGACGATCACCCGCTCACAAATCTCTGCAACTACGCCTAAATCATGGGTAATGAGAATAATGGACGTATTGGTTTTTCGGTTCAAATTTTTCATCAAGGCCAAGATTTGTGCTTGAATCGTGACATCAAGCGCAGTTGTCGGCTCGTCCGCAATCAGCACCCTGGGATTGCAAGCCATCGCCATCGCAATCATGACCCTCTGCCGCATTCCCCCGGAAAGTTGATGAGGATACTCTTTCAAAATTCCCTCCGCCCGCGGTATTCCCACCAGCTTTAATAGCTCTACACTTCGGACCTTTGCTTCAGCCTTTGAAAGTTGCGTATGTAAGCGGATGGCCTCGATTAATTGGTTGCCAATTGTAAATAAAGGATTCAGCGATGTCATCGGTTCTTGGAAGATCATCGATATTTGGTTGCCGCGAATCTCGCGCCATTCCTTTTCTGAGATATTTATTAAGTCTTTCCCGGCAAAAATAATCTCGCCTTTTTCAATTTTTCCTGGCGGGGTTGGAATTAATCCCATCGTTGCCAAGGAGGTGACACTCTTGCCGCTGCCGGATTCTCCGACAATCCCGAGAATTTCACCTTCTCTTAATTTAAAGCTGATTCCATCCACGGCAGGGAGGTACTTCTTCCCCGATTGAAATGAAACCTTTAAATCTTTTATTTGTAAAATAGGTTCATTATTCACATTTACACCTACCTAATAGTTATATTACATTTTTGTAAAATATTAAAAAATAACAAATATTAAAATAATAATACCATAGATGATTCTTCAAAAAAACCCATAGATGGGTATTATTAAAAAAAATGTGCCTAACATCCAAGTGTCAGGCACCTATACAATATTATTTTTTTTGAATACCAGTATAAATAAGAATGGCCTCTCTTAGAAACTCAGCCGTACCTGGCTGTTCTTTATCATAATAAGCCTTAAACCGTTCGTCTTCGACATACATTTGTGCCAGGCCAGCGTGGGCTTCCTTACTATACTCATGCCAAAAGAAGGTAAGCCACTCTTTATGAAGTTCCGCTGCTTTTTGCGCTAACTCTCCTGCAGGGTCTCCGGTTTTCATCGCTTCAGCTAGTGTTCGTGTTATCTCCTCTGACAGGGCAGTAACCTCTTCATATTGCTCCTTGGTCATGTTTTGCAGTTTGGCATTGGAGCGGTCAACAGTTTCGTTGCCGTACTTCTCCCTGATTTCTTTACCGTACTTCTTCTCATTTTCATCGATCATTTTCTTCTTAAAGCCTGTAAATTTTTCCTGATCGGTCATTTCGATTCCCCCTTCTGTGTGCGCAATTGTTTTTTCAATATTTGCAATTAATAAGTCCAATTGCACTCTTTTTTCGAGGAGCTTTTGATGATGTTCTCTTAGTGCTTTGACAGCATCAAAAGCGGGGTCGGTGACGATCGTCTTAATCTGCTCCAGGCCCATCCCAAGTTCCCGAAAGAAGAGAATTTGCTGCAGCAGATCTACCTCCGCTTGACTATAGATCCGGTATCCTGAAGAATTGATTCTCGCCGGCTTAAGAATACCTATTTCATCATAATACCTTAAGGTTCTGGTGCTAATCCCCGCCAGCCTTGCCAGTTTTTGCACTGTATATTCCATCACATCACCTCCTCATCATTCACGATACACCTTTACGCAACGTCAAGGTCAACAAAGATTTTGGTCATTTTTCATATAATATTTTTATTAAAAAGAAAACCCAGATTGCGTGAAACAATCCGGGTACTATTTTCCTTTTGAATCCTGCAAACCTATTTATTTAGCAAGTGTTTTATCGAATAAATCGGATGGTACAACAGCATCCAAGGTCCAGAATACCTCATCACGGCTTTCATTTTTTCGCGGTATTTGGGCTTATAGCAGTGAATTTTACAATTAGAGCAGGCAGTCTTATCTTCCCCAAACCGGCAAAATGACAGTCGCAATAACGCATAATTTTTCAAATCCTGACATTCCTTACATAAACTATCCCGATGGTGTTTCCGGTGGCAATAGATTTCAATCATTTGTCTGACGACTTCTTTTTCCTTTTGAATCTTTGGCCCACTATTTGGTTCAATTACACGTGCTCCCATGTTTCTGAACCCCCTTTAAATACTAGAAACATCCTTCTCACTTTGACCATATCATAAAAAAGGGCGTATTTATGGGAAAATATTTACAAATTGCCAACATTTTATTACCAGAAAAAAATCTGTCAAACCGATAAGAGAAAAGACTCTGGAGGGAGTCCTCAGAGTCTTTCATACGTATTATTTGCCAGTTTCGTTATAATTTCTTCACAGATTTCATGGGTTTCCAGGGAATCCCATGCGGTAATTTCCGGATTGGTTCCTCCCTTAATTGCCTGAATAAAGTCATTGACCATTTGCGGAAACCCCCGCTTAACCAAAGTAGGTTCCCAATCATTGCTCCGCACTTCAATATTCTCGTTTTCTTTGGAAATAACAAGTTGCGAAACATTGGTAACCGTTCCCTTCTCATACGGCCCCATAACTTGGACGATCTCTTCATTGGCCCCATTTTCCCGGTTCATTATCCCAATGGCTGTCCCCCCTGTGACATAAATTGAATAACCACATGGTAAAGAAGGTCGTCCTCGATTCGGCCATTTACCAGCAATTCCTCAATTGGATGGGTGAACAAGTACCTCATGGTATCAACAACATGAATGAAATCATCAAAAATTAACGTTCTGGGGTCCCCGGGGTGATTTCTGCGATTTTTCTGAACTATGACCATATTAGGCTCCGAAATTTTCTTTAACCTCGCGTAGGCAGGGGCATACCTTCGGTTGAAGCCAGTCATCAGAATTAACCCTTTTTCCTCTGACAATTCAACAAGCCTTTTGGCTCCATCAAAATGATCTGTAATCGGCTTATCAACAAAAACATGAATACCCCTGGTAAGCAGCCACCTGACAATTTCTTCATGCGAAGATGTCGAGGAATGGACAAATACTCCTGATATACCGCTGTTTACCAATGATTCAAGATCAAAATGCAAATGCCGAAAACGATACTGTCTGCCGATCGCCATTAGCTTTTCACGATTTCTCGTGTAAAAATGAAACTCAACATCCTTGATTTGGCTGTAGACTGGCAGATAAGCTTTTTGGGCAATATCACCAAGTCCAATAACCCCAATTTTTATCACCATTATCCCTCTTTCCCTTGATACAATCGTTCCTTGTATTTTTTATATTCCGGGGTAAAATTATGCTCCTCTTGTTTGCTGGTGGCTTCCTTTTAGACATGTTTTCAAAATGGCAAGATTTGCTTTTTCATTTTTGCGAAATCTAGCTTGATAATTGGGCAGAACCATGTCGTGCGGGGAAAGATGCTCCTCGCCGCATATATCGACACCTTCAATCTTTTTATACTTGCTAATTGCTTCAAGAAAATAAGTTAGAGTAGAAAGATTCATCACACCCTGATCCCAATTGGTCTCGGCTTCGGTTGTATTTAACACATCCTTATCAATACTAATATAAACATTTTGCGTACGAATAGCAGATAAAATGGACTTTAATGCATAATGATGCCTGCCATCAAATGGAAAGATAACAACGTGATGATAATTGAAGTGATGCTGTGAAATCGTGGTGGGGCCAATGATGACAACTTGCTGCAATAACGGAATTTCTTTTAGGGCATACGATACCCATGATCCGCATGATAACAAACTCTCTTCATGGCCTTGATCATTTCCTAGATCGGGATGATTGTCAAATAGAATGAGGGTAAACGGTTCTGTCATTTCTGTTAATATGATATAAGTAATATAATGATAGTTTCCACTGCCAATATAGGTAATCCCTTTTTGCTTCCTTTTTTGCAATTGTTTTTGTAAAATCGTTAAAGAATCTTCCTCACAAAATAGATTCACATGCTGCATTTGCCGAAAATCCAAGTCCTCATGCGGGTATTGCAGCAGTTTGGTTTGTGCAAAATACGTTTCATCAAAATGAATAACACTAATTCCTTTTCGTACTAACCCCATTTTTCGTCATCTCCTGTATAAACAACCTGGGTGTCAGGCACCAATTTGGTTACGATGAATTAGAAATGTTTATTCTTTTCTACCATTATATCATTTTTCGGAAACACTTGTTTGCTAACAGGCACGGCTATGGTTGGAAAAATACTTTTATATGATATTAATACGATATTATCCTGGGCATTCCTGCAAAAAAATACAATTTACTAGTTAATATGTAAACCTTTAAATTGGAATTCCCTATAATTTCATAGTTATAATAGTAAAAAATATTGAATTTAACTCGGAGGAACTCGATGAGTGAGCATGAAGAAAATCAAAAAGAAAAGTTTTATAAAGTCCTGCTACTCTTCGGAATCATTTTTGTGGCATTTAACTTACGTCCTGCGATTACGGCAATTGGACCAATCATTGGCATGATTAGGGCTGATTTTGGAATATCTAATGGAACTGCAGGCTTTATTACAACACTTCCGTTGCTTTCTTTTGCCGCCTTTTCCATCCTGGCACCTAGATTAGGGCAGAAATTGGGCAATGAACAAACTATTTTGCTTGGATTATTTGTGTTGTTTTTTGGTATTATCATTCGCTCTATAGGATTTATCAGCACCGTCTTTCTAGGTACTTTATTAGTGGGAGTTGGCGTAGCCATTGGGAATGTTTTGTTACCGGGAATTGTAAAAGCGAAGTTTCCATCAAAAGTTGGGATCATGACCAGTATGTATACAACGTCGATGAATACCTTTGCTGCGTTAGGTTCAGGAATAAGTATTCCTCTTGCTCAAGGTTTACGATTGGGCTGGCAAAAGTCGCTTGCTTTTTGGGCAGTGATTGCACTCATTGCGATTATTATTTGGTTGCCACAGCTTAAAGGAAATCTAAGAAGAAGAAAATCTTCTAAGGGACAGCCATCTTCTATTAAAGAATTGTGGGGCTCAGCAGTTGCATGGCAAGTTACCCTTTTTATGGGATTGCAATCATTTTTATTCTATTGTTCGATTGCCTGGATACCTGAAATATTGAAAAGCGGTGGGATGAACTTGCCCACTGCTGGCTGGTTGCTTTCACTCATGCAACTAATCGGATTGCCGGCAACTTTTTTAGCACCGGTCCTAGCCGGGCGGTTTCAAACTCAAAAGGGCATCGTTCTGGTAATTTGTATATTTTACTTTGCAGGGATGTTGGGGCTGTTGCTTGGATCGACTTATTCGATGAGTGTTATATCTATTATTTGTGTTGGGGTCGCCCAGGGCGCCAGTATCAGTTTAGCCCTTACACTTATTGGTCTAAGGACTAGAGGGGCGCGGCAGGCAGCGAATTTGTCAGGAATGGCCCAGTCTATAGGTTATTTGCTGGCAGCTATTGGACCAAGCTTAATCGGCTTTTTGTTTGATCGTACCCATTCATGGACAATCCCGTTAGTTATACTATGTGTAGTGGTCGGATTGATGGCAATTGCCGGAGTTGGTGCTGGAAAAGACCGGTTCGTAGTGGAGGAGTCAGTGGTTAATAATAATTGATGTTGGATGAGATGTTCATGAGAACTGACACATGATACCATCAGACCTTTTTGTTCTCATGAAGCGTTTATGAGAACGATTGGACCTCACCGGCACCGCTTGTTGTTCTCATAAAAAAAGGGGGCATCCCCAAAATCAAGGATAACCTCCTTAGCCAATTAAATTCAACTGCTCTCTTACGCCATCCATAATATCAAACGGTGTTACGCCATAATGGGATAAGGCTTTTGCCTTTTCCTCACCGGCTCTAGCATGGAGATAGCTCGCAGCAATAAGAGCATTTACCGGGACAGCCCCCTGTGCAAGGAACGAGGCAATCAAGCCTGTCAGCACGTCGCCGCTGCCACCTTTACCGAGGGCATCATGTCCAAATGGATTAATATAAACCGCGCCATTAGGAGTCGCAATAACCGAACGATGACCCTTTAACAACAAAAACAGCGAATTCTCGATTGCAAAACTTTTCGCAATCCCGAGACGATCTGCCTCGACTTCCCTTACAGTGCAATTTAACAGCCGCGCCATTTCCCCTGGATGCGGGGTAAAAATGATGTTTCCCTTATAGCGGCGAACCAATTCCAGTTCATCGCACAATAAATACAAGGCGTCGGCATCAATAACAACTGATTGAGTCGTCAGCGAGCTCATAAAAGTTTTTAGCCAATCTTCCCCATGAGGAAACCGGCCCATACCGGGTCCAACTGCAATGCTGTCAAACTGATGCAGTCTAGGCAATAATTCATTCAAACCTGCTTCGGCGAAATGACCATCAACCTCGGGTAATGGTAAAAACAAGGACTCTGGATTCTGAGCCGCGGCCATTGGATAGATAGTTTCTGGAACCGCCAGTGTGACCAATCCGGCTCCCGAGTTTAACGCCGATTTTGCTGCAAAAATTGGCGCCCCAACAAAATGCCGTGAACCGCCAACAACTAGGACATGGCCGAATGTCCCCTTGTGACCCTGCTGTGGGCGCACCGGAACTGCTTCTTGCCCCAGCTTTTCCGTGATGACAGTTGGCAAGTCTAACCCTAAATCGGTTACCAGCGAAGGCGGAACGGAAATGTCAACGACCTTCCATTCTCCAACATAACGTGGCCCATCCTGCAGGAAAAATCCTTTTTTCGGAAAAACAAATGTCACCGTTTTGTCTGCTTCAATGGCCTTTCCGACGACTTTCCCGGTATCACTCGAAACACCTGAAGGGATATCAACAGCAATCACCAATTTCTTTCCTTTATGTTCATTTACCAGCGAAATGACCAGATCAAACGGCGGCCTAACCGGTCCGCTTACACCTGTTCCTAAGATTGCGTTAACAATTATATCGGCACGAGCCAATTCTTTTTGAAAGGCAGCCTTCGTATTCTCTTGAAGGAAAAAAATCGGCAAACCGCGATTCTGATACACTTCGAATTGAAGCCGCGCATCTCCCTTGAGCCGCTCTGGATTCACAAGTAAGCAAAGCAGCGGCTCAAGGCCTGAATCATACAACCTGCGGGCGATAACAAAACCGTCGCCGCCATTATTCCCTCCGCCGGCAAGGACTAATACTTTGGGGTGCTCACAAGGAGTAGAAGCTAATATTTCCTCAACCACCCTGGCTCCGGCGTTTTCCATTAAAACGATTCCCGGTAAGCCGATTTTATCAATTGTAAACTGATCCATTTGCTGCATTTCCCTCTGACCTGCTGCAAACATTGCCAATCCGCTCCTTTTTATTAACCACTACTTCTTCTATTATAAGAGATAACAAGCGCTAAAAATCAAACATTTGATGGAACTTTTTTGATTCTGACGGCCTTACCAGCTCCAATTTCCGGATGCACTTTGCGTATCACAGAAGGTCTGGCCAGAACAAGGATGACGCCAACAAACAGAGCGGCTGAGACAATCATAATCCATTGGGCGGGAAATACGTCATACAAGAAGCCGTACAGCACCATGCCAAGCGGCATCAAAGCCATTGCCATTGTCTCGAGGATGGAAAATACCCGGCCTTTAAAACGGTCATCAATTTGTTTTTGCAAAATCACCATGATCGGCGTGTTCGTAATGATCGACGCGGCTCCTAATCCCAGCTGCAGCACAATATAATAAACAAATATCGAATGATTTGGGAACTTCAGCATTAATGGCAGAACAAGTGCAGTCATAACCACGCCCATGCCAATGATCCCCCATTTGGAAACCAATAATGGATATTTGACCTCTTTCCGAACCGAGTAATAAATCGATAACAGCAGCATCCCCGCAGCGAAAGCCCCTTCGGTTAAACCAAACTGCTGGGAGGCCATTTTCAGTTTTTCGATTAAAATAAACGAGTAGCCGACCTCGTATGCCCCGAACAGAAAATTAACCAAAAGCGCAATCCAAATGACGGTCATCAGCAGTGATTGGGTTTTTATATAGATAAACCCGGACTTCATGCTTTGCCAAAGTGGTTCCTTTTCGTCCTCTTCTACTAAATCATGACTGGTGTATAGCTTGAAATTCATCGTTGATTCCAGTATAACGGCCATACTCGATGCAGCCATATAGATAATCAGGAAAGTGGACATGGAAACAGCACCATACAACAAGCCGCCGACAGCGGGGCTGCCAATCGAAGCAAACGAAATTGACATTTGATTTAACGACATCGCTTTTTGAATCCGCTGTTTATCTACAAGTCCAGTAATGGAAGATGTAAATGCGACTCCGGAAAAGACTGATGTAAGCGATAAGACACAAGAGGTTGTATAAATGGCGGTGAGCGATAATCCTGATGTGAAGCTGACGAGGAGCAGTCCCCCAATTGCCAAAGTAGTGGCGATTTGCGAAAAAACTACCACCTTTTTCCGCGAATAATTATCAACAATGTAACCGGCAAACGGTGCCGCAAGCGTCCGCGGTAAAATATTGCAAATTAGATTGGCGGCAAAACTTGTCGCCGAACCCGTCGCTTGTAAAATATAAAAACTAATGGCAAAGGCATACACCTGTGCCCCGAAAGCAGAAATCAGCTTGCTGACGGTAAATGTCCAAAGATGGTATGTCGCTCTTTTTAATTTTAATGCTTCATTCATCAATAACCACTCCAAAAGTTTAATTTTATTAAACAAATTATAACATGGTACCCTCTTCCATTTCAAGCTAAAGTTTAATATAATTAAACTAATGAATAAAATTGCCTAGGAGTGAATCAGTTTACATGTTAGGAGAACGTATTCGGGAAATTCGCAAAAAGAAAAAAATGACGCTAGAAGCTCTAGCCGGAGATGAACTGACAAAAGGAATGCTCAGCCTGATTGAAAATAATAAGGCGAATCCTTCCATGGAGAGCTTGACCTATATCGCTGGAAGATTAGGTGTGGAAGTAAGTGAACTTTTGGAAGAGGTAAGTTCCCTTAAATTGCGGGAAATACTGGACGAGGCTGAAAAGCTTTATAATAAAGGGATCGAAATAGGTGAGGAAACGGACAAATTTAAACAGCTGATTGACCTGATTGGGCCTTACCTTGAACACCTCTCCCAGGGCTATGAGTCGGCACGGTTACTGGAAATTTACAGCCGCAGCCTGCAACAGGAAGGACTTGACGGCTGGCAGGAGCTTTCGAAGAAAGCAGCAAAGATGTATGATGAAATGAACTTAACTGCCAAACGGGCAAGCATTGGCATCTTTTGGGCAATGATAAAGTTTGTTGAACATGACTATGCCGAGTCTTTAAAAATTTTCTTACAGGAACGAAGACAAATCGAAGCAAAACATCATTTCATTGACCCGATGACCAGAGTTGACCTGGATTATAATGAAGCGATTCTCCATTTTGCCGTGGGCGACTCGGAGGCAGCGGCTGATGTGATGCAACAGGCAATTCAATTTTCCAAGGAGCACCGCATTTTTTACCGGATTGATGATTTATACCGGCTTGCGGCCGCACATGGATTGATGAAGAAAAATAAACAACAGCAGCTGCATTATACCGAAAAAGTAAAACAATACGGCGATTTCGCCGAGGACCTACAATCGCTTACTTTTTATGATCTCTTTCACGCCTTATCGCTTAATGCGGAAGAGCAAAAATATGATCAAGCCCTGGAAATTTGCAACAAGTATTTAGCAGATCCCGCAACCGATAGGGATTATCAGTTCTGGTTTCTACTTGAAAAAGGAAAGTCTTTATATGGTTTAAAACAGTGGCAGGAAGCGCTTGCCTGTCTGGAAAAGGTGGAAATCCCCGCCTATGCCCACCATCCGTACGATTTATCATTGTTTTATATTAAAGATTCGTATAGGGCGCTATGCTACAGCGAACTGAAGCAGCAAAAGGAAGCCATTCAAGCGGCCATGATAGCGGTGGAGAATTTCAAATCAATGCCGCCTACACCGTACAAAGATTTTGCCATCGAAACGTACGAAAGCATAATTAGTAAGGACATTGACAAGCCCTAACCAATGAGAAAAGTCGGCAATCGACTTATTTGTGAATGAGGAAGGGTGGATTTTAAAAGAATCGTTCGGTAAATAACCCCCCGCCTTGAACTCCCGGAGGATCCAAGGCAGGGGGGATGTTCATTTAACAGAGCCGATCTTCGTTTAAACTCAATTCCGAAACCTTAATATGAGCCGGGATGAGGGGGTGCTGGCGGATGAAGTTAATACTATGCTGAACCACATCAGGATGAGTATGACTGACTGAAAACCATTCACGAAGAGTCACATTAGGGAATTCTGGCATGCAATTTTTAAACAGGTAATCTAGGGTTTGAATTTTTTGCTGTAATTCTTTATTTTCAAAAATGATCTTTTCGATCTCGCTTGTTTTATGTTGGCCGTTCGTTGCCGCAGCGACAAAAATTTCGTCGACATTCTCCAAGTGGACTACTAAAATCATGTCACGCATGATATCGCCGAATGGTGCAATAGTTGAACCATAACTTTGAATAATAATGATATTTTCCCGCTGAATACCAGATAATTTTTCAAGAAATCGGTCCGGCTTTTGTTCATTGCCAAGGACAAAAAGTATTTTTTTCTCTTCAGTTGTACGCATCAAATTCACCTCACTAAAGAATCGGGTGTCGGGTTCGGCTGCTGTGGTTCTGCGTGTGTTGACCTGACCGCCCCGTGCTTCGGGCTATCGTCCTGGCCCATCTCAGTTATGACAATTCGCTTTGCAGATCAACCGAAAGCTTAAAAATGATGACCCTTTCCCCGGTCCGGGTGCTAATGTCAGTATGGAAACTTACTACTTCGTGTCCGGTAATGTTTGAAATGATCTCTTTTAAGTCGTCAATACCTGATTCGACTAAACTATTACGATTTTCCTTAACTGATAATAATCCCTCTTTATCCTGGCATAGTGAGTATTCAGCTGGAGTTAAGATGCCTTTTAAAACAACGATAATCATATCTCGTAAAATATCTGATTTAACTGAAACGGAACCTCGTCCAAGATAACTTTTCTCCCAATGTGTTAATGCCTTACTGATTTCTGCTTCTATCGTTCCTTTGGTTTTTACCATAAAAAATTGCTTCCCTCCTATCATTCTCTTTCAATTAAGACCAGCTCTTCCAGCTTCCTTTCGGATCAATGGATGCAAGCCGAATCCAGCTATTTCGAAGCTTTTGGCGAAATTCATGGTCCTGATGTAACAACCGTTCAATATATTCACTTGGTGCTTCTATTACGATTAACAGCCTGAGCGGTGCATGATAGAACTGTTCATCCGATAGCATCACCGATTGCCATGGAAGGCCTGCTAATAAATCACTGGCATTCCCTTGCATCACTCCGATACCCGCGGTCACTGTTTGTGTCGCTTTATTCCCGCTCCCATAATAATGAGGTGCCACAGTAGAGGCATAATATTGCAAATTAATCCATTGGGCAACTGTCGCCGGCCCGGAAATAATATTGGCTAAAAGCGTTCCAGATCGATCTTTTTGCCAATGGTAATTATGCAGAAAAACTCTCCCCTCGAGATCGCACTCCTTCGTAAGCTCCCGCGAACCAATAACAAAAGCGGCATTGCGCGCAAGTCCCCATTCCGGACGGATTTCACTCCAATCCTCAGCCAAGCGCTCTGCTTCAAGTTTAGGATTTTTACCATTCACCCGCAAACCTGGCAGTTTCACGATCCGCTCGGCACAAGAGGCATCACTCACCTTTGGTAGTGCCGCCTGGATACGCGCAAAAGCCATTTGCGCCGCGGATGAGAGGGCTGGAACATAAAGCCATCTTAATTCATCAACTGTGGTAATATGCTCTGCCGCTGTAAAAATTGTCTCACATGGAATGTTGATCCCTTCTGCTGCAAGGGCTTCCCTTACTTCCGGAAGATTGCATAAAGCCGCCAATACCCGAGCATTGAAGCCGCTCGAGGCCCCGCCGCAGGCACCACAGTCGAGCGAAGCAGCATATGGATTGTTCGTACTATGACTGCCATGACCGCAAATGACCACTAAGGGAACAAAATTTTCCGTAAGCCCCATCATCTTAAGCGCCTGCCGTGCATAACGAATTTTCTCGTCCAGAGAAAAACCAACCGGAAGTTCCGTTTCCATGTTGGGGGTATTGTCAAGTGTCAGCTTAGTCGCTGGTTTTCGGAGCCAGGCTTGGCGAATTCTGCGAAAACTTTGACCGGCCTGCCGTGGCACGAATGTACGGCCAAGTGTTTGCAGACTTAGCCAGGGCCCGCTTAGTTCCGGCAGCACCAAACTGGTTAACAGGTTATGCTTTAACGTCTTAAAGGTACGGCCCAGTGAATGAACTGCACTGTTGCGTTGTTGATACCGAGAGAATTCCGATTCTGATGCTGATTCCCTTACTTTATATTGCGGTTTGAACATGACCGGCAAGGAGGGATGGGAATGCTGACTGCCCAGCTCGCAAGTTTCTATCGGTAATCCAAAAAAGCCGGCCGTACCAAACGTCTCAAATGGACCTGCCTTTTCCAGTTTACGGCGAAAAGGCTCGGATCGAACATCAATACAAAATACAAATTGTGCAAGGGCAGGCTTTTCTTTGGTTACAGTCGTTTGCCGGCTGGCTGTGACCCGCTTCATTAAATGTGCTTCGTATGTTTTTTCCCATGCTTCGAGCCAGAGTTGATTGCGAAGAATTTCATCAAACCGATAGGCAAGCGTCAATCGCGCTTTTATTTCCGGCGCTGACAGCTGTGACCACTGGTCGATCGGCATGTCGCCCCAATGGTACCACGCGGCAAGCAACGGTTCTAAAGGTACATGTTCTTCTTTCATTTTTAGTGGCAAATAAGGTTTAACCACCGCTTGCTCCAGTGAGATTCTAACAGCCAAATATTCCGTTAACAGCGATGACTCTTTCGGACTTTGCTGCGACCGCCAAAGCATCATTCCCGCCCAACCCGGCAACGCCAGTAAATGTGCTTCCAGGTAGCTCTGTACCTCGGAAAAAGGAATCCCCAGATTCAATAACGCTATCTTTAAAGCCGGTTCGGACTGATCTGGTAAATTTTTCAGTTGTTTCCGAATTGCCGCCTTGAGGGCCGGGTCGTGCCCGATAAGGTTCCTCCAAACTTGATAAAATCCATTTTTACGGTTTGGCAGTGACCACACAGCCTGTGATTCATCTAAATACAGTTTACACCACTTGATCATATGGCGATTAAGTTCCTGTGCCAGATTTATTTTTCCGAGCTGTTCCAGACGCTGACTATACGTTTTTACTGCCTGTGCTTCGCTAAATTGATACGTAAACCGGTTCAGTTTTTTCGCCATAATTGATAACTCAGGAAGGTCCGTTTGTTGGGAAACTGGCGGTATATCCAGCCTTAATGCTTTCCGGCAAAAGCGCTCCGCTGTATCGCGTGATAGTTCCAGTGACTGTGCATCAAGCCATTTTTTGAGCACATCTTCTAGCAAATTTTCATCAATCTCGCCCTGTTCCGATGCAGAGAGAAGCAGATGCTTATTTGGGTAGATCGCAACATCACAAGTTTCTTTAAACCAACGGGCCGTTTTGTCAAAAGATTGGTACTCCAATCCTTGCCAAGGGTGGCGGGCCGCAAACGCATTTAGGGGACCTAGCGGTGCAATGACCTTGCTCGCGGATGCCACTGCATCACTCAAATCCAAATCAAAATAATTCGATTCCTGCTTCAAATGGAAAGCTTCACTTAAGGTTGCCACGGGATTCATGATAAATGACCTCCTTGTGAAAATGATTGTGTTAGATACTTCGGATGGCTTTCAACCAACTTTTCCTTCGGCTCCCCCAATCGTACCAGCCACAAGTAAATGACGACTAAAGCGGTGGAAGATCGATGCCGGGCTGCCAACATAGCGATCGCACTTCCGGCTAATAAAACAAAAACAACCAAAATAACTGCTGGTGTCGGTGGCTGGATTCCAGACTTAACAGTATCACCTAATATTCGAGCAAAAGCGCGATGGGCAAAGCTGTACATTACAGCGGCTCCCGTAAACAGGAATAATCCCGCTACGCGGCCAATCAACCCTTTACTAAAGGCAATCAGCTGCTTCCAAGCCAATAACACAGATGATCCTAAAATGAGTGCACTGATCCATTGATACCCATCTCCAGGTGCTTTTTGCCAAAAACCAATAACTGTTAAAAGAGCGATTATTCCTCCTAAGATTGTCGGCAAAATAGCCTGACGTCCGGGTTCTGTCTGATGGTTGTGATGAATTGCCGAACCGGCTTGTAAAAAAAGCGTGGATTTGAATATGCCATGCAACACGGCATGAATCATCGCCGCTATATAAGCACCTAAGGCACATTGGATCAGCATAAAGCCCATCTGAGCAATCGTCGAGCCAACAAGCTGCCGCTTATAATCAACCTGGACGAGCATGATTCCCGTGCCGATCAGCACCGAAATAGTTGCTATCAAGAGTAAAATGATCTGAGTAATATTTCCGCTAAAAAGCGGTGCGAAACGGGCCATAATCATCCCGCCGGCATTTACGATACCGGCGTGCATCACCGCGGAAATCGGAGTCGGGGCAACGACCGAGTCTAACAGCCAGCGCTGAAACGGCCATTGTGCCGCAGGAATAACGACAGAGACAATTAGCAGCAGGTCAATACAAGTTGTTTCCCACGAACTGATTTGAGCAAGGCTAGCTTGATTAACAATCAGCGACAGCTGCCAGTGACCTGTTTCTTGAGCTATCCATAAAATGGCGACAAATAAGCCAAGCCAGCTAATAGCCAGCATCCGCCCGGCTAATAAAGCTGCGTTTCTGGCAATCTGCCATTCTTGTTTCAAATAGATTAAAAGTGTCAGCCCCAGGAGTGTTGCTCCCCAGCAAAGTAAAAGAAGGCGAAGATCATCACTCAGCCATGCAAGTACATCAAAAGTGACAGTAAAGGTTAATAAGGCAAAGTATTTTCGATAGGATCGATCCCCAAATATGTAACGAATGGAGAAACGCTGAACGATTAAGCCAATTGTTAAGACAAACATGGCCACCAGCCATGACAAGGAATCAAAACGGAAAGGTCCAAGGTTAACTACCCTATCGTTCATCACAAGGGCCACCAGCGCGATGATCGGTAATAGCGTCACCATACCGACATGAATTTGAACAAAAGAGTAACGGAACTTTAGGGTGCAGCAGAAATAGTGCACTCAGCAAGGAAACCGCCAGAATGAGTAAAAATGCGATCGCTAGTAAAGCTAACATTCAGCCTCCCCCGATAAAGCAAAGCCACAGGATTCGCCGAAGCTTCGAAAATAGAAACCATATTTATTTGCACCACTTTGCACTTTCCTTTCTTTTCCATCCAAGTCTAGAAAAAATAAAAAAACCGACATTTACAGAGAATCATGGTTCCATTAAAACCATTAATCTCTGAAAAATGTCGGTTTACTATTAACTGGCCAGTATTGGTCTTTTAATAAGTCTACCTTTTAAGTAAATATAGGGTTTACTTTTTCATCCAATCAATTTTTCAATTTATTAACTGTATGCTAAAGCAAAGCTATATTTTTTCTAATTCAATGTTATTTATAATGTTTTATGTTACTGATTATGAAGGTTCTTGTCAAGGTAGAAATACAAATCCTGTTTTCTCGTTTCTTTTCATGTATTCCAGTGTGGCGGTGCCGAGTACTTGTGCCGCAGTTAACATTGCCCTTTCGTCGATATCAAATTTTGGATGGTGATGCGGGTAGGAGCTTTCCCGTCCGCACTTCATGTCCTAATTTTTCATGATAGTCGGCAATCAGTTTCGGTGTTTCCACTTCCTCAAAAGATAATTCCGGATACTGATGAAGGTGTCGCCTGATTTCAACCATTTCCTCGAAGCCTTCATCCAATAAACGATATAGTTTTTCCAATACTCCCCACCTCTTATCAGTAATTATATGATTATTTTTAATATTCCACCAATATTTGATATTTTTAAGGGCAAATTGACCAGCTGGAAAGCAGAAGGGCTTACTGCACACTACTATCTATCCTGTAAAGCTGAAAAATTATTTTTGAGGGCAAATTGGATGCCGCTATCTGCCCTCTAAAGCACAAAACTTAGAGCAATCGCTCTAAGTCAAAACTGAATTTTACCTTCTCATTAGCTGCATTTGTTTATTAAATAATGTTGGATAGGACAGGAACCCCAGCATAATACTTGTGACCGCCGCAGCAGTTAATAGCAAAAAGAGCACAAGCAGTTGAAATTGAACCGCTTGGATCGGACTGGCTCCGGCGATAATTTGCCCGCTCATCATTCCCGGGAGCTGGACGAGTCCAATCGTTTTTTGGCTTTCGATGGTTGGAATCATACTTGCTTTGATGGCGGCAATCAACTGCCGGTGAATGGCCTGTTTTGGTGTTCCCCCAAGCGATAGAATAAGCTCTGTTTGATCTTGATGGGCCGCTGTTTCAGCGATAAACCGATTGAGAAACAGTATGGCCAGGACCATCCCATTTCCAACAACCATTCCGCTGATTGGAATGATGTATTGAGCGGTGTGCGGGGTAATCTGAAATCCCAGTAAAATAGCTTGTGTAAGCACTTCAATAAAAATTAATGTCACAGCAATTTTCCAGGTAATTCCTTTAATCGCCGCACCTTTTTTCCGGGCATTCTGAGTGGCAGCAGCAATCATCACGCCCACCATCAACAAGATATAAACAATACTTTCCGATTCAAAAACAAATTTAAGGACATAGCCGACAACAAACAGCTGAATAATCGAACGGACGACAGCAATAATCGTATCTTTTTCCAGCCCAAGGTTGAAGGTTTTTGATAAGATAAACGGAATCAGCACAAAAATGAGGGAAATGGATAATGCGGTCAGACTCATCCCCATTCCCCCTTTACAAACTGTTTCACCCGGTCATTGCTTGGCGATCTTAACAAATCGCTCTTGCCCGCTTCGATGATTTCCCCTGCCATCATCACCCATGTATAGGTTCCTACATCGACCGCCTGCTGCAAGTTATGGGTAATCCAGACAATCGTCACACCGAATTTCCGGTTGATTTTTATGATTAACTCTTCAATCTCTTTTTGCGAAACTTGATCCAACGACGAGGTAATTTCGTCCAGCAATAAAATTTGCGGTCGGTTCACCAGCGTACGGGCAATTGACACCTTTTGGCGCTGCCCGCCTGATAATTCCTTACTGTTTCGCTGTAAAAGCTCTGCCGATAGGCCAACATCCTTTAATAAGTCTTTCGCTTGGTGTTCTGATAAATGTTTTCCTTGCAGTTCCAATGGCAATGCTAAATTTTGTTCCACACTGCCATCAATCATCGGGGCACTTTGAAGCGCCATTCCCACATTTCTTCGCAATTCGATCGGATCCCAATCACGAATATCCTTCCCGTTTATATAAATATCCCCAGACTGTGGCGACAACAGCCGATTGCATAATTTAAGCAAGGTCGTTTTTCCAGCGCCGGATGGACCAACTAAAGTCGTGATTTCCCCCTCGTAAAATGAACCGGTAATCTGTTTTAAAATGGGAAGATTGTCAATCCGATAATAAACATCATTGAATTGTATTGCTGATTTCATTTTGCCACATCCTTATGAAAAGCACGAATCGGCCATGTTACTGGCCGGGATGGGTGCAGTCTGTTATGGATGGTCAAATTATAGCGCATTACACAAGGTACGTTCAATTGTTAAATTTTTTAAAAAAATAGGTTGGAGTAAATAACAGAATAACTTCTGCTATTACTCCAACCGCTTTAGTTAAACCCTATGCTTTAACTTTTTTAATCAAATCAACAAATGCATTGACAAATGATTGTAAGAATTGAACAGTTCCTTCATTGTTGATTTTTCCATTTTCATCCAATAATTCCGCAGAATTTGATATGTAGGCTTCAGGCTGCTGAAGAATCGGCATATTTAAGAATACTAGCGGCTGACGTAAATGGTGGTTTGCCCCAAAGCCGCCTATATTGCCTGGAGATTGACTGATAATTGCCGCGGGTTTGCCGTCCCAAACACTTGCACCATATGGACGTGAACCAACATCCAGGGCATTTTTGATTGTTGCTGGTATAGTACGGTTATATTCCGGAGTAACAAATAAAACCGCGTCCATTTCCTTCATCGTGTTGCGAAAGGTGGTATACGCTTCCGGTACATTGCCTTCATCGTCATAATCTTGATTATATAAAGGTAAGTCACCGATATCGACAAATTCTGTTTCATATCCTTCTGGGAACATTCCGGCAACATTAACAGCAATCTTTTTTGAAAAAGATTCTTTCCGTAAACTGCCAACCAAAATCGCTACTTTCGTCATAAACACTCATCCTTTCATTCGCTAATTATCTTTAAATCAAGATAATTATATTCAAAGTAATTTCCAAAGTCCAATGAAGTGCTCTTCACCGTGACACTTCATCAAAAAGACTAATAAAAGTATCTCACCAAAAATATTATCTATACCCATTTTTTCTATACATGAAAATTTCCTTTCGACAATATTTGATGCCCTATTGCTCTCGGTTCACAATATAATTCAATAAATGCTTCAAGAATGTAAGATTCCGCGGTATTTCCTTTAGCGCTTCAATCGCAAGGCAATAATGCTCCCACATTTCTTGTTTCGCACCGTCCAGGCCGAGAACAGACACAAAGGTCGAATGGTTATTTTCGGCATCCTGACCAACCGGTTTTCCGAGTAACTTCACGTCCCCCTCGACATCCAGCAGGTCATCCTTAATCTGAAAGGCAATGCCGGCATGGCGGGCAAATTTTTTCAAAACGATAATTTCAGCCTCATCAGCCCCCGCAAGAATCGCTGGCATCAGCAACGACGCTTCAAAGGCTAAGCCTGTTTTATAAAAGCTCATTAAAGTCAGTTGTTCCCGGGTTAACGGTTTCCCTTTTGTCTGTAAATCCATTGCCTGTCCTTTGCACAATTCTGCTGTCGTCTGCGAAGAATATTGAATCAGCCGCAGCACGTTTTTTGAATCGAACGCATCAAGAGATGCCTGTTCCGTTACAGCCTTTTGCGTGAGAAAAAGGCCGGTCAATTCGGCTACCGCCGTGTTATATTTCTTATGCAGGGTTGCCCGTCCCCTGCGGGTCTGCGCATTATCCTGTGATGGCAGATCATCAAAAATCAGCGAGGCCGTGTGCATATATTCTAATGATCGCAATAGCGGAACAATCGCTGCATTATTTAAGCGATATTCTTTAACCGCCATAAACCACGTGATGATTGGCCGTAATCGCTTTCCGTTGCCTTCCAGACTGTAATTGGCTGCCGTGGTTATGATGTCCTGCGGCAAGGAATCGCCCTCGGCAATTGCCAGACTGTTATTGATTTGCGTACGGACCATATCGACCGTATGAAAAAAATCTTCCCGTTCTTGCTGCTGATTTTTTAAAATCGAAATGATATGATCGCGAAGCAGTTTGTCGAAGAAATCAACATCATCCGCCTTGTGTACGAGCTGCTGGATGAGCTGTGTGAACTTCGGCTCGCCAAAGTCAAATAACGCCATCACCTCATTGTACTGCTTCGTTCCCATTCGCACTTTATAGCGCTTTAAACCGTTAATCGCCCGATCTAGGATCACTTCACAGGCTTTGGGGTCAGAATGGTAGACATGGTGAATTAGATGCGCAATGACCGCCCAATATAATTCGAACGGGTTTAACAAATCAGGACGTGTCCGATGATACTTCCAATAGTAGGTGTATGGAGTCACCGCCCCGGACTTCAGGTCATCAAATAGATCGGCAAAATCATCGGCCAGCTGGTTGTAGATACCGTAAAAAAATGTTCGCTTGTCAAATCCCTCATCTTCTGAAGCGCCAACAATAGAGCGGACAATTAATCTTGAAGAGGCAGATTTTAAGATAACCGGGATATAGATATCTTCATTGGAGTAATTAGCATGATCAAGTTCCTTTACCCGATCTGTTTCCTGCGATTGAAAAAACACATAAGCCTGCTCGAAAAATTGGTTTCCCGCCACTCCCCGATGATGGGCTTTCAGATAGTCAAATGCTTCGCGAAGCTCGGAATGAATATAGCGCATCAGTGTGGTGTTTTTTCCAGACCAATGGCCCCATTTTGGTACGACACCGGTAACAAGGGTGGTACGGATCAAATTGGAATATTGCTTTTTTTCAGATGCCGATAAAACTGACGAGTCCAAAAGATCGTCAATAAACGGGTAGGTCAGTCCATAGGCATAGCCTAATCTGATTGCTTCGTCCAGTTTCTTCGCCCGTTGTTCAGACGACAGACGATCCCCCATCTCATCAAGTGCATGCATGCTTACCCCGGCAATAATTTTGATCAATTTTCGCTGGGCCTGAACGGCATCCAAGCCTTGCGGAATATGGGCAGATACCCTCTTTAATTTTTCCGCCAGCCAGATAAAAGTGGATTCAATCCCTTCCTTCTGGGCCCAGCGGTATAGCCCAACCATGCTGAAATCTTTCGCTTTGTCGTCATGTCCCCTCAAATATATTTTTAACCGGTTCACTGCCTGCCGGATCTCGGCCTGGGTATCGGGTGAATCCAGAGCTTTTCCCAAATCCCGCATATAAATATAGGAGATGCTTCGGTCGAGATATGAATCCAGTTTACCTCGATAATCGAGCCAGCGAAGATAATAGTCGTAACCGCGGGAATCCGCTTTTTGCTTTCCCAGTGAAAACAAAGAATGGCGGATATGACTTTGTTTCCACACATGGAAGTCTTTTGTTAAGGTAGAGATATAGGTCTTTTGTGAGACCAGCGTTTTTAATGACTGAAAATATTTTGCCGCCTGCTGCTCTGCCCGTTGGTAGCAGGCATTTGTATGAATGATAAGCCCCTCCTTCATTGACCATTACCTCTACTTTTCCATCAAATTTTCAAAACATATTAAAATATAAGTCTAGAGAATCAGCTTTATAACCAGATATACGGAAGCCCGGGTAGAAAAGTTCCCTCAATTATTGATGTTTATTCTTAAATAGCAAAAACTAAATTACTTGAAGGCGTTGACGCAATTTTTCCCTTTTGTTTTGGATACATAAAGCGCCTTATCGGCCATCCCGATAAGTTCTTTGAAATCAATCGAAGGGATTGGAATAATGGTTGCCACGCCAAGACTGCAAGTCAAAACCGTACTAACAGAAGAAGTTGCATGTGGAATCTCCAGCCTTTCAATGGCCGAACGAATTTTTTCCGCTATCTTCATCCCGCCTTCTTGATGGGTCTCCGGTAAAATGACCGCAAATTCCTCGCCGCCGTAACGGCAGGCAACATCAGCCGGCCGCTTAAGTGTTTCTTGAACTGTTTGAGCTACAAGAATGATACTTGCATCTCCTTGTAAATGACCATATGTATCATTATATTTTTTAAAATCATCAATATCGAGCATGATTAACGTAAGAGGCTGCGATGTTCTGGCACAGCGGCGCCATTCCCGTATAAGCGTTTCATCGAAGTAGCGGCGATTGTGGATCTTCGTTAACCCATCCATTAGTGATGCCTCTTGTAGGTGTTTTTCGAGTTTCTTTTGTTTGGTTATATCCTTAAACTGCCAGAGGAAACCGTCAAGCTGATCGTTAACAAAGATAGGAATGGCATCACGGCTAATGATTCGTCCGTCCTTCAATTTCCACTCCTCATCCAAAACTGTTTCACAATGTTCGAGAATTTCCCGGTTTCTTTTTTCATAAAGATCTCCTTCGAGGAAAATATTTTTTCCCTGCGCCGATCCTTCAATAGGTTTTATTCCAATAATTTCTTGGGAAAAAGACGAATTTGTGAAGATCTCCCTTAACTTTTGATTGACTAAAAGCACTTGATTGTTTTTATCTAATGCTAAAATCCCATAGGGAAGATGGGAAATTAATGCTTCAAGTCTTGCAGACGTTTGTTTGATCTTTTGTTCCATTTTGATACGCTCGGTAATATTACGAGAAACCATTACGACCTTTTGAATCTTCCCATTTTTTTCGACAACCGGCTTGCCCCTCATGGCAAGAAAGATCCATTCAGCGCCCACTTTCCAGCGGATATCTGCCTTCAGGTTTGTTCCTGTTTCGATCATCGAATGAAATTTGCTTAGGAATGAGTCAAGATCATCCGGGTGAATATAAGCATGGGAATAGGTCCCTTCCAGTTCGGAAGGATTCATTTTCATGACATTTTCATGCGAAGGAGAGGCATAGAGAATTTTGCCATCCGGAGCTAAAACAGTCACGAAATCATACATATTATCAGCAATTAAACGATATTTTGTTTCACTTTCCTTCAAGATTTGTTCCTGTTTTTGAATTAGAGCTTCCGCCTTCTCGGAATATTTGGATTCATAAATATTCAAGACGGCATATAAAAGGAAAAACAACAGAAAATAAATAACATCAGTCGCCTCCCAGTCGGTAAAGTAGCTTGCTCCATGCAAAAGAAGAAAGTAACTAAAGGCGGCAGCACTAATCATCGTCGTAATGAAGATATACTTCCAATTGCGATACAAGACACTAATGATCGGAGGGAGGATGAGAAAAAATAAATTGACAACATTGGCCGCTTTTATATTTAAAATAAATAAGACCGCCAAAATCAAAATAAGATCTAAATCCATCACGAGTCTAGCTGAGGTATTTTTCTTGACTAAATACGTCATTAAGACTAAAGCAGGAATAGCGACAACGATTAATACTTTTACTGTTGCAAAATTGCCTTGTAATAGATTGATAGGAATATCAATTGCGAAGAACAACCATGTTGCCTTAATAATGAACAGGTTTCGTTGTTTCATTACCTCTAGATTATTCAATGAACTCCCCCCTTTCTATAGGAATATTTTACTATAATTTAAGGTAGTTCAACATAACTTCCATTAACGCCGCCTTCATTTTTTTGAAAAAAAGCTCCGTCTCGATAAAATCAAGGCGGAGCATGATCCTTTTTATTGAAAAAAATAACCTAAATCATCGAATATAAAACATCGGGAATGGCGGACAGGCTTGCTTGTTTTTCCACTGCACCGATTTCAAACGCCACTTTTGGCATTCCATAGACAACGGAAGTTTTCTCATCCTGGCCAATCGTTCGGGCTCCTTTTCGCCGCATCGCCAGTAATCCTTTTGCACCATCATAGCCCATACCGGTTAAAATAATGCCAATCGCCTGCTTTCCCACTTCTTTCGCAACGGAATCAAAGAGAATATCAATTGAGGGGCAGTGGCCGTTCACCTTTTCCCCACGGAAACACTCCACTTTATACTTGGCGCCCTCTTTTTTGACGCGCATATGCCTGTCACCGGGGGCAATTAGCACCGTGCCTGTTTCAATATAATCCCCTGTCTGCGCTTCCTTGACAGATAGCGGCAGCTCGCTATTCAGTCTCTCCGCAAACATCGTAGAGAACAGCGGTGGGATATGTTGCACAATGACTATACCAGGCAGATTACTTGACAGGGATTTTAATAGATTCAAAATCGCTTCCGTTCCCCCGGTCGAGGCACCAATGGCAATCAGCTTTTTGGTGATTCCAGTTGAATGGACGGGATCAGGTGACTGCTTGACTGTATTTCGCCGCGGCAATACCTTTGCCATGGAGGCAATCTTAATCTTCTCAATCAATTCTTCAATAAAAACCTCTACATTATTGGCCTCTCGCATATTTGGCTTAGCAATAAAATCAACAGCTCCAGCGTTTAATGCATCGAAAACAGCATGACTAATCACACTGACAACAATCACGGGTATCGGATATTGCGGTAATAGCCGATTGATGAACTCAATGCCATTCATTTTGGGCATCTCAATATCACAAATCATGATATCTGGCTGATATTGCAAAAGCTTATCTCTAGCTTCAAAAGGATCCGCTGCTTTTGCGATAACTTCTATATCAGGATCTGTCGAAATCCCGCGTGAGATAACTTCTCGGAACAAGAGAGAATCATCAACTACTAATACATTGATTGTCTTTTTTATTCTCATAGAATCATCTCCAATTTTCTCCAGTCATTCTTTTTGATACACGGAGGGAATAATGTAGTGAAATTTCTGATACTCTTTGTCGATTGATTCGGAATGGCCCATAAACAGATAGCCTTTTGGCTCTAACCAATGATAAAATTTATCGATTAATGCTAATTTTGTTTGATGATCAAAATAGATCATCACATTTCGGCAAAAAATGATATGAAACTTTTTTTTAAAAGGAAAAACTGGCCTCATCAGATTAAACCGGCGGAAGACGATCTCTCTTTTTATGTCATCAATAACCTCAAATTCCTCATTATTATGCTGAATGAGATAAGTTAAGCGCCAGTTTTTAGGAAGGGAGGCCACCGCTTGCTTATTGTATATTCCCGTTTTAGCAATCGATAAGGCATTCTCGGATATATCGGTTGCGAGAATTTTTCTATCCCAGAGCTTTTTTTCGTGGTTAAGATACTCATCAATTAACATCGCCAGCGTATACGGCTCCTCACCTGTTGAGCAGCCGGCACTCCAAATTCGCAAATCTTTTTTAGGCAAGGATGGGAGGAGAGTCGGAAAGACCTTTTCTTTTAAAAAATGAAAATGCCCGGCCTCCCTCATGAAAAACGTATGATTCGTCGAAATTTTATTGATTAAGGTGGTCAGAGCTTCGCCACTCTTGTCAGAAAGAAGATAGTCATAGTAATCGGAAAAGGTATCGATCTGTAATTGTTGCAGGACGGGGCTCAGTCTTCCTACTAAAAGCACTTTCTTTTCTTCTTTCAGGTAAATTCCGAAATTGGCTTTAATATAAGCGGCTAATTGTCGAAATTCTTTATCTGTTATCGTATACGGGAACATTTCATCACTCCCAGCCAATTTAAATGAAAACTTGCCGACTGGCGAGTCCTTAAGGACGGTTCATAAGGCGTAGTTGAATTTAGGCGACATAGGAAAGAATAAAGATTGGAAAAATTCCCTATTTGTTAAAAAAGAAGGAAGGAAAGAGCCCAGCGACTCTCTCCTAAAATAGGCTTCAATATTTGCCAAATTCAGTATCACTTAAGTCAATTTCTGTTTTTTGTCTCGTCGTGGCGCTCTCTGCATAGGCAGCTTGAGTTTTGGCTAAATTGGCCTTTTTCTTTTCAGATAGTTGTTCAAGCATGTTTAATAATTCCGGATTTAAATCTTCTATCCCGGCATGATAGGTATTATTGTAATAACCCTTTCTAATTGTAAATTTTTGCACTTGTTCTTTTAATATTTGAGCTTGGCCGGATAATTGCTCGCTGGCTGCAGCACTTTCTTCCGAGGTAGCTGAATTTTCTTGAACGACTTGCGAAACTTGCATAATTCCTTGGTTGATTTGATTGATGCCCACTGCTTGTTCATTGGAAGCAACATCGATATTATTGACGAGGTGAGCGACTTTCGCTACATCATCAACAATTTTTTGCAGTGCTGATGCTGTCTCATTCGCGATCCTTGTTCCATCTTCCACTTTCTTGATGGAGCCTTCAATCATTTCTGTTGTTTCCTTTGCGGCATTGGCCGATCTGGCGGCGAGATTGCGAACTTCCTCAGCAACCACGGCAAATCCCTTGCCATGCTGGCCGGCTCTTGCTGCTTCAACCGCTGCATTTAATGCTAAAATATTGGTTTGGAAGGCAATTTCATCAATAACCTTTATAATTTTTGAAATATTTTCCGAGGCAATGTTGATCTCATCCATCGCCTTTAACATTTCCTGCATCTGCTCGTTGCCTTGGGTCGCATTCGCTTTCGTCGATTCTGCCAAAACGTTAGCTTGGTTGGCATTCTCGGCATTTTGTTTCGTCTGAGAAGAGATTTCCTCAATCGATGAAGTTAATTGTTCAATCGAGCTCGCCTGTTCGGTTGCCCCTTGAGACAGAGAAACACTTGATGAGGAAACTTCCTTAGCACCGCTGGCAACTTGCTCGGCTGCTGTCTGGATATTTCCCATTACCTCATTAAAGGAATTAATAATGTTATTTAAGGAATCTTTGATTTCTGCAAAATCTCCTTTGTAATCATTGATGATCGCAACATCTAAGTTACCGTCTGCCATTTCTGCCAAAACTTGGGAAATTTCTGTTACATAGCCTGATAATGTAGCACCCATGCCGTTTAACGAGTTTTTGATCTTAGCATGGTCGCCTTTGTATTCTCCCTTTACGCTGACGTGAAGATTTCCTTTTGCCATTTCATCCAAAACAACAGCAGCTTCTTGGATTGGTTCCAAGATGGCATCGATGAGGCCGTTTAAGCCTTCCATTAGTTCCGCCCAGTCCCCATGGAAGAGTTCGATGTTGGCTCTTTCACTAAGCTTACCTTCATTAGAGGCAACAATCAGTTTCCTAATTTCCGCATTCACGTCTTTAAGATTCTTTCTCAATGCTTCGATATGATCGTTAATAAATGCTTTTTTACCCGGGAACTTTTCCAGTTCGGCATCGAAATTACCGTTGGCAAACTCGGCGATGCAAGCCATCGCTTTTTTCTTCACGTTAATGTGTCCTCTAACCATCGTATTGACGCCTTGGGCCATGATCCTAAAGTCACCCTGGAACTCTTCTTCCGGTAAGTAAACATCAATATCCCCGGCATCATGTTCGGCCGACATCTTGGTCATTTCGGCGATAAATTGTTTAATATTTTTTCGCAAACCTTCGATATGATCATTAATGAACGCCTTCTTACCCGGGAATTTTTCCAGATCAGCATCGAAATTACCGTTGGCAAACTCGGCGATGCAAGCCATCGCTTTTTTCTTTACACTGATATGATTTTTTACCATGTTGTTAACGCCTTGAGCCATTGTCTTGTAAGCACCGTTGAATTGGCCATCGGGAATGAACACATCAATATCCCCAGCATCATGCTCTCTAGACATCTGGGTCATTTCATGCATTAAGGTTCTAAGTGTTTCAACAACCTGTTTCAAGCTCCGTGACAGGATATCCTGATCAGACTTCACTTCTGCATGGATATCGAGATCGCCGGAAGCAATTTTATTTGCAGCTTCGGCTTGATTACGAGTTGTGGTCAAGATTTTTGCGAACGATGTCATTAATTGGCCAAATTCATCTCTGACGCTCAACATCAAGGTCTACAGCAAAATTCCCCTCTGCTATGTTGTTGGCACTATGAATCAGGTTCTGAAGCGGTCTGCCAATCACGCCAGAAAGGAATAATCCCAGGAATAAATTCAAGAGGATGGCAGCAATGACGATACTAGTAAATAAAGATATTTGACTTAACTGATCTCCATAATTGATCGCAATCAGACCAACGATAACGGTTAAAAAGGCATTGAGGGAAAAACAAAACAATATTTTCGACTTCATTTTCACGTTTCTTAACCAGTTCATTGCTAATGCTCCTTCCCGATTGTTTCTAAAGTTTGGGCTTCGTCAGTATTTAACAGCTTGGTGCAATCCAAGATTAATTTCACGTCCTCCCCTACGGTGCCGACACCCATCACATATTTGTTTCCTTTTTGATGGATTTCAGGTGGAGCGACAATTTCGCTGTCCGGTATCGAAAGAACCTCCGATACACTATCGACAATCAGACCAATTGATAGATCATCAACATCAATCACCACAATGCATGTCCGATCGTTGTATGGTTGAAATGGCTTTTTAAAGCGCAGCCGAATGTCCATAACGAGAATAATTTTCCCCCGCAAATTGATGATTCCCCGAATAAAGTCTGGCATCTCGGGAATTTCGGTTATTTTCTGGATGCCAATGATTTCGGTGACATATTTAATTTCAATTCCATAACATTCATTTTCAACAATAAAGGTAAGAAATTTGTCCTTCTGCGTATCCTCCTCCCATGTTTCCACCTCTTGAGATCCTATTTCTGTCATCATCTACAGCTCCTTTCGTTCAAATTCTAGTCTTCATTAACCCTGTTACATCAAGAATTAAGCTAATACTTCCATCACCTAATAGTGTACAGCCGGAGATAGTTTCAATATTTTTGATTCTTTTTATATACGGTGGCAGAGACTTGACCACGACTTGCTGCTCACCCAATAATTCATCAACAAAAAGACAGATACACTGATCCTCCTGTTCCACCATAATCAGAATCCCTTCATGTATTTGAAGTTTATCCGCTTTCGTATGATAAAGCTGATGAAGCCGAAGAATCGGATAGCATTGACCGCGAATCATGATCATTTCATTCCCATCAGGATCGGTGATAACATCGTTTTTCCCCGGTCTGAATGATTCCTTAATCACCGTTGTCGGTAAGGTATAATAGGAATGACCGACTCTTGTATTCATCCCGTCGATAATTGCCAGGGTCAGCGGGATTTTAATAGATATGGTTGTACCTTGATTGGGCACACTGTCGACGGAAACAGAACCACCTACGGCTGAGATGTTTTGGACGACGACATCCATTCCTACCCCCCGTCCGCTAAATTCGGTGATCTTCTCCTTTGTCGAGAAGCCCGGAAGGAAAATCATCTGGTAGATCTCTTTATCCGTCAGCTCTTCTTCGTTTTTATGTAGTAAATGACTTTTCTTCGCTTTTTCGAGAATTTTATCGCGGTTTAAGCCTTTTCCATCATCCTTTACCTGAATGATCACTTCCCCACCGGCATTTTTGGCTTCAAGAGTAATCGTCCCTAATTCCGGCTTACCGCTTATCCGCCGCTCTTCTGCCGATTCAATCCCATGATCCAGGGAATTTCTAACTAAGTGCATAATTGGATCAGAGATATGCTCGACAATACTTTTATCCACCTCCGTTTCTTCCCCAATTAATTGCAGGTGAGCGGTTTTGCCAAGCTTTTTACACATATCATGGACGACCCGGTGCATCTTGTGAAATGTGCTTGTTAATGGGACTAGGCGAATAGCCATGACTTTATCTTGAATTTCATTGGTAATCTTTTGCAGGTGCCTTGCCGCTTTCTGAAATTGTTCCAGCTCAAGACCGTTCAAATCAGGATTTTGGGTGACCATCGCTTCAGCAATCACTAATTCGCCCACTAAATCCATTAGTTCATCTAATCTCAAAACATTCACATTGATAAAACTGGTGTGCTGGCTATTGAGTCGCTTTTCTTCAATAGACCTTCGCTGATGTGAATGATTGCTCTCATCAGCACTTGCTCTCTCTTCTTCTCTGTTAATCTGTGAAATCTTCAACTGCTGTAAAAAACTAGACTGAGAAAGCAGCTGCTCAATTTCCTCACGAGATTTTTCTGTCCGAATAAATATCTGAAAGCCTTGATTTCTAATCACCTCACTGGAAACGATAAATTCCTTTTCGATCTCTTCCGGGATATGATAAAGTTCATTGACAATGTCTTTTAATCGATAGACAATTTGAAACGCACGGACATTCTCCATTTCACAGCCAGCTTCAAAATAGACCGTTATATGGAATAGGTTTAAATCATCATTGTTCCTGTCACTCAACATCCGTTCGATCATATCAGCAGCCTGCCGGTCTTGCCTTTGTAGATCATTTCCCTGCTGACTCTCGCCATTTGTCGCAACTCTGCTATTTTTCAAATTTGATAAATAGGATTTGGCAGACTCAATCAAAAAAGAGGCTTCTCCATCAACCGTATCAAGGTTTTTGGCTTTTTGAACCTCAACTTTAATGAAGTCGATGCTATCCAAAATCAAATCAGAAAGAGTGGAGAAATCGATGAATTGAGGTTTTTCTACCCTAATAAAAGAGAAAATATCTTCTAATGAATGGGACAATGCTGCAATATTTTCATGATGCATCATCGCCGAAGAACCCTTTATCGTATGCATAATCCGAAAAATCTCATTCACGGCATTTTTCGAAAAATGTTTGGCTTCCTCACTTTCCAGAATTAGTTCTTCTAGTTGTTCCAGCAGCTGAGAGGTTTCCATAATATACATTTCAAGAAACGAGTCATTTTCTGTTTGGTTCGGCATATTCTCCCCCTCTTTCCTCTATTAATTTCTGCTAACAATGTATGAAACATTTTTCCTGAGAACAAACAGAACTCTATATAAAAAGAAAAAAGCTATCCAACAAATGAATAGCTTTTCCGCAAAACTTAGCTATCCGGTAACCTGTCAACCATCGCATTTAAATTGCATTAGGCACATGGCTTTGCGTCCCTACCTTTCAGAAGGTTTGCCTTTATCGAAACGGAGTTAAACTCTAATCATAGTTAGGTACATAGTCCTAAATTTCAATATACAAAGTGTGAATAAAGGATGCTGTGAAAAATGTCACCGTAATATTACTAAAACAACAAATACATAAAAAATTCACATAATAAACCAATATTACTTAAAAAATTCATTATCAATGATAGAAAAAGGCAACGCCCGTTGTTTCGGGTTCGTTGCCTTGTCCATTATTCCATGTGGGAGATTGTCCAAAAAAATCCAAATTTTGATGTGTTTGAAGCAGACGAGATCCATTTCAAGCATCATTTAATTTTATCAATTTGGTTGTTTACTTCAGTAATTGCTTTTACAACTTCGTCGGATTGTTTTGTTTGAACTTGGAAAATTTTATTTAATTCTTCTGCTTGTTTTAGATTGTTTTCGATTTCCAAAGCCATTTCTTTACTAGATTGTAATTGATGACGTGCAGCAGCCACTATTATTCCAGTCATTTCTTTCAAGCTATTAATATTACGGACAATTTCCGCTTCAGTAATCGATTGCTCCCGGGTTGCATTTTTCACCGTATTAGATTGGTTCGTAACATTTTCTGCTGCCTCTACAATCTCCATGATGCCTTTCGCCTGTTCTGCAGTGGCAATTGAAATTTGCTGTACTTGGTCACTTGCTCCGGAGATACCTTTCACCATTTCCTCAGCAGTGATCGATTGTTCCTTCGTCGAATGCGTCATTTCCGACGCCTTTTTCTTCACATTCTCAACCGCTAGGGTAATCATTTCACTATTCCTCGTCTGTTCCTCTGTCGCTTTGGCAATCTGATTCATTTCCTCTGTTACATGCGCAATCCCTTTGACAATCTTCTGAATGGCTTCGGTTGTTTTTTCCGCAAGCTGGTTGCCAACCTTGACTTTATCTGCACCATCCTTAATGGAAGTAACAGCAACTGACGTTTCTTCTTGAATTCCCTTGATTAACTTCGAAATTTCTTTCGTTGCTTGGGCGGAACGCTCGGCTAATTTCCGCACTTCCTCCGCTACCACAGCAAAACCTTTTCCGTGTTCACCAGCACGGGCAGCTTCAATAGCAGCATTCAGTGCCAAGAGATTGGTCTGATCGGCAATATCATCGATTACTTGAATGATCATGCCAATTTCATCTGAACTTCTTCCCAGTCTTACCATCACTTCGCTGGCCTGATTTATGACTAATGAAATTTCCTTCATGCCATGTAAGGTTTTATTCAGAGATTCCGTTCCTTCCAAGGCATCATCTTGAACGGTGTTGCTTAACTGGTTCACCGTTTGGGCGCTTTCGGCGATTTGCTTAATCGAAACGACCATTTCTTCCACTGCATCTGCCGTTTGTTCTGCGTCATCCGTTAAGCTTTCTGCACGCTTGCTTACACCTTTTATGGACTTACTCATTTCTTCGATTGCTGCTGAAATTTGATCAACCGTTGCCCCGGCACTGCTGACATTTAACGCAACTTGTTCAATCGAGGTCATCATCTCTTGAATGGCGGAAGAGGTTTGCTCAGCAGAGGCTGAAAGGGTATCTGCACTTGATGCCACGATGTTTCCCGATACTCCCGCTTGTTCGATTGCAGCCGAAATTTCATCGATACTGGAACTGGCTCCATTGGTATCTGACGCAAGCTTCTCGACAAAGGCCAATAATTCTTTTGTATTAGCACTTGAGCTGTGCATATGCTCCTCAAGTATTTGAACCTTATTGGCGGTTTCATCAATCAACTTTTTAATTTCCATAACAGATTCGGTCGTAATATCTACATTTTGGATAACCCCAACGACAGAACGACGGATCCGTCTGGTAATGATGAAGGCTACAACAATACAGAATAGCTCTGCTAAAATGGACACAATAATAATTTGCTTTGCCGCATTAGCTGACTGGTGCTCTGCATCCGCAATGATTTTGTTATTATCTTTTTCTACTCTTTTTGTTAAAACATCTAAAGAAGCGATCGTGCTGCTTCCGCTTTCCGTCATGGCTGTTAATTTTCTTTGTGCCTCCTCTTTGTCGTTCCTTTTAGAGGCTTGAAGAAATGATGAAAGATCAGAAGCATAGGTTTCAAAATTTTTATTAAAGATATTCAATTGGTCATTATTCTCTTTGTTAATAATGAACTGATGAACTTCTTTAATATCTTTTCTAGCATCAGCAATCTTTATATTCATGAGGTTTTCCAAATTTTCTCTGCCTTTATCACTGGCATCCAACGAATAATTACTAGAAAACATGCCAATATAAAGGACATCTTCTTTTAAACTTCCAGCAATTGAAGCTTTTTCATTTGCTGATTACCAATTTGATGAATTTTACTTGTTGAATCACTTATATATTTATAGGAAAAGGACGATATAAACACAATCACTAAAAATACAATAATATAACTGCTCCACAATTTGATCCCCATTGAAAACAGATTTTTCTTTTTCTTCATTTTACCGTCTCACTTTCATTCTGAGATATAGATTCAATATATTATATCAAGCTAAAAAAACGCCTTCAAAGGAGGAAATTGGCATTTTATTCTTTTCAGAACATTTTGTGTGTCAGAAAAATGACATTTTTGATTTCACTCAACGGATACGAATATAAAGGGCTCGTTTTAGAAGAAAATCTTTAGCAGCTGCAATTCACAGCAAAAAGAAGTTCAAAAATTCTCTTACTTTTTCAGACATTTTTCATTTTGGACGGTTAGGCTAAAGATAATAAATCTTACGAAAGGAGTTCCTTCCATGAATTATAAAGTGATATTCATCGGATTGTTGTTTGTTTTTGCTCTTGGTTTTGTTTCAGCAGGAAGTCACCTTGTTTCAGCCGATGATGATTTCGATAAAAAGTATGAACATCATGAAGGACACGATAAAGATGAAAAAGACTATGAGGATATTGGTAAAACGGTTGGCTGGGGAACCGCTGCAGCGATAGGAGCAGCGGGACTGATTTTTCCAATCAGAAGATCGACGAAATTCATGGTAAAAAATTTCCCCGATAGGAAGAAGCTTTTTATCTCCCTCTCTAAGTTTTTTGGAAAATATCATCTTTTTATCGGAGTTATTGCCTTGGGCTTAAGTATCACTCATGGTGTTGTCATGTACTTAGACAAAGGTGAACTGGAAGGTGAAGGGATGATTGGCTTAGCCGCAGTTATCTTAATGGCAATTGCCGGCATCGTGGGGGCAGTCTTATTTAAAAATAAAAAAGCCAAAACTCTGCGAACCGCCCATACAGGTGTGATCGCTTTGGCTATTCTAATCGGATTGATTCATATTTTTGCTTCATAACTACGTGTGCCCTAGAGTTAGACAGGCCCTGGCTCACCGGTAAACTGCTTGTTTTTATGCCGATATGGTACAATAAAAAGACATGATGCAAAGGAGTAATGGAGATGGAATCTGTATCATCGATTTTTAAAAGACAGTACCATATCGACCTTAGAGATGTTGATTTCAACAAACAGTTAAAGTTAAGCACCCTTTTCAGTTACTTCCAAGATATCGCTAGTTTGGCTTCCGCGGACCTTGGTTTTGGAATTGAAACGCTGGAGAAGAAATTTGGGGTAGCTTGGATTTTAACCCGAATTCGCGTCGATATCCTCCGGATGCCCAATTGGGATGAGGAGATTACGATTGAAACCTGGCCCTTGGAACCAACCAGGGTGGAGTTTGACCGTGATTACCTTGTCAAAGATGCCAGCGGGAATATAATCATCAAGGCTGTATCCAAATGGGTGATTATGGATATAAAAGAGCGAAAAATTAAACGAAGTGACCTCATTCAGATTCACTATCCGGAGAAAATAACGAAACGAGCCATCGCGGGAAAGTTAGCAAAACTAAAGGATTTTGGCAAGTTAGAACCAGTGTACGACAAAGTCATCGGATACAGTGACATCGACTTTAATGGTCATTTAAACAATTCCAAATATGTCGACTACATCATGGATTGCTTTCCGGTGGCAGATCACCAAAACTACACGATTCAAACCATTGATCTCAATTTTAATCAAGAAGCATTGCCTGGTGATTCGATCACGCTTTTTAAAGACACCTCAGGAGTGGATGAAAATGTCATATACATAGAGGGTGTCAATCAAACGGACGATAATGTGGTATTCAAATCACTCATTACGATTAAAGAAAACAGTTAGGCTGATCCTCCCACCTGCGGAGCGTTCACTGCCTGCTTATGAAAAAACTGCTCCGCCAATCTTAGAAAAACAGGATCATGTCTTAAATGAGAGGTTTTAGAAAAAACTAAAACCTCTTTTTTATTTCTTTTGATTCTCAGTTGACCTGAGCTAACCTAGACCTTTTTCGGATAGGTAAATCGCTCCTTGCTGCCCGAACAAATCTCCATTTTCGTTTTTTGGGTAACTAGACCCCAGCTTGGCCCACCCTCTGCTGATTCCATTAACCATTACCACTAGTGGCAAAGTTTGCTAAAAAGTTCAAAAAGTTGTCATGAACACCTTGTAAAACATTGGTATAGTTAGATTAAACAGTGTTTAAAACAATGTTTAAAACACAACAGAAATCGGGGATAAAAATGAATAATATCACAGAATCGGAATTCACAAAGAAGGAGCTTATTCTCAAAGCGACTTTGAACCTGATTAAAAAACAAGGCTTTGAAGGCGTAACGATGAGGAAAATTGCTTCTGAAGCAAAGGTAAACGTTGGCCTTGTCAATTATCATTTCGGTTCCAAAGATAAGTTAATCAATGCGGTGATCCAAATCCTCGTCGATTCCCTAAAGGAAACGTTCACCATATTGGATGATGATTCGATCGAACCAAGACAGCGGTTAAAGCAATTTCTGCTTCAATACATCAATGCCTATTATCAATATCCCTTTATTGCACAGCGAATGCTTGTCGAAGGGACCATCATTTTTGACAGTCAAAAGGAATTTATCCATTTTATGAAAGCATTCGGGATAAAGAAAATGCAGCATACGGTTGAACAATTAATCGGCAAAACAGAACCGGAAACGCTCATTATCATTATGTCTAATCTATTAGGGGCAACGTTTTTGCCTGCGTTGATTGAACCATTGTATGAAAAAGTGACCGGTTTTCGGTTTCCTGAAATGGAAAAAAGAATTGATCTTTTATTGGATCGCTATTTTTCCGATGCAAACTCAGAAAAGACATGATTTTCCTAGTTGCCCGATGATTATTTTTCGTGAAACAAACTAATAAAAAGGTGTGTTTCTCAAGGAGGATTTTGCTTTTTCTTTTACCAAAGCAAGCTTATAAAAAGACATGATGTTTTCAAGGAGAGGGGAACCATGGAACTGAAAGTTGGCCTTGATGTTGGCTCAACAACAGCCAAACTCGTTGCCTTAAACAACCAAAATGAAATTGTCTTTAAATTTTATCAACGGCATTTTTCTGATATCAAAACGACCACATTAAGATTGTTGCGTCTGGTGTCTGAGCGATTTCCTTATGCAAAACTGAAAATGAATGCCAGTGGTTCATCAGGCCTTGGATTATGTGAACCGCTGGGTATCCCGTTTATTCAAGAAGTCGTTGCCTGCACGGAAGCGGTAAAATCGACCGAAAATGATATTGATGTCATTATCGAGCTGGGCGGTGAAGACGCCAAGATCATCTACCTTACAAACGGAATTGAGCAGCGAATGAACGCTGCCTGCGCCGGCGGAACGGGGGCGTTCATCGACCAAATTGCCACCCTGCTAAATACAGATGCCGCTGGATTAAATGAACTGGCAAAAGGCGCAGAAAAAATCTATCCGATTGCCTCAAGATGCGGTGTATTTGCGAAAACGGATATCCAGCCGTTGATAAATGAAGGAGCCCGAAAAGAAGATATCGCTGCATCTGTGTTTCAGGCGGTCGTCAATCAAACCATCGCCGGACTTGCAAACGGCAGACCGATTCGCGGCAATGTCGCCTTCTTAGGCGGTCCGTTAACTTTTTTATCGGAACTGAGAAAGAGTTTCATACATACCTTAAAGCTGACCGGTGAACATATATTATACAGTCAGGACGGGCATTATTATGTCGCGATCGGGGCGGCCCTGGAAAGCAATAATAATGAATCAATTGAAGTGGACAAACTGATTCAAATCCTTGCGAATATGGATCAAGCTGTCAATGTCGACCAGTCCAAACGGCTTGAGCCCCTCTTCCGTTCAAAGGCAGATTATGAAGCATTCAAAAGCCGCCATTCCTTGGCAAAAGTAAAACAAAGTCCGCTGTCAGCCTATTCCGGTCACGCTTTTTTAGGGATCGACGCCGGGTCGACGACAACGAAAATGGTGTTAACCGGTGAAACCGATGAAGTGCTGTTCCGTTTTTATGAAAAAAATAAAGGGAACCCGATTGGAACCGTCCGTGAAGGCTTAACGGCTCTGTACCAAGCGCTGCCGGTGGATGTGAAAATTGTCCGTTCCACCGTAACCGGATATGGCGAAAAATTAATTCAGGCAGCCTTTCGGATTGACGATGGGGAAATTGAAACGGTGGCCCACTATACTGCGGCAAAGCAATTCCAGCCGGATGTCGACTTTATCATTGACATCGGCGGCCAGGATATGAAGTGTATCAAAATCAAAAACGGCGTGATTGACCAAATCTTACTGAATGAAGCATGCTCGTCAGGCTGCGGCTCGTTCCTCGAAAGTTTTGCAGAAACGTTGGAAAAAAGTGTCCAGGAGTTTTCTGAAATGGCCTTAATGGCGGAGGCACCAGCCGACCTCGGATCACGATGTACCGTGTTCATGAATTCAAAAGTTAAACAATTGCAAAAAGAAGGCGCCAGCATTCCCGACATTTCCGCCGGCTTGGCACATTCGATCATTTCCAATGCGATTTACAAAGTCATTAAGCTCAAATCAGCCGAACAGCTCGGCAATCATGTGGTCGTCCAGGGAGGAACCTTCCTCAATGATGCCGTCCTTCGCTCGTTTGAAAAAATTACCGGTAAACAAGTTATTCGTCCGGATATGGCGGGATTGATGGGAGCCTACGGCTGTGCCCTGATTGCCAAAGAAAGATGGGATGGACAATCGGTGTCTTCGCTGCTACCGGTGGAACAGCTCGGCAATTTTACCCTGCAAACGTTCCACCGCCGCTGTGGTAAATGTGAGAATAACTGTCCGATTACCGTGAATAAATTCTCTGACAAACGGTCCTTCATTACGGGGAATCGCTGCGAGCGGGGGGCCGGAAAGCAAAAGCAAAAAAGTCCATATCCCAATTTAGTTGAAGAAAAATTGGATAAAGTATTTAACCGTGTCTGCCTTGAAGGCGATGAAGCGGAAAGAGGAAAAATCGGCCTGCCCCGTGTGTTAAATATGTTTGATAACTATCCGTTCTGGCACCGCTTCTTCACCGAATTAAGTTTTGAGGTGGTTTTATCGGACCCTTCCAGTAAGGCCATTTTTGAAAAAGGGATTGAAACCATTCCGTCAGAATCTGTCTGTTATCCAGCCAAGCTTTCACATGGTCATATTTTGAACTTGATTGAAAAAGGCGTCAAGACCATCTTTTATCCGTCCGTTGTTTTTGAAAAACGGGAAAATCAGGCCCAGCAAAATCATTACAATTGTCCGATTGTGGCCTCCTATCCTGAGGTGATCAGGGTGAATTTGGAGAAAGTCTTTATTGATAATCAAGTAACATACTTAAACCCATTCTTAACGATCGATCATCCTGCCGCACTGTTGAAAAATCTGAGTGAATGTTTTCAGGACATTCCAAAAGTCGAACTCAAAAGGGCTCTTAAGAAGGCCCAGGCTGAAAAAGAGGCCTATACCGAATGGCTGCACAGACGTGGCGAGGAAGTCATTGCTCAATTACGCAAAGAACAGCGAAAAGGGATTGTCTTTTCGGGGCATCCGTATCATATTGACCCTGCGATTAATCATGGCATTCCGGGTGAGATCAATAAATTGGGGTTCGCCGTGTTAACCGAGGACGCGATTGTCCAGCTGGCTCCGGAGGATTTGGAGGTGGATGTCGTCAATCAATGGACCTATCACTCCCGACTTTATCAGGCGGCAGATGTGGTTAAAAAAGAACCTTGTCTCGAACTGCTGCAGGTTACCTCCTTCGGCTGCGGGCTGGACGCGATCACAACAGATGCGGTACAGGAAATTTTGGAGGAAAGCAATCAGTTATATACGTGGATAAAGATGGATGAAGTCAGCAATTTGGGAGCAGCACGGATTCGTCTTCGTTCCTTAAACGCAGCCATTGAAGAGAGAGAAAATCATCCAGAATTACAGCATAAACAGAACACAGCGAAAATCAGACCGCCTAAATTTGCCAAAGGTGATAAAAAAAGATACACGATCCTTGCACCGCAGCTGCTGCCCAGTCATTTTGATCTGTTTGCCAAGGCGTTTGCTCTCGATGGATATGATTTAAAAATATTGCAGGATGTCAAAGATGCCGATGTCGAGGTTGGATTACGCTATGTCAACAATGATGCCTGTTATCCGGCGGTCATCACAATTGGTCAGCTTGTCGGCGCTTTGAAGAACGGAGAATACGATTTGGACCGAACCGCTGTGATTATGTCGCAAACCGGCGGCGGCTGCCGGGCAACCAACTATTTCGCGCTGCTAAAGAAGGCGTTGCGGAATGCCGGAATGCCTCAAGTTCCTGTGATCTCCTTAAACGGCGGCGGGATGGAGAAAAAGAATCAGCCGGGATTTAAGATCTCCCCTACGCTCGCCAAATCGATGGTAATTGCCGCCTGTCTCGGTGATTTGCTCATGCGATTGAAACTTACCGTCAGGCCCTATGAAAAAGTCACCGGCAGCACCGAAAAAGTTTATCAAAAATGGCTAGAATCCAGCAAGCAGCTGTTAGAAGCGTTCTCGATGCGCGCATATAAGAAAGTGATTAATGAGATCATTGCCGATTTCAGCGAAATTGAAATGATTCCAGAGCGAAAACCGCGGGTCGGAATCGTGGGTGAAATACTTGTTAAATTCCACCCATATGCCAACAACCAGCTGATTGAAACCATCGAAAAAGAAGGCGGCGAAGCCGTTGTTCCGGACTTTATTGATTTCTTCTTATATGGGCTTTACAACCGGAAATATAAGGTGGAGCACTTTGGTAAATCCAAACTGAATATTGCCATTGGAAAAGTAGCGATTCAATTGATTGAATATTATCGCAGTCCGATCCGTGAGGCTCTGTTAGCAAGCGAGCGCTTTGAAGCTCCACTAAAAATTTCCGAAGTGGCGGAAAAAGCATCACGCTTCTTAAGTATCGGCAATCAGATGGGGGAAGGCTGGCTCTTGCCGGGAGAAATGGTTGAGTTAATGGACTCCGGCGTTGATAATGTCGTTTGCGTCCAACCGTTTGGCTGCCTGCCAAATCACGTTATCGGCAGAGGCATGTTTAACGGCATTAAGAAGGAATATCCAAATGCCAACATTATTTCGATCGACTATGACTCTAGCATCAGCAAAGTAAACCAGGTCAATCGCATCAAGCTGATGATTAATATCGCTAAAAACAAACTAAAACAAGAAAATGATCTAATCATGAAATCATGACAATGGCTGTTAGGCACTCTGTGAATTTTTCACATAGTGCCTTTTTCCTATTGACGCGCTGCTCCTTTCAATTGGCGGGTTGCACTTTTTGATTGGCGCTTTTCCCGCTCCTATTGGCGCCTTGCTCCTTTCAATTGGCGTTTTTCCCGCTCCTATTGGCGCGTTGCTCCTTTCAATCGGCGTCTTATCCGTTCCAATTGGCGCACCTAAAATTAATACCACAAAAATTTCTACCAATCTCCAAGTATTCCACAAATTTCTTTATTTTTCAGCAAATAAAGTGTACACTATTTCTTAAGTGAATATAGCTTGCAGGGAATAGGTTGCTAATTCGTTAGCTTAATAGGGAATCCGGTGAAATACCGGAGCTGTTTCCGCAACTGTAAGTGCTGATGAAATAAGAAATAGCCACTGTTTGTCAAAGAGTCAAAGACTCAACTTCAGGCAAATGGGAAGGTTCTTAGAGTAAAATGATGCACAAGCCAGGAGACCTGCCTATTCTTGAACGTATTATGCTCTTCGGAAGATAAGAGGATTGTACGGCAGATTTCATCTGGTTCTTACATATTTTAGCAAGAATCTACAGCCGGCCAATTTTTTATCTGGGCGGCTTTTTTGTATTTAAAAACAAATTGTCGGTCGGATAACTTAAATAAACAAACCATCTTTATATATTTGTCTTACTCTTCTTCCGAGGAACTTGATATCGCAGGTGTTTCACAAAAATAAAATTACAAGGAGGAGAGTAATCATGCCAAAAAAAGACTTGCGATTTCTTTGTTATCCCTTTATGCGTGAGTCAGCCTCGACCGTCGATTTTGAAATCCGGACCGATTCATTAACGACGAAAATTGGCTTGGCCGCGTCATTAACAAAGGATATCCCGATTATCCACGAAGATTTACTGTATCTGCTTCCCATGGCCTACCATCTTAATGGCTCAGCACGGGGAAAGCTTGCCATTCAAGAGAAAGATTTAGAACGATTAAGCATGATGTATGATTTTTATGAAGCTGAGGTGAAAGATCGCATTGATCAGTTCCTGCTTCCTTATGGAACGACGGCCGCCTGTGTTCTTCATACTTGCAGGAGTGAAGCCAAAAAATCTGTCAGAGCTCTACATAAGCTGAGTCTCGAAAAAGAAATTCCGGAAATTCTGTTCGACTACACTCACTTGCTGGCGAATGTCCTGTTTTTGATGGCGGTTTATACCAACAAGCAGAACGGCATCCGAGAAATTCCATTTATCAGTAAATCCTATCCAGTAAGACAAAAAAGGAACTTGGAGGGTCAAAATCAATGAAAAAGAAATATTTACTCAGCATATTAACTATGATCATCATGATTGTTTTTGCAGCTGGCTGTCAGTCAAATGAAAAAAGCACGGCTACTGCTAATCCGCAAAAGCCCGCAGCAAAAACAACTTCGTATTCGGTAACGGACGACAGAGGGAAAAAAATTACTTTTAAAAAGGTTCCGGAAAAGATCGTATCCTTGCAGCCAAGCAACACGGAAATATTATTCGCCTTGGGTGCCGGTAATAAAATCATCGGTGTGACTGACTTTGATAACTATCCAAAAGAGGCAAGTAAGATTGAGCGGGTATCTGATTCTGTTAAAATGAATGCTGAAAGAATTATCGAACTCAAGCCTGATGTAGTGTTGGCCTATACAATTGGAGATAAAAACGCGCTTAAACCGCTGGAAGATGCCGACATTCCCGTTTTTGTGATTCAATCGGCTACTACTATTGAAGATGTCTATGGCGATATCGCACAAATTGCTGAGGTCATGGGGGTTAAAGAGAAAGGCGAACAGCTTGTTGAAGAGATTCAGTCACAAGTTAAACATGTCGAAGAAAAACTACAAGGCATAGAGAAACAAAAGCGGGTCTACTTCGAAATCAGCCCGTCACCAGACATTTATACAACCGGAAAAAATACATTCCAGCAGGAAATCCTGCAAAAAGCAGGGGTGGAGAATGTCTTTGCTAAACAAGAAGGCTGGGTAAAACTTTCAGAAGAAGATGTGGTCAAGCAAAACCCCGAGATCATTGTCACGACGGTGAATTATACAAAAGACCCGATTGGCGAAATCAAAGCTCGAAAAGGGTGGAAAACGATCAATGCCATTCAAAAAAATAACGTCTATCAATTAGACCCGGACATCCTGTCCCGCCCAGGCCCAAGAATCGGCGAAGCAGTAGAGCTGGTAGCTAAAACTGTTTATCCTGAACTATTCAAGTAGCCTGGAGGAACGAGGGTCTTCCCAATACTCTTATACAAAAAAATAATGAGAACCAATCATATTACAAAAGCTGGTTGGTTCTCACTGTTTACAATTTTAGGTATTTGCTGAAACGATTGCCTTAAAAAAACGTTAGGGTATTTCACCTAAACACGTCGTTCGGAACATCAAATATTTTCCATAAAAACAAAACAAAGACGAAAGAGAAAAGCCATGCCAGCCATGGACGGGTATAGTGGACTCTAAGGGTGATGAACATAACGACATTAAACAAGATGGACCAGGCAAGATTCCATCCATTGTAATACTTGATTAGGTTAAAAAAGTTATCGACTAATTCATTAGCAATGTAAAGCAATACCCAGCCGGTAATATACAATATTTGTTTGATTCTTTTTTCCGGAAATTTGGATAAGTAAATAAACGTGGTGGTGGGATATTTAATAGCCATAATTGAGAAAGAGACATGGGCATTAGTCAATCCGATATTTTCATCGATTCCTTGCGGGTTATACTTCCACATCGGGTAACAGTCAGATAATAAATAGAGATATAAAAAATCCCCCAGCAAAAAGAACAGATAGGTAGGATAGTACTTATGCCAATTCTTAAGGTCACCCCATTTAAAAAATGCAAACAGCCAAATTAATGCGTAAACTACATTCAAAATGCAACATCCTCCAACATTATTACTAACTATATTATTTCCACTATTTTCCTAAAATAACATTTTTTATTGGACATACAAAAAAAGTGCCTGCACCACCCCAAAATTATCGATGAATCCCCGACAAATTGCAGGCAGTGACAGGCACTTATCCCCAATCACTCGTGTTATGTAAGTGATGAAGTCTGATCAGTCTCCTCAAAATTCACTTTTGTGATATTCGTCTTAAAGATCTTCAATTGAATAACCATATAAGTTAAACCAATGATGACCCAAATAATCCCACCAATCAGGGCATCCGCGCTTAGGTGATACCACAAGATTCCCGTCGTTCCGGCTCCAAGGAGCGGCATGATGACATAATTGAAAAAGTCTTTTCCTGTTTTATATTTCTTTTGGTGAAAGACGAAATGAGCAAGTACTGACAAATTGACGAATGTAAAGGCAATGAGTGCGCCAAAATTTATAACGGATGCGATTAACTCAAGTGAAGGAGTAATCGCTAGCAATGAAACAATACCGACCAAAATAACGTTAAATGCCGGTGTGCGAAATTTCGGATGAACATAACCAAAAGCCTTTTTCGGGAGAACCCCATTGCGCCCCATTACATATAGCAGCCGAGAAACACTTGCATGTGAGGCAAGCCCAGATGCAGCTGTTGCGGCAAATCCCCCTGCAACCAAAAATATTTTGAAAATCGTGCCGCCAACGAACAATCCAATCTCAGGCAGAGTGTTGTCGGTTACTTTAAAGTTTGCTAGATTGGGGAACAAGGCTTGGGCGAAAAAGGATGAAACTAGAAAAATCGCTCCACCGATTAAAACCGTTAAAATGATCGCTCTTGGCAGTGTTTTTTCATCAACCGCCTCTTCGGCGTACATCGTTATCGCATCAAATCCAATAAAGGAAAAACAGACAACGGTTGCCCCGGCTAAAACCGCTCCGAGTTGTACATTGGAATGATATAAAGGTGTTAAAGTAAAAATGGTTCCTTGGCCCATTCCATTGGTAAGCTTAATAGAGGCAAGTACGATAAAGGCGACAATCAGGAAGAGAGAAAAAATGACCAGAGTTGCATTTGCATTAGAGGTTTTACCCATACTCCAGACATTTAAAATCGTGACAATCGCAACATAGGAAACCACCCATATCCAAGCCGGGAGATTAGGAAAAAATGATTCCATATAAAGGCGAATAATAAGGGCATTTACCATTGGGAGAAGAAGATAATCAAGTAAGGCTGTCCAGCCAACCATAAATCCCAGATATGGGTTCATCGTCTCTCGCGTATACGTATAGGCTGATCCGGCACTTGGAAATACTCGTACCATTTTTCCGTAGCTAATCGCCGTGAATAACATGACAATTAAAGCAGCTAGGTAGGCCATAGGAACAACGCCATTTGTTTCATCCGATACAATTCCAAACGTATCAAACACAACGGTTGGTGTCATATACCCCAATCCAAGCCCGACAATTGCCCATAGTCCCAGTGAACGCTTAAGTGTTACATTCTCCAATTGCACCACTCCCCCTATTTTTAAAACTTTCTTACTATTATAACAATTTGACAGAGTTTTAACAATAATCAGAAATTTTCATTCCATTGGAGTGGAATCTCTACAAGCAGTGACAGGCAGGTTCATCTTTTGGACATGTCCCTCCAATCCACCTCATATATTGATGGAAGAAGGATGTGAGTTCATGGTCCAGTTATTTCTTTTTTTACTTTTCATAGGATTGTTTATTTACGGCATGACACTGTTAAGGTCAGGTCTTTTTAATCTATCTGCAGATTCTTTGAAAAAATGGATTCTGAACGTAACGGATACCCCCTTGAAAGGGGTTTTAGTAGGAATTATTATCACTATTTTGCTACAAAGCAGTTCCGCCGTTTTGATTATTACCGTAGGATTCGTCTCAGCCCGGCTGCTTACCTTCCCGCAATCAATCGGAATTATTTTAGGATCCAATATCGGCACCACGATGACAACCGAATTAATTACCTTTAATATTGAATCCTATCTTATTCCGATCGCGATTATCGGGGCTATTCTTGCCCTTATGAAAAAGAAAAATCTGCGTAGCATGGGATTGATTTTATTAGGAATTGCTGTTGTGTTTTCGGCGATTCGCGGCTTTGAATACTTGGCTGCTCCGTTAAAGGATATGGATTTGATTAATGAATGGCTGCTGACCATCGATAAACACCGTTTGTATGCGGTTGTGACGGGTATCATTCTTTCAGCCATTATCCAGTCGAGTACAGCAACAACCGCGATTGTTATGGGGTTTCTTACAGCAGGAACGATGCATTTAGATACAGGGATCGCAATTGTCCTCGGGGCCAATATCGGAACTTGCGTTGATGTTTTTCTCGCTTCCATCGGGTCAGGTAAAGAAGCGAAACTAACCGCTTACGCTCACATCTGGTTAAATGTCCTAGGTGTAGCTGCTTTTTATCCTTTTATTGGCGGCCTCGCTAGTCTAGGAGCTCAGCTTTCCAATCAATCGGACGCACAACTCGCCCATATCAGCGTGATCTTTAACGTTATATCTTCCTTAGTTGTCCTTCCGTTCACAAATCAATTCGCCAAGTTTATTACAAAATTACATGGTCGGTGACGTGACTTTTTCATTTCTGCTTTCGGGCAACTAGACCGCTCCTGGCTGACCGAAATGGCTCCTTTTTTCTGTTTTCGGGCAACTAGACTGCTGCTTGCTGACTGAAATGTTTTCTTTTTCTGTTTTCGGGCAACTAGACTGCTGCTTGCTAACTGAGCGGATAACTATTTTCATTTTTCGGTAACCTGGCAGCCACCTCCCTCTTCCAGCTCAAAAAAACTGCCTGTCACCGCCCGGATACTGGAGATATCAGTTCAACCGTTTCCAGACAGGCAACAGGCATATTTTTAATCAAACAGGATAAACCCCATGTTTACGTTCCGAAAATACCAGATACTTAGACATATAGAATTCTAAACGAGTGGCCAGTTCTTCGCGAAGACGATTGGGTTCGACGATATCATCAATAATCAGATCTGAAGCGAGCCGGTAAATATCGATATCCTGACGATATTCTTCGCGTTTTTCGGCGATGAAGGCGGCGCGCTCCTCCTCTGGTAAACTGGCAATCTTATTGGCATATACCGCATTAACGGCAGCTTCCGGCCCCATCACCGCAATCGCCGCCGTTGGCAGGGCGATACAGCAATCCGGTTCAAATGCAGGACCGGCCATGGCATACAATCCGGCCCCGTAAGCTTTACGGACAATGACAGTCATTTTGGGAACAGTTGCTTCACTCATTGCCGAAATCATCTTGGCGCCATGGCGAATTATACCTGCCCGCTCCACATTGGTTCCAATCATGAATCCCGGTACATCGGCCAAAAACAACAGCGGAATATGGTAGGCATCACATAAATTAATAAACTTGGCCGCTTTATCGGCGCTGTCATGAAATAGCACGCCCCCTTTTACCCGCGGCTGATTGGCGATAATTCCAATCGGCTGGCCGTTGATCCGCGCAAGGCAGGTAATCAATTCCGGAGCAAATAATTTCTTTATCTCACAAATGGTATCCGCGTCAACAATGCGCTCAATCAATTGATACATATCAAAAGGGGCATTCTGATTCTTTGGAATAATTTCCTCGATTGATTTTTCGAAGGAAGTTGGCGGCTTTGCTGCTGCTTTCTCCGGTTTTTCGGAAAAATTATTCGGGAAATAGGTAAGATAGTTGCGGGTAAAAGCGATGGCTTCATCCTCACTTTTGGCTAAAACATCCCCACAGCCGGAAACGGAGCAATGCATCCTAGCACCGCCCATCTGTTCCAGTGTCACTTTTTCACCGATCACCATCTCCGCCATCCTTGGCGAGCCCAGATACATCGAGGCGTTGCCTTCCACCATCACCACGATGTCGCAAAAGGCAGGGATATAAGCTCCCCCGGCTGCCGATGGACCAAATAAAAGGCAAATTTGCGGAACTTTCCCCGACAATTTAACTTGATTATAAAAAATCCGGCCGGCTCCTCTTCTTCCCGGGAACATTTCCAATTGATCGGTAATTCTTGCTCCGGCAGAATCGACAAGATAGAGCAGCGGACAACGCAGCTTTTCCGCTGTCTCCTGAATGCGTATGATTTTCTCCACGGTCCGCTGTCCCCAAGAACCTGCTTTTACAGTTGAATCATTGGCCATCACACACACGGTTTGGCCATGAATTTTCCCTATTCCGGTGACAACTCCGTCCGCCGGAAGGTCTCCGGCGAGTAGATTGGCGAACATCCCGTCCTCCGCTTGAAGACCGTTATCCAATAATAATCTGAGACGATCGCGGACAAACAATTTCCCCTGTTCCCAATTCTTTTTATGATATTTCTCATGCCCCCCTTTTAATACGGTTTCTTTCCTTTGCTGGTAATCTGATTTTGTATTGACTTCGTTCAATTATAGTTCCTCCTTTTGGCGGCCAGGCACCACCTGAAGATAGTAACTGGATCGTTTATTTCCCTTTATATTGAGGAGCCCGTTTTTCGGCAAAGGCTCGCAGTCCTTCCAATCTGTCCTCGGTGGGAATCAGGGCATCATAGGCCAACTCTTCTATTTTGAGGCCGGTGGCTAAGTCCACTTCCAGTCCTTTGTTAATCGCCAGTTTGGCCTGCACCAGCGCAAGCGGCCCATTTTTCACCATTGCAGCGGCAAGCTCCAGCGCTTTTTCTCGCATCTCTGACTGGGGAACGACGTATTCGAGCATGCCGACTGCCGCCGCCTCCTGGGCCGATAATCGTTTCGCCGTGTAAATTAATTCCTTTGCTTTGCCTGGACCGATTAATCGGGGCAGGCGCTGAGTTCCTCCGGCCCCGGGAATAATCGCCAGGGAGGTTTCGGTAAGACCAAGTTTGGCTTCGGCTGCCCCGATCCGCAAATCGCAGGCAAGCGCCAGCTCCAGCCCGCCGCCAAAGGCCGCACCATTCATCGCGGCGATGACCGGCTGCGGCAACTCTTCAACCTCTTTAATCACGGCACCAATGAGACGGACTGTCTGTCTTACCTCGGAATCGGTCATTCCCTTCCGCTCTTTTAAATCGGCACCAGCACAAAATACCTTGGTTCCAGAACCGGTCAAGATCACAACTCGAACATCTGGATCATGTCTAATGTCAGCTACTGCTTCTTGAAGATCATAAAGCATCTGTTTGGAAAAAGCGTTTGCCGCTTCAGGACGGTTCAATGTGATCCAGGCAATTCCATTATTCAGCTTTTCTAGCTGTACTGTTTTCACGGCCATTTCCTTCACAACCCCCCTCCTTTCTACAAGATTGTCAGCTTGCTAAACTTGTTTTTCAATCCAGCTGCTTAAATGAAAACTCGTCGACTGGCGAGTCCTTAAGGACGGTTCATGAGGCGTAGTTGAATTTATACGACATAAGAAAGCATAAAATTTGGAAAAATTTTATACTTTCTTATTAGTCCACTATGCAGGGCAAAATCAACGCTGCACCACAAAGAATGAAAATAGTTATCCTTTCACGGTAGCTAAAAATTTTTCATTGGGTCGGAATTAGGTCTTTCGTTTGCTCAATAAGTTTGTACTTTTGAATTTTTCCCGATGCGGTCATTGGGTAAGAATCGGTAAAGAATATATACTTTGGCACCTTTTGACGGGATATCCTTTCTTTGCAGTACTGTCTAATCTCCTCTTCTGTCGCGATGCAGCCCTCTCTCAAAATAATCCAGGCACATACCTCTTCGCCAAATACCTTATCGGGAACGCCGACAATCTGGGCATCGAGAATTTTCGGATGGGTGTAGAGGAATTCTTCAATTTCCCGCGGATAGACATTTTCACCGCCGCGGATAATCATATCCTTTAGCCGGCCGGTGATGCGGCAATAGCCGTTTTCATCCATAATCGCCAAATCGCCTGTATGCAGCCAGCCGTCCTCATCAATCGCTTCCCTTGTGGCATCGGGGTTTTTATAATAGCCTTTCATCACATGGTAGCCGCGCGTGCATAGTTCCCCTTGTTGGTTAAAGGGCAATTCACGGCTGGTTCCCGGCTCAACAATTTTCACTTCTACATTTGGCAGTGCTTTTCCGACTGTTTCCACCCGCAGTTCGACCGGATCATTGGTACGGGTCTGGGTAATTACCGGCGATGACTCCGTCTGACCATAACAAATGGTAATTTCCGTCATGTTCATTTTATTCATCACGTTTTTCATCACTTCAACCGGGCAGTTGGAGCCAGCCATCACCCCGGTTCTCAACGTAGACAAGTCATATTTCGGGAAGTTAGGATGATTGAGCTCGGCGATAAACATTGTCGGCACCCCATGAAGCGCGGTACATTTCTCCTGTTCCACAGTTTGCAGTACCACTTCGGGATCAAACTCCTGAACCGGAACCATCGTCGCTCCGACACTAACAGCGGCAAGCGTTCCGATCACACAGCCAAAGCAATGGAAAAACGGGACAGGAATACAGAGCCGGTCCTGCTGGCCTAGTTCCATGCAGCGGGCGATATTGTAGGCATTATTGACCAGGTTGCTATGGGTCAGCATGACACCTTTCGGAAATCCCGTTGTTCCCGACGTATATTGCATATTAATCACTTCGTCCGGTTTCAATGACCGAGAGCGCTCCTCCAGCTCTTGAGCGGTAACACGATCAGCCATTTCTAAGATGTCTGTCCACCTAAAGGTGCCTTTATATGTTTTTTCACTTAAGACGACAACATTTTTTAACAGCGGCAGCCTTTTTGATTCCAGTTTTCCCGGCTCACAATGTTCAAGCTCCGGGCAAATCTCATAAATGGTATCAATATAGGAATTTCCCCGATAGTTTTCGATTAAAAATAATGTGGTGGTGTCTGATTGTCTTAATAGATATTCAAGTTCAGCCGTACGATAATTCGTGTTGACGGTGACGAGGACCGCTCCCATTTTACCGGTAGCAAATTGCAAACTGACCCATTCCGGGACATTCGTTGCCCAAGCGGCAACGTTCTCCCCCTTTTGAATTCCAAGACCGATTAACCCTTTGGCGATTCTTTCACAGACAGCATGAAATTGTTGGTACGAATACCTCAGTCCTCGGTCCGGATAGACGAGGGCCTCATGATCCGGCATTTCTGTGGCACGATCCGCTAACAATTGTCCTACGGTTTTACGAATTAATTCAGACATCCTATCTCCTCCTGTTTAGCATCCTATATGGCGGGCAATGACTAAACGTTGAATCTCCGAAGTTCCTTCGCCGATTTCCATTAATTTAATATCACGCAAATGTCTTTCGACGTCATACTCTTTCATATAACCGGAACCACCATGGATTTGGATTGCCTGATTACAGACGCGGAACCCGGCTTCCGAAGCAAATAATTTAGCAAACGCTGCTTCTTTTCCGAATGGTTTTCCTTGATCTTTTAACCAGGCAGCCTTGTAAACTTGATTTCTCGCTAACTCAATTTCCATTGCCATATCGGCCAATTTAAATTGAATCGCCTGGAATTTAGATATGGTTTGGCCAAACTGAACCCGTTCTTTTGCAAATTTTAATGCTTTTTCATAGGCGGCCTGGGCGATGCCGACAGCGAGAGCGGCAATCGAGATTCGGCCCCCATCTAAGGTGTATAAAAACTGGCTGAAGCCCTTTTTCTCATCGCCAAGCAGGTTTTCTTTGGGCACGCGGACGTTGTCGAGGATGATTTCACATGTATTGGAGCCGCGAACCCCCATCTTGTCATAATTGCTGGAGATCTTCACGCCCGGTGTGTCTGTTGGGACAATAATTGCGGAAACAATGTTTCTTCCGTCCTCTCGCTTTCCTGTGACAGCGGTTACAATTACTTGTCTGGAAAAACTAGCATTGGTAATCCAACATTTCTCACCGTTAATCACCCATTCCCCGCCATCAAGGACTGCTTTTGTTCTCGTGCCACCAGCATCCGAGCCGGCATTTGGTTCGGTCAAACCGAAAGCGCCCAGTGTTTTCCCACTGGCCATCGGAACGAGCCATTCCTGCTTTTGCGCTTCTGTTCCAAAATAATAAATCGGACTTGCCCCTAAACTGGTGTTGGCCGCATAGCTCAAACCGGTTCCGCCACACGCCTTGCCAATTTCCTCAACAGCAATAACATAAGAGATGGTGTCGCCACCGGAACCGCCATATTTTTCCGGAAACGGAATTCCCAGCAACCCTAATTCCCCTAATTTTTCAAAAGTTTCATAGCGCATTTGCGCTGTCTCATCGACTTCACGGGCAAATGGCTTGATTTCCTTTTCAGCAAATTCGCGTACCATTTCTTTGAGCATTTGCTGCTCTTCGGTTAACTCAAAGTTCATTATTTTCCCCCTCGATTGTTGTCATTAATGGGATCCTGCAAACGGACTAGTCGGTTTGTTTTATGCCTCAGCCGTCAGAGTGTGATTTTTCAGTAAAAAAAGTTGCACAACTTCCTGTTTCTTCCCTTTCTCGGATAAGAGAGAATGGAGCAACAAATCATTAAAGATCTGGGCAATCGATTCAATCGATAACCGACCGTCTTTGTTAAACCATTTATATGTCCAATTAATCATCCCAATGATGGCCATGGCCGCAATATCAGCTGGCACCTCAGGGCGAAAATCGCCGCTAGTCTGACCTTCCTCGATGATTTGGACAATGATCCTGCGGTACTGATCGCGTTTTTCGTTTATGCGTTGGGAATATTCTTCAGTCAAATAAGTACTTTCTTGATAAAAAACAGTAATATGAGGTTTGTATAAATCAAATACTTTGGTGAAAGATTGAATGGTAGCACATAAGCGTGCTGTCGGTGTTTCAAAATGATGATTATTCTGTACGTCTATTGCTTTTTCAAGAACATAGGAGATAAAAACGTCGTGGATGTGATAAAGTAATTCATTTTTTGTTTTAAAATTATGGTAAAACCCGCCTTTGGATGTTCCAGATTGTTCAACAATCTGGTCTACGGTCACCCCGTGGTAGCCATTTTTTTCAAATAGCACCAAGGCCGTGTCAATAATCCTTTCCTTCAGTGATTTCTTCTTCACTTTCATCCCCCTTCTGAAAAAAATAGTAACATATTGATTTCACTAATTCAATATATTTTCCGAAAAGTATATCTATTCAGAATTAACTACTCTATTAACATTTTTGCAAATCCTATCATCAAAATTGAAAACTCGCTGACTGGCGAGTCCTTAAGGGCGGTTCATGAGGCATAGTTAAATTTATGAGACGTGGAAAAATTTTATACTTTTTTATAGCCCATCATGCAGTGCAAAATCAACGCTGTACCACAAAGAAAGAATGAAAATAGTTATACTTTCATGGTAGCCAAAAAAAGAATCTCGTGAAATTGTTCTCGTTCACGAGATCCTTGGATTATTTTTAATCATGATGGGTCAGCCTTCGGGAAACAGCTTTACGAATTTCTTCAATCATGAGAATGATCGGCGGCACACAGAAAAGGAGGAGCCAATTCTTTGTCCCAATTGGTGCTGTCCCAAAGACGTCCTGTAATAAAGGAACGTACATAATGAGAGCCAGAAAAAGGATTTCTGCAGCAATTCCGATATTTATGATAGGATTTTTCCAAAGTCCCTTTTTAAAAACAGATTGTCTTTCCGTACGACAATTCATTACGGCACCAATTTGACTAAACACAATACCGGCCAATGTCATCGTCGTTGCCACCAGATAAACATTGCTGCCCTTTTCCGCCCACCCCGCTGCTGAATATCCATGGGAAAAGTTGACAAAGAAATATCCACACATGGAAATGACTGATGCCAAAATCCCATACCAGCAGAAAGCTTTGAAGATAATCCGTTTATTTAATAAGGGTTCAGCCAAATTTCGCGGCGGTTTACGCATAATTCCGCTTTCCGGTTCTTCTGATCCCAAGCCTAATGCCGGAATTAGATCGGTACCAAGGTCAATAAATAAAATTTGCATAATCGTTAACGGCAATGGAATCGTCCCTCTTGAAAATAAGAAGAACGCCGAAGGGACCGCTTCCGGCATATTGCTATTTAAAATATAGAGCAGGAACTTACGAATATTGTTATATACTGCACGGCCCTGTTCAACCGCCTGGACAATCGAAGCAAAATTATCGTCAGTTAAGATCATATCTGCTGCTTCTTTGGCCACATCGGTTCCGGAGATCCCCATAGCAACTCCAATATCCGCTTTCTTAAGGGCCGGAGCATCATTGACGCCATCACCAGTTACGGCTACGACTTCGCCGACTTTTTGTAAATTTTCAACAACACGATACTTTTGCTCAGGGGCAACGCGGGCAAAAATAATTTCCTCTTTTAATAATTTCCTTAGCTCTTCATCGGATAGATTTTCCAATTCGACACCGGAAATCACCCGTGGAGAATCGCCCCTTACAATACCAATTTGTTTAGCGATACTTTCAGCTGTTAATCCATAATCACCAGTAATCATCACAATTCGAATTCCCGCTTGATGGCATTTTGCGACCGCATCAGGAACCTCCGGACGCGGCGGGTCAGCCATCACAACTAAGCCGATAAAGGTCATTTTTCGTTCGATATTTTCTACTGTATACTCACTAACATCAGCCGGGAGATCCTGGTCATCTTCTCCGATATAGCGGACCGCTACGGCCAAAACACGCAAACCCAAACGGGCATACTGATCATTTGCGGCCATCACCGTTGCTTTGAACTCAGCCGTTAACGGAGAAACCGCTCCATTTACGTTCACTGTTTCACATAAATCGATTAATTCTTTTGGGGCACCTTTTGTAAAAGCTACTCGGGTTTTTCCATGAACCTGTGTGTTAAGTTCGTGAATTGTTGTCATTCTTTTTCTTCTCGAATCAAAATGCAATTCGTAAATTCGCGGCAATTCTCTTTGCAAAAAGTCCACATGGACACCGGCTTTTTCAGCAACAACACCTAAGCAGGCTTCAGTCGGGTCTCCGAGAACCGTGTAATGCGGATTTTCCTGATTGGGTGGAATCACTTTGGCATTACTGCAAAGGCTTGCAGCGGTAACAAGCAAATTTAATGCTGAATCATTAGCTGCGGAAATTTCTCGGCCGTTATCGAGAATTTTACCTTTTGGAGCAAATCCGCTACCCGTCACCTTTAATTCTCTGCCCGGCAGCCATATATGGTTAACGGTCATTTCATTTTGCGTCAGCGTTCCTGTTTTATCGGTACAAATAACGGTGGTACAGCCCAGTGTTTCAACCGATGAGAGGTTTTTCACCAAGGCATTTTTCTTGGCCATTCGTTGAACACCCTGTGCCAAAGCCAGGGTAACCGTGGGCGACAGTCCTTCTGGAATAAAGGCAACGATCATCCCCAGAGCGAAAATAAACGATTCCGCCATCGGATTTTTCACAAAGAAAATCGCCAGCAAAAAGAATGTCAAACCAAAAGCAAAGGCAATAATGGAAATCTGTTTTGTCAGCCGAACCAGTTCTTTTTGCAGTGGACTTAATTCTTCAGATACATTGAGAGTTAAATCGGCAATTTTACCAAATTCCGTATTCATGCCGGTCTTGACGACAACAGCTTGTCCGGAACCGCTGGAAACCGTACTTCCCGCAAAAATTAAATTGGGGATTTCAAAGCTTTCTAAATCTTTCCCCTCGACAGCATCGGCATATTTTTGCACGGGATGGGATTCACCTGTAAGTGCGGATTGATTTACCCGTAAATCACTGGACATAACTAGGCGGGCATCCGCCGAAATTTTCTCACCTTCCTCGATCAATATCAGATCACCCGGCACAAGTTCCTCTGCCAAAATTTGCTGCTCTTGTCCATCACGAATTACCCTGGCGTACGAGGAGATTAAGCTTTTTAAGGCCTCTGTTGCCTTCCCTGCCCGATATTCCTGAATAAAACTAAAGATCCCATTAATCAGATTGACACACCAAACGGCAATCCCCAATTGCGGCATTTGAGCAATAAAAGCAATGGCGCCGCTGACCCATAGAAGAATGGCCAGCATACTGGTGAAGTTGGCGAGAAATAACGGATAAAGTGATTTTCCTTGTTTCTCTTTAATGGTATTTTTCCCGTAAAGGTCTAATCTCTTAGTGGCCTCTTCTGTTGTCAAACCTTCCTCATTTGTTTGCAATTGTTCAAAGACTTGATTTGGAACCAATTTAGCTATTGTTTGATCAACCGTATCAAACTCTAATTTCTCATTCATTGTTAGTTCCCCCATTTACAAACGTATTAAGAAAATTCGCTAGAGGCTAGTTTATTCTGTTAAAAGTGTTGTTATTGATGTAAAACAATGGAAAAATATTTTCCTACTATTATAGTACTCCCACTTATGCTAGGTGTAAATCGATTTGAAAAAAGGTTCATAATCGTTCACATAGCTGTTGGGCTAACAGAAAAAAGCATGGCACACCCATGCTCTCTGTTGTTTTTATTCAAGGTTACTCTTTGCCGGTTTTAGTCTTTGAACTCTAGTCAGCTGATGGATCCTTCGATTTCTCCCCTGTCGTTTTTTGAAGTGTTTCTTGGTCGACTACTGTTCTTATTGCCCGAATAATAGGATCAAAGTTTGCGTATTTTTTTCCATATTCCAGATTGAATTGATAATCAAAACCTTTCGGATTTTTTCCTTGGTTATGCTGAATAATGGTTTCAATTTTATCCAGTGCTTTAACCAATTTAGCTTCTTTTGTTTCAGCTTGATTATATTCTTGCCACAATGCTAAAAACTGTTCTTGTATTTTTGGCGAAAGTGGTTCGATCATTTTGTTTAAAGCAAATTCTTCCCTTTTTAATTTTTCACTGGTATTTCCAGTCTCCTTGGCTGAAATATCCCCTTCATAAGCTTCCCCTAAATCATGGATCAAAGCCATCCGCAGCACCTTATTAAAGTCGACATCGGGAAAAGAATCCTCCAGTACGAAAGTAAAAAGGCACAGGCGCCAGGAGTGCTCCGCAATGCTTTCGTGCCTGCCAGTGCTTGTCCATGCTGTTCTGGTATTGTTTTTTAATCGTTCCAGTTCTTTGATAAACGAAACAATATTTTCCTCCTTCATCTATTAGCTCCTCCAATTACTGTATTTTTTAGTTTGAAATAAAAAGAGCCTAATTCCAAATAGTTGGAAAAGGCTCTTTATTTTTCATTTCAAAATTAGCTATGCATCTCTTAAAGATCCTATGTTAATGCAATACTCTTGTAGCAGTAGTAAATTTAGACGGATTAAATGGTGCAATTCTTACAACGTCACCCGTTTGCGGTGCATGAATATATTGCCCGCCCCCAATATAAATGGCAACATGATGAGCCGGGTTCCCTCTAAAGATTAAATCTCCCGGTTGCACTTGGCTTAAAGGAATTTGTTGACCAACATCTTGCTGGGCTCTTGAAACCCTTGGCAGGCTGATGCCAACAGAACGAAATACATATTGAACGAATCCTGAACAGTCAAATCCGCTTGGTGATGTTCCACCCCAAACATACGGAACTCCCAGATATTTTTTAGCATTCGCAATAACAGCGCTCGCTGATGCCGAACCCGTTACTTTGACAGGTGGGGCCGATGGTGTTGACGGTGTTGACGGACTGGAATTGGACGATCCGTTATCGGAAGATTGCGGACGGTCTTGCTGTTGCTGAGCTGCTTCAGCTCTCTTTTGCGCTTCTCTTTGTTGTGCCTCCCGCTGCTGCGCTATTTTAGCCAGCCGTTCAGCTTCTTGTTGAGCAAGTTGATTTTGTTGGCTTTGCAATTTGTTTTTGGCATTCGCCAATTCTTTGAAAACTTCTTTTTTAGCTTCTTTAATTTCTTTTTGCTCGGCAGCTAAGTCAGCTTGACTCTGTTTTAAATTTTCTAATTCATCGCTTAGTTTTTGTTCTGCATTTTTAAGTGCCTGTTCTTTTTCATTCAGACCGTTTAAAAGATCTGTATCACTTTGCATAATCTCTGAAATAGCTGTAAAACGAGTTAAAAACTCCGAAAAGTTATCGGATGAAAGCAATAGTTCTGCATATGTAACGAGGGAATCTTTTCCTTCTGCCTGAAGACTTTTTAGTCTTTCGGAATAGATCTCTTTGTGAATCTCTAAGTCTTTTTTGGCTTTTACAATTTCGGCCTCAGTATCCTTTATTTTTGCTTGTTGTTTTTTAATATGATCATTTAATTCTTGACTTTTCACCATTGCGACGGTGATTCGGTCATCCAATTTCTCAATTTTCATTTCGAAGTCCTCGATTTGGCTCTTGGTTGCTTCGATTTGATCTTTTGTCACTGTCGCCGGTGCTGCAAAAGCAGGTGTTACTTGAATCGTAGTGGCAAGGACGGCTACGGATATCGTGTACTTACATAATTTCTTAATCATACAAAATCTCCTTTTACTACTAATCATTCAGTCAATTAATCTATGTACTAGTTTATCTGCCAAGGGAGAGAATTACAATAATCCTGTCGGTAATGTAATATAATTGTAATGTTATGTAGAAAAAATAGGAAATGAGTCGACCGTACAACTGCCACCAAAATGATCACTTGGTGCCGGAGCCGAACCTAGAAACTATGACTACTTTAGCGGCACGGATAAAGCCACGACGAATCTTTTGGGGCCGGCCCAGCTGAGGTGATTTCTGAATTCTGTTGGAGGCAGTCGCTGTCAAATAATTTATATTTCACGTTAAAGAAGGATGCCACATTTTAGGCATCCTTCTTTAAATATCTTGCTGCTAAACACCTTTCTAGAATAACATGTGAGCATAAAGGAAGCTGATTGGATATCATTTATATGAGCTCACTAATGAAAAAAATTACAATATCAGCAAACAGTGACAGTAAATTCAGCGCGAATATTACTTTGGTTAAACAGCATGGGCCAGTTTTGCTGCTTCAGCGGTCGCATCAATGGCTCGACGTGGCTTAAGGGCATCGCCAATGCAATGATACTCAATACCGAGCCTATGGCAGCATTCCTCCAGCTCCGGTAAAGAGGTACTCTGCGCCCCCACCGCGACCGCAACAGCGTCACATGGCAGTATTTCCGTTTTTCCCTCATGCTCGACGACCACGCCTTCAGGCTTAATTTCTACGCACTTCGTTGACGTAAGCATGTCCACACCGGCACCATAAAGGTTTTCCATGACAATAATTTTGCGAGTGGAACCAAGATCCGCTCCGATTGTGTCAAGCATTTCAATAACCGTGATCTTACAGCCGTTATGAAGCAAATATTCAGCTGTCTCCAATCCTACAAGACCGCCGCCAATGACCACAACATGGCCGTCTGGAATCCGTTCACCTTGGAGAATTTCCGGATAACTGTAGACATTCGCTAATTCAGCTCCCGGAACTTTTAATTTGATCGGCATTGCCCCAGCTGCATTGACAACGATATCAGGCTTTATTTCTTCAATAACAGCAGGCGTTAACGCTGTGTTCAGCCGGACATCCACCCCCATTTTTTGCAGTTGCTGTCCCCGGTGAATAGCAGCAGCTTTCATTTCTGCCTTTCTTGGGGCGAGGCCTACCAAGATAAACTGACCACCAAGCGTGTTGGATTTTTCAAATAAGATTGGATTGTGTCCCCGTTGCTTCAGTATCGAGGCAAGTTCCATCCCCGCCATACCACCGCCGGCTATTAGCACAGTCTTAGGTGCGTCAGTGGAAACAATTGCATATTCCGCTTCATGCCCGCAAGCAGGATTTTGCAGACAGCTGATAAAAGGAATATCGGCCCGCTCGTTGGCGTCATAACACCCTTGGTTGCAGCCGACACAACGGACGATCTCATCCACCCTTCCTTCTCTTGCCTTATTGCAAAACTCAGGATCCGCAATTTGTCCCCGCCCAATGACCACCATGTCCACCTTGTCACTTTCAAGAATCTCTTCAGCAAAGGCAGGGTCGTTGATACGACCTACACCGATCGTAAGCATTCCAGTCTCCTGACGAATTCTGGCAGCATTTTCAATGTTGAAGCCCCATTGTAGGTCAATAGGCGGCACCTCATACTTAAGGGCGGCGGAAATAATGTTCCCCCGTGAAATATCTAAAACATCTACGCCTGCGTCCTTCGCCCACTTGCAAAATTGAATGACCTCTTCAATCGTAAGGCCACCTTCAAGATAATCATCATGTGCGTCGATCCGCATCAATAGAGGCATGTCTTCAGGCATCTGTGCCCGGATTGCCCTAATGACGGCCAGCGGAAAGCGGGCCCGATTTTCTAATGAACCGCCGTACTCATCTGTTCGCCGGTTAATCCCGCCCGAGAGAAATGAATGCAAAATGTAATTGTGTGCCATGTGAACTTCTATGCAGTCGAAACCGGATTCAACGGAACGGCGAGCAGCCTGGCCAAAGCACTCGGTCAGCTCGGCAATTAACTCATGGCTTGCCCCGGGAACCGTATATTCAGGCGAGAGCTGCATATCACTGGCGACAATGATCATGGCCTTCGGGTCACTAGCGACAGCGATACTGCCTTGCCAGAGTTGAATACAAGTCTTTCCCCCCGCTTCATGAATAGCTTGATTAAAGCGCTTAAAACCAGGAATATATTTATCTTCTGCTATCGAAAAAAAGCGACCAGGTGTAGATGGTGCGTGTACGCCGGTGCATTCCATAATATTTAGCCCTGTCCCACCTTTTGTACGCGCTACATGAAAATCGATCAGCTGGTCGGTCATACTGCTGTCTGTTGTGAATTTCGTCCCCATAGCCGGCAAGATAATGCGATTTTTTAGTTCAAGCCCCTTAAGCCTGATCGGTGAAAACAATTTAGGAAACATCTATATTTCTCCTTTCGCCATGCGAAGTATTTCACATTAATTTTACACTCATTTTTCAGGAAAGAGAGGGCAAATTCAGCAAAATTATTTACAAAATAAGGACAAATATAGTTAAGGTAATCTCATTTTGTGAAGATGCGGATCAGCCCTTTCAATGAACGGTTTTCGTTGGCGGTTCCCGTTTTTGTGCACGTTGAATCTTCCCATGAACACTTTTCATTTGCTGCTCTCCGATTTCGTGCTCGTTAGACCTTCCCATGAACACTTTTCAAAGGTGGTTCCCTGTTTTTGTGCTCGTTGGGTCTTCCTATGAACACTTTTCATTTGCTGCTCTCCGATTTGGTGCTCGTTAGACCTTCCCATGAACACTTTTCAAAGGTGGTTCCCTGTTTTTGTGCTCGTTGGATCTTCCTATGAACACTTTTCATTTGCTGCTCTCCGATTTCGTGCACATTAAACCTTCCTATGAACACTTTTCCTTGGGAGTTCTCCATGTTTGTGCCCGTTAGACCTTCCCATGAACACTTTTCATTATTCAATACAACAATTACTCCCATTTGATTTCTATGATATAATATTATCCGGCATAAGTTGAAATTAAAGATACTTGATGCGGGTGGGAGAGGGCAACACGAAAGTGTGATTACAAATATGAGAGGAGTTTTTAAACTTAAGCAGCATGGAACAACTATAAGAACGGAGGTTGTAGCCGGGGTTACATCGTTTTTTTCGATCGTGTATATTATTGCCGTCAATGCAAAAATTCTGGAGGATGCTGGAATACCGCTTGAGGCTGGTATTATCGCAACGATATTGTCCTCATTTATCGGCTGTCTTTTGGTGGCATTGATCGCAAATGCACCATTAATTCTCGTTCCGGGTATGGGCATCAATGCTCTGTTTACCTACACGATTGTCGGTTCGTTAGGGCTTAATTATATGGAGGCATTAGGAGCGGTTGTCATTTCCGGAATACTTTTCGTTCTGATTACATTTACAAAGTTATCTACGATCCTATCAAACTCCATTCCTGCTTCATTAAAAGAGGCCATTTCAGTGGGAATTGGCTTGTTTATTGCTTTTATTGGATTGCAAAAGAGCGGACTTGTAGTAGGAAACACGGCGAATTTTGTGACTCTTGGCGATTTATCAGCACCGGTTGTTCTGGCTGCGATTATTAATTTGATCATTACCTTATTTTTATTTTTAAAAAAAGTACCGGGAAACTTTTTAATCAGTATCGTGCTAGGCACGCTCGTTTCCTATCTTTTTGGCATTGTTCATTTTTCCGGAATGGATACCAGCTTCCTATCTTTTAAGGAATATCGACATGTTTTTCTCAGTGCCGATTTTGGAAAATGGCTGAGCATCCCATTTTGGTCTGCAGTCTTTTCACTTGTTTTGGTGCTAGTCTTTGAAAATATCGGGCTGGTCCATTCCCAAGTGAACGGTATGCTGCAAGCGCCGGAAAAGAACGAAAAGTCATTACGGGCTGTCTCACTAACCACGATTGTTTGCGGACTTTTTGGAACAAGCCCATCCGTTTCCACGGTGGAAACAGCGGCAGGGATTACATCGGGAGGAAAAACCGGGTTAACTTCAGTTGTCACGGGTATATTGATGCTGGCATCGCTTTTCTTTATACCGTTTATCAAGCTGGTACCAGACACGGCGATTGCACCGATCCTGATTATCATCGGCGGATTAATGCTGACCAATATTACCAACATTGACTTAACGGACTTTACCGAAGCATTTCCAGCGTTTTTAATCATCATTATGATTCCCTTAACTTACAGTATCGTGAACGGAATTGCCTTCGGCTTTATTGCCTACCCGCTGGTGAAAATTTTTACCAATAAGCATGAGCAGCTGTCGCTGGCAAGTTTTATCATTTCACTGTTGTTTTTAACCAACTTTTTCTTACATGGGGTCGGCTAAGGCCGATATATTAAAACGAAGAGCTCAGAGCTCTTCGTTTTTTTATACCGGAAAAATATCATGCCAGTTCCTTGGAGTAAGAATTTGCGGTTTCAACAAAATAATGCACTTTGGAAGGCAGTATTGTTACTGCCAAAAGTGCTGCAGCAAATAATATTCCAACACCGCTAAAAATGATACAAACCATTTGCAATGAGAACCACTCTGCAAAAAAGCCCAGAAAAAGTGTAAGACCTATTTGAATTGTTCCCTGCACCATATCCGCTATACTCGCGAACCGACCCATAATAATTGCGGGAACACTATTTTGGAAAAAGGTTGCATACCCTGCGTTTGCAAAAGTCATGAAGAAACCCAGAAAGACAAACGCCAAAGTTGCAGAAATAAAGTTAATGGAAGAATAAAACAAGATATAACCTATGGATGTTAAGAATATCCCGCCCCCCAAATATAGTCTTAACGGCACCTTTTTGGCTACAACAGCCGAAACCATTCCACCTATCAAAGACCCAATTCCAGTAATACTTACGATTAAGCCATAGTCTTGATCGGATAGTTTCAAATGTTGTTTGATAAATGTAACCTCTTGTGAATCCAGAGCAAATCCAATTAACAAGGCACTTTGAAATAACAGATAAACCATTATAAAAAATTTCGACCTAAAGGAGAACTCTTTAACCTTTTTCCAATCCTTCACAAGTATTTTCCATTTGAGAGGCTCCCGTATTTTTTCTTCATTTTCCTCTACATTGGGAAGGAGATAAATGAAAAAGGCACACATAAAAAAGCTAATCGCATTAATAAAAATACATAAATTGGTGTCAAAGTTCATGATCAGAACACCTGAAAGAGCAGGACCCAGGAGAAATGCCCCCGAATTCATCATACTCATCAATGAATTAAAGCTCTTGCGGTTTTCCGCTGGAATCAGCTTTGTTATATACACGGACGAACTGGGGCCGAAGAATGCCCCGAACACATTAATGATTAACATTAGAAAATAGATGCCCCACAAAGATTTCATGAATGGGATACAAAAAACTAAAATTCCCCTGACAATATCAATAAAAGTCATTAATTTTCTTTTATTAACACGGTCAATTACACTCCCAGACCAAAAATTTGTAAGTAAAACGGCGATCGGACGGATGATGAACAGACCGGCCACTGCCGCTGCTGATCCAGTTAAATTTAAGATTGAAATATTTATGGCGATTAGATAAATCCAATTTCCCAAATAGGAAATACCAATTCCTGAAATTAAGAGAATTGGATTTTTCCAAGCTCCCATACCATCAACCTCTCTTTTAAAGCATTAACGCTTTTATTTTGACTTATTGTTTATTTTTTCCAACTATTATTATATCATGTCATATAAGATTCGGAAGCTTATTGCCTCCTCAAAGTATTATTGCTTCCAATTTTGTTCCACAATAAACACTAACATACGAATCCTAAATAATTTTTGCAATAAATACGATCAAATACGAAGCAGGAATAATTAACAGCAGCGAAGCGAATGTTCCTAGTGTTTTACTTCCAACCATTCCAATCACCACTGTTCGAAAATCTTCCTCTGTACATTTACCTTCCATCACATCATCAGTCATAATCGATAACTGCGGATCGATAAAGATCGACATGAGAATCGTCGCAAAACCATTTATGATGGACGATAAGGTAATACAGGTAGCCCTAAGGTCCGGAGCAATACTTCCGGCATAAATGGGCGCCAATGCCCCTACGGTTAACAAAGCAACAGCAATAACATTATAAATAATAATTTTCCCGGGTAATTTCCTGAACTTAAAGCCTGTTATATTCTCTTTTACCGGAATGGCAACACAGTCCTTGATATAGTGAATTCCCGCTTTTGAAAAACTATGGATGACAAGCTTTGGAATTGACCGATCAACGGAGAAACGTAATACTCCTTTAAAAAAAAGTCGCTGAAATGTTGGGATTAAGAATGCCCCGACAATAGTTGCAGCACCCGATACGATAATAATTCCATTAAAAATTTGTAACAAATGACTGGAGCCGGTATGATGTTCCACATATTTTGTTAATAGCGGCACCTGAAAGGTTACGGCCATCCTGGAAATTAGGGATAAGATATTAAATACGGCAAATGAAACAGCGATTTTCCCTGTTCTGACCCCAACCATTCTGACAGAATACGCTAATGTGCCAATTAAAGATATGATAAAGTTTAATATTAAGACAATGATAATTTGGGAACTCACAGTCTTTCCTCCCATTTATAAAAAAGCATGATTAAAATCGTAGATCGGCTCATGGTAATTATTTTAAGTTATTTTAGCTTGCAACAGGTGATTGGCGCATGTTAATGAATTATTTTTTAAATATAGTAACATCTTCAATGCGAATGGAATGAACTTCACCACAATGTAAGCAAAATGTATAAATTTTGTTGGAACCTTTAAGTGACATTTTATTCGGTTTTACAGGCATATAGTCTGTTGCTTCGGTAAACTCGCTACTCCCACACTTCGAACATACTTCATTTATTGAACTCATCGTCCACAACCGCCTTCTTAATTTTTCTTTTCCTTTCCATAAAACTTAGTTCTGAGTCGTTTACGAAAAATTTAAGATTACTTTAACATAATATAGGAAATTCCGAAATTATTACTTTGATACATATTTTAAGGAACCTATTCTTAACACGCAACTTTTAATTGCAAAACCGCTTAGCACAATTATTTCGCCTAGCAGTCCGTGTATCACAGAGAAAAAACTAAAAAAGCAGATGGAGAAAAATCACCGTTTTTTCCATCTGCTTTACCACGTATTAACGGGAGGTAGAACCAGTCTAGTTTACCCAACGCTTATGAATCTATCCATTTCAGTCAGTAAGAACCGGACTAGTTGACCGAACGCTTGAGCACCAGCCATTTCGGGCAAGTAGAGCCCGGCTACTTCACCGAGTGCTTTAGAACCAGCACTTTACGAGCAAGTAGAACCCCACTGATAAAATTTTTATGGTTCCATAAAATGGCCATTCATATCCTATTCAGATCACGATTGTTCATTATAGCCAATATTTGCTTTTACCTTTACTTCCGCATATCTGACAGGATCTGATTCCTTCGATAAAATGGTTCCGATATATCCGCCTAAAAAGCCGAGTGGTACCGAGATTAATGCCGGGTTGGCCCATGGGAAGATCGGCTCACCGGTAATTAAGGCAGCACCAGGGACCGGAGACATAACGCTTGGGCTTAGGGCAACCAAGACAAGTGCCGAGATCAGTCCTGCTAAAATGGCGGTAATCGCCCCGGCTGTATTAAATCGCTTCCAATAAACAGTATAAAGGATCACCGGTAAATTCGCGCTTGCCGCGATACAAAATGCTAAGGAAACGAGGAAGGCTACATTTAGCTTTTGGGCACCCAAGGCCAAAATAATTGAAAGGACGGACACTGCCAAAGAAGCATTACGGGCAGCCATCATTTGCTGACGCTCAGTTACCTTTCCTTTTTTAATAATTTGCGCATATAAATCATGAGCAAAGGCTGATGCGCCTGATAAAACAAGCCCGGCAACAACGGCTAAAATCGTCGCAAACGCAACCGCAGAAATAAACGCAAACAGTAATTCCCCACCGATCGCCTCAGCCAGCAGCGGCGCTGCCATATTCCCTCCAGGGTTTGCCTCTAAAATCTTGGTTTGACCGACAAATGCCGCGGCCCCGAAACCGAGGAAAAGGGTTAGAATATAGAAAATACCAATCGTCCAGGTTGCAGTGATAACGGAACTTCTTGCTGTTTTTGCATCCTTTACGGTGAAAAAGCGCATCAGAATATGCGGCAAACCGGAAGTTCCCAGTACCAAGGCAACCATCAGAGAAATCGTTCCAAGGCCGTCTTTATATTGAATGCCAGGTTTAAGATAGGCGGCACCATGACTGGTAGCCAATTTTACGGATGTAAACATCTCCCCGATATTAAAATGAAACTTCCATAAAACAAGGAAGGTCATAATAATCATTCCGGCCATCAATAGAACCGCTTTGACAATTTGCACCCAGCTGGTGGCAATCATTCCGCCAAATAAAACGTAAATCGTCATCATCACACCAACGATTAATACGGCAATCCAATACTTAATTCCAAATAACAATTGAATCAGTGCACCCGCGCCGACAAGCTGGGCAATCATATAAAAAATAACAATCGTAATCGTACTTAGGGCAGCAGCTCCCCTTACCTTCTTGGCATCAAAGCGAGCATTGATCATATCGGCCAGTGTATATTTACCTAAATTTCGTAACGGCTCAGCCACTAAAAACATCACAACCAAATAGGCAATCAAAAACCCAATGCTGTAAAAAAAACCGTCAAAGCCATTTAAGGCAATGGCACCGGCAATACCTAAAAACGAGGCTGCGGACAAATAGTCACCGGAAATCGCAATTCCATTTTGGAACCCGGTTAAACCGCCGCCTGCGGTATAAAAGTCGCCGGTTGTTTTTGTATTTTTAGCAGCCCAGTACGTGATCACAAGGGTTAATAAAACAATGGCCAGGAAGAGAGCAATAACCGTGATATTCATTAGGCGGCTCCTCCTTTTTGAATTTGATTTTTAATGATGAGTTCTGCTTCTTGATCCAGTGCACCAGCTTTTTTGACATAAACAATTGATAACACAAATGTCATCACAAATTGTGCAAAAGCAAAGAGCCATACCCAGGAAATATCACCTATTGCCGGTGTATTAAGAAAAGAAGTATAAGAAGTGCAGATTGGAAGTAAAAAGTAGAATACGAGAAAAAAGATGGTGTAAGGCAAGATAAATTTCTTTCTTTTTGTCATGAATTGCTGAAACTGTTCACTTTGTTCCACTTGGACATAATCGACTTTCTGATTTTGACCATTCAAATAAATCATCCTCCTTTGTTTATCGCTGAAAGCGCTTACCCTAATTATATGAATTTTCAATTATTTTACGGGGATTTTTGTTTGAATGGTCGATATAAATGCATAAATGGTTTGGTATTCGGGATTAATGGTTATTTTCAAACATTTGAAACAGCATTTTCCGTGCTGTCCGGCTGACCGGAATCTGGATGTGCTCCATATCTTTGAGTGTGATATTGCTCGTACCATTAAACCATGGAGTGATTTCCTTAATATAATTCAAGTTTACTAGATAGCTGCGATGGGTGCGGAAAAAGGGAAACCCTACAAGCTTTTTTTCCAAGTCCTGCAGCGTCATTCGACTCATAATCACTCTGTCTTTTGTATGAATTTCCAGTATCCGCTTGTGCGGCATCGCAAAATAAATCATATCCGGTGAAATAACAACCGTCCGCTCTCCATCATCAATCAGTAATTTCACCGGCCCGGAAGATTTCGGATTGGAAACATAGGGTTCCATTAGCTTCCGTTCCCGCTGCCTTAACTGGTTTCGCAGGCGTTTCATTGCTTTTTGAAAACGCAGCTCATCAAACGGTTTTAACAGATAGTCAACTGCTTCCAGGTCAAAGGCCGCAATCGCGTACTCATCATAGGCTGTTGTAAAAATAAATAATGGCGGATAATGAACGGCTTGATCAATCAGCTTTCCCGCTGCCTCAATCCCGGATATACCGGGCATCTGGATATCAAGAAAAATAACATCCGGTTCGTATTCGCTGCATAATTCGAGCAGCTGCTCCCCCGTTTCCGCACTTGGGCATAGTTCCACATCCTCTTCCTGCGATAACAAATAGAATAATTCTTTTCTCGCCATTAGCTCATCTTCGGCAATCATCGCATGAATTTTCACCTTAAAACCCCCCTTTTAGGTTTAGATCTTCCATTGGAATTTGAAACGAAACCTCACTTCCTCCTGAAGCAAGATTACCTACGTGAAGTTTCGCCTCTTCACCCAATAAACTGATTAAACGCTGATTAACATTGAATAAACCCATCCCACTATTTTGGTGTTCATTCAGTGGTTTATTCGTCACCTCGTTTAGCAGCTCTGGTGGAAAGCCGCAGCCATTATCGCGGACGATCACGCGCAAGCGGCCGTCCTCTTGTTGAATCATGACCTCTACTTTTCCATCGCTGGCAATATTGCGAAGCCCATGCTGAATGCAATTTTCAACCAGCGGCTGGATCGTCGACGGCGGTATAAATACATTCGGAATGGTTTCCGGACACCGAAAAACAATCTTCAGCTGATTGGTAAATCTCGCTTGGATAATTTCCATATAGGCATTGACATGATCACACTCTTTTTCCAGTGGTACGAGCGGATTGGACACCAGCTTTAGATTAAAACGCATATATTGCGCCAGCTGGACGGTGATGTGACGGGCTTTTTTTGGATCTTCGCGAAATAAAGTAGCAATCAAATGTAATGTATTAAAGAGAAAATGAGGGTTAATTTGGGCTTGAAGATTTCGCAGTTCCGCATCACGAATATGAAGCTTCAAGCTTTGCGCAGCTAACACGTTCAGCTGGTTGGAAAGTAATTGCCCCAAACCTTGTGCTAAAACAAGCTCAACAGGGCGGATATGATGGGCTTTTCGGAAATAAAAGGTGATCAGCCAGATCACATCATTTGCTTCTGTAATGGGGATCATAATCGCCGCTTCAAATGGACAGCTCTTATGAGAACATTCAATTTGCGAACGGGTCGTGGCTACTTTCATCTCCTTTGTCTCCATCGCTTCATGGGCAAGCGAAGGACCCACGGGCTGACCCGGTTGGTGATGGTCATCACCTATTCCGGTGTAGGCCAATACTTCCTGTTTATTCGCTACCGACACGGCCGCAAGCTTTAACCGCTCTCTTAATAGATTACTAAGCCCGGCAGCCATTTCTTTAGAGTGATGCTTTTTTAAAAATGGCAGTGCCTCTTCCGCAATGGTTAATGCCTGCCTCGTTGCCTGCGCCGCTTCATTCTCCTGCTCCTTGAGGACAATCGCAATCATCGCGGTAAAAATGGCAATCGCCAGACTATTGGACAACACGAGCGGCAAGCCGATTTTATCGATAATGTCACTCCCCACCGGTTGCAAAATAAGCAAAAGATGCATCTGCAAAATGGGCGGAAAAACACCAATAAATAACGCTTTTAACGGCGAAATAACCCGCTCCTGAGAAAAAAAACGGGCCGTCAATCCCGCCAGCAGACCGGTTAATGGATTGACCAAACCATTGGCCAGCCAGCCCACCCCGCCCAAAAACAATAAATGAATTCCGGCAACCAGCCCGGCCCCCGTACCAACAATCGGACCGCCGAGGAGCCCGGCAATCACAACCGCGACAAGACTTAAACTTACCACTAATTGGTCTTTTTCAACTGCCGTCATGACAAAGGCAAAATGACTGACCGATTCCCCATCGATCACCACGCCTGCCATCGTGCCGGCGATTCCGAACAAACCAAAAACGCCCGCATGAACAAGTGACATCTTCAGGTTAAATTCTCGGTTTAACAATGTTTTAAAGCCTGGAAACCTGGTCAGGACAAAGGCAATAATCAATAATAAACCAAGGCGTTCAAATAAAAGTATCGTCATTTCTTTCACATGCTTTTACCCCTCATATCAATTCCCGTTTGTGCTTTAATAAAAAATGGTGCCATTTCTTCATCCGCCGACTGGGATGATTTTTGAAAAATTAGACTAGCAATGATCGCACTAAAAAAACCAACAGGGATGGCAACAATACCAGGATTATATAACGGAAAGAGCGGTTTACTGGTAATCCAGCCACCGTTCGGATTCATAATATGGGGTCCTAAAATTAAACAGGCCAGCGATACAATCATTCCGGTCACCATCCCCACGATTGCCCCTGTTTGATTAAACCGTTTCCAATAGATTGTTAATAAAAGTACCGGAAAATTACTAGAAGCAGCAACTGTAAAGGTTAATGACACCAAAAAAGTCACATTCATATTTTCCATCCGTAACGCAAATATCGTAGAAATCAAGCCAATTCCCAGGGCCGACCATCTTGCCGCACGCAGCTGGTCCTCCTCTGAGGTTGTCCCTTTTTTCATAATATGATGATAGATATCATGTGAAAAAGCGGTTGTCGCGGAAATCACCAATCCTGCAACAACGGCTACGATCGTGGTAAAGGCAATCGCCGAAATAAACGCTAAGAGAAAGTCCCCGCCAAGTTCCTTGGCCATTAATGGGGCTGCCAAATTTCCGGTGGGGTCCGCTGCTACCAATTTTTGATAACCGATTAAGGCAATGGCCCCAAACCCGAGGACCAGCGTAATCAAATAAAAAATCCCGATGATCCATGTAGCACTAAGGAGTGACCGACGCACTTCCTTCGTATTTTTCACGGTAAAAAACCGAATCAGAATATGCGGCAGGCCGGCTGTTCCAAGCAATAAGGCAAGCTGCAGGGAAACTAATTCTACCGGGCTGTTGAGCAGCTGTCCAGGGATAAAAAATTGCTCACGGAGCGGCGTTTGCTGGATGATTTCGGTCATGACGGCAGAAGGACTCCAATGAAAACGCGATAACACGATCAGGGATAGCAGGAAGGTTCCAGATAGGAGAACGACCGTTTTGACTATTTGCACCCATGAGGTGGCAATCATCCCGCCAAACACCACATAAATCGTCATCAGGCCGCCAATCACGACAACAGAAATCGAATAATCAATATTAAGCAGTAAACGGAGCAACAAACCGGAAGCAACTAATTGCGGAATCATATAAAGAAATGAGATTAATAAAGTCCCAAACGCCATAACAGAGCGGATGCTGTTACGATTAAACCGGTAACAGACGACATCCGCCAGCGAATATTTTCCAAGATGGTGAACCGGTTCGGCGATTAAAAACATCACAACCAAATAAGACACCAAAAAGCCGACAGAATACAAGAAACCATCATATCCATTAATCGCAATGGTGCCGACGACTCCCAAAAAAGAGGCAGCACTGATATAATCACCGGAGATTGCCAATCCATTTTGAAAACCTGTTAAGCTCCCCGCAGCCGTATAAAAGCGGTTCGTTGTCTTACTTCGCTTTGCCGCCCAGTATGTAATAATGAGGGTGCATACAATGATACAAATGAAAAACGTAAAATAGGTAAGATTCACATTCTCCCCCTTGCTTCATTTCTTCTTGCAGCCTGTCTAAATCGTTAGCCTTATGTGCGTAAACGCTTCCCAAAATCCAAGTCATCGGGATTTGAGCAAAAGCAAAAATCCAGCCCCATGTTAATCCATTGAAATAGATGGACCGATTCATCCATTCGGGAAAGAAAGTTAAAGAAAAAGGCAGACCAAAATAAAAGACGAACAAGAAAATGAGACTATTGATCAGGAATTTTTTTTTCCGTTCCATAAGTATCCGGATCTGCTCTTCCATGCCAATCCCCCCAAGCCGCAATACTTTTTCAGTAAATTCCCTATATTTTGAATATAACGAAGCTCTAACAGGATGTAAAGAGGAAAAAGAATTCTTCGAGTGGAGCAACTATGGTTGTGACGATTTCATACCGCCATGAAAGATCCTTCTATTAATATCTTTAAAATATCGAAGTCGTAGATTTATCGGCTATTTCAGCCAATAGTTTGGAACATTCAGCCAAAATTTCGGCGGAAGAGGCCAAGTTTTAATTATTTTTCCCAATATTTCTAATCTTCTTAAAGTTGGTATGGTACTTGCATTATAGGAAAGCGTACGAACAAAACAAGGGGGAATGAAAATGAAAGCAGCAGTTGTTAATGAGTTCAAGAAGAATTTGGAGATTAAAGAAGTGCCAAAACCAAACTTGGAGTATGGCGAAGTGCTGGTGAAAATTGAAGCCTGCGGCGTCTGTCATACCGACCTTCACGCGGCACATGGAGATTGGCCGGTAAAACCAAAACTCCCATTAATTCCAGGGCATGAAGGCGTAGGAGTTGTGGTAGAAGTTGGCGACGGTGTCAAATCGCTGAAAAAAGGTGACCGGGTTGGGATCCCATGGTTATATTCCGCCTGCGGTGAATGTGAATATTGTTTAAGCGGCCGGGAAACGCTTTGTCCGCATCAGCAAAATGGCGGATATTCCGTGGATGGCGGTTATGCAGAATATTGTAAAGCACCAGCAGATTATGTTGCCAGAATTCCTGATGGTCTAGACCCGGTGGAGGTCGCTCCGATTCTCTGTGCAGGTGTCACAACCTATAAAGCTCTTAAAGTATCAGAAGCTAAACCCGGTGACTGGGTCGCGATTTTTGGAATTGGCGGCCTCGGTCATATCGCCCTTCAATATGCAAAAGCAATGGGCTTCAATGTTGTGGCGGTCGATATTCATGACGAAAAACTAGAGTTGGCAAAAGAGTTAGGTGCAGATCTGACCGTTAACGGTATGATAACCGATCCGGTTAAGTCGATTAAGGAGGCAGTAGGTGGAGTTCAAGCTGCCGTTAGTGTCGCTGTCACCAAAAAGGCATTTGAACAAGCCTATCAATCTATTAAACGCGGAGGCACAATGGTTGTCGTTGGTTTACCGCATGATGAACTGCCAATTCCGATTTTCGATACCGTCCTCAATGGTGTAACGGTAAAAGGTTCGATTGTAGGCACGAGAAAAGACATGCAGGAAGCACTTGATTTTGCCGCGCGGGGAAAAATTCGGGCGCAAATCGAAACAGCCCCGCTTGATTCTATCAATGAAGTTTTTGATAAAATGGCAGCCGGCAAAATCAACGGGCGCGTCGTATTAAAGATGTAGTAATGTTTTTATATTCAACTTAATAGCAGGAGGAAACAGTGTAATGATATATTCTAAACCAGGAGAACCGGGATCAGTTATTACCTTTAAAAAACGCTATGAGAATTATATCAATGGTGAATGGACGGCACCGGTTGGCGGGAAATATTTTGAAAATATATCACCGGTAACGGGTGAAGTGTTTTGTGAAGTTGCCCGTTCATGTGAAGCGGATATTGAAAAGGCATTGGATGCAGCACATGCGGCAAAAAAAGCCTGGGGCAGTACCTCTGTTGCAACGAGAGCGGTCATCTTAAATAAAATTGCCGACAGGATGGAAGAGAATTTAGAAAAGCTTGCAGTCGCCGAAACTTGGGATAATGGAAAAGCAGTGAGGGAAACCTTGAATGCCGATTTACCTCTTGCTATTGATCATTTCCGATATTTTGCGGGAGCGATTCGCGCACAGGAAGGCTCCCTCAGTCAAATTGACAATGATACCGTTGCCTATCATTTTCATGAGCCGTTAGGTGTGGTCGGCCAAATCATTCCATGGAACTTTCCATTATTAATGGCTACATGGAAAATTGCCCCTGCATTGGCTGCCGGGAACTGCATCGTTTTAAAACCAGCGGAACAAACACCCGCATCCATCATGGTACTAATGGAATTAATCGGGGATTTATTGCCGCCGGGCGTCCTTAACATTGTCAATGGTTTTGGTTTGGAAGCAGGAAAACCCCTTGCCTCCAGCAGCAGAATTTCCAAGATTGCTTTTACCGGAGAAACGACAACAGGCCGTTTGATCATGCAATATGCTTCACAAAATATTATTCCAGTTACACTTGAGCTCGGAGGCAAATCACCAAATATTTTCTACGAAGATATTATGGAACAGGATGACGCATTTTTAAATAAAGCCGTCGAAGGCTTTGTGTTATTCGCCTTGAATCAAGGAGAAGTTTGTACCTGTCCTTCGCGGGCACTGATTCAAGAGTCGATTTTCGATCAATTTATCGAACGTGCCCTGGAAAGAGTGAAACAAATTAAGACCGGAAATCCGCTTGATACGGAAACCATGATGGGAGCACAAGCCTCCAATGAACAAATGGAAAAAATTCTTTCCTATATCGATATTGGGAAACAAGAAGGGGCAGCACTGCTGACAGGCGGTGAAAGGAACGTCATTGCCGGATTCGAAAACGGTTATTATGTCAAGCCGACCGTTTTCAAAGGGAGTAATCAAATGCGGATTTTCCAGGAGGAGATTTTTGGTCCGGTTGTGTCTGTCACAACTTTCAAAGATGAACAAGAGGCCTTACAAATCGCCAATGACACATTATACGGGTTGGGTGCTGGGGTTTGGACAAGGGATGGAAGCAAGGCCTACCGCACTGGCAGAGCTATTCAGGCAGGACGTGTGTGGACAAACTGTTATCATGCCTATCCTGCTCATGCCGCATTTGGTGGCTATAAAATGTCCGGGATTGGCCGGGAAACCCATTTAATGATGCTGAGCCACTATCAACAAACGAAAAACCTTTTAGTTAGCTACAGCCCAGATGCACTGGGATTCTTTTAAAAATCTCGTTTGAAACCAGTAAATAGGGGGATATGAATGGTCGAACGGGTAACAGCAACAAATGAGGCACTTCAATTAATCGGGAAATTAACGGAGAAACATGGCCCGTTATTGTTTCACCAATCTGGAGGCTGCTGTGATGGCAGCTCTCCTATGTGTTATCGCCAGGAAGAGTTTATGATCGGAAATTCTGATATCTTGCTCGGTGAAATCGGGAATTGTCCTTTCTATATGAATCGGGCGCAATTCAATTATTGGAAACATACTCAGCTCATCATCGATGTGGTCGAAGGAAGGGGCGGAATGTTTTCCCTGGAAGGCCCCGAAGGAAAACGCTTCTTAACGCGTTCCCGGGTCTATACGGAAGCGGAGCGAAAGGAATTAGGACTCTAAATAAGGGGGAATGATCACCGTTTTGGGAGGTAAACTGGAAAAACGCAAAAGCAAGTGGAGCAAAACAGATGCCGTTACTCCACTTGCTTTTTATTTTTTTCATTTAATAAATACCGCAATTTTCGGTCGGTGATCCCTAGTAGTCGTGCAGCTTCCGCACGATTGCCAATTGTTTTTTTCAAGGCCTTTTGAATAAAGGTATTGGTTGTTTCCGTTTCCAGTGATTTCATCATGGCAAGTACCTTATGTAAACCAAAAGTTTCTTCCTTTTTCCACATTTCCAGCATTTCCAGCTGCCACTTTTTTAAGTATTCTTCAAATCCCAATTTGATATCAGATGTATCGACCGTAGCAGCTGTTTCCTGTTTGGAAGTGGCTGCAGTTAATTTTGCCGGAAGGAATTCCGGAGTAATGACCGATGTTTCGCCTTCTGCCAAAGCCGCAGCTCTTTTGATGACGTTGACGAGCTCTCTGACATTTCCCGGCCAATTGTAGTGTTGCAAATAGTTCAATGTCTCTTGGGTAAAGGTAAGTTTTAACCCCTGTTTCTCCATGTAGAAATCGATAAAGTTCGGGATATCCTCGAGCCGTTTTCGTAATGGTGGAATCGTCAGTTTGACAACATCCAGCCGATAGAGCAGGTCTTCTCGGAAAGTTCCTCTGGCAACTGCTTGCTGCAGGTCCACGTGGGAAGCGGCAATCAGCCGTGCTTTGCTGCGTTCGGTGTGTTCCCCGCCAACTTTGATATACTCTCCTGTTTCCAGGACCCTGAGAAGTTTGACTTGGGTCGCTAAGGAGGCCTCGCCGATTTCATCGAGGAATAAGGTTCCCTTCCCTGCCAGTTCAAAATAACCTTTGCGCTCCCTTGCTGCTCCCGTAAAGGCCCCTTTGGTATGACCAAATAATTCACTTTCCAGCAAGTTTTCAGAAATGGCGCCACAATTAACAGCCATATAGGGGGAATCCCTTCGCAAGCTTGCTTGATGGATATAGTGAGCAAGTACTTCTTTTCCTGTCCCAGTTTCTCCTTGAATCAATACAGTAACATTTTTTTGCGCAAACTTATATGCCAATGTATATAATTGATTCATTTCTTCATTTTTCCCGATAAAACAATCAAGACGGCTGGCCAGCTCATGAACACAATTAACGGCAGGCGCCGGTCCGTTTCCTAATAATTGGTCGGCAAGATTCTCAATATCCTCAATATGATCAAATGGCTTTTCAATAAAATCGTCGGCTCCCAGCTTAATCGCCTCTACAGCTGTTTTAACGGTCCCATAGCCAGTCATGACGATGACTTTACAAAGCGGCTGGGTTTCTTTTAGACTTTGCAGAATTTGCAGGCCATTGCGGTCGGGCAGCCGGACATCCAGAAAAGCTAAATCAAATGCCCTGTCCACTATCAGCCGGTCGAATTCTTTCCCGCTCGTACAAACGTTGACGGAATAGCCTTTATCAGATAAAAGGTGGCTAAGGAAATGGCAAATTTCTTTTTCATCGTCAACTACTAAAATATCTGGCATTTTTTCACCTTCCTTTTTCTTCCAACCTACTGAATTGGTAAAATTAGTTTAAATACACTCCCTTTACCGGGTATACTTTCTGCTTGTAATGTCCCGCCGTGAGCCTCAGCTATTCCAAGGCTGACGGATAAGCCCAATCCATAACCTTTAGAGGCATTCTTTGTCGTGTAGAAAGGATGGAAAATTTCCGAGATCACAGCTTCTTCTATCCCACTGCCATTATCCTCCACCGCTAAAACGAGGACATTGGACCCATCAATTGTCTGTTTACATGTCCGCAGGATAATTTTCCGATCCTTTTGATGAGCTTCCTCTAATGCATCCTTAGCATTTAACAGTAAATTTAAGATAATTTGACTTATTTGCTGGCTACTCCCTTCGATGAGCGGAAGAGAATCGTCAAGATCGGTTTCAATCTGAATAGCCTGCTTCTGCAGCTGATTGCCAATCAGCCCCAATACTTGGGTAATCGCTTCATTGACCGAACATTTTTCAAAAAGATATTCCTCCTGCCGGGAAAACGTTAACAGATTTTGGATGATGTTTTTACTCCGTTTCCCGCACTCATAAATATCCGCCAACAGCTTTTTGTGAGAGGGATCCATCTCCAATTTTCGGAGCAAAAGCTGGGAATTACCCATAATCGCTGTCAGAGGATTATTCAGCTCATGGGCTACACCAGCGGCCATCTCCCCAATAGCCGCCAGTTTTCCGGATTGAAGTAGTTGCGTCTCTATTCTTCTTTTCGCGGTTACATCCTTCAAATATATAATCGAAGCATACAGTGTATTGACCTCATCAAAGATGGGATAGCAGTTCCATTCAAACACCTTTTTTCCAATCAATAATTCTCCTGTAGAAGTCGATTTTGTCAGGATGGTTTCCTTAAAGAGGCGCTCTTCCTGTGGGAAAAGCAAAGATTGTATATTTTGCCTGGCAGCCCCGCGCTTTTTCAAAAAACAGTTGTGGGCAGCATCGTTTGCTTGAAGAATATTCCCCTCTAGATCAACGATGAAAATCGCATCTGAAACAGCTTGGAAGGTTTCTTCCCATAGCTTTTTTGTGTTTAGAACTTCTTGAAAAAGACGGGTATTTTCCATACAGACTGCAAGCTGATCGGATAATTGTTGAAAAAACGAGATATCCGGCGGATAGTTTTCGATTTTTTCTTGGCTCCCCAATGCAAGGATCCCGCTCACTTTCCCTTTTCGAGTCAACGGGAATAAAAGATTGCTCACCAGTCCCATTTTTTCAAATGAATCCTCTTCATACCAGCGTTTATCCCCCTGTCCGGATCCTGTAAGATAAAAATACGGTCTGCCTGTTCTTAAAACATGCCAATATAATGATTGTTTTTTGGGAATCGGAGACCCCGGGGCGATATGAAACAATTCAACTGGATAAACGTTTGACAGAATAAGTTCCTTCCCGATTGTCAGAGATAAACTGATTCGTTCAATTGGAAAAATCGTTTTTAGTTTCTCCAATACATTTTTCAGCATCTCGTCGATGGTCATTTCAACATTAAAGCTTTTCATTACTTCGTTGATGATTTCCAGCTGGATATTCTTCTTTTGCAGTTCGTTAACGGTTTTTTTTAACTCGGTATAATAATTTCTTTTGGATGATTGAACTCCGGTTAAAAGTTCGATCATTTTTTCTCTATTTTCCATGACAATCTCCCTATAAGGCTAATCTCAGTATTTTTTCTACATCAACGGCAGTAATGTCGCGGGGATTTGTAATCATGCAGGCATCATTTAGGGCGATTTCACTGATTTCTTTAATCATATATTCTTCGAAGCCCATTTCCGATAATCGCTGCGGCGCTCCGATATCAAGTGACAGTGTTTTTACGTAGTCAATCGCTTTTTTACCGGCTTCGATGGAGGATAGTCCAGCAATATTTTCTCCCAGCAATTCGGCGATTTCTTTAAATTTATTTGGTGCGGCCAATAAATTAAATTCCATTACATGCGGAAGCAGGACCGCATTTACGTCGCCGTGCATGATCTGATATCTGCCGCCTATTGAGTGACTCACGGCATGGACAGCACCAAGAATGGCATTGGAAAACGCAAGTCCGGCTTGAAGACTGGCCATTGCCATGTTTTCCTTCGCAGTGGCATTTAATTGGGATGCTACAGAGGGGCGAAGATTCTCGGAAACCAGTCTGATCGCATTTTTGGCATGAACGTCCGTCATAGGTGTCGCAGCAATACTAACAAACGATTCGATGGCATGTGTCAGCACGTCTAAACCGGTTGATGCTGTAAGATGAGCATTTTTCGTCGAAAGTGTCTCCGGGTCAATAATGGCGATATCAGGAACAAGAGACTTTGAGACAATGGTCATTTTCTTTTTACTTTGGGTGTTTACAATGACAGAAAATTGCGAAACCTCTGAGCCTGACCCGGCTGTTGTGCTTGCCATGACAAGCGGCGGGAGAGGAATCTTTATTTGATCAACGCCCTCATAGTCAGAGATTTCTCCCCCATTCGTTGCTAGTATGGCAATAGCTTTAGCCGTATCAATCACACTGCCGCCGCCGACACCGATAATGGCATCGCAGCCACATTGATTATATATTTTTACTCCCTGTTCAATTTCATAATCCTTGGGGTTTGTAGTAATATCTTGAAAACAGCCATAGGATAATCCGGCATCCTCACAGCTATTGATTACTTGATCCAGCCAACCGGCTTCAATTACGCCTTCATCTGTGACAATTAAAACTTTTTTTGCCCCAAGCCGAAGGCAGCTCTCGCCCACCTGCTTAAGCGACCCGCTGCCGAATATGACTTCAGGCATTACAAATTTACTAATCAACTTTTTCACCAGCCTCCCCCTCAATTGCTATGCTACTAATCTGGTTAAAAAAAGCTATCTTGCCAACCTTGCACTACAACCATCTATCTTACTCTACTTGAAAGACGGTGGATAATTAACAGAATTTTTAAACAAAATATCATCAATATATCAATTCGTTATGTGACAGTAATTTCCTTTATTTTTTATCGAAAAAAAGCCTTGATCTGCGTTACGATAAAGCAACAGGGGATGGCCCGAATATGGAATGTCCGTCTTCAATTAAATATATCCCGCTTATAAAACATTGAGCTGACAAGTAAGTATCCGCCGGTAGAACCGGCGGTTTTAATTTCGCCCTATAAGGGCACTTTACCAACGAAGCCCCTTAAGGGGCCTTAAAATTGACCGTCAACCGTTTACCCTCTTACATATCTTTAAATGGATCCACATATTCTCGTTTGCTCATGTTGTCTCGCAAACGATCCTCCGCTTCTTGCTCTCGAATATATTTTGCGATTGTCTTTTCGTTTAAACCAACCGTACTTACATAATAGCCTTTTGCCCAAAATGTTCGATTGCCATGATTGTATTTTAAGTTTGCGTGTCTATCATGGATCATTAAAGAACTCTTACCTTTTAAATATCCCATGAAATACGAAACTGACATCTTTGGAGGTATTTTGACCAACATATGGATATGATCTGGCATTGCGTGTGCTTCGATTATTTCTACATCTTTCATATCACATAGTTTTCTTAAAATCGCTCCAATATCTTTTCTTAATTTTCCGTACACAATTTTCCTTCTATATTTTGGAATGAAAACGATATGGTACTTACAATTCCACCTTGTATGTGATAAACTATTGTCGCTCGACATGGGCAGGACTCCTCTCGTTATTTGAAGTTGGTTTGACGGCCATCTTCTATTATAACGATTGGAGTTTTTTTCTGGTACAACTCTACAAGTTTTGTTTGCACACAGGCAGAGCCTGTGGTTTAAAAAGACTAATGAAAACTCGCCGACTGGCGAGTCCTTAAGGACGAAGACAGAGGCGTAGTTGAATTTATGCGGCATAAGAGAGTATAAAATTCGAAAAATTTTTTTACTTTCTTTTTAGCCAAAAAAAGGATTAACCCCTTATTGAGAGAGCTAATCCTTTGATTAATTTTCATTTATGGACTTTTGTATCGCTCCATACTGGTGGTCTTTTTTCCAAAAAGGCTCTAATTCCCTCTTGGGCATCCGGATGTTTACTATTAAGTGCAATCACTTCTGTAGCATAATGGAGGGCCTGGAAATCTTCCATATTAATTTGCTGGTAAAATTGCCTCTTGCCCAGTTCAATGATATTTAAGCTTTGCTTGGTAACCTGTTTCGCCAGCCTTTCTGTCTCCTCATCCAAAAGCTCAGCTGGGACTACTTTATTAACCAATCCATGCTGCAATGCTTCTTCCGCTGACATAAAATCACCGGTAAATAATAATTCTACAGCCTTTTTCCGGCCAATATTTCTGCTTAAAAATACCGCTGGGGTGCTGCAGAACAGCCCGCTATTAATTCCGGGGGTGGCAAACTTTGCTCGGTCGCTGGCAATTGCCATATCACTGGCTGCCACTAATTGGCATCCCGCTGCCACAGCCGCTTTAAGTACTTTGGAAATGACAAGCTGTGGAATGTCTCGCATGGTCCGCATGACCTGCTGACAGGTTTGAAATAGTTTTAGCACCTCATTTGCCGTTCTAGACTCGATCTCTCTTAAACTATGCCCGGCACAAAATACCTTTTCTGACCCTTCAATGACAATTACCTTAACTTCTCTTTTGGAACCGATGTCTGTTAGAAGCTCGTTTAATTCTTGTAGTAGTTTCATCGTTAAAGTGTTAAATTCCATTGGGTTTTGTGTTCATTGGAGGGGTCTATGGGCACTTGTCATGGCACTTCCACACTCTATGTGTTCATTGGGCCTGCCTATGAACACTTGTCTCGACCTTTCCCCATTTTATGTGCTCATTGGATCCGCCCATGAACTCTTGTCTCGACCTTTCCCCATTTTATGTGCTCATTGGATCCGCCCATGATCACTTGTTTCGACCTTTCCCCACTTTATGTGCTCATTGGACCCGCCCATGAACTCTTGCCTCGGCCCTTCCCCATTTTATATGCTCATTGGACCCGCCCATGATCACTTGTTCAGCCTCTTCTATCTTTTTGTGTTCATTGGACAACTCATTATACGCCAGCTGTTATTACCTACTAATACGGCGTTATTTTTCTAAATATCTGTTAAGGTGTAATAGCTTTTGGCCCTTTGTCATCTTGGAGGATATTTCCGCCGTCAACAACAATTAACTGGCCGGTAATATAGGAAGCCTGCGCTGATGCTAGGAAAGCAATCGTATGGGCTACTTCATCCGGGCGCCCTGCTCTGCCAACCGGGGTATGAAGAGCGGCAATTTTTTCATGCTCAAGCTGGGAACCGGTAGCAATCCAGCCTGGTGCAACATTATTGATCGTAATATTATTCTTGGCCGTTTCGATCGCAATCGCTTTGCTCATTCCCACCATCGCTGCCTTTGCGGCACTATAAGCTGCTTCACCAGGATAACTGACTAACGGGCCGGTAACAGAAGAAACATTGACAATTCGGCCGTAGTCCTGCTCAATCATTTGAGGGACTACCTTCCGTGTCACATTAAAGCAGGTTGTAAGATTGCGGGAAATACCGAGATCCCATTCCTCATCTTCCATCTTAGCAAACTCCGTATAAATTTCAGGAGATCCTGACTGTGCCATCCCGGCATTATTGATCAGGATATCAATCCGGCTAAAATCCGCGATAACAGAGTCTATCAGTTTCTGAACCTGGGAACGGTCGGTTAGGTCGGCAATATAACCCCTAGCATAAATGCCCCTTTCATTTAGTTCATTGACACGGTCAAGGATTCGCTCCGTTGTAGAGGTAATCGCTATTTTACCACCCAGCTTGCCAATAATTTCAGCCGTGGCAAATCCGATGCCGGAAGGGCTGCCGGCGCCGGTAATCAAACAAACTTGATCATCAAATCGAATTAATCCATCCATCTTTTTTCTCCTACTTGGTTATTTCTGCTTCTAAAAGGGCTTATTCAATTGAATAAGCCCTGAAAAACGTATCTGGTATTTGGAAAACCTATACAGTATAATACTTTTCTCCCTTAGAAAATTCCTGCTCTTTTTTTAAAATAGTCCTATGAAATTACTTAATTGGATTTTCAATCACCACTTTTGCCGAGGCTAAATTAACACTGTTTGCAATCGTGTCACCTACAGGGCAATGGGCTTCAATATATTCCTTGAAAGCCTCCACTTTCTCTTGAGAGGCATTGGTTTCAATATGAAAGACTGTGTTAATCGTTTGAAATCCAGGCCGTACATCTGATTTTCCAAAGAATCCGTCCAAGTCAATTTCCCCTTCCAGTTCAACCCAGAAACTTTGCAGATCAATCTCAAACTTTTTAGCATAAGTTCGGGCGACAATCGATTGGCATGCCCCTAATGCAGATAGAAGAAGTTCGACTGGATTCATCCCTTGATCTGTTCCGCCTAAAGCAACTGGTTCATCAATAATAACTTTATGCCCTCTAGTCTCTGCCTCAACTAATACCTTTTCCTTTAAAACTGTTTTTGTCTGTACTTTTGTGATTGCCATACTTATTTTCCTCCCCTTATTTTTATCGCAAAATTTTTAATTGCCCACCGCACACTGATGTGAAATACCCTAATGAATCAAATAGCTATACCTACCCTTAAATTCATAGTATTTACATATGAATTATATGTATTATATTATCACAAAAAGTTATGTTGTCAAACAATTCTGATTTAATTTTCTCATCCGTATTCTTCACCTCATAATCTAAAATGTTGCTTTTAGAAGTTCAAACCATAAAATGACCAATACTACGATTACTGTGAAGTTATAAGTTAAGCCGTATCCGCTTGGGTATCCATACATAAACTATCACATCCGTTACTTTTTCGGGATAATGATTACATCCCGCGATTATATTTTTTTAAAAAATGATTGGACAAGTTCATAATTATTAACAGAAATTCGCTACTTCACTAAAAAACCCCACTAAATACCCAACTAGTGTTAGCGTATCAAAGTTGATGTCGGTGCTTTTGCTCCCCCTACTAAGTGTTTGATGAAATGAAAAGAAGCGTATCAAACGAACGATACGCTTCTCCGGAGGTATCCCAATATGCAGGGATTGCAATACTGCGGAGCGGTCTATGGTGAGAGATTTCTGTCTCTCAATGATAAAATATGCATAGAGAATAATATTGATTGGACAAGCGTGGATTATTTAAGTAATTATTTTTGTATAACATTTTCACTTACTTTTTGATTCAAAAATGCCTCTCCTCTCGCTCGTTTTCCGCATTTTTTCACGTTTTTTTTCGGTGTAAAAAAGTTTTCCGTTTTTTATTTCAAGATGCTGACAATATCCTCTTCTATTTTGCTAGGCTTAGTTGTAGGAGAATATCTTTCAACCACTTTTCCATTTCGATCAACTAAAAATTTCGTGAAATTCCACTTAATGTTTTTTGAAAGGAGACCACCCTTTTGGTCTTTTAAAAATGTATATAAAGGGTGTTCTTTTTCTCCATTTACATCAATTTTGGCAAACATCGGAAAAGTAACTCCGTATTTCTTTTGGCAAAATTGGAGCGTTTCATTTATGTTACTGAATTCCTGATTTTTAAATTGATCGCAAGGAAAACCCAAAACCACAAAACCTTGTTCTTTATATTTCTCATAGAGTTTCTGAAGTCCTTCAAACTGAGGGGTAAATCCGCACTTGCTTGCTGTATTCACAATGAGCAGTATTTTCCCTTCATATTCCCTCATTGATTTTTCATTACCATCCGTCATTTTCACAGTAAAATCGTATACAGTCTCCAAGAAGTCCTCCTCCTTACAAAACGAATTTTAAGCTAATTGAAATTTTATCTATCGGTGAATAGCACGCCCCTTTAACTATAGAAATTCTCGTATTCTTTACATGAAACAGCCTTTATTTTTTATTGCGAATTCTTCAAAGGAATGGGGGGTTTTTCCTGTTAGGTTAAAGTAATCGTTTGTAACATCCTTTGCTGTCCCCATCCTTGTCATAAAATAGAGGGCAACCGTCACGTTCACATACGCTTTTTCCAACCCTCGATGTTTAATATAATAGCGTCGATATTTCAAATAGCCTGGTTTTGCATAGGTTATCTTTCTACCTGTTACTCTGCTGAGAATTTCGGCAATTTGATAATAATCTAAAGCCTCTGGCCCCGTTATAGTATGAGCGGAATTTTTATATTTTTCTGGCGAGTGAAGCAAAACGGCGACAGAAAATCCAATATCCTCCGCATCTATGAAACTCGTTTTGCTATTTCCAGCTGGAATAAAGATCTGATTCTTCTCCCTTATCTCAACGGAATGAACACCTGAAATATTTTGCATAAAGAACCCCGGGCGTACATGTGCATAAGGAATGCCTAATTCTTCGATATACTTCTCAATCTTATGATGGGGTGGGATTGTGTTCTTTTCTACTCCCATTAACGATAAAAAAGAAACAAGTCTTATATTATGTGATTTCATTGCATCAATAAACGGATATAAATCTTCCGGTTTTCCTAAGTGAGGGGGCCTCATTAAAAAAACCCTATCGACGTTTTCAAGTGCCTTTTTGTAACTATTTTTGTCTGTAAAATCAAAATAAACAGCATCAACCTTATCTTTAAAGATGTCTTTTAGCCTTTGCGGATTTGTCCCTGCAGCTACTACATGCTCTCCCATTTTTATTAATTCACCTGTAACGTACCTGCCAACATTTCCTGATGCACCAGTGACTATATTTTCATCATGATCCTTCTCTCATTTTTAATACTTGTAGAAAATTGATTTAATTTGAATTTGGTTTATTTAGCATCCTTCGTTGCTAGACCAGTCTATATAATTAGTAAAAAAGCTAACCATTTCTATTTAAGAAGGGATGGAATTTGTTTTGCCACTAAGCGTAACGGTTCACTTTTCCCCATTGTAAAGGATATTAGAAACGCCCCTTCTATCATTGAATTGATGACAATACCTAACTCCATTGCATGCTTTTCCTCATATCCAGATTGAATTAATTTTTCAGTAAAGGCACTTTGAAATTTTTGATAGGCTGATTGGCAAGATGCCCTTAGTGGTTCACTAATAAGGGACGTTTCAAGTGCTACAGCCGCAATCGGTATTCCAACCGTACAACTCTCTCTTTCGAAACGTTCCGCCATATCTTTTATGAATAATTGTATAGCTTCAATAGGATCAGTTGATTTATTTAATCCTTCTTCGATTTGTTTAGAAACAAATGCTGTAGTTAATTGTACAGATTCAATCGCAAGTTGTTCTTTTCCATCTGGAAAATGATAATATAAGGAACCCTTTGGAGCTCCACTCTCTTTCGTAATTTGATTTAGACCTGTTGCATGATACCCTTGTAATTGAAAAAGTCTTGAGGCAGTCTTAATTAACCTCTCTCTCGAATTTTCTTTTCCAGTCATTTTATTACCTCGTTCAAAAAATTATACCAATTGGTCTATATATAGACTATCTTGTAAAATTTACCTTGTCAACACCAATCGAAGTATTTAGCTGTTTTTTAGTCCTTCCTCCCTCCCTTATTCCACCTTATGAATTTAATATTACATCATTTTCTATATTTAAAATTGACCATGAAACAGCCCCGAAATCGGAAAAGTATTTTTTCACAAAATCAGGGCTGCAATCGGAAATGTTTATTTTTCGAAAATGGTTATTCTGTTAAAACAAGCAATGCGACAGCTTCTACGTGAACTGTGTGCGGGAATAGATCAACCGGCTGGACTACTTCTAAGGAATAGCCAAATGGTTCAAGCTCCTTAATATCGGTTGCGAAAGTATCTGGGTTACAGGAAACATAAACGATTCGCTCGGGTTTGGCTCGTCCGATTCGCCTCATTACTTTACCGCCGGCACCCGACCGAGGCGGGTCAAGTAATAATAATTCCGGGTTTCCGAAGCTTTCCAAAACCTGGTCAATACCTTTTCGCGCATCACTTGCCAAGAAATACGTGTTTTCGATACCGTTATCTTTGGCATTGCGTTTTGCCGACTCAATCGAGGTTTCAACAATTTCAATTCCGGCCAGCTTGCCGACTCGATCAGCAAATGGCAGAGAAAAGGTTCCTACCCCGCAGAAAAGATCCATCATTTTTTCCGTTTTCTTCGGCTGTCCCATTTCAATCGCCAAATCCACCAGTTTTTGAGCCTGTGGCGGATTTGTTTGGAAAAAGGTATCAAACCAAAGACGAAAACGGTATCCACCCATTTCATCATAAATAAAGTCCCGGCCGGCTAGAATATGACTTCTTTCGGATTGAGTGCGATCCGCCCAGTCTGTATTTTCGAGCCATAGCAAGCTTTTAACCTTAGGGAATTTATTTGTTATCCGCTTTACTAGATCGTCTGCAGCATTTTTTAACTGAACAGCTGGTGCTTCCGTAGCAAACAGAGCCAGCATGATTTCCCCGGTTGCAAACGATTGTCGCACCATCAAATGGCGCAGCAAACCTTCATGAAGATCCTTGTTATAGCCAGTTAATTGATGATTTTTCGCCCAATCCGCTACTTCCATCGCAGCTTCGACCATCTCCTTCCCCGCAATTAAGCAGGTCTCAAGGGAAATGACTTTTCGGAAATTGCCTTGTTCATGCAGCCCAAGCGTGCCATCCGGGGCAAAGGTAAATTCCATTTTATTGCGGTAATGCCAGGGCTCGTCCATCCCAATGGTATCGCGTACCAAATTCAGGTCGAACCCTTGTGATTCAATCGCTTTTTTCACATGATTGGTCTTTTGTTTTAACTGGCCTTGGTATTGCCAATGCTGCCATACACAGCCGCCGCACATTTCAAAATGAGGGCATCGCGGAGACGTTCTTTCTGGATGTGACTCCAGTATTTCCTCCGGCATTGCCCGCCATCTTCTTCGGTCAGGTTTGTCGACAATGACACTTACTTTTTCTCCCGGAAGTGTTTGCGGGATGGTAAGTTTTAATTTTTTCATGTTGCCTTGCTCATTTTCACGCCAAATGACTGCCTGCCCCGAGCCTTTTTCATCTAATTGGCGTATTTCGGCATTCATTGTTTCTCCTCTAAGCGACAATTCATTTTCCTCCTTCTCGCAAAAATACTCTATTAAACAAACTATTTATCACAAAACGAAATATCCACTAACATAGTATATAGGAGAAACCATGATTATAAAATCCATTCATGACTAGAAGATATTAACAACTTTCTTTAGAGAGAGTGCCTGCTCCCGCTGTATTATGCTTTGGGGCAGGCACTTGTTTCATTTAGGAATTAAAAATGGTATCGATCCTTGTGATTTCTTCCTCTGTTAATTGAACCTCAGCAGCTTTGATGTTGTTCAGTATTTGCTCAGGTTTTTTTGCACCGGGAATTACGGCATCAATCGGCCCTCTCGATAAATACCATGAAAGGACTATATGTGTGACCTCAGCGTTCTTGTCAGCCGCTATTTGGCGTAGTTGTTCGACTTTTTCCAGATTGCTGAAATAGTTTTCCTCATTAAATAATGGATGCTTTTTTTGTTGTTCGGTCAACTTTGTATCCTTATGATATTTGCCTGTTAGCAAGCCCTTTGCCAAGGGAAAATAGGGAATAAAGGATATATCACGGGATGGAAGATAGGGAAAGGTTTCGTTTTCGACATCCCGATTAAATAAGTTGTAATGCCCTTGCAGCACTTCAACATAACCGTCCTGATTGGCTTCCTTTACCTGTTCGAGGGAAAAATTAGATACGCCAATCGCCCGTATTTTTCCAGCATCCTTCAATTGTTTTAAAGCCCCAACCGCCTCATATTTCGGCGTTTTTTCGTCAGGAAAGTGAATATAAAACAGATCAATATAGTCGGTTTGAAGTCTTCTTAACGCTTCATCTACACTTTGGATAAGAAATTCCGGAGAATTATCATGAACCATTTTTCCATCAGAGAAGGTATGGGATGCCTTTGTAGCGATCACAAAATCCTCCCGCTTCCCATGTTCCTTCATTACCTCGCCAATTAGCTCTTCAGAGCGGCCAAGCCCATAATAGTAAGCAGTATCAATAAAGTTCATGCCATGACTCACAGCCGTGTGGACAATCTGTTTGGAAACAGCCTCATCGATATTTTCATAAATATTATGTCCACCAATAGCGTTTGCTCCAAGTCCAATAGGGTGGATAAACAGGTTTGTTTTTCCCAGACGAGTTTTTGTCATAGCTAAATGGCTCCTTTCTAGCACATCATTATTAATGTTATTTTGGTGTTGCTATTGAATAGGCTTCTGAAAACGGAGTGGGCGTTTTTCCGCTGCCCACTGTGCTCATGAATCTTCTATGAGAACTGGATTAGCCTTTTTTCAGTGTGCTTTGTTCCCATGAACCCTCCATGAGAACGGACAGGGCCTTTTTGCCGTGTGCTTTGTTCTCATGAACCCTTTATGAGAACTGGATTCGCCTTTTTGCCGCGTTCTTTGTTCCCATGAACCCTCCATGAGAACGGACAGGACCTTTTTTCAAAGCTCCCTGTTCTCATGAAACCTTTATAAAGAGTTTAATCATCATTCCACCTTGAAGCGAACTGCATGCAGCAGCCTAAATATTTGATTCGTTGTTCTGCGCAGATTTTCAAAGGTGGCTGTTGAATCCATCGCTTGTTCCAATGTCATTGGTGAACTCAGAATCGGGAAAATAGAGGCTATCCCAAGCGAGTGCAGACCTTTCGTCTCTTCAACAACACTTCCGCCCAAGGCAATAACTGGAATATGGCGGCTTTGGGCGAGTCTGGCAACGCCCATAGGAGCCTTCCCCATCGAAGTCTGGCCATCAATCCTTCCCTCACCAGTAATAACTAAATCGGCGCCCACTATGTGCTTCTCCATTTCAAGCATATCCAGTACCAGATCCACACCAGACTCAAGTTTGGCCTTCAGAAATCCAGAAAACGCCGCTCCCAAGCCGCCGGCAGCACCGGCACCGGCTATATTTTGGATATCCACGCCAAGTTCAGCAGATACAACCTCCGCCAACTGTTTTAGCCCACGGTCCAGCTCCTCCACCATCTCAGGTGTTGCTCCCTTTTGCGGTCCAAAAATATGGGAAGCACCGTCCGGCCCGTACAGCGGGTTATTCACATCACACGCCACTCTAAAGGAGCATTGTTGTAGCAGTGGATTTACCTGACTGGAGTCTATTTTAACAATATGTGCTAACTCTTTCGCCCCTAAACTGATACTTGCACCACGGCTGTCTAAAAAACGGTAGCCTAGAGCCTGGAGCATACCGATTCCTCCATCATTTGTTGCACTGCCGCCAAGCCCGACCACAAAATTCCGACACCCCTGTCTAGCGGCATCTAAAATCAGTTCGCCGACACCAAAAGTCGTTGTGCATAAAGGATTACGTTTTTCCAATGGGACAAGTGGAAGCCCGCAAGCTTCGGCCACTTCAATGACAGCGGTGTTACCGTCAGCCAATATTCCATAGGCGGCGATTGTCTTTTCACCTAAGGGTCCGGTTACTTCTTTATTAACCAGTTTTCCCCTAGTCGCTTGCACTACTGTCTTTACGGTCCCTTCACCACCATCAGCTAAAGGGAGGGTGACAATTTCCGCATCAGGATAGACGTCTTTGATTCCTGATGCAATAGCTTTGCTGCCCTCAACGGAAGAAATGCTGCCTTTAAAGGAATCAATCGCAATTAACACTTTCAATCAGCTCACCCCTTTTATGGAAGAAGTCTCCGATGCTATAAGTATATACGTTTTCACAGTGAAAAAGATAGGATGCACCTGTAATTGTGCGGGAAATTGGGTTTCGTTATATATTTATTACAAAATTCCGTCTGGGAAAATTATATCGTAAAACGGTGCTGCCAATCCAAATGAGTGAGGACGAATTTATCTATTCTTTAAACATAAAAAAGGGCCTGTCAAAAAGCCAAATATATGACCTCCTGAGCAGCCCTCTATTTTTCTGTTAAAAATGATTGTCCTGACTCTATTAGAATAGACAAGGGATAAATCTCTCCGATGGCGATGGGATAATCTCGGCATTTACCAGTAAGCCTTTTTCTTCGGCAATCGCCCTTCCCGCCTCAATGCTTGCTTCCACTGCCGCTACATTGCCGGTAAACGTAAAGAAGGCCTTGCCACCCAAGCCATTACCCAAACGAAGCTCAATTGCTTCCACATTCGCAGCCTTAAGGGCGGCATCCGCAGCTAAAATCATTGTGGCAATTGAGAAAGACTCCATCACCCCTAAAGCTTGAATTTTTTCAGGCATCGTTGTTCCTGTGATCGCAGGAAAAACCTCTGGGCTTACATTTGGGATAATCATAGAATCGACAAAATATTCTTCTGCGATTCTTTCACCCGTTTTAACTGAATCTTGAACAGCCGCGACGTCACCATGAACAATCGCAATATACTTGCCCGGGCAGCTCGAACTGGCGGTGACAATTTCTACATCCGAAACCTTTACCATCTGGTCTGCTGTAAAAATACCGCGGGCAACACTTGTAAATTCAACAACACCAATTGCACTCGGCATATCAGTCCCTCCTTATTGCAATGAATGCATCATTAATTTCGATGACCGTTCCAGAAATGCTTGCATGAATTGTGGCACCCAAACTATTTTCCGGAATCTTTCCAATCAGCTGTCCGGCCTCAACATGGTCGCCGAGTGAAACAACCGGTACTGCCGGAGCCCCGACATGCTGTCTTCTGGCGATATGTACAACCTCCGGATCTACGGTAATTTCCGTCATGGGCGCCGGTTGATCAAAATGATATAATCCTAATTTGGCAATCAAACGCTTGCTTGGTACCAAACGAAATTCCCGATTTTTGCGGGCTTCGAATTGGGTCTGTTCCGTAGAATATCGGATATTTTTTTGCACTAATTTCTCTCTGACAAACATATTGGCGTGCTTTGGATAGATCCCGATGGGACATGAGAACATGGTGCATAAATTACACTGGGAGCAAAGCAGCGCCATCTTTTGGTCTTCGATATCTTCGAGACCATAGTTTGTTACTCTCACCATCTTATGTGGCTGAAGATTATGCCCCAGTAAATACCGCGGGCACAGATCCGTACACATCCGGCATTGTTCACAAGTCTTATTGATTCTTCTAGCCTGATCCATTGTCGTCGTTTTTCTTTTAATCAAATTGTGCTGTTTTTTCAGAATAAGTAAGCCCTTCGTTTTCTTTGTCACATAACCGTTTAAATGATCCATAACAGGGCCCATCATCGGACCACCGTCAATAACAGCATAGTCATCAAAATTTTCAATCCCGCTCAACCGCAGCACATCGATAATCGGCGTCCCGACTGGCACCTTTACCGTCAATCGCTTCGGCACATCGCCGGCAACCGTGATATATTTTTCCGTGACAGGCTTATTTTCGGAAGCATAGTAGACATTTAAGGCTGTTTCTGTATTAATCACGACGCAGCCGACCTGAATCGGAATCCCTGCCGGGGGAACGACTCTGCCCGTCAGCTCGTAGACCAAAACCTGCTCATCGCCTGCAGGATACATATCCTTCAGTTCTTTTACCTCAACGAAATCCCCTAGCTGCAGTGCCTCAATTCGTTTTTTCAGAATCGCGATCACTTCTTTATGTTTCCCTTTAATTCCTAAAAGTGCTTTACGGGCTCCTACCAGCCTTCCTGCCGCTGCAAAACCTTTGATGACTTCATCAGGATACAATTCCATCAATTGCTGGTCCACTCTTAAAAGCGGCTCACATTCAGCGCCGTTTAGAAGGATGTATTCCGCGTTAGCTGCCAATTTCACATGTGTAGGGAATCCTGCCCCACCTGCCCCGATAATGCCGGATTCCTTTACCCTATCTAAAAGACTCAATTTGGCGTCCCTCCAATCTCTTCCATCTTTCCATCACTCTTTTGACTTCACCTAGAATCATGGCCTAAACTCCCCGTGTCGGGATGTTTTTTGCAAAGTCCTTTTTGAAAAAATGCTTCTAGAATAATAATACTCGTTATACTCGAGGGAAGAATATGACTATTGTTACTATAATTCGAACTTTGACGTTTTGCGGTTTTAAATAGAGTAGGCGCATGAATTACTCATGCGCCTCTCACAGATCCGTACGTGCGGGTCATCGCATACGGCTCCTCCATGATTATCCCCGTTGGGGATGATGTTCATTGTAAATATCCACAAGAGAAACAAGACCTTTCTCTTTATAAAACCATTCATTTGGAAGGGCTACGTTTACGGGTTTACACTTTGAACTTCTCCATGCATACATCCGAAGCTGTGGAAGTTCCCCTTTCCATTTTCTTCTGCGTAACTCCCTATGTAGTTTCCTTATTTTCCTCCAACTTCTTAATTGAACAGACCGTAATCTTCTTCTAATCCATTTATCAAACTTAACCATTAGTGTCTTTGAGTGCCAATATCCAAAATAATTTCCCCATCCTCTTAAATATGGGTTGAGTCTTTCTTTAATCAGTTTTTCAATGTTCACCGTTTGGTTTCGCTTTGTTATCTCCTTGACTTTACTTTTAAACTTCTTTATAGATTTCTTAGAAGGTTTAACCCAGAAAGCTTGTTTAAATTCATACCCCAGAAAAACAAATGATTCATTCATATTATTAACAATCTTAGTCTTTTCGGGATGGATGATTAATCCGAGTTTTTGTTCAAGGAATCGAGTGACTGATTTAAGTACCCTTTCGGCACCCTTTTGTGATTTACAACAAATAACGAAGTCATCTGCATATCGTGTAATGCGATGCCCTCTTTCTGTCATAAGTTCATCCAATGGATGCAAATATATGTTCGCAAGTAACGGACTGATGACACCGCCCTGTGGAGTACCTTTTTCATTTAGATGGAAACTGCCACCCTCCATAATTCCTGCTTGGAGAAAACTTTCAAGCAATCTAATGACACTTCCGTCCACTATTTCTTCCCTAACTAAAGTCATAAGTTTGTCATGCGGAATTGTATCAAAATATGATTTCAGGTCTGCATCAATTACGTACACATACCCATCCAGTAAATCCTTTCGGATTTTCTCTAATGCCATATGTGCACTTCGATTCGGTCGAAAACCAAAACTACAATCAAGAAATTTAGCTTCAAATATTGGTTCTATTATTCTACGTACAGAAGCTTGTACTACTCGGTCTCTCACGGTTGGGATGCCTAAAGGTCTTTTTGAACCGTCAGCCTTTGGAATATATACACGCTTCACAGGTCTCGGCTTGTATGTCTTTTCTCGTAACTCACGTTGAAGGATTTGTACATTATCCTCCACACCAAATTCAAATGCTTTAATGGTTACTCCGTCTACCCCTGCGGCTCCACGATTCCTTTTTACCTCTTTAAAGGCTTCCTCCATGTTAGGCATTGCCCATATTTTATCTATGAGACTATACCATTTCTTCTTTTGTGGAGTCTTTACTCCCTCACGAAAACCTTGTTTGTCTTCTTTTCCGTTCATGTTCCGTTTCTTTCCTTTCAGTCTGATGATTAACTAGCCCAACCTCGGCAATATCAACAGATCCATAAAGTACTACGCCCCATACGGTCTACCCTTCTGTTCGACCCCGATTCTATGGATTTGTCCTCTCGGTTTCTGTATGGACATGACGTATTCTAAGCTAACTCAGTTTCTCTTCCATGGACAGACGGGCTTCGCATAGAGTCCATACCTTTTGGGTTATGGCTCCTCTCAATAACTAGGTATTGAGTCACTTACCTTTGCGACCTTTCCGGTAAGTTTGTTCACTACTATCCCCTGCTCTGACTTCTCACCATCCATAGCCTTAACTTGCCAATCACTGACTTGTTTAAGGTTTACCATAGTATGTATGGAGACGATGAGACCTCCTTGGGTCACGTCATCGGGCTTTCCCCTGAATCCAGTCCTCCTAACTAACAGAGCCTTCTTGTGGTTTTGGACACTCCCTTATTTTGCAGGGTTATCCGACTCAGCCAGCCAACATGGTTAAATAGTCGCCTGTTCCAGGTTTTGCCTTCAAGTCCTCTGCACATTTCCTCACGGCAATGCACTACCTGTCAGCTATACACTTCCGCCACTTCGGTGTGTTCGGGACTTTCACCCTCTAGTCCGATGCGCTGCCAAGCGCACAAAATCCAAACCCTTGGTCATTAGGATTTGGATTTTTTAAGTAAGCTGATGATTAAACCGTCACTAAATTTGACTCAGTGCTGCCGATGCTCAATCCTGCGTCAAATCCTTCTTTAGTAGCGACAAGGGCGTTGCTGGTTTTGACAGCTCCGGCGATGGTAATCACATTATGATGCACGGATTGAAGTTCCTCAGCCAGTTTATGGTTTGGTTTATAACCGAGTGCAAGGACAACCGTTTCGGCCGGAATCGTGAACTGACCCTGACTGTTTTCAATGACCACGCCGTCATCCAAGATTTCAACTACTTTTGTACTGGTATATTGCTTTACTTCATATTCTTTTAAAATATTCTTGAGGTGATAGCGGTTGACTCCGTCAAGTTCACTTAAAATGGCCGGAAGCATCTCGACAATTGTCACCTCTCTCTGTTGCATACCAAGGTGAGCTGCTGTTTCGCCGCCAACTTCGCCGCCCCCGGCAACAACGATTCTGTCACCAGTAGGTACATTTCCAAGTAATACATCTTCAGCGGTAACGACATGAGCTTTGTTGATGCCCTTAATAGCTGGGACTACCGGACTGCCGCCAGTAGCAACAATTACGGTATCAGGCTGTTCAGCTTGGACCACTTCTTTTGTTAATTCGGTGTTCAGGCGAATTTCCACTCCAAGCTTGTTTAATTCATTGGAGATCCATGCCGTATAAGTGGCTAATTCCCCTTTAAAAGGCGGGTAGGCTGCAGATTTGAATTGTCCTCCTAAAAATCCTCTTTTCTCAAACAGAGTAACCCGGTGCCCTTTGATTGCAGCAGTACGGGCTGCTTCTAACCCGCCAGGGCCTGCTCCAGCGATAAATACAGTTTTAGGTTCTTCAACAGGTTCGTAGTCAAGTTCGTCTTCTCTCCCCAGACTCGGATTCACTAAGCAAGTAATGGAGTCACCTTTAAGCAGATTTCCGACACATCCTTGCATACAGCCGACGCAATATCTAATTGACGTCAAATCTCCTGCCTTTGCCTTGTTTGGCAGGTTTGGATCGGCCAGAGAACCTCTTCCCATTGCGACGAAATCAGCTTTATTCAACTCCAGGATGTTTTCGGCCATCCGCGGATCATTGATTCTATTTACGGTGATTACCGGGATATTGACTAATTTCTTAATCTCAGCAGCAAAATCCACTGTCCAAGCATGAGGGACATACATTGGTGAAACGATTCCTTTATTGTGATCACCGTAAACACCGCTTGAAACGTGGAGGGCATCAAATCCCCACTCCTCAAATAATTTAGCTAATACCCTTGACTCTGCCATATCGCGGCCGCCTTCTACCACCTCATCCGCTGAGAAACGAACAATGACTGGGAAGTCTGTTCCGACCTTACTGCGGACATTTTCATAGATTTCCTGTAAAAACCGGACCCGATTTTCCAAACAGCCGCCATATTTGTCCGTTCTCTTGTTGACATAAGGAGATAAAAATTCGGCAATCAAATAGCCATGGGCTGCATGGATTTCGACGCCGTCAAAGCCAGCTTTCTTTGCTCTTAAGGCACAATCTCCAAACTCTTCAACGATTTGCTCTATTTCAGGAATCGTCAGTTCACGAGGAAGCTCGCGCAGCCAAGGGCAAGGAATCGCTGATGGTGCCACCGGTTGAACACCGCCGTTTACGAACCGATTGGATTGTCTGCCAGCATGGTAGATTTGGCAAAAGATTTTTGTATCATACTGATGGATAGTATCGGTTAACTTTTTATGACTGACGATTTGATCATCATTCCAAAAACCGCCAATATACTTGTATCCCATTGCGTTTTGATTAACCGCATAATCCTCAGTAATAATCAAGCCCCAACCGCCTTTTGCCTTGGCTTCATGGTAAGCGATATATCGGTCAGTAGCTGTTCCATCTTCGTTGCAGTAGTTGGCAACCATTGCCGGGACGACGAGTCTGTTCACTATTTCACAATCACCAATATGAAAGGGTGAAAATAATTTGTTAAACATGATTGACCTTCTTTCTTTATTTGATAGCTAAAGCGTAAACCCTTTACTTACTACAGGGTCAATCATGTTTGGTGACAACGATATTTACAATTTTGTGACAGGCAGCCAAACCTCAATATAACGCTGATAACCATCCGGTTCATGGACCCGGGCCAGCAGGTTGCCGGTAATCGTTCCGGAGAGTTTATAGCCATGTTTTTCAATAAAGGACATTGCCTTGTCCAGTAATTGTAAGGAAAAACTTCCTTTATCTCCTGCGCAGATGACTGTATAAACACTCTTAACACTTTCGACATGCTTAATCTTTTCATTTAGAGGAATTTGGAATGCATCTGCATATCTTTTTTTAATGGCAAATCCCCAGCCATGCTCATTGCAATGATCTCGATTCAAAATTGCCTCTTCTTGAATCTCAATTATGGTCTCAACAAAGGGAAAATACCCCAGCCAAATATCGAAAAAATCGCCGAATTGATCCTTACTTTTATATGTGTAATTATATCTATGGATGAAATAGTAAATTTCCGGGTGTTCGGTTAAGGTACATTCCCAGAGGTTTTTTTTAATCGAATGCAGGGAGTGCTGGTACACCTGATTTTTTTCCATCAGGAGTGTATAGTATTTCAATCTTTCCTCAAAATAGCTTTGCCTGTCATCAATTTTATCCATGAACTTGGTGAGACTATCATGATATAAAATATCCTCCACTTCAGACAGCGAGAAATCGTAGCTTCTAAATTTTTTGCATTCGATTAAATAATTGATTTCCCACGCATCATAAAACCGATAGTTATTGTTAGCGCTCTTTTTTGGGTGTACAATGTTCTTTTTCTCATAATAACGAAGCGTATCAATCGGGATATTTAAGATATTTGAAACTTCACCAATCTTGTACTCCAAGGAAAAAACCTCCCCTGCCATTTTTCGCGTGAAGATTATATCTATATTTTAGTCTATATTGTTATCAACAAGGTGGATAAGTTTCTTACTATTTTTAGACAGTTTTGAAAGACTGCTATCATTCCTCGTTACCTGGCACCACCATTTGGAAAAATTCGCCTTCTTAACTAGGGTAATTTAAAGATAAACTATCTAAAAAAGGGTACCTCTAAACGTTATTCACTGAGAGGCACCCTTCATTTATCGTTCTATTTTCTAATCAGTTCGAAAAAGCTGCAGATGGTTAAGATCCCTTTATTAAAGTTTTCCAAATGAAAATGTTCATTCGGAGCATGAAGGTTTTCTCCCGGCAGGCCAAAGCCCATTAACACGACGGGAACATTTAATGCTTGGTTGAAATCTGATACAATCGGGATCGAACCGCCTTCTCGTTTGTACACAGGCGATTTACCATACACGTTTTGATACGCTTCAGCCGCTTTTTGAATCATCGGACTGTCGATCGGAGTTAAAAATGGATTCCCCGTATCTTGGAGTGATACTTTTATTATGCATCCCTTAGGTGCAAATTCTTCCAAATGTTTTTTGATCAATTCCTGAATCTTTTTAGGTTGCTGGTTGTTGACAAGACGGCAAGTAATTTTGGCATGGGCCTCGTTCGGGATCACCGTTTTGGTCCCTTCCCCTTGAAAACCACCCCACATTCCGTTAATCTCTAATGTCGGCCGGGAACTGATTCTCTCAGCATAGGAATAATCTTTTTCTCCTCCGGTCAAATCCGTTAACCCTAACGATTCTTTTACTTTTTCTTCATCCAGCCCCAATGCTTTCATTTGTTCCTTTTCAAATTCTGTCAGTTCGACAACATCATCATAGAAATGGGCCACGTTTACTTTTCCGTTTGTATCATGCAAGCTTGAGAGCAGCTGAACCAATAAATGGTTGGCATTCTGAACTCCCCCGCCGTAACTGCCTGAATGCAAATCAGTATTTGCCGTATGAAGAGAAACTTCCAAAGCACATAGACCTCTTAAGGAATAGGTGATGGCAGGGACGCCTTTGTCCCACATATCGGAATCGGAAATGACGACGACATCACAGGATAACTTTTCTTTATTATCAGTTAAGTATGCTGGAAGATGGGGACTTCCGATTTCTTCTTCCCCTTCGATGCAAAATTTAACGTTGACCGGCAATTTCCCCTCCGATTTCAATAAGCTTTCCACTGCTTTGATATGTAGAAACAGCTGTCCTTTGTCATCGGTTGCCCCTCTGGCAAAGATTTTTTCATCGCGGATGGTTGGTTCAAACGGCGGGGTTTCCCACAAATGAACTGGGTCTACAGGCTGTACGTCATAATGGCCATATACTAAAACTGTCGGGGCATTTTCCTGGTGAAGCCAATCGGCATAAATAATCGGATGACCTTCCGTCTGGATCACTTCAACATGCTCCATTCCGATGTTTTTCAATTTATCGGCGATCCAAGAAGCAGCGGTTTGAACATCCTCTTTATGTTCCGACTGTGCACTAATGCTTGGAATCCGGAGCAACTCTTTTAATTCTTCGACGTTCTTATTTTGATTCGTTGCTAAAAACTCAGCTAATTGACTCATGTTATCACCTTTTCTATTTTTAATTTCCATCCTTATTGTATACAAAAAAATGGAGAAAACCTACTCTTGACTAGTGAAACGGTAAATGAATGCTCTTATTCCACTTTTGCAAAACTTTGACCGATTGGGTTGATTAATGTATTTTGCCTATTTCGCATATAGCGAAGACCAACGATATATAAAAAAAATAATAAGAAGAACTCCCCCTGATTACCGAATCACAAGGTTTAGGTTCATTCCACCATTTCCCTTTAGTAATTTGTATGCAGATGTCCATTTTATTAAAAAAATAAAAGACCTCGGAACTAAGAGGTCGATTTCAAGTTCAATGCTATTAATTATTTAACATATTGTCGTTTCGCCTTTTAGCATTTTGCCATTTTCATCATCAATATAGTCCGTTCCGTTCTCACAGTTTTCTTTATTTTGCCATTTAACAATATACTTATTACCTTTATGACTAACTGATTTTATTTCAACTTTACCAATGTGTTTAGTGTGGCTTTCTAGCACAATTGATTTTGCCTGTTCTTCCGAAATTTTTGGCTTCGATAAATGATTACAACCGTTCATTACCAAAATCAAGGATAGACACACTATTGAAACTATTTTCTGCAAATATTCTCCCCTCCATATTCATTTAGACGTAATGTTATTTAAAAAGTAGTCCAATTTGGAGTATGAATTGTGATTTTGTACTCCAAACTGAACTACTTAGCTTTTCTCCAGCGTTAACTTTCCTTACTTTGCTTTACCCGTGAAAAATAATTTAGGCCCTCCCGCGATGATTGGTTCATTTCCTTTACCAGTAATCACAATTTTTCCGCCCGCTGGTACTGTGAAGGTGGAAGTCCACCCATTATCAATCTCGAATTTCTTCACATCACCGGATTGATAGTAGACCACATAATCATATTTTCCCTTACTTGAAACAACAATCTTTACATCAATATCCATTTTACTAATATTGGATAATTCATAACTTTTCCCTTTTTCAATGGTATATCTCGTAAAAGCTGCTGAGCTGCTTGCTTTGCTCGTAAATAAGGCTTTCGGGCCTCCTACAATGATCGGTTCATTAGCAATGCTCGTAATCACGATTTTTCCGCCCGCAGGCACGGTAACCGTGGAAGAGTAGGATACATGCAACCTATTTTTGTATTGATCCACTTCTCCATATTGATCGTACACGACATAATCATATCTTGTTTTGTCTGAGCCATTGATTTTGACAGGGCCTTCTATTTTACTAGTATTCGTCAACACATACGTTTTTCCTTTGGAAATCATGGCTCTTGTTAGAGCCGTCGAACTGCTTTTTTTGCCCGTAAATAAGGCTTTCGGGCCTCCCGCTATGATCGGCTCGTTGGCAATGCTCGTAATCACGATTTTTCCACCGGCGGGCACGGTAACCATGGAAGAGTAAGATTCATTCAACTTAGTTTTGTATTGATCCACTTCCCCATATTGATCGTACACGACATAATCATACCTTGTTTTACTTGAGCCATTGATCTTGACAGGACCTTCTATTTTACTAGTATTCGTCAACACAAACGTGTTTCCTTTGGAAATCGTGGCTCTTGTTAGAGCCGCCGAGCTGCTTTTTTTGCCCGTAAATAAGGCTTTCGGGCCTCCTGCTATGATCGGCTCGTTGGCGATGTTCGTGATCACGATTTTTCCACCGGCGGGCACGGTAACCATGGAAGAGTATGATTCATTCAACTTAGTTTTGTATTGATCCGCTTCTCCATATTGATTGTACACAACATAATCATATCTTGTTTTGTCTGAGCCCTTGATTCTAACAGGTGCATCTATCTTGCTTCGATTCGAAAATTGATAGGTTTTCCCTTTAGAAACCGTGGATCTGGTAAAGGCTGCTGAACTGCTTGCTTTACCTTTGAATAAAGATTTAGGACCACCTGCTTTGATAGATTCTTTCCCCTGATTGGTGATGATCACCTTACCGCCAGACGGAACTGTGATGTATGAGTATCCCCAATCATGTAACAGGCTGCTGTATACTTCTCCATACTTATCGTAGACGACAAAATCATATCTTGCTTTGCTCGTTCCAGTAATCTTAACTTGACCGGTCTTTTTACTTACATTCGAAAACTGATAGCTTTTTCCTTTGGAAATTGTTTTAGATATTGTGCTGCTGCTTTTTGTATACCCCTCTTTATTAATAGCGGCATATCCTTTATTAGAAGAAAAAGCTAAACTCACAAGCATGACAATTAGCAAAATAGAAAACTTTTGAATCCTTTTCATTGCTACCTTCATCCCCTAATGATATTTCCCATTGGCTAACCTATAACCGTTAATAATAAGAATATAGCTTAGTCTCATCCGCCCTCCTACTAGCAACTGTAAAATTTTATATAACAAGACAATTCCTAGTAATTATACTATTTTGCTATCTACATATCCATAATATTAACAAAATACCCACAAACCTCCTATATGTGTTTTCAATACTTAAGAATTTTTCACTATAATCATTACAATAATTAACAAATGACACGACCTGAAAATAACATGGTTGTCCCTGGTTATACAAAATTAATAATCCGCTAGGTCAACATTGCTCAGACTGGCCACGACTAATAAATGGGTCTGATTGGGTTAACCTTTAACGGCTTTTACGTCCCTGTAATTTTTCAGCTTCCTATTGCTTGTTGCGAACTTATAACCTGACTTTCTGCGGCCAAAAGTTTTTCTCAAAAATAATCAAACTTGCTTGATCGCTTTTAAATGCTGGACATGTATACCTATATGTCCTATACCAATTATGATCGCTGATGCAATCAGCCAGACAACTTTACCATAAATGCCTAACAGTAAAAAAGCGATAACCGGCAAACTCGCACCAGGCACAGGAATCCCCCAAAAACTGCGATAAAAGTTTGCTTCCGTATGATCATTTATAAAATAGCGAATCCAACTAATCTCATAAACAATCATCAATAAAAACGATGCAATCAACCAGAAACTCCACGGAGAAAAGGCCGTAATGTTAAAATCTTTAAAAATCAGGATGCTGCAAGTACAGCAAACTTGTCCAACACGTTCAAACACTAATAATATTTTATTTTCGTGGCTGCTATCATAATCTATCGGCTTATTCTTACTCCAAATGATATTCGGAATCCATAACATCAATAAATAGATCAGACCTACATATGAAAATCCTAAATGTCCTAACATATTAGTCCCTCCTTGAAAAAATGACATGCTTACATGAATAGTCATTTCACAAACCATTAAGCAGCATCTTCATTCCCTCCCATCGTGTATCAGAGTGATATATATGTCAAGAAAAAATGGAAGTAGTTGAAAACAATAAAAACCTAACAAAATTATTCTGGATGCACTGGCGCCACTTTTTATGCATAATCTGTTCTAACCTGGAGATATAAACAATAATATAGCCATTGGGAAGGAGCTGCTTTGATGATACAGACTAGCATTAAACATCTTTTGGAAATTGACATGCACGTAACCATTTCAAGTGAGAAGGAAGGTATCCTTAAAAATGGAACCAAGGTATTCAGAACTACAATTAAACGGACTCGACCCATTATTCCTGGTAAAAAATAACTAATTATTCTGCCATGCCTTGTAAACAAAACTTTATTTTTGTAAAATTAAGCCAAATAGGGAGGCGATGCTTATTTGGCTTGGAAAGATAAATTCAAACAATTTGGCATACCGGGTTTTATACTGTTTGTTATCATCTCTTTATTTTCCCTTTATTTAATCACCAATGACTCTGAACTTTTGAGAGATCTCCACGTAAAGATGTCCAAGTTTGTTACTTCCGGCTTTTTTCAATACCAAGAACAAAAAAGTCCTATTTTACAAGCATTACAATTTATTCTATTAATTTTGATTTATGGTTTATTTCTTTTGGGTTTGGTAAATGCTGTTTTAATGATTAAGAAGGTGATTTTGAAACCAACTCCTTCCGTTTCCCCACATAATGATTTTGAATCATACTTAGAGCTTGAAGACAAGTTAGGAGATGTGTTAACTGCATTTGAGCAACAATCTTCTGTTAGAGTAATAGACGAAAAAATGACCATCTTTATGCTGCGAAATCATGAAGAAATCAAGAAAATATTCGGCCTCCCTGAACGTCTTATCGAATTTGTCTGGTACTTCCAAGGAAAAAACAATGATGTTGAATTAGTATATTTAAAAACACCTTTAGACATCGAAGGTGCGGCCAAATTAATAAACTCTGCGCTGGACATGCCATATGTCCGGGTACAAGAGCCTTCTGTCAACAGCCGAATGGAATTACGGGAAAGTCCCATTAAGCAGTTCATATCCGTCCGCAATTACGGTACTTTAAAGCTGGGACTTGCCGTATTTATTCTCAAAGAAAACATATTTACAAAAGAAAAATTAAAGGATTTTATCTACTGTACATCGAAAATCATTTTATTAGGCACAAATAACCGATTTTTACGACATTTTAAAAGGAAAAAGAATAATGGAATTTAGGAGACGGCTTTTATGGCGAGAACAGTCAAGGCAAACACGATTGGTTCCTCGACGATCAAACGAAATGGCGCAGTTGTGAAAGGAACAAAAGGTAACCGGATTGCGAATCTGAGCAATCTTAAGGAGAATGTAAGATTATCGAGGAAACAAAATGCCTAATCGAAGAAACAGCACTTAAAGGGTGCTGTTTCTTTGTTCATGGAACCTACAATTCCACTATTTCAGGAGTGAATTGCTTAGCAAAAAGTTCTGACAAGTGCTCCGGGACAGTTAAGAAAATTAATCCATTGCCTTCAAGTTTTGGTGAATTTCCTAATGGGACAGTCCGTTTAATTAATTGGGCATAGAGTTCGGGTTCTGTCAAATTCCGTTCAAAGCTGGAGTTGGCCAGTACTTTTATCAGCGCCATGGCTCCGGAAACATGAGGCGTTGCCATGGAGGTTCCGCTTAATGTTGCATAGGTTCCATTTAAATAGGTGGATAGAATTTTTTCACCAGGAGCCACTAAGTCAACTTCATTATTTGAATTGGAAAACCTGGATGAGTTCCTATTTAAGTCAACCGCCCCAACACTGATCACTTCATTATATGAGCCGGGATATGCAAATTCATCCGTTGAATCATTGCCATCCCCCTCATTACCTGCTGCACAAACGACCAGAATATTATGTTGAACCGCTGTTTGAATCGCTTTATGCAATTCAGGGACATCTACCGGACCGCCAAGCGACATCGAAATAATATCAGCCTTTTGCTCAATGGCATAGTTAATTCCATTAATAATCCATTCGTATTGACCGGAACCTTTTTTATCCAACACCTTAATGATCAGTAATTTTGCCTCCGGCGCAACCCCTACAACACCGTTATTGTTTTGAATCGCTGCAATCGTGCCTGCAACATGGGTGCCGTGGCCATTGTAATCCTTGTAAACATCAGGGTCTCCATTATCATCGTTCGTAAAATTTCTCCCGCCGATAATCTGATCTTTTAAGTCGGGATGAGTCAAATCACAGCCGGTGTCTAAAATGGCAACTGTGATTCCTTTTCCTTTTGTTTTCTCCCAAATTTTTGGAGCCTGAATCATTCCAATCCCCTTTGGCACTTCATTGACCGTGTCGAATTGCTCCACTACTTGATACGGAATCAAACCTACCTTTTGCTCCATTTATTTCCCTCCTATTGGATATATTTGAAGTAGGCCAAGGATGTTACAAGTAGTTTAACAATTCTGATTAATACTTAACAGTTACTTTTGCAGTGTTTTTATTCCTTTATTATTGTCGATTACATTAGTAAGTACTGGGATGATGGTGAACCGAAAGTGTACTCATAAGCAGGACTCACCGTTTACCCGTCATTTTTCTGATTTTACCCGTCAAAATTGGAATTTTACCCGCCGATTTTGGAACTTTACCCGTCGGTTTTGACCGTTTACCCGTCGGTTTTCAAAATTTACCCGTCAACTACAATTTATCTGAGAATTTATCAGAAAATTTATCTGTCTTTTCGAATCTCTTCTACAATCAATAGAAAAAGAGCCGAATCGCGAGCAATTATTTGGGTATATCGACGCGACGCCTGTCATTTCAATTTTCCCCATTTGTGACGATACAAAAAGAACCCAGATCGAAATTGAAATCGATCGGGTTCTTTTTGTAAAAAAACACCATTTTACACAAGAGTGTAGCATTTAAATAAGCAGCGCCGCGACTCTCCGAAACGGATCCGCTGTATTTATGGGTTATGCCCCTTGAGTTACCAAGGTTTTTTGTCCTGCATCTGAGGCTGCACTGCTTTGTTCATCGTTGGAACTATCATCCTGTACAAAACCAGAATCAATAATTGTAGCAATTACTTCATCGTCCTCATGCTTAATCGTGATATTATGATATTTATTTCTAATTGCACCTATATTAATGGTATGTCCAATCTCCAGATCAGAAATATCCACTTCAATAGCTTCGGGAATCTCATTTGGTTTCGCGGTAACATTAATTTCATGAAGAGATTGTTGTAGAACCCCTCCATGTTCTACCCCTTTTGCATTTCCTGTTAACTCAACATAGACCTTCGCGTGAATTTCAGAAGACATGTCGACATGAAGAAAGTCCAAATGAAGAACATCATGACTAATCGGGTTCCATTGAAAATCTTCAAGGACCACATTCCTTGGTTTGCCACCAATTTCAAGGGAGATAATCCCGTTTCTTCCATGATCCCTAATGAGTTTGAGGAAATCCTGATTTTTCACAACAATTGCCTTGCTGTTTTCATGTTTCCCATAGACCACTGCCGGGATCTTTCCTTCCTTTCTTAATTTGGTCAAAACGGATCTTCTAAATTCTTTGCGCTCCTCTGCCACTAATCTATTATTCATGGCGTTTCACCTTCCGATAAGTAAGAATTTTAGACATAGGTATAAAATTTCTTAATATTATAGGAATGTCTAAGGGAAAAAGGAAAAATATGCTTTTCCATTATTATTTTAATATAGAATTCAAAATTCGACAAATATTTTGACTGTAGGATGCATCATAGTTCAACAGCAAAGCCTGTTCGCTATAATTTCCCCGTTTATTTCCATGAATTCAGCAACACAATTCAGCAACAGATTATCCCTAAAATGGTGTATTTTTTTGTTTCATATCGAACAATATATGGAATGAAATATAAATTTTGGAGGGAAGCAGAATGAAACTAGCGGCACATGAATTGCATGATTTAAATGAACTGACGATGAGCTGTGTAAATTCAATCACTAATATGGCCTACATGCTCCAACATGTTCAGGATTCGGAATTTAAAAAAATTCTCGAAAGACATTTACCTCTTCATGTAAGGGACTATAATATGAAAGTTGAATTTTTAAATAAAATGGAGGGGGCTAAAAAGGAATTACCACTGTTAAGCGAAAACAGACAGGTTTCCGACCAAACCTTGCAAATGATTTCTCCTGCTCCCGCTGTTCAGCCTAGAACCATGGTAGAAAATATGAATGACCGCGAAATGGCCACAGCCTATCTATTAACGTTGAAAAGAGCCGGTCGAGAATATGCGTGGGCCGCGATGGAGATGGTCAATCCGGAGATTCGCTCATTCTGCCAAACCGCCTTTATGATGAGTTGTTCTCATGCGTATGACATGTGGCAATATATGGCTTCCAAAGGGTATTATCCTGTTGAAAATGCAGCCCCAGCGGATATTGCCAAAATTGGCGCCATGTATCAGGTTATTCCGGAAAACTCCGATCAAATTCAACAGTATATGGCCCACTACCAGAATCCTACGGTCGGAAACAGCGACCAGCTTTATCAATAATTTTTCAAGAAGATGGATGTCCCCTTTGAATCCTGCAAGAATCTCCGGCATCCGTCTTCTTTTTTTGTAATGTTACACCGATGCCACAAACCAGTTGGCTTTCGACCAATGCGGTGTAGTCATTGTCAGTTAAATACCATTCTACGAACACATTTTAAAAGTGGATGAGAGGATAAATCCACGGGAGAATGATTGAAGTAATAATTGCTGCTGCCCCCATCGCCAGACTTGAAACGGCTCCTTGAACGGGACCTTCCATCATAATTTGACTGGTGCCAATCCCGTGCGATACAGTACCAATACCAAGACCGCGTGAAAAGGGGTCGGTAATTTTTACTAATGATAAAATGATGGGGCCCAGCACTGCCCCAAAAATACCTGCGGTAATAACAAAGGCTGCTGCCAGCGGCGGGTTCCCGCCAATAAGAACAGCCGCTTCAATTGCCACAGGTGTAGTGACGGCTTTCACCGCAGACGTCGCTTGAAAACGGTCAGATAATCCTAATGCTTTTGTAAGCCAAACAGCCGAAGTAATCGTTGAGATTGTACCGATCATTAGTCCCCAGACAGCAGGTTTGAGCTTATCCTTAATGATTTTTTGATTTTTATACATTGGAACCGCAAGAGCAACAGTAGCAGGTCCCAGCATAAAGGTCATCCAATCTTTTGCAGGTGTATATTGGTTATAGCTGATGCCCAATGAGCTAAGAATCACGATTATGACTGCAGTGGCGGTTAATATCGGCGTGGTAAATGGGGATGGGAACCGTTTTGCCAGTTTGATTGCAGCTATATACACGATGAGCGTTATAAAAATACTAGGCAGAGTGAGACTGTCCATGATAAGTCTTATCCCTCCCGGTTGAATTCTCTTGCTTCTTTGTCAAATATTGAGTTGTTCCCGCTGTTATCACCAAGCCAATGATCGTACTGAATCCAATCATTAGCAGCAATTGTAATCCGTGGGTTTTAATTAATTCTCCATAGTTCATTAGGCCGACAGCAATCGGGATGAAGAAAAATCCTAAGTGCTTATTTAAAAAGGCTGCTCCCTTCTCAATAAACCTTACCTGAATCACTTTGCAGGTTAACATGATATATAAAATAATGATCCCCAATACACTTGATGGAATAGGGATATGGAAGGTCTCAACAATATATTTTGAAAATGCATAAATAAGCCAAATAAAAAAAAGCTGGCCTAAGAATAAAAAGCCATTTTTCACAAGATGACATTCCTTTCCTTTTCTTCATTATGATAATACTTTACCAAGGTCCAGCAAATTTGAAAAGAAAAAAGTCCCTATCAGCGGGCCCAAAAAACTAGACCGTCTCCAAAAACGGAAACGGTCATATTCCCTTTACAAAAATTTAAAATTACTGAACTTCTGTTGAAGTCGTTATTTGATAAGGAGTGATAAATTCATCCCACATCGAAAGGAATACATCAATTAAATTCGGGTCAAAATGTTCACCTTTTCCTTCTATTAATATCGTTTTCACTTTTTCCGGAGGGAAAGGATCTTTATAGGCTCTTTTGGTTAACAATGCATCAAAGACATCTACTATGGCGACGGTTCTTCCTTCAAGCGGTATTTCCTCACCCTTCAATTGATTGGGGTATCCTGTTCCATTCCATTTTTCATGATGCGTATTAGCAATCCGTGAAGCCATTTGAATAACAGGCAAATCCAGTTTTGACAGAATTTTATGGCCAATCTCCGAATGGGTTTTCATTGATTCCCTTTCTTCATGTGTTAATTTTCCTGGTTTATTTAAAATCGCATCAGGAATTCCTACTTTACCAATATCATGGAATCTTGCAGCAAGTTCTATGTTATGGATAAACTGTTGATCACAACCGGATATTTGCGCTAATTTTCTGGCCAGCATTCCAATCCTTTCCACATGTTTACCAGTATCATCGTCTCTTAATTCTGCCAGCTCTAACAAACTTTCAATTGTATCAAAAATGACTTTTGTTTCATCGGTAATATTCTGGCTTACTAGCAGCCGGTGACTTAATTCAGCAATGGCTGGCTGCGGTAGCTGCCATGTTTTAAAGTATTGCGAAATATTGTCATTTTCTTTCGAAGTAATAAAGGACTCGCCGCTATCATGGCGAACCGGGCATCCTGTACAGGGGAGAACCCGATTATATAAAAGTTCATAGCAGCGTTTTCCTAAAATGGCATCATTCTTAACTCCTTGTGACTCTAATAATCGCTTGGCATTGTCATCAACCCAAGTGACAATCCCAAAATCCAAAATATCAATTTCATAGCCGAAAATATTTAGAAAGCTATAAGTTTCCAGCGACTTATATGGCATTAACAGTTCTCTCACGACTGCTAACGTAAATCTGATTAAACGCTCAAATGAACCTAAGAACGTGATAACTTCTTTTTCATATTGAGAATCCCTCTTTAAAAATGTCTCACGGACTGCTTCATTAAAAAGATCAATGATAAAAGTCAACTCTTGCTCTGAAATATTCTTTTGATTAATTTTCTTTACCCAATCTCGAATAACCCGATAAAACGAGATCTCATCCCTGTATACTTTCTCCTGGAAAAATTGTGTAAGATAATTTTTTAGATATTCAGTTTCGCTAAGAACATCTTTGGATTTCCAGGGAATATGGGCCGCTCGCTGAAAAAGACCCTGATAGAACTTTTTCATAATTTCTTCCAAGCGATAAGTTAATTTACCATTAAAAGTATCTAAAATATCAAAATCTTGGTCAATTAACCCGGCTTTATTCTGTAAATGTTTAAATTCATACCGTAAAGGAAACAGTGCTTTATCCATTTCAATTTTTGTATAGGCAGTAACGACAATTTGGACATCGAAATTGAGCAGCGATTCGATTGCATTCATTAATTCAGAAGCCTCTTTAATAGGCATTGATTTGACCAGAAAATCTAATACTATTTGGCAGTATAAACGGTGTACAGAAATAAACCATTGTAAATCCAATCCAATTCTTGAGTGAACACTGCCGACTTTATAGCGATTTTTAATATAGGCGTCATTGATAATTGGACAGAAAACTTGCGTTAAATAAATCCGTTGGGTCTCCTTCAGTTGCTCTAATGTAGAAGAGTAATCAATAATTTTTTTTAGATGATCGACCCGATAAATTTGTTCATAAAGCTCATCTACTATCGGACCCACTAACGGCAATAATATATCCTTATGCTGGTGAATTAGTTCTAGTGATGATTCAGTAACACCGGTTAGCGACAATAGTGATAACCGTTCGGGATCATTAATTAAAATATAAGCCATCTGTGAACACTTCCTCTAAATGTTGGGATAATAACTGACAGACTAACTTTCCCTGAAAATATCACGGTTCTGTTGGATTTTGAGATTGGAAGAAAGGTATGGTTCATGACTTTTGCTGAGGAACTGCTTGATTCTAGTATTGGGTGATTGGTTAGCCTTTTCAGTTTCTTTCGTCGTTTAAGAAATATTGATAGTGAATAAAACTTTTAAAACAAATAATGGTTCTATTAGAATATTTTAAAACAATCAATATGAAAATTAAATGAAAATCCGCCATTTTTCCCCAAAAAAATAGGAAATATACTAATACATACGAGGTATTGCCATTACATCGAATAAGGAAATGGGCTTATTTACACCTGGATTCATTCAGACAATCTTTTTTTTATCCTTATATTTAGTGATGATTCTTGGGAATACAGGATTTATCTTAATCCTGAAGGAGAGGGCAAATGAGGAACTCATTTATATGGCATACTATGATGAATTAACCCAAACGTTAAATCGAAGAACGTTTATTTCAAGAGCTGAACAAATTATTGCTCAATGTATAAAGAATCAAGAGCACCTGTCCTTTATTCTATATGATATCGACCATTTTAAGAATTTCAATGATACCTATGGTCATGATGCCGGAGATCGAATACTACAGGACCTTACACAGCGAATCCGCCAGTTTCTCGGTTCTACAAATCTTATTGGCAGATATGGCGGTGATGAGTTTGCTCTCCTTCTGTACGGAATGGACAAAAATGAAACTGAAAAGTATTTAGAACAAATTATGGGGCTTGTTGCGGAAGCAGATATACCCGGTGTTTCCGAAAAGTATACCATTAGCATGGGGGTCATCAACCTTATCCCCAATAAACATACAGAACTAGACAGTCTTTATGCTTTTTCAGATAAAGCACTCTATCAAGCCAAACATAACCAAAGAAACTGCATATGCTTTGGTGAGATTATGGTAGAACAGTAGTAGAAAAAGCAGGGACTGTTCTTTTTGATCATACGATGTGTCATTAAAAAGGATCTTACAAATTGATTTACATCTTATGTATGATCCTTTTTTCAATAACTGGCTTGGTGATTCTTTTCTGATTCAATTCTAGAAATTTTTTAGAAATACAACTATTTCAATTTATTAGCTCACCAAATTTTCCCAGCAAACATTGAATAGCACTTTATACGAATTGAGAAGAACCTCATAGTAGATATGACTTCCCTATTCCTCAATCCATTTAATGATTTTTGCAGGGTTTCCTCCCACTACCACATTATCTGGCACGTCTTTGGTAACGACGGCACCTGAAGCAATGACAACATTGTCGCCTATTGTAACACCAGGATTGATGATGGCACTGCCGCCAATCCATACATTGTTTCCAATGGTAATCGGTTTCGCGTACTCTCTTCCTTCGTTCCGTTCAACAGGCTTGAGCGGGTGAGTTGCTGTGTAGATCTGTACGCCAGGTCCCAGCATACAATTATCCCCAAATCGCACTTCACAAACATCTAAGATGGTACAGTCGAAGTTCGCAAAAAAGTTTTCACCCACGTGTGTGTTATAACCATAATCAAATCGTATATTGGGCTCCATATACACGTTTTCCCCAGTGGAGCCGAGGAATTCCTTTAATAATTGAGTCCTCCTTTCTGCTTCAGATTCGAAAGTTTGGTTATATATTCTAACCTGCCGTCTTACTGCCTCGCGTTCCTTTGATAACTCTGGGTCAGCAGGGTTGTACATTTCCCCAGCCAACATTTTCTCTTTTTCAGTTTTCATTTTTATCATTTCTCCTAAATATGAATGTGTCGAAAAAATGTATTCCTATATGCTATGACATTACTTGCTTCGAATACTTGTCTAATTATTTCATTTGTATGTTTTGTCCACCCGACAGAAGCATAGACTTCTCTTATTTCATCAAGATTTGCATTGGAGAAATCACTATGAATTTTTAAATTCAAATATATCCCCTCTTTCCAACAATGCCTTCTCTCACATAGGTGTTAACCCTAGCTTATTAGAAATATGGATTATTTACAATGCTATTAGTCATAAGTGACCCAAAATACCCAGCACAAAACTTCGGAACCGCCTGTTCTTGTCTATTTAACAGGTTCATTGAAGCAAGTAGACCTCTAGGATGATGTGCATCAAGCTGGGCTTTCGACTATTTCTTTTCCTTCCATAATCCTGCTTTGATTAAAAAATTCCTAGCGACAGTCTTGGCACTTTTCCCTTGAACAGCTACTTCATAGTTCATTTTCCGCATTTCACTGTCTGTGATTTTACCTGACAGTTTATTTAATGTAGGGACAATGTCCGGATACTTGTCTATAGTTTCCTGCCTTAATAACGGAGCTCCCTGATATGGCGGGAAGAAATGCTGATCATCTTCCAGAACTTTCAAATGATATTTTTGCAATTCGCCATCAGTGGAATAAGCATCCATTAGATTAATATTGCCTGCTTTCATTGCAGTATATCGGACAGAAGACTCCATCGTCACAAGCGAGTGAAAGTGTAGCCGATATTTTTTGGACAAGCCTGGATAACCGTCAGACCGGTCTGTGAACTCCCGGGTAAAACCTGCTTTCACATCGGACTGGACATTCGCCAAATCCGATATTTTTTCAAGGTGATAGGTTCGGGCCAAGCTTTCCGGCACCGCCAATGCATAGGTGTTATTGTATTGCATCGGTTTTAGCATGACCATATGGAATTTCTTTGACATCCCGCTCTTCGCCTGGTCATACACTTCCCTGTTATCAGTACTTATCAGTTCTTCCTTCAAAAATTCAGTGATCGCTGTTCCCGAGAATTCCGGATAAATATCAATATCTTTTGATTTAAGCGCATTAAAGACAAAAGAAGTACTGCCGAGCCCTGACTTTAATTCCACTTTCAAGTCAGTATTTTCTTCAATCAGCAGCTTATACATATTGATCAGGATTTCCGGTTCGGATCCCAGTTTGCCGGCAATGACAAGTTTCTGTTGTCCGGCCGGATGAATAAAGCTGGAACCGATTATCAGCAAAATAATAATCGAAAAAGTTGAAGCGGCAATCATAACATTTTTAAATGAAACTTTTTCAAGCTGCCGGAGTAGGACATCAAGAAGAATCGCCAATAATGCCGCCGGGACAGCACCAAGAAAAATAAGGGTATAATCATTACGGTCGATCCCCAGCAGAATGATATCCCCCAAACCGCCTGCACCAATCAGAGCGGCGATGGTCGCCGTCCCGACAATTAAAATCGTCGCCGTTCTTATCCCCGCCATAATGACAGGCATGGCTAAAGGAAGTTCCACTTTTAAAAGTCTTTTTCTTCGATTCATTCCCATTGCATCTGCCGCTTCCAACAATGCAGGGTCCACTTCTTTGATCCCGGTATAAGTATTCCGTAAGAGCGGGAGCAAGGCATATGCCACCAAGGCAATAACGGCAGGTAACGTTCCAATTCCAAATAAAGGAATTAACAGTCCAAGCAAGGCTAAAGATGGAATCGTTTGTAAAACTGCCGTAATTCCGATAATCATCTCGGCCACTTTTCGCTTGCGTGTCAAATAAATGCCCAATGGAATGGCTATGATGATAGCGATAAAGAGGGCAATCAAGGAAATCTGAATATGTTCCCACAGAGCATTGAGGAGCTGTCCTTTTCTAAATGAAAAAACGGCTATTAAATTATTCATGCAATCGCCCTCCCTGTTTTACATATTGGGCCATTTTGCGGAGCAAGTTTGAACGGTGAATGACGCCGATGACGTTGCCGTTTTTTTCTACAGCGATCACCTCAGCTGCCGCCATCCGTTCAAGCAGCTCATTCAACGGCATGGTATAGGGAACGGGCTGTTGATCGTTCACGCTGGCATCTTCAACAGGTGTAATAACATCATGCCAATCCAGATTCATTTCTTGCATTCCGACGAATTCGCGAACAAACTCATTCTCGGGATTGGTTAAAAGTTCTGAAGGTGTTCCGATTTGCACCACTTGTCCTTCCCTCATCAGGCAAACCCGATCACCAAGTTTCATTGCTTCCTTCATGTCATGGGTGACAAATACAATCGTCTTCTTGATGGTACGTTGAATGTCCAACAGATCATCCTGTAGCTTTTCACGGCTGAAGGGGTCAAGAGCACTGAACGGTTCGTCCATTAACAGAATCTCCGGGTCTGCCGCTAATGCCCGGATAACCCCAACCCGTTGCTGCTGCCCGCCGGAAAGTTCCCCTGGTTTCCTACTGCGGTATGTTGCTGGATCAAGCCCGACCATATGTAAGAGTTCATCCACCCGCGCTGCCATTTTTTCCTTGCTCCATTTTTTCATTTCCGGCACGACCGCAATATTTTCGGCAATCGTCATGTGTGGGAAAAGGGCGATCTGTTGCAGGACATACCCGATCTCCCAGCGAAGTTCATGAATGTCATAATCACTGATTGGTTTTCCATTGATTGAGACCGTTCCGCTAGATACACCAATCAGCCTGTTGATCATTTTTAATGTCGTTGTTTTTCCGCAGCCACTCGGACCGATGAGGATAAAGAACTCTCCATCCTTGATCTCGAGATTCAATGATTTTACAGCAGTAGTCCCGTCTGCATATTGTTTCGTTACTTTTTCAAATCGAATCATTTCATTTACCCCTTGTAATGGCGATTCAGGCAGCCTTCCAAATCTCCTGTTTTTTCACATTGTCACTATTTAAACATGTAATTCATTCGATCAAAGTATATTATACCAAAAAGAGAAAATGGATATAGTATTCGATAAGGATCTCAAATAGCGGTTTCGATGTTACCATTTGATGCGGGTAATGCTTTTTTACAATCCATTTTAAACTTTGCGTTTGGAAAGATTGCCCGGCCGGCAGAGTTTAGTTTAACGAAATCTTCACAACCTTATCCAAATATTTCGTTGTTTGATATCCATCAATCTCCAGTTTTTTTGGAATTACGGTTTTTCCATTGTCGTCATGATGTAATTCCATGCTTTGAACGGTAACAAAATACCGCGGTTGCTCAATTTTTTCATATGAGAACGAGCTATCATTCGTATCGTATTCTACCCCGTTTTTATCAACCACCACTCCTTCAGCGTTCCCCTCCATTGAACTGGGTTCATTTTCATCCTTATCCAAAATACGAAATTGAAGCGACTCATATGCCCGATTCTTAATTTCATGGTTACTTATGACAATTTTCGTCGGCTGCCCGACTTCCAGCTTATCGATCGAGATGGTGCTGCCTGCATATTGAAAGGTTTGCGGATATTTCTTAGAAGCATCTAGTTCGATGGTTTTTGGATCCTCAAATGTTAAATGAGCAGAATTGAGGTCGATGTTGACCTCCACTGGTTTTTCTCCAAAAACAGGGTCAAACTGTGTTTGAAAAGTATTCCAATTCTCGTCTTCTTGTGAATCCAAAAAAGAGCTACCAAACATATCAGCTTTCACTTTTTTGTTGTTCACTTCTATTTTATCAATATTAAGAACATCTATTCGCTTCTCTGGCTGTTTATCATGAATAGCATAAAGCAGAATCGTTGATGTTGGAGCAATGATTAGTTTATCAAATCGAACCTGAATCCCTTCGACTTCTGTTTCTTTATCCAATGCATATTCGTGCGATGGCTGTTTTTTCACAGGAATCTTAAAGTTCCACTCACCTGATTCATATTCCATGGTATCCCTAAGAACAAAACCAGGCCAGTCAGAGGAATCACGAATCAATTTATAAAGCTTTGTAATTCTGAGTTTAATGGTTCCGTCATCCTTTGAGAGGGGAGGCAGGCTAATTTTCCCCTGATAGACATTCTTTCTTTCATTATTTCTTTTCGATTTAAGGTCAGGGAGATAGTACTTTGGATATGTTACCGCGCCCATGATTTCAGATTCGTTCTCCACAAGAACCCCATCATCATTATTCATCATCATATATTGATTTTCTTCTTTTTTATCCTCGATTTCATAAAAAACCAGCGTCTGAACATCATCAGCAATCGCACTCTTGATCTTTATTTTCAACCCATTGCTTTCCGCTTCCAGGTTCAACCTTTCACCGAGGTCATGCTGCAGAAACGCACGTAATTCTTCATCTTCCTCCGTCCAAGTATAATAAAGGCTGCGAAACGTCCCTGTAAAAAAACCTATACTTATTAATAGAATTATAGCTCCAGTAAAAATAAGCCCAATTCTATTACGTTTCTTGTTCTTTAGTCGTCTCCGCTGTTCCTCCTCGGCCAGCCTGTCTTTGACGTTCACCAGAAGATCTGATGGCACATGCAAAGCGTCAATATTTTCTGCGAGATTTGACAAGGTTAACATGACATCCTGGAAGGCAGCCAAATCCTCCTGACAGTTTTGACAATGATAAATATGTATTTCAAAATCTACCTTTTTCGGCCGCTCCATGGTTCTTTCCAAATAATCAATGTAATCCTTGTGGTACTCTTTACAGCCATTAAAAGTGGCTTCATACCCTAGTTGTTTTTTTAGTGACTGAATACCGGTAAATAATAAATCTTTCATCTTTTCCACTGAAACTTGGAGAATCTGTGCCGCTTCCTCCTTAGAAATCCCTTTTATATAGGTAAGGAGCATCGCTTCCTTCTGATCCACTTTCAATTGATCGAGTGCTTTGAACAAATCCAGGGAAGGTTCACCTCTCTCTGCAGCCTGAAATCTGCTATGATCATAAAGCTGTCTGCAAGTATGGATGAAAATGGATGTAACCCATGTTTCGAATGAGGTTTCTCCTTTAAATCGTGGTAACTCCTTGTTGGCTTTCATAATCGACCGGTAAAATAGCTCCCCCATTTGCTGTTGATTTCCAAGATAGAACCAACCAAGTGTATAGAACGATTGTTTATGCTGATCGAACCAGTCGACGATGGCTTCGATACCTTTTTCTTTTATCCTAGTGATTGAATTAGAATCTATTTTTGCCGGGACTATCAATGTGCCTCCCCCTTTTCTGTCTCTACATCTTTTACCTATCACTATTTTTTCACTAACACCATTTTCGCATATAAAAATGCCTGCCACCACCCGAATAACGCCGAGGAAATTCGACAAATTCTGAGAAGTGACAGGCACCTATTTATTGGTCAATGAGAGAGGGCGCCATGTCCCAAAGCCCGGGAGATCCTAAACATGGTTAATCTGAGAGCCCATCATGACCATAAAGCAAAAATAATCATTAACAAGATGGATATTGATAAAGTGAAACTTCCATCACCTGAAGGTTATCAAGAAGAGTCTAAAAGAATTAGCCAGTACATTACAGGTTTAAATGAGATTCTTCATGAACTAAATGAAACGCTTAGTAATTTTACAGATGACGTAAATAAAGGAGTTTTTCCAAAAATAAACATTAAATCAATAATTAATAAAAGTGATGTGGTAAATGGAAGGGAACAGAAAAAAATAGAAGAATTCCTTGATAAGAAAAATATTAAGACAAAAGCATTTGGGCGTGAACATTAAGAAAAACAGAGTAAAACAGCAATTCATTGAACTTTATAAAATTGCCAGTTAAAAAGGTGTCCCGACTTTAACGGTTGAAACAAAAATAAAAGGATGAAAATGTTAATTTCTTTTTTTATAATTGGGGGATATTGAACAAAAGCCCCCCGATAGTTTAAGTATAATAGTTCACAAACTGACTAAATCATTTGGTTTGTTTGAAAAAATGCTAACAAATTTAAGCAACAACCATTTTCATCATTCACTCAATGCATCCTTTAAAAATTTAATGAAAATTGATACTTCATCAGTCTCTACTTTTGTTAATACATAAGTTGAAGATGTAGGTGGAATGATGTTCCTTGGCTTAATTTTTATCAATTTATTCATCTCAATTTCATTTTTAACGACCGTAGAAGGTAAATAGGAAACTCCAAGCCCTTCTTCTATAAAACGCTTTGTAACCTCTATTTGGTCAACTCTCATTGTATGCACAGTCGGATAATGCCTCTTAATATCATCCAAAAGATTATCCCAATAGTCTGGATGGTTATGGGTAATTAGCCTATATTTATGTAATATAGTTGGCTCATCAAGGCAAGAAATGTCTTTGCATTCATTTGGTGCAACTAATATTACAGATTCTTTATGGATAATATGGCTCTTTATATTTGTTTGCATTGGTAAAATTCTCGTAAGTCCTACATCTGCAATCCCCGCACTGACTTCCTCACCTATTTCATAAGATTTAAGTACATTAATTAAAACTTCTATATCAGGGTTTTTATCCATGAATTTCCGCAATATTGGTGGCAAGATTGATGATGCAATTTGTGGTGCAGTAGCAATAATTAACTTTCGATTATATCCTTGTTTCCACGATTCAAATTCTTCCATACCTTGAACGTATTTTGAAACTATCTCCGTTGCATATGAAATAAACTTATGACCTGCTGGTGTAAGAGTAACTTTTTTACCTATTCTTTCGAACAATTGAATATTAAGACTTTCTTCCAACTTTTTAATATGTTTTGTTACAGCAGGTTGAGTCAGAAAAAGCTCCTCTGACGTTTGGCGAAAATTTTCATATTTAGCTGCAATTATAAAAGTCTTTAACCATTTAATATCCATATGCTCTCCCGCCTAATAACAATCGGTTATTAATATTCTCTATTTTTGTTAATATTAATTATTTAATTTCTCAATTATAATCTATTTAAGGAATAACATACAGATTATTTTGATAATTATGGAGTTTCATACTGAAAGGGGAGTTTAACTATGGACACTATTAAAAGTACAAACGATAGTTGGAATGCGAAACTTTATGACAATAAGCATTCCTTTGTCTCAAAATACGGAAGTAACTTGGTTGAATTATTAGCTCCAAAGCAAGGAGAGAAAGTTCTTGACCTTGGTTGTGGAACAGGAGATTTAGCCAATACATTTTATGCATATGGCGTTGAAATTATAGGTGTGGACAAATCTGAAAATATGGTGGAACAAGCAATCCGTAAATACCCACATATAAAGTTTCGGGTTCAAAATGCAACAGAATTGGATTATCATAAAGAATTTGATGCGGTCTTTTCTAATGCAGCACTTCATTGGGTACAACAACCCATCCAGGCATTACATGGTATTTATCAATGCCTAAAAAAAAGTGGAAGATTCGTTGCTGAATTTGGAGGCAAAGGCAATGTTCAAACAATAACGGATGAAATCATTGATCAAATAAAAGTTGCAGGATTTGATTTTAAAAAGGAACAATTCCCTTGGTTCTATCCAAGCATTGCTGAGTATTCAACTCTAATGGAAGACGTAGGATTTAGAGTGACTTTTGCTCAACACTATGATAGACCAACGAAGTTAGATGGAGATGATGGATTAAAAAACTGGATTGCAATGTTTGGTAATCAGCTATTCAATGGTATCCCAGAAAAAGCAAAAAATGAAATAGTCGCAAATGTTGAAAGTAATTTAAAAGAAACTTTATATAAAGATGGTAATTGGATTGCCGATTATAAAAGAATACGTGTAATTGGAGTAAAAGAATAATTGATAAAGGGCTGTCCGAAAAGTGGTTTTTTAGCCTAAAAAAATTGAAACTCAGTACAAACCCGATTGGTTCAACTAAGCCGCTAAAGAACGCAGCGGCAAGTTTCACTGCACCTCACCAATCGGACCTTTACGGACAGTTAATCCCCCACCGTCATTTGAAACCCCTTCTTGGGTGTAAAAAACTTTCATTATTAACAGTTTCCGTCATTCGGGTTGAAAATTTTAACACATTTTTTCCTAACTGACCATATGGGAAAGAACAAGTAATTTCTTACTGATTTCGGTTTGCAGAGTCTAAAGATGAGGTCTGATTCCCACTACGGGACCTAACCCCTTTGATACATTTATTATTTAGATTACGTATGATACTATTAATAACATAGAAATAATTAGTTTACGGGTTTAAACATAATATAGAAGGGAGGGGTTTCATTTGATGTTCAAAAATAAATACAGCCTAAGTGACCGAGAATCAAGATTTTTATTGAAAAAGAGCCGTGTCGCTTTAATACATTCAGCTTCACGCCTGGAGAATGTGAATACAACTTTTCCACAAACCAAAACAATTGTTGAAGGTATGAGTGTAAGCGGGGTTCCTATAGAGGATATACAAGTCATTCTTAACCTAAAAAATGCGTATCAATATGTATTGAAACTGCCTCATAATATTAAATTTAATCTGGAAATTACATGTAAAATAAACAGTTTTATTTCCTATAACGAATCTCTTGAATGGGGCGTGTTACGGACTGGAAATGTTGGAATACACGGTGTGGTTTATACCCCTGCCGTTCCGATTGAATCAGAAGTCAGGGCCATAATTGAAGAGATTATGAATGGAAACATGTCCGAGACATATAAAGCGTTGAAATATATGTATTTTGCAATGAGGGCACAGCTGTTTTGGGACGGAAATAAGCGAACAGCCATTGTTTCAGCAAATACAATCATGATGTTGAATGGTGCAGGTGTAATCAATATTAATGAAAAACAATTGGAACATTGGAATAGTCTATTATCGGAATTCTATGAATCAAATAATGATGAAAAAATAATTCAATGGACGTATGAAAACTGTATACATGGAATTGATTATTGATGTGAAGCATTATATGGAAGCTGGAAACTCGGAGTTGCTAGCGGACAAGGTACTCGAAAACATCGCTCACACCAAACGGTACCTAACTGACTACCACATTAAACCGATTGACGATAAAAGACATGAATCAGGGGGCTGCGGCACTCCTTTTTTGTTGTCCATTTCTCGATTTGATGGAAAATTTGAGGTCAGACCCTACACAGCCAAAAAGGGACTGCCCTAAAAAATGAGGCAGTCCCTGAAATGTATTGATTTTATCTAAAACCAAATATCAATCAGCTAAAATAACTCAGTGAAATTGAGGCAGGTATACTTTATGGGCCTCCAGCATCTCATCTACTCACTTTGGGAACTTCAGATCTTCAAGCCTTTCCTTTACTATATCAATATCCCCCTCATCCTTGGCAATTGCCAGAGCCTTTTCATACAATTCCCGCGCTTTATGATGATCCTTCTTATGACCATAGAGGAACAGATCTGCCCAGCCAATATAGCCCCAAGGATTGTTCGGAAAATCATGCACTAACTTCTCAAACTCAGACTCGGCTTTCCCGTATTGATCCAACATAGCGTAAGATTCTCCAATGGCATGACGCATATTGTGAATAATTAACTCGTCTTCTTTCGGAAAATAGTTGCAGAACTCACGACAATAATTAATTCTTTTTTCAAAATAAGCAGAATCGTCAAAGCCTGCATTATAAAGCTCCGCCTCTAAGTCTTGGCAAAAATTCCTAATAAAAAAGTTAACCTGATAGTGCTTGTCCAAATAATCCAAGGTTTGGAACGTAGGATCAATTCTATTTTTTATTGCTTCCCAAACCTTTAACCATGTGTCACATGCAGAAATAGAATTATTTTCAGCTAAATACTCAAAACCATGATCAAGCAAGTCACTCATTTGTTCCCTAGATAATTTATTTGCCGGAGCCAATCTCTCCCATAAAATCCAAGCCGCCAGCCAAGGGAAATCTTCATCTCTCCCCTTTGCAGTAACATTGTACTGATGGAACCAGTTTTCCGAAAGTTCTTCCGCAGAGTAGAACCTGTCGATATCTTTTAAAAATGTATCTTGCTCAAATGGTATACCCATTTCCCGTAAATTGTGAATAATTTCGTCCGTACTCAGCACGTCTACTTCTTCATAAGTTAGGGTAAAATTGACAGGATTCTGTACAATTTGCATCGACTTTAATTGTTCATCCTTACCCATACAACATTTTTTATATTTTTTTCCACTTCCACATGGGCATAAATCGTTTCTTCCGATTTTGGTCATACTTTTCACCGTTCTCACCTTAAATTAAATTTTGTCAGCAGTCTGTATCAAATGTGAAGCTTATTAAGTCAGTTTTCTTTGCCTTATCACTTAAACATCATTTATTTGATATTTCTCCAATAAAGCCTTAGCCTCTTTGATACCGGCTTCCGTTAAATAAACAGATTTTGATCTGATACTTCCGCGAATGAAATCCTCATCAGTCAATTCATTTAGGACATCAAACGGATAGCCCTTCCAGCTTCTTCTCATTTCTCCATACAGTTCATCCTCTTTCTATGATGTTAAATAGAGCAATAACAGAGTAAGTTCCTTGATCTTTTCATCCATTTCCAACAACTCCTTTCTCTAACATCAGTGATAACCTTAGCTTAGTAGAAATATGAACAGTTTACAACAAGTAACCAAATATTCATATAATAGTCTACGGTCGCGAACTTTCCTTTGATTGAAAAGTTATTTATAGGTAAGGCAACACCGGTTATCCAAAATGGAAAAATTATATCCAACAATCTTAAAAAGCTGCGCATATCCGTTGAACAGCTGGAGGCAAGATTAAGGGAAAACGGAAGGAGGTGGATTCTAAAAATGCTTCAATCGCCTGAGGAACCGTTTCCTGGCAAATCTCATTAAATTGATAGGTATCCCTGATTTCATCAATTGTGAAATTTAAGGAATAATATCTACTATTTATCTGGTTTCAAATCTCACTTTTTCGTAAATCCGCGAGAGCCAACAATATCACCGATCATCGCGCCAATCATCCGCTATTCCCCTTCCCATATAATGCATCCAGTTTTCCAGTGTAGCTTGCACTTCTGCCCATTATAGAAATAGCCCTACCATAACACATTTTAAGATTATCACAAAACTATCTGATGGAACTTATTTAGTTTATGTTAAAATTGGTGTCAAATTTAAATGGGGATCAATGTGGTCTCTTTTTTAAACATGGGAACATCGCTATCTTTTTAGTTTTTTAGTAAGCAGAAAAACTCTGCTTTATTTCGTTTTTAATATACCTCGTTGGAAGAGTTCGGCGATGGCATGAGCGCGGTTTTGCGCGCCGAGTTTTTTAATGGCGGATTTGACGTATTGTTTGACAGTGACTTCACTGATTTTCATGGAGTAGGCCATTTCTTTGGTGGCTTCGCCGCGGGCGATTCGTTTCATCACCTCAAGTTCTCTTTTACTTAATACGATTGTTTCTTCATCGACGGTAATGGAATCATCAAGGACCTTTCCAGCTAGTTGTCCAAAAAGAGTTAGAGAAGCCAACACTTGATGATCGAAGACTGCGCCGTTTTGAAATTGTGTGCTGCATATATACCCAATCACTCTTCTGCTGCTGCAAATAGGAGTAACGGCTAAGGCATTAGCGGGAAAATGTGCGGAGTATTTACCGCTGGAATATTTAAAAAAATACTCCTCTCCTTCACTATATTGTGCTTTCCGTTCAAGAATAGCCCTGTGAATAAGAGGCAGTGTCCGAATATCGTCCCGAATTCCTCCTATATTCACAAATCCTGAGGATGTTAGCGAAACAATTCCCTCTCCAAGATACTCTAAAGGGGAATACCTAAACAAGAATGAATCCAATGCTGGAAAAAGTTCAAGATATACTTTCAACATTTCATGCAACTTCTCTTTTTGCGTTGACAAGGCATCTAATTCTTCAACTCGTACTTGTAGGGTATAGACCGTGAGAATAGTATCATTTCCTTTTTAGGGACCTATATATTCAAAATTAGGAATATTCATATTATACAAATAATTTTATGATAGTTGTAGATATTTAAGATACTATTTTCTAATATCTAATAATTTTAGAGAGGGAGATGTATGTTGGTTAATTTAAGTCCACAAGTGAAAGCTTATTTGGATGCATTTTATCAGATGCCGCTGCTTCAAACTTTAAAACCGCAAGAGGTTAGAGATATGTTTGCCGCGGCCCCGCCTGTAGAGGTAGAACTGGCCGCACTTGCTAATGTTGAAGATAGGCTGGTTCCTGTCGGCGATGGTGCGGAAATTAAAGTCCGAATCTATACGCCAGAGGGCGAAGGTCCATTTCCTCTCTTTGTCTACTATCACGGCGGCGGCTGGGTCATCGGCGATCTCGAAACCGCTGATGCCAGCTGCCGGATGATTGCTAATAAAACGGAAAGAGTTGTCGTTTCGGTAGATTACCGTCTCGCACCTGAATATAAGTTCCCCATTCCTGTTCAGGACTCCTATGCGGCACTGCAATGGGCACATGATCACGCAGCTTCATTAAATGCCAAAGCTTCCAACATCGTTGTCGGCGGTGATAGTGCGGGTGGAAATCTATCAGCAGTTGTTTCGATGATGGCAAGAGATAAAAACGGCCCTAACATAACCGCACAGATACTCATCTATCCTGTGACAGATTTGCAATATAACACTCGTTCCTATCATGAATTCGCCGAAGGGTATGGGCTTGATAAAGACTTAATGATATGGTTCGGTGACTACTATATTAACCATGAATTCGATGCCAAAAATATCTACGTGGCTCCGCTGTTAGCCCATGACCTTAGCAATCTCCCACCTGCTTTCGTGGTAACAGCTGAATGTGATGTATTAAAAGATGAAGGAATTGCCTATGCAAAGCGTTTGGATGAAGCTGGTGTCCAAGTAAAAGCCTATACAGAGCCGGGACTTATTCATGGATATTTTACCAATATGGCCGTATTCCCTGAACGGATCAAAGGGACCATTGCTCAAATTGAGCAGTTTTTAAGCAAGATAAATGAAAGCGTTACCATTTGATAGGTTCTAAAGGAGGAACTGGTTGATACCCCACCAATGGGTTAACCCGTTGATAAATGAACATTAGGGAGGAATATTCATGAGCACCGCTAATAATCAACCGACTGCCCTTGATGCCGTTGTGATCGGGGCCGGTTTTTCAGGACTGTACATGCTTTACCGCTTACGTGAGGCTGGTCTTTCAGTTCGTGTTTATGATGCTGCCGATGGGGTTGGTGGTGTCTGGTATTGGAACCGTTATCCTGGGGCACGCTGCGATTCGGAAAGTATCTATTACAATTACACTTTTTCCGAGGAGCTTTATAAGGAGTGGACTTGGAATTCCAGGTACCCCGAGCAGCCGGATATCCTTCGTTACTTAAATTTTGTCGCCGATAAGTTTGATCTCCGTCCGAATATTCAGTTTAAAACACGGATCACCTCCGCTGAATTTGATGAAACAGCCAGCCGTTGGCAGCTTCAGACGGATGGCGGTGAGACTATTTCGGCGAAATATTTTATAACGGGAGTAGGCTGTATTTCCACTGCCAATATCCCCAACTTTAAGGGCTTGAACAGCTTCAAAGGCAAGTGGTACCACACAGGACACTGGCCGCATGAAAAAGTGGACTTCAGCGGTAAGCGGGTTGGTATTATTGGAACTGGCTCAAGCGGTGTACAGGCCATCCCGGTAATCGCCCAAGAGGCAGCCCATCTTACTGTTTTTCAACGAACGCCGCAATATAGTGCCCCTGCCAGAAATCGTCCTTATACCGAGGAGGAAATTCTTCAGGCAAAGGCCAATTTCAGTGAAATGAAGCAGCAGGTACGCGCCTCCGCTGGCGGAACTCCCGTTCAAACCGGGGACCGCTCCGCACTTCAAGACTCCCCTGAGGAGCGCCAACGGGTATTTGAAGAAGCTTGGGCATTAGGTGGTCATGCTATCCTTACAGTTTATAACGATTTGCTTACGGATGAAGAAGCCAATGAAACGGTCTCCGAATTTATCCGTACGAAAATACATGAAATTGTTCAAGACCCAGAAACAGCGAAAAAATTGACACCTTATTATTTATACGGGACTAAACGTGCGATTATTGACACTGATTATTATGAAACTTTTAATCGCTCGAATGTCTCCCTAGTCGATGTTAGATGTTAAGCAGGCACCGATTGAGGAAATTACTCCCACGGGGATTCGGACGACCGATGGTGAATATGAACTCGATGTGATTGTCTTTGCAACTGGCTATGACGGCATGACAGGATCCTTGTTTAAAATGGATATTCGCGGCCGAGATGGTGTTTCCTTAAAAGAGAAATGGGAAAACGGTGCCGCCACAAGAACATACCTTGGCATGACAACGGCGGGATTCCCCAATATGTTCATGATTACCGGTCCTGAAAGCCCTTCTGTATTAGGCAACATGCCAATCACAATCGAGCAGCATGTGGAATGGATCGCGGACTGTATCCAATATCTTCGCAAGCACGAGGTCGATGTGATTGAAGCTAAACCTGAAGCAGAGGCGGAATGGAGTAAGCACTGCCGCGATCTAGCGGATACCACACTCTACACAAAAGCGGAATCCTGGTACACAGGTGCCAATATCGCAGGTAAAGCCCGCGGCTTCCAAATTTATGTAGGCGGTTACGCACCCTACCACCAAAAATGTGCCGAAATTGCTAAAAACGGCTATGAGGGGTTCACCTTAAAAACAGCCCAAAAATCTTTACATTAACATTCACGGGGACGGTTCTTGCCCATGATAATGGTGCAAAAGAACCCTCCCTTGTTCATGGGACAGGGGTCCAGGCTCATCGTTCGGAACCAGAGACTAGTTAGTCAGCTTGAAGTACGTTTCCCACCAAACCTATACCCTCAGCGAGCCGCGAAACCCCCTGGCGGCATAATAGGATTCTGCTCCATTGTGGTACAAAAAAACAGTGTCGTAGCGACGGTCACAAAAGACCGCTCCACCAAGTTTTCTAATCTTATCGGGTGTCTTCACCCAACTCGATGTTTTCATATCAAACTTTCCAAGCTTTTGCAGCTCCCGGTACTGTTCCTCCGTTAAAATTTCAATCCCCATGTCTTCCGCCATATCCAAAGCGCTATTCTTTGGTTTATGCTCCTTCCTTGACTCCAGTGCTTCACGGTCGTAACAAACACTTCTGCGGCCTTTAGGACTTTCCGCAGAACAATCATAAAAAATATATTCCTCTGTCTTCTGATCATAACCAACAACATCGGGTTCGCCGCCGGTTCTTTCCATTTCATGGAGCGACCACAGTTTCTCGCTATTAGCTTCCAGTTTTGCTTGCACTTTAGCCCATGCGATTTCTTCGTGGCGGTTCATATTTTTCTCAAAACGGGCCTTCAATGTTCTAAGCAGTTCTTCGCGTTGTTCTGGTGACAACTCCTGTTTATTTCCCTTTGTCATAGTAGTTCTCCCTTTTTAATGTTATTTATCATGTAAAAAATTTTCATCCCTGCGATGGCTTTATGCAATAATCTGATTATAACAAACGATGTGGTGGAATTGAAAATACCAAAAAGTTTATGGTCATAACCATGGTTGCTTTAACCTTCGCTTTTCGCTTCTTTTAACCATCGATTAGCAATCAAAAATATTTCCTTTTTCAAGCGCAGTGTACAAACTTCCTTTATTTAGTATAATATAAGTTAAATTGGAGGTTAAAAAAATGGATCAATATCAGCATCATGTTGAAGAACATTTTTCAGGATCTGACTTTATTCGAGATGTTGTCATTGGTATGTCAGACGGATTAACCGTACCGTTTGCTCTAGCTGCTGGTTTGTCCGGTGCCGTAGATACCACAACATTGATTCTCACTGCCGGAGGTGCTGAAATTGCCGCAGGATCCATTGCAATGGGACTAGGCGGATACTTGGCCGGGAAGACAGATATGGAACATTACGAATCGGAACTTGCCCGTGAACAGCGCGAGGTAGTAGAACTTCCGGAGCGTGAAGAAGAAGAAGTAGCCGAAATATTTCGGGAATATGGGCTCGAAGAAAATCAAATCAAATCGATTACAGAAACGATGAAAAAGAACCCGGAAAAATGGGTAGATTTTATGATGAAATTTGAATTAGGACTGGAGAAACCAGAACCGACAAGAGCAAGAAACAGTGCAATTACGATTGCGATTTCCTATATTGTTGGAGGGGTCATTCCTTTGTTCCCCTATTTTATCTTTCAGCAGCCTTCAACTGCCTTAATGGTTTCTGTGATTGTTACACTTATTGCCTTGTTAATTTTTGGATACATAAAAGGAAGATTCACCGGAACTTCTCCGTTGAAGAGTGCTTTCCAAACGATGCTTACCGGGGGGCTTGCTGCAGCAGTTGCGTTTAGTCTAGCGAGAATTCTCACCTAACGGCTGAAATTTCTTCTTGCCAGAAGACCTCGAAAAGGCGCAATTCTTGGGAATTGCGCCCGTTTCTTGAATATTTTTCAAAGAATGTTTCTTTATATCTCTTTCATTAGTAAATCCTTGCCGTACCGTTGCTGCAGCTTTTCTTCCACCACAAGGCAGGATTAATAATTTTCTTTTCGCACTTCAAAGAAACTTTGAGAATGTCCGCAAACAGGGCAAACTTTAGGTGCTTTTTTTCCGATTACAAGATGTCCGCAGTTTCGGCATTCCCACATGGTTTGTTCACTCTTTTCAAATACTGCTTTCATCTCTACATTGTTAAGAAGGGCACGGAATCTCTCCTCGTGAGCTTTCTCAATTTCTGCGACCATTCTAAACTTAGCAGCAAGAGCGGTAAAGCCTTCTTCTTCAGCATCCTTGGCAAAACCTTCATACATATCTGTCCATTCGTAGTTTTCACCTTCCGCGGCATGAAGTAAATTGGCGGCGGTATCACCAAGCTCTCCAAGCGCTTTAAACCACAGCTTTCCATGTTCCTTTTCATTTTCAGCTGTTTTCGTAAACAGTTCGGCTATTTGCTCATAGCCTTCCTTTTTGGCAACGGATGCGAAATAAGTATACTTGCTCCTTGCCTGAGATTCACCAGCGAACGCTGCCTTCAAGTTAGCTTCAGTTTTAGTTCCTTTCAAATCCATATTAAACTCTCCTTCTATATTTTTGTGAAATTATTCACAAAATTACATATTGAAAAATCCAGTAGTCATATTTCGCCTTCACAAATATAACCACTTTCTTATATTAATAGCATAACAGATATTTAGAAAACCGAACGATCGATTATACATATTGTCATGAAAGATTCAAATAATAAAACGAATAGAGCCTGGTTTTGAAAAAAGAGTGATCAAAACAGGCTCTCAAATTTTTTCGTTCAGTGGATTCTCCCTATACCTACTATTATTGAACTTGATTCGTTCAAACTAGGATTTACGGTTTCTTTTATACCATTCCGAGATTTCCTCAAGTCTTTGTTTGAACTTAGCCTCTGAACCTTGAGTTGTTGGATGATAATACTCATGACCTATTAACGAATCCGGCATCGTCTGCATGGTTGTTAATTTTTCCTCCGTATCATGTGCATATTGATATCCCTTACCATAATTTAAATCTTTCATCAACTTGGTAGGGGCATTGCGTAAATGTAGGGGAACAGGTTCATTCATTGAGCTCAGTGCATCTTTTTTTGCTTTCATGTAGGCTAAATAAGCTGAATTTGATTTTGGGGCCAATGAAAGGTAAATCACAGCTTGGGTTAGGTGTACATTACATTCGGGCATACCGATGAATTGACATGCTTGAAAAACAGATACGGCAATTTCTAAAGCTCTACTGTCGGCTAAACCGATATCTTCACTAGCAAATCTGACCAGCCTTCGAGCAATAAATAAAGGGTCTTCTCCAGCTTCCAACATCCGTGATAACCAATAGATCGCCGCATTCACATCACTATTTCTCATCGATTTATGCAATGCAGAGATAATATTATAATGTTCTTCTCCATTTTTGTCGTACAATAGTGATTTTCTATTAATAATTTGGGACAGATCTTCTCTTTTGATGATAATCGAGTCATTCTGTTCTTTTTCATTTTGAACAGCCATCTCCAAAGTATTCAACGCAGTCCGAGCATCTCCATCAGAAAATTCGGCTATCGCCATTAATGTACTATCTTCAATTTGAATATTTTGAAGCCCATATCCATTGGGATGTACGATGGCTTGTTTTAATAATTCTACAATTTCGCTGCTCGTTAACTGCTCGAGAACAAAAACTTTACTCCGTGATAACAGGGCCGAATTGACTTCAAAAGATGGATTTTCAGTGGTTGCACCGATAAGGATAATGCTGCCCTTCTCCACATACGGTAAAAATGCATCTTGTTGTGCCTTATTAAATCGATGGATTTCATCAATAAATAAAATCGTCTTTTCACCTAATTGTCGACGTTCTTCAGCTTCTTTCATAATGTTTCGAATATCTTTAATCCCACTTGTCACAGCACTGAAATCAATAAATTTCGATTGGGTTTGATTGGCGATAATTTTCGCCAATGTTGTCTTCCCTACTCCAGGGGGACCCCAGAAAATCATAGAAGAAACACGGTCATGTTCAATCATTTCCCTAAGAACCTTTCCTTTAGCTAACAGGTGTTTTTGTCCAACGAAGTCAGCCAAACTTTGAGGGCGAACTCTACTGGCCAAGGGACGGCTTTGATCATTATCATTCTCAAATAAAGAAATTTGCTCCAAGGTTAGCCCCTCCTTGCAAAAAAATACGACACTGCATTAAATGAAGATAGGAATGATATAAAAAAGACTCTTGCCATTCGGATTTCCCTTTCCTTTTATCATAAAAAACTTTTGCTCAAGGATCGTTATAAGCTCAGGTTTACTTTTCGGTAAATATAGATTTTTTTCTTGTTTTCTCCATTCGTGTTTCAAGCTTTAACACCTCGTTTAATAGTCGTATCCAACCTATTCCAATTTATTATAGAACATTACCATTCTTAAATTAAGTGTTTGTCATAATCATCAAAACTCCCTAATATGATAGTCCTGAATAATGATTTTCGAAGTTCTCATTTAGTTTTCTTTTTTCACTTAGAGAAACTTCCAATAAGAGCGAGATGTATTTTGTGGTGCTTCGCAGTTAGCAGCAGAATATCACATATCTCCACACATGAAACTTCACCATTTAACCGTATCAAAATAATGGAAAGGCCTCCCTGCTGCAATAATGTATGGATTCTCATTGAAATAGTACATAATTGTTCCATTTTATCTAAATGTATATTATAATAATTATAAAATAAAAATTATTATTGATTTTTATTTCTAAAAACAGCTACAGAATAATTATCTAATAAACTTGTAAACAAGGAGAGGAGAAAAAATATGGATACTAAAAACAATGGTAACATTGAAGGATGCCCGTTTCACGGCGGTGCTACCAGCTTCAAATCAAGTGGTACTACTAATCGAGACTGGTGGCCAAACGCATTAAATTTGAATATTCTCCGTCAGCATGACCGAAAATCCAACCCTATGGGAGAAGACTTTGATTATGCAGAGGAATTTAAAAAGCTGGACTACGAAGCTCTTAAGCAGGACTTACGCAATCTAATGACAGACAGTCAAGACTGGTGGCCTGCTGACTATGGACATTATGGTCCATTCTTTATCCGTATGTCCTGGCACGCTGCAGGTACCTACCGGATTGGTGATGGCCGTGGTGGCGGCGGAACCGGCAACCAACGCTTTGCCCCACTGAACAGCTGGCCAGACAACGTAAGCCTTGATAAAGCCCGACGCCTGCTTTGGCCGATTAAGCAAAAGTATGGAAACAAGATCTCTTGGGCCGACCTGCTTCTTTTAGCAGGTAATGTTGCGATTGAATCCATGGGTGGCAAGACCATCGGTTTTGGTGCAGGACGCTCAGACATTTGGCATCCTGAGGAAGACATCTATTGGGGTGCTGAAAAGGAATGGCTCGGTGATAATCGCTACACAGGCGATCGTGATCTTGAAAATCCCCTTGCTGCTGTTCAGATGGGGCTTATCTATGTGAACCCGGAAGGTCCAAACGGTAAACCAGATCCGATTAAAGCGGCTCACGACATTCGCGAAACCTTTGGACGCATGGGAATGAATGATGAAGAAACCGTTGCCCTTATTGCCGGCGGTCATACTTTCGGTAAGGCACACGGTGCAGGAGATGCCTCTCATGTTGGTCCAGAACCAGAAGCAGCTCCGATTGAAGCGCAAGGCTTAGGCTGGGCAAGCACATACGGTTCCGGAAAAGGCCGTGACACGATCACCAGCGGTCTTGAAGGGGCTTGGACTCCTAATCCAACGCAATGGGATAATGGTTATTTTGATATGTTGTTTGGATATGAATGGTGGCTTACCAAGAGTCCTGCTGGGGCGTGGCAGTGGCTTGCGGTTGATCCTGCTGAGGAACATTTAGCACCAGATGCAGAGGATCCATCTGTTAAAGTTCCAACAATGATGTTTACCACCGATCTGGCATTGCGTCATGATCCGGAATACGAAAAAATTGCCCGCCGTTTCCATCAAAATCCAGAAGAGTTTGCTGATGCATTTGCCCGTGCTTGGTTCAAACTTTTACACCGAGACATGGGGCCTAAAGCAAGATATTGGGGCCCGGAAGTTCCAGAAGAGGATTTTCTATGGCAAGATCCTGTTCCAGCTGGTAATTATGACTTAACAGATGCTGAAATAGCCGAGATTAAGGAAAAGATTTTAGACTCAGGACTTACCGTCGGCAAACTGGTGACAACTGCCTGGGCTTCTGCCAGTACCTATCGCGGTTCGGACCATCGCGGCGGTGCGAATGGTGCCCGCATCCGTCTTGCTCCACAGAAGAATTGGGAAGTAAACCAGCCAGAACAACTCACGCAGGTGCTTCAGGTACTGGAAAACATTCAAAAGGAACTGGACTATACCATCAGCATGGCCGATTTGATTGTACTGGGCGGCAGTGCTGCCATTGAAAAAGCGGCACGAGATGCTGGCTTTGATGTAACGGTTCCTTTTGCTCCGGGGCGCGGTGACGCAACACAAGAGCAAACAGATATCGAAAACTTTGAGGTGCTGGAGCCTGTCGCTGATGGTTTCCGCAACTATCAAAAGAAGCAGTATAGTGTAAGCCCAGAAGAGCTTCTGGTAGATAAGGCTCAGCTGTTAAACCTTACCGCACCGGAAATGACTGTACTTATTGGCGGGATGCGCGTTCTCGGTACAAACTATGGAGGTACCGGCCACGGCGTTTTCACCGACCGAGTTGGTACACTGACGAACGACTTCTTTGTGAACCTGCTTGACATGGGAGTGGAGTGGAAACCTGTAGATGGCGGCATATATGAAGGACGTGATCGCAAGACGGGCAAATTAGTGCGTACAGCAACCAGAGTGGACCTGGTGTTCGGTTCTAACTCCATTCTGCGTGCTATTGCCGAAGTGTATGCTCAAGATGATAATAAAGAAAAGTTTGTCCGCGACTTTATCGCAGCCTGGGTCAAGGTCATGAATGCCGATCGTTTCGACCTTAAAGCGATGAACCTTAAGAAAGGGCAACTAACAGGCAGATAAGTATTAAGACATACTAGCTTCACTATCATGATAGCTCACAAACAACCGAACTAAAAAGGGAATCATCATTAGGAAAAACCGCTGTCGACTAACCGATAGCGGTTTTCTTTTGGAAGACCAACAATAGATCCCGCTCTAATAAACCAAACACTTGCATCATTCCTTTAACAGTTTTTGATATATCGCTTTTAAAGCTGGATAATAAAGCTCTTTGATATCTTGTATCAGCTTTTTCGCCACCGTTTCATCATATGTGTGAGAAGTTAAAATAGATTTTTTGCGTTTCTTTTTCAATAAACTTGATTAAGTTCCTTAACGCTTCACGGACATCATCCAGTTCAAAGATATCGGCACTTTCCCAAAATTCCTCCCTAACACTTTGTCAATCACCGGTTTTTGCTCCAATACCTGCGGAATCGTCCCTAGTTTGGAAAGGGCTTCTGCTGTTTGGATGACACTGCGAATCGGCTTGGTAGCATTTTTTGTTTGTAGTGTGGCTAATTCAATCGTATACATGACTAAATCAAACCGCTTGGCGAGTCCATCATCGTTCAGCGGTACTATAATCGGTGAGATATGATCCTTAATTTCATTTGTATTAAGCATAGATAATGTGCTCCAATTGTTCCGATTTTTGAATTTCTCAACAAACTGCAGATGCTGTCTCACCCTGAAATTCTCGTTATCAAGAGCTAAAATATCTCTTGTGACTTCATTTACCAGTTCATTGTGATGAGCTATATATTCTTCCGTTTGATAATTAAGGCCTTGTAACTCGCGAATGATATCCACTTTGGCATTGAAGAGTTTTTCCGTAAGACTTTTCCCAACTTGTCCATCCCTTTCGGATTTTCACCGAAGAACTTGAAGTTTCCGCAATAATCTAGGAACAGAATGACATAATGGAGATCGAAAAGAATTTTAATAAAACTCTAAGAGAGCTCTCATTATTTTCTAATTTTCCATTATTATAATGAATTTGAAAATAGCGAAGGAGGTTTTAAGATGAGAAATAAGTTAGTTCGAACGATGATCGGCACAACACTTGTTGCTTTAGTTGGATTTGGCGGCTTTGCATCTGCAATGGAATTGAAGGAGGAGAAAGGTTTTAACGGTAGCTATACTCAATTCAATTATCATGAAGTGGAAGGAAAAGTAAAGTCGTTAAGTAAAAATAAAATGGTTGTTTCGTTTCCATTTGGGGGCAGCAGAACCTATAAAATTACAAAAAATACAAGAATCGAAGACTATGGCCTAAAATTGAAAAGAGGTGTGTTAGTTGAAGTTGAAGCCAATGGGAAAACCGCACAGAGCATTGATACGGAACGGACTATCGATAGCCATGGAATCATCGTTTCCGACAGCAAGAAGCAAATGAAGATAAAATATAGAGGAATAACCAAATCATTTACAAAGGCTGCCCATTATTATTTAGATCGGGATGGGTATCGTGGAAGTTTAAAAGGAGTACCGGTTGAAATTAAACTTGATAGAAACTTCAAACTGTTATCTGCTGAGATTGATGACGATTAAAATAATGATGATTTTAATTAAATAATTGAATATTAGTTACTTAAATAGTGGTGTGAAATTTTATGCTTTCCTATTTGCTAAAAAAACTTTTTTCCCGTTTTGCCTGAACGAATCCACTCTTTGCTGTAGAAAAGACCGAATTCTGCTCGAATTCGGCCTTTTTTTCATATAAATTCCGGGAGCTAGACAAACAGCTGAATCGGATAGGGCAAATACTCAACAGCATCTAATTTTTCCACGGTGATGTATCCGGCTGGTGCTTTTAATATAGTAGGAATCCGGTTGACCACTGTCGCACACGTATGTTCTACCGTCGCCGGCTTCTGTACATAAAAGGTGGTGTCAGGTTCCCCGGTTATTTTCCAATCACACATATCGCCGTCGTCCGGTCCATACACTTTACCGATGCACTGTGTTTCAATAATCGGTCCCTGGAAGGTCTCGGTTGTCACGACCGCACTCATCCCAATGCAATGTCCTTTTGGAATCACCCGGCCCAAAGTTGCCGAATACAGGTCTTGGTCATAAAAATATGGAACACATTTCTGTGTCTGTGACTTGATCGTCCAGCCCATTTTTGCACACAGTGCCTCGTTCGAGTTCCACACATAGCTTGGTTCCAGCGTTTCTGGATGAGCGATTTTTTCCTCAAATTCCTCCGGTGTCATCCCGGCGCCATGGGCCTCTGCAAGCGCAAGTCCATAATCCTCGACATTGTAGCTGACAGCGCCTTCAATCTTGTCAATGCGATGGACACCGCCAGCAATGCAGCCAATCATATTAATCCAAAAAATGTCCTGCATCCCGGAACCAACAATCGTACAATTATGTTCTTTCGCGAGTTTATCCAGCTTGTTCGTAATCGTAGAAGCGGTAGTCCACGGATAGATCGCCTCTTCACAGGTTGTTACCACATTGATACCGCGCATCACGCATTTTTCAAAATGAGGATAGACATCATTCATGAAGCTAAACAGCGTCAATACCGCAATATTGGCATCACATTCATCCAACACGGCATCGGCATCATTGCGAATCGGGACGCCGAGCTTCACGCCAAGTTCCGCCCAATCGCCAACATCCATACCGACCACATCCGGGTTGATATCAATCGCCCCGACAATCTCCGCACCTTTTTCATACAAATAGCGCAGAATATACTTCGACATTTTCCCACAGCCATACTGTACTACACGGATCTTCTCATGATACAAGATGGATAACCTCTTTTCTATTATATTTTCGGGAACAGGAGAACCTATTTTTTGCTGATGATAGATGTCTCGTTACCGGAGAAAAATCTGGTAAATCAATAGGAGAACCCATTCCACTAGCTCAAGTATATAATGGATGAGATTACCGCGCATGGTGGATATTAGTAGATTATGTGAACTTTAGAACCTTTCTAGTCCAAAAAATGGATGAAGTTAACCAATGATTACGCCAGCCTGCTTAGCTAGGCTGGACCATTTGCTGTATTTTATTGCCAGCTTTTCTGCCATGTAACAAATAATAGAAGAACAGGCAGGCAAAAAGTACAATCGCCATCGTCATATATAGACCGCGATACCCAAGTAACAGAACAATAAACCCAAGGATTGATGGGCCAATCCCCATCCCGCCGTCAAAAAAGATAAACCAAGTTGAGGTTGCCAGTCCCATTCGTTCCTTCGGAGAGACTTTAATAGAAATCGCCTGACCGCTGGAGGTGAGTGTTCCGTATCCAAGACCTACAAAAGCACCTGCTAATAAAAGAGTAAATCCGTGCTGCGCCTGGCTTAGGACAAACAAAGCAAGAGCGAATACGAAGAACGACGGATACATCACAAAATTTTCCCCTCTTACATCAAACCAACGGCCTGTAAAGGGCCTTGATACCAGTACAAGTACAGCATACACAATAAAAAAGAAACTGCCGACGCCAACTAAATCAATTTCGTTTGTATAGGAGCTTAGAAAGGTAAGAATGCTTGAATAGCCCAGCCCAATAAATGCCCCCATGATGGAAATCGGAATGGCCTTTACCTCAAAGAAATGATCAAGCGAAAATCCCTTCATTTCCTCCAACTGCTCTTTGGTAAATTGGATGGTTGGAACGTTTAGAAAGAATATCGCGATCAAGCTGAACGCCAGCAGCAGGATACATAAAACGAAGTTAATCGAAACCCCCGTATACTGCGAAAGAAACATAGCTAAAAAAGGGCCAATCGCCGCAGCCAGTACGACACTTAAGGCATAATAACCGGTGCCTTCCCCCCGCCTTTCATTTGGAATGATTTTCGCAGCAATTGTTCCGGTTGCGGTAGAAGCAATTCCCATTGCGGCCCCGTTTAAAAAGCGGTTGATTAAAAGAGTTGTCATGTTATTTACGAAGAAATACAAACCTGTTGTGATTAGGAAAAATATAAAGCCGATATACAAAGTCTTCTTCCAACCTGTCTTGTCAATTGACCTGCCTGTAAAGAGACGTCCGATTAGCATCCCAATAACAAAAATCCCCGAAGCGAGACCGGCCGCACTCGGTGTGGCATGGAATTTCTCCGATGCAAAGTTGGTGATCGTTACCATTAATAAATAAAATGTAAAGTAAAGAAAAAAGTTAGCCGTTGATACAATGAAGAAATCTTTTGTCCACAATTTTGGTTTTGTCATTCATTCTCTGCCCCTTTGTTCAAAATATTTTGTTGTATTTTTGGAAGGATTTGAAACAAGGTATTTTTTTCATTGTCTGGAATACCTTTCATTACCTCATTCTCTAACTGATTGATTTTCCGACGGCATACTTTGTATACCTCCCTACCCTTATCTGTCAACTGAATCATTCTTTCACGGCCGTCCTTGCTTGATACTCCTTCAATAAGCATTTGTTCTTTCAAACGATGGACTCTTCTAGTGATCGACGGCTTTTCGACATGATAATAGTCGGCGATCTCTACCAGCGTTGATGGTCCCATTTTTTGCACGTAAAAAAGAACCTCCCATAATGAAAAAGAAAGCCCGTGTTCAGCCAGTATTTCATTTAGTCTACTTATAATGGACCGATATAATCGTATATAACGTTGAAAAAAATATTGCAACTTTTGCCCCCCTAAAAACAAAATAGTTACCCTAGGTAACCATATATGAGTTTTACTATACTTCCATTTTTTAAATTGGTCAAGATTTAGACACAATTTCCCTAATCACGAAAATAATATCATTTCCCATCATGAAAAATTCATTATTTCTGCGAATTTTAGCTATATGATGAAGGTAACGAAAGAAAGGGGGTGTTAAATCATGAAAAAACTTGCTGTTGGCATCTTAAGTGGAGCTTTAATTCTTGGAGCTGGTACAGCTGTATTTGCAGCTGGTAACAGCAATTCGGGTGATGGCTTTAGTTTTGAAAAAATGCTGCCTTTCATGCAAAAAATGCATCCAAATTCTTCAAAAGAGGATTTACAAAAAATGTACAAAGCCTGCCATGGAGATGGAGGCATGATGAATGGAATATACAAAAATAATACGGAAACCAAAAGCATGATGAATAACTTATAGAAATTACGAAATATAAAATTTAAAGGTCGATTAAAAAAAGTTCAAAAAAGCTGAGTGAAATTCCTCAGCTTTTTTGAATCCGAAAATTAATTAGCAGTTTATACATTCCCCTCATTTCTTATCTTTATTCCTGTTCATGATCCTCCAAATAATCAAGATTAACGTTAAGAAAAGAAAGCAAATGATCATCATCTGTGAAAACCAAAAGAACATGTGATGCAGCATCATATGTTTCCCCATCATCATCCCCATTGGGGTCGGAGGAAACCAAGTCATTTTAATAACAAATATCAAGGATAAAATCCCTAGAATAATAATCAAAATTAAAAATATGGTGGACAGTAATTTATTCATTTTCTCACCTATTCAACTTTATATCCAATTCCCCAAACTGTTTTAATGGGTTGCTCATTGACCCCTGCTGCTTTTAATTTATCCCGGAGATTTTTAATGTGAGAATCAACCGTTCGATCTTCCCCGGTAAACTCTATCCCCCAAACTAACTCAACCAATTGCTCTCTAGATAAGACAATTCCCCTATGTTCTAAAAGAATTCTTAGTAGATCAAACTCTGTTTGTGTAAGGCTAATTTTTTTATCATGAAAAATTACATCTCGAGCATTTAAATCTACTATGATACCTTTATATTTTAACAAGTGTTCCTTTTCCGCACTTAGATGGGTCCTGCGAAGCAATGCATGAACCCTTGCTATCAATTCCTCAGCATCAAATGGCTTGACTAAATAATCATCTGCACCCTTTGATAATCCGGCAACCTTATCTTTTACTGTCCCCTTTGCCGTTAGCATCATCACCGGTAAATCTGACACCTTTCGAATTTGTTCAAGTGTCTGCCAGCCATCAAGCAGTGGCATCATGATATCAAGGATCATTAACTGATACTCGTGTTTCACAATTTTTTCATAAGCTTCCTTCCCGTTCTCTGCTTCTTCTACAACAAAACCTTCCTGCTGTAAATAAAGCCGCAAAAGCTGTCTCATTTCAAACTCATCATCGACTACCAAAATTTTTATCATTACTTTTTCTTCTCCTTATAACATTTAGATTTTTAATGTTATAGTAAAAGTTGATCCTTTGTTTTCTTGACTATCAACCGTTATTTCTCCCTCATGGGCCTCTACAATCTGTTTTACAACATATAGGCCCAGCCCGGTTCCTCCTGTTTGCCGGGCACGAGATTGTTCAACACGATAAAAACGGTCAAATATTTTCGTTAAATCTGACTTTGGAATCCCGATTCCAGTATCTTTTACTTTTATTTTTACAAAACCTTTTTCTACATAAGCGAGAATCGAAATTTCCCCTTGCTGGGTGTATTTCAGTGCATTTTCAACAAGGTTATAGAAGACTTGCTCGATTCTTTTAGGGTCAACACTAATTAACGGGATTTCTTGTAAGTTAGAGGTAATCTTTAACCCCTTTTTCAATATTTCTGGCTGGAGATTTGTTATTACTTTTTCAATAATCTGATTGATATTGGAATACTCGCGATCTAAAACAAATTCATTTACCTGCAATTTACTCATTTCAAATAAATCATTTACCAAAAACGATATACGTTTTGCTTCATTATTGATAATTTGTAAATACTGCTTCTGTTCTTCACTGCTTTTATACATCCCCTTCATTAAAATATCGCTATACCCTTTAATATAGGTTAGAGGGGTGCGAAGCTCATGGGAAACAGCTGCAAGGAAATCATTCCTGCTGTCCTCGAAGTATTGGAGCTGTTCCCCCAGTGACTGAATCGATTTTCCCAGTTGGGCAATTTCATCATCACCTTTGACAGGAATTTTTTGTTGATACCTTCCAAGTGACATTTTATTTGTTGCATCCTTCATCAATAAAAGCGGCTTTGTCAGCCTTCTTGATAAAATTCCAATAAAACCAAAGGCAAGCAATATGACTCCTACGCTGGCCATTAATATTAATAGGTTTAATACCACCACGATTTCACGTATTATGTAGGCCGGATAGTACATATATACGTAGCCTTCATTTTTCCCAATTGGAGATACGGAAATGATATAATCATGGTTTTTCCAATCACTTTCTACTATCAGTCCTTTTTTTAGGACCTGTCCTTTAGATAATAAGTGATTTTTCATATCTTCATCCAGGGGAACCGAAGAACCGATGACACTTTGATTAGGATTAGTAATTACAACCTTGGTTGTGGCTCCTTTTTCCATTCTGATTACATGAGCAATTGTTTCTTTATTCAATTGTCCTTCCAACACCTTGGCATGATTATAACCTCTTACCAGCAAATCCTGCTTAACATAATCACTGAACATATTAATAAAAACCCCGTATAATATCGAGCCAAGAATGAAAAGTAATAAAACAAATATTCCGCTGAAAAGTAATCCCAGTTTTGTTGATATGCTCGTTATTTTTTTAAATTTTTTCATTAAATTGCCCCTTGGTTTGCAATAAAAGTATTCATGTATTTCATCGTAAAATAATAATATCGAGAAATGATGAAGAAATCTATTTAAGCCGTCAATCCTCCCTTAAACTTTACATGTAAAATTACCCGGTATGCGAAAAGTGATTTGCTCCCCACTAACCAAGAGTAAATATAGTACATCAATAATGGGAAAGTTTTAACAAAATCCTTGAATAACAGCTGACTATTTAAGTAAGCTTTTTCTAAAAGATTTGTGTGTTTTTTTGATTCGCTAATAAAATCCTTTAAACCGCTAATAAATGAATCGAATTCGCTAATAAAATCGATAAATTAGCTAATAAAACTGTTGCCCTGAGACAGGTAGCTTTTTTGTATTTTAATAGTAAGTCAAATCGATTCTAAAATGATCGGCTATAGATAATTTATAAACTATTCAGCATTTTCAAACTTCCCTCTTCATTTCTCCGCTACCTCCGACCTGTGGCTGGTTGGTCCAGTGAATCCTCTAATACCAAAGAAAAAGCCGACATTTCATTTTTAAAAATGTGAGTCGGCTTTTTCACGAGATTCTCTCAATAATAACCTTTTTTATATCGCTTTTTCCTCAAAATTTATGTCTTCTTCCTTTTTTCGAGAAAATAAATTCACCAAGGTACCTGGAAGAGCCACCATCGCTGGCAAAAAGATTGGCAGCAGTACAAAGCAAAGTACGATGAGCCCTGTAATAACAGCAATGGCCAATTCCGATAATAGCACCATTCCAGCAGGCATCAATGTGGCAAAGGTGCCTCCAAGGATGATAACGGCAGCAATGATCACACTGCCAATATGTCTTGAAGCCTGCACAATCGCCTCTTTTGGCGACATATGCGGGTATTCCTTATCCTGGATCGTGATGGAAGAGAAACGTTTCGTTTGCAGAACATGTATAAAGCTCTGGATAATTTGCCGGCGTGTCCGCTCAGTCGTATAGTTCATAGTACATATCTCTCCTTTAATCCGAAACAACCATGATTCCCCTTAACAATAGTAGCTCTTTAGTACAAATGCAATATTTAACAATGTAAAAAAGAGAGCAAACTGTTAACGGTTTACTCTCCTTCTTACTAAATCAACTAAAAAGTTTATAAATTAGGTAAATGACTCCTGCCAGGAGCCACACAAATGTCCCCGGTCATATGGGAATCAGCTGTTTAGCTGGTTCCTCTTCTTTCCCAGGCATTTTGGGGCGGCTAATTCCTCAAGAACCGGTTGTCTGACAAGTATTTTGAACTTTTTTATTTTCTTTCATTTCAATTCACCCCTTTAAACTAGGACTACCATACAATTCTTTTGGACGTTTTTTCTCTGCGTACCATGTTCCAACGCTCAGTCTAGATAAACAGGTTAAGGCCGGATTGTTCAGCGTCACCAAGGAAAGTGGCCACTCCGCCAATCTCGACACCATCAATTAATTCTTCTTTTTTAATTCCCATGATATCCATCGACATGGAGCACGCTACTAGTTTTACTCCAGCATCAAGGGCATTTTTCATTAAAGTTTGTAGATTATCGACATTTTTCTTTTCCATTACATGGTTGATCATTTTTGCCCCCATTCCACCCATATTCATCTTGGACAGCGGCAATTTTTCAACACCTTTAGGCATCATCATGCCAAACATTTTTTCCATAAAATCTTTTTCGACTGGTGGTGCATCTGTTCTCCGCAATACATTGAGCCCCCAGAACGTGAAAAACATCGTTACTTTTTTACCCATCGCCGCAGCACCTGAGGCAATAATAAACGAAGCGATCGTTTTATCCAGGTCCCCGCTAAATACCACAAGCGTAGCTCCGTCTTTCTCCGGTAAGGCAGAAGTTTCTTTTGATGCAGCAGCTTCATTTTGGATTCCTTTTTGAATCAAGGCCTTAAATTTCCTATCTTCAAAACTAGTTTTTATTAAGGTATTTCCCGTTTTATTAGCCCATGCTTTAATATCCTTGGTAAATCCCGGATCAGTTGCATGAACTTCCAAAATGTCGCCTGAATTCATTTTATCCATGGTTTGATAGACTTTCATGATTGGGCCGGGACATTGTAATCCGCAGGCATCAACCAAAATGGTCTGTTTAGGAACGGATTGTTTTGCTTCGATTACCCCTGAATCGCTTATAGAAAACCCAGAGTTGTCATCTGTATTGGATTCGTAAACATAGGAATATGTTTTTATTCCACCATCCAAATTTTTCACCTTAAACCCATGTTGCATTAAAACTCGCGCTCCTAGATAACCTCTCAGACCTACCTGACAGGTTAAGTAAATCGTTTGATCTTTTGGCAATTCAGCCAGATGGTTCCGCAATTGTCCAAGTGGAATATTGACGGACCCTTCAATATAACCCACTTCTCTTTCCATCGGTTCGCGAACATCGATTAATAATCCGCCATTGTTGATAATTTCATTGATCTCGTACCATTGAACCGTTTCGACTAAGCCCGCCGCCACATTCGTTGCCGTGTAGCCAGCCAGATTCACCGGATCTTTAGCCGAAGAATAAGGAGGTGCATAGGCTAATTCCAAGTCCGGCAAGTCAAAGATCGTCAATCCGCCTTTGATGGCTGTCGCAATCACGTCAATGCGTTTATCAGCACCATCATAGGAAACAGCCTGAGCCCCATAAATTTTCCCGGTTTCCTTTTCGAAAATTAATTTCAGGGAAAGCGGAAAAGAGCCTGGGTAATAACCCGCATGTGAGCCAGGATGGACGTGAATGACCTCATATGGCATTCCAAGCCGTTTTAATGTTTTTTCATTATTACCGGTTGCTGCTACAGTCATATCAAAAACTTTTGCAATCGACGTTCCTAATGTTCCGTTATATTTAGCCTGGATTCCATTTATATGGTCGGCAACGATTCTCCCCTGACGATTAGCTGGCCAGGCAAGCGGGATTTGCGTTGGCTGGCCGTTGATATAATCTTTTACCTCAATCGCATCGCCAATCGCATAAATATCGGGATCTTCCGTTTGCAAATATTCGTTTACTTGTATGCCTCCCCATGCCCCAACCTTAAGACCGGCACTAAGAGCTAATTGATTTTCTGGTTTGACCCCGATGGCTAAAATAATCATATCGGTTTCAATTTGCTTGCCGCTCTTTAATCTTACAATCTTTCCGTTTTCTTTAAACGCTGCTACCCCGTCCTCCAGGATTAGCTTTACTCCTTTTTCACGAAGATGTGAGTGTAAAATCGCAGCCATTTCATAGTCAATCGGTGCCATGATCTGGTTGGACATTTCAACAATGGTTACCTGAATTCCTAAATCGCAAAGATTTTCGGCCATTTCAATGCCAATAAAGCCCCCGCCGATGACTGTTGCTTTCTTTGGTTTCTTGGAATCAACGAATGATTTAATTTTATCGGTATCAGGAATATTTCTTAATGTAAATAGGGATTCTGCCGCTTCAATCCCCGGGATGGGCGGTTTAATAGGACTAGCTCCAGGCGATAACACCAGTTTATCGTATGCTTCCTCATAAATCTGACCCGTCCTTAAATTTTTTGCTTCAATCGTCTTTTTCTCGCGATTAATTTTTGTCACTTCAGTTAGATTTCGGATATCTAAATGAAACTTTTCAGACATTTCTTCCACCGTTTGAACCAAAAGCTGATCACGTTCAGATATAGTCCCACCGATATAATAAGGCAAACCGCAGTTTGCAAATGAAATATATTCGCCTCTTTCAAAGAGGATAATTTCAGCATGTTCATCCAATCTTCTCAGTCGGGCCGCAGTAGTAGCTCCTCCTGCAACTCCGCCAACAATGATGATCTTTTTTCCCATATGTTTTCCCTCCTAGTTGCTTATATGCGCATTATATCACAAAATACAATTACGGGTATAGGTATATTGTAACAACAAAAAAACAGCAACAAAAGAATAATTGAAGTTGAAGGATGATGAATTGGTTTATCCTACCCTTCACGAAAGTATTGTTCTTGAAATCCGTCAAGATATTGGGCTAAGGAGATTTCACTATTATGGAAATCAATACGGATTACTTCATCGATAAAAATTCGGCGCGAGCCGTCTACAGGCTGTGCAATCTGTTATGCCAAGAGTAGGAGAATCGGAAGAAATTGCCCAAGTGGCCCTCTTTTTAGCTTCCGATGAATCCAGCTTTGTCAATGGTACAGTATTAGTAGCAGACGCTGGCTGGACTTCTGCATTTTAGAGGTCAGATATCGGCAGTCTTTCAATTATATCTGCAATTTTTCTATTATTCTGCAATTTCAGGCCGGATATCTGTAATTTTTCTATCTGAAAAGAGGTGCCTGGCCCCCAGTGCATTAAAGTTTTCCCACATCGGAGGTTAAGGCACCTATACATTTCATCTCAAATATGTTTTTTTAAATTAAGCCTCCATATGAAACGGCTGCACCCACTGTCCGTGAACTACCCGGCGCTGCCTTTGTTATTTTTCAGTTCCTCCAATAAGGATATAATCTTTTTATTTTGATCAACTTGAATTTCGCTGTTTATTTTGATTAGGCGAATCCATCTTAAGACAAATGCAAATAGAATTAACGGTAAAAGAGCGATTAATCCAGGAATAAAATTATTCATTACTATTTCCCCCAACTTTTTGGTATATTTACCTGTTGTATTACTCTTACCATAGTTTCGGCATTAGGGAATGGAACATAACATATTCGTTTTCCAAATGTTCGGTATTTTCCCCTAACACCTCTAGGTTATCAGAAGCTGTTCCCACTGTATGACATGTACCATTTCATCGGGGGTCAGGTACCATATAAGTAGAATATCTCGTAGGAATAATCCTTTAAATAGATGGTAACAGTTTAACGCATAGATGCTTATTAAAACGACCACAGATCACCTTAAACATCTAACTCTAGCCATTCATCCGTTTCTTTAAAGCCAAACTTCTTATAAACAGGTCTGCCCATTTTTGAAGCACCAAGCCATATTTTTGTAATCCCGGCATTTTTTGCTTCTTCTACTAATTTAGATAACAAACTGGTTGCAATACCTTGACCCCGGTAGCTTTTTTTCGTATACATATTCGTTATATAAGCCTTTTTCCCGCTTTTATTCGAATAGGAAGGTGGAAATTGATAAAAAATAACCGCCCCGCAAGCAATAACCTCTTCCTGATCTTCCACAAGCCATTGATGCAAAGACTGATCATTTAATTTATTTATAAAGAAACTATGTAGATCCGTATCAATATCGATATTGGGTTCGATCCCTTCATCAATCAGCTGCTTTTTTCTTAAATCAACCATTACATCAATATCATTAATAGTAGCTTTACGATAGTTAAGCATTTTACCACTCCTGCTTTTAGTCTCTCACTGAAATAATATCTTTAATCTTTTAGCATGAAATTCAAGGTCAAATATCTCATATTGAATAGAACTCCCTTGATCACTAAAGCTCCCATGTTTTATTAAAGATATTCAATTTCATTAAAATCAACGCTGTATAACATACATTTTGCTGAATGTAATCCGGTGGGTAGTTCACAAGATTTGATTTATATTATTCTATCATTCTCCCCATCATATATTAACATAAAAGCCGACAGAAAATTCTTAAGACCTTCTCTTTTAAATTACAAAAATTAAATTAGCAATACAAATAAGGTACGAAATCGTAACGTTTTCGCACCTTATTTTTTATTGATTTATCAATGTTTTTAGCAATTTAGCACCTAAAATAACCACTTAAATAGCAACCTAATTTTTAAATGAGGAATAAGCTTCCCTTTTTGGTAAAATAGGTGTGAATTGGGATGCTAAAATATCAAATATGGAGGTGGAAGAAATGGGATTTGTTCAAATTACAAACAGTAATATAGAAACCGAACACATATGCTGTGCATTGGGGGCAAAACAATATGAAAATGCAGTAAGCGAGAAGAAGCAATGGCTTTCAGAACGAATGGATGAAGGATTAGTTTTTTATCGCTTGGATGAACGTGCAAAAGTATTTGTTGAATACTTACCTGCCGAAATGGCATGGATTCCTATTCAAGCATCGAATTATATGTATATTAACTGTTTGTGGGTTTCAGGAAGATACAAAAATAATGGGTATGCCAAGCAATTGTTAAATTATTGTAAAGAGGATGCAATCAATCGTGGTATGGATGGGATTGTACATATTGTAGGCAAGAAAAATTATCCATATTTAAGTGATAAACGTTTCTTTGAACATATGGGGTTTGAGTTAGTAGACCAAGCAGAACCGTATTTTGAATTAGTGGCATTGTCATGGAATAAACAAGCAATTGCACCATCTTTTAAAAAACAGGTAAAAACTTTTTCTTATGATGAAGGCATAACTATTTATTACACTGTTCAGTGTCCATTTGCTGTTGGTATATTGGAAGAACTAAGAAAAATAGCAGAAAACAAGGGTGTCCCTTTTAAATCTTTTAGAATAACTACTAAAGAAGAAGCACAAAATTCACCAACAATTTGGACAACTTTTGGTTTGTTTTATAACGGAGAATTCATTACACACGAAATAATCAGTCCAAACAAATTTGATAAACTACTAGCAAAACTATTAGCATCTGAATAATGCTCTTAATTTGTTTCTGTTTTTAATGCTTAACTGAAAAAAGCATGAGCCATTCTATAGGTGAAATGACCCTGTTTTCTTATTTGCTAATGACAATGTTTTTTTTAAGTTTCGTAATTCAAAAGGGAACATCTTACAAAAACCACCCGGCCTTTTTTGATTAGAGGATTTCCGATATTTGTACTCTATGCCATGTACACCTTTATAATATTCCGGGTATATTTCTCCTCTACACTGTTCGCATGAAAATAGATAAAGAAACCAATTATTTTGAAAAACATGGATACATTTATTATTTCTCGCAAGGGAATCCTTCTACTATAAGAAGTATTTCGGAGATGATTTGATATGGAAATTGCGATTATGGGGGCTGGACTCTCCGGTTTAGCGTGTGCAATAACCCTTAAAAAAAACGGAATTACCCCAACAATATTTGAGAAAAGAAGCAAAGTAGGGGACAGATTTGTCAACGGCGAGGTCTTGCTGGATATCTTTTCCCGGCCCGTTCATGATTGCATTGCCTCCTTGTCAGATGAGTATGGAATATATCTCCAACCGACATCAAACATTCAAAGAATGGAACTTTTCTCTAAAAATGAACAGGCGATAATCGAGGGACATCTTGGGTTCACAAATGTCCGCGGCAGAGAACGGGATTCTTTTGAATCACAGTTAGAACGGCAAACGAAATCAACAATTCATTTCAACTCCCAGAAAACATATGAGCAATTACTTAGTGAATATACTCATGTGGTCATAGCAACTGGAGATGGAGCCTATGCAAAGGAGACCAGAAACTTTAGAGAAGATTTTTCCGTATCTATACAAGGTGCCACCGTTGAAGGCTCGTTTGACCGATATACAGTTATGGCCTGGGTCGATTACGACCTGTCTCCATACGGGTATTGCTTCCTAATTCCCTATTCAGAAAAAGAAGCATGCATTTCCCTTGCCATTCCAGACTTACCGAAAAACGCAGATCTCAATATCAGGGATCTCTGGAAGCTATTTTACCAAAAGGTTCGCTCTCAGCTAAAGCAGGAACTGCCCATCACTGATCAGTTTCAAATTACTCATTATCCTATTGGAATCTGTTTGAAACCACGAATAGGAAATACCTTTTACATAGGCAATTGCTTCGGAACGATGATGCCGTTTATGGGCTTTGGCCAGTATACTTCGATATTAAGCGGTGTTTATGCAGCCTATGATTTGTGTGGGATGGGAAATTACGAGGAATTAATGGCGCCGCTTCGCCAAAGCTATGAAGATTCTCTCGTACTAAGAAGAGCTATGGAGCAAATATCCAATGAAGGATTAGATCGCATAATACGATCACTTCATGGATACTGGGGTGAAAAATTGTTTCAGACAAAAACCATTAATCCATTAAAAGTAGCAAGTTATTTAATGCGCCCCTTTCTAAAAATGAAAAAAGGTGTGACTTCTTGATGGGTAACCCTGAGTCGGTTCCTCTCACAGCATTGGGCACTTGGCTATCTTTGGACTGGTTATTCCATTAATAAAATGTCAAGGTGACTAACAACTGGCCGGTAACTAAAAACGGATAGCCACAAATAAATATTTTAATGAAAGTAACGACACTAGCCGTAATATCCGGAGTCGCACCTAAAAGGTAAGCAATTCTTTCGGCGTTGAAAAACACTAAGGCGGCCAGTATTGTTACAGAAATGACACAGAACCAGAAACACTGGGCAAAGACTGCCTTTGCGCCCTCCGTATCGTTTTTCCCAAGCTTCATGGCGGCAACACTAGCAACCCCAATTCCGAAAAATCCCCCTAACGCCAGGTTTAACATTTCCAAAGGCATAATCACGCTGATCGTCGCAAGTCCAAGAGTTCCCAACCCATTTCCGATAATTACCCCTTCAAAAATAACCATTACGGCTTGTGCCAACATCCCTATTAAAGTCGCAATACTATACTTTGCATATAAACTTTTAATAGGTTTCGTTCCCAGTTCCCGATCTTGCGTCTCAATATGATTGGTATAGTTCTGGTTGTCATCCATATCATGTTGATGATCCTGGTTGTCATTAATTTGAAAGGCTTCGCTCATCTTAATCACCTCATTTGAATGTGGTAAGTCAGGTTTACCGATTTGATCCATTAGATAGATTAAGAGGAGTTAAAAGAACGATTCTTTTGCATACTGTTATTCCTCCTTTCTAAAGCAGCGGCCAACAACTTTTTCAAGCGTAAGATGGGTTATGGTTGGTCCTGGATTAAAAGTATCATCAGTTTTCCAAATTCAACACTAACCATTGGGTATATTTGAATATATCCGCCGGATATATTTTGGTTATATCCCTGAGGTGGTATATATACTGAGGTTGATTACAGCAAATATCTTCTTTCTGATCGCACTCTTTATTGCAGCAGGCAGCTAATATTAAGCAACCCATTTTAATTTACAAATCAGAGATGAATGATATCAAAGTCGGTGGAATCACCGCTGATCAAAAGAAAAAGTGCCTGTCGTTGCTCGAAACTCGTCGAGAAGATTTCGACAAATTTCGAAACATGACAGGCACTGTCAATTCTATAAAATTTATATTATATCACAGCTGAACACATCTATTTAACCCTGTACTAATCTTGAGGGGATGAAATCCAATTTGCTGGCATTGCCCGCAGCCGCCGCAAGAAATTCTTTTCTCCAATAAGAATTTCCATTTTTACTTGAATGTTATTCTAATCACCTATAACCTTAATTCCGATATAAACTGCTATTCCCCATATAATAAACGCTGATACTTGATTAAATCGTTTGATCAATTTACCAGTTGTATCAACTTTTCCAAAAATTCTTCCCGCAATCGCCAAACCAAAAAACCATATCCATGAAACACTAATACAGGATAATGCAAAGATAACTAACTCATTTCCTTTGTAGCTCAATGAATTAAAGCCAATCACTCCAATAGTATCAATGATTGCATGGGGATTAAGAAAGGAAGCTGATGTCGCAAATATAATCTGCCGTTTTGCAGTTAATTGCACATTCTTTTGCTGTTTCCCTTTATTTTCAGAATCACTTCTAAAAATAGACCAGCCCATATAGATTAGAAAGCAAAATCCAATAATAAAGATTAAATTGGTCAGCCATTCAAAACGAAAAACAATGATTGAAACACCTGTGACCGCTAAAAGGATTAAAATTGTATCACAAATAGACGCTGTAATAATAGCAGGTGTTGCGCGTAAGAATCTTTTTTGTGTAGCTCCTTGATTAAAAATAAAAACATTTTGAACCCCAAGTGGCAGAATTAAGCCGAAAGCTAATGCTGTTCCATGGATAAATGCCTCAATCATTATGTTTCCTCCTTTTTTGAAAATATTTTATAGGAAGAATACGGTGAAGTCTCCAACCAATTGGGTGGGCTTTAAACCAACCAATTGTTATAATAAAAGAAAAACAGGAGTGCATTAAGATATGTCTAATCTTGAATGGGTGCCAAACCGTTCTTCTCAACTCCCCTTACATCAACAAATTTACGCATATATGAAACGGAAAATCATGAATGGGGAATGGACAATAGGCACAAAAATACCTCCACAAAGAACATTAGCTCTGCAGTTTAATGTAAATCGAAGTACAATTGTTACAGTTCTTGACGAATTAGTTGCAGATGGGTTAATTCAAGCAAAAGTTGGCAGAGGTACAGTTGTCATGAATAATACCTGGAGCATCATTTCCTCTACCCCACCACCCGATTGGAGAAATTATGTAAAATCAGGTACATATCAACCCAACCAATCAATCATACAGGATATTAATAATGCCGAATCTAGACCGGATATTATTCGTCTTGGAACAGGTGAACTCGCACCCGAACTTTTACCGTCTGAAAAGATGAAAAAAGTCTTTCTTCAAAACAAAAAACACCCACTTTCTCTTAGCTATACGGAACCGAAAGGAGATCTTTATTTAAGAGAACAGATTTGTAACTTTTTAAAAACAAAAGGAATTGCGGTTACACCTGCATCCATATTAATTGTTTCTGGCGGCCTTCAGGCATTACAGTTAATTTCTCTAGGGCTATTACATAAAGGTTCCACTATTTTTCATGAAACACCATCTTATCTAACATCTATTAATCTATTTCAGTCCGCGGGGATGAACTTATTTGGGATTCCGATGGAAAATGAGGGAATGAAAATAGATTTATTAGGGCAATTAAAACGACAACATAATGGGGCATTGCTCTATACCATTCCTTCTTTTCACAACCCAACAGGCGTTTCAATATCGAAGACTAGAAGAAAACAACTTCTGGATGTTTGCAGTAAGGAAAGACTTCCAATTATTGAAGATGATGTTTATGGAGATTTATGGTTTGAGCAACCTGAACCAAAACCGCTAAAAGCCACAGACCAGCAAGGACTTGTTTTATATATGGGGAGCATGTCCAAAACTTTGGGTCCTGGTTTACGAATTGGCTGGCTTGTCGGCCCAGAACCAGCAATAGATCGTTTATCTGATATTAAGATGCAAACTGATTATGGATCAAGCACATTATCGCAATATGCTGTTGCAGAATGGCTTGCAAGTGGCTTGTATGAAGAACATCTTCATCATATAAGAAAAGAGTTGAAAATCCGTAGGGATTTAACTCTTCAAATTCTCGAAAAATATTTCTCAGAGATTGCAACATGGAATATTCCAAAAGGTGGTTTTTATATTTGGCTCAAATTAAACATGGATGTATCTATGAATAAATTATTTAAGAAGGGGTTGAAAGAAGGGATTTTGATTAATCCGGGAAATATCTATGATCAAAATGATTCTACTCACCTTCGCCTCTCCTTTTCATATGCAACAGCAGAACAGCTTGAACAAGGTTTAATAAAACTTGCTGATTTAATCGAAAAAAGGAATGATTAGAAAGATAGTTTACGACTGTCTAAATTCAAGGTATAATGCTTTTCAACTACGGTTTAGTACAGTCAGATTTAAACATTTGATCTATTTTCGGAGGGAGTTATGATTTTACTCAGTTCTTGTTTGGCGGGATTAAAGGTAAGATATAACGGTACGCATAGTTTAGATAATAGATTAGCGAAATTAATCGGAGAAAATAAAGCAGTTACTGTCTGCCCTGAATTGCTCGGAGGATTTTCAACCCCAAGGGAACCTGCTGAAATAATCGGAGGAGACGGAGAAGATGTACTGGATGGAAAGGCTAAGGTTGTAGAGAAATCGGGAAAAGATGTGACCGAACTTTATATAAAAGGAGCTTATGCTACTTTAGAAATGGCTACAAATATTAATGCAACATTAGTTGTTCTAAAAGATAATAGTCCATCCTGTGGGAGTACAATGATTTATAATGGTGAATTTATAGGTAAGAAAATTGTAGGAAATGGAGTTACTTCATCCTTACTAAAAAGAAATGGATTTCAAGTAATTTCAGAAGAACAATTTGTTACGGACTTTCTTTAAATACTAAAACTAACAAAGGGTTTGTAAGAGACACAGGATTTTAATATCCTGAACCCTGGGACACGGTAGCCTAGCGCACTTTTCGAGGTTATCAAAAGACAATGCACGTTTTCCTCGGTTTGAACTATTCGGTTTTTCCGAATAGTTGTCGTCTCTTCCAATTCACCCTCTTCGAAATGTTTTTGATATGTTCATTTATTGGATTGACATCTTTTTGAAAAAGCTCTTTTGAGTCATCCACACTGTTCGATTTTCCGAGCGGACATCTGTCTTGGGTTTTGCCTCTTTCGTTTGATAGTTGGAATTTGACTTTGAAGATTTATACAAATTCCATTTCAATTTTCCAATACTGTTCGTAGTTTACAAACCCCTTCTTTAATTTCTTCCGTCCTTAAGTTTCCATAACCAAGTATCACTTTATTTACATGTCTGCCTTTACGAATGGCATGGTGTTCTACAGGATATACCTTGACATGGTTTTGAAAAAGTCTTTTTATTATATCCTCTGTAAACTCAACTCCTTTAAATTCTGCAATAAGATGTAGGCCGGTAGAATCACCTAAAATCTTCGCAGTTTTTCCAAACTCCTGCAAAAAAACTTCCCTCAATGCTTTTCGCCTTTTCATGTAAACTTTTCTCATTTTACGAATATGACGTTCCAGGAGTCCTTCTTCAATGAAACGAGCAAGGATCATTTGATTGAGTGAAGGAGTGTGGAGGTCATGAAACCATTTAAGGCTTTTACACCGCTCAATAAGAGCTTGAGGAAGCACCAGATAACCCATTCGCAAGGCTGGAGAAAGATTTTTGCTAAATGTCCCAACATAAATGACTCTTTCAGAATCCAATCCTTGAAGGGAGCTGATAGGTTCGCCATTATAGCGAAATTCACTGTCGTAATCGTCCTCAACAATATAACACTCGTTTGCTCTGGCATATTGAATGAGTTGAATTCTGCGTTGAATGGGCAAAATACTGCCTAATGGAAACTGATGAGATGGAGTTACAAAAATAAACCTCGGTTTTTCACTATCTGAAAGTAAATCTGTTCGCATTCCTTGCTCATCAACAGGAATCGGTATTAAAGAAGCACCAGTCGATGTGAAAATAGTTTGAATTTCATTTGTAATCGGGTCTTCGATGAAAACCTTATCACCTTGGGAAAGCAGTAGTTTCGTTATCAAAGAAAAGGCTTGAGTTGCTCCCGTTGTAATGACGATTTGGTCAGCATGGCATTTTACCCCTCTTGTTTTTCTTAGATATTGTGAAAGAATCTTTCTTAATTCCAAACGCCCTTCAGGATGGTCATATCCAAAGGTATAATCTGGAGCTTCTAAACATACTTCTTTTGCCAACCTTCCCCAATCCTTTTTTGGAAACATGTCTAAGGCAGGTATCCCTGAACGAAAATCAATCACGTCTTTTTCCTGGATACACTCTTCTGAAATTTCCAAGGTTGTCGTTTGTTCCTCCTGCATTTGCTCCAAAAATGCTCCTTCAGCTACAAAAGTACCTGAACCCTGATGACCAACAATATATCCTTCCGCCAATAATTGCTCAAATGCCTCAATCACAACATTACGTGAGATTCCCAAGTGGGAAGCACACTCACGAGTAGCTGGTAGCTTTTCTCCTGCTCTTAGCTCTCCATGTAAAATTAGTTTTCGTATGTATTCATAAACCTGTCTCTTCAAAGGAATATCCAGTGTGCGGTCAATCGGAATCCACAGCATCCCTTTCTCCTCCCTCAAAATTGGTACTCTAAAAATTACTCTAAATTAGCTCTTATTCTAACCATTTTATCATGATACCGTAAAAATGCATGATAATTCAAAACAGATTATAGGAGGTACATAACAATCATGGAGGCAATCGAATGCAGTTACAAAGAACATTAGGTTGGAAAGAAGCAACTTCTCTTGGGATTGGTGCAATGGTCGGGGCAGGGATATTTGTGCTTAGTGGAGTTGCACAGGCAAAGCAGAACCTGCAGTTATGGTCTCATTTATTTTAGCCTCCTTACTCGCCATTTTTCTATTTCTCTTCATGAAATGTGGTTAGGAAAATAAAACGTAAGAAGGCAACGACCGCTGGGATAATTGCCTTTCTTTAAATAAGGAACCTTTCCAAAGACAAGTCCTTAATTTGATGCAGCAATGGCACCTGCTTGTACATCGTACTGAGTCAAGTTGTGAGTCTTAATTATAGATTGTAATAGATTGGCATAGTTGGGATCAGTAGCATAACCGTCTTGCTGAATGTTTACAGTTGCTTCCCTGTAATCTGTTACACCAATAATGTTGGCATATCTTGGCTTTAGTAAGAACTTGGTATGGTCAACTGTGGAATCATGTAAGCTACGATACTTTCTAAATTTTTCATTTGCAGTGAATGGAACCCCTTTGACATCATATTCTAGAGTAGGCAGGATGACATAATCACCAGTCCAATAATAATCAGCCTTGATACCAAAGTAGTTGTTAGCATTTACTGACAACCAAGAGAATCCATAGCACGACTCAAGAATAGCTTGTGCAATTGTTAATGAAGGTAAAATCTTGTAATCCTTCCAAGCTTGTATTGCATCTGGTGCTACTTGATTTATGAAGTTTACTTTTTCTTGTGTAGTAAGGTTGTATTTAGTAATATAGTCTACAGCTTGTAATTGAGGTGCAGGCTGCGATACTGGTTGTTCTACATAACCTTCGGATGCGGTTAAACGTAGAACTTGCCCAACATAAATCGTGTCAGAGGTTAGATTGTTGTATCTTTTAATATTTTCTACTGTCAATCCATTTGCTTTAGCGATTAAAGATAGGTTGTCACCCGCCATAACTGTATATGTATCTACATGAGGCTGTTCTACAACGGGCGGTTTTACTGGTTTAGGTGCAGGTTTTGCGGTTTTAACCACTGGCTTTGGATTCGTTTTAGGCTTCTTTACCGTTTTAGTAGGTTTCACTATTTTCGATGTTTTTGTACGAGTTTTTGATGATGTTGATGGAATTCTCAACACTCGACCAACTTTTATCTTGTTAGCGTTTACAATCTTATTTGCAGATTTTAAACTTGCTAGAGATACCTTATACTTTTTGGCAATTGCTGATAGGATGTCTCCTGACTTAACAGTATATGTTATTGTAGCGGCATTTGCTGGTAACATTGTTAAGGGTGTTAAAATTGATACGGATAATGCTGTCGTTACAATGGCCTTCTTGATCTTTTTCAAACTAAACTTCCCCCTATATTCTTCAGTAACCCAGCCACCATAGCTTATTTGCTTTAGGTCTGTGGTTTTGCGAGACTATCTTTCGATAGCTGTGCTTTTTTCGAATGAGGAATGTTATTATCTCTATCTATACCTCACAAAACTATCATATTAAATTTTTTTCATAGGATATAGGGGGAATGGTTTCCAAAATTCAATAGTACAGAAGAATACCTTACAGAACGTAAAAAGGCAACACCCAAAGGGTTAGTTGCCTTTCGATACTATGCCAAGAAGATAGACACAGATTTTTCTAGCGCACTTCACATGGTGGCCTTGATAAAAAAGTTTAAATAAAGAGAAATTTAAACTTCCTCATAAAAGTAACGTTTTTCTCAGTATTTGAAATTTGCAATAACCATTTTTATCGTGTATAAGCTGAATATGGTAATATGACCTATGACTTTAATTTCTGCATTTTAAATAAATTTTCCTGCTCTGAATATGCAATGCCTGTCAGTTTGATATAATAAAAAAATGGAAAGGGGAATTTGTAATGTCAGATGCATATCAAGTTATTTCTTTTGTTGAAAACCAAAACATGAAAATTGAAATTTTAGAATATCAAAATCTAGGCGGGAATGATAATTTTACCGTTGCTGAAAAATTATATTATGCTCAAAAGTCAAATATAAAATTAAGACAAGTTAGGATTACACTAAAGAATAGCTCCTTAACAGCGGAAGCCGGTGCTCTTCAGTTGATGAAAGGGAATATTACATTAAAAAGCTTAGGTGGATCTGGCGCCAAAGGGTTTTTCAAAGGACTAGCCTCCAACGTTTTAGCAAATGAATCCATGATCAAACCGCAATACCAAGGCAGCGGAATTATTTATCTGGAACCCAGTTTCAAACACTACATGATTGTGGAACTTGACAACGAAGAAATCATTGCAGATAAAGGTCTATTTTATGCTTGTGAATCCAGTGTTTCCGTTTCCGTTCAGGCAATGAAAAATATCTCTTCCGCCATTGTCGGAGGGGAAGGGCTATTCCAAACGAAAGTTTCCGGAAGCGGATTTTGCGTATTTGAAATACCGGTTCCGGAAGACGAGCTTGTGGAATTTGAAATTCAAAATGAAACGGTTCAAGTTGATGGGAACTTCACACTTTTCCGAGTTGGCAACATTGACTTTACCGTTGAAAAGTCATCAAAAAGCATTTTCGGTTCTGTTGCTTCAGGAGAAGGATTACTTCAAACATTTAGAGGGACGGGAAAAGTCATTATAGCACCAACATTACCTGTTTACCAAAAATTAGTTCATGCTCTTACCCCAACGCCACCGGAGAAATAGGATAAGGGGCAGTCCGAAGACATAGCATAATTAAAGTAGTTAATATGGGTTCAATATCGGTTGTATTAGAATAGGGATTGAGGAAACTAGAAATAATCCATAGACAAATGGAAAGTCCCCTGAAATCAACCGTAATATGGCTGGTTTTTTTCGAATATCTTACACCCCCTCAATTCCCTATATTAAGTTTTATGGAGCAAAAGGAACAAAGTACCTAATCATAAATTTCCAGGATTGTCGTTTGTTCCTCCTGTATTTGCTCCAAAAATGCTCCTTTATCTACAAAAGTACCTGAATCCTGCTGTCCAATGATATATCCTTCTGCCAATAATTGCTCCAACGCTTCAATCACAACATTACGTGAAATTCCTAATTGGGAAGCACATTCACGAGTGGCTGGTAGCCTTTCTCCTGCTTTTAACTCTCCATGTAAAATTAGCTTTCGTATGTATTCATAAACCTGTCTCTTCAAAGGAATATCCAGTGTGCGGTCAATCGGAATCCACAGCTTCTCTTTCTCCTCCCTTAAAATTGGTACTCTAAAAATTACTCTAAATTGGCTCTTATTCTAACCATTTTATCATGATACCGTAAAGGAGCAGGAAAATTTTAAAACTATTGAACAGATTATAGGAGGTACATAACGATCATGGAGGCAATCGAATGCAGTTACAAAGGACATTAGGTTGGAAAGAAGCGACTTCTCTTGGAATTGGAGCAATGGTCGGAGCTGGGATATTTGTTCTTAGTGGGGTCGCAACAGGCAAAGCAGGACCTGCAGTTATGGTTTCTTTTATTTTAGCTTCCTTACTCGCCATATTATTAGGGCTATGTTATGGAGAATTAGCATCACGATATCCAAGGGCTGGTGGTTCATATGAATATGCACGAGAAACAATGGGAGGTTTTATTGGAACGATTGTTGGTTGGGCATATTGGGGAGCTTGGTTGGCCGCCAGTAGTTTCGTCTCACAAGGTTTTGGTCATTATTTAAATGCTCTTACTGGTGCTCCCCCAAAGTTAAGTGCAGTCCTTTTACTCATTGGTTTAGGGATGTTAAATATTGTTGGAATTAAATTCAGTGGAAAGCTCCAAGTCGGGATCGTCTGTACAGTGATTGCTGTACTTATAGGATTTTTCATTATAGGGATTAAGCATGTTGACTTCTCTTAGTATCAACCTTTTTCCCCTAATGGGTTTTCTGGAATATTAGAAGCTACATTGGTGGGATTTCTCTCGATTGTCGGTTGGGATGCCATTGTTGCTTCAGGAGAGGAAATACGAAATCCAAAAAAGACGATACCTTTAGCCATTATTACTTCCATAATGGTTGTTTTATTTCTTTATTTAGGGCTTTTATTTGTCTCCATTGGGGTTATACCTTGGCAAGAATTCGGAGCTTCGGATGTCCCTGTTGCTTTAGCCAGTCAACAATTTTTCGGAAACGTTGGTCCAATCTTTATTAGTTTGGTCATTGTTTTGGCGTTACCAGCGACATGCAATGCCTTTATCATTACAATTTCGAGAACTGCATTTGCGATGGGGAGAAATGGCTTATTACCGAAGAAGACAGCCTATATTCATCCACGTTTTCAAACACCTATTTGGGCGATTACACTTGGAGTCGGCATTCAAATTGCATTTACACTGATAAGTTCGATAAATATTGCTGTAACAGCTACAGGATTTTTATACCTTTTAACTTTCATTTTTACGATGATTGCCTTTTTCATCTCAAGAAAACGAAACACAATAAAAGATCCAGAAACACAATTTTACGTTCCATTTTATCCAGTCATCCCTATTTCGGCTTTACTTATCTGTTTGGGCTTACTTATACCCGTTGGAAAGTCTGGTTTTTTAACAGGACTGCTATGGATATGCTTTGGAATATGCATTTACATTTTAAGATTAAGATTCATTGCGACTACTGACAAAGTTGATATCCAAAATAATGCAACGAATATGTAGGCAGGTTCAAGTGTCGAACCTGCTTTTTTGTACTTCGTAAGTAAAACTGAATCTCTCAACTTCCATTAAAGCGATTGTAATATTTCATAATTTGGAGGTAGAAAAATGCTCGAGGTTCAACATTTAACAAAGAAATTTAAAAATGGTAAAGGGATTTTTGATGTTACTTTTTCAATAAAAAGGGGGAAGTCTTTGGCTTTTTGGAACCTAATGGTGCTGGAAAATCTACGACTATTCGCCACATCATAGGGTTTATGAAAGCTGATGGAGGATTTATCAAAATAGATGGATTAGATACATGGATCGATGGCCTATTTATTGTCTACTCCAACGACAAGAGGAAAGGTTGCATTTACACAAGCAAGTGTTTTTATAACAGGATTATTCTTGATAACGGCTATTACAACCGTTTGTGGTATTGTTGGAATTCGTATTTTTATAGATGACACCAGTTCTTTTCATACAGAGCGATTTATCCAGTTGAATGTAGCAGCTTTTGCCCTGTTCTTTGCCTTAGGCGGAATTTCATTTTTGGTTTCGTCCTTGGCTAATGATGACTCAGCCAATGTTGTTGGAATCCACATTTCCCATTCACCTCAATTATTTATAATTAAAAAAGTTCTATTACACACATTATAACAAACATACATTCCTATTTCATATTATGAATTATATTTTTCTCCTTTTTTTAGGGTTTTCTATAACATCAATTTTTAAATGAAACCACTTGCTACCAATGCGTAGATAGCTGATTTAATAAATATGTATAAACTTTGAATTACCTATCCCTCTATTAATGAATAAAATGCATAAAAAAAGTGATATGAAATTAGCTATAGCTTATAATAAGAGAAAAAGGAGAGAATGATATATGAAGTGGCAGGAAGTTAGAGAATTATTCCCAAATCAGTTTGTATTAGTATCGATTCTTAATTATCATGAGGAAGAGGATAAAAAAATTATTGATGAAGTCGCACCCATTAGGTCCATTCCAGAAGAAAATGTAAATAAAGAGTTTTTTAAAGTAGAACCTGGAAATATTGTTTACCATACATCGAACAAGGAATGTATCGTTCATATTCGTAAAGACCCGTTGATGAGGGTGAGACGAATATAATGAAAATATCATTTGATGGACAACTTATTACAACATCACTTATAGTTACTTTTCGAGGAAGAACGTTACAAATCGATAATATGATTATAGATACAGGTTCCTCTCACACTGTAATTAGCCCAGATATATTAGAAGAAATAGGGGTAACGTATGAAAACGGTGACGATATTTATGAAGCATATGGAATTGGTGGTTCAGTTCCATTCTATACAAAAGTAATGGATGAAATTCAAATTGATAAATTTAATATAAAGAATATTGAAATTGATGTGGGGGTTCTTCCAAAAAATCACAATGGACTTCTAGGGTTGGATATTTTAATGACCTACAATTTTATTGTAGATATGGACAACTTAGAATTATATCCATCAAAAAAATAAAGCCGAGGATTAAGTATGATGAATAAAACTATTCTAGGAACAAAGTTTTAAAAATCCCAATATCTCTTTACTGCCAATAATTTTAACTCTACAATACCCGCACTCTTTTTCCGCTAGTTTTTTCACAAAAATTATTTCTCAAATTAAAAGATTTTTTTAGTACGTTAAAAGATTAAAAATCTAGGCAACGACAAAGCAGATGAAAATGCCTGGCATCAGCTAAATGACTTATCTCCAACAAACTTCATTCACTGGTTGAAAAGATTACTTGTGATCATGACTGCACTATCCATATTAAATATGGTTCTGTTAATCTGTTACGAGAAACATGAAAAGGCAACTCCCCATAAGGTTAGTTGCCTTCTTTTAAAATGAGTTACGAAACATACACTCCACGTGGCTCGAGAGGATAGGATTGATGTCTTTCGAGCCGTCGGTAGGCGGAAACATGTCCACGGTATATTTTGCACTAAGGGTAGGCGGGAACATATCCACTATATTCGTATAAAAGAAAGATGCGCCTTAACTTCAGATTGTGCCCATAATCTCATTGACAAATTGGAATTTGTCACTGTAATTCAAAAAGCACATTTTCATAGTTTTGAACGTAATATTTAATATTCTTCCTGCCCTTTTGAATAACTGTATGTCCCTCTTGTTCCAGTTTTTTCCGCTGTTCCTCCACACCACCAGGATTCTTTGGATTCAATTCACCATTTGCTTTTAATGTTCTCCAATATGGTGTTTCATTCTCACTTCTTTGGTAACTTGCCCATGCTACGATAGAAATAAATATTCCTGCTGTTATAGGATCGGTAAAATCAGCACTACTTAATTTTGCAAAATATTCTCTGATTTTTCCCACTGTTGTCACTTTGCCATATGGTACTAATTTCATTACCTTATCATACTCAATAGGTGGGGCAAAATACATTTTATCTCCACCATATTTTTCAATGCTTTTAGGATCTGTAATAGTTTGAAATTTGGGCATATCCTTACTATCATTCAACATTGCATTAAAATCTTTTTTATCTTCATTTGTCATATTCAGCACATCCTAACCAAAGCATAATATACATCATCAATCCATACAATGAGACAGTTTCAAAAATTTGAGTAAATTAGAATTTGTTAGTTACTTGTATTCATTCGGAACAGGAATATCAAATCTCTCGCACAATAGTTTTACATCATGCGCATCATTTTCATCATGCTCATAACCCAAGTGAAATAATACTTGATTTTCAGCATCAATACATCTTACCACTTTATCACCTATTTTCCCAATCCCACTAAACACGTCTGGGGGATATACTTCTCCCTCAAAAACAATGTATTCTTGTTCGTTAAATTTAAATATATGAAGATCAATTACTCTACCTTTAGTATCCTTCCAAACCGTGTGAGATGCGGTTGTATATGCTTCTGTAACTTCAGCAAAGCCTTTTTCTTTCAGTATTTCAACAAACTTTTTACTGTTACTTTCTTCCACAAATAAATCAATATCATTGTGTGCTCTTGTTTCCACTTCTAATAGCGCATCTACTCCCCAACCACCATCTATCCAAATGCTAATTCCATTTTCTTCAGCATATGTTATTATCTCAATGGCATCTGTTTTATTTACCATGCAATCCCTCCGTTTCAAATTAAAATTTATAAGTGATAAATCTCGAAGCTATTATTCCTAATAATATAATGCCTATTGTTCCAATCAAAGCTATAGATGAAGTTTGCCTTCTTTCGCTCGCCATAATTAGAGCTAAATCGAGGTTCTAGCAAATCCTTCACATCCATCAAATATAAACAAACCACTGACGGGAATTTGTTCGCGCAAATAATAAGTTAAATCAATATCTCCAACAGTCACTCCACCACAAAGTGAGCCTTTGAAAGCATGTTTTTTACCTTCCGTATCTGTAATCGCCATTTCCCAAGTTCCTATATCTGTAGCATAGCAATCGAATTGGTCACTATTTATGTACTGCGAAAAAAGCGCCAATATTTCTTTTGCTACAGGTTCACCAATTGCTAACTGTTGTTTTCTACAAATCTCATATTTGACAAATCCATTAGCATACTTATATGCTGTAAACCATACCCTGCCACTTGCAGATATAGTCAAATGCTGTTCCACTTCATCTTCAGGAAGTGGTTCTGGGCCGTAGCAAATATTATTGGATACAATCCTTACTTTTTGTATTTTCAATTGAACACCTCATCTTCAAATCTCGATTATGTAATATTTACGACCCTCGCTTAAGTCCTGCCAGATAAAATCATATCTGCCTGATAAGGTAATGCAATCTTCGTTTTTTCCTACACCCGTTGGTTTAAAAATACTACCGTAAACAGCATGTTCTTCTCTAAAAAATTTATAAATACCTTTATTGTTGCGTCCTTCATAGAAAGGTCTGTCTGAAACAAGGGTAACAGTAGCTGTTTTAGTAAATCCTCTGCTTTTAAGTTCTTCCGTGAACTTAATATCCTTCACGAATGAATACATCTGCTCTGGATATTGGCCATTTAATGGACACTTAAGTTCAATGGCATACTTCTCAGACTTATCTTCATTAAATATGGTTATATCTATTTCCTTCTTAATGGTTTTGTTGTCTGGTATGAAATATGACACATTCCTTTCAAATTGAATCCGATAGCCCTGAAGTTTTTTACGTAGGAATATCCCCAGCTCATGCTGGAGGCTAAACTCATTATAGATTTCAATGTTATTAGTCTTTACGTATAGGAAAAAACCAACTACTAATTGCCTTAAATCAAGCAAAGCATCCACCCCCAACTCTTACAGAAGCCACAATTCTTTACTACCATTTATAACAGTTTGTACTATTACTTCAAACCTTTTTATACCGTTGCTGATTTGAAGAAGTCTTTTCAATAGCCTTTAAATTACCATTCATTTTACTAACCCGATTAAGAAATAAAGTTCCAAGTAAAAGTCGATCCTTTCTTGGTATTCTGTTCCACACATAACCCTTAAACAGATCCTTAACCAGAAAAACTTCACCTTCATTCAGTTTTGCAGTTTCTTTGATAGCTTCTTCTAATAGCTCGTTTACATCAAACATGTTGTCCACTCCTTAAATACCAATACAATTGCAGATTGTATATACAAATCAAATACGTTTAATCTTTTTGTTAACAATTATAAACTATTGTAAATATACTGATCCAACGAAGCTCTATAAAGCGGGTGTGCTACTTCCCTGAGTTCGCCCGTCCCATGATCTCCTGGACTATCGATGTTTTGGCATCAGCGTAGTTCTGAACATGCCTCCATTTATTCTTTGCTAAGTCTTGCTTGACTTGTGCATATTTTTTCCTGTCTGCTTCATTAGACCGCAACCAATCTCGAAAGCGTAACATTCTATCAATCTCAGATGTGCCTGAACTAAACACATGCAAGTTGATATCAGTATCAGGCCCTTTGAACAGACGATGCTCGAACCACTCTGGCTCTCGAACCCGTAGTATGTAACCAGCTGCCTCCAAAGCCGGGACATAGGAAGGCTCGTCGGCTGAGTCCTCCACAACCAGCAGCATGTCTATAATTGGCTTTGCGCACAGCCCCGGTACTGAGGTTGAGCCCACGTGCTCCAACTGTATTATCTTGTCTCCCAGTATTGAACGAACCCGATTAGCTTCCCGTTCAAATAGTTCTGGCCAATGTGGATCATACTCAGTTAGGGTGATGGGGGCATTATGCGGTTTCAACTTGCCCACGGTGATCTTCTGAAGATCTTCATCACTCGTATACTGGTTTTCTGTTTCTTTTATTGCTCTATCTGGCCATTTATTTACATCACTCATATTGTCCACTCCTTATAATAACAATATCAACAACATTGTTAATAATATTATATATACATTACCAATTTTAGTAAATTTACAAAAGAAAAAACCGACAACCAAGAGAATGCATCTCCTGATTGACGGTAGGTCACGAAGGGTGTATTCATATATCTATTTCAACACCTGATTTGAATTCAACGGTGAGTTTATCATCATATACCGTAACTTTTTCAATAAGCCTTCTTACAATCTGCTCATCGTATTCCTCCATCTCGTAGGACTGCTCATTTAAGAAATCAGTCATTTCAGCGATTCGTTGCCTTTTTCCTTCACGCTCTGCATTCTCTACAAGTGAATTTTGCTTCAATTCCCGTAGGCGGTAAGTTTCATCAGCCACATCTTCATAGTCATTCTTGGACTTTGCTTGTATAAGTAGCTGTTGCTGTAATTCTTCCAATTTACTATCAATATCATCGGTGGCATTATTATTTTCTTCATTTAATACAGTAGCTATGTTTTTCTGGAAAGTTGAGAGGAAGGGTTCTTTGTTAGCCAAAAGTTCGTTAATAGCCTTAACCACTGCTGTCTGTAATATTTCCTCGTTTATTGTAGGGGCAGTGCATTCAGAGTCCTTTTCCTCCAAACGGCTTTACTTTCTTGTTATCAACGCCACGCACTCCACATGGCTCGTATGTGGGAACATATCCACTGGCTGAATGTATTTCACATCATAATTCTTACTTAGCACTTGTATATCCTTCGCCAACGTAGATGGGTTGCAAGAAACGTAGATTAACTTTTTTGGTTTAACCTGCAATATCGTTTGCAGCAGCTGACTGTCGAGGCCTGTTCGCGGCGGGTCCACTACCACCACATCGGGCTTCCAGCCTTTGTTTACCCATTTTGGCAGGACTTCTTCTGCTTTTCCCGGGACATATTTCGTATTGGTGAATCCATGGCGTTTTGCATTTTTCTTGGCGTCTTCAATCGATTCTGGAATCACGTCCATGCCGCGGACTTCTGCAGCCTGATCGGCGAGCCATAACCCGATCGTCCCGACGCCACAATAAGCATCAAGCACTTTTTCTGTTCCCGTAAGATCTGCTGCTTTTTTTACTTCATTATAAAGTTTTAGGGTTTGCGCCGGATTTAACTGGAAGAACGTTCTTGCGGATAACTCAAATTGTAAATCTCCTAATGTTTCTTGGATAAAATCTTCACCCGCGAGGTTCACCGTTTCTTCACCAAAAATCAGTGATGTTTTTTCACCATTGATGTTTTGCACAATCGATTTCACCTGAGGAAGCCGCTTTTGAATTTTCGCAATAATAAGCTCCTTTTTCGGCAGTTCTTTTTGTGAAGTAATTAAGACCACCTGCAGTTCGCCTGTTTGCACTCCTACACGGGTAACAATCGTGCGGACAATCCCTTTCCGCGTTTTTTCATTATAGATGGGGATGTGCAGGTCTTGTAAAATTCGCTTTACCACGGCTGTTGCTTCAGTTGTTTGTGGATGTTGCACCGCGCATTGGTCGATATTGATTAACTGATGCGAATTGAGGCCATATAGGCCGGCGAGCAGTTTACCATCTTTTTCACCAACTTGAAAGCTGCTTTTATTCCGGTAGCCCCAAGGATTTTCCATCCCTATTGTTTCGCGGATATCAAGTTTTTCCAGTGTGAGCTTTGTATGGCGTTCAAGTGCTTGGATCACAATATCGCGTTTTTCCTTGAGCTGCTGGCTATAAGCAAGATGCTGCAGCTGACAGCCGCCGCATTGCTCATAAATCGGACAAAGCGGCCTGACCCGATGCGGTGACCTGATACGGATTTTTTTGATCCTGGCTTCGGCATATTTCGGATGAATTTTCGTAGCCTCAACCACTACTTCTTCACCTGGAAGGGCCCCAGGCACAAAGACAACTTGTTTTTTAAAATATCCGACGCCTTCGCCATTAATCCCAAGCCGTTTAATCGTCAACGGGAATGTCTGCTTTGGTTCGATTTTGATTGATGCTTCTGTTTTCATCATGTTATGTTCACTCCAAATTATTCAATGCTGCGCCATAAATATAACGAAGCATAGCTTAAATATGGCTCCCACCCTTTTATATAGTGTGCCATTTCTTCATTAGTCGGTTTCCGCTCAAGCTGGTACAGCTTTTTAAGCGCATTTTGAATTCCGATGTCTGCCATTGGAAAAAGATTGGGGCGGCCCAGTCCAAAGAGAAGAAAATTTTCTACCGTCCACTTGCCGATTCCGCGCACTTTAGTCAACCGATGAAAAATTTCCTCATCCGATTCCCTTTTTAAAGCTTCCAGATCTAATCCATGATCGACAATTTCCCTGGCAAAGTCAATGATGTATTCTGCCTTCCTGCCGCTCATTTTTATTTTGCGCAGTTGTTCCACTGTTAAAGCAGCAACTGTCTCCGGCTGTGGATTAAACCATAGACCATCTATTTCAAAGCCAAATGTTTTAACAAATCTCTCCGTTAACGTATAGGCAAATTTCATATTAATTTGCTGATGAATAATACATTTGGTTATACTTCCAAATAGATCGAAATCCAGTATAAGCGGTGTCCCGATAAAGGTCTGGAAAATTTCTTTTAAGTCGGTCTGTTGAAAATACTGGTGGATCCGCTTTAATGGAATATTCCATTGAAAAATTTCGGCGATGCGCTGAATTAGCACTGCTTTATCGGCTTCATTTTTTCCGGAAAGATGGAATGTCGGCTGGTCAATTGTGCCAATAGCCTTTACATCGACCACATGTGGCCGGTCATCAATAAATATCGGCACCCGAATCGACCTTTGCTCCAGGTTTACCTGCTTCAGTGGATCAGGCTGATGCCTATCCAATACACTATCAAAATTATAAGGACCATCTATCTTTATTGTTTCTTCCCACACAGAATCATTCCATCCTTTTTCCCCGTATTATAACACGAAACAGTCAAAAATCGATAATTGGCAGAAAATGTGTCCACTACAGGAGGACAAATGTCCACGAAGGGTGTCAGGCACCAAAATGGAGAAGCACCAAAATGAGGCACTAAAATAGCGAGGCACCAAAATGGTACGGTAGGGTGAAGGCAGTAAAGAGTACCAAAAAAATGGCATCAAAAACAAAAAGCGCCTTGTTATGCGCTTGGAAATTGGATGGTGAAGGTTGTGCCGATCCCGGGTTCGCTTTCGACGTTGACCCTGCCTTTCATTGCTTGGATAAGTTGGTACGAAATGGTGAGTCCGACACCGGTGCCTTTTTCTTTTGTCGTGTAGAAAGGAGTGCCAAGTTTTTCTATTTGATTCGCTGTCATTCCTTTGCCAGTATCACTAATGTCAATCGATATCAGGCCGTCCTTTTCAAAGGCGCGGACGGTCAAAACTCCCCCGGTAGTCATCGCTTCAATGCCGTTTTTGATGATATTGACTAAAAGCTGCTTCATTTCCCCTCTGTTTCCCTTCACATAAAGAGAATCTTGAATATCGGTTTCAATCGTAATATTTTGGATATTCGAGTAAGACTTCATAAGTGCCAATGTTTTCTTAACTTCATCCGAAATATTGATCGAAGTCAGTTCTTCCGTATTTGGCTTCGCTAATGATAGGTAATCATTGATGATGGATTGGGCATGTTCCAGTTCATTCAAGGCAATCCGAATATACGATTTTTGCGATTCCTGTAAATTGTTATCATCGGACATCAACTGCAGAAAGCCGCGTACTGATGTCAATGGATTCCTCACTTCATGAGCCACGGAAGCTGCCAGTTGACTGACTACATTTAACTTTTCATCTCTTTGTAGTTTTTCACGGATCATCATTTGCTGATTGACATTTTCAATCACAAAGACAACCAGCATTAAGCACACCCAGGTGATAGTGTAGAAAATTAACATAAAGCTGATTTGTGAACTTTGATTTTTGGTGAATAATGTCAGCATCACAATAAAAGTATTCGCCCAAAACACTAAACTAATAAACACCAGTTTGTGCTTCTTATGAAACGAGGCAATTTTCTTTCCCGTAAGAATTAATAAAACACAGGTGAGTGAATAATTGATGAGGACGACGGTAAATCCATCACCCCCAATGATAAAACGATAAATCATTAACACGACCCAAGTTATTAATCCTGATATAGTTCCCCCATAGATAAATGAAATCATAAAGGGAATAATTCTAAAATCATAAACATACCCTTCAGCAAATTTAATAGGAAAGGACATCGCTAGAATTAGTATGATGAGCTGAATGATGGTCAGTTTTGAATGAGGCTTTCTCCGGTCACGTTCATTTTCATTAAAAAATAAATGATAAACGAGCATAGGAAAGAGGATAATTAATACTTGAAATAATACAACCTTGTAATAAATAGACATAAAAAACTCCTCAAACCTTTATTTTGAAATAATGGAAGGTTGCGACTAACTAAGGGTATCCTTAGGATAATATGATTTTTGGATTGTGTAAATAATAAACTAATTATGGAGAATAATTTTTGTATAATTGGCCATAAAAAGACCGGACTTCGATGAAATCCGGTGTTACTTTTTCTTCATTATATGATCAAGGCTTTTGAATTCATAGCCCTTCTTTTTCAAATCTTTAATAACATTTTCCAAGGCATCAGCATTATCTTTGGAGACGGAATGCAATAGCAGCACGCAGCCTGGATGAATTTGTCTCATGATGTTGTCATAAGCGTATTGCCAGCCTCTTTGCTGGTTAATGTTCCAATCGACAAACGCCAGCGACCAGAATACATGTGTGTAGCCCGCATCTTTTGCAACCTGTAATGTCCTTTCGCTAAAAATTCCGCGCGGTGGGCGCAAATACTTCATTTCCTTCTGCCCGGTTAATTCGCTCGTTTTCGCCTTCACTTTTTCAAGCTCATCGCGAATTTTCGCATCACTCATTGTCGTGAAATCCGGATGACTCCAGGAATGATTGCCGATGATATGCCCTTCTTTAACGATCTGTTTCGACAGTTCAGGCTGCGATTCTAAGAAATGACCTGTGACAAAAAAGGTTGCCGGTACCTTTTCCTTTTTTAATACCTCAAGAATTTTTGGCATAAAGCCATTTTCATAACCGGCATCAAAAGTTAAGTATAAGGTCTTTGTGCCTGGGTCGCCTTTGTAAAAAGCACCGTATTTGGCAAGAATCTCATTGTACTGTGCACCAGCATCCGGCGGCTGCTCGTTTACGGCTTTTTTAAATCCCCAATGAATCGGCTGATTGGATATTGCGTATGTAATATTTGGAAGCAACAGAACGATCATGCTAATGATCGACACGATTATTTTTTTCAACTGTTTTCCCCCTCGATAAATTGTTTTTTATAGTGTTAGTTTTATCAGGGAAAACATAATTGGTAGATTGTGGCGATGTTTGAAGATAAATGCGGCCTTTCGTTACACCTTCGTGTGGTAAGTCAACTAATGATAACAGATAAGATGCTATTCTCACATTTGGAAGGTGCAGAAATGTTCGAACTTCGGAATTTGTTATCGGGGTATTAAAAATTAGGAAGTAGTCATTAATGGCTTTTAAATGGGCATCTTTAGATACAAATTGGCAAAAGGGGCAAATCCAATACATACGATGGTAGGTCATGGGGAGGCGCAAACAACTTGGACACTGGACTCCTGTTACAATGTCTCCATTATCGATACTGAACATCTTTAGAACATCGTAATCCTTTGGGGTGTGGCTTTGTAATAAAAGGGTGCTTATATTATCTATTGTCGCTCCATTGACAAGCTTCCGATTGAATCTTTTCTCAGATGCTTGAATGATATTGAGTAAATTGCCTACTCGTTGTATTCTTTCATATCCTTCCATGTATTCAGTGGGCAAAATGATTTCAGCCGATGGTTTACAGAATATTACATAACAATCACTTGGAAAATGTGGAATTTGGTATTGCTTCAGAAAATAATTCATTAATATTTTGTGACGCTCCGCCTGCGAAATTGGGTTTTCATAAATTTCTCGATTGCCGTTATATTCCTGTACCATTTGATTCCGATCAATATGCAGCGTTCCTGAATGATTTTTTCCCTCAAGTATGAGTTTCATTTTTTGCGAAAGAAGAAAAGCATCAATTTGAAAAAATCCTTTTCCACATCGTAATCTCAGATCGTGAAAAATACGAAATTTATCCTGAGGCAATTGACTTAGATAATAGTTAATAGCTTTTTCCCCATTATAGCCTGACCTTAAGGATTTAATTTTTAATTTGATCTCCGGTATTGCAATGTGGTTTTCTGGCAGCCTCCCTTCTAATGCTTCTAATTGCTCCAACAATTTCGGAACTTCAATATCTTTATCAAACAAGGTTTCTTCCTCCTTTATATCGTTACCTTGTTTGTTTTCTTTAAAGCCATCGTTTATCCTACATAAAATTGAACAAAATTATGAATATTTTGTGACAAAAAGACTAGTGGCGATTTATGTAATCTCAATTCTATTTTTTTAAAGTATTTATTTTACAAAAATCAGAGGACTTTTTACATAACTCACACACAATTTTACCTAATCCCGTCTCTTTTTTACAAAGTTTGGAATTTACTGGATCACTTCTTGGTTCGATGAAATAATTTTACAAAGCCGGGATGCTTTTTTACATAATTCACGCACAAATTTACCTAATCCCGTCCCTTTTTTACAAAGTTTGGAATTTACTGAATCACTTCTTGGTTCGATGAAATAATTTTACAAAGTCGGGATGCTTTTTTACATAATTCACGCACAAATTTACCTAATCCCGTCTCTTTTTTACAAAGTTTGGAATTTACTGGATCACTTCTTGGTTCGATGAAATAATTTTACAAAGCCGGGATGCTTTTTTACATAATTCACGCACAAATTTACCTAATCCCGTCCCTTTTTTACAAAGTTTGGAATTTACTGGATCACTTCTTGGTTCGATGAAATAATTTTACAAAGTCGGGATGCTTTTTTACATAATTCACGCACAAATTTACATAATCCCGTCTCTTTTTTACAAAGTTTGGAATTTACTGGATCACTTCTTGGTTCGATGAAATAATTTTACAAAGTCGGGATGCTTTTTTACATAACTCACACACAATTTTACCTAATCCCGTCTCTTTTTTACAAAGTTTGGAATTTACTGGATCACTTCTTGGTTCGATGAAATAATTTTACAAAGTCGGGATGCTTTTTTACATAACTCACACACAATTTTACCTAATCCCGTCTCTTTTTTACAAAGTTTGGAATTTACTGGATCACTTCTTGGTTCGATGAAATAATTTTACAAAGTCGGGATGCTTTTTTACATAACTCACACACAATTTTACATAATCCCGTCTCTTTTTTACAAAGCTTGGGACAAATTGGATTCTAGCAACTAAAATAAAAATAGACCCGCCCGAAGGCAAGTCTATCCAACCTTGTTGATTTAAAATACCCGTTCTTTAAATTGGGCTAGTTTTTCCAGAGAGGATTTGTCAACATCAGCATGGAGGCTGTTTCCATGAGAGTCCATGGTGACAACGGCGCGGAAACCTTTGACGCGGAGGTGCCACATGGCTTCAGGGATACCGAATTCCATCAGGTCCACACCTTCAACTGCTTTGATACAGTCAGCATAGTATTGAGCAGCGCCGCCGATCGCGTTCAAGTACACACCACCGTGCTCTTGCAAGGCAGCTAATGTCTTCGGACCCATGCCGCCTTTACCGATTACAGCGCGGATGCCGAATTTCTTCATGATGTCACCTTGATAAGGCTCCTCGCGAATACTTGTTGTTGGCCCGGCAGCCTTCACATGCCAAACGCCGTCTTTATCCTTCAGCATAACCGGGCCACAGTGGTAAATCACTTGCCCGTTCAAATCAACCGGGGCATCATGATCATTTAAATATTTATGAATCGCGTCACGGCCGGTGTACATTAAACCGTTAATCTCGACCACATCGCCGACTTTCAACGAACGAATTTGTTCCTCTGTAATCGGGGCTTGCAAAGTAATCACGTCTTCTGAGCCAGACGCAGCCGTTTCTTTCTCTGCCTCGTTGGCAGCTGCAAAGTCAATGAATTCACCATCTTGATAAGCCCATTCGATAATTTCACCGGTTTCAGGGTCAACGCTTACGCCCATGCGGCGAAATGCCCAGCAGTTGTAGGCGACGGAAACAAAGAAGCTCGCCGGGATACGGTGCATGGCGCCAATTTTACAACCCAGTAAAGTGGCTTCACCGCCGAAGCCCATTGTGCCGATACCTAGTTTGTTGGCATTTTCCATTACATATTCTTCAAGCTTGCGCAGATCTCCATTAGGGTTCACATCTTCAACGGGACGGAATAATTGTTCCTTCGCTAAGTCATAGCCTGAGGAACGGTCGCCGCCGATACCGACGCCGATGAAGCCGGCGGAACAGCCTTGACCTTGTGCCTGATAAACGGAGTGCATGATACATTTGCGGATTCCGTCAAGGTCGCGTCCGGCACGTCCCAGGCCTTCCAATTCACACGGCAGGCTGTATTGAATATTCTTGTTTTCGCAGCCGCCGCCTTTTAAAATGAGCCGGACATCGATATAATCTTTTTCCCACTGATCGAATTTGATAACCGGCACCCCTTCGCCTAGATTATCACCGCTGTTTTTGCCTGTTAAGGAATCAACCGCGTTTGGACGTAACTTTCCATCTTTGGTTGCTTGGACGATCGCGTTTTTGATCGCTGCTTTCAATTCCAATTGGTTTACGCCAACAGGAGTTTTAATTTTAAAAGTCGGCAGACCGGTATCCTGGCAGATTGGCGACACTTGCTCATCGGCCATGGCAATATTATTGGTGATCGTGGCCAGGCTCATTGCGGCTCTGGTGCCAGCATTTTCTTTTTCCTTTGCCGCCTTCACTGCCCGGCGAACATCCTTCGGAAGCTTTGTCGACGTTTCTACGACCAGTTTATACATGCTTTCTTCAAACTTTGCAATATTCACGAATCTGTTCCCCTTCCCTTTGTTCTTACAATCTTTATTAAAAATATTGCAATTATTTAACCGCTTTAATTATACTCCTATAAGCAGTTTATTTAAAGGATTTGGCTGCAATCGATTACAAGGGGCAGTTAGAAAAGGGCCGATGTTTTCGCGACAAGCAAAGCAGAAGCTCATTCTGTTGGCAGCGTTCCTAAGAGGATAGCACCTTACAAGGCCAGCACCCGGCCTTTGTGTGATACTTGTTCTAATGATGCGTTCATTGTGGAGCGGGACAATTCCCTTCTTTTTCAATAGATGACAACTCGCCAATTGGCGAGTCCGTTAAGGCAGTTCATGAGGCGTAGTTGAATTTATGCTTTCCTGATCAAAAAAAGCCTGCTCTATTAAACAGGCTCCTTGACGTCACGATTTTTAAACTCACGGCATTTTGATTCCATTTCGTCAACGATGGCAATTAAACGATCAATATCATTAAGATCCGTTTCTTCCGGATCAATTGCATCCAATACTTCGATAAACATATTTAATCGCTGCTTTAAAAAGTTTAGTTGAGAATTCTTATCAAAAGTCGGACTTCCCATCTCTCCACTCTCCTTTCTAACCGTTACCATCCTACCTAATTTTCCGGGCTTTGGCAATGTTATCCCCTGCGAAATTTTTGAAAAAATAAAAGACTCCCGCATTCCTACATGGGAGTCCCCGGCTGCGCCTCCTTTTATCTCGGTCGCTCAGATGCAACAAAACCAAAGGAAACGTAATCCTGTACAGGAATCCAAGCGCCGATTCCTTGCGAGGTAACATTTTTAATGACGATGAATTTGCGATTGCCTTTCAGCATTAAATAGACCTCGCCGTATGTTACTTTCCCTTTTTCACTGATGGCCGGGGCATAAGCGTAAAGATAGCCCAAGCGCTTCGCTGGAATGTTGTAATAATGGTCATTTTTCGTGCCGGCGCCAATGACTGTATCAAAGGATAAGGGAAGATTGGTCTTTTTCATTGCTTTTAGCAGCATCATTTTTTTCACTTCTTCGGCATTTGGAATTTTTGCTGTCAAACCGCCGCGAACAATTTTCTGTGATTCCTGGACATACTTGATTCGATATGGCGAATTGCCGCCACGGTTGTCATAGTAATTGGTATTTATTTTTTGATACTCCCAATTTGGTGAGGTCTCAGCTGATTCGTAGTTTAAGGCCCACTGCCCCAGAAGATTATCGCCCGGTAGCCGATGGCAAATGGAGTCCCGTTTATGGTTGACTCATTCAGCATCCGGATTAAATCGGGATTTTCAATTTTTACATTCGATGAGTTGATTAATTTTTTTGTTAAATCACTTGGCTGCAAATAGGGCAGGTCCTGAGTGGAATTCGGGTAGGTGTTTTCCTTTGTAATACTGCGAACGGATGCAGGAATTTGATATTTTCCTGGTTCCTTCTTTATAGGGGCTTTTTCTGCCTGAGCAGCAGGTGTTATCAGCATAAAAAGCAATGTCATCAGGACAGCAAACGATTTTCTCACTGGGTGAAACTCCTTTCATTAATAGCGTAAACACGTTTGCTAGTAGTTTTTTCGAAGAAGATAAATATTATCCATTTCCCAGGGCAAGTTTGGAAAAGAATTTTTCAAATAAACATCTAGGTATCCATTTGTCAAAGTGTTAGAAGTAACAAAAATATAATAATCAGAATGTTTACAAAACTTCAACTAAGATTTATAATGTAGTTAACCTTTCAAAAAAGGAGGGCTGCAATCAATCGACTAACCAGAAAATCGATAATTCATAAGGAGGTAGGAATACTTTTCTTTATGCTGTCAACTCTCGTGTTTGGCTTGTGTATAACATAACATGAAGGTTGGTGATTGATGGTCCCATATAAAAGCGATTGATTTAATCCCAGAAAAAAGTAAACGTACATGGTAAAATGAAAGTAAAAAGACTCTTAAATCGCCTTACGACGATATAGAGTCTTTTTTATTTGCCAACATCCTCATAGGAGATAGAAGCCAATTCCCATAATGATGTACGCAGCTATTAGGGTCAAGCCCTCAAACCAGTTAGTTTCGCCGTCGTTGGAGATGACGACCATTAGAAGCACGGATGATGCCATCGCGATCAGTTCCTGCCAGGTAAATAACAGCGGCATCGATTTCTCAAACAACAAGGAAACTAGAACAAGTACAGGGGCGACAAACATCGCTATCTGAAGTGTCGAGCCGATGGCAATTTCAACGGCGACATCCATTTTATTTTTCATGGCCATCATAACGGCAGAAGCATGTTCTGCTGCATTACCGACAATCGCTACAATGATAATCCCGATAAACAGCTCGGACCAGCCGAACGATTCGGCGACAAATTCAAATGTATGGACAAGATGCTCCGAAATATAAGCAACTGCCAAGGTCGCTATTAATAACACGAAAACAGCTCTGCCAATCCCCCATTCCGGCTCCTCATCATGGTGCTCACTTAATGCATCACTCTGATATACTCCACGGTGGGTGACTAGTTTGAAAAGCAGGGCCGCTAAATATAACACGATTAACGTAATGGAAATGCCAATGCTCAATGTTAATTTCTTTGGATCGTTCATATGCATGGAAAACACTTCTGGAATGACAAAGGCAACAATAATCGCAAACATCAACAGCCCGGAATTATGACGGGCATCAAACACATTGAATTTCTGCCGTTTAAATTTCAACCCGCCGACAAAGAATGATAGCCCGGCCACGAGCAGCAGGTTTCCTAACACAGAACCTGTTAAAGAGGCCAGGACAACCCCTACAAGTCCGGCTTTTAAGGAAAAAAGGGAAATAATTAATTCAACGGCATTTCCAAACGTCGCATTTAACAGCCCGCCAATCCGCGGCCCGGCGACAATTGCCAGACTTTCCGTGGCCCTCCCCATATAGCTTGACAGGGCAATAATCGTTAAACAATAAAGAATAAATAAAAGAATACTTGGCCAGTTCATGAATGTGCCGATAACAGAAACCGGAACCCCGATAAATGTCATCAGCATAAAAATCTTATTTGTCACTAAAGTAACCTCCAAATTGATTTCTATCTATCAATCATATTTACCAGTCAGAAAACTCTTACCAGTTCCAACTGCTTTCCACTTCCTTATTTATAAGGCAAAATCTGCCCCTTTTTCATCCAAAAAAAGATTATCATTAAAATAATTGCCAAGACAACATTTTTCTTGCAAATCTGGGTTATTCCCGTTACCACCATGGAAGAATTATTTTGTAGCATTTTTTTCAGCTTTGGCAGCTTATGCGGACCCATAATCGGCGGTTTATTCATTAAAGATCTTCAGCATGTGAGCTTCTTTTATAGTATTAGCACGATTCTTTTATCTATATCCTTTCTTATTTTTGTCTTTAGAAAAAAACCACATTTGTTAGCCAAACAAAACCACTCAATATAAGCAGCAAATTCACAGCTTATGCATACAATGAATAGCAGGAAAAGAAAACCGAATAAATTATTTTTGAAAAAACGCTGTCATCTTTGGATGACAGCTTTCATGTTTTTTAGGGAGTAGTGAGGTTGATTATTCTTATCAATCCATTCTTCAAAACATAAATTTTTAGTTAATAATTATTATCAATCTGAGACAACAAACTTATTGTAATAATGGGAATGTACTTGAATATCGTTCTCAATTAGAAATAAATTTTATCAATTAAAATTGACTGAATTTTTTTCTTGCGCTATAATTGGGTTCAAGGAGGGAGAAACAAATGGGGTCTGAAGCAAAGACTATAGCTAAAGGGATTCAAAAGATTAGCTTTATTGATAAAGTAAAACCGCATGTCGAACTGATTGCGGCAGGATTAAGCGGAGTATTGATTGCCGTGGGGTGGCTTTTTGATCAATACAACCAGGAAGCAGATTCCATCATTGCTTATTTACTGGCCTTTGTCATTGGTGGATTTTTCAAAGCCAAGGAAGGTATTGAGGCCACCTATGAAAACAAAGATTTAAATGTAGAAATGTTGATGATTTTTGCAGCAGTTGGATCAGCCATTATCGGGTACTGGACAGAAGGAGCGATATTAATTTTTATTTTTGCCGTCAGCGGTGCCCTTGAAACCTATACGATGAACAAAAGCCATAAGGAGATCTCTTCACTTATGGAGCTTCAGCCCGAAGAAGCCCTGCTCTTGATAAATGGTATTGAAAAAAAGGTAGCCGTTTCCGAATTGCGGGTTGGTAACCATATTTTAATTAAACCAGGCGAACGCGTTCCGGCTGACGGAGTCATTATAAAGGGGCGCACCAATATTGATGAGGCGGCCATTACCGGGGAATCCATGCCGGTCTCTAAAGGAAACGAAGACGAAGTATTTGCGGGAACGGTCAATTTGTCTGGTTCCATCACCGTTCAAGTAACAAAAGCCAGCAGTGATACATTGTTTCAAAAAATCATTCAGCTTGTGCAGTCTGCACAAAGTGAAAAATCACCATCACAGCAGTTTATTGAACGCTTTGAGGGAACTTACGTAAAGATTGTTCTTCTTGTAGTCATCGCAATGTTTTTCCTGCCGCACTTTCTCTTAGGCTGGAGCTGGCATGAATCATTTTATCGCGCGATGATTTTGTTGGTCGTTGCCTCGCCTTGTGCTCTTGTTGCCTCGATTATGCCGGCAACTCTTTCTGCTATTTCCAACGGGGCACGCCACGGCATTTTATTTAAGGGAGGCGTTCACTTGGAAAATTTAAGCCATTTAGGAGCGATTGCCTTTGATAAGACAGGCACGCTCACAAAAGGAAAACCGGAAGTAACAGAAGTCATTATCAAAAACGGGCTTGATCGGGATACGCTCGTCTGGAAAGCAGCTTCGATTGAAAATCATTCTAATCACCCGCTGGCACAGGCCATTGTGAAATATGCCAAACAGACGACTGGAAAGGACCTTTTACATCCCGATAGTTTGGAAGATGTGCCAGGCTGGGGAATCAAGGCAGAAATCGATGGAGAGCAATGGAGAATTGGTAAAGCTGCCTTTGTTAGCCGGGGAACTGCCGAAAATGCCGCTGATCCTGGAGATGTGAGAGCGAAAGAACTGGCCAGCCAAGGGAATACACTCGTTTATATCGAAATCAACGGCGAGACGAGTGCGATAATCGCCCTAAAGGATGTTGTTCGGGAAGAAACAAAGGTCGCCATTGACCAGTTGAAAAAGCAAGGAATTCAAACGGTTATGTTAACAGGCGACAGCGAAAAAACAGCCCGAGCGATTGCCTCCGAAAGTCATGTTGACGAATTTTTTGCAGAATGTCTGCCGGAAACAAAAGTAGACCATCTGAGGCAACTCAAAACAAAATATCAAACTGTCGGGATGGTTGGCGATGGCATTAATGATGCCCCGGCGCTGGCGATTGCCAATGTCGGAATTGCGATGGGAGAAGGAACAGATGTCGCGCTTGAGACAGCAGATGTCGTATTGATGAAAAACGATCTGCCGCGGATTGCCGAAGCGGTCAGCCTGTCGCAACGGATGAACCGAATCATTAAACAAAATGTGATTTTCTCGATTTCCGTCATCGTTTTATTAATTTCGTCTAATTTCTTTCAGTTCATTGACCTGCCGTTTGGAGTCATCGGACATGAAGGCAGTACGATATTGGTGATCCTTAACAGTTTGCGGTTATTGAGGAATTAGGCTCTTTTTGGGTACCATCGCTATTTATCGGTTAGGATTTCGGTATTTGGGGATTGCTTAGGTATTTGGTGGTTGCTTACCTAATTATCGAATAGGGCTTGATCTTTAGCGGTGGAATTAGGACCTCGGTATTTGCCGATGACTTCTCCTCACTGCCGGATCGGCCCAGGTTGCTTAATAAAACGTTTATCTAATTGAAGACCGGGTGGAATAATAATTCCCCGGTCTTATTGCCATTCATATTCCTTAGTGATAACCGTTAGAGCCGTTGGCGGAGCCGGAAGTCTTGTTCCCTTTACTGCCTTTTCCTTTTTGTTTCGTCCCGCCATCTTTTTTTGTATGCTTGGTCAACGTTCAAACCTCCCTGTATCTGCATAGGGACTTCGGCAAAAGCACCGCGTCCACAATCATAGTTTGAACAGATAACCCTTTTTCATAAAGGTAACTATTAGCAGTTGGAACGGTTTTTTTTAGTGAAATAGGCGTTAATTTCTCCACCTAAAATAATGATAAAGGCGGAGATGTACAGCCAAATCATTAACACAATGACAGCCCCAATACTGCCGTACGTAATCGTATAATTACTAAAGTTGCCTACATAAAAGGAAAGGCCAAAGGAGGAAACCATCCAGCCGACCGTCGCAAAGGCAGCCCCCGGAAAAGCGCTGCGGCAGCGAAGCCTCACATTCGGTGCAATCCAATATAAGCCGGTAAAAATGACAAACAAAATAATGGCACTGCCAATGATGCTAAAGGTATTCCACAGCTTAATAAACAAGTCAACATAGCCAAATTGTGTAAAGACAAATATGCCAATTTGTCTCCCAAAAATCGGCAAAATTAAAGCAAATATGAACACGAAAATCATCCCAATCGTCAGGAGAATTGCCATTCCCCGGGCCACAATGAATGACCTGCTCTCCTTCACATCATAGGCTTTATTAAAAGCTCTCACAGTCGCATTAATCCCATTGGATGCCGACCAAATGGTTCCGATAATCCCGAAGGAAAGCAAGCCTCCGCTGCGATGACTCATGATTTCCCCAATCGTTTTTTCAATAAACTTCATCGTGTCAACCGGGGCAAATTCGCGAATAACGGCAAGGATATCCTGATGGGGAATCGGAATATAAGGGATCAATGTAAACAAAACGATTAGAAGCGGGAAAAGAGAAAGAAGAAAATAATAGGCCAATTGGGCACTTAATCCCGGAATATCATCTTCACCAATTCGATGCCACATTAACCGAATGAAAGAGGAGCGAACATCCTCATTATTCCCCATCTTGACCTCTCCTTCTTCATCATTTAATCATTCGGTACTTTATCCTCGAGGAGATCTTCCAAGCCTTCAGAATCATCACTCTTGGTGAAAGTATCCTTTGTTTCCTTTATGATTTCAGTAACTTGCGGTGTTAATTCACGAAATTCGTCCACCTTTTCGGCAATATATGAAAAGTCTTCACTCACCTGTTCGATCGTTGATTTAATTTTCGCTGCCGTCTCTCCTGGATGTCTGATAATCTTGTAGACATTCTTTGCTGATTTTTGGACATTGTCCTTCATGATTTCTCGAGTATCTTTGTCGAACAAACTAATCGCACCACCGGCAATTGCCCCAAGTAACATTCCTTTCCAAAACTGATTTTTCTTCATATGTACTCTTTCCTTTCTTGTTCAAACATCTTCCTACTTTTCATTTTGCTTCATACCAGCTTTTGATGCAAGTCTTGGCTGGCTATTTTTACTACATGAAATGGGAAATAGGTTTTTGATTGACAGGATACCATGAACATGAAAAGATAAAAGCAAATAGCTTGAAGGAGTGTCGGACGTGGATTTATCGCAAAAAACAACGGAAAATGTCGAATACATGATTGAAAAAATAAAAGAAAAATTAAAGGTTTTAAACCTGGGAGCCATCAAGCCATCCCACTTTGATGAAGAAATGTATGAAGAACTTAAAGAAATTTATGAAATGGTTCTAAGAAAAAACTCCTTCAGCCCCAATGAAATGCAAGCGCTCGTGGAAGAATTGGGAAGCTTAAGAAGAAAATAAGGGGCTGCCCCAAAAAGGCAGCCTCCTGTTATTATTCCTGATCGGTGATAATTAGCGGGCCGTCCTTGGTGATGGCAATTGTGTGCTCGTATTGAGCAGAATAAGTTCCATCAACCGTGCGGGCGGTCCAGCCGTTATTGTCCATCTTTGTATAATGCATCCCGATATTGACCATCGGCTCGATGGTAAACACCATACCTTCTTTAATCCGCGGGCCTTTGCCAGGCAGCCCATAATGAGGAACATCCGGTTTTTCGTGAATCACAGCACCAATTCCATGGCCGATAAAGTCCCGCACCACGGATAATCCCTCGCTTTCAACATAGGTTTGGATGGCGTGACCAATATCGCCAATTCGATTACCAATAACCGCTTGTTCAATTCCCTTATAAAGGGCTTCTTTAGTAACCTTTAATAAATGCCCCGTCTCTTCTGAAACCTTGCCAACCGCGTAAGACCATGCTGAATCCGCCAACGCCCCGTTAAAATTAACCACCATGTCGATCGTTACGATGTCTCCTTCATTAAGCGGCGTTTTACGTGGAAAACCATGGCAAATTTCATCGTTAATACTCGCACAAGTGGCATACTCATAACCTTTGTAGCCCTTTTGCTCGGGGGTTGCATGATGCTCACTTAAAAATTTTTCAACAAACTGATCAATCTCCCATGTGGTGATTCCGGGCTGAATCAGTTTCGCTATTTCTTTATGACAGGCTGCCAGAATTTCACCTGCTTTTTTCATCGCATCGATTTCGCGTTGTGATTTTAAAACGATCATTTGAAAGGGTCCCCTTCCTTTTTCATATATTTTATGTAAAATAGCCTGGAATTTTCTGCTTCCTAGGGAAAGATGTAGTGTATACTGATTCACTGACAAGAAACTGTGAGTTTCTCCTCATTCAAAGGAACACTATTTATATTAACCCTATCCCAAAGATTTTTCAAAAAAACTTTATTTTATCAGAATCCTTTGTTCTTAATATGGTACTTTCTCATTCTTTTTGATAAAATATAATTAATATTATATAAATTAGGTGTGTGAGAAATATGATAGGTGACCGCGTTAAACGATTCCGCTCAGAAAAGAAAATGTCACTATCCGAACTTGCTGAACAAGCCGGTGTTGCAAAATCCTATTTAAGTTCATTGGAAAGAAATTTGCAAAAAAACCCTTCGATTCAATTCCTCGAAAAAATTGCCCATGTCTTAAATATTCCGGTTGAATATTTAATTCATGAACAAATTGACAAAACTGAGCTCGATAGTGATTGGATGAATTTGGTTAAGGAAGCAATGAATTCAGGTGTTTCAAAGGATCAGTTTCGTGAATTTCTTGAATTCAATAAATGGCGCAATAATCAAGATAAATAAGGAACAGGTTTTGATTGACGTAAAAAAGCATTCCGCATGTTTGATTGCAGAATGCTTTTATTTTTGTATGTACCCGGCTAAGTATTCTTTTGGTTAAGGAAACGTTGCACTTCCGCTATGGTTAACCCCAGTTTCTTGGCTTCCAATATCAGATATACCCATTCTTCATCAATCTTTTCAACTACGCTCTCAGATAAAACCACTAATTAACACACCCCTAAAATACTTTGTCGTATTCCAGGTAACCCGGCCATCGTAGCAAGTAGGGTACTTGCCTTAGATCCTCGGCTTTGCGTCCCTATTTTTCAATAGGTTTGCCTTTTTCTGCAAAATCACTCTAGTAACCCAACGATATGACTACTAAAGTTAGGACTAATTTACTCACTCATATTAAGTAAGATCATTATATCTAGTTCTTTTTTAACGGGGTGTTAGAATTTGTCATCCTATTTTAATTTTTTTACTTCTTTTTTACACATATTTTTTCAAAATTCTACAAAGAAAATTAATTATTTTACCAAGGATAAAATTTTCAGTCAAGTATCTGAAAATATTTTTTAAAAAATTCCAAAAAATATTTGTCTAAATTGTGACAAATAGCATATAATATAAATAAGTTAAATTTATTGAATATTATTAACATTCTAAATATTGGAGGGGTCCAACTATATGACACTTGTTCATGTTTTAAATTTCTCGATTCCCATTGCCTTTATGGTCTTTGCCGGTTACATGCTGGACAGATTGTGCAAACCATCCCCGCAAGAAGAAAAAGCTGGCGAAAAGTAATTCGGTAATAAAACGATTCATGCGCACAGCTTTTTTTGATTCGGTAAGTGTTAGACAAATGAAGCCCGATAACCAACCATAAATATATCTACTAAATTACTTCAACCTGGATTGGATCTTAGCCTCATAGTTTTTAAAAATCGATGAATTCGTTTTTTTCCCTCGCTTAGACATCAATTGATTAAATCGCAGCAGTTTTTCGTTTAACTTTTTTTGAAGGAGTTCCCTGTCGTCGTCTTGGCATTTTTTTAACAGGTCTTCAATTGACATCATTTCCTGACGTAAAGTGTTTTCTTCCTCGGTATATCCAGCATTTTTTAACAATTTATAAGCCATGCGCAATTCCTCTGGGATGGCCGACAAATCTTCTAATTTCAGCGGCTTTCCCATACCTGGAAGATTGTCAAACTCGCCATCCTTGTACGCTTTTTTAATCCGTTCCTCGGAAATCTTCTGAAACATATCCATCGCCTTCTCCTCCTTTACGCCATTTAATTTATTATAGCAAAAATCCCGGATTAAATTGACGATACCAAAAGTTCCCGGTCATGATTTTTGCCGTTGAGCAAATAATAATTGCGAAAGGAGTGTTGAAGATGGGTCGCGGTGAACATTTTAACCACACAAATAAAAATCATCCAGGAAATTTTCCCAAAAACACTGTTCGTAAAAAAATCGCATTAGAGGAACTGGGTGACGAGGAATTTCTTGTCACCCAAGAAGCTTTTAAAAATAGATTGGCGGAAGACGAAACGAACGACACCGCCCGGCTTCTTCCGAAAAAAAGATAAAGAAATCTTGTTGACTGGCAACCCCCAAAGGAGAAAAAGGTATAAAGAAGTTTTTATTTTCTTATTAACCAGGGGTAGGCGTGAGCTGTCACGCCTTTTCTATGTCCTATAAATTCAACTCCGCCTCATGAACCGTCCTAAAGGACTCGCCAGTCGGCGAGTTTTCATTTATTTTTCAAAGCTAAAATTATGGCTAAACTGTGTGAACTCCAAAGTCTTCAGCCATTCGGCCAATTTTTCAATGTCGTTTGAAAAAATTCGGTCTTTATTGATAGGGGCTACCTGTTCGCGGCCTTTTTTAAAGAATTTTTTCGTCTGGGCAGCCATTTTTTCAATCCCACGATATTCGACCGCCTGCATCGCACATATCATCTCCGATTGCCAGCACTCTTCGGGCGTTTTGGATGATCTGATAGGCATGTCTTGCAGCTATTGTCCCCATGCTGACATGATCTTCCTGATTGGCCGAGGACGGAATGGAATCGACACTGGCCGGGTGGGCTAATGTTTTATTTTCCGAAACTAAGGAGGCAGCAGCATATTGCATAATCATTGCGCCCGATTGCAGTCCAGGCTGGGGACTTAAAAATGGCGGCAAATCGTTTAATTGTGGATTGACTAACCGTTCAATCCGCCGCTCAGAAATATTGGCCAGCTCGGCAACAGCAATTTTCATAAAATCCATCGCCAGCGCAATCGGCTGCCCGTGAAAGTTTCCACCGGAAATCACCATCTGGCCATCGTCAAAAATCAGCGGATTATCGGTAGCAGCGTTGATTTCAATTTCCAGCTTTTCTTTGACATAATCAAGTGCCTGCCATGAAGCTCCGTGAACCTGGGGAATACAACGTAACGAATAGGCGTCCTGCACCCGTAGTTCCCCCTGCTGTGTCGTTAATAAACTATCGCTTAAGTAGCTGCGGATTCTGGCAGCGGTATCAATCTGCTGTTTATAACCTCTGGCCACCTGAATTTCCTCGGCAAAGGCATCAATAATGCCATTTAAACCTTCTATGGTCATCGAAGCAATAAGCTCACTTTCATATGCCAGCTGTTCCGCCTCCAAATAGCCGACAACGCCCATGGCAGTTATTGCCTGAGTACCGTTGATTAAAGCAAGGCCTTCTTTGGCTTCCAACGTGATGGGCGGTAACCCTTCTTGTCTCAGGGCTTCGGCCGCTTCCATCCGCTCCCCTTTATAATAAACTTCACCCTCACCGATTAACACTAAGGCAAGATGTGAAAGTGGCGCCAAATCCCCGCTTGCGCCGAGTGATCCTTGCTGCGGAATGACCGGAATAATATCTTTATTGACTAGCTCCAGCAGCATTTCAATAACGCGCGGACGAATCCCGGAATACCCCTTTAGTAAGGCATTGGCACGAAGCAGTACCATCGCTTTGGAAACAACCTCCGGGAACGGTTCGCCAACGCCGCAGGCATGCGACCGAATTAAGTTTAGCTGTAAGTCCTCGACGTTTCCTTTATCAATCAACACGTCACTAAATTTGCCAAATCCGGTGGTAATCCCATAAATCACCCTTTCTTCTGAAACAATTCTTTCTACGGCTTCGCGGCTCTTGGCAGCCGCTTTGATGCTTTCCTCCGAAGCCTGCACCTTTTGCCCGTGAAATAAGACTTCCTTCATTTCTGCCAATGTTAGACTGTTTCCTGTTAACGTAATCAATTCATCCCACTCCTCTACCACTTTAGTAAAATAAAGAAAGAGGCTGGATTCCATATCTGATTAGATTTGGAATCCAGCCTCTTTCTGACCCTTTACGATAAACAAATGTTCTTTTCGGAGATGCAACATGTCCGATCACCTATCCTAAAAAATTATTGGTTTGATCATTATTGTATGCGAGGAAAACCTGTATTGTCAACAAAATTTTCTGAATTTTATCACAATAATACTTTAGCAAGATAACAAATGAAAGTAGTTTTCGTCAAATTACAAAAATGATTATTTTTCCGTTATACTTAGAAAAGCGGAAGCACCTTGGAATTGAAAAGGACTTTACTTGAAAGGAGTTATTATGAAATCTCTTGTACTCGCTGAAAAGCCAAGCGTGGCACGTGAGCTTGCCCGCGTTCTTGGCTGCAAACAAATAAATAAAAGCTATATCGAAGGTAATCACTATATCGTCACATGGGCACTCGGCCACTTAATTGAACTGAAAATGCCAGAGCACTATGACAGCAAATATAAAACCTGGAATTTGGAAGACTTACCGATCATCCCACAGAAAATGGGCTTGAAGGTCATTAAGCAAACCACTCACCAGTTTCGGGCGATTGAGGGTCTTGCCAAGCGCAAAGATATCAACGAATGTATTATTGCCACGGATGCCGGCCGTGAAGGCGAATTGGTTGCCCGCTGGATTTTGGAAAAACTGCATTGGAACAAGCCGATTAAACGGCTGTGGATTTCCTCGCAAACGGACAAAGCGATTAAAGAGGGCTTCAAACAACTGAAATCGGGGAAACAATTTGAAAATCTTTACCATTCTGCCGTTTGCCGCGCTGAAGCTGATTGGTTAATTGGACTAAATGTAACACGGGCGCTTACGACAAAATATAAGGATCCATTATCAGCCGGCCGCGTGCAGACCCCTACCCTTGCGATGATTTTAGAGCGCGAACAGCAGATTCAAAAATTTGTTCCGAAAGAATATTGGACAATTCGCGCGGAAATCGGCCCATTAACGGCAGATTGGGAGCATGGTGGCGAAAAGAGGCTGTTTGATAAGGCTACTGCTGAGCGTATTTTGGCAAAAGTCCATGGCCAAAAAGCAGTACTCGAAAAGATCGAGCGCAAGAAAAAATCAGAATCGCAGCCACTCCCCTATGATTTAACAGAATTGCAGCGGGATGCCAATAAGCGCTTTGGCTTCTCGGCGAAAAAAACATTAAATATATTGCAACGGCTCTATGAACAATATAAACTGGTCACCTACCCCAGGACTGATTCTCGTTACTTAACAACCGACATGATCGGGACCATGATGGACCGGCTGCAGGGAATGGCCTCAGGATATAAAGAGGAAGTCCGCCCGCTGCTTGCGGGGAACGGAAAGGTTTTGGCCCGGCGGGTTTTTAATAATGAAAAGGTCACTGACCACCATGCGATAATTCCGACTGAGCAGCGCTTGAATCTCGGCGAACTCGATTCGGATGAACGAAAAATCTATGACTTGATCGCCAGACAGTTTCTGGCACTGTTTTTACCGGCGTATGAATATGAAACCATCCATACCTCTTTTAAGGTTGAAGGCGAAACCTTTACAGCCAAAGAAACCAATGTGATGGAAGCAGGGTTTAGAAAAGTGCTGGGCAAAGTTGATTCAGAGGAACCTGTTTCCGGACTGCAAAAGTTAAAACAAGGTCAAAATTACACCGTGAAAGAGGTCATGTTAAATCAAAAATGGACCGAACCGCCACTGCGTTTTTCTGAAGCTGATGTACTTTCGCATATGGAAAAATACGGACTCGGCACACCGGCGACGAGAGCGGAAATTATCGAGCGCCTTGTGGAATCTGAAGTTGTCGAACGGGTTAATGGACGCTTTCATTCGACCAAAAAAGGCCAGCAGTTAATTGAGTTGGTCAATAATGAGTTAAAATCACCGGAGCTGACCGCAAAGTGGGAGCAGGAACTGGAGCAGATTGCAAAAGGAAAAGCGGACCCTAAACAATTTTTGCGCAAAATTCGTCGTCAGACCGAGCAGCTTGTTTCTGAAATTAAAACAAGTGATAAATCGTACCGAGCACATAATTTAACCGGCTCCAAATGTCCGGAATGCGGCTCGTTTTTGAAAGAGCGCAATACCAAGGATGGCAAAATTCTCGTGTGTTCCAACTTGGAATGTTCTTACCGGCGCCGCAAGGATCCGAAGCTGTCGAACCGCCGCTGTCCGCAATGTCATAAGAAAATGGAAATTCATGAGGGGAAAGCAGGCGTTTACTTCCAATGCCGCCGCTGCAATGTCGTGGAAAAGGCTGAGGAAACGAAAAAGGTCATTAAAAAACACGAGGAGCGCCGCCTCGTTCAAAAATATACGAAAAAAGAAGACTTCGGCACCAGTCTTGGTGATCTGCTAAAACAGGCGCTGAAGGATCAAGATTAAGTTAGATAGGCACCCCGCGTGTGCCTATCTTTTTTAGTTGGGCATATCTTTTTCTGCTAGATTCGAGTGCCTCAATATAAGGAAAAGTCTGATCTTTCATTACTGGAAGGGTGCTGAAACGGCCGGGGACGTAGTAGGCAAGAGCTATTTGACCAAAATCGGCAGCTGCCCTTGCATTCGGGCAATGAGACGCGTTCTATTTGACTGAAATCAGTAAACCTTCGAGCTTTCGGGTAATGAGACGCGTTCTAGTTGACCGAAAGCAGCAATCTCCCCGGCTTTCGGGCAGTTAGACAGGTTCTATTTGACCCAAATTGGCACACCTCCGAGCTTTCGGGCCATTAGAGAGGTTCTAGTTGACCGAAAGCAGCAAACCCCCATGCTTTCGAGCAATGAGAACTCATTTTTCTCGCTGACCCAAATTCCCCCCACTGGTTTGAATGAATTCCAACTTTTTTCTATCATTAGCCAGCAATACTAGCGGTTTCTTTTTCCCGCAAAAACCGCTACAATATTAAATAGGAAGATTCTGAAAAAGGAGAAAATACATATGAGTAATTTTCAAAAAAATTTGGACAAATACGCGGAACTTGCCATCAAGATTGGTGTGAACCTCCAAAAAGGCCAAACACTGGTCATTAATGCTGCAATAGACGCCGCGGAATTTGTCCGCCTGGCAGTCAAAAAAGCATATGAGGCCGGTGCCTTAAATGTCATTGTCAACTGGAGCGATGACATCGTTTCAAAAACCAAATATGATTTAGCCCCAGATGAGGCGTTCAAAGAATATCCGGAATGGCGGGCAAAAGAACAAGAGGATCTTGTTAAAAAAGGCGCAGCGTTCATGTCTGTTGTTTCCTCCAGTCCGGATTTATTAAAGGGTGTGAACCCTGAGCGAATTGCTAATTTTAATAAAGTGGCCGGTAAAGCTCTTTCAAAATTTCGCCAGGCAATCCAATCAGACAAAATCAGCTGGACCGTTGTCGCCGCAGCTTCGCCAGCTTGGGCGGCCAAAGTTTTTCCGAATGCTTCAAGCGATCAACAGGTTTCCTTGCTCTGGGATGCCATCTTTAAAGCCGTTCGTATTGATTCTGAAGACCCGGTAGCGGCCTGGAAAAAGCATGATGAAAACCTCCACGAGAAGGTGCGTTATTTAAATGAAAAGCGATATGCCAAGCTGCATTATCAGGCACCCGGTACTGATTTAATAATTGAGCTACCGAAAAACCATCTCTGGTGTGGTGCCGGCAGTATCAATGAAGAGGGTGTCGAATTCATGGCCAATATGCCGACTGAAGAGGTTTTCACCGTGCCGCTTAAAACAGGTGTCAACGGAACGGTCGCCAGCACGAAGCCGCTCAGCTATGGCGGCAATATCATCGATCGTTTTTCGATCACATTTGAAAACGGAAAAATCGTCGATGTTAAAGCCGAGGAAGGCGAGGAAATCCTCAAATCTTTAGTGGAAACGGACGAAGGCTCCCATTATCTAGGTGAAGTCGCCCTTGTCCCATATAATTCGCCCATTTCCCAATCAAACATCCTTTTCTTTAACACATTGTTTGATGAAAATGCCTCGAACCATTTGGCGATTGGCAGTGCCTATGCTTTCTGTATTGAGGGCGGCAAATCAATGACCTCCGAAGAATTGAAGGCGCATGGCTTAAACGAAAGTATCACACATGTCGACTTCATGATTGGTTCTGCAGAAATGGATATTGACGGCATTACCGAGAATGGAAAAAGGGAACCGATTTTCCGAAACGGAAACTGGGCATTTTAAAATAACCGCACTGTAAAAAGTGTGAAAAAGATCAAGAAAAATTGTTAGACTCAGCCGCATTTGCCAAAAGCTAAAAGTTATGGTTACAATTTTATTCAATACCTTTAGCTGGAGGAATTATTACATGTGGAATGAGTTTAAGCAATTTGCGATGAAAGGAAATGTCATCGATCTTGCCGTCGGGGTGGTCATTGGCGGTGCCTTTGGAAAGATTGTGTCCTCACTTGTTGGCGATATTATTATGCCAGTTATTGCCTTATTTACCGGGGTTATCGACTTCAAGGACCTTGCCTATGGTTCATTAAAATACGGTCAATTTATTCAAAATGTAGTGGATTTCTTTATTATTGCCTTTTCGGTGTTTCTCTTGGTAAAATTACTTAACCGTTTTAAAAGAAAAGAAGAAGTGCCAAAAGTAGAGGTGCAAATCAACCGCACGGAAGAACTGCTTTCGGAAATTCGCGATTTGTTAAAAGAAGAAAAAAATTTTTTGCGAAAAGATGTAACATCTTGACCACTTCTTCGTATAACTTATATGTAACCATTATAAATGAGGTGAATTAAAATTGTATAATACACAAACATCATCCGAATTTATGCCATCAGTAATACGAACATTTGCCTTCTCGCTTGCCATCGCCTTCCTTGGCACCATGGCTGGAGTGTATGTTCCGCCTAGTTTATTTTTACCATTATCGATTTTAGAATTAGTGATGATTATTGCAGCCGTCATTTTCAGACGAAAAAAGGCGATTTCCTATTCGTTCCTATATATCTTTACCTTTATCTCAGGGGTAACCTTGTATCCAATTGTCGCTTATTACGCATCGACTGCCGGTGCTAATGTTGTCGTAAACGCATTTGCCACAACCACCGTTGTGTTCGCGGGGATAGCCATTTATGCAGCGAAGTCAAAGCGGAACTTTTCCTTCTTAGGCGGATTCCTGTTTGCGGCCCTCTTGGCGTTAGTGGCGATTTCAATTTTTAACATTTTCTTCCCGCTCAGCTCAACGGGAATGCTCGCTTTCTCCTTTATCGGAGTGCTGGTATTTAGCGGATATGTTCTCTTTGATATCAGCCGGATGAAGCATTACGGGGTTAGGGCAGAAGACGTGCCATTACTGGCGTTAAGCCTATACTTGGATTTCATTAACCTGTTTATTAGCATTCTGCGCATCTTTGGCATTCTCTCAAGCAATGATTAAAGATTCTTTCACAGTGGGTTTTCTTATTGAAAACCCACTTTTTTTGTTTTGACACCTGCCCTTCGAAGACCTTTACTAAAGGCGTTTTATTGATGAACGACTCTACCTGTAAAAACAGATACCCCGATTTTTTTGCAGACCGTAAAATAATGCATCAAGGCCAGTAAAACTGAGCCTGTGTTCATCCCAATAATTACTCCATCCATCCGCCATTCCGACATCGAACCAAGAACTAGAATCAGGGAAAAGGAAATCACCGTTGACCAAATGATATGAATGAACGCTTCCTTAATCAAATCCAGACCGATCATAAATGCCTGCAGCGGTATCACAAAGTAGTGAAACAGGAAAAACGGCCAGAGTAATTGCAAGTAAGTTGCCGAGGTCCCCGATTTGAAGAATAACGACGCCAACTCAGGGGCGAAAAAGAAAAAAATCGCCACCGCCACAATTCCATATCCAAGCGTAAGGATGATGACCTGCTGGAGCATTCTTTGCAGGCTGGAAAAATCGCGTTCTGAATGTGTCTTGGAAACGGCAGGGATCAGGACAATCATCAATGAATGGGCAATAAATCCCGGGAAAAAGCCGATCGAAATCGCCACCCCCATCAGCATTCCGAACTGCTCCGTTGCCTGAACAGCAGTGATTCCTGAGTGAACCAAGGCTGCCTTTATGATGAAAGGCTGAACGGCATTAGTGAAGGCCGTAAATAAGCGCATCCCCGTGGTAGGTATCGATACTGCCATTAAATTTTTGCGGACGATTTTCCGGTTTAGATTGGAAAACGGCTGCCTTCTTAACTCCTTGAACTGAATGATAAACATAAACACTAAATAAAGAAAAACGACAATTTCGCTACCGATGAGGGTTGCGATGGCAATTAATAACGAGGATTCCGGATTAAATTCAAAGAAACGGAACAGTACGAATAAGCCAGCAAGCTGGAAAATTTTTCGCAAGAAATTAGAGATTGCAATTTTCCCCATCTGCTGCCGGCCCATAAAATAACCTCTGGCAACCGAAGTGAATGAGATAACCGGAATCAAGATAATGACAAGCCAGCGGACATAGGGATGATACGAGTTAAAGATGGGGATAAATGGCAGCAGCACCGTCCCAACCACAAACAATAGACTGGTAAAAATAATCGTAATGGTGATCGCATGATACATAATATTGCGGTGATAGCGCTCCTCACGTTCAGCGATAAACTTGGAAATCGATACTGGCAGCTCAAAACTAGAAATGAGGATAATCAAAAGTATTGTCGGGAGGATTGACATATATAAACCTAACCCATGGAATCCCAGCTGCCGCGCCAAAATCATATTGACCAAGATTTCGATTCCCTCACCTAAAAACGCAGTTACCACTAAAAATAAAATACCTCGATAATAAATGGACAATTTCGGACTCTCCCTTTGCTGTAGTCTCACTCTATAAAATATGAGACAAGTTGGGGGAATAGTAGGGGAATTTTTGAGTAAAAAAAAGGTGTCAGGCACCTTGTGAATTTTACACATGGTGCCTGACACCTTTAAAAGAAATTATTTTGTTAGCGAATGTTTAAAAGCGTAGATGACCGCTTGGGTACGATCCTGGACATTTAGTTTGCTTAGGATGTTGCTGACGTGGGTTTTGACGGTTTTGAGTGCGATGAATAGTTCGTCGGCAATTTCCTGATTGGTTTTTCCTTCAGCCATCAGCAGTAAAATTTCCATCTCACGGCTGGTAAGGTCTTCATGCGGCAAATGCTCTGTCTTCTTGCGCATTTTCATCATCATTTTGCCGGTAACTTCAGGTTCCAAGACAGAATGCCCTTGATAGGTTTCACGGATCGCTTTGGCGATTTCACTTGCTTTGGAGGTTTTCAGCATATAGCTCGTTGCTCCTGCTTCAAGTGCCGGGTATACTTTTTCATCATCCAAAAAGCTGGTTACAATGATGATTTTCGCTTCCGGCCACTGTTCAATGATTTGCCGCGTCGCTTCAATCCCATCCATTTCCTTCATCACCAAATCCATTAAAATGATATCGGGACGAAGCTTTAACGCCAGTTCCACACCTTTTTTCCCGTCCTCGGCCTCGCCGACCACTTCAATATCTGGCTGTGCCGACAGATAGGATGAGACCCCGATCCTTACCATTTCATGATCATCGACAAATACAACTCTAATCATTGGCACCCTCTCCATTAACAATTACCGGGACCTTTACTTCCAGCCGCGTCCCTTTATTTTTCATACTAATCACTTTTAACGTCCCGCCAATTTCCAAGGCCCGCTCATTCATATTTTGCATTCCATAGGAGCCTGCTTTGCCTTCTTCCATTTCAAAACCAATCCCATCATCAACAACCCGCAAAATCACCAAATCATCTCTTTTTATTAACAGGACGTCGAGTTTTGATGCTCTCGCATGCCGTAAAGTATTGGAGACAGATTCCTGAAGAATCCGGAATAGGTGATCTTCCACACCTTTATCAAGTGGGAAATTCTCCACTTTCCATTTTATCTCCATTTCGACCTTTTGTGATAGTTCGACTAACAGCTCCTCAATTCCTTCCTGGAGCGATTTATTTTTCAAAGCGACAGGCCGCAAGTGCAGCAGCAGCGCCCGCATTTCCAGCTGTGATTGATGGATCATCGCTTCGACCATCCTCAATTGCTTTGTTTCATAGGTTTCTTCAGCTTCCTGCTTTGTTTCATTAATCGCTGACATCATCATCGAAGCCGCAAATAATTGCTGGCTGACGGAGTCATGCAATTCCCGGGCAAGACGATTGCGCTCCTGTTCAATGATTTCCTGAATTCTAGCTTCCTGATCTTCCACTTTTTCCGTTGCCAGCCGCTGCGCGTGCCTCGCTTGCTCGGTAATTTGCTTGCCGATTTTCTCGATCCGCTCCGCGATGATTTGCATTTCTGTAACGGAGCTGAAGCTTTCCCGTTCTATATCATGATGCCTTCCCTCCTCCAATTGATGAAGAGAATGCTCAATCACGCTAAACTGTTTTTTCCAATAAAGGCCAGTGGCGGTTCCAAGAAGTATTCCCATGGCGATGCTGAAAGCAGGAATAAAGATGACGATGGGAATATCCATGAAATGTCTTGTCCACAATTCCGACCAGCTGTTTAATGGAAAAATAAATAGAAAGACCGTGCTGATAATCACCGCCATTAAAATCGCAAAAACGACGCCCCAGACCATTTGCCGCCCTGTTGTACTCATATTCGACTCACCTCAACATTCCCAACGATGAGTGAGGTGAAGATTTTTACCTTTTGCTCAGCTGCATCATAGCCCGGCGTTTTTACTTGAAAAACGCTATTGAACAGCTTACTGTTTTGATTTTCAAATACTTTTGTTCTCCCGATTACTGCTGAATGATTGACCGTCACCTCAAGATCATACGGGACAAGAATTTGGATATTGCCAATCAGGTTGCGGATAAAAATAACGGTTTCCCCTTTTGGGAGCATCGTGTAACTAAGGTCGATGACTGTATCACCAATCCCGGCTTGAATGTTGACGTCATTCCATTCATAGATACCCAGCGGCGTTTTCTGTTGCCCAAGAAAAATATTTTCAAATAAGGGCTTTGTTTGAATCAGCGTTTCCGCTTGCACCGTCTGCTCGGGCTTGCTGAGTTCCACGGTTATTTTATTTGGCCTCTTTTTTGCATTTAAAAATTGAATGAAAAGGTGCAGTAAAATAGCTAATAATAAAAACTTAAACGTCATCATATTAAACACGCTGATCGCTAAAAAAACAATCCCGCCATAAAACAGCCATTTTCTGCGCGGCCTTCCCTGCTTTTTGCGGCCCAAATAAATCATTCCACCGGCGACAAAAAGAGAGAAAATAAGCCCTTTGTTGAAAAATAATATTTCCAAAAGGAGTAGAACCACACCGAATATAATCAGCCACTCAATATAGTCATTTTTGTAGTTTTTAAACACGGCTCACCCTCCCTTTTTATCGAATCTGAATGATATTTTTTCTATGGGCAAAAGGCGCAGAAACTCTACGCCTTCCTTTGTCCAGCCTGCACCTCACCCTTAAAGTCACAAGCCAACTATCTTTTTTACCAGATTGGCTTGTTCTTGTCGGAATAGCCTCGGGATGCTTCTGCTTTTCTATTAGAATATCATGATTTGCCTTTAAATGGACTTGGTTTCATCTGAATTTTAGATTTTTTTCTAATTCGGCAACTCTGGCATCGATCGTGCTGCGATAGTAGGAACTGTTTACTTGATGTTCTAGGCGCTCCAAATAGTTTTCAATCTCTTTAAAACGGGAGTAGGATTTATTGGAATACGTATCCGATTCTAATACTTGATTGATCCGCTGGTTCGCGCGTGTGACGTTTTCACGGCCCATAAGTTCCATCCGGCGCAGCTGCATATCCTTTAATTTGTGCTTCATTTCTTCGTATCTATTTTCCAAATTGACAAGCTGTTCATTAATCTGTGCCAGTGAAGCTTGAAGGTGCTCGACGCGTTCTGCATATTGCTGATGCTCTTTTAAAGCAAATTGTGATAATTCGCTTTCGCCCGCCTTTGCGGCAATTTCCGCCTGTTGCTGTCTTTTTTCGGCCAGCTTCACGGCCTCGTGATATTCCTTCGTAAACTCCGCTTTTAAGCGGTACTGGCGCTCCACTAATTTTCTTACCTTTTCAGTTTCCTGCTCGGATTGGCGCAGATACTGGTTCAGCAGGGCAATGGGATTTTTATTTTCCTTTTGCTCCAAAGCCTCATTTAAATCCGCCATCACAACGTTTTTAATTCTTGTAAATAAGTTTGCCATGTTTATTCTCTCCTTTTAAAAAATGATTTTGATTGAATGGATCAGGGCTTTAAATTTTTCGTAATTTGGAAGCGAAGCCCTTTAATAGATTGGTTTTTCCCTTAAACATCATTTGTCCAGCGAGATCTTAATAATGCTTCAATTCATCCCATTGCTTTTCAAAATTGGTGAATGGGTCGGAATCTTCTTTGAACTTGGTATGCTTTTGTTCGTTCCACTTTTTATAGACGAGGAACAGTACATATGCTGCTGCTAAACCAATTACGGCAGGTATATTGTGAAGTGAAGCTGCCAAGACAATCACGCCAACGATGGCAAGCCCGATTTTAGCACCGGTTGATTCCGCTTTAATAAATTGTTTTACAATGAAGTAGAGGAGCACTAAACTGACCGCTAACCCGACCATCGGACCGATTGTTGAAAGTAAAATGATTGCGGCGATTCCACCCGCTACTAGTAATCCAAATTTTTTCATTTTAATTTCCACTTCCTTTCTTGTTCTTGATACCATCTTACCTCGATTGTTCATTTTTCATAATTGCGCCAGAGCTTGATTTTGTTCTCGGTCCTAAGACGTAGAAAGGGTCAGTCTCTGTGAGAAACTGACCCTTAACATGTATTTTTTAAAAGAAACTAATTCCCAAGCATATCAAATTTGCATCATTTATTTTACAAATTCGGGGCACTTTTTTACATGATCCCTGCACAATTTTACCTCATCACGTTCCTTTTTTACAAGCGCTGGAATAAATTGGTACACGCCTTAGTATGAAGTATTTATTTACTAAATTTGGACATTTTTCACGCTTCAAATCTACGGGCGATCTATTTGGCGATAAACATTTGCACCCAGTAATATCCATATGAACCGCCTTTGGCATAGCCGACACCGATTTGATTGGTAGAGGTGCTTAACATATTCGCGCGGTGCCCAGGACTGTTCATCCACGCTTTCACAACTGCCGCCGGAGTCGTTTGACCTGCTGCAATATTCTCCGCAGCTGAACGGTAAGCGATACCGAAATTCTTAATCATGTCAAATGGGCTGCCGTATGTCGGGCTTGTATGACTGAAGTAGTTTTTATCGCGCATATCCATCGCCTTATAGCGGGCTACCCGTGATAGTTCCCAATTCGCTGTAAAAGGTTTCAATCCATTCTTGGCCCGTTCCTGATTAGTTAGCTGAATCACCTGAGATTCAATCGATTTTACACCGTTTAAATCAGGAATGGTCACTTTTTGTCCGGGATAAATCAAGCTTGGATTTTTAAATTGCGGGTTGGCACTGATTAACTCAGAAAGTCCCACCTGATACCTGACCGCAATTTTCCAAAGCGAGTCCCCCGGCTGCACAGTATAAATTTGCTGAGCCATTGAAACACTGGGAATACAGAGAAATGAGAGGATAAACAATAAGCTGAACCAGAAAGATTTTTTCATTTAATTCGCCTCCTCCGAATATATATTTGTGATTTCTGGTTCAAAATATTCAGAGAGCTACAGCTAATTTTTGCCACGGCGGCTACTGAGAAAGCGCCTTCAAAACATTTTTTTCAACCAGCAAAATGCTCTCGCAAAAGCATATATCTTTAGATAAGTACTATTTCATCATTTTTCAAAAGGAGGAATCAAATATGGCTCTATTGTGGGTTACCTTACTAGGTTTAGTGATCATTCTCTTAATTTCTGGGGGAACGATCGTTTATTTCCTGCGTCAGGCGCTAGATTCAGAGGATGCCACCCGGATTGATAAAATTACCCCCAATGACTCCAATCAATCTTGAACTGAGGAAGAACCTTGTTCGATCAAGGTTCTTTTTTAATCCACCCTCGCCATTACATGTTTTTTTCACTTTCGGAAAAATTAAGCATGAGTTAACAATGAAACTGGAGGGTCAATATGAGTACATCTGAAAAACTTCCCCAATTCCCTAAACCGTACTGGCGTGATTTAGAGTTCCCTGCTTTCGAACCACTTAGTGCAGATTTATCGGTAGATGTAACCGTCGTCGGTGCTGGAATTACCGGAATCACCACAGCGTATTTATTGTCAAAAGCGGGAGTAAAGGTTGCCTTATTGGAGGCGGACCGAGTGTTAGCCGGAACCACTGGTCACACAACCGCTAAATTAACAGCGCAGCACAACCTTATATATGATGAGATCATTAATCATTTCGGCAAGGATCAAGCCAAGCTTTACTATGATTCCCATATGAGCGCCATTCAATTTGTCAAAAATGAGGTAGACGAAAAAGGAATCGATTGTGATTTTAGCAAACAGGACGCCTGCGTGTACGCCACCACAGAGGAATATGTGGAAAAAATAAAAACGGAATGGGAAGCATACAAAAAACTCGGAATTGATGGAGCGCTAAAGGATACCATTCCATTCAACATCCCGGTAAAAGCAGCCTTATATATGAAAAATCAAGCGCAATATCATCCACTGAAATTTTTAAAAAGTTTATTAACTGAAGCCGTTCATGCAGGCTGCGCGGTGTATGAGCAGACAACCGCGACAGATATCGAGGATGACAAATCTGAGCCTAAAGTTTATGTCAAAGGCGGGTATAAAGTAACTGGCAAACATGTGATTATGGCCTCTCATTTCCCGTTTTATGATAAAATTGGGGTATTTTTCGCCCGCATGTACGCAGACAGATCTTACGCCCTTGCGATAAAAACCGATCAGAAATATCCGGGAGGCATGTATGTCAGTGCAGATGATCCAGCGCGTTCCATCCGCTCAACCCCGTTAAATCGGGAAACACTCTGGATCATTGGTGGTGAAAGCCACAAAACCGGCCAGGGGATCAATACAATGAAGCATTACGAGGCAGTTGCGGAGTTTGCTGAAACATTCGGGGCTAAAGAAATCGTCTACCGCTGGTCTGCCCAGGACTTAACCACCCTTGATAAACTCCCCTATATTGGTCCGATTACTGAGGATCGGGAGAGGGTGTTGGTCGCTACTGGTTATAAAAAATGGGGTATGACGACTGGCATCCTGGCGGGGCATATTTTAAGTGATTATGTCCTGAACCGAGAAAATCCGTATAAAGAGCTTTATTCCCCATCAAGATTCCAGGCGGATCCTGATTTAAAAAAGGCTGTGACCACTAACGCGGATGTCGCTAAGCATCTAATTAAAGGAAAATTGGAATATACGGATAAAGACGCCGCTGACTTGCAGCCTGGGGAAGGCTCTGTGGTCATGTTCAACGGCAGACGGGCCGGTGCCTACAAGGACGCAAACGGGAAACTGTATGTGGTGGACACAACCTGTCAGCATATGGGCTGTGAATGTGAGTGGAATGACGGCGAAAAGACATGGGACTGCCCTTGCCATGGATCACGATATAGTTTTAATGGTGAGGTCATCGAAGGCCCAGCGCTGAATTCCCTTGAGTTGCTGGCAGAGGATTGAGTTGCTGATGGACACAAAATTGGGGACAAGCTGCAGCGAACTGCTCATGGGAGGGTTCAATGTACACTTTATTGTGGGAAACCTTACGAAATGTGCTCATGGGAGGGTTCAATGTACACTTTATTGTGGGAAACCTTACGAAATGTGCTCATGGGTTGCTTCAATGAACACTTTATTGTAGGAAACCTTACGAAATGTGCTCATGGGTTGCTTCAATGAACACTTTATTGTAGGAAACCTTACAAAATGTGCTCATGGGTTGCTTCAATGAACACTTTATTGTAGGAAATCTTACGAAAAGTGCTCATGGGTTGCTTCAATGAACATATTATTGTGGACAAGCTGCAGCGAAGGGCTCATGGGAGGGTGCAATGTACACTTTTTTGGGGAAAAAACGCAGAAAAGTGTTCATGAGAGTGGCCAATGTACACTTTATTGTGGGAAAACCGGCAGGAAAGTGCCCATGGCGCCGTTCAATGAACACAAAGTTGTGGAATAGCTACTGTAAAGTGTTCATAAGATATTCTAATGTACACTTTTTTGTGGAAAACCCTGCAAGAAGTGTTCATGGAAAGGGCCAATGTACATAGTTTCTAAACAAAAATTACGCCTCCAGCCTTAAGTGGTGGGAGACGTGTCACCTTTATTTATCCCGTGGACGATTTCGTTTCAACTCTTCACCTGTTTCAAATTCAACGAGTTCGGAGCTTGATTTCATCGCTTTTTTACGATTATTATTACGCTGGGCATTGGCATTGCCCAGTTTTGTTTTACCCATCCTATCATCTCCTTTTCAAGAAAGTCATTGATAGTATGAGTGAAAACAACTGGAGTTATTCTTGTTCCAAAATCGGCGGCTTGCGGAATCCCGCTGCCTGTTCAAAAGCATAGGCCGCCTCAATTAATTGCGGCTCACTGTAAGCCGGTCCCGCAAAGGTAATTCCAACCGGCTCCCCTTCCATTGTATAACCGGCAGGGACTGCAATGGACGGATAGCCCGCCTTGGCACTTATATGTGAACCTTCATCGCCAGGAAAGACAATGATTTCTAAGTTGTATTTTTCTAGCGCATAATCAATTCCCTGTTGCTTAGCGTAGTACTGATCATCGACCAATGCTTCCATATAGGCCGCCTCCGTTAATGACCCGCTTGTCTCTTCGGCTTCCAGCAACACGGCCTGCCCATATTTCAGCATTTTCGCTTCATGTTGTTTATTAAATTCAATCAGATCGGCCAAGGTTCTTACCTTTACAGAAGGATGGAGCCGGCTTAAATAGGCATTGAGATCAGGTTTAAATTCATAGGTGAGTACATCGTAAGACCATTGCTTTTTAGCACTGGGGATCTCAATGTTGTCGATGACTTCCGCACCGGTTGTTTTTAACACTTCGATTGCATCCCTAACGACTGCTTGTTTTTCTTTCGGTAAAAATTCGATAAAACCAGCAAAAGCAATTCCAATTCTTTTCCCATTTAAACCGTCTTTTTGTAAATGTTTCATAAAATCGAGACTAGTTAAGGGATTTGTTTTTGTAATCGGATCCTGCTCGTCTATTCCGTTTAAAGCGGTTAACAATGTTGCCGCATCGGCAACGGTGCGTGCCATTGGACCAGCCGTATCCTGAGAATGGGCGATCGGAATAATTCCTCTCCGGCTAATCAGACCAACTGTCGGCTTGATGCCAACAAGTGAATTATTACATGCAGGATTTAGAATCGACCCCGAGGTTTCGGTTCCAACCGCTGCCGCAGCAAAATTGGCCGCAATTGCTGCTCCGGACCCTGAACTGGAGCCGCCAACATCAAATCTCCCGGGACCATAAGGATTTAATACCTGTCCCCCGCGGGAACTATAACCATTCTTCATCCCAATTGTCATAAAATTAGCCCATTCGGTCATATTTGTTTTTCCAAGGATCACCGCTCCCGCTTTACGCAATTGCGCAGCAACATACGAATCACTTGGCGCATATGAATCTTTTAAGGCAAGCGACCCGGCACTTGTATGCATTTTATCATGGGTATCAATATTGTCTTTTATTAAAATCGGGATTCCATGGAGCAGGCTGCGCGATCCTTTTTCCTGTCGTTCGGCATCGAGCGCTTCGGCAATCTGTAAAGCGTCTGGATTTACCTCGAGAATGGAATTGATTTTTTTATCGTAAACGGCAATTCTTCTTAAATACATGAAAGTCAATTCTTTACCTGAATTATTCACAGTTTTTTTGAAATAGGCTGCTTTCTCCTATTTAATCAGCTTTTCAGTCGATTTTTAATGCACTTAATAAATGAAAAAAGAATCCATTTCTGATAAGGTTAAAACAACTACGAAATAACCACAGAAAGGATTCTTATAATGGCTACTTTACCGCAATTAACCCTAAATTTCAATCGTCAAATTAAATTGTCAAATGATGGAGGTTCCCTTTCTTCTGATACCGGTGAATTCATTTTTAGAGAATTCGATGAGAAAATAGGGTTTTCAGAGACATTAACTAAATACCTACAACTAAAAGACGAAAGACTCTACTTTTTTCATTCGAATGAAAACTTGCTTCGTCAAAAGATTTATCAAATCGTTGCTGGATATTCCGAAGATGATGCAGCTGATCAATTAACGAAGGATCCCGTGTTTACGCAAATCATTGGAACAGAAGCATTAGCTTCCCAACCTAGCTTATCCCGCTTTTTTGCACGGTTTGATAAGGAATCTATTGTGCAATTAAATCAAGCTAATCAAGAACTTTTAGACAAAGTGAATCAAATTAGAGAGTCTAAGGCACTTATTATCGACTTGGATTCTACACATGCCGATACGTATGGAAAACAGGAATCCACATCTTACAATTCTCATTACGGAACAGTTGGTTTCCATCCATTGGTTGCTTTTGATGGAATAACTGGTGATTTTTTAAAGGCCCAACTAAGACCGGGAAATGTCTATACTTCCAACGGTGTCGTGGAATTTGTCAAGCCTCTTATCGAACATTATAATGAGAAATTCCCAGCGATTGTCCCATTCCTACGAGGGGATAGTGGCTTTGCTGTTCCAGCTTTGTATGATTTGTGTGAGGAAGAGTCGGTTTATTATGTGATTCGTTTAAAATCAAATGCCAATTTGCAACGTCTCGCTGATGAACTACATCCTGCCTCCATTCCAGCCGATACAACAAAACCAGAGATTTATTATGAGGAAACCGAATATCAAGCAAAATCATGGTCTAAGCCTAGAAAAGTGATCATCCAATCTGTTCGCCCTGCGGGCGAATTGTTTTTCACGAATTCATTTTTTGTAACGAACTTGATAGACGCATTTTCCCCGAAGGATATCGTGAATGCGTACAAAAAAAGAGGCACAATGGAAAACTATATCAAGGAAGCTAAGAATGGATTTGGTTTGGATAAAATGAACAGCCATTCTTTTCAAGTAAATGAATCCAAGATGATGTTGAGCTTGTTGGCATATAACCTAACAAATTGGCTTCGTACGCTTTGTTTTCCGGAGGGACAAAAAAGCATACAAATCGAAACCATTCGAACAAGACTGATAAAGGTCGCAAGTAAATTAGTGAAATCAGGACGATCGCTTTACTTTAAGTTGTCTTCCAGTTTTGTGTACCAAGAATTCTTTTGGAAAGTATTACAGAGAATTCAACTGCTAAAGCTGGAATAAAACTTATCTGCTATCTAATTTGGGCTGTGTTAATGTGCGATTTTGATTTTTACACACTGTTGATTGAAGTGGAGGGCGCTTGACTCCTGCGGGATGTAGAGGAAAAGTCGAGACCCCACAGGCGGAACGCCGAGGAGGCTCGACTTCCTCCCTGCGGAAAGCAAGCGCCCGGAACGGAAATCAACAGACAAATGTAATGCAGCCAATATTTAAAAACAACTTTCAAGACCAAGGGAGTAGTATGCTCAAAAACCTAACACTTTAAGACATGCCACTTAGCGATTTTCATGAATAGGTAACTTACAAATAAATTAATGGCAATTGTGCACCAAATTGAATTTCTAGATTTCTTTTTATTGACTAATGTGCAGGTATGAATAATTCAGGCTTTAGATGTTAGCTCGCCGTTCTGTAATTTTTCTTGAAGCTGAGCAATAGTTACTTCTTCCAGCCATTCAACATCCTGCATTCTCTCATCCCTCTATTTCTCTTTTGTGTTAAAGAAAAGCGTAGAAACATCCTTTCCTGTTAGGTAATTTGAGTATATCATATCAGAAAACTAATATTTCCTAAAAGTTTTACATTTCACAAAATATTAAGCTGATATGGGAAATAGCATGGACCTGTAACAAAAAGGACATGACCTCTTTTTTATTACAAAGTGTCATGTCCTTTTATTTTGGCAAGGGCTGCTAGCGCCAAACAGTCTCCGGAGCAAGTTCCCCTTTATAAATAATTCGTTTATGAAGCGGGATGTTTAATTCGCGGCAGTAGCGTTTTAACTCACGCTCTTCTCGCTCCGTTACTAGGGAAATGACTGTTCCATTGGCCCCCATTCTTCCCGTTCTTCCGGCCCGGTGAATATATTGGGTGATGTCCCGCGGTAGATCGATTTGCACCACATGAGTAATTCCTTGAATATCAAGGCCCCTTGCTGCCACATCTGTCGCCACCAGCATTTTCAAATCCCCAGCTCGAAAAGCTTTCAATACAGCCTGCCGCTCCAGTTTTTTCATTTCACTATGTAGAATCCCGACGGAAAGCTCCTTAAAATGTAGTTTCTGCTTGAACACTTCAAGTTCGCCAATATCATTAATAAACGCCAGCGATTTGGCATTTTCGAAACGGGCCATTTTTTCAAGGAGTTTAATTTTATCCCTGCGCTCACTAACCAAATAAAGATGCTCAACATTTTCGGATTGTACTCCAGAATCAGCATTCGTAATTCTAATAATTTTCGGAGCTTCCATCAAATCCTTTGCCAATTGCTCCGCTGCTTGATTCAATGTTGCCGAAAATAGCACCACTTGGCGATCTGCCAGAGCCGCTTTCACGATGTTTTGGACACTTTGAAGGTGTTCTTGCTTTAACAGTTGGTCTCCTTCATCGAGCACGATCAATTTGACTTCATGCATTTTCACTTTTTTCTGTTTAATCAGTTCCAGTAATCGTCCGGGCGTGGCAAAAATAACCTGAGGCCGCTTTTTTAATTTTTCCAGCTGCCGTTTCGGGTTAGCTCCGCCAATAATGGATGTCCCTCTGATGCCGCTTCCCTCTGACCATTTTTGAAATTCATGAAAAATCTGCATGACCAGCTCCTGTGAAGAAGCTATTACCACCGCTTGCAATGAGGGTAAGGTGGCATCAATTTTATCCAGCAATGGCAGCAAATAGGCCATCGTTTTTCCTGTCCCTGTTGGTGACTCGGCAATAACATCCCGGCCCTCAAGAATTACAGGAATCGCTGCTTCTTGTATTGCTGTCATTGTTTGAAATTCAGACTTTTCCCACACTTCGTGTAAAAATGGTTTTAAATGAATGTTCATGTTTTGCTCCTTTTGCTCACACATTTTCTTAAACTTGATAGTAACGTAATCGAGTGGTGGTGTCCAGCTTTCATGCGTTAAGATAGAGAACCATCCAGACCAAATGATAAACAAGAACGGAAAAATATATGAAACAGGAGGCGACTAATAAGAGCTTCATTTTCTTTTTTACTGGATGAAAAAGAAAAAGTCCAACCAACAAAAGCGGAAGGGAAATTTTAATCAGATAAAAATAAGACCAGTTTTTCTCAATCACCAATTTCATTAACGGATTCGCTTCCTCCACAATCCCTAAGGTGACCCCAAAATGGGTTAAAACAGCATCCAGCGTTCCGGCCAAAAGTAAAAACAGGCAAAATCTCATCTGCTCCCCCCTTCTAAAAATCAGTCTTTCATTTTCTTACTAGACTGATACATTATTTTAATTTTAACATATAAAATACATAATTGTTCTTATTAAAGAACATAATAGATAAAAAAATTGCCCTAATTGGGCATTTAGTCGTTAGATTTTATTAATTTTTCCACAAACTCTTTACCGTATTGAATACATTGTTCTTTCTCAGCAGGCGTGGGCGCAAGGTCTATTTTTAATCCATCAAGGACGACATCGGCACCGCGTTCTGTTAATTTTTCCATTAAAGTATCAACCGCTTTGCCACGATCCTGATAAAATGAGTCACAGGAGCCAAAGGCAGCAGCGATTTTTCCGGTCAGATCCAAGGAATCCATTTCTTCATAGAAATCAAGAAACTCATCGGGAAGGCTTCCATTATCCCAAGTATAAGCTCCTAAAAGAATTCCATTATAATTTTGTAATTCAAATGTATCTGCCTCTAAAATGTCTTTAATTTCCACAGCGACTCCCGAATCTTGAATGCCTACTCCAATATTCCTAGCCATCTCCTCTGTATTGCCCGACATACTTGCATAAACAATTAAGCATTGTTTCGTTTTCATGAAATTCACCTCATCGTTTTTATTTCAATTTAATGAATTTCATTCTCAATTACCTTGATTAATATCAAGAATTTAAAAAGGACCTGAATAAATATATGACCCCCGAAACAGGCAAAACCCTTTGCAACGCAATTTCAGTCGTTACAAAGGGCGTTGTTTCAAAAGGGATTACATTTTAAACGTTAATAAATAATTTTCCTACACTAAATCTCTCGGAATCTCCGTTCTCCATGTCTTTGTAAAAACTTCCTTCTCTCCCTCAAATGCCACCAATTTATTGGTTAGATAAAACTGATATTGATCGGACTCCATCGTGCTGATTGTTTCAAGACGCGTCTGCCAGTCACCGCGCCCCAAGGTTAGTGACCACTCACAACGTACCTCCGCCGACAACGGGTCAGCTTCCCTGATCCGATATAAATTTCGATTTATACTGCCATATTCGATCCCATTGTAAAATAATCGATAGGCTCCTTCATCAGAAACATCTTCGAGATCCCATACTCCTTTGATAAGGTCATGATGCACCTTCCTTGTTCGGCTCTCGGGTCTTATAACCTCCCGTTCCATGCATTCTGCTGTTTCCGGAGATGCGAATTCCGGAAGATCTTCATCCAGCAGTTGAGCAGCACGAACCGGCAGTCTTAAATATGTTTTTTCACCCAAAAAAACCTGCAATGTAACGGGTTCAGGTGATGGCCATGCATGCGGCCAGTAAGTTGGCGACAATGCCAAACGCCAACGATGACCTGCAGGCAGGACATATCCAGCCGCATTAAGCCGGAAGGAAATCGAATAATGTTGTCCCGAAACAAGTGGTTCCGGAAATTCATGACTGTTGCGATGAGTTAAATTCAGCATTCCCCAGCTGACAAGCGTTGAAGCTCCATCTGGTGCAACATCACATAAACGGGCAGCAATGAAAGCATTCGGACAATCAGCAGCAAGTTCCACTGATACTTCTGGAAAACCAAGAATCTCCATTGGTTCAGTTAAAGGATTGGAAGTAAAGCAAACCGACACTCCATCCTCTAGCCGCTGATCGGAAGCAAAATCTCCCTCTTGACCAAACGGGCACCAAACACCTGAATATAATCCATGCTGTTGAACACTTGAAAGGGAAATCACCTTAGTGACAGCTGCCTTTCCTTCCGTCAACCTGTTGTCGTCCAGCCAATACTCAACCGGAGTACTGTCGGGTGATGGCCACGAGGATTCAGCGACCCAGCGGCCCAGTCGTTCCTCGTAATTCACTTGAGGAGGAACCGACTCCTGCATCCAAACCCTCAGCATTGGTTCCTCCATAATACCCGTATCGATGCCTTTTAGCCAATGATCCCACCAGCGCAAGGCTTCCTGTAGAAATCCAATTGCCGGTCCTGGCACCGCAGCCTCCGGAAATTCATGTGCCCACGGTCCAATTAGCCCCTTCCGCGGTACCTGTAGTCCTTCAAGCAGACGGAAAATGGCATTTGTATAGCCATCAGCCCAGCCGCCAACAGCGAAGACTGGTATATTAATATCTTGGTAATTTTCACAAACCGAACCATGTTTCCAATAAGCATCCCGACGTTGATGCTTCACCCATTCCTCAACAAATGGCGGTGTTTTTTCAAGCCGCTCAAGCCATGAGGAACGCCACTCTTCCCCAACAATCTGAGGGTCTGCGGGACGGCCATTATAAACCAGCATTGTCGAGGCCCACCAAAGCATGTCCGATGCAAGTAGACAGCCGCCCATGTAATGAACATCATCGGCATAACGATCGTCAGTGGAACAGAGAGTAATGATTGCTTTAAGTGCGGGATGGCGTCTCGCTGCCACCTGAAGCCCATTGAATCCTCCCCATGATTTTCCAATCATACCCACAGCCCCCGTTGACCATGGCTGTTCCGCAATCCAAGTTAATACCTCCAAGGCATCATCCTGCTCTTGCGGCAAATATTCATCATAAAGAATTCCATCTGAATCTCCAGATCCGCGCATATCGACACGAATACTGGCATAACCATGTCCGGCAAAATATGGATGACGGACGGAATCCCGCAAAGCTGTAAAGTCATTTTTTCGATATGGTATGTATTCTAGTATGGCAGGGACCGGATTTTGCTCTGCATCCTCGGGAAGCCAAATCCTCGCCGAAAGCCGTGTACCATCAGACATCGGAATCCACACATGTTCAATCTGACGTACTTTTCGCGGAAACTCTGTTTTAATTGATAAAGCTGAGTCACGAATATCAAAAGCCATTCTAATCCCCTCCAAAAAAATTTAAATATGTACCGATTTTCCCCTACAAACATAGAAAGAGATAATTTGAGGAAACGAGCTTGTTCTTCTATTAAATTATACAGCAATAATTAAAATTTTGGCACTTTTTCGAAAGGGGTTCAGAATTTGCTATAGCATGAAAACAAAAAATCCTCCAACGAGGTGGAGGATAAATGAGTAATCAATGGATGATGGAGTTAGATAGTCTTCATAACATTCTGAATCTGAAATTAGAATTTTTTTTAAAAAATATAAGCCGGATTGGATTAACTCCATCCAGCAATTGAATTTTAAAATGAATCAAGTTTCGCCGCCATAAGACGGAAATGCATTGGTTCTAGTTCATTGACAACAACGTTCAATCCTAACGATTGCAGTGTGGCGATCAGCGGCTCAGCCCGGTGTGGCAAATGGATTTCAAAAATCGTCCCGAGTGGGGCCGCTTTAACTGCATTTAATATTTCACGGCGTGGGTGCTCGCCTCTGGCAATCCGTTCACGCACGTCAATAATCATTCTATTTCCATCCATTTGAAAAGTTGCGCTCATGGTCGTCGCCTCCTTTAGCAAAGATATACTTCAGTATAGCACCTCCCTCACTTCAATAAATTGATTTACATCACTTTCCGGTTTATTTCGAGGATGACCAGCAAATAGAAGACAAAAAGAGCACCCTTTCTTCTTGCACCTGTTTCCCGCTGAACAAGCTAACCTACCGTTCATGACACCTGAGTATGGCCCGAACCGGACTGCCGTCTCCTTCGACAAGCGGCAGCGGCAAAGCGATTAACTCATAATCACCAGGTTCTACTTCGTCGAGGATTACAGATTCCAGGATATGGATTCCATTTTCATTTAAACTCTTATGTGCTGGAAGGTCCTCACTGTCAAGCGGATCAACTGAGGGGACATCTAGACCAATCAGCCTGACGCCCTTAGTGGCTAAGAACGGGGCCAGGTTCGGCTCAAGATAGGGGATTTTTCCTGGAAATTGTGCAGGATTTTTCCACGCGAGGGTTTTCAACAAGATTCTTTGCATCCCATCAAAATTGATGTTTTTCAGTTCTTTTACACCAATCCGGGCCTTGTTCGTCATATCTACCACCCTTGCTGGACCGACATAAAGTCCCGGGTCTAAATCAATTATTTTTTTTCCATTAGGGTCGAAGTGAAATGGGGCATCGACATGTGTTCCGGCATGGGCACTTAATATCAGACTGCCGACATTTACTGTCGTATTTCCCGTTGTCGTACTTGAAACATCATATTGAAAGGGGGTATCGCCGGGCCATACCGGCATGCCCGTTTGCAGCTTTCTGGATATGTCAAAAATCCGCATTTTTGCTCACTCCATCCTGTAATTTCACACATTTTAGTTTCCGCTTTTCACTGCATCCAAAAAACAATTATTCATTTGCTAAATGAACAAATGCTCCGATCACGATTCGATTTAAAAGGCGGGCCAGTTCGTCAATGTTTAATGGATTTTCGCGTACTTTATAATAATTTTGCACTATTACCTCATTAATGGCTCCAATCATCGCTTGCGATACAATCCGCAGCTCTGTTTCTGAGACAGTCTTCGGCAAGAGACCTTGAACCGTTTGCAACATCAGCTGGGCAAAGCTACGATGTGCTTCACTTCTAACCTGCTCCACTTCCTTGGAGACACCCACCGATTCAATCAGCATTAAGTTGGCAACCTTCATATCGGTAAAACAAATTTCGATATAGCGGCGGATTCCGACATAAGCCTTGTATGCCGTCCGCTCCTCTTTGTTGATCTCCAGCCTAACCTCTTCAACCATTTCCGCAAATAACTCGGCAAACAGTTGTTCCATTAAATTTTCTTTACTGGAGAAGTGCTGATAAAAGGTTGTTTTTGAAATCCTTGCCTGCTCCACAATATCAAGTACAGAAGTATGCTTGAATCCTTTGCTTGTGAAGAGAATCAAGGCGGTATAGAAAATTTTCTTTTTCGCTTCTTTTGGCATTTCTGTCACAAATAACATGGTCATCCGTCCAATCTTTTCAGTACCAGTACGAATCAGTATTATTTTAAAAGATATTCTTTTGTTTCACAAGAAACTCTCTCTCAACTATGGTAGTTCATTTGTTTGGGAATTTTCTAAATAATAGCCTTAGACAAATTCCAAATTTTTTTGTAAAAAAGCCAAAAAGAAACGGAAGGGGTGAAGTGATTCAATTGGAATTAGCATCATCATCAGGAATGCCAGTGGGGCTAGTCAATTCACTGGTATTTTTTATTTTCCACTAAAAAATCATTTTGGTATTGCTTCCATTATAGGAGAAAAAATCCTGTTTCCTTCCGTTTTTCCGCTGATTTGTTGGGAAGAATGGAAAAATATCAATATTTGTGGTATTTATAGAATAGACAAGATGAAAGAGGTTGAAAAGAGTGGAAAATCAGAACTCTAATTTTATAAGGGATATCATGATTAAGGATTTAGAATCAGGCAAACGCGATACAATTGTAACCCGGTTCCCGCCTGAGCCTAACGGTTACCTGCATATCGGGCATGCCAAATCGATCATCCTCAACTTTGGCTTGGCGGATGAATTTAACGGAAAAACGAACCTCCGCTTTGATGATACAAATCCGGCCAAGGAAGATGTCGAATTTGTTAATTTCATTAAGGAGGATGTCAAATGGCTCGGCTTTGAATGGGACAACTTATTTTTCGCCTCCGATTATTTCGATGAAATGTATAACCGAGCTGTTCTGTTAATTAAAAAAGGGCTGGCCTATGTTGATGACTTAAGTGCTGATGAAATCCGCGAGTATCGCGGCACCCTTACTGAGCCTGGCAAAAACAGTCCATATCGGAATCGGACGATTGAGGAGAACCTTGAATTGTTTGAACGAATGCGGGCCGGCGAATTTGCCGATGGTGAAAAAGTTTTACGGGCCAAAATCGATATGGCTTCACCCAATATCAATTTACGCGACCCGGTTATTTACCGCATTGCTCATGTAACGCATCATAACACGGGTGACAAGTGGTGCATCTATCCGATGTACGCCTTTGCTCACCCGCTCGAGGATGCAATTGAAGGCATTACCCACTCCATTTGCACAATAGAATTCGAGGATCAGCGGCCATTTTATAATTGGGTTGTCGAACAATGTGAAATGAAACATCAACCGCAGCAAATCGAGTTTGGCCGCTTGAATTTGACGAATACTGTAATGAGTAAACGCAAGTTGAAGCAACTGGTTGAAGAAGGCTATGTCGATGGCTGGGATGACCCGCGGATGCCGACGATTTCCGGAATGCGCCGCAGAGGATTCACCCCGGAATCCATTCGTAATTTTGTTCGCGAAACCGCTGTTTCAAAAAATAATGCGACCGTTGATTTCGAAATGCTGGAGCATTTTGTCCGAGAGGATTTAAAATTAAAAGCACCGCGGACGATGGGAATCATAAATCCGTTAAAAGTCGTCATCACCAATTATCCGGAAGGACAAATCGAATTGCTGGATGCCGAGATTAATCCTGAAAATCCGGAAATGGGTGTGCGGAAAATTCCATTCTCGCGTGAGATCTATATCGAACAAGAAGATTTCATGGAGAATCCGCCGAAAAAATATTTCCGCCTTTTCCCAGGCAATGAAGTGCGTTTAAAACATGCCTATTTCATTAAATGTGAGGAAATCGTGAAAGATGCTGATGGAAATGTGGTCGAGCTGCGCTGCACTTACGACCCGCAAACAAAGAGCGGTACCGGTTTTACCGGCAGAAAGGTAAAGGGAACCATTCATTGGGTGGAAGCCACGCACGCTGTTCCCGCAGAATTCCGCCTGTATGAACCATTAATTTTGAGTGAATCAGAGGAAGATGATGAAGGGACATTCCTTGATCATGTAAACCCAAATTCACTGCAGATATTCCATGGCTATGTCGAACCGAACATGAAAGAAAGCCGGCCACATGATAAATTCCAATTCTTTAGGCATGGCTATTTCAATGTTGATCCAAAAGATACCACCGTCGATAAATTAGTATTCAACCGGATTGTTTCCTTAAAGAGCTCCTTCAAACTATAAAGAAAACTCGCCGGTTGCGAGTCCGTTAGTAAGTTGAATTTCGGTGCATAGGAAAAAGGTGTCAGGAACCGCAAATGGTGACTGACACCTTTTTCCATTAGGCCCGACGGCGAAGGTATTTTTTTTGCCAAGAAAAAAGTAATAGCAGCAGGACAATGAAAATTTGCAGGACAAACATCGCAGCATCCCAAAATGGCAGTGTGTCCACCCCTTGTGAAAAGCCGGGGAGCACCTTTTTCCAAGCAAACAATAATTGTGGAATATAATAAAAGGCAAATAAAAGGAGGGTTAAACCGACTCCGAGCAAATAAAAGACGGAATATATAAGGACAGTCCTTCTCTCCTCAGGATAAATTACTGTTTCCTTGTCAGCTTGGTTCAGAAACGGCACCCATTTTCTTAAAACCTGCTGGGCACTTTCCATTAAGTTATAGCAGCCCGACATATTCTCAAACACGTAGTATAGATCTGTTTTCATATAGATACAGCACTGGTATACTATCCGGATAAATGTATCTAACACAATGACATCAAGGACCCCTGGATGCATGCCAGACTGACCGGAAAGAAGCAGCTGACAAATTAACGCCAGAAAAAGAATCACCGTATCAAAGCAAAGCCCTGCTAAATATAAAACATTCCGATTTCTGGGCGGCAGCTTCCAGACCGGGCCCATGTCCGTTTCAAACACCACCAGGAACAGACGGTGGCCAATCTCTAATTTTGTTGGCAGATTAAAGGCCCTCATCGCCAGTATATGACCCAATTCATGGATCAAAACAAATATAAAAGATAATAACATCCATGCGAGGATATTTAAAAACATATAATCAAAGATAAACAAATCTTTATATGTTGGGAATAATGACGGATTAGCAGCAAAAAGAACGACATTGCCGATAAACAACGCGCCATATACAAAATAGGCAGCCTTATTAAAAAAGAAGTTTCCAAGCTGTGGAGAGACCCTCAAAAATCCTTGAGGAAGCTTTTCTTTTTCTTTGGTCTCAACCTTTACACCGTCAATTTCCGTAACAAGCTGCAGTTCTAATAGCTGCTGGGCAAAATCGAGTAAATCCACTTCTTCAGTTGGATATTTTTCTTTCAGCTCTCGCTCGATCTCCCCTAATGAATTCCCCTCGTTAAGAAGACGAATCGCTTCAATACAAACCTCCGGCATTTCATAAAATTCACCTGACGTTGGATCTTCGACAATAAAATGTTTTTTATCCTGAATTATATTTAATGGTATTAATTTAAGGTGCGAATCATGGGTGAAGTTCATTTCAACACCTACCCTATAATAACTTTATTCAAACACAAGAGGTGCCGGTTTTTACCAGCACCCCCCCTTTTACCATGGCTTTAATCCGAAGAATCCACACCACCAGCAAGTAGTTTTTACCTTTTTTAACTTACGGATTTTCATAGCTTTCCCTCCTTTAATCTTTTTTAATTCCATGGGTATTTTTGATGAAAGTCGACCCATGCTGGATATACATTTTTAAATGATTCTACCAACACAGGATCAAACTGTGACCCCTTGCCCTCAATTATTCGCTGATAAGCCACATCGGCTGGTAACGCTGATCGATAAGATCGTGACGACGTCATTGCATCAAAGGCATCGGCAATTGCAGCGACTCTAGCTAATAAGGGAATCTCTTCTCCTCTTAACCCATCTGGGTAGCCTTTCCCATCCCAGCGTTCATGATGGGAGCGAATAACACTAATACAATCCTTAATTCCTTCGACATTCTTGACTGCTTCAGCTCCAACAACAGGGTGTATTTTAATAATGTCTAATTCTTCTTCTGTTAGTTTTCCAGGCTTCATCAAAATAGAATCGGGAATATGGACTTTTCCGATATCGTGAAGCAAACAGGCATGGTAAAATGATTTTTGTTCCTTTTTTGAAAACTTTCTTATATTTTGCAATAGCATTAGTGCATAACTGGCTACCCTCTCACTATGACCTCTTGTATAGGGGTCTTTTAGCTCCAAGGTAGCTATTACTCCCTTAACAATTCCATCCAGTTGTTCATCGTATGAATTGCTTACTGCACGAACATAACCCCGAAAACGGATTAATAGAAAGAAAGACATTATCGCTAATACTGTAAGTAATGATATTGGCATTACAACATAGGAAGTATTCAAAACAATCCCAATTAGTATGTATTTGATCGCTATTCCTAAGCTTACTACCCAAAAGTAACTTATATTCAAAAATAGTGGTAATGTTAGAATTAAAAACACTTCTACCATATTCCCACTTGTATAGGAATCCCCTCTACCAAAAAATGTCACAATATCAACAAGAGCAGCAGACACTACATAGCAAATGAAAAAGATATATTTGATTAAAGATTGGTTATTAGTTTTAAAAAGATAAATAATAACAGGAATCAATATAATAAGCAGTGCATAGTTTAAATACCAAATATTACTAGGGAGACCACTCCTGACATGAAAAATGTAATCAGGTAAAATAAAATAATAAACAGCATCCGAACCAATAAAAATAATATAGAAAAATAACAGAAACCATTTTATGGCTCGTTTCTCTTCATGTGGTATCATAAAAACCTCCACGTGTATCAAACACATCACTAATCTAAGATGTCATGAAAATATTTTTCAATTACATTATAGACTATTCATAAACCCCTTGTAACCTTTTATTTTATCAATTTTATTTACGAATGATGATTGCTTTCTCGCGGTAAAGTTACCGTTACCTTCGTCCCTTTTCCTACGTTGCTTTCTATATTCACATCGCCGTGATGCTCCTTAATTATTTTGTTCGTGATCACTAAACCAAGGCCTGTACCACCTTTTTTTGTAGTAAAAAAAGGAACTTTTAGATTAGGAATATCTTCACTTTTTATGCCACAGCCTTCATCCTCAACAGATATAGCAATTTTTGAATCACCCAACGACTGCGCCGTTATTCTAATTGTACCTCCCTCTGGCATTGCTTCTATCGCATTCTTCAACAGATTGATAAACACTTGTTTCAATTGTTTCTCGTCACAGTCTAACAACGGGAGAGGTTCTTCCATTTCTGTTTCAATCTTAACATTTTGGGCAAACGCCTGTTGTTCCATAATTGAGATGGTATAACTAATGATGTCTTTTATATTTGCCTTTTCAATTTGAAGTGCTTTCGATTTACTGATATACATTAAATCATTGACAATTAAATCAAGCCGATCTATTTCCTGAATCATAATGGAATAATAATCACTAGTTTCAGGATATCGCTCGTGCTGAAGCTGGGCAAACCCTTTAAGTGATGCCAACGGATTGCGTATCTCGTGGCCGATGGTTGCTGCCATTTGCCCAATGACTGCCAGCTTTTCTTTTTGATGAAGCTCTTCATTGACCGCCGTTAGTGAATGAATATATGAAAAAAAGCGATTAAGCAAAATATAAGAGATAACGACCAATGTAAGAATTATGACAATTGGTACAATCGTATCCATATCATGAAGGATAACTCCCAAAAAACAATATTTACCAATCAAACCAAAAGAAACAGTCCAAAAAAACCGTTTATTCACAAATATTGGAGCAATAACTACAAATAGCAGTTCCACTATATTTCCTGAAGCCAATGGTTGTGATGAACCAAAATACCTTAACAGGTTATCAATTACATCTATGAAAATATAACTGATAAAAACGAAGTATTTAACAAAATATGGACCCTTTTTCTTATAAATGTAAACTGATACCGGAAGAAAACCGATAACACAAATATAAAGCCAAATACCAAGCCCCTCTTTTAAATATTGATGATTCGAGCGTATAGAAAATTTAGGTAAAATTGAGTACCAAAAGACATTGTAAGTTATAAAAAATAGATAGAATAACGTTAAAAATAACTTTACCGCTTTTTTCTCTTCAAAAATCAGCTTAGGACTTTGACTCGTGTCACCCATATTAATAACTCCTTAATACCATAACATTCAAAAGATTGCAAAAATGTTCATAAATTATTCTTGGTTCTATTGTACCATGTTTTTTATGAAATACGATTTTTTTCGACATTTTTTGAATTTGGGAAAAAAATAAGGAAGTCTCTTAAACGATAACTTCCTTAGATTCTTTATGTAAACAGGGAAAATTCCTGCCGGAAAAAGTATTTTTAGGAATTATTTATAATTTTTCTTGACTATTAAAGCATTTAGACGTATATTATTAAATTGTGCTTTACTTTTTATGTAACTTGATTAGACAAATGTAGGAATATTTTCTGGCTCCACTATTGTTTTAACGGAAAGACTTATTCACACTGGAACGGCCTCGGAGCCGTAAGGATGTAAGAGAGGTAGGGCTTACGTCGTTTAGGTTATTAAACCTACAGTGGAAAATGTATCGCGGCAATTTATCGTTGAATTTTTACATGCTGAAAACTAGCAAATGAACATGCACCTTTCAGGTTACAAAAATATAGCTATATAAAGCAAAATCGAAGGCAGAGGATGTTTATTCCCCTGCCTTCGTCAATGATATCGATTTATGCCGCCTAAACGAATGGAAAAACCACCGTTATAGAGGTTTCCCATTATTTTTCGATGACAATGGCTTGTCTGCCCATTTGCTCCCAGGCTTTAATAAAATACGTCCGGTTGCATTTGCGATTCTTCACTCCATAAGGGTCGTTCACATATACATACTTGTCATCATAACCAGTTATGGCGACGCTGTGCTCGCTAAAGGTAATGTTTATTTTTCCCTGAGGTGTGTTCCATGTTTTAAAATTCGAAACAGGAGTAAAATTGACCGTGGTAACAATCCAAACGGGGTGCCCTTGGCTGATCTTTTTTAATAGATCTGTAAATGGACTGTTTGTTAAATTCACCGCTTTATCGCCAGCATATTTCTTAGCAAGAGCAAACATGGGTCCATTATAGACCCCAAGACCGGGTCCACGTTCCATATTGCCGACAAACCCGACATTCGGATTTCCTTTTAATCCATTCGGGTATGTAAAAGGGACTCTTTTAATATTTTTCGCCAGCTCGTTTTTCGAAACCTTTACTCCGTTATAGTTAAGGACCATTGCCATGCTGGCAACCTCACATCCATTATAAAGCCTCGGATTGTCCATCTGATTAATTAACGGTACATCCAAGATCTTGCTTTTGGGTAAAATGGGTTTGTATGATTGCAGGGCAAGCTGGCGTGTCTTCAATGGTGCAGCTTGTTTCACTGCCACTGGAGCCGCTTGCTTAGCCTTAACGTCTAAAATTGATTTTACCCCAAAAAAGGAAAATGCCAAAATCACAACGATTATGATCCATTTTTTCATATAATCTTTTCATTCCTTGTAAAACATTTTAGGGAAAAGTTATTCAACCTACCATACCATATATTACGATAGTTTTAAAGGGGAATTCGTTCATATCCAATAAGTGGCATTGTTATGATAAAAATCTATGGGCTGTGCAAGTTGTTCCTAAACCATTTAGCCTTTTCCCCTGTAGGCAGTTACTTTTTTGATGATTTGGTTGATAACCTCGGAAAAGACAAGTCCGAATGCAATCGTTCCGGCCAGCATTAGAACTTTTGCTGCCGAAGCAATAGCCATATTATAATCGTTTTCGACAATATTCCGCATCGAATCATAGGCGAGACCACCGGGTACAAGCGGAATAATTCCGGCAACAGTAAAAATAATCACTGGCGTTTTATAAACCTTCGCCATTTGCTGGCCCAAGACAGCGATAAAAACAGTTGCCAACAATGTGGCCAAAACCGCATTGCCAAAATAACCATTTAAAATATAATAAATCAGCCAGCCGCCCATACCGATCAGCCCGCATCTGATTAATGATTCCTTTGGTATGTTAAAAATGACGCCAAAGGCGGCGGTGGCAAAAAAGCTGGTTATTAATTGGGCAAGGATATCCATCTTACTTTACCTCGTTTCACAAAAATGATACAACTGCGGCAATTCCTGCCCCAATCGCGAAAGCTGTCAGAAATGCTTCTGCTCCCTTTGACAGCCCGGCTACCAAATGCCCCGCCATTAAATCCCGAATGGCATTTGTCACTAACAGTCCCGGAACCAAGGTCATCACAGAACCAATGATGATTTTATCTAATTGATGCCCAAACCCCATTTTTACGAAAAAAAAGGACATCAGACCAATGATAAACGACGCCAAAAATTCTGAGAAAAATTTAACCGGAACAAAACGGTGAAAATAAACGTAGCTTAGAAAGCCAGCCCCTCCGGTCAGCATTGCCGGAAGAAAATCATTCCAGGTCCCATTGAACATAATCATGAAACAGCCGCTTGCCAGTGACGCTGCAACAACTTGGATCCTAAAGGGGAATGTTAAGTCCATCGAATGGATTTCATTCAATCGTTCAGCCGCTTCTTGTAAATCAATCTCACCGTTGGAAATTCCTCTTGAAATGCTGTTGACCAGATCGACCTTTTTCAAATCTGTTGAGCGTTCGGATATCCTGATTAGTTTCGTTCTGGTAGGGCCGGTGCCCTCAGCCGAAAAAATAATTCCCGTGGGCGTAACATAACTATGTGTCTGTTTAAGCCCAAATGAAGCGGCGATCCGCGTCATCGTATCTTCCACGCGGTACGTTTCACCGCCGGATTGCAGCATAATTTTTCCAGCCAGCAAACAAACATCCATGATCTCTTTTGTTTGTAACGCTTGTTCTTCCATCTTCTCACCACATAACTTCTTCATTATTTATCTAGTTTAAGGCAAAATAAGTTTTTTTAGCAAGAATCATTGCAACATTATGCGTTAAGACGAGAATAATGGGTAATTTCCACAAAAATGGATAATAGGTGTTTTAATTTTCCGAATAATTAAATATAATATAGCCATACTTTGGGAAAGGTGGGTATATATTTGAAAACGTTAAAGTCTATTTTGATATGGGGGGTCATTGCTGCGTTGGGTGCAGTAGGATTTGCTGTAATGGCCTTAAAGCGTGGGGAAACCATAAACGCCATTTGGCTGCTAACTGCTGCCATCTGCGTGTACGCGATTGGCTACCGTTTTTACAGCAAATTTATTGCCGAAAAGGTTTTTCAACTCAATGACCGTCGAAAAACTCCCGCAGAAATTCATAATGACGGGAAGGACTATGTCCCGACGAACAAATGGGTCCTTTTTGGCCATCACTTTGCGGCGATTGCTGGAGCAGGGCCGCTAGTTGGTCCAATCTTGGCCGCGCAAATGGGTTACCTTCCGGGGACTCTCTGGATTGTCGTTGGAGTTGTCTTAGCCGGTGCCGTTCAAGACTTTATTATTCTCTTTGGTTCGATGCGCCGTAATGGTAAATCCCTTGGTGAAATGATCAAGGATGAAATGGGTAAGTTTACTGGTATCATTTCGATGGTCGGTATTTTAGGGATCATGGTCATTTTATTAGCTGTGTTGGCACTGGTAGTTGTGAAAGCGCTCGTAGGCAGCCCTTGGGGTATGTTCACAATTGCGGCAACGATTCCAATTGCGATTTTCATGGGGATTTATATGCGTTTTATTCGGCCCGGCCGCGTTGGCGAAGCTTCCTTAATTGGAATTATTTTATTACTAATTTCCTTATTTTTAGGACAATCGGTTGCCGAAAATCCAACTTTAGCCGCTATGTTTACCTTTAAAGGGGAAACGATTGCCATTATGATGATTATTTATGGTTTCATCGCTTCCGTCTTACCAGTATGGCTGCTGTTGGCACCACGGGACTACTTGAGTACGTTCTTAAAGGTTGGAACCATTTTTGCCTTGGCAATAGGAATTATCGTTGTTGCCCCAAATCTTGAAATGCCTGGTGTAACGAAGTTTATCGATGGAACAGGTCCTGTTTTCGCCGGCAACCTCTTCCCGTTCCTATTTATTACGATTGCCTGCGGTTCTGTTTCCGGATTCCACGCCCTCGTCTCTTCCGGTACAACACCTAAAATGATTGAAGTCGAGTCGCATGCCCGCCCAATTGGCTATGGAGCAATGTTGACTGAATCATTTGTTGCTGTTATGGCGATGATTGCTGCCTGTGTGCTCCATCCAGGGGTATATTTTGCGATTAACAGCCCGGCAGCATTAATTGGAACAGATGTCGTTCAAGCCGCAAAAGTCATTACAAACATGGGCTTTACCGTTACACCGGAAGATTTAAGTACGATTGCAAAACATGTTGGGGAGTCAACAATTCTATCGAGAACCGGCGGGGCGCCGACGCTGGCGATTGGGATGGCGGTTATTTTCTCAAAAGTCATCGGCGGTGAAGCCTTGATGGCATTTTGGTATCACTTTGCGATTCTCTTTGAAGCCTTATTTATTTTAACAACGATTGATGCAGGGACCCGTGTCGGCCGATTTATGATCCAAGACTTGATTGGTACTGTTTATAAACCATTTGCCAAAACAGAAGCATTAATTCCAAATATTATTGCAACTGCTTTATGTGTAACCTTCTGGGGTTACTTCCTCTATCAAGGGGTAGTCGATCCGCTTGGCGGTATCAATACACTGTGGCCGTTATTTGGAATTGCCAACCAAATGCTTGCTGGGATAGCTTTACTGCTTGGTACAACCATCCTGTTTAAAATGGGGAAAAAAGCCTACACATGGGTTACATTGATCCCAACAACCTGGCTGTTAATTGTCACTTTAACGGCTGGCTGGCAAAAGCTGTTCCACGAAAATCCAAAAGTTGGCTTTCTGTCCCATGCGAAAATTTTCCAAGATGCATATAATGAAGGAAAAGTGCTTGCTCCAGCGGCAAATGCTGCTCAAATGAAGCAAGTATTAATGAACGACTATGTGGATGCTGCACTTTGTGCTATTTTCATGATTGTTGTTCTGGTCGTGTTAATTTCTGCACTGCGGATTTGGTTTAAGGTCATTGTAGGTCATAAACTGCCCTTACATGAGGCGCCATATGTGCCTCGTGATGGAGGAGATGTCACCAATTATGCTGGATAAATTACGTAAATTCAATACCTACCGGAAGCAGTTTCTCAGCCTTCTGGTTGGAGTTCCAAGCTATGAAACTTACGTTGAGCATATGAAATCGCACCATCCTGGTGAGCCGGTAAAAACCCGGAAAGAGTTCTTCTGTGAGGCTCAAGAAGCACGATACAATGCAAAAGACGGGAAGGTTTCACGCTGCTGCTGATGAATGGCATTTTTAAAAACAGACCCCATCGAATGAAACGATAGGGTCTGTTTTTTTAACCATGGATTATGTCAGCCCGTCATTTGTTTTTGGTTTAAACTTTCTTGACCGTAAAGTTAGCCGCCTGCACCAGCCAGTTCTGCGGGAAGGGGTTTCCTAACACCCAATAGCTGATCCCGCGGAGCTTGTATGCTTTGACAGTATCATATTTCGCCTGCATACTGCGGGCATCCTCAAACCATACTTCATGCTGCTGTCCGGTTTCATCGACGTAACGGAAGTATGGAGATTGATAGGTTTCATCAAAGCTGATGGCAACCCCATATTTGGCGGCGATGTTGACGGCTTCCTTCGGACTGATAATTCTCGCCAGCGTTCCCTGCACCCAAGGAATCTTCCAATCATAGCCATATAACGGAACACCCATAACTATTTTATTGCGCGGGATTTCTGTTACAGCATAATTCAATACTTTTCGAACTTCACTGATTGGGGCAACAGCCCAAGGTCTGCCGCCAATCCAGCCCCACTCATACGTCATGATCACGACAAAATCGACGATCTCCCCATGTGCAGCGTAATCATGGGCCTCATATAATTGTCCTTTTTGGCCGGCTGTGATTTTGGGAGCCAGGGCAGTTGAAACGGAATATCCTTGCGGTCGCAGCCTGGCCACCACTTTTCGTAAAAAGTTATTATAATTTTCCCTGTCTCCGGGATTGACATATTCAAAGTCAATATTGACTCCAGCATAACCTTTCTGTTTTAACATCGTTAAAATATTGTCAATTAGTTTATCCTGAAGCTCCGGCGTTCCCAGAATTAACGCAGCCCGTTCGGCGCTAAACTTATTGCCGACAAAGTTCGTAATGACCAGAAGCGGGGCTGTATTTCTTTCCCGGGCAGTTCTAATGATGGCTTCATCATTTAACGCTGCAATGCTGCCATCTTCACCAACACTGTGACTAAATGGGCTGACATAGGTAAAGTAAGACGTCAGTGGGGCGACAATGTTTGCCCCAGTTGTCCCCATATCAGTTACATAGGCATTTACCTCAATCACCGGTTTAGGTGCTTCCGGAATTCTCAGCCTTTGCCCGACATAAATCATCGCTGCGTTCTGAATTTGATTGGCTTGAACAATGGCACTAACAGTTGTGCCATAACGACTGGCAATCGCTGATAGAGTTTCTCCTGATTGAACAGTATGGTATAAAATAGGAATTGTCAGTACCTGGCCAACGTAAATTTTTGTCGGGTCAGTCAGTTGGTTTGCGTTTATGATTTCCTGCATTGTTACGCCTAAGCGCTGGGCAATCGCCCAAAGAGTATCGCCACGTTGGACAATGTACTGCTGATAGGGCGCCGGAATAACCAAGGCTTCCCCGAGCACCAGCTGATTTGGATTATCTAAGCCGTTCGCGGCAGCGATTTGATTGATCGAAATCCCGTACATTTGCGAGATACGCCAGAGCGTGTCGCCGCTTTTTACCACATGAATTCTCACAAAGACCACCCCCTAAAAAGTGTGTTCCATTGGATTTGACACCTTCTTTACCATATTCAGAGGGTGGGATATGTGTTAATGCCTATTGCTTTTTGTTAGGAGGTGCCTCCAGTTCATTGGAGTAATTAGGATGTTCTTCTAGGAAAGTACGAATAGCTTGAATGAAATCAGCGCCATATTTCTGCAGCTTATATTCGCCAACACCCCCTACCTGCAAGAATTCCTCGTTTGTTTTTGGCAGTTTAGCACACATATCCTTAAGCGCCGCATCGGAGAATATCACAAATGGCGGTACATTTTCTTGAGTGGCAATTTGTCTCCTAATCTCACGTAATGTTTCAAATAACGGATCACTAATGGAAACCTGTTTTACCTGCACAGTCTCCCGGCGAAAAACTTGCGCATTTCCTAGTAAAATATCTTTTCCCTTAGGTGAAACGTAAAGGGTCGGAAACGTTCCCTGTTCAATTCCGATTAATTCCTGGGAAATTAAAAATTCAATAAAATCACTGACGTCCTTTGCTCCTTTATCTTTCATGATTCCATAGGTTGATAGTCTGTCAAAGCCAAGCTCGATAACCTTCTTATTTTTAGAGCCGGTAAGCACCTGGGCGGTTAAGGTCTTGCCAAAACGCTGGCCCATGCGAATTACACAGGACATAACCATTTGTGCCTCTTTCGTCACATCCATTTGCATTCGGGAATCAGTGCAGTTGCCGCATCTGCCGCAAGGTTCTGTTTCAGTCTCGCCAAAATAATGCAAAATAAATTCCTGAAGACAGCTCTCTGTGTGACAATAATCAACCATTTGCTGCAGTTTTTCTAGCTCCTGGGTGATTCTGCTTCTGTCGCTGGATTGTTCAATTAAGAATCGCTGAATCTGAACATCCTGCGGCGAATAAAGGACAATACACTCACTTTTCAACCCATCTCTTCCTGCACGCCCGGCTTCCTGATAATAGCTTTCCATGTTTTTCGGAAGCTGCCAGTGGATGCAGTAGCGGATATTGGATTTGTCGATCCCCATCCCAAAGGCTGAGGTCGCCACCATTACCGTAGCTTTGTCGGTAAGAAACCGGTCCTGCTCTTGACTGCGTTCTCCTTCCCCCATTCCGGCATGATAGCGCGCAACATTAATATTTTCCCGCCTTAATCTTTCATAAAGCTGGTCAACATTTTTTCTTGTTGCTGCATAGATAATGCCTGATTCTTTGGCATTCTTTTTCAAATAGCCTAAGAGAAACTTTAACCGGTCTTGCCCTTTTATGACGGAGAAAGAAAGGTTCTCCCGTTCAAAACCGGTAATGATCATGTTTCTTTCATCAATTTTAAGCAGGCTGCAGATGTCTTCACGGACTCTCGGAGTTGCTGTCGCCGTCAAGGCAAGGACCTTCGGCGTTTGCGGCAGACCTTGGATTAAGCGCTGAATTTGCCGGTAGCTTGGGCGGAAATCATGTCCCCATTGGGAAATACAGTGGGCCTCGTCAACCGCCACTAGAGGAATGTCCATTTGTCTTAAGTCCTCCAGAAATTCTCGGGATTCCAACCGTTCCGGTGCTATGTACAGCAGTTTGTAGGCTCCCTGCCTCGCCGCTTGCATTCGATCAAAGGACTCCTGGAAGCTGAGCGAACTGTTAATGAAAGTGGCCGGTATCCCGGCCTGAACAAGGGTATCGACTTGGTCCTTCATAAGTGAAATCAGCGGGGATATGACAATCGAGGTGCCCGGCAAAATAAGAGCAGGAATTTGATAGCAAATCGACTTCCCGCCGCCTGTCGGCATTACACAAATCGTATTATTGCCGGTTAATACCGAGCGGATCGCCTGTTCTTGGCCTTTTCTAAAGGAGTTGTAACCAAAATAGGATTGTAATAGGGGTTGCGCTTTTTCAAACAAAATTGCTTCTCCTCTCGCTATAGGTATAAAATTTACTGACTCTATTATAGCGCTTATCTTTTAGGTTTGAAAAAACAGATTCTCCCTTTTGGTTTTTAACTGTTCTACACCCACAAAAAAGTGAGGGAAGAAACCACTCTGGTTCCTTCCCTCACTTTTATTTTACTTTTGCGATAACTGTTTTTGCATTCCCATAAGAATCTTTTGCGACCACTGTTAATTTTGTGTTCTTCTTTTGCGGCTTGATTTTAAGTTTGTAAAATCCTTTTGCATCCGATTTGCCGCTTCCGATTGTTTTACTTCCTATTTTTACAGCAATGGACACTTTAGCTTCGGTTTTTCCACTTATATATTTACTCGAAGTGTAAACTTTATTGACCGTTAGAGGCGGAGCGGTTTGGTCTGCTACTTTCACTACAGTAGCTTTACTTGTGTTTCCAGATGAATCTTCAGCTATAAAGGAAAGTTTCGTTCCAGCCTTGAATGGTTTTGCAAGGGTAAGTTTAAATTTACCGTCCGTACTGGCTTTTACTGTTTTAAAAATTTTGCTGCCGTTTTTAATGGTGACCGTTGATGTCGCTTCCGCTTTTCCGTTAATGGTTTTATCATTATCATCAATCGGGTTTACTTTTGGTGCGGCTGGCGGTGTCAAATCCAGCATATTAGCCAATAGGACGTAGTTATCATATGATGCGATATCGGCTAAATTTGTTGCAGCAATATAATAGGTCCCAGGTTCAACAGGCAGTACTCGGTAATCAACTTCCCCGCTAGTTCCATAATCCACTGGTTTAACAATTTCCTCATTTGAATTAAATAACCCAAACCCTAAATCAGTTTGATAATCGGAATACTCCATAATAATCCCAAGCCAAAGATATCCGGATTCCGGAACTTTAATCCTATAAAAATCTAAATCTCCATTTCCATACACATCGTAACTAAAATCACCAACAGCCCCAATTCCTAATCCAAGTGGATTTGCAAGAGAAGGAAAATCATTTGGTTCAGTTTCTATTATGTAATCATTTTCTGATGCTAGTTTCTTAAATCCATTACGGTTGGGAATTTTCATGATTTTACTAACATCTAAATTATTAAACTTTGAAGTAACCTGACTAGAGTGATTTTCATTCCTTATTTCCTCGATATCTTTCTTAAAATCAGTTGTAGGTATAGCTGTACCGACCGCCGTTGATGGAAAACCTGTTAATAGCATTGCCGCAGCCATTCCTGTGTACAATAATTTCTTTTTCAATTATCTCTCCCCCATTATCTATAAGTTTTGGTATCGTCCTAAACTCTACTTCAAATTGTTTCTAATAAAGAACGATTTATAAACGATATAACATACATAGAATAAAACTCCAACTCGTATTTTTAATAAAATAAATTTGATATTAGCTGGATGGGATCCTTCAAAAGGTCAACTCGTAACAGGTTCACGCGTACAAAAAATGACATTAGACAATGGTACTGTCCTTGATCGCAATGATAATTCTACAGAAATTGTATTGGCCTCCAACGATTTTGAAATCGCCGGCGGGGATGGATATACGATGTTTCGCAGCATTAAAAACATTGGTGAAGGCGATGTACTCGATGTTTTATTTGAAAAATATATCATAAAGTTAACAAAAGAAGGAAAAGGTGCCTTCTCTATTGCAAGCAGCCAAAATCGGATTAAAGCAATCACTAATTATCAGTATCAACCGTACTCAGCATCCATCACTGTAAAAAATGAATGGATAGTGGCGAAAAAAGCCGGTAAGGCGGTTATTGCCGTTAAAACCATCTCAGGCAATAAAACGGCAAAAGGTACAATTACCGTTGTTGAACCTGTCAAAAGTGTGAAGCTTTCTAAGGCCAAACTAACTTTAAAAGTGGGCCAAAACTCAACCATTAAAGCAATGATTAACTCAGCAAATGCCACAAATAAAAAAGTCGTATGGACATCCAGCAATAAATCCATTGCAACAGTAAATGCAAAAGGTAAAATTATTGCTAAAAAACGCAGCACAGTCAAAATTACGGTTAAAACGGTTGATGGTGGAAAAAAGGCAGTATGTAAAAATTAAGTAAGAATATTTGCTCACTAAAAAGGGGCTCAAGGCCCCTTTTACTGCTGTCTGTTTCGTACAGGTAATTGCTAAATTCAATGACTTTTAGTCTTTACCATTAAAAACCGTTCTTATGAACCTTGGGTGAAGAGCTCCTCAAGCTGTTTGCGGAGTACAAATTTCTGGATTTTACCGCTGGCATTGCGCGGAAGTGCTTCACAAAAAACATATTTGCGGGGGCGTTTATAATTGGCAAGACTGTTGCTATTTTTACAGAATTCATTTAAATCCTGCTCAGTCACATTTGGATCCTTTTTCACTACAAAAGCGCTAACGGTTTCACCCCAGCGATCATCAGGCTGACCGACCACAGCAACATCCAGTACACCGGGGTGGCTATGCAATAAATCCTCAACCTCCCGCGGATAAATATTTTCTCCACCACTGATGATCATGTCATCGACCCGGTCATTGACAAACAGATAGCCTTCTTCATCGAGATAACCGATATCGCCTGAATGGTACCAACCCTTATACATTGCTTTTTCCGTCGCTTCTTTACGATTGTAATACCCCAGCATCATACAAGGTCCTTTGACCACTATTTCGCCCGTTTCCCCAGTAGGGACGACATCATCGGGATCGGATGGACCGTCTTCCCGCGTACGGACAACGCGGATATCATGATTTAACGCGGCCTGCCCCGCGGACCCGGCTTTTCTAAGCTGATCCTTTTCTGAAAGGAAGGTAATCGCTGGTCCCATCTCCGTCATCCCATATGCTTGAATCAAGGAAATCCCCAAGCGATCATGAAGTGCATGCACCAACGACGGCGCCATTGGAGCTGCTCCGTACAAACCAATCTTCAGGCTGGATAAATCGTATTGGCTTAAGTCTTCCTGCAAGAGCATATTCCACATCGTTGGCGCGGCAAAAAACTTTGTAATCTTTTCCTGTTCAATTAATGAGAGGATGGCTTTTGGATTAAACTGGTGCAATATGACGTTTTTGGCACCGGCATTGATCCTTGGCAGAAAGGCACAATGCAGCTCGGCACAATGAAACATCGGCGCCGTCACAAGACCTACATCCTCCTTCTCAAGCTTTTGAGCAGCAATACAAAGTAAGGCTTGATCCACCATGTTGCGATGACTGTGCATCACACCCTTTGGTCTTCCTGTTGTCCCACTTGTGTAAATGAAGGCATAGACATCGTTTTCGTCAACTTCAGCCTGAATATCATCCGTTGAAGCTGCTGCCACTTTCTCCTTGTAGCTAGCAGCATAGGCAGGCGGCTCTTCATCAATAAACCAAAAGGAGATCTGAGGAAAACGGCCAGCAATCGATGACACGACAGGCTCTAACGCTTTTTCAAACAGCACTGCCTTTGGGGCGGCATCGCTCAATATAAACGCCACTTCCTCAGGGGTAAGGCGGAAATTTATCGGATTGAATATTGCTCCAATCTTAGTACAGGCGAAAAAGGCGGTTCCCAATTCTTCAGTATTAAAGGTGAATGTCGAAACCCGGTCCCCTTTTTTGACCCCTTCTTTTAAAAGGGCATTGGCAAGGCGGTTTACCTGTTCGCTCCATTCTTTAAACGTATAGCGGAGATTTTTTCGAACATCATACAGCGCTTCCTTGTTTGGATACTTTTTTACCGTTAAATCAAAAATTTTTCCAATCGTTGTCGTCATAGCCATCGCCTCCATTTTTTTGCTATTCGGCGGGCAACCGAAATGAAACGGAATGATTGCCCTTATCGTAAAAAAACTGATTAGTTTTTTTTCTGGTTTTTAGTCCATAGCCTCCTATAATGGTTTCGGTGACAGTTGGGTTATTAGCGATTTTTTGAGTTATATTAGCGATTCCAGTACTTTTATTAGCGATTCGGAATCTACCTCTTAATCAGTCCGTTCCAGGATCGTCGCGTTCGCCATGCCATGACCTTCACACATCGTTTGCAGCCCGTAGCGGCCGCTGCGGCGCTCTAACTCATGCATCATTGTTACCATTAAGCGGGCGCCACTTGCTCCCAGCGGATGTCCGAGAGCAATGGCTCCACCGTTTGGATTCAGCTTTGCAGGATCAGCACCGGTTTCTTTTAACCAGGCGAGTGTTACAGGGGCAAACGCTTCATTGACTTCAAAGACATCGATATCATCAATCGATAAACCAGATTTCTCCAGAGCTTTCTGTGTTGCCGGAATAGGTCCTGTCAGCATTAAAGTTGGGTCAGAGCCGACAACGACCCGGGTATGAACGCGGAATCGCGGCTTTAATCCCAGTTCTTCCGCTTTTTCCCGCGACATGAGCAATAGCGCTGCGGCCCCGTCACTGATCTGGCTTGAATTTCCGGCATGAATCACCCCGTCTTCCTTAAATGACGGTTTGAGTCCAGCTAATTTTTCCAATGATGTATCTTTTCTTGGCCCGGAATCTGCGTTAACTATCATTTTGCTGCCATCAGAAAGAGGTATTTCAACCGGGAAGATTTCACGTTCAAAATAGCCTGAGGCTTGAGCCTTCACCGCTCTTTGATGGCTTTCCAAGGAAAATTGATCAAGCTGTTCGCGGGTAAAGCCATATTTTTCGGCAATCCTTTCGGCAGACAAGCCCTGATGGATCACTTCATACCTGCTTGTTAAATTTGCGCTAAACGGTTCAGCTCCTTGATAATTAGAGCCTATTGGCACACGGGACATGTTTTCCACACCGCCGGCGACGACTATATCCATATCACCCGCCAAGATTGCCTGAGCGGCAAAGTGAACAGCCTGCTGGCTCGAGCCGCACTGACGGTCAATCGTGGTACCAGGCACTTCAATCGGAAATCCGGCAATGAGTGCAGCTACTCTGGCAATATCACCTGCCTGTTCACCTGTTTGGGAGACACAGCCTAAAATGACATCATCGATCAGCGCCGGATCGATGCCAGCACGGTTGACCAATTCCCTTAATGTGAGTGCTGCCAAATCATCAGGCCGGATTTCCTTCAGTACGCCATTTCTTCTTCCAACAGGGGTACGGACCCCTTCTACGATAACTACTTCCCGCATTTTGCTTTTTCCTCGCTTTCTATAACCCTAAATTTTTTGCAATGATCGTCTTCATAATTTCATTTGTGCCGGCATAAATGCCAGCAACGGGGATGTCGCGGAATCGTCTGGCAATCTCGTATTCTTCCATATAGCCGTACCCTCCGTGAAGCTGCATGCATTCAACAGCAATTTTTCTGGCATTCTCTGTCAGCTTCCATTTTGCCATCGATACTTTTGTTACTACATCATGCCCTTCAATATGTTCGGCAATTAACTGGTCCAGGAAGGTACGACTCATTTGAATTTCTGTCGCCATTTCAACAATCTTAAACTGGGTATTTTGGAATGAGCTGATTGGCTTTCCAAACGCTTCCCGGCTTTTGACATAATCAATCGTCATTTGCAGCATCACTTCTGAGGCCGTTTGCGCCCCAATGGCTACAAGGAGCCGTTCCTGCTGCAATTTTTCCATTAAATACAGGAATCCCTTCCCTTCTTCACCGAGAAGGTTCTCTTTCGGTACACGACAGTCCTCAAAGATCAATTCAGCTGTGTCTTGAGAGTGAAGACCGACCTTATTCAGCTTTCGCCCTCTCGAAAATCCAGGTGCTCCGCGCTCAATGACGAGCAGGCTGACTCCTTTATGCTTTGGCACCGCGGTCGGGTCTGTTTTGACCGCGACAACAACCAAGTCAGATTGTATCCCGTTCGTTATGAATGTTTTTTGTCCGTTGACAATATAATAGTCTCCATCAAGCTTAGCCGTTGTTTTAATATTGGCTAGATCCGAGCCTGTGCCCGGCTCGGTCATCGCAATTGCCGTGATGATTTCTCCGGTGACACACTTTGGCAGCCAGCGTTGCTTTTGCTCTTCAGTACCGTAAGAGTTGATGTACGGAACAACAATATCATTATGGAGTCCAATTCCGATAAGGCCTGTTCCAACCTTTTCTAATTCTTCGTTAATAACAACTGAAAAACCCCAGTCAACCCCGCTGCCACCGTATTTCTCCTCAATATTCGGACAGAGAAAACCCTGCTCGCCCATTTTTGTCCAAAAGGAGCGCGGTATTATCCGATCCTCTTCCCATTGTTCATAAAAGGGATATGCTTCTTTTTCCAAAAACTTTCGTAGCGATTTGCGGAAAATTTCATGGTCTTCATTTAAGTAGGGATGGTTCATCGCTATAATCCTCTCTTTCTAATGGAAACGCTTTCTATTCTATTGTAACAGAAGTTTTTGAATATTTTTACTATTAAAATTAAAAAGAAAAGTAAAATTGTGTCCCCCCGCCCCTCTAACTGGTCAAAAAGAACTGCCATTCCACCGTTTGAGAGGATATTCCTGATGACGGCTCCACCAGTCTGGAGGCCCCGTCTGTGACAAATACGCAGCGTTCTTTTTTGTTTTTCAAATAAAAGAATAAATTCATGAGGTGAAAAATCCGGAAAATTGCAGAATCAACTCGGATAATTTAATATCATATCTCTGCAAAAATCCGTTATGATTAAAATAAACAAACTCAAGCCATCTGGAGGTGTTATTGGATGAATAACCGAAAATTAGTCATTACCTATAACCTGTCACAAAACTTACTTGATCAAGTTAAAGAGCTGATTCCCGGATGGGAACTGATTGCTTCAAAGGAGCAAACCGTCTGGCAAGAGCATGTAAAGGATGCGGAAGTCATTGCCGGCTGGAAAAGTCGGCTTGATGAATACTGCTTAGGTCAAGACTCAAAGCTGAAGTGGCTGCAAACCTGGAGTGCCGGAGTCGATTCATTACCGCTGAAAAAATTAGCAGCGGCAAATATTTTCTTAACAAGCGCCAATGGCGTTCATGCATATCCAATCTCGGAAACCATTTTTGCCATGATACTCGGGTTAACCCGGAAAATTCATACATATGTCAAAAATCAGCAGGAAAAAGTATGGCATCATGCGCAGATGAAACAAGAAATTCATGAAAAGACAATTGGCATTATTGGCGTGGGGGCAATCGGAAGCGAAACGGCTAAAATTGCCAAAGCCTTTGGAATGAAAGTACTAGGGGTGAGAAGCTCGGATAGACCAGCTGAGTTTGTCGATAAAATGTATACCGCCAGCCAGCTGCATCTTGTGCTGCCGCAGTGTGATTATGTTGTTGTCACTTTGCCGCATACAAAGGAAACGCATCATTTATTTGGTGCAGAACAATTTAAGCAAATGAAACCTAGCACCTATTTTATTAATATCGGCCGTGGTCAGATTGTAATCGAAGATGCATTGGTACAGGCTCTACAGGAAGGAACTATTGCTGGTGCCGGGCTGGATGTGTTCGAAACGGAACCACTGAATGCCGACAGTCCGCTCTGGGAGATGGACAACGTCATCATCACGCCGCATACAGCCGGTTCCACCGAACATTACGACCAGCGGGTGGTGGAAAATATTTTAATCCCCAATTTGAAAAACTACCTTTCCGGGCAAAAGCCTTCTGTCAATCTTGTTGATTATTCAAAAGGGTACTAGAAAACAAGAACCGCTCCTTTCTAGGGCGGCTCTTGTATTATCGGAGAAATGGTTTTCTGTCCATTGAAGCGAAGTTCATTTCCTTTTAGAAGTGCCCCAATCAAAACCTCTTACGCTCTGAAATTAATAAAAAAGGAGGTACCCGCCAAGGTTCCCCCTAATCAAAATTCCTAATAGACCGCTTGCATCCCTTTCCCCGCTACGGTCATCCATTCAAACTGGCGCAGGCGTACTTCGAACAGTGTCAGCGGGTCGCGGAACATCTCCGGATTCGTATTCATTTGGTCAAGCAGTTCCCGGTTCGTCTGAATTTCCGAATGGACCTCTTCGACAGTATCATTCAAAATCGCCAACGGACCTTTAAAAAACATGCTGACATCGCGCTCAAGTGATTTTTCAAACAGCTCAAACGGTTGGAAAAACTGTTGTCCCACTGTCGCGGCAACATCCAAATACTCTTCATTTTCGACAAAAGCTTTAAATTTATTGTAAAGCATCGCTTTATTTTGCGCCAACGCTCCAAATAGCTTGCCCGCACTCTTTAGTAAAAGCTGTGACGGTGTCCGACGCAGAAGAATATTAACTTTTTCAAGCCGGAAGCCGCTTGTCATCCGCTCCGTATCACGACGCCAATCATCCAGTACTTTAAAATCACACGAAAGCGTTAACCGTTCTTCTCCAAACATATTATTAAAGCCCTCCGCAAGCTCATTGAGGAACTCCTGACTTTGTGCAAACTCGATCTTACTGGTCTCAATCCAATCCTGAAGCAAACGGAAATATTTAGGCATCATTTGCTCTCCTAAAAACTGCTGCAGTTTATGGTTAATCTCGTCATTCAAATCCAAATGAATTCTCGTAAAATCACTATTCTCCTTGATCAATCCGGAACACTCCCGCAACATTTTCGGAACGGTATCAGCAATTTCCTTCTCAATCGTGTTCTTAATCTCACGATAGGACTTTGCCAGCGTTTCCGTTTTATTGGCGACCAGATCAACCAATTGATTGACCGCACCATTGAGTTTCGAATGCATGTCTTCATTCCAGCGCACGGCCTCAACTAATTGGTTCTCAACATCAATCCGCTTCTGCAAAAATCCGGAAAGCAACATCCGGATATAGAATAAAAGTTTTGCCAGACGTTTATCCTTCATATTTCTTGTATTTTTAATAGACTTGATAAAAGCTTGCAAGTCCTCCTGTTCCTGCTTACGGTCATAGCGAATTGACGAGACAAATACCTTGGCATCAGGCAGGAATGAATGAATCGCAGCCTCTGTTTCTCGATAGATGCGCAGCGCATCATTTTCATCCGCAATTGTATCCAATTTACTCAATAGAAAGTGAATTGGAATGTCTGGCACCAACTCCTGGATTTGCAGCAATGCTGCTTGTTCTTTATCTGCAAATGCGGTATTGGCATCAAGGACATACAAAATCGTATCGGCAACATGGAAATTTTTCAAAATCTCATCACGGTCCTGATGACCACCGCCTTTTAATCCCGCGGTATCCATAATCGCAATGCTATTTTGGCGCAAAAATCCGTTGGGCTGGCAAAACTCAATGATTGATTCCGAGGCATTCCGGAGCCGATCCATTCGTTCTTGGAAATCGGTAAATCCAGCAAGCGGTGTAATCGAGGCATCGGTTACTTCACTTATTTCCAGTTCATCAGCATATTTAAACATGATCGCCATAGAAGTCGGACTGTCCTGCAAATCCTCACCCAACAGCGTGTTGATAAAAGTTGATTTTCCACTGCCGGAAAGACCTGTCACCAGCATGTGATAGGTTTGAAAATCAAGCAATTGCTGGACGATCCATTTTACCCGGTTATTCTCTCCCATATCATAGGTGTCCGCCCATTTTATGATAGATTGAAATAGTGTAAGGCACTCTTCCAATTCATCCGATTCAAATTCAAGCTTACTGATTAGTTCCTCTGACTCTTTCACAATGGACACACTAAGGCTGCCCGGAAACATTTCATTCCATGATAATACAGCTGCCGCCGCGATAACGATATGCTCATGATCCGCCAACCGAAGCCAATTTGTTAACAGGTCGGGAAGAAGTCCGTTAATTTCCTTGATAAAATACCTGCCGCTAATCAAGCGTAAATAGGCATCTTTATAAAGCGCTGACAGCACCTTCCAATGATCCTCACGCTTCAAGTCGAGATTTAATAACAAATGATTGACTTCATTTAGCCAAGAAAAATAAGTATCCTCCTGTCGGCAGCTATCCAAAAACGCCGTCACCAGTTGTTCAAACTTATCCTTGTCGCGGTAAAAGAGCAGTGCCAGGGCATGGGAAAAATAACTTGGAGCAATAACTTGGGTTTTCCCATTTTTCACATAACCACAGAGAATATCAAACCATTCCAGCGACTCCGTTCGTTTCGCTTCATTAACCGCGAGTTCTACAGCATTTTCCCAATCCTGCTGCTCTTCAAAAAAAGCACGGGCCCTAGATGTGACATTGGGATAATCCGGATTCGCTAAAATCGCCTTTTTGATCGTCGAAACGGCGGCATCCAGCTTGCCGCGGTCGATGTACAGTGCAAATAATTTCAGTGCCACTTCAGTATTAAGTGTCGGATTATCGGATTGAATGGATGTATAAATATCTTCTGCGGTCGGCGCCATCCCTAACTCAAAATAGGCATCGGCAATGTTTTTTTTCGCCCATGGTTCCAGCTCGTTGATAATGTTCTCCCATTTAAAAATCGCCGTCTCGTAATCTTTATAATGAAAATATACCTCTCCCTGGGCAAAGCGGATATTCGACAAGTCCGGAACATCCTTTTTCGCCTCTTCCTGAAAAACCTCTCCCAGGACGCGGGCCGGATCGATATTTTCATGTTCATTGATGAACATTTTATAGTAAGTTTTCTGGATTAATTGCTGCTCTAACGTCATTTCTTTCCCTCCAATTGCTTGCAATCTATATCATTCATATGGAAAAGTGACATATTTATTCTAAATACTATTCGAACAAGACAAACGTTTTATGTCCTCTTTTTCATTTTATCAAAGAATTCGTGTTAAAGGTGCCGATATTGCCTCATTAATTTAAAACGATAGCGCCAAAGAGTTGTCCATATTGTTTTAAAAAATAAGAGACTGCCATGATAGCAGTCTCCGATTACAATACTTTACTTAAAAATGATTTGGTTCGTTCTTCCTTCGGATTTTCGAATAGCTCCTTCGGCTCCCCTTCTTCGACAATGATGCCCCCATCCATGAACAGCACCCGATCGCCTACCTCGCGGGCAAAGCCCATTTCATGGGTCACGACGACCATGGTCATCCCTTCTTTAGCCAGCTGTTTCATGACCTCAAGAACCTCGCCGACCATTTCCGGGTCAAGAGCCGAAGTCGGCTCATCAAACAGCATGATTTTCGGCTCCATCGCCAAAGCTCTGGCGATAGCCACCCGCTGTTTTTGACCGCCTGATAAAGAATCGGGGTATACTTCCGCCTTGCTCTCCAAACCTACTTTGCGCAACAGTTCCAAGCCTTTGGCCCGTGCCTTCTCATCCGGCACTTTTCGAACTTTGACTGGCGCCAGCATAATATTTTCAATCACTGTTTTATGGGGGAATAAATTAAATTGCTGAAACACCATTCCCACTTCGGTCCGAACCTTATTGATATCGGTTTTTTTGTCAGTAATATCAATTCCTTCAATCAAAACATGACCGGCCGTAATCGTTTCTAACATGTTAATACAGCGGAGAAAAGTAGATTTCCCGGAACCAGAAGGTCCAATTACCACTACTACCTCCTGGGGTTTGACGGTCACATTGATTTCTTTGAGAACCTCGTTTGTTCCGAATATTTTTTTCAACTGTTTGACTTCGATCATTCCGTTGCCAGCCTCCTTTCAAGACGCGATAAAAGAAAACTTAAAGAAAGCGTCAACACTAGGTAAATGGCGGCGGAAGTCAAGTACGGCTCCCATGCCCGCATATATTGCCCCTGCATTGCCCGTCCCCAATACATCAACTCTGGTGCGGCTATCAGGGCGGCAAGTGAAGAGTCCTTAATTAAGACAACAAACTCATTACCAAGCGGCGGGATCATCCGCTTAAATGCCTGTGGCAAAATGACATATCTCATCGCTTGAACATGCGTCATACCTAGAGAACGGGCGGCTTCTACCTGGCCTTTGTCAATCGATTGAATCCCCGCTCGAAAAATTTCCGCAATATAGGCCGCCGAATTAAGAGAAAGAGCTAGAATGGCGGCTACTATGGCATTGGTTGTCCCGAGAAATAGCGGGACAAGGCCAAAATGGACTAACAGTATTTGCACCATTAATGGCGTGCCGCGAAAAAAATTAATATACCATTTGAAAGGCAGAGCCAAAAGCTTCCTTTTCATCATTTTTCCCAGGCCGATTAACAGGCCGAGGACAGTTCCGATTAAAATACTTACGATTGAAAGTCCAATTGTTAATAATGTTCCCTTTAGAAAAAAAGGGGCATATTCTGCTATAAGGTCCCATCTGAAATCCATCTATCAACCCCCCTGACGGTTGTCACCTGTTATGTAAAAATTGCGTAACTGTCTGATGAGAAGTTACGCAATTTTTTAACTATTGCTGGTCTTTTAAAATTTGAATATCCGCTTCTTTATTAAACCATTTCTTATATATTTCGGCGTATGTGCCATTTTCAAACACTTTATTAATCGCTTTATCCAAATCCGCTTTCAACTCGCTGCCTTTTGGCAAGAGCAGCCCGTAGAATTCTTTTTCGAATGCTCCATCATCCTCGATCACAACGAAATTATCTTTAGGATTATTTTTCACATACGTATCAACGACGCCATTATCAGCTACAACTGCATCAGCACCGCCATTTTTCATCTCTAAGATTGCGAGATTGTTATTTTCAAATTTTTTAAGATCCTTGCTGTTTTTACCTAATATTTTTTCCGTTACCTCTTGACCTGTCGTTCCATTTTGTACGGCAACTACTTTCCCTTTCAAGTCTTGTGCACTTTTGATCGAGCTGCCTTTTGGCACTAGGATTTCATTTTTGGATAAGAAATATGGAACGGTAAAATCATACGTTTGCTTTCTCTCTTTGTTAATCGTAATCGCTGAAACAGCAAAGTCAGCCGTTTTCCCTTTAATTTCAACAAAGATTGGATCCCAGCCTACGTGTTCAATCTTTACATCGTAACCAGCTTCCTTTGCCACCGCTTTGACAAAATCAATATCAAATCCGACCACTTCCCCTTTATCCTGATATTCGAATGGTGCGTAAGCTGCATCTGTTACAACACGCAGCGTTTTCTTTTCGCCGCCTCCCTCATTTGTTTTACCGGTTTTACTTGTCCCGCCAGTCTCACTTGTTCCACAGGCAGAAAGCATTAGGACGAAAGCCACAACTACCAGTGTGATAACTAATCTCGTTTTCTTCATTTTTATCCTCCTGTTACTTTTTAAATAAAACAATTTATTAAAATGTTGATAATATTTAGAATATACAAGATTATACCTTTATTTAAGAAATTATTCAATCATTTTCTTCATTACCAAGTTAAAACATTAAATCCAGGTATTCTTGTAAATTTGCAGAAAAAGGTTTTTTACCATAATTCAATTGTTCTAAAATATACCTTTTCTCCCAAAGATCTTGCCTCAAATTATTATTCAGTTGGTAATTACCAAAATAATGAATTTTTTCATTTGGGGCGGGAAATATATTGGTTAGGATTTCCTGACACACGCCACAGGAATCCAATAAGATGGTAACTGGAGGTGTATTCATGCGATATACACGGCTATGGCTTAGCCTTGCAATTGTCTTTATAGCTTCTTTCGCTGTTCTAGGTTATTATGGCGGGCGGCTTCATAACACCATGCCGCCAATTCCCGACAGAGTGGTCGTATCGGACGGAACAATTCTGTACACAAAAAAAGATATTCAGGTTGGACAGAATGTCTGGCAGTCGATCGGCGGTCAGGAATTGGGCAGTATTTGGGGACACGGCGCCTATGTTGCCCCGGATTGGAATGCTGATTTTCTCCATCGAGAGGCGATGTGGCTGTTAAATCACTGGGCACAGGCTGACTTTGGAAAAAAATATTCTGATCTTGATGAAGAGAAACAGGCCGCACTTAAGGCGCGGCTAAAAAAGGCGATCCGTCCAAACACTTTTAATGAGCAAACTAGGGAGATTACCTTATCCCCGATTCGGGCGGAAGCGATTAGAAATGTCAGCAAGCACTATGCCGCGCTTTTCTCTGATGATCCCAGATTAGATAAGCTGCGTGAAGCATATGCGATGCCGAAAAATGTCATTAAGGACGACAATCGCCTGGCTGCTTTTATCAGCTATATATGGTGGACAACCTGGGCTACTGAAACCAACAGGCCGGGCGATACCGTAACCTACACAAACAACTGGCCAAATGAAGCATTAATTGATAACAAGCCGACAGGTGAAATGGTTGTTTGGTCAGTCGTCAGTTTTGTTTTACTGCTGGCCGGTATCGGTGGGTTAGCATGGTACTATGCAGCCCAGAAACATCATGAAATTGATGAGACTTATCCAGAAAAGGATCCGCTGCTCGCCTTATCACCGACCCCTTCGATGAAAGCAACGCAAAAATACTTTTGGGTGGTTGCGCTGCTTTGGCTTGTCCAAGTATTGCTGGGAGCCATCACCGGACATTATCAAGTCGAAGGCAGCGGATTTTACGGAATCCCGTTGGATAGGTGGCTTCCATATTCATTAGCCAGATCGTGGCACACTCAAATAGGAATTCTGTGGATTGCCACCGCCTGGCTGGCAACGGGGTTGTTTATGGCACCGGCTGTTTCCGGCTATGAACCAAAATTTCAGCGTTTTGGCGTTAACTTCCTATTTGTCTGCCTGCTGATAATTGTCGCCGGTTCGATGATCGGTCAATGGTTTGCCGTTCAGCAGAAACTAGGTCATACCACAAACTTCTGGTTCGGACATCAGGGGTACGAGTATACGGACACAGGGAGATTTTGGCAGTTATTCTTAACCGTCGGACTATTCCTCTGGTTATTCTTGATGGTTCGGGCGATGTGGCCGGCATTTAAAAATCTAAAGGAAAGCAAACACCTGCTGGCTTTGTTTTTAATTGCTTCTACAGCCATTCCGGTTTTCTATATTCCGGCGTTATTATGGGGACAGCATTCTAACCTGGCGATTGCTGAATATTGGCGCTGGTGGGTAGTACACCTTTGGGTGGAGGGTTTCTTTGAAGTATTTGCCACTGTCGTCATGGCCTTTCTTTTTACCAGAATGGGGCTGCTCGGGCTTCGAACAGCAACAACTTCGGTCCTGTTCTCAACGATCATTTTTTTATTTGGCGGAATCATCGGGACCTTCCACCATTTGTACTTTAGCGGAACCCCGGTTGGAGTCCTGGCATTTGGAGCCTCGTTCAGTGCACTTGAAGTTGTGCCGCTCGTATTAATTGGCTTTGAAGCTTATGAAAATGTAACTCGGAGCCGGGCCAAGCCATGGGTAACACAATATAAATGGCCGATTTCCTTTTTTATTTCCGTTGCCGTCTGGAATTTAGTCGGAGCAGGGTTGTTTGGCTTTTTTATCAACCCGCCGATTGCGCTTTATTACATGCAAGGGCTCAATACAACGCCCGTTCACGGACATACCGCTCTTTTCGGTGTATATGGGATGCTGGGAATCGGGTTAATGCTCTTCTGCTTACGTGGTTTAACCGTCAGAAAAGAGTGGAAGACAGGTCTGCTGAAATTCGCCTTCTGGGCAATTAACATCGGCTTGATCCTGATGGTCCTGTTAAGTCTTTTGCCAATTGGCTTAATGCAGACTTGGGCTAGTGTTCAGCATGGCATGTGGTACGCCCGTTCAGCTACCTTTATGTCGCGGGATATCGTTGCGACGTTTGTCTGGCTGCGAATCATTGGCGACAGCATTTTTGCGCTTGGCGGGCTGGCCTTGGCCTGGTTTATCATTGGTCTGAAGACCGGCTGGTCGCTTACCAGGGATCGAATTGACTACAAAGGATAACTCAGAAATATAAGATCAAATTAAAACACACGAGAATCGGGAATGCATACCGGTTCTCTTTTTTTGTAAGATTTTCTCCCTTTTGCGAAAACCATCACAATTTCTCCTTGGCAGATTATCTGACAAAAGTCAAGACAAAGCTGTAATTTTTAGTTAACCTTCTATAAAAAGAGAACTATGATAAAAAGGACTTTTCTTTATAATCAGATAATTTAGTTCGATATTATTATATAATGTAAGAAAATATAACAAAAGTTAATGAAACATGCGAGGTGACAGTGACCAAATGGCAGACGAAACAACTTATAAGGATAAAAAGGTAATTACCATTGGAATTGTTAGTGAACTAACCGGACTATCCGAACGGCAGATTCGTTATTACGAGGAACGCAAGCTGATTTTTCCTGAGCGTACACCTGGAGGAAGCCGAAAATATTCTTTTGCAGATGTTGAGTTACTCATGGAAATTGCCAATAAAATAGAAGACGGCGTGCAAACACATGAGATTAGAAAAGAAATGATCCGCGCTCAAAATAACCTTAATAAAGAAGTAAAAAGAAAAATGATTCAAGGACAATTAAATGCCCAGTTTGGTATACGGAATGGCCCGTTTTCAAAATGAAAAACGGCTTTTTTTATTTTTCTTAACCCACAAACAGCTTTCTCTCTAAAAATTTGCGTTAGATTATCTAACATATTTATGGAATATATACTTACATAAGTGTAAAAATAAGATCATAATTGACATCTACACAAGGAGGAGAAATTAATGAATACATTGTTTTTAATCAACAGCATGTGGGTAATGCTGGGGGCAGTCCTTGTCATTCTAATGATTGGAGGCTTTATTCTGTTAGAAACAGGGTCAACCAGGATGAAAAACGCCGGTCATATTGCAGGCAAAACAATACTTACTTTTTCCATTGGATCTGTTATCTTTTGGGCTGCAGGATATGGTTTAATCTTCGGCAGAGGAAATTCGTTACTTGGTTTTTCTAACTTTTTTTACTCAGGGTATGATATAGACGGCATGTCGCTGTCAGGAGCTGTTTTCTTTTTATTCCAACTGGCCTTTGCTGGAATTTCGTTAACTATCGCATTTGGCGGATTTGCTGAAAGAGCCAAATTAAGTGTTTATCTCATTTTTTCCGTACTATTTTCCTTAATTGTCTATCCTCCAATTGCCCACTGGATCTGGGGAGGCGGCTGGTTAGCCGAGCATGGAAAACAGGATTTCGCCGGTTCAACTGTGGTACATCTTACTGGAGCAATGGCAGCCTTGGCCGCCACCATTATCCTAAAACCGCGAATTGGAAAGTTCAATAAAGATGGTTCAGCCAATAATCTTGCTGGTCATAATCAAGTGTTTACAGCTTTAAGTGTCTTATTATTATGGGTCGGCTGGTTTGGGTTTAACGCCGGCAGCACATTATCGGTGGATAAAGGATTCTTTGGCTTTGTTGCCGTCAACACGAACTTGGCAGCAGCTGCCGGTACAATCGCAGCTATGCTCATCTCTTGGATTGTACTAGGAAAAGCCGATGTCCCGATGATGCTGAACGGGGCACTCGCCGGCTTAGTAGCAATCACTGCTTCCTGCGCTTTTGTCGAAACTTGGGCAGCCGCCGTAATAGGCTTTATTGCCGGGATTCTCGTATTTTACAGTATCCGATTCTTCGAAAAAATAAAAGTTGATGATCCGATTTCCGCCCTTTCCGTTCACGGAACTGCTGGAATTTGGGGCACCTTATCCACCGGCTTCTTTGCCACAAAAGAATTAGCCACGGTCGGTCAGCCAGGATTATTTTATGGCGGCGGTTTGCACCAGCTTGGCGTTCAAGCAATGGGTGTTCTGGTATGCGGTACATTTGCTTTCATCATTTCCTTTATTCTGCTTTCAATTATGAAAGCAGTCATGAACGGGCTGCGAGTGACAGAGGAAGAAGAAATGATCGGTCTTGACTTAAGCGAACACGGCAGCTACGGATATGCAGAACTTGTTAAAACAGAACAGAAACTCAATGCCTAATCCAACCTAGAGCTTACTCTAGTTTTTGGGGAAAGGGATCAAGTAAGGGGGAACAGTATCGACGAAAGCAGCTACTGAGAAAGTAAAAGCTTTGGCTTCAGAAAATGCCCTCTTACTATTATCCCCTCTATAATGATCCCCCCTCTTTCAAGCCTCCCCCTATTTTCCCTCTATAAAAAATTTTCATAATTTTTATAACTATAAACTTTTCCTATTACATCAAGTTTGTAAACGCTATCAATGATTTTTACTAATTTGAATTGTCTGATTTTTGTATTGACCGGGTCAACATTTGGATGTATGATTATCGAAAATAAAGACTTCACAGTAACAGCGCCTATTTATATCCACATGACCAACCGGATAGAGTCAGGCGTTTCTTTTAAAATGAGTCTTTAATCGTTTAAAGCGTTTATCCTTTGAAAAAAACTTTAAGAACTTCTCTTAATCCATATTTTCAGAAAAATCAATATAATAAGGATTCGCAATCGTAACCACGAAAACGGACGGCTTGTTCAGCTCAATTAAAACCGTTCCGCAGTATGTAAGAGGAGGCGCTTATAGATGCGCAGCGATATGATTAAAAAAGGGGTTGACCGGGCTCCCCACCGCAGTCTTTTATACGCTACCGGAGTCAAAACGAGTGATTTGGATAAACCGTTTATCGGTGTCTGCAACTCGTTTATTGAAATTATCCCCGGGCATAAACATCTTAATCATTTCGGTGAAATTGTTAAGGAAGCCATCCGCGAGGCCGGCGGTATCCCATTCGAATTTAATACGATCGGTGTTGATGATGGGATCGCCATGGGGCATATTGGCATGAGATACTCACTGCCGAGCCGCGAGTTGATTGCCGACAGTGCTGAAACTGTTATTAATGCTCACTGGTTTGATGGTGTTTTTTACATTCCAAACTGTGACAAAATCACTCCAGGAATGTTAATGGCAGCCGCGAGAACTAATGTCCCATCCGTTTTTGTTTCCGGCGGACCAATGGAAGCAGGGGTGAGTTCATCAGGCCGACAGCTTTCGCTTACCTCCGTATTTGAAGGGGTAGGAGCCTACCACAATGGAACAATGACACAGCAGGAATTATTTGAAATTGAAACAAGTGCCTGTCCTACCTGTGGCTCATGTTCAGGAATGTTTACGGCAAACTCGATGAACTGCTTAATGGAAGTTTTAGGAATGACTGTTCCCGGTAACGGAACAATTGTTGCAACCTCTGAACAAAGATATGACCTGATTAAACAGGCCGCAAAATACTTAATTGAATTAATTAAAAAGGATGTTCGTCCGCGTGACATCATGACGAGAGAAGCCTTTGACAATGCTTTTGCTCTCGATATGGCAATGGGCGGTTCAACCAATACCGTGCTTCATACATTGGCGATTGCTCATGAAGCCGGAATCGAATACGATTTACGCGAGATTAATCGCATCGCCGAAAAGGTTCCTTATTTGGCAAAAATCATGCCAGCTTCCGATTATTCGATGGATGATGTCCATCGTGCCGGCGGCGTGAGTGCAATTTTAAATGAACTCTGCAAAGTCGAAGGTGCCTTAAATAAGAATTGTATCACCATTACAGGAAAAACTTTGGCAGAGAATGTAAAGGATGCAAAAATCCTGAACGAAAATGTCATTCGTCCGAAGGATCATCCATACAGCCCTGTTGGCGGCCTTTCGATTCTATTTGGAAACATCGCACCGGACGGCGCCGTCATCAAGGTGGGGGCAGTTGATCCTTCGATTAAAACATTCTTGGGTGAAGCCATCGTCTTTGATTCACAGGATGAAGCTCAGGAAAATATCAATAATGGTACTGTCAAACCGGGTCATGTAGTCGTTATCCGCTACGAAGGACCAAAGGGCGGACCGGGAATGCCGGAAATGCTTGCTCCAACTTCAGCCATTGCCGGCCGTGGCCTCGATAAAGAGGTTGCTTTGATTACTGATGGACGGTTTTCCGGCGCAAGCCGCGGAATTTCCATCGGCCACATTTCACCGGAAGCTGCAGAAGGCGGTCCAATCGCCTTAGTGCAAAATGGCGACAAAATTTTAATCGACCTAACGGCTCGTTCGATTGAACTACTTGTCGATGATGAGGAACTTGTCGAAAGACGCCGCAATTGGGTAAAACCAGAGCCCAAAATTAAAACAGGCTGGCTGGCAAAATACTCCAAGCTTGTAACTTCTGCCAATACCGGCGGAGTCATGAAGATATAATTAACCATTCTTAGGGAATTTTTAGTACCCTTCCCCTTCAACAGAAGTTAAGGTGCTAAATACGGATGAAAATTTCATAAGCAAAAATCGATGACGGGAACAGTGGAATAAGAAATTGTATTTCCAGAGAGCTGGGGTTGCTGGAAGCCCAGTAATACAACTTATTCCCGACTCATCCCCGAGTGTTAAACTGAACGGTTTTTTTACTCAGTAGGTTTAATCAGGTGTGAACGTCAAACACCTGTTACCAAAACGAAGCGTTTGACCATGTTTAACGCTTCATAAGGCAGTATTCGCAAGGATGCTGTAAACCCGGGTGGTACCGAGAAAATGTTTAGGCCTTTTTCTCCCCGATTAATCTGCTATTTTATTTAATCGCAGTTTATTTGGAGAGATTAAGGCCTTTTTCCTTTGTAAAAATGACGGTGTGTAAAAAAACACTTGTCTGCTACAGCTTTAAAAGCTCAGGAGCTGCTACATCTGGAGCGGCTTAAATAAGCATAATGGTTTAAATAAAATTTTTAAAATATTCAATTACCCACAAGGAGGGAATTACGACGTGAAAGTAGAAGCAAAGCTGGAATTCCAGACCAGTGCCGCACCGAAAACTGGTGCAGACCTTCTGATTGATCTATTGATTAAAGAAGGGGTTGAAACGATTTTTGGCTATCCGGGAGGTGCCGTTCTACCAATCTATGATGCGATCTATAAAGCGCAGGATCGGATTGGTCATATTCTTTTCCGCCATGAACAAGGTATGATTCATGCTGCAGAAGGTTATGCCCGAATTACCGGGCAGCCGGGAGTCGTCCTCGCGACTTCAGGACCCGGAGCTACCAATTTGGTCACTGGAATTACAGACGCCATGATGGATTCCTTGCCGCTCGTGGTATTCACAGGGCAGGTTGCACGTTCTGTCATTGGTACAGATGCCTTCCAGGAGGCAGATGTTATGGCGATTACGACACCCATTACAAAGCATAACTACCAGGTGCAATCGATTTCTGATCTACCAAGAATTGTAAAGGAAGCTTTTCATATTGCTTCTACCGGAAGACCAGGACCAGTCTTAGTCGATCTTCCAAAGGATGTAACCTCCGGCATCTTGTCCGAACCACTTGAGGAATCGGAGCTTGATTTACCGGGCTATCAGCCAACATACAAGCCTAACTCATTACAAATTAAAAAAATGGCAGAATCACTGGCCACAGCCCATAAGCCTGTCATTTTAGCAGGTGCGGGGGTACTTCATGCAAAGGCCACCCAGGAGTTAACAACCTTTGCGGAAAAACATAACATTCCGGTTGCCACTACGTTACTGGGCCTTGGAGCCTTCCCTGCCGACAGCCCTTTATCCTTGGGGATGGCAGGCATGCATGGAACTTATGCTGCAAACATGGCTTTATATGAAACTGATTTATTAATTAATTTTGGTGCCCGTTTCGATGACCGGCTGACTGGCAGCCTTAAACACTTTGCACCATTTGCGAAAGTAGCGCACGTTGATATTGATCCTGCTGAAATCGGCAAAAACGTACCAACGCAAATTCCAATTGTCGCAGATGCCAAGGCAGCATTAACAGAACTGCTGGAGCAAACGGAAAGCTCTCCAACAACAGAGTCATGGCTGGAAAAACTCAAGCAATACAAACAAGATTTCCCGCTCTGGTATAAACATGATCCTAAAGGAATGTGTCCGCAATGGCTGATCGAAGCAGTACACAAGGTAACGAATGGTGATGCCATTGTTGCAACTGATGTTGGGCAGCATCAAATGTGGGCGGCCCAATATTACACCTTTAACAAGCCACATCGCTGGATCACATCAGGAGGACTTGGAACAATGGGTTTTGGCTTCCCGGCTGCAATCGGAGCACAAATTGCTGCACCTGAAAGTACAGTGGTGGCGATCGTTGGCGATGCAGGCTTCCAGATGACTCTGCAGGAACTTTCCGTCATATACGAACGGAACCTGCCGGTCAAAATTATCATCGTCAATAATGGAGCACTTGGAATGGTTCGCCAATGGCAAGAACTTTTATATGAGAATCGCATTTCCCATTCCCTGCTTCATTCACATCCTGATTTTGTGAAATTAGCTGAAAGCTATGGCATTCGCGGCGTCAGGATTGATAATCAGGAAGACTTGGTCGCTTCTTTGCCGGAATTGTTCGCTTTTGAGGGACCGGTTTTAGTTGATTGCCGTGTCCTGCAGCAGGAAAAAGTTTTTCCAATGATTGCTCCTGGTAAAGGGCTTCATGAAATGATTGGGGTGAAACCAGTATGAAACGCATTATAACCTTAACTGTCCAAGACCGAAGCGGTGTGCTCAACCGTGTCACCGGTCTGCTGCAAAGACGACAATTTAATATTTCCAGCATTTCCGTCGGCCCTACTGAAACCGAAGGCGTTTCAAAAATGACCCTTGTCGTTGATGTCGAAGATGGGCAGCGGCTGGAACAAGTGACGAAACAATTAAACAAGCAAATTGAAGTACTCAAGGTATCCGATATTACTGATAAGGCCATTGTCGCTCGCGAGCTGGCACTGATCAAAGTATCATCAGGTTCCCAACTGCGCAGCGAAATTAACGGGCTGATTGATCCATTCCGGGCGATTATTGTAGACGTGTGTAAGGAAAGTATTACCGTTCAAGTCACAGGTAAACCGGAAAAAGTTGATGCCCTGATTGATCTGCTTCGCCCCTTTGGAATTAAAGAAATTGCCAGAACCGGCTTGACCGCCAGCTTACGCGGCCATCAGCCTCAAAGTAACGAACAAACACCATACTCATTAACAGCCCGTTAATACGGGTTTATATAATCTACTATTTTTTGAAAGGATGAAATAATCATGGCAAAAGTACTTTATAACGGAGATATTCAAGAAGAAGTTTTACAAGAAAAAAAATCGCCATCATTGGCTATGGCTCACAAGGTCATGCTCATGCCCTCAACCTAAAGGAAAGTGGATTTGATGTAGTGGTTGGCTTACGTCAAGGTAAGTCTTGGGACAAAGCCGTTGAAGATGGCCTAGATGTGATGAATGTAGCTGAGGCAACGAAAGCCGCAGATGTAATCATGATCCTTCTGCCAGACGAAATGCAGCCAAAAGTATATCAGGAAAGCATCAAAGATAATCTTGAAGCCGGCAATGCTTTAGTGTTTGCACATGGATTTAACATTCACTTTAACCAAATCGTTCCGCCAGCAGATGTGGACGTATTCATGGTTGCTCCTAAAGGACCAGGACATTTGGTACGCCGTACTTATACAGAAGGCGCCGGGGTTCCTGCCCTATATGCAGTATATCAAGATTATTCAGGCGCTGCCCGTGACCTTGCCCTTGCTTATGCAAAAGGAATTGGTGCTGCCCGCGCAGGCGTATTGGGAACTACCTTCCAAGAAGAAACGGAAACGGACCTATTTGGTGAGCAAGCCGTACTTTGCGGTGGTGCTACTGCCCTGATCAAGGCAGGCTTTGAAACACTTGTGGAAGCCGGCTACCAGCCTGAAGTAGCCTACTTCGAGTGCTTACATGAAATGAAATTAATCGTTGACCTTTTATACGAAGGCGGCTTGGAAAACATGCGCTATTCTATCTCTGATACCGCTCAGTGGGGCGATTTCGTATCAGGACCACGCGTAGTGAATGAAGATACAAAAGCCCGTATGAAAGAAGTATTAAAAGACATCCAGACAGGTGTATTTGCCAAAGGCTGGATTTTAGAAAACCAAGCTGGCCGGCCGCAGTTTAATGCAATCAACCGGGCCGAGAATAATCATTTAATCGAAAAAGTCGGCCGTGAGCTTCGCTCTTTAATGCCATTTATTAAAAAACCTGTAAATGAGAAGAAGGAAGTGGTGGTCAATGGTTCACGTTAACATCTTCGACACAACTTTACGTGATGGTGAGCAGTCCCCTGGTGTGAATTTAAACCAGCTGGAAAAATTGGAAATTGCCAGACAGCTTGAACGGTTTGGAGTTGACATTATGGAGGCCGGTTTTCCGGCTTCCTCTCAAGGAGATTTTGAAGCGGTAAGAGCGATTGCGCGAACAATCAAAAATTCCTCCGTTACCGGACTGGCACGGGCGATTAAATCGGATATTGACATTGCGTGGGATGCGTTAAAAGATGCAGCGGAACCAAGATTGCATGTGTTCATTGCCACCTCCCCTATCCATATGCAATACAAACTGATGAAAACACCAGAACAAGTCGTACAAACGGCGGTTGACATGGTTTCATATGCAAAGCAAAAGTTTACTCATGTGGAATGGTCAGCTGAAGATGCCTCGCGTTCTGACCTTGATTTTCTTGTTCAAATTATTACCAAGGTGATCGATGCCGGTGCCACCGTCATCAATCTTCCTGATACCGTCGGCTATACAACACCGGAAGAATATGGCCGGATGTTCCGTTACATTCGCGAAAATGTACCCAACATTCATAAAGCAGCCCTTTCCTGTCACTGTCATGACGACCTTGGAATGGCCGTAGCCAATTCCCTGGCAGCGATTGAAAATGGGGTCACACAGGTGGAAGGTACGATAAATGGCATTGGTGAACGTGCCGGTAATGCCTCTTTAGAGGAAATCGCCGTTGCCTTAAATATTCGTAAGGATCGTTATCCATATACAACGAATCTAGTTTTAAAAGAAATTAAACGCACCAGTGACTTAGTCAGCCGCTTTACCGGCATGAAGGTTCCCGGTAATAAGGCAGTTGTCGGTAAAAATGCCTTTGCCCATGAGTCCGGGATTCATCAGGATGGCGTATTAAAAAATGCCCTTACCTATGAAATTATTACTCCTGAAATGGTCGGCGTTCAGTCCAATGATCTCGTTCTCGGAAAACACTCCGGACGCCACGCTTTTAAGGATAAAATCGAACAAATGGGCTTCGAGCTATCTGCTGAGAAGCTTAACGAAGCATTCACAACATTTAAACAGCTAACCGACCGTAAGAAAGAAGTAACCGATGAAGATTTATTTACCATCTTAATCGATATTCAAACGGCAGCTGTCGATGTCAAAAAATATGAACTGGTTGCTTTCCAGGTTCAATACGGTTCTGCAAACCTGCCAACTGCTACAGTTGCCTTAACTACTCCCGACGGGGAAAGAGTCGAAACGGCACGCACTGGCAGCGGCAGCGTTGAAGCCCTGTACAACACATTAGAGGCCCTGATAAAGGAAAGAATTCATTTAACCGACTTTACCTTAAGCTCAGTCGGCAGCGGCCGCGACGCCTTGGCAGAAGTCCATGTAAAAATGTCCGTCAACGACACAAACGTCAGCGGACGCGGCTCTTCCCAAGACGTCCTGGAAGCATCCGCCAAAGCCTTCATCAACGCTGTCAACCGCGTATTCTTTAACCAAACCATTGCAGTAAAAGAACCAGTACTCTAATATACATTTACTTTTTGTAATTTAATGGTATTCGGTGTCAGGCACCACTCGTGGACAAATGTCTTCCAGTGGTGGACACATTATTTTCCATATTTATTTTAGTATGAGGTACCGTCATTTTTCAAATTTATAAGGAGGTTGCTCTAATGAAAAAACGTATTGTTTTACTTCCCGGTGATGGGATCGGTAAGGAAGTCATGAATTCCGCAAAGGAAGTATTGTCCGCGATTGCGGAAGAATTTAATCACACATTTAACTTTGAGACCCATGAAATCGGAGGAGCAGCCATTGATAGTTACGGCACACCTCTTCCGGAAACAACTGTAGATGCCTGTAAACAGGCAGATGCAGTTTTACTTGGTGCTGTCGGCGGACCTAAATGGGACCAAAATCCGTCTCATCTTCGCCCGGAACGGGGTTTGTTGGGAATCCGAAAAGCTCTTGATCTATATGCCAATTTGAGACCAGTCAAAGGATTCAAAAAACTGCTGCATGCCTCCCCATTAAAGGAAGAGGTTATTTCAGGAAGCGACCTCCTTATTGTACGTGAATTAACTGGCGGGCTTTACTTCGGTACACCAAGCGAACGACGCAATAACGGTCAGGATGTAGTTGATACTCTTGCTTACAGCCGCAAAGAGATTGAAAGGATCGTAGATAAAGCCTTCCAAGCTGCCCAAGGACGGCGCGGCCGCCTTACCTCAGTCGACAAAGCAAACGTTCTTGAATCCAGCAAGCTCTGGCGTGAAATTGTCGAAGAGAAAAAGACTCAGTATCCTGATGTTGTAGTGGAGCATGTTTTAGTTGATGCAGCTGCCATGAAGCTAATTACAAACCCTACTCAATTCGACGTTATTGTCACTGAAAACATGTTTGGCGACATTTTAAGCGATGAAGCATCCGTTTTAACCGGCTCCTTGGGGATGCTCCCATCTGCTAGTTTAAATGAGTCCGGGGTAGGTCTTTACGAACCGGCGCACGGCTCGGCACCTGATATCGCCGGCAAAGGAATCGCCAACCCGCTGGCGATGATTTTATCAGCAGCGATGATGCTCCGTTATTCTTTCAATTTAAATGACGAAGCAAAATTGATTGAAGATGCGGTTGAAGCTATCCTTGATTCCGGTTTCCATACTGCTGACCTGAAGGTTCAAAATGGCCGGCAGGTAGGCACGGTAGAAATGACTCATCTAGTCGTTGACTACATTAAGACTCAATCTGCTTCTAAATGTATCGCCAGCTGTTATTATTAATTGTTTAACTGATTAACTGGCGTTGCGGGAAAACCGCGTTTGTTTTTGTGGTTTTCCCGAACTTTTTATTGGTAAGCTATTCTATTTATAACAGTTACCGGCAAGTCGGGAATATTTCTTGCATTTACTAGACTTACCAAAATCTATTAACGTGAGGAAGGAACACAATGCAAACTCCAAAAAACATTATTCAAAAAATTTGGGAACAGCATGTTGTCCATCAAGAGGAGGGAAAACCAGATTTACTTTATATCGATCTGCATCTCGTCCACGAGGTAACCTCTCCGCAAGCGTTTGAAGGTCTTCGCATGAACGGCCGCAAAGTCCGCCGCCCAGATCTTACTTATGCGACAATGGACCATAATGTTCCAACCCGTGAACGTCATATGATCAAGGACCCCATCTCGAAAAAACAAATCGATACCTTAAAACAAAACTGTCAGGAATTTGGCGTTACCCTTGCCGACATCAACCATCCGGATAACGGAATTGTCCACGTCATCGGCCCTGAACTCGGCCTCACCCAGCCGGGAAAAACGATTGTCTGTGGTGACAGCCATACCTCGACACACGGTGCCTTCGGCGCGCTTGCCTTCGGAATTGGGACAAGCGAAGTGGAACACGTCCTGGCAACCCAAACACTTTGGCAGGCACGTCCTAAAACTTTGAATGTCAAAGTAAACGGTAAACTGGGTACCGGCGTTACCGCTAAAGACTTGATCTTAGCGATTATCGGAAAATTTGGTGTGAAGTTTGGAACCGGCTATGTCATTGAATATACAGGTGAAGCGATTCGTGCAATGTCGATGGAAGAACGCATGACCGTTTGTAACATGTCAATTGAAGGCGGTGCCAGAGCGGGATTAATTTCCCCAGATGATACGACAATTGAATATTTACGGGGCCGGAAATATGTTCCCCAAGGGGAAGCTTTTGAAGCAGCGGCAGCTCGTTGGAAGGCGCTTGCTACTGATGAAGGGGCCGTTTATGATGCGGTTGTCGAAATCGATGCCGCGGAAGTCGAGCCACAGGTAACCTGGGGAACAAATCCTGGCATGTGTATTCCGGTCACAGCAAACGTCCCTAGCCCCGAAGACACTGAAAAAGCCAGCGAAAAGGATGAAATCAAGCGTGCCCTCGAGTATATGGGACTTGAAGCCGGTCAGCCTATTTCCAGCGTCAAAATTGACCATGTCTTCATCGGTTCCTGCACAAACTCCCGACTAAGCGACCTGCGTAAAGCGGCAGAAGTTATCCGCGGTAAAAGAGTGGCCCCTTCTGTCAAAGCCATTGTTGTACCTGGCTCCTTCAGCGTGAAATTAGCTGCTGAAAAAGAAGGCTTAGATCAGGTATTTACAGAAGCAGGCTTTGAATGGCGCGATTCCGGCTGCAGTATGTGCTTAGGAATGAACGATGACATCATTCCATCCGGGGAACGCTGTGCGTCTACATCGAACCGAAACTTCGAAGGCCGTCAAGGCAAGGGTGCCCGCACCCATCTTGTCAGCCCGGAAATGGCAGCAGCGGCCGCGATTGCCGGTCATTTCGTAGATGTTCGCAAGTTCACTGCCCAGGAGGTTATGTAACCATGGAACCATTACGTATACACGAAGGACTTGTTTGTCCGTTAAATCGGACAAATATCGATACAGACCAGATTATTCCAAAACAATTTTTAAAGCGGATTGAACGCAGCGGCTTCGGGCAATTTCTGTTTTACAATTGGCGTTTTGATGACGATGGCAATCCACGCCCTGATTTCCCATTGAATGCATCACAATATAAAGGCGCCTCGATTTTAGTGGCGGGTGAAAACTTTGGCTGCGGTTCCTCTCGTGAGCATGCCCCATGGGCGATTCAAGATTTCGGCTTTAAAGTCATTATCGCTCCAAGCTATGCTGATATTTTTAAAAACAACTGTGTGAAAAACGGCATTCTTGCCATTCAAGCAACTGAAGAGGAAGTTCAGACAATCATCAAAAAGGCGGAAACTAAAGGGTACACCTTAACGGTAAATCTTGAGAAGCAAGTCGTTACCGACAAAGAGGGATTCGAGATTCATTTCGATATTGCTCCTTACCCGAAAGAAATGCTGCTGAACGGCTGGGACGAAATCGGGGTTACCTTAAATTATGAGGATAAAATTAAGCAATATGAACTAGCCTATTCTTAAATGAGCCCATTTCCCGGGCTCATTTTTTTCGGCATTTCATCACGAAATTTTTTTGCAATAGTTTCTCTAATCCTTTTTTGCGGACTTACTACAAAAAGTCATAAGAAAAGCTTCACTCATAATTTTGAGCAAAGCTTTTTTAGGGCTAGAATTCTGGTAACTGATCCAAATTATTTTCTTTAATTCCATCCGGTTCACTGCGAATAATCTCTCGACCGTATTTATGAAACACATCTACATGGGCAATGTTGCCTGCCTTTGCCTCATCCAGAGCCGTCAGATAATCAAGTTCGCGGCCGGTATTGGTTTTAAAAGCAATAAGATCACCCTCATCATTTTTCTTAACAGCAACAAACTCTTCCTTTCCATCAGAGTTCCTTTCCCGTGCTTCGTCCTGTACCTGCAGTTTGCTTTGCTGCTTATATTGTTCATAGATTTTTTCAAAATCATTCTGTCCCATCATTTCCACCTCCCAGCATTATAAGTATCTTTCTTTTTAATAAAAAATATCCAGAAAACCCCAAACTGTCCACCCCACGTGGACAAATCGCTACATTTGTCCACGTGAGGTGCCTGACACCAATTATTTAATTGTCTTTTTGTCCTTGCTGGTGATGATGATTTCGTATGGGTCGCCTTTTATCTTTTTCCAAATTTCTTCTGAGTGGATGAAGTCTTCTGTCATTGCTTTTAGATCAGATGCTAATTCGGTTGCTTTCGGGTCTGTGCTTTTGAGCTTGATTCGGATGTGGATTTGCATTTTTTCTCCATTTAAGCTTTTGTAGCCTACACCGGAGACTTGATATTTTTTGTAGGTCATGAATTCACTGCCGATTCCGCTAACGGCATCGCTCCAGCGTCTATATTGCTGTTCTTTTGCCTGATTAAATATCCTGTATTTTACTTGAACCGAGTCTTTTCCTGCTGATTGTAAAGCCTCTTCTACGGCCTTTTTAATTTCGGCTATTTTATCTTTTGTTTCTGTATTAGGAAACTCCAGTTCAATCGTTTTTGGACCGCCACCCCAGACTTGTTCGTACCCATGAGCATCAAGGATTGGTTTTACAATATCAAAGACCTCCCTTGTCTCCTTGTCAATTTGAGCCTGTTTCTTTTTCCACTCCTCCGGCTCATCTACAAATTTTCGGACTCGCACATAATAATCCTCATACCTTGTACCCTTATATTTTTCACCATGAATGATTTGGAAAGAAATTTTCTCAACCTCAGGTTTCATTCTTTCTACCTTTTCTTCTGATGTATCGAGAAAAACATATACTCCTTCCTTATTTCCGCCGACATGCTCCTGTACCCGTCTAACCGGGTACCCCTCCTTTTTAAGTTCCTTCGAAATTAAATCGGAGAGGTTTTCGTTAAATCGATCATAGATCGCACTTAGTGGCGGAATTTTACCAAGAAATTTAGCCATTGTCGGTGAAACAAAACCTGACCCAGCAAACAAGAGAATACTGGCTACTGCGGCGCAAGTAAAAGTACTAACTTTCTTTCCGAAAGTCCATTGCTTCTTCACCTTTTTTTGGAACTGATTCCATTCCTGACTAACCTGCTCCATTCGTTCCTCAGTAAACTCGCCTTCTTTATATCTTTTAGGAAGTTGTTTGGTAAACCTTTCAAGAGAAACGGGAACCTGGATTTCATCCAGTTCGACCTCTTTTTTAGATTCCATTTGTTTTTACCTCCAACAAATATTTGTTGTCCTTTTTCATTAGTTCGGCCAATTTTTTCCGTCCCCGGACCAGCCTTGTTTTTATCGTATTGTTTTTTTCATTTAAGATCAGGCTAATCTCTTTAATTGATAGATCTTCATAATAGTGTAGAAGAATTGGCACACTCTGCTCTTTTGGCAGGCTCATGATAAGGGATTGCAATTCCTGCTTATTTTCATTTTGCACCGCCTGGGATTGCACCGATTCCGAGATCATTTTTTCCAAGGCTTCAGGATTTTCCTCAATATCAGAATAATGATTCCTTGCATTCTTTCGGTAGACATCAATCGAGCGGGAATACACAAGCCGGTAAAACCAGGCCTTAAATTGCCGGATATCCTTGTTTCTCATAATACTTATATAGCAATCTTCCAATGCGATTTGCACAGCATCCTCAGCTAACTCCTTTGAATGGAGAATCAGATAAGCAGTTTTAAATGCTGCGGGTAGTAATTCTTCCACTAGCAAACTAAATGCCTCTTCATCCCCCAATCGGATCCGATTTAGTAAATATTTTACTTTATCCAAATGGTAGGGCCCCTTTCCATTTCATTGTGTCTACTTATTATGTCGTTTTTGAGGATGGATTTGGTTTCATTTTCTGGATAATTTTTTCGAAAAAACTTATATAATACAATTATTAAGTATTTCTGGAGTGAGACATCATGCTCAATTTAGCAAAAAATCATGACCCGCGAAAAAATACGGAGCTGCTGGCGCAATTTACTGGCAAGCAATTAGATATACGTGCAGCTCTCGAAGAAACGAAACAACTTTTCCTGGAATGCTCCTTAAAGGAAATCCCTTTTCCTTCAGGAAAGGACTGTAAACACTCGCTTCCTTTTTCACAAAGAATCGGGTTGGTTCTGTTTTGGCCCTTTTCAAGGCCCGTTGAAAAAACGGTGCCCGTCCAAATTAAGGTTGACGATCATGGAAATGTGTATCCGGATTGGATGCAAAAACTCGACGATGAATACAGGCAATTAATCGAGAACGTAACGAAAGAGGTGAATCTAACGGATTTCGGTGCGGTTGGAGACGGAAAAACGGACTGTACTGCCGCCTTCCAAAAGGCAATTGGGAAAGGCAAAGTAAAACTGATCATTCCGGAGGGAACTTTCATTACAAAAGGTATTCGCCTGCCCTCCTATACATGGCTTGTCGGTGCTGGAAAAGGTGCCACCACAATCAAATTACATAACAAAGCCAAAAAAGGAACGAGACTGTTAACCAATGCTAACCATTGGCAGGGAAACCACCACATTATGGTTCAGGGACTCAGCCTTGATTGGAATGTCGAACGGCTTGGGAGCATTCCGAAAACAAGCACCTGGGGAAATCACTCCAGCTGTTTAACCTACGCGAATGTAATCTATGGCTGGGTAAAAGATGTCGAGGCCATCAATCCGGGGCTGCACGGTTTTGATATTTCCTCGACACTGTACAATTATGCTGGCGACGGCAGGCGCGCCCGGGGTGGCAGCAAGTATGTTTGGATTGACAACGTTAATAGCTGCGGCTTTGGTGATGACGGCATCACCACCCACCATAGTGATTATATTTTGATTTCTAATTCCCACATGTGTGACCCAAGTGGACGAGCCCATCGGAAAGGTTGTTCCAATTCGAATGGAATCGAAATCGATGATGGCTCACAAAACGTCGTGCTGGTAAACAATTCGACTGCCCGTTGTTTCGGCGGGGTGGAAATCAAAGCACACCAAAATTCTTCAGCAGCCGCGAATGTCCAGATTATCGGACATCTTTCGGTGAACGGCAACCGTTCCTATAATTTCCGCCACATTGGGCATCACAAAATGGAAGATCCGGAGTCGAAAACGGCGTTCAATATTTTGGCAACGAACCTCGTCTCAATTGAGCCTGTGTCTACGGATTTATATAAAAATTCCACACCACGCAGTTTAGTCGTTTCCGGATATAAAAATGTCGTCCTTAATCATTTCACAGCCATTGGCAACCCGAATTATGATTATTATGGCGGCCCGGTCGCAGCGATTCAGTACCGGGCAAGAAATGTGATCCTGAGTAATTTCTCTTTCAAAAACTTTACAACCGCAGGTACAGGCATTAAGGTGTTCGGCGGAAAAAACCGGGCGGACTCTGTCCGTATTCGCCATGTTGAAATCTGTAATTCAACCATGGAAGCTGTTTCTATTGGCCAGGGCATTCGGGATTTAACAGTAGAAAATGTTAAATGACTGGCAAGTCTGTTAGAGCGAAGGCAGAGGCGTAGTTGAATTATGCGACACAGGAAAGGAAATATCAAACATAATCTTAACAAAAATTAAAGCGCCAAAAGCTTATTTTTGGCGCTTACGCTTTTCTTATTTTTCAATTGTCATTTCGTCAACAAGCTTTTCGGCAACCCTACGATATAAACTGCTCATATGGACGAGGGAAGCAATCATCAGCACATGTTCTAGATAATGCGACTTATCAACTTGTCCGTCGCCAATTTCTTCCTTCACTTCTACCACTCGTTTGTCAATATCCTCGTTAAAATCTGCAACATTCTTTTTAGCTAAGTTTAAATAGCTGTTATAAAAGGAATCCAAATCAATTTCATTGTTGAGAATCTTCTTGTTGATTCCATCCAGGGTCGTCTTAATATCATTGATCGAAAGTGCAGCCTTCAACTGGTATATGAGACTAATTAAAATAAGATGCTCCTTGGAATACTTTTTGTTTCTAATCGGAAAAATCAGCTTTCCCTTTGCATAATTATTAATCATCGTCTTCGTTAAGACCTTTTCCGAATCATTCCGTTTCGATTCAGCAAATGTTTTCTCAAACAACTGAATCACTTGATCCATGTATAAATCGATCTGTGGTATTTCTTCTAAAGTTAAATTGGCCTCCAAGTCAAGCTTTTCAATAATTTGATTGATCGTTTCCATAATTTTATCCTCGTTTGTCATGTGATATTTTTCATTATACATGAGAAAATTGGCATTGACTAGATTATAATATAATTGTATTATAATATGTAGTTATTAAAACTATATGATGTCTTGAGGAGGCAAATTGCATGAATAGTTACATACGGGAACCTATTAATGGACTAACACATTTAGCCGGCGCTATTTTATCATTTATTGGACTTCTGGCAATGGTGATTAAAGCATCGATCACGACGCCTACGCCGCTTGCGATAACGGCTGTGATCATTTTCGGGATTAGTATGATATTGCTTTATTCCGCTTCGGCTACCTATCACATGGTTATTGCCAAGGACAAAGTGATTGCCTTTTTAAGACGCCTTGACCATTCTATGATCTTTATTCTGATAGCCGGGACCTATACACCGTTCTGCTTCATCAGTTTAAGCGGAAAAACCGGGGCCATTCTGTTTTCGGTAATTGCCGCAGTTGCCATCAGTGGTGTTGTTTTTAAAATGATCTGGTTTCGTTGCCCCCGCTGGATTTCAACCGCTTTGTATATCGCCATGGGATGGATGATCATCTTTGTATTCTCGCCTCTTGCTGGCAGCATAAACCCAATCGGGTTGTTTTTATTAGTGCTCGGGGGAATTTTTTATACTGTTGGCGGCGTCATTTACGGATCAAAACCAAGGTTTTTGCAATTCAAGCATTGGGGCTTCCATGAAATTTTTCACGTATTTATCTTGCTCGGCAGCCTGGCTCATTTCCTCAGTGTATTTCTCTATGTAATTTAAAAATATCAACTTATAAGAAAACGCCGTTTATGAAAAAGCGGCGTTTTTTATTTTTCTAAAAAAGTTACGAATTTCCCCTCTCTTTAACAGGCAAGATAGCTTAAAATAAGAATGTTGTTTTTTCGCAAACAAGAATTACTATTTCATCGAGGTGTTTATTTTGTTTCGACTAGTTTTTCAAGTCATCGTCATTGGACTTTGTTCTATCCTTTATGGATTCGCTTTAAATACGTTTCTTATACCACATAAATTGACTTCAGGTGGTGTAACTGGAATAGCCTTTTTCATCCATCACTTTTCAAATATTAATACAGGCACGATCGTCTTTATTCTTAACATTCCATTATTTATTTTGGGCCTCATTTATTTAGGAAGAAAGTTTGTCTTTCTGACAATATATTCGGTTACCGTTCTGTCATTAAGTATGAAAATTATTCCAACGAATGCGATTAGCCCTGATATTATGTTGTCCTCGATCATCGGCGGGGCGATTTATGGAATAGCTGTTGGTATTTTAATCAGAATGGGAGGTTCAACCGGAGGGACCGATATCGTCAGCCTCGTACTTGCGAAAAGGAAGAATTGGCAGGTCGGCTTTTTGAATACATGTATGAATCTGATGGTTGTCGGTATTTCTGGTCTCATTTTCGGCTGGAATATCACGCTTTATACGATTATTGCGATTTATGTTGCCGGCCGCGCCATTGATATGGTTTACACGACGCAAAATAAATTAACATTAACGATTGTCACAGAAAAATATAACGAGTTAAGTGATGCGTTAATTCATTTGCATGCCCGGGGAGTGACCATGACGGATGCCGAAGGAGCGTACACCCATAAGCCTAAAAAAGTGTTAACCACCGTTATTACCAAATTCGAGTTAAATGAAACAAAACATACGATTCGAACGGTTGACCCGAAAGCGTTTGTGAACATCACGCAAACGTTAGAAGTAATGGGACGGTTCCGCAAAGATTAATCTTAAAGATCGTGTCAAAAAGGCAAGATCAGGATCGGCAGCAAAATTCGGTACTGAATGTTGATTATGAAAAATCGGCCGCAATGTGCGTGCCGATTTTTATTTCTTATTAGTTTGGGTAAGCCGCTGCAGTTCCTCTAACAAGACGACTGCATGATTATAAACCGGATCTTTCGCGCCATACAGGAGCGTAACTCTGTCTTTTTCAGCAAGCTCAAATATTTGCTTAACCGCTTGGATTTGCGACTCGCCGGTATGAAGCTCTTCAAGATATCGCTCACGAAACTCTGCAAACAACTCGGGCTTATGGCAAAACCATTTCCTAAGTTCAGGACTGGGGGCAACATCTTTGAGCCAAACAGTCAGCCGCGCATTCTCCTTCGAAATCCCCCGCGGCCACAACCGATCAACTAAAATTCGGCTCCCATCCGCCTCATCATACGGATCATACACCCGCTTCAGAAAAATATTTGACATCATTTCACCCCCTATTTAGCAGCAACGAACCTAAATCCCCACTCCGTCTTCACACATTTACCTAATTTTCCAATTAATGTGTCCACCCTATGCAGACAAATGTCCACGGACGGTGTCAGGCACCAATTTTACAGTAGTTAATCTTCATCTTTTACATCCGGGTCTTCAGGGATGGGGTCGTTTAGGATTTCTTCGATGAGCTGTTTGTATTTTTCCATTTGTTTTAAGTGGGTGTTGAATTGTTCTTTGTTGATTAAGTATTGGCTGCCGTCATAGAGGGCACGAATTTTCCGGTGCTGGATTAGTTTTTCGACACTTGCTTGTGGAATTGATAGATATTCTGCTGTTTCCTTCACGGTTAAATACATGTAAACGTTACTCCTTTTTCAAAAATTCTAGTTGCTCGACCACCTGTCAGGCTCTTCCTTTAGTCATCGGCTTGTAACAAGGAATTTAAAACTGCCTCCTCTCTGATCTTAACCCTATTTCTCTTGTTTTCATTTCCCAATCCCCGGCCGATGGTCAAGGAAATTTTGTCCGGCAAATCCCCTGACCTCATCTTCAGAGTAATGCTTTAATAGCTCATTAATCAGATTTTGCTGTTTCGAGGCATCCTCCAAATCTACCACAAAGGAGGTGATACCATCAAAATCGGATCCTAAGCCAATTTGTTTTACACCGCCCAATGAACAGAAGTGGTCGATATGCTTCACCAGATCGGTAATAGTTGCCTTTCCCGTTTCTTTAATAAAAGGAGGATTATAGACAACGTGGATCAATCCGCCTTTTTTAAACATCGCCGCTGCCTGCTCGTCGGTTAAATTCCTCGGGTGGTTACAAAGTGTTCTGGCATTCGAATGACTGGCAATCGGGTACTGGGCTAATTCAATGACATCCCAGATACCCTTATCACTCAAATGAGAAACATCAGTAAATATTTGATGCTGATTATTAAGCGAAACAATTTCTTTTCCCAACAGCGTCAACCCGCCACCGCGCGGTTCACCTGCCCCATCCGCTGCCAAGTTGGCGTTGTTCCAGGTCAAACCGACTGAGCGGACACCTAGCTGATAAAGGATGTGGAGCTTTGCTAAATCATTACCAATCGCATCGACACCTTCCAGCGTTAACATCGCGCCAATCTGGCCGATTTTTAGCCGATCAAAATCGGACCAATCTTTAATATGAACCATGTCCGGATTTCTCCCAAGCACTTCTTGGTAAAAATAATCTATTTGTTCAAGTGCAACCTGAAATTTTTGATCAGACGGCAACTCCGGCTCAATGAAGATTGCAAAACACTGAGCCTTTACCTGGCCCTGATGCAGCCGCGCTTTATTAGCCTGGAGCTCAGGGGCATCAGCAAAACGAAGCACTCCCTTCGTTTCCCACAGCCTCCACAAAACATCGCAATGTAAATCGATGATATTCACCGCCACCAACTCCTTTTCTCAAAAGTGTAGCACAAATCTTCCGATGGTAAAGAAAAAGAGCCGGGGAACTTCCCAGCTCAATGCGGCAGGGCCTATTCAGAATCATTTTCCCGATCACTTTCCAGCACGTATTTAAGTTTCGAAAGTTTGTTGCTCCAAAACAGCTCATAAAATTGCCGCAGCTCAGTTAACGGTTCCGGATGGAGCCAATAAATTTTTTCTCTCCCTTTCTTGCGGCCGTGAACTAACTCCGCTTCCGCAAGAACTTGAAGATGTTTCGCTACAGCCGTACGGCTCATCGGAAAATGGGCACTTATTTCCGAGATGGGCAGCTCCTTTTCAGCCAGAAGTTTCAAGATTTCTCTCCGTGTCGGGTCAGCAACCGCTTGAAACACGTCACGTTTTTGTGCTGTTTGCAACACTTATCCCTCCACAAGCTGCTTTAGCTTCTGGACAATTCCCGCCCAGCCTTTTGACATCGTCTCATGAATAACTGATGCTTTTTGACCTGCTTTTTCAATCGTTTCATCAGGCCGCTTCCAACCGCCATGGATAAGAGTAAATTCTGTTTTATCTCCCAACTCTTTTAAAATAAATGAGGCAAACCAGCCCTCTGTATCCCAAGTGAAAGATAACCGATTAGGCGGATCAAATTCGGTGACTTTGCATGGTGAAGGACCAAAAGGTGATTGTAAATGAAATTCATACCCCACCTCAGGCTTGAAATCATTCGGCATAAACCATTCAGCAATCCCTTCAGAAGTGGAAACCTGCTGCCAAACCTGCTGAATCGGTGCTTCAATGATGATGGACTGCTTGATATCTGGTAGTTTATTTTCCATCCTTTTTACCTGCTTTCTGTTTTATCATATAAAACCATTTGGTTTCACTTTCTCAGTATATAAAACCAAAAGGTTGCATGTCAACCCTATCCTTTACTATAAGGGTTCCAATTTCCACTGTAAAAAAACGTCCCCTCACCATATTGGTGAAGGGAAAAATTCCATCATTGTTTTGCTGGTAATGAACTTTTTTTAGACGGAAAAATAACATGCTCCAGCAACAGGCATAAGATCAAGCCAACTAAAAGTCCGTTTGATACAATGTTCCGCAGCCACGGGGCGACACTGGCAAACGCCTCGGCCGGTAAAAACATCATCCCGATGCCAACCATTAAAGAAAGCCCGATTACCAGTAAATTTCGGGTGGTCGGCCCGATACTCATTAAATCACGAATTCCAAACCCCATCATTTGTGAGAATGGAATAAACAATGATGCATAGGCAACTTCCAATGGCAAGGTTGCTAAAAATCCGCCGATATACGGAAAAAACCCTGCAGCCATAATCAAAACAGCACCTACGATTATTGGACGCATCTTTTTAATGCCAGTGGTGCCGATAAATCCGGCAGAAACTGATAAAGGCACAACCCCCACAACGGAGAACAAGCCGGAGACGATTAAGTTTAAGCCATTACCGAAAATCCCCTTCTGATATTGTTTCGGCTGTACTTGCTTTTCTAACGCAATCCCTACCACTAAAATACTAGCGATCACATTAGAGATTAACACCACGGAGGTAATGATTGATGTCAGGACAATGCCGACATCGAACTCTGGCGTTCCCCAAGCCAATAGCTGCGGCAGCTTAAACCAGCCGGAAGGCTCATAAACGTTCCCTTGATGAATCAATCCGAAAAAATGGAACAACAGCCAGCCGACGACAATTCCGATTAACGGTCCCATACTTTTCAAAATTCCCTCGAATTTCAAAGAAATAATTAAAATAATGATAATTTCAATCAAACAAATCAAGGTTATTTTTCCATCCAAATGGCCTGTAGCAGTGATACCAAGAATACTTTGGAAGAATGAACCGCTCAGCTGGCTGACAAGCAGGATTAAATAAACCCCTGTGACAATCGGAGTAAAGAGGTTACGAACCTTTTCAACGACTGGCAAAAGCCCTAGGACGCCTAAGAAAATCCCGGCAATCATAAGGCCCATTTCCAATTGCTGGAGTAATAGCCCGCGATTCCCGGGAGCACTCATGGTCCCCAGAAGAATGAAAATGGCCCACCACATTCCTGCTGCTCCTTCAATAACCGGCAGCCGGTGGCCAAAATAGATTTGAACCAATGTCGCGGCCCCGCTGACAAATAGCATTCTTTCCATAAAGGTGGAAATTTCCGCCGGTGACATCTGAAAGGCGGCCCCGACCACAACCGGAACAGCAATGATATTCGTCAGCATAAAAACCGCCCACTGAATCCCTTGTATTCCTGACAACCATCCACTCTCTTTTTTATTTAATTCAGTCATGATAAAAAAACCCTTCCTTCTCTACACAGCAACAGAATCTTGTTTTTCCAATCTTTTGTCGTAGTACCTGGCAATAAAATGCCCGTTCAATGAAGCTAGAATCTGCTGGAAAAGCATGCCGATGACAACCGGAACAGCAACCGCCGGTGGAAAATAAGTAACTCCAATAACCGCTCCGGCACTGATGTTTCGCATCCCCCCGGTAAAAGTCAGGGAAATTACTTTATCCCGCTTCTTAAGCAGCAGCTTCCCCAGGTAAAAAGAAAATAAATATCCGGTGAAGGCAATGAAGAAAACAACTGCAGCGATACCGATCAGCTTCAAATGAGCATTTTTTAAATATGGCGCCACAACGGCCCCATTTAGCATAACGACAAAGCCAAGACAAATTTTTGAAAAAGGCGCCAACCGCACCCCTAATTGATTATTTATTTTTCCCTTCGTCATTTGGTTTAACAGCATACCAATAATGGAAGGGACGACAACCATTCCCAATAAGCCCTTCATAATGTCCAAATAATCCATTTCAATTTTTTGCCCCATGAAAATGGATAGCGAGTACGGGACAATAATGGGCGAAAGGAAGGTGTCAATTAAGATTACGGATAAAACCACCGGAATATTCCCTTTATAAATCGACACCCAGATAAAGCTTGTAATCCCTGTTGGAATGACCATCGCTAATATAAGTCCGGTAATCGTGTAGGCGTCACTCGGGAAAATGATATGTCCCACCCCCCAAGCCCAAATCGGCATAAGGATATGTAGAATCATCATCGCGATAAAAATGGGGAATGGATGGGTCAGTACATCCTTCAGCGATTGGAAATTGGATCCCAAACTCCCGGCAAAGGTCATAAAAGCAAAAATCCAAGGAACTAAAAAAGAAAAATCCTTAAGGTTTGTACTTAGTAACACACCGATGATTACACTTACAGGCGTTATGAACGGCATCAATTTTTCCAATCGTTTATTTAGCTTTTGCAGCATATTGGGCATCTCCAAACTTTCACTTCTTGCTGTAACATTGCAAAGAATATCATAACATGGAACCAAACTTTTCGTGAATCGAAAAATATTCTTTTTCTACGCCCTAAGTCTTAGAAACAATTAAACCCCTAGTACATAGCGAAAAGTCAAAGAATTTCATATTCTAAATGTAGAAGAAGTTGGTTAAAAGGAGTTGTATAAAAATGAAGCGCATTTTAATTTTGTTATTGGTTATTACTGGGTTATATCTTATTCTTCATCAGTCGTTTCAGTTCAATTGGTTTAATGTCAGTAATGCCGATGGGCAAGCAGCTATTACCAAAGATATCAATGTCATTAAGGTGGATGTCGGAAGCGTTAGTACAGAGATTATCCCTGAAGACCGTTCTGACTTGAAAGCAGTCTATCAAGGAAGACAAAAGCTCACAGTTACGGACAAGGGTGATACGGTGGAAGTATCCTTGAAAAAGAAATGGTTCAATTGGTTTAACTGGTCGTCTATTTCGGAAAAAAGCAAATTAAAAATCTACCTTCCGGAAAACTATAACCGCAGTATGGTTATTGATTTAGGCTCTGGAAATGTAAACTTTTCCGGAACTTCCCAAAACCAGCCGATGAAACTAGAGGAATTATCCGTTGATATTGGCTCGGGTAATATTAATCTCAAAAATCTTCATGTGAAGCACTTAAAACATGACGTTTCATCAGGAAATGCCAATATCGATTCCTTAACTACCCAATCCAGTGCGTTTAACGTCAACTCCGGGAACATCAATCTCAGTCATTACTCAGGCGCATTGGAGGCAGATGTTTCTTCCGGAAGATTGAAGGCACAGCTTGATAAGGTCAACGATTCGATCAAGATCGATGTTAGCTCAGGTCTGGTGCAGCTGGATTTACCTGAAGATGCTGATTTTACCCTTAACGGAGAGGCCAGCAGCGGCATCATTTCCAATGACTTTCCACTCAGATCCAGTGAAAACGGCAAAAAGCATATAAGCGGAACTCATGGCAGTGGAAAACACAAGATCGACCTCGATGTCTCAAGCGGAGTCATTAGAATCTATTAATGCGAAAAGTGCTCGGACCTAATTCGGGTACTTTTTTTAGAATTTTTAGCTCCTCAAAAAGGACAAAGTCCAAAAGTCTAAAAATTTCATAGCCTATATAAAGTGAAACTTACATCATGTGTTTTTCCTTTGGAAGGAGAGCGATCAACATGTACCACTACCCTTATCACTTTCAGGCTAATCTCCAAGTACCGTGCACCACAGTTTATATGCCAAGCATCCTGCCGCCTCGAACTTATCCACCTGTCAATACAAAAATTTTTTCCGAATCCATTAAATCATTTCGCCTGTTAATGGAACAAGGCAGTATATTGCTTGATCGATTAGGAAATCTTCCATTTTCCCATAAGATTATGAGCGCGGCCCAGCAGGGAAACCAAGCAGAAGTGAATCGGTTAATCCACTCTCTTGGACTTAAGGTTCCGGTTAAAACAAGTTATACCCCTACAGGTGTGAATTTTGAACTCACTACCCAAACAAGTCCGGCTGCCCCCGTCAGTTGCTGCACTTTAACGATTAATATGAAATGGGGGCATTAACGAAAAAAAAACTGCTGCTGGTACCACTTGATTATCAGGCAGTTTTTTTATTTTCGGTCACGAATATACATATAAAGGGATATTATTTTTTGTCTTTGTCTCACCGTAAAAAAGGAGTAAAATGAAGTGGAGATTTTATCATTTACTAGAAAAAGGAGTCGCATTTTTGAAGGAGCAAACAAATAAGTATCAGGAACAAACTCTTTTCAATATTTCTTGGCCGCTTTTTATTGAATTGGCACTTCATATGGGAATGGGGATTCTCGCTACCTTCATGCTGGGTCACTATTCAGATGAAGCTGCTGCGGGGGTCGGCGTTGCCAACCAGCTGTTAAATATTTTTATCTTAATCTTTAACGTCACTTCGATTGGTGCTACCGTCTTAATCAGCCAAAACCTCGGTGCCGGACAGTTGAAAAAAGCAAGGCAATTAGCCCGATCGGTTTTTGGGTTAAATTTTTGGTTTGGCATCATTGTAGCGGCAATTGTGTTTTTCTTCGGCGAACGTTTACTGCGGTTATTTGATATTCACGGTATGGTATTTGATTACGGTCTAATCTTTGTTCAGATTTGCGGATTCTCCCTCTTTTTTGAATCCATTTCCCTGGCTTTAAGCGCAACGTTAAGGAGTTATGGATACACAAAGGAGTCGATGGTGGTTACCGTCATCATGGATTTCATTAGTTTAGTGGGAAATCTGATCGCCATCGGAGGATTTTTGGGAATTCCCATTACGGGTGTTACTGGAGTTTCATGGGCGATTGTGATTGCCCGGGCCTTTGCTGTCTGTGCACTAATTTACCTGGTGTATAATCGGCTTGCGTTAAATCTCACTTTTAAAGATGTTTTTCATGCGAAAAAAGAAGATATTAATGGGGTACTTTCGATTGGCATTCCTTCCGCGGGGGAAAATCTTTCTTATCAATTATCCCAGTTGGTGATTACCAGTATCGTCGTATCACTTGGAACGGCTTCTCTGGCGGCACGGGTATATATTTTAAATATTAATATGATCTGCTACTTATTCACCCTAGCAATTGCCCAAGGTACACAGTTACTAGTGGCCCGTTACATTGGTGCAAAGCAATTTGAACGGGCGCTTCGCCGCGGTCTGCGTACCCTAAAAATTGCCATGGCGGCATCCTTGTTGACGTCATTGATCATTGCCCTGACTGGAACACCGATTTTAGAGATTTTTACAAAAGATCCTGATATCATTGCTGTCGGTATTCCGGTATTATGGGCGATTGTTTTCGTAGAACCGGGAAGAGCCATGAATATTGTCCTAATGAGCTCGTTAAAATCAGCCGGCGATGTCCGTTTCCCTGTTGTAATTGGAATTGTGTCGATGTGGGGAGTGGCCGTTTCCCTAAGCTATATCTTTGGTATTCATTTTGAGTTAGGCCTCTTGGGTATCTGGCTTGCTCAGGGTGTTGACGAATGGTTAAGAGGAATCTTTGCTACCAAACGCTGGTTGATGAAACCGTGGGAACGAATCGTCGGTAAAAAAGCAGAAGTATCTGCTTGATCAGGCTTTATGCCATCCAGTTTCAATAACATGATCGAATTTGAGAAAAGTTAAACATGTTCTTTTTGGGGACTCTTTGGTCTAAAAAGGCGATCCAAGAGAGTCCCTTGAATCGCCTTCAATTATGTCGTTATCCGATATACTCTTGCTTCGTAGGGTTTTAACCTGAGCTCCTGAAGCGGTTCATGTTTAGCGACAGCCATATTATTAAGTAATAAATGTTGGTAATCAAAGGTAAAGCCTTTAATTGATGCAGGCTGCGTCGACAGATTGGTGATAACCATTACCTTTTCATCATTCAGCGTCCGGGTGTAAGCAAAAATCTGCGGATCATCCTTTAATACTAGATCATAAGTACCATACGTAAAGACTTCGTACTGCTTTTTCAAGCGAATCATCTTTTTGTAAAAATTTAAGATCGAGGCAGGATCTTGCTGCTGGGCCTCAACATTTATTTGCTTGTAGTTTGGATTTACTTTAAGCCAAGGCGTACCCGTTGTAAAACCGGCATTGGCCACATTAGACCATTGCATCGGTGTGCGTGAATTATCACGGCCTGAGGCCCAAATGATCTCCATTATTTCTTGATGGGGCACACCTGCTTCGCGCCTTAAGCGATACATATTTTTTGCTGAAACATCATCATAATCTTCAATCGACGCAAATTGCACATTGGTCATCCCGATTTCCTGACCTTGGTAAATAAACGGCGTACCCTGCATTAGAAAATACATTGTCGCAAAAGCGGTAGCACTTTCCCGCCAATAGTCTTGATCATTTCCCCAAGTAGAGACTACCCGTGCTTTATCGTGGTTTTCAATAAAGAGGGCATTCCAGCCTTTATCTTCAAGTGCCTTTTGCCAACGTGACAAAACGTCTTTTAATTCAATGATATTAAGCTGTTTTTTCTTCTCGGCATCCCATAAACTGAGATGTTCAAATTGAAAAATCATGTTAAATTTGCCTTCTGTTTTACCGACCCAAAGCTCAAGGTCGCGGGTATCATCGACCGTTACACCGTTTGCTTCACCAACGGTCATGATATCATAGTTGGCAAACGTCGCTTCCTTTAATTCCTGCAAAAATGTATGAATTCCTTTTACATTCATCATTTTGTCGAAGGCCGGAATATATTTAAGACCTTTTGGGTTTGGCATATCCTTTAGTCCCGGTTCTTTTTTAATATGACTGATCGCGTCAACCCGAAAGCCGTCAATCCCTTTATCGAGCCACCAATTAATCATTTTATATAATTCTGTCCGAACAGCTTTATTTTCCCAGTTTAAATCAGGCTGTTTTTTGGAAAAAATATGCATGTAATATTGGTCTGTTTTTTCATCATATTCCCACGCTGAGCCGCCAAAAATACTTTCCCAGTTATTTGGCTCCTTCCCGGCTTTTCCATCCCGCCAAATATACCAGTCCCGCTTCGGACTATCCTTGGAAGAGCGAGATTCAATAAACCACCGATGTTCATCACTGGTGTGATTAATAACAAGGTCAAGAATCAGCTTCATCCCCCGTTTATGGGTTTCTGCCAATAAATGATCGAAATCCTCCATCGTTCCGAACTCCGCCATAATTTCCTGATAGTTACTTATATCATAGCCATTATCATCATTCGGGGATTGGTACATCGGAGAAACCCAAATAACATCAATTCCCAGATCCTTTAAATAATCAAGCTTTGCAATGATTCCTTTTATATCGCCTATCCCATCACCATTGGAATCCATAAAACTGCGGGGATAAATTTGATAGGCGACAGCTTCTTTCCACCATATTCTTTTCATGTTAAATCCTTTCCAATCCTAGTTGTATTTAGCGCATGATGAACGTTCCACCAAGCGATGCGAAATAATCAACCGTTTCACAGGTTCCTTATCATTTTCAATCATTAAAATTAAGTTCTTCGTTGCTTGGTATCCAAGTTCAAATATATTGATGTCCACCGAAGTTAATGGGGGTCTGGACATTTCCGCAAGCAAAACATTATTAAAGCTGACTATCGATAGATCTTGAGGTACCTGTATACCCAATTCATCAAGCGTGTTCAATACTCCTAGCGCCATAAAATCATCAACGACAACAAGGGCTGTTGGCGGCTCATCAAGTGCCATTAATTCACGGACTGCCTCCTGTCCGCCTTCCCATAAAAATTCCTCATGAACAATATATTCAGGTTTTACCAGAATACCTGCTTCCTGCAAGGCCTTTTCATAGCCATCCAGGCGGTCTAAAGTTACCATCAGTTCCCGGGTCCCACCAATGAAAGCAATATGCCGATGACCTAAATGAAGTAAGTATTCCGTGGCCTCTTTCATCGCTCGGATATTATCATTATCAACATGCGTAATTTCTTCAATATCTTGGTAGGGCTTCCCGATTAGTACAAATGGGAATTTCCTTTTCCGTAAATATGAGATGACCTGATCACGAACCCTTGAAGTAAGGAGTACAACTCCGTCAACACGTCGACCCTCGACCATCTGTATGACCGCATCAAGAATTTCTTTTTCAGATTTGCCTGTCGTCATATGCAAAGCATAATATTTTTCCTGTGCTCCCTCACTAATTCCTTGTAACACTGTTGGAAAAAAAGGATTTTGAAAACCAACATCCTTTGAGCTTGGCATTACAAGTCCAATCGTCTGTGTTGATTTACTAACTAGATTTCTAGCATTTATATTAGGATGGTAGCCAAGCTGTTCCATTGCCCTTTTTACTTTTTGCTTTGTTTCTTCACTGATACGCGGACTATCTGCGATAACTCTTGAAACCGTCGAAGGTGCTACATTGGCGAGCTTTGCTACGTCCTTAATGGTTACGGTCATTATATTTTTCCCCTCTCAAAGAAGGTAAATCTCTTATTTTTCAATGATACATTAAAGCTGTTACCCTATCTTGTTCTTTTATTATATCTAATTGACTACCATTTAAATAAAGATCAAAATCTTTTTGTGATCCGTGTATGACAAACTCAATTTCTGACCATTCCGGCTGATAAGATCCCTCTGTTTTTGTGTATATTTCAATCTTTCCAAGAGTTGTTTTTACCTCAAATGTTTGTTTGAAATAAACACCATCCAGATAAGAAAACGTCATGCCATCATCATCGTAAAGTGTAAAAGAAGATGTGGAATTTGGTTCATAATAAAAATGCAGAAACAACTTCTTATCCTTAATATTGGTAGACAATTTCTTCTGGCCATGAAGAATCATACTCCCTTTTTTCACAAAAATAGGAAGTGTGTTTAATTCTGCTTTGACTAAATGATATTGTTTTCCATCATAATCTTCCTCAGTCCAATAATCCACCCATCTTCCTTCCGGTAAAAAAACAGTTCTATGTGTTTTACCAGGTTCCATGATTGGAGCAATGATCACGTTATCTCCAAACATGAATTGATCAGAAATTTGATACGTTTGTTCATCAGATGGATATTCAAAGAATAACGGACGCATAATCGGGGCCCCAGTCCGGTTTGATTCAACAAATAATGTATACAGTTGTGGGAGCCATTCATAGCGAAGTTCAATGTATCGTTTCATAATTTCTTCGTATTTTTCGCCAAATGACCATGGTTCCTGGCGAACTGACTCCAATACAGAATGATTTCTAAAATATGGTGTGAAGGCGCCAACCTGAGTCCATCTTGTCAGTAGCTCACCGTTAGAGTTATGAGCAAATCCACCCACATCCGCACCGGAAAATGCCACTCCTGAAAGACCCAAATTCATAATCATTGGCAGCGTCATCTGTAGATGTTCCCAAAAACTTCGATTATCCCCAGTCCATACTGCTGCATACCGCTGGATGCCCGAATAACCAGCACGAGTTAATACAAACGGACGAAGACCATTCAGTTCTTTTTTCAACCCTTCATAGGTTGCCTCACTCATTAACAATCCGTAAAGATTATGCAGTTCACGATGCGATTTTGGATTTCCGTTATTATGATGCATCACTGAAAGATCCATGGTTTTGGATTCATTAAATACGGCTGGTTCATTCATATCATTCCAGATTCCTTCAATACCCAGATCAGTATAATATTTATGTTTGGTCCCCCACCATTCTTTCACACTTTTTTTCGTAAAGTCGGGGAATACACTCCTCCCAGCCCATACATCTCCAATATAGACAGGACCTTCAATATATTTGCAAAAATAATCTTGTTGAATTCCTTCTTTATAGATCGGATATTCCACATCTTGTTTTACACCTGGGTCAACTATAGGGACAATTCTTATCCCTAACTTTTTTAATTCGGTAACCATTTTTTCAGGATTTGGAAATTTATTCTTATCAAAAGTAAACACCCTATAACCATCCATGTAGTGAATATCAAGATATATGGCATCTAAAGGAATTTCCTTTTTGATAAATGTTTTTGCAAGAGTAAGAACTTCCTCTTCCGTTTCATAACTATATCGTGATTGATGATAACCAATTGCCCACTTCGGAGGGATTGGCATTCTTCCTGTTAAGAATGTATACTGTTCCAGCACATCTCTCGGACTTGGGCCAACCATTACATAATAATTTAATAAGCCGCCATCAGCCGAAAAAGAATAATATTTTTCCTCTGATTGTAAATCAAAGGTTGAGCGAAATGTATGATCAAAGAAAACTCCATGAGCTTTTCCATCTCTTAATGTGATAAAAAATGGGATGGATTGATATAGTGGGTCTGTCTCAGGATTATGTGGTGCGTAGACATCGGTATTCCACATCGTCAATTTTTCCCCACGCTTATTTAAATACCCCGTCTTCTCGCCGAAGCCATAGAAATAATCTGTTTCCGACATTTCTTTAAAGCAGATGACTTCCTTTGAACTCCCGTACCCCATTCCTCTTTGTCCTTCGCTTACAATTACGTTTCCTTTTGCATCTAAAATAGTTATACGAAGTGGACATTTTGTAATAGCTAAGATCAACTTTAATGAATGACAATAGATACTGTCCGTCTCTTCTCTGTACTTTATATCAATAGGCTGAGATTCAGCTACAACAGCAGGACTGCTGACAAAGCATGAATCTCCTAATGGATTGGCGGTAATTTGGACAATATCCTCTCGAATAAATTTTATGATTACCTTCCCGGTTTCCGTCTGCAATATAACTTCTGGTCCACTCTTTTGGCTCGAAACCACATTACCAATGTCAAAAAAGGTTGATTTCGCAAAAATCTTAGATTGACTAGGCTGAATTGCAAAACTAGAATCTTCTAACATTCACTCTTCACTCCATATACGATATAGTCTTATCATGCTATTAATAGGCTGGGAAAGTCTCCCTCCCTGTTATCCTTTTACTCCTCCAGCGGTTAATCCTGTAACAAAATACTTTTGGAATGATAAAAACAAAATTGAAATAGGGATAGCGATTAAAACTGATCCAGCAGCAAAGGTAGTAAATTCACTCCCATACTGTCTTGAAACTAAGTCATATAATCCTACCGCCAACGTATATTTTTCGGGTGAACGTAAAATGACTTTTGCTAGAATAAAATCTGTAAACGGGGTAATAAAATTAAATAATGCAACAACTGCAATAATTGGCTTCGCCAGCGGCATAATAATTTGAATGAAAATTCTCATATGCCCAGCTCCATCCATTCTTGCACTTTCGTCCAATTCTTTCGGAATTGAATCTAAATATCCCTTCATCAGCCATGTATTCATCGGGATGGCTCCACCAACGTAAATTAAGATTAGACCAGCATGGGTATCAAGTAAATTGGCTGCTCTCGCCAATACAAAAATGGCAATCAAAGCGGCAAAATTCGGGATCATTTGCAACATTAAAAAAGTGACTAATCCATGCTTTCTTCCAATAAATTGATATCGGGAAAATGCATAGGCCGTAAAACTAATGACGATTACTGATGATACCATCGTAATCAAGCTGATTTTCAACGTATTCCAATACCATATCAGATAGTTACTTTTCTCGAGATTAAAAATGGTTTTAAAATGTTCCCATGTAGGATTCTTAGGAATCAAGGAAGAGCTTGATAAACTCGTTCCTGGAGTCATAGAAGCTCCTATTACCCACAGAATTGGATAAATGATAATTACTGCCATGATCATAACAACAAGATATGTCAGCGACAAGCGAATGATTTTTTGCCTCTTTATGCTCATATCACATTATATCCTCCTCTTTGAATGCATTTGTTTTCCTAAATTGCCAAAGAGATACTAATATGACAACCGTTGAAAGTATTAATGTAATCGCGGCAGCCATTCCATATTCTTGTTTTGTTACGGTTAGATTGTAGATCCAGGAAATCAAAATATCTGTGCCACCGGCATTTTGACCTGAAATTGCCGGTCCCCCCGTATTAAATAGGTAAATAATATTAAAGTTATTAAAGTTAAATGTATATTGGGTTATCAAAATTGGCACGGTAGCAAATAAAATTAACGGGAACGTAATGTGACGGAATTTTTGCCACATATTTGCTCCATCAATCGTAGCTGCTTCATACAATTCCTCAGGAATAGCTTGTAGTACCCCGGTAACCATTGCAAAAATAAATGGAAAGCCGAGCCATGTTTGAATAAAAATAAGCGCTATTCTCGTCCAAGCTGCTTCAGTCATCCACGGAATCGGCCCAATGCCGAGTGCATGTAAAATAGTTGTGTTAATGGCCCCAAAACTTTCATTAAATAATCCGGCAAAGATCAAGATTGAAACAAATGCAGGAACAGCCCAAGGTAGAATTAATATCGTTCGGATAATCGCCTTGCCCTTTAAATCTTTTTGATTAATTAACACAGCCAAAAAGACTCCAAGAGCAATTTGAAATGTCGTTGCCCCAAAAGTCCAAATAATTGTCCATGAGAAAACATTTATAAAGGTATTACGCCATATATCTAAGGTAAACAATTTCAAATAGTTTTCTATGCCTACCCAATCTACCAGTTTCGCTGGCCATTGATGGTATAAATTGTAATTGGTAAATGAAAGCAATAACACGAAAATGATAGGTAAAATGACAACAAATATTAAAAGAAAGAATCCAGGCGTGATCATTAAATAGGGAAAACCTTCATTTATCAAGGTGTGATATTGGCCCTTTATCGTGCTCAAAGGAATCCCTAAGTCACGTTTTTTTCCATTTTTATATGCATCCCGTAAATTAAATAAAAAGAATCCCAGTCCAAAAATAGTTAAAAGAATAGCGATAATCCCATAAACTAATAGAAATATTGAATTATCTCTTGGTAATTCCTCACCTAGTGTGACGATTCCCCAGTAACCAATGTTTAAAATGTCCTTAAAAACCACAATAAATGAGAACGTTAAAATTAAAAAGACAATTCCTTTTAAAAATTGGCGATTATATATTTGTCCAAGCCCAGGTATTACTGAAAGTGTTACAGCAACTTTCCCATGATTAGTTTTTTTCACTTTTTCCACTGAAAGGTAACCCCTTTCTACTTCATTCCTTTGTTTTAGCTTAAACAAAATTGAGGCAGCACCACCTCTATAGGGGCGCTGCCTTTTTAAATCAAATTATTTTCCACTATGATTTGTTTCAATATTTTGATTAATTTGTTTTACTGCATTATCAAGTGCTTTTTTAGCATCAGCCTTACCTGTTACGACAGTTTGAACAGCATTTTTCATTGGATCCCATACCTCAGCCATTTCTGGAACACTTGGCATTGGAATGGCTACTTGTGACTGAGCCATAACAGCAGCGGCCCCTTCATTATTTTTCACGAAGTTTTCGTCTTCGATTAATGATTTTAACGGAGGAATTTCACCAGTTAATTCAAATCGTTTCTTTGCATTTTCCTCATTGGTAATATATTCAACAAATTTTTGTGCCCATTCTGAATTCTTGCTAAAGCTAGTAACGAACCAACCTTTGACACCCATAAATGTTTTTACCGGCTGTCCATTTGGTAATTTAGGCATCGGTGCAACACCCATATCAATTCCTGCATCTTGATAATCTTTAAATGCCCAAGGACCATTTTGTACAGCAAAAGCTTTACCTTCTTTAAAAAACCCATTCATTTGATTTCTCACCGATAATTCCACGCGGGAACAGGCCTTCTGCATACCATTTATTAATATAGTTAACTGCTTCCACAGCTTTATCATTATTTAAACCAATATCTTTAACATTAAGTTGATTATCTTTTTGGCCAAATACATATGCTCCAAATCCTGCAAATATTCCATGGGCATGATAGAAATCATCCCAAATGGCTAAGAAACCATAATTTCCGTTTTTCGTTACCTCTTTTGACTTTTGGTAAACTTCATCCATCGTTGTTGGTACTTCTGGCAATAGTTTTTTATTGTAAATGAATACCGGAGTTTCTACTGCTTTTGGAAGAGCATAAAGTTTTCCCTCATATCTGAAAGCATCCACTGAAGACTTTGTAAATTTAGATAGAACTTCATCACTTACTTCAAGAGGTTTAATGTATCCCTTAACGACAGAAGGTCCTACCCCATCATGTGACATCGTAATGACGTCTGGTGCTTTTTCTGTATTACCATCTAATGCAAGGTTTTCCTGCATTTTTGTAATATTGAATTCTTTGAATTCAATTTTAATTCCATTTTCTTTTTCAAACTTTTGTGCAGCATCTTTTAATGCTACTCCTTTATCTTGGTCTTCCCAGACAATCAGTTTTTCCGGTTTTGCACCTTCCTTACTATTTGTGGTGCTGCTTGAATCTTTTTTTGGTCCACAAGCAGACAGAACACCAAGCATTAAGACAACCATCATAAAAATTGAAAGCGTCTTTTTCATTTTTCCCCCTCCTAAATATTTGACGTATTGTCAAAACTTTAATATTAGAAAGGTTAATAATCCTTGATTTAAAGGGCTTTAAATGCAAAAAACTTGCCACCCCCTAAAATCTAAGGATAATTGAGGTTACCACACACACAACATCCTAGATTGGAAGTGACAAGTTTGTACCCTCAATTATTAACCTATTTAATGGAATTTATCAAGCATCAAGATCAGGTAATTCGAACATTGCTTACCCTTCTTATTGGAAAAGGCATGTTTGACAAACCTGAAAAGACTCCTGTAAATAAACCTTATCGTAAGCTACAGGTTGATGATCTTCCGATCATTGAAACCCTACAGAAACTTGATTACCGGGTTCTTCTCTCTGAATATCTGGAGAAAAACGGTAAACAGTTAAAGCCTGTTCAAAGGCGTAAGAACGCAAAAGTACGTGTGCCAAAATCTATGAGCTGTCCGCAGTGTGGTGCTCCATCGGAATATCTTTACGCTAATAATGGAGATAAAGGGCAGTATCAATGTAAGGTATGCTCCTGTCTTTTTAGTCAAAAGAATCGATATTTGAAGGAGGCTGTTTTAAAGTGCCCTCACTGCTCAAAGACCCTAGAGAAAATCAAGGAGCGAAAAGACTTTGACGTTTATAAATGTAAGAATAACGACTGTCCTTACTACCAACAGAAACTAAACGGAATGTCTTCAAAGGAGAAGAAACAGTTTCAAAAAGACCCCCAATCCTTTAAGTTGAGATACATTTTCCGGCAGTTTCGCATTGACTTTCAGCCATTGTCTAAGTCTTCTCCTATAAGGCCCAAGGTAGAGATTTAGCAAAGCTTTATGTTTCGCCTCACACATTGGGGCTTATTTTAACTTACCATGTTAATTACGGCCTTTCGGCCCGAAAGACAGCTGCACTCATGAAGGATGTTCACGGGGTTTCTATATCACATCAGAGTATTTTGAATTACGAGAATGCCGTAGCCCTTGTCCTCAAGCCTTATGTTGATAACTATCCTTACGAACTATCAGATCAATTCTGTGGGGACGAAACCTATATAAGGGTGAATGGGCGTTGGCACTACCTGTTCTTCTTCTTTGATGCGGTGAAAAAGATTATCCTGTCTTATCCAGTGTCGCCTAATCGCGATACCGTGTCAGCTATACGTGCCATTGATAATGTCCTAATAAAGCTGAAAGAGATTCCAAATGACCTAACATTTGTCGTGGACGGTAATCCAATTTACCTTTTAGCTCAGCACTTTTTTGCCCAACACGACATTCATTTCGACATTAAGCAAGTTATAGGGCTTACAAACGAAGATCCAGTGTCAACAGAGTATAGACCACTAAAACAAGTGATAGAATGGTTAAATCGCACGTTTAAAGGCAATTATCGCTCCACACACGGTTTTGGTTCTGAACATGGGTCTGTTTCTTTTGTGACCTTGTTTGTAGCTTACTTTAACTTTTTACGGCCTCACGCCGCACTAGAAGGTAAGGTGCCAGTGGTCAATCCGGAGTTACTACAGCTGCCGAACACGCCTGCACGATGGTCTAAACTCATTGGTTTGGCACAAGACTGGATTATTGAACAATTAGCCTAACTTTTTGTTTAGCAGAGCCCTTGAAGGTTCGAACACCCAAACAGCAATCGGCGAAGCGAAATCTTGACAAACCGAACTAGCCAATGGTTTAAAATGGAAAAACCAAGGGCTATTTAGCATGCCTTCTTTTTGTCCCCGTCGCCCTTGTTAAACTTACCTAAAACCATTGGCGTGTTTGTCAAGAGCGATTGCGTGGCCTTTCCACCAAATATTTGGCAGAAAAAGCTGAACGCCTAATGAGTTTTCATAGAACTTTTGACACTACCATATTTGAAAAATTTGTTTTTGTGCTATGCGTCCCGTTTTCTAAATTTTTTTACAGCGCTTACATTTGCGAAAACGATTGCACAATTTACTTTTATTATAATGCATAGATAAAAATTTACAACCACTTTTTAAAAAGTTTTATAACATCATTTGTCGTTAACCATTTTGAATAACGTTTTATTTTTAGTAAAATAACAATAAAACTACTTCCTAAGAAAGAGAGTTGTTAAAAGAAACTGTTTACCATCGTTCAAAGGATAAAGATGCATACGTTTGCACAACTGGTGAACTGCATATTCAACTTTGGGCGAAAAAAGAGGATTTAAGATGGAGGGGAAAACGTTGAGCATAAATGATGAGTGGTGGAAGAAAAGTGTTGTCTATCAAATATACCCGAGCAGCTTTATGGATTCTAACGGAGATGGAATCGGAGACATCCAGGGAATTATTGAGAAATTGGATTATTTAAGATTATTGGGTGCAAATGTGATTTGGTTAAGTCCGGTTTATGATTCGCCTAACGATGATAATGGCTACGATATCCGTAACTATCAAGCAATCATGAAGGAATTCGGAACAATGGCGGATTTTGACCAAATGTTAACCGAAGTGCATAACCGTGGAATGAAATTGGTGATGGATTTAGTAGTGAATCATACATCTGATGAACATATATGGTTTGTTGAGTCAAAAAAGTCAAAGGACAACCCTTACCGTGATTATTATTTTTGGCGAAAAGGAAAAGAAGGCCAAGAGCCAAATAATTGGGGCTCGGTTTTCGGCGGCTCGGCATGGCAATATGATGAAACGACCGATGAATATTACCTTCATCTGTTTTCCAAAAAACAACCTGATCTGAATTGGGAAAACCCAAAACTCCGTAAAGAAGTCTACAACATGATGAAGTTTTGGCTTGATAAAGGAATTGACGGTTTCCGGATGGATGTAATCAATATGATCTCGAAAAATCCGGAGCTGCCTGATGGTGATAAGCGTAAGGGACAATTATATGGTGACGGCGGCCGTTATTTTATGAACGGGCCTAGAATTCATGAGTTTTTACAGGAAATGAATCAAGAAGTCCTGTCGAAGTATCCGGTTATGACGGTTGGTGAAATGCCGGGGGCTGCCCCAGAGGACGCTGTTCTTTACACTGATCCGGAGAGAAAGGAAGTCAATATGATATTTACCTTTGAGCACATGGATTTAGACAGCGCGCCCGGCGATAAGTGGAATTTGAAGCCGTTTGAGTTGGTGGAACTGAAAGAGAATCTGGCTAAATGGCAAACGGCGCTGCATAATAAAGGCTGGAACAGCTTGTATTGGAACAATCACGATCAGCCACGGATTGTTTCCCGGTTTGGCGATGATGGCCCATATCGTGTAGAATCGGCGAAAATGTTAGCCGCCTGTCTCCACTTCATGCAGGGGACACCATATATTTATCAAGGCGAAGAAATTGGCATGACAAATGTGAAATTTACGTCGCTTGATGATTACCGCGATATCGAGACCATCAATATGTATAATGAGCGTAGAGCATTGGGCTATTCACATGAGGAGATTATGAATTCGATTTATGGCAAAGGCAGGGATAATGCGAGAACCCCGATGCAGTGGGATTCAACGGACAATGCTGGATTTACAACAGGAACTCCGTGGATTAAGGTGAACCCTAGATATAAAGAGATTAATGCGAAGGCAGCCTTGGAAGATCCCTCGTCTATCTTTTATTTTTATCAAAAATTAATTCAGTTTCGGAAAGAAATGGACATCATTACCAAAGGGGGCTTTGAACTGCTGTTGAAGGATCATTCGCAATTATTTGTATATGAACGGAAGCTATACGATGAAAGGCTGCTGGTTGTATGTAATTTCAGCGGAGAAGAAGTAGTGGTCGAAGATGAAGCAGTTGGTACAAAGCTGAAAAATGATCACGTTCTTCTTGGAAATTACGAAACCGTAGGGACTAACGTACTTCGCCCGTATGAAGTAATTGTGTTGAAAAATAGTTGATTCAAAATGTACTCCCGTAAAGAAAGTGGGAGCCTTTGTCCCTTATCCATTTCACGAAAAAGCGAAATTCAAAAAAATCCTCACCCCTTTTTATAAAAGGATGAGGATTTTTATTTTATTCTTCTGAATCCGGTGTATTGACCATAATCCCGGCAACTTGGGTCAGCCGGTCATAAAAGGCTAATCCGGCTGGATTTTGATCAAGACCGATTTCTTCGAACGCTTCTTTCATACAGCGAAGCCAGGCTTTTGCTCTTTTTGGCGTCACTTCATGTGGAAGATGCCGCTGGCGCATCGCAGGTGGTCCAAACTCCTGGCTATATAACGCTGGCCCCCCTAAAAATTGTGGCAAAAACAATTTTTGTTTTCGTTTGATTTCCTCCATATCCCCAACAAACAGTGGTGCTAAATCGGGATCTGCATATACCCGCGGATAAAACGCCTCAACCAGCTGATTAATGGTCTCTTGTCCGCCAATCTCACTATAAAGCGTTTTAAATTTGTATTCCAATTTTCTTCACCATCCTCTTTTCATTTTCCCCTAATTTTAATTATTATAATGGTCTTTCAAAGTGCGATTCGTGATTTAAATCACATTGGTTTCTCACAAATAACATTTTAAGCTATTTTTCCAGAGCAAACCGCAGCAGATGTGTTATTCTAATATAATGTGACAGCTCATTCAGGGAATTCTAAGAAAGAGGCAATCTATGAGAGGTGTTTAAGATGAATAAATCCTGGATATATGTCGTTTTAACTTGTTTGTTAGAAGTGATTTGGGTATATGGTTTTAATACAGCTGAAACTTGGTGGGAGTGGATACTGATTATTGCCACTATTTTCTTGGATTATCACATCCTCCCCAAGGCCTGTGCAGCTATTCCTACAGGTACGGTTTATGCGATTTTTTCCGGCGTCGGCACAATTAGTACCGTGCTGATGGATGTCTTTCTTTTTGGCGAAAAATTCAATAACAGTATGCTTCTGTTTATCATTTTAATCGTTATTGGCGTAATCGGGTTAAACCTGGCTGATAATAAAGCTGAAGAAAAAACATCAATGAAAGGAGCTGCTTAATAATGGGCTGGTTATTTGTTCTTTTGGCAGCAGCTTGTGAGGTAACCGGCGCTGCCGGGCTGAAATTGTATAGTCAGCAGAAAACAATTCGAAATGGTCTCCTTTATATTGGCGGATTCGCTGCATCGCTTGCTTTTTTATATATCTCATTTCATTTTTTGCAGTTAAGTATCGCCTATAGCGTTTGGGTAGGCATCGGAACGGCCGGTGCAGTACTCATTAACATGTACCTGTTCGGCGAATCAAAAAACATTGGGCGGATAATCAGCGTTGGGTTAATTATCATTGGTGTCATTGGATTGAGAATTTATTCTTAGGAGGGTTTGTTATAATCCGCTCGTTCGGTAATTATATATCTACATTCTAGGAGGGAGCCAGTGCAATTAGTCCCTAAAAATAGGAGAAGCTGCACTGGTACATCCTAGGCACTCCTTCAATCCTTTTGGGTAATAAAGTATTTTTATTGCCTTGCCGGAAATTTAATCTTTTCTTTATTACACTAGTGTTGCATTAATTTAATTTAACTATTAGGAATACTCGAAATGTTCAATTTTATTATTCTCTGCAAAGAAAAAGTCCTTTATAATGGATAGGTCAGGTGGTAATCCGTCCAAATCCAATATAAAAGGACTAGCTCATGGACAAGATTACACGAAAAACTTCATTTGGACAATGGTTTTCACCAATAAATCTTCAATTATTTGAGGAACAGGTGAAAACGATGAAATTAGATTACTATACAAAGAAATTAACGACGGAGTCGTTCCTAAAATTACTTCTTTTTGCGCAGCTACAAGAAGTGGAAAGCCTTCATGCGCTTGGAGATTACCTTTTCGATGATCAGCTTCAAAAGGAAATTGACCTTGATTCTATTAGTATTTCTCAGCTGTCACGCCGTTTAAATGGGATGAATCCTGATCTATTCCAAAGGCTTTTTCTTGATTTGGTGTCCCAAATTCATGTCAAAACACATTACACAAAACTTGTGATGCCATTAAAAATCATCGATTCAAGTACCTTGCCACTCAATTTGACGAATCATAAATGGGCAAAATTCCGCAAAACAAAGGCTGGAGTAAAACTGCATTTGCGGCTTGTATTTATGGAAAAAGGCACTTCTTACCCGGAAAAAGCCGTTATGACTACGGCAAAAGAACATGATCGTGGCCAGCTTGAAATCATGGTAGATGACAAAGAATGCATGTATGTGTTCGACCGTGGTTACTTAGATTACGAACGTTTTGACCGCATGACCGATGATGGTTACTTTTTTCTTTCAAGGTTACGTAAGAACGCTGTTATACGGGAAGTTTACAACTTTAAACTACCGGAAAATTCTTCTGTTTTATCGGACCAAATGGTGTTGATTGGAACCACACAAAATCGTGCTGAAAATTATTTTCGACTGATAAAAGTTCTGGATTCAAAAGGAAATGAACTCCATTTAATCACCAACCGTTTCGATTTGGAAGCTGATGAAATTTCAGAGATGTACAAATCACGCTGGGCCATTGAATTATTTTTCAAATGGATCAAACAGCACCTCAGCATAAAAAAGTTTTACGGTCAAAGCGAATGGGCGATTCAGAATCAAGTGTTCATTGCACTCATTGTTTTTTGCCTACATGTTCTAGCGCAAATTGAATTAAAAAGTAGTCGAAAAATCCTACAAATTAGCCGATATTTAAGGGCTGCACTATGGAAACCGGCGCATATTTGGCTTCGAAAGATTGAAGGAAAAGCTGTTCCTTAATAAGCAAATTTGTTGTCGTCCCACAGGTCTTCAGGTTTAACTGTAAATAAATTTCCAAATGGACAGAGCCACCTTTAAATGGGTATTTATCTTTTTGGCCCTAAAAAGGTGAAATATTTTAACTGAAAATTCCGATACTTTTTATGCAACACTAGTGTCTTTATTATAATAAAGAAAAAGGTTGATTAAGGGAGAAGGGCATATGTTTGTTTAAAAAAATTCATTACGGCTGGTTTATATTAGCGATTTGTTTTATTGGAGTATTAGCTGCACAAGGACTGCGATATTGCTTTGGTGCTTTTATGGAACCATGGGAGCAAGAATTTTCTGCTTCAAGGGGCATGGTTTCAGCGATTTCTTTTGTCAGCTTTATCGTCTTCGCGCTTTCACAGCCAATTATCGGAAAGTTCATTGACAAATATGGCGTAAAGCGAATTTTTGTTTATAGTATCGTTCTGCTGGGTGTCACAACGATCCTCACATTTTTTGCTCAAAGCATTGGGCAGTTGTTTATTTTATATGGTGTGTGTCATCTCTTCACTCGGGTTCGGCGGGGCTTCCGGAGTAACAGCTTCGATCGCCGTTACCAAATGGTTTCATGATAAACAAGGACTGGCTCTAGGCTTAGTTGAAGCAGGCTTTGGTGCCGGGAAAATGGTGATGGGATCAAGTTCCCTATTCTTAATTGATGCGTTTGGCTGGAAATCTACCGTTTTACTTTTGGGAGGATTCCTCCTGTTGGTTATTTTTCCAATCTTGGCCATTTTCCTGAAATCTGATCCGGCAGATATCGGAATTAAACCATTAGGATTAGGTGCGGAAAAAAGTGTAGAAAAACAGTCACAGGCATCATTAGGAGATCATGTAACACTGCCTGTTGCAGAGAAGAACTACTTACTCCATCGCGGCTTCTGGTTTCTGACTATTCCGTATTTTATATGTGAATTTACAACAACGGGCCTTATGGATACTCATTTTATTCCGCTCGCCCAAAGTTGTGGTTTCTCTGTTGCTGTAACAGGTTCGGCCGTCAGTCTGCTTGCCATTTTTAATACTGGTGGTACAATTGTTGCCGGTATTTTAGCTGACCGATGGGATAATCGGAAAATGGTCGCTTGGATTTATTTTCTACGTGGGCTGACAATTGTCTTTTTATTAATCTTCTTAACTAATGAGAAATGGATCGGCTTTTTTATTGAGCATCCTTGGCTATTATTTGTTTTTGCCATTTCTTTTGGTATTGTAGATTTTGCAGTGGTTGCCCCGACAGTAAAATTGCTGGCGGGCTATTTTCAAGGCCCATCTTTAGGAATAGTAACGGGATTCCTTTATATGAGTCATCAGCTTGGTTCAGCCATCGGATCGTTTCTCCCAGGGATATTTTTCGACCGTGCCGGGAGCTATACAAGTTCATTAGTGACTGCAGCTCTTTTGTTGATGATTGCTGCGTTAGCGAGCGCCTGTTTACCAAAACAGAATTTTCATCAAGAGGCGAAGGCCACTTAATCTTTGGGCTATCGATAATAACTCAGAGGAGGGTTCGGCTTCCCTGAGTTTTATTATGGCAATTGTACAATGTGCATGCATCATGGTTGTTTACCCGGTTAAGTGGTAATTGTACCTCCCCATGAGTGCTCTCCAAAGGGTTTTCCCCGGCTATGTGTTCATTGAACCTCCCCATGAGCACTTCCTAGAGGCTTTTCCCCGGCTATGTGTTCATTGAACCTCCCCATGAGCACTTTCCAAAGGGTTTTCCCCGGCTATGTGTTCATTGAACCTCCCCATGAGCACTTTCCAAAGGATTTTCCCCGGCTATGTGTTCATTAGACCTTCCCATGAGCACTTTCCAGAGGCTTTTCCCAGTTATGTGTTAATTAGACCTTCCACATGCATCTTCTACGAGTTCTTTCCCATTTTTTGAACTTTTTCACGTGCACCCCCTTAATTTTCTTGAAAATAATGTCATTGACTGTGAACTTCGATTATATTAATATATTAGTTTGTAAGTATCGCAGTGGTTCGAAACCATCCCACTATAAAAAACTAAGGAGAAATGAAGATGGAAAAAACAACAAATAGCTTTTCACAGCAAATAACTGCTGGAAAAGACAGACAATCTGTGTCAAACGGGACGCGGGCAAGTATCCAAGGAATTGTGGTCAATGGCATTGTTGCGGCATTGTATATTGCTGTTTCGGCATTCATTGCACCATTTGGCTTTAGTCAAATTCAATTCCGCGTATCAGAGATGTTTAATCATTCTCGCCGCCTTTAACAAAAAGTTTTTTTACGGAATCGTCCTAGGTGTATTCCTGACAAACTTGTTCTTTTCACCGATGAAACAGTATGATCTGATTTTCGGTGTCGGCCAGTCAGTTTTGGCTTTGGCTATTACGATATTATCTGCCCGCTTTATTAGAGGAATTTGGATACGGATGATTATCAATACGCTTGTGTTCACGGTAACGATGTTCTTCATTGCGATTGAATTACAACTGGCTTATGGTCTGCCGTTTTTATTTACCTGGTTCACCACCGCTGTTGGTGAATTTGCCGTAATGGCAGTCGGGATGCCGATCATGTATTTCATCAATAAACGAGTTCATTTTGATAAAATGTTTTAGAAAAAAAGAGCAGCAGTCTCGATTTTAATAACGGGTTCTCTTTTGAGGTGCAAAAACATTCGAAAAGCAGGGCGAATCGCATACCTTTGTCAATTCGCCCTGCTTTTCTCTATTACTGAATCATGATATTTTATTTTTTAATTTAATCAAATTGGCAACAAATCCTATAAAACCTGTAACTGCAAATACTATTGGAATAATTAATGAATTAATAGTATATGGCGTTTCAACCACCAAACGGTATATCCCGAAAAGAAAAATAAACAAACTTCCAATTAATGCAATAATCAATTTTGATTTTTTGTCCATAAAATCTCCCTCAATATTTTGTCTTCAACTCTTTGGAACGAAGTTATTGAACAATATCTCTCTTATCATCAAAAAGTCCACCTATTAGCATAAGCGTTATTGTTGAATTTAGTTATAGCATAGAAGCATAAAATATTGAATTTTATGATACTCCACAAGCTCTTTCCTATATGTGTTTTTAAACTTACACGGCATAACTAACTCATTGTGTCAGTTGTGCTGCGAAAGTGTTTTTATCTGGCAGGAGGTTTGTTTTTAAGGTAAAATTCACCTTGCCTTGCTATAATAATGAGATTAAATTTGATGATTGGTGGTGCTATCAATGGAAAATGATTTTTTTGTCGGATGGGGGACGCTTACACTCATAAATGCCGGGCTGGCGCAAGGGAAAAACCGCAGCGGTCTTAACTGGTTTTTTATTTCTTTATTTCTTGGACCTATTGCGACATTATGTATCGTTGTATTAGATAGAAAGCCGGATTGAAAATAATGGCCACTTTAATTTATGATTAGTAACATATTTATAATAAAGTTAATGTATAGGTAGTTTATTTCATGTAAGGAGAGATTCTTATGCTACAATGCCCTGCTGAAAATGAGTATCCACAATACTATGTTCCTTATGTCAAGCCCGTATCCGAAGGAAATGTAATAGAAATTCTTAAAAACAATATGGAAAAAGTGATTATGCTTTTTGAGGGAATTTCCGACGAAAAAGCTCTTTTTCGCTATGCCGAGAATAAATGGAGCATCAAAGAAGTCCTCGGGCATCTGACAGATACCGAGAGAATTATGAGTTATCGACTCTTACGCGTGGGACGTGGTGATCAAACAGAATTAGCTGGATTTGATGAAAACTTCTTTGTCCAAGGCGCTAATTTCAATCAACTTCCATTGAAAAACTTACTTGATGATTTTATTGCAACAAGGAACGCCACTATCAGCTTAGTCCAAAATATGCCACCAGAAGCATGGACAAACAAAGGCTACGCCAACAACAGTGAAATCACAACCAGAGCCATCGCCTACATCATCGCCGGCCACGAAGCCCACCATCGTAACATTATTCAAGATCGATACCTCACCAAACTTTAAGGAGTGTCATTAATGGGTGTCAGGCACCACTCGTGGACATTTGTCCACGGTGGGTGGACACATAATTTCCCAATTATCTTTGGACAAAATTATGATAATTTCGTGATAAAAAGACTAGGGACAATTACATGTAATCTTAATTCTATTTTTGTGAAGTATTTATTTTACAAAAATCAGGGGACTTTTTACATAACTCACGCACTATTTTACACAATCCCGTCTCTTTTTTACAAAGTGTGGAATTAACTGGATTGCTTCTTGGTTCGATGAAATAATTTTACAAAAATCAGGTGCTTTTTTACATTACTCACACACATTTTTACACAATCCCGTCTCTTTTTTACAAAGTCTGGAACAATTTGGATCGTAGCAACTATACAAAATGTTAACCCAGCCTTGATTGTGAGGCGGCCGGTTGATATTTTCTCATCGGTCCGTAGTCCAGAACCTCTTGCAGATAAAGATTTCCCTTCGGACTTGTCTTCTTCAGCAGTTCCATCAAATATGTAATATCGTCCATCGCCCTATGTGTTTGGAAGTTTGTTATATTGTGCCCCTCTAAAAGAGTGATCAGTTTACCATTGGGAAACCCGTATTGTTTCCATGGAATATTCCTCATCGTACAAAACCAATTTAGCTCATTCACTTCCGGGTACATCTGATATAGGAAACTGCGATCAAAGGAAGCATTGTGAGCAAGCACCGCATCAGCATGATGAAAATACTTTTTGACCCTCATATCATAAAAACTTTTTCCTCGTACGGCTTCATAAGGAATCCCATGAACTTTAAATGCCCGGTTATAATTCCTGCGGGCCGAATTCGACAGCGGCTCGCGTAAAAAAGAGTCTTCCTCCAACACCTCAATAACCTCACCAGTATCTGACCGAAAGGAAAATAACTTCAAAGCCAGTTCAATCACTTCATCCGTTTTAGGTCCCAATCCAGTTGTCTCAACGTCCAGCAGCAATCCCAATTTCTTCTCAATATGCAAAGAGATCATCCTTTAAAAAGTGATATTTTCCTTCATTATAGCAAAATTGGACAAACTAAGTGCATAGCAAATTAACGATTGCCATTCCAAATTTACCAGAAAGGTCAATTAAAGTAAGTATTCACTGGTAGAACCGGCAGTATTAATTTCGCCCTACCAAGTCTCCTTCTTTTATGAATACTTTGGCCCTCGTTGTGAAATTTTTCAATGTCTTTCCATTTTTTATAAAGAACCTTTCCAACATCCCTATGTAACAAATCGTTCATATCTTTTTTACGGAAATGTGAATTCATGAACAAACCACTCCCATAAAAAAATAATCCTGCTATATTAAGAGTGTAATAATTATTTTAATCATATTTAACTAGGGAGTGGTTTTAAATGTTTTCAAAATGGTTAAGGGAAAATAAAGTTGCTGCAGGAATTTTAACCGTTTTACGTTTATATCTTGGTTATACTTTCTTTACTGCAGGATTACACAAACTTACAGGTGGATTTGATGCTTCTGGTTTCTTAAAAGGCGCAATTGCCCATCCTGTAACAGGTCCAACTGGTGCTACAGAGTATGGCTGGTATGTATCTTTCCTAAAAGGCTTTGCCCTTCCAAACGTGGATATTTTCAATGTTGTTGTTCCAACTGGTGAAGTACTGATTGGTTTAGGCTTAATCCTTGGCTGCCTAACAACAGCAGCTGTATTCTTTGCCTTAGTAATGAACTTTTCTTTCATGTTTGCTGGTACCGTCTCAAGTAACCCATTAGATATTTTATTAGGCACCATTATCCTAACTGCAGGTTATAACGCTGGTCACTTCGGCCTTGACCGCTGGGTGATCCCATTCATCCGCCGTACTGCTTTTAAAGGAAATAATGCTATCAAACAAAATGGATAATAGATAAACATGGGCGCCTCACTTTTTCTTAAAAGTGGGGTGTTATTTTTTTGTAGAAATTTAAACAATTATTGAATTTTCCGGTGCATCCTGTATAATTGTTCCCGAATCATCGAAAGCGGAAGTTAACGGTATTGTACCGACAGGACTGAACCCTGGTGATGACAACACTTTATCAACAATTTTGATAACATTTTTATACTACTAAGATGGGGGAGGTTGCTATGGAAAATAACACCATTATTCAGTTCAAACATGTGACAAAACAATTCGATAACGATCCACCTGTTCTTGACGATGTCAGCTTCGAGATTGAGCGTGGAAAGTTTTACACACTCCTTGGTCCTTCAGGCTGCGGCAAAACGACAATCTTAAGACTGATTGCCGGATTTACCGAACCGTCAAAAGGAGAGATTTTTTTTAATGGAAAAAAAATCAATGATTTACCGGCAAATAAGCGGCAGGTAAATACAGTTTTCCAGGATTATGCCCTCTTTCCACATTTAAATGTATTTGAAAACGTTGCCTTTGGGCTGCGCATCAAAAAATTAAAAAATGCGGAAATACAAGCTAAGGTGAAGGAAGCACTCAGCTTTGTGAACCTTTCCGGCTATGAAAATAGAGAAATTCGCGAAATGTCCGGTGGTCAGCGTCAGCGCGTCGCCATTGCTCGCGCGATTGTCAACGAACCGGAAGTCATTCTTTTAGATGAACCGTTGTCCGCCCTAGACCTTAAACTGCGGACCGAAATGCAATATGAATTACGCGAACTTCAGCGCCGTCTTGGAATAACCTTTATTTTTGTCACCCATGACCAGGAAGAAGCGCTGGCCATGTCCGATGAAATCTTCGTCATTAATAAAGGAACAATTCAGCAAAGCGGGACTCCAACAGATATTTATGATGAACCGATTAACCGCTTCGTTGCTGATTTTATCGGAGAATCCAATATTGTTAGTGGAAAAATGATTAAAGATTACCTCGTAGAATTTGTTGGGCGGGAGTTTGAATGTGTCGATGGCGGCTTTGACGCAAACGAACCGGTTGAAATTGTGATCCGCCCTGAAGACTTGGAAATTACCTCTTTGGAACGCGGCAAATTACAGGTTCGCGTCGATTCTCAGCTATTCCGCGGTGTCCATTATGAGATTTGCGGAATTGATAAGGACGGGAACGAATGGCTGGTTCATTCAACAAAGAAGGCAAAAGTCGGCGATGAAATTGGACTTTATTTTGACCCGGAAGCCATTCATGTCATGCGCCTCGGGGAGACCGAAGAAGAATTTGACCGGCGTATAGAAATCTACGCGGATGTGGACCGCCATGGAAAATAAGCTGACCCGTAATTTATATAAAATACCGTATTTACTATGGATTTTGCTGTTTGTAATTGTTCCAATTGCCCTCGTTCTCTACTATTCTTTTTTTAATATTGAGGGCGATTTTACGTTTACTAATTATCGGAAGTTTTTCACGCCGGTATATTTGCAAATGACGCTTAGCTCTTTCTGGTATGCATTTTTAATTACGGCCATTTCCCTGATTATCGCCTATCCCACGGCCTTGTTATTAACAAAAACAAAGCATAAACAATTATGGCTGTTATTAATTATCGTTCCATCCTGGATCAACCTGCTGTTAAAAGCTTATGCTTTTCTCGGTATTTTCGGGACGTACGGAATTGCCAACAGCTTTTTGAAAATCATTGGGATTGGCCAGCAGCAAATATTATTTACCGACTTCAGTTTTGTCTTTGTATCGGTTTACATTTTTATTCCATTTATGATTTTGCCGATTTTTAACTCGCTGAATGAATTAAACCCAACCTTGATTGATGCTGCCAATGACTTGGGAGCGTCAAAGTGGACGACGTTCCGCCGGGTTATTTTTCCGTTAACAATCGACGGGGTTAAGTCCGGCTGCCAGGTAACGTTTATACCAGCACTTTCGTTGTTCATGCTGACACGGCTAATCGCCGGAAATCGGGTGATTACTCTTGGTACGGCGATTGAGCAGCATTTTCTGGTAACGCAAGACTGGGGCATGGGTTCGACGATTGCCGTATTTTTAATTATTATTATGGTGTTGATCATGCTCATGACGAATACCAAGAAGCGGGGTGTGTAATATGGATAAAAAAATATCTCCCTTATCCAGGCTGTTTTTAGTCGTGATCTTTTTTATCTTGTATGCCCCAATCTTCTTTCTCATTTTCTACTCCTTTAATAAGGGAGAGACAATGTATAACTTTGAAGGCTTTTCTTTAGAGTGGTACCGCGAGCTGTTTCACGATACTAGGCTGCTTATCATTGTTCTGAACACCGTTGTCGTTGCTTTACTGTCAGCACTTTTTTCAACGATTATCGGCATCTTTGGTGCTTTAGCGATTCATATGGCCAAAAGGCACCAAACAAAAAATGCGCTACTGTCATTAAATAATGTCTTAATTGTCAGCCCAGACGTCATTATCGGGGCATCGTTTCTGATTTTGTTCACGTTGGCGGGAATTAAACTTGGTTTTTACTCGGTCTTGTTGTCACATATCGCTTTTAGCATCCCGATTGTGGTGCTGATGGTGCTGCCAAAGTTAACCGAAATGAGTCCATCATTGATTGATGCTGCACGTGATCTCGGAGCAAACGGCTGGGACGTAATGACAAAGGTCGTCATCCCCTATATTACACCGGGGATTTTTGCCGGATTTTTCATGGCGTTAACGTATTCACTGGATGACTTTGCCGTTACTTTTTTTGTAACCGGAAACGGCTTTTCGACCCTTTCGGTTGAAATCTACTCGTTGGCACGCCGGGGCATTTCTCTAAATATTAATGCCTTATCAGCAATCCTGTTCCTGTTCACAATGCTGCTTGTGGTGATCTACTACTTTATTACCCAACGAAATAAGCCGAGCGGAATGGGGGTGCGTAAACGATGAACCATTTGGTTCGCTTCTTTTTAATTATTGCGGCGGCATCTGCGATTATTTTGTATGCTGTTTCCAGTTTGAACACCTCGCAGGGTTATTCCGGCGCTAATACGCTCACGGTCTTTAACTGGGGAGACTATATTGATGAGGATCTAATCAAACAGTTTGAAAAACAAACCGGCATCAAGGTCATTTATGAAACATTTGATTCCAATGAGGCGATGATGACCAAAATTGAGCAAGGCGGAACAAATTATGATGTTGCTGTCCCATCTGAATATATGATTGATAAAATGCGACATGAGCATTTGCTGGTTCCATTGGATCATTCGAAGCTGCCAAATTTAAAAAACATTGATTCGCGTTTTATGAATCTGTCATTTGACCCAGGAAATAAATATTCCGTCCCCTATTTCTGGGGTACTGTCGGCATCGTTTACAATCCGAAAATGCTCCATGGTAAAAAAATTACCAGTTGGAATGATCTTTGGGACCCTGATTTAAAAAATCAAATTTTGTTAACTGACGGTGCCCGTGAAGTGATCGGGATGGGGCTAAATAGTTTAGGCTATTCGCTGAACGATACGAATAAGCAGCATTTGCTGGAGGCGAAAGCAAAGCTTGATAAGCTCACCCCAAATATTAAAGCGATTGTCGGTGATGAGATTAAGATGTTGATGGCGAATGAAGAAGCGGCTATCGGTCTGGTTTGGTCTGGGGATGCTTCCGAAATTATGTCGGAGAATGGCCATTTAGACTATGTCGTTCCGAAAGAAGGCTCTAACTTGTGGTTCGATAATATGGTCATTCCAAAAACGGCGCGAAATATCGATGCCGCACATAAATTTATTAACTTTATGCTCGATCCAAAAGTGGCAGCTAAGAATACCGATTATGTCGGCTATTCTACCCCTAACAAACAGGCTCTTAAGTATTTAGATAAAGAGGTCGTTGAGGATAAGCGCTTCTATCCAGCACCGGAACTGACGAAAAAACTTGAGGTGTACGAAAACCTCGGCAAACGCAACCTGGCAACTTACAATGAACTATTTTTACAATTTAAAATGCATCGGAAATAACAAAAGCGAAAGCGACCGGTCAACGACGTATGGGCTGGGGCCCGCTTCGACTGAGATAAAGGAAACTCGAAGAACGCTAGTGATTCGAAGTTGACTTATCGTAGGGAGAAGTGGGATGGCCACTAGTCGTTGGGAGCTTGAACTGGACAATAACAAAAGCAAAAGCGCCGCAGCTGGGGAATTCCCAATCATTGCGGCGCTACTTTGATTTTTTAATAACTTTTATCCTCTTCTAATTTGCTCTTGCTGGCAATCCAATTTGTAACCTGTGTGAGAATGGCAAAGGCAAAAAAGAAATTCATTGCCCATACATTAATAAATGGGGCAATACCGCCAAATTCAATTGTTTCATAGCCTTTGAACTTCATCACGATCATCGACTCAATAAAAATGAGCATAAACCCAATTACACCAGCCACTGCCGCTCTTACCATTTCCATCCTCCTGTATTAGATCGATAGTTTAATTCAAGACAAGTGTTAATTTTAACAATTTAGTGAACACTCTAACACCATTATAGGCCTTTTTTCCATAAACACAAACAAAAAGAAAATGGAGGTAGTGCCCATTTTCTTCTCGATAAAAATATTGAGTTTTTTCCTTTATCCCGTCTTAACGAGAAGTAAGACCCCCACCTCGAGAGTCCAAGTCTACGTACTGGTGTATAGGCCTTTTTTGCTATTTTGCGCATTCATGCAAAAATTCATCTGACTGTTAAAATTGTATTCTTTAGCCCTAGTCGGTTAGCCAATTGGGTGATTCCGGGAGGTTCGACGTTCGCTTCCTCAAGGACGTCTTTTTGTGAAAAAACTTCTCTTGTACTGCCATCAAGCAAAACCTTCCCTTCATTAAAGACTATGGTCCTATCAAAATTCTCGGCAACAAAATCCATATCATGAATGATTGTTAACACTAGTTTGTTTTTTTCCTTCAATTTCTGAATGATTCGGCGGATGATTTCCTTACCGGCGTGGTCCTGGGCGATCGTTGGTTCGTCAAAAATCACAATGTCTGTATCCATCGCCACCACCGAGGCGATACAGAGCAGCTTCTTTTCCGATAAGCTTAAGTCATGCGGATTCATGGATAATTTATCGTCTAGTCCGACCAGTTCCAGCGCCTCGACCGCGAGCTTTTCGGCTGTATATCTTCCCATTTTAATATTCAGCAGTCCGAACATGGTCTCGTCCAAAACAGTTCGTTTAAAAATTTGATCGTTGGGATTCTGAAACACCAAACCAATCTTTCGCGCCAGTTCAGCGGCGGTTCTCATTTTTACATCGTATTCTCCAATCAAAATTTCCCCATAAGTTGCTTTTAATAAGCCTTTTAAGAGCTTTACAAAGGTGGTTTTTCCGGCACCGTTTTGTCCGATAATCGCCGTTGTCCGCTGATCAAACTCCAAATTAATATCAGAAAGCACCGGAACCCCTCCGCCGGTGTAGGAAAAGGACAGATTGGATACTTTTATCATCCGAGTGACCCCCTTAAGGCCAGTTCCGCATCCTTCAATGTCACCGGATAGCTGTCACACCCCTGTTTTTTCATACCTAATGCTTTACATACTCTAGTGTACACCGGGGCAGCCACTCCATATGTTTCCAGGTCATCGCGGGAGAATAGTTTTTCAGGGGCAGCAAAATCGACTAGTTTCCCTTCATGCAGCAGTAAAACCCGATTGCAATACTGGGCGACTTTTTCCATTTTATGCTCGGCCATAATGACAGTAATTCCTTGACCGCTTAAGTCTTGAATTGCCTGAAATACTTCCTCGGAACCCGTCGGGTCGAGCTGTGAGGTCGGTTCATCCAGCACAAGAACATCAGGTTTCATCGCAATGATACTGGCGATGGCCATCCGCTGCATTTGTCCCCCCGACAAATCAAACGGACTGCGATCCTTCACATGTTCAATTTTCAGCAACTTCAGCACTTCATGAATTCGCCGGCGCATTTCATCCCGCGGCAGGCCAATATTTTCGAGCCCAAAGGCAATTTCTTCATATACCGTCATTTTCGAGCCTGTTACCTGCGTGAACGGGTTTTGAAACACCATTCCTACCTTTAAGGAAATTTCGGCAATCGTATGAGTCTTTACCTCAAGCCCGTCCACGATAACTTTCCCGCCGTAGGCACCTTTATAAAAATGCGGAACAAGACCAACCAGCGCCTGACACAACGTCGACTTTCCGGAGGAATTTTTGCCAATGATTCCGATGAATTCTCCTTCTTCAATTTGAAAGGAAATATCTTGAAGGGCGAGTACCTCACTCAGTGGATATTTATATTTCAGATGATCGACCACAATCTTTTTCATAAAAACATCCTCCATGCCACGGCACATACAGTAAGGACTAACATTACAGCCTGTATAAATCGGCTATTCGGATAGGTTTTTTCTTCATTCAAATAGGTTTTCGGATTACGGGAATTGAAGCCGCGAACTTCAAGCGCCATCGCCCGTTCCTTGGTATTGATGAGCGACCCCAAGACAACCGGCCCAAGCAACGGAATGAAGGCTTTAATTCGAACAAGCAACTTTCCTTCTGTCTCCATTCCCCGTGACCGCTGCGCGTCCATAATCGTACTCATCGTCGTCATCATCTCCGGAATGATTTGAAAAACCGACACAATGACATAGCCGATTCTTGGCGACATTCCCTTGCGAACGAGCGCTTCCACCAGGTCTGAAGGCTTTGTTGTCAGCACCAAAATCATAAAGGCACTAACAATGTTGGTAACCCGAAAGACAATGGTTAAAGCAAATTGCAGCCCTTCCTTATACATCGCCACCGGACCAAGCTGCAACAGTACTGTTTCATTTCCCGGCTTAAACAACCCCTGGATAATCACGACGGTTATCAGGACAAAAAAGACAAAACTGTAAACCGGCAACGTTTTGCGCATTACCTTGGCAAAAATCAATAAGATTATACTAGTTCCTAAACAAATGGCGGAAATCGTGAACGATGGCAAAATAATCGGAATGATGATAGCAAATAAAATATAGTAGAGTTTCGTGATCGGATCGATCCCATGTACAAACGATTCCCGCTCGACAAACAAGCTAATCGATTTCAAACAGCTTCACCAGCTTTCTTTTTCAGAGGCATTTCTACAGATTGCTGCTTTTTTGATTCGCTAATAAAATTCTTCAATTCGCTAATAAATGTCCTGGATTCGCTAATAAAACTTATAGATTAGCTAATATATCTAAAAAATTCGCTAATATTTTACAAGTATAAAAAATGATAAAACAATTTTTATACGGCTTAATCCAAAGTTTCTACCTTATCGTTGTTATTGTATAATTGGACAAAATTACGCGGTAATCCTTTGTAAATCCCATAGCTTATTAACACGACCAATAATTTATCAGGCACATCAACAACGAGTTCATCAAGTAGAGAGGCAAGCCAGGTTGAATCCGTGTTTGCCAGTATGAATGCAAACAGGGCATCCCCCCAAACATTTCCTGTTTGACCTCCCCAAAAGCCGATATTTAATGGTGTGGAAACAACCGTGGCTACCAATCCGATGATGAGTCCGGCGACCATTGCTTTTCCCCAGCCGGAAATAAAGCCCTTATAAAACAAAATCCCTACGGCCAATCCAATCGCCACGCTCGTAATCGCATATACAAAAGAAATAGGATCCGTAAACCCATAAATAATGTTATTAATGGCTCCAGCTAATGCTCCGACAATCGGACCGCCCAGCATCGCTGCCAGCACCGTGCCGATGGAATCAAGCCACAAAGGCAGTTTCAACACCCCGGCTATGAATTTACCAATATAGTTAATGCCTACGGCAACAGGGATCAGAACAAGTGCCGCCGTTGAAAACTTTAAAGACCACATACTCTGGTTATTCATAAAGAAAAGCCTCCTTTTTCATTTTCTTGTTCACTACTAGTATATTAACTGTCTTGACATATGACAACTCTATTATAACCGAATATTTCCACTTTTCTAGTAATCCTTAGGCATTTATATATTTCTATGTACCATTCTTTTGGCTTATTCTTTACACGAATACCCACTTAAACTCAAAAAAGGCACCTGATTGGTGTCAGGCATCTTCATTTCATCCTTATTTTATCTTTATTTTTTCATTGCCTTTGATCCAGGAAGGGTAGGCGGTTAGTTCTAAGAAAATTGGATTTGGCCGTGTGTTCAGATTGGGAATGTTAACGTGCAGTTCGGTGACTCCTTCTTCATCGCTTGCAAGTATTGAACTGTATTTAGAGAGTATTTCTCTTCCACTGGCATCGGTTATTTTTGTAAATGGAAAGGAACGGAATTCCTTTTTCGCATGCATATCAAAAATCAAATCATTTCCCTCTACGCGCAAATTGCTTAAGAAACGGCCTTTTGGCTGTTTCAAGATTTTCTGATTTTTTGGATCGACGATGACATGGTCTTCATCCTTATCGACCGCTTGGATTTTGTTCAGAACAAGATACAGTTCCTTCGGTTCACGGAAATAATTACTTTGCAGATAAATAATCGCTTCCTCTGGTGAAATCTGATTAGCAGTGATTCCGTTAGCAATTTTATTCCATGTCTCGCCATTTTCATCCACAAGCCTTAAATCGTCGAAACTGAAGATTCGCTTACTGTTATTGGGATCCATTTTCACATGGATGGCTGCCCGCAACGGATAGATATCCGCCTTAAAAAATGATATTTTTTGCCCTTCAATTGAAACAGTCTTGTTTTGAACACTCTTTCATAAAAATTAACACAACAAAGAGCCGACCCCAGCAAGGATCGACCCTCAAAATTACAGATCATGAATCACAATATAAGTAGCTTTGATCGGACCATGGACACCGACGACGAGGTTTAATTCAATATCGGCCGAGTTGCTTGGACCGGTAATAAAATTGATGCATGATGCCACATGTCCAGTTTCTTGAAAAATTTCTCGCATTTTTACTGCCGCCTGAGTGATTCTGGGGACAAGGCTGCTCTTGGGAATCAACATAATCGATGTGGCCGGCAGGAAACTTACCGTCCGTCCCTTGTCCTTATCGCTAAACAACACGACGGTTCCTGATTCGGCAAGGGTAATCTCGCTAATCGTGATGCCAACATTTGCATTCTCCGCCTTATGTATATTTTCGTCTCCCAACGTATAATCCCACTCAAACAGCTCAATATTGTGCGCTGGCCACTGTTGTTTCATAAGCGGATCGAGCCCCCACTTGGAGAAACGCTCATCCTTCCAGGTCACAACCGGGCCGCCGCCATATTCCGTAACGACATCATTCACAACCCCGGGAAGCCCTGCCAAATCCGTCGTAAAAATCTTGGTGTGGATTATTTTACATTGTTTTTTTAAAATTTCTAGCAGCTCATCCTGAGATGTATCCTTAAATACCTCATATTGCGGCTGATATTTCCAATTGGGTCTTTCGAGCGGAATGGTAATCCGCGGCCGATTAAGACGATTAGCAATTTGATTTAAAAATTGATCACGATTTTGAATGGTACCGACCATGGTTATTTGTCTCCTTTCTCACGGCTTTTAAACCAATCCCTAAATCTCTCCTTATTGGGAGCCGGGAAATCCCGAGCCTCGGTCCAGGCCTTTAACGGCCCCACACCTTTTGAAATTTTATCCCCTGATGTAAAAGGATTTAGGGCAGTTGGGGCAAGTTTTGAACCTATTTTATAAAGGGTTGGAGATGCTGCACCAAGACCAAACGCCTTCATTAACAGTTTTTCAGAAACAGGTGCCTTTCCTTCCTTTTCAACAATCATTTCGCGATGCTTCAAAAGCAGATTGTGGAGCGGAATTTTTACCGGGCAGACTTCTGTGCAGGCACCACAAAGGGTAGAGGCATAAGGAAGTTCCTTATACTCATCATAACCGCCCAACAGCGGCGTAAGCACAGCACCAATCGGTCCCGGATAAATCGAACCGTAAGAATGACCGCCGATTTGCCGGTATACCGGACAGACATTTATACAGGCAGCACAGCGGATACATTGCAGGACAGATTGGAACTCGCCGCCGAGAATATCGGACCTGCCATTGTCCACAATAACAAGATGAAATTCCTCTGGCCCATCAACATCCAGCTCCTCACGCGGACCTGTTAACACAGTAATATAACTTGTCAGCTTTTGTCCGACAGCATTTCTTGTTAACATACTGACGAGGATTTCCATTTCTTCAAAGGTAGGCACAATTCGTTCCATTCCCATAACAGTAATTTGTGTTTTTGGCAGTGCTGTCACTAAATCTGCATTCCCCTCATTTGTAACTAAGCTGAAGGAACCTGTTTCAGCAACGGCAAAATTACAGCCGGTTATCCCCAAATCCGCTTGTAAAAATTTTTCCCTTAAGGTAACACGAGCCTGATAGGCAAGCTCTTCCGGTTTGGATGTTTTCGTGTAGCCTAATTTCTCGGCAAAAACTTCCCGAATTTGTTCTTTGTTTTTGTGTAAAGCAGGGACCACGATATGTGACGGCGGATCATGGTCATCCAGTTGAAGAATATACTCGCCCAGGTCTGTCTCGACCACTTCACAGCCTTCCTCCTGCAACATTGCATTTAGGCTGATTTCCTCCGTTACCATTGATTTTGATTTAACAATCTTTTTTGCCTTTTTCTTTTGGACAACGCTGCGGATATATTCATTGGCGTCTTCCTTTGTTTGGGCAAAAAAGACGTGACCGCCGCGTTTAGCCACATTTTCACTTAATTGTTCCAAATAAAAATCCAGGTATTCCAGAACATGCTGGCGGATTTCTTCTGCGTGATTGCGCCACTCTTCCCAATTGCCCAGCTCATCAGTGGTAACCGCTCTGCGCTTCAGACTCATCCCATCCTGGGCACTTGCCACTGCACCGCGCATGAATTCATCATTTAATCCATTATCAACACGTTCCTTAAACTGTTCCGTGCCAATCTTCATTGCCATGGAAATCCCTCCACTTTTTCTTGAAAGTAATTCTGCGGATATAATTGAAAAGATACAGATATCCTGTCCGAAATTGCAGATATAATTGAAAAATTGCAGATATCCTGTCTAAAATTGCGGATATAATTGAAAATTACAGATATCCCTTCCAAAATTAATCTATTATCGGCTGTTTAAGACCTCTGCAATATGCATGACTTTTATTGGCTTTCCGAGCCGCCCCATTCGGCCACCAATGTTCATGAGACAGGCTGCATCTGCACCAATAAGATATTCGGCACCTGTCTCTTCAACATGACGGACTTTTTCATCCACCATTTGCTCCGAAATTTGGGCCATTTTGACTGAAAAGGTACCCCCAAAGCCGCAGCATTGTTCTTTACCAGGGAGCTCCGTGAATTTTAGTCCTTTAACATTTTTCAATAAAATCATCGGCGCTTCTTTGACCCCCAGCAATCTTGTCATATGGCAAGAGGTATGATAAGTGGCCGTCCCTTCCAGCTTTGCACCAACATCTTCTATTTTTAAAATATCGACAATGAACTGCGTTAGTTCATATGTTTTTTCCGCTAATGCTAATGCTTTTGGCTCCCATACAGGATCCCCTGCAAAAATATGAGGATACTCATGGAACATATAGGCACAAGAACCGGATGGCGAGACAACATATTCTGCATTGCTAAATGTTTCGATCATTCGTTTCATCGCTTCTTTTGATTCTTTTACATAACCGCTATTATACGCAGGCTGCCCACAGCAAACTTGAGATTCAGGAAATTCTATTTCACAGCCAAGTCTTTCAAGCAGTTTAACCGTCGCCTTTCCGACATTGCTCTGGAACATATCGACGATACATGTTGCAAAGAGCGTAACTTTCATTTTTTCTTCACCTCTAAAGATTTGTCGACTACAATTTTAAATGCCAGTCTAATTTTCTGACCAATTTGCGAAAAAGCAAAAACCTAACTCATTATACTCCTTCACCAAGAGAATATATATAACTCTACTAAATGGGTTACATAATTGCTATAATTTAATCGAAGATTCAAAAATCTATGGGAGGAATTTTTTATGTATCCGAATATTTTACGTCATCCTGGTCCTACTCCGATTCCAAAAAAGGTTCAGCTGGCGATGAACCAAGATATGATCAGTCATCGCAGTGAAGAATTTGTTCAACTTTATCGTAAGACGACAAACCGGGTGAAGCCTATTTTTGGAACCAAGCAGGAGATTATACTCATTCCATCCGGTGGTACCGCCGCATTGGAAGCAGTAGCCGTCAATACTGTTTCTCCCGGAGAAGAAGTGGTAGTGATCACCGTCGGCGCGTTTGGCAACTATTTTGTCTCTATTTGTGAAAAGTACGGCTTCAAAGTCCATAAGCTGGAAAAACCTTGGGGCGAAGCTTGTACGGAAGAAGAATTGTCTGAGTTTTTAAAATCATTAACCAATGTGAAGGCGGTCTTTGCTACCTATAATGAAACTTCAACAGGAATCTTGAATCCTGTTAATCGCTTAGCTCAAGTCGTCCGTACGCAAACAGATGCCCTCTTTATTGTCGATGGGGTCAGCTGTATCGGCGGTGCCCCTGCTGAAATGGATCAATGGGGGATCGATATTTTAGTGACAGGATCGCAAAAGGCGATGATGCTGCCGCCTGGACTTGCACTGTTAAGCGTGAGTGACAGAGCCTGGAAGGTGATCGAAAAAAATCAAACACCATCCTATTACTTAAATTTATTAAGCTACCGCGAATGGGCCGAGAAGGGCATGACACCAAATACCCCAGCTGTGTCGTTAATTTTTGGCCTATCTGCTGTTTGCGATTTGATCGAGGAGGAAGGCGGGTTTTCCCAAACAGTCGCTAGACATGAACTGATGAAAAATATGGTCCGTCAAGCAATGAGGGCTCTTTCAATCGGTTTGTTGACTGCTGATGAATATGCTTCGCCAACGATTACGGCAATTAAGGCCCCTGAAGGGTTAAACCTAGGAGAATTTTTAGGTCATTTGAAAAAGAAATACCATCTTGATTTTGCTGGCGGGCTTGGACATCTTCAAGGAAAAATCTTTAGATTTGGCCATATGGGTTACTGCTTCCCAAGTGATATTCTTCAAGCCGTGTCTTTGTTGGAAGCAGGTTTACAGGATTTCAACTACTCTTTCGAACCAGGTGCAGGCGTGCTAGCCGCACAGAAAGTATTCTTGGCTGCACAGCAGAAATAAATTGTTTTTTATAGAAAAAGGTCTGTTCTTTTTATGTAAAATGTCCTTTACAAACGGTACATTTCATAAGTTGGAACAGGCCTTTTAGTTATAGGTTATACTTCAAGACTATGATTGGCAATAGAGCTTTATCAAGGACAGTTGCTCTGGTTTGTCCAGTCGATTTGTCCTTAGATGGACCTTTTTAACGATAGTATCCAAAGCTTATTAAGCGATTTTATCCTAGAATAAAACGGCTGTTATGAATGAATCTTGGCAACAGCTTGGCGATCAACCTCAAATGGGTTGTCTTCAATTTCAAATCCAAGATCTTCAATGAGTTGATAATCTTCCTCTGGGCACTGTCCATCTGTGGTTAAGTAATCACCGACAAAAATAGAGTTGGCAATAAACAGCCCTAAGTTCTGAAGCGAGCGTAAATTGAATTCACGGCCGCCCGAGATGCGAATCTCTTTAGTTGGATTGATAAAACGGAACAAGGCTAAAATTTTCAAACAGCGAATCGGTGTTAGATCGTTCATGTCTTCCAGTTTTGTCCCCTTGATTGGGTGAAGGAAATTAACTGGAATCGAATCGGCATCCAGCTCTTTCAAAGCAAAGGCCATATCGACGATATCATCGTCTGTTTCACCCATACCACAAATAACACCAGAGCATGGTGAAATACCGGCACTTTTTACATTTTCTATCGTGGCAACTCTGTCTTCGTAATCATGCGTTGTCGTAATATTGGCATGATGATTGGCACTAGTATTGATATTATGATTAAATCGGTCCACACCTGCAGCTTTTAGCTTGACCGCCTGCTTCTCTGTTACCAGCCCCATGCAGGCACAAATTTTGAGCTGCTCAACTTCATTTTTTATTGTTTCCACAGCAGAAATCACCGTATCGACGTCGTTATTGGTAGGTCTCCGTCCGCTCATGACGATACAATATGTACCAATCCGATTCTTTTTCGCTTCTTTGGCGCCTTCGACAATTGTTTGTTTGCTGATCAGAGAATAGCGGTCAATTTCTGTTTTAGCCTTAATCGATTGGGCGCAATAGCCGCAGTCCTCAGGGCACAGACCGCTTTTTGCATTAATAATCAGGTTTAACTTTACCTTTTTACCGTAATAATATTTGCGAATTTCATAGGCAGCATTGACCAATGATAAAATTTCTTCGTCATTTGAATTTAGAATTTCCGTTGCTTCCTCTTTAGACAGCTGATAACCATCAATCACCGTTTTGGCCAGGCTCATCCAATTCACATCATCACCTCATTTTATATTAGTAAACTTAAGTTAAATATAAGTTAACATTTTAAATTATAAAACAAGTAAATGTAGATTCAAAGAGCTTTTTGTGAAAATTTTCCTTTGTTCATCTAATAAATGAGTAATTATAATATAGCAGGTTTAAAGATTATAGCCCTCTTTTACTTGAAAAAGAGCTGCCATTGAGGCAGCTCCCTTCAAAATTGGTTGTTTTCTATAAAGTTATTAATTTGCTGGAAATGCCCGTGATCATCTTCAATCATCCTGCTTATGAAGGACACTTTCAATTGGTTCTACCACGGTTTTGTCCTTCATACCGCTTATGAAGGACACTTTCAACTGGTTCTACCACGATTTTGTCCTTCATACCGCTTATGAAGGACACTTTTAACCGGTTCTACCACGGTTTTGTCCTTCATCCTGCTTATGAAGGACACTTTCAACTGGTTCTACCACGGTTTTGTCCTTCATACCGCTTATGAAGGACACTTTCAACTGGTTCCGCCGCTGGTTTGTCCTTCATAACTCTTATGAAGGACACTTTCAATTGGTTCTACCACGATTTTGTCCTTCATACCGCTTATGAAGGACATTTTCAACTGGTTCCGCCGCTGGTTTGTCCTTCATAACGCCTATGAAGGACACTTTCAACTGATACCGCCGCTGGTTTGTCCTTCATACCGCTTATGAAGGACACTTTCAACTGGTTCCGCCGCTGGTTTGTCCTTCATAACGCCTATGAAGGACACTTTCAACTGGTTCTACCACGGTTTTGTCCTTCATCCTGCTTATGAAGGACACTTTCAACTGGTTCTACCACGGTTTTGTCCTTCAGCAATAGTAAATCAATGTTATATGTCCTAGATTTCAGCACCCAAGTACTTTGTCTTAAGCTCCGATTCAATTATTTTTCCAGCAAACGAGACCTGGTATGCCTTGGCGTCAGGTCTTGAGCTGACAGCCTGATAAAGATCTTGCTCGATGAAATGGACTGCGGCCCCGTCATCCACAGCTATGCCGGATTGTAATTTTCCTGTTTCTATTAACCTGTGATATGCCGGCCTTCTTTCCGCTTCCCCATCATAATGCGGACAGTTGCTGCCCTTTAAAAAACCCAAAGCTTTAATAGGTTCAAGCTGATCACCATAAGAGTCCGTTACCCCTTCTTCAAACCAGCAAATAGAACCAGCACTGATTCCTGCCAAAATAATTCCTTGATTCCATGCCTTGTTTAAAATTTTGTCGAGTCCCCATTCTTTCCACAAAACTAATAGATTCTTGGTGTTGCCACCGCCGACATAGATAATATCTTTATCTAAAATAAATCCTTCCAGATCCCTGGTGCTTGGTCTAAATAACGACAAATGAGAAGGCTCACAATTTTGGCGTTCAAAAAAGCGATAAAAGTTAGAAATATAGCCATCCGCATCGCCGCTCGCAGTAGCTAAAAAACAAATTTTCGGTATTGGTTTATGAGATTGCTGCAAAATATAAGTATCGAGGAGCGGGTTCTCCGGTTCCATTGAAAAACCGCCACCGCCTAATGCGATGATTTGTCTTACTTTTTCCATTCTCATTCTCCTCCTAAATCATTTGACAACCCTGATGTCCGTTAATGGATAGAAAACAAATTCACTTTTGCCGATAATACTATCTTCATTAATATAGCCAAGCTCGTTACGGCTGTCCCTGCTGTACAAGCGATTGTCCCCCATGACAAAATAATGGTGTTTCGGAACGATAATCGGCCCGAAGTCTTCTGTTAAGCGGCTTCCGTGCTGCTGAGCCAGTTTCAAATTATCTGAAAGATAGGGTTCTTTAAAAATCCTGTTATTGATCCACAAGTGGTCATTTTTCATTTCGATCTTATCGCCGGGAAAACCAATCACCCGTTTCACATAGTTTTCTTTCGGCCCTCTAATAATGACAATATCTCCTCTTGAAAAATCGACCAATTTATTCACAAACATTTTTTCCTCATCGTGAAGCGTTGGTTTCATCGAATCCCCCTTCACAATGTAAGGCGAAAAAAGGAATGTCCTAACCACAAATGTGATTCCAAGCGCAATGATAATTGACTTTACCCATCCAGTCATTTCCTTTTTAGACATTTTATCACCCCTTGATCTGATTTATCCTTATTAAAAAAATTATCCAAATGAAGAACCCACCTCCCTTCAATGTGATTTTTGCAGATTAGTTGAATATAAAAAAGGAAAATCAAGGTTATCTTGCGAAATATATTTGAGTTAAAATTTTTAAATCATTTTCGGGAGGACATTCATGGAACAGTATTTTTTTTGGTTATTGATAACCCCCATACTGGGAGTATTGTGGTTTTTAAACTTAACAGCTATATTAAAAAGAATAAATAAGGATGAGAGTATCCAAAATCAAATCATTATTGGCTCCGCTCTTACCTTTATCATTATTTTTCTATTGATGCTGTTTTCACTATTATAATTAAAACAAATTTAGTTCCGGTCGATTATTAGATTTACTTAATGATGGTAATCGACTTTACCTTTTTAAGTCTTATCCATTGGGTTTTCTTAATACCGTTTAGAAAATCCTCCAATTGATTATCAGAAACCGGTTCTGAACCAATTAATATTTCTGAACTAAGCGCGGAAGCAAAGATGCGATTCTCTAGAACTTTTCCATTCAGCAATTCAACCGAGATGATTTGTCCATACTTTAGTCCCTCCAAAACAGGAAATTTATTAAGAAAGTACTGATGATTATATTGGTTGATTTTTCGGTCAAGCAGCCAGTTGACGAGGACAAAGATGCTAACTGTCATAATCAGAGCCCACCATCCTGCCGTCTTCATGAAATTAATTCCAATGAACATTAACAATGGCAAAACCAATATTTTAAACATCCAATATACAAGTTTCATAACAAACGCCCTTTTCCGATAAATATCTATATACTTATTTTCTCTGAAAATACCCAAAGTGGCAATTTTTAACTAAAAAAGACTGTCCTAACTAACAGAACAGCCTTTTCTATTTATGCAACCTTAATTGCCTTTCCAAATGGGATTCGCGGCATAAAGGTGCCTGATACCAGCCAGAATAATTCAAAATCAACACTTTCCATTTCTTCAGGCAGAAAGCCAGTGACATCAGTGACATAGAACAAAGTGTCAATCTTCTCTTCTTTGGCCCATTCAAGCACAAGAGTATAGGACGATTTCCCGTGAGTATGGTATTTGATAATCCCACTTTTCACCGGTGTAATGCTTCTTATTTTAAAATCAGCTTGCACCAATAGGGTGTCCGGTTTTACTTTTTCAAAAAGTGTCACAATGTTATTGATTAGGATAACCGGAGCTTCATTCGTTGAGGTATCAACTGCTAAAGCGACTTTTTTGTCCTGACGTTCCTGAATCATGGAAAGTATCCGTTTATGCCATTTCAAACTATATTCCCCCTTTGTTTTAGCGAACCAATCTTATTTTAAGATAAACAATAGGGGGTTATGATTGGATATAAACGGAAATAGCGCTTTTTAAACAGTAACATACTTTCGTGTACCCGTTCAGAAAGCACAAAGGCAAAAATTCCATGCTTGTTTTGATTTAATTGGAATGCATCGGTAGCCTCACAATAAAAGTAGTCCCTTCATTTTCCTTACTGAAAACACGAATATTACCGTTATGCAATTTGACAATCGCAGCAACTATCGAAAGTCCTAACCCGGTTCCCTCGGTGGTGCGGGTTCTTGCTAAATCCGCCCGATAAAAACGATCAAAGATCCTGTCGATTTCCGTCTCCTTGAGGCCAATTCCTGTGTCCTTAAAAGTGACGAATACCGTCTTATCTTTTTCCTCTATCAAAATCTCGATAGTGCCATTCGGTTGGTTATATTTAATCGCGTTCGTTAACAGATTATCCCAAACGGTATTTAATAATGAAGGGTCGCCGGTGATTTCGATATCTGGCAAGGAGTAGCTTAGCATGATTTCTTTTTCCCCAATAATCCATTGATAACTTCTCACCAATTCCTTTATTTGCCGGCCGAGATTAAATCGTTTTTTCTTCATAATATCTTCATTTCGATCTAATGAGGCAAGAAGCAATAATTGCTTGGTTAAAGTCGAAAGTCTCTTAATTTCAGCATTAATAATTGAAATGTATCCAGACCGTTCCACCTGACTAATGGTGTTCTTTTCCAAAAGGTTTATATATCCCTTGATATTGGACAATGGGGATTGGATATCATGAGAGATGTTGGAGATAAACTCCTTCCGCATTTCATCCATCTGTTCTAGTTTCCTCGCCATTTGTAAAAAGCTATGGGAAAGTTCGCCCAGTTCATCGTGCCTGGTGATGTCGAGCTTAACATTAAAGTCGCCGCGTGCCAGTGATTTCGTTGCATTGGTTAGCTTTGAAATGGGTCTGACTAAATATTTGGTGCTAAAAACAACCAACACAATGCTCAAAAAAATCGATAATCCAAGCATCCAAGCGAATAGAAAATGCATCTCGTTAAACAGTAGTTTAATGTCCGGCCGAATGAAAAGAGCATAAGTGCTCCCTTTATATGTCAGCGGAACGCCAATGGTATTTTTTAATTCATTAGCAAAAAAACCTGTGACAAAGGTTTTCCGGGGAAACTTCTGAATTCCATGATAAACGTTGCCAGTCAGTACTCGTTCAACTGTTGCATGAGTCAAATGTTTATCTCTAAAGGTGGCTCCAAAAAATGTTCCTTTACCGCTGGGATCAACCAAGTAGATTTGATAGCCAATGGCCGAGATGCTTTCTAGGTAATCATTCAAATCAATTTCTGAATGCTTTCCAGCAAATGCGGCAATATCCTGGGCAATTTTTGTGTTTTTTTGGTCATTATACGGTTTTAATTTTTGCTGGTAATAGACATTAGAGACGATGAAAGCAGTAGTACTGCTTAACATCATAATCCCGATAGTAATGACGATAAATTTTACATAAAGAGACTTCATCGGCCTTTTGCCTCCAGTGAATATCCGACCCCTCTTATGGTTTTAATTTGAAAATCCTCGGTTAGTCCCGCAAAACGTTCTCGTAATCGTTTAATATGGACATCCACCGTACGCTCATCGCCTTCATAATCCACACCCCAAATTTGTTCAATCAAGTGGTCTCGGGAGAAAACCTGTGCTGGATGGGACATGAGAAAATAAAGCAATTCAAATTCCTTCAACGGCAAAAGAAACGTCCGATTCCCAATTGTCACTTCATAGCTTTTTTTATTAATCGTTGTATTGCCAATGCGAACAATGGCATCATCCGGTTGATGATCATATCTTCGCAGCAATGCCTTGATCCGAAAGCTTAATTCTTTCGGTTCAAACGGCTTTACTAAATAATCGTCAGTACCCGCCTGAAAGCCTTGCTCCTTATCATCAATTTGATTTTTGGCCGTTAATAGAATAACTGGAATATCATACTGCCTGCGGATTTCCTTTGTTAGTGAAAATCCATCCATAAACGGCATCATTACATCCACGACGGCTAAATGACAGGTTTCCTTTTTTAAGATCCGCAGCGCTTCGGTACCGTCCTTTGCCTTAAATACTCCGTATCCCAGCTCGGTTAACTGAATCTCTAATAGCTGTAAAATATAAATATCATCATCGACAATCAGAATATTCGTCATTAACTATCCCTCTATTCGTTACGATAAAGTGAAACTTCTCCTACTGCACCAAACCATCACGCATTTTGACAACATGGTCCGCATAGGAAAGCATTTCTTCATCATGAGTCACCATTAACGTTGCCATTTTCAGCATTTTTGTCAGATCCCTGATGAGGAGCATGACATCTTTTGATTTTTTCGAATCCAGGCTGGCAGTTGGTTCATCGGCAAAAAGAATTTTCGGTTTATGGATGATAGCTCGGGCTATTGCCACCCTCTGCTTCTCCCCGCCGGACAATGAAGCCGGATAAGCATCCTTTCTATGTTCCATTCCAACTAATTTAAGGATTTTGGCAATTTCCTTTTTTTGTTGACGTTTTTTCAACTTGGTATCGGCAACATCCAGCATTAGCATCAATTGTTCTTCAACGGTAAGAAACGGTACGAGATGGGCAAATTGAAGCACAAAGCCAAATTTACTTGCCCGTATTTTCCGAACCTGTTCTTGGTTCATAGCAGTGATATTTTGCCCCTCAAATAATACTTTACCATCTGAGGCCGGCTGAAGTCCTGCTGCAATAGTAAGGAGAGTGCTTTTCCCTGAGCCAGAGGCACCTACTAGTGCTGTCACCTCGCCTTCCTTAAGAGAAAGGCTGATTCCTTTAAGGATTTCGTCCTTCATTTCACCATTCATGAACGTTTTTCTAACCTTATCGATTGTAAAAATTGTCATATTAAACCTCTCCTTGTTGGATTGCTTGTAATGGTCCGACTTGCTTAATCTGAATTCCTGAAAGCGTCGCTCCGACAAACCCGATCAACAAGAATGTAAGCGACAATTGAACAGTCGTTCCCACCGTTAAACTAAACGGTAACCCTTTGGGTGCTATGAGATTAAAAACCTGGCCCAGTGCAATAGAAATAGTCAACGCAAAAATGGTAATAAATATCATTTGCGTCCACATCATTGTAAACAGGACACTTGTTTTCACACCGATCGCCTTTAGAATCCCGTATAAACCAATTTTTTGAACGTTCATCATATAAAAAAAGATGGCAAATAACATACCGCTAATAACAACGAGAAACCAAACCATCATATTAAGTGACAGTTGTTCTGCTTTATAACTGGAAATGGTGTTCAGAAACTGATCTTTCGAAAAGGATTTTAGGCCCGCGATGGTTTCTCCGGAATCCCCGCCCGGTATGAAAATCAGCTGCATTTCCTGAATCCGGTAAATTTGTTTGTAATCGGCGACATTAATAAAGGCGACAGGTGCATGACTAAATTTGCTCTGGTCCACAAAGCCTTTGACAATGAATTTGCCATTGTATTGATTATTCGTTAGAGTATCACCAATCTTAATTCCATCATTCTCAAGCGAACGGTCGAGAACAACCTCGCCTTTATTTACCTTCGAAAATAACGGCGAAGCAGTTGAAGAAACAAAAGCAACGCTCCGCTGTTTTCCAGAACCTTCATTGATAAATCCCATTTGAATGGAAAATGCTACAGCATCCTTGTGTTTTCTTAACACGCTAGTTTGGGTCTTATTACTGATTTTTGAAAGATTATAGGTTTGGTTTGCTTCCTTTGTCATGAAAAATTGACCATTTGGCAAATCCTTAATGAGTGCAGCATTATCTTGTGATAATCCATTTGCTAAGCCAGATATAATAAATGTTAATAAACTAACTAGAAAAATGATGGAGCCCAGAATTAAAAATCGTCCTTTATTTTTCTTCATTTCTTTCCACGCCATGTTCATTTTCTTTCCCTCACTTTCCTTTTGACATCACTAGTTTATAGCCGCAATATGAACAGAAAATGAACAAGAAATTACATTTAAAGAACTGGGCTAAGGATCCTGATGGACAAAAAAATAGTGCCTGACACTATCAAAGTGCCAGACACCCAATGTTTTTTGCTTTATGCAGCTAATTTTTCTTCCTGTTTATCAAGCTTATGTCCTTCCCATCTGGAAACAACAATTGCCGCTAATGAGTTTCCGACAATGTTGACACATGTCCGGGCCATATCAAGGATCCGGTCAATCCCAGCAATAAAGGCAAGCCCTTCTGCAGGAATTCCCACGCTGCCTAATGTCGCTAGAAGGACAACGAAGGATACTCCAGGGACACCAGCAATTCCTTTTGATGTAACCATTAACACAAGCACCAAAGTAATCTGATGAGTAATGCTCATATGAATGCCGTACATTTGGGCAATAAACAACGCTGCAATTGCCTGATAAAGAGTAGATCCGTCAAGGTTGAAGGAATACCCGGTTGGAATCACAAACGAAGTAATTGCCTTCGGACATCCTAACTTTTCCATTTTCTCCATGATCCTTGGAAGGACTGTCTCGGAACTTGCGGTGGAATAACCCAATAACAGTTCGTCCTTTAGATATTTGAGAAATTTAAAAATGTTTACTCCGACCATTTTTGCAGTTATACCGAGCACCACAAGAATAAAGAAAGCCATGGCGCCATAAACAACAATCACTAGTTTGCCAAGTGGAATTAACGAAGACAAACCAAACATCGAAACCGTAACCCCAATTAAAGCAAAAACGCCAATTGGCGCCAGTTTCATAATCTGGTTTGTCACATAAAACATGGCATCAGCCGTTCCTCTAAAGAACTTTAAAATCGGTTCCCCTTTTTCTCCAATAGCCGCGACTCCGAGTCCGAACATCACAGAAAAGAATATAATCGCTAACATATCGCCATTTGCCAATGATTGAATAATATTTGTTGGGACGATATTGACGAAGGTATCGACCATTGAATGGGTTTCAGTTGTTTTCGCCGTTTCCACATAAGTATTAATATCCGTTTTGGTTAACTGTGAACGATCAATACCTGTTCCGGGATGAAATACGTTTCCAGCAAACAAGCCAACTACAATAGCAATAGTAGTAATGATTTCAAAATAAATGAGTGTTTTTCCGCCGAGCTTACCTAACGATTTCATGTCGCCAACACCGGCCACTCCGACAATAATGCTTGAAACGACGATCGGTACAACAATCATTTTAATTAAACGAATAAAAGTATTTCCAATAGGCTGTAAAATCTCAGCCACATGCGGGTTTCCATAAAAAATAGCACCAACCATAATCCCCAATGCCAGTCCAATAAAAATTTGCCACGCTAAACTAATTTTCCTCTTTTTCATTCGCACCTCTCCAATCTTTGATGTTTTTTCGAATAACTTTTAACCCTAAAAGTATAGTAAAATAGGATTAAAATAATTTTGTCATTATATCAATATTATATTTTTTATATAAACTTTATTTTATTTGCTTTTTGTTCATTTAGCAACAATGAAGTTCCTGCCAATTAAAAATATCCTTTGTATCCTCCTGATAATTCATTTATATTAAATAGAATTTAATAGTATTAAAAATATTTTTAATATAATAATATTTCGCTCTATTAGTTATGTAAGATCAAAAAAACGGAAGAATCTTCTTCCGCTTCCTTTGGATTTTTTCAGTTAGTGGTCATGTTCTATTTTCACAATTTTTCCGGTATGTGCATCGATTTCTAAGTCCGTTTCGCTTGTTTTAGTTTGCAATTCCAAGAAAAGGAACGAGAGATTAACATTTGCTGAGAAAAAACTTTAATCATCCCAGGTAATTGATATTATTTTTCCGGTAATCGCATGAATTTGCACTAAGGCCTCTTTATCAGCAGCCGTTTCAATTTCAACTAAATAATAGCTAGTGTCTCCAGTGGTTTCTAAATCAATATCATCGACCGTTCCGTTAACCTCTTGCAAGGCAATTTCAGCTGCCGCTTTCTCCGTAATGGCTGTTTGTTGTTTTTTTCCCTTTTCTTCCGTTGTAACGGATGGCTGATTCAGTTGTGGCAGTGATTGGTTAGCGGTAGCTTCGTCTTGGGCACCGCTTTTTTTGGTAAAGGCAAGTATTTCACCATCGTCCATTCCCAGCTTTACCTCATATTTGATATCGGCCCGTTCCATTTCGATTACGTACTGATTATTTACCTGCCTTATCTTCGTGACTTCCCCTTTATAGCGCTGCTCCACCAATTGTCTTGCTTCCGGAATAGAAAGTGCCTCAGCCCTTGTCTTCGAACCAGTCCATCGCTGGAGGTCAATGAAAAATAGCAAAACGCTGATAAGAATAAGGCTGAAAAACAGCATGAACAACCAATTTTTTTTACGCATTCGTAACACCCTCTCACTTCTCTCTTACCCCAATTTTGCAATATGAAAATGAGAAATTGCTGAGAATTATTTAATTTTCCGTTTTTATGAAAAGAGAAACAGTTGTTCCGCTGCCTAATTGACTTTCCAGCGAAATTTCTACATCGAGGGCTGCTGCTATTTCCTTTGCCAATGACAGTCCAAGTCCAGTACCACCGCTTTTCCTGCTTCTTGCTTTATCAACACGATAAAACCGATCAAACACCTTCGGTAAATCCTCTTTGGAAATGCCAATTCCCTTATCAATAATTTGAATCCGCAGTTGATCATGATTTACAGTATCTAAGGAAACAGTAATGACATTGTCACTGTATTTCCTAGCATTATCAAGAAAAATATAAAGCAGCTGACGTAGTTTTTGCTCATCAGTATTCGCAAACAAGGCCTCCATCTCCTCACCAGCAAAAATAACGGTTCGATGATAGGCACTTTGAAAAGCCTTTATGGTCTGTTGAATCAATTCAGTTATATTTATGGGGGACCGCCGGATATCCCACTTTTCATGAAGTTTCGCCAATAATAGAAGTTGTTCTGTTAACTCTCTCATCCGAATGGCTTCAGAATGAATCGCCTCGATCGATTCTGTAAAAATCTTTGGGTCCTGTAAACCGCGTCTTTTTAATAAGCTCGCATAGCTTTCAATCACGGTTAACGGAGTTCTCAGTTCATGTGAGGCATTGGCGGCAAATTGTTTCTGTTTTTCAAAATTTGCTTCCAATAAATCAATCATATGGTTGAAGGTTTCTCCCATTTGATAGAGCTCATCCCTTGATTGATGGTTGATATTCAGCCGCTTAAACTGACCGCTTTCTTTAATATCACTCATGGTTTTAATCATCGAAGAAATCGGACGAATAATAAAATTACTAAGGATACGACTGGAGACGAACGTTGGGAGCAGAACGAGAATGGTCACAATTGTTAAGACGAGACGCAGGGTTCTACTCATCGACACGGTTGCATCAATATTTTTATAAATCTGCAAGCTAGCCAAATCCCCATTCTGTAACAGTATCGGCAGCGCAGAAAAAATATAACTGTGCGAACCGATTTTCAACTGTTTATTTACATCCTTTGAATAATAAACCGCTTTTAAATTCCTTAAGTTTTGTTCGGTTGGCGACGTCGTTGTAACAGTATTTTTTATATCCTCGTGGACAATCCGGATCATCCCGCTAACAGGAACATGGGCACGCAGCAGCTCCTTTTCCGGTATTGCCCGTTTTGAATCATTAAAGGATTCGGCCGTTTTGATCGCCTCTTTTTTAGCAATCTCAAGCTGCGTATTTACCATTAGCCGGCTAAATAAAAAATAAACGGATAGATTCATGACGAGCAGCAGCAGCGCGAAAAGGACGACTGTGGACAAATTGATTTTATTTTTCAGCTTCATTTGGCATCCTTTATCACATAGCCGACCCCACGGACCGTATGAATTAGGGATGGCTGCTGCGGCAAATCAATTTTCTTTCGTAAATAGCGGATGTAGACATCCACTACATTGGTATCACCAAAAAAATCATAGCCCCAGACCGCCGCTAAAATTTGCTCCCGCTGCAAGACTTGTCGTTTGTTTTTTAACAGATAGGCAAGCAGATCAAATTCTCTTGGAGTTAATTCCAGCTCGACACCATCTCTTGAGACCTCTCTTGTTTTTTCATTCAACTTTAAATCGGCAAGGGTCAACCAGCCAGATTCTTCTAGTTGTTCCGCTGCTGGCCTATATCTAAGGGCAGCACGAATTCTAGCCAATAATTCCTCTATCTGAAATGGTTTAGTAATATAATCGTTTGCACCTAAATCAAGACCCGATACTTTATCCTCAACGGAATCCTTCGCTGTTAGTAGCAATACAGGAGTCTGCTGATTATGTACTCTGATTCTCCGCAGCAGTTCAATACCGCTTAACCCCGGCAGCATAATGTCTAATAAAATTAGATCCCATTTACCTTTCCGATAAACTTCCAATGCCTCTATACCATCCAATACCTTCGTCACACGGTAGCCTTCGTATTCCAGTTCCAATTCTAACAGTCTGGCAATTTTCTCTTCATCTTCAATAATGAGAATCGCTTCATTACTCATCAAGAAACCTCCTTGTTCCCCGCTCCAAAAGGTCGTTCATTGTAAGCTTAGCAGAAAGACCTGGGTAATTCATCAGGTTTTTCCCAAAGGGATGTTACACTAAAAGTATCGAAGACGTAAAAAAACCTGGACAGGTAAGGCCCAAGTTTGGTTAAGCTTAGAAAGGTTTTGTTATCATCAGTGCAATAATGATCATAAAAATGATGTTTTCAACATTTTCATAGAAAAACAGTTCTTTTGATAAACGGCGATATTCTTCGGGGATTTCTTCTCCTTTATGGGTTGCAAGCAGTGTTTTAATTGGTTTCGATCTTGGTGTTAACATGATTGGGCCAATTGCCAACGCGGCAAGAAAGAGCACTAAACTTGTGACATACCATCCCATCTGAAATAGGCTTGGATTCATCCACCCCATTAGCAAACCCGTCACAAGGAGCAAAGTACCGCCAATCATTACATAAATATGCAGACGATGGCGAATCGCATAAGAGTGTCTTAACTCTGTCATGTTATCTCCAGATTTAACTACTGTGGTTAGAATAAATCCTGGCCCCATGCCAATAATTGCCGAAAATATATGAATGAAAACTAAAACCTGGTAGAAACTCATTTCATATGCCACCTTCCATTCTTTTCAACAATCCATTCTATCACAAACCTTTTGGCAAAATAATTAACTTAATCACACTTTCCAGATTATTTTTTTCAAAATAAAAGGCGCCAGGAATAATTGAATTACAACATCATTCCTGACCCCCATTATTCAGCCGTTATGCCCTTTCACTTTTACTCAATACAGCAGCCGAACTCCTGAATAGCGGAACAAGAAAGAGGATGCCGATAATGAACAGCAGCGCGGTGGTTTCATACATCGCGACAAGTGAGAAAGTCTTCTTCAGCCAACCGCTCGCGGTCATCATGACCACCATCGTTCCCATAAAGATTGGGTTTAAAATCCCATTCACCCGGCCAATAAATTCAGCTTCGGTATTTTTCAAAATCATCGTATTGATTCCAATCTGTATCGCTGGATTGAATACTCCGCTGAAAAATTCTGCCGCCAAAGTCAGCCAGAACAGTTTGGATATACCCATCACGAAAAACCCGATGGCACATGCCAACATTCCAATAGCGAGTAAGATCTGCGGTGAAACTTTCTTCGATATGCCTATAGTTAAGCCGCCGCCTAATATCATACCGACACCAAACGCCGCCATCAGCCACTGCAGCTGTTCTTTCGGCAGGCCAAGTTGTTCCGTGACAAGAAACACACCAAGCGGCTGTGTTAATCCCAACGCTAGGCCCGCTGTGGCAAAACAGCCGCCGAGTAAAGTCAGCACCCTGCTTTTTAATACATACTGAAACCCGTCCTTCATTTCTTGGACTAAGCTAGTTGTTTCTGCCTTTTTCTCCATTTCAAAGTCGGCTGGCAATAAAAATAAAATTGCCGCCGAAAACAGGAATGCTACCCCCATTACGGCAATCGCAACATCTATGCCGAACTGCTGGTACACAAAGGTGCCGAGAACTGGTCCAAGGATCATAAACAAGGCAAAAATCGTCTGGTAGATGGACATCCCCATTTGAATCAGTTCTTCTTTCACATGCAGCTTAAACAGCTTCATTCCTGACGGCTGGGAAAATTGCGAGAGAATTGAAGACACAAATGTCGCAAAGAAAATCGCCTTCCAGCTGCCAAAAACAAGCGTCAGCAGCACAACAAAAATCGAAACAGCACTGAGAAAGTCACACCAAATCATGGTCCGTTTCGGCTTCCAGCGGTCGGCGAACGTCCCCCCGATAAAAGAAAACAGAAAAATAGGCGCAAACTCAGCAACGGAGATGAATGACACCGCCACCGGGTTTTCATTCGTTTGCTCTACAACAAATAACAAAATCGAGTAATTTCGTACCCATACCCCAATTTGCAGAAAAAGTGTCGAAAGCAATAACGTCTGAATCACTCTATTTTTAAACAATGCCCCAATTGACACATTTGAATCTGCTTTATCCATAAAGAAACCTCCTTATCCACAACATCCGGATAGGAGGTAATTTGCCGCAAAAAGTCATGGTACACCATAAAAAATGCTATACCAATTATAAAAACGCCACAATTAATCCTACCCAGAATGAATTTCGTTTTCCGAATGCTCTCTAAAATAGGATTAATTGATCATCGCCCTTTGGTCACCCTTTCAAAATAACGTAGTTATATCTTACTTGAATCACAAATGAAGTTCAAGGGGTTTTTGTAATCTTATGGAATCTTCATTACCGCCATAAGTGGGAATATTTTTTCAGAAATTTCAAAGGATAGTACCACCAGCTGCTTTGGCAGCTTTTACCTAATCACTGTAACGGTTCATGTATGGACAACAAAAAATTAGCAAATGCTACAACTGAATCTTACGCTGGAGGAATGCAAATGACTGATTTCTTTGACCCAATCGAGTATGACACTGGTACAGCCATCCAAACCTTTAATATCATTGATACATCAGTTAATTCCGAGGGCTATGAAGTACTGCTTGATCTTGAATTGGACAGCGGCTACGACTTGGAAAATGTAAAGATGCGGATTAGTTTTGAGGATATGCAGGCATATGATACAGAGGATATACATGAGGCCGTAAAATATGCACTAGGATTTTTTGGTTAAAAGAGGAGCAGTTTAAAAAATGAAACAACCGAAAAAACAACAATGGAATATGCCCCATAAGTACAATCAGTCAAAACAATCTGAAAGATACCTGGAGCATGGGAAGATGATAAAGATCTCTCCCCATGCTCTTCTTATCCGACAAATAGGGGCAGTTTCACCATGACTGTTGTTCCACAGCCGATATCGGAATCTATCAGGAATTCCCCATGATGTTTTTTCACAATTTGATAAACAATTGCCAGCCCCAGTCCTGTACCGCCTTCTTTTCGTGTTCTGGCGTGGTCAACACGATAAAAGCGCTCGATAACCTTTGGCAATTCTTCCTTTGAAATCCCCGGTCCCGAATCCTGAATCCTTAATACGGCAGTCATACGCTCTTTCATTAAAGTAATTTGAATCGGTTTTCCCGGAGGTGTATAGCGAAACGCATTGGCAAGAAGATTGCTGACCACTTGCTCGAGCCGATCGGAGTCCCCATTGACAATAATTTCATCATCTAGATTCTGTATCAACTGAATCCCTTTTTGACTGGCTGTTAATTCAAAGCGGTCAACCACATCGGTAATCAATTGGGCAAACGGCAATGGTTCATTCCTCATCGGATAGGAATCATCCTCCAATTGCGCCAAATCTAGTAAATCATGAACGAGCCGTTGCATCCGATCTGTTTCATTGTGAATGATGGTAACATACTTTTCGACTGCCGCCGTATCTCCTGCGACCCCATCGAGAATTGCTTCCGTATATCCTTTCATATAACTAAGCGGTGTCCGTAATTCATGGGAAACATTTTGCAGAAACTCCCGGCGCTTTTGATCAACCGCCTCCAACGATGAGGCAAGAGTATTAAAGGATGCTGCTAGGTTGCCTACCTCATCCGATTGCTGAACTTCAATCCTTTGGGAAAAATCGCCCTGGGACATTTTTTTTGAAATAGCTTCCATTTCTTTTAATGGTTTAATCAGTCGATTCGTCATTTTGTGTCCCAGCCAGAGCACGATGGTCAAGAGGACAATCAATGATAATATCAGAACAGGTCGAATGGATTTAAACGGTTCATAAACATCTGCAAGCGGCATATAAAGAAACAGTGCCCCTGCCAATTGACCATTTTTCAATAACGGGATCGTAACCGCCAGAATATCCTGATGAAAGCGCGGATGCTCCCTGATAAAAATGACCTTTTTCCCGGCAAGCAGCTTCTGTCTTTCATCAAATGTAATTAAACTATTATCAGCAAACTCCTCATAAGGAATTCCAGCGCTTAATAGCATTGGGTCTTCGGTAAAAATCACCTTGGCATCGGAACTCTCGTCTGTCCATTTGACGCGTTTGTTAAACTCTGTTTTATTGGCAGCTTGATGATAGAATTTTTTCAGTTCTTCCCCTTGCATGATCAAGATTTCTTTTTGCTTTTCAACATAAAATTTTTCATATAAGTAGTAGGTTAACCCTGTTCCAAAGATGATCGTGATGACTGCTACAATCGAAATGGTTGTCCAAATTTTTTGCTTTAGACCATAGTTTATGCCTCGAATTTGTACCCCACTCCCCAAACCGTTTTAATCAAATCACCTGAAGAGCCAAGTTTTATTCGCAGCGTTTTGATATGAGTATCGACAGTTCTCAAGGTTCCAGTACTCTCCAACCCCCACACGTGCTCTAACAGCTGCTCTCTCGAAAACACCTGTCCTTGGTGGTTAAAAAAGAATTCTAACAGACTAAATTCTTTCCTTGTTAAATTCAACCGGTTTCCTTTTACTTCTGCCGTATGACCATCCAAATCAATGATCAAATCACCAAGTTCCAGCACATGCTTTTGTGGTCGGAAATTATTTGACCTCCGCAGCAATGCCTCTACACGGGCCATTAATTCCTTAGGGCTGAACGGTTTCACAATATAGTCATCAGCGCCCAATTTCAAGCCGCGAATTCGATCGAGCTCCTCACTTTTAGCCGTCAACATAATAATCGGTACATTGGACACCTCACGAATTTTTCGACAAACGGCAAAACCGTCCAATGTCGGCATCATGATGTCTAGTATCACTAAATCATACGACCCTTGGCTCCAGCGGCTTAACACTTCTGCTCCGTCTTCAGCGGTAACAGTTTCATAGCCTTCCTTTTCCAAATAGGAGCTGACTAACATCAGCATTTGTACTTCGTCATCTGCGATCAATACTTTATATTTACTCATTTCCCTCACCTAAAATCATCATATGGGGCCCGTTTTTCAGCCGAATTTCCCTGTTAATTGTAAATGTGGTGCGATCAATTATCGCTAGCGAGTCTCCGTCCAAACTTGACACGTAAATCCTTTGCTTGTCTCCAATAATATCATATGGGTTGGCCCCCACCTCCAAAGGCTCGCTCACCGATCTGTTTTTAATATTAATTCTGTATACGCTGCTCGAGCCGTGGCAAATCGCGTATACATAAGCACTGGAATCGTCTCCGTAGAAATCTACCGGCATCACCCCAACCTTTACACGGTCTACTTCCTTCCCAGTATCGGGATCGTAAATATATATATTTTCATTTAGTGACCCATAGGGCCCGTGTCCCCCGATCCAAACATAGTTCCCGTCGAAAAAGATCCCATTCGGTCTTGTCACGATGGGAAAATGAGAGATTACCTTTTTGGAACCGATGTCAATGACAGAAAGCGAGGCTGCTTTTACATTTACTACATATAAAAGATTTTTCTTATCATTAACTGCCATTGAGGTCGGAAATTTATCGGTGCTCACTTCGGCGATAACTGTATCCTTTTCAACATCGTAAAATCCGACTTTATTCTTCTTGCCATTGGAGAAAAACAGCAGGTGGTCCTTGGGCCGATATAACAGATCATTCACACCTTTGCCGGTATTCTTTAACTTTGTTAATTCACCATCTTTCAATTGAAGACGATAGAGAGAATCTTCAAGATCCCCAGCCAAAATAATCGTATTTTGATTGATTTTTTCCATAGCGGTAATTCGGAAGTTTAATTTACTTACCTCCGATTTTCCCTTTTGTAAATCAACGAAGGAGATTTCTGGCTTTTTCAAATTGGAGACAATTAACATATTGTTCATGGATGGAGGGACTGGAATTTCTTCCTTACTACAGCCTGCCAGAAGTATGAAACAAATGATAAAAGAAATGATGCCGATCCTTTTCATCGAATCCCCTCAATCTTCCTTTATTATATATGAAGAAGACGCCTGATCATGAAACCAGGCGTAAATATTTGTGAACAGTTAATGTCCCTCATGATGTTCTGCTTCATGGGCTTGGTCGGTTGTTCATTTTTGCTGATCAGCACTGACATCACCTACGGTAAATTCCTTTTTTGGCATGTTGTGCATATCTCTTGCCGTTACATGGGAAATAGCGTAATAGACGCCAGACTCTGAAAAGCTTTTGGTAATCGAATAGACCCCATTTCCTTTCGACTCGCCTTTGATCTTTTCGTGTTTTTCTTGTCCATCCTTCCAGACTTCAAATATCACTTCATCCGCATCGTCAACTTTTTCTTTACCTTGTGTCACCGTTGCACTGATCGTAACTTCTTTATTGGGCTGTGGATGCTCTGGGTCAATTTTCAAGGTCACATCTATCATTTCCGGCATCCCCTGATCTTGACTGCTCTGATTTTTTTCTTTTGCCGTACCGCAACCTGCAGCGATAATCATGATCGTTCCTATTAATAGCATAAGCAGCGATTTCCTTCTCATATTTCCACCCTTTGTCTAGTTTTAATATTAAATGAGCTTTCTGCCTTTGAGTATAAAACATATTTGTGAAATCCCTGTGAAGTATTGTGAAAATTTTATTATTTCCACAGGCTTAATTCGTATACGTCGATCCTTACAGTTGGATGCGCGTTACTTACGGATGAGGGCTGCCTTTACTTGCGATGGAGCCCGCGCTACTTCTTGCGATTAGGCAATCTTTTCTTGCGGATGGAGTTGCGTTACTTACGGATGAAGTTGCATTACTTGCTGCTGGCCGCATGTTACTTTGGGCAGCAGGTTTTTGCTATTTCATATTGACATTATGTTATAACTGTTATACTATAAATATAACAGATAATACAAAGGAGGGTGGTGCATGTGTTTATAACACTTGACCTGGAATCGGAGGAACCAATTTATACACAGTTAAAGAATCAAATTATCGCCGGTATTGCGAAAAAAGAACTGAGTCCTGGTGAAGCCTTGCCATCTGTTCGAGCGCTGGCCGCGGATCTCGGAATAAATCTCCATACCGTTAACAAAGCTTATCAGCAGCTAAAACAGGAGGGATTTATTTTAATCCACCGCCAAAAGGGAGTCGTAATTAATCCCGATGGTGTTCCAAAAGCAGATGCGGTTTACTGGACAGAGCTTTCAGCCAAGATTCGCCCTTTGATCGCGGAATCCGTTTGCAAAGGGGTTTCCGAAGCAGAGTTTCAAGAACTATGTCATCAAATTTTTGCCGAATTTTATCAATAAAGGAGTGATTGACCATGAATTCTTCAATGATCTTATTATTATTGGTAATACTGGTTCCCATGTATATTGCTCTAATTTTTGTTCCTTATTGGACGCGAAAAACAGAAAGCTTTGGGGTGTCCATCCCCGAAGAAGCATTTGAGCGGGCCGATCTAAAAAAAATGCGCAAAACATACGCCTGGGTAACAAGCATGCTGGCTGTTATCATGACAGCAGTTCTTTTGCTTACTGCCAGGGGACAGGACGAAAATTTCGTCGGTATTTTATTTGCGATTTTAATTAGTGCTTATATTTTGGCAAGTTTTATCGTCTACCTTATTTTTCACAGGCAAATGAAAGAGCTTAAAAGTCGATATCCGGAATGGACGAAAAAGCCGCAGGTTATTACCGTTAATACACAATTTCGCCGCCAAAAACTGACTTACTCGAACTACTGGTATATCATCCCATTCCTGATTTCAATCGTGACCATTGTAATAACACTTGTAAACTATCAGCAAATTCCTGCGAGATTTCCAATGCAATATAACTTCAGCGGTGAAATAACCAACTGGGGAACGAAATCATACCGTTCAGTTATGCTGATGCCAATTATCCAAATCTATTTAACTTTGTTGTTTTTGTTTATCAATGTCATTATCTCGAAAGCAAAGCAGCAGGTTTCTGCGGAAAATCCGGAAGAGTCACTAAAACATAATATTATTTTTAGAAGAAGATGGTCGCTGTTTACACTTTTAATGGGTACCGGCCTAATTGCTATGTTGATGCTGCCTCAGTTGGCACTGATCTACCCGATAAATACACAATTACAGCTTTACGTACCAATCATATATGTGATTCTTGTTTGTGCGGGCTCGATCATTTTATCTGTCACTACTGGTCAAGGCGGCAGCAGAATAGGGAAAAAGGCTGCAATGGAAAATGGGAAAGTGATTGATCGCGACGATGACCGTTATTGGAAGCTTGGAGTGTTCTACTTTAACCCGAAAGACCCGGCAATCTTTTTGGAAAAACGCTTTGGCGTTGGCTGGACAAATAACTGGGCCCACCCGCTTTCATGGATTTTTATCATCGTCGTCATTGGTCTTGCATTTGGTTTGCCGTTTTGGCTGAAATAATCTTAAGACGTATCTGGCTTTTTGGTGATCAATCAAGGAGGGAAAGACAAAGGATAAAGAAATAATAGTCATAGGTGCTGAAACAAAGTATCCACTTAATGGAAGTTAGGATATTTCAACTTAGAAAAGCGCAAGCGCCTTGATCAGCGGCGTATGGCCTGGAGCGCTCCAACTGAGATAAAGGAAACACGAAGAGCCGGAGGCGATTCGATGTTGACTTATCGTAGGGCGGAGAGCGAAGGACACTAGCCGCTAGGCGCTGGAGCTGGACAATTCTCAAAGTCGAAAATTTATACTTATCTTTTAAAGAAAGCCCGTCATATTGGGCTTTCTTTTTGAATGACTGGTTATCGCATAACGTTTTTTCATGAAGATGCCGTTAACAGATAATCCATGTTATCATCAACTATTTCCAAGAGATCCTGCAGTCTATGAATTTCATAAGTTGGCTTTACGCCACTTGTGTTTTTCTTATGGTGCGGATTGAACCAACATGTGTCGAGCCCAAAATTCAATCCACCCTGAATATCGGAAGTCAGCGAATCCCCGACCATCAGTACTTTGTCTTTGTCAGCAATTCCTAATTTGGAAAAAGCATACTCAAAAATACCCGTTTCCGGCTTTTGAAAACCGGCTTCCTCCGAGACAATAATCTGTTCAAAAGTATCCGCCAAAGGCGAACCAGCAATTCTAGCTTTCTGTGCCTGACCAAAGCCGTTCGTAATCACTGCCAGTTGGAAATCTTCAAGGCTGTTGCACAATTCCTCCGCTCCCGGGACTAGATAGGTTCCCTGACCCAAATATTCCAAAAACACGCGAGAAAACTCAGTGGCATCGATTTTAAGTCCATGGTGAACGAACAACCGCCTAAATCTTTCTACTCCTAACTCCTGCAGTGTAATAAGCCCCTTTTCCAAATCCCGCCACAATGGCTTATTAAATTCCTTATAACTCATTTTGTACTGCGTGGCCCCAGAAGGCAAGCCAAATTGTTCAAAGGCCTTTCGCAGAGCATGATCCTCGGCCTTACCAAAATCAAACAAGGTATCATCAATATCAAATATAATTGTTTCGTATTTCATCGTTGTCTCCTCATCCTCTTTTCTATGATTCTAGTTTATCATTTTTTTATCATAAACGTTACATGGCTCTGTTTTGCTGGATACTCCCATTTTTTTAATTAGAATCCGATGATTACAACTCCAAAATGGTATATTCGTAGCCTAACACCAGTAAGAATTTATACATATCTTCTATTGATATAAAAATTGTCTTTGTACTGTCATTTGGAGAAAAACTTATATATTTTTCGGATAGCATCTCGTTATCTAAGTAAACCTTTAAATCATGATCAGTATTATTCAGCAATCCAAAGATTGAAACTATGCCGGGGATTAATCCCATTTTTTCCATTAATCTTTCCGGCGAACAAAAGCTGAGCCGTTTTTCTCCAACCATTTCCGCCAGTTTCTCCATGTCGAGCCGTTTGGCATCATCCATAATAACTAAATAATAGGCCGTCTTCTTTTTATTGCACAGTAAGAGTGTTTTGGTCCGCACCCCTTCCTTGCCAACAATATAACTGTCTGCTTCCTCTGTTGTAAAAACTGGCGGATGCTCCACTACGTCATAGGGAATATTCATTTTATTTAGTGCATCATAAACAAGCTGATACTGTTCCATCTCGATCTCCTCTAAACTTTAAGCTTTATGTTACTTTGTTTCCAAAAATATTCAAGTTCAATCAAAAAGTTATGATATGATATACTTCCTTCATGGCAACCAGTGCAGCAGCATTATTGCCTTTCTATTGATTTTTTCTAGCGTCACCATGCTTTTATTGCAAAAAGAAGCGTACTTTTTTAAAAGCCGCCTCACTTCTTTTAAATGCATCAGTCTGTAAGCTTCATAATCTTATTCGGGTTCAAAAGGTTATCCGGGTCCAGAGCCCGTTTAATCTTTTCCATCACCATTAAGGCTGCTCCGTGTTCTTTCTCCTGATATTTTTGTTTACCAACGCCAACACCGTGCTCGCCTGTGCACGTTCCACCGCGCTCGAGTGCATATAATACAATCGATTCATTAAATTTGTCTGCCTTTTTGATTTCCTCTTGACTGCTCACATCAATCATTAACAATGCATGAAAATTACCGTCACCTACATGGCCGACAATTCCACCTGGAAGCCCAAATCTTTCAAGCTCCTCCCGTGCATGTTCAATCGCTCCTGCCAACTCGGAAATTGGCAGACAAACATCCGTTACCATTAGTTTTTTGCCCGGATAGCCGTGAATATAGGCATAAGCTAAATTATGGCGAGCTTCCCATAATCGATTAAGTTCCGCCTGATCGGTCTCAAATTCAATGCCTTGACAACGATAGTCAGCGACAATTTCTTTCATAAATTCAACATCTTGCTTGAGTCCGTCCTCATTTCCATGGAATTCCATGAATAAGGTTGGTACTTCTTGATAATCTGTTTCGCTGAATAAATTGGCTTGTTTCATCGACTGTTCGTCTATAAGCTCAACCCTGGCAATTGGTATTCCTGCAGATAATATCCCAACCACTGCAGAAACGGCATCGTGAACCGTTGGAAAGGAGGCCCTGGCAGCCATTACGTATTCCGGTATCCCATAGACTCGCAGTGTTAATTCGGTAAAGCAGCCAAGCGTACCTTCAGAGCCGACAAATAGACCGTTTAAATGAAGGCCTGATGATGATTTTGCCGCTAAATTTCCTGTATGGATGACCGTTCCGTCTGCCAGCACAACCTCCAAATCCCGGACTTGATCACGCATCACTCCATACCTGACAGAGGTGGTTCCGCTAGCATTGGTGGCTGCCATGCCTCCCAGGGTTGCATCCGCCCCCGGATCGACGGAGAAAAACAGGCCATATTTCTTCAATTCTTTATTTAACTGCGTTCGGGTAACTCCAGGCTGGACTTTTACAAGAAAATCCTCTTCCTTTATCTCTAAAACCTTATTCATTAAGGAAAAATCAATCGTAATCCCTTTGTTATACGGAATCACGTGGCCTTCTAGGCTTGACCCTCTGCCAAACGGAACAACCGGCACTTTGTATTGATAGGCTAATTTCATAATTTTAGAGACTTCTTCAGTCGTCATTGGAAAAACCACGATGTCCGGCAAGCTAGGAGTATGATATGATTCATCTTTACTATGCTGTTGTAGAATCGTTTGGTTGATCGATACCTGTTCCGGGGATAGGATATTTTTGAGAGCCTTAAGCATTTCTTCTGTTCCTGCCAAAATAACTTCACCTGTTTCATTTTTTAACTACATTTTCCTACTATTCGGAAATTTGTCAAACATTATTATTTAAAACCATTTACGTATTGTTTTGCCCCCCTCTATCAATATCTTCTTTTCCTATTGGATTTCACGGACAAAATCAAGACAGCAGTCATTCATTTGGTCCAAATACACGTTTCCTAATATCCAAGGCCCCACCAGTTTTCAGCCGTTTTTCCAGCGTATCCCGGAAACCTGATGACAGCAGATCGCACTCCGCCAACTCTTTCATTAACTTCAAATCCGGTTTTTTCGCATGGACAATCTCATTGCATTTTTGAATCGTCCAGTTCGGATACGGCCGGTCAATTAAAGTGAAGGTTTGTCCTTCTTGAACCTGCCCCTCCTTCAACACGCGAAAATACCAGCCGGTTCTGCCGGTATTCTGCAACAGCAGTGCCAATGTTTTTACTTGAAAGCGACGCGCCGGTTTCCAGCATGGCTGCCGCGGCTGAGATACCTGAACAACTGCATCACCAATTTGCAAGGTATCTCCAACCGAAATCGCATCCTCCAAGACATGCTCCATCACAAAATTTTCTCCCATACCACCAGCTTTGATTTCAGGCAAGTCCAATTCCTTTTGCCAATACAAATAGTTTTCATATGAATACGCAAATACGGCTTTTTCCGGTCCGCCATGGTGTTTCTTATCTGCCTGGTCATCACCAGTTAAACCTATTTTGCTGACCCAAACAGCCCCTTGAACTGGCTCCTTAAAAATCGCACTCGTCCACTCACGATCCATGACATTTGCGGCGTCTTTTCTTCCGACTGTTTTTGGCGCGCCGACAAAAACTTGTTTTAATAAAATATCCATTTTCCTGCTCCTCAATTATGATCTTTTACAAAATATTATCAATCTTGTGGAACTCCTCTGCAACCATTTCTTATCTAACGCTTTACAAGATAAGGGAATTTTCATGCAATGGCTTCATTTTGGCCGAATTGAAATCTCGCTTGGCTAACCAAGCGTTAAAATGATGAAACCATTGAGCTATATTTTTCGTCTAAGAAAGTAAGGATTATAGATGTGAAAGGACAAGAAAGTTTTGAATCGAAAAAGAATGGGCAACACTGTTTATATCCTTATGGTTCTAGTGATGGTATTTTTCTTTATAAAAGCATCCGGGTTTTTTTCCGACCCAAACATAGATCAATCTGTACCATTACCGACGAAGCTAAATCCAGTTGTGGAGGAACAAAGCCAAAACTTAATCCGGCAAGCGGCGAAAAAAGGAATTAGGGTCATGATCACGGATGGTTTCCGAAGTGCGGAGGATCAAGACTCGCTTTATGCACAAGGAAGAACGGCAGCGGGAGAAGTAGTAACCTATGCAAAAGGGGGAGAATCATATCACAATTTCGGATTGGCGGTTGATTTTGCCTTGAAGACACCCTCTGGCAGTATCATTTGGGATCGACAATATGATGGAAATAAAAATGGAAAACCGGATTGGAACGAGGTTGTCCAAATCGCCAAAACTTTAGGGTTTGAATGGGGCGGTGACTGGGCGCAGTTCAAAGATTATCCCCATTTACAGATGGATTTTGGCTTGACAATTGCTGATTTACAAAAGGGAAAAAGACCTCCTAAAGAGGGGGCTGCATTAACAGCGGATTCGGATCAAACTAATTAGTTTAGAAATTTAGTAAATTTATCATGCAAAACCATATATTCCTATTATAACGAAATTCTGATATAATAGTAGTTATCCCCTTTATTTCCATATTCATCCCACAAGGAATAGGGTCATCTTATTATTCCCATTACACTAAAAAGGAGGAAAATCTATGTACAAAATCAAAGGAAAACAGAAAATTTTCGTTTACACTGGTCCCGATGGCTCAGGAAGAAAGACAATTGCCAAAATGGCTGCAACCGCATTTGATATGGAAACTGTTCTCTCTTATACCACCCGTTCTCCCCGCCATTATGAAAAAGATGGCGAAGATTATCACTTCGTTTCCGAAGAAACCTTCAAACAGATGGAAGCAAACCAGGAATTTCTTGAAAGCGTTGAGATTGATGGCATTCACTACGGTATTCGCGAGCAGGACATTGCTGATGCATTCCAAAACCATGAACTAATTTATTTAACCTTGAATCCGGAAGGTGCGGAAAAATTAAAAACAATGTATGGCGAGAGTATCATCCGCATTTTTGTCTACGCAGATCGGGATACCGTTATTCAAAGACAGCGTGAACGGCAAGATTCCGAGGAAGTCATTAAGCGTCATATGAGCCATTATGACGAAACCATGAGTTATAAAAACAGCTGTGAGCATGCCTTCGAAAATTTTGACTCCCCACAGGTTGCTTATCAGGTTAGTGAGCTAATTGAATCCTATTTGGATCGAAATCTTACAGTTACAGATTATTAAATACAATTAAGGCGACGAGTGCATGACACCAGTCGCCTTTTTACTGAAAAATTTTTAAAAATTTGTCTCTATTATTTAACTGATGATTAACAACTAGTTCATATTTTATTAATAATCGATCACTATACTTCAGGGTAGTGGGGATAGCACGGGTGGCTATCATGGTATTTGGCGTAGGCGGAGCCAATACTGCATGTTACGAAATATTTGTTATAAAAAATTGCTACAGCTTTTGGGGTCGATATCTACACTAATTATGACGATATCTACATTTTTGGGATCGATATCTACACTATTTGGGACAATATCGACAATTTTTAGGCGGGCGCCTACACTATTTGTGCCGGCATTATTTAGGAAGTCTCCAACCAATGTACCGGCATTGTGATGGAAGGAGGTAATTTCGTATGACGGTCGCCCTTAGCCGCGTTCATTTGTGCTTGTGTAAGAAAGATACTCCCCCTTAGGTCTGCCCCGCTAACATCAGCTCCTCTAAAATCAACACCAATCAGATCGGTCATTCTCATATCAGTTTTTCTAAGATCGGCCGCAATCAGCAACGTACCGCGCAAATTGGCGCCGCGCAGGTCGGCTCCTGTTAATTTGGCGCCGATTAAATCTCTTCCCCGTTTAATATTTTTCGGTGGGATCTTCGCACGAACAAGTTCACTTGTCTTTATTAGCAACTCATTTACTTTCGTCCGATGAGACGACACATTAATCTCTTTGATCGATTCGGCAGATAGATTCGTAAGGCTCTCCGTTTCCTCCAGCGCCTCCTGTAATTTTGGATAAATTGGTTCGGTTTCTTCCCTGCTCAGGGCTTCATTTAAATAATAAAGCATTTCGTGAAGCTGCTGCATAATCGGAAAGACCGCAAACATCTCCTCCGCCAGTCCGGGATGTTTCCGCCAATCATTGCCATGGAAAGTGACTTGTGATACTTTTTGTCCGGCACCAAAACATTCGTAGGCGACACAGCCTTGAAACCCTTTTTTTCTAAGATGTTGATGGATGCCGCAGCGAAAGTTGGATTGCAGATGAGGGCAAGAAGTCCCGCCCACTTTATCAAAAGCAAAGTCAGCAGATTTTGCGAAAGGCAGTGCAACACAGCATAAAGCAAAACAATTTTCACAATCAGAACGATATTCTTTTGGAACTTTATTATTGACTGATGCAGGCATTTCCTTCACATCCTTTTTATTGTCGGTTAGTACGTCCAGGTGAACGGGCTCCGTCCGACACCTCAATCTCTTTATTAGTAATCATACCATCAGGATCTCGCGAAGATCTTCTTCTGTCAGAGTAGACATCATTTTCTCATCCGAATCAATGATTTCTTTGATAAGATGCCTTTTCTGCTCCTGCAGTTCATTCATTTTTTCTTCAATGGTCCCATGGGCCACCAGCTTGATCACCTGGACGGGATTTTTCTGGCCGATTCGATGGGCGCGGTCAGCAGCTTGTTCCTCGACAGCAGGATTCCACCATGTGTCATATAAAATGACAGTATCGGCCCCCATCAGGTTTAATCCAGCCCCACCCGCTTTCAAGGAAATCAGGAATAAATTTCGCTCCCCCCGGTTAAACCGATCACAAATTTTCACCCGTTCTTCTGCTGGCGTCTGCCCATCTAGGTAAAAGTAGGACATCCCTTGTCTCATGAACGCCCTGCCAATTAAATCAAGCATTTTCGTAAACTGTGAAAAAATTAATACCCGTCTATCGGACAGCCTTACTTCCTTCACAATCCGCAGCAGCTGTTCAAATTTTGCCGAACTCCCTTTATAGCCATCGACAAACAAGCCAGGATGGCAGCAGATTTGCCGCAAACGGGTTAAACCTGCCAAAATTCTAATCCGGTTTTTCCGGATGGTATCCTTGTCAAGATGCTTTAAGGTATCATGCCGTAGTTTTGCCAAATACGCTGCATAAAGCCTTTTCTGCTCAGGAAGCAGTTCCACTGTTTCCAGTGAATCTATTTTTTCCGGCAGCTCAGACAGAACATCCTTCTTCATTCGCCGCAGCAAAAACGGGCGGATTCTGCGGGCAATTTGTTTTCTTGATAGCTTACTGTAATCCTTCAACCCCCGGAAAAGCTCCGGAAAAACAACGTGAAATATCGACCAGAGCTCCTCTGATGAATTTTCCAGCGGTGTACCGGTAAGTGCAAAACGATGGCGGGCGTTTACTTTTTTTACTGCCCGTGCTGTTTGCGTTAACGGATTCTTGAAGGCTTGCGCCTCATCAAAAAATACGGTATGGAATGTTTGTTCTTCAAACCAATTGATTTCCTGCCGTAATAATGGATAAGAGATGATGACTACATCGACACCCGTTAATTTTTGTAGTCGCTTGGTCCGTTCCACTTTTGTCCCATCAATGACCACCGCATCCAGCTCATAACCGACAAATTTCCTGAATTCGCTAAGCCAGTTATAGGTCAATGATGAAGGGCAAACAATCAAGGCTGGCAGCTTTTCTTTTCGTATCTCCGGCAGGACAGAGACGATAAAAGTAAGACTCTGAAGTGTTTTTCCGAGTCCCATCTCATCCGCTAAAATTCCCCCAAAACCATAATGAGCCAGCGTTTTCATCCAATTAAATCCAACTTTTTGATAATCCTTAAGGATCGGGTCTAACCTATTCGGTATCTCAAATACCAAGCTCCCGGGATGATGAAGATTCTCGAGAAATTGCCGGAATGATTCCTCTAATGCAAAGGAGTCGCTAACCTCCACGGTATCAAGCAGCTGCAGACATTGTTCCATGGGTAAATCCAGGCCATTTATTAAATCCTTATGGACAACATATGGTGATTGCAGGAAACGCTGAATTTCCTCAACCTCTCTTGTCTCGAGGGAAAACAGTGAACCATTCGGCAATCGGTAATATTTCCGTTTCTCCTCCAACGCTGCCAGCACGTCACGAATTTGCTGTTCATTAATACCATCCATGGTAAACTTGAATTCCAACCAATTGGTCCGTTCCTTTTTCAGCTTCACCCTTATCTTTGGGAACAGATTGCCTCTGAATATTCGATTTCTAACGGCTGTCGTCGCATAAATTTGAACCATTTTTTCCAGTTTGGGTAGGACATGATGCAGGAACTCATATTCCAGTTCTTCATTATGAAGGAAAAAGCCACTATCCGTTTTGGTAAATGAGCTGTCCTCCATCATTCTTAGAATATCGTCTTCCTTTTCAATATCTCGGATGATGAATGAGCCATCAGGAAATTCCCTGCCTTCCAAGGGATTGATGACCCAATTTTCATAGTGAAACTCAAGGCCGGCAAGAAGACGGGTTCTGACACGGTCCAAGTAAAGCTTAGCTTTCAGAGGGGTGCTCATCAGCTGCTTCCTGACCGATTCCGAAAAAAAGACCTGACCGAGCCTCTTTAGGCCTGGTATCACTTTTTCCAGAAAAAATGGTATTTTCTCTTGGGAAATCGGCACTTCGTTTGTACCGGAATCTGCGAGCATCTGTTTTAGCTCGATAAGCCTCCCACAGTCTTGAACTTCTAATTTTTTTAGTTTTCCTGCAAATAAAACGGAACTATAGGAGGCGAGAACCAATAGCCTGTCAAAGCCGTCGACTCGCAGTCGATAACCGGCCCCTTCTTTTTCAAAAAAATGAAATTGTAATGGCAGTGATTCCTCTGTAACCTGTAAACCATTAAAGACTTGTCCAGCATATTTCAGCTTCACGTGCGGTGTCTTTTGCAACAAAGGCAGAAGCCGGTGCCAAGAGGTCGCTGGAATGAGGAGGATTTGATTATTTACATTGTTTTGCGCTGTCACACCATACACTTTTTCATCCTGAACCACCTGACTCAGCAGATGAATCACAGCGTCAGTTTCAGGTTGAAAGCATTGCAGACTGGGGTCGTATGTCATTGTCTCGGATAGTTTGATCGTCTGTCCTTCTGTGACCTGTTCAAGAAAACACCTTAAATGGCCCACTTTCTCTTTCCCGCCAAGGTTCAACTCAATTCCAAATAGATAGCTATCCTTGCCGGCAGGAACCGGTCTACATATCAATTCAACATCAAGGACAGTTCTTTTTTCAAAATGAAGCTGATGACCGCTGGAGCGCACTGGCTGATCATCAAAAAGTGACAATAGCCCATCTGTCAGTTCCGACTTGAATAGATCCGGTGTGATGCCTTGCTGCCTGTAGTCATGAATGGCGATCAAAACAGCGGCAACGTGCTGACAAGCCTTATCAAAAGAAGCAAGCTTAGGACAGGTACATTCAGTATGAATCTCCCCAGTTGCACCCGCTTCAACTGTCACATGAAACTTTTCCTCTCCGATAACAGTTGCCCTGTACCGGTCTGGAAGATATTCTTCAAATGAAACTTTATTCGAATGATAAAAATAATCCCCTCTTTTGAAGGAGACAGTACCGCACATTTCTTTAATGCGTTTATGAGTTAAGCTTATATTCACTTGACAATCTCCTTCTTAAGCAAGATCTTATTGTATATTGTACATGTTTCCACCAGCTTTTTAAAACTTTTACTAGGTGTTATCCCCCACTTCTAATACTGGGTGTCAGGCACCAAAAAAGGCGCCTGATACTCATACCAGGCACCTCATTCAAGCTTATTTCAAATATGATTAGCAACTTCGTAGTTTCACAAAAAATAGGGCCTGACCTTAACGTAATAAACAGGCATCAGGCACTAACTCCTATATTTGTTTTCCTAGTTCTTCAATTTCGGCATAATCTAGATTTGTGACTTTGGCGATAAATTCAATTGAGAATCCTTCTTTTAAAAGATTGAGGGCTATTTTCCGTTGTGCATCGTGTTCGCCTTTTTGCTGTCCTTCCTGCATTCCCTTCTCCATTCCCTCTTTCATTCCCTTCTTAATTCCCTCCTTCATTCCCTCCAATATTCCCCGTTCTCTCCATGAATTTGGTAATTTTAAAATTTGCTCCGACTCATCCCTGTCTAATTGTTTGATCTCTTCCATCAGTTTTTTCTCCTCACTTTCATTTAAGGTTAAATATGTTCTCAAAAAATCCAATAATAAGTTCCATTTTTGCTGGGTTAATTTCCATTTTTGCCAACATCCTCATGAATTCCTTTTTTACCTGCACTCTTTCTTTTAGAGAATAGCCCATTTTGCTTAATAAAGCAGCAGCAGCAGGATTATTGGAATGAATGAAGTTCCGCCAATTTAGTTTCCGCAATTCCAGCATTAAAAAATGAAAAGATAATACATGAAAAAAAGGAAAGCTAATAGAAAAATCATTTCGTTCGACCCGCTTCTCATCATAGCTGAAAATCGCAATGGGAATGATTGGCTTTCTATATCTATTATAGAGTAAGCCAAAATAATGATACATTCTCTCATTGAAATCTGACTGACCGTAACTTTGTGGTTCTACATGAATGATAATGAGCGAATCCGTCCCTTTAACTTTGGCTTCAATGACGATATCCGCTCTCTTGCTTTCACCTTCAAAAAGATCTGTGAAAACCTCTTCTGACAGCGGTTTAATGAACGAAAAATCAATATAATGATGAACTTCCGGGAAAAAAGCTTCTAAAAATTCAGCGAAAAACGTGTGGATTAACTGCTTGAATAATTGATCGTGGTGAATATACTGACTGGGAGCTTCTCGTACTAACATTTCTAAAGACATTTTAACACATCCTTCTTAATTGATTAAGAGGACTGTTCATGGATGTCTAACTGATGTTAGTATATCACAAAAACATTTCGCAAACAAATGTTCCTGTTGTTTAATATTATTTCCCACCAATTTGCCCCATGTTTCCCTACCTTAAAAAGGATAAAAAATATTAATTTTGTCCTGTGACTAGAAAATTTGAATCCTAATTCAATGAATTATTAGATCCTATCACCCCAAATATAGGTGCCAAAACCTTGGCACCTATTGCTCCATCACCGTAAGCCTTGTATATATTAAAAGGCAACCGAAATGTATTTCACTTCAAGATATTCTTCTATTCCGTGATGTCCGCCTTCTCTTCCTAAACCGCTCTCCTTTGTTCCTCCAAACGGGGCCTGAGCAACTGTTGGGAGTGCATCGTTAAGCCCGACAATTCCATATTCCAGCTGTTCACTAATTCGAATCGCTCTGCCTAAATTTTGCGTATAAACATAGGCTGCTAACCCGTATGTTGAATTGTTTGCCCTCTTAATGACTTCTTCTTCTGTTTTAAATGTTGCCACCGGTGCAAGTGGGCCGAACGTCTCCTCATACATGCAAATCATATCATCCGTTACATTTGAAATAATGGTCGGTTCAAAGTAGTAACCATCCTCAAGGCTTGCTCTGTTGCCTCCCATCAGGACTTTGCCGCCCTTCTTGACGGCATCATTTATTTGCTCTTTTACCTTATCAATTGCATGCAAATCAATCATTGGTCCGACATCCGTTCCATCATCTAATCCATTTCCAATTTTTAATTGCTTGGCAGCTTGACTAAACTTTTCATTAAATTCGGCCTCAATCGACTCGTGTATATAAATTCGATTTGTACAAATGCATGTCTGACCTGCATTTCTGAACTTAGAACTGATAACACCTTCTACCGCTTTATCAATATCAGCGTCATCCATTACAATGAATGGAGCATGGCCGCCTAACTCCAAAGAGATTTTCTTTACCGTATCAGCCGCACCTTTCATGAGCTGTTTACCAATCTCGGTGGAACCGGTAAATGTAAGCTTTCGGACTCGGTCATTCTTGGAGCCATGTATCACCAATCGCTCTTGCATCCCCAGTGACCACATTCAATACCCCTTTAGGAATACCAGCCAAATGACCAAGCTCCACAAGTTTAATCGCTGTCAGAGGTGTTTGCCCTGCTGGCTTGATGACCGCAGTACAACCGGCTGCCAGCGCCGGAGCCACTTTCCGGGTTATCATCGAGGCTGGAAAATTCCATGGGGTAATCGCTGCAACAACACCCACTGGCTGTTTTAGGACAAGAATTCTTTTATTCGGGTGTGAGGAAGGAATGGTTTCACCATAAATTCGTTTTCCTTCCTCCGCGTACCAGGAAATATAACTGTTAGCATTATTGATTTCAGCAATGGCTTCCTTTAGCGGTTTTCCTTGCTCGCATGTCATAATGCGGGCGATATCCTCAATGTTTTCTCCTATTAATTGAAACCACTTCATCAGTAATTGACTGCGTTCACCCGCGGTTTTCACCGACCATTCCTTAAAAGCAGCATAAGCAGCGTCAACAGCTTTTTTCGCTTCTGCTCGGCCCCCTTTCGGAACGGTGGCAATCACCTGATTAGTAGCGGGGTTAATCACCTCAATGATTTCCTTGCTCTCACTATCTACTCTTTCCCCATTAATATGCATTAATTGCGTACTCATTTCAATTCTCCATTCTTCTTTAAAATTGGTTCATCAGCTGATGCTTATGGAACAAAGACATGCCTGCTTCAATTGCATGCTCTAAAATAGTTAAGCCTTCTTGTAATTGTTCGTTTGTAATCACTAACGGCATAAGGAGCCGAATCACATTCCCGTATACACCGGCACTAAAAATCAACAGTCCTCTTTTGTTTGCTTCCTTGATAATCAGATTAGTCAATTCCTTGGATGGTTCCTTCGTTTCCCTGTCAGATACGATTTCCATGGCACACATCGCGCCAAGCCCTCTTATATCACCAACGCATTCATACTTCTGATAAAACTCTTGAAATTTATTCATGACGATACTGCCAATCTCAGTTCCGCGCTCATTTAGACCTTCTTCTTCAATGATATCCAATACTGCCAATGCCGCACTACACCCTAATGGGCTTCCGCTGTAAGTTCCGCCAAGCTCTCCTGGTTCGGCGGCATCCATGACTTCTTTTCGCCCAATCACACCACTGATTGGTACTCCCGCTCCCATAGATTTTGAGATCGTAATTAAATCTGGAGTAACACCAAAGTGTTCAATCGCAAAATAACGGCCGGTTCTGGCAAACCCTGTTTGAATTTCATCTGCGATAAATAAAATTCCATGTTCCTTACATAATTCATAGACTCCCTGTACAAAGCGTTTACCTGGAACGATAAAACCTCCTTCCCCCTGTACCGGTTCCATTGCAACAGCAGCAATTGTTTCCGGAGCAACTTCACTAATAAAGAAGTTTCGAAATTCTTGAAGCACATACTCTTCATACTGCTCTTCCGTTAACCCATCAGGACGACGGTACATGTATGGAAATGGTGCTCTATACACTTCAGGAGCGTATGGGCCAAATTCAAATTTATATGGCTTAACTTTACTTGTCATCGTCATTGTCATTAATGTCCGGCCATGATACCCTCTGGAAAAAGAAATGACTCCTTGTCTTTTAGAATATTTGCGGGCAATCTTTACGGCGTTTTCGACTGCTTCTGCCCCGCTATTTTGCAACAGAACTTTCTTGTCATGATCTCCAGGAGCCAAGCTAGCGAGCTTTTCCGCCAGCTTAATATAGGATTCAAACATCATGACATTAAATCCTGTATGGATAAACTGATCTACTTGTTGATGGAGAGCTTGTTTCACTTTTGAGTGTCCATGCCCTACATTCATTACTCCAATTGCACCAACAAAATCAATGAAAGTATTGCCGTCAACATCCTTGATTAGCGCCCCTTCCGCTGACTCCGCAAACGCAGGAACACCATAGCTGACTCCCCTTGGCACAATATTTTCCCTTCTCTCTACTAAATTTTTAGACTTTTCTCCCGGTATACTAGTCGAAATTTTTGCATAATTCATGGTAAATCTCCCTTTCATGTATTAGTTAATATTTAATTGGAGTCTGGCGTGTTTTGTTTGATTCGACTGTTTCTAAATGGATCTCAGCTGGATTATAAGCCAAGCCGCGTTTATGATAAAAAACAAAGTAAGAGCCGATCACCAAGATGGTCAGGATGGAAGTTAGATAGAATTGTAATCTCATTGAGTCGATAAAGGCTTGGGCAATAAAGATTGAAAATATGATGAGAATCGTGGCATAAGTTAGGTAGGGGAATAGCCACATTTTCACTTTCAGCATACCCGGATTTTCTTTTTCTCTTTTTCTTCGCAAAAGAAGATGGGAGATAGCGATGAATATGTACATCACAATGGTCACTCCGCCTGAACTGTTAGCCAAAAAGGAGAATAAGGTATCGGGTGAAATAAATTTAAACAAGGTGAATACATAAGCAAAAAACACACTTGCCGCTAAAGCCCAAATCGGCACCCCTCCTTTATTGACATTTGCAAGAAATTTTGGAGCAGATCCTTTTTTGGCCAGCGAGTACAACATGCGGGAGCTTGTATACAGTCCCGAATTTAATACAGAAAGCAACGAGATAAAAATTACCGCATTCATAATTTGGGCTGCAGCGGGAAGGCCTGCCATATCAAAGACACTGGCAAACGGACTCTTCAGTAAGTCTTTTGCATTCGGCGGAATCACCATTACCAGGACTGCTACAGAACCAACAAAGAAAAGCAGCAGCCGCCACACAACCGCGTTTATCGCTCTAATAATATTTTTTTGTGGATTTTCAGATTCACCAGCAGCAATGGCTGCTACTTCACTCCCTGAAAGTGAGAAGGTAATAAAAATCACCCCAAGAATCACCGGAAGCCAGCCATGGGGCATAAAGGCACTTACCGAAGCTAAACTGGATAAACTTTGTGTTTCAACCCCGGGAACGACACCAATAATGATTGCAGCACCGAGCCCGAGAAAAATAACGATCGCTGCAACTTTCATTAAGGCCAGCCAGTATTCAAATTCCCCATAAGATTTTACAGAATAGATATTGGTAATTGCCATTAAAATAGGAAATAAAAGTGTTGCTGACCATGCAGGTATCATTGGCAGCCAAGTATTCACCATCTCTCCCAGTAAAGTGGCCTCAATTGTCACGATAATAACCCAATTAAACCAATACAACCAGCCGATGGTATATCCTGCCCATGGACCGATGGCTTGATGGGCATAGGTGGAAAACGAGCCGCTATCAGGTTGTATAGCTGCCATTTCACCAAGCATCCGCATAATCAGAACGATGACCAGCCCTGCCACGATATAAGACAGCAGCGCTCCCGGCCCTGCAGACATAATCATGGTGCCGCTTCCTATAAACAGCCCCGCCCCGATCACACCGCCAATCGAGATCATTGTGACATGCCTGTTTTTTAAACCATGTTTCAATTCACTATTTTGATACTCCAATTTACATTCCCCGCTTTCAAAGTTAATATTTTCTTCTTTATTCTTAACTTTATATGCTGCACATTAAATCTTTGCTGTTGCTTTGTAAGCCCTTTCGTTTTATGCATCACCACCGTTTTTATTAAATTAACAACATGAACATGTTGTTTTATTCGCAAGAATCATGCCAAAAATTAATTTGTCGTAATTTCAGTAATTGGGCACAAAGCAGATGGAATAGTGATTCATTTTTGAATTAAATGAAGAATTTATTGATTCGTTTGTTGATTATTGATTCATTTTTGAATCATATGATCCCTGCAAGTAAAAAAATATCTCCCCATGATTATGAAGAAACTCCGAAATCATCGTTATTCACTTTTGAATGAAAAAAATTTCCTATTTCATTGATAAATATCAGGAATTTTTGGAATTGTGTTATAATTGGTAATAAGAAATTAAATTTTAATGAAGGAGATTCCGATGTCCGTCACAGAAAAGATATTAGAAAAAATCATTGAAACATCCAACAACAACATCACCATCACAGATGGGAATGGCATTATTTTGTATACCAACCCAGAACATTGGTCTGTTTATACAGATGATCCCGATTCATATATTGGAACGTCTATTTATGATCTTCAAGAGCAAGGGATTCTATCACCTTCCATAACTGCGCTTGTGCTAAAAGAAAAAACGCCAATCCAAATTATGCAACATACGAAGAAGGGTAAAATTATCATGTCAAATGCCTATCCCCTTTTCAATGAAAAGGGGGAAATTGTCCGCGTCATCAGCTATGCCATTGATCAAACAGAAATTAGCAACCTGCAGGAACAATATGAACAACTAGAACGAAAATTAAAAGGCTATCAGGCAGAAGTAGAGGAATTGAGAGGAAAAGAAGAAACACTGTACCGAAGCAAGCAAATAGAACATATTGCAAAAACTATTCAAAGGTTGGCCAACACAGATGCCACTGTATTAATGCTGGGTGAATCCGGTGTTGGAAAAAGTATGTTCGCCCGAAAACTCCACACCCTCAGCCACCGTAAAAATGAACCGTTTATCGAAGTGAATTGCAGCACCATTCCACCAAGTTTATTTGAATCGGAAATGTTTGGTTATGAATCTGGCTCCTTTACTGGCGCTCAAAAACAAGGAAAACAAGGACTAATCGAACAAGCCAGAAATGGTACCTTATTTTTAGATGAAATCGGAGAGCTTCCTTTATCCATCCAGGCAAAGCTATTAAAAGTTTTACAAGAAAAAAAGTTTACCAGAATTGGCGGCTACAAAGAACGGTATGTAGATTTCAGGCTGGTCACAGCCACCAATAAAAATTTAGAAGAAATGGTCGAAAAAGGGGAATTCCGTCTTGATTTATATTACCGATTACATGTCATCCCGCTGCATATTCCTCCTTTACGCGAACGAAAGGAAGATATTTCTTTATTGATTAATCACCATATGAAACAATTAAACAGGAAATATGAGACCAAAAAAAATTACATCCCTCCGTATATGAAATCCTCCTAACCTATAAATGGCCCGGAAATGTTCGTGAGTTGGAAAACTTGATAGAGCGGCTCATCCTAACTACCGAGGACACCATCATCCGCCCGAATTCATTACCTTCTTACATTGTTAACTCTGAAACAGCTACATATGATGGTGCTACCCAGATGGAACATTTCCTAATCGAGGAACAGGATTTAAAAACCGTCATGGAGCGTGTGGAAAAATGGATGATCAAGAGAGCTTACAAAGAATGTAATTCAACATATGAAATGGCCAAATATCTTGGCATCAGCCAACCTTCCGTCATCCGTAAACTAAAAAAATATAAAAAATCATTACCTCCAAAAGGGGAATAAAGCAACAAATCCATTTCCCTTTATGGAAAATGGATTTGTTGTCTCTGTTTAGTTCGAATTATTCATGAAAACGCCCCCGCTGCCGCATTAGTTCACGGTTTAAGTTTGGATCCTTTTCAAAAGCTGCCCGGCCGTGAAGCCAAAAGATATTATTAACGATGACCAGATCGCCAACCGGAAGTTCCAATTCAATGACACTGCTATCATTTTCCAAGGAATAAGACAGATCGTGTAAATATCTTGCTTGTTCAATTGTTTCAGGGTATGCGAATTGATCAATGAAACAGATACCCGGCTTGTTATTGTAGTTAAAGAATGTTGGCCGCTCTACCTCTTGGCTTACATTTTTACTGCTTGGTGCCTTATAAGTAAATTTATGGCTTGCTAACGGATGTTTCACAAAAACGTCTAAATCCTTCCAATCGTCAAGGTGTAAGAGCCTTGATTCACCACCGCGGGCATTTTGTTCTACCATTTTCATCATTAAAAGCCAATCGGTCGGTTCATCAACAAACGTTCCATCTGTATGAAAGGTGAATAAACGGTATGCCTGGCGCAAATAAGAATCGCTGTTATCCGTGTCTTTTACGGTAAAACGTGCATAATATTTACCGGACATCGCATCAAAGTTTGGCGTACCAATCAAATGGGAAATAGCGGTTGCAAAAATAACATACTCATCCGTGTCCTCAGTCACCCCTCGCAAACCTAAAGTAAAGCCGCCGGACTCTCGATCATTAACGATACCCTTAAGAAGTTCGCCAAATTCTTCCCCCACTTGATCCAATAAATAGGAAGCAACCAGAAAGCGTGCATAAGGCGTGTACTCCAACTGCTGCACAGAAACGCCTTCCAGCTTTACTTTATCAAGAAAATTAGCAAGGCTGTCTTTTGACAATTCAATGTGGTACAAACGGTTGGTTTGCGGATGGCTCTTAACTTCATACTGTTCCGTTTTCTTTTCAAATTTCGCTTGGACTTTTTCTGCAATACTCATGTTTTCTTCCTCCTGTTTTCAGTAAAATATTATTTTGTCAACAGGAAATATAAAAAGCCAGTCGCATAAAGCATTCCTAGTCAATCTAGGAACCTCTTTATACAACTGGCTTATATTCACTTCACTGCCCTATTGGAATATAGAGTCACAGCGAATATTACAGTCTTCTGTTCATTTACTTTCCCGTTTGCCTATTCCAACTGTCTACGGTTTTGAAATGGCATTTTTCAAAAGATAAACATGTTGTAAATAGTGCTTATTTGGTACTTTATCATCTCATGTTATAGTTGTCAAATCATTTCTAATGTTTAAAAAATTCTTTTGATGATCCGGGTAATGACCAACACTATTTTCTATCTCTATATTACTTTTCATCCGATTTCATTTGTTCATAATGAACATGAAGATCCTTTAATGCGGCGACTAATGCATTGGTTCCCTTGCCATGATAATAGTTTTGAATGGCGTGTATCGCATCATTGATTCCATCATTCAAACTATGCCCCTTTAATATCTCCCCAATAAACCGCCGTCCATATTCGGTAGCCAATGTACAAGATGCCTCGAGGATGACTCCGTATTTTCGGTCGATTTCGGCTGTAATCGTTAAAGTTTCAAACACATTTTTAGCTGCCATTCCTTGTGGCAAACGTGCATGTCCCGCAATAAAAAGAGTTTTTCCAGTAAACATATGAATCTACCTCTTCCATTCAATAATATTTAAATGATCTGCTTTGTTTCTATTAATTTCGTTTGCGCAGGAATACGTCTTACCACTTCTTTCCCAATTTCGATAGATGCTGTGGCTGCAGGCGAAGGTGCATTACAAACATGAATCGACTGCTTCCCCATGATAATATGGAAGTCGTCTACCATATTGCCATCATACTTCAATGCTTGAGCTCGGACTCCCGCTGGTGCTGGAATCAGATCGTCCTCCTGAATTTCCGGAATTAGCTCCTGAAGACTTTTGGTGAATTGCTTTTTACTAAAAGAGCGAACATACTCCTCCAGTCCCTCTTTCATAAATTTACCAGCCAGCTTCCAAAAGCCTCCATAAGTTAACACTTCGGTCAGATCCTTTGCATTAAAATCTGTCTTTTTGTAGCCTTCCCGCTTAAAGCTTAATACCGCATTTGGGCCGGCATCTACCTCACCACTGATCATCCGCGTAAAATGAACCCCAAGAAACGGGAATTTAGGATTCGGAACAGGATAGATCAGATGTTTAACAAGATACTGTTTTTCTGGTTTTAATTTAAAGTATTCACCACGGAACGGCACAATTTTCATGTCTGTTTTATACCCTGCTGCCTCCGCGACACGATCGCTATGCAGGCCGGCACAGTTAATCACCATGTTTGCCGTTATCGTTCCCCGGTTCGTTTCAATCGTTACTAGATTTAATTCCTCGTGAATCTTTTCAACCTTTGTATTTAAGCGAATCTCACCGCCATTTTCTTTAATGATCTCAGCAAATTTTTCGCTTACTTGACGGTAATTCACAATCCCTGCCATTGGAACACGAATGGCAGCAAGGCCATTGACATGCGGCTCAATTTCCTTTAATTGATCCGGAGTAATTTTTTGAATCGTTAATTCGTTTTCCAATCCTCGTTGGTATAAATTTTCAAGCAGCGGCAGTTCTTCAGGCTTGGTTGCGACAATAACTTTCCCACAAATATCGTGTTTAATCCTGTACTTTTGGCAAAATTCTCTCATCGACTGGCTTCCTTGGCGTGCAAACCGCGCCTTAAAGCTACCTGGCTTATAATAGATGCCTGAATGGATAACCCCGCTATTGTGGCCAGTTTGATGCTGCGCCACAGCCGGCTCCTTTTCAATCACCACTACCTTTGCATTCGGAAACCGTTCATAAATTGCCATTCCTGTTGAAAGGCCAACAATTCCTCCCCCAACAATTGCAAAATCAAACACTTACATTCCCCCCTTTATTTTTTGTTCAGCTCTTCCATATACTCAATCAAGTTATTTTTTGTTCGTAAAATATGGTATTCAACGACAGCTCGCAGTTCAGAAGGATCACCCCTTAATACCGCTTGATAAATCATCCGATGCTCTTGCAGCGTTTCCGCGTAATAATCAACGAGCAAATTCGGGGCAATCGGTGAAATACCAAGTGTTTCAACCATTTTTTGAACCCTTGGCCATGGACAACCTTTTCTTAATGTTTCATGAAAAGCGCTATTTAGCTGAGTATATTGATCATTGGTTGCATCCGATATTTCCAATTCTTCCATTTCCGAGAGTATTTCTTCTAATCTTTTTTTATCGGCCTCTGTTAAAAATGGAAGGGATTTTTCAACTGCTAGCCCCTCCAATAATGCACGGGTATGGTATATTTCCTCAATGTTATCCCGGGTTATAGGAGTGACAATCGCTCCTTTATGCGGGACCATCTCTACTAATCCTTCCATCTGGAGCTGTGTTAAGGCTTCCCGGATCGGCATACGGCTTACTTCCAGCCGTTCAGCCCATTCTTCCTGAATCAGACGGTCTCCCTTTTTCAATGTTCCATCTAAAATAGCTTTTCTGAGACGATTCGTCACATATTTTACGACTGTTGACTTTTCTTCACTATTTTTACTCAAATACATCCACCTCTAACATAATTGGATACAATATCTATAATATATCAGTAGATTTTATAGAATTCAATAAAAAATTATAATATTTTGTATCCAATTAATCTAATTTTGGATACAATTCCAAGGCATAGTAACCTTCTTTCAATAATTAAAGATAATCTAGGAACCCACCTACACCACAATGAATTAAAGGACGACTTATTTTTGATACCAGGCGGTAAGCTGAGTACCCTGAACCGTAAAATCCGAGCCATTAACGAGGTCCTATAAGTTGCTCATGAGAACTGGGCATACTAATTTTACCGTTCCCCGTTCTCATAAGCTTTTTTTCAGCAAGATAGTCAAAAAGTGAAAGACCTTTTATCTTGCTCCTGAAGAACCGAAGTAACAATATGGATAGAACTCCACTCTCCCGACGAGAAATAGGAAATCGGGTATTTTTTCGGAAATAAAGTAATTGCGATTTCCTTTGACGGCATTCCCTTTCCGTGAAGATCAATGATTTTTCCCTGTAACTCCAGCAAATAGTCCAGCTTTCTTTCTAAAGCTGTACGCCCTCTCTTCAAGTAACCGGCATGACTGCAAAATACATCGCCAAAATCATAGGTCAAGACCTTTTTCAATGATTCAATAATGGTTGGTACACTTTCTTCGCGTAAAATCACTTTTGTCCGCTCTTGGCAGTATAAATCACCTGTAAACAGCTGCCCGGTTTCACGATTTAAAAAAGCTACATGATCGATGGCATGCCCCGGAGTCTCGATAACCTCCCAGACTGCATTGGGGGAGTTAAAGATTTTTCCAATAGCTTTTGCCCGGAATGGCTTCCTCCTGCCCCAAAATATTTTTCGATATAGTGGGTAATCATCCTTCCTTCCGCAATATTCAATCATACGATGATTCATAAAAAGAGGAATTTGACGCTTTCGCTGCAGCATTTCTGCGCAACCGGTATGATCTTCATGATAGTGGGTAATAACGATTTGTTGGATATCCAGATTTTCAAAAAAAGGGGTAAATTCCTTTTCTAAAGACTTTGCAGCCGTATCGATTAAGACGCCATCCAAGAGGAAGCAATGAACATTTAATTTAACACTTTTAAACTGAATGGTTCCGTTTCCCATTTGCACCCCATTAACTGTCGTTTGCGAAAAATTTTTCTTTAATAGCATGAAAAGCCCCCTCACTGATTTCATTTGTTAAATTCTAACATAGAATGAATGATTATTCATTCATTTTTTTAGGTTAAATCCTATTAAAAAACAATTTACTTGAACATACATTGCATGTTTGATTAGGGAATCTTTCAATTAAAGAACATTTTCCCAGCAAAAAAGCTCGCTTGGCCTTAAGAGCATTGAACGGATAAAAAAGTAAGGCAAACAGTTAGATTGTTCACCTTACTAATGAGATAAATAGTCAACATCATTTCCTTTCGGTTTCGCCCCAATTTATCCTAAAGCCCATTTTTCATAATGCTTGTATAAAGAATGAAACTTGCCGCTATAGTTTTTTTGCCATGGTTTTTTCTTGCCGCAGAAGTGAAGAAATACAGTATTATGTATGATAAAATCCATATCACACTTGCCGCTGCTTTTGAGTTTATAATAGTTGTAAAACCTTGCATCATAGTTGTAAATCGTTTCGTCCAAGGCCTTGATTTTTTTAGCATAGAGGGCATTCAAAATGTCTTGGTCCGGCATAATTAATCTTGCCCGGTTTTTTTCCACAAACTCATAAATTATCTTTTCATTTATCGTTTGTCTCTGGAGCTCAAGGTTCATTAAGAGAACGCCGGAATTGTAGTAAACATCTATTTCGTACGGCGTTAATCGCAACTTGTTAATTTCTTTTACAGAAATCTTGTCATGGTAGGCGGCGGCAAACAAGTATTCCTCCATGTCCAGTTGATAAAGTTGTCTCACTGAATTAATGACTAAAATATCCGGATCCAAATACAAAATACGGTCAAGCCGAGGTGGCAAAAACTTATATGCCAATAAACGGTAATACATTTCTTTCGTATAATGGAGGAGCACCGGGGCCTCGCTGAAATGAATGTCATCTACATGCACCTCTACTAATTGACTGCCGTGCTCATTAATAAATTGGTCTATTCTCTGAATCTCTTCTTGTTTTATGCTCGAGTGCATTAAATAGATTGTAAAACTTTCATCATCGTTATTTAAAAAAAGGGATGTGAGCATGACCTTTAAGGGTTTCAGATAGTTAGAATTCAATGTGACAAGTATATTCATTCCACCAACAACTCCTAAGCCGATAAAACTCATCTTATTTTCCAAGCGAGGAAAACAATACGAACCCATCCCTATTATACACTTTTCCATCAATGCCAACAGTGACTGGCCCTAGTCACATTATTTTTTATCGCAGTCTCACACGATAATGCCTCATCGATCGGGGCACTCCCTTTAACTCGAGGATGCCGCTATAGATTAAATGCCTTATCCGATATTCCAAATAAAAATCACTCATTACTTCGTCCATTTGACTAATGATTTCACCAATCACTCTTCCTGCTCGAATAAAGTCCTTCTGTTCCTGCCCGCGGTGCATTTTTTCAATCGTCCTGATGATGAGTGCATCATAGTAATCCTCGGGCACACTTTCCACTCTCCCATGATGCCAAATGCGGAGAACATTCTTTGTTTGTGCCAGCAATTCCCATTCCTTTTGAAAAATCAGCTTTTCCTGATGAGATAATGGAGTCTCATTGCGGTTCTGCTCAAATAGATGTTTCAGATTTTCGGGACGAATGTAATTTGAATGAGTAATTTTCTCTTCTTCTTTTTTTAAGTTTATGTTTTTTTGAAAAAGGTCGGTAATGTTCATCAGAAACACTTTATTGGCTTTATCCTTTAACAGATGGAGGATAAACCGGAAGCCGGTTTGTTCATCCCCATTGTTGGCGGTCCATAGATAAATAGGACTATCTTCCGGTATCTCGGCTATTTCCAGCAGAGTATTGTTAAAATTATTTTCCAGCTCATAATCATCCTGTTCCATGTTAATATTTTCATTTAACCAATCGAATCGTTGGGTTTGTCCTATTTTTTGATCCAGGTGCCATATCGGGCCCACAGAAAAAAATGCTTGGAATCCAATCACCGTTTTAGGACGATTAAGCCCAAATCTTAGTGCACCCGCCGCAGCTTCCGAGCAGACAAGGTGGACCACCCTTTTGCTATTTTCCTGAAGATTAGCCATTCGCTGCCTATGGATCAATTGATTTATTTTTTTCAACATTATGTTATTAGTATCCTGACTGACAACGTAAAACCGACCGGTGAGCGGAGTGCTATCTTCATGGTTAAAGGTATCGAATTCCTCCTCGTGGTTGAGTTCAAATGTTTGCCATTCTCCAATATGGGGCATTTCTTTTAAAGTTAAATATCTAAGCGTTTCCACTTTATAAACAAACACAATATTCGGCTCAATTAAGAAATAAATAAACGGAAAGCATTCCTTCGACCTTATGATATTCATCCCCTTTTTCTGCTTTAAAACTATAATAAAACATGAGGATATTATTTCCTAGTAGGTTATCTACAAGATAATTACTCGAAGGTGTCTGAAGCTGGTGCTATTCGCGAAGAATTCCAAATAAATTTTTGAAATAATTGAAAATACCGCCAAAATAAATTGGATATTTATGTTAATATTATATAGAAATTATGGAGAAACGCTTATTAACTACGGATACAGTAAAATCAGGGGTGAATACGCCAATTCAGAGAAGTCAGATTCTATACTTAGCGAATTGTATTTCAAAATATTTGATAAAGGGAGTTTTATTATGCGTCCAAAGTGGTCAATATGGGGTTTGAAATATAAGCTTTGAAGAATAAGAAAAATAACTGAAGGAGTGTTTGAATGTTTATTGTAAATGTTGAAGGTGCGATTTGGAAAAATGATAAATGGCTGATAATTGAAAGAAGCAAAAAAGAAGAACATGCCGGTGGTTTGCTTTCCCTTGTTGGCGGTAAGGTGGATATGGAAGGACATTCTTCAGATATTTTAGAAAGAACATTGAAGCGCGAGATTTTAGAAGAAGTCGGTATAACAGTTAAAGACAAACTAAAATATGTTCACAGTACTTCCTTTGTAATCGATACAGGTGAAAACGTGGTAGATATTGTTTTTCTTTGTGAACATGATTCTGGTGAGGCCTTTCCTAAAAGCCCTGACGAAGTGGAACGGGTTTTATGGTTAACTACTGACGAAATATTAAGCCACTCAAATTCACCCATTTATTTAAAGAAAAGCATTAAACATGCCGAAGCATTACTTCAGGTTCATCCGATATAGTATCACTTAGTTTACTACATTCTACGAGGAGCAATTTTCAAATGGAAATGAATGAGGAAAATATTATCTCTCTTATTAAGGAAGATATTTGGATGATGGATATCTTGAAATCAGTAAAAACATTTAACCTGCCTGATTGGTGGGTTTGCGCTGGTTTTGTTCGTTCAAAAATATGGGATACATTACATCATTTCAGCGAGAAAACCCCTAATCCAGATATCGATGTCATTTATTTTGACCCAGCAAACACGGAGGAAGCAACGGAAAAGATCCTTGAGGAAAAACTCAGAACCTTAAACCCCCATATTCCTTGGTCGGTAAAAAATGAGGCCCGGATGCATATTAAAAATAAGATCCCCCCTTATTCATCTTCTGTTGACGCGATATCAAAATTTCCGGAAACCGCTACAGCTTTAGGTGTTAGACTACAATGAAAAGGATAATGTTATTTTCACGGCTCCATGTGGAATTCATGATGTTGTCAATTTGGAGGTAAAACCAACCCCATTTTTCACAGAAACTAAGGAACGGATCGACATTTACAAAGACCGAATTTCAAAAAAGAATTGGAGATCAATCTGGAGCAATTTAAATATTCACCATATCTAAGCTTCATATTAAGTAGTTTTAATGTCTTTATAAATGATACATTTTGCCTTGACTTATAGGGAAAAACTAAAATGCGACCCGGGAATTCTTTTTGCAAAAGAAGGGTTGATTATTTGAAATTTTACCGGAAATATTCATATAATACCCATATAGGTATTATTAATAAAAGGAGGCAGACGCAATGAACGATATTACAGTTTATTCAACCAATACTTGACCTTACTGCACTATGATGAAACAATTCCTTGAGGCTCAAGGATTAACCTACAAAGAAGTAAATGTGCAGTCAGACCCAATTGCCGCTCAAAAGCTGGTCCGGGAAACTGGACAAATGGGCGTACCGCAGACAAAGATAAATGGCCACTGGGTCCTCGGCTTTGACCCGAAGAACTGATGAAATATGTAAAATAAGTTAGGTAAATGAAAACTCGCTGATTGGCGAGTCCTTAAGGACGAAGACAGAGGCGTAGTTGAATTTATGCGACATAAGAAAGCATAAAATTCGGAAAAATTTTATGCCTTCTTATTAGCCAAAAAAGGATTGACCTTTTTTAGCTTGCAGTCAACGTCTTGACTTTCTAGACGAGTCTGCAAGCTTTTTATATAATTTAGAAAAAATAGCATAAAAGTTGAGTGCCATCAGTACAGGAAAGATTTGTTGTTATGAAATATATTCTTTCCATTCGCTTGCTAACATCCCATAAACGACATGGTCAACATAATGATCATAGAGCCATTCTGCTTGCCTGATCATTCCTTCATTTACAAAACCTAATCTTTCAGGAACACTCCTGCTTTTTTTATTCTCCACAGCGGCTCTAATCTCTACCTTATTTAAATTCAAATGATTGAAAGCATAGTTGGTCAATGCTTTCGCCGCTTTGGTCATAATTCCCTTTCCTTGGTATTCTTCCCCCAACCAATAACCAATGTATGCGGTCTCATTTGACCAATTTATACTGTTGAAGCTTGCGACTCCAACGATCTCTCCTTTGTATAAAATAACGGTTGTCATACTTTTAGTTTCGGCATAACCTTTTAAACAGCCATGGATATACTCTTTTGTATCTTCTGCATTCTTGGTGAAGTCGAGCCAGGGCAGCCATTCTCTTAAATGCTTTCTTGATTTGTCTGTTAACTCAAAAACTCGTTCAGCATCTTTTAATTCAATTAATTTTAAGGAAACATCTTCGTCTATTTGATATAAAAACATAACCTCGCCCCTTATTTGAAATTTTTATAATTTTACCACAAAACTTTAAGATTTGTTTTAACAAGGTTCAACTTTTAAAAGAAAGAATAATTACATGTATGGAAATTTGGAATCTCTAAAGTGGACGCATGCAGATATCACAGCGGCTTAACAATTAATCAATGAATATGGGGGCTTATTTTACTGCCCCCGCTGATCACTAAAGAATATTCTTATTGGCCTTCGGAACAAGATAGGAAGGCATTTCCTCTCTCAGCCTCCAGACAAAGCTCATTGGCTTGCTGCCGGAATGGCTGATATAATCGGCTGTACCAAGGAACACAAACGGAGAAGTGTAGCCATTTTCTTTTTTATACTCCCTTACAAACAAGGCAATTTTATGGTTACGCTCTTTATGATGGATATATCGCTCTGCAGTCTTACTTCCCTCCGCCACCCGGCTTTGCGTTTGCCAATGGAACAGCCGATCATTAATCGCATAATCATCATATAGGGTTGACGGTGAAAAGTCCTTTTCCGATTTATTTAAGGTTATAAAAAAGATATCGAGATTTTTGTCTTCAAAGTGTTTAACCCCTTCCCGGAAAGCCGGGCTTTTCGTTTCATTATAATAATCCAAAGCAGCCAGCACTTGAGATGTATTGTAATTACAATGGACCCCCAATGGACAAGGAAAGTCAAAGTCATTTTCGAGCTCCATTGTTTCTAAAGATTCATAAAGATAATGTAAAATTTCTAAAATCTCTTCTCTAAATTCAGGCCGAGTTAATATTCTAATAATTCCTTTTTCAAGAGAGACGAACCCCTCCTTTGTTGGGTGGCTATTATAAAAGGAATAATAAAATATCCCAAGCATTAATTGATCTTCTTTATTGCGAATGGAACATTCTTTCATATACCTAATCATAAACTGAAGTAGCTTTTTCGAATTAATATGAAACAAATTAGGCAAACGCTTCGTTAACCATTTCTCGTCTGCAAACTCAAAGGTAGGCGCAACACCTGCCTCTACCTTCATCCTGCTGAAGCTGCGGTCACCATTTTTACCATAAAAATCGTAGATGGAAAGGTGATAATGATTTAAAAAGTTGGATAACGTTAATGAAAGCCCCGTATCCTCCTCAAAATACTTCATTTTTGCAAGAAGATTCCCCTTTGTGTTGGTACTGGCTTTAATATTTCTTAAAATATATTCCTTTGCCCGTTTTTCCAACTGCAGGAAACAACCTTTTGGCAGGTGCACAAAACCGTTTTCTATATAGTGCTGCACGGAATGCTTCGTTTTACCAATTAATGCCCGAAACTTTTCCTCAAAATTATAATTTCGATGGGCTTGTCCAACAAAATCAAGGACCGTTAGGCACTCTTTTCCCTCTGCTAACCGCAATCCACGCCCTAGCTGTTGTAAAAAAACAGTCAAGCTCTCTGTTGGCCGTAAAAATAAAATTGTATTAACGTCAGGAATATCGACTCCTTCATTATAGAGGTCAACGACAAAAATAAACTTAATATCTCCTTGTAAAAGGTGGCGCTGTGCTTCCCTTCGTATTTTTGTGTCAACATTTCCATATAATGCTATCGAAGGAATATCCACCTTATTAAAGAAGTCAGCCATATACTTTGCGTGTTCAATAGAAACGCAGAAGCCAAGTCCTTTTACTTGTTCAACATCCGTTACATATTTATAAACACTTTTAACAACTTGACTGCTCCTAAGGTCATTGGAGGTATAAACATTCTCTAAATCTTTTATCCCGTAACCCCTTCGACTCCATTTTAATTTGGATAAATCAACCGTGTCAGTTACACAAAAATATTGAAATGGACTAAGCAGTTTGCGATTAATGGCCTCTGTTAAACGCATCTCGGCGGATATTGTATCATCAAAATAAGTTAAAATATTTTTTCCGTCCATCCGCTCAGGTGTTGCGGTTAGACCAAGGAGAATTTTTGGCTGATAATGATGAAGCAGCCTCTGATAAGACTCTGCCGCAGCATGATGAAATTCATCTATGATAATAAAATCATAGTAATCACTCGAAGTCATTTCATAGAGCCTTTTGCTATTAAAACTTTGAATGCTGACAAATAAGTGATCAAGTGATTGGGGTTGGTAGGTTCCAACTAACATTTCACCAAAGTTTGGATCTTTCAAAATAGCCCGAAAGGTATCGAGACTCTGCTTTAGGATTTCTTCACGGTGAGCTGCAAACAAGAGCCTTGCAGACTTATTTTTATTCCAAAATCGCTTATAGTCAAACGCTGAAATGACAGTCTTTCCCACACCTGTTGCTGCAACAAGCAAATTCCGCATGCGTCCAAATACTTCTCGATCTACCTGAAGCTTTTCAAGTATTTCTTTTTGGTAGTAATACGGCTGGATATCGAAAATGAAGTAATGCTCATTCTCTTCTTTAATCTTACTTTTTGATAAAGCGTATTTTAAGGTCTCCTGATCCTGCTTATTACCATGGCTATACACTTTAAATTCATTGTCATTCCAGTAGCTTTCAAACGTAGCCTCAAACTTTCTTAGAATATCAAACGAGTCTTTTTCCGTGACTTTAATATTCCATTCCAAACCAGAAGTTAAAGCTGGATTCGATAAATTGGAGGATCCAATATAGGCTGTGCTAAAGCCTGTTTCCCTTTTAAAAAGATAGGCCTTTGCATGCAGTCTCGTTCGATCCACATCATAGGATATCTTGATTTCTGTATTGGGAAGCTGACTTAATTCCTGAATTGCTTTATAATCTGTCGCTTCCATATAGGAAGTAGTAATCACCCTAAGCTTATGATTCGGTTGATCGGTAAAAGTTCTAAGTTCCTCAATTATGCATCTTAGCCCACTCCACTTAATAAAGGATACAAGCATATCTATGGAATCAGCCGTTAAGATTTCTTTTTTTAACTCTCCCAGCATGTTTGGTTCATAATTAGATCCAGTAAAAAGTGAGCTTTGTGATAGTGGGGTAATGGGGCGGATCACATCACCTTTTCCAATACTTCGAACAGAATTAATTCTTGAATAGATGGAAGTCAGAATCTCTCCTTCTTCTTCAATCCTCAGCTGCCGGAACTCCTCTTCATCCAGTTGAACGCTTAAAGTCGAAATAATTTCATTACAGGTACGAATCTGATTGATTAACGCCTGCTCGTCATCGGCTTCATTTTCACGGACAAATTTAAGAGCCTTTCTGGTTACTTGAGATATGTATGATGACAATAATTTTCGTGCTTCCTCTACATCGATGCGTTCTTTCTCAATATTGTAGGTGTTAACATCTAATCCTGTAAGATCCTCTTTCAGCCTTTGGTTGATAATTTCCTCATAGATTCCTTGTTTTAGCATCAGCAAATACCTCAATTTTTCATGAAATAAATGGTATGAGTATCTCATTACCATTTTACAACATTTTACAACGAAGGAATCCTATAAAATGCAGTGAAAAAAACAGCAGTAAAATTCCTAAGTTTGTGAATTCCTTCATTAAATTGCTTGTGCAATTGCTATTTTAAAAACCTTCCTAAACTGCTCCCTGTCTTCCTGAGTAAAAGGCTTTGGTCCCTTGGTACGCTTGCCGCCTTTTCGGGCCATTGCACTTAAATATCGCGTGGTTAATAATTGGTCAATGTTCTCATTTGTATAGGTAAACCCTTTATGGTGAAGCACTAGGCAGCCTTTTGCCAAACCGAGCGATGCCAGTCCGTAATCCTGGGTTACAATAATATCTCCTGATTCTGCTAGCTTCATGATCCGATAATCGGCAGCATCTGCCCCGCTGTCGACATAAATGGTTTCCACCCCAGGAGGCTGTTCCGCATTCGAAAAATGCGAAAAACTCGTCACCAAAATGACAGGAATATCCTCCCTCACGGCTTCAGAAATGATAATGTCTTTAACTGGACAAGCATCTGCATCAACATAAATTTTCATTTTTCTCTCCTTTTTAAAAAAAAGCACTCCTAATATTAATATACTCAAGAAACCAACTTAATCCAATTTTTCATTTATCAATAGCCATGCAAGACCAATGAGAAAATAATGGTATAATTAGAACATTCATTACATTTAAAGGAGCGAAAAAATGAATAATCATTATACAGACATAAATTCATCGATAATTGATAGCTGGGTGGAAAACAATTGGGAATGGGGAGTACCTATTTCACATGAAACATATGAAAAAGCGTTACAGGGTGAGTGGAATGTCTTGCTTACACCGACAAAACCAGTTCCTAAATCGTGGTTTCCAGATTTTAAAGGACGGAAGATTTTGGGATTGGCTTCGGGCGGCGGACAACAAATGCCTATATTTTCAGCCTTAGGGGCAGAATGTACCATTATGGACTATTCACAAAAACAGTTAGATAGCGAATTATTGGTGGCTAGCCGTGAAGGCTATTCAATTAACATTGTTAAAGCTGATATGACACAACCTTTTCCTTTTGAAAAGGAGTCATTTGATTTAATTTTCCATCCTGTTTCGAACTGTTATATAGAGGATGTTTTCCACGTTTGGGAAGAATGTTTCAGGGTACTGAAAAAAGGGGGATTACTGATAGCTGGTTTGGATAATGGCGTAAACTATCTATTCGATGAAAATGAGAACGGTCTTAACCTATCGGCTTCCCTTTAATCCCTTGAAAGATCCCGAACTGTACCAAGAGTGTTTAAATAAGGATCTCGGAATTCAATTTTCACATTCGATTGAAGAACAGATTGGTGGCCAGTTAAAGGCAGGTTTTATGTTGACTGACTTATATGAGGATACAAACGGAAGCGGCAGATTGCATGAGTATAATGTTCCCACCTTTATCGCCACCAGGGCAATTAAAAAATAAAATAGTAAAAATTAATCCGCCTTTCACAAGACGCACATAAAGAAAATGCTCAGGGAACTGAGCGTTTTTGTGTTAAAATGGCCGATTCAGTGAAAAAGCGAACAATGCCAGCCATTGTTCGCTATCATTGAAGTAAGATGACTAGAGTGATGGTTTAGCCGAACCTGCAATATCGGCTTCAATTCTGCTCATAAAGTCTTCCACTGCACTGTATCCCTGCTGCCTTAAATACCAATTATTCGCTGCAGCTTCGATTAATCCAGCCACATCTCGGCCGGGCTGGAGTTGAATTTCGAAGGACGGAACCTTTACCCCCATATAATCGATATAGTGAGGTTCTTGTTCCAATTCGTTATTTAGGTCATCCTTCTGCCATTTTGTCAGAAGAATATCAAGAGCAATCCGTGTTTCATCTCTGAAACGCTTTGCGGCCGTATATCCGGACTACATTCAACAGTCCAATACTGCGAAGAGCCAGGAATTCCTTGTTTTTTTCATCATGCGTCCCAAGAATCGTTTGCGGACTCAGTTTCTTTAGAACCACGATATCGTCTGCGACCAAGCGGTGTCCGCGACGAATTAATGTATGGGCCGTCTCGCTTTTTCCAACGCCTGAATCGCCTCGAAGTAAGATTCCAATGCCGGATACATTCATACATACACCATGCACCGCTATTTCCGGTGCGAGCTCCTTCACCAAATAGGCATCTAATTTTTTGATAAACTCGGAAGTGATCTCAGTCCTGCTTGTTACCAGCAAAGGTATCCCCTGTTCATTGCAATGACGGCAAAGGTAGGAGAGTCCGTCTTCCCCTGCCGTGACAATAAAACATGGCGGATGATAGTAAACAATATTTTCTATTTGTGATTTCCGTTCCTCTTCGCTTAATGTATGTAAATAGGTTATTTCTTTTTTACCTAAAATAAGAATTCGTCCGGATTGAAAAAAATCAAACTGGCCAATAAACTCCAGACCCGGGCGATGGACCTGTGAATGCGTTATCATTTTTTGAAGTTGATTTTCACCAGCCGCTACCTTAAATGAAAACTTTCGGACCAAGTCTTCGACTGTTATGCTTTTCACCATTTTCACCACCTTGCAGCCTATTTAATTTGGATTATACTGAATAATCTTGAAGTCGTCATCATTTAAGGTCGTGATGAACCTCTTGTTTTTAACAAAAAAATCAGCGACACCAGTTCCTGGCACGGCGCCTATTCGCATTGGCGGCCTTTTCTATTTGGCTGTTTTATTCTTCATAGAAGTGTCTGTAAATCTAAATTTCATAACCTGTTCATGGTAAGAAACATGTTGCATGTGTATAATGAACAATTGGAGTAATAGAAGACATTTGGAGTTGACGATGATGAAACAACAAGAAGGCTATACTCGTTTCTTGACTAACAGATTTTGGGTCATCACGATTGCCGTTTTTTGTTCGATTTTATGGGGAAGTGCTTTTCCAGTATTAAAACTAAGCTATGACGAACTTGGAATGGCAGGAGATGATTTAGCTGCGAAAATTGTCTTCGCCGGCATCCGTTTTATGCTGGCGGCTTTGTTGCTGCTGATCATTGTATTCTTGTTTAATAGACAGGCATTGAAAATAAGCTGGCGGCAATGGCCGGCTGTTATTGGTTTGGGGCTCTTGTCCACGAGTTTACAATATTTCTTTTTCTATAATGGATTAGCCCATACTTCCGGAATGAAAGCAGCGATTTTAAATTCGAGCGGAGTATTTTTCGTTGTGTTTCTTGCCCACTTTATTTATGCCGATGACCGCTTGGATTGGCGGAAAATTCTTGGCTTAATTACCGGGTTTGGGGGAATTGTTGTTGCTAACTGGGGACAGGATACCTCTCTTCATTTTACTTTCTTTGGAGAAGGCTTCATGCTGCTCTCCGGATTGGCTGCGGCGTTTGGAACCTTCCTATCCAAACGCCTATCGGCTGACATTCATCCCTTTGCCTTAACCGGCTGGCAAATGTTGATTGGCTCGGCACTGATGCTGATAATTGGAACACCCAGCCTTAGTCCGGGCGCCATGACGTTCACAGCAAAGGGCTGGCTGTTACTTTTTTATGCAGTCTTTTTATCGGCAGCGGCCTTTGCCCTATGGACCTCGCTGCTAAAGTACAACAAGGCCGGAGAAGTGACACTTTTTAAATTTGTTGTTCCCGTTTCCGGAACGATCCTCTCAGCGATGTTCCTGCCCGGTGAACATTTATCAGTCAATACGATGGCAGCACTCCTTCTAGTATCTGCGGGAATTACCGCTGTCAATCAAAAAGGAAGAAAACCAGTTATAATGTTAAATGGAAACTCGCCGACTGGTGAGTCCTTAAGGACGAAGACAGAGGCGTAGTTGAATTTATGTGACATAAGGAAGCATAAAATTCGGAAAAATTTTATACTTCCTTATTAGCTAAAAAGATGGCAACATGCGGATCAATAAGTAAATAAATCTTAAAATCATGGTGCCTGATTCCCGCTGCATTATACTTTAATGTGAAAGGGGACAGGCACCACTGTTGATTATCCCTCTTTCACCTGCTTTTTTCTTTCTAAATTGCCTTAGCAAAAAGTTGGCAGTTTTTCTGTAATTATCATATTATAATGCTTAGACATTATATCATTTGGCCTGAATCAAACCTCCTCATTGCTCACCTATTATTCTATTTGGCAGCTCAAATTTTTCCAAATTATTACCCGAAACACATTACATATATTTTTAAAATATGGTAAATATAGACATCATAAAACTAGTAAAATAATGGTGATAATAGTAGAATAATAGGGTAAACTAGTCGAGGGGTTAGAAAAAAGATACTCGCTTAAAGCCAGTGGATGCCGATACCATGGTTTTTTACATAGATGGGGGGGAACGTTATGAATAACGCGCAATATGAATTAACGGAAGAAATGAGTAGAATGAAGAAAAACTCCATTAAATGGTATAAAAATTGGAAATTTATGATAACAAGCACCATTATCGTATTAGCACTCTTAATTGGAGGAATGAGCTATTATCAAGCGACCCGGTTCAATTCGCAAATTACCATAAATGACACTAAAGTGGGCGGGCTGACTGCTGAAAAAGCAGTCAAAAAGTTGAAAACAGCGATTTTGACAAACAGAGTTTATGTTGGAAAACAGCAAATTTTAGATGAAGAAGACACAAAGATGGGATTTACCGATGATGATTTGCCTGAAGTAAAAAAAATACTAAAAAGCCAATGGACTTTCTTTCCTTCCTTTAAGAAAAAAAATTATCTGCTTATTCCCAAAGAAGCTGATCAATATCGCAGCGTCACGCTAAAAAAGCTTGTTGAAGAAAAGCTTGTCACCATGAATAAATCCTTAAAAGCGCCTGTAAATGCCCAGGCTAAGTTAGAGCAGTGGCAAATTGTTATCAGCAAAAGCGAGAATGGAGAGCAGTATGATATAGTCAAACTAATGAAGGATTACGAAAAACAGGAATTTAAAAGCGAGATTCGTCTGAAACCGGTATTCCTGCAGCCGATTAAGGAAGACAGTCAGATTGTCAAAAACGAAGAAAAGAAACTGCGAGAACTCCTGAAGCAGACGATTGACTATAAAGTACAGAAAAAAGTCTATTCATTAAAGGCCAGTGAACTAATCAAAAACGCTTCTGTCTCCAAAGATATGAAGATCACCATCGACCCAAGCGAAATCAAAAACAAAATTACGGAAATAAATGAAAAACAGGCAACTTTAAATAAAGATATTCCGTTTAAGACCAGCTCAGGTAGAGTCGTCACCGTAAAAGCTCAAGGCTACGGCTGGGCCATAGATGTTGATAAAGAAGCGGCTCTGCTTCAAAAGGCTTTTGCAAAAGGAGATAAATCGGTATCGGCAACAAATATTTATGGCAATGGCTGGAGTAATGAAGGCATCGGATATGAAAACACCACCAATAACGGGATTGGCGACACCTATGCAGAAGTGTCTATTTCACAACAGCGCATTTGGCTTTATAAAAATGGAAAAATGGTTCTGTCTACCCATGTGGTAACGGGAAAACACATCACCGGTGAAGATACAGAAAAGGGGATATGGTATATCCTTTATAAGCGAACACAGTACACTCTAAGAGGCAGTGCAGTAGGTAAATCTGAATATGCGATTAAAGTAAATTACTGGGCACCGTTCACAAACAGCGGTCAAGGATTCCACGACGCCAGCTGGCGCACGAATTGGTCAAGTAATGCTTATCTTACGGCAGGTTCCGGCGGCTGCGTCAACACGCCACCAAGCATTATGGGGACAGTGTATAACTATCTCAGCACCTATGAACCGGTTGTTATTTATTAAGAATATAAAACTTAAAAGGAGCAGGAAATCGCAAGTGATTTCCTGCTCCTTTATTATGATTTACATCAATTTCATTGTTGTTATACAAGTAGGGGCATCTTTGAACGTAGAGATTTCTGCGCCCGCTTTTTTTCCGTCCTGCTCAATCTTTATTTGATACTTTTTATCCCGCGGCAGCCATAAATCGATAAATCCATTCTTTTGGGACTTAACCATCTTGTCCAATATAACTTGGCCTTCCGCATCTTTAATGTATACTTTAAACTGTTTATTGGTTAGTTCACCTTGACAACCTGTCAAGCTATGAGTCGTTCAAGGATGGGTATTTTTAACATAAGGAGCAATCGAAACAAAAAATTCATCCTTAGGCAAGTTATAAGCCGTCTCGTTTCCTTTTTTGTCTGTCACAACTAGTTGCTGCGGCGTGATCGAGGCGTTTTCCACCTTTTCGTTACCACCGCTATATTCACTTACCAATTGCTTAATGTTAGTCGTTTCCTTTTGCTTTACGGACTTTCCTTCATTTGTACCTGTTCCGCTACAGGCAGTTAATACGGATGCTGTCAATAAAGCAGCCATCATGAGCTTTAATTTCATGCAGTTGCCTCAACTCCTTTTCCCTTTCTTCAAACCATTTTACCTTTTTTCTACTTGGCGGGCGTTATTCTCATTGTATTCTTCACAATTCTTTCACACTATTTACAATTATTTACTTTTTGTTTATAAAGAAAACATTTCAGTGACTCAACATTAAGCCCACACTTCGTCAAGGGTATTTCTAAACAGTGAATCAAGCTGTGGAGAAAAATCTTGTAAATGTACATTTAGGGTTTTGGTCCTTTCTCGAAGTCGGGAAATTTCTTCGATAAAAAATTCGTTGATTATATCGATTTGCAGTTTTTCAGCTTGTTTTTCCCCGACCCGTTTTCTTTTTAGCAAGGCTTTGATTTCTCCTTTTACCTCCCCTTCCGCAATGCATTTTTCCAATAATAGTTGGTAATCCAATGGTGGAAATTCATTCAATTTTTCAATCCAGTTTGCTACCAGTATGGGTCTGAGAACATTCAAATATCTTTTGCTGCTCACTTCACCATCTTGTAAAATCCCTTGAAAATTTTTATTTGCCATGTTGAGATAATGATGCAGGCATGCCTGCGGAGCAAAGATCTCTCTTGTGAGCTTCTTCATTTGTGCAATAGTAGAAAATTCTTGATAATATACTATTCCTGAATGAAGCCATTCCAATAATGGCGGATTGGACTTCCTTAATAACCTTAAGGCTTTCGTTAATTCCCATCCGGTAATATCCAGCAGGTCATCAATTGGCAGTTCAATGACATCCCGCTTTTTCCCTATTCCAATTGGGTCAATCGTTAAATAATCGTCCTTCTTATGGACATATATAAAGCGGACATCATAATCACTATCTTTTGATGAGACCCCCCAGGCTCTGCTGCCAGCTTCACAGGCATATAGGATTTTCACATTATAATCCGACTCGATTTTTTTCAAGGCTTTTAAAATGGTTTCCTTCAAGTGAAATCACCAACTCTTTATCAAATATTTCTTTTCCAAAAAAGGCTTGTTTTCTTCATTAATTGCAGAACCTATTTATCCTATTTTCAGCATGGCTTGAGCTCCATGTCAATTTTTAGTCATGACTCTCCTTAAAGATATTTATGCGCTTCTTTTACATTTGGAGCGGTTATCTTACTCGGCTGCTTCTTCCTCACTCTTAAGGGTAAGAAAGAAGAAAACTGTAATGGGACAATAACAATAATTTGTTCAGCCGACAATTAGCGATGAAGTGAATTGGCTTTTTTTATGGATAATATCCTGTTAAACTTCAAACTTGATTTGAATAATCAAAAATTTCACAATTAAGGTTTACTATATTAAAAAAAAATTGTAGAATGTTTCTATGCCTGTTAATTATTTGTATATTCTAAAAAGAGGAAAGAGTCGACAAAAATCGACAATTCTACAGGCGCCCTTCATAAGAACAGAAATCAACAGGGAGGAGGATTGGCATGATTCGGTTTAATTCTGTTAACAAGTACTATGGTGACTTTCACGTCCTGAAAAATATTAATGTAGAGATTAATAAAGGCGAAGTTGTCGTTGTCATTGGTCCTTCTGGATCAGGGAAAAGTACCATGCTTCGTTGTATTAATCGTTTGGAAACGATTTCAGATGGGGAACTGATTGTGAATGGCGTGAAGGTAAATGACAAAAAGACAAACATTAATGAGTTAAGGCGAAATATTGGGATGGTTTTTCAGCATTTCCACCTATATCCGCACAAAACCGTCTTGGAAAATATAACGATTGCCCCGATGATGGTTTTAAAACAATCAAAAGAGGAAGCAGAAAAGGTGGCAAAATACTATCTCGAAAAGGTTGGTATACCTGATAAGGCAAACTCCTATCCATCACAGTTATCAGGTGGACAGCAGCAGAGGGTGGCGATTGCAAGAGGTCTTGCAATGAAGCCGGAAATTATGCTGTTTGATGAACCAACATCGGCCTTGGATCCGGAGATGATCGGCGAAGTGCTGGATGTCATGAAAACTCTGGCAAAAGAAGGAATGACAATGGTTGTTGTAACCCATGAAATGGGCTTTGCCAAGGAAGTTGCCGATCGTGTTATCTTTATGGATCATGGACAAATTCTTGAAGAGGGAACACCGGCTGAGTTTTTCGCTAATCCAAAAGAAGAAAGAGCGCGACTATTCCTTAGCCGTATATTAAATCATTAAAAAATAAGGGGGATTTATATGTTTAAAAGTAAATCTAGTAAATTAGCATTAATTCTTTTTTTAGCCATTTCCATGCTGCTTGCAGCCTGCGGCAAGGGTGAAAAAGCAAGCACCGGCGGTTCATCCAAAAACGCTCTCGAGCAAATTAAAGATAAAGGCAAAATTGTAATCGGCGTAAAATATGACACAAGATTATTTGGACTTAAGAATCCAACTTCCGGTGAAGTAGAAGGTTTCGATATTGATATTTCCAAAGAGCTGGCAAAAGCCATTCTTGGTGATGAAAAAAAGGTTGAGTTTAAAGAGGTTACCTCAAAAACTCGGATTCCCATGTTAAACAATGGTGATATTGATGCAATTGTCGCTACCATGACCATCTCGGAAGAACGTAAAAAAGAAGTTGATTTCTCTGATGTTTACTTTATGGCAGGACAATCACTTCTTGTCAAAAAAGGCAGCCCGATCAAAGGACTGAAAGATTTGAAAAAAGGTACCAAAGTTTTGGCAGTTAAAGGCTCAACTTCTGCCATCAATATTCGTGAAAAAGCTCCTGAAGCAACTGTTTTAGAATATGAAAACTACACAGAAGCATTCACTGCCTTGAAATCCGGTCAAGGGGATGCATTAACAACGGATGACGCGATCCTTTATGGAATGGTTGACCAAGATCCGAAATATCAGTTAGTCGGCGGTACCTTCACCGAAGAGCCATACGGCATTGCTGTTAAAAAAGGAAATAAAGAATTAGTTGACGCAATTAATGATGCTTTAAAGAAAATGAAAGAAAGCGGAAAATATGACGAAATTAAAAATAAATGGATCAAAACCAACTAACATCCACTAAGATCAGGATGAGCAAAATTTGCTCATCCTGATACTTCTTAATTAGAAAAGCAGAGGCGCCCTGGTCAGTGGCGTATGACCTGGAGCGCTCCAACTGAGATAAAGGAAACACGGTGAACGGAGTGAACCGATGTTGACTTATCGCAGGGCGGAGAGCGAAGGACACTAGCCGCTAGGGAGCTGGAGCTAGACAATGGATAAAAAAGGGGGGAGATCATCATGATCGATTTTTCAATCCTGATCGATAACTGGGATACATATTTGGAAGGATTTAAAAACACGATATTTGCTAGTTTAATTGGTTTGGTAGGGAGCTTTGTAATTGGTGTAATTGTTGCCGTGATGAGAATAGCACCAATTAAACCGTTAAATTGGATTGGCACCGTCTATGTTGAGTTCATTAGAAATATTCCTCTTCTTATCATAGCCTTTTTCTTTTATGTCGGGCTACCTGCGATCGGTGTAACGTTACCAGGGTTTGTGGCAGGGACGATTGCCCTTTCCATTTATACCGCTTCCTTTATCGCCGAAGCGATCCGGGCCGGAATACAATCTGTTCCCAAAGGGCAAATGGAGGCAGCAAGGTCATCAGGTCTCACCTATTTACAGGCAATGAGATTAATTATTTTACCGCAAGCGATCAAAATCGTTATTCCGCCAATTGGCAACCAGTTTATTAATCTGGTAAAAAATTCGTCAATTTTAGGGATGATCGCTGGTTTAGATTTAATGTATTTCGGAGATATCGTTTCCTCGCATACATTCGTTACCTTTGATGTCTACATTTTTGTCGCTTTGTTCTATCTTGTTTTAACAATACCATTAAGTCTTGGCGTTGGTTATCTGGAAAAACGCCTGGCTAGAAGTCATTAAGGAGGGGAATTATGGATATTGCAGGAGCACTTTCAGCCGATCATTTAAAATTCCTCGCCGATGGTTTTATGGTGACGTTATACATTGCGTTTATTTCGATTGTGCTTAGCTTTATTGTAGGAATTCTATTAGGTACTTTACGGTATGCAAAAATTCCCGTCGTATCCAAAATCGTGGCTGTGATTATTGAAACGATAAGGAATACACCGCTGTTGCTAATCATTTTCTTCACTTTTTTTGCCTTGCCGGAGGTTGGAATAAAGCTAAGCATCACAGTGGCGGCGATTTTAGCATTAACTGTATTTGAATCGGCGATGCTGGCTGAAATTGTCAGAGGCGGTTTGAATTCGATTGATAAAGGGCAAATTGAAGCAGCCCGTTCATCCGGGTTAACCTATATCCAAACATTATGGCATATTGTCATGCCTCAGGCATTGAGGAGAATGGTTCCGCCAATTGTCAGCCAATTTATCTCCTTATTGAAGGATACTTCTTTATGCGTGATTATCGCTTTACCAGAATTCATGCATAATGCGCAAATCATTTATGCCCAAAATGTCAATTACATTTTCCCAATCTTTTTCGTCGTCGCCTTCATGTATTTTATCGTAAACTATTGTTTATCATTAATTGCACGTCGCCTTGAAAATAAGCAGGCATAAAACATGGGGTTTGATGTTCCCTTCCTCATTCTTGTTATTAAAAAATCGCGGGGAACACTCTTTAAAAACATAATGGGAACCTAAAAAGACAATTCGTTTGGATTGTCTTTTTTGTTTATCTCTTTAGCACCCCATTGGCGATTTGCATGCTTCCATTGGCGGTTGCTACGCTCTATTTTGCGGAAGTCTTTCAAAAGCGAAGACTTTCCTTTTCCAGCCTTTGAATCAAAAATATTATTGAGAAATAATCGGATTTTACGAGCGGCATTGTAATCCCTATTTTCATCAACTCATCTCCATAAAAAGCCTGCCCGCCATTATTTATTTGATATTTCATTTGCGGGTCTAACCCTCGTAATTTTAAACGATAAAAAGGCGGATTAGGCGTTGCCAGAACTTTATAATAAAAGACGACCGCTTTCGATTTATCTGGGGCTACGTACATAAATGCTGTGTCCATTCCTTCAAACGGACTAAGCAGCCTGAATAGATCTCCAAAGCAGACCAAATCCTGAATTTGCTTGTAAAAATGAATCTCCTTCTGTATTTCCACCCTTTCTTCTTTCGTCAGCTGATCAACCTTCATTTCAAAGCCTAAATTTGCCGCCATGGCAACGTACAATCTCATTTGTAACGGCGTGTTCCTTCCTGTTTGCTGGTTCGGTACATCAGACACATGAGCGCCCATTGTTAACGCCGGATAAACAAGGCTCGTTCCATATTGAATTTTTAACCGTTCTACCGCATCGGTGTCATCGCTGGTCCAGGTTTGCGGCATATAATACAACATCCCAGGGTCAAAACGTCCACCGCCGCCTGAACAACTTTCGAATAAAATCTCGGGAAATCGTTCAGTTAACGTGTCTAAAATTCGGTACAACCCCAGCATATAGCGGTGCGCGGTTTCTTTCTGCCTTTCCGGCGGTAGCGCGGCCGAGCCGACCTCCGTCATATTCCGGTTCATGTCCCATTTAACGTAAGAAATAGGGGCTTTTGTAAAGACGTTTGTAAACGTGTCAATCAGCCAATCACAAACATCTTCCCGGCTTAAATCAAGCACAAGCTGATTTCTCGACAGTGTCCGCTTTCGTCCCGGTACATGGAGACACCAATCTGGATGCAGGCGATACAGTTCGCTGTCAGGTGAAACCATTTCCGGCTCGACCCACAGGCCAAATTGCATTCCCTTTGCTTGAATATATTCCGCAATCCCCTTCAATCCATGTGGCAGTTTTTTCCGATTAACGTCCCAATCCCCGAGTGAAGTTTTATCATTGTCACGGTGCCCGAACCAGCCGTCATCAAGGACAAATAGTTCAATTCCAAGGTTAGCGGCGGCATCCGCCAGTTGCTTTAATTTTTTCTCGGAAAAATTAAATCTTGTTGCCTCCCAATTATTAAAAAGAATTGGACGTGTTCGATCACGGTAAATGCCGCGGCAAACTCTGGTACGCAGTAATTTATGAAACGTTCTTGACATCCCGCCGAGCCCATCCGGTGAATAAACCATTAATGCCTCTGGAGTTTGAAATGTTTCCCCTGGCATTAACAGCCAAATAAAATCGAACGGATTAATCCCCATTGCCAGCCTTGTAGTTTCATAAGGATCTACTTCAATCGAGGCTTGGAAATTCCCGCTGTACACAAGACTTACTCCATAAACATCGCCATGCTCCTCCGTTGCTTCCTTTGAAAGCAGCGCAATAAACGGATTATGCTGGTGGCTACTTGCTCCCCTAGCTGAAGAAATCATTTGGGTTCCATGGTTTAATGGCTGCCGCTCAATATGGCATTCCCTCGCCCATGTTCCATGAAGCTGTAACCAATCCCATTTGGAGGAAAGAAAGTCAACGGACATACTCATGCATTTATGTATTTCTACTTTCTGGGAGCCTCGATGCTCAAAGGAAACTGACCTGGTGATCACATCGAGGTCGTGGTAAATGGTATAAATGAGATCCAAACCAATCGCCAGTACCGGATCTACCAGGGTGATAACTAAGGTATCTGCCTCCTGATTGTTTTCGACATAGGCAGACGGTAACCCCTCCAACCTGGGCTTTCCTTGCGTTATTTCATGCGAATCATATACAAATTCCGTAATCGTGGAACCATCTTTTGTCCGAAGCTGATATGCCGGTGAGCGGAAATCTCCGTTTCCAAAAGCCGGATATTCCTGCGCTAAAGTATCAAGTGAGAATTTTGAATCTGTTGGTTCTGTCATTGGTGAAAAAGGTCTGCCCTTATACGGAAGGATTAATGTTGGCTGAAGTGTTTGAATCCGTTTGCCCCAGTACAAATGAGCAGGATACTTGCCATGGACAATTTGAATTAAATAACTGATTTTTTGATTGTAAAGGTGGAAAACTTTGTCTTCTTCGTTCCATTCGATCGGCATGACCATCCCCCTTGGTATTTACCATTTTGTTCTATTTTATTTTTAAAGGGGGATTTTCAGCACTATTTGAATTTGGATGGTATTGGAGAAATGGTTTTAGCAGGCTATACAGCTAGTTCGGGCCAACTAGATAGGCTTTACTTTACCCAAACTGCTGAAATTTCTCCAACTCGGGCAACTAGACAGACTTTACTTTACCGAATAAGCCGAAAAGTTCCTCCCCTATAATACGATAAGTCTAAATAACCGGATAATACTGTTCATATCTTGGATTCGTATAGAATGGCGGGCGCTTGCCGATTTGCGGTATCATAAAAGGATGAGGATTTGAATTATATAGCAGTTCTTCTTTTTCCTCCGAAAAATCCACTAACAACAGCTTTGCTTCACGGCTGAATTGATAATAATACTGCACAGCTTAAAACCTCCTTGTTGACTTCTTTCTTTACACTATTCCGCATCCCTCCATCTTGAGCCCGTCACAATGGAACTTGACAGGCACTCTATCAGCCCAGATAACATACAGTAACTCGAAGATTTATTTCGAGGAGGATTGCTATGACACACGATCATCACCAGACGCCGCCAAACCAAGATTATCCGATGTATCCCCATTATGGAAAAATAACCCGCTATGAAGATATTCCACTATCTGTTCCCGAACAGCGCCAGCTTCGTCAGCCCGGTGTTGAAAAATTAATGGTTCCCCGGCCAATCATTGAAAATCCAAATTATAAAGGAAGCGGAAAATTAAAAGGGAAAGTTGCGCTTATTACCGGTGGTGACAGCGGCATGGGAGCAGCCGCTGCGATTGCTTTTGCGAAAGAAGAAGCCGATGTCGCAATTGCTTATTTAGATGAACATGAGGATGCCAACCGGACAAAGGCAAGGATTGAGGAACTCGGGCAGCGCTGTTTATTATTGCCTGGTGACCTCAGAGAAAAGCAGCAATGCCTTAACATTGTGGAAAGCACCATTCAAACCTTCGGCCGGCTGGATGTCCTTTGTAACCATGTGGGAATCCAGTTTATGCAAAATAGTCTGCTTGATATTACCGATGAGCAATTCGATGAAACATTCAAGGTAAACATTTACTCTCATTTTTACACGACCCGTGCCGCCCTGCCGTACTTAAAACCAGGCAGTTCCATTATTAATACTGCTTCTGTTGTGACCTATTATGGGAATGACCAATTGATCGATTATACTGCCACAAAAGGAGCAATTGTTGGATTCACCCGGGCCTTGGCACGCAATCTGATTGATAAAGGCATCAGAGTCAACGCCATTGCCCCTGGACGGATTTGGACACCACTGATTCCAGCAAGCTTTTCAGCCGACCAGGTGGCCCTTGCAGACAACCCGATGAAACGACAAGGTCAGCCCTTTGAGGTCGCTCCAACCTTTGTCTACCTTGCCTCTGACGACTCTCGCTTCGTCACCGGACAAACACTCCATGTAAACGGCGGGCAAGTCATGTCTTCCTAAACAAGTGGTACCTGCCACCACTTTTTAAACACTGTTAATGGTTTATTCATAATTTGGTCATTTATTGGGAGTAAGATCATACATGAAACGGACATGATCTTTTCATTGCCTTTCATCCCCCTTTATATATAATTTTTTATCCGGCATATAGCCGGATATTTTTTTGAATCCTAACAAAAATGCCAGGCACCTACCAGTCGGGATAGTGCCTGACACTCGTCAAAAAAGTTAAACGAACAACGCCCAGATCATCAGCATTCCACAAGGTATCAGCCATAATACCAAAAATGCCAGTCGTTTTCCTTTTACTAGGCTTGTTTCGTTTATGGGCCCGATATTTCTTGTAAATGGATGGGTAATAAAGGACTTCCAAATACCATCTTGTATTTTGAAGCCTGCAAAAAGAATGAATGCCAACACAAAAAACTGTACTTTTTCCGGCAATACCGCTAAAGCATAGAAAGAAAACAGGACAAAATATAGATAAAACTTTAAATGTCTTCCCTTGCGAAAATGCCATTTCCAATACATTTCAGCCAGTACATGTTCGGGTATTCTTTTGGAAAAAATTTCCTGTGATTGTTTATTAAATAACGGATATTTTCTTGTTTTCTTGATTCCTTCGTATTCACCGGACTGAACCATTAAAAAGACTGCCCATTTCCACTTTTCACTTCTTTCCCGCTCAGCCTCCGCATGAAAGTACCGTAATGGCTGTCTTTCTTTTTTGAGAAAAAATACAACAGCTCCAAAAATAGGCAGCATCATGCTGAGAAAAACAAGCTGATGATGGAATAGACCATACATTCCAATCCCATACAGCATAAATTCAAAAACGGAAAAAACCCTCCTTCTCCAGATTATCCCCCGTAAGGAAAACCATCTGGCCGCCAGTTTTCGGAAGAGACTCCAAACGACAACATAGAATAGGATGAGCAGCACAGTAAAAATTGAAAGTTGATAACCTGTTTTAAATACCGGATAAAAGTAAAAAATGAGGATACTTGCTGCCAACATGGCTTTCAATACAGAAAAGTATTTCCCCAACTGTAATAAAGATTGATAATAGTCACCTTTTTGAATAACAAATAATTCGTCTGCCTGTTCTACATATGTTCTGATTGAAAAAAATTGAGCAATATAGAAGAAAACAAGTCCAAACAAATGAACCGGTATAAATGATGTCCAAGCGGGCGGCGACTGCCACAGCTGATAATCGATGACAGCCAAGGCAATGATAACGGGAATGACAAGATAAAGGAAAACTGTCCAGTCAATAACCATCCCAATAACTTTCCGCTGGAATTTTTCTGCCTTTCTCCACCTTTTTATGTATTCAATCCAACCCATAATTCGGATCCTCATCGATAAGATAATCAAAACAGTCCAGCAAACTGCCATCCGGCAGCTGACATTTTTTTTGCAGGTCAAGTAGTGAACCTGAGGTATACATCGTTCCCTTTGAAAGCAGGATAAATTTATCGCAAAGTTTCTCAGCCGTATCCAGTACATGAGTACACATCAGAATTCCCGTTCCCTTTTCCCGTTCCTGTTCGATGATTCTTAGCAATAATTTCGTTGCCCGGGGATCAAGTCCAATGAAGGGCTCATCAACGATTAATAATTCCGGCGAAGGGAGCAGCGCAAGAATAATCATTATTTTTTGCTGCGTTCCTTTCGACAAGCTATGTGGCAGCTGGTGAATATAATGCTCGACGCGAAAAGTCTTCACTAGCTCCTTTGCCTGCCCTTCCCAGTTGGGAATTTCCCGCATCACTCCACAATATTCGATATGCTCCCAAACCGTTAATTCTTCATAAAAAACCGGTCTTTCCGGGACATAACCATAAACCGAGCCTTTCGTATGTACCGAAACAGAGCCTTCCATCCACGGGAGTTGTCCCAAAATAGCCTTAATGGTGGTACTTTTCCCCGCACCGTTCTCACCGATCAACCCAACAAGTTCACCAGCTTTTACGGAAAAAGAGATATTCTCAATAACCGGATCCTCGATGCTATATCCTGCCTTTTGCAAGTCAATCGTTAATCTGTCCATGAAAAAATTCATCCCCCCTCCTACGTCCAGTTCTGCTAATATATATTACTACGAAAATATGGGGATTTGGTTTCATCCATCAGCTTTTGTTGAAATCAGAATTAAATTGGAGGCACGACAAAAAATAAGAACCCCCATAGGCGGTTCATTGTCCTAGTACGATGTTTTTTAAGAATTTAGAAAACTTTAAAACCCAAACTATTGTATTTTTTCTGTATTAGGCGTACTCTCAATTATATAAACTAAATGATTGGGGATTTGGGGTGTAACGATGAAACAAGATATTGCATTTATTCAAAGAGAAGAATTAAAGGCTAAACCTGAGCCTGTTTCACTTGGCTTCGGGAACTATTATACGGACTATATGTTTGTCATGGATTATCATATTGACAGCGGATGGCATGATCCACGAATCGTTCCATATGAGCCAATAACACTTGATCCGGCGGCGATGGTTTTTCATTATGGACAGGCCATTTTTGAAGGGTTAAAGGCTTATAAAACCGCTGATGGAACCATTCAGCTTTTTCGCCCGGAAAAAAATATGAACCGGTTGAATGAATCATGCGCCCGGCTATGTATTCCACAAATTGATGAACAGCTTCTATTAAATGCAATCAAACAGTTGGTCTCAATTGAAAAAGATTGGATCCCTGAGGGCGAAGGAATGTCGCTTTATATCCGGCCGTTTATTCTCGCCACAGAACCTCACCTTGGCGTCCGTCCTTCCCATCAATATAAATTGCTGGTGATCCTGTCTCCATCAGGTGCCTATTATGGAAGCCAGTTAAGTCCGGTTAAAATCCATGTTGAAGAGCATTATGTTCGTGCCGTTATTGGCGGAGTCGGTCATGTCAAGACCTCAGGCAATTATGCCGCCAGCTTGAAGGCCCAAGAAGAGGCAGAGGAAAAGGGGTATGCGCAAATTCTCTGGCTCGATGCAAAGGAAAATAAGTATGTTGAAGAAGTGGGCAGCATGAATATTTTCTTCAAAATCAACGGTGAAGTCGTGACCCCTAAATTAAACGGTAGCATCTTACCTGGTGTTACCCGTGATTCGGTTATTCAATTATTAAAACATTGGGAAGTTCCCGTACGTGAAGCGAGGATTTCGATTGAAGACATTTTCGCCGCCCATGAACGCGGAGAATTGGAAGAAGTCTTCGGCTCCGGAACTGCTGCAGTTATATCACCGGTTGGCGAGCTAAATTGGAATGGAAAATCCATCGTTATTAACGAGCAACAAATTGGACAACTATCCCAGCGCATTTACGATGCCATTACGGGCATTCAGCTTGGCAAAGTTGAAGACCCATTTGACTGGACTGTTAAAGTAGACCGAGTGGAATCAGTTCTTTAATGATGAAAACAGCAGCGGGGAGGTCTCCGTTGCTGTTTTCTTCTAAATGAGTTTCTTCCTGCCGCAAGAACAATAAAATCAGCGGTAACTGTCATAGGCCTCCGCTAAGATCTGCATTGGATGTTTGACCACTTTATCTGTCAACTGATCCAGCTGGTTTTTACACATTCCGCACTCTGTAACCGTATAATCAGCATTTACTTCTTTTACCGCTTCGGCCATCGGCTTGCCAATTCTCATTGACACATCATATTTTTCCTTTTTAAAGCCAAATGTACCGCATTGCCCGCAACAGCCGGCGCCTACATCTTGAATCTCGTAACCAGGTATTAATTCTAAAATGTCCATAGCCGGATTACCGATTCCCTGGGCTTTCATATGACATGGAGCATAATACCCGGCTTTTTCCTTCATTGGTGATAAATCCATATTTAACTCGCCGCTGTCTTTTAACAACCGCAGGTATTCATCGGCATCATAAACATGACTGGCCAATTCTTTAGCCCCTGCCGATTTTAAAAACGAGACATATTCTTTTTTAAGAGCCATTGTACAGCTGGTACAGGTTAAGACGACATCGTAGCCCTGGCGGGTATATTCTAAAAGACTATTAATATTATAATTGGCATTTTTCAATCCTTGTGTCATTTGCCCGTTAGCGAACATCGGCACCCCGCAGCATTTTTGATCGGGAACGGCTACTTCAATACCATTGTATTTCATGACTTTGATAAAGCTTTCCGCGACCTCTGGCGCATTGTAAGTGGCATAACAGCCAACAAAATAAGCTACTTTCCGCTTCGTACCGGCTGTCTTCTTATGATAAATCCGCTTAAAGTTCTTAAAGCGATATTTTGGAAACTGCCGTTCGGCGGGTATGTCCATGACCATTTCCATCACTTTTCTAACCGGCTTCATTCCCATTGCCAAATTGGTAATCGGTCCAAATGAAGAGGCGAGCTTTCCTACTGTTTCCGCATTACTTAAGACAAAATCACGGAATTTGGTTCCTGATTGGTCAGAATGAATCGCCTTGGCATAGGCAGTCAATGTGGAAACATGGACATTTTCCGGACAGGACATGTCACAATTTCCGCATAAGGTACATAATTCAATACGTTTATCATCAATCGTTTGCTGCTGGTTCACCAGCCGTTTTAATTCCGGTCCCAGATGCTTAGGCCCGCCAAAATCCAGGGTTGTATTAGAAACAGGGCAGTTCACCACACATGCATTACATTTTAGACATTTTTCATAGGTTTGTTCAAATAAGTCAAAATCAAGCACTGCGGGTTCCTCCTTCTACTGATGCAAGTTGACAAACCTGATTAATCGTTTGATAGGCAGACACGATGGAGAATATGCCTCCGGTAATGCCATATTGTGTATTTTGCAATCCATTTGCTGCTCCAACTGGATGGAGGTTAACCGGACAATTCAGCAATGCGCCCTCCTCATCCGTTTTTAGTCCAAGGGCCGTTTCCTTAAGCCCACTAGGTGTTGCCTCCAAACCGCCGCCTAAGATTCCACCGGTTGCCAGCACAAATTGTTTTCCCTGTAATTCTGTTACCTGATTTACCGTTTTAATCATCAATGATTGGATCATTTGGCCATCCGCTTTAAACCCTGTCACTGTTGTATCGCTGTAAAAGCGAATTCCTAAGCGCACCGCCTGTTTCTTTAACCGTTCATTCAAACGGATCGCTGTTGCATTTGGCGGCATCCCCGGTGCTTCCGTCACTGCTGTGCCTAGCTCTCTGGTAAACTGCTCTACTGTTTTCCTCCAGTTTTCTATCCCTAATGATGCTGGGAAAATAAATAAGGAAGGACGCCTTATGTTCTTTTCCGTGAGTTGCTGCTTTATTTGTGTTAAACATTCGTTACGAACTTCCTCTTGATCTAACAGCCGGGCAGCGTCTAACTGTGTCATTGTCCGCTGTGAATGTTTTCCTAATGAAATCTTCATCGTATCAATGATAAGATCCGGCCGATGCTTGTGAAGATTTCCAGCGACATAAGCCGGCTGAAAATCGCTGATCCCTTGGAAGCCGACTACAACAACGTGGCCTCGCTCCGGAACCGGTTTAATCGTCTGTGGATAGAGGGTTGTTGTTTTTACGTGCCCGGCACCGGTTACAATTTGGACAGGTTTTTCGGGATCACCGGAATATGGGTATCCAAGTCTCTCAGTTAACTCTTTAAATTGTTCCACGGCATCGATGGCGCCTTGTTTTTGTCCAACTGTCAGCTGGTGAAATTCCATCCACTCTTTTAATCCTCCGTGTGAGCCAGGAATTAAGTCCATGACACCGGTTGACTGGATGATTTTACCGGAACCAATGGATACTAAAGCGGTTCGAAAGCCTTGTTCTTTAGCCGATATCGCCGATAATAATCCAGATAAGCCTTGACCTATAACAACCACATCAAACATTTTGTCGTTCCTCCCTTTCTAATCCTAATGAGACAAGGTAAATGGCTGCCATCATTTGTTGCTGCTTCGCTGTTTCTCCCGTTGCCACTACGCCCATTCCTTTTTCCCTCTCAATCATCGATTGCTTAAGGGCCCAATCCGCTTCTTCCGATGTTGCTTTCCCTTTTTCCACCGCTAGCGCCGCAGCCCGGTGATGACAGAAGGTTCCTTGACAAGGTCCCATACCTAAGCGGGTTCTGCGTCGAATATCGCCGAGGTGAAAGCGCCCATCCTCGGGAATCGCTGCCTCCACTTCTGCCCATGTTACCTGCTCGCACTCGCAAATAACCGTATTTTCTTCCCGTAAGGCGGATTCAATTTGTACTGCTTTTGTTCCAGCCCAAGATTTTAGTTTATTCCTTGCCGCCGGGGCCATATCTATCTGATTAAAATATCCTTCAACTTTACGCTGCGGAACTATTTCCTCAGCAGTTGTACATTTAACGTTAACACCAAGCTTTTCACAAACTAAGTCAACCGTCATTTCGGCCATTAGCCGGAAAGTCGTTAGCTTTCCCGGTAATGGTAATAAGGCCTGCCAGTCCATCCCGTTTCTGGTGATCCAATAAAGCAATTCCACGGGAAACATTTCTTCCACTCTTATCATTGAGATCAGCTGACTCTTGATAAAGCGGACGGCTGCCGGAATAGGCACGGATCATACGCATCTCATGAATGGAAGGAATCAATGCTTGTCCTTCTGCCAGCATCCTTTCAAGCTCCTGCCGGTCAAGAGATGTATCATTTGGATCGGTGACATTCACACCAGTCGTACCAAAAATCGTGACATCATGGGCGGGGACGAAAATGTCAGCATCTCCCGGGATCCTTAGCCGATTAATGACCTGCCGATTAAACCGGTGACTAAAAACGGCCAGCATGCCTTTATTATTAATGAGATGAAGCGGAATTCCTGCCATCTGGGCAATCTGTGTTCCCCATGGGCCTGCCGCATTTATAACAATATTGGCATAGATGTTTTTTTCCACACCGCTATACACGTCGCGAACCTTTACACCTTTTACCCGGTTTTGATCCAAAAGTACATCGATCACTTCATGGTATCTCAGCGCTTTAGCTCCATGGGCAACCGCATCTGCGACAACATCGATCACCAAGGTAAAAACATCCACCGCTCCATCAGGGACACGATAAACCGCTTGTACTTTTTTATTTAAATAGGGCTCCTGCTTTAGCGCCTGTTCTAGGGTGACTTGTTCAGTAGGGATTCCCACCTTTTTACAAGCTGCCAGCCATTTTTGAACGTATTCATCTGCATCTTCAGGCACTTTTGCAAATAAACCACCGGTTTCTTCAATGGATCCCGGGATTGTCTTTTTTAAAATTAAGTTTTCTTGATAGCTTTCAATCGCTGCTTCTTCATCACGAACAGCATAACGTGCCCCCGAATGAAGTAGTCCGTGATTTCTTGAGGAGGTGCCATGGCCCAAGTCCTGCTGCTCAATTAATACTGCCTTGATGCCGCGAAGCGCCAGGTCGCGGAGCACTCCTGCCCCCGTTACTCCTCCGCCGATGACCACTACGTCCGTTTCGATCATTTCTGTCATGATTAGTCACCTTTCCTTCCTATTATTGAAAAAAAGCCATAAAAACCTAGGGAAATCACTCTTTAGCTCTTCCCATTGGTTTTTATGGCTTTCTCCAAGTCTCTAGCCAACTATTATGTTTTCTATCTTAAGCATAACAAATTTATATCTTTTTGCAGGTCCTTCGCATGTCGATTTTGTGAAATTTTCTTTACACCTTTTTAAAAACTAATGTTGCATTATGACCGCCAAATCCAAAGGAGTTCGATAATACTACTTGCACATCTTTTTTCTTTGCCACGTTGGGGACGTAATCCAAATCAAGCTGTTCATCAGGCGTTTCATAATTAATCGTTGGCGGCATGATCCCTTCTTTAATCGCTAAAATAGAAAAAATCGCTTCGATTGCACCAGTTGCTCCTAACAAATGACCGGTCATCGATTTTGTCGAACTGACCGAAAGCTTATAAGCATGTTCTTTGAAAACTTCCTTGATCGCCAACGTTTCGTATAAATCATTATAATAAGTGGAAGTACCATGGGCGTTGATGTAATCCACTTGTTCCGGAGCAACTCCGGCATCCGCTAATGCCATTTTCATCGCCCGTATTGCTCCTTCCCCGTCCGGTGCCGGGGTTGTAATATGATGAGCATCACCAGTGCCCCCATAGCCAATCAGCTCAGCATAGATGTTTGCACCTCTGGCTAAAGCGTGTTCCATTTCTTCCAAAATAATAATTCCGGCCCCCTCACCGATAACAAATCCATCACGATTTTTATCAAATGGCCGACTTGCCGTTTGGGGATCGGGATTTTTCGAAAGCGCGGTCATATTGGAAAATCCGGCGATGGTCATTTCAGTGATCGTTGCTTCTGTTCCCCCGGCAATCATTAGTTCCGCATCGCCTTTCTGAATGACGCGAAAGGCATCGCCGATGGAATTGGCACCTGAGGCACAGGCGGTAACTGAACAATTATTGATCCCTTTTGCACCAAGTTCAATCGAAACTTGACCGGCCGCCATGTCCGGAATAAACAATGGAATCGTAAACGGATTAACTCTTCTCTGGCCTTTTTCAATAAACCTGCGGTGTTGTTCCTCGAATTCTGCTAAACCGCCGATCCCGGAGCCGATCCAAACACCGACACGTTCAGGGGAGATGTCCCTGCCAATTTCAATCCCGGAATCTTTTACAGCCATTTTACTTGCCGCTACCGCAAATTGGCTGTAACGTCCCATTCTTCTGGCCTCTTTTTTATCAATAAATTGTTCAGGTGCAAATTCCTTTACCTCTGCTGCAATATTAATATCTACTTTCTCCGTGTCGATACTGGTAGCCGGTCCAATCCCGGATACACCGTTTTTAATGTTATTCCATGTGGTATAGGCATCATTTCCTAAAGGAGTGACCGCTCCAATACCAGTAATCACTACTCTTTTTCCCATATAAGTTCTCTCCTGCTCCTTATTTTAAATCAGGGTACAGCTCAAAATCTTTCTGTTTACATTTAAACTAATCAAAAAAAGGGGGATAAATCAATTGAAATGCCCGGTGTCAGGCACCTTCAAATTGGGTTTCTATGGCTGTTTTCATGATCGGCACGTTAAAATAAAAGCAACTGCCCTTACCAGGTTTACTTTCAACCGCTATTGTCCCTTTGTGATATTCAATAATTTCCTTTGCGATTGCCAGCCCCAGCCCCGCTCCGCTATGCGGTTTTCCCTTAGTACTGTTCTTAAAGAACCGGTTGAATACCAGCCCAACTTCTTCTCCCTTGATTCCAATCCCATTATCACGTACTTTGATGGTAACCTCATTCGTATTTTCCTGGGCGAGCTCCAGAGATATTTTCCCATCTTCTTTGACAAAGCGCTGCGCATTCTTCAATAAGTTGACAATCACCTGTTCAATTCGGGTGGTATCGATAAATATGTATTGCGTTTGCGGTGGAAGGTTATCTATCATAATAAATTTTATCCCCTGTTTCTCGATATCCCATTTATATTTTTCATATAAACTACGAAAATACTCACGAATATCCGTTTGTTCCAAGGTAAATTTAATCTGGTGGTTTTCTATTTCTGAAATATCATTAAGGTCATGCAACATTCGTGAAAAGTAGAGACTCTGATCATAAATCAGTTGAATATACTTTTGTTCCGGTGGAATAACCCCATCAAGCATCCCTTTTGTGTAAGAACGAATATTGGTTAAAGGGGCCGCAATTTCATGGGAAATATTGCGAATCCATTTGTTTTTTGACTGCTGGACTTCGTATAACTTTTGATTGGTAATGAACAGCTCTTCATTTGCCTGTTTGAGCTCCTGCGTTCTTTCCAGTACCTGCTGCTCCAATGATGCATTCATCCGACTCAAATCTTCTGACAAGCGTTCTGTCTTAGCAAAAGAGGTTGCATATTTTTTCGAGAGAATAATCGCTTGTGTAAACAAGAAAAAGAACAGAGCGACAGAAGCTAGTTCGGTGGTAGCAATGAGTCTATTAAAATAGAAGGTGTCATTCAGAATTGCAGCAAACATCACGATAATAGCTGCTGTGTTCAAATAGGAACCTTCACGCTTCGCCCGGACAGCCAGATAATAAACGTAAATAATATAAAGAAACGTAATGATCATCAGGATTTGAATCAAAAGCATCGCCCTCGTATAAATCACTGCCGGGGTCACAATGATAAATAAACTGTTAACCGTCCAGACAATCGTGATGATATTCCTCAGTTTCCGATTCATTTCTTGTGGAAATTGTGTATAGGAAAATAAGGCAATGAAGAGGGTGCCCAGCGTTGCCCCAAGATACTCCAGTTTGCAGGCGATTTCCCAGCTTAAAAAGGACAACAAATAAGAGGCGAGTCCTTCCTCTTGAATAGTTGCCCTAACAGCCACAACGATACAGACAATCGCAAAGAAGAGAAAGGAATATTCCTTTTTTCGAAATAAAAATAAAGCCGCATGGTATAGTCCGATGATAACAATGCTTATAATGATGATGGTGCGATAAATAATCGATTTTTCTTTGTAAGCCATAACAGGCTCCGGTTCTCCGATTAGGATCCCCTCTTCCAAGCCTGCCCGGCGCTGATGAAAATTGGATATTTGAACGATGAGTTCAATTGGATTAGAGTCGACTTTGAACATAATCACTTTAGGGTTATTATCCGGGATCATTTCCTTTCTATTGGTTGCGACGGTGCCCACTTTCGACATTTCTTTGCCGTTAATCCATAAACGATAAGCAGATGCTTCGCTTGGCATATAAATCGCCTTCACCGTACCTAGTGCATTTTGGGGAAGCTGCACTCGTAAACGATAGGTTGCATATCCCGCTAAAGGTAAATGGTTTCCCTGGAAGTTATAGCTCGTCCATTCTTGAGGAACCGTAACAAATTGCCGGTTTTTAGCGATATCCTTTTGTATGAAGTCCCTTGGCGTATACAGCTTTTGCCAATAAAATTCCCATTCTCCATTCAATTTGATAAGTTGATCCTTAGTGAAATGAGAAATTTTAAATTCTCCTGCTACGGCTTTCCCATTGGATGCTGCGTCAACCACAGATGTGATCGAGCACAATCCAATGATGACGATTATCGTTATCAAACTACGAGATTTCCACTTCATCGCCAACATCCCTTTAATATAGTATCCAGCAATCATTATTATCATACCATTTTTTACACAATAAGGTAATGGTACAGCGTATGTATTACATTAGATGCTTCTACTATGGTATATTTAGTGTAAGCAGAATTTTCTCCAAACTGCATAGGGAGATGAATCTATGGGTCCCATTACCATTTTAATAGTCGAAGATGACGATTCTATTATTGAAATTTTACGACTCTATCTTGAGCGGGAGGGATTTTTGGTCTATTCGGCTGCGACCGCCGCTGATGGCCTGCAGCTGATGGAAGAGAACATCCCCAATATTGTTTTACTTGACCTCAATCTTCCAGACCAAAACGGGTTTGAGATTGCCCGCAGATATCGTTCACTATCAGAAGGAATCCTCATTTTTATTACGGGGGAAAAAACAAAAAATACGATTATTCAAGGGTTTGAAATTGGCTGCGACGATTACATTACAAAACCGTTTGATCCTCCTGAAGTAATCGCACGAATAAAAGCTAACCTTAGAAGAATAGGCGTTAACAGTTCCAATGAATTAACCGTTGGCAATTTAACCATCAATTTTTCCGATAAAACAGTAAAGAAAAAGGGAGAAATGATTGAATTATTTGCCAAGGAACGTATGCTCCTCTTCCACCTTGTTCAACATCCAAACCAAGTATTCAGTGCAGAACAATTATATGATCTGATCTGGGGAATAGATTCAGAGGCTGAGCTAAAAACGGTCCAAGTCCATTTAAGTACATTAAGGAAAAAAATCGAAATGGACCCTAAGAATCCACGTTTTATTCAAACAGTTAGAGGATTCGGGTATAAATTTTCAACAAAATAGAGCATTTTTAGGATCAGGAAAAAAGTCCTGATTTTTTTTAGTATATTTATAAGTTTTTTAACTAGTTTTTAACCTTCGTAGGTTAAGGTAAAGATAGGATATATTTACTGGTTGAAAGATACTTGTTAATAGTTTCCGGGGATTGTAGAAAGGGAGTGAATTTTTGAACGCCGCTATAGATCAAGAGTGGGTCGAACTAATAGCAACAGCCAAACAGCAAGGGTTAACAATCGAAGAAATCAAGGATTTTTTACAAACAGAAGCGGAAGGCAGCCATAAGCAAAAAACGGGATGATCTTGCTGAATAGCAGATAATCCCTTTTTTTTATTTCATTAAAAAGCTGCTTTTGTAAAAATAGTTGAACCATGCGAAAAATTCACATGGTTCCATTCACCTCTCTAGAATACTTCTGTCCATTCGCTGCGTTTCGCCAGCATTTGTTTTGCCAGTTCTTGGGCGCCTTCCAAACTGTGGCTGGCTGCCCAGCCGCATTGGACTTCGTTGCAGGCAGGAACTTCATCGGCAGCTAAAACGTCCTTCAATGTTTTTTCAAGAATATCGAGGATTTCGTCATAATTGTCATGGTTGATGACCGTTACATAGAAACCTGTTTGGCAGCCCATTGGACTTACATCGACAATATGATCAGAATGATTGCGGATATTTTCGGCCATCAGATGCTCAAGTGAATGAAGCGCCGGCATTTCCATATGCTCTTTGTTTGGCTGCTTGAAACGAACGTCATATTTATGGATGACATCCCCGTTCTTTCCTTCTTTAATCCCTGCTAAGCGGACGTAAGGCGCTCTTACCTTTGTATGATCAAGGTTGAAGCTTTCTACATTCATTTTCTTTGTCATTAAAGTCGCTCCTTAACTGTTAATATATTATCTTCACTAAACCACTGTTTCTATTTTACACTGATATATCCACTTTTTCTAAGGAAGAAATTTCAAATTTTTTAGAGAAGCTTCTCTCCCAAAATATAAAAGCACCTGACTCATTGGAGCCAGGTGCCAAAATTATTAATGAATTGGAATCTGTTTTTGTTCAATTTTGGGGATGTTCGTTTTAGTGCAACGAATTGTTAAAATTCCGTTATTAAAGGTGGCATCAATGGCATTTTCATCAATGTCCTTTACATAGAACCGACGGACGAATTCACCCATATGTCTTTCTTGACGAATATAGTTTTCCTTTTCTTCCTTAATATCTGCTTCACGGTGCGCAGAAATGGTTAGATAGTTCCGGTCGTATTCCACCTTGATCTGGTTTTTGTCGAAACCTGGCAGCTCAGCCTCAATCACATAATGATCCCCATCGTCTCTGATATCTGTGCGTAATAAGTGGGCATCACTTCTCACAGGTTCGAAGAAATTCTCGTTGAAGAAATCACTGAAGGAATCCCACATTTCAGCACTTAAGTCCCTTGCACGTTTCCTAAACGGCGATAAGTAATTCATGGCTGATTCCTCCTTTTCATTCTAAATTTTTTTACACTTATATTTTATACCTTATACGTAATTTGTCAAATATTGTAATTTGTAGCATTAGACATGTTTTTATATTTTTAATGTTGTTAATTCAGAAAAATAAGATAGAGGAAGTAAAATATTTGACTTGAAAAAGGGGAATACTTCCAGTAACCAATTCGGGATAGGGGGTTCAACAAAATTGCCTGTTAATAAAAATATCCTTTCCATTTTTGCCCTGGGCGGCATCAATGAAATAGGAAAAAATATGTATGTCCTTCAATATGCTGACGATATCGTCATTGTTGACTGTGGTGGGATGTTCCCCGATGAGAGTCTGTTAGGAATTGATTTAATTATTCCTGATATTACTTATTTGGAGGAGAATCAAGAAAAAATTCGCGCCCTGATCATTACTCACGGACACGAGGATCATATCGGCGGGATTCCTTATTTTTTGAAAAAAGTAAATGTACCAATATACGCAACCCGATTTACACTGGGATTAATCCAACTAAAATTGGAGGAGCATAAGCTCAATCGCGGTACCAAACTGGTCACAATCGATTCCGAATCAAAGCTCGAATTTGGAGCGTTTGGAGTTTCCTTTTTCAGGGTAAGCCACAGCATCCCCGATTGCCTTGGCATTGTTTTTCATACGCCTGAAGGAAATGTGGTCCATACCGGCGACTTCAAATTTGATTTAACCCCGGAGAACAATCAATATTCGGATATTCATAAAATGGCGGAAATTGGTACAAATGGGGTAATCGCCTTAATCTCAGAAAGTACCAATGCCGAGCGAAAGGGCTCAACACCTTCGGAGCAAATGGTCGGCGTTCATTTGGAAGAGGCCTTTATCCACGCGCAGGGAAAAATCTTTGTTTCAACCTTCGCTTCAAACGTGAATCGAATCCAGCAAATTGTGGCTGCTTGTATACAGACAGACCGAAAACTGGCTCTGTTGGGGCGAAGTATGGTGAACGTTGTTTCCGTTGCGATTGAACTCGGGATTTTGGATGTACCAGAGGGAATGCTGATTGAAGCAGGCGAAGTTGAACATTTCGCTCCTGAAAAAGTAGCCATCCTCTGTACCGGTAGTCAAGGGGAACCCATGGCCGCCCTTGGGCGGCTGGCCAACGGCAATTATCGGGATGTAGCCATTTACCCCGGAGATACTGTCATTTTGGCTGCCTCCCCAATCCCCGGGAATGAACGCGATGTTTCCCGAATTATTGATAATTTGTTTCAACTTGGTGCCAGGGTAATATACGGCTCTGGCTCTTCTACAGGGATGCATGTTTCCGGGCACGGCTACCAAGAGGACTTAAAACTCATGCTCTCCCTAATAAAACCTACCTATTTTATTCCGATTCATGGCGAGTTTCGGATGCTCCACCACCACCGCTTGCTCGCTGAATCGGTTGGAGTGGAAAAAGGAAATATATTTATTATTAAAAACGGGGATGTTGTCGACATTGAAAATGGTATTGCCCGACAAACGAGAGCGATACCTTCAGGGGACACTTACGTTGATGGGATGGGAATTGGCGACATTGGAGAAATTGTCCTGCGGGATCGTAAACAATTGTCTGAGGACGGAATGATGGTCATTGTGATTACTTTAAGTAAGGGCGAGCGTAACATCATTCAGGGGCCTGACACGATTACCCGCGGCTTTGTCTACGTAAAGGATTCTGAAGATCTTTTAAAAGAAGTCAATAACATTGTCAAAAAAACAGTAAATGGCCTGCAGGCAGAAAACATTCGTCAATGGAACATCATTAAACAAAACATTAAAAAAGCTGTCGGCCGGTATCTGTTTGAGCAAACCAAACGAAAACCAATGATCCTGCCAGTTATTATCGAAATCTAAATTTTTTTATCGTTGTCAGACACCACTAAAACATCGATATCTAGAAGTTTGTTCCCATTAACTTGCTAGATATACTGTTGTGGTGCCTGACACCTGCTCAATTCACTGGTATGTAGCCTATTTTTTCGACAATTTCCTGGCCTTGTGATCCCTGCATCCATTTGAGGAACGGCTGAACCTGCTGCTTTCTGTTATCTTTTAAGGTAATCGCGTAGAGGTTGGCCGTAAAAGGATATTTCCCGCTCCCGATGTTTTTGGGGGTTGGTTCGATGCCATTAATGGCAAGCAGTTTAATATCCGGATTCGGGCTCATGCCAGTGGCAAAAAAGCGAAATGAAAAGCCGATGGAATTGTCATAATTTCGATAATCTGCCACTTGTTCAATGATACCGCCCATTCCTTCAGGAACATCTTCCTTTAATGGCTCGATGATCGGTGTTTCCCCCATAATCTTTTCTAAAAGTGTCTGGCTTCCTGAATTTTTTGGCCGTTGGAAAGCGATTATCCTTGCTTGGTTTCCTCCCAGCTTTGACCAGTTTTTAATTTTGCCGGAATAGATTCCTTTAATCTCAGCTACTGATAAATCATCAACGGGATTTTTATGATTGACGAAAAACACAAATGCTTCCTTACCAATTGGCGTCATAACCAGCTCTTTTCCTGCTTTTTTCGCCATCTCCTGCTGCTCTTTTGACGGCTCGGCGCCGAAATAGATGTCTATTTCACCTGACAATAAGCGTTCATAGGCATAAATCGTGTTGGTAAAAGTGACAACTTCTTTTTCTGCCATCACGTTTTTAATATTTTTATAGGTAGCGTTAGCAAATCCGGAATAGACAGGATAGGCTGCCTCTGCTCCATCCAAAATGGGCATTTCATTTGGATTAGATATTATAAATGAAGACTTTGTATTTAGCTGAGGCAGTTTATTGTCCGGATTCGTCACCTCGTAGGGTGTTAAGTCTGTACTGGAGTATCCGCCTCCATATTTAAATCCATAGGAAGGGAGGACCGTTTTACTGCGATGCCACTCGACAGCTGCCCCAGTTGAAATCGCCAGGGCAAACACAAGCAAAATCGAAAGCAGCTGCTTCTTATGGAACGCAGGACGTAACTTACCAAAAGCAACGGAAGCCATTATTGCTGCTGCAAAGGCCAGTTCATAGACAAGCGGTGCCCATAGAAAAAGTCTTCCTTCCCCCATAAACATGGCCATAAAATAGATCGGAGCCATCGCAATATGAGAAATGCCATAATACCACCAAACTTCGGATCCATAAAATCCCCCGCTAATCAGCATAAAAACAGCCCATAGTACTGCCGTGTAGGCCAGCGGATAAAGAAAAAACAGAACATTATGCCCTGATTTTTCCCATATCTCCTGTTTGATCGAGGCGATAAACCCGGCAAGCAGCCCGCCAACGATAAGTGTAGCAAGTGCACCAATCATCAGAGAACTAACATTCATCATAAAAAAGGCAAGGATAGAAAGAACCAAAGGGATAATGCCAAACCATAAGGACCATAATCGAACCATTTTCTTCAACATCCACAACCCCCAGTGGGATAAATTACTAATAATACAAGTGTAATATTACACTATATATTATAGTATTACAACATAAATTTTCAAAAAATTGGCGCTGCTCAAAAAGAGATTTCTAATTGTGCGGAAGTACTCATAACGCATACTCGCTACCGTTAAACCTGAAATCGCCAATAGCCATTAAGCATTTCAAACAACTGCTCTTGTCTCGTGCCGGTTAAAGTCACCAAAAAGGGCGTTTCCCCTTTTTCTCGTAGTACTTTCCTAATTAGCAAAAAAAGACCACTTCGCAGATAATTAATCTGAAAGTGGCCCTTCCTTTTTTCTAAGGCTGCAAAAATATTATTTAAATACTCTAGCAGCGTTTACAGCTTTTTTCCAACCGGTATAAAGATTTTCTCTTTCTTCTTCGGCCATATTTGGTGTAAAGGCGCGGTCCATATTCCATTGAGCCGCAATTTCCTCTTGACTATCCCAATAGCCAACTGCAAGTCCTGCTAAATAAGCTGCGCCTAATGCCGTTGTTTCTTTAATGACTGGACGCTCTACCGGTACATTTAAGAGATCTCCTTGGAATTGCATTAAGAAGTTATTGGCAACTGCGCCGCCATCTACGCGTAAAGATTTTAGCGAAATGCCGGAATCAGCCTCCATCGAAGTTAACACATCTTTTGTTTGGTATGCAAGGGACTCTAATGTTGCCCGGATAAAATGTTCTTTCGTTGTTCCACGAGTTAAACCGAAAACTGCCCCGCGGACATCGCTGTCCCAATACGGAGTTCCCAGGCCAACAAACGCTGGAACCATATATACTCCATCCGTGGAGGATACCGATGTAGCATATTCTTCGCTTTCAGCCGCATTTTTGAACATCCGTAAGCCGTCACGAAGCCATTGGATAGCAGAACCGGCAACAAAGATACTTCCTTCTAAGGCATATTCTACTTTTCCGTTAATTCCCCATGCGATCGTTGTTAACAAGCCGTGTTCCGATTTTACGGCTTTTTCACCGGTATTCATTAACATAAAGCAACCGGTTCCATAAGTGTTTTTCGCCATGCCTTCTTCATAGCATGCTTGGCCAAAGAGTGCTGCCTGCTGGTCGCCTGCGACCCCGGCAATTGGAACATTGCAGCCGAAGAAATGGTAGTCAACTGTTTTACCATAAACTTCTGATGATGGACGGACTTGCGGAAGCATTGAAGCTGGAACGGTTAGGATGTCCAACAGCTCCTGATCCCATTTAAGTTCATGGATATTGAACATTAAGGTTCTCGATGCATTTGAGTAGTCAGTGACATGAGCTTGGCCGCCGGAAAGTTTCCAAATGAGCCATGTATCAATGGTTCCGAAAAGAAGATCGCCGCGTTCTGCCTTTTCTCTTGCACCTTCTACATTATCTAAAATCCATTTTACTTTTGTGCCGGAGAAGTAAGCATCAATTAATAATCCCGTTTTATCTCTAAATAATTGGTCATAGCCTTTTGCTTTCAAATCTTCACAGATTTCCGCGGTTTGCCGGGACTGCCAGACAATCGCATTATAGATTGGAACCCCTGTATTTTTATCCCAAACTACTGCTGTTTCCCGTTGGTTTGTAATCCCGATACCAGCTACTTGCTCTGGTTTAGTGTTCGTTTCTGCCAAGCAGGTAGCAATAACGGATAAAATAGAACCCCAAATTTCACTTGCATCATGTTCTACCCAGCCTGGTTTTGGAAAATATTGTGTAAATTCCTTTTGAGCGATATGAACAATTTCACCTTTTTTATTAAACAGGATTGCCCGTGAGCTTGTTGTACCTTGGTCAAGAGATAAAATGTATTTTTCCATCGAAATTTCCCCTTTTCAATAGCTTATGCACTAATTTTTTCAGTAGTTGAAGTAAACTCTGGTTCAGGTTTTGTGCCCTTTACTTTAGCAACAGCAAGAACAACAATCGTTACCGCTAAAACAACCCAAAGGCTTGCCGTTGTTTTTCCAAGAAATGCTGCTTTGTAAAATAAACCTCCTAGGCTTCCGCCAAGAATTGGGCCAACAATCGGAATCCAAGAATATCTCCAGTTAGAATCTCCTTTTCCTGGAATTGGAAGGAAGGCATGGGCTAATCTCGGACCAAAGTCACGTGCTGGGTTAATCGCATATCCTGTTGTTCCACCTAGGCTCAAGCCGATGCTGACAATGAGGAAGCCAACGATTAATGGATTTAAGCCATCGGTAAATTTATTTGCACCAATTGCTAGTATTCCTAAAACAAGAATGAATGTACCAATCATTTCACTAATCAGGTTTGCAAAAGTATGAGGAATTGCCGGACCAGTCGCAAAAGTTCCTAATTTCGCACCTGGATCATCTGTCACTTTCCAATGTGGCAGGTATTGGAAGTAGACGAGTACCGCTCCAATCACAGCACCGATAACCTGGGCAATAATATAAGCAGGTACTTGACTCCAAGGAAAGTCCCCTGAGAATGCTAATGCAATCGTCAATGCTGGATTTAAATGCGCGCCGCTAAATTGTCCTACTGCGTAGGCGCCCATTGCTACCGCAAATCCCCAGCCAAATGTGATGACAATCCAACCGCTTCCGTTAGACAGTGTTTTTTTCAAATTGACACCAGCACAAACACCTGCCCCTAACGTAATTAGAATGGCTGTTCCGATTAATTCACCCCAAAATGCTGTCATAAATGTTCCTCCTCTTTTTTCATTGAGATGAAAATATTAAGTAGACTATACAGAAATGAAAGAGGAGACCACAAAGCTTCCCAAAAAAATCAGGGCATTGCGTGATCTCCTCATCTCTTCACTGTTTATCAACTTAGTACCAGTATATTTTCTAATGTAACCGCTGTCAATAAGGTTCACAATATTGACATATATATTACTATTATTACATTGTTGGTGATTTTCAAGTCAAAAACAAGCCCCAAGAGACATCGGGCGTCAAATGCTTACCCTGCTGCAACCCTTACCGGAATAGGTTTTGATTGCTAATAAATTTTGACAGCAGATCTTTGACATTGCCGCCACGAGAAGCTCTTGGAAATAATTTTTTAATTTTTTTGCGCTCTTGGGAAGATCATTTCAATCGCTGTTCCTTCACCCAGCTTGCTTTGAACCCTTGTTTTGCCGTGATGTTTTTCAATAATCCATTTGGCGATCGACAGCCCTAATCCGGTTCCTTCCGCTTTCGTTCTTGCTTTATCACTTTGGAAAAACCGGTCAAAAATCTTGGGAATATCCTGCTCTGGAATTCCAATGCCATTATCTTCTACCTTTAGAAAGATGGACGAATGGCTTTGGTGACAGGAAAGCTGAATTTTTCCTCCTTCACCCGTGTATTTCAAGGCATTATCCAGCAAAATGACGATTAGCTGATGAATTCTTTCTTTATCAGCAACAAAAGTTACAGGCTCAGGCGCGTCCAAAGTAAGCGATTTTTCTTGATATAAGGCAATTTCCTCGTAATCCCGGACGATCTCTTGCAAGAGTCCGTCTAGGCGAAATACCTGTTTGTTCATCTCTAACTGATTTGAGTCGGACCTGGCAAGTGTTAGCAGGTTCGCCACAAGCTTGGAAAGACGTCTGGACTCATTTGAGATCGTAGAGATATCATGTATTTTATCCTGAACGGTAGCCTGCGGGCTGCGAAAAAGCAATTCTGTCTTAGCCTGAATAACGGCTAGGGGAGTCCGCAGCTCATGTGAAGCATCAGACACAAATTGCTGCTGTTTTTGCCAGGCGTTCTTGATCGGAACCAAGGCTCTCCCCGCCAAAAAGTATCCTGACCCAACTGCAAGAATGATGCCCACCCCACAGCCTATTATAATAATGAGAAAAAGTCTATTTAATAATTCTTTTTCCGAGTTCACATTACGGATAAATTGAACGGTTACTTTCCCTATATCAGTATCTACTTCGAAAGCAATATAACGATAGGAGAAGTTCCCCACGGATACATCCTCTAAAGAATTCAGCTTTTTCGGACGGATTTTCTTTTCATAATCTTGAAACAATTGAGAATCACGTGTTTGGTCAGTTATCAGCTGGTGATTCTGATCCCATATTAAGGTCATAATCCGCGGATCTCTACGAATAAACTTGGGTCCCTGAGGCACAATGCTTGGATCATCCATATCATCAGGTGAACGCTGTTGAAAATGCTGAATGGAATCTACTAATGAACGGTTTACGTCTAGGTATAATCTACTTTCAGTATAAAAATAAATGATGCTTCCTAGAATAGCAATCAGGATAATCAGGACGAGTGAATTTAATAATGTAAGCTTAATATGGGTTTTTCGAAACATGGACTATCCCTACTTTTCATCCAGCATATAGCCAACACCGCGAATCGTTTTAATATCAGAATGATAGCCAAATGGTTCAAGTTTTTTTCTGAGGTGATGCATAAATACCTCAACAATCGCAATTGTTGTATCAGAATCAAAGCCCCATACACGATCATAAATTTGTTCTTTTGTCAAAATAGCACCCTTATTCTGGATTAAATATTCCAGCAATTCATATTGCTTTGCAGTCAGTTTAATCGATTCTCCATCCACATGAATATCTTTTTCTTTGCCAAATAATTCAATGCCACGATATTGAATCGTTTGATTAGTCGTTAAGCTGCCGCTCCGTCTTAATAGGGCCCGGATCCTCGCCTTTAATTCAGCGGCCTGAAATGGCTTGACCAAGTAATCATCGCCGCCGCTGTCCAGTCCTTTCACACGGTCCTCGAGTGAATCGCGTGCGGTCAAAAATAGAACCGGTATTTGCAGGCCTTCCTTACGAATCGTCTGTAACACTTCAAAACCGTCAATTTCTGGGATCATCACGTCTAACACGATGGCGTCATGAATATTCTGCCTTGCTAAAAATAAGGCGTCCTCACCGTTTGACGCTTGGTCCACCTCAAATTCATCAGATAAAAGTTGAACAATTGATTCTAATAAAGGAAGATTATCTTCAACAACCAATAAACGCATGTTTACAGCTCCTCAAAAAAATACTAGCTTTATTATATATGAAGTGAGCAGTTGCGGTATAGGATACTTGTGTTGCTTCGCTAATAATTATTCAAGATTCGCTAATAAATCATATAATTCGCTAATATAAGGTTTAAATTCGCTAATAAACGGTCTACTTTCGCTAATAAATTGGAGTCGATTCATGTTAAACAACTGTTCGCTCCACCTTTGTTTTTTTCCTTTTTTTGTCTGCCCCCAGGATCTTAATTGATAAATAGATCCCTGTTCCTGTTAAGAGCATCATGGCGATGGCAATCAGGTCAATAAGCCATTTTATATCTGTTGTTCCAATTCTTCCTTCATGCAGGCCTCTAACGATCCCCATAACAGATTGGGTGCCAGCTCCTTCTCCTTTAAATCCACCTCTTCCATATGCTCCGCCAGCTCCCGGAAATTGGCCGTTTGTGCCATTATTGTTCTGACCATTGGTATTAGGTTGAGCGGTAGCCTGAGACTGGTCATTTGCCTGACTTTGAGTTGTCCCCGATTGGGAGCTTGACGCTGAAGTGGTACCCTGCTGATTCAGATTCGCCGGTATCTGTCCGGGCTGGAAATTGCCTCGTTCTTCTAATTGTGACTGGCCAATCAACCACGGTTCATTCATAATCAAACCCGTTAGCGATTCCATAAAAATAAAAATTGAGCTAATTAATCCAATCCATAAATGTGCAGTTCGTGTTTTTTTCATACTTATATAACTCCTCCTTGAAAAATATCTTTATTGGATGTCAGGCATCATTTTTATTGATAACGAAGTGCCTGAATTGGATTTAGTTTGGATGCTTTGTTAGCTGGGAATACGCCAAACACAACTCCGACTACCAGTGAGAATAGGAATGAGTAAAGAATGACTGATGTAGAGAAAGAAATGCTCATGCTTGTTAAGGTTGAGACCAGTTCTCCCAAGCCAAGTCCTGAAAGTATTCCAATAATGCCGCCCAGCGCACTTAGAACAACAGCTTCAATTAAAAACTGCAGCAGGATATCCCGGCGTTTTGCACCAATTGCTTTACGGATGCCAATTTCTTTGGTCCGTTCCGACACTGACACAAGCATTATATTCATGATGCCGATCCCGCCGACAAGTAAGGAGATGCTGGCAATGCCCCCAAGCATCAATGTCATTGTTTCCGATACAGAACTCATCGTATCCATAACGTCCTGTTGATTTGTGACCCCGTAGTCATCACTTTTACCGGGATAAAGGCTGGCCATCTTCATTTTGACTTCATTCATGACGAAGTCCATTTGATCCTCACTTTTCCCTTTTAGATAAACAGTACTAATTGTCGTACTTCCAACTAACCGCTCACCGGTACTCAAGGGGACGATTATGGTATTATCGCCGCCTTGCCCCATCGAACTTCCTTTTGAGGCCAAAACGCCAACAACTTTATAAGAAACACCGTCTAACTGAATATGCTCCCCCACTGGGTTACTTGCCCCAAATAAGGTGGAGGCTGTTTCCGAGCCAAGCACGACGACTTTTTGCCGATATTCTACATCAAGATCCGTGATAAACCGGCCTTGTTTGACCTTTGCATCGCGAACATCGGAATATGCTGCGTTTGTCCCTGTTAAACTGACCTGGGATGTGGTCCTATCTTTTTTGGCCGTTACCCGTCCGGAGACGACCGGTGATATCGCTTTGACACCGTTCAGATCCCCTAATTCACTAATTTTATCTTCCGTTAACTCAAGGTCCGTGCTATAGGTATTTACCGTTAATAGGTTGGTTCCCAATTGATTGATTCGGCTGGTCACATTTTTGGTTGAACCTTGGGCAATCGACACCAGCACGATCACCGAAGCCACCCCGATGATAATCCCCAGCATCGTGAGAATGGATCGCAGCTTATTCGATTTAACACTTTTGAGTGCCATTTTAATGGATTGCAAGATTCTCAAGGAAATCACCTCCATTCTCCTGCAGCCGGCCATCCTGGATACTAACCATTCGTTTTGCCTGCTTGGCAATAGCTAAATCATGCGTAATTAAAATAATCGTATGACCTAATTCATTTAATTCCTGCATCAGTTCGAGGATCTCTCTACTGGTTTTACTATCGAGGGCCCCTGTCGGTTCGTCCGCCAGCAGAATTGACGGCTGCCCGACGAGCGCCCGGGCGATGGCGACCCTTTGCTGCTGACCGCCGGAAAGCTGGCTGGGCATATGCCCTGCCCGATCCTTCAATCCAACCTTCATGAGACTATCCAATGCCCGCAGACGTCTTTCCCCTGCTGGAACCCCGGAATAGATAAGCGGCAGTTCCACATTTTCCAGTGCCGAAAGTTTAGTTAATAAATTAAAATTTTGAAAAATAAAACCTATTTTTTGATTGCGGATCAAAGCTAATTGATTATCATCCATTTCCTCAATATCTTTTCCGTCGAGAAAATAGGAGCCCTGATCGGGGCGGTCCAGACAACCAAGCATGTTCATCAATGTTGATTTGCCTGAACCTGAGGGTCCGATGATCGCTAGGAATTCACCTTTTTTGATCTCAAGCGAAACATTATTTAAGGCATGCACCGTTTCACCACCAAGCTTGTACGTTTTCATCATATTCTTGATTTGTATTATAGGAGTGCCCATTAATTGCCGCTCCTTCCATTGCTGTTGCTGCTGGATCCTTTATTTATTCCGCTTGGAGGCATGCCGCCAGTTATACCCCCCATACCGCCAAAGCCTTGCATCGCACCTCTTTGTTGACTGGACGATGAGCTGTCTGAAGCCAGCTGCGGTAATTGAACGGTTTCTCCTTCTGATACCCCATCAGTAATTTCCACATAATCTTCATTGGCGATACCAGTTTTGACCGTTTGTTTCTGTGTATTGCCGGCAGCAGAAGATGAGCTGTTATCAGTTCCCGCATTTGCTGAAGCAACAAGAACATACTTTTCATTATTACTGGTGTACACAGCATCAACCGGAACATAAAGGGCGTTTTTCTTCGTTTCCGTCAGTATACTTGCCTCCGTGCTCATGCCCACTTTTAAATTTTGCGGTTTATTAAAATGTATCGTTACATCAAATGTTGATGTGCCGTTCTCGGAAGAGCCTTCTCTAGCGACACTCGTCACTTTTCCTGCAAAGGTTTGATCAGGAAAAGCATTGACGGTTACCGTAGCTGTCTGATTCTTTTTCACTTTTGGAATGTCGAGCTCATCAATTTGTACTACGGTCTCTAAATCACTATAATCGGTAAGATGGGCCACAGCCTCTCCTTTTGTTATCCGGTCACCGTCTTTAACGGATACAGTAGTGATGGTTCCGTCAGCAGGTGCCGTAATTGGATCGCTGCCATCTGTGAAGGTGATTAATTCGTCTCCTTCATTTACTTTTTCACCGGCAGAAACTAATACTTCATCAATTTCATTATTATCCTCGTTGGCTGTGATATCCTCGCTGGTCACGGCTGCAACTGAACCTGAGCCGCTGACTTTCACCTCCAGCTTGCCTTTTTGAACCACAGCCGTTCGGACCTGCTGAACAGTTTCCGCGCTGCTCGTTTTCGAGTTATACCACTGGAATCCAACAAACCCAATAACCAGAACACCGATTATGATCCAAATCCACTTTTTCATATACCTATCTCCTTATCCGATGGAATAGCCCGGACCTATTCCATCAGGTTTTATTAGTTCATGAACCCATTATTACGGGCAAACCTTAACTTATCCTTAAAAAAGGCAAAGAATAATATTTATTAACCAAAAGCGATATACTAAAGTGTCTGACACTGTCCCGGGTCAATTATCAAAAGGTCTGGTTAATTTGCTATTCCAATAGGGAACGAGTAGTTAGCTGTTTCCGATGGTGTCAGGCACTACCCTTAACATGTTTTTGATGATGTTGTAAATACTAAACTGAAGAGTTGATAGTTTTTTATTTGGGAAGTGTAAATGGATGCAGTATTTGAGTGGTCTTATTGAGCATTATGGATACATAGGCATTATCCTCGCACTAATTGGCGGTATTATCGGTCTGCCGATTCCGGATGAGGTGCTCCTGACCTATGTTGGATTTAATGTGTATCAAGGAAGGATGTTGTTTGTTCCTGCCCTCCTTAGCGCGTTTGTTGGAGGATTGGGCGGTATCACACTGAGCTATTTGATTGGAATTAAATTAGGCTTGCCGTTTTTAAAAAAATTTGGCCCTAAATTTCATATAACCGAAGAACGAGTAGCACGAACGAGAAAATTATTTGTAAAGTTTGGTCCTTTTCTGCTCTTAATTGGCTACTTTATCCCTGGAATTCGTCATGTTGTCGCCTATCTTTCGGGAATGAACGGCTATACGTATAAAAAGTTTGCCACTTTTGCCTATTTGGGGGCTATGATCTGGTGTCTTACTTTTATTACACTAGGAAGGATGCTGGGGGAAAATTGGACTCAAGTTGGATTCTTTTTATCAAGATATAGTATCTATTTCGTATTCCTTTTAATTGTTGGCTGCCTTATTTACTATACTTATTGGAAAAAATCACGAGCATTTGGAAAATAATTATAGCAGAAGCACAAAGTGCCAACCCCATCATAACGCCGAAACGTAAAGGGATTGGCACTTTATAAGCATTAGAAACTAACTTTATTTTCCATATTGTCCACTGGAGACGGACAAATGTCCACGAGTGGTGTCAGGCACCTAGCCGGTTGGTGTTAGGCACCGTTTTAGTTGTTTTCGGGCACGGTAGAGTCTGGTTTTGACGGTTCCCGATTTCAGCTTGAGGAGGCTGGCGATTTCGGTTTCCTTGAGACCGTATTGGATTTTTAGGATGAGGACTTGCTGTGATTCAACGGACAGCCTTTCCATCGTTCGGTCCACTTCCTCTTGAAAAAGACGGACGCAAACCTCTTCCTCAATATTGTCTCTGTTTTCCATAGTTCCTGCCACTGGTTCTAACATGTCGGAATCGAGTAAATAGCAGCCTTTTCGTTTTTCCAATCTTAGAAAATCAATTGCTGTTCTGACGGTAATCGCGGACAACCAGGCACCGATTTTTGCGTAATCGTCAACCGAATCAATTTTTTTATAAGCCTTCAAAAAAGCTTCCTGAACAATATCTTCCGCATGGAAAAAATCTCTTGTATATTGATAAGCAAGATAAAACATCCGCTGCGAATAGGTTTCATACAACTGATTAAAATCAATCTTACTCAGGTCGTCACCCCCCTGTGAAACTCTTCTTATTTCTTCTAATTAAAAATGCTTTAATACAAAATCCGGCGCATGTTCCTCATCAAAAGACATGATCTCGTAGTAGCCACCAAATTTATAGTAAAAGATTACTTTGTACTCCTTTTCAGTACTTGCTGATACCCGGTTTAGAAGCTCTCCAATCTGCCTTTTATTCTTGATATCCACTGAATTCTCTTTACCTTCCAATTCCTGCTTCAATGCATTTTCAGAAACATCATGATTGGTAGTATCGCTTTTCACAACAAGCACATGTGAAAAATCATCCGCAGTAACAGCTGCCCTGTCTAATAGTTCCTTTTTCTTTAGCCAGTGGGACAAATTTCGATAAATTGGCTTAAAATCCACCGGCTCAACATAATGTTTATTATTTAATAAAAATTCCACCGTCGAACCACGGTCTTGAAAATAAAGGCTGTCCTCATAAGATTCTGCTAAAATATCCGCTCGCAACGTTGAAAGAGCTTCTTTTATTTCTTCTGGATCGGATAAGGTTACCTGTTTATTCAGAGGCCCATTCGCCCTAATATTGACCGTTTTAATTTTTTCTTCCGGCACTTTAAAAATCGGCATGACCGCAAATTTATAGTCCTTTGAATCATAAATAGGTTTGAAAAAATCATCGTATAGCCGTTGATTTACCTGATATTCGCGATTTACCGTCCTGCCATTTTTCAATTTATACTGAATAAAATAATTTACCAAATTCTCATTTTTGTGCTGCTTTAATTGCCGATCGGCAAGAATTTGCTGGTGTAGCCTGCGAACCGCTGTAATATTCGCCTGATCCTTCATCGGTTTCATCCTGATGAATTCATCGTCCTGAACATTATTGATCATATAAAAGGATCGGTCATTTGCCAACTGGACACTTTGAATATCCGCTATATCCGGAACTTTATTTTCATAAATTCCAAGTGTTTTAACCCCGATTACAAGAACGGCAATAATCGCTGCATAGATCGCTAAGCCTTTTACCTGAGCGAAAACCCGCCATGTTTTTTGCAGCACCATTTCTGCAATAAAGTAGCCAAAAAACGCCCCAATCACATAGCCAAAAATGATCCAGGACAAGCTATTATTGGAGACACCGTTGAAATAGGTCCCGCCAACGAGCATCACACAAAATGTTACACCATATTTAAAAATTGACCGCAGTTTTGGAAAGGCAATCGCTTCTGAAGCTTGCTCCACATTCCTTTTTCTATAAAGATAGAGTGCCAGCCAGTAAAAGACTAAAGCCAAAATAAGGTATAGGAAGGTATCTCTCCAGTGAAAAATTGAGCCGTTACGATTGGCCGCATACGTAATTGGTGACAATTTTTCAAGCTGCTGATTTAAAAGAAGATCACTTGGAAAACCATACAGCAATATTTTCAGGTTATAAAACAATAACAAGGTAAAGCCAACCGGAAAAAAAAGAAAAATATATGCCAGTACCGCATTTACCGCAGAAATTCCGGTCAACATAGCAATCATTACACTCACCGTATACAAAAGAATTGCAATTACAACGGTCGTCCCTGCCCAATAAACCAAGTCTTTTAAGTGAAAAACGCTGTCAAGATCAAGAGCCGTATGCATGAAAAGAAGAATCAAGGTGTTTACGGCAACCGGTGCGATTAAAAATACCATACCCGCCAAAGCGTAATGATGAAAGATTTTTTCCCGATTTAGTGGCAGACTGTGCATCATGTCGGAGGCCTGCTTCACATGAAGGAAGCGAAATAGAAACACTGTCAGCACAACTGGTACAATCACAAGCAAGCCAAGTTGAAACTCAAAATTAACTTGAAAAAGAGTTAAATACTCATTGTAATCTTGTGGAAGGCGTTCTTCCGAATACATCATTAGTAATTGAATGGGCAGGATTAACAGCAAACCAAGGAAATACACAATCGAAATCCAGCCGGTGCTTCTGGCGATTTGCTTCATGATTTCGATATTAAACCACGACACTTTTGATGGCATAACCGATATCCCCCATTTCATAAATAAAAATTTCCTCGAGTGTAAGCGGGAGTATGTCAAAAATGACTGGATTTGTCTCACGAATTTGTTTAGCAATCGAATCTTCTTCGCCCTTTACAATGAAGATGCTGACGCTTCCCCGTTTTTCGCTATGAAGGATTTTCAGGCTTCTTAACAATTTGTTCGGGACAGTATCACGGTAAGCAAGCTGTACCTTGTGGGTATCGCTTTTGAGTTCATCCAGTTCTTTTTCAATAATAATTGATCCCTTATGGATGATGCCGATATGGTCGCAAAGATCCTCCACTTCCCGCAGGTTGTGTGATGAAATGAGGATCGTCATTTCCCGTTCGGCGACATCATGTATCAGCAGGTTTTTTACTTTTTTTCTAACGACGGGGTCAAGGCCGTCCAATGGTTCGTCCAAAATCAGAATTTCCGGATTGCAGGCCAGGGCCAAAATAAAGGAAATTTGCCGCTGCCAGCCCTTTGAAAAGGTTTGAATTTTTTTCTGTAAATTCACTTCAAACAGCTTGGCAAGTTTTTCAAAACGTTCCTCGCTCCAGCTTGGATAACAGCTTTTATAAAAACGGGCCATTTGCTTCGTTGTATAGTGGGAAAAAACAAAGGGTTGATCGGGTATGTAAAAGATGTTTTGTTTCAGGCTGGTATTTTCATAAACCGGTTTGCCGTCAATGCTAATCTTCCCTTTGTCCTGGCGGTAAATCCCTGCAAGCAGTTTGATCAAGGTCGTTTTTCCGGCACCATTTGAGCCGATCAACCCATATATCGAGCCTTTTTGAATCGAAAGGTTGACGTTTTGCAATGCTTGAAACCGGTCAAATTGCTTGCTTACATTACTCATCTCAATCATTCTCGTCCCCTCCTCCTTTTGCACTATCTAACTCTTGGATCATTTGAATCAATTCATTCACTGAAATGCCGATGAAGAGGGCCTCCAAGATTAGTTTTTCCAGCTCCTGCTTAATGGTTTTGATTTTTTCTGAATCCCTTATTTTATGGTTAGGATTAACAAAACTCCCTTTTCCTTTAATCGAGTAAATGAAGCCTTGGGTTTCGAGTTCGCGGTAAGCTTTTTGAATCGTATTTGGATTAATGGTCAGTTCCGTTGCTAATGTCCGGACGGATGGGACTTGTTCATCAGGTTTCAATACTTCATTCATGATTAGCTCCTTCATTTTATCAACCAGTTGCTCATAAATCGGCTTACGGCTCCTCATGTCCAGCTCAAACATAACGGACCCCCAATCTGTATTAAGTGTACTATGATTCATAATACAGTTGTATTATATGCTATCCACTGGAAAAATGGAAGACTTATTTCAAAATTTTTGGTGTCAAAGTAGAATTTGAGGAAGGCACTGCTGGATTCTTTGCGGAAGTATTTTCGTTTTCGAAATGAATGAAACGGGGACAATGGTAAGTTTATGGTGTAGCATATAAAAAGCACCTCCTTAAAATGATACTTTTATCGTACTAGGGGGTGCTGTTTTTGTTTTATATACCTTTTTAGAATACGGGATTACCATTCACTGTCTAAGATGTAAAGCCCAAAACAAAACTCCTTTTTGAACCCTTTTCTGGATAGAACTATTTTTTGTCAGGATATGACTTAACAATTTCTTAATAGAACCACCGTTTACCTTGAGATACAAATAGTGGTAAGAGGAGAGCATTAGTCCCCCTCTAACTTAATTACTATATTTTTTCAAATAGCTTGCCTTTTTATATACCAAGAGAAAAAGGTTATAACCTAAAATAATTCCTAAGGAGTTAAGGATAATATCATCAACATCTATGCCTCTACTTCCTAATTTCATAAAAAAGAGAAGAACTTGTCCCAATTCTATAATAAAGGGAATAAGAAAACTAATTAAGAGTATTTTTTTCCAATTTACTTTAACTGAAAATAAAGGAATCAAGAATCCTATAGGAAAAGTAAGTAAGATGTTTCCTAAGATATTTGATATTGCTATATTTAAAGATATCTTTGAATGAATAGCGTTATTAATATATTCATAAATAGTTTTAAAAGGTAAAAAATTAACGGATAGATAATTAAATGATGGAGCTGGAATAATCCAAACAAAGTAGATTAAAAGTAAAAAATAAGTTAACACTACGAACCTTTTACATTCTGTAAACCAATTTATTTTAATTCGTTTTAATATGAAAAAACGAATCAAAGAATAAACAATATAAAATGGAATAACTAAAAAAATGAATGCTTCTAATAACCTAGACATGAAATTCCCTCAATTAATAAATAGTGATAAAGGAGTATAGTTCTAACGGAACCATACTCCACTTTTTTGGAAGACAGAGTGATAACTATTGGTCAATAGTTCCAGATCCTTTTACTCTGCTACCATAACCGGTATCATCATTTTTAGTAACATTTACTGTGTATGTGCCACTACTAATTTTTCCCCAATTTTTAGTATATGAATATCCATCAGCTAAAAATTTTGCACTATAACTTGTAAATAAGCTCTTATAAAGATCAACAGTATAATGTGATTTGGATTTTTGCACAGAACCACTTGCGCTATATGTATTTGCTGTTGCAGTGGTTGATGTTGATTCATTAGACAAAGAGTGTGTTTTAGAACCTTCTACCCTAGCAGAAATGTCAAATGAATAAGAACCAGTGTATGCACTTACAACTCCCGGAATAATTAGACCCAAAACTAATAAACCAGGTACCAATATTCTTTTAACATTCTTTTTCAAAAAAATCCCTCCTAGACCAATATTTGTTTACGAAATATATATTAAATTAATAGATTATATTTTTCAATATATATTTTACATTTTATTCATTTTTTGTTAAATTAATCTTGTCTAAAAATAATATATTATGTGAGGTTAATAGTGTGTCAACAATTTTAAGAGCCGAAAATATAACTAAAAAGTATAACTATGAAATGCAGAATAATATTCTAGAAAAAACCTGTTTTACCGTTGAACAGGGTTCCATTCAAGTTATTAAGGGAAAGAGTGGATCAGGTAAATCGACATTTTTAAGTATAATTGGAGGAATGGAGTTTCCCACAAGTGGAAAGGTTTACTACAAAAATGAATCTTTATATGACCTTTCTGATGAAAAACAATCAAAGATTAGGGGAGAAAAATTTGGTTTTGTTTTTCAATCTTTTCAGTTAATTCCCGAGTTAACAGTAAGAGAAAATATAGAGCTACCCCTAATACTTCTAAAAAGAAAAAAAAAGGAAAAATTAAAGGAAAGTGTAAACGAACTTGCTAAGGAATTAGGTATAGGCTATCAGTTGGATAAGCGCCCAAGCTTTTTATCTGGCGGGGAACAACAACGTGTAGCTATCGCGAGAGCTTTGATAACTGAACCGGAAATTTTATTTGCTGATGAACCAACAGGTAACTTAGACCAAACGACAACAAAAAGTATCATAAGTCTATTAACCAAATTAAATAAAGATAAAAATTTGTCCTTAGTCATTGTAACTCATGAACCTAATCTTTTTCAGACTCCTCATTATCTATACTCCCTGAAAAACGGTAAGTTAGAGAGGATGAATTTGAATGTTTAATTTAAGTTGTAAATTTTTATTTTCGAGAAAAAAATGGCTTGTTTTGATTGTTCTTACTTTGGCAGTTGTCATTTCCTCTATCCTCTCAATATTTACAGCTTCGGAAGCTATTAGAGCAGGCTTATTGGAAAAAGCTTATTCTCTATACGGAGAACATTCTGGGGGACTAGTTGGTGTAGAGACAACTAAAAGAGAATTAGAAGGAAAAGTAAAGAAAATAGGTGAATACCAATTATTAGATTTCTATCCTTTAAAAAATAATAAGAAAGTAGCTACTATAGGATGGATGGATAAAAATGCTATAAAACTAGGTAATATAAAGATTATGAAGGGGCGTTTTCCCAAAGATAAGAACGAAGTAGCCATAGAATCTGCTTATTTAAATTTAATTAATAGTAAATGGAAGATTGGGGAAACTTTAACTTTAAAAGGAAAAAAGCAACAATGGAAAGTAAAGTTAGTAGGTATTGTTTCTAATTATTCTTCCAAATGGTATGTACCGATTCAGTTAAAACAAGGGATTAATGCCTTTCCGAATATTTTTCTAGGTACTCCTGCTTACAAAAATACACCTAAGAATAACTATTTAATTAAGATGGGGGATGATAGAAAGAACACTATAAAAAAAATGGAAAAACTTTTAAATGAATATAATAATATGGGTTTTGTTAATTACAAGTTATTAGAAGAGGGTTTAAAAGATTATGATAATATCAGGTATGTATCCATTACATTTCAAATTATTCTTCTTTTAATTTCTTTTTTTTCTGTAACTAGCTTATTTTCCTATTTCAACATAAAGCAAATGCAAAAGATAGGAATTTTAAAGGCAATAGGAGTAAAAAATAGTAGTTTATATCTATTGTATTTCTCTCAAGTTTTTATCTTGTTTTTATCCAGTTTGTTGTTTGCAATACCATTCCAATATGTCCTTAAAACTTTTATTGTAAAAATGGGGTTTAAAGAAAGTTTATCGGGATCTCCCAACCTTTTTAATACAAATACTATCATAATATTATGTATTGTCTTCTTATTTGTATTAGTCTTGTTTATTTCTTGTTGGACCCTGATTCGTTCCAAACATTCTTCTATTAAAAGCATAATAACTGGTAATAGCAAAACTCCCTTTATTCATGAATATCTTGAAAAGAAGATAAAGACATTTGAAGTAAAGCAATTAGCAAGGCAATTATTTTTATTCCCAAAACAATTTGCTTTTACGGTTTCTATTATTAGCATATCTATACTTGTGCTAGTATTTTCCGTTGTCCTTCAAAAAGAGTCGGATGGGATATGGGATGTAGAAGAATATTATTACTTAAGCTCTCAAGAACTATACGGCTATGATACGGTAGACAATTTGCCAGTCCTATTAAAACAAGGGCTAACTTTTTCTGAAGAGGATGCTTTGAAATTAAGCAATCTGTCCGGAGTTAAATATGTTGAAAAAAATCCATTTATGGTTGATGTTAAACCATTATTGGATGCAGATCAGAAAACAAAATCTATTAATTTATGGTTAAATAAAAATGGATCTATGTTGACTTACGAGAATAAATGGATTGTACCAAACGTAAAATATGAGATTGTAGATGAACAGGAGTTCAACAAAATTTTCCCGGAACGAAGCTATAATGACTTTAAAGGAAAAATTATGTTATTTATCCCTAATAATGATAGAACAAACGATAAGAATATAAAAAAGCTTATTGGTAAAAAGCTTAATTTCGTTAAATTAGTAAAAGAAGATGAAAATATACGAAAAATAGAAAAGAAATTTTTGGTTTATGATGCTAGAAATCAAGCACTTACTAAACATTTAAATGGATTGAGGATAAAATATGATAATTTTACAATTGTATTTGATAAGGATACAATTGTAAAGTCCAATCTTTTTTATGGTTATTATGATTTTAAAGTTTATTTAGATAAAGATATAACAAACAAAGAATTTAATAAAATTGATGATTATGTGAATCAGCTAATTGCAACTGTACCGGGAAGCTTATTTCAAAACATTCCGGAATCTATTAATAACGCAAAACGGATGACATCACTTTTAAGTTTCCTTGGAAAATTTTCCTTCGTAATTGCATCATTATTAACTACCCTAAGTATTAGTATTATCGTATTTAGTAAATATCGGCTTCAAAAGAGAGACTGGGGAATTTACTTATCTTTGGGGATGTCCAAGAGAAAAATTTACTTATTTCTAACCAAGGAAATGTTTATATATTATTTTCTAGCCTCTATAATAAGTTTCTTAGTACTTGTATCAGTTTTACTTTCAGCAAATTTGACCTATTCTATCTCATTTTATTTAATTTATTTTGTGTTGTCTCTCTTATTTATGTTTTTTCTAATAATAATTGGAAGTTTCCTATTATATCAGATTGTTACCAAGCAATCCGTATTTTCTATGTTAAGAGAAGTAGAATAGAATTATTGTAAAATGCTAACTCATTAAGCCAATTTCCTCACCTATTCTTTAGGTAGGGATTTTTTTAGGATAAGAAAATTCTGTCTCACCGTAGCCCATATGGATCAAGCTCGAAAGTTTCTTTAATCAGTGTTTCTTAATGAAAAGCATCTCCTTAAATTAATACGATTATCGTGCCAGAAGCTTCTACTGTTTTATATGCGTTGTTTGAATACAAATACGGGCTCTTACAAAAAAACAAACAAATGAAAAGAGGATAGCTTCTTCGCTATCCTCAAGGGGCTGAAAGGCATTTTTTTCTAAATATACCGTATGTGGTCAAAAATGAAGGAAATAGTATCGACAGTTAAGAAGAATTCTATTCTTGGTCAAGATACTGTAGTATTTCGTCTATCCCTTGCCCGGTCATGACAGAGATATGAATGATCTTCTCTGCTCCGGCCATACGCAGATATTCTCGGGCAGCTTCAATCTGTTTTGGATCTTTTGCCAAGTCTACCTTTGTTACAATTCCAATGATCGGCTTTGGAAACATCGCCGCAAATAGCGGAGGAAACAAACTTGTTTGCTCTGTACAGTCCTGTATCAAACCGATTACATCGGCATCGGCCGCGGTGATCGTTATGGCATTATAATAGAATCTGTTTTCAATGTATTCACCGGGAGTATCGATGGCATTTTCAAATGTTTGAACGGCTTGCGTCTTTTGATATTCCATTTGCTCCCCGTGGAGCCTTTGACAAAGGGTTGTTTTTCCGCTGCCTGTTTTACCAATCAGAGATGATTTTTCTCATAATCAACTCCTATGTTCTTGTTACCTTGGTAGCAATGGTAAAATCCAAAATCTTGGATAAGCCGGTTAGCACTTCATTCAGCGCATATTCGACGGAGGAGACATCTCCAGTAATCACAACTGAACCACTAAAGCGATCCACAAAGCCAATTTTGATATTACCCGATTTTGTCGCAATATCGGCGGCAATTATCGAGGCTTCACTAGGTGTGATCGTTAATATTCCAATCGCATTATGATAATCATTCGCCAGACCGAGCTTTTTGTATAAGTCCTCGTCCGGATTGGCGATGATATGTGCTAAAGTGACCTGTTTCCCTGGTACATATTCTTGGATAATTCTTTCTTTTTTTCCTTGTTCCATATCTAACCCATCCTATTTCCTTCATTAATTACTATTGCTAGGGCATCTCCATTGAATGTTTTAACATGAAATAATTAAGCTTTCTTGGCAGTAAGCCATCGGTAAATTAATCTTGGAAGAAATCTTCTAATCCTGATTTTCATCTTACGCCCCTCCAATTTTATTACTGCTTAACATTCCAAAGACTAACCTTCATACGCCCACTTCAATAAATTTTTGAAGTCTTCCTTGCTGACACTTTTGGGATTGCCGGTCGTACAAATATCATGGCAGGCTTCCTCGGCAATGACTGGAACATTTTCTTCAAACAACTGTTCATCAATGTTACACTCTTTTAATGTGGAAGGAATACCCATCCGTTTGTTTAGATATTTAACCGCCGTTGCCAGACTTAAAACGCCTTCTTCTAATGTAGAACTGGCAAAGCCTAACATCTTGGCAATCTCCGTATATCTTTTGGCTACCTTGGAAGTATCAACCGTTCCATCACATAATCCGCCGTTAAATTGAATCACATAAGGAAGCAAAATGGCATTGCTTTTTCCATGTGATAAATGGAATTTGGCGCCAACAGCGTGTGCTAAACTGTGATTAATCCCTAATGAGGCATTCGTAAAAGCAACCCCCGCCATGCAGGAGGCAACATGCAGTTTTCCTCTTGCATCAAGGTCTTCACCAAATCTATAGGCTCTCAGTAAATAGGTAAAGATAATTTTTATTGCTCTTTCCGCATAGATATCCGTGAATTCCACTGCGTTTGGTGAGACATACGCTTCCAGCGCATGTGTCAGCACATCCATTCCGGTATCAGCCGTAACAGAAGGCGGGACTGTTTTCGTCAGTTGCTCGTCTAATATGGCAACATCAGGGTACATGCAGTCATCACTCATCGGAATTTTGATGTGGCGGGCTGTATCAGTTATAACCGAATAGGATGTTACTTCCGATCCCGTTCCACTCGTAGTTGGAATGGCAACAAAAGTAGGTCTGGCAAATTCCATTTTTCCATCGAACTTTTGAGCTGCCTTATCGAAAAATGACAAGATCGCTTTTGCTGTATCAATTGGTGAGCCGCCGCCAAGTGCAATAAGTAAATCTGGTTTCTCTTCAAGGAAGGAGGAAAACCCCGCTTTAACCGTTTCTAAAGAAGGGTTAGGTTCAACCTCTGAAAAAACCTTATATTCAGCTCCCGATAATCTGCTGATTATTTTGTCAGCTGTACCAAGTTTCACCATCATTTGATCCGTGACTATGAACGCCTTTTTTACTTGCAAGTCACATAAATAGTCTAATGATTGGTTTCCAAAGATAACTTTTGGTTTTACTAAAAAGGTATTCATTTGCTTTATCCTCCGACCTACACCTCATCACCAATTACATGAGGGTAAAAATAAACAAGCTGCAAAGAAAGATCGTTGTTGCTGGCGGGTCAATATGACTGTCAACATAAGTGTTTAATGTATAGCCGATGGCTTCGCCCAGGACGCCGGCAATGACAGCAAATAGGGCACCAATCAGGACACTTCCGGTTGCCATAGTTGCATATCCGGCAACAAGGGTAATATGGTGGGTGATTGGAATATCAAAACCAAACTCTAGGAAGATTAATGTTGCCGCACTAATAACAAAACCAAGTGTAGTAATTTGCGTTAGATCTATCAAATAAGAAATAACCAAACCAATGCCTAGTGAATTTACGATAACAAAAGCCAATGTTTTGCCGGTAGGAACATATTGTCGTTTTTCACCGGCTTTTGGTGTGAATTTCCCAGTTAATCCTGAATGACCAAATGCGAAGCGGGCAATCAGACCTGATGTAAACACGGTCATCGCAACTGTATCGACAGGAATTTTCAAATATGCATAGAGATAATTAATGAGATAACCCAAGATGCCAAACATTCCGCCAATCAATAAAACTGAATAATCATTGGTTTTTTTCAATGGCGTCAAAATATCAGCACCATTCTCAAATTCATGTTTCTTGTTAGCTGCGAACGCTGCGGCGGCAACACCGCCGGCAAACGCGATATGCGGGCCAAACAAGGTTCCAAAGGTAATATCGTTCAAAATGGTTGCAGGTCCGCCGGCTGCGATAACGCCGACGCCGATTAATCCGATAAATCCTGTGAAAATAAAAGCTGGTAATGCACCCAGAACTGCGCCAAAAACTCCTCCACCAAATGCAGCTAAAATTAATTCCCAAGTCATAAATACTCTCCTTACTCTGAACTCTTATTTTTAAGAGCAAATCGTTTATTTTTATTAGAGGGTATTGCCGTACAACAAGATCTTTCTATTCATTACCTTACAGATAATCCATCTACTAGAACACATTTTCTTCTTCTGGCAAAGTTTTTAGCAGAAGTTAACCCTTCGCCGGTAGGACCCGCGATCGTAAAAGTGGTATAACCTTCTCCGCCAACTCCAATTCCCGCGTAGGATGGACCATTCTTGACAAAAATTGTGGTTTGAATGGCCTTGGCGAAATTCGTTAGATTGTCCACATTCTTAGAGTGCATAATCGCAGTATGACGGAAGCCATGCTCTACTTCCACTGCTAATTCAATTGCTTTCTCAACATTTTCAACCCGGACAACCGGAAGGATTGGCATCATTAGTTCTGCCGTTACCAGCGGGTGATCGCCAGGTACGTCCATAATCGCTACACGGGTACCTGCAGGAACATCAATTCCGATTTGGCCTAAAATATAGGCAACATCTTTACCAACAAACTTTTTATTGGCATGCCCCTTGTCAACTACTAACTCGGTAAGCTTTTGAATTTGTCCTTTATCGGTAATTTGGAAGGCACCATTTTTCTTCATGTAAAAAATCAGGTAATCAGCGACTGATTCAACCACGATGACTTCCTTTTCGGCTACACATGGCAAGTTATTATCAAAACTGCAGCCGTCAATAATATCCTTACCGGCCTTTTCCAGATCTGCTGTTTCATCGACAACGGCCGGAGGGTTTCCTGCTCCTGCCCCAATCGCTTTCTTTCCGCTCGATAGAACGGCTTTGACAACTCCAGGACCGCCGGTTGCCACAAGCATTCTAATCTTTTTATGTTTCATCATGATGTTGGCTTGTTCAATCGACGGATTGACGGTGGTTGAAAGCAGGTTATCCGGCCCGCCGGCTTCCACGATCGCTTGGTTCAGCAGTTCAATTGCTTTTAACGAGGTATTCTTGGCTGTCGGGTGCGGACTAAAGACAACCGCATTCCCTGCAGCGATCATCCCAATTGAATTACAAATAACTGTTTCAGTTGGATTAGTCGTTGGTGTAATCGAACCAATCACACCGTAAGGAGAAAGTTCGACAACCGTTAATCCATGATCACCGGAAATGGCCTCCGTTTTTAAATCCTCAATTCCCGGCGTTTTTTCTGCCGCCAGGCGATTCTTGAGCACCTTGTCTTGATAGTTTCCCATGCCTGACTCATCAACCGCCATGCGAGCAAACAATTCAGCATTTTCAATGGCTGTCTTACGAATGGCATCAATCAGTTTGCCTCTTTGTTCAAGTGAAAGTTTGACCAGTTCTTTTTGAGCAGCTTCTGCCGCTTCAATGGCCTCTTCCATATCCTCAAACAAGCCAAAATGCGGTGCTTTTGCCTCGTTATTACTCGAGCTCATTTCCTCCAAGATTTTTTTAACAAGTTCTTCAACCTTTTGTACATCTACAGTCATTTCAATTTCCTTCTTTCTTCGTCAAACACCTTTAAAGCTGCGGCAGCGATTGTCATATCTTCTTCCACCGTTCCGCCGCTTACTCCAATACCACCAATTATCTGTTTATCTACTGTAAGCGGATATCCTCCGCCAAAGGTGACGATTTTATGATGATTTGTTAATTGAATGCCGTATAACTCAGCACCCGGCTGGATCAACGGAACTAGTTCATGTGTCGCCATTTTTAACGCCACCGCCGTATAGGCTTTGTTAGCCGAAATATCCAAACTTGCTAATAGTGATCCCTCCATACGATGGATTAAGGTGATGTTTCCTCCGGGATCAACAACTGAAAAGACAACAGGAACTCCTAAGGCTGCTGCTGCTTCCTCGACTGCTTTGGCCATTTTCCCAGCCAATTCGAGTGTGACATTTGTCAGCTTTTCTTTCGAACACTCGAGTTTCTCGATTACCTTTCCTTTGATTTCAGCTAACATGCTATAGTAAACTTCCGCCCTCGCTAACATGAAGATCGTATCGGATAATCGGTTGACATACTGAATAACTTCACGACGGACACTTGATTCCTTACTCAGTTCTACGATTAATCGTTCTGCCCTGCGGATGATCGACCTCGATAAATGAAGCGCAGCCGAAGCCGTTGTTTCCCCAGGAATGATAAATTCATGGATTTTTCCCAGCTTTTCCTCATATTTGTCAATAACACTTTCAAAAAAAGCAATATCCTCGGAACCTACTTTATTTTTCAACAGCTCTTTTCCTTTATCGTCACTGGCCAATTCGGCACCGACAACAAAGATCTGTTTTTGGATGCGGTTTATGATATCCTTTAACTCGCGATTTTTTATTAAAGAATAGGCAACACCGAGGGCAGCATTCGCTTCATCAAGTGTTCCGTAACAGGTAACCTTAAGGCTGTCTTTGGCGATTCTTGAACCGCCAAGAAGTCCTGTTTCACCTTTATCGCCCTTTTTGGTATAAATGGCCACTCAGTCCAACCTCCTTTATCCACTTACCTCTACCGAATCAACAATAGCCACAATCGCAGCATCAATCATCGAATCCGAAGAGTCGAATACGAATCCTGCCGGTCTTCCGTTCGTGACAATCACATATTCTCCTTTTCCTGCCCCAACACTGTCTACTGCTACTTCCACACTGTCCTGCAATTCCCCGTTGGGTTTTACCTTTTCTACTAATAATAGTTTTTTCCCAACTAAGTCTTCGTCTTTTCGTGTTGCCACAACACTGCCAATTACGATTCCTAAGTACATCCTAATCACCTGCTAATCTTTCACGTATGATGGTTACCCCCATCTCCTTGGCAGTCTCAAGCGCTAGAGGGCTAATAATCGTTGATTGTGCTATTTTAAGAGCTTCATGATGTTGTTTTGCTTCGATAATGTCCAACCTTGTTAGTACCTTTTTTTGAAAAACCGTCAGTTTTTCACGAGGCGCTTGTTTTGGCCTTTGCTGAGTAGAGAAAGTAAAGACATTCTGCTTGACGGCCTCAAATAGATTTTTGGCCTCCACTAATACCGTGCCGTAGCTTTCCAATGTTCGCAGGTGCTGGTCCATCTGATCTGTATAAGCTTTCGGTGCTTTGTTTAAACCAAGCTTTTCTCTTATCGGGCTGTGTAAATCACAGGCGTCATTGGCAGCGATAATCGGAGTCCCTTCCATAATCACATGGGATGCCAGGTTGGTTGCCATCGTATCCGCAATGCCTAATGCAATCTTTACAGCAGTATTTAAGGTCAACGTCGGAATAATTAAGGCGCTGATTCCATCGTAGTACGGTCTTAGTCCTTTCAAATCCTTTTCAAGATAGATTGTCGATATGCCCAGCCGTTTCTCGATTAATGGAGGGGAAAGAACATACTCGGCACTGTTAGATAACAAAATGTTGAATTCCCAGCCGTCCTCCATCAGAAGTTTCAGCTGCTTCAGCGATTCTTCAAACCCGCCGGCTCCTCCGGTAAAAAGGACTGTGGCTTTTTTCATTTTCTGTTGTAGCCTTTTGAGTACCTCTTCCACGATGCTGTTGAGTATTGCTTCCGTGTTCAAACCCTTTCACCTCATTTCAAACAGGACAGCGCTATACCTAAAGGAGTGGTCAGCAGGGGATGAGCCGGTTTAACCGTTTTTACGCCAATTTCTTTATAAAAGACTTTTTCAAACTCATCAAAGCAGCTCGCTCCCCCGACGACGTAAATTTCCTCAACATCGTAGCTTGCGATGTGTTTTTTCACAATCGCAGCCATCTTTTCAACCACGGGTTTGATAACTGGAAAGACTTCATGTTGTCTACTTTGATCTTTTTTTAGCTTCTCTGCTTCCTCAAATGAAGTTTTGTAATTTCCGGCAACCACCAGGCTCATATGTGTTCCACCTGTAGCCTCATCCGCGGTATAAATGACTTCGCCATTTTTTAGGATGCTAATGCCTGTCGTTCCTCCGCCTACATCCACAACAGCGCCGTCGGTTATTCCCAATACTGCCGCTGCTGCCGTAGGTTCATCGACGACTTTGACAACTTCCATTTCTGCCGATTCAACTACGTTGGCGATCGCCTTTAAGTTGCCGCCAATGGTGCCAGGGGGGATCGCCGTTGCCGCATGGGTCAATGACACGCCAAGAAGATCCTCCATTTCACTCTTTAGCTGCCTTACAATTCTAACTGCGCCGACATAGTCGACCACTAGTCCATCCTTGACAACTGATGCCGGATAAAGGGCGCCAGCAACAGGATTTCCCATGTTGTCCAAAACCGACAGAACAATATTTGCCGTTCCCAGGTCAACACCGACATGCAATTCTCCTTCATAGGGATTACTTTGGTGTTGTTCAATTAGTCGAGCGAAGCTATTAATATAATTATTTACTTTTGTTAGATCAATAGACATAGCGCATCTTAGCCTTTCCTGATTTTCCCGAGTTCTCCGTTTTTCACTCCTGCAGCATTAGCTTCATCCGTATCAAGGTGCATTTCTAAAACATATTTATCAGATACGCGAATAAGGACATGTTGAAAAATCGTTTTCCGTACACTGCCAACTTCTACTTCAACCATTTCCTTATCATGTAAGTCAAACTTCTCGGCAAATTCAGGTGGAACATGAATATGCCGCAGTGCCGCAATCACTCCTTCTTGGAGTTCCAGCTTTCCTGCTGGTCCTGTTAAAACCAAACCAGGAGTTCCTGCGATTTTCCCTGATTCCCGTACTGGTGCCGGGACACCAAGTTTAAAGCTGTCAGTAAAGGAAATTTCTACTTGTGTTTTTCCTCTTACAGGTCCTAAAATTCGCACATTCTGGATTTCACCCTTAGGTCCTGTTAGAACGACCGTTTCCTTGGCAGCAAATTGTCCAGGCTGTTTTAAATCCTTCATTTTGGTTAATTGGTAGCCTGAACCAAACAGTGCTTCCAAATCCTTTTGGCTCAGATGTACGTGCCGATTGGAAATTCCAATTGGTACATACGGCACTGCTTCCATTTCTTGCAGCCTTTTAACTACTTCTTTTACGATCTCTGCTTGTCTAGCTGAGCTGTACGCCATTTAAGAACCTCCAATCGTTTTAGCTTACAGGCCTTGAGGAAGCATTTTTTCAACATCTGTATGTGGTCTGGCAATGACATGGACAGAAATAACCTTTCCGACACGTTCAACAGCAGCAGCACCAGCATCAACAGCTGCCTTCACGGCACCGACATCTCCGCGTACCATTACCGTTACAAGTCCGGAACCGATTTTTTCAAAGCCGACTAAAGTTACATTGGCTGCTTTGGTCATGGCATCGGCTCCTTCAATTGCCCCAACTAATCCTTTTGTTTCAATCATTCCTAATGCGTCATTCATTTGCCGTTCCTCCTTATTTCTTTGTAATGAATACAGGTTGAGCGTAAATCGCCCTTTTTCCTAGGACATTTGGGGTCCTTACAAATATTGCAGGTTGCTCCATTTTCTAGTTGCGATGAATCTACTTCAGCGCTTTCCTTGAAAAGATTTCCTTCTTCATCAGGGAAGTCCGGATTCTCTTGTTCAACTGGGGTTGCATCCTCTGTATCGTTGTGAACAGCTGCTTCCGTCAGCGGACTTTGTTCAGATTCATTCCCAGCTGCCTGATTCTGTTGGATTTCCTCTTCCTTGGAAACTGCTTTGTTTTCAAGACTTTCACCAGCAGCTGACGGATTATCCGAAACCGAAGCAATCGTTGATTCACCCTCAGTCCCTTCCACCTTAGTATGAGTTTCAGTACTTTCGGGGATTTCAGGTTGACTGGATGGAACATCTGTTTTCGTTTCATTTGTTTCTGTTGTTCTTTTTAAAGGTCCTACCGTTTCCTTGGTATAAATGATTTTTTCAATTTCATCATGGGGTCTGGCAATCATATGTTTGCTGGCGACTTTACCGACTCTTGCAGCCGCGGCACTGCCAGCTTCTAAAGCGGCTTTTACAGCACCGACATCACCGACAAATTTAATCATGACCATCCCGCCGCCTTTTGTTAGCTCATAACTAAGCAGTGTGACATTTGCCGACTTAACTGCTGCATCGGCTGCCTCTATTGCTGCTGCCAATCCGACGGTTTCAATCAATCCTAATGCATTCATTCCTAAAACTCCACCTCCTTTACATTCGTTCTCTGATTCTCCTGAGAACCTCTTTCACAATAGTGGAGATTTCCTCTGAGATAAGAGTTTCTTCTTCCGCTGAATGAATCTCTTCAAAGCTTTTAAAAGGAATCCCTTTTACCAATCTGGCTGCATTCGCCCCAAGCACATTCTGTTGATCCTGACTTGCTGCACTTAGTTGAAAAAGCGGCTGTTCCTTAGGCAGCTTGGTATAATGAAGAATCATTTGGCTGTCATCACCAATGCCAATACCAACGCCTAAGGTAGAATCCAACGCAGCCTGATAGCCTAATTCAATCGCTGAATTCCCCGTTTTTCCTTGATAAAGGTAGGGAACTCCTTCCTCTTCGATTCCATAAAGCAAGGAATGAAAAAGAGGAATCGTTCAGTAATGAACTATAATAAACATGGACCGCTGGTTTTTCATTTCCATCGTTTATTTTCACTGAACCCTTCCTCCTTCACTAAGAACCAATATAAGTCCTGTAGCTACTGCGTTTCGAGGACCTTCACTGCCGCGAATATTCCCTCTGCCAGCTACAACACCATATTGAGATAATGCATCCGTTACTAATTGTGGAACTTCAAAGTCTAATGCTGAGCCCCCTACCAAAACAACAAACTCCATATCTCGTATATTTCTTGTTGGTGAAACAAGCGTTAATGCGCGAATTGCGTTGGTCACAAATACCTTTTCTTTCGCTCCCCGTCTCACAAGCTTAATTTTTTCCACTGATTGCTCTCCAGGGATTGGAATCATGTTTCCATCTTTTAAGATAACAACTCTGGCAAATACATGAGGGTCGAGCGGATGATCGAAGAATTGAACGGTTCCATCTTCATGGCGAATATGGAACAAGCTTTCCACTTTGGCCAGCGGATATTTTTTAATATCTTCGGCTAAGCCTATGTCATCAAGACCCAATTCTGAATTAATCAGCATTGTGACCATATCGCCTGCGCCAGCTAAGTGAATCGATGTTGTTTTTCCATCTTTGGACATAATCGAGGCATCGGTAGATCCAGCCCCCATGTCGACAATCGCGATCGGTGTTTTTGTTCCTGGAGTAGATAGTGCGCCGCGGATTGCCATATCAGCCTCTACTCCACCGACCTCTACAGGAACATTGATTTCCGCTTGCAGTTCGTCGGCGATCATTTGCATTTGCAATTTATCCGCTTTTACCATGGCTGCAATTCCGACGGCATTCTCCATCGAGAATTCTTCAGCTAGCCCACCCTTGACCTTTTGTGGGATAAACGTATTGACAGCCAGGAGGTCTTGAATTTTGATATCATTGGGATGTTGGTTTGTCAGCTCAGACATCACCTGTCTAACTCTTTCCAACATGCCGCCCGCATTCGTTCCAGCTTCACCCTTAATATCTTCAATCGGTGCCGATGCTGTTAACACTTCCATCATTCTTTCAGCACCTTCATCGACATCTACTGTAGCCTTTTTCTTACCGATAATATGAAGTTTGCCTGCTGGGATGCTCCTAGCCTGAACATCTCCCTTTGGAGTCTTTATTACAACGGCGGAGCGATTCCCAATGAGTGCCCGCGCAATCGGTACAATCATTTTCGTTTCATCGGAGTCCAAGTTAAATACTGTTGCAATACCGTATGGATTAGATAATACTTCAACGACGCCGCCGGGAGGGGCAACCTCAATCGCTGCTTTCATACCAACCGGTACTTTTTCCAGTAAACGAACTTCATCAATGATTGGCATTTTCTTCTGAATCCGGTTATTAATGAGGACACCGTCATCCTTTTGAACAATCGCCCCGTTGATTTTTAAACCTTGTTCATTGGCCTGATTGATCATTTCGGCAGCCTGTTCAAAGCCCACATCTTTTCCGATTAAAACGATATAATCTTCGGTTGTGTCTGCTTTTTTCAGATCGTGAATATCAATGGTTTTTCCAATGCCTAAGCCCAATCCCCCTGGTGTTGAGGGATTGTGGCCAATCATTGTGGACTCAGTAATAATCGTCTCAGTAATGGTTTCCATGGCCACATCCCCAATAACAGGAGCTGCTTCATTAATTCGAATAAGATCCAAGTCGTCTATTTTTCGATTAATTTTGTTGAGAGCTTCTTTAATGGCAGCCAGGACACCATGGATATTTTGCCGCGTACCTTTCATTCCTGTTGTATTAACAAAACCACTTGTTAAAAAAGTGACTTGGTTGTCATTTGATACATTTGCAATGGCAACTTCCGTTGTGGCGTTTCCAATATCCACTCCTGCAACCAATTTCATTAGCCTGTACCTCCTGGATCAAATAAGGCAGATCAATCTTTTTTCAAACGATCCCTTAGTTCATAGATTTCAGCAGCTTCACGAACTAAAGTAGCGTTAACCTTTGCTCCATATTGGTGTTCAAGTTCATCAGCAATGGCTAACAACTCTTCTTTTGTGGAACGATAAGGCCGTAAAGAATTATAGATTTCGAGAATCCGATCATCTGGAATAGCGATGAGTTCAGCCGCCCGGCGAAGGTTGCGGGCAAATGGTTTCCGCCCCATTGATTCAGCTACTTGTGCTTGCAATTCCAATGTTTCCGGGGAAATCCTGACATCCTCCGGTCTAACAGCGCCATCGATAACTCCAGCTAAGGTTATATCATCTAAAGATTTCCCCGTTGGTGATTTAATGAGCTCTGGTCTTTTTTCTGATAATGGATAGTCCGTTTTTGCTTCAACTTTTACACAAGTTTTTGTTTCGCATTTTGTTGGTTCTGGTGTATTTTCTTTTGCTCCACTCATGGAGGACAATACTTCTTTTACGATTTGTTCAATTAGTTGTTCATTCATACTGTTCACCTCCGTTTATTAGTAGAACTTAACGTCCAATTCAACTGGTTTTTTATTACGGTCGACATATTGTGTTTCTTTAATATGCAATAGTGCCGCAATTGCCTGGTATTTGGGACGAGCCATTTGGTCATTTCGAGTTGGCACTGGATTTGGTGATTCACCTTTTGCATATTTAGCAGCATTTTTCCCAATAGCACGGAAGGTTTCCAGGTCTAATAACGGCGCCTGCGGGAATAGCTCTAAGTTATTTAATGGCTGCAAATCTTTTTGATGGATAACGGTTGTTCCTTTTGATTGAATACCAATACCAATTCCAGATCCGCTCAGTTTTGCCGCATCATGAGCAACAAAGCCTACGTCTGAGGTACGGTAAACACGAACAACTCTGGCTGTAAGTCCTTCTTCTTCAATACCGGCGATAACTTCTTTTAATAAGTCCTTATGTGGGATTCCGACAATTGTTTTTGTTTGATGCTCACCAAAAGCTGCCGCAAGCCCAATGACAACTTCATTCTTTCTTGTACCCACTTTTGCTTCGCCTTTAACAGCAAGTTCTAAGCCTGTTGCCTCATCAGCTGCCGGTTTTTTTACAGTTTCTGTTACTACTGATTCAGTTTGTTTATTTTCAGCACCAAAATCTGCTAATACTTCTTCAATAATTTGACGAATTAATTTTTCATTGATGGCCATTCACTTACACCCCTTTCGGTTAGTTAATGTCTTCCGGTCTAATGGCGCGAGGGATATTTTTAATTTCTTCCCATCTTTCTTCACTCATACGGTAGCCTGTTCCAGGACCCATATAGTCGTTCACGTCATTTACGGCACTAATAATATGGAAGTCTTTATCGATAATTGCTGATGTATGGAGATAGTCACCAGAAATACGTTGTTTTAACATATTTAAGACATTTTGAGCGACATCTTCAAAACCGCGTCTGTACAGTGCTTTCACGACATCAAGACCTGTTACGCCGCGTTTCATCATATCTTCAGCAGCTCTTAAATCCTCAACAACGTTCCGGTCAGGCATATCTTTGCTGCCATGTGCGTAGGTTGCTGCTTCTACTTCTTCATCAGTAATCGTAGGAAGACCTAATTCTTCAAAAACAGCTTGGATTGCTTTCGCTGCTTTATTCCGAATGGCAACTACTTCCTCTTCAGTAACCGGACGTAAGCCGCCATCAACTTTAAGGTCACGTTGTAATACGTTATAATCATCAAAGTCTTCTGCATCGAAGTTCGAGCCGGCAAACATATTGTCATAGTTTGGTGTTGCACTGTAGCCAGAGAAAATAAAGTCTGTTCCAGGAAGCATTTGCATTAATGTCCGGGCTGTTCTTCTGATATCAGAGTGTGAGAATGTTTGGTCGTTACCAGAAGCCACTTCCATATCCAACATTGTTGTAATAAGGTTTTCAGCAAGGACGGCACGAATACCGGATGGAACGCCTCCAGGAACGCCAATACAGCTAATCGAACCGTTTTGCAGTCCTTGTGCACCAGCACCTTTAGTGATAAAGATACAGCGTGCTTCCAGGTAAAGCATCGATTTTCCTTCGGCATAACCCATTTGTACTTCTGAACCTGTACCAGATGTAAAACGCATTTTTAGACCGCGGGATGCATAAGCGGATGCCAAGAATGCTTTAGAATATGGAGTATCGTCACCATCAACAAATACTGGCTCAGTACCGTATACAGAAACTGTTTCAGCGTAACAAGTTAATCCTCTCATCCCCAATTGTAATTCCGTTGCTTCTTCAACAGAACATTGAGTTAAGATTCCGCCGCGACCAGTTTGCGCACCAACTAAAAGTCCCAGTGCATTAAATGGATAATAACGAACAATACCTACTGTTGTTTCCTGTTCATCAAATCCACGTAGTGCTGCTTCAGCTGCGTCAGCGGCAATTTGAATCGGATTGTCTTTTACGTTAGTTACGTGACATTGGTTCGATGGCGTTTTTCTTGCTCTCATTTTTTGTAGTGCCATCATCATTTCTACCACGTTCATATTGCCCAGCACTTCACAAATCTTTGCCGGGGTCATTGCAGTAGTCAGCGGGACAATTTTTTCCCGTGGAACATTAATATCTACTAACATTTTGGCAAACTCTACTGAGTCAATGGCCATTGCTTCTTCAGATTTTTCAATATTAATCCCGTAATCAGCAATAAAACGGTCAATGAAGTCAAAATCTTTACGGGCTTTTCCATCTAATTCCACAACTACGCCATTTTCAATTTTGATGCTTGGTTTAGGGTCGCTAGGACCGTTCATGGCAATTAAGCCTACTTCCGGCCATTCAGCAACAAACCCATCTTGGTTTACGGGACGTTCTGCTAGTACTTGAAAACGTTTGGATTTCATGAGTTACCCTCCTATTTAATTAAATGTAAGGAACTGTATCAGAAACAGGCTGACTTCCAAGGGTTCCCAAAAGTTTAATGCCAACTTCTCTTGCTGCAATTAGGGCTTGGCGGACAGCACCAGAATCGCCACTGAAGGTTAAGATGACTTCATTGGAAAAACTAGTTCCTTGAGCAGGAGAGCTATAACCGATTACATCAACATTTGCAGCTTTTACAACCGTATCAGCTAAAACAACGCCAATGGCAGCAGGTGCTCCAACTACGAGGCCAAATGATTTGCCAATAGGGGCATTAAATGCTTTTTCACATGCATAACTTGCACGAGCAGTATATTGAAGTTCGATATGTCCTGCTTCATTTCCATATACATCACCGAAGGTACGGTCTAATTCTTTAAGAGCAACTTCAACCGCGCGACGAGCATCTGCTACATCCTCTGCACCGAAAATAATTAAGCTGCCGTGACCTGCGCCGCCTTTGGTATCACGGGCAAGTTCTACTTTTAAAATTTCTGTATTCGTTGCTTTGACGGCTTCATCAGCAGCCATAATTTGCGGACCAGCTCCAGTACGGTCTCCGATAATACCGATCGAGCGGTATTTTTTGTCCAACCCCATTGCTTCATGGACACTTGGATCCACGTTTGCGATCACAAGTCCAATGGTATCGCCGCGGCCGGTACCAACAAACTCAGTTAAACCGCAGAAAGTTTTTTCCTGTTTCTTTTCTCCAACAGCAGGTGCAGGTACATCTACTTTTTTCATTACTTCTTCCATAATTTGTTCGATAAGTTGTTCTTTCATTTTTTTACACCTCCGTTAGTTTATTCTTGTATTAATTTAGGTAAGATTCCTTCAACTTCTGAATGTGGTCTTGGAATAACATGAATGGAAACGACTTCTCCCACTTTTTCCGCAGCTGCTGCACCGGCATCAGTTGCAGCCTTCACTGCTCCGACATCACCACGAACCATGACTGTTACAAGTCCTGAGCCGATTTTTTGGTAGCCAATTAGCGTAACATTGGCTGCTTTAACCATTGCATCGGCCGCTTCTACAGCACCAACCAAACCTTTCGTTTCTACCATTCCTAATGCTTCTTTCATCATTTGGAGTTCCTCCTTAAAATGTTAGGCTGATGGAATAGTAATCGGTCAGACCTCATGCTATTCCTAAATCGCTTACATTAATAATCGTATAATAATTGATTTGGACTTTCGTGATAGGATATTGGTATCTAAGGGTAAAGATTTGCTTGTTTGTTATGGTATTTTTTTGTGTTCATTAATTTCTCTATGATGATTTTTTGCCAGGAGGATACTTTTTTGTCCCGTCCTGATATTTTTTTGTCCTGATGCCTTTTAACTGTAATGTTTTTTTAAACAAAAAATCCACCTGCCACAATAGCGGGTGGATTACTTCCTAAATATACCAATTATTATTAAGAATCTTGGCGTTTTTCTTCAACAAAATGTCTTTACTAGGTACTTTCTCCTTTTGCTTACGATATTCAGAGGGGGTAACCCCTACCAGCTTTTTAAAAACTTTACTAAAATAATTCGCCTCTTGATAATTAAGCGATAAGGCAATATTGATGACCGGCATATCTGTTTTTTCAAGAAGTTCCTTTGCCCTTTCTATTTTCCTTTCTGTAACGTAATTAACGAAATTGATCTTTAATTCCTTCTTAAATAGCTTGCTGAGATAAAAAGGACTTAAGTGAACATACTCTGAAACTTCTTCTAATGTAACGCCTTTTTGATAATTTTTTTCGATATAATTAAGCGCAAATTGGATTACCTTTTTTTCCTGAATCGAGGCAGTTGACATAATCTCCTCAAATATTTCTTCTACGATATTGGATATCGTTTTTTCAAACGTATAGAGATCGATAATATTTTGTGCTTTCTCCTGCCATTGGATTTTTTTCTTGATGTCCAAGCCTTTTTCCTGACAGATAATACCTAACTGTTCTACCATGGATACACTAAACGCCCGTATTTCATTCAAATTACCACCATATAGTAAAGAAAGCTGCTTGCCAATTCTTTTCAACTGGTCTTTGGTACTCTTAAAGTCTTCTTCTATGATGGAGTGAACAAATTTATCAATGATTTTATCATAAGAATGCCTGTTAACCATTTCCCACTGCAAAAATTGATCAACGATCTTCATGATACTTTTCGTACTATATGGCTTGATTAGAGTGGCATCAGCCATTCTTTCTACTGTCTTTGGGAGGGTGTTTACGTAATCAAAGTCCAACAATAAAGTAGTAAAGCAATTTTTGTTGTAATCCTTCATTTGTTTTAGGCATTCATAAATATTCATACCGGGAAGATTACTATCAAGGAACATCATATCAGGTTTATTCGAACGATAGAGGTCTAATGCTGATTCCGCCGTTTCAGCCTCCCCGATTGCCGTTATTCCTTTTACTTCCGAAATAATCCGTTTGAGTGCATCTCTTATTAATGATTCATCATCCACTATTAGAAGTTTATACATATCAGATCTCCCTATCGTACTTATTTGGGATCTTTAGTTTAACTGTTGTACCGCCGTTTACGTTTTGACTTATGGAGAGTCTGTAATCATTGCCGTAATGGGAAATTAAAATAGAATTAACGTTCCGTAAACTAATTCCCTTCATTTGCCCAGTCTGTTCAATCATATTTTCACCATCAGCTAAAATATCGGCAATCTTTTCCTTAGTGATTCCAACTCCGTTATCGGTTACTTCAATAATCGAATCGTGACCCATAGGATACCCTTTAATTGTAATGATACCGTTTCCATCCTTTGGCTCAATTCCATGGACAATCGCATTATCAATAATGGATTGCAAGATCAAGGAAGGCAATTCAATAGATTTAATCTCTTCATCAATATTGAAAAAAACTTGAATTCGATCTTTAAATCTAAGTTTTTGCAGTTTTAAATAATCGTCAATAAAGGACAGTTCCTCTTTTAATGAAACAAGCCGGTTATAATTAGTTAAAATGTACTTCATAATATCTGCCAAAGATACAATGACATCCTGAGTTCTAGGCGCATTTTCAACAATCGATAAACATGTAACAGCATTCAGTGCATTGAATAAAAAGTGTGGATTTACGACCAGCTGCAGGGCGCGAATTTGCTTGTCCAACAGAGCTTTCTCCAAATCCGCCTGAACTTTCATTTGTTGGATTAGCTGCTGATTCTTTGCTTGCAGCTCTTCTTGGGCAAGGTTAATGACATTCTGTTCAAACATGTGATTAATCACGTAAAACATCATTTCAGCCGCTGCTTCAATTTTTTTAAGAGAACTAATCGGAATTTTGTTATACTCATCGACTATTTCTTTATTCTCCTGCCAGCCGGAAGACTCTTTAACAATAAAGTCAAGTTTATCTTTTTCTTCATCACTAATTCTGGCTTGTCCCACCTGCATCGAGCCGATCCATTGACCTTTGACAATGATGGGAACAGAAAGATCCACTAATCCGGCATGACATTTATACACATAAAAGGTACCCCTTCTTGCAGCTTCCAAGCCGCCATATGCATCACACTTAAAGCAATTCTCAATGAGTTGTGGATCTTGCCGTAGGCAGTTACAAAAGCCGGAGAAATTACTATACTCGGCAATTGGATTTCCCTTGAAATCAACGGTTATAGCTGCTAGCCCAGTTGATTCTGCATACGAGTCTTGAATTTTTTGTAAAAGATTAATATCAATAATTTCTTGCAAATTCATGATCGAATCAGCTCACTTATATAGAGAATATTATTTATCTCATTATACAACATTGATATATTATTAAAGGTATTTGGGTTAGTGTTTTCGAAAAATAGACATAATCCATTTCTATTGGCAAATGTAATTTTTTAAGGACAACGATTGGATCATCATGGTGTGTTAAGCGATAAGGTTCTTTAGAGACGGTGAAACTTTAAGGGGAAAAGTCTCCCCTTAAAGTCAGCTGAGTACAAACATTTCGTCGGAAATTCTAAGTACATCTCTGGCAATCATCACTTCTTCATTCGTTGGAATCAATAATACCTTGACAAGGGAGTGCGGATAGCTAATTACCGCTTCTTCACCGTGAATATAATTTAAGCTTTGATCCCAATAAACGCCCATAAATTCTAGTCCTGTCAGTACTTTTGAGCGAATCGTAGGGCTATTCTCACCAATTCCTGCTGTAAAAATGATGGCGTCGACGCCATTCATCCGGGCAGCATAGGAGCCGATGTATTGATGAATGCGGCTGGAAAAAATATCGAGCGCGAGCAGTGCCCGGGCATCGCCTTCGCTGGCCTTCGTTTCAATATCGCGCAAGTCACTGGAAAAACCGGTGATTCCTAACAGCCCGCTCTCTTTATTTAAAATTGTTAATACTTCGTCAGCAGTTTTGCCTGTTTTTTTCATGATAAATGGGATGATGGAGGGGTCAACACTACCGGATCTTGTTCCCATTACCACGCCTTCAAGCGGAGTAAACCCCATTGAAGTATCGATCGATTTGCCTCCCTTAATGGCGGCAATGCTGGCACCGTTTCCTAAGTGACAGGAAATTAACCGCAGTTCCTCAATTGGTCTTCCTAGCATTTCCGCTGCCCGCTGGGAAACATATTTATGTGAAGTACCATGGAAACCATATTTGCGGATTCCATATTCCTGATAATATTTAATCGGCAGGCTGTATAAATATGAACTTTCCGGCATAGTTTGGTGGAAAGCTGTATCAAACACAGCAACGGATGAAATATCTGTTAATACTTTTTGAAATGCCCTAATTCCGGAAACGTTTGCCGGATTATGGAGCGGTGCCAATTCAGAAAGCTTCTCCAGCTGGTTTAAGACCTCATCGGTTACAAGAACTGAATCCTTAAATATTTCCCCACCATGGGCCACACGGTGTCCAACGCCATCAATTTCCGAAAACGAATGAATAATTTTATTGGAAATTAATTTTTCCAAAAGAATCTGAACAGCAGTATCATGGTTAGGAATATCGAGGGTCTCCTTCTTTTTTTCTCCAGCGACAGTAATGGAAAAAATGGAATCCTTTAAACCAATCCTTTCAACAATTCCTTTAGTAATTATATTTTCACTAGGCATATCAAATAGCTGAAATTTCAATGATGAACTACCTGCATTAATCGCCATTATCTTAGACATCTTTTGTTTCCCCATTCCTTTTCTAAATCTTCTAAACATGAAAATAAAACACTCCAATAATTCTAATGATACACTCTCTGAATTTATAGTAAATGGATATTTTGTTAATTTATTTTGAACCTTTTTAAAACATGAAAAATATCACCTAAATGTCACACTCGCTATAAATACTATAAAATCATAAAAATTAGTCTTTTACACCCCTTCAAACTGTATTACTCTTAAAATATTATTAACTATAACAGTTTGGGTGTCAGGCACCACAAAAAGACAAATACATCATTTTGTCCACCCCAGGCGGACAGTTTTCCAGTAGTTGGATATACACTTGTTATAAATGGTAAAAAACTCACCAGTTATTGATTCTGGTGAGTTTTTTTCTATGCTTTTGGGAGGTTAAAAGCTGCTGTTGCGAATGATAAGTTCTGTGGCAATCGATATCGTTTTAGCAATTTTTCTGCCGCCGATTCTTTCGAGGAGCGTATCGACAGCTGTTTCCCCCATGAGTTCGGTATACACCTTTACGGTACTTAGAGACGGAAAGACATATTTGGATACACTTATGTCGTTAACACCAATAATATTCACTCGTTCCGGCACGGCGATACCTGCTTCCAAAAGTGCACGAAGAGCACCGATTGCCAAGGAATCACTTCCTAAAAAGAATGCTGTGGGAAGGTCAACACCGCATTCATTAATTGCCTTCTTCATAAGATTATATCCAGCTTCCACTGAGAAGCTACCGGTATAAACAAATGCTTCATTCAACATCCCTGTTTCCGTTAAGTAACGTTTAAACGCTCGCTCTCTTGGATCCTCTATCATCGAGGTTTGATCTTTAAAAGCTTCCCTGCCCCCGATATAACCAATTTGTTTATGGCCTTTTTCGAGCAAATAGCTTAACACCTTCTCCGTTGCTGTTTCAAAGTCAATCACCACGGAATCAAAGCTCTCTTCGTCCGGGCAAGAGTCGACAAAGACAATGTTTTCAGTTGCAGATTGCAGGTCCATCACTTGTTTTTGGCTAAATTTTCCGATCGCAATCAGTCCCTGAATATCTTCTTGCTTGAGATTCGCTAAATTATCATGAAAATATCTGATGATTTGAAGGCCGCGATCTTGGCAGCGGTTTTCCACCCCAAGCCGGATTGACATATAATACAAATCTTCCAGCTCTTCCTTTTCAGAGTACCAATGTACAAGGGCAATTTTTCCCGTTTCTTGTTTCCGGGCTGTCGGCTTCTTCTTATAATCCAGCTCCTCTGCTGCTTCAAAAATTCTTTTTTTTGTTTCATCACTGACAGAAAGAGTCGTGTCATAATTCAATACGCGCGAAACAGTAGCAATTGATACCCCTGCTTTTTTGGCAATTTCTTTAATGGTAGCCATTGGCATTTACTCCTTATCACTTAACAGAAAAACGATAGCTCGTTTCTTGATAATATTCTTCCTCTGGATTTAAAATCACAGACGGAAATTGTGGATGATGTATCGCATCTGGGTACCCTTGTGTTTCAAGGCAAACTCCCAAATATTTTCTTGCCTGAACACCGCCTATGGAAAAAGGCCCTTCTAATTGATTGGCTGTATATAAGACCACACATGGTTGATTTGTCGTAATCGTCAGCATCCGGCCGCTTTCCTCCTCACTTAAAAGGATTGTATTTTTCTCCTCCATTTTCGAAAAAACAATCGCATGGTCATAGCCATGACCGACAAGTACATTTTGCGAATGCCATGATTGAATCCCTTCATTCATCACCCGACCGTTGCGGAAATCAAATGGTGTACCAGCTGCGGCTAATATTTTTCCGGTCGGGATCAGATCCGCACCAAGCTCTAAAAAGCGGTCATTATCAAGCTGCAGCTTATGTTGAGAACAGTCTCGCTTAAGATTCCCACTTAGGTTAAAATATGAGTGATTTGTTAAGTTCACTAGCGTTTTGTGGTCTGTTTTGGCCTTATAGGTAATTTTTAATTCATTTTCATGATTTAAAAGGTAGGTAACGGTCGTTTCCAAGTTTCCAGGGTAACCCTCTTCGCCATCCGGGCTGTGATAGGAAAACTTTACACCAACCGATTGTTCTTTTTCAAACGTTGCGGCTTGCCAAACTCTTGAGTTAAAACCCTTCCTGCCGCCATGCAGATGATTTGGGCCTTCGTTAGCCGTAAGAAAATAGTCCTTTCCATCCAGTTGGAATTTGGCACCTTGAATTCTTCCGGCGACGCGGCCAACAACTGCTCCAAAATACGGTGACCATTTTACATAATCGTCAAAGCGGTCAAAACCCAGAACTACATTTTCAACGTTCCCATTACGGTCGGGCACGATAATTTTGGTAATCACACCGCCAAAGTTCAGGAAAGAAATCGACATCCCTGAATCGTTACTTAAGCAATATTCCATCACTGTCTGCCCATCATACTGCCCGAAAACTTTTTCTGAAATCCTCATCTTCTTCACCCCAATTTCCGAAAACCAAAACTTTTTCTAACAATCAGCAGGGATCAAGCAAAACCCCACTGATTGAAGTTTCAATTTACAATTTATCAATGAACCGCTTGAATCCTGCCCTTCCGGCTTCATCGCGTTTAAACACACCGGCATCCTCTAATACCCGTAAAAATTTCTTCCCTACTTCTTCACGAACAATCTTTTTGCTATTCTCCTCCGCAGCGGCAGCGCCATAACAGGCTTTCAACTGTTCCGCCCATTCTAAATGATAATCAGCCACATTTGCTTCTCGGCCAAGAATGTAATTTTCCACTTCTACAAGTTCCTCTTTTAAACGTGCCGGTAACACGGCAAGCCCCATGACTTCAATTAACCCGATGTTTTCTTTTTTAATATGATGAACATCAGCGTGCGGGTGGAAAATTCCGAGCGGATGTTCCTCACTCGTCCGATTATTCCTTAGTACCAGATCCAGTTCGAAAAATTCTCCTTTTTTCCGGGCAATCGGGGTAACTGTATTATGCGGGGTCCCACCGCTCCAAGCCAAGATCCCTAGTGACACATCACGGTAGTTTCTCCATTTATCTAAAATATGAGTTCCTGCAGTCACAAGCGAGCCGGTATCCTTTGAACGCAGCCGAATCACTGACATCGGCCATTTAACAACAGAGCATTGCACAGCTGGAAATCCAGTCAATTCAAACGTCCAATCGGCCTCAGCCTTTGCCATGGCAAATTCATAATTGCCGCCTTGGTAATGATCATGCGATAATATCGAGCCGCCGACGATTGGCAGATCGGCATTCGAGCCGAGAAAATAATGCGGAAATTGTTCAACAAACTCCAAAATCCTTCTGAACGAATCAGGGGTGATTTTCATTTCGGTATGCTGCTCTGACAGCACTATACAATGTTCGTTATAATACATATATGGTGAGTACTGTAAGAACCACGTCTTATCTAACAAGTTGAGCCGAATCATCCGATGATTGGAGCGTGCCGGATGACCAATTCTACCGGCATAGCCTTCATTCTCGACACAAAGGAGACATTTCGGATAGGCTGTTTGCTTCGCCTCTCGTTCACGGGCGATATTTTTCGGGTCCTTTTCCGGCTTTGATAGATTAATGGTAATATCAAGTTCGCCGTATTCGGTTGGCACTTTATACTGAATATTCTTTTGGATCCGTTTCATTTGAATGTAATTGCTATTTTTACTTAACTCATAAAAATACTCTGTTGCTGCTTTCGGACTCTGCTGATATTTTTCAAAAAAGAGCCGATTAACTTCAGAAGGCCTGGCAACAAAACAATTCATGATTTTACTTGCAAGAATTTCTTTTTCATCCAAATAATCCTCAATCATCCTCTGCTCGCAGGCATATGCAACAATTCTCTCAAGGATACTTGGAATATCCTCAGGAATTTCACAGCAATCGGCTTCCTTTTCCCTGAACTCAGTTAAATGCAGCAGCGATAAGACTTGATTACGCGCATAAATTTCATCCTGCTTCTCGATTAATCCCGCTGTAATCACCCGGTCAATAAGCTGCTGGATCAATTGGTAAATCATTTTTCCCACCTTACCTTTTACTTCGTATCCTCGACGATTAATTGATCAACGGCATAGGAGCCAATATAGCCTGCTTCGCCTAACACGAGAATGCTCATTTTACTTCCTCCAATTCAATTTCTTTTGCCCCATCCCCGATACTGGCAACATAAAAATCTGCAGCGTAACCGATCGTTTCTTTATAAGCCGATCCCACATTTGCAATAAAATGGTCGACTTCTTCATTTTCAACAATCGCAATCGCACAGCCGCCAAAGCCGGCCCCGGTCATGCGAGCACCAAGGACTCCGGGGTGGTTCCAGGCCGCTTCCACTAAACTGTCTAATTCCACTCCCGTTACTTCATAATCATCCCGTAAAGAAATATGGGACTGGTTCATCAGTTGGCCAAATGCTGTTAGATTACCTGCCTTCAACTCATCCAAGGCCTTTATGGTTCTTACATTTTCGTAAACTGCATGTTTTGCCCGTTTCCGAACGGTTTCATTGGTAATCAACTGTTGATTTTCATCAAACTCTTTTTCCGAAAGCTGTCCAAGTGCTTCAATTGGGAGCTTCTGCTGCAGCTGTTTGAGCGCCTCTTCACATTCACTCCTGCGCTCATTATATTTGGAATCCGCTAATTCCCGGCGCTTGTTTGTATTCATGATGATAATTTTGTGATTTTCAAGCTGGATCGGAGCATACTCATACTTTAAAGTCTGACAATCTAATAAGATACCTGCATCCTTTTTTCCCATGCCAACAGCAAACTGGTCCATAATCCCGCTGTTAACACCGATAAATTCATTTTCAACCCGCTTGCCAATTTTGATTAACTCGAGGCGGGGAATCTCTAATTGGTATAAGCCGTTAACCAGCACCCCTGTTAACAGCTCAATCGAAGCCGATGAGGATAGACCTGCCCCATTGGGAATGTTTCCTTCAATGGCACAATCAAAACCAGTGGGAATTACAAATCCCGCCTCAATGATATAGCGGAGCATACCCTTTGGATAGTTGGCCCAAGAATGCTGTTGATCATAATCCAATTCATTTAAGTTAAATTCAATTACTCCTTTATTAGGAAAGTTCTTGGAATATAAACGGATCAGCTGATCTTCCCGTTGTCTGGCAACAGCGTAAGTTCCATAGGTGATGGCACACGGAAAAACATGACCGCCGTTATAATCTGTATGTTCCCCAATTAAATTAATACGACCAGGAGCGAAGAATGCTTGTTTTGGTAAAACGCCAAAGGCATCTAAGAATGTTTTGTTTAATGTTATTACGTTCAAGGTGGAATCCCCTTTCTTTAGGTAAAGATTTTGAAATTCCTGTCATTATTAAAAATAATTATCTGTCTGTCATTTTATCTTACACCGATTAGTAAAAACAAAACAATATTTTACTTAAATTTTACTAAAATATTTTATTTACCAATATAAACTTTATTACAGATTTTAATAGAGCAAACAAATTAGTCTGAAAGATAATAAAAAAGAAACATGGACCCCTCAACGAAAGTCCATGTGTTCCTTACCGGCAATGAAAAAAATTCCTATTTTTCTGCAAAGTGTTTTTCAGCTGCTAAATAGCGTATGTTTTCAATCTTTCTAGAATCAAAGATTGCTTATAGCTTTTGGAATATAACTGTTAATAATTACATCGGGAAATTTCTTTTGTTGTTCAACTCTTTTCCCCGCTTCATAAACCCAACCCTTCACCATCTTTCTCCCAAAATCCACACCATTGAAGGAAAAATAAATAACCCTAGTCCCTCCATTTTGGCGGCAGCTGCATATAAATAAGCTTTCTTAACATCTGCAATCTGCAGGATGCTTCCGATGATGTAGCATTCCATCAAGAACCATATGTTTCTTCTTTAAAGCGGTTCTAAATAAAATTTTATCTCGGCAGCAGCTTTATTCGCTGTCTTTTTTGCCTTTTCAGCGCTGTCCGCGACGGCAATCACATAGGCATAGCGGTCACCCATCGACTGCGGTTTCCTTAAGATTGCTCCTTTTCGCGGTTTCACGTAAACCATTTTAACTTCATCATGCTTTAACGCTCGATTCTTACCGGTTATTTTGATTAATTTTCCTAGTGAATGAATTGTAATATATTTTGCATAAACATAGTTCATTACTGTTTTTTTCAAATTAGGTTTCAATCCTAAGAATAATTTGATGGTCTCCTTGACCAAATTAATTCCTGTACCCTCTTCAATAATTCGATTCATTGCTCCACCGGACATTCTAGGATTGATCTCAATCAGCTTCCATTCTCCTCTTACGTTCCGCATTTCCAGATGACAGGTTCCATTGGTTAATTGAAGGTGTCTTATAATCTTAAAAACGGCTGTTTCTAATTTTTCACTTTCATTTATATTTAATAGGGCTGGATAATTGTAACCAGTGACAATAAAGCGCGCACCGTTTAAAATCTCCTGTTCAATCACGGCAATAATTGAAATTTCACCATTAACTACCATCACTTCGATTAAATATTGTGGTCCATCTAGATATTCTTCGATTAAAATCACATCATTGGGGATTCTTTTTTTTAAGTATTGTAATCCTTTCATTAATTCCGCGACTGAGTTAACAGGGAGTACATCCTTTGAGCCATTTGATACGGGGGACTTTAACACTAGAGGAAAGGAATTCTCTAGTTGCTGAAGCGCTTCGTCAATTGGTTTATCGATATGATAAATGATATGTTTTGGAGAAACAGGGAGCTCTGTTATATGTTTACGCACAAGTGATTTATTCTCAATCAACGATAAGGCCTTGGTTGATAACTGCACAATTCCTAATTGTTGTGACAGTTCTGCGGCTAAAGCAACAAAGGGGTCAATGAAACTGATAACTGCCTCAATCTGTTTATTTTTCTGCTGTAACTCCTGAATAATCGAAAGAACTATGTTTTTATCCAATAAATCCTCTACATAGATCATTTGCTGCACTTCCGAAAATTCTTTTCTTTGCCTGATAAAACTTTTTCGATTAGTTAATAAAACAGTATAGTATCCCATATTAGTGGATACAAATAGGGCTTCTCTGCTTGTTCCAGATTTATTACTACCAATAAAAACAATTGTCTGCATACGAACCACTCATCCCCAGTATTACAAATTTAATAAAAAATACTCTAACATAAAGTATGTCATTTCAAAATGAATGACACTTGGAATTCCTATTCCTGTGCCCTACTTTTCGAAAATGAAAAAGAGTGGCCGCCTTTATGTTTAGAGGCACCACTCTTCTAGTTTTGTAGTTCAAATTTCCTATTTAGATAATAAAGCGAGAACAGTATCCAAAATAACATTGACCCCTTTTTCACAGTCTTCCCATGTGGTCAATTCTTCCTCACAGTGGCTTTTTCCATTGATGCTTGGAACAAATAACATCGCTGTCGGAACATAACTGGCAATAAACTGGGCATCATGTCCCGCGCCGCTGACCATTCTTCGGTTTGAATATCCCAGCGAAGCGGCGGATTGCTCTAATAGTTGACACAGTTCAGGTGCAAACCAAACGGTATCACGCTCCCATAATTTCGTTGTCTTCACTTCACAGCCCTCATTTACCCCTAAAGACGGCAGGCCTTGAATGATTTCTTTTACTGTCGCGATGATCTCCATGTTTTTATGCCTTGCTTCCAGTGTAAAGACCACTTTATTGGGAATAACCGTGTGGATACTTGGATAAACATTTACCCTGCCGATCGTATAGACCAACTCCTGATCCAGTACACTTAAACGCTTGCGTATTTCATTGATCAGGTTATTCGCGGCAAACAAGGCATCCCTTCGCATGGACATTGGCGTTGTCCCGGCATGGTTGGATTCGCCTGTCACTTCAATTTCATAGCAGGCCATGCCTACAACGCATTCCACTACCCCGATCGTCAATGCTTCTTTTTCCAAAACCGGCCCTTGTTCAATATGCATCTCTAAAAAGGCCGTCGCTTCCTTCAGCCGATTCTCAATGTCACCCGCATAGCCGCTGGCTGCCAAAGCTTCACCAAAAGTAATTCCTTCTGAATCCTGACTCCCGAACATGACGTTTTTATCAAATTTCCCCGAAAGGACACCTGAAGCCATCATTGACGGTTCAAATCTGGCCCCTTCTTCATTGGTAAAATTGACAAGCGTAATCGGAATGCTGGGTTCAATTTGATTTTCAACCAGTGTCCTTACAACTTCTAAACCGGTTAGTACTCCTAAAATGCCGTCAAACCGGCCTCCTTTTTTGACGGAGTCGATATGGGAACCGATCACGATTGGCGGTTTATCCTCAAGACCCGCGAGCGTTGCGTACATGCAGCCCATATCGTCTACCTTGACGGTCATTCCCAGTTCCTCGCAGCAGGTACGAAAATAGTCTCTAGCTTGAATATCTTCCTTTGATAACGACAAGCGGGTAACCCCATTATTTTCGGTCCGGCCAAACTCTGCAAACTTTTCCAACTCCTGTTTCAATCTTTTGCCATTAATTAAAACCTTTTGTCGCTGCATTCTGTAACACTCCCCTTTACCCATAATTTAAGTGTGTCAAAATGTCTGTTTCCACAAATGGAGCATCGTTTTCCTTTCAAAAAGACGATATGTTAAAATATTTCGTCAATTATAAATTATAAATCCTTCCCAAAAGTTGTCATTAGACAAAACATAACATCTTTACGCTAACTTGTTTTATAGTTTGTATGATTCACTGATTACTCAAAGTCAGACAAGTATTCCCTTAAGGTTTCAATAAACGTTTTAACCGCTTTAGTCTGAAACGTAGTATGAGTGATAATCGAAAAATTCCGAATAAAAGGAAGCCCCTCTACATCAATCACCCCGAGGTAGCCGTTTCGCAGTTCTTTTTCAATTGCCCAACGGGATAATAAAGAAATTCCCAGGCCAGCTTGCACCGATTCCTTAATCAGCTGTGTGCTGCCAAATTCCATTATTTTTTTCGGAGTAAACTGACGACTGCTAAAAAGGTTTTCCGCCGCCTCTCTTGTTCCAGAGCCCTCTTCCCTTAAGATCCACGTTTCTTCTGCTAATTCGGCCAAACTGAGTGTACCTGTTTTATTAGTTAAGGAATGGTCCGGGGAAGCGACGATAACCATCTTATCTTCAGAAACGACTTCTGAATTAAGCTGGTCATTATGTAAAAATCCTTCAATAATACCAATATCTAATAGATGGGAACTTACCAGCTCAATGATTTCCTTTGAGTTGTGAATTTTAATTGATGGCTGAATATGCGGATAATTATGTTGCATTCTTGCAATAATATGCGGCAATAAATATTCGCCAAATGTGTAACTTGCTCCAATAGTAATCGGTCCACTCGCGTTATTGGTGAGATCATCGACCAAAGATTGCATTTTTGTCATCAGCGCCAAAATTTCCTGAGCATGATAATAAACGATTTCTCCGGCCTGATTGAGACGGACAAACTTGTTGGTTCGTTCCAACAATCTGGCACCAATCTGCTCCTCCAACGATTTGATGTACTGGCTGACGGCCGGCTGAGTCATGTGTAATTCCTCTGCGGCCTTTGAAAAATTCCCCTTTTCAACCACCTTTACAAAAATCTGTAAATATTGATCCATTATCCTAGAAGCCTCCTACGTTTATAACTGCTTACTTATTATACCTATTATATATATTTATTTTTCTTATCAATCAAATAGTTGTACTCTAAGTTTAGATTTTAAATTGAGGTGATCTTGGTGGGGAACGAAACAGCTCAAGCATTATCTTTAGATGAGGAATTCGAAAAGCAGTCTAAAAAGCCTGCGCCGAAGCCATCTGTTGGTCTCTGGCTCGGGGGTATTGCCTTTACATTTATTACTGCCTTTTGTGGCTTTGCCTTAGCAAAAGTGCCCGGATTTGACCGAGTCGGACCGCTGGCCAGTGCAATTGTGATTGCCATCATTTACCGGCAGGTTTTTGGCTATCCTGAAAAAATTCGTGCGGGGATTCAATTTTCAGCAAAACGATTTCTGCGATTCGCCATTATTTTATATGGGTTAAAGCTAAATATTGATATCGTCCTACATCAGGGGCTGGGTCTGCTTGTCCGCGATGCTGGTGTGATTACGGTTGCCATTCTGTTAACCGTTTGGCTTGGTAAATGGTTGAAGGCAGAGTCGACACTTACAATGCTCGTTGGAATCGGTACTGGCGTATGCGGAGCAGCCGCGATTGCCGCGGTTTCCCCGATTATTAAAGCGAAGGACGAAGATACCGCAATTGGGGTTGGTATTATTGCATTGGTGGGAACAATTTTCTCGATTACCTATACGATATTACGGCCTATCTTGCCGCTATCTGCGATTGAATACGGCATTTGGAGCGGGATCAGCCTGCACGAAATCGCCCATGTTGCCTTGGCTGGCGCGCCAGCAGGGCCGGATGGCTTAGCAATTGCCCTGCTGGCCAAGCTTGGCCGAGTGCTCTTGCTGATTCCCTTATGTTTCATTCTCATGTATTGGATGAAAATGCGAAGCGCCGGGAAGACCGGGACTGAGGGGACAAAAATTGAATTTCCATGGTTCCTGATTGGCTTTATTTTAATGAGTGTATTTGGAAGCTATGTCCTTGGCAAATCCATTCCGGTTTCAAAAGCGGCCATGGACGAAATTTCCACAGCCACTACCTTTATTTTAACCTCTGCAATGGTCGGCCTTGGCTTAAACGTCAGCCTCCACGACCTACGCACAAAAGCACTGCGTCCGCTGATTGCGATGTTAATTACATCCGTACTGCTTTCAGTCATTGCTTATTTTATTGCGTAAAAGAAAAAGGTGTCAGGCACCATTCGTGGACAAATGACTTCATTTGTCCACCCCAGGTGGACAGTCGAAGTTTCAATAGGACTGTCCCGCTGTTTTGGTGCTTGACACCTTATTTATGCTTTTTTATTAAGCTTCAGCTATAGTTGTTTGTTGATAGACATCTTTTTCCAACTCACCTGTTGCTCTTGCGGTTAAGATTCCTGCCGTCATGCTGCCGCTGACATTAAGAGCGGTACGTCCCATGTCAATCAGTGGCTCTACTGAAATGAGCAAACCGACTATGGCGATTGGCAGGTTCATCACGGATAATACAATCAGGGCCGCAAAGGTTGCTCCACCGCCCACTCCGGCAACTCCGAAGGAACTGATCGCGACAACCAAAATTAGGGTTAAAATGAATGATAGACTCGTTGGGTCAATCCCGGCAGCAGGTGCTACCATGATCGCTAACATCGCTGGATACATACCGGCACAACCATTTTGTCCGATTGAAAGTCCAAACGAAGCAGCAAAGTTGGCAATCCCTTCTGAAACCCCAAAATCCTTCGTCTGCGATTTAATATTTAATGGTAATGTTCCTGCACTTGTCCGTGAGGTAAATGCAAAAGTCAATGTTGGTAATGCTTTTTTCACATAATTTAGCGGATTTAATTTTGCAAATGTTAATAGCAATAAATGGACGATAAATATGAGAATAAGTCCTACATATGATGCAACGACGAATTTTCCTAACTTGACAATAGCTTCATAATCACTTGTCGCTGTTACTCTGGTGATGATCGCCAAAATCCCATACGGGGTCAAACGAAGAATCAAAGTAACAACCCTCATAATAATCGTGTACAAGGTATCAATTATTTTCGCAAAGAAATCCGCCGATTCCGGATTTTTTCGCTTTACTCCAAGATAGGCCATTCCGATAAAAGCGGCAAAAATGACGACAGCAATAGTTGATGTTGGCCGTGCACCGGTTAAATCCTGAAACGGATTGCTTGGCAATAATTCCAAGATTTGTTGAGGAATTGTCATGTCTTTAACTGTGACTACTTTTTCCTGCAACAGGGCATTGCGGGCATTTTCGGCTTCTCCTGCAGTCAGGTGAATCCCGTCAAGTCCAAATCCCAACGCTGAGCCGATGCCAATGGCCGCTGAAATAGCAGTCGTCCCAAGCAGGATCCCAATAACAAGGAAGCTGATTTTTCCGATGTTTTTGGTTAACTTTAATTTTGTAAAGGCACCGACAATTGAAATAAATACGAGTGGCATAACAATCATTTGCAGCAGTTTCACATACCCGTCAGCAACGATGCTAAACCAGTTGATTGACCCAGTGGTTACTTTGGAAGTTACCCCATAAATCAAATGAAGTACTAACCCAAATACGATCCCTAAACCTAGCGCCGTAAACACGCGTTTTGAAAATGACACGTGCTTCTTTTGCATAAAAAATAAACCAGCCATGAGCAAAAATAACACAGCAATATTCACTATGATAAGAATGGTGTTCATGATGTCTCCCCTTCATATAGTAAGTTCATATAACATTTTCTTATACGAAGATTTTAATACCATAATTCCAATAAGTCAAGTAGGAATTATAGAAAATGATATGATCTAACCAAAACCTACTAACCTTACAACCTCAAAAAACCGGACCGCCACAGGGGCTATCCGGTTTAAATTATTGTCTGAAACGCAACTGTCCACCCCAGGCGTACAAATGTCCACGAGTGGTGTCAGGCACCAACAAAGGCACCCTCCACTGTTCACTTTACGTATTCGAGGTTGAGGTCGGAGTTTTTGATTATTTTTAGATTTTGTGGGACTTTGAGATATAAGATCGCCTGTCCTTCGCTGGAATAGGATTCGTGACCGAAAAAGTTTTCACCGTTAAATTGCTTGACGGTAAATACGTTTGAGAATTGTGATAATCTTAGTTGGTTTTTTGACGAATTGGTAAGACGCAGACGGTTACCTGTTATTTCAAGTCCAGGAGGATGAACCAATTTTGAGATATCCATTCCATTCACTTCAGATCTGGTCATATAGAAACCAATCTCAATGTGACCATCATTTTGTCCCTTTCTTTCCACTATAAAGGTAATGTTATAGGAAGTATCATTATTAGTGGTAATTTCAAGCTGCTGCTGCTTAAATTTGAAATCCCAACTTTTCAACAAAAACTTCTGGTCATACTGGTTGATATTCCCCGCTATTGCCGCATCATACAAACTCGTGCTTTCCTGATCAAGCACATTACTGTTTACCTTTTCCAATTCAGTCAGGCCCTTAACCGGTAATACATTACTTATTACCATGGAAATGATAAGAATGGCTAAATATGCGCCAACAGCCCAGCGGACCCGCATACTATAAGGCAGCCACCCGCTTCTATTGACCGTTTTCGCCAGTTTGAAAGCCACGCCGACAACACAACCTATGACTATTAACATAATGAAAATAGGAGTGATCGCCATCATTATGGTTTCACCTCCATTTTGTTAGATAGGATAAATGCACCGCAAAACATTAGGACCGCCGTTGCCAAAACTTTAACGATAAAAAGAACAAACGATGTTTCCATAAAGAAAAACTTAACCAAAGCAGCAATGACCCCATCCTGCCCGCGTAACCCATCAAGTATTAACCCGCCAACAAAGATAACCGGCAGCACAACTGCGAAGGCCCGGCTTAACTGAACAAGTGTCCCCACCATGTACCCTATTGCAGAAAACAGAAGAATATAGAGAGTCGTCACGCCAGTACCGATTAACAAATCCATTACTCCGGCTAAATTCACAGGACTGATGATTAAAAAACTGCTTTTAAAAATGAAGACAATGATTTTTACCAAAAAGGTAGTCAACATCGAGGTGATCCCTCCGACTATACTCGCGGTCAGCAGGAACAAGACATTGGATAAATTACTGCTGAGACGATTGGTAACCAATATGAAATCATCATTTCGGTACGCCTTCGTGGTAATCAGAATGGCGGTGATGAACCCCCACAGGATTGTAAATCCAACCACCACATCTGCCGAATAATAACGGAGCTCCAAGTCTATCAAGCCGCCGCTGCTCGCCATCATGCCAGAACTGCCTTGCGAAAACAAAATGGCGATTAATTGAACAATAACCATTGACATAAACACCTGAATATAGGCCTTCAGCTTGTAAGCATATTGGCGCTTGACAATCTCCCACAGACTAACCTTCGTTAAAGACATCATCAATGCCTCCCTTCGTTTTACCAGTTAAATAGACACAGAGATCCGTAGAGCTCACAGGCAGAACATTCATCCCGGCCTGTTTTGCCTTCTGCACTTCTACCTCCGAGAAATCATTTCTTACCACCACATAGGATTGATCAAAGGCACCGCTTTTCGAAAAAATAACGTCCCGGTCCTTCGTCCATTCGTTCACAAGAGCAGCCTTCCCTTCCAGCCCAATGGCCCATTCGCGAAAATCAGCCATTGGCATATGAAGCAGATTCCCGCCCTGTTTCATCAGTAAAATATCCTCTAATAAATCCTCAATTTCTTCTAAATGATGACTCGAGAGAATAATTGTCCGGGGATTAGCAATGTAGTCCTTAAGTAAAGCCCGGTAAAAATCCTTGCGAACCGCCGCATCCATCCCTGTTGTTGGCTCATCAAACAGCGTTAATGGCGTACGGGCCGCTAAACCTAAGATTGTATTGAAGGTGCTCCTCATCCCTTTCGAGAGCCCATTATAATATTGCGATGGATGGAAAGAAAAGTATTCAAACAGCCGCTGGGCCAGCTCCCGATCCCAATTTTTATAAAACTTTCCCATTGCCTCAAGAATTTCTTGGAGATTCAAGGCTGTCGGCAGGGTCAATTGTTCATGAACAAAAATAAGATTTGCCGAAACGAATAAATTATTAAACGGATTTTCGGAAAAAACTTGGATCTCTCCAGACGTCTGCTCCATATAACCAGCGATAATTTTCAGCAATGTAGATTTCCCTGCTCCATTGCGGCCAATTAACCCGGTAATCGTGTTTTCTTCAATTTTGCAGGAAAAATGATTCAGCGCCTTCGTGCTGCCAAAAACCTTTGTCAATCCGTTACATTCAATTATACTCATTGCCGCTCCTCCTCCGTATTTGCCGTTTTGATCATTTCAATCAGCTCTTGTTTGCTAACATTCAACCGTTCCGCTTCCTGGACAATTTCCTGGACTAGTCGTTTTAAGGTTTGATTTTTCCGCTTGTTGACAATTATGGCTTTCGCATCGTGCCTAACAAACATGCCCAGTCCGCGCTTTTTATAAAGAATTTGTTCATCCGCCAATAGGTTCAACCCCTTCGCCGCCGTTGCCGGGTTAATATTAAAAAGATCCGCCAGCTGATACTGGGAGTAGATTTTCTGATCACTTTCAAAATTTCCATTCAGAATTTCATTCTCAAGCCATTCCGAAATCTGTAGATATATCGGCTTTGTTCCGTCGAGATTTAGAGCCACTTTTACTCCCGCCTCCTCCCTGACATAGTGCATTACTGTTGTAATGTAGTATATTATAAACCACGCTAACCCGCAACCATTTTTGGATAAAACTTCAATCTTTTTGTTTTGAAAATTTATATAAAGACTCCCGGGGTAACTTTCATAAGCTTATGACTAACGCTATACTATAGGAGGATACTGATAGGAGGAATACGCATGAAGAAGACCTTTGAGGATCAAATTACATTACATAATGGTGTCACCATTCCCCAGCACGGTTTTGGAGTATATAAAATCACTGACCCGGCCGAAATGGAAATTGCAATCCCTAAGGCACTGGAAGTAGGCTATCGTTCTTTTGATACGGCGCAAATGTATCAAAATGAAGCCATGCTTGGAGAGCTATTATATAATAGTTCAGTTCCGAGAAAGGACCTGTTTATTACAACCAAAATCAATAACGGAAACCAGGGGTATGATCAAACATTATTTACGTTTGAGGAGTCTTTAGCCGACTTACAGCTTAGCCAGTTGGATCTCCTGCTTGTCCACTGGCCAAGCGAAAAGTATTTTTTCGATACTTGGCGCGCGTTTGAACGTTTATATGATGAAAAAATGGTACGGGCAATTGGTGTTTGTAATTTTCATCAACACCATCTTGAAAAATTAAACACAAAAGCGAATGTCATGCCGATGGTAAACCAAGTTGAGCTTCATCCCTATTTGACACAAGAAGCATTAAGAAACTATCTGAAGGAGCAAAATATTGCAGTTGAAGCATGGAGTCCGCTGGCAAGAGGGAGGATCCTTAATGATCCAGTCCTTGAAGAATTGGCACGGAACTATCATAAAACCACGGCACAGATCATTCTTCGCTGGCACCTGCAGCATGAGTTGATTTTTATCCCGAAATCCGTCACCCCTAGCCGTATAGCAGAAAATAGCGATATCTATGATTTTGAACTATCCGCTGAGGACATGAAAAAAATTGACAAATTAAATAGAAACCAGCGAACCGGATCCGACCCTGATGATGTCTACCCAACCATCTAAATGATTAAGCAACGGCTGACATTAAGCGAATCAACCAAAAGGCACCCTCCATACTTTGGATCGTGCCTTTTTTCTGTCCTCCTGTGACGGACAAATGTCCACGAGTGGTGCCTGACACCATTAATATTGCTGCTTTTGTGGAAGGCTGACCCAGGCATTAAAGGGTCGATAGGTGTTTTCCGGAAGAATACGAACCATGGGGATGCTGCGTTGATTCGGAGGCAAGGCAATTTGTCGGTAAATAAAATGATCATCAAAACCAATTCGGGCTGCATCTTCATTGGTACAGGCGTAGAATATTGATTTGAGTCTTGCCCAATAAATTGCACCTAAACACATCGGACACGGCTCACAGCTTGTATAGAGTTCGCAGCCGGTCAGCTGAAAGCTATTCAAATACTTGCAAGCTTCTCGAATCGCCTCCATTTCTGCATGTGCTGTCGGGTCTTTTTTCACTGCCACCTGATTTCGGCCTACACTAATAATCCGTCCCTCTTTTACGACTATAGCCCCAAATGGACCACCACCATTCGTTAGTACATTTTCGAGCGCAACATCTACGGCAATCTTCATAAACATCAACTCCCGCATAACTCCCCCCTAATATCGGTAACATCTTTCTTTTTTACTAGTGTATTATCCAATATAAGGAAAAAGAATCAAAGAAAAAAGAATAATCTATTACTACATCTTTGATAATTGCCCCGATAACCAAAAGAAGTGGTATAACCGAGAACTGGTTATACCACATTTTCATTTGGTATCAGCGCTAGGTGAAGATAACACATAGTGCTTACATCCATATCCATGGCTTAGGAAACTTTTTTTAATCTCTTGAATTGTCCCTTTGATAATACTGATTTTTCCAGCCGATGTGCCAAAACTCCAGCGAATACTGCGAGGATGATGTCTTTTGGCAGCGGTGGAATCATCCATAACCAGGCCATTTTATAGGTAAATCCCTCTGGGGCTGTAAACCATAGCTTATAAGCATAGTACATCCAGTTCGTTCCGAACAGGTAATTTACGCTCATCCCTATTAAAGCCGCAATGATAAAAGCAGGCAGCGACTTTTTCTTTTCGACAATTTTCCCAGCAATAAATGCAAGGAAAATAAACGAGACAATGAAACCAAAGGTCGGGCTGAGTATTGTTGAAGGACCGGCGCCAAATTTGGAAAATACCGGAACACCTACTAAACCAACAAGCATATAACTAACCATTGCGATAGAACCTAAGCGGCTACCCAATACCAACCCCGCCAGAATTGCAAAAAAAGTTTGTAAAGTGATCGGCACTCCACCTACTGTCAAAAATGGAGCAATTGAAGTAATGTTAGCTCCAATCCCCATTAGAGCAACAAACATCCCAACAAGGGTAATATCCAGTGCTTTTAATTTCATCTATTCTCCCACCCTATTAAAAAATTTCCATAGTTTTAAGATAAAGGGTAAGAGAGAGTATTGTCAACCTATTTTTAATTTAGGTTAACAAAAAAATACTCCTGGGATTTACCACAATCCTTTGTTTTAGTTAACGAATGCTTATGTTAAAGTTAGTTAATCCCTTATTTCATGGAAAATTATCACAAACTGTCCACCCCAGATGGACAATTTGTCTATTTTGTCCACGGACGGTGCCTGACACCAATTTCAATATCGGTTAGGATTGCGTAGCCGTTGTTGACTTTGGCTTTGGCGAGGATTTGGCCTTTTGTGGAGGCTTCTTCCCATTTAGTTCCGGTGTTGTCTTCGACGTAGTATTTGTCAAGGCTGTATTGGATGAAGGCCACTTCCATTCCTTCGCCATTGGTACCGATATAATCCAGCTTGCCTTTTAAAAACACACCATTTTTCGGCTTGTTCAGCGTCACTTTCACAGGATGATCGATACCGTCTTTCTTTTTCAAAACAACATATACATTCTGTTCACCAATGCCCCAACTCCCGTTCCTTTCCAGCTGCTTGATCACCTCCGTTTCGACCAACTCTTTCGGAACTTCCTCCGCCTCATAACGAAGGATCACATAATCCCCGCGGAACAAATCTGTTGGGTCAACTGGCTTGGTTTGTAAAGTAACTTCCTGCCCGGTAAACAATGTAAGAAGGGGCTGAAAGCACATGCCAAGAAGAATGAGCACCGGTACCGCACAAGCTACTATCAACTGTTTCGTCCGTTTATGCATGCTTGCCCTCTCCCTTCCGTCTTTGTTTTTCAAAATAAAACCCAAAGCCGAGTAAAAGAACACCGCCTATGATAAAGACGAACGATTTGGGCAGGAACTCAAAGGAGATATCAAGGTAAAAACGGAAAATCATGACACATAAGATAATAATGCTAAACAAGCTGCCGCGTTTAATTAGGTACAGCAGGAAGAGAAGATACAACAGTGAAAAAGGAATGTACAACCACTCCACTTGCGCTGGCCAGGTTTCATTAAAGGACAATAGCAGTGCGGCACATCCATGAGTGATATAGCCTAAATACACGTAAATGTCATGAATTTTTCCTTTACGTAAAACTAGAACAATCCCAATTACTAAAAGTATGAGACCTTGAATAAAAGGCTCATCGAAAGATCCATACCTGAGGAGGAAAAAATTAATAACTGTAACAAGAAAGACAAGCTGCACAACACCATTTACAAATGCTGTTCCTCTTGAGAAGGCAATTTTTCCATTTAAAAAATACAATGCAACAATCAGAACCACAATCCAGATCGGAATGACCCTCCCTTGCAAATAGGTAGCGTCCATGAGATGAAAAAGTGAGAAAAAGGCAGCCGCGAGCAAAATCCATTTATCTCGAAGCACCCAAGCTAAGGGGATAATTCCAATCGCCCACCACAAAAATGCATCCTGAGTACTGCCACCAATGTGAAACATTTGCTCCACCAAGAAGATCCCGGCCCCGAACACGATCACCCCAAGGTAATAAAAGCTTTTCGAGGTCTTCGGGTAATTACCTTCAAGCTTATACCCGGCAAATTGACATGCGATAAAGATACCAACAATCAGAAGAAATTTAATTGGCTTGGCCATCTCGGCCCAGTTGCTGGCGATAAAGCTAAGAATTCCGGCACCGATTAAAATCGAGCCAACATACAGCAATGTTCTTGTAAAAGATGGTTTGTCTCTGACTTCATACAACGATTCAATTTGTTCAGCCTTTTCAGGAGTAATAATTTCAGCCGCAGCTAAGTAATCCAGCTCCCTTTTTAAAAACTTCAGCTCCGTCTCCCGAACAACACGCATGAACATGTCCCCCTTTCTATTTTGATCTAGAAAAGCCTAATTGGGTAAAGGATGGAAGTAATATCCTATTTCTATTGTATTCGAAATGCTGCAAACTTTCCAAATAAGGAGATGAACATGCAAAAAAGGTTGATCCATCTAGGGTCAACCTTTTTCTCTAAAAAGATCCGGCCCTCAAACCGGAGCCAGACCTTTCTTTAAGACTTTTTTATTCTTCTGTCATTTAGTTCTAATCCATTTTTCATTTTAATGATGCTAGGTTTACGGCGATTTTCGCTCCTAGAACAGCGTTATTTTTTACGAGGGCAATGTTCGATTCCAGGCTTTTGCCGCCGGTTAGTTCTTTTACTTTAGCTAAGAGGAATGGCGTTACTTCTTTTCCGGAAATATGCTGTTCTTCTGCTTCTTTAAGGGCTGTTTCGATGACGTCCGTGATCGTTTTTTCATCCATTGCGTGTTCTTCCGGGATTGGATTGGCAATGACTGCACCGCCTTTAAGGTGTAAATCCCATTTCGTTTTCAACGTGTTGGAAATGGTCTCAACATCATCCGCCCGGAAGTTAACTGCAAATTTACTTGAACGGGTATAGAACGCCGGTAGGACATCCGTTTGGTAACCAATCACTGGTACGCCTTTTGTTTCAAGGTATTCCAGCGTTAAGCCCAAATCTAAAATCGATTTTGCCCCGGCACAAATAACCGCTACATTTGTTTGGGCCAATTCTTCTAAATCGGCGGAGATATCCATGGTTGTTTCGGCTCCGCGATGGACACCGCCAATGCCGCCAGTAACAAAAATGTGAATGTCGGCCAGTGCCGCACAAATCATTGTTGCCGCGACCGTTGTTGCCCCTAATTTTTTCGTTGCCAATAAATAGGCTAAATCACGGCGGGATGCTTTCGCAACACCGCTGCTCTTACCGAACATTTCAAGTTCCTCGTCAGATAAACCAATCTTAATCTTCCCATCAACAATCGCGATGGTTGCTGGAACTGCTCCGTTGTCACGAATAATTTGTTCCACTTCACGGGCTGTCTGGACATTTTGCGGATATGGCATACCATGCGAAATGATCGTGGACTCCAGTGCTACAATAGGTTGCCCTTGCTCTTTTGCTTTTTTGACTTCTTCGGATAATGCAATATATTCCTTCATGATAATTCCTCCATGTCTAGTTGTAATTGTGCTGCTGATAAATCTTGACGTACGGTAAAAGTTGATTCAAGTGTTTTTGCGGCATTTATCGTCCCGGCTTTAGCAATCTCGATTAAATTTTTCCCCTCAAGCCATGAGAAGATCACTGCCGCAGAGAAGGCATCACCCGCACCTGTCACATCCACGACTTCAGTTTGAATAGCGGGAACATGAAAAATCCCTTCCTTTATATTGCCAATCATTGCACCGTTTTTGCCATTCGTAATCACGACATTGTCAATCCCTTGTGAAAGCCATTTTTCAACTGCCTGCTGCCACTCTGCTTGATTGGAAATAGTCCTATTGAAATAGGTTTCCGATTCATCCCGGTTTGTAATTAACCAGGTGACGCCGTTTAAATCATCAGGCAGCCGCTCCATTTTCGGGGAAGAAACCGGGATTAACACAAGTGGTCTTTCATGTTTTTTCGCAAAATAAGATAAAAATTGAAGCGTTTCTTTTGGACAGTTCAAGTCGGCAACAATGCATTTTGCCCGGTCTAACAATGCGACTTGTTTTAACAGCAGTTCCGGGGTCAATGACTCGTACACTTCCATATCTGCTAAGGCAATGATCATTTCCCCGTCAGTATCTAAAACCGCGGTATAGGAGCCTGTCGCCATCCCTGGAAGTTTCGCCACTTGGTCGAGATTCATATATAATTTCGATGATTCCTCAATGAAGAACCAGTCACTGTCTGCGCCACAAGCAGTTATTAATGATACTTCCTGCCCGAGCCGTCCCAGATTTTCAGCAATGTTTCGGGCAACGCCGCCCACGCTTTTGACTGAGCGGATTGGATTGGATGTACCCAGTTTCGCCTTATTTTTCACTTGGAATTTCCGGTCCAAATTCGCGCCGCCGATACAAACAATTTGCTGCGATTCATTTAAAATATAGGCTCTGCCTAAAATATGACCTTTTTTCGTTAGTCCTGAGATCAAATTGGCGACGGATGGACGGGATAACCCGACTGCTTCAGCGAGCTCCTGCTGTGAAATATAGGGGTTCTTACGAATTAAATCATAAATCAACTGTTCTTTCTCAGTCATTCGTTCAGACAAACTTTCACCCCCTTAAAATCAAACTATTGTTTATTTTATAAACTTATGTTTAAATTTTACCCCCTAAAAGCCTGCCTGTCAACTCATATCTGTACCGTTAACTTTAAACAAAAGATCAAAATGGATTTGGTAAAACCGGCCCGCGGGGGGATTATCTGGTAAACCTTGCCGATAAATTGAGACTTCAACTCAGTTTGGGTTGTTATCACCCCATCACCCTATAAAATCAATAAGCAAGTGCTTCAAGTTCATGCACTCATTTCCGAGTGCACGCCAATTCATCATTTCCCATAAAATAGAATAAAATTTAGAAGAAGTCTTCCGCGTGAAGGGAAAGATGTGGTGTTTTGATGATGAAAAATCCCGAGCCTCGCCGTCATGTTTTTAAAAATCTTCAAGAGAACGGGATGCCATTTGAACTAGTGTTTACACGGATTACTGAGTTTATGAAGGCAGACCCGTGTGGTAATTTCCGCCTTATGGTGGGGACCGACTCCCAAGTCCATAAACTGCATACGGTATTCATTACAGGAATTGTCATTCAAAATGAAGGTAATGGAGTGTGGGCATGCATTAAAAAGGTGATTGTCCCCCGTAAAATGACCCAGCTGCACGAGCGGATTTCCCTTGAATTATCATTTACCGAGGAAATCGTGGCATTGTTTACCGAGGAGAGAAAACAAGAGCTTATTGAAATCGTCTTGCCTCACATTTACCAAGGGGCTACCTTCACGATAGAGGGACACATCGACATTGGTGCCGGGAAAAGAAACAAAACGAGCGAATTCGTCAAAGAAATGGTCACCCGAATGGAATCCATGGGTGTTGCGCCGAAAATTAAACCGGACGCCTTTGTCGCTTCAAGCTACGCCAACCGCTACACAAAATAACCTAAAGCAGGTATTCAAAAAGTGCAGCAAATTCTCCAAAAAACGGAAAAATGTCCACGTGGGGTGGACATTTTGACCTTTTTGTATTTTTAGGGTGTCAGGCACCATTGTATTTTTAAAGAGCAGCTTCGATTTCGTCTGCCATGAGTTTGACGGATTTTAGGCCGCCGCCGCTGAGGTACCAGGTGTCGGCGTTTAGGTAGATGATTTTGCCGTTTTTGTAGGCGTTTGTTTTCTTGACCAGGTCGTTCTCAATCGTTTGTTTGGCGCTGGAATCGCCCCCGATTGCGACGTTACGGTCAATAACAAACAAGACATCGGGATTTTTTTCCATAATGTATTCAAAGGTAATACTCTGACCATGTGTGGAAACTTCAATATTTTTATCAGCTGCTCCAAACCCAAATACATCATGGATTAACCCAAAGCGGGAACTTGGTCCATAAGCGCTGACTTTTCCTTCATTCGCCATCACAATTAAAGCCTTTTTATTAGCTTCAGAAGCTTCTTTATTCACTTTATCAACAGTTCCCTCAATATCTTTCAATTTTGCTGCAACCTGGTCTTCTTTATCAAAGATTTTGCCAATCAGTTTCATATTTTTTTCAAAAGAATCCATGTAATGGCTGTAATCAAAGTCGATATATACTGTCGGAGCAATCTCGGCAAATTGGTCATATAATTCTGCCTGCCGATTTGAAATAAATATAACATCCGGTTTCAATGAATGGATTGCCTCAAAATCAGGCTCCTTCAGGCTGCCAACATTCGTATACTTCTTATCACTATATTTTTCTAAATACTTAGGAACAGTTGTCTGAGGAACACCTGTAACTTCAACTCCCAATTCATCAAGAGTATCTAAAATTCCAAAATCAAAAACAACTACCTTCTTTGGATTTTTTTCCACAACGGCCTCACCGTATTTATGTTCCACTGTCATTTTCCCGGCAGATTCTCCATTTCCTGATGCCTTTTCCGTCTTGCCTTCCTCCTTCGATGCACCGCCACAAGCCGCAAGCACAAGGACAATTGAAAAAATAATACTTACTAAACTCCACTTTTTCATCGATTATCTCCCCTAAAAATTATGAATTAAAATAAACACAGATACGGCAGCCATCCATTTTTTGAATGGGAATGTCCATATCGTAAATTTCCTTCAATGCTTCAGATTGAATAATTTCCTCAGTTGGTCCATTTTTGACCACTCGGCCATCCTTCATTGCGACAATCCAGTCCGAATAAACGGATGCAAAATTTATATCATGCAGGACAATGACCACCGTTTTTCCCAGTTCATCAACAAGCCTCCGTAAAATCTTCATAATCTGAACGGAATGTTTCATATCCAAGTTATTTAGCGGTTCATCAAGCAAAATATAATCAGTATCCTGGGCAATGACCATCGCAATAAACGCCCGCTGCCGCTGACCTCCTGACAATTCATCCAAATAGCGCTCCTGCAACTCGGTTAAGTGCATATATTCAAGCGTCTGGTCGACAATCTGTTCATCCTCATCCGTCAGCCGCCCTTTGGAATAAGGAAAGCGGCCAAAGGAAACAAGCTCACGGATCGTCAGTCTAACGTTCATATAATTGGACTGTTTTAAAATCGACACCTTTTTAGCAAACTCATTTGATTTCATTTTTCGGGCATCGGCCTTATCAATCAGCACCTCTCCCGTATCAGCATCGAGCAGCCGGCTCACCATTGAAAGTAACGTCGACTTCCCTGCCCCGTTCGGTCCAATGAAAGAGGTTATTTTTCCCGGCTGAATCGTCACCGACACATCCTCTACAACTGCCTTTTTCCCGTAAAACTTTGACAGTGAAACGACTTGAATCATTAAGCATTCCTCGCTTTCAATAGTAGGTAGATGAAATACACACCGCCGACAAAGTTGATAATGACACTTAATGTGGTAGAAAAAGAAAATACCCGTTCAACCACCCACTGCCCGCCAACCAGCGCAATGATGCTCATCACCACCGCACCGCCAATCAGTGTCCGATGCTTATAAGTTTTGAAAAATTGATAGGACAGATTGGCGACGATTAAGCCAAAGAAAGTAATCGGGCCGACAAGTGCTGTGGAAATCGAAATAAACACAGCGACGATCATAAGCATCTGTTTGACGACGGCGTCATAGGGCACCCCTAAGTTAATGGCAGTCTCCCGGCCCAGTGAAAGCACATCTAAATATTTCACATAGCGCCAGGCGAAAATGGTTACAACGACAACAATTCCCGCGGACAACCAAACCAAATCTGAGTTGATATTATTAAAACTGGCAAACATCCGGTCTTGGACAATCTGAAACTCGTTCGGATCGATCAATACTTGAAAGAATGTCGAAATGCTCGAAAAAAACGTCCCGACAATAATGCCGACAAGCAATAAAAAGTAAATCTGCTGACCGGCCTTTTTAAACAAAAAGCGATATAGCAACAGGGAAAACACAATCATGACGGCAACCGAGATCAAAAAATTAATTTGTTTATTGACTGCCATCAGATGGTCAGACCCAAGAAAGAAAATCATCAATGTTTGTAAGAGCAAATAAAGTGAATCTAATCCCATAATGCTGGGGGTTAAAATTTTATTATGGGTAATCGTTTGAAAAACAACGGTCGCATAGGCAATGGTAAAGCCAGTTATCACCATGGCAATGACTTTTACGATACGCCTTGGCAATGCATAATCAAAACTTCCGTTTAAATCATGAAACAGGTAGATGGCACAGCATCCTGCAGCGATCAATGCAAGAAGGGCCAGTTTCATCGAATTACGCATATCTTTTCCTCCGGAACAACAAATATAAAAAAATGCCGCTTCCGATGACACCGACCATGAGACTGATCGAAATCTCATAGGGGTAAATGATTACCCTGCCAAGAATGTCACAAATGAGAAGGAAAATAGCACCAAGCAGTGCCGTATGCGGTAAGGTTTTTTTCAAATGATCTCCTTTAAAAATCGAGATAATGTTAGGAATGATTAAACCAAGAAATGGGATAATCCCAACAGTTAAAACAACAGTTGCTGTGATCAGTGCCACAAGAATCAAGCCAATATTCACAATTCGCCGGTAAGCAAGCCCGAGATTTTTCGAGAAATCCTCCCCCATTCCCGCTACGGTAAAGCGGTTGGCATAGAAATAGGCAATGATAATAATCGGAACACTTATGTAGAGTAATTCATAGCGGCCTTTCATGATCATCGAAAAATCACCCTGGAGCCATGCCGACATATTTTGAATTACATCTGCTTTGTAGGCAAAGAAGGTTGTTACCGAAGACAAAATATTGCCAAACATCAACCCTACAAGCGGAATGAATATTGCATCTTTAAACTTGATGCGGTCAAGGATCTGCATGAATAGAAAGGTCCCGGCAAGGGCAAAGGCAAAAGCAACCGCCATTTTTTGGAGCATTGATGCGTTCGCAAATACCAGCATCGAGACGAGTATTCCCAGCCTCGTAGCATCTAATGTCCCAGCTGTAGTCGGCGAAACAAACTTGTTTCGGCTTAGCTGCTGCATAATTAGTCCTGCAATGCTCATTCCAGCTCCAGCAAGCAAAATCGCGATAAGCCTTGGCAGCCGGCTAATTAGGAATATTTGGGTGTCCTCTGACTGGAGGTTCAACAAATCCAATGGTGATACAGTGCTTACTCCTACGAACAAAGAGGCAGCCGATAATACCAATAATCCCAGCAGTAAATATTTCATCTTCATAGCTTCCCAACACTTCTCTTTTTGGCTAATAAAAAGGTATAAAATTTTTCCAAATTTTATACTTTCCTTTGTCGCATAAATTCAACTACGCCTCATGAACCGTCCTTAAGGGCTCGCCAGTCAACGAGTTTTCATTTAAGCTTTTTATCAGTGACATTGAAAATCATTATCATTTAACCTTACGATTTTGATTATATCATCCTTGTATTTTAAGTCAATGCTAATTGAGAATTTTTATCATTTAATTTTCTGGATTTTTTAGTAAAAGGGGAAGAGGTCTCAAAAGTTCCACCAATGAATCGCTAATTATTGACGCATTGGTGGAATTTCCCGGTAGGTTATCATCCGCCACAGCCATTCAATCGGACCGAAACGGAAATACCGCAGCCATACACAACTGAAAATAAGTTGGATAATATAGATAGCGAGGCAAAGTTTGAAAGATTGCAGATAAGTAATGTTGCCAAATAAATGAAACCTATTCCCCAAGAGTAATATGAACACAGTTTGGCAGAGATAGTTTGTCAAGGCCAGCCGCCCATAACTTTTTAATGGGGATAGCAGTTTTTGAAAAAAGGAAAATCGCAAAAGTAATACCAGCAGGCCAGCATAAAAAGCAGACACAAGTGGACCAATAGCAATTCCGATACTAAAAAAGCGCTCTGTTTGCAAACTTATCGCTTCCGACTTCATGCCAAACTGTGTCGGGGCATAGTAGGCTTGATAGAATATGCCAACGACACTTAATAAGAACATCATTACTGTAAAAACGGCTGCCTTTTTTAACGGAATATTTTCAAAGATGCGATACTGCCCCGCGGCAACTCCTAATAGCATCAGCGGTACCACCATAAAGATTTTTATCGAAAAAAGGGCTAGGAAGAAGAGCATGATCCCCCCGAATATAAGATTCATTACTTTGTTGGCTTTATAAAAGGGTAAGATTATCAAGCCGGAAATGGCATACACTGTCAGTGCTTCCCCCGGGTGAAACTTTACATGAACAAGACCGATTAAGAAAAGGACGGCAATCCGCCTTAAAAATAGAACATAACCATTCTTTCCCTTGGCATTAGCCCGTGTGATGAAGATATAAAACCCAATCCCAAATAAAAAGGTGAAAATTGTATAGAAGCGGCCTTCTACAAATAAATACAAAAATTTCCAATATAAAAAATCGGCAGAATCTGAAGCTGGCTGACGAATCTCCAGCAATGGTCCAACATTCACCAAAATAATCCCCATTAACGCAAAGCCGCGCAAATAATCAAGGATATCAATTCGTTTATTTAGATCCATTGTCTGCACCTCCCACGGTCCCCCAACACCATAACGATTCTTCACACTGCTTATTTAAAGATACTAAAATCTCCGTTAAATTCAATAGCATAATAGCACATTCCTTCTTCCATCATACTTAGTGTCTAGCATCGCGGATCGAATCAGAGGCTGATGATCACTTGATTAGCTAACCTCGTACAGCAAAAAGCGCTTTGATCCCCCAATCAAAGCGCTTTTCTCTATATTTTATTTCTCCCATTATATGAATTTACCGATAAAACAATTATACCGTTGCTGTTACCGACTGCAGCATCGTCCCTGTGCTCGCGAAGTTAATGTGCCAAGATAGGGCTTTTTCCAACACATGTGGTGTTTGACCGCCCCTCGTAAGAGCCTCTTGGTAATATTCCCGCAGCTGCTCGCGGTACATTGGGTGAGCACAGTTCTCAATAATTAGTTCTGCCCGCTCTCTAGGCGCTAACCCGCGTAAGTCGGCATATCCTTGCTCCGTCACAATGACATCGACATCATGCTCCGTATGGTCAACATGCGAAACAAATGGAACAATACTGGATATCTTTCCGCCCTTTGCAATCGACTTAGTCACAAAAATAGCGAGACGTGCATTGCGGGCGAAATCCCCTGAACCGCCGATGCCATTCATCATTTTTGTCCCTAAGACATGTGTTGAATTCACATTTCCGTATATGTCTAATTCCAATGCTGTATTAATAGAGATCAATCCGAGACGGCGAATAATTTCCGGATGATTGGAAATCTCCTGCGGCCGCATCAATATTTTATCACGGTATTTATCAAAGTTTCCGAATACCTGTTTCATTTTTTCCTCAGAAAGAGTAAGCGAACAGCAGGAGGCAAAATTTACCTTGCCGGCATCAATTAAATCAAACACCGCATCCTGTAATACTTCCGAATACACATCCAAATCTTCAAACTCTGATTCCAGCATGCCATGAAGAACGGCATTTGCTACCGAACCAATTCCCGATTGAAGCGGGGCGAGACGCTTTGTCAGCCGGCCGGCTTCCACTTCTTTACGTAAAAAGTTGATTAAGTGATTGGCCATAATAAATGTTTCTTCATCAGGCGGTACGATCGTCGAAGGAGAATCAAGCTGATTGGTAAACACGATGCCTTTGACCTTGTCAATATCCACTGGAATTCCAATCGTGCCTATCCGATCATCCGGCTTGGTTAATGGGATCGGACCTCTTTCCCCCTGTTTTCCCGGATCATACAAATCATGCAATCCTTCCAGGTTCACTTGATGAGCCAAATTCACCTCAATAATAATTGCTTTTGCATTCAAAGCAAACGATAAAGAGTTTCCAACCGATGTTGTTGGAATCACCATTCCATCCTCTGTAACTGAATACGCTTCCAAAATCGCAAAATCAACCGGCTCCATTACCCCCGCACGGACCAGTTCTGCTGTATGCGACAAGTGCTGATCAACAAACAACATTTCCCCATTGTTAATTTTTTTTCGCATTGTTGGATCGGCTTGAAATGGAAGTCTTTTTCCCAGAATCCCCGCCTCTGCAAAAAGCTTGTCCACATCCGAACCTAACGAAGCCCCTGTATAGACATTCACTTTAAAAGACTCTGTTTCAGCACGTTTCACCAGCGCAAATGGCACCGCTTTCACGTCACCCGCACGTGTGAATCCGCTCAACCCCAGAGTCATTCCGTCTTGAATCCATGACGCCGCTTCTTCCGGCGACACAACACGATCCAAGAGCCGCTTATCGCGAATCCGTTCGTATTTATTTTCCATATTCCATCCCTCTCCCAAAATATGAAATTACATTAATTTTACCTTAAATAACTTATTAATTAGGGATTTCTGGGATATATTACGTAAAATTAAGACAAAGCAGCATTTTTTTCTTCTAAAGCAGAATGATTTAATTTAATAGTTTTATAATTTAGAATCATCACATTACTACAAGCTTTCCAGGCAATATAGATGAGCCAGAGAAAAATCGATTAAAACCCTAACAGCCTGCGAAAATAACTTGAATATGACTGGCTTACAGGAACTCGGTCGCCATTATCCATTGATAGAATAAAGGTAGAGTGAGTATCAGGGAAAATCTCCTTAATATGATTGACATTCACAATAAAGGAACGATGGCAGCGGATAAAATAATCCTTCGGTAAGACAAACTCAAATTCCTGCAGCGAATATTTATGTGTCCCACAGTGCTCGTTCGTGTGGACATAGGTCTTTTTTTCCTTCGATTCAAGATAGATTACTTGTGAAAATGGCAAGGGGATCCAGCCATCATTTGTCTTTAGGGTAACAACCAATTTTCCGTTTGTCAGCGCAGGGAAGATCGCCGTCACACAGCCCTCAAGCTTTCCCGTATGAAAAAGCGGGACTGCCATCCCATGATAAGGAACCCCAAAAACGTCCCGATTGATGAACTCCGACACCTTTTGCTTCGAATGGATCGCTTTATAAGCAATCGTCCCTTCCCTTAAAGGATCACCGGGGCGAATCTTCAAATCAATCCGCTTGCTAGGCCGATAGTAAATATACTCATAGGTGTTCGAAACGGCAAGCGAAATTTCTTCCGAAAAAAGTTCACTAATCACATCCAAAAGCGAAACAACCGTAATACTTTCCAACACTATACACCTCCACTTTAGTGTCAACGTCGGTATCAAGCACCAATCTCCAACACCACTTTACGATATCAGCACAAGCATAGGTATGATAAACAAGGCCAAAAAGATCATGGCGGCGGTCAAATGGAATTTTCTGCGGAACCCTCCAGACAGCCCGGCTACCCAAGCCGGTAGATTAGAAATCTTTCATTTGCATCCCGTAAATATTCGTGTGGCAGTACGATCTCCTTTTTCAATTCAAAAGGGCTATCGTTTCCCAAATAAAAAATATAATCCTCCGAAGGATAGTACAAAATTAATTCAGCACTCCGCTCACATTCCTCAACTGAGTTCAATACATTGTTAATGATACTCCTAAACACCTGAATGGAAAATGGATTAAAAAAATAAAAACGGTTATCCATTGGGTCAATTTTATATTCCTCTGCCAAACAGCAGTAAAACTGCAGCCTTTGTAAATGATTCTTGGTTTTTCTCGCATACGCTTCGCGGTTGTCAAGCGCCTTCCTGTACAATATTTCATTCATTTCAATCCCGGCTGCTGAGGCATGAAAAAAATAATGAATGTAAAAAACTAACCGTCCCTTGCCGCAGCCAAAATCAACCACCCGGTCGGTTCGCGTTACTTCGTAGTTTTCAAACAATACCTCAAGGGCACCATATGGTGTTGGCTCGTACGGGTAGTAACGGAAGGGTTTTGGTGCCGGCCCTTCCATTCTGTCTCCTTGTGTTTGGATGCCCAACAATTGATCATAATAATGTTCCTTCATCAAAAAGCTCCTAACAAGCAGGATCTATTTATAGTAGATCCCTGCTCTTCCAATTTAATTCCGGACATCGCTGCTTTTCTTACACAGACGCCCATCTCAAACCTTTTGGATAATGGTTTTTCAGTACCTGATCAGATACTTTTCCCCAACCCAGCGAATAGCCGTCAACGTCTACCAAGTACCAACCTTTTGGACCATTTGCTGACAGCGATTCACCTTTTAAATAAGCTAAGACATCAAGGGAATCCTTGCTCAAGCTCCAGCGATATTGGACCTGTTCGCTTGTCAAGGCAAGTGCCAAAGCATGTGACGGTTCAAAGCGATTTTTCTTGATTGTCCCCAAATGCCAGCCCGGCCTCACTACCTTAAGCTTTTCCAATGCCAACATCTCTTTCGGTACGAGATATAATTGGTCCCCAAATAACAGGAATTCACCCATAGGTACTTCCGATAGATGCTCCTCGGCAAACCGAAGATAACTTTTTAACAGCTTGGGGTCGGACATTGGTTTAACATATTTCCGCTTTCCCGGTTCCTCTCCGTCTGTCCTCCTTAACACTGCAACATAGTGCCCCTCACCTTGCAGCTGATGCGGCCAAAGCCTGAACGTCTTTTCAATTCCCACAGCCGGGTCTTCCACCCATTCCTTTCGGCCGCCGCTAAATCCTTGATATCCCTGAACCGCTTCGATTTCAAAATGGTGCTCCTGCTGTAAAAATTGGCTGATGACTCCTTCATTTTCTTCTGGTGCAAAGGTGCAAGTCGAATAAACAAGCCGGCCCCCCGGCCGAAGCATCGCCGCTGCCTGCCGTAAGATATCAAGCTGCCGTACCGCACACTGCTTAACACTGGCTAAACTCCATTCTGTGCGGGCTTCCGGGTCTTTGCGGAACATCCCCTCACCGGAGCATGGCGCATCCACCATTACCCGGTCAAAATAGGCTGGAAATCTTTCTGCCAAACGAGCCGGCGCCTCATTGGTGACGACAGCATTTTTTATTCCCATTCGCTCCACATTTTGCGATAAAATCCTTGCCCGTGAAGGAATGATTTCATTTGTTAATAAAAAGCCCTGCTGGCCCATTTTTTCAGCAATATGAGTTGTTTTGCCGCCAGGCGCCGCACACAAATCCAACACCTTTTCTCCCGGCTGGGGGTCGAGAAGCTCGGCAGCCGCCATCGCACTTGGCTCCTGCATATAATATAGCCCTGCTTCATGGTAAGGATGCTTACCCGGCCGGTCGGCAGCACGATAATAAAAGCCTTTTCTTGTCCAGGGGATTTTAGTGATAGAGAAAGGATTGATTTTTTCAAAATCAGCAAGTGAGATCTTTAAGGTATTCACCCTCAGCCCCTGAGCTTTAGGATGATCATAACTGTTGATAAATGCATCGTATTCACTTTTTAGCAGGACCTGCATTTTCGCGGTAAAATCCTTGGGCAGTTCCATGTTGGCTCACCTCGAATCATTTCAGTCTTTGTCAATCCATATAGTAAACTTTTTTAAAAAAATTTGCCAATCAGAAAAACAAGCTTCCCGTGCTGGGCCAACAGCAAAAAAGTAGCAGCCCCATCAAGGATGCTGCAATCATTTCACCTGCACATTTTTTACCGGAATGGAGGATAACTTGACCGATAATGGAAAGGCACAGAAGAGCAGGACAAGAATAAAACCAATGACTCCCTCCCAGCCAAAATGTGTCCAGAAGAATCCTCCGGTTGTCCCAGCTAAGCTTGAACCGCTATAGTAAAAAAACAAATACAAGGAGGACGCCTGGGCTTTTTCCGTTTTCGCCCGTCGTCCCACCCAGCTGGAAGCAATGGAGTGAGAACCAAAAAAACCAAATGTAAAAATCGCAATCCCAATAATTTTTATCGCTAATGGAGCGGAAAGTGTCAGTACCGCCCCAATGACCATAATAATCAGACCAAGCCACAATACTTTCTTACGGCCGTGCTGATCAGACAGCCGTCCCATCCAAGTAGAACTGAATGTTCCCATTATGTAAACGATAAAAATCCAGCCGACGATCGTTTGGCTTAATCGATAGGGCGGGGCCAACAGCTGAAAACCGATATAATTATATAAGGTAACAAAGCTGCCCATTAAAATAAAAGCAATACCATATAAACATAACAGCGCCGGGTCACGCAAGTGCCGGAACATAGACGTAAATAGATTCTTAAATTTTAGCGGCTTTGAGGTGAAATATTTAGAGTTTGGCAGATTCAGCCAGAACCAAATACTGAGGATTAAACTGATGACCCCGATACTTCCCATGGCAATACGCCAGGAAAAAAAGTCCGTCACCGAACCGGTAATAATTCGCCCTGCCATCCCGCCAATGGAATTCCCGCTAATATATAACCCCATCGCGACGCCTAAACTATTGGGATCTACTTCTTCACTCAAATAGGCCATCGCTATCGCCGGAAGCCCGGCAAGAACAATCCCCTGCAATATGCGAAAGCCGATTAGTGAACCGAAATTTAGGCTGAAGGCGGTAAAGATAACAATTAACGATGACAGCAATAATGAAACGGACATGATCATTTTTCGACCCCATGCTTCCGACAATGAGCTGGTGATCAGCATTGAGACCGCCAGTGTAAAGGTGGTAACCGATAGTGTCAAACTCCCTGCAGCCGCGGAAATATCAAATTCCTTGGTAAAAATCGGCATTAACGGCTGTACATCATAAAGAATTGAAAATGTGATAAATCCCCCGGCAAACAGTGAAAAATTTGCTTTCCGAAATGCTGATGTCCCTTGCTGCAGCTTACTCATTCCTGAACCTTCCCTCTAACAGTTTTTCCTTTTATCACTTTACTCCCCTACAGTGTAAAATACAAATATTGAGACCGTCGTAACCATAAAGTAATTCTCTGAATATCCAAATTTTTCACTATTTACTGTTTATCAGTTTCATAGGTTCCTTGATTTTCCAATGATAATCTGTTATATTACATATAATTACATATTTTCTTACTTCAATAACCTTTTGAAGTGAGGATAGAGGCGCAGAGACCATTAGTACTCAATTCGAGAATAATGAGGTCCTAGGAAAATTGAGGAAAGGGGGATTTGCCGAAGTATCAAGAAACTCATTGTTCTTGATGCTGGTTCTGCTGCTGAACAAGCACAGAATTGTCATATAGGAAACTATATGGAGGGCTATCTCACGCATGGGAACTTAAGTTTTTAAAATGTTTCTATTGCAGCAGCGAGGATCCCCTTCACTGCTGCTTTTTTGCGTTGATTTCATACGGCCTGACCACCTCTATTTTTAATGAAAACTCGCCGATTGGCGAGCCTTTAAGGCGGTTCATGAGGCGTAGTTGCAGAATAGGAAAGTTTAACTTTCCTATCGGCTAAAAAAATGAAAAAGGGTGAGAATGATGAAATTTGGCCAAGTATTAACCGCTATGGTCACACCATTTGATCAACAGGGTAAGGTAGATGTTAACGCTGTAAAAAACTTAGTCAATCACTTAATTGCCAATGGGACAGACGGATTAGTCGTGTCCGGGACAACCGGGGAGTCCCCAACTCTATCGACTGAAGAAAAAGTAGAGTTATTTAAATTGGTCGTGGAGACAGCCGCCGGAAGAGTGCCGGTCATTGCTGGAACCGGCTCCAATAACACCTATGCATCCATTGCACTGACCAGGAAGGCAGAGGAAGCCGGTGTTGACGGAATTATGCTGGTGGTTCCGTATTACAATAAGCCTTCTCAAGAAGGACTTTATCAACACTTTAAAACGATTGCCAAATCAACAGCTTTACCAATCATCCTTTATAATATCCCAGGTCGGACTTCTGTAAACATGTCGGTGGAGACCATCGTCTGCCTGTCACAAATTGAAAATATCGTTGCTGTTAAAGAAGCGAGCGGTAATCTAGATGCGATGGCGGAAATCATCAGCCGGACATCGGATGATTTCCTGCTGTTTAGCGGCGACGATGCCCTAACCATCCCCGTCCTATCGATTGGCGGAGCAGGAGTGATTTCCGTTGCTTCGCATATTATTGGGAATGAAATGCAAGAAATGATCAACCTATTTAAGAGCGGTGATGTTCGAGGCGCCGCTGCGGCTCATCGTCGTTTGCTGCCGCTTATGAAGGGCTTATTTGCTGCTCCAAACCCCACTCCGGTAAAAGCAGTATTAAATATGAGCGGCATTCCGGTTGGCGGTGTTCGCTTGCCATTAGTGCCTTTAACCGAGGAAGAGGAGCAAGCACTGCGCCGTCTGCTTCCAGGGGTCACAGTTTAGTTTTCCTATTATCTTAAAAAAGAGGCGGTCCCAAGCAATGGTGTCAGGCACCATTTAGGACAGCCTCTTTTTTAATGAAATACCGGTAAAGTCAGGACAATCGCCATGAGAAACAAAATGGTAATATAATTGACCGAACATAGGAACATCACATTCGCCCATTTCTTGTCATCCCTTGTGAAGAAACCGTAGATGCTGACAGCTAACCAGCCAACATTCATCAACGTTGCCAAAACTACGAAGGGAATCCCCAGAGCCCCGAGATAAAATGGCAGGGGCAGAAGACAGGCGATATAAACGGCCATTTGCCGCTTCGTCATCGCAAATCCATAAACAACCGGAAGCATTGCAACTCCCGCTGCTTTATATTCATCATATTTTTTCATCGCAATCGCAAATGTATGCGGCATTTGAAAAACAAAAATGATCAAGGCCAGCATAATCGGAACGATATGCCCACTTGGTTCAACAGCTGACCAGCCAATCAGTGGCGTTACTGCTCCTGAAATGCTGCCAATTACTGTATTCAATGTATACCTTCGTTTCGACCACATTGTATACAAGATACAGTAGGTAAACCAGCCAATAAAAGCATAAACGACTGCCTCCCAAGTAGTAAACAGCAGTAGCCCAAAACCAAGGAGTGTCAACAAAATCCCCAAAATAAGGACAGCTTTAAGCGAAAAATGCCCCGTTACTGTCGGTCGCTTTTTCGTTCGTTCCATAATCGAATCGATATCAACATCGTACCAATTATTAAACGCAAGCGCCCCAGCCATTACCAACGTACTGCCAGCAAATGTCAAGAAAAACAGTGACAAATGTTCACTAAAAGAGGCGCCGCTGAAATAAATCGCCAGCCAAAATCCGGTAATTACGGGCAAGGCATTTGCAAGTAAAACCGGCCCTTTAAACAATAATTTTATATCAGAAACAAAAGCAGAAATATCTCGTTTATTACCCAGGGCCGCCTTGACATCCATTCGTGGAGATGCAAAGGTTTCTTCTCTCATTCATTTCTCTCCTCCCTGATGGTGTTGAAAAATCTAATATTATTTTATCATAATAATGAATATAATTAACCAATTGAGACTAAGTTTCATTAATTTTCCTTTTGCGAACCCAACTTTAATTTAGCTATCTTGGTATCAGACTCATTAATTATCAATACTATAACAATGAAACTGCCCATACAGACGTTAACTACGAGGCTAATATTCCGAATTATTATAAAAATCAATTAAAACTCTTGACAGTTTTATAAACCTTAGCTAATATTATCCAATAAATCCAATCGGAATTATACACTTTTATAAAGGGGTCGTAATGTGAATAATCTATTCGTTAAAACAGCAAACCAACGAAAATGGGTCGATAGATTGAAAAAGAATGAAACAGTGTTTCATAAAAGAGGCATTATCGCTGATGACCTGGCTATCTTCCCAGAAGAAAATATTCATGATCTGGTGAAAATGGGTTATTCGAGTATCACACTTCCGAAAGCCTATGGCGGTGAAGGATTAAAAGTTTACGACATGGTCCTTTTTCAAGAAAAGTTGGCCAGCATTGATCCCAGCACTGCCCTCTCAATAGGCTGGAGCCTCGGGGTAACCGGAGAAATTTTTGAAAAAAAACTGTGGTCTAAAGAGAACCTGCAATTTTTCGCAACAGAAATCCTTAACGGCGCATTGGTCAACAGGGCTGTCAGCGAAGCCCAGACAGGCAGTCCGACAAGAGGCGGCCGCCCCGGAACAAGCGCAGTTAAAAAAGATGGCGCCTGGATCCTCAATGGTCGAAAAATCTTCACCACGATGTCACCTGTCTTAACCTATTTTCTTACCTCTGCGTGGATTGAAGAAAAACAAAGAGTGGGCTTTTTCCTTATTCATCAAGATACTCCCGGGCTTTCCATTGATGAAACATGGGATGTGATTGCGATGCGGGGAACCGGCAGTCATGACCTTGTGTTGAATAACGTAAGAGTGGATGAAGCAAAACTGGTGGAGCTTCCGGAATTACCTAGCGGCGCCGCCATCAACGGCTGGATCCTGCACATCCCGGCCTGTTATCTCGGCATCGCCCAGGCGGCCCGTGATTATGCTGTCCATTTTGCTAATCATCATTCACCAAATAGTTTAAACGGGCCCATCAGTCAGCTGCCAAATGTTCAACAGCTGCTAGGCGAGATTGACCTGGAACTAATCAATGCCCGACATCTCATTTATAGCGTAGCAGCCGCATATGATGACGAGACACAGCGGGACTTGCTTACAAATGAACTTGGTGTGGTGAAGCATGTGGTCACCAATTCGGCCATTTCCATTGTGGATAAAGCGATGAGGGTTGTCGGAGCAAAAAGCTTGCAGCGATCGAATCCATTGCAGCGATATTATCGGGATGTAAGAGCCGGACTGCATAACCCGCCTATGGACGATATGACGATAAAAAAATTGGCCTTGACCGCTATCGAACAAGAAAAAAGCAAATCAGCCGAGCAGGTGTAGTTCTTAGCACCTGTTTCAAAGAAACGGTCTCTTAACTTTTAGGAGGGGCCCTTCTTGCCACAGAAGGGCACTTTTCGGGATTAAAACCAAGTATTCACATAGATCAAATATACAAACTAGTATTTAAAAATATTTATATACAAAGGGGTATGGAAATGAAAACTAGAAATTTTTTTAAAGCAGCAATAACTGGGTTTGCGTTAATGACGCTTTTGGCTGGCTGCGCCAACAGTTCAGCATCATCTGATAACAGCGATTCAAAGGTTCGAAAAGTAAAGGTAGCATTTGATCAGGCTTCAAAACCAATTTCCTATTTGGATGAAAACGGCAAACCGACTGGTTATGACGTTGAAATGATGAAACAGGTCGATGAATTGCTGCCAGACTACGAATTTGAATTCGTCGGTACATCCAGCGATGACTTATTGTTGGGTGTGGAGCAAGGGAAGTATCAAGTTGGGGTTAAAAATGCCTTCTGGACAAAAGAAAGAACTGAAAAGTTTATTTATCCAAAAGAATTCCTTGGCCTAAGCAGTGCTGGACTTGTATTAAAGAAAAAGAATGAAAACATTAAATCACTCAAGGACTTCGCTTCAGCGGGATTAACCTTAGCGCCAATTGCTGCAAACAATGCGCAATATACGATTATTGATGAATACAATCAAGCTAATCCAAATAATAAGGTAAAGCTTAAGGCTGGGGACTCGTTTACCGTGGATGTCGTTCAATGGGTCAACGAAGGCCGGGTTGACGGCGGCGTCATGATCGAAGGACCGTTTAAACAACAAGTTCTCGACAAAAATGGCCCCTATTATAAATTGAAAAATGAAGTTATCTATAATGAGTTCGCCGTTATCAAAACATGGCCGCTATTTAATAAAAAAGAACAAAAATTCGCCGATGCCTATGATCAAGCCGTGAAAAAGTTAAAAGAACAAAAGAAACCAAATGAACTAAGCAAAAAATTCTACGGCCGCGATTTATTCGAAGTATTGGATACAGTCAAACGGTAATGAATGGTGTTAGTAATGAGTGGTGTCAGGCACCACTCGTGGACAAATGTCCGTGTGGAGTGGACAGTTTGTGAAGTTATCACATACTTATATCTAGTTGTCATTCAACTAGTCTCCTTTTTCATGGTGTCTGACACCATTTCCCTGCGATTATTACAATGAAAAGTTGGGGGTAAAACATGGAGAAATATTTTAACGCCAGCTATATATGGGAGTCATTTCCTATGTTACTCCCTTATGTTAAAGTAACCTTCCTGGTTGCCGGTTTGTCGGTTCTGTTTGGTACACTGCTCGGCTTTATGTTGGCTGCAATGAAAATTGGAAATAACAAGGTTGCCCGAAAAATCGCCAACGCCTATATAACAGCATTACGGTGTACACCATCGATTGTCCTGCTTTTTTTAGTTTATTATGGTTTGCCGGCTTTGGCGGAAAACTTTGGTTTACTGCTCGATAATGTCGATAAACTGTTTTTTATTGTCATTACGTTTTCACTGCAATTTGCCGCAGCCATGGCAGAGGTGATCCGTTCTGCCTATCAATCTATCGATAAAGGACAATTTGAAGCGGCGGTAAGTGTCGGACTTAGCAATTTCCAAGCCTACCGAAGAATTGTTTTTCCGCAAGCCCTTGTTGTCGCCTTGCCAAATTTCGGCAACAGTTTATTGGAATTAATCAAAGAGGGCTCATTGGCCTATACCATAGGACTAATCGATGTCATGGGAAAAGCCAGCCTGATAATCGACGGCAGATTTAATGCCCACGCACTCGAAACCTATATCGCCCTATCGGTCATTTATTGGGTAATCTCAATCGTGATCGAACAAGTCTTCTTCAAATTAGAAAAAATCTTTAGCAAAGGTAAGCAAGTCATTAAGACAACATAAGGTGGTGACAGAGTGGATTTTAAGTTTTTGGTGGATACTTTTTTTGTCGCATTATCAGGTGTACCCACAGCACTAATTATTACAATTATCTCGCTGCTCATTGCCCTGCCGCTTGGCTTTTTACTTGCCTTAACGAGGATTAATCAAATTCCCGTCCTGCAACGGTTTGCCCAAGTGTATGTTTCGTTTATCAGAGGAACGCCTGTCATTGTCCAAATCTTTATTGTTTATAGCAGTGTCCCGTTATTTTTATCATCCATTTTTGAAAAATATCATATTGATAAAAATGTTTATGATATCAATCCGATTTGGTATGCCTTTATCGTGTTTTCCATTAATACGACGGCCATCATGATAGAAATTTTCCGTTCAGCTATCAGCACTGTCAGCAAAGGTCAGCTGGAGGCGGCCTATTCCGTCGGCTTAACCAATGTGCAGGCATTGCGGCGGATCATCATCCCTCAAGTCCTGGTTACGGCCCTGCCCAATATTTGTACCGCCACCGTCAATCTGATCAAAGCCACATCACTGGGGTATGCGATGTCACTGCAGGAAATCACGCTCCGGGCAAAAGTAGCGGCAAATGTCGGCTACAACTATGTAGAGGCGTACATCGATATTTTTCTAGTCTACCTGATTTTATGCAGTTTAGTAGAATATCTTTTTAAACGTTATGAAAAACGCTTAAGCAAATATAAAATCGCACATGCCTAAATGAAACTGGAGGCAGAAAATGTTAGAGATTAAAAACATTCATAAATCATTTGGTCAAAATGAGATTTTAAAAGGGGTAGATTTACAAATTGATAAAGGGGATGTAGTCGTCATCCTTGGCCCCAGCGGTTCCGGAAAGACAACCCTGCTACGCTGTATCAATTTCCTCGAAAAAGCGGATGAAGGCTATGCCAATTTCGGTGATATCAATGTTCATCTAAAAACGGCATCGAAAAAACAAATTCATGTGATCCGGCAAAAAACCGCTTTTGTTTTTCAAAACTATAATCTGTTTAACAATAAAACAGCGCTCGAAAATGTAACGGAGGGGCTGATCATTGGCAGAAAGGTTCCGAAAGCGGAAGCAGTTGAAATTGGCAAAAAAGCATTGGATAAAGTCGGTCTGTCGGAAAAATACGACGCTTATCCGAGCCAATTATCCGGCGGACAGCAGCAGCGGGTTGGCATCGCCAGAGCTGTAGCCCTTAATCCGGATATCATCTTATTCGATGAACCGACCTCTGCCCTTGATCCCGAGCTGGTCGGCGAGGTGTTAACCGTCATGAAGAACATTGCCAAAGAAGGCACGACGATGCTGGTGGTCACCCATGAAATGTCGTTTGCCCGAGATGTTGCCAATCGAGTCGTGTTTATGGATGGCGGAGTGATTGTAGAAGAAGGGACGCCAAACGAAATTTTCTCCAATCCGAAAGAAGAGCGGACAAAGCAATTCCTCAAAAGAGTATTGCCGGAGGATTATATCTACTATATTTAAAAAAATTCCTGAGGCCGTCCTGAAAGAGTTGGTGTCAAACACCACAGAAAAAAAACTGTTTTGTGGTGCCTGACACCAAGAAGGACCGCCTCATTTTTTAAGCATTACTATTGTTCAACCTGTTTACCCTTACTTCCATTCTTTCACTTAAATAGGTGGATCCTAGAATAAGGAGCCCCCCAATATTTGCAGCATGCCCATGTTCTCGCCTAGAATAACCGCCGCAAAAATAACCGCTGACACTGGGTCCAGATAGCTTAACACCGCAATAGTCTGCCCTTTTAAATCCTTTATCGAAGTAAAATAAAGAAAATAGGCAATGCCCGTATGAAGAATACCGACGATTAAAATAAACAAAATCGACTGTCCGTTAAGGCCTGAAAAATCAAGCTGGTCCCTAAATAGGACATAAGGAAACAACACAATACTTGCGATGATTAATTGAATCACCGTTGTCTCAAAGCCTGGCAAGTTTTTAATAAATTTATTGATTAGCACGACACTTGCATAGAGGGCCGCCGCGGACAAGCCATAAAGAATTCCGACTGCATTGTTTCCTGAAGCACCGCCGCTTGTCCCTCCGAGGTTGACTAAAAACAAGCCGATCATTGCTGTGATAATACTGATGACATGAAACCTCGCCAATTTTTCCTTTAGCACAAAAGGCGCGGCGATCATCACAAAAATAGGGGCGAAGTAATAGCTTAATGTTGCATTAGAAACGGTTGTATAACGATAAGCTTGGAACAGCAAAATCCAATTGAAGCCGATCGCCGCTCCAGACAGAATTAACAGCAGCGCGTTTTTCCTGATCGCTTGCAACGAAATCTTTTGTTTTATCAGCATACTTGCACCGAGTAAAAATAAGCTTCCGATGACTCCCCGGAGCAAAGCAATTTCGCTGGATGACAGATCGATATTTTTGACAAATATCCCAATGCTACCCCATATCAGCATCGCTGTTAATATCTTTATCTTCCCTCTCACCATTAATCCCCCTGTCTCCATTGAAAATCTTAGGTATAATTTTAGAATATTCATAGTTAAAAAGAAACCCCGAGGCTTCCATAGTTTTCATGGACTTAACTCCTGAATATGTATATAATTATAGGGTTTTTTAATTATTTTGTAAGGAGAAGGTACAATGTGGTTTGTTTTTGCACTATTAACGACTTTTGCTTGGGGCGGTGCTGACCTGTTTTATAAGCGGGGGACCGACAGTAACGATCCATACAGCCATTTGAAAATTGTGGTCATGGTTGGCTTGGTCATGGGAATTCACGCAACGGCGTACATGTTAATAAAAGGATTAACTTTTGACCCTATTGATCTTGTAAAATACTTGCCTGTTTCCGCTTTCTACATCCTATCAATGGCAATTGGCTATGTTGGGCTAAGGTATATTGAACTTTCTATTGCTTCGCCTGTGCAAAATTCTTCCGGGGCCATTACAGCCATTTTATTATTTATCTTTTTTCCCCGAGAACTGGGCATTATGCATATCGTTGGGGTGGTAATTGTCAGTTTAGGCGTGATTGGGCTGGCCATTTTGGAAAAAAGAGCTGAGACAGCAGAACTCAGAGCAAACAACGTACATATTGATAAAAAATATCAAATTAGCTTTTTGGCCATAACATTTCCGATAATGTATTGTATTCTTGATGGATTAGGAACCTTTGCCGACGGTATTTATCTTGATGAACTAAAGCTGATCAGCGAAGATGCTGCATTGATTGCTTATGAATATACTTTTCTCATATGTGCCGTGGCATCTTATGTGTTTCTCAAATTTATCAAAAACGAGCCCTTTCAAATTTTCAGAGAACGCGACAAAGGCTGTGCCGCTATATTGGAAACAGCGGGGCAATTCTTTTACGTGTTCGCCATGGCGAAAAATGCCATTATCGCCGCACCGCTGATTGCTTCTTATAGTATTGTATCGGTGATCCTTTCACGTATTTTCTTAAAGGAAAAACTCAGCAAACAGCACTATGCAGTGATTGTGTTTGTAATGATTGGGATTGCCCTGCTTGGACTAGCGGATGAACTTTAAAATAAAAAATTTTTCGGCAATTATTAATTACGAAATTTAGTAATTTTGGTATAATACTCTAATGGGTATATAAATGAAAACTCGCCGGCTGGCGAATCCGAAAGGACGGTTCATGAGGCGCAGTTGATTTATGCGACATGGGAAAGGATAAAATTCGGAAAAATTTTGTACTTTCCTATTAGTCCACCATGCAGCGCAAAATTAGCGCCGCACCACAAAGAATGAAAATAGAGTTATACTTTCATGGTAGCTAAAAAAGACGGCTGGGAGGTGAAAGGATGAATCTCGAAATTTTCACATATGTTGTTATTGTTTGTATATCGGGAGTCTTATCATCCTTACTGGCCATCTACGCCTTCGTCAAAAGGAATGTCTTTTCAGGCAGCAAACTCTTCATTTTAATGTCTTGTTTTTCTGCTATCTATGTTTTTGGACATGCATTTGAATTATCAAGCAGTTCCCTGGTGGAAATTAAATTCTGGCTAAAAGTTCAATATGCCGGTTTACCATTTATTACGCCGACATGTCTTGTATTAATTTTACAATTTGCCGGGCTGGACCGATTTATCAAGCCCAAAATCATGATCCCAGTATTTCTGGTACCGCTCATTACCTTTTTAATGAGCGTAACCAATGATTTTCATCATTTGTTTTATCGCTCCGTTTATTTACGTCCAAATGAAAGTGTACCACTAGCCGACATCACAGCTGGTCCTTGGTATCTTGTTCACGGCAGTTATACTTTTGCGACCATGGTGCTTGGAACCTTTATTTTGCTTTGGTACTGGATTCAAACCCGAACAGCCTATTGGAAACAGATTTTAACGTTAATTTTGGGCCAGGTTATCCCAATGACAGCCTCGTTTCTATACTTAATTGGTCTATCACCGATGGGGATGGATCCGGTGCCGATTGTCATGTGTCTTACTTCCACTCTTTATTTCTGGGCGATTTTTTCTGCCAAACTGTTTATGCTTGCTCCCATTGCCAGGAATCGAATATTCGAAAGTATGCGTGACGGTGTCCTTGTGATTGACGAGGTCAGTCGGATTGTCGATTTTAACCAGGGAGCCAGAGGGATGATTGAAAAACTCAAGTTTGCCGCTATCGGAGAAAAGCTTGATTCTGTCTGGTCGGACTGGGCTAGTTTTGATCCTCTGCCTGAAAATAGAGAAATCGAGTGGTGCAATAAAGGAAAATACTATCAAATTCGAATAACCGATGTTCGAAAAAAGAATAACGAAATAGCGGGAAAAACGATTGTCCTGAGTGATGTGACAGAAAAGAAAAAACTCGAGCAACAATTAAAGCTGCTTGCCTACACGGACGGGTTAACAAAAGCTCATAACCGCACATATTTTCTCGAGAAAAGCCAACAGGAGCTTAACAGGGCCATCAATAAAGCGACCTCTCTGTCCTTATTTTTGTTTGATATTGACTTTTTCAAAAAAATTAATGATGGTTACGGTCACAGTATTGGAGATTTAGCCCTTTGTCATATAGTGGATCTATGTAAAAGCTGTTTGGCTCCAGAGTATATTTTTGCCCGCTACGGCGGTGAGGAATTTGTCGTTTGTCTGCCGGATGTCGATTTAAACAGAGCCGGTGAAATGGCAGAAACCATTCGGGCAGAAATTGAAGCAAATCCCCTTGAAACAGAGAAAGGGCCAGTCCCAATCACCTCCAGTTTCGGTGTCGCTGAAGTAACTAATGAAATTCAGACACTGGACGCGCTTTTGCAGGAAGCTGATAAAGCTTTATATACCTCGAAGGAAAATGGTCGGAATAGGGTGACATTGGCAGCGCATGTAGCAAATTTTCTACAGTTGAATTAGAAGAGAAGGACAGTCCCGGCGGCTGTCCTCTTGACATTTAAGACACAAGGTGGGTTAATTTCAAACCCAGCTTGAGATAAAAACAAATTTAAATTTTTACCAAGCTCTCTGAAACACAGTAAGCGATAAATTGAATAAAATCACTGTTTTCACCTTCTGCTCTTGTTCATTTTATAGCTTGGTTATTTCTGTGCGATAACCTTCCCTCCCTTATTAATAGCAGTTGAATGTACTAATATTAGATTTTATTAACAAGCAAGCTTGCTATTTCTCCATTTTCCATTCATGTTTAAAAGATTGATATAAGCAAATTTAAAATATAAAAGAAAGCCTACCTCTACAAATGTAATAATAATAAACCCTCGGTCAGATTACCTCATTCCTCTTAGGTAAGATTATGACTATAAGGGTTTACAAGGTAACCTTATAAGGTTATAAGTTTCAATTCCTCATAGGTAAGATTATGACGGCACAATCAGCAATTACGAAACGAAATTCGTAAGCCCCCAATCAAACAACGCATATAAACTTACAGCGCCTCCTGGTACTATGAATATATCAATTTAAGGGAGGTGCTTTTCATATGCCACAACAAAAACTAACCATTGTCCCCGTAACGTTACATTCCGTAAACGAAAATGTTTCTTCAAAGAATCCAGTAGGGATTTCCTCAAATCCTACTTGCACGATCAAAACCGGCAACGTCGAAATTTCCTTCTTTAACGGCGTAGATGAGCACATCATCCAAACGTTTATGAGGGAGCTGAGAAATTGATGAAACATGATTATACAAGCGTAAAAAATATTTACATCATTTGCGGTAAGACAGATATGAGAAATTATGGGAATTGTTTAACTATGGAAAATAACTTGAAGAAAAACCCGTAAAAACCGCAAAGTATGTGATTAACACTTCCCATAATGTTCCATACTGAACTTATCTTAATTGAAAGAGAGGTAATTGTATGGATCAAACAATTAATGGGCTAATACATGAGGTATTAAAGTCGCTTAGACAGGAGGGATATACCGAAAAAGGTGTTAAAAAACATTCCCAGACTTATTCACTCCTAGTGTCCTATGCGGATAAAGTTGGCCAATCGAAATATAGTGAAGAACTTGGGAATGCATTTGTTAAGGAAAGATATGGGGCATCTTTCGATACCCGTAGAGGTAATAACAGTCAGTATGTAACTGAAAAAATTCGTCATCTTAATAAACTTTGGCACTTCCAACAATATGGTACAGTCCATTTTGCTGCTAGAAGTGGGAAGAAAAAACCTTTTCAGTGTCCTGGTTGCTTTTCAGATGTGTATGAAAAGTTTTTATCCTTCTGTGAGTACAAAGGATATACGGATCATAGCCGCCGTTCCTTAATATATCCCGTAAAGAAGTTCCTTACATTTCTAGATGCCAATAATATATCATCCATGGATGATATTTTAGCAGGGACCATAACCAGTTTTATGACTCTTTATATTGACTGTTCAAAAGTTTATCTAAAAACATTAACATCAAAACTAAGTGTATTTTTCCATTTCCTTTTTGAAAATCACCTAGTATCTCATGAACTTCATACATTCCTTCCTGATATCCGATATGTGAGGGACTCATTCATCCCTTCTTCTTGGAAAAAAGAAGATGTCATTAAACTAATGAAATCCATTGATCGCAGTAATCCAGTTGGTAGGCGAGATTATGCAATGTTACTTCTTGTTGTGAGACTTGGACTTCGCGCAAGTGATATTCGCAATATTAAAATTACCGACTTTAACTGGCAGAACAGAACAATTCATATCATACAGTCTAAAACCCGTGAGCCACTTGAACTCCCTCTACTAGAGGATGTTGGTTGGGCCGTTATAGACTATCTAAAGAATGGTAGACCAGTAACTGATGATATTACATTATTTGTAAGACATTCCCCGGAGGGAGGACCAATTTCCGAGAGGAATAAACTTCAAAATGTTCTTCACAAACATATGCGAATTGCCGGGATTGAGATTCCAAAGAATGAACATAGAGGCTTACACTCCTTAAGAAGTAGCCTTGCTCGAACTATGCTTGAAAATGGTGCTGCACTTCCCGTTATCTCGGAAATTCTTGGGCACAGGAATACCCAGAGCACAAGTCATTATCTAAAGATTAACATAGAAGCACTAAAGAAATGCCCCATTGATCCCGAGGAGGTGTTCCTTGATGAATAAGTCCCATTATGAGTGGAAAAGCGCTATATCATCTAGCATAAAAGATTTCATTGATGAGAAACATCTTGCTGGATACCGTTTCCGCTGTCAAGAAAGATGGATGAAACAGTTTGATAAGTATTGTTATGAAAAAAATATTAGTATCGAACAACTTAATAGGAATCTATTAGAACAATTTTGTTCCAAAAATAAAAACGAATCTAGGATGACATATGAGGGCCGACTCTGTTTAATGCGGCAGTTCGCTAGATATCTTTTAAAACACGGATACAAAATTGAAATTCCAATCACACCCAAAAAGCGATTTTCTTATCCAATTCGTATTCCATATATATATACCGCAAGTGAGTTAAAAGAAATCTTTGTACAGATTGATAATTGATTTGGACATCACAAAGCCGGGGATATCGAAAACAAATAGACCCACTACTCTTTCGCATGATTTATGGTTGTGGGTTAAGGGTTATGGAAGCACTAAGGTTAAAAGTGGCTGATGTCAACCTCGAAGAGGGCTATCTATCATTGATGCGAAGAATGGAAGAGACCGGATTGTTCCTATGGCAGAAAGCTTAATTAACCGATGTAGAGCCTATTCTAAACAAATGCACTTATTGAGTAGTCCAAGTGATTTCTATTTTCCAGGTCGCACATCAGGAACTCATATATCCCACACTAGTACATACAAACGTTATCGAGAATACTTATGGAGAGCAGGCATTCCACATACAGGACATGGACCAAGAATACATGACCTCCGCCATACATTTTGTGTTCAGAGATTTAAAATATGGGCTCTTGCTGGAAATGACTTGAACAACCTAATGCCATACCTTTCGGCATATCTTGGTCATGCGGATTTTAGGGGAACAGAATACTATCTTCGGCTTACTGCTGATTTATATCCAGAAATTATTTCAAAACTAGATTATGCCCACGGTTATATCATTCCTGAAAGGAGCTGTAGTTTGAGTGAAGAAAGAATCTGATTTTGCTAAACACTTGTCCAGTTTTCTCACCAGATATCTTCCAGGGACATTAAATGTCAGTAAAAATACTATATCTTCCTACAGGGATGCCTATAAATTATTCCTTTTGTATTGGCAAGAAGAGAAGAAAATTCGACCAGAACATCTACGACTGGATTTGCTTACGCGTGAATCCGTCTTGCGCTTTCTTGATTGGCTTGAAAACAGTCGTGGGTGCTGTATTTCGACAAGAAACCAACGCTTGGCTGCGCTCCACTCTTTTATACGCTATGCACAATTGGAGAGCCCAGAAAATTTGTTTGAATTACAAAAAATATTAGCTATTCCAATGAAAAAGAGTTCCCGACCTGATATTAAGTTTCTTACATTAAGGGAAACAGAAATCTTATTAGCACAGCCGGCCACTTCCACTAAAGCGGGGAGAAGAAATCTAGTTTTGTTGGCCCTTATGTATGACAGTGGTGCAAGGGTACAAGAAATAATTGATCTGACCTACCAAGATGTCCGGCTTGACGCACCATCTGTTGTCATCCTTCGTGGCAAGGGAAATAAAACACGTTCCGTCCCATTAATGAAAAATACAACATCTTTGTTAAAAGAATATATTACAGAACAGAAATCAGGATACAGCACCTTATTGAACGATACACCATTATTCCTTAATCAGCAGAAACAAAAATTAACTAGAAAAGGGGTAGCCTATATTCTGAAAAAGCATGCCGAAAGCGCATGCTTAGATTCCGAATTTCAAAGAAGAGAAAAGATAACATGTCATGTGTTAAGACATTCTAGAGCAGCACATATGCTTCAGGCCGGCATTGCCCTAGTTTATATCCGCGATTTTCTTGGCCATGCAAGTGTTAAAAGTACCGAAATATATGCAAGGTTAAACGATGAGATAAAAAGGAAGGCCATGGAAGAAGCGTATATTGATTTAAATATGCAGGATTTTCCTTCCTGGCAGGAGGATGCTAAGTTGATGGATTGGCTTACGGATTTATGCAAGTAACCCAATTATAAAAAATTATGGGAAGTATATTTGTTACTTTGATTATGTAATAAACAATTTTCGAATCCCTACTTCCCATAATAGTACTCTTCGCATAATTTCTCTTATGTGACTCTTCTCATAAGAGAAAGGGAATTGACGGATTAGCTACTCTGATTCAAGATTCTTTTGAATTAGATCCCTATGGTGATTCTATATTCCTATTTGCTGGATGGAAGAAAGATCGTTATAAATGTTTGTATTTTGATGGAGATGGTTTTGCCATGCTTTATAAACGTTTGGATAACGGCAAACTCCAATGGCCAAAAGACGAAAATGAAGTACGCAATCTTTCTCAACAGGAGCTTCGTTGGCTCCTTGAAGGATTATCAATACAGCAGCCAAAGGCGATTCAACCATCATCAAAAGGTGTTTTTTAAATTCGTTGATGTCCTTTAATTTATCTTTATCCCACTGTTGAAACTCGTTATAATAAGAGGAGTGAATCCGAACGAAAAGTGGTGAATGATGTGGCGAACACTTCTTCTACGAATGAAAATCAAAATGAGAAGTTAATTCGACTGCTCGAAGAGCAATTGGCTCATTCGAATCAACAAAACAAGGACTTATCGAAACAGATTGAAGTGTTAACTGAGCAAGTTCGCCATTTAACCAAACTTTTATATGGATCCAAAACCGAAAAATCCAAATATAATACTCCGGATGGTCAAGTATCATTATTTGAAGATGACCCGTCTTTTAATGAACCTGAGCACACAGGAGAACAAAGCCAACAGACCATTTCTTACACTGTTGTACGAAAAGTTCAAAAGAAAAAACGAAATGATTCATTGGATGACCGTATTGAAGTAGAAGCCGTTCACCATTATCCAGAAAATACGATTTGTGACTGTTGCCATGGACAAATGATTGAAATTGGCAGTACGATCGTACGTGAAGAGGCAGAATTTATTCCTGCAAGAATGAAGAAAGTTCAACACATTGAACACGCTTTTGGATGTGTAGATTGTAAAGGCGATACACTTCAAAAAGCGCAAATTAAACGAGGTAAAGCACCACAGCCTCCCATTCAACGCAGTATTGCAAGTCCTAGCGTACTTGCCAAAGTTATCTATGATAAATTTGCACAATACTTACCCCTTTACCGTCAGGTAAAGGAATGGGATCGTTATGGCCTGAATACCAATGATAAGAACTTTTCAAATTGGATCATTCGTGCATCACATGATTGGCTTTTGCCTATTTACAATAGATTGAAAGTCTTGATGATGACTAAATCGCTAATGCATGTCGACGAAACGTATGGGCAAATTCTCAACCGATCCGATGGGAAATCTGGTCAAACCAATGCATATAATTGGGTATTCCGAAGTGTACCGTGCCAAGGGCCACCAATGACTCTCTTTCAAAGCGCTTTATCACGGGCCCGTTCTGTCCTTGAAAGTTTCATTGAAGGCTTTTCTGGAACGATTATTTGTGATGGTTATTCTGCTTATGATAAGTTGGAAGGTGTTACCTTCGCAAATTGTTGGGCTCATGTTCGTCGGTATTGGCTGAAGGCGGACAGCAAAAATGGCAGAATTGGGGTCAGTTTTTGTGACGATTTATATCGACTCGAAAGGAAATTTAAACATTTGGCTCCAAGTAAGCGCAGAAAAAACGCCAAAAATATTCGAAGCCAATTGTAGAAAAATTCCTCGATTGGGTTGAGAAATCACCATTCTACGGGAAAAACGCCCTCGCGAAAGCAGCTGAATATACATTGAACAGAGCTAATGGATTGAAAGCATTCCTATATGATGGGCGCATTGAAATTGATAATAATCCAGCTGAAAATGCCATTCGCCCCAACGTTATAGGAAGAAAAAATTGGCTCTTTAGTGTTAGTGAAGCCGGTGCAAAAGCGAACGCCATTTGTTTGAGTATTGCAGAAACTGCCAAAAGTAACGGGGTTGATTTCTACGAATACATAAAGAAGCTTTTGACGGATCTACCGAATCTCGGCATCCATCAAAACCCAAAAATTTTAGACCAATACATGCCTTGGTCAAAAATGATCCAGGCAGAATGTAGAAAATAATTGAAATAGCCGTAATTCGATTAAAAAAATCAGAATTTACGGCTATTTGCGATGCGTACCGGAAGGTACGCTTCTTTTTATATTTCGGGCTTACAAACTATCACTCTATTTTTCCGGGCATCGCGGTTTCAATTCCTCATAGGTAAGATTATGACTGATCAAGCGGAAAAAACTGTTCAGGTTAGATCTGAGTTTCAATTCCTCATAGGTAAGATTATGACTAGGATTCAATATTCTTAATTCTTCATCTGTCAGCTGTTTCAATTCCTCATAGGTAAGATTATGACCAAGGTAGTGGATTCTCTAATTCTTCAATATCCCCGTTTCAATTCCTCATAGGTAAGATTATGACGAGATTACGAATCTAGTAGATCCTATACCGTGGGTGTTTCAATTCCTCATAGGTAAGATTATGACGGATATGTACCTGTTGAGGAGAAGAAGACCAAAAGTGAGTTTCAATTCCTCATAGGTAAGATTATGACATATGGATATTCATATCATGGAGCGGGTAAAAATATGTTTCAATTCCTCATAGGTAAGATTATGACGTGCTAGGTTCCTCATATGAGTTTATAAATTCTTGGTTTCAATTCCTCATAGGTAAGATTATGACGGATATGTACCTGTTGAGGAGAAGAAGACCAAAAGTGAGTTTCAATTCCTCATAGGTAAGATTATGACTAAGAGGGTTACCGCTGGATGAACCACTTCACACTAGTTTCAATTCCTCATAGGTAAGATTATGACTTGTCTCCACTTGGAAAATGTGGTTTCTGAAACACCGGTTTCAATTCCTCATAGGTAAGATTATGACTTCGATAGTGAAAAGGAAGATCCGGCAGAAGTTCTGTTTCAATTCCTCATAGGTAAGATTATGACGGAGTATAGGGTGTAAAAGACGTAGAAGGTGTCTTGTTTCAATTCCTCATAGGTAAGATTATGACGGAGTTATCTCGGTTCTCAGAAGCTCCTAGCGGTGGTTTCAATTCCTCATAGGTAAGATTATGACGTATTTTATTTCGGTTGTTGCCACAGCTGGGGTTATCGGTTTCAATTCCTCATAGGTAAGATTATGACATTTAAAACAGACACGGGATACACGGCAATAGCCAAGTTTCAATTCCTCATAGGTAAGATTATGACGCGTATTGCGGAATGACCGCGTCGTCGCTCAATCGTTGTTTCAATTCCTCATAGGTAAGATTATGACGGTCGAACAATACAACTGCTTCTTTTAAGTCTCCAAGTTTCAATTCCTCATAGGTAAGATTATGACCTTGGAAAATATGTATTTGCTATCTTTATACATAGTAGTTTCAATTCCTCATAGGTAAGATTATGACAGAGGAAATCCCTATGAGTGGAATTGTCTTGCCATGTTTCAATTCCTCATAGGTAAGATTATGACCGGGTAATGCCAACAAGGTCTTGTCGGAACTTCCATGGTTTCAATTCCTCATAGGTAAGATTATGACGCCATTACCTCTTTCAACCCATCATGCTCTTCCCAGGTTTCAATTCCTCATAGGTAAGATTATGACGTGATCAAGCTGAAAAAACTGTTCAAGTTAGGTCAGAGTTTCAATTCCTCATAGGTAAGATTATGACCAAGTACCGGAACATCTTCAATAGGCGCCTGTTTTTGTTTCAATTCCTCATAGGTAAGATTATGACCTAGTGACAGGGTAGCTGCTCTAGTCCGCAGGTTTACGTTTCAATTCCTCATAGGTAAGATTATGACTCACCGCCCACTCTCCACTGGAGACCAGAAGCACGGTTTCAATTCCTCATAGGTAAGATTATGACACAATCCGACATCAGAAGAAAAGCATGCAAAAGCTGGTTTCAATTCCTCATAGGTAAGATTATGACGAGCTTTCTTTTCGTTCAGCCATGATTGATACTGATGTTTCAATTCCTCATAGGTAAGATTATGACCTGGGCAACTCTATCCTGTTCGCCTTGCATATTCCGGTTTCAATTCCTCATAGGTAAGATTATGACACAATCGCGGCCCAGGTGGGGTTAAGCAACTGCTAAGGTTTCAATTCCTCATAGGTAAGATTATGACACAATGGTATTCGAACAAAGATTTGTATGAGCAAATGTTTCAATTCCTCATAGGTAAGATTATGACTAAATATAACAAGTTTAGCAATATGGATTTTGGAGAGTTTCAATTCCTCATAGGTAAGATTATGACTCAGCAAGCAAGGGAACAGCAACAGCTGGATGAATGTTTCAATTCCTCATAGGTAAGATTATGACCTTTGATTCTATCTGAGGAGTTGATTTTACATGCCATGTTTCAATTCCTCATAGGTAAGATTATGACTGGTTTGGAATTCTAACTTAGAAATCAGTTTATCCCTGTTTCAATTCCTCATAGGTAAGATTATGACTGTAGAGGTTTCCTTTGATGGAGGAGTGAATTACGAGTTTCAATTCCTCATAGGTAAGATTATGACTGTTGTCGGATTCTGTTTCAACGGCAATGTTTCAATAGTTTCAATTCCTCATAGGTAAGATTATGACCCGCGTGTCACGTTATCTATGCGAATATAAGTCGCAGTTTCAATTCCTCATAGGTAAGATTATGACCATTGCCATTCGCAGGGTCGCGTACGAGGAAATCGGTTTCAATTCCTCATAGGTAAGATTATGACGGCGATAGACGGATTTGATGTAGATTATGAAGTGGTGTTTCAATTCCTCATAGGTAAGATTATGACAGATATCAATGGAGACGTGTTTGACGACCAGCCGGAGTTTCAATTCCTCATAGGTAAGATTATGACGCGAGTCACAAAAGTGGAGTTCGGCGTGGTCATCGTAGTTTCAATTCCTCATAGGTAAGATTATGACGATCAAAAAATTCACAAAAGGTTGAGTCAGCGTAGTAGGTTTCAATTCCTCATAGGTAAGATTATGACTCATGAAATCCGACGGCTAATGTTGAAATGCAATTGAAGTTTCAATTCCTCATAGGTAAGATTATGACTCAACGGTATCTAATGCATCCCGAGGAATGAGAACACGTTTCAATTCCTCATAGGTAAGATTATGACTTGGCAACAACACTGTTAACAGCACAATCACCTGTTATAGTTTCAATTCCTCATAGGTAAGATTATGACATTTCCTCCCCGTCTTATTTATATTTTAATTATACGAGTTTCAATTCCTCATAGGTAAGATTATGACCATTATCCACATTACTCAATCCAATATCGCTTTTAGTGTTTCAATTCCTCATAGGTAAGATTATGACATTGTCAGTTAGCATATCGTAATAAAACGACCCCTGTTTCAATTCCTCATAGGTAAGATTATGACACAAACCCTTTAAAAATCGGTGCTGTTTGTTTAAAAGTTTCAATTCCTCATAGGTAAGATTATGACTTATATTAGCTAATATTTCCATGTATTTGTTTTTTGGTTTCAATTCCTCATAGGTAAGATTATGACTTATATTAGCTAATATTTCCATGTATTTGTTTTTTGGTTTCAATTCCTCATAGGTAAGATTATGACGTAAAGCGACACACCGCTGTTCCGTCGCTCAAAAATTGGTTTCAATTCCTCATAGGTAAGATTATGACGAACGATATGAAGGATTGGGATGAAGGGTATTTTAAGTTTCAATTCCTCATAGGTAAGATTATGACGGATGAAGGAAAAATGGATTTATCCGACCATTTAATGTTTCAATTCCTCATAGGTAAGATTATGACTTTGACCGTAGGGATCCTGATGAAGTGCTATTTGCCAGTTTCAATTCCTCATAGGTAAGATTATGACTGGATGTGCTGTTCATTGATGATCTTTTTAAACCTGTGTTTCAATTCCTCATAGGTAAGATTATGACCGCAAGATTGAGTATGTGGCAGATTTCGAGATTCAGTTTCAATTCCTCATAGGTAAGATTATGACCTGCGACCGACTAAGAAAGTCGAGTTTCTTCAACGAGTTTCAATTCCTCATAGGTAAGATTATGACCCGGCTTTTTTAAACTTAAATTCGTTGTTAACTTCATGTTTCAATTCCTCATAGGTAAGATTATGACTTCGTACAGTCATAAATGCAGTAAACGCAAGGGAAGGTTTCAATTCCTCATAGGTAAGATTATGACGTCTTAGTTGCGACTGTGACACCGTTTATTTTTTCGGGTTTCAATTCCTCATAGGTAAGATTATGACGTCTTAGTTGCGACTGTGACACCGTTTATTTTTTCGGGTTTCAATTCCTCATAGGTAAGATTATGACTCGGCGTGACCCTCGACAATTTCCCTTACTTTGAAAGTTTCAATTCCTCATAGGTAAGATTATGACTCGAAATAAACTGCCACAAAAACAAGGTCGCTACCGATTTCAATTCCTCATAGGTAAGATTATGACGCGCCTGCATCCGTGGTTCTTTAGTATAGTCATCAATTTCAATTCCTCATAGGTAAGATTATGACGGAATGGAACTGGATGAAGTCATCCGCTTGAAACAGAATTTCAATTCCTCATAGGTAAGATTATGACGTTTTCCAAACAACCTTAATGACCAGGATGATTGTGATTTCAATTCCTCATAGGTAAGATTATGACGTACATCACTCCATAGCATTCTGTTGACAATAGACAAATTTCAATTCCTCATAGGTAAGATTATGACGTAATACCTTCGGACGTCGATGGAACACCAGCTTTCGATTTCAATTCCTCATAGGTAAGATTATGACGCAGCATTTTCTAAAGATGCAATATAAGTTTCCATATTTCAATTCCTCATAGGTAAGATTATGACCTTCCGCCTCCTTGAAATATTCGAAATGTTTCGCTAATTTCAATTCCTCATAGGTAAGATTATGACTAGGCTTGTTAGCACTGTAGCATGTGCGGATAGCGGATTTCAATTCCTCATAGGTAAGATTATGACTGGGATTACTTAAAACAACGTATGACTATTCGTCAAAATTTCAATTCCTCATAGGTAAGATTATGACCTAATGCATTTTTTAATTCATCACGAATGATAGACGCATTTCAATTCCTCATAGGTAAGATTATGACTTATGGACGACGAATTAGAACGGGAAACGGATGCCTATTTCAATTCCTCATAGGTAAGATTATGACACTGCAAGTGATTGATCGACTAGGGGCAGTTAGTGTATTTCAATTCCTCATAGGTAAGATTATGACAAAAAGGCACGGGATAACCATCAATGAGGAGGCAATATTTCAATTCCTCATAGGTAAGATTATGACTTATAGGAAAATTAGAACGTTCTTGGATTGGTGGTAATTTCAATTCCTCATAGGTAAGATTATGACGCTAGACCGCATCATGGCAAACAATATTCACGAATAATTTCAATTCCTCATAGGTAAGATTATGACGATATTTCCAAATGTAAATTAGATATTTCGTTAGAAATTTCAATTCCTCATAGGTAAGATTATGACCGGCAATTACTGACGGCGGGCTGAGTAGTGTTTGCGTATTTCAATTCCTCATAGGTAAGATTATGACACAAATGGTGATAAAACTTATGTCATCGATGTGTTATTTCAATTCCTCATAGGTAAGATTATGACGAATGTATCCAAAGGATAATGGAGAAACTGTAATGCTGTTTCAATTCCTCATAGGTAAGATTATGACGATTCTTGCTCTTGAAAAAGAGTGGAGCGCCAATGATTGTTTCAATTCCTCATAGGTAAGATTATGACAGATAATCATTCCAGGTAATAGGGATAATTTCCCCGGTTTCAATTCCTCATAGGTAAGATTATGACATGAAACACCAGCAAAAAGAGTAACCCGAAAAAAATATTTCAATTCCTCATAGGTAAGATTATGACGAGTAAACGCGGTTCATCTGATCGTTTCCGTAATGATATTTCAATTCCTCATAGGTAAGATTATGACATCCTCAGAGAACGAAAAATGACGAAGTAGACACATGTTTCAATTCCTCATAGGTAAGATTATGACAAAGTCAGCGTGAAAAAAGGATCGAATAAAACGATGTTTCAATTCCTCATAGGTAAGATTATGACGTATTAATGTACGAAAAAGCTGGCGAAATAGTTACTGTGTTTCAATTCCTCATAGGTAAGATTATGACCTTTCAGACTTGGTGTATTTGGTGTCATTTTCTCCGGTTTCAATTCCTCATAGGTAAGATTATGACGGTTTAGGGGCAGACGAGGAAACACTAAATCGATGTTTCAATTCCTCATAGGTAAGATTATGACTGCACCTTCTGTAATCACAGCATAGTGAACATTGGTGTTTCAATTCCTCATAGGTAAGATTATGACCGTCTCCGAACGCCACTCTATCGAAGCCGTGACTAATAGTTTCAATTCCTCATAGGTAAGATTATGACATAGTCCCCTACACAAAGTAGAGGGCTTTTTTACGTGTTTCAATTCCTCATAGGTAAGATTATGACATCAACGGGGTCGCATCAACTCCTTCACCCTGTTGAAGTTTCAATTCCTCATAGGTAAGATTATGACATTGTGATGGGTGCTGATAAAATCAAAGCTTACTCGTTTCAATTCCTCATAGGTAAGATTATGACTTAGACTCTCTATAAAGGTCTCTGATACCTTCTTTGTTTCAATTCCTCATAGGTAAGATTATGACAATAGTATTCCCCCATTTAGAATCAGGAACACACCAAGTTTCAATTCCTCATAGGTAAGATTATGACTTTTTGTTTTTTACCTGGCGTTTGAAAATATTTAATGTTTCAATTCCTCATAGGTAAGATTATGACCGAGACTGGCTAACGTGCTGGAAGCGGTGGGATTACTGTTTCAATTCCTCATAGGTAAGATTATGACTAAATACGTATTGACATACGATATACGTTATCGTAGTTTCAATTCCTCATAGGTAAGATTATGACGAAGGAGTTAGTGAAAAGTGAAGTATAACTTACCTGTTTCAATTCCTCATAGGTAAGATTATGACTTAATGCTTGACCGTCAATTTTTAAATCAAAACGATGTTTCAATTCCTCATAGGTAAGATTATGACTCCTCCGGTGATGTAACGGACGTGCATTCGAATCATTGTTTCAATTCCTCATAGGTAAGATTATGACTGAAAAGCCGACTCGATGGCGTGTGAGTTGGGCAAGGTTTCAATTCCTCATAGGTAAGATTATGACGCAATTCGTACAATAGTGTTTATTTTTCGTTTTATAAAGTTTCAATTCCTCATAGGTAAGATTATGACTTACTCGTATTTTAAAGGATAATATTGATAGAATTGTGTTTCAATTCCTCATAGGTAAGATTATGACTTAAACGTTCAGTAGATTGTCTGTACTGCTCCTCGGTGTTTCAATTCCTCATAGGTAAGATTATGACCAATAGCCGGCTTTTTGTAATCAGTAGATTTCAAAGTTTCAATTCCTCATAGGTAAGATTATGACCCGAACTGGCTGGCGGTCACATCGTCGGTAACTAAAGTTTCAATTCCTCATAGGTAAGATTATGACAGAATTCCTAAACTGGTTGCTATAGAAGTTCCGGGAACGTTTCAATTCCTCATAGGTAAGATTATGACACTTTCGTTTGTATGAGGACATTGATTTATCTTCATGTTTCAATTCCTCATAGGTAAGATTATGACTACAGACGAAAAAAAGTCCACTATTGAAGTATTCTGGTTTCAATTCCTCATAGGTAAGATTATGACTCTGTTGGATAAGAATAATTTGTACTCATCAAAAGTGTTTCAATTCCTCATAGGTAAGATTATGACTTTCTTTAATGTGTTCATACTTATGTTTATCTCTAGTGTTTCAATTCCTCATAGGTAAGATTATGACTTGTTAAACTAATGATTCATAATTGTTTATCATGTGTTTCAATTCCTCATAGGTAAGATTATGACTAAGCAAATGTTTCAAAACCTGTTCCACCACCAGCGTGTTTCAATTCCTCATAGGTAAGATTATGACCTTAAAGGTCATCGTCATCATCTTCTTCATCATCGTGTTTCAATTCCTCATAGGTAAGATTATGACGCGGATTCCCCAACAACCATACGGTCAATATTTGCTTGTTTCAATTCCTCATAGGTAAGATTATGACGAGTGACTAGCTTCATTAACATTTCTACTTTGGGCATGTTTCAATTCCTCATAGGTAAGATTATGACACTTATGCTTCTTAATTTTCCACTTAGTGTAGTACCGTTTCAATTCCTCATAGGTAAGATTATGACAAAGATCGCGGTTGCAGACTGAACCGAAGGCACGTTGTTTCAATTCCTCATAGGTAAGATTATGACAATAGCTGTAAAATACAAAACATCTGTGGCAACCATGTTTCAATTCCTCATAGGTAAGATTATGACGGAATTACGGTATGCCACAACTGTGGAAGTGAACTTGTTTCAATTCCTCATAGGTAAGATTATGACGGCACAGGGTTGGAAATGGAAGTAACACAATTTATACGTTTCAATTCCTCATAGGTAAGATTATGACTTATATTAGAGCCTAAGTTTGCTAGTAAGATGTGACGTTTCAATTCCTCATAGGTAAGATTATGACGCAGGAAATTTCAATTTATCTGGATTCGATCATTGGAGTTTCAATTCCTCATAGGTAAGATTATGACTTTGGATTCGATTTAGCACACAAAAAGCCGGAAAACGTTTCAATTCCTCATAGGTAAGATTATGACTTATGAAATTGTGACGAAATGTACTGTCGGAAATGGTTTCAATTCCTCATAGGTAAGATTATGACTTTAGTTCATTGGATGGGAAAACCTTATGCGGACGCGTTTCAATTCCTCATAGGTAAGATTATGACGGTCTGGCAAGTCACACTGTCCGGTGTGACCGATCAGTTTCAATTCCTCATAGGTAAGATTATGACCAAATGCCTGGTATTGGTGCAAATGCTGTACAAGGATGTTTCAATTCCTCATAGGTAAGATTATGACAAAAAAATGTCTCCTTTCTCTATATTTATATTATAGTTTCAATTCCTCATAGGTAAGATTATGACCGTCTTGCCGGTGCCAGGCGACTCACTCCATAAGTAGTTTCAATTCCTCATAGGTAAGATTATGACGCAGAAGCTAAAGCGTGGTTAGACTCTGAAAAGGAGTTTCAATTCCTCATAGGTAAGATTATGACTCGTCTGCACTGGGCGGACTGTAAAAAGAGAAAGTAGGTTTCAATTCCTCATAGGTAAGATTATGACGAAGTATTGCGATCTAAATTGTATGAAATATCATCGGGGTTTCAATTCCTCATAGGTAAGATTATGACGAGGACTGGATCCAGCAAAAAAGAGACGAGATTTTGTTTCAATTCCTCATAGGTAAGATTATGACCAATTCAAGCGCATTTACGTGTTGATCGTAACCGCAGTTTCAATTCCTCATAGGTAAGATTATGACAAATGCGGCTCGACCGAGAACTTGGACGTTCACCAGTTTCAATTCCTCATAGGTAAGATTATGACTTATTTGGTGCTCTTTTATCGAGCATAGTAGAAAGAGTTTCAATTCCTCATAGGTAAGATTATGACGGTTATCAATTGGGAAAGAAGAATCAAATTATAGAGTTTCAATTCCTCATAGGTAAGATTATGACAAAATGGAGATAGCAATATGAAAAATATAAGAAAAAGTTTCAATTCCTCATAGGTAAGATTATGACGAGTTTCTACTTTTTCTTCCTCTATTGGAATATCAAGTTTCAATTCCTCATAGGTAAGATTATGACTTCGTTATACGCTTTTGCTAATGCGAATCTACCTGGTTTCAATTCCTCATAGGTAAGATTATGACGTTGTTGGGCAGCCCAAACAGCGGGCAGTGGTCGAAGTTTCAATTCCTCATAGGTAAGATTATGACGATGATCTCCAGTATACGGAAGCTGGCACTTATTCAGGTTTCAATTCCTCATAGGTAAGATTATGACGGTTTTGATGTTCAGCTACGGTTATCAGAAGAATTGATGTTTCAATTCCTCATAGGTAAGATTATGACTGTATCTGGGAAGAATGAAACTATTGTATTTAGAAAGTTTCAATTCCTCATAGGTAAGATTATGACCAATACGGCTTTAATCTCTCAGGAATACAAACTTAAGTTTCAATTCCTCATAGGTAAGATTATGACCATTTTTCTTTTGCATCAAGTTATTTGCTATGGCCGGTTTCAATTCCTCATAGGTAAGATTATGACAAATCACCCATAGACAAAACATCGATAATGTAAAAAAGTTTCAATTCCTCATAGGTAAGATTATGACTCGCTCCCTTTCAAAATCAAATCGTTTTGGAACTCGAGTTTCAATTCCTCATAGGTAAGATTATGACCTTTAGCATCCACTTTTTCTATCTTTTCGATGGAAGTTTCAATTCCTCATAGGTAAGATTATGACACTCCGCCATATCACCATCGCTTATCATATCGCAGGTTTCAATTCCTCATAGGTAAGATTATGACGTTAATTCGTGTATCACTTGCACTTGATAAATCTAGTTTCAATTCCTCATAGGTAAGATTATGACAAATTGCAAACAAAAGCTGCAGAATTGATGCCTGAGTTTCAATTCCTCATAGGTAAGATTATGACGATTTGAACTCGTAGCTGAAGGCAAATATGAAGCCGGTTTCAATTCCTCATAGGTAAGATTATGACACAAAATCCTGATTAAGAATGCGCCATTTGCAACTCAGTTTCAATTCCTCATAGGTAAGATTATGACTGTTAGTTCAGCGCTTATTTCAAGAATCGAAAATGGGTTTCAATTCCTCATAGGTAAGATTATGACTTGACCGGGTCGCTGTACCCATCAATGCTTGCTAACTCAGTTTCAATTCCTCATAGGTAAGATTATGACGATAGCTGACGACGTTTCCGTCTACGTATAGTTCTTGTTTCAATTCCTCATAGGTAAGATTATGACAATGAAGGCGTCACAAATCGTCAAGACTATTTGCGCGTTTCAATTCCTCATAGGTAAGATTATGACAACGTGTCCTATCATTTGTGGTTCAGCGATATGCTCGGTTTCAATTCCTCATAGGTAAGATTATGACGTCTATTGGCGTGCGTTTGAGTTGGCGCCGTCCAAGGTTTCAATTCCTCATAGGTAAGATTATGACGTAAATACGTATTGACATACGATATACGTTATCGTAGTTTCAATTCCTCATAGGTAAGATTATGACCATCAGGAAGCACCTCCAAACCACTTTCTAATAGCGGTTTCAATTCCTCATAGGTAAGATTATGACGAAGTAAACTTTGAAATTGCGCAGCTCATGCTGAAGTTTCAATTCCTCATAGGTAAGATTATGACTTTCCGCAAAAGCATAGAATCCTTTGGTATTTCCGTGTTTCAATTCCTCATAGGTAAGATTATGACTTCCGACCCTAAAATGCTATCGAAATATTCAGCAGGTTTCAATTCCTCATAGGTAAGATTATGACGATAATTCTCCCATATAATTTCCCTCCATGAGTATAGTTTCAATTCCTCATAGGTAAGATTATGACTGCCATCCCCGGATATAAGTCCGACATAGAAAAAGAGTTTCAATTCCTCATAGGTAAGATTATGACTTCAAAGGATTTCCTTTTTGATCTTCAAAATAGAGAAGTTTCAATTCCTCATAGGTAAGATTATGACGAGGGGAAGGCGCAACCTCCATGAGTTCATCAATCCAGTTTCAATTCCTCATAGGTAAGATTATGACGTGATAGTTTCGTTCAAGCGCTTTTTCTCTTTCCGTGTTTCAATTCCTCATAGGTAAGATTATGACACTTTTTAGTTCTTGTATTGCTGTCCATGATTCTATGTTTCAATTCCTCATAGGTAAGATTATGACCCCTCCTTTCCGTGTGATATTTGCGTCTTTCACTAGTTTCAATTCCTCATAGGTAAGATTATGACGAACTTGGTATATACGGTTGACGAAAATCCCGACCCTTGTTTCAATTCCTCATAGGTAAGATTATGACTTTTTTTCGCCATTTTCTTTTCCTCCTCATATTTATGTTTCAATTCCTCATAGGTAAGATTATGACCCGGAATCCCTACCGTTTGTTACCGCGATATTTTTTTGTTTCAATTCCTCATAGGTAAGATTATGACGCGTTTGACTTCGTTTATTTCGCGACTGCCTATGCAGTTTCAATTCCTCATAGGTAAGATTATGACTTTTTGAACTACTTCACTTCATTAATATCTCTCCAGGTTTCAATTCCTCATAGGTAAGATTATGACGAGGAGCAGGAGGAGGAAACACCGCCAAAGAATCCGCGTTTCAATTCCTCATAGGTAAGATTATGACAAAGAAAAATGTCCTGACCGGAAACAACAAACGGACGTTTCAATTCCTCATAGGTAAGATTATGACCGAGTTAGTGCGTGCGGAGTAGCGCCAACTACTCCGGTTTCAATTCCTCATAGGTAAGATTATGACAAATTTGTTTTGCTAGATTTTAGGGTAGCTTTGGCATGTTTCAATTCCTCATAGGTAAGATTATGACGTTTACAAACAAACTTAACACAAATAACATTGCCGATGTTTCAATTCCTCATAGGTAAGATTATGACCAACCAATAGCGAGAAAATTCATGTTGCGGTACCACGGTTTCAATTCCTCATAGGTAAGATTATGACTGGGAAAATTGATTCAACAGTCATTCAAACAATCAAGTTTCAATTCCTCATAGGTAAGATTATGACGAGGAACCGAAAAAGCAACGCCAGGTTATGCCAAACGAGTTTCAATTCCTCATAGGTAAGATTATGACTATTAGCACGTTTGATAATATCCGCCTGCTTGTCCGGTTTCAATTCCTCATAGGTAAGATTATGACGTTGACGACCATCGCCAAAAACTGAAATCATGCTTGTTTCAATTCCTCATAGGTAAGATTATGACGATTACTTAGCTTTGTAATGTTATGAGCTTCAAGGGTGTTTCAATTCCTCATAGGTAAGATTATGACTTGGAAAGAGTGGAAATGATATTGCAGTCAATTGAGTTTCAATTCCTCATAGGTAAGATTATGACAGAAAACGACTCTGGAGCCATTCTGATTCTGTCTGCAGTTTCAATTCCTCATAGGTAAGATTATGACGACAAACCGCCCATAAAATTTCCGCTTGATTCCAAAAGTTTCAATTCCTCATAGGTAAGATTATGACTTTTCCTGAATCAAAAATTCAACAATGTCAGTCTTTGGTTTCAATTCCTCATAGGTAAGATTATGACCGATGGTTTAACGGCCATTTCGTAAAGTATTCAACGCTGTTTCAATTCCTCATAGGTAAGATTATGACATATTCTTCGCAAATAAGTACGTAAGTACAAACGAGTTTCAATTCCTCATAGGTAAGATTATGACCTCCTTTCCGTTCACCATCAGTCATACCGGCACTATGTTTCAATTCCTCATAGGTAAGATTATGACTGCCAGCATCGGCAGCATTGCACAAAAACAAATCAGTTTCAATTCCTCATAGGTAAGATTATGACGCAACAGCCGTTGCTCCTAGGCCTGCTGTATAACCGGTTTCAATTCCTCATAGGTAAGATTATGACTAAATCGACGCATATTGTAGGCTGTCCGTTAACTGAAGTTTCAATTCCTCATAGGTAAGATTATGACCCACCCACAATCTTGATCCGCAATTGATACACCGGGTTTCAATTCCTCATAGGTAAGATTATGACGTGTGACTCCGAACTCGCCAGCGCGATAATCTAAAGTTTCAATTCCTCATAGGTAAGATTATGACAAAAAAGTTGAAAGCAAAGCAAAGCGAAATTGCTTGTTTCAATTCCTCATAGGTAAGATTATGACTCGTGCCGAGCTGGACGCGCAGTTTCGTTTTCAGCGGTTTCAATTCCTCATAGGTAAGATTATGACTTTACTATTGGGGGAGTAATTCCCCCTCTTGTTGGGTGTTTCAATTCCTCATAGGTAAGATTATGACACGATTCCGACTTGCGGGATATATATGATTTCTGCATGTTTCAATTCCTCATAGGTAAGATTATGACATAACCTTTTCGTGCTGCTCGACGTTCCATATTCCGTGTTTCAATTCCTCATAGGTAAGATTATGACCGGAGCAGTTACGCCCCGACTAGAACCTTTCCTATGCGTTTCAATTCCTCATAGGTAAGATTATGACCGAAATGCTCCTCGTTTAACTCCTCCGGCTCCGGTACAGTTTCAATTCCTCATAGGTAAGATTATGACTCACATCGTAATGGTATCCGTTTGCCAGCTGAGGAAGTTTCAATTCCTCATAGGTAAGATTATGACGATCGTCTGTTTTCCTTCTGGTGATTCTTCAAAGTAGTTTCAATTCCTCATAGGTAAGATTATGACTTTTTAGCCTGGGCGGCTAAACCGGATAAGCCGCCCGTTTCAATTCCTCATAGGTAAGATTATGACAAATGCTCCTCGTTTAACTCCTCCGGCTCCGGTACAGTTTCAATTCCTCATAGGTAAGATTATGACGACCACGGTTTTCATTAGTACGATAAAAAGCATGGGTTTCAATTCCTCATAGGTAAGATTATGACGATACATCCAATATTTCCACCTACTTCCAACCGAGGTTTCAATTCCTCATAGGTAAGATTATGACCCCATCCCGTTCCCGTCTCATGCCAAATTTTCCGTAGTTTCAATTCCTCATAGGTAAGATTATGACGTAAATCAAAAGAGATAGCATCATGCCCCAATTCAGGTTTCAATTCCTCATAGGTAAGATTATGACTCACATCGTAATGGTATCCGTTTGCCAGCTGAGGAAGTTTCAATTCCTCATAGGTAAGATTATGACTTTAAACTATCGTGTAGTATAATATTAGTAGCAGCAGTTTCAATTCCTCATAGGTAAGATTATGACGCGTTATACTTAAATTACAGCAAGAGGGACAGAGAAGTTTCAATTCCTCATAGGTAAGATTATGACGGCCACCATAATACGACTGACGCACAACGTCCTCAAGTTTCAATTCCTCATAGGTAAGATTATGACTTTCGACGAATATAAAAATAGAATTCCATTGCATAGTTTCAATTCCTCATAGGTAAGATTATGACCCTATATACTATTATAAAACATACGTTCTCATCCCTGTTTCAATTCCTCATAGGTAAGATTATGACGATACAGTTCAAAAAGTGGCAAATCCTGTTAGAAAAAGTTTCAATTCCTCATAGGTAAGATTATGACCAAAATATTGCGACAGGTGTATAGGAGGAAAAAGAGTTTCAATTCCTCATAGGTAAGATTATGACCTCTGCCGCTTATTTGCCACTATTTACCACCTCCTTAGTTTCAATTCCTCATAGGTAAGATTATGACAACATCACCTTTATTGAATCATTTTTATCCACCGCAGTTTCAATTCCTCATAGGTAAGATTATGACAAATATTACATCATAGCCAAATTTCCGAGATTGAGTGTTTCAATTCCTCATAGGTAAGATTATGACAACCTAAATCAAATATAATAACTAATATAGATCTCAGTTTCAATTCCTCATAGGTAAGATTATGACACGGCGTGGCTGTTGGTGTGATTATTTGGTTCATGTGTTTCAATTCCTCATAGGTAAGATTATGACTCAAATAATTTTCAGCCGCCATGATTAACCCAAAGAGTTTCAATTCCTCATAGGTAAGATTATGACGTAGGTGCAATGCGAACCGTGTCACCTGCCATTGCAAGTTTCAATTCCTCATAGGTAAGATTATGACAGCCCTCTACTTTGTGTAGGGGGCTTGATTTTAACTTGTTTCAATTCCTCATAGGTAAGATTATGACAAATTCTTCAAATCTTTTCTTCCATGTTACTGGCTGGTTTCAATTCCTCATAGGTAAGATTATGACGGAGCTTGATTTTAGCTTTGCAATCCAAGTCAAAGGGTGTTTCAATTCCTCATAGGTAAGATTATGACACTACGGCGCCGTTACATAACTGCAAAAGTTTATTTGTGTTTCAATTCCTCATAGGTAAGATTATGACAAATGCCTCCAATCGTTCTTTTTGGTATTCAATACTAGTTTCAATTCCTCATAGGTAAGATTATGACCTTGGTCGCTTGATCAAGAACTTTCTAAGTCTCATGTTTCAATTCCTCATAGGTAAGATTATGACGCTTTATCAACAAGATTTTTCCAGTCAACCGTCGAAGTTTCAATTCCTCATAGGTAAGATTATGACGTCTTGAAATATATGGCTTCAAAGGCTCAGGAACCTCGTTTCAATTCCTCATAGGTAAGATTATGACCCACCTCTCCTGCTTCGCCAGCAATCCCTAAACCAGTTTCAATTCCTCATAGGTAAGATTATGACGTCGTACTATTTTCGTAGTAATAGTGATACTTCGCAGTTTCAATTCCTCATAGGTAAGATTATGACTGATAACCGGTTATACAGCCGCTCAATCTCAGCCAAGTTTCAATTCCTCATAGGTAAGATTATGACGGAACGTGGTTAATTCTCCCGTAATCATTCTCCAGTGTTTCAATTCCTCATAGGTAAGATTATGACTTCCTCGAGTCTTTCAATATGTTCTGCTCGTAGTGGTTTCAATTCCTCATAGGTAAGATTATGACTTTTGAACCTAGTCTATGAACGTCTCCGAATTCATTGTTTCAATTCCTCATAGGTAAGATTATGACTAGCCGCCGGAGCAACGATTAAAGTCGAGGTTTGCAAGTTTCAATTCCTCATAGGTAAGATTATGACGTAATCGACACTGCCGACGCGGAAAGCTAGTTCGTGTTTCAATTCCTCATAGGTAAGATTATGACAACACTCGCCGATACTGCCGGCTCACCATTTCCACCGTTTCAATTCCTCATAGGTAAGATTATGACAGCTTTGTGGGGTGCAATTAACCTATACTTTGTTGGGTTTCAATTCCTCATAGGTAAGATTATGACGGAAAAAGTAGACTCAATCGTCATTCGAACAATCAAGTTTCAATTCCTCATAGGTAAGATTATGACTTGCAGGCGGAAATCGCAAAAGCGACGGAGATATGTGTTTCAATTCCTCATAGGTAAGATTATGACGTCGCACCGCTCGCAAGCGTTAAGTCAGCCGTTACATGTTTCAATTCCTCATAGGTAAGATTATGACTACTCGTCGAGCAAGCGCGAAAGTGTAACGCAGTTAAGTTTCAATTCCTCATAGGTAAGATTATGACCGAATATAACGGCGAATACGGAGCTAGATATACGTGGTTTCAATTCCTCATAGGTAAGATTATGACGATATGTACCTGTTGAGGAGAAGAAGACCAAAAGTGAGTTTCAATTCCTCATAGGTAAGATTATGACGAATTGCGGCGGTCGGTGCCGGACTTGGCTATCGCTGTTTCAATTCCTCATAGGTAAGATTATGACTTTACCGTACATTAGATTATTATTACCATATCTATGTTTCAATTCCTCATAGGTAAGATTATGACTGAAACTAAAACATATCTCTTATTCTCTTTAGTGGAGTTTCAATTCCTCATAGGTAAGATTATGACGCTGACGCTTTTTGCGCTTTGCTTAGCGTGTGATAGTCGTTTCAATTCCTCATAGGTAAGATTATGACGACGACGGTTACATCGTCAATGAATTCGGCGAAATGGGTTTCAATTCCTCATAGGTAAGATTATGACCTGTTTGCGTCAAGTCGGCGACAAATACCAAGCGGTTTCAATTCCTCATAGGTAAGATTATGACAATAGTCCCCTACAAACGTAGAGGGCTTTTTTACGTGTTTCAATTCCTCATAGGTAAGATTATGACACGAGCTCGTTCGATGTCACAGGCTTCTTCATTGGAGTTTCAATTCCTCATAGGTAAGATTATGACGACGGGCATTAATAAGACGTTTGTTATAACAGAAGCAAGTTTCAATTCCTCATAGGTAAGATTATGACTAAATCCTCCTCCGAGTATGGTAGCTCGTTAGCCTTTGTTTCAATTCCTCATAGGTAAGATTATGACATTTACACATTAGATGTAACTGGAACTCCGTCCGTCGTTTCAATTCCTCATAGGTAAGATTATGACTTGGCGTATTTTTCCCCTTGACTTGGTTTTTCTGCGTTTCAATTCCTCATAGGTAAGATTATGACGGGGCTCGAATCTTTTCAAACTATATTACATGCTTTTGTTTCAATTCCTCATAGGTAAGATTATGACGGATATTAGACGATATTTTGATTTCGGTGTACACATGTTTCAATTCCTCATAGGTAAGATTATGACTTGGCGTTCTCTTTACATTCACTCTTTCTTTTTTTTGTTTCAATTCCTCATAGGTAAGATTATGACCCCAAAAAACATTGTTAAATCAATAATAAATATTTTACACCATAATTAAGAAAGTGGGAAATATTTTAATAAAAACCACATGATTCCCTTTAAATCTCCGAATTTTTCTTGCTTTTCTTTAAAGGAAATTTTGTCGTCGATCCCCCAGAGTTAATGTCCTGAGTTGGGTCGACGACAATTTTAAATAATAAAATCTATATTTCCTTTTTCAATCCCAAGTATTTCACGTTTGGAATATTTCTGCGTTCGAAACGTATAAAGAATGACAGAATCCTCGTCGTCAACCATTAAAAATTCTAACTCCTTTTTTAATTTTACAAAGTTAGCATTTGAAATTTCTCCTTCGAAGACTGAATTTTGGACCCAATTTAAATATTTACGACATATTTTAAGTGCTTTACCCACTCTTTTTTCTCCAAAATCGTAGACAAGGATTAAAAACATTTGATTCCACCCCCTTACCAGCGCGAAACAAATGGTTCATATTCCTTTTCCCCTAAAACATGTTTTTGAATTTTATATAGCTCTAGTCGGTAGAGACGTCGATAAGACACATTTTTTCCTAGATGGCGATGATTGACTGTAGTTCTCATTTTCTGTTCCATCTGCTCCAAGAAGATTTTTCTCCCATTCTCATTTAAAAGAATTCCTCCGCCATGCTCCTGTTCAAAATGTTTTTTCGTAATCATCTTCTTATTGATTAATTGAAAAATTAATCGGTCAACCATAATCGGTTTAAATATTTCTGCCACATCAAGATTTAAAGAAAATCTTCTAAAATTCGTTGAATGCAAATATCCGATTCTAGGGTCAAGATGCGTTTTATATATTTCACTGAGAACCATTGTATAACAGAGGGAATTACCAAAGCTGATTAATGCATTTAGAGCATTCAACGGCGGACGCCTCGAACGCTTGTCAAAAGTAAAATCTTTGTTCTGTATAATTTCGTCAAAGCAGGAGTAATATTTCTCCCTCACATGACCCTCAACGGCCATTAGTTCCTCAATGTTTGTTGCATTACGATAATCATCATGGTTGGATGAAATTTCCTCTAATACAGTTTTTATTTGGTTATTGTTTTCTATCCGGCGGTTAACATAATATTTTAGGACTTGTTTCATTTGAGAAATCGATCCACCTACAAATCTTTTAGCTAAATCCAATCTACGATCTTTATCCAGATATAGCTCACTTTGCTTCAATATAACGTGTCCTGCATTCAAGTGCTCTCTTGGATAGTAAGTACCGGAATAATAGCCATAGTAGTTGAAAAAATGAACACAAATCTTCTTTTGAGACAAGAAATCCAAAAGTTTTGTATTGAATGTTACCTCTGAAAATATGAAAATATCGTTTATATCTTCCACAGGGACAAATATCCGCTTCTCCTCTTCCGTCTCAAAAAATAACGTGTTATCCTTTCGTTTAAATTCACCGCTTTTAGTAATATATAGCGTCTTTCTCACTAGTCTTCACCTGCCCAGCAATATTCTCGATAGGCACATTTATTACAGTACTTTATTTTTTTCGGAGGTGGTGGAATTGATAGTTTAGCATATTTCGTTATATCCTCTATAGCTTCTTCCAGTTCATAGACATTGCTGCCGGTCAATTCCACAGTTTCTTTTGTTTTTTCTTCAGAAAATAGTAATTCTCCAGTTGCCGTGATCCCCATTTTATTCAGTTGGTATAAATAAAAGAGCAACTGAAAATAACTTGACTTTTTAAATCTGGATGATTTCTTTATTTCTTGAACAATTAACCGGTCACCAACCTTCTTGATTCTATCAATTTTACCGCTGCCTATATCTACTTCTTTCTTTCCCCTATCACTGTAATAATCTGTTATAAAACGGCCAATTTCAACATTTTCATCCTCCTGGTCAGGGATTATTTTGTGCATCATCAGCCAAAGCTCACGTTTGCAAATATAGTAATACCAAATATCGGTTCCCGTTATTTCCATTACAACATCCACACCTCACCATCTTCCCAATTTCGGATTAGTCCAAAATCATCGTTGTAATATTGGTTAATAATGTCCTTATGAATCCGAATCATTTTTGTTTTTTCAAAATCATCATCTACTAGATTTTTCACCAACTTAATTGGGGCAGAAATCACATAATTTCTTAATTCACTTTTTAATTGGAGATTGGCTTCGAATCTCTTTTTGAAGTCTGCTTCGTATACTACTTTTTCTAGATATCGTTCCCATACATTGGAGGCATCTTCATCTATCTCCACAAAAGTGTCAACCATAGTATGATTTTCCGGAATTAAAGAAAAATCGGAAACTAGTGATTGTTCCGTCTTACCTTTATTAGAGAACCGTAAACTTCTCATTGCATCAATTATGTTGTCGGATTCATCAGAACGCTTTTGTGTTTTAAGCTTCATGTAATAGTCGGCGATTAAATCAATAAATTGGTGTTCACTTACAACAGTTTTAGGTAAACTGCTTTTGGCTATGTTGGTATGGATTCCTTTATATACATATTTTGATTCAAGGGTTCCATTTCTTGCGATTGGTGTTACCCTTATTTCCCCAAGTTTTCCGATTCTATTTAATTTCCCTTGCCGATTACAACGGCCAGCTGCTTGAATTATCGAGTCTATCGGACCCAAATCCCGATAAACAATATCGAAATCCAAATCAACCCCTGCCTCCACTACCTGGGTTGAAACCACTACTAACTTCTCGTCGCTTTTAACCCTTCTAATCGTTTCAATTCGATTTTTTCTTTCCATTGGAATTACATTGGTTGATAAGTAATACACCTTATAGTTCTTAGTTTTCAGCCAGGATCTTAAATCTTTAAAAATTTTGACTGACGTATTGATTGTATTGAATATGGCCAGATAACTTTTTCCATCTTCAAATTTTTCTTTAAATAGTTGGAGCCATTCTTCAGCTTCAAAATGAAAACCAGGCTCATTATTATACAATCGGAGTGAAACCCTTTCCATTTTCTTAAAAAAGTCAATATTCTGGACTTCTTCATTTTCCAGCAATTCTATTGTCATTTCTTTTTCAAAAATATGTGGCTGAGTGGCAGTTAATAAAATAAATTTACAATTATAAAGCTCGGACATTTTTAGAAGTGATTCTCTTAATAATGGCCAATACTCTACAGGGACATTTTGTATTTCATCCAATATCACAATACTTCCGGCTATTTGGTGAAATTTTTTTAATGCCCTGTTCTCATATCCAATAATGGTATAGAAAAATTGAATAAAGGTGGTCACTACTATTTCGGACTCCCAATTTTCTATCAACAATAGCGATTGATTAATCGGCAATTCTTTATTTTCTTGTCTATACTGAACAGTTGTTAAATGGTGATGTTTTACAAGATAACGATGTTGGTTTTCCTCAAAATCCGGTAATTGCTTTAATAACTTTTGAATGACGTGTTCATTTTGGTCAATGATACTTGTAAAAGGTAGGGCATAAATAATTCGTGGAGTATATCCCTTTTCTTCCTTTATCCAATTCCTCCATTTGCAGGCTACAGACAAAGACAATAATGTTTTCCCTGAACCGGTCGGAGATGTCAGGGTGTATAGACTATGCTTATCGAAATTTGGACGTTGTTCATGAATCTTTCTCATGACTGTATCGTAAATATTATTTCGCCAACCATTTACGCCTTCCTTGACCGTGGTGTCAAACTCTTTCCGGCGAAAGTCATCAACTAAGGAATCAGGTATATCCAATCGAGTCAAGGGATTGATGTTTGCAGCTGAATATTTGTCAGCATTTAATAATATTGAATAAATCAAAAGCAAGTAATAATAAACATCTTTAGATACCCCTCCTCCCTTTTTTAACTCCCTCTTACACTGATAATATTGTTTGTCAATATTCCCCATCACTTCAATCCAGGAGTCAAAAAACTCATTTATAATTTCTTTTCTATCTAGATTGACCAATGCCAAAACCGGTTGGTAGTCTTGATTAATAGACTCATAGTTCATACGAATATCTTTAATCTGCTCTTCCACTACTTTAACTCTGGGCATTAAATCATAAGGATCACCACTCATGATTTTTCGTTTCGACACTACATCCTCCGAAACCAGTCTTAAATTTCCGTGATGGTGCAAAATGGCCACATAAATGATTAATTCTACAAATGGAAGGGTGATTCTTCCATCTTCCTTTACTTTCGACAACAAAAAGGCTCCAAATAACGCGGAAATAAAAGAATGCTGTTTCAAATCACTTTGCAACCCAGTATCTTCCAAGTATTCCTGAAAGAACGAAGTATATTTTCCAAAGTCATGGGAAATCGCAGAAATCTCACAAATTATTTGAACATCTAACTTATATTTGCTTTTGATCGGTATACCATTCGAAAATTTTTTTGAAAATCCATAAACCTCTTCCAAATGAGTACTTAACAATTTTTTCGGGTTATTATGTGATAGGAACATATTGGACCTCCTAAAAAAATAGCGGCAAAATGCCGCGCTTTACATGAATGAAATATTCTCTGTTTTCCCGTCATAAGCCAATTGGTAATATGGAACTTTGAGAATCCCTATGATTTGATTATTTTGTTCCATTAAATAGCTGTCTGTTTCAATGATTTTTCTTTCTTTATCAAAAGATCGTGTCATAAACTCTTTCAAAAAGCGTGACGATGGCAGTAATTCAAGGGAATGTTCCTGCATTTCTGAAATTCTTACCACAGAATCAAACTTTACCTTGTCTGTGTTGGGATGTATTTTTTGTACCTCAACCTCCTTGACAAAATCTAGGGAACTTAATAATTCGCTTAGTCCCATATAAGGAGGATACACAAAGGTTTTCATTTTCAAATGATTTTTCAATGATTCATAAATATCTTTATTTTCGTGCCAAAAGTAAAGCCGATAAACTATTTGACTGCCTTCAAGCGGAGGAAACAAAAATTCAATTGGGATCTGCGTATGTCCATTAATTCCATTGAGATCCGATTTATTTTTTACAAATAAATAGTTGACCGTTTGAAACAATTTCCGGATTGGAGTCCTAACAGATAAACCGATTTGGCATTTGTCATTTGAAAACAGTTCATAATAGGAATCCCTTTCATAACCCAATACACCGGCAATCATACCGATTATAGTGATTCTACTTGGAAAACTGTAAGACAATGAAGATGAATTAGTATCGAGCTTTCTAAAATGCCCCATTGGTCCTTTCCAATCAAACACAATAAGTTTCATAACCATCAACCTTCATTAAGGACAGAAATTTTTGATTTAAGGGACTCCGGCAAAACAGCTTCAAAATCCGCGGTCTCCTCTTCATTTGTAATTCTCAAGTTGGAATCCTGCCAATAATGAATTGCTGTAATTCTATCTTTATTTTCAAATAGTTTATTGATTAATGGCCTCACGTTAAGCGTTACTTCTGTTATACTGCGAAGCCCTTCCTTTTCCTTTAGCTCGACTAGATCTCTTAAATCCCCGATTAAAAAGTCTGATGTCGTGTATTCAATCCTAATATAAAACCGCGGATATTGCCCGGCTTTACTTCTTGTGGCATTTAATGGAATAGATTTAATCATTGCTTCGTCCAATTTGTTGAGATCCTCTTCATTAAACCTTGTATGTTGGGCCCGATTCCCGCTAACGATTCCATGGAAGGCAAGAAATGAATAATACACCCGATAATCTTTCCCTATAGCCCCTCCGTCATTTCTTTCATCTGAACCAAAATGCGAAGTGATACTGGCCGATTCGACCAGATTGACTTTGTTCAATGAGTAGCCCCAATTAAATTGGACAGGTCCTGTAAAGGTCATGGAGCTCCCTTTTTCCGCCGACTTGATTGGCATAGTCGCCCCAAACATACGGACGTCAATCAATTGATCAAGCATCCAATCTCGTTCTTCTTGGCTAAGCTTATTGATATTAGCGTTTTTATCGTTTATTTCAAACAGCTTTTTAATTCGTTCAGTAGCATTGACTGTTTCCCCGTCTACTTTTCCTATAAAAATTTCATTCCCCTGTTGTTGGAGATAGTCCCGAATATAGCGTTTTAATCTAACATCACTAACCAGATTAATAGAACGCTCATAGTCCATGCGGGGGCGATTTTCATCATCCACATCACCATTCGGATTCGTTAACTTTGCATCGTACAAAAATAAAATATCGCTATTATTCACTATCTTTCTCCTCCTCTTCACTTTTTTTCTTTCCTGTTAATGAGCGTTTGGTACCAAATGCATATCCGGACAGGATATAAAATACATTTTCCCGGTCAGATAATTTCCAGTTTCCGAGACTCTTGTCCAGCAAACGTTTATGTTCAGCAAAAATCATTTCATTGTATGTGTTTAGTAATGTTCTACCATCTTTAGATTTTACTTGTCTTAATTTCTCAAACACTTCTACCGACAACATTTGCAACTTCATTTTATTCATGCCATGGAAATTAATCTTATTGAGAATTGGCTTATTACTCGTCCCAGCATTTTCATTTGTTATCCCTTGGTGTTTCAATTTTTGAGCTACACCGATTTTTGCTATAAGAACACCTAATAGAAACAATGAACTTTGGGCATGATTGAAACTCATTTCCTTCATGTAGTTTACTAGGTTTTCATCTTCCAATTGGTATTCCACTGAACTGCTTCCCCCTTTACTGATTAAGTTAAGGCCACGTAGCATTTTTAATAACAATTGAGCCCTGAGCAAGTCGAATACTAGCTGCACATCATTTGAAAATTGATTCGAACGGCCTATTTGATATAAACTGTATTGTTCAAACATATGCGTTTTTGCAAGCGTAAGAAACTGCTGGATTAACCAGTCGTAGGATAGGACTTTTTTTGATAATAAACTTTCATATAAAAGTAAAATCTTCCTCTTTTCAAAATTATCCATGTTTTGTACTTTCATTGGAATTAAGTAATATAGTTGATTTAAACCCATATCCCAATTTCCATTTCCAAAATAATCATTTCCAGTCTTTTGAACATCTAGCATCGCCCTTTGTAGGTGTTTTAAATGATTAACAGGAATATTCGCCAAATATTTATTTACTTTCATAGATGCTTGGGCTTTTGTATAAAACAGGAAGTTTAGTGACACATGATTGTCTATCCCGCTGTAATCCCGATAGTTCAGGGCTTCATCTTCTAGTTTTTCAAAAGCCTTTAAGGTTTGGACCGTGTAAACCAAATCCATGATATGGTCACTAAACTCTTCAAATGGAATATCCTCTTGTGTGTTGATATCAAATAGAAACTCTGGTACTACAATACAAGGTAATGTATTGAACCTCGTATTAAATTTTCGGAGGATATAGGTTTCACCGACAAGAATCTTTTTGTAAGCATCTTGGCCAATTGCCATATTCTTCACATAATTTTTCTTGTCAATATCACTGGCAAAATTTATCTTATCATTTATGTAATAATTAAACTTAAACTTTGTGGTTTCCCCAGTGATAAGGTCAGTTTTGTTAGTTATCGCGCAAATCCCTGAATTTTGATTATCAAAAACATTAAATTTCTCTTGAAGGACAAGCTCTTCATATTTTGGAATAGAAACTATCAATTTTCCGTTTATCGCCAGCGAATAAAGCAAAACATCTTTCGGATTGATCTGTATTTCTTCCTTTAGGCATTTTTCAAAATACTTGGTTACCTCTTTTAACGCCTTTTTATTATCTTTTTCCGTACGATTGGCATTAAAAAACTGTGGATTTAAAATAAATTGGTACCGTTTCTCGCTTGATTTTTTCAATCCCAAATCTTCGAAAAATATTTTCCTTGCCCCTTCTAAATCTTGATAAAAAGGGTCCTCCTTTTCCCATCTTTCCAATAGGTTAGGGATTGTTTGGCTAAAAAAGTAATCAATATTTCTTACCGTTCCATACCATTGAGGACTTGCTGCACCGTCAGCAGCACCAATATAACGGTAATCAGAATATGTTTTGGAAGACATTTGATATGGTGTTACCACAATCTTCTTTTTATTAGTATCCAGATCTATGACAACCAAATACTGTTCTTTTTCTTTCGATAGACTAATTGGTACAGCCAGTCCTTCTAAAATGGAAGGATGTTCAGCCAAATAATAAGAGCCCAACTCATAGACGGTTTTGATCAATGAAATACACCTCCTTTATTTCTTGCCTTGTTCATAAGGAACTACGAAACCAAACCCACTGCTATTCTTTGCCCCAATTGATGTATCTAAAACAAACGATAGATATTCCGCTTTTGCTTTTAATTCATAAATGCCTGTCCAACCCGTAATCCATGTTCCCTTATAATTTGTGATGATTTTATTACGTTCCGACACAAGTACAGGCCGAATAGAAAGAAGTTCTTTTTCATCTGATAACGAATCACCTGTAAATGCTTGATATTTTCTTGCAAAGTTCTCTTCGATTAAATGTTCAAAAACCTTATCCCATGGAGAAAAATAATGGGTAATTTTCGAACCATCCCTCCTCTCGTACGTTGAATAGACTGTAATTGGTGAAAGCGCTTTAACAACGATCGTGTTACTACTAACATGGTTTTGATTAAACTCTACTTTTTCAACATACAATTTCAACCCGTTAAGTTGACAGTTTTCCAACAATAATAACTGGTTGGCAACTTTCTGGATTAAATCTGGTATAATTGAACTAATGGAGATTGTGATCTTGTTGTAAAAAGTAATCCGTTTTGTCCTTTTGTCATAGGAGGTTTCATTACACTGGATGTTGGAAAAGGAAAATAATTTATAGACGCGATCTTGAAATTGATATCCCTGATCATGTATGAATGCGGCTTCTTGTTGTGGAAAGAGGGAATAGATAAAAGACTGAAGTAGATGACTATAATTAACAGAAACTGTTAAAGGTTTTGGCAACCCATACGTAATATGAACGGTCGGGATGTTCATCACTCCTTTATAGCTTAACTTAAATTTAAAATATCATAATAAAAAAATTACGTCAATAGATAGAGCATAATTTTTCCCTTTTAGGTAATATTTTCTCCTTAATAGCATAACTATTTCAAACTCCTATACGGAATAAAATAAAGGAGGTTTAATTTTCATTATACATATCTTTTTGCAAAATACCAAATTAACAAAACGCAGGGTTTGAGTCAAGTATTTGTGGGCAGTTTTTTTATCCCCACAGGAGTGAAAGCGGATTCACTTATTTAGAGTGCTCTCTTGATAGAAAATTTGTCTTTTTTAAAAACCGGCCAACTCTTTTAATGCTTTGTACACTGGAATATTCGCCTTGCCTTTTAGGTAAAGGATATTATCCCTTGTAGCTTCACCAATCGTGCTTTTCACCTTTTCCACATAATGTCTCGGGGGGTTCTTTTCTTCCTTGGTTTCTGTCCATCTTTCCACTCGCCCGAATAGTGTTCTCAAAGCTAAATTATCGAGGAATGCCACCAATCCGGTGATCATGGCACTTACGCCTTTTTCCACCCAACTACGCCCATTTTTGAGCCTTTTTGCGAAGACTCTCATTGTTCCCTCTGCACTTCCCATTGGTCTCATTCCAGATGTCTCAACCCCCTGCTCTTTAAGCCATTCTCGATAATCCCTGAGGGCTTCAGGGTACTTTTCGAGCTGACGAAGCAACTGGTCCAGCCGTTCTTCTTGTTCCCTCGTTTCAAGAGTTCCGACGGCATTATTTAATTCTGTAAGTAGTTTCTGACTGTCATAGGACGCGAGAGCCTTTTGCATTTGGCGATAGCGAGGGTGTTTACGGAACAGGCTGCAAATATCTCGTGCCACGTGAAATCGGTCAATCGAAAAGAAAGCCCTGTCCTTAAAATGCTCACGGCAGGCTGTGATCCAACTAGCACCATCACCGTTTATCACCAGTTTGTGGACAGTGGGGTCATACTCGAAATTCTCGATGAGAAAGTCCTCAAACGCCTCCCAAAAGGGCTGTTTCCCACGGTGAATAAAATGCCGTTTATCTTTTAGACTTACCCGTTTTCCGTTAATTTCCCAGCCTTGATGAACCGCTGCTATTTTTTCTTCCTTTCCTCTTTTTCCTTTTCCCTGACGTTTCACATATATACCGTCCACCTCTACAAATAACACTGAGCGGTGTATAGGCTGACGCTCTTTTGGAATACTGGCAACCTGTAACAGATGTTGACGTATAGCTTCGTGACTGATCACACGGTAGCCTAAAAGTGTTTCAAGCGATTCTGCGGCCTTTCGGTAAGAAGGCCCTGTAATGGCAAGCTCTAGAGCGGCTTCCTCAATAAGGGGACTGAAGGTACCTGCCCCTTCAAATTCCAAATAACGATCAAGGAGATAGACATATTCATTTTTCTCTCTATCACGGTAATAGTTCCGTTCAATCGTGATTTCCCCAAAAAGGCTGTCTAACGTGGTGGTACGCTTATCGAGTAGACGATAACGCTTTTTATTACGCTCTTCGGCAATCTGTTGGTCCATGTCCTCTAAAAGAGTCTTCATAACCCCTGAGAAGGTTTCCTGTAATTGCCTCCAAACTAATTGTTCAATCTGTTTTAAATTGGGATATATTGTGCTATTCTTTTGCATGAGGGCTTCCTCCTTTGGATTGGGTTTGGTCGACTATGATTCTACCAAGGAGTAGCCCTCTTTTTCATGTATTTAGCTTAGAACACTACCGCGCTTTCGCTTGGTGGCCCCTTCATTTGGTGAGCGATCTGACAATCCCTCACCAAATGAAGGGGTTAAATTTTGCCAACATTAATTTTACTCATACAAACGCAGGCCAGTTTAAAAACTGACCAAAATTTTTAAACAAGCAACAGTCCATCCAAATCCAAAATTTCGATTCGTTTGTGAGACTTTTGTTTGATGAGGCCTTGCTGCTCGAGTTCGGTTAGTTTGCGGCTGATCGTTTCGGGTGTGGTTCCTAAGTAGGAAGCTAGATCCTTTTTGCTCATTGGCAGTTCCACTTCATTCGATTCTGACGGGTCTTCCAACGCTTCCGCTAAAAACAGCGCGATCCGGGTTTCTACTTTTTCCGTCGCGAAACGGGTTGTCTGCTTTTCCGACTCATCCAGCCGATTCGAGAACTCAGATAAAATTTTTAGTGAAATCGATGGGTACTTTAAAAGAAGTTTTTGCAGGTCTGACCGATTAATCATGCAAACCTGGGTTGCAGTCATCGCTTCAGCATATGATTCGTGAGTTGCTGCTTTAAATAAAGCAAGTTCTCCGGTAAAATCGCCGGGCTGCAAAATGCGGACGAGCTGCTCTTTTCCCGATTCAGACAGGCGGTAGATTCTGATTTTTCCCTTACTGACAATATAAAGAGAATTGGACTCGTCCCCAGCGTGATAAATAATTTCTCCTTTTTTATAGGAGACGGATTGAACTGTTTTCATAATTTCTGCCATTTGTTCTGTTTCTAAATGGTTAAAAATCGGAACCAGCGAGACACACATTCTATCATGATGATGACACAATTCATGCTTTTCGTCGATTTCCACTTTTTTCACTCCCTCTTTATTATTCAGCGTGTGTTTTTTCCCTATACCTGATGAAGTATCACGCCACGGCATAAAGCCCTCCTAGCCCACTTGCAGTCCTGGTTCTACTATTTCGTTTTTTGGATTAAATTTCATTAACCTCATTGCATTTAGAATGACCAGTAAGACGCTGGCTTCATGGATCAGCATCCCTGATGCCAGATGGACTGTGTTGAAAAGAACTCCCATTAATAAGACAAATACAATGGATAAAGCCGCAAAGGTATTTTGTTTCATATTACGGATGGTTGCCTTTGAAAGTGAATAGGCATGGGACAATTGCATCAGCTGATCGGCCATAAGAACAACGTCAGCTGTTTCCATTGATATATCCGTTCCGCTCTCTCCCATTGCTAAGCCAATATCCGCTGTTGCGATTGCCGGGGCATCATTAATTCCATCTCCAGCCATGGCAACAACATGTCCGGCCGCTTTCAATTTTTTTACATACTCTACCTTATCTTCCGGTAATAATTCAGCATGATATTCATCGATTTCCAGCAGGCTGGCAACTAATTTTGCGGAGTGAGAATTATCACCAGTTAGCAAAACAATTTTTTTCACTCCATTTTTTCGTATTTCGGTTAAGGCGTTAAGAGCATCTTCACGAATTTGGTCAGCGATAGAAATCAAACCAGCAAGCTTCCCATCGATTGCTGCAAAAATAACGGTGTTACCGGCTTTTTCTTGAGTTACAGCGTATTCTAAAACCTCTTTTGAAATGCTCATGTTTTCAAGTTCCATTAACTTACGATTCCCGACCACTAAGGTATGGTCCTCAACATCAGCACGGATTCCATGTCCTTTCACGACTTCACCGTTTTTCACTTCACCGCTTATGTTTATTTTTCTAGCTTTCGCTTCTTTCACAATCGTTTGCCCTAAATGATGTTCAGATATCGTTTCTGCTCGGGCAGCAAGCCGTAATAATTCGTCTGCATCTATTTGTGCAAATATCTTTATATCGGTTACTTCCGGGCTCCCCTTCGTCAACGTTCCGGTTTTGTCAAAAACAAACGTATCGACCTTGGCGAATCGCTCCATTACCTCGCCGCCCTTTACAAGCACACCGTTTTTCGCCCCATTGCCAATCCCGGCAACATTGGAAACAGGAGCACCAATGACCAAGGCACCTGGGCAGGCTACCACCAAAAAGGTAATCGCCAAATGAAGATCTCTTGTTAGGGCGAAAACGATGAGCGATAATAAAACAACTGCTGGTGTATAAATCCCAGAAAACCGATCAAGGTACTTTTCAGTTTTTGTTTTCGATTCCTGTGCTTCCTCAACCAGTTCGATAATTTTTGCAAAAGTGGTATCATCACCAACTTTTTCAGCCACCATTTCAATATAACCGTTATCTACAATCGTACCACTAAATACTTTTTCGTGGACGGTTTTTGACCTTGGAACAGATTCGCCTGTTACTGCTGATTCATTCAAAAGTGCCTTTCCTGATAAAATCCGCCCATCTACAGGGACTTTGCCGCCGGAGCGAATGATGATCCGATCTCCAACTTTCACCTCTTCAACAGGAATGGTTCGCTGTTGTCCGTCCTGAATGACGACGGCTTCCTGTGGGGCCATGTCAACCAGCTCCTTCAAGGAAGAACGTGTTTTTTCTAATGTTCGCGATTCCAACAAATCGCCAAATAAGAATAAAAAGGTGACAACTGCTGATTCTGTGTACTCTTGGATAAACATTGCTCCGATCACTGCAATACTTACCAGTAATTCGATACTAAACGCCTTCATTCGCAGGGCCTGGTACGCTTTGCTGAAAATCGGTATACTGGCGATAACAGTTGCAGCAATCAGGAACACATTTTCAATTTGCTTATTCCCCAGCAAACCTGATAGAAAACCAATAACGATTAACAGGCCGGATCCCGCTGTAATTTGGTTCTTTAATTTATGAATGACCGCCATCATCGTTCATTCCTCCTGCCTTGTTGCTTTATTTTTATGATAAGGCCCTTTTTGACTTAAAGAATTGACGGCAGTCAAGTTTTACAATCTTTTGGGAGATGTGACCTGTTCATGAGAACAGCTGCTGGTGATTCTGCTGAATTTTGTTCTCATGGCTTTGTTCATGAGAACTAGAAACAGTTTTTTCGCCAATTGAAGGATGTTTTTCGCCAATTAGAGGGCGTCATTCGCCAATTGAAGGATGCTTTTCGCCAATTAGAGGGCGCCTTTCGCCAATTGAACCTGCTCTTTCGCCAATTGATTTACTTCAAGTAAATTTAAAGAGACTGCCAAAATCTAATCTGTCCTCATAAAGTTTTTATTTTCAGCAACAAAAAAAGACTTATAAGCCAGTCTCACAAAGAGCGTGGCTATAAGTCTTATTCCTTCCTATTATGAAACTTTTACCGACAACACCGGATAACCCAAGCTCTTAATCTTCTCCTCTAACTCTTGGGCCTGAACTTGGGACTCATCGAATTCAGCTTTGACCTTGCCTGAGTTAAATAACACCCTTGCAGTGTCGACGCCATCTGTTTTGTTCAGTGCATTTTCGATTTTTTTAATACAAGACGGACATGTCAATGGTTCTAATTGAAAAACGGCTTTTGTCATATCCAATTCCTCCTTCAACTTTTTCTACCTCTACTTTAATGCAGCTAGTGATAGAAAAAATTGACGGTAATCAAGGATGAATACCTTCACCGAGTTTTTTCGGCGAATTTTCCGCTATTATCGGCGATTTCTGTCCTTTTATCGGTGAACAGGTATACATTATCGGCAATTTCAGGCATATATCGGCGAACCAAAACGGAATATTAATTCATCACCCATTTATCCTTCAAGAACAGGATCCGGCCGACAATGAAGAGAACTATCATGGAAATTAGATTACTGGCAATGGTAATCACAATATGGTCATAGTTGACGATGCCGAAAACAAGTTCCTTCAACAAGCTGAACAGATTCATGATCGGGATGGCAAAGTGTTGAAATGACAGTTCGTTAACGCCGATACCCATGAGAATCATAGACGGAAAAACCACAAGCATCATAACCGGTGTGCTGTAACTCTGTGATTCTTTAATTGTTTTTCCCAGTATACTCGTAACCATTAGAAGCGATGCGATAAGCATGGCATAGACAATCGATACCAATACGGCAATTATGACAATCAGAACAGCCTTATCTCCTAAAGAAATAGCTTTTTTAAGGTTCTCTGTTAATAAGTTAATCTCTATTACGACGACAACTAAGGTAATAATCCCAGTAATTGAACCGACGGTGGCAATCGTCAGCCATTTCGATAATAGAAGTGTCGAACGTTTTACCGGTGTCATCAATAAGGCTTCCATTGTCTTCTTCTCTTTTTCACCGGCAAATAAATCGGATGCAGCCGGACCCGCCCCCACCCCGATCGCAATAGCTAAAATCATTGGAATCAGCATTGCCAGCACGCTGGCATTAGGATTTTGATTGGATACTTCTTTTTGCTCAATCGTAAACGGTTCCATTACGGCTGGTTTCATGCCATTTGCCTGCAAGCGTTCTGAAATAATCTTTTTCTCATAAATTGCCAAAATATTTTGGACAATACTGTTCAAATTGGAAGACTTCTGGCTGAAGGAATCACCGATTATCGTGACGGTGGCTTTTTCGCCATTTTCAATCTTGCTGCTAAAATTGGCATCCAGTATAAGTGCCGCCTCAACATTTCCTTCCTGCAGGACCTTCTCCGGATCAGCGGCTCTAACCAATTCTATATTTTTAACACCGTTAAAAGCATTTGCTACCTGTTGATCAAATGATTCATTTACCGCTAGTTTATAGTTTTCCCCCTCACCATCAGAGATCATTTTTTCATAGAAAAAGGTTAATCCTGTCATCATAATTACTGGAAGAAATACGGTTAACAGCAATGTCCTGCGGTCGCGGAAGCAGTCCTTCAATTCTTTCAAATAGATTTTAAGAAGCATAGTGTTCGTTCCCCCTTACAAGCTTGCTCATGAAAATATAGTTCAAATCGCGGCTCCCTTCAGACTGATAAAGGGCCTCGAGGTTTCCTTGATAGACTAGTTCTCCTTTATGCATCATCGCGACGGAATCGCACAGCATGGATACTTCCTCCATAATGTGGCTGGAAAAAACAATTGTTTTTCCCTCGCGTTTTAGCTGATGGACAAGCTGGCGGAAAACATTGGATGATGTGATATCGAGCCCAGTGGTCGGTTCATCAAAGAGAATAATTTCCGGGTTATGAATCAAGGTTCTGGCAATCGCCACCTTTTGCCGCATCCCCTTGGAGAAGCCGCCGACTTTTCGGTTCAAATAATCGCGCATCCCGAACATCTTTGACAAATCATCAATCCGTACCTTTGTCTCATGCTTGCTCAAGCCGTATAATGCCGCAAAATATTCCAGGTTTTCCCTGGCTGTTAAGCGGTCATAAAGCCCGGTTTCACCGCCAAACAAGACACCCATTCTTTTCTTTACCTCATTCGGATTCTTGAGCGTATCGTAGCCGGCAACTGTGACCGTCCCTTCAGTTGGCGTTAGTAAAGTGGCAATTGTCCTGAGCAATGTTGTTTTGCCGGCACCGTTTTCCCCAAGCAGACCAACTACCTGCCCTTCCTTTACAGAAAAAGTAACATACTTTAGTGCCGTAACAAACTTCTTTTTATCTTGAAATTTTTTCGTTACCTCATGAATTTCGATCATTCTTCTCCACTCCAATTGTTTATTTTCTTACTGTCATCATACAAATAACAGAAACGAAAATCTGCCATTATGTCGTGAAAAGTCCGTTTCCTGTCGCGAAAAAGCCAAATCCCCCCTTAAAGATGGTAAAATAACCATATGAAACTATGAATTGACAAAAGGTGTGGCGATGATGATGAAGGTAGGTCTGGTCGATGACCGCCCGATTGATTTGGATAAATTAAATGCGATTGTTTCAGGTGTATCTGATGTCGAGATTGTCTTCTCAACGACTTCTGCTGAGGAGGCCTATGATCATATTAAAAAGGAATCGATTGATCTGTTAATTGCCGATATTGAAATGCCGGGTTTATCCGGATATGAGCTGGCAGATATTATTCATTCGCATGCACTCAATATTTCGGTTATCTTTGTAACGGCGAGCAGCGGCTATGCCGTTCATGCCTTTGAATTAAATGTCCATGATTACATCATGAAGCCTTATCCAAGGGACCGCTTAATCCAATCGATTGAGCGTTTGAAGGAAAAATCAAGATCGGCAGAAATTGCTGGCAGGCTTTATATTAAGCAAAAAAACGATATCCATATTATTCAAAAGAAAGATATTATTTTCATCGAAAGATCCGGACGTTCTTCGACGATTTATACCAAGTCAGGTACAATCAAAACCTATCAAACTCTCAATGAACTGGAAGGTGAGTTAAGGGAACGCGATTTCATCCGCTCGCACCGTTCGTTCATTATTAATATCCATTTTGTCAAAAACTTTTCCCTTTATGCCAAAAATTCCTATATCGTCACATTCGAGGGAATTGAGGAGCAGGCGATGATTACAAAGGAAAAGGTCGAATTTTTACAAGAAAATTATTTTTAAAGGCGGGAAGACTTTGAAGCCAATCGTGTTATATTGGGGAGCATTAGCCATTCTAGGTTTGGTCCATCTCTACAGGATCACGCTTTTGCTGCCATGGAATATACCAATCTATGTAACAGGTTTACTTGTTTTTTCCATCCTCTTTTACTTTTACAAAAAAATAATTGCTCCTATTTCTATTTTGGGAGTAAAGTGGAACGCCAGCCTCTTTGTCATTCAACTGCTGCTTGTCGCAACTTATCTGAATTCACAGCCTTCATTGACTGATCTCGCACTGTTTATCGTCTTTATCGGGATTGAGTGGGTAAGGCTGGGGATGGCTCGGAAGCTCGCTGCCTTGGTTCAAGAAAATAATTTATACAAAGAGCAAACAGCGCAATTGAATGAAACTTTTCGAATGGTTCGCAGTGAGCGCCATGATTTTCTCAAGCATGTTTCCGCGATTCACTTCATGCTTGAAAACAGGCATCCTGATGAGGCTAAAGCATACCTCGATGAATTAGTCGATGGCTATAAGGAAACCAATCTTTCTATTAAAGGAGAACGAGGAGTCGTCGCCGGGATATTACATCAAATGTATCGCCGTGCCCAAGCAGCCGGAGTTGCCGTTGTCTATGACTTTGACCTGCCAATCTCGACTTTGCCGCTCCCGGATCCCGAGATGGTCAAGCTGCTGGGAAATCTACTGTCCAACAGCATTGATGCCAGTGAATCCTGGCAAAAAAAGCATGAGGAATCAGCTTTGATCACACTGCAGTTTTACAAACGGAGCGGGTTGTATGTACTCATTTGCCAAAATAACAGCTTGCCCATTCCGACTTCCATCTTGGATGGATTGTTTCAAACTTATGGAAAGACAACAAAAGGAGAAGGTCATGAGGGTCTCGGGACAAAAATCATTCAGGAAGCGGTTGACAAGCACCACGGCTTTTTAGATTTTGTTTATAAAAATGAGAAATTCACAGTTAAAATGAAATTTCCAGCAATTCAATAAAACAAGGACTGATCTGAAGACGCCTCGATGCATCTTTCGGACTGGTCCTTGTTTAGTGGAAAAGGCTGGATAAAATAGGCTGATGGCTGGTACGGACAACATTCCCGCCGCCAATTGGTGTACGCTTCTCGCCAATTGGATGGCGTCTGTCGCCAATTAATGCATGCTTCTCGCCAATTGGATGGCGTCTGTCGCCAATTAAAGCACACTTTCCGCCAATTGGATGGTGTCTGTCGCCAATTAAAGCACACTTTCCGCCAATTGGATGGTGTCTGTCGCCAATTAATGCATACTTCTCGCCAATTGGATGGTGTCTGTCGCCAATTAATGCATGCTTTTCGCCAATTGGAAAGCGGAAATTACTCTTTTAAAACATAAAGGGTCAGTCCTTCATCGGAAGGGCTGACCCTGATGTTTATTTTTGGTATTTGGATAACTTGGCAGAAATGCTTCCTGGCTTTCGTTCCGGCGGTCTTGCTTTGAGACTGGAAGCCCAGGATATCCGTGATTCATACGTTTGTGTAAACTCTTTGCTGACTAAATTTTGCAGCCGGTCTTTATTTTTCTCAAGGGATTCCTCTAAAGTCAACATCCTCCGGCTCGGGAATGGCAGTCCTGCTAAAATGGTGGTAACCGTCGGATCTGCTTCGGAAATATACGTTCCTTCAAATAACTCCAACGGCTCCCCCACCTGTTCAAAAACACTGGGGACATTAATAAGCTTTGCCATTTTTTCGGGACCTTCATAAATTAAGCCTGCACGAATAACACCGGGGGACTCCACCGGACAAAATATCGAGTTTTGCCATGATTGTTGAATCTTGCCGGCTACATCTGCAGTAGTTTTGGCATCAGTAATGGCAGTTGAGGCGATCATAGTCACCCCTCTTGTGGCCAAAATGTTCATGAGATCCGTTTCATCAAAGTTGCCATAAAAAGAACTTTTTTTCGTGACCTGCAAAATATGATTGATGGCTTCGATGACCTGTTGGTTGGAGGAAAGATAGATTTGATGTTTACTGGATTGTGGATTTAATTTTCGCATTTGATCATTGTCGACAAGAAATACTGAGGAAAGTGAGTCTATTTTGGAAATTTCTTCGATGCATTCAGCGGCGTTGATTCGATTTCCTGCTAATACGTTTCGGTCAGGTACAACCGCGATTGCCCCAACCTTAACTCCCGGCAGGTGGTCCAATAACAAATCAATCAATAACGGACTCATCCCCGAACCGGTGCCACCATCAGTTGAAAATGCGACTAGTAAAAGCCTGACATTTTTAAATGAACGCTGCACAAATTCAATAATTTCCCGATAGTTATCATTAATAGCCCTTAATCCAATTGAACGATTTTGCCCGGCACCATTAAATCCAGGGACAAAGAATTTCTTCTCTACCCTTGTATTTACTAAACCATCACGTCGATTTGTATTAATAAGAGCCGTTTGAAAGCCCATAGCTGCAGCAATTTCAGCAATATTCCCGCCCGCTTGGCCAACACCCAAAATTCCTATTGGTTTCACCATATCCCCTCCCTTTCTTACTAAAATAATACTCACATTTTATAAAATTAGACTTTTCTATATAAAAATATCAAAAAAGCGTACTCATTTTCGGGCGGGCTATGTGCATTGCTCTCATCGACTGTCACCCAGGGTCACCAATTACCTCCATTGATGAGCTTTATGGCCTTTGACCCCGATTGGTGACCTATATTCATTTTGAACACTCATTTAGGTCACCAACCAATAGCCTCTATTGATGACCCAACCGAGTGTGCCTTCGAATCATTTCCGATCCCTGTTCAAAAAGGCCTTTGTCCGCTCGAATTTTGGATTAGTGAATAGTTCAGCTGGAGAACCCGATTCGATCATTTCCCCGTTATCCATAAATAACACCTGATTTGCCACTTCTTTGGCAAACCCCATTTCGTGGGTGACCACAATCATGGTCATGTGTTCTTCCGCTAGTTTTTTCATAACCTGCAGAACCTCGCCGGTCAACTCCGGGTCAAGTGCGGATGTTGGTTCATCAAACAGCATAATTTCCGGATTCATCATCAGCGCCCTGGCAATCGCCACCCGTTGCTTTTGCCCTCCAGATAAATTGGCGGGATAAGCATTGGCACGGTCGATCAAGCCGACCTTTTCCAACAGGTCAGTACTGCGGCTTTTTGTTTCCGCTGCTGATTCTTTTTTTACCAATCTTGGCGCCAGCTCCAGATTTTCTTTGACCGTTAGATGCGGAAATAAATTAAAATGCTGGAAAACCATACCCATTCTTGAGGTAATCTGCCTGATTTGCGGTGGTGATGAATATACTCCATTCTTGACCAAATAATGATCAGCAACCTGAATACTACCCCCATCTACTTCTTCAAGGTGAACAAGACCGCGGAGCATTGTGCTTTTTCCCGAGCCGGATGGACCAATGACGGCGACAACATCATTTCTATTCACAGTAAAGCTAATTTGCTTTAGCACATCGAGCTTGCCATACGATTTCTTTAAATTCGATACTTCAATCAAAGCCACATGGATTCACCCCTTCCTATTCAAATCTGAAGCGCTGTTCGATCGCTTTAAACAGCATCGTTAAAATGAGCGTCATCACAAGATAAATGATTCCGGCAACCACAAAAGGAACTATCGTAAAGTCACGGTTTACGGCTGTTTCAGCAAAGTGCAACAGTTCTGGAACCGCAACGGCATACAGTAACGCTGTATCCTTCACAAGGGTTACCGACTCATTCGCCATAGCAGGAAGGGCAATGCGGAACATTTGCGGCAGAATGACCCTTGTTGTCATCTGCCATTTATTTAAGCCGAGGACCTGGGAGGCTTCATATTGCCCTTTATCGATAGCTAAAAGCCCGCCGCGGAAGATTTCCGCAAAGTATGCCGCATAGTTAAGAATGAATCCAAGGCATGCCGCCACAAAACGATCCATTACTAAATATTCACCGACAACTGGAAGCATTGGCAGCCCAAAGCAGAAAAACAAAAGCTGCAATAAGAGCGGGGTCCCGCGCATGACATAAATATAGGCTTGGGCCAGCCAGGAGAGCAGCCTAAAGCGGCTTTGCACTGCCAATGTTAATAGAAAGCCTAATGGAATGGAAGCAACAATAGCAATAATAAACAAAAGAACTGTCGTTTGTGCCCCTTCCAACATCGGCTTAGATATCTGGATAAGGTATTCTAATGACATAGTAGGAGTCCTCCAAAGCAAAACAGGCTTTCCGAGGGAAATCCTGCTTTGCCTTTATAGATATTAGTTTAATACTTTATTTTCCCCAAACCATTTTTTTGAAATCTCTGCCGCTGTCCCATCCTGATTCATTTCATCGAGTGCTTTTTGAAGTTTCGTTAATAATTTCTCGTTTCCTTTCTTCACACCGATACCGTATTCTTCAGGAGCAAGGGACTCATCAAGTACTTTAAAAGTATTTTTTTCCTTTGTCATGTAATAATCAATGACAACCTCATCAATGACGACGGCATCCAGGCGGCCGCTCTTTAAATCATTTAGAGCAAGGACATTATCTTTAAACTCAGTCACGGTTTTGATTTTGGACTTGATCGGGTTGGCATTTAAGGCATCAGCCGCTGATGAAAGGGACTGCAGTCCGACGACTTTGCCTTTTAAATCAGCCAGTTTGGTAATGTTTGAGTCTGCCTTCGTGACAACAACTTGGGCATTTTTTAAATAAGGCTTTGTAAACAGAACCTTCTGTTTTCGTTCATCGGTTATAGTATAGCCATTCCAAATAAGATCAATCCGGCCGCTGCTTAATTCGGACTCTTTTGTACTCCAATCGATCGGCTGGAATTTTACCTTTTGGCCCATTTTTTTCGCTGCTGCTTTTGCATAATCAATATCGAAACCAACAATATTGTTATTTTCGTCACGGAACCCAAGCGGAGCGAATTTATCATCAATACCAATTACAAGCGTTTTATCCTTATCTTTTGATCCTGTTGTTTTTCCTGAGCATGCCGTAAGTACTGAAAATACAGCTGCTATGAGTAAGACAAAAGCTGCAATTCGTTTCATTTGAAAAAACCACCTTTAATTTATTTTACTTTAGTACGTTACCATATTATCATGATAACAATTTAATATACTAACATATTATAATGCTATAGTTTCTAAAAGGCAAGACTTCAAGTTTTTAAAAAGAAAAAGCTCCTCCCAATATCGGAAGAAGCGTTTAACAAGTTTAAGCTTTATAGTTTTTTTACACAAGTCGATGTGCATACCATTTCTTTCCTTTGAATCTTTCCGTAAAAATAAGCCCGCGCGCGCCCCATTCAATGATCATGGCAACCCAAACACCGATAATCCCAAAGCCGAAGGTAATCCCCAAAACATATCCAAGAACGACCCGCAGCAGCCACATGGTGAAAAGCGATGTCACAGAGGTAAACGTTGAATCTCCCGCCGCCCGCAGCGCAGATGGCATAATAAAACTAGGTGACCACAAAATCGGCTGGGCAATGGCTGAAATGAGCACAAGGATAAAAATTGTACCGATGATTTTATCAGGCGGGCTGAACAGTTTGATTAATAATGGATAAAACGGCAAGATGATTACTGATGAAATCACAAACAGGATCGAAGAAAGGCCAATAGTAGATTTAATAAATTTTCGGGCATCCTCGATGTTTCTTTGGCCAATACATTGACCAACTACCGTTACAATCGCAATGCTTAAGGAATTGGGTCCAATTTGGAATAACAAAGCAAACGAGTTACCGATGGCATAAGCCGTCATTGCCAATGTTCCTAACTGGACAATGAATGTTTGTGTTAACAATTTGCCACCATTGAAAAATAACTGCTCCGCCGCAAACGGAAGCCCGATAAACATTACTTTTTTGAGAATGGATACATCGAGTTTCAACGCTTTTTTTACCTCAAATTGGATTGTCTCATTATATTTAATAATGTAGATCAATGAAGTAATCATTCCGAGCACTCTTGCCAGCAGGATAGACATTACTAGACCCTTCACACCGAGATGCAAAATGGTTATGAACAATACATTAAGAACGGTGTTGGTAACATTCATTATTAATGATAATTTTAAGCATGGTTTTGTTTCGCCGACACCTCGTAATGAACCACACACCGCTTGAAAGATGGCAATGAATGGATAGGAAATACAGCTGCCAATCAGATAGATGGTAGCATTGTGAAACACATCCGCTTCCGCCTTGCCAAACAAGAGATTTAAAGTCGGTATGTGAAAAATGATAACGAGAGAACTAATCACAACGGAAAATAACGTTACCGCCGTAATAGCCTGTGTTGCTGTTTTTGATACCATTGTCATGTTCCCGCTGCCCTTATACTGCGCCACGATTACGGTGCCGCCGGTTGCCACCGCAATAAATACATTCACTAGGAAAATATTTAATGAATCTACCATACTTACAGCACTAACAGCAGCGACCCCGGCCGAGCTGATCATCGCCGTGTTTAAAAAACTCATTAAAACAAGAAAGGCCTGATCAACTACAAGCGGGATAATGATAGCTATCATTTCCCTGTAATCAATCGCTGCCCCGGTAAAATATTTATTTAACAATGGAAGAGCCTTACTTTTTAAGTTGAATTTTAACCTATTCACTTTACTACACTTCTTTGATAAAAAATTATAGAGACTATTATACCACGATTCTCTTAAATGGAGAAAGCAAGGGTCCTAATTTGTTTTCCTTCCCTTGCTTTCTCGCCATTTTTTCAATTGATTAAAGTACCAGCCCTAATTTTGGGTCTACCTTACTTAGTTGGCTGGCCGCTTTCACTATATCGTCAAAGTTAGCTTGAATTTCTTCAATAGGTAACGGTTTACTAAATAAATATCCTTGCACTTCATGACAATCATTCTGTTGAAGAAATAATAGCTGCTCTTTTGTTTCCACCCCTTCAGCATTAATTTCTAATTGTAACTGATGGGCCATGGCAATAATTGTTTTTACGATTGTGGCATTATTAGAATTGACAAGACAATCACGAATAAACGACTGATCAATTTTTAATTTATCAATGGGAAATTGCTTTAAGTAATGGAGTGAGCTATACCCTGTCCCAAAATCATCCAAACTAATTCTAACCCCAAATTTCCGTAATTCACGAACAATCATGAGTGCATGATGAGTATCTATCATCATACTTTCGGTAATCTCCAGTTCTAGGAGTTCCGGAGGCATCTCCGTTTCTGTTAATACCTGGCCGACCATCTGAGAAAAGTTAGGTTGAAAAAACTGCTGCAATGATAGGTTAACGGAAACAACCAGCGGCGGAAATCCTGCTTCGCGAAACGCCTTTGCGTCTAAACAGGCTTTTCGCAGTACCCATTCCCCAATTGGAATAATCATGCCGGTTTCTTCGGCCAAAGGTATAAATTGGGCTGGCGAAATCATTCCTTTTTGTGGATGCTGCCAACGAATCAAGGCCTCTACACCAACAATTTTTCCCGTAAAAATATCCAGCTTCGGCTGATAGAATAAGATAAACTCTTCCCGTTCCAACGCCTTGCGGAGGTCTTTCTCCAGCTCCAATCTATCGTTTATTTGTTCCATTGACCTTTTTTCGTAAAATTGATAATTGTTCTTCCCCATTCTTTTTGCCTGGTGCATTGCCAAATCGGCTTTCTTAATTAATATGCCAATATCGTCACCATCTTGAGGATATTGGCTGATTCCCAAACTTGGTGTGACATACATTTCATATTCATTTAACAAAAATGGTTCATTTAAACGTGATAAAATTTTCTCCGCTGTTTTTAAAGCTCCTTCTTGGTTAACATTGGGCTGAAATAGAATGAATTCATCTCCGCCTAATCTTGCAAGACAATCATCAGGGAGGATACAATCTTTTAGCCGCTCGGAGACCTTTTTTAATAAAAGATCGCCCATGTCATGGCCTAATGTATCATTGATTAATTTAAAGCGATCCAAGTCAAGGAAAAGGATCGCTGCTGTTTTAATCTCTCGGTTTGCCATTGTTTCCTGGTAGTGGGATGTAAATTGATAACGGTTAGGCAGCCCGGTCAAAGCATCATAGTAGGCCAGATGTTTGATCTTCTCTTCAGCCATTTTTTGCTCGGTAATATCAATGACACTTCCAATGACAGCCGGTTTCCCTTGATAAATCGTTTTCGTCCCATACACTTCCAGATAAATAATACTTTGATCTTTTTTTATTCCACGATATTGGTATTTCATCCCTTTATTTTTATTAGTAAACCTTTTTTGAATATTTTCCTGTACAAAGGCTACGTCTTCAGGATGAATGAATTCGGAAAGTTTTTCTCCAATTATTTCTTCATACGTATAACCAAACCATTGTAATAATTGTGGGTTCACATACACGAACCGGCCATTTTGGATAATATAAATACCGACCAAAGATTCCTCGACTAAACTGCGATATTTCAATTCCGCTTCCATAAGGGCTTTTTGCGCCTGTTTAAATCTCGTAATATCCTTAAGAATAGCATAGGCGCCGACAATTTTTTCATTAATAATAATGGGAATGCTGGTTACATCCAATTCGATTCGTGCTCCTGATTTGCTGTAAATCGTTGTTTCGTAATTTGCGGCTGTACCGTTTATCGACTTTCTAAAGTATTTTACGGTTTTCTTTAACTTCTCCGGGGCAACATATTCAGCAAACGGACGTTGGAGCAGTTCTTCTATGGTATAACCATAAGACTCGACTACCGAATTAGCGCTTAACAGATTCCCCTTCAAGTCTATTGTTAAAATCATATCGGGATTATGATCGTAGAGGGACTGGTAGTATTGTTCACTCGTTTTTAGTTTTTTGGATTGTACAGCAAGCTTTCCTACAAAATATACCACAATTAAAATACCAAATACGATTATTGCAATAAGGCATAGTTCTAAGATCCGCATCTGCCATTCCATTCCATCACCGTCCCCGCAGCATTTAATATTCTCTTTTTTTAAGGTGATTAAATTTTACCATATTTTTTGATATAATTCTGAATATTTTGCTATTTTTTATAATTTTTTTACATTTTTTGTACTATCCTGACAAAACAATATTATGCTCACGCTTTACCTTAGCTTGATTTTATAAAATAAAAGGCTGAAACTTTGTAGAATCAGCCTAATTTTGCTTGTAAAATTGGTTAAAAATTCCCCAATTATTTACACGAAGACTTATCAGTCTCTGTATATTCACAAAATATTGGCTCGGGATTCTTTTCAATTCCCTCTTACTCTTGCACCAATTTTTTATATTTTAAACATACTGGTCGATTCCTGTAACTCTTGGGCCATTTTTTTAAGTGTTTCAGCTGATACAGCAATTTCGCCCATTGCCAAATTTTGCTCTTTCGCTGACATCGCGACATTTTGTATTCTTTCTGATGCTTGTTCAGCTATGTTCGCTACGTTTTCAATATCTTTTACCATTTCCTCGGAACTGTTATTAACCCCCATTAAATGATCTGAAACTTCTTTTGACATTTTCGCAACTTCGCCTATCATTTGGGCAATTTCATTAAATGTTTTACCACTTTGATTGACAAATTCCAGTCCATCTTGGACCATTTGTTTATTATTATTCATTGCCGTAACGGTTTTCTCGACTTCGCTTTCAATATCTTCAATAATTACAGAAATATTTTTTGCCGCTTCCTGTGATTGTTGCGCTAAAGTTTTTACTTCATTTGCTACCACCGCAAAACCTCTGCCGTTTTCTCCGGCTCTCGCCGCTTCAATAGAGGCATTTAATGCCAGCAAATTCGTTTGTTCGGAAATAGCGGTAATCAAATCAACAATCTGATTAATTTGTTTGGATTTTTCACCTAATTCATCCACCCGACTGGCTGTTTCTTCAGTCGTTTGATGAACCAAATCAATTTGGGAAATCGCCTTCCTAACCACTGCGCTACCGTTATTAGCTTTATCGTTCGTTTCTGATATCAAGTTTGAAATGGAAGTATTAGAACCTAATGCTTGTTCCATTCTAGTTGTAATTTCTTCAGCTACCCCTGTTGAATGGGTGGTTCTTTCCACCTGTGTTTTGGATCCAATAGCGACTTCCTGAATTGCATTATTAATCTGAACGTTTGCTGTGCTCGTTTCTTCAGCGATAGCCGATAATTCTTCAGAGGTTGCTGCCACTTGGTCTGATTGACTTTTCACTTGTTGAATGATGTGTAAAAAGTTATCTTTCATTTGATTTAAATAGCCGGCCATTTTTCCAAACTCATCTTGGCTCTTGATATCTAACTGATGTTGGAAATCGCCATTAGCCAATGTTAAAGCCATGTCATTGACTTTATTAATATTTTTCACAATGGATTGATTATAAAAAAGAATCACTAAAACAATTAATGCAATTCCTACCAAACTGACAATGATTAAAATGTTTGAAAGTGAACTTAATGATGCATACAATTCATCATCTGGAACCACTAGACCAATTGTCCAATTTGTGTTTGGTATTTTTTTAAAAAATAAAGAAGTGTCCACATTACTGCTATTTGTGAAGCGAAGGGATCCGTTTTTCTTTTCGATAATTTGACTGCCTAACTTCGCCAAATTGGCATCATTATCTTCTGTAATCTTCGCTTTCATCACTTTTTCGGAGTCAGGTGCAGCAATATATGTTCCATTATTATCTATTAAAAATGCATAACCTGTTTTTTCAACTTGAATATCCTCAATCGTTTTTTGGATTTGACTTAAGTCAATATCAGCTGTGACCACACCAAGAAATTGTTTTTGCTGATCATAAAATGGAGCAGTAGCCGTTACCATAGAGGCGTTTACGTTCGTATCGAGATACGGACTTGTTAGCACAACAGGTTTATCAGTATTGGTTGCAATTTGATACCAATCTTGAGATGTGTAATCAAATTTTACATCACTGTATTTTTGTGTTGTTTTTATTGCATTTTGATCCCAGTAAGCATAGGTTGAAAAATATCTTAAATCCTTTTTATATTTATAAGGTTCAAAAAAGATTCCTCCTCCAAACGCATTTTTATTTGAAGAAAAAACATTTGTAAGGATTTTTTGGTAATTTGATAGAGAGTAGCTCTTTGGTGATACTTCAATCATCCTGGTAAGTTGCTCAGGTATACTACTTGTTTCCAGCAAATAGTTTTCTACGGATTGTGTCACACCATCTAATCTATTTTTCATTCGATAATTTATCTGTTCTTCCAGTAGACCTTTATCATTAATATAGGTGACCGATGTGATAGACCCAAAAATCACCAGTAATAAAGGAAGTATAATTGCCAATGTACGCATTTTAATACTTTTGAATTTCATTTAGATTCTTACCTTCTTTCTGTATATTCACTCCGTGATATGTATCGATTTGTTTCCCATCTTTATGTCCTCTTCTAAATGAACGGCATTATATCTACGTTCCATCCCTCTCTTCTCCATCATTTGAGTTTCATATTTTCTCTTCCTCAATACCCATAATTTTTTCAGTTTTATTTACCCAATTACTTATATTCGCATCTCCAGAAAATTAAAATACGTGTGTATTACTTTCAAAACAATCCTTTCCTATCCACCTTTTCCAAAAAAAAGAAGCTTTAAAGAGAAAAAAATCTCTATAAAGCTCCTTTGCTTTTATTGCACGCCGTTGTGCCAATTTAATTATATCATGAGAAATTCATAATTAATTGGCGATTTTATGACATTTTGTAAAATATATCTATTCTAATTCAAAAGAGATATTTTTTCTGAACAACCAAACAAGGAAAACGACCATAATTCAGACATGAAAATTGCATCAAACCAAAAACTTTAGTTAGCTTTAGCAAGTGGAGATTGTCCACCTTTATCTCCTGTCTTTCCAAACATTCTGTTAGCGATAAAAATCGCAACAAAGATTACCGTAATTCCTCCAACTAGTTTACCAACAATCATTGGGAAGATCATATCTTTTGCTACACCAGCTGCAAAGCCTAAGTGGTCACCAAATACAAAGGCTGCAGATACAGAAAAAGCAACATTGATAATTTTACCGCGGTCATCCATATCTTTTAACATCGAAAACATCGGAATATTATTAGCTAAAGTTGCAATCATACCAGCTGCAGCTATCTCATTCATACCGAGAAGCTTCCCTAATTTCAACAGTGGCTTTTTGAATACTATCGTAATTACATCAACCATAACGTAAGCTCCTGCTAGAACTATCGCAATACTGCCGACGATGGAAACCCCTTCTTCCACTTTTGCTGTTCCCGGAATAACTGTTAGCCCAGTTAATGTCTGAATAATCCCAACCGCAAGACCAATTGTTGCAACAACCACAACACCATGTCCAAAAATGGTAAACCCTTTGATCATTTTTTCAGGTATTAACCAAAGACCTACCACAATTAAAGCGGAAACTAAAATGATTGGAACAAGGTTTTTCAAAATCATAATAATTGAAAACCCAGCTGTTAGCCCTCCTGCTAAACACCCAAGAGGAATGGTAATCATTCCTGCCAAAATCCCGGTCGCTAAAAACTTATGATCTTTCTTTTCAATAATTCCTAATGCAACAGGAATCGAGAACACAATGGTCGGTCCCATCATTGATCCTAAGATAACCCCTGAAAACATTGCAGCATCCGGTGTTTTAGCCATCTCCTGAGCCAACTGGAAGCCACCCATATCAATCGCCAAAAGACTTGTTGCAAACATCGATGGGTCAGCACCAAGGGCACTATAAATAGGGACAATTATTGGACTTAATACCTTTGCCAATACAGGTGCAATTACGATAATCCCAACCATGGCCAATGTTAAAGAGCCCATTGCCATAATCCCTTCATCAAACTTATCGCCTAAACCGATTTTATTTTTGAAGCACTTATCTAAAGCCCCTATCACCATAAAAATAACCATTAAATACAAAATAATATCATTGATTCCCATTATTGGAGTCCCCCAATTTTTTATTTAGGATTAAATGTTTTAGTTCCGTACTTGGAGAGTGTATTTCTGAAGAATCTACTATATATTTAGGATCAATCCCCGAAAGTGAACATGAAAGGGCCTGGTGCTTTTTTAAACATGTAATCAGCTGTCAAATAGCCTCTGCTGATACTCCGAAGCTCCAATACTCCAATAGCATTATTCATTTTCAACCTCGATTGAATCAATGACCCCGACAATTACGGCATCAACTGGTATGTTTGGATTTTCGAGTGACGCCCTTGCACCCCCGCCCTGACTAATCAGTACCAAATCATTGACACCAGCACCGGCATTATCAGCGGCAACGAAATAGCCTTTCATATCACCATTCTCATATAGAGGTTCTATTACGAGAAACTTTAACCCATTTAATTTATCGTCTTTTCTTGTAGCCCATAGACTTCCGACAACTTTTCCGACAATCATGACAATTCCCTGCCTTGATGAGTAATCACCAAATGATGTGTCCGAATAAAGTCTTTTGCAAGTGGAGTGATGATACTTTTGTCACTAATGATGATTTCCTTTATATTTTGTAAATGCATTTTTTGTAAATCAGCTTCAGAAATCACTCTCTTGGTGATTTTTGAACTTTTTTTACAGGGAACTTTCAGTTCTTGCTCCGTCAACTGTTCCGGTTTTTCTTTCTCTAATTGTTTTGGCTCTTTTAACAATTCATTACTATATAAAAAGAAAACTCCAAAACCTTTTAATTTCTTTTCATATTCCTCATAAACTTTATATAATAACGCAGGTGACTGCTTCTTGTATTCACGGTATTCCACTCCATTTTGCAACACGATAACCTTTTGGCCCTGTAATAATTGATAGAGAATAAATTGTTCTTCAACTGTTGTTCCAATACCATTTGCCAAATTTGCCAGCATCGTAACTGTTAAACGAGGAATGAGGACCATTTTATACGGACCATGCTCCAAGTAATTTTCTTTAGAAAAATAAACGATATCAGAGGATTCTTTGAAAATCCGTTCTAGTTCAGGAACCCGATTGTGGGAGAGGACACATACCGATCCTTGCTTTTTATCTTGTTTCAGTTTACAAGCAAGTTCCTGATAAACAGCCTCTACTAATCGTTCAAAATCCATTACTATCACCTCCTAAGCGCCATTTTTAATAATTCGGCCCAAGGTACCTTTGCTAAAGCCACAGGCATTTGCCTCATCATAGTCAATATGCATATAGGTGCGATATTTTTCACTAACTCGGACTAATACATCATCAAAGATCAATGGGCGACTGCCATACACCTTGACCTGGACAATTTCCTTGTCTTCCAGTTTAAAACGTTTGGCATCCTCTGGACTTACGTGTATATGCCTTTTGGCAGCAATGACACCATTTGGCAGCATGATTTTAGCTATAGGCGACTTTAAAATGATGGAAGGGGTGCCGAAAATATTACCGCTTTCACGAACTGGAGCTTTAATACCAAGAGTTACAGCATCTGTTAACGATACTTCAACTTGCGAGTCCTTTCGTTCCGGTCCCAAAATTACAACGTTTTCGAATTTCCCTTTTGGGCCAATAATGGTCAGCCTTTCTTTACAAACAAATTGACCTGGCTGTGAAAGTTCTCGGTTCTTTGTTAATTGATATCCTTCTCCAAATAATTGATCAATCGCTGTCCGATTTAAATGAATATGGCGACCGGATGCTTCAACCTCAATGAACTGTTCCTTTACTTTCGAGAAAACCTCAGTGATTAGTGTTTCGATTTGCAATCCATCTCACCATCCTTCTTATGATTTGTACTGGCCAGTTTTAAACTTAAACATCATAATGTAAAATAAGGAGGAAAGACGGTTTAGTGCTAGGATAATATCGCCTCGCTCAGCATCGCCTGTCTCTGTTCTAAAAGCAGCGTAAGCAGCTAATTCCGTTTCTCGAACCGAACTTCTTAAGGAGTTTAGAAGAACAACTTCTTCTCCCATTTGATAGTCTGGAATAAAATGTCCGGTTCCGAAATATTTATTCGGATGGTGGGACATTTCCCTTAGCTCGGTGGGATTCATGTGTTGGAGATAAAATTCCTTTACTTCTTCCCCAAGTACTTCACATCTAAGGATATTCCTTACAAACTCCAGAATCTCTTGCAGATCTTCAACCAATCTTGGAACTTTAAGTTTTTGAAATGCAATTTGCGTTTCCATAATCTTTGACTCTAGTGAATCTAGTTTTCCACGTAAAACAATCCGTTTATGGTCTTTAAATACGAGAACATTGCCATACAAGGCTGTCATATGCTCCGGTTTTTTTTCTAAATTGCCTCCATATAAAGTTCGATAAGGATATCTCTTTTCTTCCGACTTATCTATCTTTGCTGCGACTTGCTGCCCATTTATAGCAGTTTGCTTCTCAATAAACTTCAGTTTAATATGGTGCTCAGCTAAAAATCCTTTGGCCGATGGTGTTACAACTGTCCCTTTGGGAATTTCTAATGCATCTGTTGTTTTAAGACCTTTTCCTTTTAGAAGTTTACGAATCTCACTTTCAGTTAGCACAGCCATTTATGTCACTTCCTTATAAAAAGAAGACTGGCCCGTACGACTAAAGAAGTCTCCTTGAATGCAACAACGTATTTTTAAGTTTTGTATACGGGTCAGTCGTTCTTTCTTACTCTTCAACATTTACATTAGGCAAAATTGCAGCTACTTCTGTATGTGGGCGTGGGATTACATGAACTGAAATTAATTCACCGACACGTTCAGCAGCTGCAGCACCGGCATCTGTTGCCGCTTTAACAGCGCCAACATCTCCGCGAACCATTACTGTAACAAGGCCAGCACCGATTTGTTCCTTCCCGATTAAAGTGACATTTGCTGCTTTTACCATTGCATCTGCTGCCTCAATTGCTCCAACTAATCCTTTTGTTTCAATCATTCCTAATGCATTTGTGTTTGCCATTTTTACTTCCTCCTCGAATTTTTATGTTTAAATTCATCATTTTCATTAAAACAATCATCTAGTTAATGTAATTGTGCCAGCACTTGCTTCACGATTGATTCAATCAATTCCTTTTGATCGCAAACCCCAAAGGATGGTTCACATGTTGGTGTATTTTCCCTCAGATCCTCCAGTTCCTTAACTCCATAGGCAACACGGCGAATATTGATCAAGTTCAACGGACCAATATTATCCGATGTAGATGTTCCTCCAACAGCACCGCAACCAAGTGTAAGTGCTGGGACAAGATTAGTCGTTGCCCCAATACCCCCTAGAGCACCAGGAGTATTAACTAGTAATCTTGAAACTGGTTTCTTCAAGGCAAATTGTTTAATTACTTCTTCATTTTCAGAGTGAATGATTAAGGTATGCCCCGCTCCTTCATTCAAAAGAAGTTGTATGCATCTCTCACATGCTGCCTGCCAATCTTTTTCTGTATAAAAAGCCAAGATTGGTGCTAGTTTTTCCCGTGAGTATGGTACGTCTCGTCCGACTCTTGATTCCTTGGCAATTAATACTCTTGTGCCATCCGGAATGTTTAATTCTGCTAATTTGGCTATTTGCTCAACGCTTTTTCCAACAATCGCTGGATTCATTGTTCCATTAGAGCGCATTATAAATTTCTCTAATTGTTTTCGCTCTCTTTCAGAAAGAAAATAACCGCCCTGCTTTGAACATTCTTCAATTACTTCTTCACGGATGCACTCCTCTACGACAATTGATTGCTCAGAAGCACAAATAACGCCATTATCAAAGGTTTTAGAATCAAAGATTCGTTTTACAGCTAATGGAATATTAGCAGTTCTTTCAATAAAGGCAGGGCCATTTCCAGGTCCTACCCCGATTGCAGGGGTTCCCGACGAATAGGCAGCCTTTACCATTGCGGACCCGCCAGTTGCTAGAATTAATGAGACATCCTTATGTTTCATTAACGTTTCTGTACCTTCAATAGCTGGAATCGACATACAGCTTATAGCATCGCTTGGACATCCCGCTTTTACCGCAGCTTCTTTAATCACCCGGACTGTTTCCAAAATGCAGTTAATAGCGTTTGGATGGGGCGAAAAAATAATTGCATTTCCGGCTTTAAGGGAAATCATCGCTTTGTAAATGGTTGTCGATGTCGGATTGGTCGAGGGAATTAATGCTGCAATTACTCCTAATGGAACACCAATCTCCATTACTTTCTGTTGCATATCCTCTTTTAGAATGCCAATTGTTTTTAAATCCTTAAGTGATTCGTACACGGCCTGAGAAGCAAAGGCGTTTTTTAACACTTTGTCCTCCCATTTGCCGAATCCTGTTTCTACCGCTGCAATTTTTGCCAGTTCCTCCCTATTATCATAGCCAGCTTCGGCAATTGCCTTAACAATTCGATCAATCTGTTCTTGGCTTAACAGTGCAAGCTGTGATTGCGCGGCTTTCGCCTTGCCAATTAACTCACGTGCCTCTTGTATCGAACGCAAATCTTTATCTAATAAGGTCATTTACCTTGGATCTCCTTTAAATGATTTGTTAATATTTCCAATAGAAATTCCTTTCTGCCATATTTTATTTGGCTGGGCTTTATATTTTTAATATGACAGGAACGAGCAAGTTTTCTTAGCTCCTCAACAGTTAGCCCTTCAAGATTGTTGATATCTGGCTCCGAGGATTTTTCAACTAATTTTTCTTGTTGCTGTGTAATTAGCTCAGCTTCTTCTACAGTAGGATGGAACTCTTCTTCTTTCACTGATCCAATTTCTTCCGTTTCTATCGTCTCTTCTAGTTCTTCCATAACTAATTGAGATTGATCCTCTACATTAGGAAGAGTTGCTTTCCTACGAGGTTGAATAAGGATCTGTTCTGTTTCTTCATGAACTCTTGCGATGACATGGGACGATAGAATTGTACTGCATTTGGCTGCTGCCTCTGCCCCAGCCTCCACAGCTGCTTTAACTGCCCCTACATCCCCAATCACCATGATGGTGACTAGTCCACCTCTAATTTTTTCTATATTTTGCAATGTGACGTTTGCAGCTTTCAGCGCGGCATCTGCGGCTTCGATTGCTCCGACGTATCCTCTTACTTCAATGAGTCCAAGAGCAGTTGTATTCATAGTCAACTACCTAAAAATTCGTTGGATTTTCTGCTACAAATTCAACTGCCGCCGCAAAAGCATCACATGCTGCTTTACAAGCTGATTGACTGCCTGTTAATAAACCGCCGCCAAAGTTTGTTTCTGAAGGTGGACCATAAAATGCTGCAAGTTGAACGTCTGCTGCTTTTAATGCAGCATCTAGACCATACATAGCCTCTAGTGGAGGTGCAATCAAGTAGGCAATTGCTTCTCCCTCTTTAATACCGGCTACTTGTGATAAATAAGATCCTGTCCTAGAGATACAATGAGCATAGTACGGAATCGAGTTATCATCATTTGCGCTAACAAAATGGGCGCCATTTTCAATAAAGTCTATAGCTGCATTGATTCCGCTCCTTACTTCGGCTGGACTTGGACCAGCAAGAATCCCAATGATTTCCCCGGCTAACTTCGTTGAGGCATTGGCGCTTCCGGCATACATTGATTTGGCATAAACAACGTCTACATCCGCTGCTTTTGTTGCTTCATCCAATGCGGTATAGGTAACATCATCAATATCAGCTGTAATTAAACCAATACTTTTATGATGAGGTTTTAATGCAAGCTTCTCTGATAAATCAGGGTTGACATTAGAAATTATTTTTACACTCAAAACTGTTGCGTGGATCGGTTCATGTTTCATTTTATCTCTCCCATTTCCGTTAATTTTTCAAATCAATGCCGGAAGCCTTTTTGTCAATCATTCTTTTTGATGACTTCAGCAATATGGGCGCCTGCTTCTACTGGAGATGTGCCGCCTTTATGAATATTGGAGACAACTGTTCTTCTTGCTTCCGGCATATCAACGGTCGGTTTATAAGCAATATAGGCACTCATCGACTCCGCTGTAACTAATCCTGGACGTTCTCCAACAAGCAGGCAAACAACATCCGCATCTGTTGCTTCACCGATCACATCCATCGCAGGAACCCGGCAATATTTCACAAACATGATATTGTTAATGTCAATTCCGTACATCTTTAGGCCTTGTTTAATAGCTGGAAGGATATCTTCCATATTGGCTTCAATGGCGGCAGAGCTTAGGCCGTCACCGACCACCAATTGTACTGTCGGTTTACCGCAGACATCCTTCATTTTCTGAACCATTTCATCCGAAAACTGTCTACCAAGGTCAGGCCGGGTTAAATATTCATCCTTACTTTGACAAAGAGTTTGAAACGGAATCAGACCATTTTTTTCAACAAACTCCTCTGAAACATGGGAGAAAACGGCATCTTGCGCGGCCGCGTGGTCTGCTCGAAAGCGAAGGGACGTAACTGTCTTATAACGAGGGCCGGCCCGCCAAACACCAATTCTTGCCGGGGTTTTCTCTTTCATTTTTAAATATCCTTCTTTATCCTCCGGTTCTGGTACGAGTAATTGCTTCTTAATATCAAACTCCGTAATGTCCTCTAAACATGCTTCTTCACAATCAAGACAGACTAGTTGTTCCGCCCCTTGCACCTCAATCTTTTGTTTTTCTTCCTTTTCATCTCCAACCATGTCTTTTAAAATATTTGCGATCAAGGATTTTAATTCTGTCTCATTCACCATTCAAAATTCCTCCTTTCCTTATTTTAAGAACGTCGATGCATCGCCGGCTTTTGAAGTTAACTTGCCATATTCATCAATAAAGCCCATTTTGAACATCCATTGCTCAAATTCCTTAATCGGTTTTAGCCCCAACAGTTCTCGTAATGTCGGAGTGTCATGGTAGCCTGTACACTGGTAATTCAGCATGACATCGTCTCCATGAGGTATACCCATGAAATAGTTAACTCCAGCTGATGCTAATAAAACTGCTAAGTTTTCAATATCGTTCTGGTCTGCCTTCATATGATTCGTGTAGCAGGCATCACAGCCCATTGGAATTCCAGTTAATTTACCCATAAAATGGTCTTCAAGACCGGCACGGATTACTTGTTTGGAATCATAAAGAAATTCCGGCCCAATAAAACCAACTACGGTGTTAACCAAAAATGGTTGGAACTGTTTTGCAAACCCATAGCAGCGTGCCTCCATTGTTAATTGGTCGACACCATGATGAGCATTAGCTGATAATTCAGAGCCTTGTCCCGTTTCAAAGTACATGACATTTGGCCCCATAGCTGTTCCTTCTTTTAACGCAAGCTGACGTGCTTCTTCCAGTAACGAGGCACTAATACCAAACGCGGTGTTTCCCTTTTCCGAACCGGCAATTGATTGGAAAATCAAATCGGATGGGGCCCCTTTTCGAATGGCTTCCATTTGGGTAGTGACATGTGCCAAAACACAAATTTGCGTCGGAATTTCCCACTTATTTTTAAATTCATCAAATTTCCTTAAAATTCTCGATACACTTTCGACTGAATCATCTACCGGATTCAATCCGATAACGGCATCCCCAACACCGTAAGATAACCCTTCCATAATGGAGGCAATAATACCATCCGGATCATCTGTAGGATGGTTTGGCTGAAGCCGCGCTGATAAGGTTCCTTCCAACCCAATCGTTGTATTAGCCGTTGCGGAGACTCTTACCTTTCTGGCAGCATAAACCAAATCGAGATTAGACATTAATTTTGTGACAGCTGAAACCATTTCCGAGGTTAAACCCCTTGAAACTCTCCTAATCATTAAACCTGTTGTATTTTGGTCCAAGATCCATTCACGAAGTTCCTGTACGGTCCAGTTTTTAATTTCGTTATAAATTTTTTCATTAACAGAATCTTGAATGACTCTCGTAACTTCGTCGATTTCATAAGGGACAGCCGGATTGTTACGCAAATCAGCCAACGTTAAGTTTGCGACAACCACCTTTGCTGCTACCCTTTCCTCGGCAGACTCCGCTGCAATCTGTGCTAATTTATCTCCTGATTTTTCCTCATTAGCCTTTGCCATTACTTCGTTAACACTTTTAAACTGGTATGTCCGACCAAAGAGTTTTGTTTTTAAAATCATAAATATCCTCCTCTCAAGGCAAAATTAATGAAACACTAACGTTTTAATCACTACGGGAAGAACGCTTCCATCAGCTACCGGATACCCGATATCGATGTAATCGCCATTTTCCACATGAATTCCATCTATACAAATAAGGTCTATTGGATACCCAATTTTTGCATAAATGGTCTGACCTAATACTTTTGCAATATCTTGTTCTGTGATGATAACCATAGGAAATCGTTTTGTAAGCAAACTCTCCATTCCATCTAGCAGGCCCTCTGCGTACCATTGAATTTCCCGGAATGAAGGATTTAGCTTTCCACAAAAAGCAACTGCTACATTTTCGATGTTTCCATCTACCTTAAACCAATCCAGTTTCTTTTGGATTGTTTCACTTAGTAAACGAGCATCCAGTGTTTCTTCTTCTTTCGCAATCTTCAATACTGGAAGATTCTTTAGAGGAAAAAGACCATCTGTATACGTAATCGTACTGCCGCTTATCTCGGTTGTATGGGTGCCTGCCCCAACAACTGTTGCTCTTATTGTTTCTGCCGGCGTAATGATGTTAAAGGCACTCATAAGCATTGATTGGCGGATAGCTTTTCCAAGAAGAATTCCAATATCACCAAATTTAAAGGGATCTTCATCTGACTCGTTATAGATAGAATCGGCAACACCTCCCGTAAATGATAAATACTTCGCCTTTGCTTGTGGTTGTAATCCTTTATGTGTAATTGCCTGATGATAAAATGAAGAAGTAGTTTCCATACCAACACTTTGTTCAATTATTTGTACCATTTCATTTATAATTGGCTGCAATTGTTCGCACGATGTTGTCTTGCCCTCTTCAACCTTCAAATTTCTTTCCTTAATCAATTCCTTTATTTTTGGTGAAATATAGGTTACCTTCTTAGATCCCGGGTCAATTTTGATGAGCCTTCCACCAATATCCAGACAGCCTGTATCTATGACTTCACCTTTATTTAAATAGGCTAGATTACTAGTACCTCCACCAATATCAATGTTGATGACCGACGTGGAATGCTCCTCTGAAAAAACATGCATTCCTGCTCCCTTAGCTGCAATAATGCTCTCCAAATCAGGCCCTGCCGTTGCTACAACAAAATCACCAGCAAATCCGCTTAATGTTTGCAATACATCGTTGGCATTTTCCCTTCTAGCTGTTTCCCCAGTTATAATAACGGCTCCGGTTTGAATATCTTTTTTTTGAATTCCTGCATTTTCATACTCTTGATTGACAAACTCTTCAATTTTTTCCATATCAATTTTGTTATCAGAAAGCAGCGGTGTGAAAATAATTCGACTCTTATAAATAACTTTCTTATCAACAATGACAATTCTTGGTACAGTAAAACTTGATGCCATATTTTCAATCGTAATATTCGAAAAAACTAACTGGGTGGTCGAAGTTCCAATATCAATTCCAACACTTAAAATCTGTTCATTCATCTCCTCACCTCCTGTCCCGCAAGAAAACAAAAAGGCTTAAGGATATAATAATTTCTTACACAGAAACTACTTATAACCTTAAGCCTCTTTGCTTCCGGATTTTGACGCTGCATTGCGTCACATTATACAAATTAAATTTTATTCATTTTGTAATTCGAACTGGAAGGAAATATCAGTCCCCTTCTCCAGCCTATTGAATTGAAGAGTTCCCTTTAATTTGTCCTTTACATAACTCTGGACAATGGAAAAGCCCAAGCTATTTTTTACCTCATTTGAAAAGTCAAAGCCAGCCCCATCATCGATAACAGAAATGTTAATTTTACTATTCTCTTTGTGCACCTTAACCTGTATTGTACCTTCATTATTTTCCCCAAAAGCATGATCGTAGCAATTTTGTACTAACTCATTAATGATCAAAGCAATAACTGTGGCGTGATCACTGTTAATCATAAAATCTTCATTAGAAACATAATGCAGGCTAATTTTATTATTATCAGAATAGCTTTGATGTAAGTTATTTAGGACAAACTGGATTACCTGATTTAAATTAATTGCATCGCTTAATTGTTTTGATAATAATTCATGGGTTGCCGCTATCGACAAAATTCGATTCATACTGTCTTTTAGTAATCGTTTTGCCTCAGCGTTATTACTTCTTCTTGACTGCATTCGTAACAACGAGGCAATCGTTTGCAGATTATTTTTTATCCGGTGATGAATTTCCCTTATCGCTACCGCTTTTAAGGTCAATTCTGCGTCTTTATCTTTTATCTGGGTGATATCTCGTAACACCACCGCAATTTTTTCCTCACTATTCGGAACAACCACTTTTTTCATTAAGAAGTAGTAGTCCCCAATCTTCACCTCATGATTAAAGTTAAGTCCTTCGTCTACTAATAATTGCTCGAATGTGATCTCATTGATAGTCAAATCGTCGTAATGCTTTCCTTCAATTTCATCCATAAAACCCAAGCTTTTATAAAGAATTTCAGCCTTCACATTTTTGAATTGAAGAAAACCGTCTTTATCAAAAATTAAGATGGCATCGTCTAAATAATCGTTTAGGCTCTTGATTGACAGTAGAGTAGACGGCAGCAATTCTTGACGCTGATCATTAAGCTTGAAATTTTTTTCAATATCATCACTAATATCTTTTTCCATGATTAATGTGCCAATAACCTTCTGCTCATTACAGATTGGATAAATATCTTGTGTCACATAGCGGTTTTCTTGTGTTTGCGCCTTTATATTACTTGTATGCTCACCAGTTGACATTACGTGCCACACACCTGGTTCATTTTCTCGTTTTGCCATTTCACCGACTGGAGTATCCCAGTACATGGACTTTCCCTTTGGTTTACAATGGTAAACAACAATTGATTCATCCTTCCTTGTTGTTGGTACATCAATGAAGATATCACATTCTAAAAAATCAACCATGATGTCTACGACATCAGCCATTTTCAAAATTTTTTCTATGTCATCGTTTGTTAAGTTGGTATACTGTTGACAAAGTTCTAGGATCCGTTTCTTATCACTCATACATGATCATGATTGTTCTGGCAATCTCCCCCATGGAACAGCGCCGATCCATGCTCAATTTTCTTATAAATTTATAGGCCTCATCTTCCGTTAATTGGCGTTCCCTCATAAGTAACCCTTTTGCAATGTCTATTGCCTTTCTATCCTCTAGCTTTTGTGATACCTTTCTCACTTCAATTTCTAGCCTGTTCAATTCTTTTCCTTTTGCAATAGCCGTTTCAATTGTTGGAATAAATGATTTTTCATCCAGCGGTTTAACTAAATAACCTAACGCTCCAACTTCCTTCGCTTGTTGAATGTAGTCAGTATCATTAAAAGCACTAAGCAATAAAATTCCACCTGCAAGTTTTTCACGCATAATCATTTTACTTGCTTTTAATCCATCCAAAATGGGCATTTTAATGTCCATGATAACTAAATCGGGAGAATACATTCTGCATACATCTATTGCTTCAAAGCCATCGGAAGCTTCTCCCACAACATCGTAGCCAGCTTCGCATAATAATTCGCGTATATCGATTTTTGTAATCGGTTCATCATCGACAATTACAATTCGCTTTTTCATATTTTATTTAATTCTCCTTAAGCTGTTGTCTTAATTCAATCAAGCTCCAGATACTTCCTTAATTCTTCAATTCCTTTACCTGTTGAAACGGACGTATGAAACAACTTTTCAGCCCCGGCTATTTGCAAATGTTCCTCTGCAGCTTTCACTTGCCGCTTATTGTTTGCTAAGTCAATCTTTGTAACAATCCCAATAATGGGCTTTGGAAAAACAGCAGCAAAGGAAGGAGGAAAGAAACTATCCTCTTCAGTACAATCTTGTACTAAAACAATAACATCTGCATCTGCAGCTGTTACAATTAGGGCTTTATAATAAAAGCGATTTTCTATATATTCCCCAGGAGTATCGATCGCATGTTCAAACGGATTTATTGTCTGGGTTTTTTGATATTCAACGACTTTCCCGTGAAGCTTTTGACAAAGGGTTGTTTTCCCACTACCGGTTTTACCAATCAAAATAATTTTCTTCATCGTTATCTCCTATGTTCTCGTAACCTGAGGAATAGAAAAATTCAATATCGAAGATAGTCCATTTATAACTTCATTCAGTGCATACTCGACCGAAGATACATCCCCTGTCAGAACAACTGATCCACTGAATCTGTCTACAAACCCAATCTCCACATTGCCAGCTTTTGTGGCAATATCAGCAGCAATAATTGATGCTTCACTAGGAGTAATCGTTAAAATTCCAATAGCATTAGTTGAAAGATTTGATAGGCCTAATTTTTTATATAAATCTGAATCTGGATTCGCAATAATATGCGCTAATGTTACCTGTTTACCTGGTACATATTCCTGAATGACCCTATCTTTATTTTCATGATCCATTTTTAATCCAATCCTACCTTTTTCCTCCTTTGCCCTATAAAGGATTTATTAAATTAAAAACAAAAAGGAGCTTTGAAAAAAAATAACTTTTTTCAAAAGCCCCATTGCTCTCTTAATGAAAGTTGCACTTCCTTGTGCTATTTATAGTATAAAAGAAAAATATTAGTTGTGAGCGTTTACTTTTTAAACAATTTGTGAACTTAAAAAATTTGCTTAACAATTGCTTCAATATCGTTTGTTGTTGGCAACCTTGGATTTGCTTTTGTGCATCCATCCTTTAATGCTGCTTCAGTTATTGTCTCTAAAGACTTCATCAGTTGCTCATATGTCAGTCCGCATGCTCTTAAATTCTGCGGCATATTTAGATCTTTTTTTAATTGTTGAATATGTTGAATCAAGCTTGTTACTCCACTTCTAATGTTACTTGACGAGAAACCATTTTTTTTTGCTAATTGAGCATATTTTTGCGCTGTGAGTGTTTGTGTGCTATTGGAAAAGCCCTTCAGGTCAGCATTATATTCAATTACTGCTGTCAGTAAAATAGCATTCATTCTTCCATGAGGAATATGAAATTGCGCCCCACACGCATGTGCAATCCCGTGATTGACCCCCAGTCCTGCGATATTGAAAGCCATTCCAGCCAAACAAGATGCATGATGAATCTTTTCTCTTGCTTCGATGTCTTTTCCATTGTTATAGCAACGCAATAGGTAATCAAAAATTAACTGGAAAGCCTTTTCAGCCAATGCATCGGAAAAATCGTTGGCATTAGTCGAAACATATGCTTCTAATGCGTGCGTTAAAACATCTAAACCAGTATCAGCGGTAATGGCAGGAGGAACAGAAATGACAAGATTAGGATCCAGGATAGCTTCATCAGGTAATAAAGAATCAGCAACAAGCGGATACTTAACATGTTTTTCTTGATCAGTAATTACCGAAAATGAAGTAACTTCCGATCCTGTACCACTTGTAGTTGGAATTGCAATAAATTTTAAATCATTTTCCTGTTTAAATAATCTTATCGAAAATTCTTTAATTGCCTTCGCTGTATCAATTGCTGAACCACCTCCAATGGCTATCAGGACCGAAGGATAAAATTCCTGTAAGGCCTTTACACCCATTGTGACTGTTTCAATAGGAGGGTCGGGAATAATATCATTAAAAATTAAGTACTCATTATGATTAGAATGAAGCCGATTCGTGACCTCACTAACAATTCCTGACTGGACAATAAATGGATCTGCGATAATAAAGACTTTTTGTCCTGTTATCTTCAACAAACTGTCAAGTGAGTTTGCACCAATATTAAGTTTTGTTCGTAAAGATATTTCCTCCATTTCTAATTATCCTTTCTGAAATATTCTTGTCCCATTACATGTTTCTAACCCGGTGGTGAAGATGTATTGTTTTTTCACCAACCTTTCTTTTCCAAACCGAAATATATTTTCCTAAAACTCCTGATAGAATTTCTTGAATTATTTTAAAAATCTATTGACAGGTTATAATCATTGTTTTGCCCAGTCAGCTGGATATGTGATATATAAAAAACGTGCATGATTCTTTACTGAAAATTGGATCTTGCTATCTCTAGGAATAAATATTACTTCTCCCTCTCCGGCACTGATTGTCTTTCCATTCACCAAGATATCAAGTTGGCCTTCAATGACATAATCTATTTCGTCATATTTCAATGTCCAATCAAATGTAGTATCATCCATTTCCATGACCCCACATCCTAATCTAGGACTCTCTTTCAAAGTAAAAATATCCTTTGTGTAGACAATATCCTCTTTGCTTCCAGTATCCAAACGATCTTCTTCTGTCACTTTGATTGTTGGAATACTAACTGATATCACACCGCTCGGGTCAACGGTTTTATTTATTGCCTGGATTCCTCCTATGTCTAATTGTTCAGCGATAACTTTTTTTATCAAATCTTCCAATAATGATTTATTTAATGTCTCCACAATGTTCATCTCCTAATTTATTGAAATTTATAATACTTATTTAAATTAATGCCGGAAGCCTTTTGTTCAAGTATGGTTTGAATTAGGCCGGCAAGATATGCACCTGCTTCAACAGGAGCTAAACCTCCTTCGTGAATATTTGAAATAACTATTCTTTCAGACTCTCATGATTAAACATAACTTCTATTACGTTTTTTGAAAGATTATCCACTTGGCTGTTTTCGTTAGTTGCCTTTGTTTCATCACCATTGATGAGTTCTTCAAGTATTTGGTTAATAACTGTTTCAAGATCCATTTCTCAATCTCCCTCCTCCAAAAATATAGGAAAAATTTTATACTTCCCTATTAGTCTCCCATGCAGCGCAAAATCAGCGCTGCACCACAAAAATAGTTATACTTTTTCATGGTGGCTAAAATTACTGGGCTCAAACCTATGCAAATTCCTTTTGTCTTATAAAAGCAAAAAGGCTTAAGATTATAAATATCCCCAAAGGTAGGAATATTACTTATAACCCTAAGCCTCTTTGCTTTCAAATCTATGCTTCAACATTGAAACATATATAACTATTTTTTATTCATCTATAATCGATAAACTCAACAGCTTTATCTTTTTAAAGAAACAAAACGGGACCTTTGAAATTTCAAAAGCCCCATTGCCTTCAATATTAAAGCTACACGCCCTTGTGCTGTTTATAGTATAAAATAAAAAGGAGAACTATGAGCGTTTACTTTCTTAACAATTTGTGAACTAATTCATTTTTTCTCAATAGTTTCTTTATCAGTATTGTTGGAATTCTTGGGTCCGTCATTAAAGCAACACCATTCAGCTTATTAAATTTTCCTGTAAAATTCATAACCCATTCTACTAATTCATTATATTATAAGAATATAGTTACATGACTGACATCAAGAATTACGAGCCGTCAGAAGGGTGGTTTCCGAATTGAATCTCGAAAATATTGAGGCTTTTGTCTATGCTGTTCATTTAGGAAGCTTTGTTAAAACGGCCGAGGCTCTATATTTAACACAGCCTTCCGTTACCGCACGGATTCACTCCCTGGAAAGTGAACTTAATGTGGAATTGTTTCAGCGGACTGGGAAACATATTTCCCTAAGTGAACAGGGGAAAATTTTTTTGCCATATGCACAAACGATTCTCCAATCCTATCAGGAAGCAAGGGTGAAACTGCATCATCCTATCACCACACCCAATCAATTAAAAATTGGCTGTGCCAGTTCTATTTCAAATTATATTATCCCAGAGCTCATTCCTACCTTTCAACAGGAATATCCTAATGTCAACATCAAGATTATTACTGGGCATTCCAACGATATTTTGGACGAAGTGCTGAATAAGAAGGTCGATTTCGGTATCGTTCGCACGGTTAAACACTCGCAAATCAAATCACTGTTATTTCGCCACGATCCCATTGGCTTGTTTGCCCCGGCGGGACATCCCCTTCTACAAAGTGAGCAGGTCACGATTGAGGAAGTAAGTGAACAACCATTGATCTTTTTTGATTATGGGTCGGTAGATTGGTTGATGATCTATCGTTTATTTGATTCTAAAAATCTTAAACCTAATATCATTCTTGAAGTAGATAGTATGGAAACAGCCAAAAACCTGGTCATGAATGGTGTGGGGGTCAGCTTCTTACCACAGCATTGTGTGGTAAAAGAGCTTGCGGACGGTCGACTGTTTCGTGTCCCACTCATTTCCCCAGGTCAACTTGATGTAAAAATTGAGATTATTTATCGAAAGGGGGAACGGAAATCACCTTTTATTGACTTTTTTATTCTCAACAGTGTATGAACTCAGATATATTCATATGGATATAAGTTTCAACCGAAATCTAGTCCCTATATATAGAAGTTCTATAATGAATATAGGATTTCGATATACGCTGCCTCTCACCCTGGACTTATACTTTAAGTGAATAATCAAAAAGGTGGAGAGTGGTATGAAGACAGTCGGTATTATCGGCGGCATGGGACCGCTAGCTACAGTTGATTTGATGACAAAAATAATTCTCTTAACACCTGCAAAAAACGATCAGGAACATATTCATATGATCGTGGATAATTATCCGCAAATTCCGGATCGTACTTCAGCGATCATAGAAGATGGAATCAATCCACTGCCATTTATGATTCAATCAGCCCGCAGATTGGAAATGGCTGGAGCTGATATGCTTGCGATTGCCTGTAATACGGCACATTATTTTTTACCAGATATTCAAGCCGCAGTCAGCATCCCGATTATAAACATGCCGAAAGAAACGGTAAACTATATTAAGGAAACGGGATTAAAACGCATTGCTTTATTAGCGACTGATGGAACACTGGCCACAAAGCTATACCAAAATTATCTTAGTGAAGGTAAAATTACTGTACTAATACCTGACGAAATGACACAAGCGAGAGTGATGGAAGGGATTTATGCGGTAAAATCCGGAGATACCATGGAAGCGAAGGAAATATTGCTGCAAGCAGCCGAGACAATGATTACTGCAGGAGCAGAGGCCGTCATTGCCGGGTGCACCGAAATTCCTTGTGTTTTAAGTGAACAGGATGGCATCAATGTCATTGATCCCAGTTTTATTTTAGCAAGAAGGATTGTCGACCTTGCTTCAGGAAGTTTGGTATATTCATAAGTCAGGCAGTATTGTCATTTTTTCTTTCTCCCTCTTATAAAAAGATATTAACAGCCAATCGTTCGTTCGATTGGTTTTCTTATTTAAAAAGCGATGCCTGCAGCAATGCCTTCATCACTAAGACGCAGAATGTTTACAGCACATTCCACTTTTATCTTCCATACTAACAAGCTCATTTAAAGCTATATCGAGTTTTTTACTTGCAAGAAGTGTTTCTTCAGCAGAAAGACCTTTTTCCATCCCTAATTTAATCATCCGTTTTCGTAATCGCTCAATTTTAATAGTAAGAAAAACCTTTCGCTCATATATACTCATGGAGGTCACCCTTTCTGTATTTCCTCCTAACAGGAACTTACATTAATTCAAGACTTAAAGCAATCATACAATTATTGTTTTAAGTGGAATTAAATATAGCAAAACCCTTTTTAGTCCTTTATTCCCATAATATATAAATTAATCATTTTTTTAAATGAAAAATATCACAGAAATAAAAAAAACACGATATTTTATCCCAAGCGCGCCTCTAATCATGGTTATCATCAAAAGAAAACCCACGAACGGGTCGCGACGTTTGTCCGCCATTCGTGGGCATTTTCTTGATATCTGTAGGATTTTGAACCATATCCAGCTATTATTATATGACATAGACAAAATAACCGATAAATATCGCACATAAAACATACATAATCGGATGGACTTCCAATGTTTTCTTCGTAGCTAACATCGTGATTGGATATAAAATAAATCCTAAGGCGATCCCAGTTGCGATACTATAGGTTAAAGGCATCGTAATAATCGTAACAAAGCATGGAATCACAATAGCAAAGTTACTCCAATTGATTTTGCTGATCTCGGTTGCCATCATCGCACCAACGATGATTAAGGCCGGTGCCGTTACCTCCGGTGTGACGACCGCAAGTACAGGTGAAAAAAACAATGATATGGTGAAGCATGCGGCGATGATAATAGATGTAAAACCTGTCCTGCCGCCCACAGCAATCCCCGCCGTTGACTCCACAAATGATGCCGTTGTTGAAGTTCCCAATACAGAGCCAACAATACCGGACAACGAGTCGGCCAAAAGGGCTTTCCCGGCATTTGGAATCTGATTATCCTTCATTAAACCGGCCTGGCTGGCAATCGCGATCAAAGCGCCGGTTGTATCAAAAAAGGCAACAAATAAAAAGGTGAAAATGACAGCTAGCATTTTTATCGAAAAAATCTCATCCAAATGGCCGAATAGCAACCCAAAGGTAGGCTCTAAACTAGGAATGCTCCCAATAATTTTATCCGGGGGAGTAATAATTCCAAATATCATCCCGAGAATGGTTGTTAGCACCATTCCATAAAAAATGCCACCTTTTATCCCTTTATTTAATAGAAAAATCATAATGATAAAGCCAACAATTGCGAGTACAGTCGGGGCTGATTTGAGGTTGCCAATTGCAACAAAAGTAGCTTCATTTGCCGTAATAATACCGGCATTTTTCAAACCCATAAAAGCCACGAAGAAACCAATCCCAGCGGCAATAGCATGTTTTAAATCTGCGGGAATAGCGTTAATAATTTTTTCGCGGATTTTTAATATACTTAAGATCATGAATAACAATCCAGCGACAAATACCCCGGCCAACGCTGTTTCCCATGGTATTTTCATGCCAATACAGACACTAAACGTAAAAAAGGCATTAATTCCCATGCTAGGCGCAATTCCGATTGGAAAATTAGCCATTACACCAATTAACAAGGATCCGATAATCGCCGATAAGGCAGTTGCCGTAAATAACGCTCCCTTGTCCATGCCGGTTTGACTCAAGATCACCGGATTGACAACTAGAATATAAGCCATTGATAGAAATGTCGTAATTCCTGCGGCACTTTCCTGTTTAAAAGAAGTACCCCGCTCGGAAAATTGAAAGTAGTTTCTCATGATTGTCCTCCATATCTATTAAAAAATCCCCCGGCTTAAGCTGCCGCAGGATGTTCTGCAAAGGACAAAGTATACTTTGATAAATCAAACGCATTGCCCCTTGTAGACAGGCTATTTACGGCAGCCTGGTAGAGACATTCGAGCCATATTCTCGAACTTATACAAGGTGAATCTATATTAGAATAATAAATGAATATTATCAGGGATAAAGTTCATCGTCAATAAAAATCGTCATTTTCAGCCAATTAAGTTAACTTGAAAAAGGAACATTTTTGATTTGCCGATATATTGTATAATTCGCGATAAAAATGAAATAGCGCCGATAAAAGGTCCTGTTTCGCCGATATGTTGGAAAAAATCGCTGATAAATCTTCTAAAATAAGAAAAAGACAGCGATTTTTTATGATCGATGTCTTTATGATCATTGTAGGATTATTTTTTTATTAGCTGCTTGATTCTTCGATCTTTTTTCCTCCAAGTTGGAAGCCAAAATTGCCACCGTATTTTCCTAACTTCCCACCTACATGTGCCCCAAGGCCGTGCCCTCCACCTAAATGTCCGCCGGCTTGAACACCAACGCCCTGCTGACCGCCTAATTGACCAGCCGCATGAAGACCAAGACCATGTCCTCCTCCCAATTGACCGCCGGCCTGAAGTCCAAGGCCATTCGGACCTCCTAAAGAGCCCATGGCATGTACATCCAGTCCCTGTCCGCCACCCAGTTGGCCGCCGGAATAAACCCCAAGCCCATGCTGACCGCCTAATTGACCGCCAATATTGTAGCCAACTCCATTACCGCTGCCTAAATGCCCGCCACCATAAACACCGCCATATTTGCCCCCAAAATACCAATGTCCCGGGGGAGGCGACCCGTAATAAATCTGTGGGTAGGAGTAAGTATATTGATAATATGACCGTGAATAGGGACTCGGTTGATACCCAAACATATTAGGTCCTGTTACCATCCGCAAAAACCTCCAATCTTCTTGATGATCTAGTCTATGCTTAGCTGACCAGACGTGTTAACGGCGCTTGACACTGGATAAAAGAAAAAAGCAGCCTATACCTTCAAAGCTGCTTCTGTTACTTTTTCAATTTGATTATTAGATGTTCGAGTGACCATATAAATGCTTCGGCAATTATTATTTATACTCCAATACATCTTTTAAAGGAATCCTTGTCGTTTTAAATGCGGGTGCTGCTGCTTTGCCTAATGCAATCAGGACAACCGGTTCATAGCGTTCCGATACAGCAAATCGCTGACTAAATTTTGCTTTATCAAACCCGCCCATTGGAACAGTATCATAGTCTTTTGCCTTTGCAAGCAGCATAATTTGCATCGAAACCAGCCCTGTATCAAAGAAGGCAATATTTTTGCGAATTTCTTCAGAGGCATGTGGATACGTACTATTAGCACTTTTGATTAACCGTTCCATATTGGCTTCATCCATGTACCCAGCCTCATTAGCACTCCGGTATACTCTTTCAATATTGCGGTACATTTCCTTATCAGCTAAAACGGCAATAACGGCTGATGATGTCTCCACCTGTTCCTGGTTGTTGGCAATTTCCCGCAGTTCCTTTTTCGTATTTTGATCATCAAAGACAATAAAGCGCCATGGCTGAAGATTACTTGAAGAAGGGGCAGAAATGGCTTCGCCTAAAATTTCTTCAATTTCCTGTCTTGAAATCTTAAAGTTAGGGTCGTATTTTCTAACTGAGTGACGTTCTTTTATCACATCAGATAAGCTTTTCATTGCTGTAGTGGTCATCATTTGTCTCCTCCACGCTTTTTTCTAAACTTACTATAAGTAAGTACAGAAACAAGCTTACTATTAGTTAGTTTATTCGTCAAGTTTCATTATTTTTAGTAAAATAGGATCAAGACTAAATTCTACGGAGGCTGTTTCATGGATGAGTGTTCGCCGAAAATGATCACCCCTAATGAGTGTCAGGGAATTTGCAAAGACTTCCACAGTACTATTGAATTCATTGGTAAACGTTGGGTTGGTGTGATTATTTATAGTTTGTTACAAGGACCCAAAAGGTATCATCAAATCTTGGCGGAAATCCCTGGCATTTCGGATCGGCTGTTAACAGAACGGCTACGAGATTTAGAAAAAGAAGGGCTAATTATTAAAAGGGTAGACAAAACTTCGCAAAAAAAGGTGGAATACGAATTAACATCAGCTGGGAAGGAGCTTGAAAAGGTTATTGCAGCCATTATGCATTGGATTCAGCAAAAAGGAAAAAGTTAATACCAGCAATTTTTTGCAAAAAAAGAAGCATGAAAATCCATGCTTCACGATCTTTGTTCTACTCTTCCATCGCCATGTTGGGCAAATCTTCCGGCACTGCGCTCGTTGACAGGATCAAGCCGTCCCCATGGCCATCCTCCGAATTGTGTTCGGCGATAGTCATTAAAGGCATCGCGGATTTCTTCCTCCGAGTTCATCACAAACGGACCATACTGGGCAACCGGCTCCTGAATCGGCTCCCCCTCAAGCAACAGAATATAAGCATCCTTGCTGCCATTGGTCATTTCAATCTCTTGGTCACCTGCAAGCTTTACACGATGGGAAGCCATAATGGTCGTGCCTTCTAACTGGATTTTTTCCCCTTGATAAAAATACATATTTCTGTTCAATGTTTTCGAGACAGCTGGCAGTTTAAACGTAGCCTCTGGCTCCATATGAATAAGAAAGATACTAACATGATGGTCAGGATCCTTGGCCCAAGAAGCAGGGGCTGGATCTAAACTAGTCTTGCCTAGCAGGCTTCCGGCAATGAGGCGAACGGTTGTCTTCTTCCCATTAGGGCTTGTTGGTTCCACTTCGGGGATATCTTCAGCCCACAGCATTTTATAATTCGGATTGGCTGATTTTTCTCTAGCAGCGAGGTTCAACCAAATTTGAAAAAGCTCAAGCGGGTTGTCCTTATCCTGATGGATGAGAGGGAACATTTCGGTATGAAGACAGCCTTTCCCGGTTGTCAGCCATTGCACATCGCCATTTCCATAGCGTCCTCTAGCACCAGTTGAATCAAAATGATCAACAAATCCTTCAAGAACAATGGTTACGGTTTCAAATCCTTTATGTGGATGGGCCGGAAATCCTGGAACAGTTGTACCATGATACATTCTAAAGCCATCTTTTACAGTAAAATCCTGGCCCAAATCCCTGCCTTCCAGCGATACGGCCGGCCCCTGCTGATCATTTCCGGCGGGATAAGCATCTTTATGATGCATAGTTATAAGAAAGGGATCTTCGGTCTCCCATTGAAATCCAAGCTTTTGGATTTTGAGAATTTTATTGTTTTCCATCTCTATGCTCCCTTTCAGCGATTTTTGATGATGTTGATTTGGAAATCCATTGTTACCTAGCGAACTCCATTAAAAAATATTTCAACACTCTTTAAGTTTAAAAGTTTCACACTTAATTAGCAAATCATCGAGAAAGAAATCTTATCTTTCATAGGTGGTTTCAAGCTCTTTCATCGTGAATTTAGCAACCGTTGGAATCCCAATCGGCGGATTTAACACCATCCCTTTATTATATATAATTGAAAGTCTTGATGTTGTTGGGACCAGTGAAGTTTGTCTTTCTTGAAAATAAAGCTTGTCTGATGACGGCCCAACCGAAAAAGAGTTTGCAAAAGGTTTATCTTTTGTTTTTCCCTTAGTAACATTCAATACCACCGGATTCCCGTAAACACCGCCATGAATTTTCAGATTTGATCCAATCCCAAAAAACAGTAATAAGGATGATTGAGGAAATCGCAAGTACCGCTAATAGTTCGACTAAAGTTACGCCACTTTGTCGTTTCATTTTCGAACATACCCCTCCAGTTGCGTTTTATTCTGTTCATTTTTTGTAAATACGGTTATTTTTACAATAAGGACGCGATTAGGAAGATCTGGATGTGGGATAACGATAACTTCTGCGGAATACCTGGATACGTCAGTTGAGGAGTCTAGTTGAAGTTCGTCGTTTATTTGTATCGACTTTGGATTTCAAAGATTTGAAGATAAAATGTCAAATCCCTTTGCTCTATATACATCTAAAAGATTTTGACAAAGCTGAATGGAAGAAAAACTTTTATCCATATGTTTATTTTGCTGGAAACTTTGAATAAAGTAAGAACTGACAAGCATAAGTAAAATCGTGGTAAGAACAATGGATGCAAGTACCTCGACAAGTGAAATTCCTTTTTCCTCCTTCAACATTCTATTCATTTAATCACCTGCTTGAATGATTTGAATTAAATGAAAAATAACTATATTAGTCTACTCATATATATTTTACCATTAAAAAATTCGACAAATTTGGCATATTCGTGACATTTATCACAGTTCGTTACAATTTAAAGTGAATAATCGAGGGGAAAGTTTTCTGCGTCTCATGTAAACTATTAATTTGAGAAATTTTTTTCATAAAAAAAGGAACATTCCCGAAAGAAGTTCCTTTTACTTAACAAATTTTTTTTAAAAAAATAGAATGGCTCAAGGAGTTACTGGAAAAGACGGACCCCACCATTAGCGAAATTAGTGAGGAGCTCGGATTCAGCGAACCTTGTAACTATACTAAAACCTTAAAAAATACGAAAATATAACTCCTTACCAATACTGGAAGTTGTTTTTCATCAAAATATAGTTCTTTAAAATGCTTTTATGTGCCCCTCCCCATTTAATTTGAGATATATTTAACCGCATAGGATGCCAGTTGTACTCTGTTTTCGAGACCAAGTTTATTTAGCAGGTGTTTGATGTGGTTTTTGACGGTGTTTTCGGCGATGTATAGTTTTTCCGCGATTTGTTTGTTGGTGAGCCCGTCTGAAACCAACAGGAGAATTTCCTTTTCCCTGGCTGTCAAGGTGCTGATTTCAGGGGTGTTCATTAAGTCGCGCTCTCTGAATTGGTATAAAAGTTTTCCGGCAAGATTCCTTGTAATGGTGTCGGAGCCGTCAACAATCGAGTGGAGATATTGCAGCCAATCGTCCGGCTCCATATTTTTCAACAAGTATCCCTGTGCCCCATATTGAATCGCTGTAAATAAATCACCAACGTTATCAGAAACACTGAGGATGATCACTTTAATCAAAGGAAATTTTTCTTTGATAATTTTTGTTGCCTCCAGGCCATTCATGACAGGCATTTCAATATCAATTAATAAAATATCAGGGTTCAGTTCTTCACATAGCTGAATTGCCTCTTTGCCATTTTTTGCTTGCCCAGCAATTGAGAAAAGATTGTCGTCTTCAAGAATCTCCAATATTGCCCGGCGTGCATGTGGATGGTCATCTGCGATTAACACTTGATAAGGCATCACGGTTTCGCTCCCTTTTTACGACGATGATGGTTCCATCGTCTAACTCAGAGATTATCTCAAGCTGGGCATCCATTTTCTGGGCTCTTTCCCTTAACATAACTAAACCATATCGGGTGCGCTCACTTTGGTTGGGCAAAAACCCTTTGCCATTGTCTTTGATCGTCATTGTCCAGCCTTCAGAAGTTGTCTGTAATTGTAAAAATGCTGTGGTTGCCTGGGAATGCTTGCGGATATTCGTAAACGCTTCCTGAATAATACTAAAAAGCTGTACCTCTTCCGCGGGGCTAAAGGATCCTTCTTCGGTTCCGATCGAAATCCTCGCCTCAATCCCTGACACGGCAGACCACTCATTAACCCAATTTTCAATTCGTTTTTGTAACGACGGCATTTCCCCGGGATTCATCCGTAAATTGTAAATCGCCTGCCTAACATTGGCATCGATCGAATTGAGCAACCCTTTTGCTTCTTCTATTTTTCCTTTTGATAGATTCACTTTCAGTAAAAATAACGTTTGCGCAATATTATCATGCAACTCTTTTGCCAGCCGTTCCCGTTCCTCATATACGGCTCGCATTTCCCGCTCCGATGCAATTCGTCTATTTTTTTTCGCAATAATATTAAACATCCAGGTTGAGAAGAAATACATAATCACTAATGTTAACAAGATAATCAAGTAGTTTCCCAAAGACATCGATAGTTTATGAAGGAAAACGCTATGCCTAAGAAGTTCAAATCCACCAATCAAGATAGCAGGAAGTAAAATTGTAATTACTTTCAACGTTCGGTAAGACATTGAAAACGCCACCTTCTAAAACGCTATATATATCTATTTAACCATAGATAGTTCTTTTTGCCGATAGCGGTTAGTCAAGTTTACCATCAGTTGTTCGGGATTTTGATGATTATTCACAATAAGTTCGGACATTTTACCCTGATCCATAAAGACAATTTGATCTGCGGCTTCTGCGGCAACGTCCATCATATGGGTGGAAAAAATTATGGTTGTGCCGCTGCTTTTTATTTTTTTCAGTAAATCAATGAATACATTAATCCAGTAGGGATCAAGGCCGTTTGTTGGTTCATCGAGGATTAGGACAGCGGGATGTGCCATCCATGCTTGGCCAAATAAAAGCCGCTGCCGCATCCCTTTCGATAAATGCTGGATTCGTTCATTCTGTTTTTCCTCCAGGCCGAGAAGTTGAATGACTTCTTGAACTCGGGTTTTGGCTACTTTTCTAAAGGCTGCATAAAAGGTGAAAAACTCGTTAACAGTTAAGGATTCTTGAGCATAAAATTCATCAGGCATATAGCCGATCAGTGAAACATATTTTTTACGATTGGTCAGTATGTCAACGCCATCAATCAGGATTTTCCCTTCATTTGGTAAGGAAAGGCCGGCAATCATATGAAGCAACGTACTTTTACCGGCACCGTTTCCACCGCATAAAGCGATGCACTGCCCTTCTTCAGCCGAAAGTGAAAGCGGGTAAAGTGCCATTTTGTGTTTAAAAAACTTGGCGACCTGTTTGATTTCGAGTCGGGCGGTCATGTCATTCTCCTCCGTTTCAAGCTGATTATGGCAAAGGTAAACAGCAGCAAAAAGTAAGCAAGCAGATAGAGAATCAAAAGAATGATTCCCGTGCCCGATTCAAATAAATGGACAACCGAATCATATGATTGCCCAAAAACAGCGCCGCTGTCCCAGCGAATCATCAGGAAAACACGAAAAAACTCGGCCGGATTGATGAACATCGCCAGCTTCATTAATGGTTCAATCAGTGGATACGGCATGAGTCCAAGAATGGCGATTAACGCCGTCGGCCAAATCATGATACCAAAAAACCAGGCCGCGACTGACAATGTGAATGCCTGCCACTTTGTTTTGACAAAGGTTCCAAGAAAAATACCCATCATTAAAAAAGCAAATATGAGCAATAAGGAAAACCAATAAATCCTGACCAGCCAGGCAAGCGATAACGGAACTCCTGTTATTAAACCAATAAGCATGCTTACACCAAAACTAAATGTAAACATTAAGGTTTGTGCCGTAAAAATACCGAGGAATTTCCCGCCTATGTAAGCAGCGATACTGACAGGATACGTGCACAGAAGCCGCCATTGGCCATTTTCCATTTCATTTGCAATCGAAAAGGAACCGTTCATCATCATAAACAGCGGTAATAAATACAATAAAATGTTGACAATCGTACCGCTTATATTGGTAAAGCCGGAAATGCCCATATTGTTTTTCTCCAGTAAGAATAATAAGGAAAAAACAATCACCCATAGGAAAAGAAAAGTATAAAAAGAGCGCTGTCTCGTCAATGTTTTCCATTCTGAAAACCATAGATTGATCATTGTTTGCGCTCCTTTCTTTATAAATAGATCTTAAACACATTTTTATTTAATAGGGAGAGAACTTGTCCCTCCGGCGATTAATGATTCATGTTCATGTTCATTTTTTTCTTCATTTCTTCCATCATTGCCTTATTTCGTTCCCAACTATGGCTGCCTAGATCGTCTGCAGTTAATAGTTCGCCGCTATTTTTGTCGATAAAGTCTTGGGCTGCTTTTTTATCGCCAAAGGCAATGACATTGTAGGCCATTGGCGTTTTAATCGATTTGTCGTAAACGAATGATGCTTTCTCCACCTCAAGCCATTTTTTAGTTTGATAGTCTTTGATAAAGGAATTACCGATTTTCTCATCCTTGTTTTCACTTTTCCATTTGTACATACAGCCGATATCATCAAATTTGAGCGTCTTTTCATTTTCGAGAATAATTTCTGATGCAAACCCGTCATCTTTTACTGCCATATGACAAACATCACATTTATCTGTTTTTTCATTGATGGCAGCAGGTTTATAGTCGGTTTTTCCACACCCGGCAATCAAAAACAGCAAAGAAAAAATAAGAACAGATTGTTTTACAATTGAAAACTTCATATTTTTTTCCTCCCAATATATAGTAAGAATAAACTTCCGGTAATCAGTAAAAGGCTTAACAGTAGGACAGATCGTTTTTCTGATTTCACTTGGACGTTTTTTTGCCAGTCAGATGTCATCAGTGGTTCTTGATCAGTGACCAGCATCTCATCAGGACTCTTGAGCATTTTTTGCAGTAAAACAAGGCCGGGATGCTGAAAAAACAACTGGTATGGCGGCGTTTCACTTGTCAGTGTCAGAAAATAAGGGTCAGCCTTAAAGGCGATGTTACTTTTGTGATTTCCATCCGTATCCAATGTTAAGGCACCGTCCCAGTAGTTATGCTGGATTTGATTTTCACGGCTGCTAGTTGCTTGGATAACGTTTACATTTGCGATGAAAGCATTCTCTTCCATTATCGTTTTAGTCATTTTTTTCATTTGTGTTCCAATAAAATTTGCCTCGACTTTGTTTTGTATAATCGTATTGCTGCTGGAATCTTCGATATACATTCCGAGACGATTGTGCGAAATCGTATTATCACGAATGTTGGAATGATGAACATCATACAAAAGCAGCCCCTGGGCATTCACATTTTGCTGATTATCAATCAACTGGTTTTCCTTAATCTCCGCGTATTTCACCCCCATAATCATCGCCCCAGTTACATTTTTCGTCGATGTATTTTGCTTTAGGGTAATATGATCTGAGAACATCACGTGGACTCCGTACCTTGAATGTTCAATAGAATTTTTTATTAAGGTATTATGATTGCTGTTTTCAAGGTAAATTCCGTCTTGGACATTTTTTATTTCGCATTGTTGGAAGAGGTTTTGCTCAGACTGCCAAAGGTCAATCCCATTTTCTTTGTGTTGCCCATGAATCCGGATATTTTCAAACTTGGATTTTTGGACATTTTTCAGCTTCAAAGCGATTTTTTCCGAAGTAACAGAAATATTATTAAGCTGGTGCCCACTGCCGCTAATGGAAATCGCTGCACTGTTCTTGCCGCTTAGACAATCTACGAGTTTGATGCCTCTCAGCGTGACTCGCTTTCCAGTAATGGTAATGGCGGGTTTGGATGAGCAGTTATGGATTATTACCTCTTCTGCCTCCACCACAACCGGCTTGTTTATGACAATCCGTTCACTATATGTACCTGCCTTTAACTTAACCACCCCTCCAACCGGGGCAGCATTAATTTGAGTTTGTAGAGAATTTTGCGCCCATGCCTCTTTTCCAAAAAACAAACTTACAAACACCAATACCAGCAGAATTTTGATAGAATTCTTCATCCATCACAACCTTCCTTTTTCCGTAAAGGTTATCTATATTTAGCGTAAAGGAAGGAAAGTTGGTTTCCTATGACTCGAATGGGCTATTTATTTTGAAGTTTTTATGAAGTGAAGTGAGCGGGAGCGGAGGGAGGATTTACTTGCGGTTAAGCTCGATTTACTTGCGGATGAAACCGATTTATCTTCGAAGAGGAACGGTTTCATCCATTAATAGGTATTCCATTTTAAAAAGTTAGCTGAATCAAAGATTCCTATTGGCCGCTAACTCTTCTCATAAAATGCAATGGACCCAATTTTTCGGTAAACCCCCACTTTTCATAGAATGGCCGCATTTCAGTTCGGCAATATAATTCAAAATGCTTTACCGACTTAAGTTTGGGGTGATGGATGATCTCATCCATCAAGCTCCTCCCCAGCTGTTGTCCGCGAAAACGTTTGTTGACCATCACATCGAAAATCAGAGCTTTATAGACAAAGTCAGTAAGAACTCTGGCAAATCCGATCAATTCTTGGGTGTCCACATCTATGAAACCAATAATAATATTGGAGTTTTCCACCATAGTCTCGATTTCTTTCCGCTCCCTCCCTTTCGTCCACCATTCCATTTGAAATAGATAGTATAAATCGTCTATTTGGCCGCTTGTTAGTGTTTCCACTTGAATATAGTTCATATTGCAACCTCCCATGATTTTTCATTTTAACTTCCATAAAAATGTCGCGCGGTACACGACAAACACTGCTGCGTTAAAGATTGCCGACATGAGAAAGATAGGTGCCGTGCCCCACTCATGAATAACCCATCCCGATAAATAGACAGTAATCGGCATGCCAATCCTAAAGAACGTTCCGGTGATCCCGCTGATCCTGCCGATCAGCTCGGGCGGTGTTTGTTCGAGCCTGAATGTATAGGCACAGACGCTGTAAAATGAGGTCGCCAGCCCGCTGATAAACAATGCTATAATTAACATGTAGCTATTGTATGAAAAAAACAGCAACAGATATGCAGCTGCATGAAAAATTGCCGACAAGCCAAACAATACGCCCAGACCCCATGACAGCCTCAATCTACTGGCCAACATGCTGCCTGCCATTCCGCCAATTCCGACAGCCGAGATGACAATTGCTACTTGTGAAGAGGCAAGGTGAAGATCTTCCTTTGCAAAAATAATGATCGTTGTTTGAACAACAGTAGCGGTTGCATTCAACAGCATGATAAACAGGGTCATCAGCCAAAGGGCTCTGTTGCCGCGGAATGATTTCCATCCTTCATGTAAGTCAGCCAAGAAACCAGAGACTTTCTGTCGTTGTTCGTCGGATGGGTGTGCCAGCCGGGACAGGATCAACAAGCTTAATAAATAGGCTCCAGCGGTAATCATGATTCCATGTATATGACACGATCGTTATTTACGATTATGCTTCTGAAAAGGCTATGGGCACACTGGCCCATTACTGGGAAGCTAACGAGAACAAAACAGAATGGACCTTCTTTTTAAAAAAAGGGATTCTATTTCACAACGGCAAGGAGCTTACAGCAACAGATATTAAGTACACATTCTCGTTGCTATTGCATCCTGATTTTGAGCAATTTTGGCTCGTAGAGAATATTCACTTTATCGAATGCTTAAATCGATATACGATACGCTTCCATTTATACAAACCAAACGAGCTGTTTTTGCAATTTCTCAGTTTTCCGGCGCTTTCGGTCATTCCTTCAGGAAGCACAAGTTACATCGGAACCGGACCTTTCAAGGTTCAAACTTATAACCCAAATTACATAGCTCTTGAGGCAAATCCCTCCTATTTTGAAGGCAGGCCTTTCGTCGACCGAATTGAGATCTTAAATGTCCCGAGAGAATACGAGAAAGAAATTTTAGCAGATCATACCAGTATTTTTGTTAACACTGGAGAAGGCAGCAACCATATTGGCGACCCGTCACATAAACTGATCAAGGGGACGTATGAAGGAAGTACTTTATTTACTTTCAATCTAGGGAAAAAGACCGTCCCGCAGCAAAACTTATTTTTCCGAAAAGCAGTCCATAAACTGATCGACAGGAAAAAATTGATTGCCGATCTCGGACCGCCGCGAATGATTCCTGCTGCTAACTTTGACATAAACGATTCACTGGAAATGACTTTTGAAAAAGTGGACGATGAGGAAATCCGGGTTTTGTTGCAGGCAGCAGGCTATCGGGGAGAATCAGTACAACTTTTCACGTACGACCGCCATCAACCAGATGCTGAATGGATCAAACAGGAAGCAGCCAACTATGGCGTTTCTTTTCATGTAACGATTCTCGGTTGGAATGAAATCCTTAAACAGGAAAATATCAATCAAGCAGACTGTATTTTGTTTGAAGCCGTTTGGGGAGAAAATGAATTATCGAAACTGGAACTCTATCAATCAGGCTTCAGCTTTTTACGGCAGCACCTCAATCAAGAAACAGCAGAGTTTATCGACAGGAACATGACGGAAATCATGGCTGCATCAAGGCGAGAGGATCGTTCCATCCTGTTTTCGGAAATTGAGTCCCGCCTGATAGAAACAAATGCGCTTGTGTTCCTCGTTCATAAAAACATTGAGTCAACCTTCCACCCCTCGATTAAAGGGGTACAACTAAATACCCGGGGAAATGTCGATTTTAAAACAATCTGGATCAAGCCGGATTTAACAGAAAAAGGAAAATGACATAAAATCCAAAAGTTGTTTAATGAAAATATTCAATAACACCTTTTTATTTATTTTTCTATCATTTAAGGGCGATTAAATACGGCTAAATTCGCTATAAAAATTGAATTATAGACAATTTTTACTATTATTAATAATTTTAGTATATTTTAGGCAAAAAGATATGATAAAATAACGTTTGAAAAATTCAAACTATTCTTTCGGGAGGGAAACAAGATGAATGTACCTTTAGTGTTGACGCAATTTTTGGACCGTGCTGTTTCATTGTATGGGGACAAGAAAGCTGTATATTGTGATACAAGAGCTTTTACATACCGTGAGTTGCAGGAACGGGTCAATCAGCTTTCTCATGGATTAAAAGCCTTAGGTATCACCAAGGGGGAACGGGTGGCTTACCTAGCACCTAATACAGTTGAAATGCTCGAAGGCTTTTACGGCGTATTTCAACTTGGCGCGATTATGGTTCCGCTCAATATCCGCTTAAAACCTGAAGACTATTTATTTATCCTGAATCATAGTGAATCGAAAGTCCTGTTTGTCGATCAAGATATTTATCACTTGATTGAACCGATCAAACAACGTTTAGAAACAGTTGAGCATATCATTGTTCAATATAAAGACGACAAAACAAATGAAACCGATTACGACAAGTGGCTAGCAAGTTTTCCGAAAACCTCGTTCGACCGCGAAGACCTTGACGAAAATGACGTTTGCAGCCTGCTTTATACAAGCGGTACGACCGGCAACCCAAAAGGTGTTATGCTTACCCACCGTAATAATTACCTGCATGCACTACATACCATGCACCATTTGCGCGTAACGGATCAGGATGTCTACCTTCATGTCCTGCCAATGTTCCACGTGAACGGCTGGGGCTCACCCTTCTACTATACAGCCAACGGGGCTACTCATATTTGCTTAAAAAAGGCTACGCCGGAAGCTATTTTTAATGCTATTCAAGAATATAAAGTAACCGTTTTGCATATGGCGCCAACTGTATTAAATTCCTTGCTGCAATATTATGAGAAAAACGTCCCGGAAATTGATCATGATGTACGGGTTGTCATCGCAGGCTCTGCGCCGCCGCCAGCGTTTGTAACCCGAGTAGAAAAGGAACTCGGCTGGGAGTTTATTCAAGTGTATGGGATGACGGAATCAACACCGCTCAGTTTGATTTCCACCATTCGTTCTGAACTTACCCACCTGTCCCCGGGAGAAAAAGCACGGCTGAAAGCGAAAGCCGGGTATCCAATGATTGGCTGTGATGTCCGTGTCGTGAATGAGCATGGTGAAGAAGTAGCCCACAACGGCAAAGAAATCGGTGAAGTTGTCACAAGAAGCCATGGAGTCATGTTGGGCTATTGGAAAAATCCCGAAGAAACGATGAAAACAATTCGGGACGGCTGGCTTCACACTGGAGATATGGGAACAGTTGATGAGAATGGCTATATTGATATCGTTGACCGTAAAAAGGATATTATCATCAGCGGCGGCGAAAACATTTCCTCTATAGAAGTTGAGGGGGTATTATATGAGCATCCAAGTGTCCTTGAGGCGGCAGTCATTGCAGCGCCGCACGAAAAATGGGGTGAAACACCGCATGCCTTTGTCGTATTAAGAGAAGGGCATCAAGTCAGTGAAGCGGATATCATTGCTTTTTCCCGGGAAAAACTAGCTCATTTCAAGGCCGTTACCGGCGTCACTTTCGTGAACGAACTGCCAAAAACAGCTTCTGGAAAAATACAAAAAGTTCACTTAAGAAACGAGTATTGGAGCAGCCACGGAAAGGAAGGCAGGTTTGTTAATTAAGCTTGCTGCCTGACATTTAGAAAGTTTAAAATAAGTTGAGAAAGAAATGGCCAGTTTCATAACTGCGCCATTTCTTTCTTACCTATTTGTTGGAGGAACATGGAATGCAAACAATCTATAAAAATTTTTCAACCCATTGAAACCCACTCATTCTACAAAGGATGACAAAAAAGCTAACCTTGAAAATGAAACAAGTGCATTTTTAAGATTAGCTTTAAATAAATTATTTTGAAACAGTGACTTTTCTTGTTGCGCTTACTTTTCCTTTGCTGTCTTTAGCATTTACGTATAGTTTGGTTCCTGCCCGCTGCTTTGGAATTCGCACTTTAAAACTCCCACTAGCGCTGGCTTTTGCCGAGTATGTCTTCTTTCCGATTTTTATCGAGACGGCTGCATTTTTTTCGGCTTTTCCAGTAACAGTCGCAGTTTTATAAGTTAGTTTGTTCACAGTCGGCATATTTGGTGCCGTTCTGACAACTTTTATCACCTTTGCTTTACTTTTATTTCCCGCCTTATCCCTTGCCGTGACCGTAATGGTCTTTCCAAAGTTTTGTACAGGTATAGCTACTTTGTAGTTTCCGTATTTATCCGCTTTTCCTTTATAGCTTTTCGTAGAAATTGTTACCGTTACGGCAGCATATGCTTCTGTTTTACCAGAAACGGCAGTAGACCTGTTCGTAACTGTCTTCACTGTCGGAATCGCAGGTGCGGTTTTATCAGCAACGATAATAGTCTTCGCGGGGCTTGCTGCATTGTACTGATCCTTATAGGATATTGTCAGCTTGGTTCCTGCCTTTTGAACAGGAATATCAGCTTTAAAGTTCTTATTTTTATCAGCAACAGCACTGCCTATCACCTTTGTTCCGTTCTTTATCTGGATTCTGGCATTTGCCGGGGCTTTCCCGGATATTGACTTATCATTATCATCAACTATATTGACTACAGGTGCATCCAGCTTCCTGCTAATATAAGCTGAGGAAACAAATCCTATAACTTTGGCATCTGTTGTTTTGACCGGATACCAAACAAAGCGGTTACTGGTGGAAGATTTGTCAAAGGTGAAATTCCCTGTAATAATAAGTGTGGTATTTTTTGCCAGCTCTTTTTTAACAGAAGAGGCACTGCTATTGTCTGATCTTACCTTTACCTTATCAGCAGTTACAATTACTTTATCTCCCGTTTGGAAATAATAATTTGATGGATGCATTTCGCCCGTAATGGTATATTCCCTAACTTTAAAAACAATATTTTTGCTGCTATTAGGATCATAATCAAAGTCTTTTGTTTTGAAAGGGAACTGTGCCAGTGTCGTATCATCCAAAAAACTGTCTCGTTTCAATATGGAAAAGATTTTTTCTTGATAGGCGTTCGCATTACGTTTCCCAGTATCCTGGAACAGCGGGCTATTTATTGGTTTTGTCCCGTTATAAGCCATTACTGGAAAATACCAATTTTCAATCACTTCCCGGCCTGCGCCCTTTATTTTCGGCAAATCAGTGCGGTTATACATGCTGTTAAGAATCTCTACGCCTGCCTGAATATTATAGTAAATATCCGTTTTTAGTTTTTGTGGATCATAGTTTGCTTGATTGGTAAGTTGCATCAAACCGATTCCGCCGTCTTTTGAAATAAAGGGCTCGCCATTCGTAAATTGCTTCCAGCCGTTTTCCTGTTCGGCAATGGCCTTGACCACTTCAGGTGGAATCTTTGCAGCTAATGCTGCATTCGTCAGTAAACAATTGATTTGCTGGGGGGCAGGATTTTGATTTGGTTCAACTTTCCCATATATTTTTTCACATTTGGAGGTCCAGGACGTCGCTGCAGAGGCCCCGTCGTAAGACCACCCCAGGAGGAATATACAAGACAATACTACGGCCCTGAGTAGGGTTGATTTCATTCTTTAATCTCCAATCTATCATTCTTATAGATATTTTATCATGATGGGTCATCTTTTTCGAGAAACTACTATCCAATTATGCAGATTCATAGGACATGCAGATGTGTTTCTAAAGACAATAGCTATTATTTTGCCACTCCGGATTCAACCATACCGAAAAGTTTTTATTTTACAAAAATCACTCTTTTAACAGTCAAATAAACAGTGTAAGATATCGTTATATTTAGCAGATTGGCGGGAAAAGTATGGAGTCATTAAGCAAACTGACGTTTCTTCGGATTATCATGTTTTATCTGATTTGCTTCGTGTATTATTTTATCATTTTTGACGGCAATAGTAATCTTCAAAGATATTTTCTGTTTGCAGCAATCGCTATATTTACAGTTGATCAAATTCTTCTTTGTGCAAAGGATCAAGAACAATGGATTCACGTGGTGTTGACTATGGATTCACTTGTGGCAGCCGGTTTGGGCCTTGTTTTTCCGGGAACGACTGGACTGTATTTGACGATATTTGGCATTATTGGGGTTACCTTGTTCTTGGCGATCACGGACAAACAAATCATTCGAAGATATGTTGCCTTTTTTCTCGTGATTTGGGCTGTAATTATCCTCTACACCTATCAAGCTACGGGAAAATGGCAATTGGCTGAGAATGTGTTAAATACCGGGTTTGTTCTTTTTGGCAGCTTTGTCGGGAGCTTAATCCGCAAATTAATGGATGCCCGCACGACCGTGAATGCCCAATATGAAGAGTTAAATACCTCCCATGCGGCTTTAAAGGCGGCTCATGACCAATTGCGCCTTTATTCCAAGCAGGTGGAGGAATTAACAATGATTCGCGAGCGAAATCACATTGCCCGCGAAATTCACGATACGGTCGGTCACAAAATCACGGCTCTCCTTGTCCAAATTCAGCTTGCAAAAGAAATGATGCAGCTTGACCTTGAAAAAACAAAGGACGTACTGCGGCAATGTGAACAACTCACACGCGAAACGCTGCAGGAAATTCGTCTTTCCGTCCGTACGCTCCATGAAGACGGTGAGGAGCAGTCCATGCTCCAGATTTTACGAAAACTATTTCAAGACTATTCCAAATTAACCAATCTCGAAACAACTTTTGAAATGGACGGAGACCCCGCTTCCATTCCGACGACATTGCAGCCCACGATCATCCGGATCATTCAAGAGTCGCTGACGAACGCAAAGCGGCATGGTCAGGCAACTCAATGTTCGGTCATGCTTAATTGTCAGCACGAGAACATTACCGTGCGAATTAAGGATGATGGAAAAGGAGTTCCAGAGGTGGTGCCTGGGTTTGGCTTGGTCAATATGCGCGAGCGGATCTTGGATCATGGCGGTACGTTGCAGTTTCTCAGCCAAGCCGATGAGGGATTTGAAGTCATCGCAGAATTCCCGATGAAAAAACTAAAATGGACGGCAGGTGTAAGCCAATGATAAAAATCATGGTAGTTGATGATCAATCATTAATGCGCGACGGTCTGGCCACAATTCTCAGTTTGCGAAATGAGCTGGAAGTTGTTGGAACAGCTTGTGACGGTCAGGATGCGTTTGAAAAAGCGAAACGATTGATTCCGGATATCATCTTAATGGACATCCGCATGCCGGGGACAAACGGTGTCGACGGAACGAAATTGATTCGTGAGGAAATGCCTGAGATCAAGGTACTGATGCTGACAACGTTTAAAGATAGTGAGCTGATTTTTGAAGCGCTTGAAGAGGGAGCGAGCGGCTATTTGCTCAAGGACATGCCGACAGATACGATTGTACAGGCCATTTTAACTGTTCATTCCGGCGGTGTTGTCCTTCCTCCGGATGTGACGGCACAAGTTATCAAGGAAATGAAGCATTCTCAAAGTATGGCTGCCCCATTAGAAGGAAATCCCCCTGCCGCCCCAAAGGAAACAGAGGATTTGACGGAAAGGGAGCATGATGTATTAAGACAGCTGGGATATGGTCTAAGCAACAAGGAAATTGCGGAAGTTTTATTCATCACCGAAGGCACGGTAAAGAACCACGTATCCAACATTATCAGCAAACTGGGGCTGCGGGACCGGACCCAGGCAGCCATTTTTGCCGTCCGGTATGGAATCACGACTTACGATATATGACGTTTGGCATAGATAGGTATGAAAATCGGCTGAAACCAGCCGGTTTTTTTATGGAAAAATATCCCCTGCGATAGATGGAAGTTCCTGCAAAACCATTTATGATTACCTTAACAAAAAAATAAGTGAAGGTGATCAACATGCTGAAGATTAAAGATATAAAAAAAAGCTTTGGAAAAAATGAAGTGGTTAAAGGGATTACATTTTCTGTACAAAAAGGCGAGTCATTTGGTCTGCTTGGGCCAAACGGTGCCGGTAAATCAACGACCATCTCGATGATTTGCGGATTGCTGCCATTTGATGCCGGCGAAATTGAAGTAGCCGGTAAATCAGTGAAAAAGGACCCGATGAGCACAAAGAAAAAGATCGGCGTCGTTCCGCAGGATATTGCCCTTTATCCGACAATGTCGGCAAAAGATAATTTGGTTTTTTGGGGCAAAATGTACGGCTTAACGAGCGCCCAAGCAAACAAAAGGGCCGCCGAGGTGCTGGAATATGTCGGCTTAAAGGACCGTGCCAAGGAGAAAATCGAAACTTTCTCTGGAGGAATGAAACGGAGGATCAATATTGGTGCCGCTCTGATGCACAAGCCTGAATTGTTAATTATGGATGAACCGACCGTTGGAATTGATCCACAGTCGAGAAATCATATTCTTGAAACAGTCAAAAAGCTGAATCAGGAAGGAATGACAGTCATTTATACGAGCCATTACATGGAGGAAGTGGAATACCTGTGTGAACGAATTGGAATTGTTGACCATGGTCAAATGATTGCCCTTGGAACAAAACAAGAGCTATGCAACCGTCTGGCTGGTGGAACGGTCATCAGCTTACAGCTGAACGAGATAGAGTCTGAATTCATCACGTTCGTGAAGGAGCTTTCCTTTGTTGAACAGGTCGTCTCAAAAGACAATACCATTGAAATATTTGTAACCCATACCAATTTGGCTATTGGCGAGATTGTCGGTAAAGCCGTGACATCAGGACTGCAGGTTCAAGCCGTTCATGTACAGGAGCCAAATTTGGAGTCATTATTTTTACAATTAACAGGAAGATCATTGAGGGATTAAGGGGAGGGAAGATGGATGAAAAGCTTTACTATCGCTTGGAAAGATTTGCATATACGGTTGAAAGACCGAAAAGGGTTTCTGATGATGATTCTCATGCCGCTGATTTTGACCGCCATTTTGGGTACAGCTTTGAGCGGCGTCATGGGCGGTGAAGAAAAACTGCCGCTGACAATCGTCGGAGTAGTGGTTCAAGATCAGGATGAACTTGCAACAACCTTTGTTGATGATGTTTTAAAAAGCAAAGATATGCAAGAGTTCATTAAGGTTCGCACAGTTCCCTCCGAGAAGAAAGCGAAGGATTGGTTGAAGAAAGAAAAAATTGATGCTGGCGTCGTGATCCCAGTTAAATGGAGTGGGCATTTAAAGGACGGACAATTAAAAGACTTGACGCTGCTCACCGATCCGGGAAAATCATTGCAGGCTTCAATTGTGGAATCAATTACGACTTCTTTTACCGATAAAGTGGTTACCATGGCTGTCTCTTCGAAAGTGGTCATGGAGCAGCTTGCCTCGTCCACTCCGGTCCTGACTGGAAAGCTGGATATGAGAAAGGCAGCCGCTGAGATTGCCGGACAACTGCAAGAGCAAATGAAAGCTGCAACCAACTCCGTCTCGGAAACGCCGATCGGAAAACGGTCGGTATCCTCGAGTCAATACTATGCCGCTGCCATGGCAGCAATGTTTTTACTCTATAACATCACGACTGGCGCCAAATCACTATTAAATGAGCGGGCAACAGAAACGCTGGCAAGATTGCTGAGCACCCCGACTGGAAGAATGCAGATTGTCTTCGGAAAATTTTTAGGAACGTTTTATTTTGCTGTGATACAGTTTACCATTTTTACACTTACAACCCATTTTGCCTTTCAGGTGGACTGGGGCAAAAATTTGATGCAAGTTGCAGTGATCGGGCTGGTTTACAGTTTTACCGTCGCAGGTCTTTCGATGCTCATTGCCGCACTGATTAGGGAGGAAAAAACGGCCGATGTCATCGGCGGGATAGGTATTCAGATTTTCGCTATCCTGGGCGGGTCAATGCTGCCGCTATCGGTATTTCCAGATTTGATGCAAAAAGCAGCGAATATTACACCGAACAAATGGGTACTAACCAGTTTTATTGATATCATGTCCGGAACCACCTGGAATACGCTGCTTTTGCCGGTGACGGTATTACTAACAATCGGGATTATTTCCCTTTCCATCGGCACCGTGAAATTTAAATTACGATAAGGAGTGGAACAAATGCGAAAAGCATGGGCCGTTTGCCTGTTGGAGTTAAAAAAAGTATTTCAAAAAAAGCAAAGCTATTTTCTGATGTTTGCCATGCCCCTCATTTTTACGCTTATTTTCGGAGGACTTTCCGGAGACGGCAGCTCGGATCGAATGAAATTGGCTGTGGTGGATGACGATCAATCGACACTTTCCAAAGGGTTTCTGCAGTCTGTTAAAGAGAATGAATTATTTACTTTGGTGCCTGAGAGCAAGCAACAGGCGGAACAAAAGGTAAAGGACAAGAAACTGGGCGGAATGCTGTACATTCCGAAAGGCTTTGAGGAGCAAATGATGGCGAAAGAGGATCCGAAGGTTGTTTTTAAACATGGACCAGAGTTCACATCCGCGACTGCCATTTCGCAAATGATCAATCAAAGTTTGACAAAAATCAAAATGGAATTGGCCGCCAGTCTCCAGTCGAGCCGTTTAACAGGAGAGGATTGGAAACCTGTTTTTTCTGCGATTACGAAGGAGACTTCAACAGCTTCAACCGCTGTGCATAAAATCGAAGTAAAAAAAGGCAAGGCGCAGTCAAAATTAAACAATCAATCGGCTAGTTCCGCTGGTTTCTCAATTATGTTTGTAATGATTGTGATGATGAGTGTCAGCGGGACGATTTTGGAAGCAAAAAAATCGGGTGTCTGGTATCGGATGATGTCGACGCCGATTTCGAGATTTGAATTAATGGCTGGCTTTTTTCTAGCGTTTTTCATCCTTGGCTGGATTCAATTTGGCATCTTAATGGCCGCCACCTCCGTTTTGTTTGATATCCAATGGGGAGATCCTTTGGGCATTGCTGTATTAGTATCGGCCCTGTTGCTGTGTGTCGTGGGATTGGGTCTGTTCATCGCTGGATTTGTCACTACGACCGAGCAGCAATCCGCCTTGGGTAACATTGTCATCATCTCCACTTGTATGCTGGGCGGGGTCTTCTGGCCGCTTGATGTTGTACCGAAATTCATGCAAAAGATAGCCGAATTTGTGCCGCAAACCTGGGCGATGAAAGGATTCACCGAAATCGTTGCCCGCGGCGGCGGCGTTGCCGACATCGCTCTCCCTGTAGCAGTGCTGTTATTGTTCTCAGCAGTATTTCTTGTGGTCGGCATGTCGCGGGTAAAATTTCAATAGCCGGAATTTGACATTGAATAGAGGAAGGGGCAGTCTTTTTCACGATAGTCGGATACTACTGACGCAAAAATGGATCCAGGGGAGAGCCTAGTTTTCAGCCACTTGGGCGCCTATCCCGCCTATTGGTGACCAAACGGCTCTAATTTCCTGACACTCGGGCGCCTATCCCGCCTATTGGTGACCAAACGGCTCTAATTTCCTGACACTCGGGCGCCTATCCCGCCTATTGGTGACCAAACAGCTCTAATTTCCTGACACTCGGGCGTCTATCCCGCCTATTGGTGACCAAACGGCTCTAATTTCCTGACACTCGGGCGCCTATCCCGCCTATTGGCGACCAAACGGCTCTAATTTCCTGACACTCGGGCGCCTATCCCGCCTATTGGTGACCAAACGGCTCTAATTTCCTGACACTCGGACTCCTATCCGGTCCATTGGTGACCGCACAGACCTATTTTCCGGCCTTGCGGGCGCCTATCCCGCCTTATTGAAAACTCAATTGGTCGATTTTCTACAGTTACCGTTCTCATGAAAGGGCTGTCAGAACTCAACCGGCCAGTTTTCTTCCGATGTTGTTCTCATAGAAGGTTTATAAGAACTCACTAGCACGCTATTCTTCGGTTGCTGTTCTCATGGAAGGGGCAGTCCCTTACCGTTTTAACGATGGACTGCCCTTTAAGGTTATAGATCCATTTCGACTTTCCTGCCTTGTTGAAACAAAAGATGTGGATTTAGTTGATTTTCTTTTGCCGTCAGTTCACTTGGGGTCAGCTTAAACACTAATGTATAACTCCCTAGTGAGGAACGATACTTCTCGACATGGGAGGAAGATAGCTGTTTGTCATAATAACCCGGCACATACTTATCCAGCAACGCCTGCATCGCCGCGGTTGCCTCTGCTAAATCAGTTACCTTCGTAAGTGAGCCAAACAGCATCACACTCATATAGGCGGTATCGGTCTTCGCTGGGATTGGACTGACCATTGTTCCATAATCTTCTGCCACCGTAAAGCAACCGTTTGGATTAGTCTCGATGAGCTCGATTTTTCTCCCTTGCGCAGCACCGTGGAAATAGATCGCTCCGTTCAGCCAGGTGAAATTCAACGGAACAACATAGGGAGAATTCCCATCCGTTAATCCGAGATATCCTGTCCGTGTTGTTCTCAAAAACTGGTCAATCCGTTGTTGGTCGGTACAAGCTAATTTTTCTTGGCGAATTTTTTGCATGTTTCCATCCCTTCTTTCATTCCATATGATAGACTCATTTTAAAGAATCTTTGCACAGGAAAAAAGTGACAGATGTTAGAAAAATGATAAGGACAGATGGAGGGTGAACAATGGAAATTTCCCCATTTTTAAACAAGGAACTGCCTGAATCGCTTTATATGCAACTGTATCATTGGATAAGGAAGGAAATTGAAGACGGAAGGCTAATGCCGGGAACAAAGATGCCATCTATCCGTGAACTTACCGCCAATTTAAACGTCAGCCGGAACACGGTGGAGACAGCGTACCAGCAATTACAAGCAGAAGGATACCTCGAAAGTATCCCAAAGAGCGGGGTTTGGGTGGCAGAAATTGAAAAACCGGTATGGCATCTTCCTCCAACTGAGCATCCCATTATACCGGAAAAGCAAGCATCACCAAAAGTGGCTGTGGATTTTGAATACGGAAATGTCGATCTGGACAAGTTCCCGATCAAGCAGTGGAAGAAATGTCTTACAGATGCAATCGATCAGCAAAACAACTGGTTATTCCAATACGGAAACAAAATAGGTGAATTTTCATTACGGAAGGAAATTGCGCACTATCTACAACAATCGAGAGGTGTAAGAGCCACACCGGAGCAAATTTTGATCACCGCAGGCACTCAGACCTCCATATCAGTGCTCTGCCGGCTTTTATCACTGAATGGTGAAACCGTGGCAATGGAGGAACCTGGTTATCTTGGTGTCCGTACCGTCTTTAAAGACGAGGGATGCCATCTCAAACCAATTCCACTTGAACATGATGGATTATCAGTTAAACATCTTCAAACATCGATGGCCAAGGCCATTTATGTCACCCCTTCACACCAATTTCCTTACGGAATGGTTCTGCCTGTTGCTAAACGAATACAATTATTAAAATGGGCCTATCAAACAAATGGATATATTTTTGAAGATGATTATGATGGTGAATTTCGTTACCGCGGCCAGCCGATTCCCTCTTTGAAATCACTGGATGAAGAGGGGCGTGTTATTTATTTAGGAACATTGTCCAAATGCTTCCTTCCTACTGCAAGATTAAGCTATATGGTCCTTCCCCCTTCCCTTATGGAGTTATTATTACAAAAATTTGCAGAATATAACCAATCAGTCTCGCCGATTATTCAGAGAGCGGTTGCTCAGTTTATGAAATCAGGGGAGTTTGAAAAACATATCCGGAGAATGCGTAAATGGTATCAACGAAAACACCAGGTTCTGTTGACGAGTATCCAGCAATATATGGACACACGGGTCAGCATAATCGGTGAAAAATCAGGCTTACATATCTTATTAAAACTAAACGGTATGACCGCTTCCAAATTAATCGAACGTGGGCTGAGCCATGGGGTTAAGGTTTATTCCCCCGCCCGGTTTTGGTTGCTGCCCAACGATGAAATTGAATCTATTATCATGTTGGGATTTGGCGGATTGTCACTCGAAGAAATTGAACAGGGTATTCGAATTCTTGCAAGCTGTTTACCGAAAGACTTAGAAAAAAAAGGCGGCCCTCCATTGCGTTAAAGCAGCGGGGGCTAACCCTTGTTGGGATTATTTCAACTTATCTATTCGCCAATCTGTTTGAAGAATACTTTTTAGAATTGAGAGTTGTTCTATACCGATCGCATCAGCAATCTTTTTCTCAAGCATAGCCTTTAATGACTTATTTTTTTCATAGCACTCTTGGCCAAATGCTGTCAACTGGATGCATTTTTCCTTTTTATTGTTTTCAACATCTTTTATTTCAACTAATCCCTTTGCCTCAAGACGTTTGATGAACTTATGTGTTGCTTGTCGAGAAATATCCACATTTTTTGAAACATAAGAAATTGTCGGCTGCTGATTTTCATATATTCTGGTTAGGATAAACCACTCAGAATTTGATATATAAATATCACTATGATCATTCCATAAATGTTCGGCAGTACTTCGAAGTTGAACATGGCGTTCGCTAATCAGGTCAAGTAAACCTAAGCTTTGTAATTTAGGATCCAAGCAATTCACTCCTATTATTTTTCTCGTTATCACTATACCAAGGACATTTAAAATCGTCAATTAAGTTGACATTTTTACACATAAAGGATTATAATAACATTAGTCAACTTAGTTGACAATTATTCATTAAAGGAGTTAATTTAATGTTTAACAAAGGAGATCTAATCGTTTATTCAGGACATGGGATATGCAAAATCGAAGATATTTGTGACATAAACATTGCCGGAAATACAAAAGCATATTATGTTTTACAACCTCTTAATAACGACCACCAGCTGACAATAAGAACCCCAGTAGATAATAACAAGGTAACCATGTCAAGTTTGATGCAGAAGGATCAGGCTGAGGAAATTTTAGACTCATTCCAATTCCCCGGCGCCAATTGGATTGAAAATAACCACTTACGTATCCAAACCTATAATAATATTGTAAAATCCGGAAATCGTCGCGAAATTGCTAAAATAGCCAATACCTTGATTCGGAAAAAGCATGAACTTGAGTTGAAAGAGAGAAAAATAAGTGAACAGGATAAACAGCTTTTAACTTCAATCAAAAGTGTATTGTTCAAAGAAATGGCCCTATCTTTGCATACGACATACGAAACAATCTCTAATGAAGTTAACAGGCTTTTGTTAAATAAAACGGAAGAACAAACTGAATTGAACTGAGAAAAGGTCAGTCCCCACTGTTTAACGAGAGCGGAACTGGCCTTTTTTTTAAAATTATTAAAGCAAATAATTTGAAACAATTTTTACAAAGGAGCGACCGATGTTTAACAGCGCTCTTTCATCGATATCAAATTTCGGATGATGATGTGGAAAGTGTGTAGCCGCATCCTCATTTTGCGACCCTACTCTGAAATAGGTGCCTGGTTTTTCCAGCAGGAAATACGAAAAGTCCTCGGCTCCCATCGAAGGTTCCATTTCCATGACATTTTCGGAAGAAAACTCCTCCATGAACCATTGGCGAACGGTTTCTGTTTCTCGCGGATGATTATATAATGCCGGATAGCCATTTAAATAATCAATTTCAGCCGCTGCCCCAAACGCCGCAGTAATCCCCGCAACGATGCTGCGAATTTGTTCTTCCACCTGCTTGCGGACATCGGCATTAAACGTGCGAACCGTTCCTTCCAATACCGCTTTATCTGCAATGACATTAAATGCGCTGCCTGCTTGAAACACACCTATCGTCACGACCGCTGATTTTAATGGATCGACCCGACGACTGACAACTTTTTGCAAGGCACCGACGATTTCACTGCCAATCACGATCGAATCAATTGATTCATGGGGTCTTGCCCCATGGCCGCCCTTCCCTTGAATCTTGATGGTAAATTTATCAACAGCCGCCATTTGATAGCCGCTGCCTGTCGTTACTTTTCCGACAGCTGTTTGCGAATCCAAATGGGCGCCGAAAACATAGTCCACCCCGTCCAAGACACCGGCTTCGACCATAAATTTAGCGCCGCCTGGCGGTGTTTCCTCCGCCGGTTGAAAAATAAACACTACATTTCCTTTCAACTGATCGCGAAATTCGTTAAGCACTTTGGCCGTGCCAAGCAATGCCGCCGTATGACCATCGTGGCCACAGGCATGCATAACACCCGGATTCTGCGACTTATAAGGAACGTCTTTTTCATCCTCAATTGGCAAAGCGTCAAAATCAGCCCGAAGCGCAATCGTTTTTCCGGGCTGGGCTCCCCGCAAAATTCCGATTAAGCCATGGCCACCACCAATATTGGTTTCCACTTCTAACCCAAAGCTCACCAGCTTCTCCCTTATGTATAGCGCCGTTTTTTCTTCTTTAAAGGACAGCTCTGGGTGCTGATGCATATATCTTCTCCAGCTCACGATTTCTTCAAAGCTATCCGCTAACTTATCGTTTATTTCTTTTATAAGTGTCGTCATTTCCCTTTCCCCCTTTTAAAAAATAAACCGGCCCGCCGGGGATGCCGAAATCCCCCAGCAGGCTCCATTAAATTATCGTAATTCTTCCGGAATAAACCAGTAATCATCTTCGTTATGTTTTTTCATATAGGCCTTAAATTCATCAGATTGATAAGCAGCGGCAACGTCTTTTGCCCATTTGGTATTTTTGTTTGCTTTTTTCGTTACAGCTACTAATTCCAAGTGTTTCAGAACATCCTCGGATAAAAGCTTTTTCGATGGGTCCATATTGGAAGAGTAGACGATGCTTCCCGGAATAACGCCGTAGTCCAGATCAGCTAAAGATCTTGGAATCTGTGCAGAATCCATTTCTACAATTTTTAACTTGTATGGATTTTCTACAATATCCTGGGAAGTCGCCTTCATCAGCTCTACGCCATCTTTTAGTTTAATTAATTTGGCTTTTTGCAATAAGGCATAGGCTCTTGCTGCATTGGAAGCATCATTTGGAATCCCGATTGTGTCACCTTTAGCAATAGCGGCTAACGATTTTTTCTTACCCGGGAAAATTCCCGCTGGTACTGTTGGAATTGGCGTTAAATTGACAAGATCGGTCTTTTTATTTTCATTAAAATTTTCCATGTATGCAGTATGCTGGTCGACATTCAAATCCACGCCACCATCGGCAAGAGCAACATCAGCCTGCAATAAATCATTGAATTCCACTTGCTTAATGGTGTAGCCTTTTTTCTCCAAAATTGGCTTAACCGCATCTAAAAATAAAACACTGTACGGCCCTGGTGATGTCCCCACTTTAATCGTTGTTTTTTCTTTCCCTGCTGTTTTTTCCTCTTTACCACAGCCCGAAAGTACAAGCGTAAACAAAGCTAAAATACTGACAAAAATTGCAAGTTTCTTCATTCCTCTAATCCCCTTTATTCATGTCTTAATTTTTTTGCTAAACGATTACCAATGCTTTGAATGATTTGCACAATGATAATCAAAATAATAACCGTCAGGATAATGACATACGTGTTAAAACGTTCATATCCGTAAGTGATCGCCAAGCTGCCGACACCGCCGCCGCCAATCGTTCCCGCCATCGCGGTTGCGCCAATGAGACCAATGGTGGCGGTTGTCATCGTTAACACTAAGGAACCAAGCGCTTCCGGCAGGAGAAAATAACGGATCGTTTGAAACGATGTCGCCCCCAGCGATTTTGCCAATTCAATAATCCCTGGTCCAACCTCGAGCACCGAGTTTTCCACTAGGCGAGCGATAAACGGAGCAATATAGACAACCAACGGGACAATCGCCGCCGTTGAACCATACGTCTGTCCGGCAATCAATCTAGTTAACGGTGTAATCGCCACTAATAAAATGATGAACGGAATTGATCTTAGGATATTAATAATGCCATTTAGTATTGTGAAAAAAATCCGACTCGGCTTAATCCCATTTGGCCGTGTCATGACTAAAAGAATCCCCAGTGGAACACCGATTAACGTCCCGATTAAGAGCGAAACGGACACCATATAAATGGTTTCATAGATCGATTGGATAATTAAATCTGCAGAGACGCTGTTCACACAATCACCTCTTTAATAGAAATATTCCTTTCTGTTACATAATGGTAAAGATGATCAAGCACAGAATCTTCACCGAAAAAAGCAACCGTGAAAATTCCCAGTGTCGTGCCTTGCAGCTCGGTAACGTTAGCAAAAACGATGTTCATGTCAACGTCAAACTCTTTTGTTAGCTTTGTAAGCAGCGGCTCTGAAGCGGTTTTTCCAAAAAATTTCAGCTGATAGACCCGCCTATTTCGCTTCTCTGCTTGCAGTTCCTGCACTACACTTGAGGGAATTTCGTCATGGATAACCGTTTTGACGAATTCTTTTGTCGTCTCTCTTTGCGGGTTTCCGAATACAGCAAGGACATCGCCGGCCTCAATAACATTGCCTTTTTCCATGACGGCTACTTTATTACAAATCTCGCGAATGACTTCCATCTCATGGGTAACAATGAGAATCGTAATATTAAATTCTTGGTTGATCCGCTTTAATAGTTTAAGGATCGAGACGGTGGTTTTAGGATCCAGCGCGGATGTGGCTTCGTCGCATAAAAGGATTTCCGGATTGGTGACAAGCGCCCGGGCAATCCCGATCCGTTGCTTTTGCCCGCCCGATAACTGACTTGGGTAGCTGTTTTCCTTGTCTGCTAATCCGACAAATTCGAGTAGTTCTTTTACCCGCTTATGAATGGTCGCTTTGTCTACTTTATTTAACACAAGTGGCAGTGCAACATTATCAAAAACAGTCTTGGATTCTAATAAATTAAAATGTTGAAAGATCATGCTGATGTTTTTCTTAACCTGGGAAAGCTCCTGATTACTTATCGTTCCCAGTTCCTTTCCACCCACAATGACTTTTCCGGTTGTCGGTGTTTCTAGGGCATTGACCATTCTGAGTAATGTACTTTTTCCGGCACCACTATAGCCAATTACGCCATATATGTCACCTTTATCAATTTTTAACGATACATTATGTAACGCCGTCATTTTCTTTCCCTTATGATGAAATTCCTTGACGATATTATGAAACTCAATCACAGAAGACATTCACCTCTCATTTAATTCCGACTTAATTTATAAGATTTATTTGTTTTATTTATATACTATTATTTTTGTTATGTCAACATATGTTTTGAAATTTTGAAATAAATTAGAAAGTTGAGGAAGACGAGGTGCACTAAAGTAAAAAATAAAATGACAATAGTTGAATAGTAGAAATAGTTTTTTAAGAAAGAATTGTGGAGAACAAGGGAAGAATAACTAAATGAAAACTCGCCGATTGGCGAGTTCGTTAGGGCGGTTCATGAGGCGTAGTTGAATTTATGCTTTCCTGGCCAAAAAAGGAGGGGCACCCCTCCTAAACATTTAAGTGAATAACATTTCCTTGTTCACCCGGATATTTTTTCTTTCCCTAAAATTGGCCCATATGTGTCTGTCCGCCGGTCTCTTAAAAACTGTAAAAGGTTTCTGGTAAACTCAATTTCATGTAAATCAATTTCCTCTACAAGAATACCCTCCTTGTCGTCAAGAGATTGAATAATCTCACCCAGCGGATTGCTAATGAAGCTTCCGCCATAGAAATTCATTTCTTTTTCCTGCCCGACACGGTTTACGGCCGCAACAAATACGCCATTATGAATACTATGAGCAGAAATTGCCTTCGTCCAGGCAGCCCTTGTGGACAACTCTGGATGATCGGGCTCCGAGCCAATTGCAGAAGGATAAAACAAGATTTCTGCTCCTTTTAGCGTCAAGATGCGCGCGACTTCCGGAAACCATTCATCCCAGCAAATGCCAATCCCAATTCGGCCGAACTTTGTATCATAGACCGGATACCCGGTATTGCCCGGAGTAAAATAAAATTTTTCATGATACTGCGGTCCATCCGGAATATGGTTTTTCCTGGTCGTCCCCAGATAGTTTCCCTTTTCATCATAAACAGCTGCACTATTAAAATAAATCCCCTTTGCCACTCGCTCATAAAAAGGAACGATTAACACGATTCCGAGCTCCTTGGCAAGCTGCTGCATTTCCGATAATGCCTCATGTTCAAGCGGAATCGCTAATCGATAATTATCGACGGAAACCGTTTGTGGAAAATATTGCCCGTGATATAACTCCTGAAGGCAAATAATATTGGCTCCCTTAGCTACTGCTTCTCGAACCTTTTCCTTTGTTTTTTCAATATTCACTTCCATCCGCTCATCACTTGCTAATTGGATGAGCCCCACGTTCACTTTACTCAAAATGACCCCTCCTCAACTAATTCATAGACAACCTTTCCATCCACCATGGTAAAAATAACTTTTGTTTCTTTAATTTCTTCCACCGGTACGGCAAATAAATTGCGATCAAGGACAATGATGTCAGCTAATTTTCCTGCTTCAATGGTACCGAGTTCTTTTTCACGGAAAGACGCATAAGCTGGTGCCGCTGTATAAGCAAGCAAGGTATCCTTCAAGGAAATTTGCTCACCTTCGCCCCAAACAACCCCTTCATCATCCAATCTCGTTACAGCACGGTAAATCCCCGGAAACGGATTTAAGCCGACAACCGGATAGTCGGTACTGAACACAAGCTTTGCCCCATTGTCTGCAAGCGTTTTTTGTAAAAAGTTGTATTCCATTCTCTTCTTGCCAATCAGCTCTTCATAGACCGTCCTTTGGGTGACATTGATATGCTCCGGCTGGATGGACGGATGTACACCTAATTCACCAAACCGCTTAACATCATCGGGATGAAGCATTTCCACATGCTCAATCGCATGGCGCGAATCCCTGACGCCATTTTCCTGCTGAGCCGCTTCAAAGCAATCCAACGCCAATTGCACCGCACCATCACCGATGCAATGGAAGCGAACACGAAAACCGGCTTTATCGGCTGCTACCGTCCAGCTCTTAATTTCTTCAGCTGGAAAAACCGTACTGCCCTTTGTTACGGGATTATTTGTATACGGCTCGAGTAAATAAGCCGTATAGCTTGTCGTAACTCCATCGATAAACTGTTTAAAGCCAGCAAATTGCACCATGTTGGATTTATATTTTTCACGCAAGCTTTTTGCCCGTTCCAAATCCCCGTTCAGCGGAGCAACAAAATGAACCCGTGTTGTCAGTTTGCCTTTTTCCTCATATTCCGCATATAATTCTGCTTCTTCCGTACTCATATCTGGAATCCTTAGCAGATCATGAACCGATGTAACTCCGTATTTTGCTGCTTCTTGTAAGAAGCTATCAAGTAATTTTTCAAAATTAATGGGTAATACTTTGGTTACAAGGCCAACTGCATGTTCCAGCAGCAGCCCTGTCGGTTCGCCATTTTCATCCTTTACGATTTCACCATATGGAGGATTTTCCGTATTCCGGTCAATTCCTGCCAGCTCCAATGCTTTGGAGTTTGCCCATACACTATGAAACTCAGCTTGATATAATACGACAGGCCTGTCAGGGATCAACTCGTCCAAATATTTGCAGTGAACTTCCCCTTCAACCCACTGGTTTTGTTCCCAGCTGCACCCAATTACAAAGGGCTCATCCTTCTTTGTGTCAGCATAGTCTTTGACCATTTGCGCTGCTTCTTTTGCGGAACGTGCCGTATGGAGCCGAACACTGTCATTCAACATCCCGCCCAATAATAAGTGGATATGAAAATCATGGAATCCCGGCATAATAAGCTGGTCGCCAAAATCATAGATTTTTGTATTTTCATCTATATAATTTGAAAAACTACCAAGTTCGACGACATCAATAATTCTATTGTCTTTTAGTAATATCGATGCCGGTTCTGGAAGGTCTGCTTTCCCTGTAAAGACAGACTCCCCGTTAATTACAACATCAGCTATAAATGTCATCCTCTACCTCTCTCCTTACATTGAAAGATCTTTATTTGTTTCCTCCACATTCACAAAATCCATTTGCGGCGGTTGAACCCGGAATAGTTTGGTTTTATAAATTAAATAAAGTAAACCCACTGCTGCCCAAATACATCCCAATGTCATCGACTTCACATCGAGATCACTCCATAATTTTAAGGAAATGCCAGCTCCGATTATTGGAATGATTAAATACTGAATTGTTCCTCTTAGAGAGCGCTGTTTTCCTTTTATAAAATAATGGGCAACAACACTTAAGTTAACAAAGGTAAAGGCAAATAATGCGCCAAAGTTAATAAAAGAGGTGATCGTTACCAAATCGGTAAACAATGCCGCTAGTGCAATAATACCAACTAGGATAATATTATTCGCTGGCGTTCTAAATTTAGGATGGATATAGGCAAAAAATTTCTTTGGAATCACCGAATCTCGGCCCATCGCAAAAAGAATCCTCGAAACACTGGCATGAGAAGCCGTGGCGGAGGTGAAACAAGTAACGACTATCGCTGCGATGAAAAGGGCATTAAAAAGTGTACCACCGATTATTTTCGCCACTTCAATTGATGCAGTATCCAAATTTTTGTACGACGTAAAATCCGGGTGAATGAGATGTGCCAAATACGAGATGATGATAAAACAAGTACCAGCAAACAGGGTGACAAACTGAATCGCCTTTGGAATCGTCTTTGCCGGTTTAATCGTCTCTTCCGCAAACGTTGTCAAGGCATCAAACCCTAAAAAGGATAAACATAAAATCGATGCACCTGAGAAAACAGCAATGATCGAAGTATGCTCATTCATAAACGGTTGAAGTGAAAAAACAGTACCTTGCCCCGTTCCGTTTATTAGTGCCTTAATGCTTAAAATAACGAAGATAATCAGTACAAGATATTGAAATCCGAGTAGAATCATATTCATCGTTACGGTTACCTTCATACCAATCAGGTTGAAAGCTGTTACAAGGACAATCATGCCGATAATCCACACACTTAGTGGTATACTCGGGAAATAATCCGTCATGTATAGGCCCAAAATAAGAAAATTAATCATCGGAATAAACAAATAATCCATCAGAATGACCCATCCGACCATAAACCCTAAGTGCGAGCTAATTGATTTTTGCGTATAGGAATAGGCGGAGCCGGCGATCGGAAATGCCTTCGACATCCTTCCATAACTATAGGCGGTAAATAGCATGGCAATCAGGGCAACCAAATAAGCAGCAGGTGTTGCACCTCTTGAAATGTCTTCGACAATTCCAAAGGTTGAAAAGACTGTTAGCGGTGCCATGTACGCAAGTCCCAATAAAACTAAATGAAAGAAATTTAATGACCGTTTTAATTGCACTGTTTTCTCCATAAATTCACATTCCCCCTTCGTTATTTAGGAATGCAAATTTTGTGCCAAGGTTTTAAATTATTACTATAATTTAAATATTTAGAATTTTATAGTTAAATTTTCATATATTCATATGCAAATCCGAATATTATATTCAGTTACGCATACCCAGAAGAGTGAAAACTGCTATATTTTACCAAAATACACAAACTAATCACCGCATTAATAATGGGGTCAGTTCCCCAGTCTGGTAAAGCTTTAATACACTGGGGGACTGACCCTAGATTCCTTTAAAATCCAAGAAGTCAAACTATCGCTAGCTACTCTGATCTTCACCACAATTAATTTCAAATAAGTTAAGTAAATTTTTCAAATTGTCATTAAATTCTTTAGACGGATAGCTCATTAAGTGATCTATTAACGAGGTACTAAAGACCAAATTGTGTTATTTGTTCAGTTGAACAGCTCCTTAAAGATTTTTTCATCTTCTATTCATGTAAAGCAGATTCCAATAATAGACGGTCATAGTCATAGAAGGATATATGACCCACTAGAAGAACGCTGTATGGATTGGACGGCACAGTGCCACAGATGTTAAATCCACCCTTTTGTTTCAGCGATACTTGCTGCTTCTGTACGATTCTTAGCTCCTAGTTTATGGATAATTTCCGATATATAGTTACGAACTGTGCCGGATGATAAGAAAAGGGCTTCGGTAATTTCCTTGGTGGTTTTTCCTAATGCAGCGAGGCGCAATATTTCCTGCTCTCTTTCGGTGAGTGGATTTTCCTCACGGATTACATCAAAGGTAAGTTCCGGACTAAATATTCGTTTCCCTTTCATGCATTTGCGAATAGCATCTGCAAGTTCACTAATTTCGCCATCCTTCAGCAGATAGCCGTGTACACCGCTTTTAACAGCTCTTTCAAAATATCCGGGGCGGGCAAAGGTTGTCAAAATGATCACCTTGGTTAAGGAGCCTCTTTGGGTCAGCTCCGCAGCTACATCTAACCCGCTTAAGAGCGGCATTTCAATATCCATTAAGCAAACATCGGGTTTCAGCTTGAGAATGGCCGAGAGCGCCTCCTCGCCATTCACCGCTTGACCAATAACCTCCATATCCTCCTCCATATCAAGTAAGGAGCCTAATGCACTTAACAGCATCCGTTGATCTTCTGCAATAAATATTCGAATCATGTAATTGCCCCCTTCCGCCACTCTTTCTTAATAATCGGAATGGCCATTTCCAACACAGTACCGTTACGGGTGGAAAGCTTGAGATCCCCGTCAATTAATCTCAATCTCTCTTCCATCCCACGTAAACCATTGCCAAACGGTTTGTTTTTATCAAGACCCATCCCGTCATCATGAACCACTATTTTGATTTTTTCGGGAGATTGTGAGAGTGAAATTGTACAATGCGTTGCCTTGCTATGTTTAACGACATTAGTTGCAGCCTCACGAATACACATGCTTACAATATTTTGCGTTAGTGGAGGAATTTTTGAAAAATCTGCCTCTCCGCCGTATTGGTAAGTAATTTCCGCAGCTCTCAATAACTGCTGAACTTGAATGAGTTCCTCGGCAATGGTGATTGTGCGCATATCGGAAACAAGTTCCCGAACCTGTTTTAGAGCAGCTCTTGAGGTTACTTCCATTTCTCTTGCTTCCAGCTGGGCACGTTCAGAATCGATGGCAACTAAACGCTGAACCAGTTGGCTTTTCAATGTGAGCAAGGAAAGGGTATGGCCCAGTTTGTCATGAAGATCGCGGGCAATCCGCACACGTTCTTCACGCTTTACTAATTCAGCGATATGCTGATTTGCCTGGTCAAGCTTCCGTTCGAGCTCCATTCTTCGATTCATTGAGCGCACACCAAAAGGTGATATGAGCATGACGATCAGAAAAGGAACAAAATATAACAGTTCTTCTGAGGAAAGCAAGGTTTTTGTTTTAATAGTATGATAAATAAATGGAGTCAAAAGAACCAAACCAAGAGCGGCCAGTCCTTGGTAGAATTTTGGCTTTTCACGATAATAGCCGATAAAGTTAGCAGGAAAAAATCCTAAAAAGATGTAGTTTAAATTGTAAAACACACTAAAAATGAAAATGATTGAAAGCTGTAAGGCCAACCAATATGTGAATGATTTTTTTCCTGCGGCAAAATAAAGCTGGCGATACGTAATGAAGAATAGCAGCACCATTCCATAGCCAATAAGCTGTTTCATCCCGGTTTCTTTTGATAAATAATAGACAGGAAATAGAATATAGATTAAAAAGATATAAGGAAAGAAGCCAAATTGGCTGGGAAACAGTCTGATTGACTTTTTCATTTCTTGATCACGCCGCTTCTTGTTTTCTTCTAATATATTTTGATAGTAACATGAACACGACTAAATAAGCGAATAAGATCACAATATTTTTCCAGCTGGGCAGCCCGCCTTGAACAATTTCCCATGCGCCGCTGCCAAAATGATAGGATGGCAGCCAATGGCCGATGCTTTGCATGGCTTTTGGCATAATCTCAAGCGGCATCCACATACCGCCGCAGACTGCCAGCACCATATAAAGAACATTGCTGATTCCAGCCGCTGTTTCCACTTTTTTCATTAGTCCAAATAAAGTTCCCATCGCAAGAAACGGGATTGATCCAAGCAAAATCCACAAACCGCTCATGAACCATTCCATTGGAGTCAGTGAGATCCGATTAATGATGGCTCCCGCAAGAAAAATAACCGTGATTGACAGGATATGAATAACGCTTTGACTAACCATCTGGGCTGAAAAATAAATATGATCGGGAAGGGGCGTAAGACGGATGAACGTAGACCATCCCTGTGTACGCTCCTGAACCATGCGAATTCCAAGGGTCATAATAGACGAGCCCATCACACTAAAGGCAGTCATTGACATTAAGTAATGAGCCTTCCAAGCTGCAGGATCGGCGGCATTGGTATTAACCACGTTGGTAAAAATATAATAGAAGATGATTGGCATCATCAATGACCAAAAAACAAAATATCGGTTTCGAAGCACCCGTTTGATTTCCATTTTACATTGCATTTGAAATGCTTTCATTTTATATAGCCTCCTTATTTTCACCGGTTAGCTGGCTAAACGCTTCTTCCAGATTTCCACTTTCAATTTGGATGTCATGAGCCCCAATTTTTTCTTGAAAAAGCAGCTCCAGTATTCTGTCTGTATGATCTGAATAGATGTATACACGATTGTTTTTTCGAAAAATCTGCTCAATCTCAGGATGATGATAAAGAATTTCCAGTGATTTTTCAGGATCCGTTAAAAACGATACAGCCTTCTTGGAAATTCTCGATTTAATTTGCTGGGGCGTTCCATCGGCAACGATACTGCCATCTTTAAATAGCAGGATTCTCTGGGCATTATCATCTGCTTCCTGTAAGTAGTGAGTAGAAAAAATGATTGTCTTTCCTTTATTTGCAAATGTGTTGATCGTTTGCCAAAACCGCTGTCTGGAGGTAATATCCATGCCAACCGTTGGTTCATCAAAGATCATGAACTCAGGGTTTCCGGCAAGTGCTAAAGCAAAGTTTAAACGGCGTTTCTGCCCGCCGGATAATTTTTCTGTCCGGGTTTTTAAATCCTGCCCTGTGAGACCGGTTAAATTGACAAGATCCTTTAAGGGCAAAGGCTCGGGATAATAACTCCTAATAAGCATAAGAATTTCGTTTATCGTCAGCCCTGGCATCACACTGACTTCCTGCAGCATGGTGCCGATCTTCTGGCGGACATGCAGTTCCTGTGGTTGGCTGTTGAATAGTTTAATGTCACCGGTTGTCGGTTTTAGCAGCCCCAAAATCATCGAAATGGTGGTCGTCTTTCCAGCACCATTCGGGCCAAGAATGGCTGTCACCTCACCTTTCTTCATTGAAAAACTGATATTATTAACCGCTGTTTTATATTTAAATGATTTTGTTACATTTTCCAAACGTAAAACCTCGTTCATCCTCCAACACCTCCTGGTTTGTTCATCTTATTGTATGTGTACGGAGAAGGTTTTCTTAGTAAGAAATGTCAGCATTATGGGGTGACAATTGTCATTTTGTTGATTTAGTGCTTAATCCATCTGAGAACCTCTCATGACTAAAGTCACGAGGTTCTAAGGTACCTTTATTTAGCCTTCGGATAAAATTAAAATTTTAACATACTCAAAAACTGACAATGTTTGAATATGACATCTTGTAAAATAGTGGTATAAATTACCTGACTTTTTAAAAATGTGGTAACCAATAATGCAATATCCATTGTTCATGGCTATAAGATGTTAACAGCGGAAGGTCAGTTATGGGGGGATACTTTATGGAAAGCACGGTAAATAATCAAGAAATGGAGAAACAACGGGTAAATTCAACTAAGTGGTATGCAAACTGGAAGTTTATCACAGCCAGTATTATCTTTATTATCGCGCTTTTCATTACAGCAGGCAGCTACTATCAGATAACCCATTTTAATTCACAAATCAAGATTAATGGCATCAAAGTCGGTGGAATGACCGCTGATCAGGCACTAAAAAAATTAAAAACAACCGTATTAAAAAATGTAATCTATGTTGGAGATCAACCAATTTTCGACGGAAAAGATACAAAGATGGTCTTTTCGGATAAGGATCTGCCTGACCTTAAAAAATTATTAAAGAGCCAGTGGACTTTTTTTCCTTCCTCAAAAGCGAAAGATTATTCATTAATGCCCAATAACCAGGATCAGTATCGAAATCAGACGTTAAAAAAACAAGTGGAAGAAAAGCTACTAGCGATGAATAAGCGCTTAAAAGCACCACAAGATGCCATGGTTCATTTGAAACAAGGCAAAATTATTGTTACAAACAGTATTCCTGGAGAACAGTTTGATGTCACCAGTCTTTTGAAGGACTACGAAAAGCACAAGTACATTAGTGAAATTCGGCTCAATCCCGTATACAAACAGCCAATTAAAGAAGACAGCGAGTATGTAAAAAATCAACAGAAACAGTTTGAAGAATTCCTTGCCGAGACCATTAATTACAAGGTGCAGGATAAAGTTCATACGTTAAAAGCGAGCGAATTAATTAAAAATGCCTCTATTTCAAAGGATTTACAGATTAAGATTGAGGACGCGGGTGATATAGAGAAAAGAATAACCAAAATTAACAATGCCCAATCCACTTTAAATAAGGATTTTAAATTCAAGACCCATTCGGGCTCAGTGATATCGGTTAAAGGCAGAGGCTATGGCTGGGCCATCAATGTTAACAAAGAAATACCCCGTATTATCAAAGCTTTTGAAAATAGGAAAAAATCCATTTCCGCCTCTAATATTTACGGATATGGCTGGAATGGTGAAGGCTATGGATATGGCACAACCGCCAATAACGGTATTGGCCATACCTATGCTGAAGTCTCCCTTGCCCAGCAGCGAATATGGATCTACAAAAACGGGAAATTAGTTGTCACAACGAATGTCGTCACTGGTAACAACAGCACCGGTCATAATACCTCACCTGGCGTGTGGTATATCCTCTATAAGCAAACACCTTCCGTGTTAACGGGAAGAGAAAATGGAAAGATCATTTATCAGGTCCCTGTTAAATATTGGGCTCCTTTTACAAATGACGGACAGGGATTCCACGATGCCAGCTGGCGAGGCAATTGGGGAAGCAACGCCTATCTTACAAACGGGTCGCATGGCTGTGTCAACACACCGCCAAGCATTATGAGATCTGTGTATGATAATCTCAGCCCCTATGATCCGGTTGTTGTTTATTGAGTATTGAGGTATGGAAGGTTGTTCCAAAAGTATAACTTTTTTGGAACAGCCTTCTCTTTCTTTTCAAAGAGTGGTTGTAATGAACAAAGCAAAAAACAGAGCAATCAATTAACCCAATTGAAACAAAAGTGGATTTAGATGATAAAGAAAAAATTAAATATCTTTGGAATAGTCAATTGAAAAAGTCGGTATCAAATTAATAGTCAAAACAACTGACGAAACTGAGCACACCTTTGGTTCGTTTGGAATAGATTTAGATGAACAAGCAGGTACTATGAGGCATCTTTGTGGTCTCCCTTATTAAGGTTTACTTGTCGAAAGCATAGAAATTTTGCCTATATTTATTGATAATCACAATGGTAAGTTTTTGTTTTGGTATATGAAAAATAGCTCATGCTAACAGGTGAACAAATGTCTAAATTGGTCCATCTCAGTGTGCTATTTGAAACTTGTATCTAATAAACATATATAAAGATGCAGTTTTGGAGTAAACTGCATCTTTTAAATTATAATCTACATTCTTGAAGAAACGGTTACTTTGTTATCGGTTAATTTTGCTTTTAAATATACATTGGAACCACCCAATCCACCTACCCAAGAAACATTTGCATCATATGAAGCTGCCTTATTGGTATAAGTCAAGGAATGATCATACAAATATCCCCCAATGACCCAATGATCTTTACCATAGGCATTGGTAAATTTAGACCCTGATGTATCTTTTGGAATATATACATCTACATAATAACTCATTCCCAAATAAGGAGTGTTTCCCGAAATCTTAAATCCTTTTGTCGTGCCATAAGGGAATAGGTGAGAATGCCCGGGAGTCAAACTCGCAATAGATAAAGCATTATCTCCACTAATTTCATAAAGAGGCTCTATGGTGATCGTTACTTCTTCTCCTTCTTTATCAGTAAAATTTACTTCCTTCATTTCATTTGAAGCCACATCGAATGTTATGACATTTTCTTTTTCACATTCTTTACTTGGCAATTCGGCTGCACTAGCATTCAAATACCCGCCAAAAATAAAAAGACCTAAAATAACCACAAAAGCCCCCAACCATTTCCAATTCTTCATTTCTATTAATCCTACCTTTTAAAATATATAATATTTGGTAAACACTTGATAGTTTACCATTATAATACCAATTTTTAAATAAAATCTACTAAAATGTCACAAATTATACAAATTTGTCCATATTATCAAGTGATATAATAAAAATCAATTATAAAAAAGGAGGGGATAGGTGATGGGTTTTGGGGCGATTCCATTATTTCTTTTTATGATCATACCTGCAGCGTATATCGTATGGGCTTCCACAACAATGATAAAATTACAAAGAGAGAAAATAGAGCTATTAAAATCAATTGATAGCAAAATGAATTAATTTCATAATTATGAGCCCTACGGGCTCAAGGCTTTTAAACACTGAAACTGTGGCTATAGATGCCACACACTTTGAAGCCAAGGATCAAGCACCTCCAAAGGGAGAAAAATCAAAAACCGAACCCAAGAAACGTGGGCGAAAATCAAAAGAAGAAAGAGAACAATGGTTAATTGAAAAAGCTGAACGCGAAGCCAACCTACCTATTTTTGAAAAGAAGATAGAAAACCAATTAGACGTTCCGTTAGATCAACTTCGTGCTGAAATTCCTCAAAATCCGGAGTGGGGTGTGAAGAAAAACAGCGAAGGAAAGAATGTTTTTTGGTATGGCTATAAGGCGCATTTAGCGGTGGGAACAAAAAGCCAATATATTCTTCAATCTCTCTTTTCTTCCGGAAATTTGAATGACGGAAAGGCAGCGATCCCTTTGTTAAAAGGAATCCATGAGCGTGTTCAACTTTCAACTTTACGTTATCAAACGATGGATGCTGGTTATGACTACGAACCGATTTATGAACAGATACACAAAATGGGTCAACAATCGGTTATTGCCTATAATAAGCGTAATGAACCTGAACCCGAAGGGTTTGATAAACATTTCGCTCCGACTTGTTTTCGTGAACACTCCTACCGATATGATAGTTTTGATCAAAAATACGAAACGCTTAAATATACACGCCCAAAGGAATGTAAAGAATGTCCGTTGGCAAATGAAGGTATTTGCCAAAAGATCTATAAAGTGAAAATCACGACAGATCTTCGGAAATATACCGCACCAGCCCGAGGCTCTAAAGCTTGGAAAACCATCTTTAAACGCCGTACCGCAGTGGAACGGGTGAATGCTTATCTCAAGTTATACTTTCAATTAGACAATGTCCGTTATCGTACCGGAAAACGTGCCAAAGTTCATTTTGACCTCGTAACCTTAGTTTATAATGCTTCAAAATTAGCTGTGGATCGTATTAATGCATCGTTAAATCAACAACAAGTTGCTTAAAATACAGACCGTATAGAATAGTTGTTTTCATTTCCAAACCTGTTGATTGGAGTGGAAGGCGGCGACTCCTCGAAAATGCTAAGGCATTTCCTTCGTGCGTGGGCTGTTCAAGAAGTAATTCAGTGTCCTGCGGGAAAAGCGTGGCTAGGTGAGACCCCGCAGGAGCGAAGTGACGAGGAGGCTCACGGACCGCCCGCGGAAAGCGTCCGCCTGGAACGGAAATCAACACAATGTTTAAGAGATAAAAACTTAAAAAATTTTTACATCAAATTTTCTGTTAGTCTGTGTTTATTTAAAAAAGCGATTTATGAAATTGATTCAAATAAATAAAAATTAAAAAATATCTGACAGGGGATTTTTTTATCGCTCTTTATTTAAAGTAACAAGAGTTTACATATTTTTCATTAAATTTCGGGAAAAAGGTATTATTAAGCACCTCCTTAAGTTGATAGGTTTATTATACAAGGAGGTGCTGCGCTATGAGTTGATTGAATACAGGCTTATATTTGCTCTTTGAAAAAAGCCAGGCAAACGTATTCAATACATTAAGTGGATTAAGTGGAATATAATACCACCTGCAAACAACCCAAGAATCATAACGATTCGAGAAACTATCTTCTTAAGCAATCACATGCAAAGAATCGTTAACACCAATCCAGCTAAACCAGGAATTAAGCTATCCAAGCTGGCTTATAAAGTAGTAACTTTAACAGGTTCTAATGAAAGACTGGCAGCTTGCAACGCCTCTTTTAATCCCTTGTACTCCGGAAGGTAAATGATTCCAGTCAATATAAGCACCTTTGGAAAGTTAAACTTGGAATACAACAGGCATGAATTTTTCAGATACCCAACGGTTAACTAAAGAACCATTGGCAGTCCATCTTGCTTAGTGAAATATAAAAAAACGACTCAGTTCCCCTGGTCGTTCCTATAAATTCAGATAGCGTTTTAATTCCTCATAAAAATTCTCCCTCGGCCCCATCATCAAAACAAGAATAAGTTGGCCGTTTGCATCTTCTTCCAGAGTATAACAAAGCTCGTAATTGGTTCTTAAATGACTAATATCAACACAGCTGAAACCTTTTAAATCACCTTTTTTAGGCTCATCAATAGTCGGATCTATCCGAATAGCTGTAATGGCATCATTGACTTTATTGAACAATGCTCGGTCTGTTTTCCTAATTTTTTTTAGCTGCTTTGCTGCACGATCACTTAGCTTAAAGGGGAATAATCCACTACTACTCATCCTCTTCGTCGTCCCCCACTAAATCTAAGTAATCATCTAAACTTCCTGTAATCACTGGATTTTCCATTGCTTCTTTTTTCATTCGGTCAAGAGCTTTCGGAATTTCAGATTTAATTCGGCTGAAACGTTGAATCAATTCCTCACCGCTGTACCCTTGGTGAACAAGATCTTTTAAAATATCCTCTGAAAAATCCACAACTTCGTATTCAGCCGGACGAATAACAATTTCCTTTCCAGTAAATTCAACAAGAGCTTCATCTGATAAGTTCAAAGCGTCATAAAAGTCTTTTGGAATATTAATTTGTCGCTGCTTGGAAACTTTAACACGGCGAACCGGTTTCCTATTCAATTCACCCATGGCTTTACTTCCTTTCGGTAAAATAGCTGTTTCCATAAGTTATGCCCCCTTTTCGAGAAAAAACACAGTTTCTTTAAAATTTTATTCCTTTATTTCTTAATTTTAAAGTTATTCTTCCACTTTTACAATCAAAAAGACCAGACTGAACAAAAATGAATGACTAAACATAGCATATGGTTTTTTCTACATGATAGAGGAATAAGGTTTTTGTTTTGGCATATAAAAAGCACCTCCTTAAGTTGATAGGTTTATCATACAAGGAGGTGCTGCTCTATGCGTTAATGGAATACAGGCTTATATTTGCTCTTTGAAAAAAGCTAGGCAAACGTATTTACTACATTAAGTGAATTAAATGGAAGACGATACCAACCACGAACAATCCAAGAATCATAACGATTGGAGAAACTTTCTTCTTAAGCAACCACATGCAAAGAAGCGTTAACAACAATCCAGCTAGACCAGGAATTAAGCTATCCAAGTTGGCTTGTAAAGTAGTTACTTTAACAGGTTCTAATGAAAGACCGGCAGCTTGCTGTTGCAACGCCTCTTTAATCCCTTGCGCTCCGGCAGGCAGTTTATCCCAGTCAATATAAGCACCTTTGGAAAGTTTAACTTCGGATACAACAGGCGTGAATTTTACAGATACCCAACGGTTAACCAATGAACCCAGGATGAACATCCCCAGAATGGATGCACCTTTCGTGATATCTTGAAGTAATCCGCCAGATAAGTCGTCCGTAATTTTAGAACCAGCTTTGTAACCAAATTCTTGTGTATACCACATGAATCCCATCCGGATGAGATTCCATAAAACGAAGAAAATAATTGGTCCAAGGATGTTACCGGTCAAAGCAAGGGAAGCTCCTAATGCACCAAGGATTGGTCTAACCGTAAACCAGAAAACTGGATCCCCAACCCCTGCTAAAGGCCCCATCATACCGACTTTAACCCCTTGAATTGCTGTGTCGTCAACCGGAGCGCCATTTGCACGTTCTTCTTCAAGGGCTAACGTTACACCAATAACAGGTGAAGCAACATATGGGTGAGTATTAAAGAACTCTAAGTGACGTTTTAGTGCAGCAGAACGATCCTCTTTCGTTTTATATAATCTTTTGATGGCGGGAATCATCGTATATGCCCAACCGCCGTTTTGCATACGTTCATAGTTCCAAGAACCTTGAAGGAAAGTGGAACGCCACCAAACAGAAATACGATCTTTTTTTGATAATCTTAATTCATTTGCCATTTTTATGCGCCCTCCTTCTTAGTAACTATCAATAATATCGCCTAGTGGATCACCAGTGTTAGAATTTCCGCCATTACCTGAACCGCCTTGTTTAGAAAGCGCTAAATAGATAAGGGCAAGAGCTATACCAATAGCACCTAGGCCGATAAGTGTAATTTGTGAAATACATGCTAATACAAAACCAATCACGAAGAATGGCCATACTTCTCTTGTAGCCATCATGTTAATAACCATTGCATAACCAACGGCTACGACCATTCCCCCGCCGATGGCTAAACCGTCTGTTAGCCACAATGGCATAGAGGAAAGTAAGTCTCTAACCGGACCTGCACCAATAGCTAAAATTAATGCAGCTGGGATGGCAATACGTAACCCTTGCATACAGATCGCAGTGATTTGCCAGAATTCAACTTTTCTGATGTTGCCTTCTTGAGCAGCAGCATCCATAAAATGTACGATTGCTGTTGCAAGTGTACGAACGATGATTGTTAATAAAAGACCAGCAACTGCAAGCGGAACAGCAATCGCAATCGCAGAAGCCACACCAGCTTTACCTTGGCCACTTAAAACTAAAATAATAGCAGAGGCAACTGAGGCTAACGCAGCATCCGGCGCTACGGCAGCTCCGATGTTTGCCCAACCTAATGCGATCAATTGAAGCGTACCACCTAGGATAAGACATGGTACTAAGTTTCCTGTAACTAAGCCAATCAACGTACAAGCAACGAGTGGTTGGTGGAATTGGAATTCATCCAAAATTCCTTCCATACCAGCTAAAAACGCTACGATAAAGACTAATATTATTTGAATAATATTTAAATCCATGATTACTAATCCTCCCTTTACTCCTGATCATCAGGATTATTTTTGTTTGTTTAACTCCTCTTGAGCCTTCTTGATAATTTCATCCATGTCGCCTTTTGAATCGTTCGGAACTTTGCGCACATCGAAGTTCAAACCAAGTTCTTTTAACTTTTTAAAGGTATCAATATCATCTTGGCTAAAGGCCAACACCTTATTTGGTTGAACTTTACCAGGTGAGTGTGCCATCGAACCAACGTTGATGGTCTTTAATGGAACGCCACCTTCAACCGCTCTAAGCGCATCTTGCGGGTTTTCGAAAAGAAGTAACGCGCGCTGGCCGCCAAAGTGTTGATCATCTTTAGCAAGTTCGATCATTTTATGGACAGGAACAACATGTGCCTTTACACCTGGAGGAGCAGCCTGTTGGATCAGTTTTTTACGAAGTTCATCCTTAGCTACTGCATCAGATACAACGATGATCCGTGTAGGCTGTGTCGTTTTTGTCCAAGCAGTCGCTACTTGTCCGTGAAGTAAACGTGAGTCAATGCGTGCTAACACGTATTCAAATTTACCAGGGGCACCTGCTTTTGATGGCCCGGCAGAAGCTTTTGCAGATACTGCTGGTTCTAAGCTTTCCGGTTTTACTTTAACCCCTTCTTTAGCTGTGCCCAAAATATGCGCAGCAATTTCATGCGCTGTGTTCATTGAGAAGCGTGATGCAAAAGCTTCAATCAACATTGGCAAGTTCATACCAGCCACGATTGCCCAGTTGTCTTTGTGTTCTTCAAACAAGCTGTTGGCTTGGTTGAAAGGAGTTCCACCCCAAAGATCGACTAAGAATAATACTTCGTCTTGGTTGTCGAAAGAGGCGATTGCTTCTTTCATTTTTGCCTTTACAACATCAGGTCCTTCGCTCGGCATCAATGTTACAGCTTTTACATTTTCTTGTTTTCCAAAGATCATCTCTGCGGATTGCAAGATACCATTGGCAAAATCACCGTGACTAGCAATGATAATTCCTACCATCTTCTTACCTCCTCTTATTATTGTTACAGCAAAATAATATAAATAAGTTCTAAAAAACCTGTAACCAAAATGAATGCAGCATCTTTTCTTTTTTGATTAGTTGTATCAGATCAGTTTTTCGACCCATAGGCACTGGTGGATTCCAACTAATCATTTCGGCTTCGGCTGTTTTGATAATCTCCCTTGAAAACTCACCATGAGTCGCAACAACAAGTGAAATTAATTCCGACCATCCTTGTTTTTTCTGGATTCACAACCTTCACTTTTTATAATGCATAAATCGTGCCAACCTTTGTATCAACCCTTACTATTTAATATTTCCCTATTCTCATTTCTATATTAAAACTAAAAAAGCCTGTTGCTCCGCCTGTTTGCGGATAGAAAAAAATTGTCCCATTTTAGAACAATTTCTTCATACAATACACATTTTAGACAATATAAAACGCTATCATGCAGAATGATAGCGTTTTTTGATACACAAACTATATTTTTTTGTAATTTAATACACTTATTTTTAATTGCACAGCACTTTCGATACACTTGTGATAATTTCGCTGAAAGTTACGAATGTATTACTTCCTACAGTTCCTTGCCGCCGAACTCTTTTAAAATCAGATCAGCAACATCTTCTCCAATTTAATGGCCGTTCGCTAACTGACTTGCTAATCGTCAGAATCGCTTTCGGTTTCCCTTCTAAGGTTTAGCAGTTTTGATGTTAACAATTATGGATTTGTCTCTACAAAAAAAGACAAGTTCCACCCTGTCTTGTATGTTAAATTATTTTTTTTTAGATTTTCTCTTCAAGCCGCGTTTGATAACATCAAAGAAACTTAATGATTGAACCATATGATTCGGATCAACGTATTCACGAATGGCTCGCAACACTTTTTTCGGATCTTTAGAAGAAAATGAAAACGTCCCATTCCGCTTAGTTTGGATAGCATAACGTGGGATCCATTTTCCTTTGAACATGACGGAAGCGATCACGTAATCAACTTCTTCCCAAGGAATTTGAATAAACTTACGGACATCACGATCATTGAAGAATTCAAATCCTTTGTCTCCGATCATAATTTTACCATATTCCGCAATTCCAATATGGGAGGTTGCATCAACAACTAAATCGACTTTTGTATTGATTGATTGAACCATTTGATGTACTCCATTTCTTTCTTTTATTAAAAATTATTATACGGTGTTTTATCACTTTAAGCAAAAAATACTTAGGACAAGGTCCACAAACATTATAATAAAAAAGAATTCGTTGCTTAATGGAATTGTTAGGGTGAGGAGAATACTTTATAAATTTTATGAAAAAATATAGTGATATAGAGCTTATACCATTGAGGAGGTTATTAGGGCCGAACCAGTTTCTTCTTATGTAAGTAACGGTAAGTATAACGGTTATTAAGGAAGGAAAATTAACTTGTGGATACTTATTTATATGCTTTTTATCATTTTTAACCTAGTCGCATTTTTTGTACCGAAAAGGATCAATAAGATTGAAATTTATACCACCTGTTTTTTTGCTTATACTTACGGTTTGACAACTGATTTAATATTCGATATGCACTATGATCTTTATGGCTATTTTCAAAAGGGCTTTCAATGGAAAGCGTTTTTGGGGATCCTTTTATATTTTCCCTCAATTAGCCTTTTATTTCTCAATTTTTATCCTTCAGAGAAAAAGATCGTTAAAAAAGTACTTTATATTATGCTTTGGTCATTATTTTCCGTCACTTTTGAGTGGATTTCCATGCATACTGAGTTTTTTTACCATAATGGGTGGAAACTTTGGTATTCTGCGATATTATATCCGATTATCTTCTTAATTCTTGTGATAAATTTGAGGTTTATTCAAAAAATTAATAACTCAAGTTCCGGACATGATAAATGAACCTCAACACTTGATATTATAGGGATAGGACCGATTTAATCATAAAGCTACACTAGTATTAAGTAACTGTTTTTGCAAATAGTCAGGTAATTTGCTGAAAAACCGATCAAAAAATTTGTTGATTGGCTCGTCAGTTAAAAGACACTCTTTTGCCATTGTTGAACCGGCCAATTCCAAAATAGTCATCAATCTCATATTTCGCATATCAAAAACAGAATAGGCTAATTTTGGAGTATTTGTTTTTAAAAATTGAAAATATAAAGCCAATTAGCAATAAAGTAATTGAAATTTGAATTATATAAGCCCCGATAATCCCTGTTGTTAAGAAAGGGATAGCTAATACTGGAAAAAGAAATTGAAAAGAATTAAGTATTATCTTTGGCAAAAAAATCACCCTTTACATTTTACTTATATTTTATTCCGAGTTTTCTTATCTTTGCCTTGATAAAAGTACAGGACTTAAGAAATCTACTATTGGCTTGGACGAAAATAATGTAAATTTCGTCATTTTTCCAACTTCGGCCACTTTCCCATTCCTGATAAAGATAATAGCCCATTTCCTCCAAAAACCAACCCCAAAAATCAATAGATTTTTCTAAATTTGAAACATATATTTCAATATGGTGAAGTAGTCCTTTGGACACATGATAACCTCCATACTTTTAAAATATATTACATTCATTGTAATTATCTACTAACAAATATTCGTGTATTAGCTCCAAAAAATTTGCTTTTTTAAAATTACTAATGAATTTACTTTTGATGATTTCCTTTTCAATGGCAATTTCAACGGTTTTATTGATTAGCAGATCCAAAAGGATAAAGGGCGGATAAAGTACAAAAATCTGCTCGATTAGACTGCCGTAATCGGTGTCACCTTTATACCTGTAAGCTCATCCTTTTATTTTGGTCAGTTACTAAATTTATTGTTTAAAAAAGTCGCCAACTTTATCTCGCCGCCGTGCTTCACCATTAAACCATTTCCACTTCCTCTACATACTGAACAATCGGTAATCGAATAGAAAAGGTAGTTCCTTTGCCTTCTTCACTTTCTACCCAAATTTCTCCATTGTGATTCGTAATAATTTCTTTGCATATGGAAAGACCGAGTCCGTGGCCTTTTTGGTTAGCAGTATTACTTGTCTTTGAGTAATAACGATCAAAAACAAATGGCAACTCCTCTTTCGGAATACCAGGGCCGGTATCACGGATGCTTAGAATAACTTGTTTCAAATCATCATCATTGCGCAATAAGAAGATGATTTCACCAAATGTTGTATACTTAATAGCATTTGTTATTAAGTTAGAAAACACTAGTTCCATACGCTCAAGATCAACCTCCACCATTGGCGGCAAATCTGTAGAACTGACAAGTTGATTATCAAATCTGCATATTAAACCATTGTTCATAATTTCATATTTATATTTTTGATAGATATGGTTCATAAGCCGATCAACCGGGATGAAATCAAATGAGAATTGTATTTGTCCTGATTCCAATTGGGACAATTGAAATAAATCCTGTATGAGTAATTGCAAATCATCTATTCGTTTCATACTTTTCAACAAAAAATCATTCAGATTCTCCTCCTTAATTACTCCATCCAAAATGGCTTCCAGATATCCTTTTATAGAAGTAATAGGGGCGCGTAGATCATGGGATATATTGGATAAAAAATGTCTGCGTGATTGTCTAGACTGCTCGAGCTCTTGGTTGAGCTCTTCAAGATGACGATTCGCATTTTTCAACTCTTCTGTACGTTTTGTGACATTAGCCTCCAGATTTTCGTAAAGGTATGCATTTTCAATAGAAATCGCCGCCTGAGTCGAAAGAAACGAAAGAAAATGAATCATTTCTTCTGTAAAGGCATGGGTTGCTTTATTATTTTCCAAATAAAGAATCCCTATTAAATTTCCATTTTTTATAATTGGAAGACATAATAATGATTTCAGTTTTCTATGTTTAATATAGTGGTCTTCTGTAAACATCCCTTCTGATGATGCATCATCCAGCACAATTGTTTCTGTACTCGACTCCACATAACGGATTATACTTTCACACATAACTTTCATTCCTGAAATCGGCAGACCTATTTGACTATCCATCTCATTTTCTTCCAAACTTTTCTGTGCACCGATGACTAACTGATCATCCCTTTTATACATTAAAAATCCCCTGTCTGCCCCTCCATATTCCATTGTGATATCCAATAGTTTATTCAACAATTTACTTAGAATAATTTCCTTCGAAATACTTTGAGTCGCTTGTAATGCAGCATGAATATCAAAAAGCGGTTCATTTGCCCGTTCCTTTACAATGACAGATGGAATAAGGCCATGACTATCTTCCAGTATTTGTTGTGCTTTGGCTTTGGCCCCCCACCTTAAATAAGACTGATAAGCTTCTAGGAAAAAGGCGTTGGCAAGTTTCGTATGCCCTTTCCTCGCAAAATACCTTGCAGCACACTCATTGCAAATCGCCACATCCTGTATAAAACCATGTTTCTCTGCGTAATTGATGCTGTCATTATAAAAGGAAAAAATAGACTGCTCCTCTTGCTTTAACCCTGCCATCTCCGCTTTTAGCAGTAAATACTTATGCAAGTAATTTTCAGGTGCTAATTCAGCCCATTTTTTTAATTTCTTTATACACTGATTCATTCTTTTTCTAATGGACCTTTTTTCTCTCTCCGTAACGGCCACATTATAAAAACGCGAGAGCCATAACCCATGGTAAAAATAATATTCAGGTACAATGACAAGCGTTAATCGTTTGCTGACAAGCGGTATTAGCGCTTGTAGCAACTCTTTGGCAAAATCCCTCTGATCAAACAAATAGGCCATTTGCAGCCTTAGCGTGTAGTGAATAATTTTCGCCGAGTCATCATCAAGGATTTCTTTAAATTTCCAAGGGTTCACGGGATTTCCACCATTTAAAAATTGAAGCCAGTGATACAGCTCTGTCATAAATCCTTTTGAAATCGAATATTGGATTTGACTAACAAATTGTATTTGTTTGTCAATCCCACCCATTACTTCCTCTATAGGTGTTCCTTTAATAAATAATGTGATAACGATAAAAGAACTATTTGCTCCAGCCAGATGTATATTACCTGCTTCCAAACAATATCGCTGTGACGTCTCTAAATAAGTTAGACTTTTGCTCACTGGGTTTTTCCAATGATTCACAAAAGTTCCAAACACAAACTGAACTCTTCCTTTTATACTTACCACTCCATAACGCTCAGCAAGGTCATAAGCCAGTTTGCTAAATTCATAACTGCCTTTATAGTCATTAAAACCCGAACTCAAAATAAGTGAATAATTATTAAAAACTAATGCGCTAATATCTGTTAAACCATTTTTAAGGGTGAATCTCAATGCTCTCAGCATCAGTAAAGTAGCCAGATTTTGATTAGCATGGAAAGCAGGACCATTCATCGAGATAAATGTTTGCAAAATCAGATACTGATCTTTATTCGTTATTTCTGGAAAATTCAAAAGGTCCTCTTTACTTTTTCCATTAAGTGCTAGTTTCGTTTGTACATATTCTTTTATTATTGCCGCCATACCCGGATTTTCAGGCAAGTGAATCCCAAATAGCCTTAAACCCTCAATCCCAGATTTTACGGCATCCTTTACCCTATGAACATGTGTATATAACGTGATTTTCAAATTGTAAATCTCTAGTTTCTCATAAGGTGATTGTGCATGGAGAAGAATGTCATTGAATGTTTTTTCTGCTTTCTCAAATTGACTCGTTAAATATTGACATTCTCCCAAACCTTTCATAAAACGAAAAGTCAATGGATAATACTCTTTCCAATTATCGGAGATTAACTTCTTCGCAGCTTCAAAATATTTCAATGCTTCTTGAAAAGCAGCAGAAGCTTTTGCTCTTTCCCCTGCATCAATATTCCATTCCGTTACTTGCAAGATCTCATGATCATTTAGTAGACGTTTGCTTAAATTGAAATGTTTGACAATCGTGAATAGCTGGTCCTCTATGTGATGACTAGACATAACCAGTAAGCGTCCGATTGTTACATGGGCCTGTTCTTGTTCCTCTTTTGTCATAGTGGAATAAATAGCCTGTTGCACCTTATCATGAAGAAAGCGATAAGCTGGAGGATCGTTTTCTATAAGTAGGTTTTCTTCCTCAGGAAACACCCATTGATAGATCACACCGTTTGGAATGATTAAACCTGCTTCAAGTGCAGGCCATAAATCATCAGACGCTTCTCTATAGCTGCTTCCTGAAATAATCGATAACGTTTTCAAATTAAATTTATTTCCTATACAGGAAGACAGCCGCAGCAAATGCTGGGTAGACTTGGGAAGCATGCGGATTCTTTCTACTATAAAATCGACAATATCTTCTTTAACCGGTTTATCTGTTATGCGTTTAATATCGGCAATCCATTTCCCTTTGTTAGGCTCCAATAACAAATAGCCATCCTCATAATAGGATTGTAGAAGTTGCTTCATATATAGAGGGTTTCCTTGTGTAATCCTGTGCAAGAATGCAGAAAGGTCTGCCACATGTTCCCCTCTATCCATTAAAGAGTCCTCTACCCATTCTTGAATGTTTTCCTTCCCAAGAGTATGTAGAGGGACTTCCTTAATAGGAATATCAGCCTCCCGGACCCTTTGGATTGTTTTTAATAAGGGATGGGTTACCCCCACTTCATTATCCCTATATGCCCCAATCAACATCAAATATTGACAATTCCCCTGTGTAACCAGATATTCAATCAGCTCCAAGGAAGCAAGATCAGCCCACTGCAAATCATCGAGAAAAAGCACAAGCGGGTGGTTCTTAGCGGCGAAAATGTTAACAAACTGTTGAAATGTAAATAAAAATTGTTTCTGAGTATCGCCTGACAAACTTTCATTTTCATAAGTTTGTTCCCCTAATAGCCATTTAAGCTCGGGAATCATAGTGGTGAGCATGGCGATATTCCCTGTCAATTCTTGTTCAAGTTTTTCTTTCCATCGCTGAATGAGTATTGGACTTTCCGTCATAATTTGCCGAATAAGAGATTGAAATGCATGCATGATCGGAGCATATGGAACCTGTCGATGCAGCTGTTCGAATTTTCCTGAAATAAAATACCCATTCTCCCCAACGAGCGGTTTATGAATCTCATTCACAAGGGAAGTTTTCCCCATTCCTGAATTGCCATAAATGAGCACAAACCCCAAATCTCCTTGGCGAACCTGGTTGAAAATCGTTTCGATTTGTTTTACTTCCTGTTCACGTCCATATAGTTTGCATGCAGATTCAAAAATGCTGTTGATATCTTTTTTTCCAATTTGAAAAGGTTCTACTTTACCAAACGAATGTAGCTGAGTTAGGCAAATCACTAAATCCTCTTTTACACCAAAAGCACTGCTATATCTACTTTCTGGTGTTTTTGCTAATAATTTCATTATGATAGCTGACACCATATCTGGAATATCCTTTTTTACCTTTTTCGGCTCAAGAGGCATCCTTGCTAAATGAGCATGTACTAGCTTAATAGGGTCATTACTCGTAAATGGGAGCTTTCCTGTAAACAGCTGATAAAGCGTAACACCTAATGAATATAAATCAGTACGATAATCCATTGATCGATTCATACGTCCCGTTTGTTCAGGTGAAATGTAGGGTAAATGACAATCTACAGCATTTGGGCGGACTGTCACGAAATAATTTTCTTGTTTCAAAGTAGTTGCATGATTAAATCCCGTTAATTTGATCCTATATGTTTTTGGATTGATCAAAATATTTTCTGGATTAATATTTTTATGAATGATTTGTTGCTGATGAATATAAGATAAAGCCGATGCTATATTTACCGCGATTTGTAAGGAGTCCGTTATATGGAACCCAGGATTGGATAAAAACAGCTCACTTACGGTTATACATGGGAAATATTCGAACACTATATAGGGGGAATTTAAATGCTTACCCATATTTAATGGTCGAAGGATAAAATCACCTTCTAATTTTCCGCTTACATTGTACTCGTGATAAATTGAAGCTGCTTCATGCGAAGTCATATGATAATTCTTTAGCACCTTTATTAGAACTTGCTTCTTCATTACCGTGGAATATCCCCTATAGAAGCAGCTCGTTTCGGTTTCGGTTTCTTTGGTCAACAACTTGTATCCTGGCAAATTGATTTGATCAGTCATTCATATCACCTACATATTTAGAAAATCAATTGTATAAGGAACATCTAAATTCAATGAATTTTTATTCCCATAGGGAAGGTTTAGTATTTATGTAAATTTAAGCAGGACTTTAACAAAACTTTAAATTGTCCAATTATACTATAACTACAGTGAATACGGTATTCTGGAGGGTGATTAAAATGAATAAAAACGAGATTATGACTGATCAAGTTCCTACAGTTGAGCAATATAAAGAATGGTTACTGTTAATCTTAGAGGCGAAAAAAATAGGCTTACAGCCAAATGAAATTAGGGAATTTCTCAGAAACTCTAAAAGTAAATCTAGGAAATGCTAAATTTATATCCAAACCCTCTAACCGTAGATATATATATCGGTTTTGATGGATTCGTTTCTATTTTTTTACGTAAATTGCTTATATGAACCATAACAGTTCGATAATCGCCAAGGCTGTCTTCTCCCCATATAGCATCAAATAATTGCTCGACACTATACACTCTATTTGGATGTTCTGCAAGTAAGCGTAACAGCATGAACTCCTTTGCAGATAGTGGGATCTCCCTGCCATTTTTTTTTACAACATAATTCTCTTTTTCAATGACTAGATCCGAGAAGGAAAGAATTGCTTTTTTTTGCTCAGATGCTTTGGCTTCTTCATCATCCTTCAGATCCCGATAACGCCGTAAATGCGCTTTCACCTTTGCCACGAGTAAACCTGGACTGAAAGGCTTCGTAATATAATCATCTCCACCAATTCGATGCCCTAGAATTTGCTCGACATCGTCTTCCCTTGCACTCAAAAACAGGATGGGCGCTTGCGTTGTTTTACGCAATATTTGACATAGTTCAAATCCATCCATATCCGGAAGAGAGACATCTAGAATGAATAAATCGGGCTTCTGTTCCTCCGCTATTCTAACTGCGGTTGCTCCATCCCCAGCAAAAAACAATTGAAATCCTTCTCTTTCCAAATATAGTTTTTGTATTTCTTGAATACTAGCATCATCATCAACAAGCATAATTTTTTCCCCCACATAAAACACTCCTTCCCATTGACTCTGATTTTTGGATTCAAGTATAGGAATGGTCCTGAACGGGTGTATCTTGAAGGTATACTAAAGACTTCTACATGAAAATATCTACTCAAAACTTATCTAAGGGCAAAATGATAACTATACTTATAACGTACTTAAATTCCGAAAAGTAACAAAACTTGATACTATTCAACTATTTTTATTATAAGTGATTGAGTGATAAGTTTCAATTTTGCAAAATAAAGCCAGCAGAGCCTGACAGCCATCTAAGTTAATACTCATTCTCCGCCGTACTGATACTGATCAGGTGCTATCCCTTTACTTGCTTTCACAAATGGACGAAATGGCTCTGGTTTCACCCCATGAATATGGTCAACTTTAGGGGCTGTCAAAAAAGGTGATTTACACTACAACTTTGTAACAAATAGAAACAGCCAAGAAACCAGTATTCATGCGGTATCGAGGCTGTCTTTTATTTGTTATAACTGCAAAAGTCAGGATATAATAAATTTAGTGAAAGTTCGCAACGATAGTAGAAGGGCTCGTAAGCATGATGGCTAAAATTTTTACCATAATAAAAAATTAAAGATGAATATTTCTCTATGGTCAGAGTGGTATACAAAATATCAATTAACCTATCTTTACATATGACATTTGTGCAAAAGTTGTACACTTAGTGCAAAGCAAAATTATAATGTTCTCTTTAATATATTTATAACGGAGGATAAACTTATGAACAGTAGTAAAGCATTTCATGATGTAATACAATATCTTGAAAAAACCATTTCTGATGGCTACGAAATAGATTATAACGAAATATCGAAAATTACTACTAGTCCGGCAGCTTTATTCCAGCGCATTTTTGTTTTTGTATCCGGAGTCAGCATCTCCGATTATGTAAGAAAGCGCAAACTGACATTAGCCGGATATGATCTGAAAAATAGCGATGTTTCTGTTCTAGATGTAGCAATAAAATATGGTTTTCAATCACATTCTTCATTTTCACGAGCGTTTAAAGAACATCATGGTATCACACCGTCAGAAGCGAAGCTAGAAACTACTAAACTAAATAATTATCCTCCGATTAATTATTTAGAAATGAGATTTATAGGAGGAAAACGTATTATGGCAGAAATGAAAAAGATTATTTATAAAGAAACCAAAGAACGCTTAATGGTAGGAATGTATCGTGAAACCTCATTTTTTGAGGCTGGAAATGTATGGAGAGACTTCTTCAAAAGTGACATTATTGAGAACTTAAAACTGCTGTCAGATGCAAAATGTTGCGAAGATATTGATTCAAATGATGGCATAGGTATGATGTATAATTTTAAAGATATGAATAATTTTGACTTCATTATCGGCGATTTTGTACAGGTCGGTACAGAAATACCAGAGGGTCTGCATGCAAAATATGTTCCTGGCGGCTTAACTGCGCATGTTCAGATTGAAGGGAATAATATTGCAGAAATACTTGATTCAGCCTATTTGTTAATTACTGAAGCAATTGAAAAAACTGACAGAGAAATTGATCATGATAATTTTTACTGGTGTGAAGTATACACGCACGAACGTTTTAGTATGCCTTTAAATGGGGGGAAAAGGTAACAATAGATTATATATTGCCTGTTAAAACAAAATGAAGGATTAGTGCTTATGTTTGTAAGTGCTAACAAGATACCTATATACACACTTTGGCAAAAGATTTTGGAACACGATTATTGCCTGCCTCACTATCACGTAGAACCAGATGGTTAGCATTTTATGTCATTTCACTGTTTCAACAGCTATTCTCTTTTAAAGAAGGCATCGCTCCTTACAGCCGTTTCTGTTCAGACTATCTGCAGGATTCTGGAAAGCATACATTATGAAATGAAAAGTTACCGTAGGCTGCCTTCATTGATGAATTCTGGGCAATCCCTTTACCCTTAAATATCAATGCATCCTCATAGAGCCAAAAAAAGGAGCCAACAGCCTATATATAGTAGGCCGTTAGCTTCCTTTTCACTTTAAACAGACTTTTTCTGATCTCGTAATGTGGAGGATTATTTTACATACCGTTCCTAAAAACATAGACATCCATGACAAGCCAGGAGGCGGGTCATATCACTACGCCCTTTCTTCTATCGAATCGTTCGTGAAGTCTAATATCCCTTTATGAGCCGCTGATAACTGCAGCTCCGCGAATGCCGACATCACGCAAATAAATCGAGCCTTTATCTGTTTTATCAAAGATGAAGCTGACTCGGCTGATCTGCTCAGGCTGGAAAGCAGGATTCACTGTTTTGAAATCGGCAAGCCGGAAAGTAAAGTTCTGGAATATCGGCTCCCTAGTGGGCAGCAACGATGTAAACGGCCATTTCACAATATCTCCTTCAAGCATAGGCAGCAAGCTGGCAACACTGCTTAACGGCAGCGATGCCGTATTACCGCTCTTATCCGCTACCTGAACAGTCAAATCGACAAGCGCCTCCTGCATGCCCGACTTCTTCTTGTCTTCCCGGTCAGCTATTGAAAAAACGATGGAGCTACTTGCTTCTGCGGCAAGACCAGTGTCAGTCAAATCGACCGTATAGCTAGGAAGCCCTCTAGTCGTTGTGCGATTCCAGTCAAGCCGAACGGCACTGTACGAGCCAAAGTCATATTTCATCTCTGACCTTTTCCTCCTTCCATTTCTTCAATGCGTTACCAACCAAGCGCCCACCGCTCATTGTCGTCGTAGACAGATCAATATCCTCATCAAAGTTTGTAATCAGCTTTGTGTTGCCATCCCAATAATTGCTGATGTACATCGTGTCGGGAAGCCACTCCCTGGCGTAACCGATGTCCTGGAATACGCTCCGGTATTGAGTTTTCTTCTGCAAAGTAGCTTCCAAGAAGGAAGAGATTAGCACCTTCGCCACCTGCAATTGTTCCTTCTGGGGTAAAAGCTGAGCTGTATTATAGAGCTTGTTGCCAAAGCCAACGCTGTCTCCCCTGCCCCATTCCGTATTGAACTGTCCATGGTTGGCGCCATACACATAGACCGCTGCTTTGAAGTGAGGACTTTTGTCTGAAAAACCGATTCGGCTGTATTGGCTCGCGCTGTCAAAAGAACTGACATCCATATCGTGCGAGCCATGAATCGCCAGATAGCTAATATCCTTCAACTGGGTTGGCTGACCAGCAGGCTTATATTGACCATCAGTTCCAGCAATAGAAACAATGGATCGAATCCCAAAGTTATAGTCAAATTTTATATTGCCATTCTCTGGAGACGCAGACAGCTTGTTGTATGCTGCAGCTACTGTCACCGCCTCGCTACCACGGGAATGGCCAATCAACGAAATTCGGCTCATATCCACTTTGTTGAAGAATGGATTGTCCCTTGTGTTATTCCATTCCTCCCATACCTTTAAATGCTCCAGCATAAGCCAGCCGCGAGCTGAATTTTCATTTTTCAACACCTTCAGCATGAACAAGTCATCATACGGTGAAGTATTCAAGAAATTCTCATCAATCGAGACAAAAATATAGCCTTTGCTGGCAAGCAAATTACCTAAATAAGCATATCCAGGGTCTGAATAATCGGTAGCCAGGTGATTGCCATGAACAGCGACGACTAAGGGAAAGGGCCCATTTCCATCGGGATACCAGACGAGCCCGTTAAGCGCCATCTGATCTGGCCCGAATCCAAATGTCTTTGTGCGGATTGAGGACCAATTTTTCACAAATGGCGATCCGTCCACTGGCTTCGTGGTCAGTGAATTTTCGGCATTGAATTCCTTTCGATAGCTGTTGGCGCTTCCGTACGTCAATGTCTTGATTTGATAAGAACCCGGTTCAGCTGGATTAGCCAGTGTAGCCAGATAACTGTCAGCTGCCTTCATGACCTGTAGCCGGTACGGCTTTGGCAATTCGCCATTACCGTTGCCAAGCAGCCAATAACCGCCTAAAAGAATGCAGGCTAAGGTCGAACCGGCCATTATACTGGCGATTATTCTCGATACTTTGCTTGCCTTGCGATATTGGCCAGTCATCCAACCCCAAATCAACATCCCCAATAAGGAGAAGGACACGATCGTGGATATAGAGACAATAAACATTAACGGCAGAGGGCCGATAAAGCAGATAACTAGCAGGCAGAAGGAGGTAAGCGCAAGCCAAATGTAACGGGTGGGTATTTTCTTTATCCAATGAAGCAGCAGAGCTATTACACCAGCCAATAGCATCACAGCGAGCAGGAACACGACGATTCCGACGAAGTAAGGGATTGCTCCACGTGTTCCAATCATGTTGTACCCTTGCACGAAATATAGCAATAAAGCTATAATTCCCAGTGCAAGCGATGCTCCTTTCCATCCAGGAGAAAGCTGTACCGGATATTTCAGGAATTTAGCGATATGCAATAATCCGAAGCTTGACTTTTTCTTTTCTTGCAATGCTGGATCTGACATAAAATCCCTTCTTTCTTTTTGGTTTAGATCTAGGCTGAATGCTGCCGCAAAATTGATTACAAATACCCAGCCTGTCCTTGTACTTGCACTAATCTTATAGCAGGAAATTAGATATGAAGCACGAAGAGGACAGTTAGCATATTTATGTAGAAAAGTTCTCAAACAGTTCGGGGCATTGTTTTCACTTAATAATGAAACATGACATTTATAAAGCCATCCTGATCTGGTTCATTACATATAGGAATAAATCCAACGGACGAAAATAATCGAATACTTGCCTCGTTAGTATGGTAAATACCTGCAACAATTTGTGTTATGCCGGTATTTACATATCTATTAATAATTTGTTCGAGCACTTTTTTTCCATAACCTTTACGTCTATAATCAGGCCTTATTATAATGGATATATATGCCTTGTCTTCTTCTATTTCGAAATCAACTTTACCAATAAACTCGTTATTGTTTGAAATAATCCAGCAGTAAAAATCAGGTTTTGAAGCCACATAGTTTATATACTGCTCTGTCAGTTTCTCAACATGAAAACTATCATCATCATGGTACCAACTATTTATAAGTGCAATATGTTCGATGTTTATATCTTGAAAAACAAGTCTATCCATAGTTGCCCAAACCTCCATTGCTACGAATATCTGCACATCCGATTAATCCTTTTTTTGTATTCAAATTAAATTAAATAATACTGGTAACAAAATCAGTTGATTGATGACATGAGTAGTAACATGACCGAGCATCGCATATGCTAATCCATGTTTCCAATATAAATAGCCAAAGCCAATTCCTGGGAAGAAGTTAAGCAACAAAGTACGAGTTACGGACACTGTGCTTAGACCAAACATTTGTGCAGTCGCAGGAAGATGTCCTGCTGCAAATATGAGCGCGGCAATCACAATTCCAGCAATATAAATTCCATTGTTATCCCTGGATTTTGTAATCTTGCTGGCAATCCATATAATAAGCGACATAAGTCCGAACCTTAGAAGCACTTCCTCAATTATGCCGCCGTATAATACACTGCTAAGAAAATTAAGCCAAGAGAACTCAAATTTCTCCTCCAATCCCAATGCCTCAGCAAATACCAGCTTTTCCGGGATAGCAATAAGGCTGGCAGATAATAGTCCGATGATCGCTGCTACAGCAATGCTTTTTCTGTTATACATAAACGGTTTGTTCAGGCTTACTTTCGGAGAGGCCCATGCCCCAATTACAGTTGCAATACTCGTCATTGCTGCCGTTTGGAGCATAGCAATGATAATAATGACTTGCTTCGACCCAAGTTGAGCCGCAACTTGACTTTCCATTTCAGGGGTTAATGTCATAACTTGCTGCACTCCTAAAACCGCACCTACTGCCAGCCCCAAAATCAATGCGGCAAAAACCTTTTTCATACTTAACACCTCCATATCATGTTTCGCGAATAGATTGAAGCCACTTCACAATCTCATCGACAAGCTCGGATGATATTGGCTCATATGCTGATTTTTTATAAATTTTGTTCAATGCTAATAAAGAACAAGCTTCCTTCTGCTGTTTCAACATATGATTCAGATCATCAATCATAACAGTGCGGACATTTGCTAAAGCTAAATTTTTCAAATTATAAAAGGGCTCTATTGGCGATTGAACATCTTTGCTTCCGTTAATTGCCAGCACCTTGCACGTTAAAGAGGACAAAATATTTAAAATCTCTTTATCATTCAGAGATAAATGCTCTCTTAACCACTTGGCTTGAACGATCCGACCGCTAATCCTTACAGTGGCATCATTTGTTTGGGTTACTTTATCAAATAGCTGCTTCTGTTTAAGCCGCTGTTTTTCAGGCGACACGAGCTTGCGCAGGAGCACTCCAGAAAGTCCAGATTTATTGGCGATTTCTGATAATAACGCTTCATTTTGAGATGTCATTACGCTTTTCAATGATGTACCAGCACCAGCCAATAAAATTATCCCGTCTACATTGCTTCGGCTTGCAGAAAGTGTTGCTATAATCGTGCCTTCACTATGTCCCAGCAAAACAATCCTATTAAATGCGATGCTTTCATTTGAGTTGAAATAATCAATGATATCACATATGCATTGAACTGCATCATAAAGTCCCGCACGGTTAAAATCGCCTGTGCTTTCTCCTACACCAATTTTGTCATAACGCAGCGTCGCAAATCCCGATTTTGTCAATGCATCAGCTAGCTGTTTATAAAGGTTTGCCCGCATGCCTCTCATATTGCCATCGCGATCAACTGGGCCGCTTCCTGGGACTATTACAACGAGAATATCTGATTTGCTATCGTTTCCTGGTCTCACCAATGTTGCTCCGATTACCAAGCTCCCATAATCTACTGAAATTTTCATATTTTCTTTTATCATCGTATCCCCCATATCCATTTATCCTGTAACTGTTTAACTGATAATATATTCAACTTACGTACCACTGATTGATAACTTGTGTACATGTAGATATGTCTAATTGAGTTGTAAGCTCCATCCTGTTTTTATGTAATTGAGATGACTAAATTTGATTATGGTTTCTCATTTAGATTAAAAATACGTTGCAAGTTCCTAAAAATCATCTTAAATGTAGGTTCTTCATGTAACGGAAGAAACATCGGTTCCTTTTGTAACATTTTTAACAAATCATTTTTGATCGCTTGCTCATCGCGTGGAGCGTAAGAACTTGAGTTAATATTTTGTTCAATCCAATTATCAACTGTATAAAAATAATCATCACCACATATTTTCATAGGGAATGATATATTCTTACAAGTCTGATAGAAACGTTCCAACATACTTAATGCCGCTTTATGTCTCTGTTGTTGCATATAACCTAATGCCGCTTTATAATAAAACATAAGCTTTATATGAATGTTTAAATTTTCAATATTATAAAGGTTGATCACATTCTCAATCCGATTGATCATCTCATCAAACAACTTCCGATCATCTGAAGCATATTCCAAAAATTCTATTTCGCTTGATATCATAATCAATAGATGTTGAAATGTACTTATCTGCAATGTTTCTTTGGCTTTTTGTACATTTGCGAGCATAGCATAAGCCTTTGCGATCAATTTCTCTACTCCAAATTGAATGGGAACGTCATATCCAACACAATTTAACAGTTCTTGTGGCTTACCCATAATTAACAATGCGGAGGCGTGAATCACCTGTGCCTCTTGGTTCAAATGGTAGTCACCACTTAATGCGACTGTACGCTCACACAGTTCGATAACCCGCTTCAAAACCGTTTGTGGATGCTCGGAGTAAAAATAATGGTTTAGATATAGCTGGGAAATTCTTACCAGAAGTGGGTAGCAAGAATAGTACTCTTTAAGCATATCCTCGATATCATCCTGAACAGTCTCAAAACTTTCCTTGCTAAATCGTTGGGAAAAGTCTCGATAAACTTCCATTATTCTGATATTAGTAAGTTGCGGCTCATAGCTAGCAGTTCATCTATGGTAACGTCAAGAAGTGTAGCCAATTTTGGAAGTAATGATAAATCAGGGTAACTTAAACCCTGTTCCCACTTTGACACTGCAGAATTCGATACTCCCACATAAGCAGCTACATCTCCCTGAGTCATGTCGAACTGTTTTCTGAGACGCACAAAGTTTTCTGCAAATTTTAATTCTCTCATAATAAAAATCTCCTCAGTTAAAATAATAAATACGGGCAACAAGATTAACAAGCGAATTATAGTTGTTTTAAATCCCCAAAATCAACCATTGGTTGTTTGTGTTAACCATAAACAGTGGTTTGGATTTTACAACAACATAATACGACTTCCTCTATATCTTCTTTTCTCCAGAATCTGTCTCGTATATAGCACTTATGGTTACAAAAGGTTACATTAGTAGATCGACTCTCAAATTTCTTCCCGCAAACAACTTTAATGCCATACTACATACGCTAATGAAAAACGAAACAAGTTAGGCTGGCTTGAAAAAAATGCAATGGAAGTTGATAAGATTTCAGAATCGCTTATAACATTGTTACAATGTGGATAACCAAAAAATTATTATGTCCGATAAAACAAGTTTTTAAGTAGCAACGATAGGTTGCACCTTGGTGCGCCTAGAACTATCTTTACTTTAGTATTCACTCTTACAATAATGAAAAGCAAGGAGAGGTGATGAAATACGTGATTTTTAGTGAACGATTAAAAATTGAAAGAGAAAAAAGAGGTTGGTCACAAACGGATCTTGCTGAAAAAATTCATGTTAGTCGTCAGTCAGTTTCAAAATGGGAAACTGGCAAGAACTACCCCAGTATCGAAGTAATAATTGATTTGAGTGATATATTCGGTGTTACAATAGACGAATTGTTGAGGAGTGACGAAGAATTGAAAGAGAAAGTAATTCGAGATAGCAAACAACTAATGTATCCGAAATGGAAAGCGTTCTTTGACAGCGTGATTTTATTAGGGGCATTTTTATTAGCAGCAAAACTAATTATTATCGGTTTAAATCATTTTATTGGTATAAATATTATAATTCCAGACGGTTTACCAAAAATTATATCAAATTTCTTACCATTAGCTTTAATGGTGATTGGTGGCATTGGTTCTGATCAGTTAAAAAATAAATATATTGATTAATCAAGTAGAATTCCTTCGATTCTCAGGCGTGTAATACTTATTATAGGATACAATCACCTTTGTATTTTTCATTCGTGAGCACCCCCTTTATTAATTTTGCGATTTTTCGCACGATGGGGGGCGCTGTTCTTTAGGAGTTTTGCTTTTAAAAATTCAAACCGCCCCTATTCTAACTTGCAGTAAAATTGCATTTGTATTACTAATCGTTATACAAAAACATACAATAAAGAAAAATGAAAGGTAGAATACTTATGGCCGCTAAAACCGCAAATTCCTTGCTCGTGTTGAACCTGAAATAAAAGAAAAAGCTGAAGCGATCATGGTTAAATTAGGAGTGCCAGCTTCTGTTGTCATCAATATGCTTTACAAACAAATTATTATGACAAAGAGCATCCCTTTCTCTCTGTCCGTTCCCACTGCACCTGTTGCTTTCGATGAAATGGATGCAGCAGAATTTGAGGCCATGATGCAAACAGGGTTCGAAGAAGCAAAGTCTGATCGTTCCCGTCCAGCCGCCGATGTATTTGCAGACTTAAGACGGGCCGATGGCTGAAACCTACGTTGTAAAAATCACAACACAGGCACAGGAACAAATGCAGAAAGTCACACACTACATTGCTTCTGAACTAAAAGCCCCAGATGCTGTCAACTCAACCCTACTGCTTTTAGGGCGATTGATATGTTTCCTTAAACAGTAAGAATAAGGGTTTCCCGGCATTAGCATCTTCGTAAAAATGGTCGAACGAAAAATGCAATATCAGGAAACCCTTTATTCATCAGCGTTTTGAGTAGTTCTTATTTCTCCCCCCTTGACATCAAGACAACACACTCCACATGGCCCGAGAGGACAGAATGAATGTCATTTGAGTGTGTCCGTTCTCGGAAACATATCCACTCCACTTTTTGCACTTTCGGTAGACGGGAACATATCCATTACACTTCACAATAAAGTATAGCGTATCTAATTCTATAATCATGATTGAGTAGAGTTGTCAAAAGAATAAATATAACGTATTTCAGTAAGTTGTTTTCCTGCAATTTCACAAATGCATTCATCATCTTCATTGAATCGCCACTTATTCTTTTCGTAAAAATATCTTGCACGTTGGTTTTGTTTTAGCACCCATAAGTAATTGTTTTGAAAGCCGGATTGTTTTAAATCCAGTAGAGCACTTTCTAATAGCTTATTACCATATCCTTTGCCAAAATACTCGGGTAACAGATAAATGGAGACAATTTCACCCCAACTAAACAGTGATTTATCCCGGGCTTTTCCATAAGCAACACAACCAATTATGCTACCGTTCTCCATCATAACCTGAGCAGTTAAAACTTTATCATTTAACCAGGTTTCAAAAGCAGATACCCAGAAATCTTCTTTAAGCTCATCTAAGTAAGTTTGTGGAATAATTCCTTTATAGGCCGACTTCCAGCTTAAAGCATGAATACGACTAATATCTTTAATATCATCAATTGTAGCTTTTCTAATTTCCAAATAAAACACCTCCCCAAATTACTTACAGTTTTGTTACTTAGAAGCCACTCTTAACATTTTCATAATTTAAGTATTAGCCCAATTTGTCACCGTTTTTAACGCGTTGCTCTGGCTGAATCAATACTACCCCCTGAGTAGAATATGTTCCTAGCACTAATACCTCTGACATAAAATCTGCAATTTGTCTCGGTGGAAAGTTTACCACACCTAAAACTTGCTTACCGATAAGTTCCTCTATTTTATAACATTCAGTAATTTGGGCACTTGATTTCTTTACACCAATTTCATCACCAAAATCAATCCAAAGTTTATAGGCAGGCTTTTTTGCTTTTTCAAAAAACTCCACTTGAATTATTTCTCCAACTCTAATATCTAATTTCATAAAATCCTGAAAAGTAGCCATATATACATCTCCATTTTTTTCATTAATTCTAACTTATTACTTAAATAAATTAAATATCATTACAAGAACACTTCTTATTATTGATTAGAAGCAAGAAAAATGAACTCCTATAATTAACAGTCTAAATTGTTGGATTTTCGCACCCTTCAATTGAATAACTAATTGATATCCATCTTAAAAGCAATAAGTTTTTTCTGTAATCATATCCAAAACGTTGGGTATTGCCTACTACTTCGTAAATTATTAAGAATCAATGCAAAGAAAACAACAATTAGTGATCCGATTAATACAGGCATTAATAAATAACTCCAACTGTATTCCCCTAACATAACAACAATCGGATCTGCCCCTGCAGGTGGATGGGTAGTTTTTGTCATCATCATCATCGCTATTGCTAATCCAACAGCTAAACCAATCGCCCAAGGATCATTGCCAAATAAATGATAAATCACTAAACCCACAAAACTAGAAACAAGAATGACCGCCAATAATATTTCTTGGTTGTGATAGAGGTGCATTCCAAATGCCAAATGCCAACACACAACTTGCACCAAATGGAGCCATTAACCATTCGGCTGATGTCAAATTTGTCATTATTGCCAGAGTAAAAATAGTTATAAATCCGCCAACCAATCCTGTTATTATATCCTTCCCATTTACTTTCAACGGACTCTTCCCTCTGCCCACCATTTTAGAAAAATAGGGAACATGTAACACCTTTGATGTTTCTTGTACTTTTACTCTTTCCATGTCCATCACTCCTCGTTAATTGATTCTATTTTATAGAGAACAAACTAACCTGTCAATATCTATTTTAGGGGTTAGATGATTATTGCAAAAAAAAGACCAACCATCGAAAGTTGGCTCTTCATCTATTTTCATTTTTTCGGCGTTGAAATCGTTCCACTTTTTTTCTGTTCCCACAAATCTTCATTGAACACCATTTACGTCGACCAGTTTCGTCGATGAACAGTAGAACACAATCTGGATTAGCACAATGTTTTAGAAATGCTAAATTTTTATTTCCAATTAAATTCAATGCATCAAAAGCAATATAAGAAAGAACAATATCTTCTACTTCGCCAACAGGTCTAGGTATCATTATTTGATCAATCAATTTAAAAGTAAATGGGGCCTTTTCAATTTTCTCTTCCAAAAAAGTAATAAATCCTTTTTGAACTGGTTGCCCATTAGCTATTGCTTCAAATTCATTTCGTAATACAGTACGCATTTTCAAAATACCTGATAAGACTTCTTGCACCCTAAGTTTTATGGAAAAAAGAAGTTGTTCATCAATAAATAAAAATTCTTTCATTACTTGAAACCACTCAAACATATCTTCTTCAGAAACTAATAAATCATGACGTTCACCACGTCTTACTACTTCAGTGTTTACTATGTCAATTGAAGGATTACCAGAAATAAGTGGGAATCTATTTGTTTCTGTCATATGAAAACTCCTATCTCTATACCCTTTAACCTTAAAATCTAAATGATAAGGTTAGATACATTATAACCGATTTTCCTTTGAGAAATAGAATAAATAATTTCCTCTTACATACGTCGCTCGAAAACACTATTCAGGATAAGTGTCTTAACCAAAGGCTGTTTTCTCAAAGATTGTTGTTTTACGAAAACAGCCTAACCAAAAGAAAAAGCATACGTCTTGTTGCTTAAGAATTGCACCGTTTACTTTAAGTGTATTTCTTCACAATATTTTCAAATAAATACTTTCTAAACTAATGTTGAATTATTTATCGTTGTATTTTCATTGCTTAACATTTCTGTAAAAACCCTCAAAGATGATGAAATATATTTATCTTTACGATAGACGAAAATGGTTTTGATTTTCCCGAATCTATTTGGAATGGTATGTTGGATAAGTTGATCGTCTTTCATATGTTTGTCAACCACACTTCGAGGGAGTAAACTTATACCCAGTCCCGCAGAGACACAGCCAATAATTCCATCAAGTGTTCCAAACTCCATTATCTTTTCTGGAATCACTCCTTCATGATGTAACCATTCTTCAAACCTTGCCCGATACGAACATCCATTACGAAAAACCAATATCGTTCGATTCTGTATTTCTTTTATGGAAGATAAAGAATGATGTAACGTGTCCGTTACAAGCACTAACTCTTCTTCTATAACCGTTTTATAAATGAGGTCAGGGTGCTCAATAGGACCGGCAACAAATGCTCCATCTAATTCATACTGTAGAACACCTTGAACATTTTGTTCAGTTGGCCCTGTTTTTAAGGTAAGGTCAACAGCAGGGTATTCATGATGGAATTTTGAAAGTAATTTAGGTAAACGAACTGCAGCAGTTGTTTCCATCGAACCTATCAATAAAGGGCCTTGTGGTGTTTGATTATCACTCATCACGTTTTGAACCTCGTCTAAAAGTTGAAATATTTCATCTGTATATGAAAGTAATACTTTACCTTTATCTGTTAAAGTAGTACCTCGATTATGCCGGTAAAATAACTGGGTTTGCAGATCCGATTCCAATTGTTGAATTCTTGCTGTGAGATTGGATTGTGCGTAGTTCATTTCTCTAGCTGCCTTTGAAATACTTCCTAACTTTGCGACTGCTTGAAAAAATCTCAATGCTTGCAAATCCATAGTTACCACCTTCTCTTTTTTGATATATAAAAAAATGATGCCCATACATCGCTTTTTAGTATTATACCATATATCAAAAAGCAGATAAGATAAAAATGCAAGAATATTTTTAATTGGAGGTGAAAGGTTGAACAATAATCCTTTTTCATTTTTGATTGGGGGAATTTTTTCATTAATGATTGCAATGGGAATTGGAAGATTTGCCTATACTCCAATCTTACCGCTCATGCAAGAAGCTCTTACCTTTACTGATTCAGTTGCAGGTTACCTTGCTTCCAGTAATTACGCTGGATATTTCGTTGGAGCAATTTTAACAGGAGTTCTCCCTTTGAAAAAGCATAAAACGTTTTATTTAAGAGTCAGTCTTGTGGCAAGTATTATTACCACATGTATGATGGGGCTTACTCAAGCCTATATACTGATGTTAATCATTCGCTTTATTTCCGGAGTGGCAAGTGCATTCATTTTTGTTTTAGCCTCTAGTATTGTCTTAGATAAACTGGCTTCTGCTGGTAAAACAAATTGGTCAGGCTATTTTTATTCAGGGGTAGGTTTTGGAATATTTTTTTGACCCTGTTTATTCCAAGTTTTAACGATTTATATATGTGGGAAGGTGTATGGGTTGGATTAGCCATTGTAAGCAGTATCCTTACTATCTTCGTGTGGTTTTGGCTCAAAGATTCCCCAAACTCGAATGTAAAAAAGGATGTACAAATAGTTATTACACAAGCACCACCTCTCAAATGGCTTACTTGGTTAATTATTGCCTATGGACTAGAAGGATTAGGGTATATTGTAACAGGGACATTTATAGTGTCAATTGCTGAAAAGACCCCAATCTTTAGCATTGACTCTGCCATTGTTTGGATGGTTGTTGGATTAGGTGCAATTCCATCATGTATCATCTGGTCAACCCTCGCAAAAAAATGGGGCTATGTAAAATCATTAGTATTTTCGATGATCTTACAATCCATTGGTATTGCACTACCTGCCTTCTGGTTGAGCCAATCTAGTTTACTGATAAGTGCATTATTATTTGGAGCAACTTTTATGGGTATCACTACACTCGCCACAACATTGGCACGCCAAATGAGTCCATCAAATAGCAGTCGAATTATTGGCTATCTAACGGCCATTTATGCTGCTGGTCAAATGATTGGACCAACAATTGCTGGAATTCTATTATCATATACGCAAAGTTTTAATTTAGCTTTGATTGGAGCAGCTAGTGTAGTATTCATAGGTTCTATGTTGCTTGTAAGCGGTATTCGATTTGATCGAATACCAAACTTAGAAACATCGCTTCTAAAATCAAATGAAAAGAGGGAATTTTAATGCCATATGTAAATATTAAAATTACAAATGAAAATGTTACACCTGAGAAAAAAGCTGAGCTAATAAAGGGAGCAACACAATTACTAGTTGATATATTAGGTAAAAACCCGAACACAACTGTTGTCGTTATTGATGAGGTAGATACTGATAATTGGGGCGTCGCTGGAGAATCAATAACTGTTCGAAGAAAAAATGGTCAATAATATAAGTTCTTACCTTCATAACTTTGTAAATATTAAGTGTTATTAAAGAAAAACCGCCGATTAGAAGTTACTTCTCCTGAATCGGCGGTCAAATTTATTTTATATTTCTACATCTATTTCAACACCAGACTTGAATTCAACGGCGAGCTTTTCATCAAATATCGTTACCTTTTCAATAAGCCGTCTTACTAACTGCTCATCATATTCCTCCAGCTCGCTGGACTGTTCATTCAAGAAATCAGTCATTTCAGCGATTCGTTGCCTTTTTCCTTCACGCTCTGCATTTTCAACTAGTGCATTTTGTTTCATTTCTCGAAGGCAGTAAATTTCATCAGCAACATCTTCATAGTCATTTTTGGACTTTGCTTGGATAAGAAGCTGTTGTTGTAATTCTTCCAATTTACTATCAATGTCATCGGTGGCATTATCGTTTTCTTCATTAAATACAGTAGCTATGTTTTTCTGTAGTGACTGGAGGAAGGGTTCTTTGTTAGCCAAAAGTTCGTTAATAGCCTTGACCACTGCTGTCTGTAATATTTCCTCGTTTATGGTAGGGGCCGTACATTCAGACCCTTTTTCCTCCAAACGGCTGACGCATCTCCAAACAATAGACTTGTATCCTCGGTTATTCCAATGTACCCGTCGGTAAATATCACCGCACTGTCCGCAGTATACGATGCTTGATAAAGCAAACTTGCTACTATAAACTCTCTTTTTGCCACCTTTACCAATGCGGAGATTCGCTCTTCGAACCATCTCTTCTTGAACCTGCATAAAAAGGTCTCGTGGAATGATAGGCTCATGGCTGTTTTCAACATAATACTGGGGAACGATGCCGTTATTCTTGACCCGCTTTTTAGAAAGGAAATCAACCGTATAAGTCTTTTGTAGAAGGGCATCACCGATGTACTTTTCATTCTGCAGTATCTTTTTCAGTGTTTCAGGTCTCCATTTAGATTTGCCTGCCGCTGTAAGAATACCGTCTGTTTCCAGCCCTCTTGCTATCTGTAAAAGGCTTGCTCCCTCAAGGTACTCTCTGTAAATCCGTTTAACAACCTCAGCACCCTTTGGTTCAATCACTAGCTGCTTATTTTCATCCTTGGTGTATCCAAGGAAACGCTTGTGGTTGACCTGTACTTCACCTTGTTGATAGCGATACTGAATACCTAGCTTAACGTTCTGGCTTAAGGATTGGCTTTCTTGTTGGGCAAGGGATGCCATAATGGTCAGCAAGATTTCTCCCTTGGAATCCATGGTGTTGATACTCTCTTTCTCGAAGAACACAGCAACGTTTTTATCCTTTAATTGACGGATGTATTTAAGGCAGTCCAACGTGTTCCTAGCGAATCGGCTGATGGATTTTGTGATAATCATATCAATATTGCCCGCCATACACTCTTCAATCATGCGATTGAATTCATCACGCTTTTTGGTATTTGTACCTGTGATACCGTCATCCGCAAAAATTCCTGCCAATTCCCATTCCTTGTTCTTCTTAATATAATTTGTATAATGTTCAATCTGAATGTCATAGCTTGAAGCTTGCTCCTCACTATCCGTTGAAACACGACAGTAAGCAGCCACTCGTATTTTTGATTTGCTTTCACTATTTTTATTATTTCCAACCCGTTTAATTGCCGGAATCACTGTTACATTCCTACTTACCGCCACTTGTTAGACCTCGCTTTCTATCAAACTGTAGGCATATTCCGCCTGCTTGTATGGGTCGTCATATTTTTGCACTAGAGGTTTTGCTTTGAACTTTATAGGATAATCCGTTTCCGGTGCATCTTTAGGTTCCCATATCCTTCCTAGCTTTTCTGCTCGTTTTCGTTTTTCTACTCTTGCTTTTTCAAATGTCTCCTCATCAATAATTGGAGGGTAGAATTCATCGCCAAGGTATTGCTGGTTCTGTAACATCTTTCCTGCAGTGGCATGGTAGCATTCAATACCAGCTCTTTTAGCAGCATCCTTCAAAGAAAATCCTGCCAAGTATCCTGAAAATAATTCTTTTACCTGCTCTGATGCTTTTTCATCCACAACAGCCTTTCCATCTTCAATTCTATATCCATAGGGTGTGTGACCCATCTAATTCACCAACCTTTCCTTCAATGTGATTCCACATTTTAATTCAAATCCAACTTCCTCTCGTGAAAAAACAATAATCTTCTCTACGTAACTTTCAAACAACTCATCCTCATAGGCTGTAAGCATTTTGGACTTAGTGGTAAACTTAAGTAAATGGTCAACCTCGTCTACTTTTGCAAAATTGCCGTTGACGGAACGAGTAAGTTGATCCTTTTCATCAAGAAGTCTTTCTCTTTCTGCTTCCAGTGAATTCTTTTCTTTATTAAACAGGGCAGGTTCCAGATATCCTTTGGCCATTAAACCCGTCAGCATTTGGCTCTGCTCCATGTTGTTTTCAATCTTAGTTTCCAACTCTCCGATTCTGCGAAAACCCGCTGCATTATTCTGGTTACGTAGCCCATCCATAAGTGGTCTTAATATGAATTTCTGACCGAAAATGAGTTTATTCATCATCGAAACAAATGCAGTCTTTATATCATCATCTCGAATGAACTGCATGGAACATTCCGTTATCTGGCTTATATGCTTACTGCAGCACCAAGCAATGTATTTTCTTGGGCCAGATGAATGAATCCGTCTTTTAAAGGTACTGCCACATTCTGAGCAGATAATTTTACTAGAGAAAGAATATCGGTTTAGATATTTGCTATTGCGCTTTTCGATGCCTTTTTCCTTTGCTCTCTGATTGAGAACGGCATCGACAGCTTCAAAATCTTTATGGCTGATAATCGCCTCATGATGGTTTTCTACTAGATACATATTTTTCTCACCATAATTGGTGTGCCTGTTAAAATGGCTGTCAGTATAAGTCTTTTGCAAAATAACATCGCCAGTATATTTTTCATTGGTCAGAATCCCTCGAATCGTAGTAGTCGTCCAACGACCACCTCTTTTTGAAGGGATACCCTTTTGATTAAGATCATTTGCAACTTTCTGTGTTCCTTTGCCCGATAATACCTCTGCAAAAATATACTTCACAATTTCAGCCTGCTTAGGGTTTACTATCATCTGACCGTCAATGTTTTGATAGCCATATGGTGGGTAGGAAATTTTAAAGGTTCCGTTTTGAAATCGTCTTTGAATTGCCCATTTAGTATTTTCAGAAATGGAAATTGATTCACTTTCTGCAAGCCCACTTAAAATGGAGAGCATCAATTCACTTTCCATCGAACCCGTATTGATGTTTTCCTTCTCAAAATAGATATGAACCCCAAGGTCTATCAGTTTTCGAACCATCTCCAAGCAGTCTGTAGTATTTCTCGCAAATCGGCTAATTGACTTTGTAATAATTAAGTCAATCCTCCCAGTTTCACAGTCAGATAACATTCTAAGTAGGTCAGAGCGGTTTTCCTTTTTCGTGCCGCTGATTCCCTCGTCATAATATAAACCTGCATATTCCCATTCTGGATTTGCCTTTATGTAGCTCTCGTAATGGGCCTTTTGTGCTTGCAAGCTGACTAGTTGTTCATTGCTATCTGTAGAAACCCGGCAGTAGGCAACTACTCGTGTTTTTGGCTTAATAAAGGGGTTGGCAGTATTTCCTTCTATTTTCGTTATCTTTTTCATCCTCTCACCTCCTTCTTGGTAGGTCACATATTACCTCTGAAACCCTTATATATCAACGATTTCAGGGCATTATCTCTGCTAAAAAAGGGGAGAAAGTTTGGCGATTTAGTGCGTCTATCTTGTGGAACTCTATTTCAGTTATTAAGCCTTTTCCAAGCATCTTTCTAAGTAATTTTTCTGCCTGGATATAATCAAACTCACGCTGTAGCTGTTCCTGTGATACTTTCATTAATTCAACGCTTTTGTCTATAATCTCATCTGAAATCTTTGTAATTTTTTTATCCTCGTGCTGATTCACTAGGAATCACCTCCTACCTAATAGCCGCGGGAACAGGTCGAAGTTGAGGATTTGTAAGAATTAATTTGAATCAGAGCATAAAAAAAGAGCCTGCAAGAGAAGAACCCCTACAGGCTGTATAATTCTAATAGTTCAATATATTTTATTTCGGAAACCCGATTAAAATCAAGAAACACTGCTTATTAGCTTACCAATTGATTAATCATACTTAATAAATGCATCCGTAAAGCCTGCCTTTTTAGCTTTGGCAAGCTGTGCCTCAGCATTTGCTTTGTCCGAATATGCACCGATCTGCACACGGTAATATTTCTTTTTCACCGGCTCTGCTGGTTTATTTTTTGTACTCAGTAACTTCTTCACATCTGCCCGAAAGGTATTCATACTCTTTCCATGCTTAGGAAACCAGTGCATCACATCTGCATGATTACTTGCGATACTCAGTTTATGACCCTCCGAATGGCAAATGATATCCTTTTCTGTTAAATCATATTCTCGGCAAAGCATCACACAAAGCTCCACTGCATTCTGCCAAGCCTTTCTAAAATAAGCTTCATTCATTGAGACATTGTAGCCAACCATCGCAGATCCCTTACCATAAGAAAAACCACCAGGCTCGCAAATTTCAATGCCAATATGAGTGTTGTTCCCCGCTCCACCACAGTGCCAACCTCTATGGTTCCAAGGTAAGTACTGCCACACCCCTTTATCATCAACAAAAGCATGAACAGCAACTTGCCTACTTGTTTCACCAGCTTGATAAGATTTATTCCATCGGCTAAACCAATCGGCTGCCATCACACCCGGAGTCGCAGTGGAGTGGACCATAATCCCTTTCGGTGATATTTTCTGATTGGCTTTATAACAATCATTCCTAGTCATATATCTAGTGGTTAGTTCCATTGCTACCACCATCCTTTTCTTTTCCGTTCAATTGAGCTAGAACATCTTTTAATTTTTGTGGTATCGGTAAGCCAATTCTTGAAGCATTTTCAATGATGCTAATTCCTTCATTGGACAAATAAAAAAAGATGACCGCTGTGCGAATGACACTGCCGTCACCAATCAATCGACTGTCAATGATATGGGCGATCCCAACCAATATGAAAATTAGAATCTTTTTGAAAATCCCTCGAGCTCCAATAACACTGGAAAGCTTTCGGTCTATTATCGCAACCATAATCCCGGTAATGTAATCTACAACTACAAAGGTTATAAGAGCATATAAAAATCCATCAAATCCACCAAGAAACCACCCCAACCATCCGCCCATTGCAGCCATTGCCGACTGTACATATATCCAAATTTCCTTTATAGCCATTTTACTCCCTCCCTTTCAATTTAGTTTCATTTATATAAAAAGACGCATGTGACTATAGAAATCACAAAGCGCCTGTATTTACACCCAAATCAATACGGAGCATAATAAACATAATCACTACATTTCACATAAAACCCATCACCCGGTACATAAATGGCCCCGCCAAATACATCCGAGTTTGTTGTTGTAAACCCTGGCTGCTCGACACCTTTCCACGTCAAGCCATCATCTGATACATAAAGCATGCTCTCATTGAAAAGAACATATTTGCCCCAATCTTCCATCCAGATGATGTTTTCAGGGTCCGGTATTCGATTATCGGCAAGACTGCCAACATGAGAAAGGTTTGTTTCAGTAAACCCAGTTGCACTATCATTTAGTACACAGAGATACACATAAAACTTACCAGAGACATAGCGGTACTTCATAACAAAGAGCTTTTCATGGACGGAACGGATAAACATATAATATGTATCCGGTACTTCATCAATAGTTGTAATCCATGTCCATGGACTGGCTGTATTTGCTACCGCAATAGAGCGGTCTCCACCAACGACTCCAACAAACAATCCTTTATGCGTGGTCATGTAACTAAAAATCGGAACAGAGGTCCCATCGGCCCCTACCAAAGTCCATGCTGTTCGTTCAGTCAAAGAATCAAAGCTGTAGTAAACCGGTGATTTATAATACCACCAACTGACTACGCCCGATCCCCTTTCAGAATCATAAGCCCCTGTGGTCATCGAGTTTTGTGCACCTTGGCAGTAACCTGCATTATGCCAAGTGATGCCATCAAAGGACGCGATAATATTTGCCATGCCTGTAATTTTGGCTATAAACACCCCACCGCCAGCCCATAATACTTCTGGTGCTCCATAGCTCCACCAAGGAACACTAACCACGGTCCACTTCTTAGTCGATTGATTGAAATACGACATATATGGCGTTTTCGCATGATAAACAGCAATCTGGGCATTCCCATTATCATGGACTTTGATTTGCGTTTCAGTTCCATATTTTGTGTAGCCAAAATCATAATAATACTTCTTTTGCCAAGTCAAAGTGGGTATGGGAAGGATGAGCTCACCCCTGCCACCAAAAGCGGTCCAGATTGCTAATGTGTTATTAAAATTGCTATGATAACTCATGACCTATACCTCCACCACCTTTTCAATGCCTGTAATTCTACCGTTGCTATCTGTTGTATAGTTGTAACTAGCAATCTCTCCATCTTTAAATGTGATTTCGAATCTAGTCGCATCAACCAACAAGGTGGAAACCTCTTTTAATAGAAGCTCTGAAAAAATATCTTCTAGAGTGATGCTCGTAATCCTTCCGTTCGCATCAGTGGTGTAGCTGTACTTGGCAAAGTATTGAAGGGTATCTCCTTTTTCCACTTCATACGTAACATTGATATAACTCTCATCAATCGTTAAGTTCTTCACCAACGTATAGGAAACCTCAAGCTGATCCACTTGAAACTGAAGGCCATCAACCGAACTGCCAACCTCGTTCAACGAAGATTCCACCGTGTTCAAGGAGTTTTCAATCCGGTAAAAAGTATCGGAAATACTCGGCTTGTATCGACCAACCTCCACCCGGATGTTGTACCGATAAAAGGGATTGTATTCTAAAGAAATAATTCTTGTTTTCACATCAATCCCTAAAGGCCTGAAAACAATATGAACGTTATCCCCGACTGCTAGATTCAAAAGTCTAAAAAAGGAAATTTCATAAGAAGAAGCATTTTCCCGAGAGTCATGTGTGACTGACACATTCGTAACATTCTTTGAATCCATCACCGACTGATACTCACTGCTTCCACGATGACTTCGAATATTAATCTGGTAGCCGTCGTATTCAATCTCGCCACCCAAGATGGCAATGTACTGCATTAACGCCGCTCGTCTTGTCACCTCTTGGTTAACCTTCATTGTACAGCTATTAGTAAAATCAACCCTACCTGCAGAAAAAGGAGTTCCCGATAAAAGCTGACTCAATCCAGCTGCAGGATCTCCCGAAAAGTCAAACTCATTTATTGTAAAAACTTCATCATTCAAAATGTAGGAAACATGCTCACAAGTCACCGAACAGACTGGAAGGCTCCCCTGCAATGACTTCGTGATTTGCACAATTTCAAAATATTGATCGTAAATCTTGGCTACCTGCTTCGTCTTTAAGGCAAGGGCAGATTTGGCCAGAACCGTAAAGGACAGAGTAAATTCTCCTTCAAGCGTTTCTCTTAAACTAGCTGCCATCACTTTCCGGATAGTCTGAATTAATGTATTTCCTGCATAGATTTCAATCACCAACCTGCCCTCCTTTTACGAGCCTGCAACCCCTAAGTTTCTGACAGTCACCGTATTTTGATTCCATTGCAGCTGGGCAATAATCCGGGTTAGGACATTTCCATCAATGGTTAATGGAATCGTGACATCAAATACAGCCCTATTATTTCCTGCTTCAACTCCGGTCACGACACTATCCATGTTCAAGTCAAATTCAGTAGGAATCGCTCCTTTCATATCCTTTTCCACACTTTTCATTGCATCAGTAAACCCAACACCGATTCCTTCACCCATGTTTTCACCGATACCAGCGAATACCTTTGAAGGAGAGCGGATCCCAAGAATCCCTTTTACACTGCTAACGATACCGCCGACAAAGTTGATAACCTTTTCTTTGATCCAGCCAACCATCGAGGAAATCCCGCTCCACAGACCTCTGATAATACTTTTACCCACTTCAACAATGGAAACCGCTGCTTTTCCTAGCCCGACGATGAGGGCAGAGATAATCTGAGGTAATTGGGCCACCAGCTGGGGAATAGCCTGAACAAGTCCGACTGCCAATTGGACAATTAATTTGACTCCCATCTCTACAATCTTTGGTAGATTGGAAGTAATAAAACTAATGATTGTTGAAATCAAGGTTGGCAGAGCTTCTATTAATCTAGGCAAAGCATTAATCAGTCCCAACGCCAATCCTTCAATAATCTTAAATGCCGCCTCCAAAATCATATCGAGATTATTGATAATGGTATCTACGATTAAGAGAATCGCTTCAACAATCGATGGAATAAGGTTTGGCAATGCCTCAGCAATTCCCGTCGCAAGTGTGACAATCATCGTCAATGCCGCTTCGATTAAGGCTGGCAAATTCGCAATGATGCCGTCCACTAAACTAAGAACAAGGTAAAGTGCTCCTTCGGTTATTTGAGGTAAGGCCTCAATCAAACCTTGAAGTAGAGTCGTCACAATTTGCATGGCGGAATCGATAATCAAAGGAAGATTTTCAACAATCGCCCCGATAAGTGACATTATAATTTGTAGGCCAAGGGTGACAAATTGGGGGAGTTGTTCGGTGATAAGTTCTGTAATGCCACCGACTGTCTCGCCGATCACCTCTGCAATTTTTTCAAAATCACCATCAGCGGCATTGATGCCATTAGACAAACCTGAAAATAGGTCCGTGATACCTGCCGATACTTCGCTGACAGCAGGTAAAAATACCCCTTGCAAGGAACGTTTGACCCCTTCAAGCCCATCAGTTAGATTGTCATATTTCACTTCTTTTATTTGATTCAATGCATCCCCGCTCGCTATAGTACTATCCTTGATGCAGGAAAGAACAGGAAGTACATTTGCTTCTAAATCCGCAAATTGAGTACCAAATAACTGAACACCAATCGTATTTTTGAGGAGGGGATCCTCAATTTCCTGAAGCTTTTCAATAACGGTGAAAAAAGCAGCATTGGCTGTTTCGCCACCTTCTGCAAACTTCTTCGTCATTTCTTCTGCATTGAGGCCCAAAGAGGTGAAGGCCTCGACACTGGTCTTGCTTCCGTCTTTGGCACGGATATTAAACTCTTTTACCGCATCCCCGACCTTATCAATACTAAAAGCACCGCTTTCTGCACCAGCAATCAAACTAGCGATAAATTCATCAGCACTTAGGCCAAGGGAGGCATACTGAACAGAGTATTCGTTAAGGGTATCCAGCAGGTCGCCATTTTTATCGGCTCCATTTTGAGCACCAGTCGCAATGATGTTATAGGCTTCATCTGCGGAGATCCCGAAGTTTTTCATGAGAGCACCTGCGGCCCTTGCGGATTCCTGCATATCAAAGCCAAATGTATCCCGGAAAGCAAAACCGGACTCTGTGGCTTTTTCTAATTCTTCGCCCATGAGTCCGGTTATCTTTTGCACTTCTGAAATCCCGCTGGCCACATCCTCCAAGCTATCACCGAAATTGTGCTTATACACGTTTTGAGCAACTTCACCTAATTCTTCAAGCTCAGCCCCGGTGGCACCAGTGGAAGCGGAAATCTGATTGACCGCCATATTGTATTCATCACCAAGTTTAATAAGGCTTGCCCCAGCAGCGACTGCGGCAGTACCAATGGCCGCTACGGCTGTACCAATTGTTGCCCCGATTCCTTTTAAAACGCCGCCCAACTTTTCAAAGCGACCAGAGGCTTTTTCAGTTTGATCTGCGGCATTTTGCACTTCATCTGCGAACTGCTCGGCCTCGCCTTCAGCCTCATTAAAACCCTCATTCAGTTGTTGAATGGCTTGGTTATTATTTTCAACCTCCCGCTCCATCTTCATTAATTCAGATTTCGCATTATTCAGCTGAATCTGCCAGTTTTGCGTTCGTCTGTCGGTCTCACCGAACGATTCAGAAGCATTTCGCAAAGCAGCTTCCAACGTTTTGATTTTTTCTTTCTGAGCATCAACGGACTTGTTCAGCACACCATTTCTAGCAGTCAGCGCTTCAAGAGATTGATCTTGCTTATCAAATTGAGCGGCAACCAGGTTCATTTCACTGCCTAGCACCTTGAAATTCTGGTTGATATCCCGTAAAGCATTTTTAAAATCTTTCTCCCCTTCAACACCGATCCGAAGGCCGAAATTGCCTGCCACGACTCCACCTCCTCTCCAATAAGGCATAAAAAAGACACCCTTTTATAGAGTGCCTATTGCTCTGTTACAGATAGTACCGAATGATTAATCTTGCCCCAAATCCTTTTGTTTCTGTATCACCAGCCTTTGCATCGGGTAATTGAACCACTTCATCGCTAGGTTTCATGCTTTTATACATTGCCCTGCAGCAACTTGCCATTCTCGCATTTTTTCCTTTATGATCCCCCAACATTTTATGAAGCGTGCCACTACAAACTTCTATACTGCTCTCGCCACATTCCCTTGCATCCCTCTTCATATTCTCGATCTCTTTCATAAAGTCCTCAATCTTTGGAATCTCCATCACTACAGCCCCTCTCCCTTTTTTTGGATTGTATCACAAACACTTTTTTGTAAGTCAAGACTGTGACTATGTATTGTGGTTAGTGTTGTGACAGGAGAAAAAACCAGGCCTTTCAAGGGTTCAGAGCACTTTTTGGTTATAGAAAAAAATTTTTTCAGACTCCTAAATCCCCACAGGAATGACATCATCAATGAAGACTTCCTGCTTTGGTTTGGCTATTCCATTAAACTGCTTATGGCATTCCCATAAATCCAATAAATAACCCATGGGCATAAGCCACACTTCTTCTTCGCTTCTATTCAATTGAGCCGTTCCATAATAAATTAGTCGGATAAACAACTCATCATCGCTTACCCGACTTCCACGTTTTTTGATGGCTCACTCTCAATATGCCGTTTGGTTCCTTTCAACATGCTGGCCATAATGGCATTTTTGTATTCTGCCAACTCGAACGGAGTGGTCAACAATTCCACTTCCTCTTCCTTCAACAGGTCTTTCTTCGCTTCTTTATTTCGTAAATTATGAATGAGAATCGATTGGTTCGCTAATAAGGTAATGAGCCAGACGATTTCATCTAAGGCAAGTTCAAAGTCTTTCGTGTTCATCAGCTTGGCACCCAGATTTTCAAGACCTCCATAGCGTTTCGCGATTTCTTTTGTAGCTTTTGTGGTTAAAATCAATTTATAATCCGCACCACCAATATCAATCACTGCACTTCTTTCATCAGCGGCAAAATCTATATCCAAAGGTATAGCCTCTACATTTTTATTACTCACCTTTTACCATCCTCCCTATGAAACCGTCACGGTCGCCACATTGGTTGTTACAGAACTAGCACCAACAGAACTTAACACGCAGTAATAATAATAGGTTCCTGCCGTAAGATCGGTTGGGATATCAAAGCTAGCTGAAGTTTCCCCATTAAGGATGGTGCCACCGACCGTACTATCCAACGAATTTTCATACCACTGATAGGTAATAGGATTGATGGTGTTAATCGTTGCAACGACTGATAAACTACCAGAAATACTTCCTGCCACCACTTCCGTTAAATCAGCAGGCTGAGTTGTAATGGTGATCGTTGGAGTTACGGGTGAAAAATCCGGCTCGTAAACGGAAACAAACCAGTTTGTAATGGTTTCTTGGGAAACACCATTATCTCCTTCCGTCACTTCTGCCTTCCAAGGATGCTTGTTTTCTGCATCCAGCTTGTTTCGTCTAAAGACCGTTCCTTCTATGGTGGGACTACTAAAGGTAATCGATTCACCTTTGGTCGCAAGGTTAGTTGTTGGAATGTTAAAAATAACGCGATACAGCCAAAAATATCGGTACTTTCCGTTTGATTTCTTCGCACGAAACCCAACTGCGACAGGCTTTCCACCATCCTCACTCCTCGATATCACGACATTATTGCTGTCAATTTTGCTACCTGTTAAGTCCTGGGCTACCAACGGCCCGATATCATCAATTCCAAGAGTTAACGTGCCGCTATTAAACTCTTTCACTACCTCTGCTGCCCCGTCATCTGCATACAGAATCGCTTCCATCAGCTCGACACTAAGTTCGGCAGTCATGGCCTTGGCCAGAATCTTAGGAGTGCCATAGGTTTCAGCGCCAGTCTCATCTTCCGTAATGTTGGCATAAAACAATCGATCCAATCCTATCGTTGCCATCTATTCATCCTCCATTTCATATTCTTTCAAAACATCTATCGCATAATGATGGTACTTTGTATCATTTTCAAAACCGATATATTGCCGGTCAGTTATGGTCATGCCTCCTGCTAGAAGTGCTTTTGTCAGCTGCTTTTTTCGTCCTAGATAATTTATCTTAGAAAACAAAGAGAGCCGCGCTTCCTCAATGACAGTATGGGCTTGGTTATCCGCATAGAAATCCAGCCGATCTGACATAGGTGTTATCACGATATATTCATCCGGTGCCAAACCGGAAAAAACCCCAGTTTCCACGGGGAGTGGTATAGCGGAAACAAGGTTATTCAACTCCTCTAAAATATTCATATTTTACCGATCTCCTCCTCCAGCTTGGCGACCATTGCGTTGATGCAAGGTTTCCTAGATGAATTCCTCGCAGGCTTTAGGAAGGGTTTTGCAGGCTGACCATGTTTGCCATATTCAATGATGCTGGCAAGTTTAGCATTGCTTTCACCATCCGATCGTGGCTCGGCAAAGCCAACTTTTACATTGAAATTGCCGTTTCTATCTTGCTTTGCACCAGAAAGGCCCAGTGAAGATAGCAACTCGCCAGTACTTTTGGATGGATATTTCGTGTCCTTGCCAACCACCTTACTTAGATTTCCTTTGACTTTATCCAGCACCACTTCACCGCCAACTTCCAAAACCTTAGGAAGAATCACATCGGTCTGGTCAGCTAATCGGGATACCTTTAAAAGGAATTCTTCTGGCATCTTTATATTCGCTTTTGCCATATCCATCACCTCACAGATGGTTCTAGCTTTTCGGCTAAAACCTCGACATACATCCCTCGGTTTCTTACATCCTCAACACTTAAAATCTGATATCTGCCATCATCACAGACGATGACCATTTCATTCGTCACCTTAAGCCCAAAGATTTTCCTAAACCTGAATAAGGAAGTTGCAGAAGAAAATGATGCCATATTCGTCCACCGTTCACTGCCATGCCGATCTTCCTTGTAAGCAAGTACACTGGCGAGTATGTTGTCACCTTTTGTGGTGAAACCATCCTCATCCTTTATTGGGACCGTGCTGATGATATCGATAAAGGTGTTCATCTTTCCAAAACTCATGCTAAACACCCCACTCTCGGTCAAGCCGTAAAAGCAAGTTCACTGTATTCCATACTTGTTGCCCCGCCTGTACACTATCAGCAAAGAAACCTGCCGTCGAGCCATCCCTGCTTTCATAGAAATGGCTCGATAACATAATCACTGCCTGTTCTGTTGTTGGAGGCATGGTATGGGTTTCATAATAGTTTTCAGGAACATGCTGATAGCTCTGTGCATATGAGACTGCCGCAGTGATAAATCCAATAAGGAGGGCATCATCTTGGTCATGTGCCAAAATTAAGTTTGCCTTAACTTTAGGCAAGAGATTATCTGCCACTGCCATACCACCAACCTCCTTTACATTCCACCTTAGTCCGTCTCCATAAGCCCCGCTGCCTTTAGTTTGGCAAGCAGGGAATTGAAGTCCGTAACTAAACCAGCAACATCGGTGGCTATGCTGTCTGCTTGGTTTTCTGCAATAGGAATCCCCGTAACCGAGGCCCCCTCTTTAATTTCTAAAACACCGCCGATGACAGTTTTTTCTCCGCCTTGTTCGGTATAGTTCTTCGTGTTATAACTCATAAAGCACCTCCGTTACGCTTTCTGTTGGAGTACCTTAACGGCCTCCGGCAAGATAAGCTTTCCATCAACTCGTTGAGTCGCAATAAATCCTACTTGACCTGTGACAGCATAGAGTTCATTTAATCGTTTGAATACTCGTCCTTGACGGTCTGCCACCCAGTAATAACTAAAATCACCGAATACCACAGTCTTTGCACCTGCTTCAATAGTAGGTACATAGGATGAGGTGTACAGCGGACGGTTAAGAATAGTATCAGGTGTTCCCGCTTGGATGGAAGGTTGCCATAGGTACTGGCCATTACCGTCTTTTAATTTACGGATAGCTTTTATAGTGGCATCATTCATTACGAATACTGCCTTATTACGATAAGGTGCTTTCAAGCTGTAGAATAAATCTAAAACCTCATCCAAAGTAATGGCAGTGGCACTTGCCGCAGTAACACCAACTTGACCGCCGCCTGTGGCATTTAAAATTCCTGTTGGCTTACCTGTGCCATCACCTACAAAGAAGGCTTCCTCCTCCTTGTTACCAATGCGACGGGCAAATTCTCTTGTGATGTAGCTTTCGAGATTAAACACGGAATCGTTTAGTAGCTCCTCAGAGACTTTAATCATTGTCGCTAGTTTATAGGCCCCGATGGATACTTGACCGAAGCTGTCATCACTTTCTGGGATAGCTCCTTCTTCATTTATCCAGCTTGCTGTACCTTTGCTTGCAACAACAGGAATCTTACGGTCACCAGAAGATGTAGTAATTACATTGGCCAACCTACGGAAAATATTTTCTTCCTCTAGAGCTTCTACTAGAGTACGTTCAAACTCATCTGGCACAAGGAATCCACCTTCAGAATCAGTGCCAATCTTTAGAGCGTTCCTTACTTCATAGCTGACATTGTCACGCATCGCATTCCAGAAAGCCTTTTTGTATTCAGCACTTGCACGACCGGTCATTTCCTCTCCAGTTCTAGTAGGTTCGTTGGTAATTGGGTTACTGGTTGCTTTCGACAGTTCCAAGTCGATAGATGCTTGGCGTTCTAAACGTTCAATTTCCTTACCAAGAGCCACCACATCGGCTTCCATTTTTTCATAGGTTGTCGTGTCCTCAGCGGATAACAGTCCATCACCGCCACGTTTTGAATCAAGGAATGCCTTTGCTGCGTCCCATGCTTTAGCGCGTTTCTCGCGCAATTCAAGAATTTTACTCATTGTTATTTCCTCCTTTAAATTAGTGCGAAATTAAAGAAAGCCGCTTATCCAGCGACTCAATGGGTGTACCTGTTTTCTGTTTTGGTTGTTTTGGCAGTTTACTGATAAGCGAGTTAGTAACGGCCATCCTGCTAAAGATAAGACTATCCGTCAAATCTGGTGTTTCACTTTCCATGAACATGATCTTGTCTGCAAAACCAAGCTCAATGGCTTTATTTGCATTCATCCATGATTCTGCATCCATCAGATGGGAGAGTTTTGTTCGGGAAAGACCCGTTTTTAGCTCATAGGCATTAATAATACTTTCCTTAACCTCATCTAATAGTGCTTTTGCTCGTAGCATTTCCTCACTGTCACCGATAGCAATCGTTGATGGGTTATGAATCATCAGCATGGAAACCGGGGACATATATACATCTCCACTTGCCATTGCAATAACGGATGCCGCACTTGCCGCAAGCCCATCAATCTTTACATTGACTTTTCCGGTATACTCCATCAGCATGTTATAAATCTGGGCTGCTGCGAACACATCACCGCCAGGGGAATTAATCCACACCGTAATATCGCCGGTGCCAGCCAGCAGTTCATCTTTGAACATCTTAGGTGTGACCTCATCACCCCACCACGTTTCTTCGGATATCACTCCATTTAAATAGAGGGTACGTTCTTCATCAGAATCTCGCACCCAGTTCCAAAACTTCCTCATTTACTGACCTCCTTCGGTTTTGGCAAACGCACCTGCGTCAGCCAGTTTTGTCATATTTCCGTTAACCAGATATAAATCGCCACCTTCCTCAGCTGGTATTCTGTTCATGTCCTCCAGTTCACGGATATCGTTGGCTGACATCCAGCCATTTTGTCGCCCAATAGCATAGCCATTCATTCGGCTTTGATAATCGCCGCGAAGCAGACCATCTAAGTTGAACTTGATGAATACTGATGTTTTCTCAGAAGGCAAAATAAGCGATTGCTGGAGACTTTGCTCCCATCTCACCACCCACGGATCGAGAGTGTATTTTACAAACTCCAAAGACTGCTGCTCGATATTGGAGAAGCTAGATTTCTCAAGATCTCCCACCATATGGGGAGGCACACGGAAAATCCTCGCAATCTCATTGATTTGAAATTTCCGTGTTTCTAAAAACTGAGCCTGTTCTGGAGGTATACCGATGGCTTGAAACTTCATGCCCTCTTCCAATACAGCGATTTTATGTGCCTTAGCTGTGCCTTGGTAAGCACTATTCCAGCTATCCTTCACTCTCTGTATGTCTTTAATTACTCCTGGGTGTTCCAGCACACCTCCGGGATTAGCACCATTGGCAAAGAATGCTGCACCGTACTCTTCAGTAGCAAGTGACATACCGATTGCATTTTTCGCCATAGCGATTGGGCTATAACCAATGAGTCCATCAAAACCTAAGCCAGGTATGTGTAGGACTTCATCTTTACGGAGTGTGACATAGCCACCTTTTGGGTTTAGGCCACTTTCATCGGTATCACGATAGTAGGTAAATACCAGCTCTCCGTTTGTTGCTCGACTAACTTCCATCTTGTTGGGGAGTAAGGGATAAAGTGCAACTGCCTGCCCACGACCGTTTCTGACCACCTGTGCATAGGCATTGCCCCAAAGTAAAAGAATGACTCATCAGTGTTTCTCGAAACACAAATGAAGTCATCTCTGGATTTGGTTCATCATGAAGAAGGTAATACAAAGGGTGGAAAGGAATCTTTTCTTTACCTCCATCAGAACGATATCTATATACATGTAGTGGCAGTCCTGCAATCGCTTCAGCCAGTATCCTTACGCAGGCATACACCGCTGTTGCCTGCATTGCAGTACGTTCATTAACCGTTTTGCCAAATGACGTACCGCCAAACAGGAAGGAAAATGCACTACCCACACGGTTTTGCGGTTTGTCTCTTGACCGAAACAGTCCTTTTATTAGATTCATAGGCGTCACCTCCGAATATCAACATTGTGCTAACCATTAAGGTTTAAAAGACAATCAAACCTCGCTCGTCATACACCGAATCTCCACTATTACCTGAGCCACAACGAATAGCACGATCAAGTGCCATGATAGTTGCCACCGCGCCATCTATTTTTTCTGTACTTTTTTCTTTATCCGGCTTCACGTTGCCCGCTGGATCAGTTTTTATAAAGATGTTGTCCATCATCCAACGAAGTACTGGATGCCCACCGTGCGCTATTCTTTCTTCTAATGTCAATTTCATCAGTTCTTTGGTTGGTGGTGACATATCTTTAAAGCCTTGACCGAAAGGAACGACAGTAAAGCCTAATCCTTCAAGGTTCTGAACCATTTGAACAGCTCCCCAACGGTCAAAAGCAATTTCTCGAATGTTATACTTTTCTCCCAGTTCCTCAATAAACCGCTCAATGTAGCCGTAATGTACTACATTGCCTTCTGTAGTTAGAATATACCCTTGCTTCTCCCAAAGATCGTATTGCACATGGTCTCTTCGAACTCGGAGGTCAATGTTGTCCTCTGGCATCCAAAAATACGGAAGAACAACGTATTTATCTGTTTCATCCTCTGGTGGGAACACCAACACAAAGGCTGTAATGTCTGTTGTAGAAGATAAGTCAAGACCCCCATAACATACCCGCCCTTCAAGACTTTCTGGTATAACTGGAAATGCACAGGCATCCCACTTTGCCATTGGCATCCAACGGACAGACTGTTTAACCCACTGATTCAATCTTAATTGCCTGAAGCTGTTCTCTTCAGCAGGGTTTTGCTTTGCACTTTCACAAGCTGCCCTTACCTTGTCAATTCCCACCGTAATTCCTAAGCTTGGATTTGCTTTCTTCCACACTTTTGGATCTGTCCAATCATCCTCTTCTTTGGCACCATAGATTAAGGGGTAAAAGGTAGGATCGTATTTTCTGCCCTCAATAATATCAACCGCTTTTTGGTGTGTTTCGTAGCAAATACTCTGGGTATCCGTCCCCGCAGTGGTGATAAGAAAATATAGTGGTTGGGTCCTCGCATCCCCAGATCCTTTCGTCATAACGTCAAATAATTTGCGGTTTGGCTGAGTATGAAGTTCATCAAAAACAACACCATGTATATTGAAGCCGTGTTTGGAATAGGCTTCAGCCGACAATACCTGATAGAAGCTGTTGGTCGGCAGGTACACCAATCGCTTAGTTGAAGCCAGCAACTTTACTCGTTTATTCAGTGCCGGACACATCCGCACCATATCGGCTGCTACTTCAAATACAATTGATGCCTGCTGGCGGTCAGCGGCACAACCGTACACCTCTGCCCGTTCTTCACCATCACCGCAAGTGAGGAGAAGTGCAATTGCTGCGGCAAGCTCGCTTTTTCCCATCTTTTTAGGTATCTCTACATAAGCAGTATTAAACTGCCGATATCCATCTGGCTTTAAAATTCCAAATAAATCACGGATTATTTGCTCCTGCCAATCGATAAGTTCAAAAGGCTTACCTGCCCATAAACCTTTCGTATGGGAGAGTGCTTCGATAAAAGCTACAGCGTAATCAGCAGCATCCTTATCGTAATATGACCCATCAGCTATAAAGGCGGTCGGCTTATATTTCTTCAGTTTCCGCATAAACACCGCCCCTTTTATGAAAAAGGACAAAAGAAAAGAGCCTCAATCCTATAGATGAAGCCCTTCTCCTTATCCTAGTTAAATTTTTTTTACTTCTTTTCATCCACTTCCCCCGTCAGTATGAAATGAGCATATTCCGTTTTATGGTCTATTAAATAGACTACCAATTCATAAAACCCTCGTTCATTTGCTTCATACTGGACTCGATTTGCATCAAACATATTTGTGACTCCACTTTCTCGGATGGAAAGGATTTGTTCTTTGATTATCTCATTCATTTATTACCTCCCCCGATTCATGTTTACTCTTCGATTCTCTTGCATAAATCCTCACCAAAGGCTACTCCAAGGGAACCACCCGAATCCCAACTGACATGAATCGTTCCTATGTCATCAACACTAGTAACCGTACCTTTAGATCCAGGCTGAAGTTTAGTATAAGGGTCGTTCATTTTAAGTAGCATCACACGTGTTCCTGGAGTGTAATAGCTTCTAAGTTGCTTTAGCATTTCTGGGTGAATGATATTCATTGTTCACTCACCTCCTGCTTGGCCGTTCCGCTTTTGAAAGCGGAGCTACCTGAAAGCCTCGAGAGGAGAATCTTTCGTTCCCTCTTATATTCTGGTCCGATAAAGCCGAGCCTTAGCAGGAAGCAACGGAAAGCGTACTTTTCATTCTCTACTGATTTCTCGGTGGAATTGACACGGGTGTGTTTTTTCGCCATTTCGCAAAGTGCCGTGACAAAATGGGTGTATGCCTTAACCTCCTCTGAGGCGCACTTACTTTGAAACCAAGGGAAGGTGACATATTCCTCATCTTCAATGATGGGAATGGAGTCCGTATCAAGTGCTTTCTTTATAAGAGTAGCTTTACTTTCTACTAATCCTTTTAGGTTCTCGATTGCCGTGTCGGTAAAATCCGCCCGTGGCATTTGAATTATCAGATTGATAGATTCTTCCCTTTCATTTACTTCTGCTTTCGGAAGTGGTGTGTCAAATTCTTCTGAAATTGCTTTGAAATCGTGAAATCTCAATAGATCATCGACCAGTTCCTTATTGTCTGGTCCACTTAGAACTCCGTTTTTGTTAACATTGTAGTCTGCCACCTCATATGCAAATGTAGGTGCTCCGAGATATTTTACAGGGGCATTTAGTTCTTGGCTGATTGCGTTAACCAGTGCTTTTCTTTTTGGTCCTGTAACATTATAGTTAATCTGCATTTTCATACCGCCTTTCTACTTTCGGTACGTACATATATCACTCTAAAAGCTGTTATTATCAAGTCATTTAGAGCATCTTTCTGATTCTATTAATCGGCGGTATTTTGTGTAGATAAATCAACATTTGGCAGGTCACCATATCTAAATTTCGAACCATCTCTTAAAAGAAACACACCATCCGAGTTTCCGACTTGCTCAATATACCTTTCCACAATGACATCACAGTACTTTTCATCCAGTTCAATGGTGTAGCAGATTCTATTTGTCTGCTCACAGGCAATCAGTGTACTTCCTGAACCGCCGAAGGGATCAAGCACGATACAGTTACTAAGGCTCGAATTCATAATGGGGTATGCCACAAGTGCCACTGGTTTCATGGTTGGGTGGTCGCTGTTTTTCTTCGGTTTCTCAAACTCCCAGATGGTGGTCTGCTTACGGTCTGAATACCAGAGATGCTTGCCTTTCCTTTTCCATCCAAAGAGTACAGGTTCATGTTGCCACTGATAAGGAGAGCGACCGAGAACAAGGGACTGCTTTTTCCATATACAAGTACCAGAAAGATAAAATCCTGCATCGGAGAATGCTCTTCTAAAATTGAGTCCTTCCGTATCAGCATGGAATACATAAATAGAAGCGTCCTTTGCCATCGCTGCCTCGGTGTTTTGAAATGCCGCAAGCAGGAAATCATAGAACGCTTCATTCGCCATATTGTCATTTTTGATTTTTCCAGCAGTGCCTTCATAGTTGACGTTATATGGAGGGTCCGTAACTACCAGATTGGCAGCTTTCCCATCCATTAAGACATCAAAGGTGTCTTTCTTTGTACTGTCTCCGCAGACTAATCGATGCTGTCCGAGTATCCAAACATCCCCTAAATTCGAAACAGCGGGCTTTTTCAGCTCGCTGTCTACATCGAAATCATCTTCTTTTATATTATCCTTAAGGGAATCTTTGAAAAGATCCTCCAACTCTCCTGGGTCAAATCCTGTAAGAGAAACATCAAAATCAGAAGCATTTAGGTCTGTAATGAGAAGTGCCAATTTATCTTTATCCCAATCGCCACTTATTTTATTTAGTGCAATGTTTAGAGCCTTTTCCTTTTGCTCATCCATTTCGACAACTACGCATTCTATTTCATCCATGCCCATACTCAGCAGGACTTTCAAGCGTTGATGCCCTCCGATAACTTTGCCTGTGGTCTTATTCCATATAACGGGTTCTACATATCCAAACTCCTCAAGGGAGCGTTTAAGTTTCTCATATTCCGGATCACCAGGTTTTAAATCCTTCCTTGGGTTATATTCAGCGGGGATGAGTTGTTTCGTTTTAATCTTCTCTATCAACATACTTTTCCACCGCCTTTCTAAATTCACTGTATTTATTTACATCCTCCCACGGGAACAGACAACTATTAAAGTGACCATAAGCCGCTGTGTCAGAATAAACCACATTTCTAAGACGTAGTTTTTCAATGATGGCCGCAGGTCTTAAGTTGAAAGTCTCCTGAGCTGCAATAGTTAATATTTCATCAGAAACAGTTCCAGTGCCAAGGGTATTTACAGTAAAGGCTACTGGATTTGCCTTACCAATGGCATAGGAAATACTCACTTCACACTTCTTTGCATAACCACACCAAACAATATGCTTGGCAATATACCGAGCCTTGTAAGCACCGCTTCGGTCAACTTTGGTTGGGTCTTTACCACAAAGAGCACCACCTCCATGAGATGAAAGCCCTCCATAGGTGTCGATCATGATTTTTCTTCCAGTCAAACCCGTGTCGGCAGCGGGTCCACCAAGAACAAACTGACCAGATGGATTGACGAGAAGTTCTGTTTCATCATCAAAAGGGAAATCCTCAAAGCATTGCCATAAGACATTGTTAAGAATATCCGCCTTAAGTTCTTCCTGTGTTTTATTCTTATCATGCTGCACAGAAATCACAATCGTCTTTATTCTCACTGGAGTGTCATCCTCATATTCCACCGTTACCTGTGCTTTACCATCAGGAAGAATCCCTTTGACCAGCTTTCCTTTGCGACAATCATCCAGTCTCTTTACGATTCTGTGAGATAGTACAAGGGGTAGGGGAAGCATTTCTCTTGTTTCCTTTGTAGCAAAGCCATACATTGTTCCCTGGTCTCCGGCACCTATTGAACCGTACTGTTCGTTTATGCCATTTCGTGCTTCTAGTGCGGTATTCACACCAGCCGCAATATCTACACTTTGATTATGTACATATACATAAATCAAAAATTTTAGAGGATTGTATCCCACATCTTTCAGTACAGTTTTTACAATGTCTCTAATGTTCACTTTCTCGCTGCAGGAGATCTCGCCCGCCACGATAATTTTCCCCTTGGTTGCCATTACCTCACAAGCGACACGTGATGCCCTATCTTTACGTAGGCAAGCTTCCAAAATGCTATCTGCTATGATGTCGCATAGTTTGTCAGGATGTCCAGCACATACACTTTCGGCTGTTAAATATCTTTTACTCATTACATCATATCTCCTCATCTTTATTTTCCTCTGCGGGCAGATAGCAGTCGCTCCATCACGTCGTCCTGTGGATTTAAACCAGAATACTCTGTAGCACAATTCTCTCGAACGATTTGATATATCTCCATCCATAGCCTGTTTGTCTGACTCATAAAGTTCTGACTCATCGCTACATAAGGACTTTGAATAGCATTGCCGGTGGTTGGGTGCTTGGCTAGAAAGCCAAACTCGGTTACTGCTTCCTCACACTGTATCCATCTGGCCGCACTCATGGCATATCGCTCTAGAAGCTGTGGAAGTACCAAATGGGCACAGCCACGTTCCTCAAGCCATTTCCATGTAATTTCATAGATTTCACTCGCTACTAGGGTTTTTCCATCCTTTTGCACTGCGGAGAGCATGGCCATTGGCTTTGGCATTTCCTGCCCCTTCAGGTCAGCAGTATTTTGGAACTCAACGACTTCAAGCTTTCTTTTACCAGGGTTTCCCTCTGCAATTTTGTCAGCAAGTGGTTTCTTCTTTTGACCGGAGCCTATACGGGCGCCGCCACGATTTGTTCCATCTTTGGCCATTCACTCACCTCTTTTCGTCGATGGGCCTATTACCCCGTTTGAAACCGCGAATTTTCACGCGTTACCCCACGCCCGTTACACAAATGAAAAGCTGTGGAGATTTGACTCCCCCTATCGGGTTCCCCAACGGTCTCCATCTCTTGCCGTGATTGCAGAGTGGCAAGGAGTACAAAGAGCCATCAGATTACTTCTATCGTGAGTCCCTCCTCTTGCAAGAGGGAGAATATGATGCACTTCGGTTGCTGGGGTCAGCTTTCCTTGTCGTTTACATTCCTCACAAAGAGGATGAGCTGCAATGTAACGGTCACGTATCCTTTTCCAAGCACGACCATAACGCTTACGGGTTGATGGGTCACGATCATACTTTTCATACCGTGCAGCTTCCTTCTTACTATGCTCTTCACAAAAGCGCTTGTCGGTTAGTTCTGGGCAACCAGGGTAAGAGCACGGTCGCTTAGGTTTCTTTGGCATACTGCACCTCCTTTTGCCCATAGAAAAAGCCCTCGCAGGAGTGGTTCTCCCGTGAAGGCTTCTGTTTATTAATATTCCATACTACCATTATATAACTTTCACTACAGACAAACAGTGTCATCGTATGCCAAACTGTGCCAAAGTGTGCCAACCTTTTGCGAGCATTCAGATTACTGCGTACAAAAACCACCAATAGATATTTTCAAAAATATCCAAAGTTATTGACATGTTTATTGTAATTGTTATAATAACAATGTCCAATATCTTTGACATAGGTGATACTGTTGAAAAATAAAATTAAAGCAATACGGAACAAATTGGGGATAACACAAGAGCAACTTGCTAAGAAGTGTGGAGTTGTTAGACAAACAATAAATTGTATAGAGAATGATAAATATGATCCCACACTGGAACTGGCTTTCAAATTATCAAAAACGTTAAAAGTAAAGGTAGATGAATTGTTTATTTATGAATAAATTTCATTCAAATTATATAATAACAATGAAAGATATTGTAAGGGAAGGTAATGATATCTTACATCGACCAACACTGGAAGTGATGGTACCTCCCCCTGAGGAAGATAAGGAAACATTAACTAGTATGATGAATTTCTTAAAAAATAGTCAAGACCCCATTCTATCCAAAAAATATAAATTACGTGGAGGAGTTGGATTATCCGCGAATCAGATTGGCTTGAATAAGCGAATGTTTGTAGCGTATTTCACTGACGAGATGGGGAAAGAACATGAATATACCCTTATTAATCCAAAAATTATTAGCCATTCCGTTTCTATGATTTACTTACCACCAAGTGAAGGGTGCCTATCTGTTGATCGAGATATAAATGGGTTCGTACCAAGATATGAGAGAATTAAAGTGAAAGGGTTTAATTTAGAAGGAGAAGAAATAATATTAAAACTCAATGGCTATTCCTCTATTGTTATTCAACATGAAATAGATCACCTAAATGGAATTATGTTTTATGAGCGTATCAATAAAGAAAATCCTTTCAAACTACCAGAAAACTGTAAAAGTTTATACTGAGATCATGCATTAGGTCGGTATTCAAAGTGGGTAAGCAATGAGTTGTTGTTTTGACAGCTCATTTTAATTTAATAATCATTAAAAAGGAGAAACTAATTATTTAAATCACTGTAATTTTCATACAATGACTAAGGTAATGGTGAAGAGGGCCTTTTAACCCTCTTCCTGCACTATTTTCCGGTTACTCCTTTTTATTTTGGAACCTTTAAATGTTGCAAAGCGGATGAGTGGAGTCTGTGTACGGTTCTCATAGAAACATTAAGGTTGACACAGATTTCTTCCCAGTTAAGAAAGTTAATGTATCGGTAGCGAAGAAGTAGCTTCTCATCCACGTTTTCCATCTGGTTAATCGCTTCACGGATATCTGATTTCAGCTTTACTAATCGTTCAACTTCTTGCTGTATTTGTTGCTCCAAATCTATTATTCTAATCACATATTTTTCAAAGGGTGGGTCAGTACTCTTGGTTCGACTGACTTTTTCCTCAAGAATGGGGGATGAAATACTTCTTGATAGATTTCTTAAGTTTTGCAACTCTTCAAGGTCGGAATTAATCAATTCATTCAGGCGATAAGCCTGCTTTAAGAATTCCTTAGCTGTCATCATCGCACCACCTCCTCTTGTAGCTGTTGAATTAACATGTCAGGGTTTAGGGAGGTGAGAACATTGAACAATCCAGAATGAAAGAAGCGCTCAACCTCACGTTTTGTATATAAAGCAGAATCATTGCGAGGGTGTTTTGCTAATCTTTTCAGTGCAAAACGATAATCCTTGACTGCCTGTAGAATAATGGCATTTGCCAGTTTTTCAAAAGCGTCCATCATACAACTTCCCTCGCTTTCCCAAGATTTGCTTTGACTGCATTGATAAGATCGGATTGTGTCTTTTCCTTTTGTTTCAAGGCTCTCATCACATCTTCATCAATCGTGCCTTTAGTAATAATGTGGTGGATTACCACGGTCTCATTTTGTCCTTGTCTCCAAAGTCTCGCATTGGTTTGCTGATAGAGTTCCAGACTCCAAGTAAGTCCAAACCAGATAAGCGTTGAACCTCCACTTTGTAAATTCAAACCGTGTCCAGCCGATGCTGGATGGATAACTGCCACAGAAATATCACCATTATTCCAATCCATGATGTCTTTGGAAGTTTTAATTTCTTTGACATTGTATTTTGCTTTAATACGCTTTAAATCGTGATTATACCAATAGGCAATAAGCACAGGTTTGCCGTTTGCACCTTCAATTAGATCCTCAATAGCATCTAGCTTGCGGTCGTGAATAATATGAGGATTTTTATCATCATCGTAGATTGCACCATTTGCCATTTGCAGGAGTTTCCCTGAAAGGACGGCTGCGTTCATGGCATCAATCTCCTTATCAGCAAATTCAAGAACCATCTCTTCACGAAAGTGATCATATACTGATTGTTCTTTGTCATTTAGATACACAGGCACTTCATTGATCATGCATTCTGGCATTTTCAGAAAATCCACTGATTTCATGGAAATGGTGATATCCGAAATGAGCCGATATATGGCATCTTCAGCACCTGGCAATGGTTTATATGAAAATACAATCTGCTGATTACGTTTATCCGGTGTAAAGAAGGAATTGCGGTAGTGAGTGATGTACCTGCCGAGTCTTTTACCCATGTCAAGGATACGAAACTCTGCCCACAAATCCATTAACCCATTACTGGAAGGTGTACCCGTAAGACCCACAATTCGTTTTGCCCTCGGCCTTACTTTTAGTAAACTTTTAAATCTTTTTGCACCATAGGACTTAAAGGATGATAGTTCATCAATGACCATCATATCGAAATTAAAAGGGATACCACTTTTGTTTACCAACCAATCAACATTTTCTCTGTTTATAAGATAGACACTTGCAGGTTTCCTAAGAGCCGCCAATCGCTCCTGTTCTGTGCCGATGGCTACCGAAAACTCTAGCCCTTTTAAATGCTCCCACTTATTTATCTCAGCTGGCCAAGTATCCCTAGCTACTCGAAGTGGGGCAATGACCAGAACCTTTCCAATTTCAAAACTATCAAGACATAAATCAAATATAGCAGTTAAAGTGATTACGCTTTTGCCAAGACCCATTTCTAGAAACACCGCAGCAATGGGATGCTCAAGTATGAAGTTCGTTGCATAAGTCTGATATTTATGAGGATTGTATTTCACCCAGTATCCCTCCAATCTGCTTAACATCATCAATGACATAGCATGTAAAGCCCAACTTCTGTAATTGCTTTATTCTTCTAATCTGTAATGGACGAGGTTTCTTTCCGGGAGCCTTTAATTCCACAAAAGCCATCTTCCCATATGGTAAAAGCACTAGGCGGTCTGGCATTCCATCTAAACCTGGACTAACAAACTTCGCCGCAATGCCTCCCATCTTTTTTACCTCCGCCACCAGTTTCTTTTCGATATATTTTTCAAGCATAAAAACCTCCCACTATAAAAAGCTCGGAACAAGAAAACAACTTTGAACCATTTTTCCTATACGCGCGCGTATGCGTGTATGCACAGGCTACTATTACTTCTTTTTACTATTTATAAATAAATAGGATACTTCTTGTTCCACTTGTTCCGAACCGTTGATTTTCCTTATCGTTACTAGCTTTAGGGAAAGAACCAGTATGGGAACAAGGTAAGGTACAACTTAGCGTTGTTCCTCGACTCGGGAATAAGCTCGTTGCTTTCCGTAGACAGGAAACGTCACAACACCATTCTTGTTCCCAGTGTACTTGTTCCACTCACTGATCTTTCTCATAATGGCACCGATGGCATAGGAATCTGAAGGCTTTAGCATTGATGCCTCTTTACCGAAACACTCACACCAAATCTCCATATTGCAGACAAGAGTCCTTTTTACTGTTCCAACACGGGTGCCGCCACCAAATTCGCTACCGCCGAGGAAATTTCTACGCTCGTACAAAGACATCGTGTCCCAATCATCCGGCAAGAGCGTATCCAAGTAAGTACGAACCAGTCCTTCTCGTTCATCTGTTTCCATAGCATCTGCCTGTTCACTGGTTGCCATGGTTACATCATCACCTTCAAGGTAGAGTTTTTCGCCCTTCTCATATAGCACTAGTGTCTCTGCCCAAATCTGCTGTACTTCCTCTTTAGTCATCTGCCAAGCTTTCTTTTTACCGTCGCCGCTAATACGGACTGGCCAAAATCTGCGGTTACCTGTAATATCCCGAAGAAATCCGCTTTCTGCATTGGTAGAACCTACAATTACGCATTGACGGGGATGGCTTTCGACGTTGACCCCATAACTGGCACGGTACTTATCATCCGCCCTTGAAATAAAGGACTTCACAACCTCCACATCCGTCTTACGCATTCCAGCAAGCTCTCCTAGTTCCAGTAACCAATATCCCTGAAGTTTCTCAGCCCCGGATTTATCCTTCATATCTGTAATAGTCAAACTATCTGAAAACCAGTCTCCAGCAAGTTTGGCAAAGAAGGTTGACTTACCGATACCTTGAGGCCCGTTTAAGATTAGAACACTATCAAACTTTGTACCGGGTCTATAAATGCGGGCTACCGCTGCAACCATAGTTTTGCGAATCACTGCTTTTGTATAGGAATTATCTGTTGCACCGAAATAATCAATGAGTAGATTTTCTACTCGGCTAATACCATCCCATTTTGGCAGGGAGTCTAGATACTCCTTAACAGGATGGTAGGCTCGTTCTGACGCTACAGCTAATACAGCATCTTTGGTCTTGGTAGGGGAATAGACTCCGTATTTGCTGCTTAAGTACACCTTAAGAAGTGCGTTATCCGAATCATTCCAACCCATCTTGATCTGTTCCCAAGGCAGACCACCTTTGGCATCAATACCGTCACGGTGGCAATTGAAAGCGATATGCTGTAATTCCTCATCATGCCGAATAATCAAGACAATGTTATCCAGTGTGTCTTTTATCCGACCTTGCTTATCTAGTTCCAAACCTGTCTGCCAATCCTCATCACTAAACTCCTCTTCAGCCTGAGCCTGTCTTTCCTTTGCGAACTCGGCTTTTACCGCTTCATCTTTTATAGCAAACTCGCACATTGCCACAAAAGACGGCATCCTGCCAGGAGCCGTAGTAGTGGAAGCTCTATCATCTAAAGAGCCGAATTTATGAATACGAACGAGATCAAAAGCATTAAGAAGCAGGCCGCTTGCCGGGTCGGTGGCATGGTGGCTGTATGCAAATTTATCATCATAGATAATCACACCCGCACTACTGTCAGCTGGAATATAGTCATAGCGCCCTTCCATAGCAGATGGGGCGTAAACTGCACCTAAAAATTTATCAATTGCTTCACGAACGGAATAGGCGCGACAGAAAGTTCCTACCACACCTTCCTTTAAAAGAGGATCTGCTTGTTCTTTAAGACTGCGATTAATAACTTCAGACTGCCTGCTTGATACGGGCCAAGTTGTTGTATCTCGCCAGTTTTCATATTTAGAGAGATAAACATCAGGGTCAAGTAATGCCCCATCCTGTTCTTCATAGACAAATTCACCATTAGAGGAAGTGGATGGCCAATACATAAGGCGATGCGCCTCATAGGTTGTATCATCGAAAAGATCAATGCCGATTTCTTTTGCCACCATACGTCCAACGGCTGCATATTCTTCTTCGCTGATTTCACGAGCAAGGGGAACGATAAGCCTGAGTCTCGGATTTTCCGGTGTGTGCTTATGAGTGGAGTAAACGCAACATTTGAAATCGAAAAGCATACTGATTTGTTCCCAGATATCGGGTCTACCGTAATCCATATCAAGGGTAAGCAAAGAACGACACAGAACATTGCCCTTCTTTCGCCTTCCTTCTTTTAAATGTCCCCCGACAAAGCCGCCCACGTCTTTGATATCATCTTGTTTACCTTTTTTAAGTTTCCGATATTCTTCTACCGTTTCTGTAGTACGTTGGGTTGTCTTTACACGGGAGCAAAAATCCTCCCAGGAGATATCTTTGTTTTTCCATTTCCTGTCCATCCGGCTATTGCCCACTGCAATTTTCATAAACTTTCGACCTCCTCATGCTCCGGACTAAAATACCTGACCGTTTGTCTGCGTTTCTTGGCTACTTCAATCTCCCTTGCCATACCGCTTGAGATGGTATTGCCCAGCACCCACACCTCAGAGCATTTGCCCATAAGAACGATGTCCATAAATATGGCAAGCTCTCGTTCCTCTGGGTTTTCATCATCCATAAACTGCGGAAACATAAGGTGGGGAGCAATTGGGATACAGTTTTGGTCTAAGGCAAACCTGCAAAAACTGCGAGCCTTTTTAATGTTTCCTTCTACATCGCCGGAATAGGGAGAACAGATATATACAAGTGGCTTAAAGGCAGATTTTTTCTCTGCCTTTTCCTTTCTCATTATGTTGGTCAGTGCTTCATGGGGAGTTGGGTCATGGTATCCTTCATGGTTAAATTTGTTGATCCCCATTACACACCCTCCATTTCTATCTGAGGCAAAATACCGTCCGCCTTCATCAGTTCGTAAATGAAGAGTCTGCCTTTTTGAGTCCAATATGTATGGACCTTTGTATGCTGTTCACCGTTACTGCCAAGGTAGCTATGTGTCTTAGTACTGGTGTAGCCTTTTTCCGCATACTTCTGATATAAAAGCCAAATGCCGCCTTGTTTAAACTGGATGCCCTTTTTATTAAGATAGCGGTTCATCCAAATAGCTGACTTGCCGTAATCTTTGGCAATTGCTGAGGTGGAAATAAGGTCTTTACAATTTAAAACTACATCGTAATAAGAGACTTTCGGTTTCATTTCCGCAATTTGCTGATTCTGAACAGCAACCGTACCTTCAAGCACTTTATTTTGATTCCTTACTTGAGTTAGTTGTTGATTGGCAAACTGTAATGCCCTTGCCATGATCGCCTCAGGGGAATTCCATCGTCTTTCTATTTCAAGAAAGTATTGACGGCATTGTTTTCCTTTTGGAGTACGCTGTATCATACATAGCTCTTTTGCCATATCAATTGTTAACTGATGGTCTATGCTTGGTCTGCCTCCAGTACTTTCGCTCAAAAATGAGCTAAAGTCTGACCCTTCCTCAAATCCGTACTCACACATTCTTGGAAACCAATCTTTATAAGCGGTCTTTACTTCCAAGGCTTCATGTAAATCACGACCGAGTACGGTTGGTCGTTGATTTTCATAATTGATTTTTACTAATTCGTCCATACGAATTACCTCCTGCAATATAGTCAGAGGAAAGTTCCTCTACCTAATAGCCACAGGAGGTAATGATTGTTGAGGATTTTGAAAAAATTTATTTTAATCTTTTTGATAAAACTGACACTCATAGCCATCAGCGCTAAGTAACAGGCCATTTGCCCATGTTGGTGTCCTAGCCATTTGTTCACAAATAGTAGAAAGTGACATCCTCATATCCGCTTCGATTATAATTTCATCGTGTACATGAGCCACAATGGAACAATTCTTTAATGCCTGCATGGCATGACACAAAATGTCACGACTGATTGCCTGGACAATATTCTCTACAAATTTTGGACCGTAGCCTTCGATTCTTTCCCACTTCTTCGTCCCACCGATACCTTCATAAGTAACTGACTCACCACCAAATACATTCTCTCCCATACGAGGTTTCACATAGGAAAGCCGCCTGCCGGAAGGAAGGACAATAAAGAGCATTCCACTTTGATATATAAATTTAATACCATGTGTTTCTGTAGGAGTTTTCTGCTTAACGCAGGTTTTTACAGCGCGGTCAACATCCCACCATAATTTTGTAATATTGGGATTGGATTGTCTCCAAGCCGTTACAAGAGGTTGAAGTTCATCTTCTTCAATTCCCATCTCCAATGCACCCATTGATTTCAACGCTCCAACAGATCCTCCGTAACCTAGGGCTAGTTCAGCAATTTTTCCCTTCTGACGAAGATGTCCATTAACACCGTTTTTCTCCACAGGTACGTTAAACATCTGAGATGCACTTGCACAGTAAATGTCACCGCCATTTTGGAATACATCTAATCTCCATTTTTCTCCCGCAAGCCAGGCGATAACGCGAGCTTCAATCGCTGAAAAATCTGCAACTATAAACTTCATACCCTCCTGCGGTACAAAAGCAGTACGGATAAGTTCCGATAGTACCTCCGGGATAGAATCATAAAGTAAGGTAAGAGCATCAAAGTTTCCGCTACGAACTAAAGCACGAGCCTGTTCCAAATCGGGCATATGGTTTTGAGGGAGATTTTGCAGTTGAATAAGCCTGCCCGAAAACCTACCAGTTCTGTTTGCACCATAAAACTGAAACATTCCTCTTGCCCGACCATCATTACATACCGCATTCTCCATTGCCGTGTATTTTTTTACCGATGATTTTGCAAGCTGCTGACGAAGTTCCAAAACAGTGCCTAGTGGTTCAGGTGCTGTCTTTAACATCTCAGCAACCGCTTTTTTACCAAGGGTATCTGTTTCTAGCCCGTTATCGGTAAGCCAGTTTTTCATTTGTTGTACAGAGTTCGGATTCTCTAAATTAGTTATATCCTGCATTAAAGCCGTTAGCTTTTTACGGGAATGTTCATCCATCACAACAGCCTGTTTTACGAAAGCAATGTCAATGGCAATGCCACGATCATTGATTTCCTGGTCGAGATGATATTCCTCCCAGATATTCTCTGGTACTTGAAACTTGGATAATCTCTGTTGTATAGACATCTCGGATTCCACATCGCGAATGTTATACACTTTAAACCGCTCCCATTTATCCATGTCGTGTTCTGGTAAATTACGAACTCGACCACCATTAGATTTTGTAGGGGAGCAAGGTGTACAGAAATATTTAATAAGGTCTTTACCCTCAGTCAATTTTTGTTTTTCTAAACCTAGAACTGCACCGACTCCCTCCAAAGAAAGAGGTAGTCCCATATATGCTGACCATATCATGGAACATTTCCAGGATGCAGGGTCAAGATAATCTTCAAGGTTAAGCCATTTTGATAGACACACACGCTCAAACATTGCATTGAAAGCCCACTTAGTAACGGAATTATCCATAAGTGCGTTTATAATTTCATCTGGGATTTCCTCCCCACTGGCGAGGTCAACCACCTCCACTTCGCCACCGTCCACCGAATAGCCAAATAGTAGAATTTCAAAATCATCACTCTCGGCATAACGGTAAACTCCAGACTTTTGAAGGTTGGCACTACTAAATGTTTCAATATCAATAGAAATAGAATTCATATATTACCGCCCTTTCTAATGCAAACGAGGTGGCAGAAGAACAACCTCCACCACCTCGTCTGTATTTATTCCTTATGCTAGAAAATCATCATCATCAATAGTTGTGAAGTCATCAGCTGCATTGGTTCTTCCACCTAAAGGCTCTCCATCTCTTATCTTCTGGATGTTGCCAAGACCACATGCAACACCCTTATTGCCATTGGAGTTAAAAGCATAGAAATTCAGGGATACTCTTGCATAACAACCACTGTACACCTCGTTGCGATCCAAGATAGGTCTGACTGCTTTATCTACTATTTGGGGTGGCGTCTTGCTGTTGGCATTTACAAAATAATGCCCTTTATAAGCCTCATCATCACGTTCTACATCACCATCACGAAGTGGCAGTTTGATAGCCGCCTTATTCGGCTTTTTTCCACCAAACTTTGCAAGGCCCTCTTCAATGGCTGCATCTACTGCTGCATTGATAGCATTGATGGTTTCCTTATCTGTTTTGGGAATCAATACGGATACGCTGTACTTTTCCGCTCCGCCATTGATGGATACGGGCTCCCAGCCGTGAAAGTAGCTAAGACGTGTGTTGACGCTTGTAACAACCTTCGTTCTGTTTTGATTATTCATATTCCAATTCCTCCGTTATCTCATTAAATTCGTTTTTTACGTTTGATCTATTCATAGCTGGCCGCTTATCCGATAACGGGACCAGAGTCGGCTTTCCCGGTGGTTTATGTATGAGACCACCGAGGATTTCTTGAAATTTCGATTTACCCATCAGCTTCTGCATTTCCGTAAGGGTAATAAGACTCTGACGATAGATATCATTATAGCCATTTGCCTTGGCTGCTTCAGCCACGGCCTCTTCGTCCTTATATTTACGGATAGACCTGCCCTCGACTACCTTAAAGCCGTGCCACTCTTTCCCTTGATTAACGGCAGCATCCGTCGCATAAGCAATGATTTCATTTGCCCACTTTGTAAGGTCGGACAGTTTAGAGAGAACTTCCTCAATTTCGGAATCCGTAAGCAGGGGAGGCAGTTTAAATTCCATCTGTGCTAATTTCAGCTTTTCTTCTGCTCTTGCACGGCATTTAACAGCCGCTCGACAGAATGTACACCATTCACCTGGAAGGTAGTTACCTTCGCCTTCATAAGCTTTTTTGGCCTTTGGTCTAAGCTCGTTTTCTGCCCAGTCTTTTAATTCATTTACCGGGATTGTCCATGTGCTGACATTTTCCCTGCGAGGTTGGAAGATGGTCATGGAAACCTCTTCGATGTCATACAAGCTATCGTAGATTTCCAAAGCTCCAAGGGCGTACAATTTCATCTGTGGGTTTCCTACTGCATCTACTAACACACCCATGCCGTACTTAAAATCGATAATATGAAGCTTTTTATCGCCAATGATGATGCAGTCACCAGTTCCGAACCCCTGTGGTACATAGCAGGAAAAATCAAGACGTTGTTCAATAAGTATTAACGGGTCCGTACAGCTTTGTTTTGCCAATTCAAACTGCTCCATTACAAATTCAACATAGGCATCGCTGTGTTCTTCCATTTCATCAGAGTTATACACCGAGACTGGCCTTTTACTTCTCATGTGAAGTGCTTTTTTAAGTTTGTGTTCACAAAGAGCATGGGCGGCGGTGCCTTCAGCGGCTGCATTGGATTCGTTATTTTCAAATTCTAGTTCCAATCTTGCAGATGGAAGGCAATTAAGCCACCTATGGGACCCTGATGCGGAAAGTACTGCGTGATCACTCATTCCCTAGTACCTCCGCATCTTTCAACATATCTGCATAATGTTTTGGGTCAACTTCGCTTAATTTAGAGCCACCGTATTTTTTGATGATTTCTCTCACTTGAGAAGTAAGACCGTCTTGGCTCTTTTCAGCGAGTTTTGCTCTGACTTCCTCCAGAGTGATTTCCTTTTTCTTTGGCGCAGGTTTTTTTTACAGGTGTAGTCGGTTCTTTTGCTTCGACAGGTTCATTGCCCGCCATTGCATCAGCAACCGCTTGTATACTGTCTGCCAAAGAGCGCATATCAGAAACCACATCAAGAAGAAGTTTGATTTTGCTCATGGTTTAATCCTCCCTCCTTAATCTCACTAATGGCGAGTTCCTGTACGGTGTCACCCGGGACAAGGATAGTCAGTTTCTGCTTATCACCAAGTAAGAAACGTAGGAAACGCTCCCTTATAGTGACATTACGACAGGAGACAATCCCGCCAGACTGTGGAGTTTTTGAAACACTGATTTTCAAGTTGTGTTTCATGTTCTTCACCTCTTTCTTGAGAGCGTTTATGTGCTGCCCTCTATCTATTAGCCGTGGCAAGAGGGGAAAGTTGAGGATTCTGGAAAAACTTTTTTGAAATTCTTCTTAGCTGTATCTAAACGGTGTGAAATGGCGCTTTTACTAACACCCTCACGCTCTGCATACTCAGTCATTGACATGCCATCAAGATATACAGCAATAAAAGGTTCTGAATGTTTTGGCTTGAGAATGGAACGAATAATCTCACAGTAATATTCATAATCTTCCTTTTTATTTCGTTCCACTTCTTGGAAATTATCGGGGAGATAGTCCATATGATCCGTTGCATCCTCAGATTCGTCGTCCTTACGGAATGGTTTTTTGGGCATCCCTCTGTGTCTATCAAATTTATGCCAGTTATTGTAGTCGGGCTTGTTAAAACGCTCGTCCATAATCTCCTGTGGTGAACGTCGAGTCACAGTTTCCTTATCTTCGGCACAGGACAGCCTGTCCTCATAGTCCATATCAATCATTACAGTGCAGTCCTCGTCTGGTACCTCCAAATAGGTAGGTTTGTTGTCGTACATAATTCTAATTTTCATTTTGCATCCTTTCCGCCGGACTGCATTGGCGGCAAAGGATACAAAAATAGGTCTGTGCCTCGAAGTACACAGACCCTTTGTCCTGAAAATGAGCGCAACAAGGTAAGGTACTTCTATTGCAACGCATAACAATCCTAAACGGACTGAAACGTAGCAATATGTATCCTTTGCCCTTATTGCAAATCAGGCATTTGATATTTTTTTGTAGACGAGGAATGGTCTAATTCTTGCTAACTACGAAGGACCTTTCCTTCATTTATCATTATTGTAGGTGAGAATTGGACAGCCTTGGCGGACACCTCATGCCCGTTAATTTCAGGCTCAAAATGACGCTTTTCCCAACAAAAACACCTAAAAACAACAATAAAAAAAGCCATACACAAACCCTTAAAAGGATTCATGTATGGCTTACTTAGTTAATAACTAAAAAGCGGACATCCTGTGTCCGCTTTTTCAAAAATATTATTGAATTTTATAATGGCTCTGCGCCATGTTCCTGTAAAAACGTTCTAATCTCATCCATCGATTTTGCATATAGGTGAGTTAATGCAAAGTTATACCAAATATGACTGTTATTATTGAAATTCAATGAAAATGGTGAGTTGCGAATTATATGACTGCTAATATTTGGCGGTAGATGAAGTCCAAGGCAAATCAATACAATGGAATTAATAGATCCCGGTTCCTCACCATTAACGATTCGTCTTATGGTACGCTCGTTGACCAATATTTTCTCTGCTAATTCTTTATAAGTTACTTTTTTCCACTCACGTACTATTTTGAGAGAGCTGGTATAGCTATTTGGCAATTCATTATAGATTCGCATTTCTTCAGCTATTGTTTCAGCTAGTAATTGGGCCTTCTTTTCTGGAGCCGCATACTCAAAACCATTACAATACTTTATATCAAAATCTATATTTGATGTCTTATCACGGTTGAGGAAACATTCAGTATAGTATCTTTCCCTACACCCGGATTTGACTGATAACTCGAAAACCAAGCAGCACTCTTCCATATGGGTTCGTGCGTAGTCAGTAAGTACCGTTTGTCCGAATATATCATGTGTTAAATATTTTGGATAGTTTAGCACAAAGTGAGAATCTACATATATATAACTTCCGTCTCTAACTAGAGCGGCCATTTCTGGATTGGTTATGCTTTGGATGGCAGCATCCTCGGCGCTTATAGAAAAGGTCTGATTTCTTTCAAGCGCACCCTTCTTAAATCTGTGTGGCTTGACGTAGCGACCATCTATATAAGTAAAAGTTCCGATTGCTTCCTCGTATCCAGCATCAATCATTCGAATTTTAGCTGCTGTCCGAGATACGCTGAAGAACGTTGCTAAGGCGTCAATAACTGGCTCCATTACATCTATAAGTTCAGATGTTCCCAGTTCTGAACTGAATTGCTTAATAAATTTGAACGCTTGGGTTTTAAACATAGCAAGTGGCATTTGTATCTTTGGGGCGAGGGCATTCGCCTGCCATTCCATCCAGTCAGTTGCATCTCTGGTATTGTCTTTTATACCTCCGACTACCTGACACTTGATTCGTGTGGCACTGCTATTATATAACCGTTCCAATTCAAATGCTTTTCTATGTTGGTCCCAATGAACACACTCATGCACAATAGTATTATTGACTGATCCCAGGTTACGAAGGAAGTAAGCTTTAGGATCCACGATTATTGTACGGCCACTCACATGGGTCTGTACCATTTCATCGCTATCTTCATCATAAAACTCTGCATCACAGTCGTGAAAGTATATCTGCCCAAAAACAGAGAAATCCTTTGTAATCTCTCTCATTTCTACTGTAAGGCCCATTTTTTCTGCCAACACCTGTGGCTCAACTGCCATTGGGTTTTTTAATGCTTCAGGGTAATGTCTTCTAAGGAAGTCTGTGGCAACAGATTCTAGTTGTTCCTTATGAATGATAGGGACAAGGGAGTCTGACATAGGTTTCGGCTGCTTATTTTTGCTAGTATACTCAGTTATACTAGAGATTGAAAAATCATCCAAATTGCAATCCAAATCTCCTGAGCATTCCAGCATAAACCATTGCCGACAATTTTCTGATTCATCATAACGATGATTTGATTCACGGACTTCGAATTCAGCTTCAACAGCAACATCAAATTCTATTTTCATGTCCGGTAAGTCATTAACAGATACGAACTTTACTTCTATATCTGATAACTCAATGCCGCCGATGTTTTGAACTCTGTATAGCCGTAAGTCTAAGCCATCGTAGTTTTCTTCGGTGAAATCCTGTATGGCAGCAAACATTTTATTATAGAATCTTTCTGCCACATATTCTTTAAATGAACGATTACCTGCCATACTCCCCCACATCCCCTTTATAAATGAAGTAAGCCTATATCCATTTTTTCATTTGCTAAATAGTGCGAGTATATCAATTCTGCGGGCAACTGTCTTATTTGAATATTCTGTAACCCGAGAGCATCTAACATTGAGCATGGAAAAGAACTACGGGGACAACCTGGAATTGGTGATATTACAAAGCAGTACCTATATCAGTTGGCATATAAAAATTTTGTTAATGATCATGGAATTCAAGATGTTAAAAATTGCTTTTTGATGCCAACCGAACAACATAGCATTATTAATAAGGGATACGTCAATAGTGAATAGTCTTATCTAATAAAATTGCATTAAGCAGAGATATAAGTATAAATCTAATAATGATTATAAATAAAGAAGAAGCAAAGTGTATTGCAAAGAAAATGAATGTTACATTAACTGAACTACGGGAATAATTTTAAGTGGAAATACCTAAAAGGCTTTTACGGAATGACAAGAAAATTATCAGAAAAACAAAAAGTAGAAATCTTTATTGATAATTGGAAAAGAAATTAAATGTATGCTTCCCATAAAGAATAAAGCCAAGGAATTCAGTCTGGTAAGGCAATTGATTTATATGAAGCATATCAGAAAAAATACTATGTTATGGATACGTATCTGTTAATGACCAAACCATTCATGTTAATGGTGTAGAGCTGACGTTATCATAATTCAACCAGTAAGATTAGTTAATCTTGATGCATTTTAAATTCCATTAAATAAGTTAACGTATGATGTGGTTAGAGGTTTTTTCTGGTTGACCTATTTTTTAAGTACTATTCTTGAAGTAGCCGGGATTAAAGAACTGTTAATTAACAATAAGTTGACCTGTCAAAGGGGTAGAATGTTGAGTAAAGCGCTTTGTCCTAAAGGTCAGTTCAATAAAGAAAAAAGGTCTCTCTTTTGAGAGAAGAATACGCTTCTGTGTCGAAAGCAAACAACTTTTTCCACAATTTTTATACTTTATTTTTAGTGAACAGCATAAACATTCTATAGAACAAAATCACTTCTATAGGAGGTTTCCATGGATCAAAAGGATCAAAGTCGTCAATTAGACCAAATAAAGCAAATGTAACAAATGTTTAGAGCGAATATGAAAACTCATCCTTATCCCATGTACCCTAACTATGGGAAAATAACACGTTACGAAGAAATTCCGATAAGTTTACCTGAACAGCGCCAGCTACGCCATCCCGGAGTGGAAAAATTTATGGTACCACTTCCAATTATCGAAAACCCGAACTATAAAGGGAGTGGGAAGTTAACAGGAAAAGTAGCACTTATTACAGGGGGTGACAGTGGTATTGGTGCAGCAGTAGCAATTGCGTTTGCTAAAGAAGGAGCAAATGTTGCCATTTCATACTTAGATGAACATGAGGATGCAAATAGAACAAAAACGAGGATTGAACAACTCGGACAACGTTGTTTACTACTACCTGGCGACTTGCGAGACAAACAACAGTGTATCTCCATTGTAGAACAAACAGTAAATACGTTTGGACGTCTCGATATTCTTTGTAACCACGTTGGTATCCAATTCCAACAACTAAGTCTGCTTGACATTACAAATGAACAATTCGATGACACCTTCAAAGTTAATATATACTCTCATTTTTACACAACAAGAGCAGCGCTTCCTTATTTAAAACCAGGCAGTTCAATCATTGGCACTTCTTCAGTGGTGACGTATGTAGGTGAGCAGCAAATGATTGATTATACTGCCACAAAAGGCGCAATAGTTGGTTGGACACGTGCCTTAGCTAAAAATGTTGTAAAACAAGGGATCCGAGTTAATGCCGTTGCCCCGGCCGAATTTGGACTCCACTTATTTCAGCAAGTTTCTCGTCAGACCAAGTCGCCGTATATGGAGCATTTAATCCAATGGAACGAGTTGCCCATCCATTTGAACTCGCACCAACCTATGTCTATCTTGCTTCTGATGATTCTCGTTTTGTTACTGGTCAAGTTCTTCATGTTGACGGGGGCGAATCCACTCATTCCTAATGGAAGGAGGTTTCCATTTTGAGATATGAATTTAATCCAGAAGTAAAGCTATTGCTAGTAAACCATTCCAATGAAAAAGTAAAGATGGTCTATATGGAAGATTCCTGGCCAATGTCTAAAATCGCACTTAGACCACCATACTATTGCTACCCAAGTTACGAGCTGAATTATCCAATAATCTAAATAATAACAGACAAAAAGACTTCTATACACAGTGTGGAAGTCATTCAATTTTTTCTTAGGGTTCGCAATTATGCTAACCTTCAATTTATCTATTTAGACTAATCAGGAAATAGGATAACGGTTTTAAAACGACTTTTTACAGTCGTCCTCACGATTATTAAACATTTTGATAACCATGACTTGCTTATCCAAGGTCATTTAGTGTGTGGGTCAATATAAGGTGGACCCCTTCGTCAAGACACTGCAAAGAGGTCTCCAATTAATCTAAAACTATGGGGGTGGCAAATTTCTTGCATTAATGACCCTTTAAATCAAGGAGGCAAATTATGATTCTCTCTAAATTTGTAGACGAACTGCCCATTCCACCTATTTTAAAACCTCGATGGAAAGATCAGTTTTATACTTACTACGAAGTAAATATGACTGAATTCAGTCAATCACTTCATAGTCAGTTAAATAACTCAACTGTTTGGGGGTACGAAAATGGATATCCAGGACCTACAATTGAAGTCGAAAGTGGAGAAAAAGTGTTTATTAAATGGATTAACAATCTTCCTGATAAGCATCTTTTTCCAATCGATTATACGGTTCATGGTGCCCATCGGGACGTGCCTGATGTAAGAACAGTCGTACACGTACACGGTGCTTGTGTTGAATGGGAAAGCGATGGCTACCCAGAGGCTTGGTTTACAAAGGGATTCAAACAAGTGGGGCCTTATTTTAGAAAGCAAATATATCGATATGATAATTGTAATCATGCCTGCACTTTATGGTATCATGACCATACGATTGGTATTACGAGGCTAAATATTTATGCAGGTTTGGCAGGATTTTATCTTATCAGAGATCATCGGGAACGTTCATTGAATTTACCGAGTGGGAAATATGAGGTTCCTCTTATGATACAAGACAAGACATTTAATAAGGATGGTTCTCTTTACTACCCGAAGCAACCAGAAAAACCGATTCCTGAATTAGAAACGTCTATTATTCCTGAATTTATTGGGGATACGATTCTAGTAAATGGTAAAGTATGGCCTTATTTAGAAGTGGAACCACGTAAATACCGCTTTAGGCTTTTAAACGCATCCAACACTCGTTTCTATAGGATTAAGCTTAATTCGGGACAACTTATGTATCAAATTGCGACTGATGGAGGGTTACTGGAATATCCAGTTGGTATCAGGGAAATCATGTTAGCCCCTGCAGAAAGGGCAGATGTGATCATTGATTTTACCAATTTAGAAGGGAAGAATATTATCATGACAAATGATGCCCCCGCTCCTTTTCCAGGGGGTGACCAACCGGATCCATTAACGGTTGGTCAAGTGATGCAATTTAGAGTAACTCTTCCTTTATCAAGTGTTGACACTAGTACAATTCCGGCTTATATGGTACCTGTTCCAAAAATAAAGGAACAGTCAGTTACGAGGATAAGATACCTAACATTAAATGATAATATGGATCAGTACGGTCGTGAATGGATGCTATTGGACAATAAACCATGGGAGGCACCAATATCAGAAAACCCAAAATTAGGGACAACCGAAATATGGTACCTCATCAACGTAACTGATGATTCACACCCAATTCATCTTCACTTAATTGATTTTCAAATACTTGACCGAAGAAATTTCGATGTTGATAAGTTTAACAAGGAGAAAGTTATCGAATATACAGGTCCGGCAATGCCACCGGAACCACAAGAACGAGGATGGAAAGATACCGTTCGAGCTAATCCGAAGCAAGTTACTCGAATAATCATGGAGTTCGGACCATTTACCGGGTTATATATATGGCACTGTCATATTTTGGAGCACGAGGATTATGAGATGATGAGACCATATATTGTTATCCGATAATAAGCAGTAACCTGTCAAAATTAACTTGAATCACCGGGACGTTTCTTAATGTATCCAATATGTTTCCTCCAAGAATAAAAATAAGGGCTTCCTGACATGAACATTCTCGACAAAATTCCCGAGAGAAGGCTGCAATGTCAGAAAACCCTTTATTTCTCAGTGCTTTGAATAGTCCTATTTCTCCACCCTTGACATCAAGACAACACACTCCACATGGCTCGTATGTGGAAACATATCCACCGGCTGTACTTCGAGTGTCATGTAACCGCCATCCTCCAATATCCGTAAATCCCGTGCTAATGTTGCCGGGTTGCAGGACACGTAGACAACCTTTTTTGGCTTCATTTCAATGATGGTTTGAAGCAGCGCCGCATCGCAGCCTTTTCGGGGCGGGTCAACGACCAAGACATCTGCTGCATTACCTTCTTTATACCATTTAGGAATCACAACTTCTGCTTGGCCGACGGCAAATTCCACGTTTGTTATGCCATTGAGGTCAGCATTGCGGCGGGCATCTTTAATCGCTTCTGGGACAACCTCTACCCCAAAAACCTTGCTCGACTTTTGTGCCAAAAATAAAGAAATCGTGCCAATGCCGCAATAGGCATCAATAACAGATTCCTCGCCGCTAAGGCCGGCATATTCCAGAGCCTTATCGTAGAGTACCTTTGTCTGTACAGGATTGATCTGATAAAACGATAAGGCCGAAATTGCAAATTTCACATCACCAATATAGTCATAAATGACTTCACTGCCCCAAAGCAATGTTGTTTTTTCTCCGAGAATGACGTTGGTTCGTTTCGAATTGACATTGTGAATAATCGACTTCACTTTAGGGAGTCTCGCGATTATTTCCTCTATCAGCTTGTTTTTATGAGGTATATCCTCAGTTCTTGTAATCACCACCACCATTAGTTCACCTGTTTGCCTTCCACAGCGAGCCATAATATGGCGCAGAACTCCTTTATGGGCCTCTTCATCATACGCTGGAATCTCTAGTTTACGGCAAATTTCCTTTACCGTTTGGATCGCTTCGTTCACTTCCGGCAGCTGAATCAAGCTTTCGTCTGTATCAATAATTTCGTGGCTTCTTGGTTTGAAAAATCCAGCAATCAATTTGCCGTCTTTTTCACCTACCGGAACTTGAGCCTTGTTGCGGTAGTGCCATGGATTGTCCATGCCGATAATCGGATGTACTTGAACATCGTCCAGCTTACCGATGCGTGCAAGGACCTGCCGCACTTGATTTTCTTTATATTTAAGCTGTCCTTCGTAGCTAATGTGTTCCAGCTGACAGCCGCCATATTTATGTTTTTCGCTGGCAGGAATGTCCACGCGATAGGGACTCTTCTCATAAAGCTCGATTAACCGCCCAACTCCGTAGCTTTTTCCCGTTTTAATAACCTTGACCTTTGCTTTTTCACCAGGCAGTCCGCTTGCGACAAATAAGGGATAACCGTCAACCTTTGCCACACCCGCTCCGTCATGGGTTAAATCTTCAAATTCTACCTCTATATAATCATTCTTTTTAACCGGCAATGTTCTACTCATGTATTTCTTCCTTTACACTTTATGTTTGCAAATCTATCCTCTCTAATCGGAGAATAACACATTTCAATTAGTGCATTACTGATTCCAACTGGCGAATAAACCTCTCCAATTAGCGCTTTACTCATTCCATCTGGCGGATAGATCTCTCCAATTAGCGTTTTACTCATTCCAACTGGCGGGTAGATCTCTCCAATTAGCGCTTTACTCATTCCAATTGGCGGATAAACCTCTCCAATTAGCGGATTGCACTCCTTAATTAGCGCCGTCCCACTGATAACTAGCAAAATTGTATCACAAAGCCTGGCTGATTGCGAAACACTCTAAGTAAAACAGGAGAGAAAATTGTCAGAAAATTTTTATTTAAAAATATAATAAAAGTGGATATGATTAAAACAATCCAATAAGAAAGGAGTGGATAATGATGATGATCAAGAAAAGCATTTGCTTTACCTCGTTCCTTGTCTTTTTGGCTTTTAATGTTATGTATCTTTCAAACGTACTCGTGAAAACACATCCGGTAGGCAAGGCTATTATCCAGTTAAACGACTGGAAGGTAAAAGCACCGTGGGACGATGAAAAGAAATATACTGCCACCCTATCAAACCTCTTTGAACTTTTTTTCATCTTATCCACAACGAAAATATCATCACCCTATTTTTCTTCAACCTTAAAACGCAACATATCCTTTCTTATCCCGATCTTTCATCAGTCTAATTATTTGATCCACATTCCTTAGGTTTGATCTGTAAAAACATAACAAGGGAGGAAGTATTATGTGGATCCGCTTTCTTATCATTGGCTTCTTTTCACTATCCGCCGCCAGCATTTTTACCTATCAAGGAATTGAAACCTTCCATGCTTTTATGGACCTATTTAAACAAAAATGACGGGTGTTTTTTACCCCATTTTTTAAATGAACACCAGCCGACTGGCGAGTCCGCTAAGGCGGTTCATGAGGCGTAGATTTATGCGACATAGAAAGGCATAGGAAAATCCGGAAAAAATTTCACACTTTCCTATTAACCAAAAAAACAACGCTCAGAGAGACAACTTTTCTGGGCGTTGTTAAATGGCTATTGTTTCATTTTCGCGACTTTTTCTTTCACTTCTTCAATATTGTGCATCTTATTATCCCAGCATTTTTTGCTTAGGTCGACTGGATATTCCTCTGGATTCATTGTTCGCTTATATTCATCCCATAATGCATCAAGATTTTGTTGTAAATATTCACGCGACTCTTCTAAGCATGGAACTTCATAAACAAGCTCTCCGTTTACAAAAATATCCTCATGGAGCTCTTTTGCCGTAAAGTTCGTCACCACTTTGTTTATATACGTATGGGTCGGATGGAACATGCTTAGACGTTTTTCCGGCAGTTTTTCGTTCTCCATTGCAATGTAATCCCCTTCGGCATGACCGTTCCGATTATTAATAATCCGGTAAACTTTCTTCAGGCCCGGAGTTGTCACTTTCTCAGGATTAGATGAAATTTTTATCGTATCTTCCATCTCTCCCGTTTCATTTTCAATTGCTACTATTTTATAAACAGCCCCCAAAGCGGCCTGATCGAATGCAGTAATCAGTTTAGTGCCGATTCCCCAGCTGTCAATTTTGGCCCCCTGTGTTTTTAGGTTAATAATCGTATACTCGTCCAAGTCACTTGAGGCAAAAATTTTTGCATCCTTAAAGCCTGCTTCATCGAGAAGTTTACGTGCTTCCTTAGACAAATAAGCTAAATCTCCGCTATCAAGGCGAATCCCGACGAAATTAATTTTGTCACCTAATTCTTTGGCAACTTTAATGGCATTTGGTACACCAAGGTGAAGTGTATCATACGTATCCACCAAGAAAACGCAATCTTTATGGGTTTCAGCATATTTATGGAAGGCAGTGTACTCATCCTTGTAAGCCTGGACCAGCGAATGGGCATGTGTCCCCGAAACCGGAATGCCAAACATCTTACCTGCCCTGACATTGCTCGTAGCAGCAAATCCGGCCAAATAAGCGGCTCTCGTTCCCCAGACGGCTGCATCCATTTCCTGGGCCCGCCTTGTTCCAAATTCCATCGCAATATCAGAACCAAGGACCTGCTTGATCCTTGATGCTTTGGTGGCAATTAATGTTTGATAGTTCACAATATTAAGTAAGGCTGTTTCGATTATTTGTGCTTCTGCTAAAGGAGCGTCAACTCGTAACATCGGCTCATTGCCAAAAACAAGTTCTCCTTCCTTCATTGAGCGAATCGTTCCGGTAAACCGCATATTTTTTAAAAAATCTAAAAAGTCATCCTTATAGCCCACTTCGTTTTTCAAATAATGAAGGTCTTCCTCACTAAAACGGAAGCCTTGAATAAATTGAATGACTTTTTCAAGGCCGGCAAACACGGCATACCCGTTCCCAAACGGCAGCTTACGAAAATATAAATCAAAGACCGCCCGTTTATTATGAATGCCATCACGCCAGTATGTTTCTGCCATATTAATCTGGTAAAGATCTGTATGCAAAGTGAAACTATCATCGTGGTAAATGTGTTTCATAATCGCCCTCCATAATACTATTACAGCTTTACACCTTTTTTACAATCATATCATTAAAATACTTATTTCACCATAGCGCCCAGTGTTTTTTCGAAATGTCCCAAGGCCCAATCATGCCCCGCGGAATTGAAGGAAGCAACAGCATCTTTATAGACGACAATTTTAAAACCTTTGTTGTAGGCATCGACGGCCGTATGGAGAACGCAAATATCGGTACATACACCTACTAGATGGACTTCTGTAATTCCCCGTTCCCGTAATTTTATTTCCAGGTTGGTACCAGCAAAAGCAGAATATCTTGTTTTATCCATGAAAACAACATTACTGCGTTGTTTGTTTTCCTCGTAAACCTGTTGCAATGTTCCATATAAATGTCTGCCATCTGTTTCACGCAAATTATGAGGTGGGAATAGCTTTGTTTCAGGATGGTATTCGTCGCCTTTGTCGTGAACATCAATAGCAAATACGACATAATCACCGTTATCGATAAATTCTTTCGTCAGTTCCGTAATTTTTCCTTCGATGTCCTGCCCTGGCTTACCGCAGGTTAACGCACCGGCATCAGCAACAAAATCAAACGTATAATCAATATTTATTAACGCCCTCACCCTAATCGCTCCTTTTTTTGGCTGTCTTGACTCTTGTCTTTAATTCATTATACACGTTAACGAAAAAAAATTACAATTTTCAAAACTGCTAGAGAGAGCGCTAATAACCAGGCCACTTCACCTGTCGGTTATGAAAAAAAGTTCGTTCCACGATAGGAACGAACACTCTTAACTATATCTTTTTCCCGACACCCAATCGGTTGGGCGGTCATTTGGCCGAATGTCTTTTAGCGGAACAAATACCTCCAAGTGCCGGTACAGATTGGCGAATTCGGCTGGTAACAAGCCGCCGTATTCTCCGTCTAAATTCACTTGAACTTTTTCATTGGATTGAACTTTAATCCGATTTGCTTTCGTATAAATCACATTGGGGTCATTCACGTGCTCGCCGCGGATTGCCAGTGTAACAATCCGAATAAATTCTGCAAGATTAACCTTTTTCAAAATTAATAAAGAAAATAGGCCATCGTTAATCGAAGCATTGGGTGCTAATCTTTCAAAGCCGCCAATGGAATTGGTCAGACCGACAAGAAACATCATCGTTTCGCCTTCAAACAGCTTTCCATCATATTCGATGCGTAAGTTCGAAGCTTTAATCGAAGGCAGCATTTCGATTCCTTTTAGATAATAGGCGAGCTGACCAAGCATGGTCTTTAATTTACTTGGAACTTCATAGGTAAGCTCGGTGAGTCTGCCTCCACCGGCGATATTAATGAAATACTTATCATTGATGCGGCCAATATCGACAGGAATCAGCTCACCATTGGTAATAATGTCCACAGCTGAAGCGACATCACGGGGAATATGCAGAGCACGGGCAAAGTCATTCGTCGTACCGGATGGAATAATTCCTAATTTGGGGCGAAACTCCTGCTCAGCTAATCCGTTTACTACCTCATGAATCGTTCCATCCCCACCAGCAGCGATAACCACATCAAACTGACGCTCAACAGCGATTCGTGCTGCTCGCGTTGCATCACCGGCTCCGGTTGTTGCATGACAGGATGCTTCATATCCGGCTATTTCCAGTTTTTCAAGAATTTCCGGCAAATGACGCTTAATCATTTCGCGCCCTGATGTCGGATTATAAATCAATCTCGCTCGTTTCATAAATTCATCCACCTATTTTTAAAATCCATAACGGTTTAGTCTGTTCAATATTTTACCAATTAACACTGCCACTTACAAATAATTTGTCAGGCAAGCCCATTAACTATCATAAACCATTTTATTTTTTTTGCAAAAAACAAGTAATGATTTACTTCCAACGAGAATTTTGTACACGTCCTTCCTACTTTTATTTTTCAAATTCAGATATTTCAACGGAATTCTACCATTTTCCCATGTTACAATATAACTACAAATTTACCAAATAAGGGATTGGTATAAATGTTTTGGCTTTTGCTGGCCGTTTCATATCTAATTGGCAGCGTTCCCACCGCCTTAATCGTAGGTAAATTATTCTTTGGCGTTGATGTCCGTGAACTCGGCAGCAAGAACCCCGGAGCCACCAACACGCTTAGAGTCCTGGGAAAAAAGTCAGCTGTTTTTGTCCTGCTGATTGATCTTGGGAAAGGTGCACTTGCGGCTTACCTCCCACTGTTCTTCCACCTTAGTGCTGAACCATTATATTTTGGCTTGGCTGCCGTCATTGGGCATTGTTTCCCGATTTTCGCCGGATTTAGAGGCGGCAAGGCTATTGCTACTACCGCCGGGGCTTTGATGATTGCGGATTTGCCGTTACTATTAATTGCTTATGTAACGTTCTTTTTCGTTATCCTGCTAACAAAATATGTATTTCTTGGGTCGATTTCTGTCGGCATAAGCCTGCTCGCTTATGATCTATATTCAGTCAGGCTGGATTTTGAATTGATCTTCTTATTATTTTTCATCCTATTGATTTATCTCCACCGTTCCAACATTCGAAACTTCATTCTCGGCATTGAGCCGAAAATTAATGATAAAAGTTTAAAAAATGATCGGATCCCTCCAAAGGGCGGAGGATTTAAGACATGAGAAAAGAGGGTCGGCTTTTTACTGCGCCCTCTTTTTATGAAAGACAGTTTACCTTCGTTCACGGCCGGTTTTGTCCTTCATCCCGCTTATGAAAGACAGTTTGCCTTTGTTCGCTGCCGGTTTTGTCCTTCATCCCGGTTTTATTTTATTTTAATAGTGTAGAAATAATGCTTTCTGCCACTGTTTGCCACATATCCGGTTCAGTTTGATACCTTTTTCCAAGGCTTTTGTACATTGCCAGCTGCTTTTCTTGGAAATCCGCTGCTTCCTTGTCTGGTAAGGAAGCCCGCTCTTTCTCGACAAGTTCCTGAATTTTTGGTGCACGAGGCCCCCAGACAGCAACTTCCTCCCCTTCCTGATCGATAAAGATAAAAATGGGAATAGCTCTTGATGTACCATTCGTTAAATATTGATCCATCAGTTCAAGGTTTTGATCCCGAAGCAGAAAGTGAACTTCAATTCCCGCCGTTTCTGCAATCCGAAGCAACACTGGGTTATTTAACAGGGCATCCCCGCACCAATCCTCTGATATTACAAGGGCGCGTATTTTGTGCTGCCTTAATGCTGCCAGTTTACTTCGATCATTCTCCGTTAACGTGAAGCGTTCATAAATCGAAAGCATTTCCACCTTATTCCTTTTCATTGAATTTATGTACTCCTCAACCGTCATTCCTTTTTGGAACCATGAATTTAAATCCACAATATCGAACTCCTTTCATTTCCTTTATCATAAATGTTTTTGTTTATCCTTACAATGATAGTACTTACAAATAGTACCATTACTATATTAAAAGTATTTATAATTATGGTAAAAAAATAATATTTTCTACTGGAAATGCTTTCAATAAATTGATAGAATATTAAATATAGGGGAAATATTATTATAATTATTATTCTAAAAAGGGGGAAAATGGATGTCTGATCAAACTTTACAACTTATTTCGATCACCATCTATATCGTAGGTATGCTCTGGATCGGCTGGTATGCCTACCGAAAAACTAGCAATCTTACAGATTATATGCTTGGGGGCCGGTCGTTAGGACCTGCGGTAACCGCTCTGAGTGCAGGCGCCGCCGACATGAGCGGTTGGCTGTTAATGGGGCTGCCTGGCGCCATTTATGTCAGCGGGCTGGCAGAAGCCTGGATCGCCATTGGTTTAACTATTGGTGCCTATCTAAACTGGTTATTCGTTGCACCGCGCTTACGTTCCTACACGAAAGTGGCAAACGACTCAATTACCATTCCAAGTTACTTGGAAAACCGCTTCAAGGATAATACAAAGTTGTTGCGTGTTGTCTCTGGTATTGTTATTCTTCTGTTCTTTACATTCTACGTTTCTTCCGGAATGGTTTCCGGTGCTGTCTTCTTCGAGAACTCCTTTGGTACTAGTTATCATATTGGATTATTTATTGTTGGCGGCGTTGTCGTGGCCTATACATTGTTCGGTGGTTTCCTTGCCGTAAGCTACACTGACTTTATTCAAGGTTTGATGATGCTGATTGCCCTTCTCCTTGTTCCGGCAATTGGAATTTTTATAACTGGTGGCCCTGCCGAAACATTTGATACGATCCGGGCAATTGACCCAACCTTACTAGATTTGTTCAAAGGCACAACCTTTATTGGGATTATTTCTGCTGCGGCATGGGGGCTTGGCTACTTTGGTCAGCCACACATCATTGTCCGCTTTATGGCGATTAAAACCGTTAAAGAAACAAAAAGTGCCCGCCGCATTGGAATGGGCTGGATGATTTTCTCCTTGCTTGGGACAATTTTTACAGCATTAATTGGGATTGCCTATTTCCATGAAAACACGGCCCATACACTGAAAAATCCGGAGGCTGTATTCATTTCCTTGAGCCAAATTTTCTTCCATCCGCTGTTTGCCGGATTTGCTTTAGCTGCTATCTTGGCCGCGATTATGAGTACGATTTCGTCACAATTAATCGTTACCTCCAGTGCCCTGGTTGAAGATTTATATAAGGTCGTCATGAACAAAAAAGCCACCGACCGCCACCTTGTTTTCTTAGGCAGAATGGCCGTTCTGCTCGTAGCTATAGTTGCTATTGCCCTCGCATTCAAACAGGATAACACCATTTTAAACCTGGTTGCCTATGCATGGGCTGGTTTCGGAGCTTCCTTCGGTCCGGTTATTCTTTTAAGCTTATTCTGGAAAAAGATGACGAACTGGGGTGCTTTGTCCGGAATGATTGTCGGGGCTATCACCGTTATTGTTTGGAAAAACTTTGACCTTGGAAAAGTTATTTTCGGACAATCCTTGTATGAAATCGTTCCAGGCTTTGTATTTAACCTTATGGTTGCTGTCATCGTCAGCTTGATTACCTATAAGAAAAATGAAGAAATCGAAAGCGAATTTGATGAAAGTGTTCGTTTATTAAGAGAAGAACAATAAGAATTATAGAAGAGAAACGCTCAACCCGAGCGTTTTTCTTTTTAAGCAGGTCGTGTTCTTCATTACTCCTCAAATAGAATCCTCACTTTCAGCCAACAGAATAGCAAACTCATCCTAACTCTACATTTTTGATGGCTTACTATTTTTGCATACAGCCAATATAATAGAAGTAGTAGTATGAATATGTTTGAAGGAGTGAAAAGGATGAAAAGCCAAATGAAAATTTGGATTATTGGGCTCGTCTCATTTTGTATGTTATTCGGCACATCACTGTCCTCCACCTTTGCCGCAACCAGCAAAAAGGTTCTTGGCATTGAATTCATCAATGGGCTTGTTTTATTCAAGGAAAACGGAAAATACGGCATGATCGACAAAAAAGAAAAAACGGTAATTAAACCGGTGTATGACGAGATCTACCCATCAAGGTCATTCAAGAATTTCGTATTGGCTAAAAAGAACAAGAAGTACGGAGCCGTTAGTGTGAAGGGAAAGGTGATTGTTTCTCCAGTATATGATTCCGTTGAGTACGGGAACAGCAGCCTGATCATCGTTGTTAAAAATAAAAAATATGGACTCATTAGCACCAGCGGCAAGACAATAGTCTCTCCCAAATATGAAAAAATTTCCCGCTTCTCTAATGAAGTCGCTTATTACAAGCAGAACGGGAAATACGGCATCATCAATTCAAAGGGGAAAATTATTCTTAAAGCAAACTACGAAAAAATAACCGCCAACACCAACGGCATCTTTACAGTAGTTCAAAATAAAAAGTATGGTTTAGTCGATCACAATGGTAAAGTCATTGTAAAGCCAGCCTATTCTAGCATAGGTTCCTTCATAAATGGTTTAGCACATATCCGCGATGGCGGAAAGTACGGGGTTATTAGCATAACGGGAAATATCATTTCCCCACCCAAATATGATTATATCTCAACCTTTTTCAATGGTTATGCCCAGACAAGATTCAATAATAAATTTGGTTTCATTAGTACAAAGGGGAAAGTGGTGGCTGAACCAAGTTTTGACTCTGTTGGTGTGTTTAGAAATGGCTTAGCACCAATAAAAGTAAATGGTCTACTTGGGTTTATTGATACCACCGGAAACATCGTGATTAAGCCACAGTATGACGCAGATTACGAGAGTGACGAAGGTGGATTGTTTGAATTTTGGCAGGATGCAGCGGTTGTTTCCAAAAATGAAAAGTTTGGTATTATTAACAAAAAAGGCGCTGTGGTACTCGATTTCAACTACGATTATATCAGCCATTTCAACCAAAAAGGGTTAGCGGTTATCAGGCAGAACCATAAATACGGCATCGTGAATTTGGCGGGGAAAATTATTGTAAAACCAACCTATGACTATATGCGACTGGCCAGCTATGCCGACGGTGAGATTAATGGGGATTTCGTTATCTATAAAAAAGGCAGCAAAGAAGGGGCCATTGATAGTAAAGGAAAAATCATCATTACAGCGAAATACGACCGGATTGATCCATTAGAATATAAAGGTTTGATCAGAGTGATGAAAGGGTCTAAATATGGACTCGTCACCTCATCCGGAAAGGTACTAGTTGAACCAAAATATAGCGAGATTGGCCTCTTTTATCCAAGTAATTATCATTTGGCAAGTGTTGTTTATAAAGGAAAATCCGGCTTTATCAATGAGCAGGGAAAAATCGTCATTCAACCGCAATATGATCAAATAAACAGCTTTCATGAAGGTCTGCTCTATGTGAAAAAGGACGGAAAAGCTGGATTTATTGATAAAAATGGAAAAGTGGTTATAAAGCTGATTTATAAATAAAACAAAAATGTACCGGTAAACTCGGCTTGTATCACTTCTTAAAGTTAGGTGAAATTTTATACTTTCTTTTCTAGTAAGAAACAGCCGGCAGAAAGGATTCTGCCGACTGGCCTTTTAGCGTTTTTGTAATTCCTGCTGCAATAATTTGTTGACTACTTGCGGATTGGCTTGTCCTTTTGTTGCTTTCATAACCTGACCAACAAGGGAGCCTGCTGCTTTTGCTTTACCACCTTTGAAGTCCTCAACTGATTTCGGATTTGCATCCAAAACCTCTGAGATAATTTTTAGCAGTGTGCTTTCATCAGAAATTTGCACAAGTCCTTTTTCTTTAACAATCTTCTCAGCATCGCCGCCGTTTTCGATTAACTCTTTGAATACCGTCTTGGCAATCTTTGAAGATATCGTGCCGTTTTCAATCAGTTTAATCATGCCGGCCAGACCCTCTGGAGTCAAAGCAACCTCATGCAATTCTTTTCCTTCGGCGTTTAAATAACCGGAAACTTCACCCATAATCCAGTTGGAAGCCTGTTTGGCATCAGCCCCGGCATGAACGGTGGCTTCAAAGAAGTCAGCGGTTTCTTTTGTCACAGTTAATACTTTGGCATCATAAACCGGCAATCCAAGCTCTTCTACATAGCGTTTTTGCCGCTGATCCGGCAGTTCCGGAATCTCAGCACGGATGCGGGATTTCCAGTCTTCATCAATATAAAGCTCTAATAAGTCCGGTTCGGGGAAGTAGCGGTAATCATCAGAGCCTTCCTTCACCCGCATGAGGATTGTTGTCCCGGTGGCTTCATCAAAGCGGCGTGTTTCCTGCTCGATTTTTCCGCCTGCCATCACAACTTCTCGTTGCCGCTTCTCCTCAAATTCAAGTCCTTTACGGACAAAATTGAACGAGTTTAAGTTTTTCAACTCGGTTTTTGTCCCGAATTCTTTTTGTCCCACAGGACGAATGGAGATATTGGCATCACATCTTAGTGAGCCCTCTTCCATTTTACAGTCGGATACACCGGTATATTGAATAATCGATTTTAATTTTTCCAAATAGGCGTAGGCTTCATTCGGCGTGCGAATATCCGGTTCCGAGACAATTTCAATCAGCGGTGTTCCCTGACGGTTAATGTCGACCAAAGAATAGCCTTTTTCATGGTTTAACTTACCGGCATCTTCTTCTAAATGGATGCGGGTAATGCCGATTTTCTTTTTATAGCCATCAACTTCAATTTCAATCCAGCCATGCTCGCCGATTGGCTGGTCAAATTGAGAAATCTGATATGCCTTGGGATTGTCTGGGTAAAAATAGTTTTTTCGGTCAAATTTTGTGTGCGTGGCGATTTGACAATTCAACGCCATCGCCGCCTTCATGCCGTAATCAACAACCTTCCTGTTTAAAACAGGAAGGACGCCTGGGTACCCTAAATCAATCACACTTGTATTAGTGTTCGGCACGGCCCCAAAATGGTTTGGACTGGATGAAAAGATTTTCGATTCGGTTTTTAACTCAACATGGACTTCAAGTCCGATTACTGTTTCAAATTCCACTTTCGTTCACCCCCTACAATTGTGGCTTCTGTGTATGATAGTCTGTTGCCTGCTCGAAGGCATGGGCAACGCGATAAACGCAAGCTTCATCAAAATGCTTACCGATAATTTGTAATCCAAGCGGAAGTCCGCCATCAAAGCCGCATGGCACAGATATGCCCGGGACGCCGGCAAGATTCACCGGAATCGTTAAAATATCATTGACATACATTGTCATTGGATCGTCGATATTTTCGCCGATTTTGAACGCTGGAGTCGGCGTAGTCGGACCGATAATGACATCATAGTGTTCAAATACCTTTTCAAAATCTTGCTTAATCAAAGTACGCACTTTCTGTGCCTTTTTATAGTAAGCATCATAGTAACCTGAACTCAACGCAAAAGTACCAAGCATAATACGGCGCTTGACTTCATCACCGAAGCCTTCCGCTCTTGTATTTTTGTATAAGTCTAATAGTGTCTCGGCATTCGGTGACCGATACCCGTAGCGGACACCATCAAAGCGGGCAAGGTTGGCCGATGCTTCGGATGATGACAACAGATAATAAGTGGCCAAGGCATATTTCGAGTGTGGTAGTGAAACTTCTTCCCAAACAGCCCCAAGGCCTTCCAGCACCTTTAATGCGTCTAAAACGGATTGACGGACAGATTCATTGACACCCTCACCAAGATATTCTTTTGGAACAGCAATTTTTAAACCTTTGACATCACCAGTCAAGCTCTTGGTAAAATTCGGAACATCGACATTGGCTGATGTGGAGTCCATCGGATCAAGGCCGGAAATAGCTTCAAGCAGGTAAGCATTATCCTCAACCGTTCTCGTGATCGGCCCGATTTGATCAAGTGAAGAGGCAAAGGCTACAAGTCCAAAGCGGGAGACCCTCCCATAGGTTGGCTTCATGCCCACGACACCGCAAAATGCAGCTGGCTGGCGAATCGACCCGCCTGTATCAGAACCAAGGGAGAATAATACTTCACCTGCAGCAACGGAAGCAGCCGAACCGCCTGAAGATCCGCCTGGAACTCTGTCTAAATTCCATGGATTATATGTTTTTTGGAAGTGCGAGTTTTCGTTCGATGACCCCATCGCAAACTCGTCCATGTTCAATTTACCGATTGTCACCGTCTCTGCCTTTTGTAATTTTTGCACGACAGTGGCATCATAAATTGGATCAAAGTTTTCAAGAATTTTGCTGGCACAGGTTGTCCTTAATCCTTTCGTGACAATATTGTCCTTTATTCCAATCGGCATGCCAAAAAGAAGCCCTTCGGCGTTACCAGAGCTGAGCTTTTCGTCAAGGACCTTTGCGGTTTGCCGCGCCTGTTCTTCGTTTAATGTTAAAAATGCCTGTACCTTGTCATCCACTTCAGCGATTCGTTTATACGATTCATCAACAAGGTCAGATACTTTCAGCTCTTTTTTATGTAAAAGCTCATGCAAATCTGATACTTTATGATCAAATAAACTCACTTTTTTGGTCCTCCTCTACTCCCCTAAAATCGATGGCACTTTAAATTGCCCATCCTGATGTTCAGGCGCATTTTTCAATACTTCTTCCTGCGGTAATCCCAGCTGCGGAATGTCCTCGCGCAAAACATTTTTCATATCAAGCACATGGTATGTAGGTTTGACATTATCCGTATCCAGTTCATTTAATTGTTCTGCAAATGTGATGATGGCATCAAGCTGTTTTGTAAACTTTTCCGCCTCTTGTTCCGTAATCGCAAGCCGTGCCAAATTGGCCACATGCTTCACCTGCTCTGTTGAAATCCGTGACATAACGATCCCCTCCGATCACTTTTATTTACTATTGATGATACCAAACTTTTTTGCTTTACCGCAATGATTCCTTCTCCATTATGGCCAAGTTCATTATGATTTAATGGCTGTCTTGGAACACCTATTTTTTGATACCCAAAGATATGGCCTGCAAATTTGCGTTATTTTGAAATCTACCTTTAAACAATGGTAAAATAGATTCCAACTATGCTTCATGATTACATCGCATTGACTCTAGTTTTAATTTTTATATACAAAGTAAAGAGTAGCAAACTAGGGAATTTTTTCAATTTATGTAAAACCCACCTAGAATCCTATTGCTGCGAGTGAATTTTTGGTTAAAACATAAAAATCAAACTTTATAGTTTAGGAGAATCACTTATGAAAAAAAGAAGACGGAAGAAATTTAGAACGTTTTTCGGTCTGCTCGTGCTTTTTGGAATTTTGGCGATGATTCAAACTTATTTTCAACAAAGTCCTTCTATACCGCGAGAAAAAACTGATCCCTTTGCTGGGGTTAAAAAATATCGTCCTCAACTTCAAAGTGAATTAGCAAAGTACCATCTTGAAAAATACACAGATGTTTTGGTTGCATTGATGCAGCAAGAAAGCCACGGTCAAGGCGGCGATCCCATGCAGGCTTCCGAGTCGGCCGGTTTGGCAAAAAATACGATTCAGAATCCGAAACAGAGCATTCAAGTAGGGGTGAAACATTTTCATCGGGTTCTCACCTATGGCCGTCAGCAAAAGGTGGATTTCCCGACAATTATTCAAGCCTACAACATGGGCACCGGCTATATTACCTTCGTGGCACAGCACGGCGGCAAGCATAGCGAGGAACTAGCTAAACAGTTCTCAAAGATACAGGTGAAAAAGAAGCCTGATCTTTATAATTGCGGCGGAGATAAAAATAATTTCCGCTACCCTTACTGTTATGGTGACTTCACCTACAGTACAAAGGTGATAAAAAACATGCGATTGCTGGTTGACAGCGTGCCAGTAAGTGGGAATGGGGAAAAGAAAACTGGGGAATCGTTTTGAATAGTTGATTTTCTTAGTGTAATTTGCAGGGGTGACTGGCCGGACTTGGGTTTTCTCTCCCTTCCCGGTCACTCGTTTCTGTTCATTGAACCCTCCCATATTCACTTTTTCCTTTCTCGCTCGTTCGTTTCTGTTCATTGAACCTTCCTATATTCACTTTTTCCTTTCCCGCTCGTTCGTTTCTGTTCATTGAACCTTCCCATATTCACTTTTCCCCGTTCCGCTCACTGCTTTCTGTTCATTAAACCTTCCCATATTCACTTTTCCCCGCTCCGCTCACTGCTTTCTGTTCATTGAACCTTCCTATATTCACTTTTTCCTTTCCCGCTCGTTCGTTTCTGTTCATTGAACCCTCCTATATTCACTTTTTCCTTTCCCGCTCGTTCGTTTCTGTTCATTGAACCCTCCCATATTCACTTTTCCTCGTTCCGCTCACTGCTTTCTGTTCATTAAACCTTCCTATATTCACTTTTTCCTTTCCCGCTCGTTCGTTTCTGTTCATTGAACCTTCCCATATTCACTTTTCCCCGTTCCGCTCACTGCTTTCTGTTCATTGAACCTTCCCATGTTCACTTTTCCCTGCTCCGCTCCCTGCTTTCTGTTCATTGAACCTTCCTATATTCACTTTTTCCTTTCCCGCTCGTTCGTTTCTGTTCATTGAACCCTCCTATATTCACTTTTCCCCGCTCCGCTCCCTGCTTTCTGTTCATTGAACCCTCCCATATTCACTTTTCCTCGTTCCACTCCCTGCTTTCTGTTCATTGAACCTTCCCATGTTCACTTTTCCCCGCTCCGCTCCCTCGTTTGGTGACCTTCGTTACTCTTTTTCGCTCTTCCCTGTCTCTTATCGGACTTATACCTTACGAGAAGTTGCGTTATGAAAAAAGAGTGCCTGACTCTAAAATGGTACCTATGTCAAGGACACAATAAAAAAAGAGGTTAAGCAACTAGAAGATGATTTCTATATTGAATAGGGGTCATCTTTTTTAAATTCCATTGATATCGATAATTGTTATAGTAAACCATATAGTGATTTATTTTTGCTTTTAGTTCTTTTAAGGATTTACAAGATTGATAGTCTACTTCATCTTTTAAATGACCAAAGAAAGATTCTTGAGGGGCATTATCCCAACAGTTCCCTCTTCGAGACATAGATTGGCCTAGGCCATATTTTTTTAATAACTTTTGATATCTTGGGCTCGTATAATGGCTCCCTTGATCAGAGTGGATGAAGGCATCTTTATGCAGTGTAATCTTCTTGTTTTTCATTAGTTTGTGAATCGTCTTTGTTGCGATGTCTAGGGTGATACGGTCAGAAACATGGTAAGCCAGGAGTTCGTTAGTGGACGCATCTTTTATGGTTGACAAATAAGCCATAGAATTTCCGTTATATGGCAAATAAGTAATGTCCGTTAATAACACTTTTCCTGGAACTCCTTGTTTAAATTCCCTATTTAACTTGTTTGGAACAACCTGATGCTCCTTGGTTGCTTTAGCAATCCTTTTATAAGGATTTGGCTTTCTATGAGGACAGACGATTCCATATTTCCTCATGATTCTTTGTATCTTTTTACGGCTAAAGAGAATGTTAAATTCATTCTCCAATATCATTTTAATGGAGCGTGAACCTTTCTTATATCCGCGTCGATCAAAGGCCTTTAAAATGATTTCCTTCGCTTCAAGGTCCAATTTCTCCTTTGCTTCCCGGAAAGAGGCAGCCTTTAGGTAGCTATAATATCCAGACCGGGATACCTCTAAGAGTTCACATAAATACTTGGTCATCCCCTTAAATCCATTTTGTTCAATAGTCTCCTGAATCAATTGATATGCATTATTCGGATTTAGATTTTCGCTTGAGTTTAGCAGCCTCCTTTCTGTCGTTTCTAGCTTTTTTAACAGCTCAACCTGTCCTTCCAACAGCTCGATTCTTGCCTTTTGTCTTTCAATCACTTCGGACGGTGTAAGCTCACGTTTCAAGGGTCTACCGGATGCGTTTTTCCTCGTATCTGTAAGCCCAATCAAACCATTCTTCTCATAGGCTTTTTTCCACCTGCAGGCTGACTGTTCGATTCGTTTTATTCCTATAACGTCCACATCGAAGCCGTTCTCCGCAAAGATCTGACGAGGGAGTTTGCCGGCTAGGTACTCATCCATAAATCTATTTTTAAAATCGTCAGTATAGGTAATAGACCGATCGCTGACACGATGTACATTTGGATTCTTTTGAAGTGTGTTTATCTCTTTGATTGAAAAAGTTATTTTACTCATGTTGTCCCCTAATCCCCATATTCTGAAATTCAAGTATATAAAAAAATACCTGTAGGTGAAACACTCTTTTTCAAGTGTCCTACCTACAGGTACCATTTTACTCCGTTGTGAATCATACACTCTTTTTTGCTTTAAAATAATTTTGTCCAAAAGCTTTCCTTGGCAGCAGGGATTTCCGGAGCTTTCTTTGTAATAAAAATTTCATCCTTATCAATTGCATAATCCAGTGCCAATACCAAACCAATGTCTGTGTTACTTTCTTTATTTGTGACAATGGTATGCCCAATTTTGTTCTTCGTTGCTTGTTTTACATATTTGGATAGTTGCTCATAGCTCAAAGTTCCATTAAGAAAAAGGTGTGCCTTGGGATACTCCTTCATATACTGCTCTACCTCTGGGTATACCGTTTCCTCTGCAACCTGGCCTTTCTTTAAAGCGACCACTATCCGCTCTCGCAGTGTCCCCAAGTATTTCCGCCGCTCATCCGGCTTCGTTTCCAAAGGTCCATGAATCCCTTGTTGAAGGATCTCTTCAACATTCATTTTTTTCAATCCAATCAACTCCAATACAAGAACTATTATTTCCTATGATAGGACAAAAAGGATTGTTCCATTCATTTTTATTTTTTCGTACCAAGCAACCGGACTTTCTTGAGCAAGGGCTCTCATTTATAAATTTTGCGTTGATGGGAGTTCCTATGGCTATATTCTGGACAATGCCCCCTTCTCTCTATCCATCCAGGCAAGGCGTAAAAAAGTAAAAAACTACGGAGAAACCGGCTTCCCCGTAGTTTTATGATAACAAATTAGCGGATATCCTTGATAAAGGTTTTGATTTTTGGAGTCAGTGCAAACAAAATAATCGAAAGAACAATTGACAGTACTCCAATAACACCAAAGTAGGTCATTTCTGTTTCCGGCGTATAGAATTTAACGATTTGCGCGTTAAGTGCTTGAGCCGCTGCGTTCGATAAGAGCCACATACTCATCATTTGTGATGAGAAAGCAGACGGTGCCAGTTTGGTGGTCGCTGACAGGCCAACAGGCGATAAGCACAATTCCCCGATTACGACGATAAAGTAGCTAAGTACAAGCCATAATGGATTAACCAATGCATGCGTTCCGCCGATCAAAGCAGGAACTAAAATAACGACGAATGACAACCCCGCGAATAGCAGACCGTAGGCAAATTTCGCCGGGATCGTTGGTGCCTTATTACCCAATTTTACCCAAAGTGTTCCAACAATTGGTGCAAACACAACGATAAACAATGGGTTCGCTGACTGGAACCAAGATGGATTAATATGAATTCCCGCAAAGTCTAATTGTGTCCGTTTGTCAGCAAAAGCGGCAAGAATCGTTGAACCTTGCTCTTGGATTGACCAGAACATAACGGCTGCCAAGAATAACGGAATAAAGGCGATCAAATGCGAACGCTCTTCCTTTGTTGTTTTTGGACTGCGGTACATGTAAATAAAATAGATGGTTGGAATTACAAATCCAAGGATTCCGACAAGGTAAATAAACCGTTGAACGGTTAAAATGCCGGTCATAGCAGAAATCGTAATGATTACGGCAAGAACAACTGCTGCCAAGCCAAATTTTACAAAAGTAGTTTTCTTTTCCTCTGAGGATAATGGATTATGAACGAATTGACCAGCAAGGCCAAGGTTCTTTTTCCTTGTTAAAACATAACAAACTAATGCCAAGAACATTCCAAGAGCAGCGATACCAAAACCTAAATGGAAATTATAATTCATTCCAACTGTTCCGACAATTAATGGAGCAATAAAGGCCCCGAGGTTTACACTCATATAAAAAATACTGAAGCCAGCATCACGGCGGGCGTCATTAATATCATACATTTCCCCTACAACCGTCGAAATATTTGGCTTTAATAAGCCTGTACCGAGGATAATTAACACCATTGAAGTAAAAAACATTGCTTTACTTCCAGGTACAGCTAAAGCGATATGACCGAACATAATCAAAATACCGCCGTAAAACAGCGACTTGGATGGTCCAATCAACCGGTCTGCCACCCATCCACCAATGATCCCTGACATGTAGATCAATGATCCATATACAGAAGCGATGGCGAGGGCCGTCTGCTGGTTCATACCTAATCCGCCTTTAGTGACGGAATAATACATATAATAGACTAGAATGGCTTTCATGCCATAGTATGAAAATCTTTCCCAAAATTCAGTAAAGAATAACGTAAACAATCCTTTAGGATGACCAAAAAAACCTGTTTGAGGAACACTATCCACAATCTTCTGTCTATTTGACATTTCTTCTGGAATTATTTCCTCAATTTTCTGTTTTCTTAATGTTGACATTCAATTTAACCTCCATTTCTATATTAAAATAATAAATATATTGTTGAAAGTTGTCAATTGTTAGTTTTTTCAAAGATTAGATTTGTTTAGTACTTAGTGAAAATTATCTTAAAATACTAATTCGTCAAAATTTTTTATAAAATGCATCTGAAAACAAAAAATCCCTCCCTCCAGTTAAGGAGAGAAGGATCAAAAGGATTATATTTATTTTGTACTTGTAAATTGTTCTTCTTCTGTTGAGCCTTTTAGTGCAGTTGTAGAAGAAGTACCACCAGTAATTACCATAGATACTTGGTCAAAGTAACCTGTGCCAACTTCACGTTGGTGACGAGTTGCAGTATAACCGTATTGTTCGCTGGCAAATTCAGCTTGTTGTAATTCAGAGTAAGCGGCCATGCCACGATCTTTGTAGCCGCGAGCAAGCTCGAACATGCTGTGGTTTAGAGCATGGAAACCTGCAAGTGTAACGAATTGGAATTTGTAGCCCATTTTACCAAGCTCTTGTTGGAAGTTTGCAATCGTTTCTTCATCGAGCTTAGCCTTCCAGTTGAAAGAAGGAGAGCAGTTATATGCCAATAGCTTGCCAGGGAATTGTTCATGGATTGCTTCCGCAAAACGTCTTGCTTCCTCAATATTTGGCTCGGAAGTTTCACACCAGATCAAGTCCGCATATGGTGCATAAGCTAAGCCACGGGCAATTGCTTGATCAATTCCGGCTTTCGTACGGAAAAATCCTTCGGTTGTACGCTCACCAGTAATAAATGGAGCATCGTTCATATCGATATCGCTTGTAATTAAATCAGCAGCGTTGGCATCTGTACGAGCAACCAATACAGTTGGCACACCCATAACATCGGCTGCTAGACGGGCTGCAATCAGGTTGCGGACGGCTGTTTGTGTCGGAAGTAATACCTTACCACCTAAGTGACCGCATTTTTTCTCGGAAGATAGTTGGTCTTCGAAGTGAACGCCGGATGCCCCTGCTTCAATCATTGCTTTCATTAATTCGAAGCAGTTTAATTGACCGCCAAAGCCGGCCTCAGCATCAGCTACAATCGGAGCAAACCAGTCGATTGAGTGGTCGCCTTCTCCATGTGTAATTTGATCGGCGCGCTGCAATGCTTGGTTAATCCGCTTCACAACAGCAGGAACGCTGTTTGCCGGATACAAGCTTTGGTCCGGATACATTTGTCCAGCCAGGTTGGCATCTGCAGCAACCTGCCAGCCGCTTAAGTAAATGGCTTTCAAGCCTGCTTTCACTTGTTGAACTGCTTGGTTACCTGTCAGAGCACCAAGTGCATTGATATAGTCTTCCTCGTTTAACAGCTTCCAAAGCTTTTCGGCGCCTTTACGAGCCAATGTATATTCAATGTCGATGGAACCGCGAAGTTTGATAACATCTTCTGCCGTGTATGGTCTTGTAATCCCCTTCCAACGTGCATCCATTTCCCAGCTTTCTTGTAATTGCGCTACTCTTGCATCTGTCATTTTCCATTTCCTCCTATTAATCTACTATTTTTTATATATAAATTTTTTATAACAGCTCATATCCGGGTAGTGTTAAGAAATCAACAAATTCATCGTCTAAAATTAATTGATCAAACAGTTTAACGGCTTCTTCAAAACGGCCGCCGGCAAAAGCTTGTTCCCCAATTTCCTGTTTGATTTTCTCCAACTCCTCTGCCTTAAACGCCTCATACATTTCAACTGTCACTTTACGTCCGTCATTTAAGATCCCTTTCGGGTGACGGATCCATTGCCAAAGCTGAGCCCGTGAAATTTCCGCTGTTGCCGCATCCTCCATCAGGTTGTAAATAGGGGCTGCTCCTCGTCCGGATAGCCATGATGCAACATATTGAATCCCAACGTTGATGTTGGTACGAACTCCTGCCTCGGTAATCGTTCCATTTGGTACTTCCAACAGGTCTTGAGCAGTGACGGTAATTTTCTGCTGTTTTGTCGTATGAATCTGGTTTGGCGTCGGCATCTCGCGATTGAACACTTCCATTGCTACCGGTACCAGCCCCGGATGAGCAACCCATGTCCCATCATGACCATCACGCGCTTCACGCTCTTTATCGGCGCGAACCTTCGCAAATGCTTCTTCATTAGCCTGCGGGTTATTTTTTACCGGAATTTGTGCGGCCATTCCGCCAATTGCCGGTGCCTTGCGTCGGTGACATGTTTGAATTGTAAGTAGCGAGTACGAACGCATAAACGGAACGGTCATTGTCACCTGTGAACGATCTGGCAGAATGACATCGTCCTGTTGGCGCAGCTTTTTCAAATAGCTGAAAATATAATCCCAACGTCCACAGTTCAAGCCAGCTGAATGTTCTTTTAACTCATAGAGAATTTCTTCCATTTCAAATGCTGCCATAATCGTCTCGATCAGCACAGTTGCTTTAATCGTTCCCTGCGCGATACCGAGTTTTTCTTGAGCAAAAACGAATACATCGTTCCAAAGTCGAGCTTCTAAATGACTTTCCAGCTTTGGCAGATAGAAATAGGGGCCTGTACCTCTAGCCAACAATTCTTTTACGTTATGGAAAAAGTAAAGGCCGAAATCGACAAAGCTTCCCGAGATTGGTTTTCCGTCTACTAAAATATGCTTTTCCTCAAGGTGGAGCCCACGGGGTCTTACGATCAACACGGCTGTCTGCTCATTTAATTCGTACTTTTTGCCATTTGGATTTTCAAAGGAAATCGTCCGCTTTACCGCATCTCGTAAGTTGATCTGTCCTTCAACAATATTTTCCCATGTCGGTGATGTGGCATCTTCAAAGTCAGCCATGAACATTTTTGCACCTGAATTCAAGGCGTTTATCACCATTTTTCGGTCTGTCGGCCCGGTAATTTCCACGCGGCGATCTTGTAAATCTTTTGGCAGCGGGGCAATTGTCCAATCCCCGTTGCGGATATGTTTTGTTTCCGGAAGGAAGTCAGGCAGCTTGCCATTGTTAATTTCCTCTTGGCGCTTTTGTCTGGACTGTAACAGTTCCACTCTTCTCGCGCCAAAATTCCGCTCTAATTCTTCAATGAAATTCAACGCTTCAGGCGTCAAAATCTCTTCAAATTGGGCTTTCAAGGCCCCGACCACTTCAATACCCCTTGTTTGCGTCGACATGTACTACATCACCTCTTGTTATAATACAGAAACTTACCTCGTTTTGTATTATATAACACTATTTACAAAAAAGAAACCACTTTTCTGAAAATTTTTATAAAAAAGAGGTGAATATTACCTTAATTCAATATTTACAAGGGGAAAACAGCTGACAGAAATAAAAAAATAGCCTAAAAGCAAAAAAATAACCGGCAAAAAAGCCGGTCGGTTATTACGGGTAAATATAAACAAACGGTTCGGTATCATTGGCCTTTTTGACGATCAGCGCTTCGGGTCCGTTGACAGAGGTGACACTTACCGAAACCGGTAAGTATTTAGGGAAATATTGCATTACTAACCCTGTTACATACTGGGTAAAACCGATTCCTTCCGATTTCCCATAAAATTGGATTGGGATCGTAATCGAAAGATCCTGCAGCTGATCTCCTACGTAAAAAGCTCTTCCAATAACACCGGTAAAGTTAGGAAAATAATCCTCTACATCCTGCTTAAAGTTCAAAAAGGAAATGACATCATCGCGATGATCTTTTTGGGCATCAGCTGAAGGGAATAAATAAAACTTTTCATTTACCTTCTCCCATTTATTCAGGCTCGAACTGCCACTGTCAACGGTGGTATAAGCAAAGAAATTACCGGGGACGACAGACGATTTCTTTTCCTGTTTAAATAAGGCAATCGTAATCGGGACCTCGGACAGACCTTTCATTCCCCTCATCCGCTTGACTACTTCAGCGGCGATTTTTTTTCCTTCCTGTACCATATCGGCATATTTAATCGTTTCATCCCTTTCCACCGTACCGCTGCCGACGGAAACTTTATAGTAATAGGTCGAATTCATCGCGAGTCCAATTACAACTCCGCCTAATTTTACATTTCCTTTATCATCCTTGGTTAAATAATCATGCTCGAGAATATGAGCCAAATAAATCGGTGAGCTCGGGTTTGCTTCAGTCCCTGTATTAATCGGGTTCAATCCGACATTATCAGATTGTTTTAGTTTATTTTTCTTTAGTTGTTGTTTTGTATATCGGCGGTTTAACCAGGCCTTAATGGTATCAGCCTTAATCTCCTGCCCTTCACGAAAATAATACTTATCCGTATCAAAACTGTTCTGGGCAATCCGCATTAAACCCATTTCGAATTCATTTAAATCATATCTCGTATTAATATTATTTACGACCAGCCCGCGCGCTTCCCCTGGTTTAAAGGGAAGAATCGTCCGATAATATTTATCCGATATATTGTACTTTGGAATAATTGCCTTTCCTTTACTCGACTTCCCTGAAGTTTGGACCTCTTCATTTTGCTTACTGAAATTAGGTGCACAGGCACTAAGCAAAAGAACGAGGGTAAAGGCAAGCAATGAGAGTTTTCTCATATAATGAAACACCTCTTACTTATTTAATTCTTCCAGCAGCTTCTCTTCATCCCACACTTCAATTCCCAGCTCTTGTGCCTTGGTTAGCTTTGAACCTGCGTCGGCACCCGCAATGACCAGATTTGTCTTTTTACTCACACTTCCGGAAACATTGGCACCAAGGGATTCCAGCTTTTCCTTTGCTTCACTGCGGGTTAACTGCTCGAGTTTTCCAGTAAGCACAACTGTTTTTCCGGCAAAAATCGAATCCAGTTCCGCTGCTGAAACGGGTTTTGCCCCTTTGTATTCCATATTAACTCCGGCAGCCACTAACTCCTGAATGAGTTCCTTCGCTTCTTCCTGTTCAAAAAAGCTGACAATGGAATCGGCCATCTTGTCGCCAATTTCAGCGATTGCGATTAACTGCTCTTTTGAAGCGGCAGCCAGTTTTTCCATGGTATCAAATTGGATTGCCAGTGTTTTGGCTGCTTTTGCCCCGACATGACGGATACCAAGTCCAAACAGCAATTTCTCCAAGGAAATGCCCTTCGATGTTTCAATCGCCGCTAATAAATTGGAAACAGATTTTTCACCCATTCTTTCCAGCGCCAGCAGTTGCTCACGAGTTAGCTTATAAATATCAGCGACATCACTGATTAATTTTGCTGCAAACAGCTGACTAATGACCTTTTCTCCAAGGCCTTCAATGTTCATGGCATTACGAGAGACAAAGTGAATCAGCCCCTCACGAATTTGTGCCGGACATTTCGGATTAATACATCTCAGTGCAACCTCACCTTCAAGACGGACAAGTTCACTGCCACATTCCGGACAATGGGTCGGCATCTGAAAATCAACCTCTTCACCTGTTCGTTCACCAGCAAGAACATTTACCACCTCCGGAATGATATCGCCGGCTTTTTTGACCACAACCTTATCGCCAATTCTGATATCTTTCTCTCGAATTAAATCCTCATTGTGGAGCGAGGCACGTTGAACAGTTGTTCCGGCTACTTTAACAGGAGTAAGAATGGCGGTTGGCGTAATCACACCCGTCCTGCCAACGCTAACTTCAATATCTAAGAGGGTCGTAACCACTTCTTCGGCCGGAAATTTATAGGCAATCGCCCAGCGCGGATTTTTAGCCGTTGTGCCGAGTTCTTCCTGCTGGGCAAGTGAATCAACTTTGATGACAATCCCGTCTATTTCATACGGAAGTTGTGGGCGTTTTTCAGTCCAGTTATGGATGTATGCCAATACCTCATCAATCGTGGCACATTGGCGCCGTTCTTTATTTGTTTTAAAGCCAAGCTTGTCTAATTGATCAAGACTGTCGCTATGGGTAGCAGCCCCAATTACCTCGGGGTTTCCAATAGCATACAAAAAGATATCCAGCCGTCTTGAGGCAGCTATTTTCGGATCGAGCTGGCGGAGTGAACCTGCCGCGGCATTTCTCGGGTTGGCAAACAGTTCCTCGCCCCGCTCTTTCCTGGCTTCATTTAAGGCCTCAAATGAACGCTTTGGCATATATGCTTCCCCGCGAACCTCGATGGAAATTGGTTCCTTTAGGCGCAGCGGAATCGATTTAATCGTTTTTAAGTTGGCCGTGATATCTTCGCCGATCGTGCCGTCACCGCGGGTGGAGCCTTGAACAAACAGACCGGCCTCATATCGCAGGGAAACCGCTAGTCCATCAATCTTCAGTTCACACACATAGGATACATGATCGCCGACAGCCTGACGGACTCTCCGGTCAAAGTCGCGTAAATCCTGCTCATTAAAGGCATTTCCCAAGCTTAACATCGGAATCCGATGCTCCACTTTTTCAAACATATCAAGTACGGCACCACCAACACGAACGGTTGGCGAGTCCAGAGTTTTAAGCTGGGGAAACTGCTCTTCCAACTGGATTAGCTCCTTCATTAAACGGTCATATTCCGCATCCGGTACTGACGGTTTGTCTAACACATAATATTCATAGCCATATTGATTTAATAAACTTCTTAATTCTTGTATCCTTGTTTCAGCAGTTTGAAGGTCCATATATCCAGCCCTTTCCTGAAAAAATCATTAAATTGGACTCCATAACGGGAGTTTTTGTTACACCTGTTTGATCGGTGCAAATTTTGCCAGTAGACGTTTAATGCCAATTGGGCTTGGGAAAGCAATATCAAGCTCTGTTCCTTCGCCTTGACCTTTCACACTGACAACCGTTCCAATTCCCCATTTCCCGTGTTCTGCTTTATCGCCGACCTTCCAAGCGACATTTTCACCGCCGGAAGAAGTCGGCCTCATCACCGGTTTTCTAGGTGCTGCAGGAGCTCCGAAGGATGATCTCGATGTCCCAAATGTTGCCGATCCCGATCGGCCAAAGGGTCTTGATCCAAACGGCGTGTCCACACTAGTCTCCTGTTCGACCCCTTCTAAAAGTTCTTCTGGAATTTCACTGATGAACCGTGATGCCGGATTGACATTCGTACGGCCAAACAACGTTCTGATCTGGGCATTGGTGAGGAACAAGCTTTGCTCCGCTCGGGTAATGCCAACATAAGCAAGGCGCCGTTCTTCCTCCATTTCCGCCTCTTCCATTAATGAGCGGCTATGAGGGAAGACACCCTCCTCCATCCCGATTAAAAAGACAACCGGAAATTCCAGCCCTTTTGCCGAGTGCAAGGTCATCAGGACGACGGAATCCGCTTTTTCCCCTTCATCATCCATCGAATCAATGTCAGCGACTAAAGCCAAATCGGTTAAGAAGGCAACGAGGCTTTTGTCTTCATTTACTTCCTCAAAGTTCTTCGTAACAGATAAAAATTCTTCCAGGTTTTCCAAGCGGCTTTGCGCTTCGATCGACTTTTCCGCCTTCAGCATTTCCGAGTAACCTGTTTTCTCTAAGACTTCCTCGACTAACTCCGTAACTGAAAGGAATTCCTGCATTTGCGTATAGTTTTTGATTAAGTCGCGGAATTCTCTCGCCGCTTTGGTGATTTTCGGGCTTAACCCCATCAGTTCAACCGAATTCAATGCCTCAAAAATAGAAAGATCATGCGCTGCGGCAAAGCTTGCCATTTTATCTAAAGAGCTCGCTCCAATCCCGCGTTTCGGGACATTGATAATCCGCTGCAGACTGATATCATCATCCGGATTAGATATAAGCCGTAAATACGCCAGCATATCTTTAATTTCTTTGCGGTCATAGAACTTCGTCCCGCCGACAATCTGATAGCTTATATTTGATTTTAACAGCACTTCCTCCATCACACGCGATTGGGCATTGGTGCGGTAAAGGATGGCCATATCAGACAGCTTATACTGATTGTTGCGGGTTAACTCTTTTATTTTTCCGGCGACAAATTGGGCCTCGCCCTGCTCACTATCAGCACGGTAATAAACAATCTTGTTTCCTTCCGGGTTTTCCGTCCACAGGTTTTTCGGCTTGCGGTTAAAATTATGTTCAATCACCTTGTTCGCCGCTAACAAAATTCGTTTCGTTGAACGGTAGTTTTGCTCAAGCAGAATCACTGTGGCATCGGGATAATCTTTTTCAAACGAAAGAATATTGGTAATGTCAGCGCCGCGCCAACGATAGATCGATTGGTCCGAATCGCCGACGACACAGAGATTTTTAAAGCGGCTGGCCAGCAGCTTGACGAGTATATACTGGGCTTTGTTGGTGTCCTGATACTCATCGACATGTATATATTGAAATTTGCGTTGATAATATTCCAGCACTTCCGGAACACGCTTAAATAGCTGGATCGTTTTCATGATCAAGTCATCGAAGTCGAGCGCCTGATTTTTCCGGAGGCGCTTTTGATATTCTTCATACACGTCACTGACAACTTGCTCATAGTAGCCGCCGGCAGTTTTAGCATATTCCTCGGGGGCTATCAATTCATTTTTTGCCGAACTTATCGAACCGAGAATGGCCCGCGGATCAAATTTTTTGACATCTATATTTTTATCTTTCAAAATGCCCTTGATCACCGATTGCTGATCGGCTGAGTCAAGGATCGTAAAATTACGATTAAAACCGAGCCGGTCAATGTCCCGGCGTAAAATTCTAACGCACATGGAGTGGAACGTCGAAATCCAAATTTCTTCGGCTGTCCCGCCCATCATCTTCGCAATTCTTTCTTTCATTTCCCGAGCCGCTTTATTGGTAAAGGTAATCGCTAGAATGTTGTAGGGATTCACGCGCTTTTCGACAATTAAATAAGCAATCCGATGTGTTAACACCCTTGTTTTGCCACTGCCGGCACCGGCCATAATTAACAATGGACCGTCTGTTGCCTTGACTGCTTTTTGCTGCTCCGGATTTAAGCCGTTAAGAAGCTTATCAGTTAAATATTGCAATTTTTTCACCACCGTACAAACGTTTGTTCTTATTTTATCGTTTATTTCGTCTTCTGGCAAATCTTTAGCGGATGGCTTGGACAGTTTCCAAGGCATTAGAAAAATTCTCATAAATGGCATTGCCCACGACAATTACATCAGCATGCTTGGCCATTTCTGTTGCCTGTTCAAAGGTCGAAATACCGCCGCCATAAAACAAAGTTGTGCTCTCAAGCGTTTTTTTCACTTCAGCCACTAGCCCCGGATCCCCGTATTTTCCGCTATATTCCAAATAGAAGATTGGCAAATGAAACATTTTCTCTGCCATCATTGCATATGCCTTTATATCATCCGCTGCTAAATTGGAGTTTGCTGCTGTCAATAGGGCAGCTTTACAATTTTCGTTAAGGATACAATAGCCCTCCATGATGATTTCATCCCAATTCATGATCTCACCATATGCTTTTACAGCTTGATGATGCAGCCCGGTAACCCATTTCGGGTCGCTAGTGTTGAGGACCGTTGGGATAAAATAAAGATCGAAGCCCGGTGTTACTGTCTCAATGCTAGATACCTCGAGAACACACGGAACCGTATAGCGACGAATTCTCGCCATTAAATGTAGGACTTGGTCGAGTGTCACCCCGTCCGTTCCTCCAACTAAAATTGCGTCCGTTCCTGATTCACACAGTAATTCCAATTTTTCATCGGAAATTTCTTTATTGGGGTCGAGTTTAAATACATGGCGCCACTTGCTAACATCGTACATTGAAAGGAGTCCTCCTGTATTCTAATTCCATTACACCATTATAGCATTTGCGGAAACGATTCAAAAAGAAAACATTAAATCTGGGGTTGGAAATATATAGGACGGGAAGCCACTTTATAATAAAAGAGCTTTGATTATGTAGATCTGACACATTAACGAAGTGAATTCCCCTTTTTATTCCTAATTTTGTAGAATTATTGAGGGATTTTGTCAAATTAGGCTCGAATTTTGTAAAAAAAGCTTCAAATATGTAAAATTATATACTTTCAGCTTTTATCCTAAAAGGAAAAACCGGAGACTTGGATCTCCGGCTGGTTATTCCTCTTCTTCTTTACTATCTTCTTTAATCCGCTCAAGCACCATTTCATAGGAATCATTGCCAAAATTCAAGCAGCGTTTTACCCGTGAAATCGTTGCCGTGCTTGCCCCTGTTTCGGTTTCAATTTTATGATAGGTATTTCCTTCGCGGAGCATTTTTGCAACATCGAGGCGTTGGGCTAATGATTGAATTTCGTTAATCGTACATAAATCATCAAAAAATCGATAGCATTCTTCCAGATCCTTTAAAGAAAGGATCGCCTTAAATAATTGATCGAGTTCTTTACCCCGTAATTTATCAATTTGCATATATCTTACTCCTTTAATATGAGAATCATTTAAAGCTAACACTCTTTTGTAATCCCGGTTGGGTCGGAACGACATTGACCCATGTCTTTCCTGGTACCATTCGCACCTCTTGTCCATCTTTCAGCGGAACAATCAGGCCATCATGATTTTCCCAATTCACTTCATTTACCTTACCTTTTTGCAGCAAATAGCCTTTCCCGCCAGAAGTTAAATCAATATCCCGGCGCCCGTAAGAGTCGATAAAGCTATGAACGGCTTCAATGATAAAAATATTATCCACTAAAACCGGGTTGTTTGTTTCCAAATCGACGGTTTGTTGACCACCGGAGAAAAAGCGCTTGTATTTTCCGAGTGCAGCATCATACACAAACGAAGAATTGGAGATTCCGCCAGTTGAATAGTTTATAGCAACGGAATTTGCAGCTTTACCGGATAAATTTTTCATTTCTTCATCCGACAAAAATTGGAAGCCTGGTGTTGTCTTTTTCATCGAATACTTTTTCAACTTTGCCCCTTTTAAAATATTCTCGTACGTAATATAAGAGTTGTGGGGGGCTTTTCGCGCTGTAGAGCGTTTAAATAACGTGCCGTCGTACACCATTCCGTTTAAATTATCGACATAATTATTGTTGAGCATCTTCTTTGCTTCCGGGCTGTAGCCGTGAGCGATGTAAAGAGCATTCAAACCCTTGGCTAACTTTATATAATAATCTCTGGCACTTCTTACTGGACCAATATTAGCCGGCTTTTCACTTTGAAAAACAGCTAAGAAACGGGTAATATCACCCTCTGCAAGAATTTCGTATACCACATCAGCCTTGCTTAAACCGGATTGCGGCCGTGCCTTCGGATGATTATTTATCATCACCGCTATCGCTCTTTGCTCCGGCTCTTTCACAGCAGCCATTCCTGTTAAGGGAAAAGTATATTGAGTTTCCTGTTTTTTCACGACCTGCTTGGCTGCTTTTTCTTCTTTCTTCTCCGGTTCCTTCACTTTCTCCTTACTGCAGCCTGAAAAAAGTAGAAGGACAGCTGCTATCGCAACAGCCCATTTCTTCATCTAATGAACACCCCTGCTTCCAGTCAAGTTGATAAATTCTTTTATACTTTAAATCATTAATACCTTTATATTTTAACGCATTATTGTTGGAAAGAGTACTGTTTTATTTATGACGTCATACATTCCTTGCTGTGTAACACGAATGTATGGCAGGTGAGTTGATTGTAAGAATAATAAACTGTAAATTGGATCGTTAAAAGCATAACCCCGTTTTAGCAATTCTGCAAACAGCGTTTTTTGCTGAAGCATCAACTCTTCGATTGGGAGACTAGACATAACCCCGGCTAAAGGCAGCGGCAGTTCACAAATAATTTCGCGATTCTCTACGAGAACAATGCCACCGCCCATTTCTTTCATTCTATTAAAAGCAAAAAGCATATCCTGTTTGCTTTTTCCGATTAAAATGATATCGCCTGTATTGGAAAAGGAGCTTGCCAGCGCCTGCAATTTAGACGTAAATCCCTTTAACATAGTGCTAATCCGCCATGTTCCCTTTCGATCAATCATCGTAAAGAAACTTTCATCATGATCAGTCGACAGTTCATCACTCGAAACATCAATTGAAATGGAATAGGGTTTCGTAATAACAGAGTTCTCCATTTTAATTCCAAAAGGCATCGAAAATTGTAAATCATCCATTGATAATTGCCAATCTAATTCTAACGGTTTAAGCCCATATGGTTCCCAATCGAATTGCGGATAGGCCCCCTCAACCTTCACCCCATCGCGTTTTACCCATTTTCCTTTTGCTAAAACCGAAACCGGCGTCGGATTCTCAATACTTGCTAAAAAGTTAATATTGGCGACCCGTCCTGTTGCAATATTTCCATGTATATAATCGATATTATAATATCTGGCAATATTTACAGTCGCCATATTATAGGCGTCTATGACGGGAACTCCTTTTTCAATGGCAATCCGGATTAATTGGTCGGTAACCCCCTGCTCGTAAAAAGGCGAAGTGGCCCCATCGCTGTTTAACATCATCCGATCATAGGCATCAATGCCCATTCTTCTCATATCGTCTAATAAATCAGGAAGATCGGGACGGATCGATGAATGTCTTAATGACACCATATAGCCTTGCATTAGACGGTTATAAATTTCTTCCCCGTTAATCGCTTCGTGGTCGCAGTCTGCCCCCAAGAGCATCATTTTGGCCAATGTCTTTTCGGATGCACCCGGAAAATGGCCTTCAATTCGCTTTCGCATTCTTTTTGCTTCCTGAATCCAATGAAGCATCATGTCATCACCGTTTAACAGCTTTGGCCACCCCGTCAGTTCCCCGCCTTGGAGAACAGACTCATGCTCAAGCCATGACTTAATATTACTGTGCGAAAATTTTTCTTCCTCATGCAAAATTTCCGTTTGGGAATCAAAGCGACACCACCAAAACATGGTTGTCGGAATTGATTGAAGATCATTTACATATGAAAACGCTTCCTTTTTTTCGAAATTTAAAACAAGTGGCATGTTATCATTAATGATAGTCGTCGTGCCAAACTGTGATGCATATTCCGCAAGTGTATGGGGATTATATAACAGGAACGGATGAGCATGCGGTTCGATGTAACCTGGTACGAGGATTTGGTCCGAACAATCGATCACTTCACAATTTTCCACATGTTTCGGTAAGTTTTCACCGACATAGACAATCCGATCTTGGAAAATCCATATATGAGCTTTCATCCATTTCCGGAAGGTTTGATTTAGATAGGTGGCATTTTTTAATAAAATAGTGGGCGATATCGTCCCGTCCAAAACGGACACATGCATGCGTAAATGTTTATTTTTCCAACGGTAGCGCTGTTCCAGCATACGAAACCCTCCCTAAGTGTAATATCTATAATTCAAATGAAATTTTTCTAAAAAGAAAGCCCTTACAAATTATCTTAATTACTATACTATCATATTTTCTCAGTTAAAGCAGTAAAGAATTGATAAAAACTGTAAACGATTTGCGAAGGAGTGAGCGTAATGAATATAAAACCAAATATTGGGATTATTAACGCGTTAATTCGAATTACTGCAGGATTAACGATTCTAACATGGTGTACAGCAAAACTGGTAAAACGGCCTTGGCGGGATTCCTATTTGTTTGTCGCCATCTGCGCAGCCATGAAGGTAGCGGAAGGAATTGTTCGCTATTGTCCGATGACGGCATTTTTTGAGAAATGTCAGCAAATGCCGCAGCAATCCAGCGGTGAGCAAGATTCGCTCGACGGTATGGAAGGGCTGACTGATGATGTTTTCACAGATAACCCATCTTGATGAGGGGATCACATTCTCAAACAAAATAGATGGCTGCCCCTAACCAGACAGCCCTTCGGAAAGGAAGTCGGTCACCATGATTGGTGAATGGGTAACACATACTTCGTTTGTCGTTATTTTGTTAATTGGAAGCATTGTCGCCATCCTGTATGCTTTCATGCGCCGTACAAAAAATCGGGCTCGACAATGAATTTCGAGTCCGATTTTTGCATGCTTACACATGTAACTGTGAGTTTTGTCAATCAGTCGCGATATGCGGCGGCGATCACCTTCATACCGATATCTTTTCGATAAAAAATGCCCGAACAGTTTATTTTTTCAAGCTCTTTATAAACCTTTGCCTGCGCCTCAGCGAGTCCGGGTGCTTTTGCCCCTACAAGAAGTACCCTGCCGCCTGCTGTAACAAAGTCCCCGGCCTGATTCTTGGCCGTTCCAGCATGAAAAACAAATTGATCAATGTCTGCTAAACCAGCCAGGACAGCACCGTTTTGATAGCTTCCCGGATATCCTTTTGAAGCAACAACCACCCCAAGCATTGCTTGGGAGTCCCATGTCAGAACTGGTCGGCCGCCACTTAAAAGTTCAAGGATTACTTCGACTAAATCTGATTGCAGCCGCGGGAGCACCACCTGTGTTTCCGGATCGCCAAACCTAGCATTAAACTCGATGACCTTTGGACCCTCAGCCGTCTTGATCAACCCTGCATACAAAATTCCGCAAAAGCTCCTGCCTTCCTGCACTAATGCTTTTGCGGCTGGAATCAAAATGGTGTCGACGGCAGTTTGCACCGTTTCCGAACCGATTTGCGGCACAGGGGAATACGCCCCCATTCCGCCGGTATTCGGACCTTCGTCCCCGTCGTATGCCCGTTTATGATCTTGAGCAATTTCAAGCGGTATCACGACCTCACCATTGACAAATGCCATTAACGAAAATTCTTCCCCGCTCAAAAACTCCTCGACAACAACACGTGAAGAGGCTTCGCCAAATCTTGCCGCAACTAACATCTCCTCCAGAGCAGCGAACGCCGCTTCTTTCGTGAACGCTACTGTTACACCCTTTCCTGCCGCTAAACCGTCTGCCTTGATGACAATCGGCGCCCCTTTTTCCTCGACATACTGACGCGCTTCCTCATAGGAGGTAAACACCGCGTAATCAGCCGTTGGGATTTTATATTTTTTCATCAATTCTTTGGCGAACGATTTGCTGCCTTCAATTTCCGCCGCTGCTTTTTGCGGACCAAACACTTTTAATCCTGCCGCCTGAAATTGATCAGCCAGTCCTGCTAACAACGGAACCTCTGGACCGATAATGGTTAAGCCGACCTCTTTAGACTGGGCAAAATCCAGCAGCTGTTCGTGGTTGGACTCCTCAATGGCAACAAGTTCAGCCACATCTGTCATGCCGGGGTTCCCGGGGGCCACGAATACTTTCTCAACCAGCGGACTTTCGCTGACCTTGCGACATATCGCATGCTCCCTGCCACCGCGTCCGATAACTAGAACCTTCACGCTGCCCACCTCCGTTTCTTATTGTAAAAATAACGATTAATTGAGTTATATTAGCGAATTTAACAATCTGATTTGCGGTTTTGTCTCGTTTATTTGCGATATCGACTCATTTATTAGCGGTTTCAACTCGTTTATTAGCGGTTTCGTCTAGTTTATTAGCGATTTCAACCAACATATTAGCGAATCGTAGAAAGCACTTCAACATTAATGTTTAAAATGTCTTACCCCGGTAAATACCATGGCGATACCATATTCATCGGCTTTTTTAATCGAATCCGCGTCCTTAATCGAGCCGCCGGGTTGAATAATCGCAGTGATGCCTGCTTTTGCCGCTGCTTCGACGGTATCATCCATTGGGAAGAAGGCATCGGAGGCCAGTGCCGCCCCTTCTGCTCGCTTGCCAGCCTGTTTAAGGGCTATTTCTGCTGAACCAACGCGATTCATCTGTCCCGCACCAATCCCGAGCGTCATATCTTGATTTGCAACAACAATCGCGTTCGACTTTACATGTTTCACGACCTTCCACCCAAGCTTCAAAGCTGCCCATTCTTCAGGAGTAGGCTGCCGCTTTGTTGGGATCGTGATCGTGGCATCGTCTAGTGTATAATTGTCGCGATCTTGGACAAGCAATCCGCCTTCAACGGTTACCAACTTCGACTCTGCTTTTTGCGACTGTCCAAATGGAACAGTGAGTAAGCGGATATTCTTTTTCGCTGCTAAAATCGTTACCGCTTCGTCCGTGAAGGACGGGGCAATCACTATTTCCAAGAAGATTTCATGAAGTTTCGCAGCTGTTTGCGTATCGATTTCCCGGTTGAAAGCAACGATTCCGCCAAAAATTGAAACTGGATCCGCCTCAAAGGCTTTTTCAAATGCCTCAAATACCGTTGTTCCAGTACCGACGCCACACGGGTTCATATGTTTTACGGCAACTGCCGCCGGGTCAGTGAATTCTTTGACAATTTGCAGGGCAGCATCAGCATCATTGATATTATTGTAGGATAATTCTTTTCCGTGCAGCTGTTTCGCATATGCAATCGAGAAGGTCGAACCGAGCGGTTTGCGATAAAAAGCGGCCTTCTGATGCGGGTTTTCACCATAACGAAGGGATTGCTTTAATTCATATGTAACTGTTAACTTTTCCGGCGTTTCCTCACCTGCAAGATTTGTCATATATTCGGCAATAAGAGCATCATAGGCTGCCGTATGACGGAAAACTTTTGCCGCCAGCTTACGGCGCGTTTCAAGTGTCGTCTCACCGTGGTCCTTTAACTCAGCGATAACCGTTACATAATCCGCCGGGTCGACGACAACCGTTACATACTGATGGTTTTTTGCCGAGGCCCGAAGCATCGTCGGTCCGCCGATATCAATATTTTCGATGGCATCCTCGACGGTTACATCCGGTTTTGCAATGGTTTGCTGAAATGGATACAAGTTGACACAGACAAGTTGAATCGGTTCAATGCCATGTTCCTTTAGCTGTTGTTGATGCCCTTCATCATCATGTTTGGCCAGTAACCCGCCATGGATCAAAGGATTTAATGTCTTAACACGGCCTTCAAGAATTTCCGGGAATCCCGTTACATCACTGACACCAAGAACAGGTACACCTTGCTCCTGGAGCATTTTTTTCGTCCCGCCTGTTGAAATAATTTCAAACCCAAGACGGCTGAGTTCCTTAGCAAATTCCCCCACTCCGCTTTTGTCAGAGACACTTATTAATGCACGTTTTTTCATTTTATTTTCCCTCTCCTCTTGTCAACAGCATTTGCAGAATCGCTGGATATAACTTGTGTTCGGTATCCTGAATCTTCCGTTGCAGACTTTCTCTCGTTTCATCATCGGCAATCCGGATTCGTTCCTGAACAATGATTGGACCAGTATCCATTCCTTGATCAACAAAATGAATCGTCACACCGCTCCATTTGGCGTTGGCGGCCAACGCCTGACCAATGGCATCTTTACCCGGGAACTCCGGCAGCAGCGACGGATGAATATTCACAATCCGGCCTTCGTACTCCCTTAAAAGCGTTGGCCCGACCAGCCGCATATAGCCGGCAAGTGCGATGAACTCTACGTTTCTTTCCTTAAGCTGGGTAACAATTTGCTTCTCAAACTCTTCCTTGCTGGCGTATTCCCTTGGCTGAAACATAAATGTTGGAATCCTCGCCTTCCTTGCTCGCTCCAATACATAGGCCTTTGGGTTGTCACAAACAAGCAGGCAAATTTTCGCCGCCAGTTCTTCCGCCCTGACCGCCTCGACAATCGCTTGAAAATTGCTCCCGCTTCCAGATGCAAAGATGGCAATATTCTTCATCGGCGTCCACCGCGTCCTTTAATAATGATCCCCTCTTGAGCGGTTACAACCCCAATTTCATAAACCGTTTCACCACATTGTTGAAAATGCTCCATTACGGCAGAAGCTTCCTCCCGGTCAACAGCAATTACCATACCGATTCCCATGTTAAAAATATTATACATTTCGTTATAATCAATTTGCCCAACCTCAGAGATTAACTTGAAAATAGCAGGTATCTGCCAGTTTCTTTCATCAAGCTCCGCCCCCAGACCTTCCGGCAGCATCCGTGGAATATTTTCGATAAAACCGCCGCCGGTGATATGGGCCATACCCTTCAGATTGAATTTTTTCAGAGCAGCCAAGATCGATTTCACATAGATTTTCGTTGGTTTCAACAATTCATCGCCCAATGTACACTCGAGTCCATCCACGAACTCCAACAACGACCAGTTGTTAAATACCTTTCTCACTAGTGAGTAACCATTGCTGTGAATGCCGCTTGAGGCCAGCCCAATTAAGACATCACCCGGCTTAATCGTTTCGCCGGTGACAAGCTGCTGCTTTTCACAAGCGCCTACGGCAAACCCGGCAAGATCGTACTCCTCTTCGCGGTAAAGCCCAGGCATCTCTGCTGTTTCCCCGCCGATTAAGGCACAGCCGGCCTGCTGGCAGCCATCAGCGACCCCCTTGACAATGGCTTCAATTTTCTCAGGCTCTGCCTTTCCACAGGCTATATAATCTAAAAAGTAAAGCGGCTCTGCTCCTTGAACGACAATGTCGTTCACACACATCGCGACCGCATCAATTCCAATCGTATCGTGACGATCCAGCATGAAAGCGAGCATGATTTTCGTGCCGACGCCATCGGTGCCTGACACCAGCACCGGTTCTTTTAAATTTAATGCCGATAGGTCAAACATGCCGCCGAAACCGCCCAGGCTGCCGAGGACACCGGCTCTGGCTGTTTTTTCGACATGCTTTTTCATTCGTTTAACTGCTTCATAGCCGGCTTCGATATCAACGCCTGCTTGTTTATATGCATTGGCCACAGCCGCTACCCCCTTTGGTAATAGTATTGAAGTGTATCGGGATAAATTTCTGTCGGATAATTCCCGGTAAAGCAGCCAAGGCAAAATCCGTTCGTTCCCTCTGTTTGCCCTAAAGCTGCCAGCATTCCTTCCAAGCTTAAAAAGGTTAACGAATCAGCACTAATAATCTGGCGGATTTCTTCGACAGATTTATCGGAGGCGATCAATTCTTCCTTCGATGATGTGTCGATACCGTAAAAGCAAGGATTTTTTATCGGGGGAGAACTGATGACAACGTGGACTTCTGTCGCTCCTGCCTCTTTTAACAGGTTCACGATTCGTCGGCTCGTCGTGCCGCGAACGATGGAATCATCCACCATGATGACCCGTTTTCCTTCAACAACGCCGCGGACTGCAGACAGCTTCATTTTCACCCCTTGTTCCCGCAACGATTGCGAGGGTTGAATAAACGTCCTGCCGACATACTTGTTCTTGATTAACCCCATTTCATAAGGAATCCCGGCCGCTTCAGCATAACCGATCGCTGCGGAAATACTGGAGTCTGGAACACCCGTTACCACATCTGCCTCAATCGGCACCTCAAGGGCCAGCCGTTTCCCCATGTTTTTCCTGGCTGTATGGACATTAACGCCAAGAATATTGCTGTCCGGCCTGGAAAAATAAACATATTCCATCATGCACATCGCTTTTGTTGAACTGACAGCAAACTGTTCTGACTTTAAGCCTATATCATTGATAATTAATAATTCTCCCGGTTCAATATCACGAATATACTGGGCTCCGATGACATCAAAGGCGCATGTTTCCGAGGCGATAACATAGGCATCACCTAGACAGCCGAGCGATAGCGGTCGCAGGCCATGCGGGTCCAATGCCACCATTAGCTCGGTCTCGGTCATGATTAAATAAGCGTAGGCCCCTTTTAGCATTGACAAGGCATTTTTCACTTGATCGCTGATGTTGGGAAAACCGCTTCTTCTGATCAGATGGGCCAATACTTCTGAGTCGGAGCTCGTCTGAAAAATACTTCCTTGTGCTTCAAGCTGGTGCTTTAAGAAATTGGCGTTGACCAAGTTTCCATTATGGGCTAGCGCCAAACTGCCGGTTTGGGAATGGAACAGGAGCGGCTGAACGTTCTCGTAGCCGCCTCCTCCTGCTGTTGCATAGCGGACATGGCCGATGGCCGCCGATCCGGTTAATTCAGCCATGCTTTCTGCGGTGAAAATTTCCGTTACTAATCCTTCTCCCTTTACCCCTTTTAACATTTTGCCATCGGAAACAACAATCCCTGTTCCCTCTTGGCCACGATGCTGAAGGGCATGAAGGCCATAATAGGTCAGCTGGGCGGCATCATGGTGTCCCCAAACACCAAAGATGCCGCACTCTTCATTTAATCCCTTGATTTCAGCAAGCATGGGATCGCTCCTTTCCAGGCTGCGCGTAATTCGGCAACTTCCGCCTCCAAAATGTTTTCCCCTTCGACGGTAATGTTCAGGCTGCCGGTTTGATTCACTTGACCAATCAGCTCGGCTGCTACTAAACTTTCAAACTGTTGTTGATCTTCTTTTTTCACCGATAATAGGAAACGCGACTGCGATTCGCTGAATAAAGCTGTGACCGGGTTGCCATTTAAGTGGATGTCTGCCCCCAGTTCCCCATTGTCAAAAAGACATTCTGCCAAAGCAACGGCCAAACCGCCCTCTGCTAAATCATGTGCCGACTGCACGACACCGGCGCGAATAGCCGCCAGTACCTGATCCTGGCGTTCTTTTTCAAGCTCGATGTTTATTTCAGGGGCCTTGCCGTAGATTCTTCCGTTGTTAAGCAGCTTTTGCAGTTCGCTGCCGCCAAATTCCGGTTTTGTTTCCCCTACTAAATAGATCAGGTCGCCGCTGTTTTTGAACGGCTGCGTTGTAATATGGTCAAGATCGGTGACAAGCCCCACCATGCCAATGACCGGGGTTGGATAGACGGCCGTACCGCTTGTTTCGTTGTATAAAGAGACGTTCCCACCGATGACCGGAGTTCCAAGGACACGGCAGGCTTCACTAATGCCGTCGGCGGATTTTTCTATCTGCCAAAATACTTCCGGCTTTTCCGGGCTGCCGAAATTTAAGTTATCGGTAACCGCTAATGGTTCGGCACCGGAGCAGACAAGATTGCGGGCCGCTTCAGCGACGGCAATTTTCCCACCGGTTTGCGGATCAAGATAAACAAAGCGGGAATTACAATCGGTTGTCATCGCCAATGCTTTCTTAGTACCTCTAATCCGAAGGACGGCGGCATCAGAACCCGGTGCCACAACTGTATTTGTCCGTACCATGTAGTCATATTGTTCGTAAACCCATTCTTTGCTGGCCACCGTTGGCTGTGACAGAATTTGGATGAATGTTTCTTTTATGTCGTCAACCTGTGGAACTTCTGGAGCCATCGCTTGGAACTCGGCAAAATATGCAGGTTCTTTTGAAGGCTTATGATAAACCGGGGCATCCTCCGCCAGTGCATCGACCGGAACGTCGGCAACGATTTCTCCATGATGGATTAGACGCAGTTTTTTATCATCGGTGACAGTACCAATTGCCACTGCTTCCAGATCATATTTTTTAAACAAATCAATAATTTCCTGCTCTCGGCCTTTTTCAATGACAATCAGCATCCGCTCTTGTGACTCCGACAGCATCATTTCATAGGCAGTCATTCCGGTTTCCCGCTGTGGTACAAGGTCGAGGTTCATTTCGATCCCCATTCCGGCCTTGCTTGCCATTTCTGCCGAAGAACTGGTGAGGCCGGCTGCTCCCATATCCTGAATCCCCACTAGAGCATCTGATTGTACTAGCTCCAGGCAGGCTTCAAGAAGCAGTTTTTCCATGAAAGGGTCACCAACCTGTACAGCCGGGCGTTTTTCGTCGGACTGTTCGGTCAATTCTTCCGAAGCGAAGGTGGCTCCATGGATCCCGTCCCGGCCAGTTTTCGCGCCTACATACATGACCGTATTGCCAGCACCGTGGGCCTGACCTTTCTTAATATCCTTATGGTCGATCAGACCAACACACATGGCGTTTACCAGCGGATTGCCCTCATAGCTTGGTTCAAATTGCACCTCACCGCCAACTGTTGGAATTCCAATACAGTTACCATAGCCAGCGATTCCGGCAACAACTTCTTTAAATAAATATTTAACGCGGGCCGAATCAAGCTCCCCAAAACGGAGGGAGTTTAGCATCGCAATCGGTCGGGCACCCATTGAAAAAACATCACGGATAATTCCGCCTACCCCTGTGGCTGCACCTTGATAGGGCTCAATCGCCGATGGATGGTTATGACTTTCGATTTTGAACACAACCGCCTGATTATCGCCAATGTCGACAATCCCCGCACCCTCGCCTGGACCTTGAAGCACTTTTTCCCCCGTTGTCGGGAATTTCTTTAAGACCGGCTTGGAGGTTTTATAGCTGCAATGTTCCGACCACATGACGGAAAACAAGCCCGTTTCTGTCCAGTTCGGAATGCGGCCAAGAATATTTTCAACCATCGTAAATTCTTCATCAGATAAACCCATTTGTTGATAGAGTTTTTCGGCTTTGATTTGCTCTGGATTTGGTTCATGCTTTAACAACATGCGATTCCCTCCAAGTCTTTACGATTGATTGAAACAGTTTCAGCCCGTCTGCGCTGCCTAAAAGGGCATCTACAGCCCGTTCCGGGTGCGGCATCATTCCGAGGACATTTCCGTTTTCATTGATGATTCCAGCGATATTTTCGAGACTCCCGTTCGGATTTTGCTTATAGGTAAAAACAATTTGCTTTTTTGCTTTCAAGTTTGCTAGAGTTTCTTGATCACAGTAGTAATTCCCTTCGCCATGGGCGACTGGGATCGTAATCGTCTGACCTTCCTCGTAGCTGTTTGTGAACATAGTGGTGTTGTTTTCAACCTTCAATTCAACCGGCTTGCAAATGAAGGAAAGACTTTCATTTCGCCGCATTGCCCCGGGCAAGAGGCCTGCTTCTAAAAGGATTTGAAATCCGTTGCAGACACCAAGGATTGGTTTCCCGGCATCGGCAGCTTTGATGACCTCTTGCATCACCCTGCTGAAACGGGCAATTGCACCAGTACGGAGATAATCGCCATAAGAAAAGCCGCCCGGAAGCAGGATTCCGTCATAACTGTCTAAGGTGTCAGCATCATGCCATACATATTCTACTTCTTCCCCGAGCTCATCCTTAATCGCATGGTACATGTCAACATCACAATTGGATCCCGGAAAGACAATCACCGCAAACTTCACTGCACGACACACTCCTCTATCTCGTATCGGTAATCTTCAATGACTGGATTTGCAAGCAGCTTATGGCAAATTTCATCAACTACCTCATTGATCTCGCGTTCCGATTTTTCGATTGTCAATTCCATGTATTTGCCGATGCGAACATCGGTTACTTCTCGATAATTTAACGAATTTAGCGAATGGGTTACAGCCTGGCCCTGCGGATCCAAAACACTTTCCCGTAATATGACATATACCTTTACTTTATACATGCTGGTGACCTCCAAGTTTTTCTAAAATCTTTTCATACGCTTCTGTCAGGCTGCCTAAATCACGGCGAAATACGTCCTTATCCAACTTTTCGTTTGTTTGTTTGTCCCATAGACGGCAGGTGTCTGGGGAGATTTCATCGGCCAGTAAAATTTGTCCGTCCTGATCCTTACCAAATTCCAGCTTGAAATCGATTAACCGAATGCCAAGGTCAGCAAAAAAGTCTGTTAGCACTTTATCAATTTGTAGTGCCTTTTCTCGTAATATAGCTATCTCTGATGCACTTGCTACCTTTAGTTCATAAATATGGTCTACGGTGACAAGCGGGTCGCCAAGTTCATCATTTTTCAGGTAGAACTCCACGATGGGAGCAGTTAATGGTGCCCCCTCCTCAATTCCCAATCTCTTTGACAGACTGCCGGCAGCAACGTTGCGGACAACAACCTCAAGCGGGATGATCGCCACCTTTTTGACAAGTTGTTCATTTTCCGAGACACGCTTAATAAAATGCGAATCGATACCGTTTTCTTTAAGCTTTAAAAATAACAAACTGGTAATCTCGTTATTTAATTTGCCCTTACCGGCGATTTCCGCCTTTTTTTGTCCGTTGAAGGCGGTAGCAGAATCTTTGTACTCAACAAGAACAACCTGTTCGTCCTCTGTTGCATAAAGTCGCTTCGCTTTTCCTTCATATAGCAGTTCCTTCATTGTGGATCACTCCTATTTTTTAATATTGGGAATTTTTTTATTATCTGTAGGGGCAGGTGAAGCCCCTACATCATGCTTGCGCTTAGGTTTTAAAGCTAATTGTTGACCATCATTTAGTCATTTAGCCCGAGTCGATCAAAGATCATATCGACATGTTTAAGATGGTAATGATAATCAAAGCAATCGTATAGCTCTTCCGGTGACAACAGAGAAGTAATTTTTTCATTGGCCTCAATCAGGCTGCGGAATGGCACCTGTTTCTCCCATGCTTCCATTGCTCTCGGCTGTACCGTATCATACGCTTCTTCCCGGGATAAACCCTTATCAATCAGTGCCAACAGGACACGCTGGGAATAGATCAGCCCGAGGGTGCGGTCCATGTTGCGTTTCATATTTTCCGGATAAACCGTCAAGTTTTTCACAATCCCCCCGAAGCGGTTGAGCATGTAATTCAAGGCAATCGTCGCATCCGGTAAAATAATCCGCTCAGCAGAGGAATGGGAAATATCACGTTCATGCCAGAGCGGCACATTCTCATAGGCGGTCATCATATAGCCGCGAATCACACGCGCCATCCCTGTCATGTTTTCCGAGCCAATTGGATTGCGCTTATGCGGCATCGCTGAAGACCCCTTTTGACCCTTGGCAAAAAACTCTTCGACCTCACGGGTTTCACTTTTCTGCAGTCCCCGCACCTCAACAGCAAATTTTTCAATCGAAGTCGCAATCAATGCCAGCACCGACATATAGTGGGCATGACGGTCACGCTGCAATGTCTGCGTCGAAATCGGCGCGGCCTGCAAACCTAATTTTTCACAAACATATTGCTCGACAAACGGGTCGATATTGGCATAGGTGCCAACAGCGCCGGAGATTTTTCCAACGGCAATTCCGTCTGCCGCCTGCTTAAACCGCTCGAGATTACGTTTCATTTCTTCGTGCCAAAGCGCCAGCTTTAATCCAAAGGTCGTTGGCTCGGCATGGACGCCGTGTGTCCGTCCCATCATCACGGTGTATTTATGTTCGATTGCCTTATTTCGCAAAATCTCAATAAAGTTTTCGATGTCCTTCAATAAAATCTCGTTGGCCTGCTTTAATACATATGAAAGCGCCGTATCAACAACATCTGTTGACGTTAAACCGTAATGAACCCATTTCCGCTCCTCGCCTAATGTTTCCGAAACAGCACGGGTAAAGGCGACGACATCATGTCTTGTTTCCGCTTCAATTTCCTTAATCCGCTCAATATTAAAAGAGGCATTTTGGCGCAGCCTTTGCACATCCTCTTTTGGAATCTCACCTAATTCCGCCCATGCCTCACAGGCAAGAATCTCAACCTCCAGCCAGGCATTAAAACGGTTCTCCTCTGTCCAAATCGCACCCATTTCCGGTCTTGTATAGCGATCAATCATTTTACATTTCCTCCGATCTTTTGCTTAACTCCATTCCAAATCTTGCTGTTTTCGACCTCAGCCAAAGCCGCTTCAACTGAATCTCTTAATAATGTCACATGCCCCATCTTCCGTTTGATCTTCGCATCCTTCTTCCCGTATAAATGAATCTTCCAGTCTGTTAGGAAAGGAATTTCGGCAAAAAGCTGCTCTAAATGCTCTCCTAATAGGTTGACCATTACGACCGGTTTTAATAGCTCAGTACTTCCCAGCGGCCAATTGCAGATAGCACGGATATGCTGTTCAAACTGTGATGTCATGCTGGCCTCAATCGAGTAATGCCCAGAGTTATGCGGCCGTGGTGCCAGTTCATTTATGTAAATCGTTCCTTCTTCGGTGACAAACATTTCAACTGCTAAGATCCCCACTAATCCAAGCGAGTCGGCAATCTGCTTGGCTTTTTCCACTGCCCGTAACTGCAGACCGACAGAAATCCTTGCCGGTACAATGGTTTGATGCAAAATATTTTCGACATGAATATTTTCCCCAACTGGAAAAATCGCTGTTTCACCGTTAAATTTCCGCGTTACAATCACTGAAATTTCTTTTGTAAAGGGAACCCATTTCTCCAACACACAGGCTCCATGTTTGAGTAGATCCTCCCCCTTTGCCAAGTCCTGTTCCGTCTTTATGACCAGCTGCCCCTTGCCATCATAGCCACCTCTCGCTGTCTTCAGCACCGCCGGATAACCAACTTTTTCTATTTTTAAAAATAAATCTTCGATCGTTTCAATTACCTCATATGGTGCAACCTCAACACCGGCCTGACGAATTGCCGCTTTTTCTTTGATCCGGTCCTGAGTGATGGCCAACAGCTCGGGTCCTTGCGGGACATACGCCTGATCGCAAATCCACCTTAGTGTATCGGCATCGATATTTTCAAATTCATAGGTAATAACATCACTGACCGCGGCCAATTTACTGATTGCTTCGCGGTCATCATAGGCTCCAATCACTTCAATATCGGCTACCTGGCCGCATGGAGAATCGGCAGTCGGCTCTAATACTGCCACCCGAAAACCCTGTGCCTTTGCTGCCAGCGCAAGCATTCTCCCAAGTTGCCCACCGCCAACAATCCCAATCGTAGCACCCGGTAAAATAACCTTATCAAACAAGTTGATCACTACTTTCTAACACTTCTTGACGGGTTGCCTCTCTTCTGGCCGCCATCCGTTCTGCTAAGACGACATCCTCTGTCGCGATAATTTGGGCCGCCAAAAGTCCGGCATTGACCGCCCCGGCCTTACCAATTGCCACCGTCGCTACCGGTACACCGCCAGGCATTTGCACAATCGACAATAACGAATCCAATCCGTTCAGAGCTCTCGATTGAACGGGAACGCCAATGACTGGCAACGTTGTTTTAGCGGCCACCATTCCCGGAAGATGCGCTGCTCCCCCTGCACCGGCAATAATAACTTTTAGGCCCCTATCTCTCGCCTCTTCTGCGTATGTAAACATCAAATCAGGTGTCCGATGGGCAGATACCACTTTTTTTTCATAGCTAACCCCCAGTTGCTCCAGCACATCGCAAGCATGCTTCATCGTTTCCCAATCCGATTTACTTCCCATAATCACTCCAACCTGTGTCATCCAAAGCCCCCCTTTTTTAGGTATACCTATGTACGTGGCTTGCCGCCATTTGCCAATTAAAAAACCCGAAGCAAACAGCCTCTCAAAAAAGAGAAAGCCATTTGCCCGGGCATAGAAAAAATCAGGTCAACACAAAGCAAGGGCCTACGCCCTCCGGTTGCCGAACATATTGACTTTCCCTCATAGTCCAATAATTTACGGTTATTGGGTAGAAACTTATGGGCCATATTCCCATGGATATACGAGGGTAATGGAATTTCTTATTGACTACCTTTATCTTAACAGGTAAATCATCAAGGTGTCAATAAATAAATCGAACGATAATTTATCTTATTCAGTAAAACGTTCGGGTTTTACTTAATTAACTTTGCCTCAAAGACGATTTGTCGACCGACTGGTTCATAAATTGCCTCATTTCCTTTTTTTATTTCTTGAAAAATCGGCTTCTCAATCCTGCGAACTGGTACGTATCCTTCCTGTTTCATTCTATTAAGACATTCATCAATACTTTCATATTCCCTGACTTCAAATTTCTTTTTACTCATTTAAACAGCTGCCCTCGTTTCACTGATTTCACCCAAAAACCGCCGTGAATCGTTTTTGGCTCGTATGATATGATAAAGGCTTTTGGGTCCAGACTTTTGATGGTGTCATAAAGCTTTAATTCTAATTTTCGCGGAGTCAAAATTTGCATTGCCATCCGGTTTCCCTCCAGACCATGGGCCTGCCAGTCCGTGACCCCGTAGCCCTTTTCCCTTATGAGTTTAGGCAAGTCTTTATCCCACTCAGTAGTAATGACATTGACTGTAATATAGCCCAATGCCAGCTTTTCTTCAATTTTCATCCCGATAATTACGCCGATGCCGTACCCGACGGCATAGGCAATCAAATTCTGGATTTCATTAAGGTTTTTTAGAACCAGTCCAAGTCCGAGTACGTAAATGACCACTTCCACCATACTCAGACAGGCAGCTAAATAACGCTGGCCTTTTAGCGTTAGAATCATTCTGATCGTAAAAAATGATACGTAAACAATATTTATTATAAGGATAATCGCAACCATTACAAAACTATTTTCTAACATGGATAATCCCTCCATATGAAAGATTCTCATTTCACTTTAGCACAAATTTTTATTTTGTTAACCCTAAAAATTGCACAAACTAACATGAGGTGATTTTCATGCTAAAAAAGTTGATTAGATTGCTGGTTGTGCTGCTTAGTTTTTTTTCCATGCCATCATGTACAGGTTTCTGCAGCGAAACCAATGCTGGCGGCTTTTATCAGAAATGACGACCTCTGGTTGAAAATCGATAAGCAAGAAAGACGGCTGACGAACAGGGAATATATCCGCTTTCCGAAATGGTCCAAGGATGGCAGCTGGATCGCCTACTTAAGGGGGAGAAAGGACAGCAGAAATCCCGACGAACTGTGGCTTTATCATCTTCCGACCAACAAACACTTAAAAGTGAAGGAAGAGGTAAGTAACCATTTTCAGTGGTCGCCAAGGAAAACGGAACTGAGTTTTATGATACAGAATGATGTATATGTATTAACGATAGAACCTTCAGAGACCTTATCTATTCGTCTCGTCGCGAAGTCAATCGAAAACTTTTCCTGGTTGCCAAGCGGTGACGGCCTATTAGTCTCAAAAAAGAAAAATCAACTGCTCAATTCTGATATTCTTTTATACCAAGTGATGTTAGGGAAAAATCAACAGGAACCTGTAATCAATCACTTTTATACGGTGCCGGTTGGAAGCAATGAAATTGTGGTCAGTACAAGCCAGTTTAAGTGGTCACACGACCACAGATGGCTTAGCTTTTTACTTGTCCCGACCGCCTCAGTATCTGCAGACAGCAACACGCTTTGCATCCTTTCCGCGGACGGAAAATTATTTCGCCGCATCGATGAAATAGATTGGTTTCGCTGGGCACCAAAGAAGAACATTCTTGCCTATATTAGCGGGACTGGCCGAGAAGCAAACATAAACAAACAATTGCGGGCCATCCAGGCCACCTCCACAAAAGGACTTGTCTACACACCGGATGGCTTGGTCGACGGTGACTTTACCTGGAAAAACGACGGCTGGTTATTTGTTTCCCGCCTGGTTGAAGATGAACAAGCCCCATTGCATCTAAGACCCCTACCAAGTTTGTTTAAAGTAAATGCTTCTACCGGAAAGGCCAAGCCGGCCAGCTACCCTGAATTAAATGAAGGCGATTATGCACCGGAGTTTTTCAACCGACAGTTATTTTGGATCAGTAATACAAATCCACGAACCGCCGATGTCATGTTTTCAGATGGGAGAAATGTGGGGAAACATTGGATAAAAAACATAACCCTGGCCAGTTCGTATTACGGCAAGTGGAATTGGCAGGAGGTATTTAGTTTGTATCGCCTTTAAATGGTGTCAGGCACCATCCGTGGACAAATGTCCGTGTGGGGTGGACAGTTTGTTAGAAATCTCCAAGTTGCCTGACACCAGCTTTTGTTCTTTGTCTCTATTTTTCCTTGAGACGTTTGCCTGTTCTGAATACTTTAGCGCTGCGGATATATTCAACATCTTTGTGATGTAGACGAAAATTGATTACTCGCGCCAGGGCAAAGAAGTAGTCGGATAAGCGATTTAAGTATTGCAAAGCGGTTTCCGAAATCTCGGGGAAGCTTTCCTTAATGAAACAACTAATCTTTCGGCTCTTCGTGTGATTGCCCTGGCGATGTGGATGGACGCAGCGGCCGGAGTTCCTCCTGGTAAAATAAAATGTTCAATGTTAGGAGCTTCCGCCATCAACAGGTCAATCTTCTTTTCCAGCTTGTCCACTGATGCTTTTTTCAGCTTTAAAGGACGGGTGGCAGTAACATTGGCTAAATCTCCTCCACAATCAAATAGTTCATGCTGAATGGTTTCAAGGTCAGCCAAAATATCCTGGAAAAGCTCTCCATCCAGTTGGGTTATGGCCTGGCCCAGAAAGCAGTTCACCTCATCGACGGTTCCATACGCTTGGACACGAATGTCATCTTTATCCACTCTGCCGCCAATGATACTTGTTTGCCCTTTGTCTCCTGTACGTGTATAGATTCTCATTTGACATACCTCTCCTTACATGTCTTGATGGCTGATGATAGACGAAAAAACTTAAAGGCCCTTCTATTAAAGATTTCGCCATGCGACAATCGCCCCGACCAACTGGTCATTGGCATCTGGTGATTTGATGGCAAACCTCATCCACGTCCCTTCCAGTCCGACGAAATTCATCGTATGACGGGGAATCATCCCTTGTGTGATGAGAAATTGATAAAACGGAAATTGGTCTTCCAATGAAGGGTCTCTTAGCAAATAAAAGTTCGTACTGGACGGAGAAACTAGGAAGTTTTCCGCAACATAAAAATCTGTCAGCCTTGCTTTTTCTGCTTCAATCAGCTTAATTGTTTTGGTTATATGGTTTTCGCTGGAAAGACACCATTCCCCTACCATTAAAGCAAGGGCATTTATACTCCATTCAGGTTGAAATTTACCAATCTCTTTAATCATGGTTGGATCTCCCAGCAAATAACCAAGCCGGATCCCCGGAATGGCAAACATTTTGGTCATTGAGCGAATCACCAGTAAATTTGCGAAATCCTTCATATATTCGACAATGCTCTCATAGGTGGGAACAAAATCGTAAAAAGCTTCATCCACAATCAAAAGACAGTTATTTGTTGCGCATTTCTCCAGCAAATGGAGGACAACTGTTTTTGGGTAATAAACGCCGGTTGGGTTGCTTGGATTACAAAAAAACATAGCATCTGCATGTTCAAGTTTTCGATCCAGGCCCTCGTCCGCCCACTCCCAATGATCCGGTTTTAGCTGATGATATTCAATGGAACATCCATTCACCCGGCAGACCTTTTCATATTCAGAAAAAGCAGGTTGGACAATGACAACCCTTTTGCCGGAGAGCATCCGGCCTATTAACGAGATGATTTCAGCTCCACCATTTCCGATTAAAACCTGCTCTGCCAGCAATCCTTCCCTCTCGGCAATTCTTTTTTTTAACAGAAATCCCATCGGGTCAGGATAATCGGATATCCTATCATATAATTGATGCCATTGCTCTTTTAACAATGGAGGTGGTCCAAGAGGATTAATATTGGCACTGAAGTCAATGATTCTTTCAGGTTTAGGCATCTTTAAGGCTTCAAATAAATAATTTAAATTTGCTCCATGCGCTGGCCATTTCAAGCAGCATTCCCCCCAGCCATCTCAATCATGAAAAATTGTATCCACTTTTATCAAAACTTGCGCATATCCTCAAACTTATCCATATAGTAGGAATCCCACCAAAAACTATTCTCGTCATTCAATTCCAATTCGATATATCCGCCATTTGTGATGATCCCCATGTCATAGCCATATATATTCCCCAGCAATTTGATAATACTGCCATGGGTAATAATCAAAAGTGTTTGTTTTTGATGAGTTTCCTTTAGCATATTGATCCCTTTTATGACTCTTACCTTGACTTGATCCAATGGCTCCATCCCAAAGCGGCTGTCAGGAATTTCTTCACAGTCAATCAAATATTTCCTCTCTATGTCCTCTATGGATTGACCTTCCAAAAAACCAAAATGCCGTTCCCGAAAAAAACGAGAAACGCTGACAGGAACTTGATGGACAGAACTAAAAATATCCGCCGATTGCCGTGCTCTTGCCAATGGACTGGAAATAATCCGCGATACCTGCCAAGGTTCCTTTGTCTCAACAGCTATTCGCTTAATTTGCTCTCTACCTGTTTGATTTAATTCCGTGTCTTGACATCCTTGGATTCTTCTTTGCACATTCCAATCTGTTTGTCCATGTCTGAGAAAAATAAGCTTCATAATGTTTCTCCTCGAAAAAGTCCTGTCTATTCCTGTAAAAAAACGGGAAGTGGCTCGTTCAACTTTTCCTCTTCAAACCATTTAAGCTGTTTTCTTAATTGAACAACATTTCCGACCAAAATGATAGCCGGGTTGGTTATTTGTTCTTTTTCCACTTTGGAGTGAATCGTCTCCAAGGTACCGGTTACCGTCCGTTGATATTCCGTTGTCCCCCATTCAATCACGGCTGTCGGCGTGTCTGCCTTTCTTCCGTTGTTTATCAGTTGTTCACATATATAGTCAAGATTTCGAATCCCCATATAAAAGGCAAGCGTGTCAATTCCCGTCGCAAGGGCCCGCCAATTGATCTTATCCGGCTCCTTATAAAGACGACCATGCCCGGTAATCATAGCAAAAGAAGAGGCATACCCCCGATGGGTAACCGGAATCCCGGCATAGGCGGAAGCGGCAATACTCGAGGTGACACCGGGAACAATCTCATATGGAATTGAGTTCTCGGCTAAAATTGCCGCCTCTTCACCCCCTCGGCCGAAAACAAATGGGTCACCCCCTTTTAACCGTGTAACGATGTTCCCTTCACATGCCTTCTTGACTAATATACTATTAATTCGATCCTGAACCATCGTATGATTTCCCGGGAATTTCCCACAAAAGATTAACTCAACTGTTGGCTTTGCAAAATGTAATAGTTCCTCTTTAATCAGGCGGTCATAGACGATGACATCCGCTTTCTTGATACATTCCAAACCGTAAACTGTGATAAGCTTAGCATCCCCGGGTCCGGCCCCGACTAAAAATACTTTTCCGCTCTTCATCCGACCTTTTCCTTTCTATTAAAAAATGCAGTAAAATGTTGTTTTTGTCTTCATCCGCTAACTTTCCCGCTGCTGAAATTGTTTCATTTTTTGAGTAATGAATTCCATTTTTACATGCTGCCTTACATGCTCTGCAAGACGATCGAAGGCATCCTCCCGTAGTTGGCTGAAAGCAACACGTTCCGTTAAAGGTGCCAAACCTTTGCTTTCCCTTACCTTATTTAAGAAATAGGCACGAAATTCATCATTATGGAAGATTCCATGAAAATAAGAACCGAGTATCTTTTCGGATGAATGCTTGCACCCATCGCATCCCTTTTCCATTTGAATGAACGGGACGGCATTACCTTTCAAATGAGTTTGTCCCATATGAATCTCGTACCCGTTAATCGTAAATTGCTTATTTTGATAGGTTACAACCCCTTTAGATAAAACGGTTGTCTTTTCCGCGGTCATAACGGTATGAATCGGGAGAAGGGCCAACCCCGCCATTTTTTCACAGGTTGTTTCGATATGATCCGGGTCCTGAATCTCCTCCCCAAGCATTTGAAAGCCACCGCAAATTCCAAATACAATGGTATTCCCTTTTGCTTGCAAAGCTAAAATGGCTTCTTTCAACCCGCTTTGCTCGAGGAATTGCAAATCCTCAATCGTATTTTTACTTCCCGGCAAAATAAGGATATCTGGATTTTTCAGTTGATCTGGTCTGCTCACAAACCTTACATCACAGTCTGATTCTGCGAAGAACGGATCGATATCAGTGAAATTGGATATTTTCGGATAACGAATCACGGCAATATCAAGATCTTTCGTCAAATCTTGCTGCGCCGTATAGCTATCGAGAATCAAGGAATCCTCCGCCTCGATAGTTAAATTAGGAAGATAAGGAACAACACCAAGAACTGGTACACCTGTATACTGTTCGAACCAATCAAGGCCCGGCTGCAATAGAGCGATGTCACCGCGAAATTTATTAATCACCACACCGATAATTCGCCGCCGATCTTCCTCTGACAGTAATTGCAATGTACCTACTAAACTGGCAAATACCCCGCCCTTTTCAATATCCCCTACGAGGATGACCGGAGCGTTGGCCAGCTTGGCTACCCGCATATTAACTAATTCACGATCATTTAAGTTGATTTCAGCAGGACTCCCGGCGCCTTCAATGATAATTCGTTCATATTGTTGGTCCAGTCTCTCCAGAGATGCCTTTATGAGCTCCAACCCTTTGTTAAAAAAATCCTCGCGATATTCAAAAGCAGCCATATTTCTATAGGGTTTGCCATTGACAACAATTTGGGATTCGTTTTCCCGGCTCGGCTTGATTAAAATCGGGTTCATGTCTGTCGTTGCCAAAATCCCGGCAGCCTCCGCCTGAACACCCTGGGCACGGCCGATTTCAAAACCATCAACAGTAATGTAGGAATTTAATGCCATGTTCTGTGATTTATAAGGCGCTGTTTTATAACCATCTTGGGCAAAGATCCGACAAAATGCGGTAACTAATACGCTCTTGCCAGCATCGGAATTGGTCGCTTGAATCATTAACCGCTGGGCCTTCGTCATCTGCTGTTCCACTCCTTACACTTGTTAATCCAATTTTCCACCATTTTCGGACATGAGGCAAAGTAAAAATGGCTATACCCGGCAACGAGGTTCCCATTCATGTACCCTTCCGGCTGGGAGTTTCTCCTGCTTGTTGTTTCGTAGGCATACGGCATCTCTGCCTGCGATACATAAACAGAATAATGGAATTCATGTCCTTTGGCTGACATCCCCTGAGATAAAAAGGGATTCCCGGATCTTCCCGTTATTTCACGGTATCCAAGGGCAACTAGATGGCCTTGCATCACTACTTTTCCCGGGATGGCACCGACCATATCAAAGCTTTTCCCATCTTTCGTTTCGATCGCTTCGGTAAGATACATAAATCCGCCACACTCGGCAATCGTAGGCAGACCATTCTTAATCGCAGTCCGTATTGACGCCTTCACAGCTGACCTCATTGATAAAATTTCTGCAAATTCTTCCGGAAACCCGCCGCCTAGGTACAGCCCGGCAGCCCCCTTTGGAAGCGGTTCGTCATTTAATGGCGAAAAAAAGGATAATTCCGCTCCGAACGCCGACAGCAAGTCGAGATTTTCCTGATAATAAAAATTAAACGCTGCATCCTGTGCCACCGCAATCTTTACAGTTTGCTCCTGTTTCCGTGCAAAAATGGACGGGGTGGTTGTAGCGATCGGCGGTGCCTCCGATAAGGCCATTAATTGATCAAGATCAATGGTTTCTGCCACTAGTTTTCCAAGTTTTTCAAAGAAGGAGGCCAATTCACCACGCTCAATGGAAGGAATAAGTCCCAAATGCCGTTCTGGTATTTTAACAGCCGTATCTGCCTTTAAGTACCCAATAACAGGGATGTGACACTCCTGTTCCACAGCGGTTTTTACCAGCTGGTAGTGTCCCTCGCTCCCCGCCTTGTTGGCGATAACAGCCACAATATTTACCTTAGGGGCGAAAGATTGAAACCCTTTGACAATGGCAGCTACACTGCGGGCCATGCTGGCACAATTAACAACCAGGATGACAGGACTTTGGGTAATGACACTAATTTCCGCTGTACTTCCAACATTTGAGGTGGGAGCTTTTCCATCAAAGAGTCCCATGACGCCCTCAATGATTGAAATATCAGCATCCGCACTGGATCGCCGGATAATGTCTTTCACCAAGTCATGGTCCTGCATCCAGCTGTCCAAATTTCGTGAAGGTCTGCCTGTGACCGCTGTATGATAGGAGGGATCAATATAATCAGGTCCACATTTATACCCTTGTACTTGCAAGTTTTTCTTTCTCAGGGCCGCCATTAAGCCGATTGTAAGGGTTGTTTTGCCTACCCCGCTTCCGGTTCCGGCAATGACTAATCTATTTGAACTCAACAATTTCACCCCTTTTCTGGCATGTTTCAAAAAAACTTCCAACTTTATTTGTTCTGACAGCAACTGAGATGGTCACATTACCAGATTTCTTTTTTACTACTGCGAGGCTTGCAGCACCACTATATAATTTGGCCGCCGGCTCGCTGACTCCATATGCTCCCGTATAGTGAAAGACAGTCGTTGATGGCGCCTCCAGCTTGACTGAGTTTAATTCTTCCGAGGTGTAATAATGAAATTCCCAGCCATGATTATCAACGATTTTCCATAACCCCGGCTAATCTTTTTTTATATTAATGGTACATATGGCTTTAACACTATTAATTGAGAACTTTAACTCAGCCAGTGTTTCCTTAATAACAGCTTCAATTTCCTGCTCGGAAGTACCCCGGTTACAGCCCATCCCTAAAACAAGCACTTTCGGGCGATAGATGATGGAAACAGGGAAGGCCGCTAATTCCTGATGACTGATTAAGCGATGCGTGATCCAAATGACTGCATCAGGCTTTGCGGCCAAGGCAGTGCTAAAATCCCCAACGAGCTTAAGATTTGCTGGCAATTCCACTTTTTCCGGCCACCAGGTTCTTTCCCCAGATTCTTGAATAATAACAACACTCTCTCCATTTACAACGGCAGCGCTGACCGCCGTTAAATTTTCCGGTGATTCCCACGTCCAGCCGAATTCTTTTCCCAATAAATCGACCGCAATGGTTTTTTGCCGGTCAGATGCAGTGGTAATGACCGAATGGGCCTGAAGTATTTCAGCCACACGCTCCGTTAATTGGTTGGCCCCGCCAAGATGTCCGGAAACCACGCTGATGGCATATTTTCCTTGTTCATCAACGACAACGACCGCCGGGTCAGTCTTCTTATCTTTTAAATATGGGGCAATCAAACGGACAGCCGCACCTAATGAAAAGAGCAGAATCAAGCCTTTATAGGAGTGAAAAAGTCTTCCGATCAATTCGCTTGCACTTTCATCAAAGGCAAATGCTGCAGCATTGCTCCCTGCTTCTTTCAAAAACTTTCTTTTTACATAAATATCAGTATGGCCTAACGAATTCTGTAATTTCCCGGCAAGCTCTGCTCCGTTTTTGGTAATCGCTACAACGGCATATGGACCAAGCTGCAGATTCATCCTTTCACACTCCGATATCCATGGGGGAAAGCCTTATTATAAAGTTTGGAACGATATTCCTTCTCCAAAATACGTTCATCCAGTGCCCATCCTGCCAGAATCATCGCCTGCTTGCGGACGCCTTCAGCCTTCATCGCCTGCTCCAATTGCGCCAGTGTTGTCCGGATAATCTTTTGGTCAGGCCAGGTTGCCCGGTATACGACAACAACAGGAGTATCATCACGCCAACCGGCTGCAATAAATTCGGACACAACTATTTTCGTTAAAGCAGCACTTAAAAACAAGCCAATGGTGCAATGGTGTGCAGCCAATTTCCGCAATTTTTCACGTTCCGGGACCGGGTCCGTCCTTCCACTCTTGTCAAGATCACCGTTTGGGTAAGATCCGGAATCGTCAACTCTGCACCAACAGCCGCTGCCGCAGCAAATACGGAGCTTACACCAGGGACAATTTCTACGTCGATATTCCTTTCCTTCAGGAGCGCCATTTGTTCCATTATGGCACCATACATCGCCGGATCCCCCGTATGCAGGCGAACAACCTTTTTTCCCTCCAGCAAACACACTTCCATCATATCTACGATTTCTTCCAGATGAAGCGGAGCTGTTTTTATAATTTTCGCATGTGGCTTGACTTCTGTCAGCAGCGCATCATTCACAAGCGAATCAGCATAAAAAATGGCATCTGCTTCCTTTAGAAGCTTTAACCCCTTGACAGTAATTAAATCCGGGTCCCCGGGACCAGCTCCAACAATAAATAGCTTCATTACTTTCTCACCACCATCAGCGATAAATATTCCAACTCCACTCCTGCGAGTTCATTGGTTTTCCAAATGATCTCATCTTCAGAGGTCACTTTTGTGACGACATATGCCCGATCCAGTAAGTTCAGGTCTTTCAGCACCTGTAACATCAGGTCTTTTACTTTGGCTACTTTTATAAATATGATGCAATCATGGTCATTGATGGCCTTTTTCATCTTATCGTAGTCATCGCAAGCCGGAATAATCGCCACATGGTCTTCACCGTCAGCTAGCGGGATACCGAGCCTTGCTGCGGCTCCACCCATGGAAGTAATCCCCGGTACTATTTCAATAACCGCTTCCGGGTGTCTGTCTCTCATTAGATTCATCATAAAGATAAAGGTACTAAACAGGAGAGGATCTCCTTCTGTTACAAAAGCCACATTTTTCCCTGCGGCCAGCTTCTCCCAAATTTGTTCAACAGATTGTGACCACTTCTGATTCAGTTCTTCGGGGTCTTTAGTCATTGGAAAAATCAACCCCAACATTTCCTTTTCCTTTTGGTCAATATATGTGTCGACAATATAATAGGCATAGCTGTTGTGACCGTCTCGTTTTTTTGGGAAAGCAATCACAGGGGATTCCTGTAAAATTCTCGCTGCTTTAACCGTAATCAATTCTGGATCTCCCGGTCCAACTCCCAATCCATATAACCTGCCAAGCATATTATGATTCTCCCTCCCGAGTACCGGTAATAATGTAAATAGGGTTATAGGCTGCAAATCTTGTTAACTGCAGTACCGGCTTGCTTTTTGATATTTGTACAAGGGTGATGCTCACGGAAAATTTTCGTTCTTTCAACATTGTGACGGCATCATTTAGTTTTTCAATAGTGGCTGCATTGATGACAATTTTTCCGCCAGGTCTCAGCCGATCACAGCAAACATCCAATATTGGCGAAAGAGCATCTGAAGCCCCGCCAATAAAGACCGCATCAGGGTCAGCGAATGGCGACAGCCCATCCGGTGCCTTTCCATGGACAAGCGTTAGATCGGCGCGAAATTTCATCATGTTTTTTTGGCAATTCGCCAAGTCATTGATGTTTTTCTCAATCGCATAAACTATCCCTTCTCTGGCAATTCTTGCAGCTTCGATGGCGAGTGAGCCGGTACAGGTTCCGATATCCCAAACGATACTGTCCGCTTGTAAACCGAGTGCAGCCAAAGAAAGAAGTCGCACTTCCTTTTTGGTCATGAGGCCTTTTTCCGGCTTTCGCTGGAAAAACTCTTCATCATTTATCCCGACCGGCCAACGTGGTGCTAATCCTGACTTTTTCAGAATCACAATATTTAAGGGAGAAAATTCCTTCTTCCTTACTTCCTCCAGGTTATACCAGCCTGACTTTTCCGTTTCACTGCCAAGGTTTTCCGCAACAAAAAGACGGTACTCGTTCATCCCAAATGATAATAAGTAGTCGGCCAGGGCCACGGGGGTGTTTACTTTATCCGTCAAGACAGCGACCTTTGATTTTCCATCAATCCGCTGTGCCAGTCCCTTCATCGATCGTCCATGAATGCTGGTGACATAAGCATCCTGCCAAGGCTCACCTATTTTAGCAAAAGCAAGCTGAATCGAACTGACATGAGGATATATTTCCAACCCTATACTGCTTGAGAGCTTGTTACCAATACCGTAAAACAAGGGATCCCCGGAAGCCAGGATGACTGTATTTTTCGGTTCCTTTTGCAATCGTTCCAGAAGCTGTTCCAAATTGCCCTTGATCGCTACTATTTCACCTTTATATTGGGGGAAAAAAGCTAAATGGCGCTCCCCGCCTACTAATCTCTCACTTTCATCAATCCATCTCTGATAAATGGGCAATAAGCTTTCCGGGCCGCCGTCTCCAATTCCGATTAATTTAACAGACTGGTTCATTGTCGTTCCGCCTTTCCTAAGAAGTCACCTGAAAGGGTATAAAGGCTTGTTTCCACCTTCAGTCCACCACCAATTTCAGCCAAAGCTGATTGGCAGCAGTATTCACATATTAACTGAAAGAACTGGTAATTCCCGATCCTGATCATGATTTCAGCCACTTTTGCGGCTGTATTGGCCCGGACAATGTCCGGCAGAATGGTTTCTTTTACTCCTGCTTCTTTGGCAATTTGGGCAAGAAAGGAAAAATTTATCTCAATCTTTCTCGCATGGACGTTCATTTTCCCTTGCGCAATTTTGGAAAACTTGCCAACCATTCCGACCAGCGATACCTGCTTGATCCCTTGCTGCTTACATTCTTTAAGGGCAAATCCAACAAAGTCACCCATTTCAATAAAAGCTACTTGCGGCAGGTAGGGATACTGTTTCATCGCATATTTTTCACTACGTCCTCCAGTCGTTAAGACGACATGCTTACAGCCTGCTTTTCTAGCTACCTTGATCGCCAAGGAAATGCTTGCTGTATAGGCCTCTGCTGAAAAAGGGACGACGATTCCACGGGTCCCCAATATCGAGATGCCGCCAATAATCCCCAATCTTCCATTAAGAGTTTTTTTGGCAATTTCCTCGCCTTTTGGAACAGAAATCATAATTGATACACCGTCCCCCACACCATACTGCCGCAAGATCTCTCCCGCCGCTGCTTCAATCATTTGTCTTGGGACGGGATTGATCGCCGCCTCTCCTACAGGAATTGGAAGACCTTCTTTGGTGACGCGTCCTACACCCTTGCCTCCATCTAAAGCAATTCTGTCATTTTTCCTCCAGGAAACGGTTGATTGAATGAGCGCACCATGTGTGGCATCGGGATCGTCACCACCATCCTTCATAATTCCCGCGGTTACTTGGCCCTTGGAAATGACCATTTCCTCAATGGTGAATTTCACCTGGTTACCGGCAGGAATCAAAATTGTCACTTCTTCTTGGCTTTCCCCGGTAATCAAGGCGATTAAAGCTGCCTTCGTCGCTGCGGTTGCACAGGCTCCCGTTGTATATCCAAATCTAAGTGGCTGGGTCTGTTGATCTAACATCATTCCACCCTTTCTGCCATAATGGCAATGGCATTTACGGCTGCAACAGCAACCGTACTCCCGCCTTTCCTCCCTTGATTGGTAATAAACGGAATATCTAATTTCATCAGCTCTTCCTTTGATTCTGTTGCCGAGACAAAGCCGACAGGGAACCCAATGATCAATCCCGGCTTTGGTGCCCCCTGTTTTATCAGACGGATTAATTCCAGCAAGGCAGTTGGGGCATTTCCGATTGCAAAAATACCACCTTCCGCTTCCTTTATCCCTTTTCGCATGGCGACAATGGATCTGGTAACATTTAAAGCACGTGCTTCCTTGACAACTCCTTCATCAGTAATATATTCATGGACCGAACAGCCAAATTTTTCAATTCGGCGTTTGTTAATCCCGGCACTTACCATCTTGATATCGGTAACAATTTTTTTCCCCGTTTTGATCGCACGGATCCCGGCCTGAATGGCATCGTGATGAAATCGTAAGCTTTTCCCCAGTTCAAAATCGGCTGTGGAATGAATGACCCTTTGAACGATCGGGTATTGTTCCGCTGTATAGGAGTGACTGCCAATTTCCTCGTCAATTATTTCAAAGCTTCGGCCCTCAATTTTTTGTGGTTGAATGGTATATGGTTTAAACTCCGTTTTAAAATCAATCATGGTTCCCTTCCCTTTCTACACCTTTTAAATGATGAATCACGTCTTCAAACGTCCAATATACGGTTCCATAATCGACAGTAGGGCGTTTGATGATGATCGTATCAATTCCCAGCTCCAAAGCAGCTGTCAGTTTCTCTTCTAAAGACCCGACTTTTCCGCTTTCTTTTGTAATCATCACCGTTGTCTTATATAACGCAAACAAGGCTTTGTTAAATTCCTTCGTAAATGGCCCTTGCATCGCCACGATATTCTTCTGGGGAATGTGTAGCCTTTCACATGTTTCCAAGTTCTCTTTTTGCGGAAGGAGACGGATCACCATTCTGACATCTGGCAATGGAAGAAGCTTATCGGCGAACACTGGAAGCGTCTTGCTTCCGGTTGTCAAAAATACCACCCCTTTTTTCCTTGCAGCAAGTTCTGCTGCTTCTTGATAACTATCGACATAGGAGATGGAGGGGTTGTTTATCCTTACTGATTCCCGTTCAAAGCGGATATAAGGAATCCCACAATGCTTGGCAGCCGCAATCGCATTTATACTGGCTTCTTCCGCAAAGGGATGACTGGCATCGACAATGGTGGTGATCTGATTTTGGGCAATAATATCTTTCATTTTCTCCGCCGTTAACCTGCCAACTCGTACGGAAATTTCAGCATCGTGCCATTCTTTTGCCGCATTGGGCGATACCACCGTCGCGATTTGGGAAAAGCCTCTTGCTTTTATTTGGAGCCCCAGATCCCGAGCATCACTTGTACCGGCAATCAGTAGAATCATCGGTTACCGCAGATGTCTTTTTGACTATTATGTCCATCGTGATGTTGGCTTTCGCCATGTTGACAATGATCATGGTGGTGATCATGATGATGCACGTGGTCATGATGGTGTCCTGGCTCATGATGATGATGGTGGTGCCCCGTATGCTTGCTTGCTTCAAAACGATATTGACAGGTATCACAATTCATTCTGACATCTTCCTTAAGTGCCTCATTGATTCGTTCTTTTAAAATAACTTCCAAGTTTGGATGAAAGCCAAAAAAACCCGCAAGTTTAAACTGACAATCAGGATATTTTATTTTTAATTGCTCTACCATTCTTTCAAGTTCCTTGATTAATACCCCCGTAAATAAGAAGTAGGGAAGAATGATAATCTTTTTGGCTTCAAGCTTTATTAAGCGGTTAATTCCCTCTTCTACTGACGGATCTGTCACGGCAAAAAAGGCGGTTTCAACCCATTTATAATCGAGCTGTTCCCATAATAATCGGGAAATTTTGTATAAATCACTATTGGCATCAGGATCACTTCCGCCTCTGCCAACGACAAGCACAGCGGCTTTGGGATCTGGATTTCTTAGTTCCTCACCACACTCCTCAAGCCGTGTCTGACATATTTCGAGCGCAGCCGGATGGATTCCAATCGGTCTGCCGTAGCTAAAATGAATATTAGGATATTTCTTTTTTGCCTGATCAATGGCATTTGGAATATGGATTTTCGAATGACTGGCCTGCAGCAGCATGATGGGAATCAGCGCAACTTCTTCCGCTCCCTTGGCCACGCAATTTGCAATGCCTTGGTCAATCCCTGGTGCCTCAAGCTCCAAAAAACAGAGTTCCAGCAGAAGTGCCGGATCTAATGAATGGTTCAAATTATGTATAACTCGGCGGACTTGATCATTTGCCTCTTGGTCGCGGCTTCCGTGGGCCACCATTAAAACAGCTTTCACGATAATTCCTCCCCAAAATAACTTTCTTTGTGACCACTTTACTTAATCGGCTTGTCCTTGATGAAGTGCCCATGGTTCATGTTCAGATTTCAGTCTTTCATGTTTAACTAGAGCTTGCTCCGCATCAGTTAGGGAGTATTTTTTTTCATAACCTCTTGGGGTAATCATCTTGTTATCATGAACAAAGGTTGCAGAGTTTCCAATAATGACGGTGGTAAGCATGCCAATTTCATGGTCCAGCATTTCCTTTAAATTGGTGATCACAATTTGTTGCTTTTGCCGATAAGCACTTTTCACCAATCCCACTGGTGTATCAGGTGATTTATATTTTAATAGAATTCTTTGTGCCTCTTCGATTTGACGTGTCCTTTTCCCGCTTTTGGGATTATAAAGCGCAATAACAAAATCGGACATTGCCGCGGCCTCTAAACGTTTTTCAATGATCTCCCACGGGGTTAAGTGATCGCTTAAACTTACGGTGCAGGAATCATGCATGATCGGGGCTCCCAATAAGGACGCACTTGAGTGAATCGCGGAAACACCTGGAATAATTTCTACTTCAACTCCTGTCTTGCCAGACCACCCTTGCTGGGTCAGCACCTCATATACCAGACCGGCCATTCCATACACACCGGCATCACCACTTGAAACCACAGCTACCTTTTTCCCGGTTTTGGCCAACTTGACAGCTTCTTGTGCCCGTTCCACTTCCTCCGACATTCCCGTACTGACGATTTCCTGTGTGGTAATTAAGTCTTTAATAAGGTTCACATAGGTTTTATAACCAACGATGAAATCACTCTCTCTTACGGCATCTATCGCTCGTTTTGTCAAATGCTCCATACTTCCCGGACCGCAGCCAATCACAAATAATTTTCCCTTCATCATTTCCCCTCCATCTTTTCCTTTCAATACAAAAAAGCCTTAGTCCATCGGAGGTGGCTAAGGCTTTTTAACAGTAGCGAATGATACACGTCTTTAACTGCAACGCTATCACTATTCTTCCCTCCGAAGAACAAGATACAACGTAAAAGCAGGTTTCCTGGCTTCGCTTCATCCTACTCTTGTCCCTTCCCGGTTTTCCAGTGGAATTCTACAATTTCGTTTGCGTTACAGTAGCGGGGGCTGCATCGGTTTCTAACCGATTTCCCTTTTATCTCCTTAAAACGGAGCACTTTTACGTATTACCTATTCACTTTTTTAAAGGTCAGTATCATTAAACAGCAACATTTGACAATTAACAAGTGAACAATTTTTGTCAAAAAATTCACAACTGGCTAGAACTTAGATATGACTTGTTATCGAGGGATTTTTGAACTTTCTGTCACAAATATTCCATGGACAACTCGAAAAACACAAGGCTATACTTAGTGATAACAATTTAATCATGGGAAAACGGGTGTTGATTAATTAATCAACGTAAAAGGGAAGCTGGTTAAATTCCAGCACGGTTCCCGCCACTGTAATTTGGAGCAGTCCGCAAGAAGGCCACTTAGTCAATTTAAAACCTTGACTAGGGAAGGCGCGGTTCTGCGATGACAATGAGTCAGGAAACCTGCCTGTTTTTCAAGTTTTAACTGCCTACGGGATATAGGTATGTTCAAAATGTCACAAAGCCAAAGCATTCTGAACTAACCTAACGTTCAGAATGCTTTTTTTTACAATTTAAAGGAGTGAGAGAAGTGAAGAAAAAACCTTTTCGGAGGACTGTCCCCATTTTAGTATTAGCGGCTACGATCTATTTTTGGCTTAATTCGTATCAATCGGCTTATGCCATGCATATTGCTGAAGGATTTCTGCCATTGAAGTGGGTGATCATCTGGTGGGCTATTTACCTTCCTTTCCTTTTTGCCGGAATGAAAAAAATTCACAAGCTTGTTGCCGATGCACCTGAAGTGAAAATGATGCTAGGTCTGTCCGGCGCCTTTGTCTTTGTGCTCTCGGCCTTAAAATTGCCCTCTGTTACCGGGAGCAGCTCCCATCCGACAGGAACGGGTTTAGGCACAGCCTTATTCGGTCCCATTGTCATGAGCGTACTTGGATTCATTGTTCTGTTATTTCAAGCTCTTCTGCTTGCTCATGGAGGGTTAACAACGCTCGGTGCAAACGGGTTCTCTATGGCGGTTGCCGGTCCGTTTGTTGCCTATTGGATCATACAGCTAGGAAAACGTCTCGGCCTGTCTTTCCGTGTCTCTCTTTTTACGGGAGCCTTGTTAGGTGATTTGGCTACTTATTCTGTTACTTCGTTCCAATTGGCATTAGCCTTTCCTGCGGCAACGGGTGGAGTGGCAGCGTCTTTTTTGAAATTCTCCAGCATTTTCTTAGTTACACAGCTGCCGCTTGCTATAAGTGAAGCTATCTTGACGGTCATCGTGATGAATTTACTATTTAAATACAATACTCAAGTATTAAAACTATTAAAAGTTCCTTTCAGAGAGGAAGCTAACCTATGAAAAATAATGCGTTTTTAATTCTTGTTTTTATCTTCATTACTGCTATTCCGTTTTTCATCCATGGTCAAGCGGATTTTTCCGGGACGGATGGACGAGCAACCGATATTGTCCATTCTCTGAAGCCAAATTATAAACCGTGGGTCAATTACCTTTGGGCCCCGGCAAGCAGTGAAGTTGAAAGTTTCTTATTTGCCGGTCAAGCTGCTATAGGTGCCGGTGCCATCGGTTTTATTATCGGGACCTATCGAGAGCGCAAAATTCATGACAAGGATATGAAGTGATATATAGCGATGTTGTTAATTGACCAGTACGCCTACCATAACCGTTTCAGCGATATTCACGCCTTTGACAAAGTTACTTTTTCGCTGTTTATGCTTTTGTTCTCTTTATTCGCAAGAGACATGAAGGTAAGTTTCACAGTTTTTCTGATTTCGAGTATCATGATCCTTCTGGCAAGGATTCCTATAAAATATTACATAAAATTATTAGTTCTTCCGATTACTTTTATTCTCTTGGGATTAATTCCTCTAATGGTTAATTTCTCCCTGAATGCGATACCCGGCAGCGAAATTATTTTTGATATTTCAATGGGGAAACTGTTCATCTATGTAGATATGTCGAGTGTAAGGGCAGCCTTTCAACTATTTATGGTTTCTATTGGCAGCATTAGTTGTTTATACCTGCTCATTTTAACCACGCCACTCGTGGAAATTCTATATTTATTAAAAAAGTGGCGGATCTCTCCGCTTTTCATTGAAATGATTGCGATCACTTACCGTTTTTTATTTACACTAATTGAAACGGCTGCGGAAATTTACCATTCGCAGTCTTCCAGGCTGGGGTATACTTCGTTTAGAACTGGCTTAACCTCTTTGGGATACTTAACGACTGCCTTATTTTTAAAAAGCTTTCAGAAAGCGGCTAAGCTACATCAAGCTGTCGAATCCCGTGGCGGATATGGAGAGTTTATCGGCAGTGAAAGAGAGTACAGCCTTTCCTTACTAAATTTGGGTGTTTTTATGATTGTCCTGTTATTGCTCGTTTTGCTATTCACCTTTTAAGGAGGAACCCCTTATATGACAACACCTATTATCACAACTAACAATCTTATTTATCGTTATGGGGATGGTACGGAAGCATTAAAGGGGATTTCCCTCACCTTAAACCAAGGAAAAAAAATAGCCATCCTCGGGAACAATGGAGCAGGAAAATCCACTTTCTTTTTACATTTGAACGGAATTCTTAAGCCTTTATCAGGGTCAATTACCTTTAAAGGGGAGAGGATCCAGTATACGAAGAAGTATTTACAGGCGCTAAGACAAAAGGTAGGAATCATTTTTCAAAATCCGGATGAGCAATTATTTTCTCCAACTGTATTTGAAGATATCTCCTATGGGCCGCGAAATTTGGGACTGACCAAAGATGCCATCGAACGCTTGGTTCACTGGGCGATGAAAGAAACTGGAACTTTAGAACTGCAAAAAAAAGCCACTCATTCCTTAAGTATTGGCCAAAAAAAGCGTGTTTCCATTGCCTGTGTGCTTTCCATGGACCCCGAACTCCTAATCTTGGATGAACCAACTGCCGGTCTGGACAGCTATTATGCGAAAAAGATTATTAATCTTTTAAATCAAATTAACCGTGATGGAAAAACCATTGTCCTCTCGACCCATGATATCAATTTTGCTTTCGAATGGGCGGATGAGATTATTATCTTACATGATGGCAAAGTTCTTGGAAATGGGGGAAGGGAGGAAATATTTCTCCAGAAAGACCTTTTTCAAAAGGCAAACCTAGAGCGGCCGATGATTCTCGACCTTTATCAATTTCTTATTGACAATGATTACTTTCCTACACAAAAACAAATCCCGCGGACAAAAGAAGATCTTTTGAAGCTGTTGTCAATCAGTACAAGTCGTATCTTGAAGAATGGTCAATAATCACAAAATACCCACCCCTCATAAAATAATCTAAACCAACTTTTGCTGTTCAGTTTATAAAAGGAACAACCCCCTCTATCCAGGCGTATTATCGGAGGGGGCTGTTATTCATTAGAAATGATTCTAAATAAAACGGAAATTTCCTAATAGTTCTAGCCTTCTTTGAACGAATTCTACATTTTCTCTTTCTAAGATTATTGATTTTTTTAAACAACCATCTTTACCTATTTTGTTGCTTGGTGTACAGCTTCCATTACTTGACTCGTGGTTTGCATTTGCAGCACGGTCTTGGTAAGCTCCTCCATAGCCGTTTTTTTCAATTTGCGAATTTGTGAACGTGCTCTCAGAATCGATGTAGCACTCATTGAAAATTCGTCAAGACCGAGACCAAGAAGAAGTGGGATGGCGGTTTCATCGCCGGCCATTTCGCCGCACATACCTGCCCATTTTCCTTCAGCATGGGCTGCATCAATTACCATCTTTACCAATCTTAAAATCGATGGGCTATATGGCTGATACAGGTAAGATACACCCTGATTCATGCGGTCCGCAGCCATCGTGTATTGAATCAAGTCGTTGGTACCGATGCTGAAGAAATCAACCTCTTTAGCAAATTGATCGGCTAACACGGCTGTAGAAGGGATTTCCACCATGATTCCCAGTTCAATCTGGTCGGAAACTTGCTGCCCGTCCGCAAGCAGTTTCTGTTTTTCCTCGGTAAATATTTTCTTTGCCTCCCGGAACTCATCAAGGGTTGCAATCATCGGGAACATAATTTTTAAATTGCCATAATTGCTGGCCCGCAGCAAGGCACGCAGCTGTGTCCGAAAAATATCCTGTTCGATTAAACATAAACGGATCGCCCGAACCCCCAAAAACGGATTCAGTTCTTCCGGCAAACTCAAGTAAGGAAGTTTTTTGTCACCGCCGATGTCCAATGTCCGAATGACAACCGGCTTGCCATTTAAGCCTTCAAGAACAGCTTTATAGGCATTAAATTGCTCCTCCTCCGAAGGTAGTTGATCCCTGCCCATGTAGAGGAATTCTGTTCTGAAAAGCCCGACTCCTTCGCCACCATTTTCGATGACCGCCTTTAAATCGTTGGGTGAACCAATGTTGGCCACTAGTTCAACATGGTGATTATCCGCAGAAATCGTTTTTTCGTTTACTAGCTTGGCCCATTCTGCTTTTTGCAGCTCATATTGTTCAGAGATTTTACCGTACTCCTCAACCAGGTCAGCTGCAGGGTTAATATGCACTTCCCCCTTTAGACCATCGACAATGACCAAATCGCCATTTTTTATTTCGGCTGTTGCTGTTTTTGTTCCAACGACTGCAGGAATTTCCAGTGAACGGGCCATAATCGCCGAATGCGAGGTCCGACCGCCAATATCGGTTGCAAATCCTTTTACAAACTGACGGTTTAATTGTGCAGTATCAGATGGTGTTAAGTCATTGGCAATCACCACAACTTCTTCAGAAATCATGCTTGGATTCGGTATTTGAACCCCCAGCAGGTGGGAAAGAACACGCTTCGTTACATCGCGGATATCTGCTGCCCGTTCCTTCATATAGTCGTTATCCATTTGCTCGAACATGCTGACAAACATGTCTGCTGTTTCTTTGAGGGCAGCTTCAGCATTCGTCTTTTCTCCAGTTATTTTTTCTTCGATCGGTCCAGTTAGCTCAGGATCGCTTAAAACGAGCAAATGTGCCTCAAAAATCGCTGCCTTATCGGCGCCCAATTTTTCTGCAGCATGACTTTGAATTAATTTTAACTCTTCCTTTGATTTTTCCAGTGCCGTACGAAACCGTTCCACTTCTGCATTTCCATCGTCAACGGTCTGTTTTTCAAAAGACAGATCAGGTTCAACCAGCAGGTAGGCTTTGGCAATCGCAATTCCGTTAGAGGCAGCTATTCCTTTTAAAGATTCCATTATTTCGCAATACCTTCTTTCATCATCATTTCTTCCAGAGCTTTTAAGGCATCATTAGCATCACTGCCGTCAGCTGAGATGATAATATCTGCCCCCTTGCTAATGCCTAAAGACATGACGCCCATAATCGATTTTAAATTGACGGTTTTTTCCTTATATTGCAAATTAATATTCGAATTAAATTTACTGGCCGTTTGAACTAATAATGACGCCGGACGTGCATGAATACCTGTATCTGAAGTTACGTTAAATTGTTTTTCTGCCATTTTATCTCATTCTCCTATTGTTTATTAGTTAACTTGAAACATCTAAAAACGAGTGTAAAAATACCATTTGTTCCTGAACCTCAGGATGATATACATTCAGGTTGGTAATGGCCTTTACCTTATCCCTCGAGTTGCAAACTGCATTTTGTATGTCGAGCTCCCGTTTTAAATTTTAACACGGGATAGGGCCTCTTCATCAGCAATGATCGTAACGGAAGGATGTTTTTGCAAAATAGAAGCCGGGAAGCCTTCGTTGACCTCGAGATTTAACAACTTAAACAACGCCTCACTTTTTTTGCTTCCCGAAGCCAAAAGCAAGATTTCCTTACTCTTCATGATGGTTGCAATACCCATCGTTATCGCTTTAGTTGGAACCTCATCCTTATTGGCGAAGAACCTGGAGTTAGCATTGATTGTACTTTGCGTCAGATTAACAACATGAGTATTCGACTCAAATGAAGCTCCTGGTTCATTAAAACCAATATGTCCGTTGCTGCCAATCCCCAACAGCTGCAAATCAATTCCGCCGTGTCTTTCAATACATTCCTCATATCGAAGACACTCTTTTTGAATATCTGCGGCATCTCCGCGCGGTATAAACGTTCTTTCAGGATTAATATCAATATGCTTAAACAACTGATCATTCATAAAATAATGGTAGCTGTTTTTATTGGATGCAGCAAGACCAATGTACTCATCTAAGTTAAAGGTGGTTACATCCCGGTAAGACGTACCATTTTTTTGATGATCTTCAATTAAATTTTGATAGGTTCCAATCGGTGTACCGCCAGTAGCTAACCCAAGGTTACAATTTGGAAATTGGACGACCTTTTGAATGATATATTCGGCCGCTTTATTACTCATTTCCTGATAATTTTTCACTTTAATGATTTGCATTTAGTTGTCCTCCTTTACAAAAGCTTCCACCCCTCTGCAATAGGTCATCTTCACATCCAAGTTTTCATTAAGCAGAACGATATCTGCATCCTTTCCTGCGGCTATGCTTCCTTTGCGGTGAAAAATATCCAGTTGCTTAGCAGGGTTAACAGATGCCATTTCAATCACATCTTCAAGTGAACATCCGGTAAAGTCGATAATATTTTTTACTGCATGGCCCAGCTTCAAAATACTCCCGGCAAGAGTCCCGTCTTTAAGCACTGCCTTGCCGTCCTTTACAGTTACATCCTGTCCGCCAAGATCATACTGACCATTTTTCAGGCATTTTGCCCGCATTGAATCGGTGATTAATATCAGGCCGGCTTTTCCTTTCAGCTTATAAGCCAACCTCACCATCTCGGGGCGTACATGGATGCCATCGACAATCAGTTCAGCCATTAATTTTTCTTCTAAAAGTGCTGCACCTGCGACACCCGGCTCACGGTGATGCAGCCCTCTCATTTGGTTAAACAGATGTGTTACGTGATTAGCCCCCATCGCAACAGCGGCAATGACTTCTGAATACGATGCATCCGTATGACCAATGGAAGCGATAACGTCATGATCGGTTAAATATTGGATCATCTCCATGCCGCCCGGTCGTTCAGGAGCGAGGGTCACTAACTTAATCCAACCGTTTGCTAATCTTTGCCACTTTTTAAACACCTCTAGATCAGGGTCAATAATATATTGGCTTGGCTGGGCACCTGCCCTCTTGGCATTTACGAATGGCCCTTCTAAATGAATCCCTAGTATCTCAGACTTTCCTGGTGCTTGTTCGCTGCTGATATAATTCGCTGCATTTATGATCGCAGATTCTATCTGATTATTTTCTTGTGTAATGGTGGTAGCCAAAAATGCCGTGGTCCCTTCCTTTGGAAGAGCCGATACGATCGTATCTAATGCTTCGGTTGTAGCATCCATCGTATCTGCACCATTCACACCATGAATATGAACATCGATAAAACCAGGAATAGCCTTGTATTCCGAAGGAAGCTTAACAATCCTATACCCTTCCTTATTTAGAAGATTAGCGGCAGACCCAACTTCTTCGATTTGCTGATTTTTTATTTTGATATATCCATTTTCAATAATATCATGGTCTGAGTATATTTGCGGACCTATTAATAACACAGGATCATCTTTTGCTGTCACGTTCATTCCTTCCTTTCTGGCCCCAATCAACTCATCAAAGAATTGATTTCCCCATAGTATCGTGTAAAAGATAATGTCCAGACCGTCCCCATATGATTCTCTTGGCTATTGAATATTTTTATGTATTCTAACTTTTTCTACGTCCTAATGTTCGAGAAGATGGTTTAGAATACTCTCCAAATCCTCAACCCGTTTTACAGGTAAAAGAAGCCGGCGGCGGTCCGTATCAACAACCAGGTATCCATCCTCAGACAGTTTCATTTCTTTAATCCTATCATATTCTGTATAGAACAACCCATAATAGAAGCCATTATCCTTAAAATGAGCCTTTGGAGAACGGATAAACACATAATAGATAAAGAGAAATGAGGCAATGAGCAACAGATAATTGTCCCATCCTTTCACCCCACGAAAATAATTCGAAATATACAGGATGATCAGCATTGCGGCAAAAATGAGTTGATCAGTCAGCAGACGTTTTCTCAACGGAATAACAAGCTCTGTTTTTCCCTTTAATGAGGGAATAACAGCTGACTCATAGATTAAATATCCTGCCATAACTATGATAAATACCAATAAGATTATACCTGTAATGGACATGGTTTGCACCCTTCCATTTTATCCATATTAATAAGGAAATCGGGTAAAGGTCGATTCCCATTGAAATGTTGTCTTCCTTTATCGTAAAATATTTGCCCAATAGCCTAAAATTCCGACTACAAAGAAGCCTAAAATAATCACAAGCGGGTTAATCTTTTTGCGTAATAACCACATGCATAGGAAGGTTAGGGCTAATGGCACTAGTCCAGGCATTAACTGATCGAGTACGCTTTGAACTGTTGTGATATCAGTTTTTCCAGTCGTAGGGTTCTTCACTTTGGAAATGACAAACGGAATATTGACCTTCGTCCATTTATTGACCAGCGCCCCCATGACAAATAGTCCGAGGATCGATGCACCTTCTGTTAATTTTTGCAGCACATTGCCAGCCATATCTGACACAATGTCGGATCCTTTACGGTAACCGTAGGAAACGCCCCACCATCTCATGCCAAGGCGGACAGCATTAAAGAGTATAAAGAATAATAGCGGTCCTAAAATACTTCCGCTTAATGCAATGGATGCTCCAAGTGCAGCAAATACTGGACGGAGTGTTCCCCAGAAAATTGGGTCGCCAACACCGGCAAGCGGTCCCATTAGACCAACTTTAATCCCGTTAATAGCTGCATCGTCAATTTCTGCGCCGTTGGCTCGTTCTTCTTCCATCGCCAGGGTTACGCCGACAATGGGTGCAGCCATAAATGGGTGAGTATTAAAGAATTCATTATGACGTTTCATCGCTTGCTTGCGTTCTTCGCTGCCTTCTGGATATAACCGCCTAATCGCCGGGGTCATCCCGAAAGCAAAACCTAAGGCCTGCATTCGTTCAAAGTTCCAAGAGCCTTGAAGAAAATTCGAGCGAACAAAGACCCAAAATAAATCTTTTTTCGTTAATTTCTTTTGACCTGTTGTCATTTCAGTACTCATTCCTCAGCTCTCCTTTACTTAATCCAATTCGTCGTCTAAATCGTCATCTAAGCCGGAATCACCTGCAGGAGCAGCTGCTGCATATTGAGTATTATATTTAGGATGTAGTTGAATAAAGATGAGAGCTAGAACTAAACCAATAACACCTAAGGCAACAAGATTAAAGTTCGTAAAGGCCGCGACAACGAAACCTAAGAAGAAGAATGGCATTAAATACCCAGCACGCATCATGTTAATAACCATCGCATAACCAACAACTACGATCATCCCGCCGGCAACGTTTAAGCCGCCTGTGACTACTTCAGGAATCGCATCCAACATATTTCTTACAGCAGACGTGCCAACAGTTAGAGCAACGACAAGGGCCGGAATAGCAATCCGCATGGCTTGTAATAATAAAGCCGACATATGCAGCCAGTCCATCATCCGCAGATTGCCTTCTTTTGCGGCTCTATCGGCACCATGTTGGAAACCAACCGTGATCGTGCGAACAAGAATGGTTAATACTTGGCCGGCAGCGGCAAGTGGAATTGCCAGCGCAATCCCTGCACCAATTTGTTGATGTCCGGCAACAACCAGAATCGTTGAAATAATGGAAGCGAGCGCTGCATCTGGGGCAACGGCGGCACCAATGTTCATCCAACCGAGAGCAATCATTTCCAGCGTACCGCCGATGATAATCCCGGTTTTCATATCACCTAAGACTAACCCAATCAGCGTACAGGCGATCAATGGTCTATGAGTCTGGAATTCATCCAGGATGGATCCCATACCAGAAATACATGCAACAATAAAGATAAGAACAATTTGAACCCCTGAAATATCCATTGATATTCCCCCCCAAAAAAAGGTTATTCATTTAAAATTTGCTGAAGCCACAGAATGGGATTAGTCATTAAGTTTTTTTAGAAGTGGCATGAGATCCACTTTGCTATCCGCAATAACTTTGCGGATTTCTAACTCAATACCGCGTTCATTCAGTTTGTTGAATGCTTCAAGATCCTTCTTGTCGACGGAAACGGCATTGGTGATCATTGTTTTTCCTTCTTTATAGGACATGCCGCCAATATTTACACTCTTCATTTCCACCCCTTCCTCAACAACTCGTACGACATCAGTTGGATTGGTAAATAGTAGCATAACACGGTCGTTTGCATACTTCGGATTGTTATAAACACGAACTGCTTTATCCACGTCAACTACACTGGCTTTAACCCCTGGAGGAGCGACTTGGGTTAATAATGTTTTTCGCACGGTATCCTTCGCAACCTCATCACTGACCACGATAATTCGGCTGACTCCAGTTTCCTTTGTCCAAACTGTTGCTACCTGTCCATGGATAAGACGATCATCAATCCTTGCTAGGGCAATAATCATTTTTATAAATCCTCCTCATCCTCACTTTGCTGAAGTGTTTTCTTTAAAGATTTGACACCATTGACAGCCGTTTGAGAAATGGCATCGACTAAAACTTCAAGTTTACTTCCCCCCGCTGGGTGAAGCATTCAATTAGCATAGGAAGGTTAACACCTGTAATTATATCCATATTTTCCTCTTGGGAAATTAAATTAGCTGCAGCATTAAATGGGCTTCCCCCAAATAAGTCGACGAGAAAGAGTACCCCATCTTGAGTATCAAGTTCTCCGATTGCTTTTTGATATTTATTCTGAAGATCATTCAAACCTTCTCCAGGTTTAAATGTAATAATAGCAACATTTTCCTGCTCGCCAAAGATCATTTCCGCAGATTTGACAATTTCCTGCGAAAATTGACCGTGGGTTGCGACAACGAGCGCAATCATTCATAAGCCTCCTTCTTGACTTAACTGCCAGTCTTCATCATTTTATTATGCATAAACCATGCCAAACTATGTAGTGAAATTAATAGACGCCGTTATCACTCCTTAAAGAACTTTGCCAAGCAGCGGTTTTGCTAGTTTTTAAGCTTCTTAAAAAACTCTCTTCAGTAGAACTGTTTCAATCAATTCTGACATTTTTCGACATTAATAATACACAAAAGAAAGCACCAACACGTATTGTCGGCACTTTTTAATACACTATTTTAAATAATTTTATATTTGATACACTTTATCTGTTTTGTTGATAATATCTAATACACTTATTTTTTCATAATCAAAAATAAATAACAAAAACAGCGTATTAATCTTCTTTAATTGATTTACTGCCAATTTCATCTAAAAGAAGATCTACAATATACCAGAGTTCATTATTCGATAAAGTTACATTCAGATTTTTATCTATCACATCGGCAGCATCTTTCACTTTTTTCAATAGGGCGGTTCCCTTGTCTGTCGGTTCCCCTTTGTAGACAAGCTCTGCTCTGGTAATTGCACGTTCTATCGCAAAAGCAGTGTGGACGATAATCCGGATGACGGTTGTATTTTTAAAATAAACATCTAGTTGTTTTTGTAATTGGCCACAGAACTTCAGAAGAACCGAAATTGCCCGGGTAGGATTAAGATAAACCAAAAGGGATTTAAGCGTATCCTCACACAATGCACGGATAATAACATCTGATTCACTGTTCTTCACCGTCATATGGCCGCTTTTAATAATTTGCTCAATTAATTTCTGGCCTTCTCCCTCGATAAACTTTTCCAGAGAGATAAAAGGCACATCCAAATGCGGCTTCTTGACGCCAACCGCTGCGAGAATGTCATATATTTTAGAGATTCTCTCCACTTCAGCGTTCAGACCAATCGTTGACAGCGGAATAATCGTAATATTTTCAGTGGTAATATCATTAATAAAAAGCTCAGTCATTTCTTCCAATTTTATCGCTGTTCCTTGACCGGAAGAGCAAATCGTCAATATTGCTTTTGGTTTTCCCGACTCCTTCGGTTTTTCAGGAACTTCCTCTTCACTTTTATAATAAGATTTTTGAACTGACTGATAAATGCTGTTTAAATCCATATCTAAAAAATTGGAGCGGCGGACAGCATCAAGAACCATTGGCATGGAAACCATATCAATCGCCTTTACAGCCACCCCTGATTTTTCATGGATTTGTTCCTCGAAGTAATAAAGTGATCCCATATCAACCAGCATGAGAACCCCTTCACCGCGATCCACTTCGCGGACAGCAGCAACAATATCATCTAAAATGTCATAAAAGCCAACATCCAACGGCATATCCACTGCCACAATGTTGTAATCACCAAGTAATTCCTTAGCAACCTCCACCATAGAAGAGGCGGTACTATTTCCGTGAGTAGCCACCACAATCCCGACTTTCCCTTTTTGGTTCAGCTCATTGATGGATACAAGCAGCATTGCCAAATAGGTTGTTTCAAATTCCGGCAGCGTAATTTGAAGTCTTTCTTCAATAATTTCTTTCATTTTAGAAGCAACTTGATATTCTTTTTCGATTTCTTTTATGGTCTCATCAAGTGCAGGCGGTGCTGTTCGCTGATCGTGGTTTTTTCCTTGCAAAAAGCCATCAATATGAAGACTGATGAAATAAATAAACTTATCATTAAAAGTCCGGTTTAAAACACTTTCAGCAAAGGACCGCAGTTCTTCGGCAAGTTCAAGTACCTGTTTATTAACTAATTTGGCCAGCTCCATATTATGATATTTCGATACTTGCTGGTAAAAACTCTTAATATGGATTTTAATATCTGTTTCGACAAATTTATTTATTTCTTCATCCTCAACCCCTTCTTCCTTAAGAAGCCGTGCCTTATCCTCAATAATTTTATACATATCAAAAGGCAGATCGTAAACATCATCCTCAACCAGTTCCTTACTGCCTTCACCCGTAATGATCGTGACCGTATTAATCAATTTCGTGATTTTCTCATTTTCATTGACATTTCGGGATACCCGTGATAAGCCCTCTTTAATTTCCTGTGGAAGCGTTTTTAGTGATAACGTTATATAGGGCTTGTTCATACTTTCAAGGAATCCTTGGGCACAAACAAGTTGAATATGGGATTTCAGCTGTCCGACATTACCAAAAGTAACAGCCCCAATCAATGCTTTAATGACATCTGCGTGGACTCTGAGCTCTTTATTGACCCGTTTCGCCTCCTTAGCCAGCAGGTACTTACAAAGTTCAACCTTCTCCTCTACTTTTCTGCCATGAAATGAAGGAATGGTGATCGTTATCGGAATCCGCCGCAAAAAGGTATTTAAAAAGGAAGATGAAGGATCCTCCGTTGTCGCCCCAATAATTAAAACATTCGATGTATGATTCCGTTCGACTTCTCCCAATTTATTGAATCGCCCGGTATCCATAAAATAAAAGATCATTTCCTGCCCCTCAGGAGGAAGCCGATGGACTTCATCCAAGAAGAGTATTCCGCCATCGGCTTTTTCGACAAGCCCCTGTTTGTTACCGGTGGCACCGGTAAAGGCACCGCTGACATGCCCAAAAAGTTGGGATAACAGCAACTGAGGATTATTATAATAATCCGCACAGTTAAATACGATAAATGGTGAATGTTCGTTCATTCTTCCGACATATTTTGCGTATTCATGCATCATATGGGCAAACAACGTCTTTCCAGAACCCGTTGGCCCAAGGATCAGGGTATGAAGTCCATTTGGCGGATAAACAACTGCTGCTTTGGCCTGATCAATTAACTTTGTCAAACTTCCCTCCGCACCGATCATCAGGTTAAAAGGATCTTCATTTTTATGGATCGCAGGCTTTTCCTTTTCCTGATACAAAGCTGTCAAGGAAGGGATTTCCAATACAGTCCTGTCGACGATATTACCGAAAAACTTCTGTATCACATCGCGGGGGATATAACGGACGGGTCGTTTTTTAATTTTTACCACTCTGCCATCACGGACAAGATTATTGAGTTCAAGGCTTACATTATTTCGCAGCATCTCCAATTCCTTAGCCATGTCGCTGGCAGTAAATCCTTCGATCTCCAATATCTGTTCTTTCGTTAATTCATTGGACTTATCTTGCAAATATTGATAAATACGTTCAATACGTTTCATACCTATCTCAACCTCAACTTTATAATGGAAACTCCAAGAAACCTGTTAATGTTTGGACAGGGGATCGACTCATTTTTCGGATGCAAAGATTATATTGTTTTGTTTTCGAGCCTCCTCTGTAATTTGAAGAACCGTTGTGCTCAAATTCCGCCACTTTTCATATTCGCGCTGATTATTTGTATTGATAATCGCAGCAAAATCCCGGCATTCATAGACCATATCTTGTTCCTCCTGCGGAACACCTAAGTTTTCGCTCTCCTTCGTATGATTATCAACAAACTCCAATTTAGAAATTGGTGCGACATCCTCTAAAATAAACGTCCCCTTTTCCCCATGAATCTCGGGCGACATGGAGGAATGAGAAATTTTCGAGCAGATCACCGTGCAGACAAAACCGTCATACTCTAACACCAGTGTTCCGGCCCCGTCAATTCCACTTCTCAACATTACAGGATGATAGCTGACTTTCTTTGGCGCCCCAAACAATCCCGCTGCCAACGAAACCGAGTATACGCCTAAGTCAACCAGTGCACCACCTGAAAAAGAAGCGGAAAACACGTTAGGCTCTTCCCCTTGTAAAAAGGCATCATAGCGTGAGGAATATTGAATATATGGTAAGACCGCGCTTCTTAATTGCCCTGCCATTCCCAGCTTTTCTTTAAGAGTGTTAAAATTAGGAGTATGAATATTACGGGTAGCTTCAAATAAGAATACCCCATTTTCATCTGCCGTTTTAAACGCTTCATCCAGTTCCTTTGTGTTTGAAAATATCGGTTTTTCACAGACGACATGCTTTTTATTTTTTAAAAATAATAAAGCCTGCTCAAAATGGAGTGAGTTCGGTGAAGCAATATAGACCATATCAATATCATTGCATTTTGCCATCGCTTCGATATCGGTAAAAACATCGTTGACATTGAATTCTTCTATGAAACTTTTTGCTTTTTTCTCTGAACGGGAATAAACCGCAGTTAAATTGAATTCCCCACTAAGCTGTGCAGCTTTAATAAACGATTTAGTAATCCAACTTGTACCAATGGTGCCGAAATTTATCATATCTCTTGTCTCCTTTATACTTTTTCTCTTTCAAGTTTCTATTTTACGCTAATATTGATTAAATTTGAAATCACATCTTCCGGAAGGTCTCTATTACAGCCATATTCTATTATGATCGTGTTTACTTGCTCTTTAATTAAATTAATTAATCTCATCAGAAAATTTCTTATATAATTGTCAACATTTTATCCTGATAACCCATTACTGCTAGGTTGCTTAGACAGTTGAAATTTATGTACTAACACAACGATTCCACTGTTGTTTTTACTAGATAAAAACAAAAAAGACAACCTTCTCAGATTGTCTTTTTTGTCTGCCCGGCAGCGTCCTACTCTCACAGGGGCGCGTGCCCCAACTACCATCGGCGCTGAGAAGCTTAACTTCCGTGTTCGGTATGGGAACGGGTGTGACCTTCTCGCCATCACCGCCGGACTATTTAATTTGAGGTTCATTCCCTCAAAACTAGATAATGCTGAAGAAGTCATAAGAACGAGTATTGCTTATATTAATTGTCCAGCTCCAGCGTCCAGCAACTAGTGTCTTTCGGTCTTTTCCCTACGATAAGTCAACATCGAATCGTTTCACTCTTCGTGTTTCCTTTATCTCAGTCAAAGCCCTCCAAGCCATACGTTGCTAAGCGGACGCTTCCGCTTTTCTTGGTTAAGTCCTCGATCGATTAGTATCAGTCAGCTCCACGTGTCACCACGCTTCCACCTCTGACCTATCAACCTGATCATCTTTCAGGGATCTTACTAGCTTAAAGCTATGGGAAATCTCATCTCGAGGGGGGCTTCATGCTTAGATGCTTTCAGCACTTATCCCGTCCGCACATAGCTACCCAGCGATGCCTTTGGCAAGACAACTGGTACACCAGCGGTGCGTCCATCCCGGTCCTCTCGTACTAAGGACAGCTCCTCTCAAATTTCCTGCGCCCACGACGGATAGGGACCGAACTGTCTCACGACGTTCTGAACCCAGCTCGCGTACCGCTTTAATGGGCGAACAGCCCAACCCTTGGGACCGACTACAGCCCCAGGATGCGATGAGCCGACATCGAGGTGCCAAACCTCCCCGTCGATGTGGACTCTTGGGGGAGATAAGCCTGTTATCCCCAGGGTAGCTTTTATCCGTTGAGCGATGGCCCTTCCATGCGGAACCACCGGATCACTAAGCCCGACTTTCGTCCCTGCTCGACTTGTAGGTCTCGCAGTCAAGCTCCCTTGTGCCTTTACACTCTGCGAATGATTTCCAACCATTCTGAGGGAACCTTTGGGCGCCTCCGTTACTCTTTGGGAGGCGACCGCCCCAGTCAAACTGCCCACCTGACACTGTCTCCCACCCCGATTGAGGGGTGCGGGTTAGAATTTCAATACAGCCAGGGTAGTATCCCACCGACGCCTCCACCGAAGCTGGCGCTCCGGTTTCTCAGGCTCCTACCTATCCTGTACAAGCTGTACCAAAATTCAATATCAGGCTACAGTAAAGCTCCATGGGGTCTTTCCGTCCTGTCGCGGGTAACCTGCATCTTCACAGGTACTATAATTTCACCGAGTCTCTCGTTGAGACAGTGCCCAGATCGTTACGCCTTTCGTGCGGGTCAGAACTTACCTGACAAGGAATTTCGCTACCTTAGGACCGTTATAGTTACGGCCGCCGTTTACTGGGGCTTCGATTCAGAGCTTCGCTTTTAAGGCTAACCCCTCCTCTTAACCTTCCAGCACCGGGCAGGCGTCAGCCCCTATACTTCGCCTTGCGGCTTTGCAGAGACCTGTGTTTTTGCTAAACAGTCGCCTGGGCCTATTCACTGCGGCTTTTCAGGGCTATGCACCCTAAAAAGCACCCCTTCTCCCGAAGTTACGGGGTCATTTTGCCGAGTTCCTTAACGAGAGTTCTCTCGCTCACCTTAGGATTCTCTCCTCGCCTACCTGTGTCGGTTTGCGGTACGGGCACCTTGAATCTCGCTAGAGGCTTTTCTTGGCAGTGTGGAATCAGGAACTTCGGTACTGTATTTCCCTCGCCGTCACAGCTCAGCCTTCACGGTGAACGGATTTTCCTATTCACCAGCCTAACTGCTTGGACGCGCATGACCAGCAGCGCGCTTACCCTATCCTCCTGCGTCCCCCCATCACTCAAACGATTCAGAGGTGGTACAGGAATATCAACCTGTTGTCCATCGCCTACGCCTTTCGGCCTCGGCTTAGGTCCCGACTAACCCTGAGCGGACGAGCCTTCCTCAGGAAACCTTAGGCATTCGGTGGATGAGATTCTCACTCATCTTTCGCTACTCATACCGGCATTCTCACTTCTAAGCGCTCCACCAGTCCTTCCGGTCCAGCTTCAACGCCCTTAGAACGCTCTCCTACCACGGACACCAACGGTGTCCATCCACAGCTTCGGTGATACGTTTAGCCCCGGTACATTTTCGGCGCAGAGTCACTCGACCAGTGAGCTATTACGCACTCTTTAAATGGTGGCTGCTTCTAAGCCAACATCCTGGTTGTCTAAGCAACTCCACATCCTTTTCCACTTAACGTATACTTTGGGACCTTAGCTGGTGGTCTGGGCTGTTTCCCTTTTGACTACGGATCTTATCACTCGCAGTCTGACTCCCACGGGTAAGTCTTTGGCATTCGGAGTTTGTCTGAATTCGGTAACCCGATGGGGGCCCCTAGTCCAAACAGTGCTCTACCTCCAAGACTCCAAGCCGTGAGGCTAGCCCTAAAGCTATTTCGGAGAGAACCAGCTATCTCCAAGTTCGATTGGAATTTCTCCGCTACCCACACCTCATCCCCGCACTTTTCAACGTGCGTGGGTTCGGGCCTCCAGTAGGTGTTACCCTACCTTCACCCTGGACATGGGTAGATCACCTGGTTTCGGGTCTACAACTACATACTAAAGATCGCCCTACTTAAGACTCGCTTTCGCTGCGGCTCCGTCTCTTCAACTTAACCTTGCATGCAATCGTAACTCGCCGGTTCATTCTACAAAAGGCACGCCATTACCCGTTAAAGGGCTTTGACTACTTGTAGGCACACGGTTTCAGGTTCTCTTTCACTCCCCTCCCGGGGTGCTTTTCACCTTTCCCTCACGGTACTGGTTCACTATCGGTCACTAGGGAGTATTTAGCCTTGGGAGATGGTCCTCCCAGCTTCCGACCGGATTTCACGTGTCCGGCCGTACTCAGGATCCACTCAGGAGGGAACGAAGTTTCGACTACAGGGCTTTTACCTTCTCTTGCGGACCTTTCCAGATCGCTTCGTCTACTCCGTTCCTTTGTAACTCCATGTTGAGTGTCCTACAACCCCGAAAGGCAAGCCTTTCGGTTTGGGCTGTTCCCGTTTCGCTCGCCGCTACTTAGGGAATCGCGTTTGCTTTCTCTTCCTCCGGGTACTTAGATGTTTCAGTTCCCCGGGTCTGCCTTCCTTACCCTATGAATTCAGGTAAGGATCCTGCTCCATTACGAGCAGGGGGTTCCCCCATTCGGAAATCTCCGGATCGACGCTTACTTACAGCTCCCCGAAGCATATCGGTGTTAGTCCCGTCCTTCATCGGCTCCTAGTGCCAAGGCATCCACCGTGCGCCCTTTCTAACTTAACCTCTGACAAATGATCAGCGTCGAATCTCTGCGTCAGCTTCGTTCACTCAGATCCTCACGTGCCCTTAAGCACGCTCCGGTCTTCACTCACTCGCTTCCTTGACCTTCTCGCTGCTGATTTGTCATGACCTAAAAGGTTTAAAACCATAAATGAGCGATTACTCGGTTCTTACTTGGTTACTTCTTCTATTACGATTATCTAGTTTTCAAGGAACAAGGCTACTGATTTTCATCACGAAGTGATGGATCATATAGCTTTATGAGAGATTATTCTCTCAAAACTAAACAAGGCGACTTCCACGAATCAACTTCATGAAAAGTCTTCTTAGTTTTGCTTCAAGCTGCCTTGCGACGAGCTGAGGAATACTTCCTCGAACTACTACGGCGCAGGAGCACGTTACTTCATTGAGAGATTATTCTCTCAAAACTAAACAACAAAAACGTCAAACTTTTTATCCTTAGAAAGGAGGTGATCCAGCCGCACCTTCCGATACGGCTACCTTGTTACGACTTCACCCCAATCATTTGTCCCACCTTAGGCGGCTGGCCCCTTGCGGTTACCCCACCGACTTCGGGTGTTACAAACTCTCGTGGTGTGACGGGCGGTGTGTACAAGGCCCGGGAACGTATTCACCGCGGCATGCTGATCCGCGATTACTAGCGATTCCGGCTTCATGCAGGCGAGTTGCAGCCTGCAATCCGAACTGAGAATGGTTTTATGGGATTGGCTTAGCCTCGCGGCTTCGCTGCCCTTTGTACCATCCATTGTAGCACGTGTGTAGCCCAGGTCATAAGGGGCATGATGATTTGACGTCATCCCCACCTTCCTCCGGTTTGTCACCGGCAGTCACCTTAGAGTGCCCAACTGAATGCTGGCAACTAAGATCAAGGGTTGCGCTCGTTGCGGGACTTAACCCAACATCTCACGACACGAGCTGACGACAACCATGCACCACCTGTCACTCTGTCCCCCGAAGGGGAACGTCCTATCTCTAGGAGTGTCAGAGGATGTCAAGACCTGGTAAGGTTCTTCGCGTTGCTTCGAATTAAACCACATGCTCCACCGCTTGTGCGGGCCCCCGTCAATTCCTTTGAGTTTCAGCCTTGCGGCCGTACTCCCCAGGCGGAGTGCTTAATGCGTTAGCTGCAGCACTAAAGGGCGGAAACCCTCTAACACTTAGCACTCATCGTTTACGGCGTGGACTACCAGGGTATCTAATCCTGTTTGCTCCCCACGCTTTCGCGCCTCAGCGTCAGTTACAGACCAGAAAGCCGCCTTCGCCACTGGTGTTCCTCCACATCTCTACGCATTTCACCGCTACACGTGGAATTCCGCTTTCCTCTTCTGCACTCAAGTCCCCCAGTTTCCAATGACCCTCCACGGTTGAGCCGTGGGCTTTCACATCAGACTTAAAGGACCGCCTGCGCGCGCTTTACGCCCAATAATTCCGGACAACGCTTGCCACCTACGTATTACCGCGGCTGCTGGCACGTAGTTAGCCGTGGCTTTCTGGTTAGGTACCGTCAAGGTACCGGCAGTTACTCCGATACTTGTTCTTCCCTAACAACAGAGCTTTACGACCCGAAGGCCTTCATCGCTCACGCGGCGTTGCTCCATCAGACTTTCGTCCATTGTGGAAGATTCCCTACTGCTGCCTCCCGTAGGAGTCTGGGCCGTGTCTCAGTCCCAGTGTGGCCGATCACCCTCTCAGGTCGGCTACGCATCGTCGCCTTGGTGAGCCGTTACCTCACCAACTAGCTAATGCGCCGCGGGCCCATCTGTAAGTGACAGCTTACGCCGTCTTTTAGCTTATCTACATGTGTAGATAAGAATCATCCGGTATTAGCACCGGTTTCCCGGTGTTATCCCAGTTTTACAGGCAGGTTGCCCACGTGTTACTCACCCGTCCGCCGCTAACCTTGAGGAGCAAGCTCCTCTTGATCCGCTCGACTTGCATGTATTAGGCACGCCGCCAGCGTTCGTCCTGAGCCAGGATCAAACTCTCCAATGAAGTTGAGTTGAAATAGCTCATAAAATTTAACGTTGGCTTCATCTCGTTTAAAAGATGAATATTATTGTTTGTTGACGTTTTTGTTTGTTTAGTTTTCAAAGAACGATCTTTTCTTAATTGCTTTTAGCAGCAACTTTATTAATATATCACATCGTTCATAGAGTGTCAATATTAAAATTTAATATTTTTAACACCGATATGTTGTAAACCTCTAATGACGAGTGCTTTCCTATAATAGCATCGTTAAAAAGAATCGTCAACACTGATTTTTCAAGTTTTTCTTTTCAGAAAATACTTCAAAGAAAAAAGCCGGCTCCAAAACATATTCGTGAAGCCGGCAATTCAAAATTACTTATTTATCACTTGCAAATTGATAGCAGTTTGATCAAAAATCTTCTTCCCTAAAAGTCAAACGAGTAAAATTAAATTACTCAAATTTTATTCCTCGCAGTCCTATAATAAAGAACAAAATTGAAAAGGCTGATAACACTAATGTATCCTTCATAATAATTCCGTTATCGAGACTGCCGCTCATAATTTCCTTAAACCCTGACATTGCCCAGCTTTGCGGCACTGCTAAGGCTATTTTTTGCATGAACACGGGTACGATATCAAGCGGCCAGTAAACACCTCCCAGCATACAAGTACTGACAATCAGTATGGCATTCAGAGCCATTGCCTGCTGTTTTGTTTTTACCAATCCGGCCATCATCAGTCCAAAGCCAACAACCGTAATAATCACAAGCGAAGCAAATGGGATCAAATAAGAAAGTTCCCCCCAGCTGGTGTCAAACATAAACTTCATCGCCGTTAACAGAACCACAAATTGGATCCATCCCATCACAAAGTAAGCCAAAATATATCCAAGTATAATTTCATGTTTGCGGGCTGGAGAAATCAATAACCTTCCCCAAGTTCCCTCTTTTCGCTCATCAAGAATTGTCGAGGCTGCACCGGATAGACCAAACATCATAAACATAATTGAAAACCCAACAACCATTAAATTGATTTGAACACCGCTGTTCGTTTTCGTCTTCTTCTGAACCGTTTGTTTTTCGACAACAACACCTTTTTGCTGGGCAACTGCGGCTAATACTGTTAAAAAGTCCGGATTCTGCTGCCTTTCCACAGCATGATAGGAACTGTTTATTAACCGTGCTGTTCCCTCTAAATAGGGGGCTAATGCCAGATAATCTTCAGTTTTCTTTTCGAGCACGACATCAAATAGGGAATCTTGGTTCTCTATCTGTTTTTCGATATTGTCCGGAATCACAATGGCAGCAACGACTTTTTCATTGGAAACATTTTTCTGGGCATTTTGCAACGATACTGTTTCCCATTTAAAATGCTGATCTTTTTTCAGTAATTTTATTATTTGGGTATTTATTTCGGATTTGCCTGCGACAATATTGACAACCGGTTGGTTCTTTTCCGAATTTGCCGACATACCGCCAAAAATCCAGCTAAATACGACTGGCATCACAAACATCAGCACAATTGCCCCCGGTGTTTTAAAGAAATTTTTAAGATTTAATAATAGGATTGGCAACATTCTACGCATACTTCCCTCTCCTTTCAAAAGTGAGGAAAATCAAACCGATGGCAAAAAAGCAGCTACCCAAGGCAATTGATCCGGCAACTGCAGGGAGGATATCCGTAAATGTTGCACCAGACATCAGTTTTAAATATGATTGTAGCGCCAGTCCGTTAGGGATAAATTTCGTTGCTGATACGACCCAGTCGGGAAAAATGTACAATGGTACCATGCTTCCTCCCAGGGCAGCCATAATTTGTGTTCCCAGCATCCCACCGACATTAAAGCCCTTTTCCGTCTTAATTAATGCACCGGCCATCATTCCAAGACCGCAGGCATTAATGACAAAAGCAATTGTCATCGTAATAATCCCCAGTACTGATGGCCCCCAATTTACCCCAAATATTAAAGATGTGCCAATAATGATAATAAATGCCTGGATTAAACAAAGTATAATCAAACCCAACATTTTTCCAATAAGATAATGCGAGTAAGTTAAATTCGTCAGGAATAACCGCTGGTAAACCGTTTCTTCTTTTTCCCGGATCATCATGGTAACTCCTTGAACGACGGTCATCAGCAGAAACATGACGCCCATTGCTGCCGCATAATATTGGAAGGAACCAACCGGTTTTGTCTTTTTGCTAACAGTGGATTCTTTGAAGAGGTTCTCTGTCTTGAGGAAGTCGTTTTGCTGCCTCGCTTTTCCCTGCTGACTAACGGAAATTGCTTGAACCGGAATCATTTGTGCAAATTGCTCAATAACACTTTGGACGATCACCGGTTTAATTCCCGGATCCGGGACGGATAACAGCTTTACCTTTGTTTCTTTTCCGGAAAATAAAGCAGAAGTGAAGTCAGGCTTGATAATGATACCAATATCGAGTTTATGGTCTCTTATGTTATTTTGTAATTCCCGTTCTTGAAAAAATTTAATTTTTATTTGATCTGACATATTTTTCGCCAGCACTTCTTCCGTTAGTACTTTACTTAGCACCCCATTGTCTTGATTCACGACCCCTAGGGTGAATTTCTTAATCGTTACATCTTCATCCTTCATCATATTTCCAAACGCCGCCCCTAAAATGGCAATTAATAATAACGGCATCAGGATAAGAGTAATAAATGCTTTGCGATCACGAATAATCAGTAATAAATCCTTCCACGCCAGCCACCAGAAACCCACAAGCTCACCCCCTATTAATCTCTTAAATTGCGACCAGTCAAATGCAAAAATACACTTTCCAGATTCGGCTCAACAATATCGACGGAGGTAATTCTTGTTCCCGTTTCGGTAACCGCTTGGACTAATTCACTTAAAATCATTTGCGGCTGTTTATGGAATACGGTAAGCTGATTATCCTGGATCTGAAAATCTTTTTCGGAAAATAGCCTCATTAATACTGGGGTGATTCGCTTTATATTCCCTTCAGTATGTTCCAGTGTTAAATTCATTCGCGAACGGTCTTCAATTTTTTGCCTTAGTTCCTTTAACGTTCCTTCAGCAATGACTTCGCCATGGTCAATGATCCCAATCCGTTCACAGAGGTATTCCACTTCCTCCATATAGTGACTTGTATAAATAATCGTCATTCCTTCTTCGTTTAGTCGCTTGACCGTTTCTAAAATATGATTTCTTGATTGCGGATCAATTCCTACTGTGGGTTCGTCCATGATTAACAGCTCGGGATTGTGTAAGATGGCAGCCCCAATATTCACACGCCGCTTCATGCCGCCGGAAAAAGTAGTAATCTTATCCTTGGCTCGGTCCGAAAGCCCAATGATTTCGAGGACTTCATCGACTTTGTTATGTAGGGTCTTACCACCGAGTTCATACAACCTGCCCCAAAACTTCAAATTTTCCCTGGCGGACATGTCCTGATAAAGGGCAATTTCCTGCGGAACAACGCCAATCCACTTTTGCGCCTGCTTCGGTGTTTTGACGACATTAACGTCGCTTAAAAGAATCTCCCCCGATGTTGGCGGAAACAAGCCGGTAATCATATTGATCGTTGTCGATTTCCCGGCACCATTTGGGCCAAGCAATCCAAAGGACTCTCCCTTTTTCACAGTAAACGACACTCCCTTTACCGCCTGAAACTGGCCAAAGCTTTTTCGTAAATCTCGTACCGTCAGTAAATCCATCTTGAACAACACCTCCTGTATCATCGTTCGCCTTTAATCATACAATAAACATATGAAAAAATAACCATTTTTTCGTAAAAAAAGGGCTGCCAGGACTATAGTCCCAACAGCCTATTTCTTCTTTATTTAAGGGTGAAATACAACAAAAAGATAACGAAAAACAGATACATAATTGGATGAATTTCTTTAACACGGCCTTTTACCAGCATGGTAATTGGATAGAAGATAAAGCCAATCGCAATTCCGGTTGCAATACTATAAGATAACGGCATTGCTACCATCGTTAAAAACGACGGGACCGCAATTTCAAACTTCGTCCAGTCAATTTTTCCTAAATTCGCTACCATCAATGCCCCGACAATGATTAACGCAGGTGCCGTTACTGCAGAAGTAATGACCGATAATAAAGGAAAGAAGAATAGTGCTAAAATAAAGCATGCGGCCGTTACTAATGACGCAAATCCTGTTCTCGCACCTGCAGCAACCCCTGCCGAAGACTCAACAAAGGAGGTTGTGGTTGATGTCCCTAAAATTGCCCCAACAAATGATGCAATGGAGTCGGAAATTAAGGCTCTGCCTGCCCTTGGCAGCTTGCCATCCTTCATTAATCCGGCTTGTCCCGCTACCGCCACAAGTGTTCCGGCATTATCGAAAAAGTCAACAAACAAGAATGTTAAGATAATTCCAAGCATCGCTGTCGTGTAGAATGAGCTGTCACTAAAGGATGAAAAGGCGGCCCCAAAGGTTGGTGCAAGACTTGGAACATGATCGACGATTTGATGTGGCACTTTAATTTCGCCAAAAACCATCCCAACGATAGCTGTAATCACCATCCCGTAAAATACGGCACCGTTAATGCCGCGTGTCATCATAATAACTGTAATCAAAATACCGAAAATAGCCAGCAGCGGTTCTGGTGAAGTTAAGTCACCTAATCCGACAAGTGTGGCATCATTGTTGACAATGATCTTGGCACTTTGTAAACCGACAAACGTAATAAATAAACCAATCCCGGCACCGACCGCATATTTTAAATCAAGTGGAATGGCGTTAATAATTTTTTCACGCAAACCTGTTAATGTCAGAATAAAGAAGAAGACCCCGGAAATGAATACCGCACCAAGAGCATGCTGCCATGGAACCCCGCTGCCAAGAACGACGGAAAAAGCAAAAAACGCATTCAGCCCCATCCCCGGCGCCAGTGCCAACGGGTATTTACCGATCAGCCCCATGATGATGGATCCCAGAGCGGATGCTAAGGCAGTTGCGACAAAGACAGCACCTTGATCCATTCTAAGTGCATCTGGAAAATCTTTGACTGAAGCCAGCGATAACGTTAATGGATTGACAACCAGGATATAGGCCATGGCTAAGAATGTGGTGAAGCCGCCAATAATCTCCCGACGATAGTTTGTACCCAGCTTTTCAAACTCAAAATACTTCTGCATTTTCTTTCCCCCTGTTAATCTATCTTTATAAAAACAAAAAACACTCTGGAGATCTCTACCAGAGCATTGACTTAGGGATTTATAATAGAGAGGAAAGAATCACTTACCCCTTCTATTTGCTACCCCGTAGTCAAGCCATTTACGGTGGCTTGGTAGAAACTTTTGGGCCATATTCCCAAATTTATACGACGTAAATCGACAGTATTTTCTTTTCTTCTTTATCTTAACTCGGAATGAATGATTCGTCAACAAAAAATACGAACGATTTTAACTTTAATAATTAAATCGTTCGTATTTTTGATTAATGCTTTACTTATTCCCACTCAATCGTTGCCGGCGGCTTGCTAGTGATGTTGTAGACAACCCGATTGACGTGGGGAACCTCGTTGACAATCCTTGTTGAGATAACCTCAAGTACATCCCATGGGATCCTTGCCCAATCTGAAGTCATGCCGTCTATCGAGGTGACTGCCCGAATGCCGATCGTATAATCATACGTTCGCGTATCACCCATGACGCCAACACTGCGGATATCCGGGAGCACGGTGAAATATTGCCAAATATCGCGGTCAAGACCTGCCTTTTTTATTTCCTCACGCAAAATCCAATCGGATTCGCGGACAATTTCAAGCTTGTCTTCAGTAATCGCACCCAAGACCCGAATCCCCAGACCCGGCCCCGGGAATGGCTGACGCCAAACAATCTCATCTGGAATACCAAGCTGCGTTCCAAGCGCACGGACTTCATCTTTAAACAATGTGTTAAGCGGCTCAATCAGCTGAAACTGCATATCTTCCGGCAGTCCGCCGACATTATGGTGCGACTTAATCGTCTGCGCGGTTGCCGTACCGCTTTCGATAATATCTGTATACAGCGTACCTTGTGCTAAAAAGTCAATTCCTTCAAGCTTCGCTGCCTCATCATCAAATACATAAATAAATTCGTTACCGATAATTTTCCGTTTCTTCTCAGGGTCAGAAACACCCTCGAGTTTAGATAAAAAGCGGGCCTTCGCATCAACCTTAATAACATTCATATGGAAGCCCTCGGCAAACGTCTTCATGACACTCTCCGCCTCGTTTTTCCGCAGTAACCCATGATCAACAAAAATGCATGTCAGCTGATCGCCAATTGCTTTATGAATCAATACAGCAACAACCGATGAGTCGACCCCACCGCTCAGAGCGCAAAGAACTTTTTTATCGCCAACAGTTTCACGAATTTTCGCCATTTCCATTTCAATGAAGTTTTCCATTGACCAATTGCCGCTTGCACCGCAAACATTGAAGACGAAGTTCTTCAAGAGCTCGTTACCATAAACAGAATGCCGGACCTCTGGGTGAAACTGCACGGCATAAAACTTCCTGTCCTCATTACTCATCGCTGCAATCGGACAGGACGGGCTGATCCCCTCAACTGTAAATCCTTCAGGCGGTTCAACAACGAGATCGCCATGGCTCATCCAAACAACCTGTTCTTTTGGCAGACCGGCAAACAGTTGTGACTCTGTTTGAATCTCGATGGTGGCCTTTCCATATTCGCGCTGCTGGGCCTTTTCAACTTTACCGCCCAAGTGAATGGTCATCAATTGCATGCCGTAACAAATTCCGAGAATCGGCAAACCCATGTTAAAAATAGCCTCATCACAGCGAAATGAATTTTCATCGTACACACTGTTCGGTCCGCCTGAGAAGATTATTCCTTTTGGATTCATTTGACGGATTTCCTCCGCTGTGATGGTATGCGGGTGGAGCTCGCTGTACACACCAAACTCGCGGATTCGGCGTGTAATCAACTGATTATATTGACTACCAAAATCTAATACGACAATCATTTCCTGTTTTCCAGACAAAAGTGCCACCTCTTCATTCATAATGATTTTATTTTTACCCAATTTGAAATACTTAACAACAAAAAAGCTAGAATTCCTCTCCGTGCCAAATTAGGAAGGCAGAATTCTAGCTTTCTCGTAAACAATTGCGCGAACTAAATTCCGCCTTCATAGTCAGACCATTTACGGCGGCCCGGTAGAGACTCTCAAACCTTATTATTGAGGATATATGAAGGTAAACATATCGATTAAATTCTTTCATATTTTATCAATAGGGTGAAATTCCGGTCAAGCAATTGTCCTTTTGATTAAATTTTCCCACAATTCACATGTTTCCTGCCACCCGCCTTCCGGTAAATCCTTATGGTACAAATACTGTTCATAATAGCTCGTCAGCCGGGTCATTTCCCTTGTTGAGAAAAATTGGTCAACATAGCGGGCATAATTTCGTAACGTTTGGTTCTTTTGGCGTTTTAGACCGTAGCGCTCCAATTGCCTTAATAAAATTAAGTAAGCCTTGCCGATCGTTTCATCATTTTTCTTAAAGCGATAATGGAGTAATAACAAATAGGGAACCCACTTGCCGCGAATTCGATAGAGTATTCCAATCAGTGCAGCCAGCCCTGTAAGAGAAAGAGCAAACCATTTCCAATTTGCTTTGAAAAAGAACTTCCATTTTAACCACACCAGTTTGAAATCAAAGCCTTTCTCGCCGGCGCTTGTCTGTTTTGAATCCTCCTTCGGCGGAACTTTCGGCTTTTGTACCGGCGCAGGTTCTGCCCGTTGGGTATTTGAAGTTGATGTATTGGATCCATAATCAATCCTTATTTCATTGGTAAACCCTTTCGTCGGTTCAAACGGGATCCAGCCTTGATTCGGCAGAAACACTTCAACCCACGAATGGGCGTTATTGTTGGTCACTTTATAGACCCGCTTCGTCCCGTCTTTCAGATTATATTTCATGAATTCGCCACCGGTGAATCCTTTCACCCAGCGCGTTGGAATTCCAATGGTCCGTAGCATTACAGCCATCGAGGTAGAAAAATTATCACAGTAGCCACGCTTTGTTTCAAATAAAAATTGATCGACATAATCAATATCTTTTCCTGGTAAGGCAACTTTTTTTTGATCATACGTGTAGTCATTTCGGCCAAAATAGTCTTCAACCGCCTGCGCCTTATCAAACCAATTCTTCTTCCCCTTGGTAATTTCCTCGGTTAACTGTTTGATTCTTGGCGGCAAATTCTTTGGCAGCAGGGTATACCTTTGGTAAAATTTCAACCCCATTTCCCCAGAATTAAATCCGGTCGCTTTTCTTAAGTCTTCAATTTTATATTTTGGAACGCTAAAATCAACTGTGTATGCTTCCGTTTCAAAGCTCTTAATTCTTTCCACTGTTGTATCAATTTGAATTAGACCTTCATATGGGCTGACCGGTTTAATATCTCGTAATTTCTGGACTCCCGCTGGATAAACGATAAGAGGATGTTTCGTTTCAGCAGGTAAAATTTTCGCTGTTTCCGGAAGCCGCTCGACTGTTCCGGGAATCGAATAGACCGGGACAAAGTCTCCTTCACGGAATTCAATCGGGGTTGAGCCCGAAGGTATCCAGCCTTTACCTGTATATATGTCCTTTGTTTCAACCTTCCAATAATGTTTCCCTGTTGCCTCAACCAAGAACACCGTGCTGTCATCACCAATAAACGGGCCGCCCAGACGATCATCATTCGTTCCGTACCCAATTCGATGCGGACCTAGGCCGCTAGTGGTACCAGCGCCTTCTTTTACAGCTTTCAAATACGGAACCGGATCCGGCCAAATTGGCGCAGCTTTCGGCGATACGATCCCGACAACAACACTAAAAACAATCATTCCCGCCAGCGGCACCATCCATTTTTTTAAAAAAGCTGGGCTACTGTCAACTTGTTCCCGCTGTAGGATTCGATAAAACGCCAGCATACCCATCACTGTGAAGCCGGCCACCACCGTCCGGATAATCGCAAATTTAGCCTCATAATTCGTAAAGGTATCCAAAACCGTGATGTAAATGAGGGTCATAAAGAAAAAGATAAATATTTGCTGCTGCCGGAGAAGCCAATATTGAATTAAGTACACCATGAGCCAGAGAAGAATAAAAAACAAGAAGCTACGGAACTCATCTGATAGGTCACCCCAGTTTCTTGCAGCTAATAAACCAACATTATTAACGACGTTGGCTATAAAAGAAGACAGCCAGCTAAACTGAAAAAGGCTTCCTTCGTAGTAAAAGTGATGTAAAAAGATAAGAATATAACAACTTTTAATAATAAATTTCCAGATCCATTTCAACTTTAGGTAGGATAAGGCAAGGGAGACAAGCAAAAACAAAATAAAGACTTCAATATTATCAGTATCCGTTAATTGCTCAATCGGTCGAAGCCATTCCCATAAAAGTAAAAAACTAAGGACATATAATAACAATGTTGGAAAATCCCGTTTCCTCATCGTCCGCTCACCTCCGAAAAGGCAGCCGCAAAATTACCTTCATGGACCATGACAATTCGGACTCCGCGGGCATTGGCAACGGAAATAAGTGACCGTTCTTCATCCATTGGTGTCTCCTGCTGATGTTTGATAAGAAAAAGCGTGATTGCACCTTTTCGCCGTCCAAGAAAGCTCGCTTTTTCAATCAGCCCTTTGCTTAATTGTGCCGTAACCAGCATGAACGAGACAGTTTGTTGGACAGAAAAGCTATCTGTTTCCAATACTTTATCGAGTGATAGATTACTTTTTGCCTCAATTTTCGCCAAATGATAGAAGAGCACCTGCAATTGAGATTCCCCGCCTCTTATTGGAAAGGAATTATTGGTTTTGCTGGCGGTTAATAAACCTGCCTGCGCCCCTTTTTTTAACACCGCCCTAATGAGTGACGCAGTAAAGGAGACGACCGTTTCAAAGTGCGGATCGGGTACACAATCCATCACGATGAATACATCATGAGATTGCCGCTGCTCAAATTCCTTGGTCATAAACTCGTTCCGCTTCGCTGTCGCCTTCCAGTTAATCCAAGAAAAACGATCCCCCGGTTGATACTCTCTTACCCCGACGGCAATTGTCGTATCACGCTGAACCCGTTCTCTTGATGCCGTTAATCCTTGGTCAAATTGGTTTTCAAAATGTTGATAAACAAGTTCGCTGTAGGCTGGGTAAACAATAATTTTTTCTTCTAAAGCAAATTGCTTTTCTTTTTCAAACAAACCGAGCGGGTCACCAACTTTTACCGTAAACCAGCGAAAAGAATGTTCCCCGCGAGGTAATTCTTTGATGATATATTCATTGGAAAATTCCCTTTGGAAGCCGGGAAATAACAGGGCCTTTGTACTTTTTGACTGTTGGACCGACACAAGCGTACCCTCTAATTTTTCTTCAATCAGCAGGTAAAATAACGGGAATCGGTCTGGCCGTTTGATGTGGACGGAAACCTTTAAGGTTTCCCCGGCATTGTAATCCGTTTTCGGCAGCACCCTCTTGATCTCAAGTCCTCCTAATGGGTAAAGGGACAAGGCCGTACTGTAAATGGCAAATGGCAAAAAACTATAAAACAAGAACCAGCTGACAAATCCTCCCTGAAACATCGCATAAGAAAAAGTTAGGAGAATCAGCAAAAACAGCAGGATAAACTTCCAAACTTTTTTAAGCAAAGGTAATAACTTCTTCATGTTACTTCACAAGCCTCTGGACTGGGACAGGAACCCGGGCAACGATTTGGTTTATAACTTTCTCTGCCGATGTTCCTTCAAACTTGGCTTCTGATTTTAAAATGATCCGATGCGATAATACAAATGGGGCTAAATACTGAATATCATCAGGGACAATATAATCCCGGTCATACATATAGGCGTATGCTTGCGCCGCTTTCATTAAAGCTATGGAACCCCTCGGGCTTGCTCCAAGGTAGACACTGCCATGACCCCTTGTCCGATTCACGATCTCCACAATATAACGTTTAATAGTATCATCAACGTAAACGTCCTTCATTTCTTGCTGCAGGACCCTTAATTCATCAAGATCGATGACCGGGTGCAGGTCTTCAATCGGCGGGATCTTCTGCGCCCTGTTTAACACCTCGACTTCCTCTTGGAGGTCGGGATAGCCCATCTTCATTTTTAATAAAAAGCGGTCGAGCTGGGCCTCTGGCAATGGATAAGTTCCTTCGTATTCGATTGGGTTTTGCGTCGCCATTACAAAAAACGGTTTGTGCAGTTTATGGGTTACACCATCGATCGTAACACTTGCTTCCTCCATTCCTTCGAGCAGCGCCGACTGAGTTTTGGGCGAAGTACGATTAATTTCATCAGCCAGGATGATATTGCCCATCAATGGACCAGGACGAAACTCAAATTCCATTTTTTTCGGATTATAAATCGAAACACCGGTTACATCGGATGGCAGTAAATCCGGGGTGAATTGAATTCTGCGAAAGTTGGCATTGACTGATTTTGCCAAAGCCCGGACCATCATTGTTTTGCCGACACCAGGTACATCTTCGAGAAGCACATGGCCTTCTGCCAGCAGCGCCACAAGACTAAGCTCTGCAACATCTCTTTTGCCAATCATTACTTTTTCAATATTTGCGAGGATTTTCTCTATCGTGGGATTCATTTTTTCTCGAGTCAAACGCTTTTCCTCCTTGATGGTGGTCAAATTTATGCATACCTTTAAATATTCGATATTTTGCTGTGAATTTCCTGTAAATAGGACGCATATTTTTCAATGATGCAACGAATGGGAGGAGAACTATTTGTCAACAGCGGGGGATTGACAGCAATTGACTTAAAAGAAAGCCGCCAATTGGATTTATTAGCGGTTTTGCCAGACTTATTAGCGGTTCCAGGGTATTTATTAGCGGTTTTGCCCCATTTATTAGCGGTTTGTATTTGAAAAGGCCCGGCCATTTATTGGTCAGGTCTTTTCTTTTCATACAAAAATCCTTTTTGTTTACTTTTAATGTGAGGATCTACTTTTTCAAGGAGGTTGCATTTTCCGCACCTGTATCGATCTCTTTTAATAAATAACGACTTTTATATTGCCCCGGGGTCATTCCGGAATATTTTTTAAACAAGGAAGTATAATAGCTTTGATTGCAGTAACCAAGCATTTGCGCAACTTCACTAAGCTGTAAATTGGTATGGAGGAGGAAGTACTTGGAGTCTTCAATTTTCTTACGGTTAATGAATTCCGAAATGGTCATTCCTACCGCTTCCTTGAAAATCTTGGACAGATACGACGGATGGACGCCAACAAATTCAGCTATATTTTCGAGCAGTAAATCATTGCTGATAATTTTACGGTGAATATAGGTGATTGCCTTGTTAACTAGCGGATTATACTCCAACTTCTCAGTTGCTCTTAAGGTATCAATAAAACAGGTCACCATCTCATACTCAAATTCAATTAAGTCTGGTACCGTATCCAATTTTTCAATTTGACGGATCATCACATCACTTAAATTGAATGCATCTTCCGGTAATACACCGCCATGAATGATCGCACGAGTAAATAAGGTGCAGGAACAAATCAGCGAGTTTTTCAAAGAACGAATTGGTTCTGCAGCAAGTTTGGCCCGTTCCAGACTGTTTATTTGATCCAATACTTCTTTCGCACCCTGTTGGTCACAGCGGGTAATGCAATCCATCAATTGCCGCTCCAATGTATAAGAGGGATGATAATAAAAATTAAAAAGGTTTTCATTTCGACTCTCAAAAAATCTCCTGATATTGTCGTTTTTAATCTGCATTATATTTTCACCTTAAAAAGTTGTTAAAAATACCATATTTTTAATATCATTGTAATTTTGAACCAGGTAAAATTCAAGTATCAACCATAAAAGGGGGCAAACAAAGAAATGCATAGCAAAAAAATGTTTACCAAATTGTTAGCGTTTTCTTTTGCGGCAAGTATTGCACTTACTGGTTGCAGCGGCGACAAAAACAAAGATAATACAAAGCCAGCTGACAACAACTCTGCCAAACCAACTGTCATAAAATTTGCAGCCCAGGCAGACAGCACTCCAGCGACAAAAGAATTAATTGCCGCATTTAACAAAAAGCAAGATAAATACAAAGTTGAATGGACAGAAATGACCAACGACTCCGCCCAAATGCACGATCAGTTATTAACTTCTTTATCAAGCGGTTCTTCCGACTATGACGTGATCTCAATGGACGTTGTCTGGGCCGGTGAATTTGCCGGTGCCGGCTATTTACAGCCAATTGATGTTCAAATGAATAAAGACGGCCTGAAAAAGACCGATTTTAACGCCGGGTCGATGGCTTCCGGAAGCTTTGAAGGTAAACAATATACACTGCCATTCTTCCCAGACTTAGGAATTCTTTACTACCGTAAAGATATTGTAAGTAAAGAAGATGCTGCTAAACTGGACAGCGGCAGCTATACGTATAATGACCTTTATACAATGGCTCAAAAATATGCTGGCAAAAATAAGGCAAAATACGGTTTTGTTTATCAATCGAAGCAGTATGAAGGGTTAACGGTAAACGCTACTGAATTTACCAATTCATATAAAGATGTAAAAGGCGGACTTGAAGCGATGTATAAATTCACTCAAGCATCGTTCGAGCCGAAGGACCTGCTTAACTATATGGAAGGCGAAACCGCTACTGCTTTTGAACAAGGAAATGCTGTATTTGCGCGTAACTGGCCATATGCATTCGGCCGGATCCAAGGTAAAGAAGACGGTGTTACGGTAACAACAGATCAGGTTGGCGTTGCCCCACTACCAAATGGTGACGCTGTAGGCGGATGGCTTCTCGGTATGAATAAAAATTCGAAGCATCTTGACGGTGCATGGGAATTCATTAAATTTGCCGCTGGCGAAGAAGGACAAAAAATTATGTCCACGAAAGGTGCATACCTACCTGGCTACAATGCATTGCTAGACAATGCCGAAGTTAAAAAGGCAAACGCCTTATTAAGCTACCCTGGCTTCCAAAAAGCGTTAACCAATACGATTTCAAGACCGGTTTCAGCAGAATACTCTAAGACCTCTGATGCAATCCAAGTGGCAGCACATAAATACTTAAGCTCTGGCAAAGGTCTTGATGAAGCCGTTACAGCTATTGAAAATGCAGTTAAAGCAAAGTAATTAGTCCATTTTAAACTATACGAATAGTGGAGGCTGACTTTATTGAAAGCCTCCTTTTTCTTTCAATCAATTCAACAAAAATGAGGTGAAAACATGCGAAAAATGGGGGTTAAGGAATGGTTGTTAATCGTTCCAACATTATTGCTTATTGCCATTTTTTCTTTATGGCCAGTCGTGCAATCTTTCACCTATACCTTTTTTGATTATCGTCTAAACAATCAGCAAAAGGCGGGATTGTATCTCAGTGAACGGTTTAATGCCAGCCTTTTTAATGAAACGCAGATGTATCTCACGATGTTCCTTGATGAAGATCTGCCAAACATCAAGGCAGCAGGGGATCAAGACCGGGTTGCCAGCCTCAACAAAGACCTTTCCTCTGTTGCGCAAAAATATAAAAACGAAAAAGGCGTTATCAAAATCAACAAACAGGAAAAAACAAGTATCGAGCAATTGCACAAGAATGCAAAGGAATTAGTGACATCCCTTAATCAAAAATACAAACTGATCCATAAGGACGATTTACCCCATGTAGTCAATGATTTACAAAAATGTGTCATTCCTTCGAACTTCATTGGCTTACAGGGATACAAACAGGCTTTGAGCGACACCCGAGTCGGTATTGCTCTCGGCAATACATTGGTGTTTACGATTATTTCCGTTTTTCTTGAACTAGTATTAGGCTTGGGTCTTGCACTGGTGTTAAATAAAGCCATGTTTGGCCAGGGGATGATTCGAACGACCTCACTTATTCCTTGGGCAATTCCAACAGCGGTTGCCGCCTTAATGTGGAGTTATCTGTTCAATGGCAGCAGTGGCATCATCGCCCACTTATTTGAGATGGTTGGTCTGGTTGATAAGTCCCAAGATTTGCTGCTTAGCGGGTCGGGTGCAATGGCCTCAACCATTTTAGCAGATGTCTGGAAAACCACACCTTATATGGCATTGCTTTTGCTTGCCGGGCTGCAAAATATTTCAAAAGATTTATATGAAGCGGCATCTATCGATGGAGCGACAAAAATTCAATCCTTCTTTAAAGTGACATTGCCGCTGTTAAAACCATCGATTTTAGTCGCCCTATTATTCCGGACTTTAGATGCCTTCCGGGTATTTGATTTGATCTATGTATTAACCGGTGGCGGACCTGGAGGCGAAACCGAAACGATGTCGATCTATGCCTATAAGGTCATGTTTGGCCAGACAAACTTTGGCTACGGCTCCATTATTGTCATGCTCATGTTTGTTTGTGTCGCAATTATTGCCATCATCTTTGTCAAATTCCTAGGCGCAAACTTAATGGAAAGAAGTTAAGGAGGGGGGCTTGAAGATGCAGTCATCAAAACGAAAGCTTTGGATTACCTTTGGAATCGTTGTGGTTGTTTATTTGATTGCAATGGTATTCCCATTTTTCTGGGTATTTGTTACTTCCTTTAAAACATCCGGTGAAATATTTGGAACAGGAGCCTTCCGCGTCATTCCTAAAGAACCAACGCTCCAAAACTATATTACCGTTCTGTTTGAAAAAAATATCTTAAATTCGATTAAAAACAGTTTAATTGTAGCAACAACTACCACTATTTACATTATTGTCGTAGCAACATTTTCAGCCTATGCCATCTCACGGTTCCATTTTAAAGGGAAAAATATCCTGCTTGGCTTAATTTTGGCTGTTTCGATGTTTCCGCAAATGGTCGTGATTGGACCTGTTTACAACTTATTTGAAAATCTTAAATGGCTCAACTCCTATGCCGTTGTTCTGCCCTACTCCACGATTACACTGCCGATGGCAGTTTGGATTTTGGTTACCCATTTTAATCAAATTCCCGGGGCGCTTGAAGAGTCGGCAAAAATGGACGGAGCAACGACTTTTCAAACACTTTATAAGATTATTTTCCCGTTGGCAGCACCTGGTGTGTTTACAACCGCTATTATTACATTCATCTCTGCCTGGAATGAATTCCTTTTAACCATTACCTTGAATCCGAATGCGGAATATCACACCGTGCCTGTCGGAATATCCTTCCTGAGAACACAGTTTGAAATTCTTTGGGGTCAGGTATCAGCGGCAACGGTCATTGTGACCATTCCTACATTGATTATTGTCCTGATCTTCCAGCGGCAAATTGTATCCGGGCTTACAAGCGGCGGGGTAAAAGAGTGATTTTACGTTAACAGATAGAGGTGTACAGCATGTCATGGAAAATTAGTTCTTCACATACAGACTACCCGCAAATCCTGGTGGATGAGAGTATCTTTTTTACCGGGAATGGTTATCTTGGAGTGCGCGGAAATTTTGAAGAAGGTTTGCCTTCCGGTCAAAAGTCGATCCGGGGCACATACATTAATGCCTTTCACGATTCCGTGCCCATTCCTTATGGGGAAAGACACGTTGGTTTTCCCGATACACAACAAAAGCTATTAAATATTATCGATGCACAAACAATTGAACTTTTCTTTGGGGCGGAACGTTTTAGTATTGCTGAGGGAGAAATCCTCTCCTTTGAACGTCATCTTCACCTTGATAAAGGATTTTCCGAAAGAATTATCGAGTGGCGCTCTCCTTCCGGGAAACAGATAAAGCTAAACTTCAAACGACTTGTGTCATTTATTGATCAAGAGGTCTTTATCCAAAGAGTTGAGATTGATTCATTTGATTATTCCGGGCCGATTCGGATTGTTTCGACCGTTAATGGCGATGTGGCCAACTTCGTTGATACAAGTGACCCGCGTGTCGCCTCAGGACATGCCAAGTTATTACACGTCACCCATGCGGAACAATCCGATTCCATTTCCTTTGTCGAATGCGAAACAACCAATACAAAGTTAAAAACGGCTTGTGCTGCTGTGTATTCTCTTGAAGTACCTTATACAAGAAAGGATTACCCTGCGGCCACTGCAATCCAATCAGAATTTTCCTTTGATTTCACCGGCAAGGCTTCTTTTGAGAAAAAAAGCGTTTTTGTCGATACACTAAGACATGGGGAAAATTTACAGACTTCAGCTTTTGAACGGCAAAATAAACTTGCTGGAAAAAACTTTCAATCCTTTTTGCAGGAGCAAACCGCTTATTTAGAGGATTTTTGGAAGCTATCTGACGTTGTCATTTTAGGTGATGAAGCAATCCAGGAAGGTATCCGTTTCAACTTATTTTCGTTGCTTCAATCTACAGGAAGAGACCGATTTTCCAATATTTCTGCCAAAGGTTTATCCGGTGAGGGTTACGAGGGTCATTACTTTTGGGATACGGAAATCTATATGTTCCCTGTCTTTTTAATGACCCAACCGGAAATTGCCAAGCGGCTCTTGTTATATCGCTATTCGATCCTGGATGATGCTCGGAATCACGCTAAAGAAATGGGGCACCGGAAAGGCGCGTTATATCCATGGCGGACGATATCCGGCTCAGAGTGTTCTTCCTATTACCCGTCCGGTTCGGCGCAGTACCATATCAGTGCGGATATTGCCTACAGCTTTATCCAATATTATCTGGTTACTGAGGACTTGAAGTTTTTCAAGGATTACGGTGCTGAGGTACTGTTTGAAACGGCAAGATTATGGCTGGAAACGGGCCATTTTGACGGGGATTTGTTTAAAATTGATGCTGTCACCGGACCCGATGAATATACGTGTATTGTCAACAATAACTATTACACCAATGTGATGGCGAAACACAATTTGAAATGGGCCGTCATGTTTTATCAGTTGCTGCAAAAATTAGCTCCTGAGCGGCTGACCCGCCTCTGCGAAAAAATTGGTTTGACTTCTGAAGAGGTGGCATCCTGGCAAAAAGCAGCGGAGCAGATGTATTTGCCCTATGATCCGGTGAGGAAACTGAATCCCCAGGATGATACATTTTTGCAGAAGGCTGTGTGGGATCTAGCTACCACGCCAAAGGAAGAATTTCCACTATTGTTACATTATCATCCGTTGACGATTTACCGCTATCAGGTTTGTAAACAAGCAGACACGGTATTGGCACACTTTTTACTGGAAGACGAACAATCGCTCGAAACGATTCGCAATTCCTATCATTATTATGAAAAAGTCACAACCCATGATTCCTCATTATCCACCTGCATATTCAGCATCATGGCCTCAAAGCTAGGTTATAAAGATAAGGCATATCAATACTTTATTGAAACGGCCAGACTGGATTTGGATAATACCCATGGAAACACGAAGGACGGTCTGCATATGGCGAATATGGGCGGAACATGGCTGTCAATCGTATTCGGATTTGCCGGCTTGCGCATCAAGGAGGAAGGGATTTCCTTTGCCCCTCTTCTGCCGGGCAAGTGGGAAGGTTATCGCTTTTTGCTTCATTACCGAGGGCGCAGGCTTCAGTTGGAAAAAATGACGGAGCAAACTGTCATTAAACTGTTGGAAGGCGATCGTTTATCGATCAAGGTATACGATCAGCCGTACCAACTCGAAAAGGAAACTCCGATCATAATTTGACAAATCGGCTGTCAGGCAAAGGCTAGTGCTCAATATTCGGCCTATCTGACAGCCTCTCATTTTAGGTTAATAAATTTTCTTGGGAGGGATGATTATGGGACAACCACTGAAGGCAATTATTTTTGATTTGGATGGTGTCATTACAGATACGGCTGAATATCACTTTCTTGCCTGGAAGGCGCTGGGCGAGGAATTGGGGATCCCTTTTACAAGGGAATTCAACGAGGAGTTGAAAGGAATTTCCCGAATGGAATCACTGGAAAAAATCCTGGCATTTGGCGGGAAGCAAAATAAGTTTACCAACCAGGAAAAGGAGACACTGGCAGCGCGGAAAAACAGTCATTACCGCCGTTTAATTGAAGAAATTACCCCTAATGATATTCTCCCGGGAATCCGTGAATTTATTACCGCTATTAAGCAAAACGGCATTAAAATCGGCCTGGCCTCGGTCAGTAAAAATGCCTTTACCGTCATAAACCGGTTAGGATTGGTCAGTGAATTTGATACAATTGTTGATGCCGCCACCATTCAAAACGGAAAACCGGACCCGGAAATATTTCTACGAGCGGCTGAACAATTAGGGATCAATCCGGGTACCTGCATTGGAATTGAAGATGCAGAAGCTGGCGTTGCCGCCATCAAGGCTGCCGGAATGTTTGCTGTTGGTATTGGGGATGAAAATCGTTTGGCACAGGCAGACTTAATTTATCACTCAACAACGGAACTCCGCTTTGACGAAATTCTAAATGCTTTTGTGGCAAAATCAAACCAGTAAAACGCAGACAGCACAATCTCTGCGTTTCTTTATAAGCTGCACCATTATAATGATCTGTAAATCTTTCGGCAAAATTCGAATGGTAACAGAAACTGAAATAGGAAAGCGAACAGTGGTAGTCACTGTCCGCTTCTGCTTATTTTAAGTTTCCTGGTACAGACTTGTGAATTCTGCCTGAATCTAATTTGCTGACAGGAGATGTTGCCGGACGTAGAACCTTCATTCATTTCACCTCCCTTCAAAAAAACTATCATTATTTTAAACTATTTTTCCAAATAAGCTTTAAAGTCTTTTTTATACTTCTTTTTTCATAAGGACAAGGCCTTTCACCAGTCATCATCCGATAATACGGACAGTGATTACCCTGACAGGCCGGCCGGTAGAAACAGGACTGACAGACGGAATCGGTTTCTTCACCTGATGTTACCCACAGGGCGATTTTATCATAATCCAGATGAAGACTGCCGTCCTTGTTTATTTTCCCGACATGATTTCTTTCTTCTTCAAGCGAAACCGTACATTTGTAAAGCTGCCCATTGGAGGCAACTACTAAAGAGTGGGGCTTGGCGGCATAGCATACCGACCCGCTTGGCATTAAGGAATCAGCGACCATGGGGCTTAGTCCGATACCGTTGGCTACCGCCTCATCAGAGAATTCCCAGATTTTTTGATTGGCAATAATCCGGCTGCAGACAGGAAGAGCATCATTATTTTCGCCGCCCCATCTGCCAACAGGCCTGAAGAGGATGCCAAAACGGTTATCATCGGCAAATTGATTTTTTAAGAACTTTATCAGTTTGGGTATTTCTTCGAGATTACTATCATCGAAGTTTACCCGAATCGTCATTTCGAATTGGTCCTCTACCTCTTTAATGGCTAGAAGATTTTCAATAATGGTATCAAAGGTCTTACCGCCACCAGCAAAATGTCTACGGCTGTCATGAACCTCGCCGATGCCATCGATGGTAATCATAAATTGCCGAATTTCGCAAAGGAGCAATTTTTGGAAAACCTCCTTGGTTAATAAATAGCCGTTCGTCACAAGGTCGGCTCCATAGTGAATATTGTTTTCCCGGGCGCTTGCCAGGAAGGAATGGGAGAGCTCCTCAATGACATCCAACGCCAGCAGAGGCTCACCGCCAAACCAGCTGATATTTAATTGTGAGAGGTTGGTTGCTTTTGCATCAACCAGCGCCTTAAGCCCAGCAATCGTATCGCGGTTCATTTTCCCGCGGGCAAAGGATTCGTAGCAGTATGTACAGCGAAAGTTGCAGGCCTCTGTTGGCATGAGGACAAGGTGCATCACATCAGTGCGGTGTAGTGATTGATGGAGAAATTGCGCCCTCCTGTTCTCATCAACCTGATTCGATACTAAAAAGCCATTTTCATATAGGTCTTTTTGAACATCTGTTGCTAATTCATTGGTTCCTGCTCTTTTGAGTGTTGCCAAGACGTGGTCCTTTTCTTCCTCCGAAAACTGGACAATGGCTCCATTATAACTATTGAAAAGAATTATCCCATTATCGTCTGTTTTTGACATGGCATTAAATCTTGATGGAATATAGCTAATTTTATTCTCCATAGGATATCGCCTTTCTTTTGATTGATAGCTGCTCGAAGGTGCATTTTGTAATCTTCATTTTTCGCACAAAAATAATCATATTTCTCCAGGATTAAAAATTCAATACATTATCACAGAAAAAAATTACGGTTTAAATAATTTCAGTTTAGCGATAAACTTTTGAAAAAGGAGGAAGATTTTGATGACTAAAAAAATTGAATACAAATTAAACACAATGATTACAGCGGAAGAACTTTCTCGGCTATTTAAGGCTTCAGGTATTAAAAGACCCGTTGACGATTTGCCAAGGCTTGCAAAAATGATTACAAATGCCGATTTAACTTTTACCGCCTGGGACGGCGAAAAGCTTGTCGGGGTTGCCAGAGCGATTACTGATTTCAGCTATTGCTGTTATTTATCCGACTTGGCGGTAGACCGTGACTACCAAAAACGTGGAATTGGCAAAAAATTAGTGAATTTGCTACAGGAACAGATTGGTGAGGAAGTGATGTTACTTCTACTATCTTCGCCGATTGCCATGGAGTACTACCCGCGAATCGGCTTCGATCAAGTAGATAATGGGTTTATTATTAAGAGAAAGCGATAAATAAGCACAAATTTTTTTACAGTGTCTGGATATTGAATCTTCGTCGGGGAAAATCAAGGAGAGTTTTTCACCGTTTCAGCCCTTTCTGACTTGGGGGAGACAACATCCCCCCAGTCCTTTTACATTCAATACACATTCTTCTACTCCAACCATACTTAATGTAGGTGCAAGGAGCGATTCGCTCATTTTTCAAATATACATTATATAATAGACGACTTCTTACCCTAATATTTTTTGATAAACAGTCTTAGCACGGGTTAAATCCTTGGTGCCGTGAATAAGCGCACGGCCGTCTTTGAAAATAACAATCCGCTCCCGACCCTCTAGCTCTACTGATAGTAAATAAGGATTTCCTTTTGTTTTATACCCAAGACTTGAAAGCTGCCGTGCAAGTTGTTCAAGTGAGATCTCACCTGAAGCGGACGGGCGGATTTGCACTGTATCACGACCGCAAAGCACCGCTGTTTTAGTTCTATTTTCATGTTCCAGATATGGATAGGTGGGATTACTACCGCATGACAAGCAGTCTTTATTAATGGCTTTTGACATTTTCAAACTTGTATATTGGTTACGCCATAAATCAAAACTAACGAATGTCTTCCTTAAGGTATCCCAGTCCTCGGCAAGAATTTTTAAGGCCTCCGCTGTTTGGTGGGCAATCACCATCTGAACGGCCGGAGAAATAATCCCGCCCGTGTCACAAGTCAGTCCCTGCAACGGGATTGTTCGTAATAAGCAGTTAAGGCATGGAGTTTTTCCCGGAACAATGGTAAAGCTCATGCCAAAACTTCCGACACAAGCCCCATAAATCCAAGGAATCTGGAGTTTTTGGGAAACATCGTTGATGACCATCCTTGTTTCAAAATTATCAGTAGCATCCATGATGAGGTCAACGCCACGGGTTAAGTCTTCGAGCACCTCAGGTGTGGCATCACCAATATGCGCCTGAACCTTAACTGCAGAATTAATCATCGCAAGGTGCTTCTTCGCTGCCACAGCCTTTGGCAGCTTTTCGGCCACATCCTCTTCCGTATAAAGCTGCTGACGCTGCAGGTTGCTCTCCTCTACATAATCCCGATCAATGATCGTCACTTTTCCTATACCTGAGCGGACGAGAACTTCAGCATTTCCTGCACCAAGCGCCCCTGCACCTATAATAAGAACGTGTTTGCCGCTTATTTTTTCCTGACCTTCTTTTCCGATTCCCGGAAAAAGAATCTGCCGTGAATATCGTTCATTCATCTGAAAGATCCCTTCTATATACGTCATCAACCGCCACTAACTGGTGGAATGAAGGCAATTGTGTCACCTTCCTGGATCATTTCGTCATTTTGTGCAAATTCCTCATTGATCGCAGTCATGACCACGTCCATTTTTGGCAGTTTATAGACTTTTGTTAATTTGGCTTTTAGCTCCGCAACCGTATTCCCAGCGGCATCAATCATCACCGACTCTTTGCCAACAGCATCACGCAAATGGGCAAAAAACAACACTTTATTCATACATTTCACCTTTCTCTGGCTTACCAGCTGGGTAACTGACTGTCTCGAGCTGGTTGCCAATCCACGCTTCACCATTTTCCCAATGCTCTTTTTTCCAGATTGGAACAATTTCTTTAATCCTTTCAATCGCATAACGATTGGCTTCATAAGCATCGGCGCGGTGCGGAGTAGAAACAGCAATTATCACGGCAATATCAGTGATTTCCAATCTACCGATGCGATGGGTGATAGCAACCTTTGCACCATGCCAGCGTTCTTCAATTTCGCGCCCGATTTGTTCAAGCTTTTTCACGGCCATTTCTTCATAGGCTTCATAGATTAAAAACAATGTCTTTTTCCCATTTGTAAATTCGCGGACCGTCCCGATAAATGTCGTAATCGCACCGGCCTCCCGTTGAATAACTTTATTAATAACCGTTTGGATATCAATTGGCTCTTTTAAAATTTCAAAGTTCATAAGTTTCCACTTTCCTTTATATTTTTCCACTTTTTCATATTCATAGAGGAAATTCAAGTAAAAAAGTCTGTTTAAGAAGTTATATACTTTTTTTATTATATCCAAAAGGTACTCAAACTTTCGTTAAACTTTTGTGACTTTTTCTCAAGTTGATAAACTTTCAGAAAACATAATTAATAGCCATAATTTCTTCAAATTTTTGTTTCGGAACTGTCACTATTAATGTGTTGAATATAGTAATTTTCAGGTTAGAATAAGTGGGGAATGTTATTGTTACTGACTTGGATGTACATTGTAGTTTTCTCTATGTAAGGTTGTTTTTTAAATGATGGAGTTGATGGTATTGAAAACGATGATTACTGATAAGTGGAATCGACCATTGCACGATTTACGGATTTCCGTTACAGACCGCTGCAATTTTCGCTGCCAATACTGTATGCCAACAGACCAATTTGGGCCTAATTTTGTGTTCCTTCCGAGAGAGGCCTTGCTAACTTTTGAAGAAATAGAACGATTAGCTACTATTTTTGTTGGACTTGGGGTTACCAAAATCAGGTTGACCGGGGGAGAACCTTTACTGCGCAAGGATTTGCCTGGTCTCGTTGAAAAGCTTTCTAGCATTGAGGGGTTGGAGGATATTGGCCTGACTACCAATGGGGTTCTTCTGGCAAAACTGGCAGCTGATTTGAAAAAAGCGGGATTAAAACGCGTCAATATTAGCCTTGATAGCTTAAATGATGAATTGTTCGGAAAAATAAACGGACGAAATATTGGGACGAAACCAGTTCTCGATGGGATTGCCGCGGCAAAAGCAGTGGATTTGGGAATAAAAATCAATATGGTAGTAAAAAAAGGCGTCAACGATTCGGAAATTATACCGATGGCTGAGTTTTGCAAAAAAGAAGGCATCCAACTTCGGTTTATTGAATTTATGGATGTCGGATCAACAAACGGCTGGAAAATGGATGATGTTGTCACCAAAAAAGAAATCTATGAAATTTTAAAAAGGCATTTTAAACTCCAAGCTCTCGAACCGACATATTTCGGAGAAGTTGCAAAACTCTATCAATATACAGATTCAAACATGTCTGTTGGTTTTATCACTTCCGTCTCCGAAGCCTTCTGCGGCAGCTGCACACGTGCCCGATTATCTGCAAGCGGGCAGATCTACACCTGCTTGTTTAACGGAAACGGTCACAATCTTCGAGATTTTATGCGAAACGGAGCAACCGATGAGCAGCTACGGCATAGAATTATGGATATTTGGTCACAAAGGACAGATAGATATTCTGAAGAAAGAAAAACCGTAACAACTCATAGCCTTCCAAAAATTGAAATGTCTTTTATCGGTGGTTAAACTAGTTTTTCAACTTTATGAAAATATTTACAGATAGAGGGATTGAAATTGGTAGAAAAAGAATTGAATCTAGTTGAACATATGGAGGAATTACGTTTAAGAATCATCATTACCGGAGTCGCTTTTGTGATCTTTTTCGCAATTGGGCTGATGTATACGAAAGATATCTATTTATTCCTAATGAAGGATTATCATGGCAAACTTCTAGTATTAGGGCCAAGTGATGTGGTCAAAGTATATTTTCAGCTGGCTTCAATTATTGCATTTGCCGGTACAGTCCCTATTGCCGCCTGGCAAATCTGGTTATTTGTTAAACCGGCGTTGCACCCGAATGAAAGGAAACTGGCATTAAGTTATATTCCTGCCTTATTCCTGCTCTTTATTGCCGGAATTGCATTTGGATACTTTTTTATTTTCCCAAACATTTTACGTTTTCTCACCAACTTGGGCAAAGAAATGATGATCACCAATTTTACTGCCGATAGATACTTTAGCTTTTTAATAAACATTACGCTGCCATTCGGGATTGCTTTTGAACTGCCGCTGGTCATGATGTTCCTGACATCCTTAGGGATTGTCAATCCCTATACGGTGGCAAAGTTACGGAAATATGCTTATTTTATTTTGGTAATCATTGCAACGCTTATCTCACCGCCAGAATTTATCTCCCATCTTTCCGTTGCCGTACCGCTGATTCTTATTTATGAAATAAGCGTTTCTCTCTCAAAAATCGTATTTAAACAAAAACAAAAATTGGTTATGACTGAACAAGCTACCTGAAAGCCCGCCAAATGGCGGGCTTTTTTCACTGTCTGTCCAATTTTTAGAGGATTTCTCTTTCCCAGCTAAAGTATCACTTCGTGTATAGTATTCCAGTAAAATTTTCCTATTATATAGATTTTGTTTCTTTTTCTGATTGCTCCGATACGGAATGATCTTCTTCTTTTCCTTCTTCAATCAGTCCTGCAGTAGAATTTTTAAATTCACGTAATGTTTGCCCGGCGGCACGGCCCAATTCCGGCAATTTTTTCGGCCCAAAGATAATGAGAGCCAAAATGATAATCATGATTAAACCTGGTACTCCGATATTTGATAACATACGTAATCACTCCTCTAAAATTTTAAATGTAAACAGGGGAAAGGAAGCCTTCCTGTTTTGTACAAGCAACACATTTTTGATCATCTTCACGCAATGTTGCATATGGCTGCCCGCAAACAGGACATATTTTTTGATATATAGGATAATGAACATCAAAAACCTGAGAAACTTTTTCTTCTATTATAATTGCCTGTTCCGGACAACTATCCACACAGAGCTGACATGCCGAACAAGATTGAGCATTGATTGTGAACCCTGTTTCCGAAATCGTCAGGCAGTTCTTTTCGCACAAAAACTCGCAGGTTTTGCACAGTGTGCACTTCTTTGTATCAACTGATAAAGTTGCAAACTGAAAATCAGGATAATATTTTGCCAAATCCAACTGGGTATGGTTAAACCGCCATTTTGCCGGGACTGCTTGTTTCATAAGTGATTGGCTCTCCTGATGCCAAACGGAAAACAGCTCTCTTCGCGAATAAACCTTTTCAGCTTTCTCGAACGGATCAGTCGATACGGTAAAAGGCTCTTCTCCAAGTTGCTCCAGCATCGAATTCGCGAGATCAATCACTTCTTTACCGTCCTCAAGCCTCTCTGGATTTTCACTAATAATTCCTCTAACCCCATTTTTATAAAGCAGCAGTAGCTCCTTTACGGTAGGAAAATCAGCACTCGTCATCACGAGAGTGTTATTAACTACCGTTCTTTTAGGAAAAATTCCCGCAATCGCCTGAACAGGACAAGCAGCCATGCACTTCCCGCATTCGATACACTTTTTGGGTGAAATAATAGGTATATTATGATCGATTGAAATGGCTGCTTCCTTACAAACATCAAAACATCGTTGACAAGTAGAACGGGGACTCTTATGGCGAGTACAGGTTGGCAATATTTCAAATTGATAATCAAGACTCTCAATCCATTTTCCTAATAGTCCCATTGGTTCCACCTCATTTTATTATTTATGTTTAAAGTCATCCTTTTTCCAAACAGAAAGCAAGTATTTCACTTTCTGTTTGAAAATAGATTTAACTTATGCCCCCAAAACATAGAAAACATAACGACTCATAGCTTCACCAATAAGTAAAACTACTAATGCCAGATAAACAATCGTAAATGCACTTTTTTTCGAAGACATTGACACAAAGCCGAGGACAGCAAGCCCGATTATTTCCAATATCCAACGGCTGGTGATCATACTGCTATAGCCTGTCAGATGCTCCGTTGCTGTAGTTCCATTGATTAATTGAACGTCAGTTGGCGAGACAGAGAAAATGACTGTGCCAATGATTTGAATGGAAATCCCAAAAACAGCTAAGGCAAAAGCCCATTTTAGGATTTTTGTAACAGGTTCACTTTCAACAGTAGCGCCTAGGAGACTGGCAGCCAGTACCGGTCCGAGTGTAAATACCGTTCCATAGAACACAAGATAAGTGTTGATGTTTCCCCAGCCATTCACACGGGTCACCGCATAAATGCTCGCCATGCAATAAACATCAATTAAGCCAACTACCGCAGTTAACAATATCAGTGTTGGATTTATTCGCTTTTGAACCATTGCTAAGCCAGCAGTGATACAAGCCAGTGCAATAAATGCCCCTGTAAAGACAATTTCATTACTCATCCAAGAGCGGCCAAATCCTAAAATTGTATAGAAAGCATGGCTTGGTGTCCCTAGGTGGAAGAAAGCGGCAAATAAACCGACAATCGATACAGCTGCAAGTACAATTAAAGATAATTTCATTACTTTAAATCCATCATTACCAGCCAGCTGCTTATGGAATAATCCTAAAAACAGGAAGCCCCCGACTGCTGCTGGCACACAAACAGTCATGATTAATAACGCCCATTCATTCATCAGGTTTCCCCTCCTTAATTGATATTGCTTCTTGCATGAATAACTAAATTAGGTTTCGTAATCGAGGCGCTTGGTAAGCCTTTAATGTCAGCATTGGCTCCATATTTTTTCCGCAATTCATCGATAGGTCCAAACTCAATGGCCCTCATAATACAAGAAGACACACAAGCCGGCTCTTCTCCCTTCTCGCGTAAATCAAGGCAGGTATCGCATTTGCTCATCTTGCCAATTTTGGCATTATATTGAGGCGCTCCATACGGACAGTTCCACTGGCAATAGCGGCAGCCAGCACACTTATCTTGGTCAACGACCACGACACCATCTTCTGTGCGCTTGTGCATAGCTCCTGTTGGACAACCTTTTACACATGCCGGATGGTCGCAGTGGTTACAAGAAATGGAAACATGCCAGATCGATGGCTTTGGAAAGCTTCCTTCTTCAAAATCATAAACTCTACGAAAATTTCTTCCTACTTCTAAATCGTTTTTATCTTTACAGGCAATTGTACATGTTTTACAGCCTACACATTCGGCGACATTTATATAAAAACCCATTTGTACCATGGTTTACGCCCTCCTTCGTTTACAATTTAATAATCCTTTGCTCCCACTTGACATCCTCTTGGAGAGGCTCACCAGTCCATTTTTCCACATTGCAGTGGGCGGTATTATAACCGGATGTTCCCAGACCCGTTGGAGTGAAACTAACTAGCATATTGTCAGCACCGGCCCGGTCAACGCCAGTCGCTTCATCAATATCAACCCATGCTCCATGCGGAAGAGCAACTGTTCCCGGCATAATCGTTTCAACCACTTTAGCAGGACGCAGTGTTTTTCCATGCTCATTGGAAAGCATTACAGTGTCCCCATCTTTAATTCCTAAATCCTTTGCATCCTTCTTGCTAATATAAACTGGATTCGGCCATGCTTCACGCAACTGAGGCACATTATCCAAAGTACTGTGTGAACGTCTTAAATAATGTGGATTAAAAACTTGGAAAGGATATTTTCCCTTTTTCTTCGTTTTAAAATCTGCAAAAGTAGATTCATAGCCATCTACTTTCGGCACATATTTCGGAATTGGTGAAATTTCCGAAAAGGCCTTTTTCGATGCTTCATGCAGTGCTTTGCAATAAATTTCAAATTTTCCACTTTCACTGGATACCGGATGTCCAACCGGATCATCAATAAAGTCTTTATAAGCAATAAAACCAAAGTTATCGCCAGGTTTTCTCGGCACTTGATAGATTCCTTGATTAACAAACTCCTGAAGTGGAATCCTTCCTTTCTGCGGTGTTCCTACTACACCCCAATCTTTGATATCTTTTTCAGTAATTGTACATAAAGGTTCAAAATCAACCCCGTTATCCTTTACTACCTTACTGCCAGCTAATTGGTTGAAATATTGTTGTTTTTCGGAAATCGGATAAACAGCATTTGGATCTTGACCCAACTTCTTCAATAATGCTTTAGCAATTTCTTGGTCTGTTTTCGATTCGTATAATGGTTCGATGATCTTGGACCAGTTAATCAGAATTTCCCGGTTGCCGCCGCGAACAGCGCCTTCGGTTTCCCATTGCGTTGCCACAGGAAGCACGATATCCGCATACTTGGCAACCGTCGTTAACGCATAACCATTGGCAACAACAAACTCAACTTTGCGGTGTGCTTCAATGCCTTTCGGGATATTACTTCTTGTTTGCAAATGATTATTGTAGTTATGGTAAATCATTTGAATATTAACTTTCTTTTCCCCTTCACCTTTTTGCAAAAATTTCCCGTTGAGGACCGCATCCCAAATTTGATTTTCATTGATGACATTTGTCACAGGGTTCGGAACTGGTACTAAGCCGCTATCTCCACCAGTAATCAACATTGGACCATTATTTCCGGCATACTCCCAACAGCTGACACCCGTCATGTTGCCGGTACTGCCCATATGTCCAGTCATCATTCCTAAAGTTGAGAAAGTCTGTACCCATCCTTCTCCATTATTGATCCGTGCTGGTGCCCAGCCTGTTAATAACGCAACCCGTTCGGTGCCGCCGATATCACGGGCAAGAGAACGAATTCTATTTGGATCGACACCACAGATGTCAGCTGCCCATTCAGGCGTTTTTGGCACACCATCATACGTACCTAACAAATAATCTTTATAATTATCTTTTGGATCAGCCCCTGCAGGCATATGGTCCTTATCAAAACCAATCGTATATTTGTTTAAGAAATCCCATTTTACCAATGGGTTAGTATGTGGATTATCTTCTTTTAGCAATGTATACATAATACCCATTGCCAGAGCATCGTCTGTACCAGGACGGATTGGAACCCACTCTGCATCAAAGACGTTAGCCGAATCAGTATACAGCGGGTTAATCGAAATAAACCGGGCTCCTGCCTTTTTAGCTTGCAAATAATTATAAGTCACGCTCCCCATCGTGCTCCATGCAGGATTGACTCCCCATAGCACAATTAATTGTGAGTTGCGTAAATCTAGGCGGTCATTAATGGCATTTACGTAAAGACCTTCACCGACACCCAACATTTCATAAGTGTACAGCCATGCACCCCAAGAAATCGTACCGGTGCTTGCCGTGTAGCCGCCGACTGTTGACAACACGTTTCCAATATCAGCACCACCAGATACATAAATGGATTCATTGCCATATTTGTTTTTAATCCGCTTGATTTCTGATGCGATATGATCAAGGGCTTCATCCCAGGAGATCCGAACCCATTCATCTTTTCCGCGAAGTTCTTTTTTGCCTCCGCCGGGTGCCCAGTTCTTACGCTTCATTGGATATTTCAAGCGGTCTGCGTTAAATACTTGGCGGCGTTGCGAACGTCCGCGCAAACATCCGCGCTGCTGTGGATAATCAGGACTGTCCGTATGAGTATCGTCCGTTTTTTGGCGAATGACGACACCGTCTTTTACCAACACCTTATTTAAGCAGCGGCTGCCGCAGTTATGCCAACAAGCAGCCGTCTTCCAAACGCCTTCGCCGCCGCTTTCCTTTGTTCCAATCGTGGTTTGGGCATTGGCAACTAATCCGCGGCCGAGCGGAATCGCAGCTGTTGCTGCAAGCGCTGAACTCCAGCCGATGAATGATCTTCTTGTCATTTTGAAATCTTTAATTTTGCTAACTAAATCAATCATTTTTCGTCTAGCCTCCCTTTAGTGAATTTCAGTATTTAAAAGTTCATGAAGAACCTCTAAATCAAATTTTAAATAGTTCGGTAAAATCTTGGCCATCCCTACGAAAAAGCTCGTATTAGCCGCGGAAATCATTTTTTCACAAAGCTGCGGAACAAAAAGTAAAAGATGGTTTCGTAAAAATTTGCTTTGTTCCTCTATTAATTCTTTTATTTTTTCAAAGTCACTTTCCTGGCAAAGGGATAAACATAGCTCATTTAAGTGATACATAAAATCAAGCTCAAGACCAACATGATCATCCGCCTCAATGTTAAAATCGCGAACTGCAACTCCGTATTTATCATAAAGCTTGCGGACTTCCATCGTTGTTCCTTGAAATAACAGGCCATCCTTTCTCACATAAGAAGACTCCCATGGCGATGCTGGCAGTGCAAACGGGCCAATGAACATTCTCGTATAATCCCAATGCAATTGTTGATAATGGCTCTCAATATTCACCACGTCATGAGTGGCAAGATAATCCTTGACAGCCGCTACCCCCTCCCGGATCTCCGGTGAATCTTCTTTAAACGGAAATAAATCAATCATATTTTTTTGAACAAATTGCCTTATATACTCCCTCGATGGTTCTTCGACAAAAAAACGTCTCAAAATATCATAAGCAAATTGCCTTGCATACAAAACATTTTCAATCTCTTCAAGTGGCAGGGATTTTGTTATCAGTTCCATATGATCACTCCTCTTTTGCAAAAATGAATTAAATCTCCGTAATGTTAAACTTCTTAGGCGTTGTCCACTCAAGCTTCACCTCGCGAATTAGCTGCTGATCTCCCTCCAATTCCACAACATTGGAGGAAATGACGATGTCTAAATTCTTTGTTTTCAGCCATTTCACGGCTTCGACAGGAAATTGAACAAACTGGTAATCATCATTCACCGAATACGGCTGCTGATGTTTCTCCATTAATTTCCTAACAGTGTTACGCTCCTTGCCAAATACCTTAGCCGTAAAGGAATGATGTTATCTGAACAGTATATTTTTTTAAAAAGATCTATTCTGGATGAACAAAGTTTTTTGTGAAATACTTCACATTTTCTGCTATGCATTCTTATTATAATTTTTTTGATTGGATTAGGGTACGGCCCGACCACACGAATAATCGTCATCATTTTTGTGCTTCTGTCCAAAAATATTGGCAGATTTGTGACGCATAAACCTGAGGAAATTACAATTCTGTGACATTCACTGTTCTGGCTTGAAAACCGATATATGATTAGTGGATAAAGTAGTTTTTAGGGTAGCGAAAGGAGAAAATATCATGATCAAGCTACTTGACAGGGTGCAGTTCATTTCTTATCTTTTAAAAAAACAAACTCATAAACTTCACTTTGTTTATGAGTTTGTTTTCCCTTTTTCCTATTATATAGATTTTGTTTCTTTTTCTGATTGCTCCGATACGGAATGATCTTCTTCTTTTCCTTCTTCAATCAGTCCTGCAGTAGAATTTTTAAATTCACGTAATGTTTGCCCGGCGGCACGGCCCAATTCCGGCAATTTTTTCGGCCCAAAGATAATGAGAGCCAAAATGATAATCATGATTAAACCTGGTACTCCGATATTTGATAACATACGTAATCACTCCTAATTATTTTACGAACAATCCAAAATATTATTTAGGAATAGTCCATTGTACTTTCACTTCACGTAAAATCTCTTCTTTTCCCTGCACTTCAGATACAAATGAACAAATCGCGATATCCACTGGTGTTCCTTTCAAGTATTTAATAGCAGATAAAGGAAATTGTAAGCAATCATACATTTCGTTTTGTTCAAAATAGGATATTCCATGCTTTTGCAGCCGTTTTCGCACAATTTCTTTGTCTTTTCCAAATACTTTTGCAGATTTAATAAAGTAATCAGTGTTTGAAAAAGAATAAAGCTTAGATAAACGGACATTTTTATTTTGTTGATATAATTGGCCAGTATGCTTATTTTCCAACGAACAATAATGAACCCCCAGATTGAATGACTGTTCGGATGCATACTGCAGTAATTGCAGGCATTCCTCTTCACTCTTATGAACACCTAAACCTCCAGCATACCAATAATTATAATAAGTTTCGTATGGCGGAAATTTGAGTTCAAAGCCGCGCTTGTTAAATTCCTCAGCATTATGCATCGGAAAGCAAAATTCCAGTAGGTTAATGCCGTTCACACCAATTTCGTCTAAGCGGTGCAAAATAGATTTCATTTGTTCCAATGTCCCTGGGATCACTGGCATTTCGACCACGACCGTTGGAATATATTCTTTTGCCATCTTCATGATCCGATACAAGTTTTCGATTTGATCCTCTGTTTCTTCTTGTTTGATGCTAAAGCGAATCTCGTTTAGATGGGCTTCTTTTAAGGAACGTAAGATGTCAGGAGTCAGCAAATTTCCTGCAGTATAAAGACGCGTATAGGAGCCTTTTGATTTTTCATGAACGAATTGAAAAAATTCTACTGTTTTTGTCGGATGAAGAAGCGGCTCTCCTCCTGTTAAAGCAATATGATCAAATCTTTCACCGTGCTCAAGATGTTGATTCAGTTCAAAAACTGGATCATGTTCCTTCACACGAAAAGCTGTAAAATTTTCTTGGTTTGGATTAAAGCAAAAATAACAATTTTTCGGACATTTAAAGGAAATAAATGTTGTCAGGCTTTTTTCAGCTTTTTTACATGCCCGGCATGCTGGTGAAACCCAATTTAAATAAAGACTCTTTTTTTCATTTCTGGATTTTACTTTATCCTTAATAATTTCTTCTTTCGTAATCGAGCTCAATGCTTTCGTAAATGGGAGACCAAAGCTTTCAATGAGTCGATTGGTCTGATCCTCAATATCTAAATATCTTGAAGCATAGTTGCGAAAACTTGGATTACGGATTTCATTAATATTTTCTCTGGTAATGGTTGTATACATGAGGACACCTTCTTTTGATGTTAAATAGACAGAATCTCTAAAGGCCAGATTCTGTACACATCAAACATTATCATATCTTTTTATGAAATGAACTTATTATTTTTATCAGATTTAGTAACTTTTATAGTATTTTTAACCTCATCATCTACTAAACTTTTTGTAGATTTTTTAAACTCATGCAATGTTTGACCAGCGGCTTTACCGATCTCCGGAAGTTTATTAGGTCCAAAAATGATCAATGCTAAAACTAAAATTAGAATGAGTCCGGGAACTCCAATATTAGATAGCATGTTCATCCCAACTTTCTATTTTTTACATACATTTCACGCTTTACACAAGCTACACACTTTTCATCATCTTCCCGTAATGTGGTAAAAGGCTGATGGCAAGCGGTGCAAACGTTTTGAAAGACTGGCAGCCTCGTCTCTTGTTTTTTGGAAATCCTATCTTCTACAAGAATCGCTTGTTCGGGGCATGCATCCGCACAAAGTTGACAACCTGAGCAGCCCTGTGGAGAAATCATAAAGCTGTCATCCTGAATTTCCAAACATTTTTTCTGACAAAGACTTTGACAGGCCCCACATAGTATACATTTTTCTTGATCGATAGTAACTCTTGTAAACTGATAATCTTGATAATATTTTTGCCAATCCAAAGCATTTTGGTTAAAACGCATCCTTGCCGGGACAACCTGTTTCAAGACAGATTTTGCTTCTGTTTTCCAAAGTGTAAAAATTTCTCTCCTTGAATAATACACTTCATCTTCAACTGATTTTAGCGAAATAGAAATTGGCCTTTCACCCAATTGATTTAAGATGGAATTGGCTTCTTCCACAGGCTGCCTCCATAACTTTACCTGGGACGGTGATTCACCAATAACCTCTTTAATTCCTTGTTTATATAGAATAAGCAATTCTATTACTGTAGGAATGTTTTGTCCTTTCATTACCAACTGGTTTTGAATAATCGTTCTCTCGGGATAAATACCTGCCACGGCCTGAACAGGACACGCGGACATGCACTTTCCGCATTCCACACATTTTCGATGATTAATAGCGGGTTTTCCGTTTATGATTGAAACCGCCTGATGATGGCAACTCTCCACACATTTTTCACAGTGTGAACGAGGGCTTACCAATCGTGTGCAGGAAGGTAATATTTCATATTCATATGCTAGACTTTCCACCCATTTACTGAATAAGCCCATCACATTCACCCCATTGTTTTGTAGATTAAGCGGCAACCCAAGGGGGATGAAAATCCCCCCTCAAATTTATTTAAGAACCAATACCAATCGATATTCCAGTTCCATAGAAAATGTATCTGCCTAAAAATTCACCGACTAACACAAGAGTTAAGGCAGCATACCAGATGGTCGATTGTGTTTTCGGGCTAACTTTCCGATAAAACGCGGATCCAATAATTGCTAATCCGGCAATCGATAAAATCCATCTAAAAAGAATCGTAACAGCATAGTTTCCAGTTAATAAGCTTGCAGATTCAACACCTGCTGTTCCTCCATGAACGGATAATCCGGCAACATATACAGGCAGATAAATTAACTGAAGGACGATGGCTGCCAGTCCAACCAAGCCAATCCTCTTGGCTATGCTCATGAGCCCTTCTGTCTTTTCGACTTTGCTTAACAGGATGGCTGCCATGGAAGCTGCAGCTCCAAAGACAATGGTTGTCCCATAAAAGGCGATATAAGTATTTACATCTGTCCAAGCCGGCCGAATAGAGTTGGCATAAATACTTGCCATACTATATATATCCCCGATCCCGACAAGAGAAGTGATCCAACCAATCGTTTGATTCCAGGCATCTTTACGATCCAAATAATAAGAGAAAATCCAAAGAATCAGAAATGCTCCCGAAAAAAGAATTTCCCTGCTCAACCAGGACGAACCCAGATGTAAAAGCGAACGAGGTGCTCCCAGTGGCGTACCTAAGTGAAAAACGGCACAGATGAAAGCTAACACCATCACCGGACCAACAAAAAAGATTCCACGTTTCGTAACATTAATACCCAGGTTCATTCCCAGCTTCTTGTTTAAAGAACGAATAATGACAAAAAAGATATATGAGCCAACAGCCAACTGTGCCAAGAGTGTAAATGTCAGCAACGGCCATTCTTCAGAGAACATATAGGAAACCTCCTTTTTAATATGATTTTGTTCCTACTACGTTTTTATTTTTAGCCTCTTCCTTGGCATTAATGGTAATGGAAGGATGCGTGATACTGGAATCCGGCAATACATTCAAGTCACAAAGATTACCATGTTTTTTCCTAAGTTCATCGATGTCTCCAAATTCAATTGCTCTCATTGGACAAGCATCGACACATGCAGGATTTTGCCCTTTATCCACAAGATCGGCACAGCCGTTGCATTTCCCTACTTTACCTTCTTTTTCAATGTATTGCGGCCGTTCGTACGGACAAGACCATACACACATTTTACAGCCGATGCACTTTTCATGATCTTGAACGACTAAACCATCTTTTTCACGTTTGTAAATAGCCCCGGTAGGACAGTTTTTTACACATTTAGGATCTTTACAGTGATTGCATCCTAAGGAAAGGTAATACCCCCATACATCCGGGAACGTTCCACCTTCAAAAGCATATACCTTTCTAAACAGAACTCCTACGTCCAGATCATTTTTATCTTTACAAGCAATTTGGCATGCTTTACATCCCGTACAAACCTGCGAATTGTAATAAAAACCTTTTTGTCCCATAAGATGTCACCTCCTAAAATATGATTCTCTGTTTCCACTGATCATCTGGCAATAATGCTTCGCCTTTATATTTCTCAACATGGACAATCGTTGTATTCCAAGGTTCTTCCCCTTGTCCACTTAAGCGCGCTCCGCAAAGAACGTTCACGGCACCAGCTTTATCAATGCCGGTCTTCTCGTCAATCTCTACCCATGCACCTTCTCCAAGAGCTACTACCCCTGGCATAATCGCTTCTGAAAGAGTCAGCGGGCGGATTACTTTTCCATAAGCACTTTCGATCAGTACCGTATCTCCCGTCTTCAGGCCCAGCTTTTCTCCGTCTTTTGGATTCATCCAGAAATCTTGAGGATACGCTTCCCGAAGCTGCGGGATGTTGTCAAATACGGAGTGAGACCGTCTTCCGTATTTCATCGTAATCAGCTGGAATGGGTATTTTCCTTTTACTTTATTTTTCCAATCTTTAAAAGTAGCCTCGTAACCGTCCAACGGCGGTTGATACTTAGCAATTGGCGGTATCGTTGTTAAACCGTAGGCCGCAATTTTATCAGACAGAGCTTGACAGTGAATTTCCAACTTGCCGCTCTTCGTCGTAATCGGATTTGCTTTCGGATCTTTTACAAAATCTTCTCCTTGGATCACCGTGAGATTGTCATGAGGCGATCTCGGCACTTGGTAAACACCTTTTTCCACTATTTCCTTCAGGGAAATTTTCCCTATTTGCGGTTTACCCTTCACGCCCCACTCGTCAATATCTTTTTGCGTGATCGTTACCAGCGGCTCGTAATTAACCCCATCTGCTTTAATAACTTGAGCACCGACAATGCTGTTGAAGAATTGCTGTTTCTCCGAAATTGGATAAACTTTCTTCGGATCTAACCCAATCCGTTTGGCAAGCTGCTCATCCATCCATTGTTCAGTTTTCGCTTCAAAAAGCGGTTCCACTACTTTTTTGAAAACGAAGATCGCTTCCGGGTTACCTTGTAAAATGGTTCCTTCTTTTTCCCATGGGGTTGTTGTCGGCAAGACAATATCCGCATATTTCGAAATCGTTGACAGAACAATGTCATTGGTAAAGACCGCATCGACTTTACGGAAAGCTTTAATTCCTTTGTTAATATCGGAGGATTGGTTTAAGAAATTATAGCCGCTTCCGTCACGAACCAGCCAAATCATCCGAATATCACACTTCACTTTGCCTCCGCCGACGCCTTTTGTTCCTGTGTACTCACCATTTAAAATGGCATCATAGGTTTCACAATAAGCCATTCCGTGGGCTTTAGGATTGGTCGGATTCGCCCAACGATATCCGTCATAAGCACCGTAAGTGGCATCCGGGAATAACGGATTTACTGCAGGAGGAAGTCCCGTATCTCCGCCCATAACGAGCGTTTTTCCACCGTAACTTTGGTTTGACGCATAATTCATCGTCCATACGCCGGCACCCGGTTTTCCGACATTTCCTGTCATCCAGCCGACGGTCAGGAAGGCCTGGCAGTATTGCTGTCCTCTGTACGTACGGGCAGGCGCAAAGGATGAAGTGAAAATCATTGGTTTCGTTGTTGCAATTTCCTGGGCAAAACTTCTGATCACCTTAGGATCTGTACCGCAGATTTCCGATGCCCATTCTGGAGTCTTCGGAACACCATCATACGTTCCTAAAACATAATCTTTGAAGTTTTCCTTAGGATCGGCACCTTTAGGCATATGATCCTTATCAAAGCCAACCGTGCAGCGATCAAGGAAATCCTGATCCTGAAGATTGTTTTCAATCATATGGTACGCCATTGCCAGCAAGAGTGCCGTATCGGTACCCGGGCGGCAAGGAATAAATTCGTCTGCCAATGTTTTGACAGATGGTGTGACGTTAGAATCAACAAAAATAAATTTTGCGCCGGCTTTTTTTGCCTGTAACAGATTGTAGGTTGGATTTCCCAAATTCGACCGGGCCGGATTGGATCCCCACATAACGATCAATTTTGCATTTCGCCAATCTAATCTGTCGTTACCTGCCCATGAGAAGAATCCCGTCATAGTCTCCTGAGGAATTCCCCATGCACCTGATGAAGAGGACCCCCATCTTACAAGGGCACCACCGTAAAAGTTAAGCAGCCTGCTTGTTCCAAGAATTGATTCATTTCCATACTTTTCTTTGATGCGCTTTAATTCAGTTGCGACATGATCTAACGCTTCATCCCAGGAAATACGAACCCATTCGTCTCTTCCGCGCAATTCTTTGTTGCCGCCGCCAGGGGCCCAGTGTTTCCGCTTCATTGGATACTTCAGACGGTCTGGCCCAAATACTTGGTGTCTTTGAGAGCGTCCGCGATGGCAGCCCCTTTGCTGTGGATAATCCGGGCTGTCTGAATGGGTGTCATTTGTTTTCTGTCTGACCACAACTCCGTCAACAACTAACGCCTTATTCAAGCAGCGTCCTCCACAGTTATGCCAACAAGCTACTGGTACCCATTCGCCTTCATCCTTCAACTTCTCAGCTGCGGCCTCTGGAGTAATCTTTTTTAGTCCATAACTCGGGACAAACGCTGCAGCAGTTAATGCTGCAGACCAACCTAAAAAGGCTTTACGGCTGAATTTATAATCCATGGCCTTTTTTAGAAGATTTGACATAAAAACACCTCCATTTATTGTTTATAACTGGTAAAAAGCTCCTCCAAACAAATTTTATCTATTGTTAAAAATCCATTGAGGATTTTCACCATGCCTTTGTAAAAATCAGTTTCAGCATGCTTGATTACCTTTTTACCAAAAGCTGGGATCCATTTTAAAAGATGTTCCTTTAAAAATTCATATTGATCAGCCAATACCTTTTGTAATAGCTGACTATTCTCATCTTGAGCATGGTTGTTTGCCAATGTACTTAACTGATACATAAAATCAAGCTCTAATCCTAAATGGTCATCCGCTTCTTTGCCATACTGTAAAGACAGCAGGTTGTATTGCAGATATAGTCTTCTAACCGCTAATGTCTCCTCTGCAAAAAGAAGGCCTTCCCGATTTAGATAGGCAGATTCCCAGATTGGAGCAGGGAGCTTGTATGGGCCAATAAACATTCTTGTATAATCCCAATGCAAACCATCAAAATTCTTATCCATATCAAAGGTTTGAAAAAAATGGCTGACTTGGCCAATCCCTTCTTTGATTTGTGGATCTTCTTCATTAAATGGAAAAAAATTAATAATTCCATTTTGAAATTGAACAACCAATTCTTTTGTGGGCTCAGCCAGAAAAACTTTTCGTAAAATATCGTACGCAAAAATACGTAATTCTAATAGATTTTCAATTTCGTATAATTCCTCAGTTTTTTGTAGATTCATTTTTATTTCACCTCTTTCTACTTTGAAACAAGAGCGAACTATCTTTGTGAAAACATTCACATCTTATTATGCTCTTTATTATAATTTTTTTGATTGGATTAGGGTACGGCCCGAGCACACGAATAATCGTCATCATTTTTGTGCTTCTGTCCAAAAATATTGGCAGATTTGTGACGCACAACCTGAGGAAATTACAATTCTGTGACATTCATTGTTCTGGCTTGAAAACCGATATATGATTAGTGTATAAAGTAGTTATAGGGTAGTGAAAGGAGAAAATATCATGATCAAGCAGCAGGTTATCCCAGATTTTGTTCAGGAATTACTAACAGAGTCAAGCAAGGGTGTTGAACCATTGATTCAGAAACTCTCCACGCTTTTGTCCTGCCCTATACTCGTTACCGATCCTTTTTATCAACTCTATTGTTCTACTGCTCACTTAGATATGAACGAAATCGTAATCATTCCGAACAAAGAATTTGAACGAGATTCCCTATCTTCGTGCGAGATTTCAACACGTGACACCATTTCTGCTGGATTTGTCGCCCCCATTTCGCTTCATCAGAAACACCTGGGTTTTCTAGTCATGATTTGTGAAGACAACATGCCTGATGCCGCTTTATATGAACAAGCCATTTTGTTTACTGCTTCCCTCTGCGCTCTGCAAATGCAAAAAAAGCTGGAAATCAAGCAGGAAAAAGGAAAATTTAAAGATGCCTTTTTGTTTGATTTGCTTTACGGAAATATCAAGAAAAAGCAGGATATCATTGAATACGGTGCTCTTTGGGGCTGGAATTTTACCGTACCGCATCAGATCATCGTATTTTCTTTTGTTCAATACGATCAATTTTTTACCGACCAGGAGAAGATCAACATCTTACTGCAGCTGGTGGAAAAAGAACTGATTTGCCAGCAGCTGAACCCGATTATAATGATAAAACAAGCACAGGTTATTGCTGTAGTTCCACAGCACAACCCTGACATGGAGCAGTTTACATTGCAAATCCAAGCTTTTGCGAACAACGTTCTTTCGCAAGCAGAAAAAATCAAACTCCAGCCGCAAATTGCCTGCGGCCTGGGAAAAGTCTACGCGAATCCGGCTGAGTTGTTTCGCAGCTATCAGGAAGCAAAAGTAGCCTTTGAACTGGGAGTCCTTCTGAAAACGCGAACGCCGTTTTTTGTAGAACTGGGTTTGGAACGAATTTTATTCAACCATGACCTTCAAGACTTAAAAGAGTACTATGACCATTGCTTAGGTGCGTTGATCCGTTATGACCGTGACCATGAAGGAAATTTGCTTGAAACACTGGAAACATTGGCCGCCCATCAATTTGATATGGGAAAAACAGCAGCCGCAATTTTTCTCCATCGAAATACATTGCGTTACCGTATCAAAAAAATTGAAGAAATCCTCAATGTAAAGTTGGACGATCTCAATGTCCGCTTAAATATTATTGCTGCTTTCAAAATTAAACTTTTGCGGAAATTATCATGACGGATGTGGTTTCTATGAAAGATGGCATTTATCGGAATACGTGTCCCCGCAATTGCTTCGGCAGCTGCGGGATTTTATCCTATGTCAAAAATGGACGCCTGATGAAAGTGACCGGTGACCCGAAGCATGGTTTTACACAAGGCAAGCTGTGTGCAAAAGGCTATGCCTATACCCAATTTGTCTACAATCCCAAGCGGCTGAAATATCCAATGCTGCAAACGCCTAGAGGTTCAGGCAATTGGAAACGGATTTCCTGGGATGAAGCCTACTCGATCATTGCAGATAAAATCATCGAACTCAATCACCGGTATGGCTCGAATCTCGCCTGCGGCTATAACAAATTTTCAGGGAATCTTGGCATTCTTCATTATGCGGTGGAAGGAATGTTCAACAGTATCGGCCCGCATACCAAACCAGTTGGCAATCCGTGTGCGTTAACCGGAAAGCTAGCGGTTAATCAGTCCTTTGGTCATAGCTTTAGCTCCCCCGGAAGAGATGGCACATGCAAAATTGATCGTCATTTGGGGTGCCAATCCGGCGGTTACCAACGTCCATCAAATGAAATATCTGTATGAAGCAAAAAGAAATGGGGCCAAACTGATTGTCATTGACCCTATTTTTACAAGAACAGCAGAAAAGGCGGATCTTTATATTCAAATTAAACCAGGGACAGACTTATGGCTTGCCTATGGTGTTGCCAAGCTGCTGATCAAGAGGGGGAACTACGCAGAATCGTTTATTCGGAAGCAAACCTTTGGCTGGGAGGAGTACAAGCATTTTATTGAAACAAAAATAGAGTTAGAGGATGTCAGCAAACGCACAGGAGCACCGCTTGAGGCAATTGAGCTGCTTGCGGATGCTTATGAAACTACTAAGCCTGCCGTAACTTGGAGTGGATTGGGCATTCAGCGCAATAAACATGGCAGCGGCAGCATAGGTGCGATCACTAGCATTGCTATAATTACCGGTAACCTCGGTATTCCCAGCGGCGGACTGTACTTTATGCATTTTGACGTCGAGCATTTTCCGCTTCATTTGTACAATCACAAGGGACCAGCCCATCCCTCGATTCACACTTCAAGGGAAATTGATATGAGCAATTATCCAAAAAGCGCCCTGGCCTTAAAAGATCCACCATTGAAGTTTCTTTGGATCGCTTCGAGAAATATTATTACCCAGGACCAGGATCTAAAAGGGTGGAAGCAGCTTTTTGACAGATTGGAACTAATCGTAACCGTCGATCTGTATTTAACCAAAACAGCCGAAGAATCCGATCTTGTGCTCCCGGCAGCAACCCATTTTGAGGAAGATGATTTGCATGTCAGCTACTGGCATTATTGGCTGTCCATCAACCAAAAAGCGATTCCTCCCTATTGGGAAGCGAAAAGTGATTTGCAAATCGCCAGGGAGTTGACAAGGAAACTAAATGAGCTGTCGCCGGGATTTTCAAATTTTCCTTATGAAAAAGAACCGCTGGATTGGATTAAAGCCGAGTTGACACCTGACATTATGCGGCAATATTCATTAACGTCCTATGAAGATTTATTGGCAGGTCCACACGTAAAGGAAATTGATTCTGCTCAGCAGTTTCAAACGAAATTTTGGCTGAATCCCTTTGAAGAAAGCGGCGGGCTAACAGAATTAGAGGAGTATGCCCCGGAAAAGCAGCAGCTAGGTGTGTACACATTATTAACACCGCAATCCTTGTTAAAAATTCATTCACAATACGAAATGCTCCCATGGCTCAATCAAGAGGAAAGTGATAATATGATAGAGATTTCAACAAAGGCCGCCGAGGAGTTGGAAATTGCCAACTACACGAAGATGGAGGTATTTAACGAGACTGGCTCGATCGTAGGCACCGCAAAAATCAATCCATCATTACCAAATAATGTTGTTGTGGCTGCTCAGGCCGGGAGTAATCCCATTAACAAACTTATTACCCATTGCCATTCACAAGAATCCAGCACTTTCTTTTATGACAGTACCGTAAAAATCAGGAAATGGAGGGATGGCCGTGTTTAAGCGAGTTGGCTTTCGTTTCAATGCGGATGAATGCATCGGCTGTAGGGCATGTGAAATTGCCTGTAAAAATGAAAATCAAACGCCAACCGGAATTCAGTGGCGAAAGGTAACCAAACTAGCACCTGAAATATACCTCTCCCATTCCTGTTTTCACTGTGACAGTCCTGAATGCTTCCGAGTTTGTCCCGAACGGGCTTTCTCAAAGCGTCAGGATGGGATTGTTCAAATTGACGAAAATATATGCACCGGATGCCAGTTATGCGTCACAGCCTGCCCGTATGGCGCCCCCCAATTTAATCCAGAAACAAAAAAGGTCAGCAAGTGCCAAATGTGTTACCAGCGGCAAGACATGGATTTGGTTCCCGCTTGTGTTGAAGCCTGTACTACCGGGGCATTGAAGCAAGTGGACTTAAATACATTTTCTGACGAAAACGCTGTTCGCTCGCTGCAAGGTTTTGCCGATGTGACGATCACCTGCCCCTCAGTGGTTTTTTATCCGGTAAAACCAAAAAAACGTTATTTTTTAGCAACTTAATACGATGAAACAGCCATTAAATTAACTTTCTTGATAAAATCACGGAGAATGTTAATCTGCTCGTAACGGAGGAAGTAAAAAAGAAGCTCCTCACAAGTTTGATTACTTATGAGGAGCTTCTATCACTATTTTTGCCTTTTCAGATTTACACCCTTTAGGAAGCCAGCCTATTATGAGGTAAAAGCGCTGGGATGATCAAAAATCTATATACCTATTCCATTTTCCCAACCACTTTCACTCTTAATCTAGTTGCATTTTCTGGATGATAAGCAAGTGGTGTTTCTTCTACCTCTACCAATTCAATCGTATCTGGGACTGCCCCGGCTAAGACAGCTTGTTTTACTGCTTTTTCTTCCGCATCTTTCAGAGACTTTTCTCGCGGCTCTTTGGCATAAATATAAATCTGTTCATATTGCCCGCTAATTTGCGAAATGGATGCACCAATCGCATTTGCAACGCCACCATTTTCCGTTTTTACTATATTGGATATCCCGCTGATTGCATTTGGAACAATAATACTGCCTCCCCCTACTAGAACAAGTGAAACATCTTCCGAGGAAGTTTTCATTTTTTCAATCGCCTGCTCGATAATGGAGCAAATTTCCACTTGAACCTTTTGGGCGAATTCTTCATCAATATGTGCTACTAAGCTCTTATCACCAATGTCAGCCATGCCTAAACGAACGGCGATGTCTGTTGCTGTAAGGGTATTTCCGCCAAAGACCAATGCCTCCTGGCCGATTTTGTAGCCAACACTATCTGGTCCTACTGTAATCTTGCCATGATCCGTGCGAACAATACTTCCTCCCCCAGCCCAATAGAGATAATATCTGGCATTCTGAAATTTGTCCGAATTCCCCCTACTTCGACTGCGACTGAAGACTCTCTTGGAAATCCATCTTGAAGAACCCCAATATCAGAAGTCGTACCACCAACATCTAGAACAATCGTATTTTTGATCTGGGCTAAATATGAAGCGCCACGTATACTATTCGTTGGCCCACAGGCAATCGTTAAGATGGGAAATTGCTTCGCATAATCGATCGACATCAATGTTCCGTCATTCTGGCATAGAAACACTTCCGCATTGGTAATCCCTTCTTCCTCCAATGCACGAATAAACCCTTCTGTTGTCGTTTCAATTACTTTACACAATGCCGCGTTTAAAATGGTGGCATTTTCACGTTCAATTAAGCCAACAGAACCAATCAGAGAAGAGCATGAAACAGGGAATTCTTCTCCATATACTTCATGGATGAGATCGCGAACTCTTAGCTCTTGATCATTTTTGATGGAGGAAAATACACCCACAATCGCAATCGATTCTACTTTATCCTGCCATTCCGTCAAAAGAGTTTTAAGTTCTGCTTCATCCAGTTCTCCCAATAATTGACCGTCGTATTCATACCCCCCATGAACAAGTGCATAATTACCCGAGAGTTTTTCAACCATATCTTCCGGCCATGCAGTATAAGGCAGGACGGAGGCAGTGGCCGGATAGCCCAAGCGAATAACACCAACTCGTGCTAATTTTTTTCGTTCGACAATTGCATTTGTACACTGGGTTGTCCCTAACATCGCATGAGTAATTTTCGTCCGATCAATGTTACTCTCATTTAATACTGCCTTTAAAGACGTTTCAATACCTGTTTTAATATCTAAACTGGTTGGAGATTTTACACTATGAACCAGGTTTCGATTTTCATCCAAAATAATGGCATCGGTATTTGTACCACCCACGTCAATTCCGATTTTATACATGTTCGACTACCACCTTTTTAACCAATTCCTCAATCGGGACATAATCATAATCATAGCCAAAATATTTAGGACCTACTGTCTCGATTCCTTTTTCATTCCTCCATTTCTCATTTGCAGGCAGCCCGACCACCCGTACTCGTTTTCCATATTTTAGAGCTTCTGTTGTCACAGGCAGCAGCGTTTCATAATCCACTAAACAAATTAAATCCGGAGTCATGGCCACAACGCTATCATTCTTCTCTGCGACAAGATTTTCATTTTGAAAATAAACCTTCATATGTTCGGTTTTATTGGCTTCAATTCCTTCAAGATTCATTTTCCCAAAGTTAAATCCGCCCTTCGTTTCGCGAATCACATCGACAATCTTCCCTTGGAACAATTCATAGCCGGAAACTATTTTTAACAATTCTTGCAGTTTATCTTTTGCGTCTTTGGCTTTTGAAGAAATAATTTCACCAATTTTTTCAGAAAGTGTAATGATGTGATGGACACCACTTTGTTTAAGCTGCGCCCCCGTTGTTGGATATAAACTAACCAAAGCACTTGCCCCCATCTCCACAGTGGCCGTGCGGGCTAAACGTTCTGTCCATTTATTATCAATGGTTTCAAATATTCCGATATTCCCTTTTTCATCGGTAATAGCCATCGGTGTTGCCGAAATTCCATCGAGGTGAAATGTCACCATTTGCAATTCCGGAAAGGCTCAACCCATACCATCACAATCGATGAGAGGTAAATTCAGTTGGGCCGCAACAACAATTGGGATCATGGAATTTACGCCGCCTGCTTCCATCGGATACGTTCCGGCGATTGTTTCCTTTCCTAAATACTTTGCTAGCTTTTGGAAAACCTTAACAAACTCGTCCCCCTTCGGAAATTTCTCTACTAACACAGAAGGTGCTCCCATCATGGCAGCTGGAATGAAGAAGTCTTCATCTTCAATTTCGTCTACTGAATATAATCTGACTGGCCCATTTTGCTTAATGGAGGAAAGTGCCATTAGTTTTCCAATATAAGGATCCCCGCCGCCGCCTGTTCCCAAAAATGCCGCTCCTATTGCAATATTTTCAATCGCCTTTTCATTTAAATATCTCATTTATTTCCCTCCAAGATGACCGTTTTTTGAGCAGTAAAATGATATCCAATAAAATAAACAACAAATGAAATGATAATTCCAATTAATGGCTGATTAGCTACTTGAGGCAAACTTGGGAAAAAAGATAATACAACCGGTAGACAGGCAATAACAGCTCCAACCAGCCAGGAAAGGACACCTAAACGATTGATCCCTTCAACTTCTTTCCAAGAATTTTTATTCCCCTTGTTCATGATCCAATAAGAAGCAATCATCACACCTGCTACTGGCGGAATCATCGCGGAAAGGATCGACATAATCGGTGTAAAGTAATTTAATATACCCACTACCGCCAACACAGTTCCAATCGTTCCAGCAACACCGACTGCCAATTTTTCTTTTTCTTTGGTAATGTTAAACACGTTAACCAAGGCAAAGCCACCTGAAATAGCATTTACCAGATTTGTTTTCCATGTAGCTAAAATTAAAGCGACACCACCAATAAATGGAGTGGCAATTTTTAAGAATACGGCTGTAATATCACTTGTTTGATAGGCAATCGTTAAAACAGCTCCGACACCAATCATCAGAACTCCTGCTGGAATAATGCCAAAGACTGCTGCTTTTATTACATCTGAACGTTTTTTGGAGAATTGAGAATAATCACCTGCAATAACGGCACCTAAGGCAAAGGAACCAATCGTTACCGATAGTCCATCCATAAAACTCATATTCCCTTTAGGCTTGTAATTCTGAATGAACTGTAGTTGATCTCCTGTTAATGTTTGGAATAAACCATAAACACAAATAACAACTAATAAAGGAACAGCTATATAGCTTAATACTCTTAGTACTTTTACCCCATAAATGGCTGAGACCACCATTACCATCCCGCTAAGGAAAGACGCAAATGGTACTGGTATAGTTATATGAAAGGTAGCTAGTAAACTAGCTAACGCAGCTCCACAAACATTGGCTTGAATTCCAAACCAGCCTAAGCAGGCGATTGCCAAAATAATAGATATGATCGTTCGTGACCCTTTCTTACCAAACACTTGTCCTGCGACTTGAACGGTTGATCTGCCTAAATCAGTGCTTTGAATCCCTTGCAAAATCATGATTATCACAATAATTGAATATCCTACAAAAGTTACTAATAATGCTTTTGGTAAGCTCATACCGCTTATCAGTGCATTTCCTACTAAAAGACTTGGTATGCAAACCAACGCCCCTGCCCAGATTATCCCTAGACTAAACCAAGATTGATATCTTCGATTATTTCCCATATAGTCCTCCTGTTTTCCGAATAAATTGATTTTTCTTAGTATAGAGGAAAAATTGAAGATGAGTCTTTTTCAAAAATAAAAAAAAATCCAAATTTTTGTCGTTTCCAACAAACATTTGGATTTTCTTAGTTATTTAGTAAACGATAAATCATGCAGGCTATATAAGCATCATAAGACTCCGAGTTAACTGTCACATCATAGCCAATCAGCTCACTAATCTTTCTAATTCGATATTTTACTGTATTTTTGTGAACAAATAGAAGTTTGGCGCAGTCATCAAAATTCCCCTTTGCATCCAGAAGAAAAGTCAGCAATGTTTTTAAAGAATCCTGGTCTTTTAGAACAGGGGAAATGATGGACAACCATTCCTCAATCTTTTCTTCTCCTTGTTTACTGAAATCAATAGCCCGCTCCATCGAGCGTATTTCCGCTGCCGTAAACAGTTTGCGCACGGGAAAAATGGTATGGACTTTGTCGCCTACATTATTGACCAATTGATACATACGGCGAACATCTAAGGTATTTCGCATCTTTGGACAATAAACGATTTTTGATATTTGCGAGAAGTAGTTAGTCGTTTCGATAAATTCGGATGCAATTTCTAACTCAGGATATTTATATAAGTAATTCCCTAAAAGGACGATCATACAATGATCAATTGTTTGAATGACGGCTGTTTTATAATATTTTGTCACTTGCTCTGCTAATTCTTCTCCAATTTTCTTTTCTTCCGACAAATCCTTAATATAAACTAGCCACATCATTTCGATTGCGGAAACATCAATATGAAGCAGATTGGCTAATCTCCGCATTTTATCACTTTCATCATTCACAATCGCTTTTACTAAAGCATATTCACTCACTTCAGCATGCTTATCGCCCCATAAATTCATAGCCACTTGTACCACTTCGCTAATTTTTTCTATGGTCTTAACCGGCAATTTCGTATTTTCTTTAATGACAAATAAATAAAGACGCTCTCCATTTTTCTGATGTATAATCTTATATTCAACAAAACAGGATAGAGCATTCTTATTTATCTCTTGTTGTACCGTTTTTCCATTCAAACTATTTTGTGAGTGTGCTTGGATTATTTTTAATACGTCTAAAGATGAGTTTCGCGGCCACATCACCTGGTTCATAATATCAAAATTTGCATTTGTTATCAGGATATTAGCTTTCAATCGATCTGACAAAAATTTAAGTGTAATTTCCACGCTTCGTAAATGTTCTGGTAGCAAGGATACCTTTTCCAATGCCTCATTCACAAAATTATCATTAATCGTCTGATTACTCACAATGGCTTCCATCACTTCATAGATGACTTCATTGTAGCGGAGAGAATAATCATTTTTGGGCATACAAATGATAATAAAATCTAGGGAGTCTGCTAGTTTCAGTACCTCCTCGGGAATTTCTGGCACGATAATGCCAACATAATATAAAATTAAACCCAGTTCGCCCAAATCATGTAAATGCTGAATGGCTTTGCATTGTTTTTCCACACTATCTTTGATGGAATAAAATGAGCTGATGACAAGTTCTTCAGAATACCACTCTTCTTGAACAGTTTGGATCCTCCGTGAGAAAAACTCGACATCAGAAACTTCTAACACAGATAAAGACGAGACAGTTCGTTCTAGATTCTTTTTCCCCGTTAACACCTCTGCGCCCCTTAATGATGGCATTTGCAATATATCTTGTACAGTTATCCCCATTTCACCACTTCTTCTTCCTTTTCATACAGATATCTCTCATTATAGTATATCTCCCCATAATAGACACCAGAGAAATCCACACGCAAGTTATCAAAAAATGGAAAATCCGCTCCAAAAATTCTCCAATTTTTCTTTAACTAGGTCATTACTAATTTGATGAAGATACTCATTCATCCCTCTCACCTCTATAATTCCACGTCTTATTGGCAAATTATAAGCTTATTTATTACCTAAAGAAGTTGCTACCAGCAGATCCTAATACGGTTGTTAAAGAACCTTGGTTTTTATACTGAAAGTTTACTTTTCCTTAGAAAAGGCATTGTACTCTTTGAATAGTGAAGAACGCTTTTTCTTTTTTAAGTACTTTTCGTTAAGTATAAGAACTTTCCCGTTTTCAACAGTATTGTATTTTCGATAAACTAATTTATATTTTTCAAATGCCAGGTTCCCAAAATAATAAATCGGTAAAATCATCGCCATCAGAATGACTAATTGAGGAATCAATTTGAATTCATTCCTGATGATATATATGGTCATAACAGCATTTGCTGCAAAGGAAACCATTAAAGTAATCACTACATTACATATGTGAAAAGGGGCAACGGCATTTTGATCACGAAACAGCCGCTCCAGCTCAGACTTTACCAAAAGGGTCACAAATACTGAGATCACAATCACAAAAAGGGAAACTATATATGGAACAATGTACATTTTCCGATCCCCCGCTCTATTAATAAAAATTGTACACCCATTATAATCCATTATAGAGAATAGGGAAGTATTAGCCCACTTCCCTTGCAAAGGTCATTTTTTCGCTAATTCCTCGCGCAACTTTTTTATTTCCTCTGTTTGATCCAAGATATTATTATTTATTTTTCTTAAGGCATCATATATTCCAAAAATTCCTGCAAATAATAAGAAACCGATAAGTAAATCCAATTTCGCCCCTCCTCATTAAAATGTATCTCTAAAATTTATTGTATCAAGAGAAGGCAATAAATCCCAATAAAGTTTATTTTACTTAACACGAGAAAAATTAATCATACTCAAGGTATGGATTACTGCCCTGCCGCAGCTTAGATTTCAATACGGCCTGACACAAAAAAGAGACTTCTCAAAAGTTTGGGAAACTAATGAAAAGTCTCTTTAAATTTTTTATTATGTTAGGTTACCCTTTTTTGGCTTCATTAACGTATCGTTTGCAGAAGCTTTTCAACGCAGCCCTTACTACTCCCTAGTCATGTGTAAGATTACCTTGACAACATTATCTCAATTCTTTCCATACCCAGTTTTCAACTTCTGGTAAATCCACACCTTCCTCACGGATGTGTTGATTATGTTTCGTAATTATACTTTCCATTTCTTTAACAATGTGTGTGTGCTTGTCAGCATCAGGTAAGCTTAAAACAGCCTCTTTCACCAGATCAAAGCGGTCCATTTGGTTCAACACACGCATATCGAATGGTGTTGTAATATCACCGTTTTCACGGTACCCATGTACAGATAAGTTATGATTATGGCGGTCAAAGAATAAATCCTTGATTAGACCTTCATAACCATGAAAAGCAAAGACAACCGGTTTGTTTTTTGTGAAGTATCGATCAAACTCCTCATCAGATAAACCACGAGGATCAAGCTTTTGACTTCTAAGTTTCAGTAGGTCAACCACGTTGATATAGCGAATCTTTAATTCCGGCAATTTTTCATGCAGGATAGAGATAGCAGCCAAACTTTCGATGGTTGGTTCTGTTCCTGCAGATGCAAAGACAATGTCAGGTTCACCATCTTGTTCTGTACTTGCCCAGTCAATGACCTTCAATCCTTTATCAACTAATTCTTTTGCTTCATCTGCCGTAAACCATTGAGGACGCGGGTGCTTAAATGAAACAATTAAATTAATCTTTTGACGGTCGTTTAAGACTTTATCAAAGACAGCCAATAGAGTGTTTGCATCAGCTGGTAAATATTCACGAATAAACTCTGGTTTTTTGTCCGCTAAATGACCTAATAAACCAGGATCCTGGTGTGTATAACCATTATGATCTTGCTGGAAGACCGTGGAAGTCGCGATTACATTCAGTGATGGAATTTCTGTGCGCCACTCTTGCTCAGTTGCTTTACGTAACCATTTGAAATGTTGCGTGAGCATCGAATCAACAACACGTAAGAAGGCTTCGTAGCTGGCAAAAATGCCGTGACGTCCTGTTAAAACATAGCCCTCAAGCATTCCTTCTGCTTGATGTTCGGATAATTGGGAATCAATCACACGGCCATAAGATGCTAAGAATTCATCATTCGGCTCTACAATTTTTTCCAACCACTGACGTTTTGTTACTTCAAAAACAGGAGCTAAGCGGTTAGACATGGTTTCATCCGGTCCAAAGATTCTAAAATTGCTGTTTTCCTCATTTTCAACAATAACATCTCTAAAATAGTTGCCTAAAACGGACATATCCTGTGCGACAACTTTCCCATGTTCAGAGTTATCAAGTGCATATTTACGGAAATCTGGCAGGCGCAAATCTTTAATAAGATTTCCGGGGTTTGTTGCAGGATTCATCGCCATCCGTTTATTGCCTTTAGGGGCGACTTCAGCAATTTCAGGTTTTAAGCGGCCGGTTTCATCAAATAACTCTTCCGGCTTGTAACTTTTTAGCCAATCTACTAATGCATCAATATGCTCCATATGGTTTTGGTCAACAGGAACGGGAACTTGATGGGCACGGAATGAATTTTCAATCGGTACACCAGCCCATTCTTTAGGACCTGTCCAGCCTTTAGGGGCACGAAAAATAATCATTGGCCATTTTGGACGCATCGGATCGTTATATTTTCGAGCATAGTTTTGAATCGCTTGAATTTCCTCAATAACAATGTCCAAGACTCTAGCCATTTCTACATGCATGAATTCTGGATCATCACCCTCCACGATAAATGGTTTCCAGCCTAAGCTTTCAAAATAGGAAGTGATATCATCATTCGTAAATCGAGCAAAAATAGTTGGATTGCTAATCTTGAATCCATTTACATTCAGGATTGGCAATACGGCTCCATCTGTAATAGGGTTAATGAAACGATTGGAAAACCATGCGGTAGCTAATGGACCTGTTTCAGCTTCCCCATCACCAATAACAGTCGCGGCAATCAAATCTGGATTATCAAGAATGGCACCAACAGCATGCGAAAGAGAGTATCCTAATTCTCCGCCCTCATGGATGGATCCGGGTGTTTCAGGTGCAGCATGGGATGCAATACCACCCGGGAATGAAAATTGTTTGTACAATTTCTTTAGGCCCTCAATATCCTGACTAATTTCTGGATAAATCTCACTGTAGCTTCCATCAAGATAGGAGTTCGATACCATAACCTGACCGCCGTGACCAGGACCTTCTATATAGAACATATTCAAATCATATTTATTAATTACACGATTTAAATGAGTATATATAAAGTTTTGGCCAGAAATCGTACCCCAGTGTCCAATTGGCTTTACTTTAACATCTGATGCCTTGATCGGTTCTTTTAAAAGAGGATTATCCTTCAAATATAATTGCCCAACTGAGATAAAATTGGCTGCGCGCCAATAAGCATCAAGCTTCTCTAAATATGTTTTAGATGAGTAATCAACTTGCTCCAACGCTAATTTCATTTTAAATCAACTCCCTAGGTCACTTAAATTCTTTTATAGTTATATCCACAAATTAATCATACCAATTTATTTTAAAATATCAACCATTAATTTAATTGGTACGCACCATTTTTGAAAAAAATTCACATTTATATGAATGACACAGAGAGATATTTAATAACAGCTTATAAGATGGATTTAAGCGATAATGAAACCAATTATCTAAAAAACAGGACCGGGAAATATCCCAGTCCTGTTTTACGGAACCGATACAATTGTGTTGAATTTCATATATTTGTAGTGAAAACGCATTTGAGAAAACTCAAATGGTGTGCCGTTATCTAGAAAGAATATGCCTTCCATAATACTTATTGGCTCATTTTCCTTTAAGTTCAGCAGTTCTTGGTCAACCGAATTGGAGGGTTCTGCATAAATCGATAAAAAGGATTTTGTAACAGCCAAATTATGGGCATCCTCTAAATAGTGAAAAATAGATCCCTCAATAATAGTTTGATTTAAATTTTGCACAATCTTAATGGGAATATAGCCGGTTTCAATCATGAAGGGTTCATCCTCAAACAAACGTAAGCGAATAATTTTATATACAAAATCATGAGGCTGCAAGAACAAATCCCTTTGTAATTCATTTGTTGGCGGAATGACCTCAAACTCCAATACTTTAATTTTTGGCTTTTTTCCGTTCATTTGGAAATTATCAGACACTCCCAAATTTGAACCTTCATAATTAAAAATTGATTCATTTTTTATATATAATGGGTTGATAAATGTCCCTGAACCACGCTTCTTGAAAATAATGCCGTCATTGGCCATCTTCGTTAGCGCGCGTTTAATTGAGCTACGGCTTACCTGATACGTTTCACTAAGACTGCGTTCATCTGGTAATTTCAGATCAGCAAACTGACCAGAAAAAATTTTCTCTTTAAGGTCATCAATAATCTGCTTATAGACTAACTCTGCCATGTTGTACTTCCTTTCAACTCTTCTATAACTACCATAGTACCACAAATTTTTTGCAACCGTTTTAGTAATTTGGAAATTAGTCTCTCCTTCTTACATTTTCGTTATAGATGAGTCAAAATCAACAAATGAGCAAAATCAGAATTAAGATGTGTAAAGAAAATTGTACTGTTTAACAACGTAAAAAAGTGAAATTTTCCTAATGGTAATACGGTGTTTTATTATTCTTTTAATTTTCCTCCATTGCTATACAGCTAAAAATATATTTTGTATTTGGTTTGGGAAGTGTAATTTTCCCCTGAACGAAGAATAATATCTCCAAAACCGTCAAACTCGATAGCCCCTGGGGCAGCTTGGGTTTCAAATGTTATCCCACCGTGTTGAGTTAACTTTTCTCCATGCATAAGTGGCACACCTTCCACAAAATTTGCTGTATAAACAACTATCACAGGTTCCTCGGTGTATACCTCAACCTTTATTTTCCCATCAGGGCTAATTAATTTTGCCGCCATATGATTAATTCCTGTGCTTGTAAGGAAGAAAGGATGATCGATCCCTTGAACCTTTTTCACTTCGATATCATCAGATTCAAAGGTCGATTTAAGCTTCTTCGCGGTTCGAAAATCATAAGCTGTTCCAAAGACACCTCGCTTTTCGCCAGTTACCGTGGTATCTGCTGCATTTACGGGGCAAATTCTTCTGAACCTATTTGTAAACAATGTTCATCGATTGGATTACTTGGATGTCCTGTTAAGTTAAAATAGACATGATTTGTCGGGTTGAAAATTGTATCTTTATCACTTTTTGCTTGATAACGCACTGACCAATTATTTAAATTGTCTAATGTATAAGTTACACTTACTTCCAAATTTTCTGGAAAGCCATTCTCACCATCAGGTGAATTTGTTGAAAGAATGATCGACACACTTTGATCAGTCTCATTTATGTCAAAATCCCATATTTTCTCATCAAACCCAGGTTTTCCACCGTGTAAAGTATTCCCGGATTGATTTACAGACGTTTTGTAGAGTACTTCATCAAGTGAAAATTCACCTTTTTTTATTCTCCCCGCGACTCTTCCTATTGTTGCTCCAAAGTATGTTTCCTTTTTGTAATCCTCAACAGAGTCAAATCCCAATACTATATTCTTACGGCCCAAATCCTTTGGGATAAAAAGATTAACGATTCTTGCACCATAATTTGTTGCTTCTAATGTCACCCCATTATCATTTTCCATAGAAAACAGTAAGGCTTCATCCCCAAAAGGTCTTTGTGTTAATTTCATTCTTCCGGCCCCTTTCTAAATCAACTTGCACAATTATTATTATAAAATAAAGGCTGAAACAAAATGACCTGATCATATCAAATGCCTATGTTGGACACTAAGAATCTAATAGTTGAAAAAATGGCCGAAGTACAGCTCCGGCCTTAAGAAATCTATTAAGAAAATAACGGTTGTTACAACGAAAATCACACTGCGGTCGATTTACGCATTTTTCTATTAGCCCGTCTACTTTCCCCAACTTTTTCAATTTCCTCTAAAGTATGACCTCGGGTTTCCGGAACGCGTGTCCGGATAAATAAAACTCCAAGTAAACAAATAGCGCCGAAGATTGCAAAAACAGCTTGTTGAGACATCGAAGCGGTCATGATTGGAAAAAGCAATCCAACCAAGAAAGAACCAATCCAGTTAAATGATGAAGCTAATCCTGATGCACGCCCACGAATTGCCAACGGGAAAATTTCCCCAACTATGACCCAGGTAAGAGGAGCCCAAGTGAATGAATAAAGTGCAACATAGATACTTAAAAATACAACGATCATCATCGGACTTGCATTAGGAATTAATATATTCAATATTGCTGGTAAAATAAAGGATAGTCCCATAATCGTCCCGCCAACTGTTAATAAAGTACGTCGATTAAATTTATCAGCAATCATTAGGAATACCAATGAACCTAGTACGAGAATAACCCCTTGAATAATTGGCCACATCAAAGCTGAGCTGGCTGCGTGCCCTGTTGCTTTTTCTACAATCAAAGGAATGTAATAGAAAATGGCGTTTGCGCCCTGGAATTGTTGAAAAGCAGCAACACCCACACCAGCAATTACTAAATAACGGTATTTATTACTTAAGAGTGTACCCCATGATGCTTTTTGAATTGCCTTTGCTTCCTCTTTGGCAGTATCTTGAATTTGTGTTACTTCAGCATCAATTTCTTCTTTGTTAGTGCGAATATAGCCCAACACCTTACGAGCTTCATCAATTTTATTATTCTTAATTAAAAAACGTGGTGATTCGGGTAATCTTAACATTCCTAGGAATAAGATCAGAGCAGGTACGGCAGCCAAACTAAGCATCAATCGCCATGCCATTGTTTCCGGTAAATCTTTCAATAAATAATCGACAATGTACGAAAGCAACATTCCGGAAACAATCATTGTTTGATTAATTCCTGACAGACGTCCGCGTAAACGTGCAGGCGCCATTTCCGACATATAGGCTGGGACCAACGCAGAGGCAGCACCAACAGCCAATCCTAATAATATCCGAGCAACAATTAAAAAAAGTATCCCATTATGAGGGGCCATTCCTGACAAAATTGACCCCACAACAAAAATTAAAGCAGATACTATAATCATTTTGCGCCGTCCTAAACGATCGGAAAGTTGTCCGGCCAAAGCACCTCCAAAAATAGCTCCAAACATCACTGAAGAGGTAATCCAGCCGATAGCCCCAGCACTGTTTTGAAGGCTCCAATCATGTTGCAGAAAAGGCAAAGCACCCGTCATAACGCCGATATCATAACCAAAAAGAATACCAGCAAAAGACCCAAAAAAATAAATGAAGCCACTTGAGATTTTCTTTTCATTACCCATTAAAGTTTCCTCCTCAAGTTTTTAAATTTATATTGTTTAAAAATCCCACAACAAAAAATATTATTGCGTTCATTTAAACGTTTTCATCTTTTCCTAAAAACTACGACCACACCACATTCACAAATAAAGGGATCATGATTTGATTATTTTACTAATGGCTTCCATTTCTATTCTTCAACTTCTGGAATAACTATTTTTTACCTCCAAGGAAGCAAAGCTCCTCGGAGGATAAAATCATTACCTAATTACCTAATATCTACGTATTCCAAGTCAACAAGTTTTGCATAGGTTATAATTTGATCTGTTGTTAAATTCAACGAAACAACTGTATGGTGACCGCCGCCATTCTCAATCCAAGCTTTCACCCCGTCTTGGAAGTTTGGCTTAATGTTCCAAAGTACCCGTGCCACTGGGAGTTTCGGAGCTGGAACAGTTGGCTCAAATGCTGATACTTCGTTGATTAATAGTTTGTAATGAGTACCAAAGTCAGCCATTGAAACAACCACACCATCTCCTGCTTTACCATCAAATACTAAACGTGCTGGATCTTCACGATCACCAATACCTAATGGCGATACGATTATTTTTGGCTTATTACTTGCTAAAGTCGGATCTACTTCAAGCATATGTGATTGAAGGGCAGATTCTTGACCAACGGCTAATTCATATGTGTAATCTTCCATAAAGCCAGTTGATTGGTTATGACTCATCACTTTGAGTAAGCGATCGAGTGCTGCCGTCTTCCAATCTCCTTCACCTGCAAAACCATACCCTTGTCCCATCAAACGCTGGACGGCAAGACCAGGAAGCTGTTTCATACCATATAAATCCTCGAAGTTCGTGGTGAAGGCATTGTACCCGCCATCATCAAGGAAACGTTTAAGGGCAATTTCATATCTTGCTTGTACTTTTACGCTCTTCTCCCAATCTTCCTTACTGTAAGTACCGTAATCAAATTCATAAAGGTTGGCATATTCTGCAAATAAATCATCCACTTCTTCGTCCTTAACAGCATTCACGTATTGAACAAGGTCTCCAATACCAAAATAGTCAACTGTCCAGCCAAATTGAATTTGTGCTTCAATCTTATCCCCATCGGTAACGGCAACGTTACGCATGTTGTCACCAAAGCGGGCGACTTTAATGTTGAAAGACTCGTTATAAGCAACCGCTACGTCCATCCATTTTGCAATTTCCTGTTGGACTTCAGGGCGCTCCCAATAACCTACAACCACTTTATTTTGTTTTTTTAAGCGGGCATTGATAAAACCATATTCACGGTCGCCATGAGCTGATTGATTTAGGTTCATGAAGTCCATATCAATCGTTGCCCAAGGGATACTTTCATTGAATTGGGTTGCTAAATGAAGCAATGGCTTTTGTAATAATTTTGTTCCGCGAATCCACATTTTCGCAGGCGAGAAAGTGTGCATCCAAGTGATGACACCGGCAACTTCGTCACGATAGTTGACCTCTTTCATGATGCTTGTGATTTTATCTGCGCTAACAGCTAAATCCTGCAATACAAGCGGATAAGGCAAAACACCGCTTTCATTTAAGGCATCGGTCATCGTTTGTGCGTGTGCTTTGACTTCTGCTAATGCTTCTTCACCATAAAGATGCTGCGAGCCTACGACAAACCAGAATTCTTTTTTACCTATTGTTGACATAATAATCCTCTTTTCTTAGTTTGATAGTTTATATTACTTTTGCCCGTAATAGGCATTTTTCCCATGCTTTCGTAAATAGTGCTTATCTAAAATACGTTGTGGCAAGTCTACAGCAAAGTGATTTAATTCTCGGGCAAACAAATTCATTTTTGAAACTTCTTCTAACACCACACTATTCATGACTGCTGATTTTACATCTTTACCCCAAGTAAATGGACCATGGCCATGAAGCAGGATACCGGGCACCGCTAAAATATCTAACCCGCGCTCTTTAAATGTTTCGATGATGACATGGCCAGTTTCCGCTTCATAACCACGATCAATCTCCTCTTGTGTCAAGAAGCGGGCACATGGTATGGAACCATAAAATGTGTCGGCATGAGTGGTCCCCATCGCTGGAACGTCAAGGCCTGCTTGCGCCCAAATGGTCGCCCAAGTTGAATGAGTGTGCACGATGCCGCCGATTTCTGGATAATGCTTATAAAGGACGGCGTGTGTCGGTGTATCTGATGAAGGCTTCAACTCTCCTTCCACAACATTGCCATTTAAATCAACAACCACCATATCACTAGCTTTCATCGTTTCATAATCAACACCACTTGGTTTGATCACGAATAAACCACTTTCCCGATCAATGCCACTCGCATTTCCCCATGTATATTTCACAAGTCCATGTTTTGGCAAGTCCAAATTGGCTTGAAATACTTCTTCTTTCAACTGTTCTAACACGTCAATTCCTCCCGTTTTTCACTCATAACATCAAAATTATCTACGGCGGCCTGCTCAATCACTAGACCTTTCTTGTATCGCTCAATGAATATTTCAAAGCCTTTAACGTCAAATCCATCGGGATACATTTCTTGCCCCTCAACCCCCTCAAATACTTTTTTGTCAAGAAAGTCTTCCAAGCTTTCCTCTTGGCCTTTGTTCATCATGTAAGAGGCAAGAATGGCCATTCCCCACGCCCCGCCTTCCCCAGCAGTTGCCATAACTGAAACTGGAGTATTCATGGCAGCGGCAACAATTTTTTGTCCGACAACAGGAGTTTTAAATAAACCACCATGAGCTAATATGCTATCAATTGCAACATTTTCTTTCTTCGTCAAAATGTCCATTCCGATTTTCAAAGCACCGAATGCTGCAAAAAGATGGGTTCGCATGAAATTTGCCAAATTAAAGCGACTTTCAGGCGAGCGTACAAACAATGGTCGTCCTTGTTCTAAGCCTGTAATATTTTCACCTGAAAAATAACCGTAACTAAGCAAACCGCCGCTGTCCGGATCGGCTTCCAGAGCTTTATTCAACATCACATCAAATAATTTATTTGTTTCAACCTTTAGTCCCATTGCCTCAGAAAATTCACGGAACAAACCGAGCCAAGCATTAAGATCACTAGAACAGTTGTTCGCGTGAACCATGGCAACCTGGCTGCCGTTAGGTGTCGTTACGATATCAATTTCCGGATATACTTTTGAAAGTTCCCTCTCCAATACAATCATGGCAAAAACGGAGGTTCCAACTGAGATGTTTCCTGTACGCTTTCTTACACTATTTGTCGCCACCATCCCGGTTCCAGCATCACCTTCCGGTGGGCAAACTGGAATTCCTGGTTGTAAATTTAGTGACTTGTCAAGAATTTTTGCTCCAATTTCAGTTAACTCTCCTGCTTGCTCGCCAGCAAGATAGACTTTAGGGAGAAGATCCCTTAATCTCCATGGATAACCTTTGAGCGCGATTAGCTCATCAAACTGCCTGATCATCGTCTCATTATAATCCTGTGTTGATTCATCAATTGGGAACATGCCCGAAGCATCCCCTATACCAATTGCCTTATTACCAGTCAGCAACCAGTGAATGTAACCAGCCAAAGTGGTGATAAATTCAACACGCGGCAAATGTTTCTCATCGTTTAACATTGCTTGGTAAAGGTGAGCAATACTCCAGCGTTCAGGGATATTGAATTGAAATTTCTCTGTTAATTCTTTCGCTGCAGCGCCGGTTGTTGCATTACGCCATGTCCGAAATGGAACAAGCAGCTCTCCCGTGTTGTCAAATGCCATATACCCATGCATCATGGCGGAAATTCCAATAGAACCAATTGTTCGAATGGTGATTCCATAATTCCGTTCAACTTCTTGCTTCATTTCACTATAAGCAGCTTGCAGGCCGGTAATTATATCCACTAAGTTGTACGTCCAAAAGCCATCTTCCAAACGGTTTTCCCACTCATAACTTCCAGATGCAATTGTTCCATAACTTTGATCAATCAACACTGCTTTAATACGAGTGGAGCCAAATTCGATTCCAAGAGAAGTTTCTCCCTTGGTGATCGCTTCCTTTATGTGCAATCGATTATCTTTCATACATATTCTCCTCTCAGACAGCGGTTTCAATGTAGCGTATAATTAAAAGGAGGCGCTTTCCTTTTCACTTAACTTTAACACCCTTAGTATATTTTCTGTACGTACATATGTCAATAATATTATTATATGTACATACAAATGCCACAGATATAATTTAACCCTTTACTCTCATAAGGTTGATTTTAAAAGGAATCATGTGACAAAAGAAAAAAGTGGGGTAAAAAAAGGAAATGGTCCCTGGGGTTGGAAATTTGTATGGAAATAAGGGTTATTATTTTAATTTATTTAAAGTCATGGTACAATATATCCATACAAATATTTTATGTGATGAAATTAGAACGCGAACAACTATGAAAGGAGTGAATTGCATGAAACCTAAGTATCAGATCATAATTGATGATATAAAAAGTAAAATTCTCTCAGGAGATTATAGCATAGGAGGACAAATACCTACCGAGTCTGCTCTTCAAGAAAAGTACAAGGTTAGCCGTCACACTGTTCGTAAGGCCATTTTGGAACTATCAAAAGAGGGATTCTTAAGAAGTGAAAAGGGATCCGGCACATATGTCAGCAACCAATATCAATTAAAAGCAGGAGGAAGTTCTAATAAAAAAACAATTGGTGTCATCACGACCTACATTTCTGATTACATTTTCCCTTCCATTATTAGGGGAATTGAAGGGAGATTGAATGAAGATAATTATTCGTTACTATTAGCCAGTACAAATAATAATGTTGAACAAGAAAAAAAAGCTTTGGAGATGATGCTGGCATTTGGTGTGGATGGTTTGATTGTGGAACCCACGAAAAGCAATTTATACAATCCCAATATTGCTTACTATCTATCGTTCAAAGAACAGGATGTGCCATTCATTATGATCAACGCTTATTATGAGGAATTAGATGTTCCTTTTCTTTGTCTCGATGACGTACAGTCCAGCTATATTGCAACAAAAGAATTAATTTCGAAAGGGCATTCTCAAATTGGACTCATTTCAAAAAAAGATGATTTGCAAGGAAAATATCGAATGAAGGGGTATATAAAAGCGCTTGGGGAAGCCAAATTACGATTTCAACCAGAGTATATACTTTCTTATGATACAGAGACGAAGCGAGACCTATCCACTAACTTGAAGGAGTTCCTAAATCAAAATAGAGCCGTGTTGACTGCCATTGTTTGCTACAACGACGAGGTTGCGTTGGAAGTGGCAAATGTATGCAGACAACTTAATATTTCCATTCCGGAACAATTGTCAATTATTGGTCAAGACAATTCCTATATTGCCAAAAATGCTCATATCAAACTTACGACATTGACGCATCCGCAAGAACAAATGGGACGTGATGCAGCTGATTGGATTATCAAGAAATTACAGAGAAAGAGGGATTTACCAAATGAATACTATTATCAACCAGCTTTAATTGAAGGCGAAACCGTAATAGAGTTAGAGGTACAACCATCTGGTGTGATCGATGAATCATAAAAACAATGGGACATTGGGTGTCCTCATGTCCCATTGTTCATAAAGAACAAGTAGAAATTCACATGCCTAAAACAATCGTAGAAAAATTAAATCCACACCCTCTAATATATTATTTGCTCTTTGGATATATTGTCTTGTTAATAAAAAAACTCGTTTTCCCTTTCGTTACGACACTTATTACATCTTTTCGGATATTTAATCTTCTCAAGCAGCAAAAGAATGATGGTCTTTTACTTTTAACCTGAATTATTCACAGTTTTTTTGAAATAGGCTGCTTTCTCCTATTTAATCAGCTTTTCAGTCGATTTTTAATGCACTTAATAAATGAAAAAAGAATCCATTTCTGATAAGGTTAAAACAACTACGAAATAACCACAGAAAGGATTCTTATAATGGCTACTTTACCGCAATTAACCCTAAATTTCAATCGTCAAATTAAATTGTCAAATGATGGAGGTTCCCTTTCTTCTGATACCGGTGAATTCATTTTTAGAGAATTCGATGAGAAAATAGGGTTTTCAGAGACATTAACTAAATACCTACAACTAAAAGACGAAAGACTCTACTTTTTTCATTCGAATGAAAACTTGCTTCGTCAAAAGATTTATCAAATCGTTGCTGGATATTCCGAAGATGATGCAGCTGATCAATTAACGAAGGATCCCGTGTTTACGCAAATCATTGGAACAGAAGCATTAGCTTCCCAACCTAGCTTATCCCGCTTTTTTGCACGGTTTGATAAGGAATCTATTGTGCAATTAAATCAAGCTAATCAAGAACTTTTAGACAAAGTGAATCAAATTAGAGAGTCTAAGGCACTTATTATCGACTTGGATTCTACACATGCCGATACGTATGGAAAACAGGAATCCACATCTTACAATTCTCATTACGGAACAGTTGGTTTCCATCCATTGGTTGCTTTTGATGGAATAACTGGTGATTTTTTAAAGGCCCAACTAAGACCGGGAAATGTCTATACTTCCAACGGTGTCGTGGAATTTGTCAAGCCTCTTATCGAACATTATAATGAGAAATTCCCAGCGATTGTCCCATTCCTACGAGGGGATAGTGGCTTTGCTGTTCCAGCTTTGTATGATTTGTGTGAGGAAGAGTCGGTTTATTATGTGATTCGTTTAAAATCAAATGCCAATTTGCAACGTCTCGCTGATGAACTACATCCTGCCTCCATTCCAGCCGATACAACAAAACCAGAGATTTATTATGAGGAAACCGAATATCAAGCAAAATCATGGTCTAAGCCTAGAAAAGTGATCATCCAATCTGTTCGCCCTGCGGGCGAATTGTTTTTCACGAATTCATTTTTTGTAACGAACTTGATAGACGCATTTTCCCCGAAGGATATCGTGAATGCGTACAAAAAAAGAGGCACAATGGAAAACTATATCAAGGAAGCTAAGAATGGATTTGGTTTGGATAAAATGAACAGCCATTCTTTTCAAGTAAATGAATCCAAGATGATGTTGAGCTTGTTGGCATATAACCTAACAAATTGGCTTCGTACGCTTTGTTTTCCGGAGGGACAAAAAAGCATACAAATCGAAACCATTCGAACAAGACTGATAAAGGTCGCAAGTAAATTAGTGAAATCAGGACGATCGCTTTACTTTAAGTTGTCTTCCAGTTTTGTGTACCAAGAATTCTTTTGGAAAGTATTACAGAGAATTCAACTGCTAAAGCTGGAATAAAACTTATCTGCTATCTAATTTGGGCTGTGTTAATGTGCGATTTTGATTTTTACACACTGTTGATTGAAGTGGAGGGCGCTTGACTCCTGCGGGATGTAGAGGAAAAGTCGAGACCCCACAGGCGGAACGCCGAGGAGGCTCGACTTCCTCCCTGCGGAAAGCAAGCGCCCGGAACGGAAATCAACAGACAAATGTAATGCAGCCAATATTTAAAAACAACTTTCAAGACCAAGGGAGTAGTATGCTCAAAAACCTAACACTTTAAGACATGCCACTTAGCGATTTTCATGAATAGGTAACTTACAAATAAATTAATGGCAATTGTGCACCAAATTGAATTTCTAGATTTCTTTTTATTGACTAATGTGCAGGTATGAATAATTCAGGTTTTAATTAATCTGCGATTTGCTGAGCTCTTTGTTTATTATAAAACCACACAACCTACATATCCATGATTGCTCTAGCTAATTCATGGATCGTTCCAATTCGATTTTCTAACATTAATTTAAAATTTAGTATAACAAAATAACTACATACCACAGCATTTTTTGTATTTTTTTCCACTTCCACATGGACAAGGCTCATTTCTTTTAGGTTTTTCCACCGGCAATTCAATTACATTGCTATTTATTTCCGGACTTCCTTGTAAAACTGCCTTTCCCGCTTCCTTCATTTCTTTATATCGCTTTCTTAATAGCCCTATTGCTTCTTCACTGTCTTTTAACGAATCCTTAACAATCTCATCCACTTGTTTTCTAGAAATTCCATAGATATCAAGAATCTCATATCTTTTCTTTTTTAATGATAATCTGATAGCAAACTCTGAGTCATTATTATTGCTTTCTACAAAGATAAGAATAACATTATCACAGTTGCAGCTTGGATTCATACAATACTGATCATAAATAATATATTTTATATCATTTACTTCAGTTCCTAGGACAAGCCCTTTTTTCTCTTCAAATACCTCAATATAACTAAAGGTATTTCCACTTAAAACATCAGATTTTTCCATAATTTTCACTTTTCATCATTCCTTTTATAACCTATTAAAAATGCATTCAATTACTATTGAGCATTATCTGTATGACCAGAACCATTCTTGATATAAATCTATCCATTTAAAATTCTCATGTCCTTCGTCCAATTTGATGCTAGCTAATGGCAGTATTACTTTTTTCCTACCTAACCTGCATTCAACAAGAATTCCATAAATTTCGTCTACTTTTATCTCTTGCTCTAAACGAATACAGTTGACTTCAAATTCTGCGATTTCTAAAGGACCCACTTCCTCTTCATATAATGCAGTAAAAGGAAATATCATATGTTGTAATAGATATTCATAAAAACTCATTAAACTTGTCTCTTTTACAGTGAATAATTTGTCCATATAACTTGCTTTATATTTATTACCTCTCTCTAAACCGCTTATCCCTAATATTTGGGCAGCTTGAATTTCCCATTCTTCGATTTCAACCTGCTGATCATTCAACATATCCTGAGGAACAATTAATCCATTTACTATCGAAAGATTATTAAAAGGACTATCTTGAACAACTGACTTTATCGAGAAATTACTGTCAAAATAGGTCATATTAAACATATCTCTAATTTTCTTCGACTTTTGCGAAGTCGTACTTTGCTTCGTGCCGAAATACTCAAAAATTTCTGCAGCAGACACATTTGGTTGACTAGATTTATCAAATAAAAAATTAATCGTTCCCAAGGCATGAATTACTGCTGCAGCCCAGATTTCAATACGACCTGACAGAAAGGGAACTTCCCTTTTCCTAGCCATTTTGTTTATTAATTTTTCAATTACTTCCTCATATTCTTCATTTAAAAATTGCTTGCTAAACTCAATTGTTAATTTCAGTAATTCTGCCTTCTTTTCCTCTACCTTTTCTTTTGGTTTAGTCATACTCCACAACCTCTAATCTATTAGTTTGCTCTTAAAGTAGATTTTCTTCATTAATAGAAGAATGCGTTATCCTTTTCGTTACGACATTTTTTGCATCTTTTCGGATAGGAAAAGCCTTTTTTCTTATAAAACTGCTGCTCCCCCGTTGTAAAAGTAAATCGTTCTCCACATACCCAGCATTTTAAAAGGAGGTCTTGCGGCTCTATACCTTTTAATGCTTCATCGATAGATTCTGTTCTTTCCTTTACAGCTGAATGATCAATTGGCTCTTTTCTATTTAATACATTTATAGTTGTTCGAATTGCATCTCTTACCTTTTTGTAATCAATTTTCTCCCATAATTCTAGATAAGGGATAAATGATTGATCTCCGGATTCTTTAATCTTCTCAAGCAGCAAAAGAATCATTTTCCTATTCCGATCCTTTAAATAGCTCATCTCAGGATTTTGCTTTCCCTGCTTAATCCATTCCTTCCATTCATTTAAAAGTTCATCTGCATATTGATCAGATTCTATTTGCCAACCTCGCTTTGTATAAATAATCATTGGCAGTTTTCCGTAATATTCAATATCTAGAAAATCATAATCAATCATCCAATCAATTTTTTGCATAATTTCATTTAGTTTCTCTGACTTAAAATAACCATAGACAGGACACTTGTCCAGCTCCAGTTGCAATACTTTCTTATCCCGTGATCCCTTTAAGATTTTGGCAAGAAGTGTCCTTCCTCCCTGGGCAATAATTTCATCAGCCGCTCTCAATATGACCTTTATTTCTTCCTCAGATAATCGATCCGTCTTTGCTTTTAAAATGGCAAGTCCTCCTCATCATCCCAGCGTTCGGAAACAATTGGTTTTTCTAGTACTTTGGGGTTTCTTTTTAATTCTTCACTGACAGTAGGCCTAACTGTTAGCACCCTATTGAATTTCTCCTCATATAAATCACGAATCCATACTTTTACAGGTGCTTTCCATTGCTGATTAGGCGTAGGGATATTTTTAATTAAACTCTTGGGTGTCATCCCCAACTCCTTGGCCATTTGTATATCAGCCTCATTCAAACGACATCGTTTTTTAGCCTCTGCCCAAGCTTGTGAATTTCTTTTTGATGCCATCTCCTTATCCTCCTTTTTAGACGATAATTGTGAAAGATATTCTGCGATATGAACTTTATATATACTATCCTTTCGTCCGCCCCACTAAGAAAATTTTCGAACAAAACATCTTTGATTTTGCATACATATTTTTGCTCTGCCACTTCTCAGCTTTCCAAAAGCAAAAACTTTTAGCATTTTTTACGTCTAGATTTTCAATTCCCACAACATTTCTTAAATTTTTTCCCGCTCCCACATGGACAAGGATCATTTCTGCCAACCTTTTGACCAGTTTGGAAACTAATGACTTCCCCTTGTTTATTGGGCAAAGGCAGTAATGCCTTTTTCTCCTGCTTGAATAGCTCTTCTGAAGTATATCCCTTTAAATACCATTCCCTCGTATTATTCATAAGAAGAACAAGAGCATCCATTAGTCTCTGCACAGCTTCTAAACTTTCGAATGTCAGTTGCGTCTGCAAATATTGAAGAAGCTGACTAGGCTGATGACCTAATTTCACGTGGATAACAAAGTCCCGGGCAAGCTCCGTCGCCTCTTGTTTTGGCATCCGATACTCCTGCGTAAACAGTGATACAAGTTGAGAATACCCCTTTGGATGCTCCACATAGTCCGTTTCACCCGCTTCAAGAAGCTGTTTCTTCGTGAATGGATAGTAGTCCAGGTTCTTTCTAGATGCCTGCTCCTCTAAAACAACTAAAGGGTCTAGCACTTCCCAGTAAGAATAGCCGTACCTGTCAATGTACATTTCCTGGTAGTATTCCATCGCATCAAAAATAACATGATTGAAGGCGAGGTAATCTGGGTGAATAGGCGTATATTTCTCAACCAAATCCACTAGCTTGTCATGCGGCACTGTTCCATAATAATAGAGTAATCCGCGGGTGATCTTAATCCATTCCGTATTCCTCAAAACATTCGCAAGTATCGTTTCGTCTTGAACGATCTCTCCTAGAGAAGGCAATAATTCCAAAGGAATCATGACAACTGGATTGCCGTTCCGAAAACCAGTAAACATAAAACCAGTTTTATGGAAATACTCCATCTCCTCGATTTCTACATTATTTGCACTAATCACTCCATTATTCGCTATGAGATTTTTTATTAAAAACAATCGTCGCTCATCAAATCCGCTGATAATAATTCTTAGAAGAAAAGGGATTGCCTCCGCCAAATATTCAATTAACTCCGCCTTTTTCAAGGAACTTATATTTTTGATTTGCTGTTTTTTTCGGATGTCTTGAAGATCTGCCATTTTTAATGTGGATAGTCCTTCCTTTAATGAAGCTATTCCTATGATTTTATTCGATTGATTTTTGTTTTTATTTACTACCATTTTATACTCCCTTCACACAGAGTCCACTACGACAACATCAAAAGCCACAGTAACTCCTTACTGGCCATCTTTTTCATTTCATATTTATTTTTTCCATTGTATCACGCAGACGCTTAAAATAAACACATGAAACTGGGTCAACTACTTTTTTCTAATTAGTCCAAATAAGGGGTCAGTCCCCCACTGCGGTAAATAAAAATGATATACAGTTGCGTGATGACTTGATTTTCGTTATGCTTTATCCCTTAATTCAACAGGAATTGGAGAAGCAATATGGGGCGAAATAAAACAAAATGAGTGTGGTTAAATTATTAAAATTGAAAAGCTGCCCATAGGCGCTTACTTATTTATTGTTACCGTGCAGGTAAGAACATTTGAAGGCGATCACGATCCTCCTAATGATTTAGTGACAATCACTTTTAGTAATGAAAAATCCCTAGAGTGGCATGCTATTGATTTCAACCTAAAAAGATTAAAGCCAAATGAAATAACTAAATGCAGCCAAATACAGGCATCCTTTTGTAAAAGGGTGCTTTTTCTTTGAGAATAATCTTCAATTAAATGGCCCGATTGCGGAAAACTGATTTTTATTACAACCGATCGAATTTTTTAAAACTATTATGATTTTATTAACCCCAATTATGTCACCGTTGGTAAATATTTATCCCCTCTATAAATATGGAATCTACTTAAAACCAAAGATAACCCCTAGTATACATGGGGCACTCCAAACTTTAAAATTAAAGACACTAATGAAATTTGTGCGAAATAGAATGGCTAGGTTATTAAAGCTTAGTGAGTTAAATCCAACACTTACTCCACACTCCTTTCGCCATACTCACACTTTTCTTCTTGCACAGGCAGGAATAGCTATAAATGAGATTATGGATCGGTTAGGCCATCAGGACGATTTAACAACTAGAAGAATTTATCTTCATGGAATAGAGTATAGAAGAAAAAATGCCTCTGACCAATTTAGCGCTTTAATTCGCAGCTACAGAAAGTAATAAACTTGAAAGCAATAATTGCTTTCAAGCACATAGACCCACAAAACGTCACTGTTGTGTAAACGAAATCCTTAAATGGAATAAGGACAAAATAAAATGTCCCCTAACAAGAGGACCTACTCTATAGATATGGTAAGTCTTTGCAAGTCAATAATAAGGCCGACTTCCTTCATGAAATCGTATCCGATAATACCATCGATCTCAAGACCGTAATCCATTGAACCCAATTCAACATTGAAGTTTTGGATTGCTATTTCATCATGAATAGAGATTTGATCTATATTTTTTATATAAACAAACTCAAGTCCACCGACTCCTTGAATGGTTTGTGTTACATCATTCGCTTCTGGTTTTACCCCTATTTCTTCAAGTTTATTCACATTAAAGATGGTTCCAGCAGAGCCAGTATCAAGTAAAACATTTTCTAATTTCAAGCTTTGCCCACGAAATGTTACAGTAGCCTCTATAAATGGTAACTCTGATAGTTCTTTTATCTTAATCATATTTTTCTAAGTCCTGTCCATTTCTTTTCGCGTATATCGAGGTCTTCTCTAGAAGTATGGAAAAAATAAAGTTCACGGTTTGGCTTTTGCTTGTGCAATTCATGATGCCGGCGAAATGCGTCCATTGAGTCATCAAAAGAATCTATTACAGCTATATCATCTACTATGCGAAAATTACTCTCCGAGTGCGCTGCAATTGCTTCAATGACAACCCATTTATCCGGGTAAGCTTTTCGAACTTGTTCCCATAACATTTCATACTCCCCCTTTACGAAGTAGTAACTTCTTATTTTCATTTTATCAAAAATTCTACTCATATACCTCAGGCAGGTGTCTCTCTCGAACAAATCATGGATCGTTTAGGTCATACTGACGATCAAATAACAAAAAATGTGTACCTCCATGTAACCCAAGAAATGAAAAAAGAAGCCTCTTAAAAGTTCGGTGAACTCATGAGAAGCCTCCGTTAATTTCCTCTATATTAGCAAACCACTCTTATCTTACCAACAAATCCTTATTTTTCAAGGGTTCGAGGGGCAGATTACATCATGCCGCCCATGTCAGGCATTGCAGGGCCTGCAGCTGGTGGTTCTGGCTTGTCAGCAACTACTGCTTCAGTGGTTAAGAACGAGAAGTAGTAGACTTGGCTAAATCATAGATATATCAAGGTTTTATCTCAATGGACTACTTCTTAATTTTAAACCTACAAATACATTCTAAAGCAGTGACAGAATTATGTAAAGATGTATACCGAAAGGTTCAAAAATATACCGGTTCCCGCATTAATATTCACATTTTCCCTATGATTTCTAAAAAACAGAATTTCATGATTTGGTTTGTATACTTGACCTGAACACACTTCTTCCTTTTTCAATTCTTTGTTTTTACAAACCTTCGGATTTTAATCTCCCTCAATCCTAAATCAGTCGACAATACAAAAACTTTTCGACAAAAACATGAATAGCGTTACACTGCACAAAACCCCTTATTCCAATCCTTTTTCTTCTTATTTATAATAGTGATTAGTTGGTATTCTTTTTCCTCGGTATTCGGTATGAGGTGAAACAATCGTATTCAATTGAGACGTTGCCAAATGGCTAGGCATATCAATTGACGAAATTACCTAGCTAGTTGATGTGGGCAAATTTGAATATACCCTAAAAACTTATGAAATCCCCATGTTCAATGAGGATACAGCCTTCACCACCTATTCCGATGAGAGACTTACACTAAAGGAACTCAAAACTTGTTATGAACAAGATCTTCTGGACAAGAAATGATTCCACAGGCACCGGCAATTAGAGGATTACAAGCAATCAACTCCCAATTTCGCGCAAAGTATGGCAGTGATGATGTGACGGTTTTTTGGAGCAAGAAATTCCTTCAATGCAGAAGAAACCAAAGATGCACATGAATGGAAACTGGCCTTATCAAAGCTGAAAGAAAAAACGGAATTCATGCAGATCTTGAAAGAAAATCTTGAAATGTATCACCAAACAATAATAGGCTTAAAGCAAAGATAAATTCTTCCACGATGAAGGAAGGAGGTAATCAAATGGAAAAGAAAAAGGAGTTCGTTCAACTTCTATTCTCGACCCCTTGGCCAACTGGTTGAAAACAGGACACTGTTCCGCAAAAAGGCGTATGCAGGTTGCATACGCTTTTTCACTATCTTTTAATAACTCAAATGATCATAATAAAGTTACATATGGGAATGTCACTGCTTTTCATATGAGGAGTGTACTGGATAACTTAAAATGATTTAAGTTTCTTAATCCCCAACATAAAAAATACATTGAAAAAGACAAATGAAGAATTCAGGTTCTTTTATGGGTGAATGTTCCTCTATTTCTAAATAAGTTTTAAAGAATTCAGTTGCTTTCATTTTCCACCTTGCTACTTCCTTACCCTCATAATAAAATTTTGCCCAATCCATTAAATCTTTCTTTACCGTAAATTCAAGGCCAGATGTGCATTTAATCAGAAATTCAGGAGATATTGTTTGCCAACTAATATATGACACCCAATACTCCTCTTGGTTATCAATATTCATTATTTTGTATTGTGTTTTTCCCCATCGTGGTTTCTTATTCCCCTGAAATTTCAGTTTTCCATTTTCCCCAAATACGTCAAATTGGACAAAAAAGTTATGACTGAAAAAGAAATCTGCAAGTCTCACTAACATATTTTTATAAGTTCGTTTAAAGGTACATACAGTTTTACCATTACTATCTGTAACATTAACCAACTTTGTTGAATTTTTAATATTTGGCGGATTATAAGTAAAACTTTGCATTTTTCCTCCTCAAATCTATTAATTGTATGTCTGGACTATTTTATATCAACTTTATTTTTGGCTCTGTTAAACTTTAATGTTGATTTTTATAAAAAAATTTAGGGAAAGCCCACATTTTAGCAGGTTTCCCCTGACATTTCGTGATTTATCGTAAAAAGTAATTGACAATGAGAGGTAAAATTAATAATAGTACAGAGATTGATTTTAGAAAGTTATTAAATTTTCGAGGTAGCTTTTCTTTTTCATTGTACCAACCTTTAAATTGCCATTTGTTCCTGTAAGTGAGAAATAATAATAACAAAATTACCAAAAAACCAAACCATTCATATTGGGTTACGCCCATTGATTTATAAAAAGCATTTAGAACGGCATAGAATAGCCCTCCTAAAAATCCAAATATCAAAATGATTCGTATTAATCCTAATGGCTACGTTAAACTTTAATGTTGATTTTTTTGATAAAATACTGGGAAACCCATCTTTAAGTTTTCCCGATTTTTATTGAAATTTCCCTTTAACCATTTAATACCTTTTTTAATTGTTCTAATTCCATTAATGCACCTGATGCAGAATAATATTTCATTTTATTTTCCAGTAATTCTCTTTCCTCTTCTTCACTTAACTTATCAAAGGTTATTTCCATATCCTTTAATAACCCAAATGTTTCAGATTTAAAAGATTTTAGTTCTTCAATTCTCTTATTAACGTACTCGGTCAAATTAACAGTCATTTCCCGTTCCCTCCTTTTTGAAAATTATACCATTAGAAGTTCCAAGAAGACTTGTCTTTTTGTTGAATCATTAGTTTTTTGAGTTGAATTATGAACTACACCTTAAATTTTGACAGACGTAAACTGTCATATGTGTCCGTCATTTCAAATACAAATGATGTTAGCAGAAGTTCTTTGATACTATGTCAAGAAAATAGACACAGATTTTTCTACCGCGCTTCGCTTGGTGGCCTTGATAAAAAAGTTTAAATAAAGAGCGATTTAAACTTTTTTATCAAGGTGAAATTAAGCCACTGATTTTCCATACATCTGCTCAAATTCGTTGGGTGTAAAGTAGCCCAAAGTTGAATGGATCCTCTTAGAATTGTAGAAGAATTCAATATACTCAAACAGCGCCTTCTTCGCGTCTTCCCTAGTTTTAAACTTCGTTTGATAAACAAGTTCACGCTTAAGAATACCGTGAAAGGATTCAATACAAGTATTGTCGTAACAGTTTCCTTTTCGGCTCATGCTGCCTACCATACTGTACTTGTTTAATAGTTTCTGATACTCCAGTGAGGCATACTGAACACCTCGGTCTGAGTGATGAATAACGCCTTTCCCTGGCCGCTGGCGCTTGTAAGCCATCTTTAATGCGGAGATGACCAATTCCTTTGTCATGGTCTTGTCCATGGCCCAACCTACTATTTTACGAGAATATAAGTCCATAACGCTCGCCAAATACAACCAGCCCTCATTGGTCGGAATATATGTGATGTCCGTTACCCAAAATTGGTTTGGTTTACTCGCTTTAAACTGCCGATCCAGGATGTTTTCACTTACCGGGTGTTGATGCTTGGAATTGGTCGTAGCCTTATATTTCTTGACAGTACAAGACTTCCACTGGTTCTTAGTCATAATGCGGGAAACCGTACGCCCGCTCACTTTCACGCCCCGTTTATTCAGAGTTTTAGTGATTTTCACACTGCCGTATCGTTGCTTAAATTCTATATGGGTTTGAAGAATCTTTTGTGTTAATTCCTCATGTTGTTTTTGCCGATCACTTTTTGGCCGGTTTAACCATTTGAAATAACCGCTTTTGGAAACTCCCAGTACTTTGCACATCTTCTCCACTCGGTATTGGGAGCAGTGTTCTTGGATGAACTCATATTTTACCGAGGGCTTTTCGCGAAGTAGTGCATCGCCTTTTTTAATATTTCATTTTCCTCCTTTAGATCACGGATTTCCTTCTGAAGGGCCCTTAGTTCGGCTGCCTCTGAAGAATAAGATTTTACAGCCTTTACCTCCGGCTGTTGACTATACTTCTTCACCCAGCCATGCAAAGTATTTACGTTAACGCCTACTTCTCTGGCCACTTGGGCTACAGACTTGTTGTTTGCGCTAAGGTACTTTACAGTTTCAATTTTAAACTCCTCTTCGAATTGTCTAGCTCTAGCCATACAGACACACCCCGTTATAGTTGATATATTTATTATAACAATCTGTGTCTACTATTTAGTCTAGCATCAAAAACTATGAAACGCTTAAATATACACGTCCAAAGGAATGTAAAGATTGTCCTTTGGCCAATGAAGGTATTTGCTAAAAGATTTATAAAGTGAAAATCACGACAGATCTTCGGAAATATACTGCACCAGCCCGAGGTTCAAAAGCTTGGAAAACCATCTTTAAACGTCGTACCGCAGTGGAACGTGTGAATACTTATCTCAAGTTATACTTTCAATTAGACAATGTCCGCTATCGTACCGGAAAACGTGCCAAGGTTCATTTTGACCTCGTAACCTTAAATTTTGAATGCTGTAATGCCTTTGCTCATTCCCTCAATAAAATTTGGGTCTACCTGATTTAAATCGTATAGACTATCAGATCCTTCATACTTTACCGTTAAATCATATAAAGAATCAAATATTTCTTTTTTATTCTTGAGGATTTCAATCCTTCCATATAAATGGATCGCCATGTAGTTCCAAGTAGGAACGGCCTTAGTAGTTTCATACCAAGAAGGTGAAATATAACAGTGAGGTCCATGAAAAACAACCAGAACCTCTTGGTATTCTATATCCTTCCATTGACCGTTTGGACGTGCAAAATGACCATATAAAGCAGTCTTATCCTTATTTAACATAAGCGGAAGATGAGTAGCGTACGGTTTTCCATTGTGTTGGGAAAATAAAATGACAAATCCGTGTTTTTCAATAAAGTCATGGATCATCGTTTCATCAGTGAATTCAAAATGTTTCGGTATATAAGGAAATTCAATGGACCTACAGGCAAAGCTTTTTAAAAAAGATAAGTGACTCTAATTAAAAAAGGTTGTCCAAGAAATTTATTGGAGCAACCTTCTTCTTCAGATTAATCTTAATCTAACCCTATAACATTAACATTATATTTAGTTGACTTTGCGTAATAAAGTGGAGCCTTGTCATATCCTGTAGGTTCCCCTTCATCATATACTACCAATCTATAATCACCCTTTCCAGCATTAACACTAAAAGTGAGTGGGGTTGTACTAGTTACACTTTTTGTAGCTTTTGTTGACCACCATAATCCGGTATCTTTTTCTAAAATAACATTAACTTTTTTTATATTTTTTGTTTTAATCCACTGATCTACTTTAAAAGTTACTTTTACCGTATCTTTTGATGAATAGAAATGATGATAATTTTTAGGAACGGTTGTAGTACTTTCTTTTGTAGTGTCAGTAAAAGTGGTAATTTGAACGCTAGCTGCTGAGGCTGAACTTGAGAAGATAGTAAATCCTGTAATTAGAATAAGTAGTAATGGAGCTAACTTAACAGATAAAAATCGGGCCACTTTTTTTATCACCTTTCATTTTAAATTAAGTATTAATTCTGGCATCTATAATTCGATACGATTCTGTTGGAGCATATATATCAATCACTATAGTTGTATGATATGTTACAAAGAATTTTAACGCTTTAAATGTCCCTTTACTAGTTACCCTTGCAACCTTTGCGTTTTTGCCTATTGTACCATCTAATCCCTCTTTAGTTGTAGTGGATGACTTATCATACATAAGCCCAGTTAAATCCGCAGAGGCAGAAACTGCAGTTAATAGATCACCGTTCCATGAAAAGACTCCACTTACAGCATGAGTAAAATTAAATCCAGCAGTATTTGTTACATAAGCTTGGTAGCTTTTAGAACCTATCTTGCTTGCAGCAGCTGCATTTAAAGAATTTAATTGAGATTTGTTTAGAGTAGATGGAACTTCTAAATCTTCCTCATTAAAAACCAATTTTAAATTTTCTGATGTTACTTCGATGTTTTTTTCACCATGAGCTAATCTCTCATTTGCTTCAATTACTAATTCTTGTAATTCTTGGTTTAAGGCTTCGATCTCTGATTTAGTAGGGAATTGGCTTGCTCTATTTTCAGCAGCACTTACTCCTCCGTTACTAGACAGAAAGAATAGTATGGCGAAAGTTAGTAAGAATAATCCTTTTTTCATAATCCCTTCCCTCTCTTCTTTTATAATCCACAGCTAAATCATGTTAATATATGTCTAAAAAGGTAAATATTGTAGGCCGGCCTTTGTTAATTATCCACTAATTTTTTTGATATTTCAATATATTTCCTGAATTATTCATACCTGCACATTAGTCAATAAAAAGAAATCTAGAAATTCAATTTGGTGCACAATTGCCATTAATTTATTTGTAAGTTACCTATTCATGAAAATCGCTAAGTGGCATGTCTTAAAGTGTTAGGTTTTTGAGCATACTACTCCCTTGGTCTTGAAAGTTGTTTTTAAATATTGGCTGCATTACATTTGTCTGTTGATTTCCGTTCCGGGCGCTTGCTTTCCGCAGGGAGGAAGTCGAGCCTCCTCGGCGTTCCGCCTGTGGGGTCTCGACTTTTCCTCTACATCCCGCAGGAGTCAAGCGCCCTCCACTTCAATCAACAGTGTGTAAAAATCAAAATCGCACATTAACACAGCCCAAATTAGATAGCAGATAAGTTTTATTCCAGCTTTAGCAGTTGAATTCTCTGTAATACTTTCCAAAAGAATTCTTGGTACACAAAACTGGAAGACAACTTAAAGTAAAGCGATCGTCCTGATTTCACTAATTTACTTGCGACCTTTATCAGTCTTGTTCGAATGGTTTCGATTTGTATGCTTTTTTGTCCCTCCGGAAAACAAAGCGTACGAAGCCAATTTGTTAGGTTATATGCCAACAAGCTCAACATCATCTTGGATTCATTTACTTGAAAAGAATGGCTGTTCATTTTATCCAAACCAAATCCATTCTTAGCTTCCTTGATATAGTTTTCCATTGTGCCTCTTTTTTTGTACGCATTCACGATATCCTTCGGGGAAAATGCGTCTATCAAGTTCGTTACAAAAAATGAATTCGTGAAAAACAATTCGCCCGCAGGGCGAACAGATTGGATGATCACTTTTCTAGGCTTAGACCATGATTTTGCTTGATATTCGGTTTCCTCATAATAAATCTCTGGTTTTGTTGTATCGGCTGGAATGGAGGCAGGATGTAGTTCATCAGCGAGACGTTGCAAATTGGCATTTGATTTTAAACGAATCACATAATAAACCGACTCTTCCTCACACAAATCATACAAAGCTGGAACAGCAAAGCCACTATCCCCTCGTAGGAATGGGACAATCGCTGGGAATTTCTCATTATAATGTTCGATAAGAGGCTTGACAAATTCCACGACACCGTTGGAAGTATAGACATTTCCCGGTCTTAGTTGGGCCTTTAAAAAATCACCAGTTATTCCATCAAAAGCAACCAATGGATGGAAACCAACTGTTCCGTAATGAGAATTGTAAGATGTGGATTCCTGTTTTCCATACGTATCGGCATGTGTAGAATCCAAGTCGATAATAAGTGCCTTAGACTCTCTAATTTGATTCACTTTGTCTAAAAGTTCTTGATTAGCTTGATTTAATTGCACAATAGATTCCTTATCAAACCGTGCAAAAAAGCGGGATAAGCTAGGTTGGGAAGCTAATGCTTCTGTTCCAATGATTTGCGTAAACACGGGATCCTTCGTTAATTGATCAGCTGCATCATCTTCGGAATATCCAGCAACGATTTGATAAATCTTTTGACGAAGCAAGTTTTCATTCGAATGAAAAAAGTAGAGTCTTTCGTCTTTTAGTTGTAGGTATTTAGTTAATGTCTCTGAAAACCCTATTTTCTCATCGAATTCTCTAAAAATGAATTCACCGGTATCAGAAGAAAGGGAACCTCCATCATTTGACAATTTAATTTGACGATTGAAATTTAGGGTTAATTGCGGTAAAGTAGCCATTATAAGAATCCTTTCTGTGGTTATTTCGTAGTTGTTTTAACCTTATCAGAAATGGATTCTTTTTTCATTTATTAAGTGCATTAAAAATCGACTGAAAAGCTGATTAAATAGGAGAAAGCAGCCTATTTCAAAAAAACTGTGAATAATTCAGGTATTTTTAAAAAAATTTCGAAATTTGATGTTAATTTTCTTGATTTAATTTACAAATGCGTGGTCTAACTCCACCGTCTTTAGACGGTATCAGCTTTTAGCATTATCCCAGCGTGTCCATACTAAGGATGAGGTGAAAGTATGGACGGATATAGAAAAAACAGCCATGCAGTATTTGATATAAAATATCACGTAATATGGGTAATAAAATACAGGTACCAGGTGTTTCATGGGCCGATAGCGATAAGAACGAGAGAACTTATAAGACAGGGCTGTGAAGCAAGAGGCATAACAATCTTGCAAGGTAGTGTAGGAAAAGATCACATTCACTTATTATTATCATATCCGCCAAGTCTAGCTCCAAGTAAAATATTGCAATATCTAAAAGGAAGATCATCAAGGCTATTACAAGATGAGTTTCCAGAGCTAAAGAAGAGATACTGGGGGCAGCATTTATGGGCTAGAGGCTATTTTTGTGCAACAGTTGGTACGGTGACAGAAGAAATAATAAGAAACTATATAGTAAACCAGTTCAAGTGATTGCCTAAAATTTGCACAATTTGGAATGTTACGGTAATATTAGGGTTATAACTACTCTAGTGAGGGTATTTTCATTTCGAGGAAAATATTCTATTTTTCTTAAGGGGAATTTTCATGCAATAAAGGTTAAAAAAGAGGGTGGAAATTTTGGGACTCGTTATGATTTTATTTGTTTTCATAATATTAATGGTAATTAGTTCAGTTTTAAATATACTTTTTAAATTGACGGGAAAAAAATATTGGGTTATATCTTTACTTTTAAGTATATTATTAACGATAATAATAGTTGCATTATTAGGAGTTGGCCCTTAAGGGAAACCCCCAAGTGGCTCAGACGCTTGAGCAGTTCGTGAAAGAACAGGTGAGCACGTTCAGCGGGGACATTATTAAATAAAGGGGGAGCGGGCGCTTACCCTTTTCCTTCGTAAGCGCAAAGCACCAGAAGAATATATAAGATTCACTCTCTTGTTTGTGAGTGACCCCAAAAAGAACGAATTCTTGCCGTACCCCCTATACGATTTTCGGGAGGATTCCCCAATTTTTAACAACGTTAAGAAAGTTTTTTAGTGGTCTTGAAGGGGTTCAGCCGAGATACGTGTAAAAATAGGTTATAGCATTACATTATTCACCAACAGCTGATTTAATCGCATAGTTCCATAACCTCCGTTTACAGTATTAGGATAGGCATCCCATAAAAACAATTAAAACTTATTGTTTTCCGGTTCCAAAACTCAGTACCAAAAACAATGAACTGTTACAAACTGTGCTATACGTTTATAGGGGTACTTAAATACGGCATTTGGAAATAAAAGTTAGCTTAGGACCTAAAATTACACGTATCTCGGTCGTACCCCAAAATTATTTTAATTTTACGCTGTAGAATCTCATTCCCTTTGGAATACCTTTAAACTCAAGAGTACCCTTATTCAACAATTGTCTTATTCTGTATTCTAAAAACCTGTCTACAATTTGATATTCTAAGATTCTTAAGACTTCACCAATTACTTTTAAAGCACTCACGAAGTCCTTACTTTTTTGGTCATTATGAATGTTTTGAATTACCTTTAAAATATGGTTATCATAAATATTCTCATTTACACTATAAAGTTTTCCCTTTCTCCAAATTCTCAAAACTTCTTGACTATCCGATAAGGTCTCCCATTCTCTTTAGAGTATATTTCGTTCCTCTATTGATAGAGTATTCTCCCTATTTTTATCATAGATTATTTTCAACGTCTTAGGTCCAATTTCACCTAAATCGCGTGGATTTCCAATTTTTGCATTTCCTGATATTTCTTGATTAGCTGTATTCTTATTAATTAGAATAATGTCATTCGGTTTATTTTTTAATAAATGAATCAATTTCATAAATCCCTATTTTAAAGAAACACAGACCTACAGAATATTGGTTGTAAAAAAATTTTTTTGTTTTACTTCATCAACATTGTGTTGATTTCCGTTCCAGGCGGACGCTTTCCGCGGGCGGGCCGTGAGCCTCCTCGTCACTTCGCTCCTGCGGGGTCGCAGGACACTGAATTACTTCTTGAACAGCCCACGCACGAAGGAAATGCCTTAGCATTTTCGAGGAGTCGCCGCCTTCCACTCCAATCAACCGCTTTGGAAATGATGAACGACTATTCTATACGGTCTGTATTTTAAGCAACTTGTTGTTGATTTAACGATGCATTGATACGATCCACAGCTAATTTTGAAGCATTATAAACTAAGGTTACGAGGTCAAAATGAACCTTGGCACGTTTTCCGGTACGATAGCGGACATTGTTTAATTGAAAGTATAACTTGAGATAAGCATTCACACGTTCCACTGCGGTACGACGTTTAAAGATGGCTTTCCAAGCTTTTGAACCTCGGGCTGGTGCAGTATATTTCCGAAGATCTGTCGTGATTTTCACTTTATAAATCTTTTGGCAAATACCTTCATTTGCCAAAGGACAATCTTTACATTCCTTTGGGCGTGTATATTTAAGCGTTTTATATTTTTGATCAAAACTATCATATCGGTATGAATGTTCACGGAAACAAGTCGGAGCGAAATGTTTATCAAACCCTTCGGGTTCAGGTTCATTACGCTTATTATAGGCAATAACCGACTGTTGACCCATACGATGTATCTGTTCATAAATCGGTTCATAGTCATAACCAGCATCCATCGTTTGATAACGTAGAGTTGGAAGTTGAACACGCTCATGGATCCCTTTTAATAAAGGAATCGCTGCCTTTCCATCATTCAAATTGCCAGAAGAAAAAAGAGATTGAAGAATGTACTGACTTTTGGTTCCAACAGCTAAATGCGCCTTATAGCTATACCAAAAAACGTTCTTTCCTTCGCTGTTTTTCTTCACACCCCACTCCGGATTTTGAGGAATTTCGGCACGAAGTTGCTCTAACGGAACGTTTAATTGGTTTTCTATTTTCTTTTCAAAAAGAGGTAGATTGGCTTCGCGTTCAGCTTTTTCAATCAACCACTGTTCTCTTTCTTCTTTTGATTTTCGCCCACGTTTTTTGGGTTCTGTTTTTGGTTTTTCCTCCTTTGGAGGTGCTTGATCCTTGGCTTCGAAGTGTGTGGCATCTATAGCCACAGTTTCATCGGTGATAAACCCTTCTGTTATGGCTTGATATAGAATTGTTTCTTTAACCTCTTCAAGAACATTAGATTCGCTAAGAATGGTCACCATTCTTGAATAAGCTGCCTCAGATGGGACAGTATCAGATACTAAAAAGCCGCAGTCTAGTCGAAATATCGTATCGTTTTTTAAACGCTTTACCAAATCTTTAATAAATGGAATCCGTTCCGTTAAACGGGCAACTAATGAGTAAATCATCGCTGCATAATTCAGATCGACAGGTCTGCCAAAACGAGATTTCTTCGTTACCATAGCGAGGATTAGTTCAATATCGATAGCAGAAAAAACAGCTTCAAAACGATGGGTAGGTTCTAAATCATATAATTCTTGTAGTCCAAACAGGCTTCCTTGCCTTATAATAGTCATAGGGAGTCTTCCTCCAGTCTTATAAGTTTGTGTCGTGCTTACTTATTTCGACATTTTGGGGAGGTACTCCTTTTTTAGTGTTTAAAAGCCTTGAGCCCGTAGGGCTCATAATTATGAAATTAATTCAGGAGATAAAAAAATTTGATTTCTCCACATTTTTACCGAGGAATTAGACTAATGGTCTGCAACAATTGCTCCCTATTGCTGAATAATTATGCACATAAAGATAGGTAGGTACGATTCCCGAAGAATTGTACCTACTTACATATTTATAGTGTGAGATTAACTTTCAGGAACTAATTTTACATCTCTTTTATTTTTGATATTTAGGAAAAGGAATAACAATAGGTTGAAAATTGTGATGCAACCAATGAGTATAGCCACACTCGTGATAAATATATCACTACCAATTGATGAAGTCATTGCTTCCCTTAAACCATAGATTACATAAGTCATTGGCATATAAGGATTGATCGCATTAAAGAAATCATTTTGTAAAGCTGCTGGGAACATTCCACCACTTGAAGCAAGTTGTAATACAAGGAGAATCATTGCGATAAATCTTCCCGGATTTCCTAATGGAATCACCAATAACATCATGAAAAACATATACGTGAGTGAGCCTAATATAGATATTAAAATAAATTGTCCCATATTTGCTACTTCTAATCCCATTCCGTACACGACACTTACACTAAGTACCAATGCGCCTACAACTGCGGGAACAAATCCCAGTGAAAATTTACTGAACCACCAAGATACACCTGACGATGGTCTTGTAGCTGTTTCACTCAACGGGAATATTAAATTAAATGCCAAAGCACCAATATATAGTCCTAGTGAAATAAACATAGGTGCCAGTGCGTGTCCGTAATTTGGAACTTCGTTGGTCTTTGCTTCTTTAACCGAGATTGGGGATGCCAGCACATCATAGTTTGCATCTGTTGTTTGGATACTTGCTACTGTTTCTGCACCTTCAGATAGTTTATTTGATAACTCATTTGTACCACCTTTAAGTGTTGCAATCCCTTCACCTAGTTGAGTTGAACCTTCAGCTAGCTGCCCAGCGCCCTCATTTAGTTGAGTGGCACCTTCAGAAAGTTTTGTCATACCATTTTCGAGTTCCGGTAATTTAATTGACAGTGTATCTGTTCCTTTTACAAGTGCAGCTGATCCCTCTTTCAAGTCTTGGGACTTCGAATCAAGCTGATTTATTGCACCTACTAGTTGTGGCATTTGTTTGTTTAAATTGGCAGTGGCTGTTGTTAATTCTCTACTTCCACTAACCGCATTATTCATTCCACCGGCAAGTTTCGCTGAACCTTGAATCAGTCCTTTTTCACCTTCAAATGCATTACGAATATTTGTATAACCATCTATAGCTCCTATGGCTTTAGGTTGTACCTGATTTACTTTTTCATTAAGGGCGTTAACCTGAGCTACCAACTCTGGAGATGCCCCAGATTGACTAACAGCTTTTTGCAATTGATTAACAGCTTGTTGTACACCTGTTAATCCTTGAGTAAGCTGATTGATTTCATCGTTTGATGGCAGTTGTTCATTCATTTGTACTAAACCGCTATTAAGGTTATGGCTACCCGCCGCTAAGTCATTTAACGCACCATTTAATGTTTCTTGACCAGTTGCAAGCTTAGGAACCCCTTTTTTCTCATCAGTTAAAAGTGCTGTTTTTTCTTTTAACTGACTTATACCATTAGTATATTGAATAATACCTTCATTTAAGCGAGTTGTCCCGGAATGAAGTTCATTTGCTCCAACTATGAAGTCTCCTACACCTACTTGAATGGTATCAACACCATTTTTAAAAGTTAAGCTGCTTGAAGCGAGTTTATTAAGATTTTTCGTTATCTCTTCGTTTCCTTCTTTTAATTGGTCAACCCCACCATTAATTTCAGAGGCTCCATCTGCAGCTTCAGCAAAACCGTCGCCAATTTCATTAATTTGTGAAAAGATTGCTCTTGTGTATTCTCTTGTCACACTATCTGAAATTTCTTGATTGATACGATTCATTGCCTGTTCACTTATCGTTACACTAAAATAATTTCGGCCGGGGTTTACTTCATAAGTTAGATTCATTTTTTCTGGGTTATCTTCTAGTACCGTAGAAGCTCTTTTCGAGAAATCTTCTGGTATCGTGATGACCATATAATAATTCCCATTATCAAAACCCTCTTGTGCTTCATCACGACTGACAAAATGCCAATCTAAATTGTCATTGTCTTTTAAATTATTGATAAGTTCATCCCCGATATTCAATGTTTTTCCTTCCAATTCAGACGGTTCATCCTGATTAACAACCGCTACGGGCAAATTAGATGTGTTTCCAAAAGGATCCCAATAAGCACTAAGAATAATACCAGAATAAATAATCGGAACCAATGGTATAACAATCATCATAAGTATTAACATTTTATTATTTAATACTTTCTTCCATTCGGCTTTAAACATATTCATTTACTCACCTCGTTCTTGTTGTTGTAAAAATTCAGTTAAAGAGGTTTTATTCCAGTTAAGCGTCGGGAGTTCTACTGTGCCAAAGACTTCTTTTAAGATATCGGCTATTGTCACTTTAGAAAAGTATTGAATGAGCAATTCATCTGCTTCATTAAAGACATTACGAAGCAGATCAGACCCTTTTTCTGCATATTTCCCGCCTTTAAATACTAAGTTGATTAACCCTGTATCGGGATTAATAGAAATTGGACCTTCCACTGCTTCAATCACATCCAATAAACTGATTTCCTCCAATTTTCTTTCTAGAGAAATGCCTCCTTTATTTCCCGAAACCGAAGTTATAATTTTGTTAATCACTAATTTCCGTGTGATTTTTTTCAAGTAGGATGGGGACACTTCTAAACGCCTGCTAATTTCATTTGTCGATAATGGTTCACCCGATTCCTGTGTAGCTAATAAAATTAATATACATGCAGCTTGTTCAGTTGCTTTTGTTAATTGCAATTATTTACACCTCTTTTAGTGTATTTGTGGATTAGTTCTATCCATTATGGATATTTATTATCCACAAATTTATTAAAAACTATTCCTCTTAAAAAATCAAGTACTTTAAAAGTAATTTATTGTACTATTTTATTTTCCAAAAAAACAAAAAAGTTCTATTTATATAAAACCACTAGTGTTGCATAAAAAGTATCGGAATTTTCAGTTAAAATATTTCACCCTTTTAGGGCCAAAAAGATAAATACCCATTTAAAGGTGGCTCTGTCCATTTGGAAATTTATTTACAGTTAAACCTGAAGACCTGTGGGACGACAACAAATTTGCTTATTAAGGAACAGCTTTTCCTTCAATCTTTCGAAGCCAAATATGCGCCGGTTTCCATAGTGCAGCCCTTAAATATCGGCTAATTTGTAGGATTTTTCGACTACTTTTTAATTCAATTTGCGCTAGAACATGTAGGCAAAAAACAATGAGTGCAATGAACACTTGATTCTGAATCGCCCATTCGCTTTGACCGTAAAACTTTTTTATGCTGAGGTGCTGTTTAATCCATTTGAAAAATAATTCAATGGCCTAGCGTGATTTGTACATCTCTGAAATTTCATCAGCTTCCAAATCGAAACGGTTGGTGATTAAATGGAGTTCATTTCCTTTTGAATCCAGAACTTTTATCAGTCGAAAATAATTTTCAGCACGATTTTGTGTGGTTCCAATCAACACCATTTGGTCCGATAAAACAGAAGAATTTTCCGGTAGTTTAAAGTTGTAAACTTCCCGTATAACAGCGTTCTTACGTAACCTTGAAAGAAAAAAGTAACCATCATCGGTCATGCGGTCAAAACGTTCGTAATCTAAGTAACCACGGTCGAACACATACATGCATTCTTTGTCATCTACCATGATTTCAAGCTGGCCACGATCATGTTCTTTTGCCGTAGTCATAACGGCTTTTTCCGGGTAAGAAGTGCCTTTTTCCATAAATACAAGCCACAAATGCAGTTTTACTCCAGCCTTTGTTTTGCGGAATTTTGCCCATTTATGATTCGTCAAATTGAGTGGCAAGGTACTTGAATCGATGATTTTTAATGGCATCACAAGTTTTGTGTAATGTGTTTTGACATGAATTTGGGACACCAAATCAAGAAAAAGCCTTTGGAATAGATCAGGATTCATCCCATTTAAACGGCGTGACAGCTGAGAAATACTAATAGAATCAAGGTCAATTTCCTTTTGAAGCTGATCATCGAAAAGGTAATCTCCAAGCGCATGAAGGCTTTCCACTTCTTGTAGCTGCGCAAAAAGAAGTAATTTTAGGAACGACTCCGTCGTTAATTTCTTTGTATAGTAATCTAATTTCATCGTTTTCACCTGTTCCTCAAATAATTGAAGATTTATTGGTGAAAACCATTGTCCAAATGAAGTTTTTCGTGTAATCTTGTCCATGAGCTAGTCCTTTTATATTGGATTTGGACGGATTACCACCTGACCTATCCATTATAAAGGACTTTTTCTTTGCAGAGAATAATAAAATTGAACATTTCGAGTATTCCTAATAGTGAAATTAAATTAATGCAACACTAGTGATATAAAACATAATTATTCAAGAATATGGCCCTTAAATGCAAATAGACACATTTCTTATTATTGAAATGCGCCCGATTCTTGAAGTTCGTTATTAAAAGAAAGCAACCTTTTTTAGTATATTCACTATCAAACTTTGCAACTTTCATTCTAAATCCAATTAATGCTGAATTACTTGAAATACCATTTTAAAGCATTCGTGTACAATATTTTATCAGTAGCCTGTTCATCAGATAGGCGCTGAATCAATTTACCATCTGCATACTCAAAAGGTCTTTTTACTCTTGTAGATGGCAAATCTGTACCAAACATAAGTGCATCAGGATTGGTCCCATACATGGATTTTAAAGCATTTTCAATGTTCAGTTCCACGCGCCCAAAACCTGTTGCTTTTACGTGTATACCTTTATCAACTAACTTTAATAAATGCGGTAATCCTTCTTCTGATAACCCGAAATGGTCAATAGAAATAGCGGGTAATTTTTCAATAGTCGATGCAATTTCAGGTAACTCTTTCGCATCAATATAAAGTTCGCTATGCCATCCCACTAAATCATAAACTCTTCTTGCAAAGCTCTGCACTTCTATTTTGCAATAAACAGTACATTGCGTTGGTTGTAATCAAAACCTCATAAAAGACCTTCAAACAATAAAAAACAGATTTTATACAATTTCAGATTTAACTAGAGAAATGAATCACTAAATTCCTTCACTTTAAAAAAGTGTTGGTGAAATCATATTTTTTTAAGAAAAGACTTCAAATATGAAATTTCGAAGATACAATGTATTACGGTTGATCAATCATAAATTCAAAAAGAATAAAAAAGGGAACGAAGAGCAATTCAACAGGACGAAAAATAAATTTAGGCATAATCCAAAAAATATTTTTAATAGCAAGAAAAACCCTTCGAATATGAAAATGCGAAGATAAAATATATTATGTGAGACTTAATCAAATATCGTAACCGAACAAGCGAAAACCGCAGACGTTACTTAGTCAATCAATTATTAGTGGGCTAAGTAAATCTACGGTTTCTTTGTTTTCAAACATAAATAACTACGGAGGTTTCTATAAAATGCAAACAACAAAGAAGTATACAACTTGGGATTCATTACCTGATACCCTTACAGCACAACATATTGCTGAGTTTCTCAGTATTTCGAGAAGAAGAGTTTATGAGTTATTTCAAACACAAATAGAACACGGCGGTATCCCTAACTTTTCGATTGGCACATCAAAAAGGGTGGAAAAATCAGACTTTAAACAATGGATTATGAGATTGAAAGAGAAAAGTGAGGTAAATCAATAAAGATGAAAGGTCATTTTACAAAAAGAGGGTGCAAATGCCCTCCTAACAATTGTACTTGTAATAAAAAGTGGTCCTTCGTTATTGACATTGGAAAGGATCCAAAAACAGGAGAACGGAGACAACACACAAAGGGGGGATTTAAAACGAAGCAAGAAGCTGAGGCAGTTGCCGCCTCTTTAATTACTGAAGTAAATCAGGGTACATTCATTAAAGAATCAGATATTTTATTTAAGGAGTGGGCTAATGAATGGTTACCGCTCTATATTGAAAGAATTGCACCGAAACCCGGAACCATTCGTCTAAGAGAATACAACATAAAAAAATTATTACCTTACTTTGTTCATTTAAAACTAAAAAACATCAATGAAGAGATGTATCAATCCGCATTGAATGATTTAAAAGATCAAGGTTTTGCTAGAACTACGATTGAAGGGGTTCATACTACAGCAAAAATGATATTTAAAATGGCTGTTAGTAAAAGAATACTTAAAATAGACCCCACAACAAATGCCTATATAAAAAAAGACGAGCAAATCATTATTGAATCAGATGAGGAAGAATTACCTGTATACTTCGAAAAAGAAGAACTTGCACTGTTCTTAAAAGCTGTTTACGAACATGGACTTTTTATGGATGTCCTTATTTTTATTACGTTATCCTATACGGGTATGCGAGTAGGGGAGCTAGTAGCACTCAAATGGAAGGATATAGATTTTAAAAAATATAGTATCCGTATCACAAAAACGTACTATAATCCAAAAAATAACACTAAAGAATACCTATTAGTTCCACCTAAGACAAAAAAATCCCGACGTAAAATCATGATAGATGACGTTGTTATTGAAGCATTTAGAAAACATAAAGAAGAACAAGAAACGATGATTACTCGATTCGGTAAATTCTACAATGACAATGGCTTTTTGTTTGCTAATCTTAATCGTCATCCGGGCTACCCAGTCTTAATAAAGTTTATTGAGAGTAGAATGGCTAGGATATTAAATAAAGTAGACTTAAATTCAGACCTTACCCCGCACTCTCTACGCCATACGCATACATCACTTCTTGCCGAGGCTAAAGTTGCTTTAGAACAGATTATGGATCGATTAGGACATTCCAATGATCAGATTACGAAAAATGTGTACCTACACGTCACACAAGAAATGAAAAAAGAAGCCTCTCAAAAGTTCGGTGAACTCATGAGAAGCCTCCGTTAATTTCCTTTATGTTAGCAAAATGTTAGCATTTCACTCTCACCTTACTTACAAACCCATTCGTATCAAGGGTTGGAGGCACTTATTACATCATGCCGCCCGTAAGATGAGAGTGTGTAATATCGTTAACGTGAGGTGCAAAAAGTGCGGTAAATCAACGTTTTGGATATTGTTGTCTGTAACATCTTTAACGGGGATTTACCGTTTTTCATGAGATTGCGTTAGCAAAATGTTAACAACTTAAAAAAGTAATTTGACAATTATTTATACGAAGATCCGTTTAAATGTCTTCGTCAGCGAAAAACGTCTCGAACAGCTTTTTTGCCTTGTCAGTATGTTGAAATAAATCCTAATACTCTTCATCCCAATACCCAGTTTGTTCGTTCTTCTCTACAGAAAGTATTTCTTCCACTGTCCAACCCCATGTGTTTCTTCTCTTGTTGAACCTTCTTTTTTTGATATACTCCACCTTGTCACAATTTTCAATCCTGTGTTCCTTAACCAGCTTAGGAGGAATATACACATCATTTACAAAAGCAAATGGATTCACGTCTTCTTTGTCAACATAACCGATTCCGGTTTGAATAAAATTAGATATAAATGTTTCATCCCCCGGTACAATCTCGTAAATTTTAAATAAATTCGTTCTCTTTTTATCTGCTAACATCCTTACTTTCAAAGCTTTATCTTTTTCCCATCTATGAGTCTCTTTAATAGAATCGATGTAGAAATATCCTTCTCTTAGAGTTGAAAGGGAACCACTACCTAAGTATGCAAAATTAATTACACCTTTATCTTTGTTAATATATGTAACAAAAATATTGGTAAAAGGAAGCGTTCGATATAGAATTTCTTCAGCTTTGTCAGCGTATCCCTTTAAAGCCTCTCTACTTTCAGCCGACTTCGATTCAATATACCAATTTTCTTTTTTCCATTCTTCGAGTTGCTGAGATATTTTCCCCCACTTCCTCATTCGAGTAGAAATTAATTCATCCAATTCAAATTTTGCATTTGAAAACATCCTTTTCCTCACAAGAATAGGTATGACCTTTTCCTGCAATCCAACAATCATATCTGGTTTTGACTTACAATGTAATCCTGCACATAAGCAATTGAATTTTTCATCATCATTCACAAGTTCACTAATTAAATCCCAAATCCAAAAATCCTTACTTTTAGTTCTAGCAAATGAGGTAATTGTTTCTAGTGCTTCCTCTTTTCTATTTGCTTTCATCAATAATTTTGCTTTATAATATGGAAGCCATTCAAAGGTAGGATTATTTTGTATTTTAGAATTTAATACATCAATAAATGAATTGATTCTTTGTTCCGTCACCATAGAATTATCCAATGACAACAGTTTTTTGGAATGAAAATTCAGTACATATTCCGCCAAAGGCTTAACTTCAATTTTCTCACCTTTATCATTAGTAAAATTCGACTTTTGAAAATCTCCTTTATCAAACCAATCGAATCCAATAGTATCCATAAATAAAAGATAATTAGTATCGTTTAATTTGCTTAGAAATTCTTTGATCAGTAATCGAGATGCTGAAGCTTCATTATTAACATTAATCCCTCTGTTCTCAATAAATTTGGCTCCATTCCTACAAAACCTCAGTAACTGTGGGAAAACTTTATTTGCAAACAGCTCTCCCTGCATCGCAACTCGTCGAATAGACCACAAGATTGAATTTATTAATGTTTTCTTGAAATCGTTAATAGTAAAATTACTGAAAGGATTGCTTTCAAAAGATAGAACTACATTATCATTAAAAATCGCTAAATTGTTGATATAGTTTTCAATGTTCCCTTCAGACATCTTCAAATAATCATACATAATCCAGCCGAAAGTAATTACTGCATCTTCATCGCCATTATTAACTTGAAGATACGGAAGAATTGCATTGTATGCCTCTTGTAGTTTTCCATTTTTCCTCAGTTGTTTTGCTTCTTCAATTGGGTCCGGGTCCAGTTTCCCACCGTTACTTCGGATTTTCTCAGATAGCTTATTCAACTCAGTTAATATTTTGGTTATTTCAGAATCCTCTTTATTATTAAGTTTTAATTGCTGAACAAAGCCACTTTGATTTATACGATGATATGAGTAGTCTTGCAACAATTTAAATTTCACATAGTATGTGGTGCAAATTCGATACAAATCATCATTATAATTTTTGATTGTATACATTTTTCACACCTCCCTTTAGTCAAGAACATAAACTTCTTTTATCAATCCAACAATTTCTGAGAAAAGCTCCTTACTTCCATCAATGTAACTGAATTTAGAAATCATTCCTTCGCCGTTATACCAAAGTTGTATATCTACATTATTTTTTTGATTGGCAAAACTCAATATCAAATTCCATTCATGATAGTCCAAAACTTTCATTTGAATGTCATAACTTTCTAAGATAGCAGTAAACTCTTCCAAATACGATTTCATAACTCCTATTTCACTCGGAACATCCTTTGAGGTCGGCTTCAATAACCGCAATATAATTTCAAAGTCCTCTCCTTCACCTGACTTCAATCTAGGAATCTTCATTTCTCCTTTTCCATTATAGTCGAAGAACAATTCAATTTTTCGGTCATTCATCTCCATAGTGGCAATCTCTAAATAATTTTTGGGTGCTATATTTGAGATGGTTGCCACACCTGACAGCTGGGTTTCCAAATAGTATTGAAGCTGTTCGGTAGCAGTTTGTTCTCCATTTGAAAGAGATAATATGATACTACCTTTATTTGTTTTTTTTACGGATGATGACTCTCTAAATTCCGTTTTCAAAAATGGAGAGATTGGTTTCCAATTAATTAGTTGTACATTATTTAATCCGCTCGATATTCCAGTATAAATCCATTTGAAATATTCCTTATTCGTTCTACCTCGATTTTCTTCTTGATTTGTATTAAAAAACACCGTTTCAAAAGAATAGGCCATTGCCTTATTTACTGTCATCGCCCAGCCATACTTCACTTTCGATGCATTTAAAATCTTAAAATATTCGCTTGTTGGTACTTTTAATTTTTTCAGCACTCGATCTCTATATTGTTTTTCAAAACGAGTCAACTTCCGTTTGTCTTTAGAGTCCCTGTAAAGTACTTTTCCATCTTTTTTGGTTACAGTATATTGGTCAGGGTGTTGTAACATTTCTTGATATTCCGAACTTCCTTCAAAAGGTTCGTTCTTAAAAATATCATTCTCATAGCTTGATAAAACAATTTGATACGCAATAATCTCATTTTTGTCCAGCTCACTCTTTGTAGCTTTCAAGTAATTATCGAATATAAGAGTTTCAATTATACTTTTATCTTGCAATTTTATTTGGCAGGGAATAAATCGCAATATTACTTTTTCGCCTTTTATTTCAACAACTTTTTCGATTATATTATCATTATCAACACTGATAACTTCGCCAAAATAACCGTTGTCCACTCTTTTAGGTTCAACAAAAGAAAAAGGTTGTTCTATATTATCAAATGGCGAGAAGTCATTTTCCACCAATGTTGGTCCATAAGCTTGAATTGTTGTATTAAAGACAACGTAATCTTTTGCTCCTATTTCTCTACCATTTTTAATTAGATGCTTTTTTATCCAAATATTCACCTGATTTGCTTGTTCATTGGAAAAAACAAGAATTTTACTGCTGCTTGGATTAAAATAAGCTTCCTTTAACACATTAGTTTGGTCATTCTTTTTGCAAAGTGTAATTTCTTCGCTAGAATATATAAATAACTCATTGTATCGGTCTTCCCGTATATTCTTTGCAATCTTATTACATACTTTAATAATTTCAGATTCCCCGTCATTATCTGGCAACTCTGTTTTTCTTATTTCTGAAGGAATACTTTTACTATCAAGAAGTGCTTTCAAGTATTCTGGATTAAGTGCGTTTTCAATTTTCGACCCATAACTAAGCTTATTTTTGTCTCCAATGAAAATAATCTTTCTCTCAGGATTTGACTCCAAATCGATATAATTTAAGACATCATCTAATAAATGCCCTGAACCAAATTGTAGTAAATCTGAATCGAAACTCGTATTAGTAATCAGCTGACTATCATCAATAATATACAAGGCTTTATCTTGATCGTGGATTTCATCATGTCCTTTTATAGGAATATTCCTTTTGTAAAATTCATTTATTATTTCACCCTTGAAATCAAATACCGAATTAAATAGTGAATCCACTTCTTCAAGTTCTGGATTGCTTCTCAGCATCTTCCTTCTCAACCGATTAGAGTACGCAAATACTGGGACATCAGTAAAATTTAAATCGAATGCTAGTTCTCTAATGTTAGGAATTAACGCAGTCTTGTCACTTCTCGTATTACCTGTTAAGGTCATAATTCTGCTATCAGATATTAGAAACTCCCGAATTTGCTGAAGACAATCGCTATTTTTAGTTCTTTCTTCAACTAGCGATTCGTTTAACTCCGGTTCAAATTGAATATCAAACTGGTATTCATCCGCAGCAAACAAAGTCTCTGTAAAAGTTTGTCTTCCGATTTCCGACAAATAATTTATATCCCCGTCAACCATGACATCAATGATGTCCACAATTTTGTTGAGATAGTTATTTGAATCAACAATCGAAAAACTGATTTGGAACTGTCTTGGAATTCGACCTACGACTTCTACTTTATCGTGAAAACATACTACAGTTGATATAGACTTACGTTCAAGATCGTATAAACGATATTTAAGTTCATCAATCAGCTTCATCCGCTGTTGTATGAGTAAAATTAATGTGGGCAAAATTTAACCCCTTCATTTGGTGAGGGATTGTCAGATCGCTCACCAAATGAAGGGGCCACCAAGCGAAAGCGCGGTAGTGTTCTAAGCTAAATACATGAAAAAGAGGGCTACTCCTTGGTAGAATCATAGTCGACCAAACCCAATCCAAAGGAGGAAGCCCTCATGCAAAAGAATAGCACAATATATCCCAATTTAAAACAGATTGAACAATTAGTTTGGAGGCAATTACAGGAAACCTTCTCAGGGGTTATGAAGACTCTTTTAGAGGACATGGACCAACAGATTGCCGAAGAGCGTAATAAAAAGCGTTATCGTCTACTCGATAAGCGTACCACCACGTTAGACAGCCTTTTTGGGGAAATCACGATTGAACGGAACTATTACCGTGATAGAGAGAAAAATGAATATGTCTATCTCCTTGATCGTTATTTGGAATTTGAAGGGGCAGGTACCTTCAGTCCCCTTATTGAGGAAGCCGCTCTAGAGCTTGCCATTACAGGGCCTTCTTACCGAAAGGCCGCAGAATCGCTTGAAACACTTTTAGGTTACCGTGTGATCAGTCACGAAGCTATACGTCAACATCTGTTACAGGTTGCCAGTATTCCAAAAGAGCGTCAGCCTATACACCGCTCAGTGTTATTTGTGGAGGTGGACGGTATATATGTGAAACGTCAGGGAAAAGGAAAAAGAGGAAAGGAAGAAAAAATAGCAGCGGTTCATCAAGGCTGGGAAATTAACGGAAAACGGGTAAGTTTAAAAGATAAACGGCATTTTATTCACCGTGGGAAACAGCCCTTTTGGGAGGCGTTTGAGGACTTTCTCATCGAGAATTTCGAGTATGACCCCACTGTCCACAAACTGGTGATAAACGGTGATGGTGCTAGTTGGATCACAGCCTGCCGTGAGCATTTCAAGGACAGGGCTTTCTTTTCGATTGACCGATTTCACGTGGCACGAGATATTCGCAGCCTGTTCCGTAACCACCCTCGCTATCGCCAAATGCAAAAGGCTCTCGCGTCCTATGACAGTCAGAAACTACTTACAGAATTAAATAGTGCCGTCGGAACTCTTGAAACGAGGGAACAAGAAGAACGGCTGGACCAGTTGCTTCGTCAGCTCGAAAAGTACCCCGAAGCCCTCAGGGATTATCGAGAATGGCTTAAAGAGCAGGGGATTGAGACATCTGGAATGAGACCAATGGGAAGTGCAGAGGGAACAATGAGAGTCTTCGCAAAAAGGCTCAAAAATGGGCGTAGTTGGGTGGAAAAAGGCGTAAGTGCCATGATCACCGGATTGGTGGCATTCCTCGATCATTTAGCTTTGAGAACACTATTCGGGCGAGTGGAAAGATGGACAGAAACCAAGGAAGAAAAGAACCCCCCGAGACATTATGTGGAAAAGGTGAAAAGCACGATTGGTGAAGCTACAAGGGATAATATCCTTTACCTAAAAGGCAAGGCGAATATTCCAGTGTACAAAGCATTAAAAGAGTTGGCCGGTTTTTAAAAAAGACAAATTTTCTATCAAGAGAGCACTCTAAATAAGTGAATCCGCTTTCACTTCTGTGGAGATAAAAAAACTGCCCACAAATACTTGACTCAAACTCCGCTGTTTGCCAAGTTGACTAAATGGATTCGGAGAGCTACCTCCTTTAACAGTTACATCACCATTTAAAGTCCATCTACCGAATCTAAAATTTTCCTCAGATGGTAGTTCTAGTGTCCCACTATAATCTTTAAAATCAATAATAATAATTTGATTTTCAGTAACCAACAAGCAGTCAATTTGCAAATCTTCTCGCGTAATACACTCTGGCATTCCAAGTAAAATACCATCCCAATGTCTTTGCTCAAAAACTTGTGACAATTCTACCGATACTTTTCTAAAAAACTCATTTTCGTACGATTTTGAAGATTTACCCTTGCGAACCTCTAACATATCATTTTACCTCCCCGTACAGTTTTATCTCTCAATATTATATCATTTCAGCTTAAACTCTCGTTCATTACACCTAATCTAAATATAAAAACCCCCGCAAATCCTAGACCCATGAGAGCATTATCCTTTTCTCTTGAAATTACCGAAATCCATACCTCATTGGAATCATGGATAGGTTTAGACATTTCAAGGATAAAATAACGAAAAATGTTTATCTCCACGTAACCTAAGAACTGAAAAAAGAAGCTTTCCAAAAGTTTGCTAAACTCATGAGAAGCCTCCCTTAAAATTAGAATTTTCACATTTTATTAACGACCCTCTTTTATATAACGTATTAATATTAATCTTTTTCAAATGTTTTAATTATATCTTTAACTTCTTTAATATTAATGGATAACCTTTTGGCTATCTCATTTGCTTCAAATCCTTTCAGATAGAGAGCTACAGCACTAGCTGTATTATTCTGAATATTAATAAGGACTTCCTCAAGGCCTGTTTTAGTTCTATTACTTTTATGCATAACACACCCACATTTATATGTTAAATTTCTAAATTCACCGTGAATTGAGCTGCTACTTTACTTTTCATTGCTACAAATAGGTTTGTCGAACACTAAATCAAAGGCTTCTTCAGCATTTTCTCTAATATATCGATTTGAACCTCTTAATCCATGATAAATTACATACCAGTTTGCTTTTTGGAGTTCTTCATCTCTATGTAGATTGATTCCTTCTTCTTTTTTATCAACTAATTTCATACACACTATATAATTATCATGTCTTACATTGCCATTTCTTATATCCCTGATACGCTCTTGCTCGTATAATTCATGAAACAAATGGCTTTTTAAGCGTAAGCGTACATCTGATGCTTGCCCTCTATATATCGCTTTAACGTTTTTTAAATTTTTTATTTTTAAGTTACAAGGATTCTCCACATAACCTTGTTTATAATCTGTCAGTATGACATAAAGGCCTGCTGAGGTACATGGAAACTCATTCAGATCATCAATAGTGTTAATTTTCTTTACAAAAATCTTAGGTGACTTTTCTTTAATTACTCCAAGACGATACTCATCTTTAATACTATTGAAGAAGGGGATGAACAAATCTTTTTTTAATGTTTCTCCCACCTGATTTAAAATATTTTTTGCCTCTATCATTGATATAGGGAAAATAGTATTACTCATTCATTTTACTCCTTAAATATTCCCGTTAACTGAATACAAATAATTTATTTATCTACTAAAAAGCGTTAATCACTTGATCAACGCTCAGTTATACCAAGAACACCCATATATTTAACAACTTATACAAATGTTTTACAGAAAAACAGACGGCACTGCCTACTACCTTAATAGATTAAGTTAACCATTATTTCCAGTGAGTTTCTTTATTAAAGTTAAAATATCAGTTGCTAAGTTTGGAGATTCATAAGTAATTAACAAGTTCTCTTTATAAAATTCATCGTATAACTTTCTTTTTTCTAACCATCGTTCCGAATACTGTTCATTATTCAACATTCCGATATGTTCTAAGAAATAAGTTTTCCCATTTAATTTAATTGTAAAGTCTGGAGACATTTGTTTGCCATTTGGTGCGAATAATGCTTGTTCATATTCATACGGTACATTTTTATTGTATAAAGTGTTTGCAATAATTACTTCTGATTTTGATCGAACCTTATCTCCTTTTTCTGTTGTATAAATTCTTTGTAAATCCCACTTACTCACGCCAAGAAATTGAGCTATTTCTTGATGCAACTCAATAGAATTGTCTGTACGATCAATTGTGTATACGAAATAATCAAGTTGGTCGTATTTAAACTTCTTCTTTTCCTCAATCATTTCATTTATTCGTTGTTCAAAAGGTTTTAGATCATCAACTAACACTTCAACTATCAAACATTTTGCTAAACTTCTTTTAACCGTACATTCTCCTTTTAACAAAGATTCAAAAACTAAATCAGAGAGTTCTTCTGGAGTGTAGTCTGTTTTTTTTAATGTAGTTATAAATGTTTTCGGCTTCGAAGCATCTAATGCTTTTTGGAGATCTGGATTTTTAATATCCTCTAAGATTTTCAATGAATGGATGGCTTTTGCACATATCTTAACTGCTCCAACATCCAGTAAATACGGTAGACATAATTGCAATATATCATCATCGTAATATTCAATATTTTTAAAGCCTTTTTTACCATTCCTAATTTCTTCAAATTTTTCTTCCATTTTCTCATATGATGGGAAACTTTTATTAATAAAGTGTGTTTTCTTAACTTGAATATTCTTGTCCGTATATAAAAGGTATGCATTCGATGCTTCTTTATTACGTGAAGCACGTCCGACCTCTTGATAATACTGTGCAATTGATTCAGGAATCATAAAATGAATAACTAACTTGATATCTGGGATATCGATTCCCATTCCAAACGCATTTGTTGCAAAGATTAAATCAATTTCATTATCTTTATATTTTCGAATTATATCCTGCTTTTCATTACTAGATAAATCTGCGTGGAAATAAACAGATTTAAGTCCTTTTTCTTTTGCTTTCTCTGCAAAATCTTCCACTCCACGTTTGCTATATTTTCTATATACATAAACTAATGTTTTTTCATTTTTATGTTGTTCTAATAAGTTCCAAAAAGTCTCTTCTTTTTCATTCTCATCATTAAAATGCTTACAAATTAAATTAATCTCAGTTCGCATTAGTTGAACATCTTTTATGACATTTTGATCATTAATATAAAAATTCTTTTTTATATCCTCAATTTCTAACACATTCAAAGTTGCAGAAAGCCCTAGAACAACTGGCCATTTATTAAACACTGTATTTAAAAAAGTAGGTATATGAGTATATAAAGGTCTAAAACTCTCGCCCCACTGTGAAATACAATGTATTTCATCAATTACTACTAATTTAATGTCATCCTTACGCTTCTTTAACGCCTTTTCCAACAATCCATCCATTGCTAAACGTTCTGGACTCACAAAGATGAAGCTAGGTGTATAGTCTCCACTATATAATTTGGACAATAATTCTATTTGTTCTTTCTGTTTAACATCTGCGTGTAATTTCAGAACTGATATATTTTGTTCACGCAATTTCTCTACTTGTTCGTCTATTAAAGCGATAAGAGGTGAAACAACTATCGTTATTCCGTTAAGTGCCATACCTGACACCCAATAAATTAACGACTTTCCTCCACCAGTTGGCAAAATAGCCAACGTGTTATTAACACCCAATACATTTTCAATTACTTTCTTTTGTATTTCTTTCAATGTTATTTCTTCTGCCATTTGAGGGAAATATTCTTTAAACACTTCTTCTACCTGCATTAAACCCATTCCTCTCGAATGTTTCTAGTTAATTCAGCAATTTCTCCTTCATGACATTTTGCTACAAATTTTAAAAAGTCATTAACAAATACATAACGATATTTTTCCGAAAAATTAACGCCTAATTCAATATACTTTTCTAACAATAAGCGATAAATTAAATAACTGTATATCCCAAATAATTGGTATGGATAGTAGAAATTTTGTTGAGTGATAACTTTATCAGTTAAAATCATTAAAAATTCAGAGTCCTGCTCGCAACCGAAATCCTTCTTATCGGTTAAATACCATAATGCCCAAATAGCTTCTCTTGACCGATGCGGAAAATACTCAGGTAATAATTTATGTGCTATATAACTTTTAATACCCCCACCTATTACTCCATCCACTCCATAGCCTGTTGTATCAAACGTCGATTGTTCCAATAGGTCATCTTCTATTAAATCTTCTATTTCATAATCACCATTGTAATCATATCCATCCCACTTTTCAGGATATTCATTAACATAAGTTGCAATGTTAGTCATTACTTCTAACAAATAATTTGCATTACAAATATTAAATTTTATTTTAAACTGATCTAAACTTTTGTCTTTACTATTCAATGTTTTTCTAATCATGGAGCAATCTCTTTTTAAATCATTCTTAAAGCCTGCAGGGTCTTCGGCATATTCTTCCAAAGTATCTAAATCAAATAATTCCTCATACTCTTCCACATCTTTATCAAATTCTTTAATAGCATTGTTTTTGATAGCTTCAAGATTTTGTTGGATTTTAGATTTGTCTATCGAAACCTTAATATTACTATTAACCTTCATTTTTTCTTTAAGAGATTCAATTGCCTCATTAGTGACTACTATTCCGCCTCGTGACAAAATATATTTATCAAAATAACTCACAAAATTCTTTTCTATTTCTTCAAAAACTTTCTTGATATGGTGAGCTTCATAACAAAAATCATCCAAATCTAAATTATAATCACGCATTCAATTCCCCTCCTTGTAAATCGAAACACTACCTATATTTTACCAAAAAACAATGAATAAAGTGTCCTATTTCAATTTTCTTAGTTAGACATACTAAAAGAAAACTAGCATTTAAAATTTAAATTAAGAACTTTAAGTCTGGCAGTATGAACCTACTTAAAGAATGAAAAGTCAAGATTGAAATGAAAGGGATTAATAGAGAAAAGGGAATGGGGGAGGGGAGGTCAGTTAAAAAAGCTTCTCTGTGGAGAACGGACCTATTTTATAAAATGGAATTAATTCATAAATACCAACCGAGAACAAAAGTTCAAAGTATTTTTCACATCAAAAAAAGCGAGGCTGCTGCCTTCGCTCTTATTCATGGGTTGAGGAATATACTATTCTTTTTTGATAAATGTTGGACAATTTCTTGGTATCGTAAAAGAAGTAAACTCTTTACCCATACCTTCTTCTGGCTGGTTAATGATAGCTTCTCTTAAACTTGGATTGCTAATACCAATAGGCATAGCACTATCTCCCTCATATATTGCATTAAGATTGTCTATGTATTGACCCTTTGTCTTTCCGCAACTACACTTTTTCATTTTTAAGTCTAGGCTAAAAATATCATTACACTCTAGACATAGTAATAGTTTCATTTAATCACCTATTATTAGCATTTATAAAAATATATATTGGCACTACATTTTGAATTTATCATAAAGTCAGTGTCATTTAATGCACTTTTTATCAGGTCTTTTTTAAAAGGTAAATGAAGTGTAGGAACCTCTGCCATAGAATCACGAAAGGCAGGTAGTTTACCCCATAAGGTCTTGATCTCATCCTTAATAGTATTTGTTTTACAATTAATAATATCACCTTTGTTTTTGTATTCAGGATAAACAACAATAACAGGTAATCCCTTCGTGCCTATTCCATAGTTTATTTCTTCACGCAATGCTCTACTATTTTTTGTAACCGAACTTAAAAACAATATTATGTTTTTTGAATTATTCAGTCTTTCACGCAAGCGCGGTTTTAGTGTCTTTTCCCAATCACTTCCGTCCCTCACATTATAGGTTTTATTATGTGAGTCATTAAAGGGAAAACTACTATCTGCCGCTTTCCATGCTCTTAACAAGTTATAAGATACAAAATCTCTTGTGGCCGATGCCCCTAGATTACTTTCACTAAAAGGTTCGCTAACATAAAATGCTGAATAATTACCATTCCTATATGCCATTTTTTTCAAACTCCTTTAATTTATAAAAATTAATTTTTTTATGATGGGATTCATGAAGAAGGATAGTAACTTTAGAAGGTTCTCTAAATTTAACTTTACTAATTTTAAAAGTCCAAAGCATAACTTCTAGTAATTGATGAGGTGTAGCAGTAAAATCCTTATGTCTTGTGATACCAGAACCTAGCAATGGAACAACGACCTCTTGTTGTGCGTAGAGACTATTTACTTCATTCCAAAAATTGATTAAGCAATTAGCATATTCATGCAGTTTTAAATTAGCTTCATTTTCATCATTGAACTTTGAAAATGCTACAAGAAAGAAATCCATATCTTTATACACAGAACCTAAACGGTAACGCGTTCTTTTTCCCCTAAAGGACGTTCTACATTTTCTTCAACTATTCTTAACTGCATTCGTGGGTCTTGAACGATCCTATTATCTAAATCTGATACATCAGAATAAAATTTGCTTATATACTGTCCATTTAAAGATGACCTAGATATTATTTTGTCATCTACTTTAGTATCAAAAAATTCATTAAAAGCTATTACCTTATAGATATTTCGAGGATAAGCGAAAATATCGCCCTTTTTAATTTCAATTTCAGATCCATCGATATCTAATTTGATTTCCTTTAATCGATAACTTTTAAATAAATTGAACAACATATAAATAATACTTATAATTACTAATCCAACTAAAATAATAAGTTTGTTGAAACCTTTATCGAATTCAATAAAAGTAAGCAATGTTGTTGCTATTCCAAACAACGCACCCGGAATTACCCATGAATTCTTCCAAAAATCCTTATCTTTAACAATCTCTTTTAATTTCCACATAGCATTCTCCTTCCTTATATCTTCAATTGTTTCTGTCAATAATATAACTAAGTTGTTAATGCAACTTGTATGTGTCAGACAGGGAAGAGATGCACAAGCATCTCTTCTTTTGATTTTGTAAATATAGTCGGTCTGTCTATGATTACGCCCTATACTTCTTAAAGTTCTCTGCCTGCTCAAATATCTCTTTAAAAATCTCGTCTTTAGGAACAGGAGGGTAATCGTTTTCAGCAAGCGTTAAAATAAGATCAACTTTTAGCTCTGCCTTAATATCATCTCGACTTGACCAGTCTGTATATCTAGCTTTATCTGCGATGATTGTCTTTATTTCTTGTGATAGTTTAATAAGTTTGTCGTGCGGGTATTCAAATTCATGTTTCTCAGAAATTGCTTTGAGAATATCGTAGAAGGCCTTTTCCTCATAATCAATTCCTAAATCCTTGAAAGAATCCCGCTCTTTCATTAGTTCTGCGAACAAATCAGCAAATTGTTCTGCAACATCATCCAAAACATCACTTTGCAAAGCTTGGAAGTCTTTTCTTTCATTATATTGCTCAACCAATTTTTTAAATCTCTTTGAAAAGTCGACACCCTGAATTTTATTGGTCTTCTTAAATTCCTCAATTGCTTTTGACAATAGTTTCTGTAAAAGCTTAATCTTAGTGTTTGGTAGTTTGATTTTATTGATCTTAGCCAAGTATTCATCACTAAATAAATCAGCATTATTTTTCGGGTCATTTTTATCAAGTTTGAATACTTCTTCCACGCCCTCGCTTATCAACGCTTCCTCCATCATCTGCCTTACTTTTTCATTCATTTGAGCAGTATCTGGAGCATCGCCTTTAGTTAGTTTATAAATGATAGATCTGATAGCTAGGTAATAGTGAATATAGTCTCTTTCTATTTGGCTTATATCTTCACTAGACACACATAAATTGTAGGCAGAGCGAAGTTTCTTCGTTATAGCCATAAAGCGTTTTTCTAATTGCTCGGTTTGCTGTACAAATTCTGCTGCTTGATTTAAGCACTCTAATTGCTGTAGCGGGGTTCCCTTAAAATATGCAGTATTATCAAATTTATAAAAGATTTTTGCTAATAAATCTAGCTGGTCCTTTACAATGACAACTGCCTTATCGATACCATCAAAATTTTCGCCCTCTACAACACCATATTTTTTCATCGCTACATTTAAATTGCTCTTTATTCCAAAATAATCGACAACTAATCCAGTTTCTTTACCTTCATAAACTCTGTTTACACGTGAAATAGTCTGAATCAGGGTATGCTGCTGAATTGGTTTATCAATATATATGGTATCAAGTGATGGTACATCAAATCCTGTTAGCCACATATCAACAACGATGGCTATTTTGAAGTTTGATTTTTCATTTTTAAATTGCCTATCAAGCTCCTTACGATATTCTTTCGTACCTAACAGGTCATACAGTTCTTTACTGTCATCTTTATTACGAGTCATGACCATTTTAATTTTTTCCATTGGTTTAATTTCTTTTTTTTCTTTATCAGAAAGCTCTACACCTTCGTCACAGATTCTAACTTCTGCCCACTCTGGTCGTAGTGCAATAATTTCCTTATACAAGTCATAGGCAATATGTCGGTTGGCAGCGACAAACATTGCCTTACCCTTTACCGTTGCGCCTTCTTCAATTCTCTTTTCATAATGCTCTACAAAATCTTCAGCCACTAATTTTAACCGTTTAGGATCACCAAGAATAACCTCCATTTGCGTTACTGCTCTTTTACTTTCATCAATCTGATATTCATTAGCCCCGGCGGTTTCACATACTTTATAGTACTCTTCGATTTCATGTAATTTTGAATCATTTAGATTTACTTTAGCAGCTCTTCCCTCATAAACAATCCGTACAGTTATTTCATCGTATACAGCTTCGATCATTGTGTAAGCATCTTCTACTTCCCCAAATACATCTATGGTTGCATCCACCGGTGTTCCGGTAAAACCAACATAAGTTGCATTAGGCAGAGAATTGTGTAAATGCTTGGCAAAACCATATTTTTTCTCGACACCATCTTTAGTAATTTTTATTTTTTGGTCAAGATTTGTTTGTGAACGATGTGCTTCGTCCGAAATACAAATAACATTGTTTCTATCAGTTAGCAAATCAACATCTTCATTAAACTTCTGAATAGTAGTTAAGAATACGCCACCACTTTTTCTATTTTGTAGGTAAGCCTTTAAATCTTCCCGACTTTCCACACTTATGACTTGATCATCACCAATAAAATACTTAGCATTTGTAAATTGTCCCGCAAGTTGATCATCTAAATCGGTTCTATCGGATATTAAGACAACAGTAGGGCTTTGTAGATCTTTATCCCTCATTAAAATTCTTGTAAGGTAAAGCATGGTATAACTTTTTCCAGAACCAGTCGCCCCAAAATATGTACCGCCTTTACCTGAACCTTGTGGCCGCATATTTCTTTTAATGCTTTTTAATAATTTTGTTGCCGCATAATATTGTGGATAACGAGGAACAATTTTTTCCTTTTTACTGCTTGTATCAGGGAAATAAATGAAGTGACGTACCACTTCTAGGAAACGTTTTTGATTAAATAGACCTCTCACCATTGAATAAAGTGAATCAATGCCATCTTTTTCAAACGATTCATTGCCTTCTATTTTTCGCCATGCATAAAAAAAATCGTAGGGAGCAAATAACGAACCTGCCTTATTATTTACTCCATCACTAATAACACAAAATGCATTATACTTAAAAAGCTCAGGGATATCCCTCTGGTAACGAACAGTAAGCTGAGTATAGGCATCCTTTATTGTCGTATTTTCTTTAACAGCACTCTTGAACTCTATTACTACTAAAGGTAAACCGTTTACATAAACAATCGCATCAGGAATACGTGGTTCATATCCCTGAATCATCAGCTGATTAACAATTTTGAATTGATTATTCTCTATATTCTCGAAGTCGATCAACTGAATATATAAGTCTTTTTTGCTACGGTCTTCACGTTTCAGAACAAAGCCATCAGAAATCATTTTGATAATAGCTTTATTGCTTTCGTACAAAGTTGATGTAGGTAGCACTTCCATTTGCCGAATAATACTGTCTATCTCATTCAGGGTAATATCATCGTTAGAATAACGATTGAATAAAAATGCCTTTAAATCATCACGAAGAAGTACATCACTTATCTCCTTATGAATAAGTGTTCCATTTTCATGTTGGTAGTTTTCATCTTTAAAAAGCTCAATTACAGCCTTTTCTAGAGATCCTTCTGTAAAATTCATAATTATCCTCCTACCGTTGTAACTTTTGTGAGGAATATTTCTTTAGACTTCTCTAATAAATCATTTTCTTTAAGCTTAATATTAATGTAATAATCACATGTTGAAAGGAGCTTCGATACGATATTTTGCTGTTTTAAATCCGGTATTACTATTGGTATAGATTCAACTTCCTCCCGTTTAGCAATGTTCACTTGAGCGCTTCCTCCTGCATCAGCAATTAACTTAGCGTTACCTTCTTTTGAGGTTATAAAGTACTTAAAGCAAATTGGAGCTAATTTATTTGGGTCTACTCTTAGTATTAATAATGCTTGGTTTATGATCCCGATAGGATCATCTTCTTTTATTACAGTAACTTTGCCTAATGTTCCTGAACATGAAATTACAAAATCGTCCTTTTTCACTGCAAATCTCTTTAAACTCTTATATTTTTCTTCAGTTATAAAATATCTAAACTCCCTATGATTATATATTGCATGTTGTTGCTCATAAACAGGTACTCCCAGCTCTACCATTTCATTCTTTTTTTAACGCTGAGCCAAATGGACCTCTTATATATCCTTTTGGGGTCAGAATTTCACCAATTGTTCCAACTCTCCACCCTTTTGGTATCTCCATATCTAATCCATCAATAAACTCCATCTCGCCACCACTAGATTTATATGGTTCCCCGTTCTCATTAGGGAATTCAAAGTCAACAAACCATTGCTTATAAATAGCATGTGCTGTTTCTTCTGTCTTTCGAATTATGATATTATTTTGATTTATTCTATCTTGTATTACATTATATTGATTCACAATTTCTTCTTGCATTTTAATCGATGGTATAGGTAACTTTATTTCACATAAATCTTCCCAACTAAAAATTTCACGAACACTACCATGAGAAATAAACCTTGCGTATCTATCAAATTCAGGCCGCCTAAACCACATCATTAAATATTCTGGTAATAATCTATCACTATCAGTAACTTCAAAAACTGTATATGCTTGTGATACTAATCCCTCTTCTTCTTTTTCAAGTAAAGCCACTGCTATTTTATCGCCTCTTCGTGAAGTGTCAGGGATATATGTGAATTGATTTTTCTTCACCACTTTATATTTTGTGAAATCTGTTCCTACAGTATTAGCAATCGATTTAATGAATTCTTTCGTTACAGATACACCAAGAAGATTATCTCTTTTATCATCTTTATTTCTTATATCAACTTGCCGAATATACGGACCTAAACGTTTATAATTTGATTTCATATCCTAACTCCTTAAATACGCTAAGTAAATCAACTTTAGATTGTTCTTCAGCTTTAAGTAATTCAGTAAACTCAGATTGTAGTACTGTCATTTTCTCATCAAAATCTAGATTCTCATCTCGGTTGATGAACTCTATATATTTACTTGGTACTAGGGAAAAGTCCTTCTTCTCTACTTCTTCTAGTGTTGCACTGTAGCATAATTCTCCGATATTTTGATAAGTATCTTCAAAATTAATTTGTTGCCAATTATGATAGATTGTTGCTACTTTTTTGATATCTTCATCAGAAAATTGAACATATTTTTTCTCGAATGGAATACCCATTTGTCTTAAATCCATAAATAGAATTTCATTGGAACGATTGCGATATTTTTTCAACCTACCATTTTGTTCAACTGTCCGAGCTTTTTTATTTTTATTTAGGATCCAAAGTGTAACACTTATATCAGTAGTATAAAAAAGGTTCCGAGGTAATACGACAATGGCTTCCACTAAATCATTTTCAATCATCTTCTTACGTATTTTATACTCGTCACCACCACCGCTCAACGCACCATTTGCTAATAAAAATCCAGCTACACCATTCTCAGATAGTTTAGAAACAATATTTAAAATCCAAGCATAGTTTGCGTTTCCTCTAGGTGGCACTTCGTATCCTGCCCAACGTGGGTCATCTGTTAACTCATTTTCAGCCCTCCATTGCTTCTGATTAAATGGAGGATTTGCCATAATGAAATCTGCCTTCAAATCCTTATGTTGGTCATTAAAGAAAGTGTCTGCAGCCGTTTCACCTAGATTAGCCGAAATTCCTCTTATAGCTAGGTTCATCTTTGCTAGTTTGTAGGTTGTAGTTGTATACTCCTGTCCGTAAATCGATATATCTTTCTTATTTCCCTGATGTGATTCAATAAACTTTACTGATTGAACAAACATACCCCCTGATCCACAAGCAGGGTCATAAATTTTACCTTTATATGGTTCGAGCATTTCTGCAATAAGATTTACAATACTTTTCGGAGTGTAGAATTCTCCTTTACCCTTTCCTTCTGCTAATGCGAATTTACTAAGGAAGTATTCATAAATCCGACCTACAATATCTTGTTGCTTGTCTTTAAGCGTATTGATGTTATTAATCGTATCTATTAAGGATGCTAATTTATTTACATCAAAATTTAAACGAGAGTAATAATTATCAGGTAAAGCACCTTTAAGCGATGGGTTATTTTTCTCAACTGTAAAAAGTGCTGTATCAATTTTTAATGCAATATCTTCTTGTTTTGCGTTCTCTACTAAGTAACTCCATCGTGAAATCTCAGGCAGATAGAATACATTTTTCATGGTGTAAAACTCAACCATATCTACATACTTTTCTTTACCCTCATTTATTAACTCCGCTTTACGTTCTTCAAATTTATCACTAGCAAATTTCAAAAAGATTAACCCTAAAACAACGTGTTTATATTCTGAAGCCTCAACGGATCCGCGTAATTTATTGGCGGAATCCCATAATGTTTCCTCCATACTCTTTTCTTTAACCTGTTTCTTTGTAGCCATAAAAATAAAGCCCCCTGTCTTCTACATCATCTTCAAATAAATTAATTATATGAATTAGGAAATACTCCCCAACTAACATTTCTATTTCCATGATATTTCCAATATTAATTATACATCAAAATAATCAAGAAAACTTTAATAACTAGATGGTAATCAGCACACCTGAGTTCCAATAGGCCAACTTAATCGTAATATCCTAACTAGTTTATCAATTTCTAAATAATTTTATCAAATAGTTCCTTTTACCTATAAGAATATTAATTTCTTAAAGTTAAGATGATTAACGCTTGAGGTCGATAGCATTTAATTCTAACCAGAAAGGAGGACTCCCTCAGTGGAGAACAAGAAAAACTCTAGTACAGATTGGTATAAACAATGTCTTGCCCACTGTGAAGATGTTGAAATCTCTAAAACTATTATTCTTTTGTTCTTCCACATACAGGAACTAAGGAATGAACAAAATCATAAAAAAGCTGCAAATTCCCGGATATGAAACCAAAGTGATTATTAAGCCAAGAAAGAATCAAAGAACCAAACGAACCGATGGTGTTCAGTTATCGCTTGGTATAGATATAGAACAAAGAAAATCAGCTAAAACCGAGTAACGTATAAATAATTCCCCTTCAGTCAAAGATGATTACAAAAAATAGACTGGAGGGGATAGTGTGAAAAAACCATGCAGAATTGTAAAAGTCAGTTACTCCGAAGAGCTAACATCAGAATCTGAACTATGGTTCAGACGATTTATTGAGAAAGCACTTCTTGATCATATTGCAAAAAATGATTATAGACTTCGTACTTTACTGATTAGTAGAAAATAATAATGAGAAAGGGAATTTTTATGAAGGAACAACAATTAATTGTGGTTTATAAACGTGTTAGTTCAGCTGCGCAAAGCCTTGAACTGCAAGATGCTGCAGCGAGAAGATATCTCGAATCACAAGATTTAGCTGGAAATGAAGATTTTATTATTTATTTATCTGATTATGACGTTTCAGCCACAAAACTAAAAATGAGCAAAAGACCAAAGTTAATGGAATTAATTCGTTTAATTCAAGAAGGCAAGGTTAAGACAGTAATTGGATATAAACGTGATCGGTTTGCTAGAAACTTTTATGAATTCGTAGATATAACAAAAATCTTTATTAAACATGATGTGGAAGTCATTTACACCGCTAGTAATGAACCACCATTTAGAAATAAACTGGCTCTAGAGGCGTTCTATGGAATGTTCGGACAAATTGAAGGAGAAAATATTCGTTCACGTACAGATGATGCACGAAAGCAATTTCCTTCTAGTATCTTTGGCTTCAAGCGAATCAAAGAAGAAGATAAAGTACGTTTCTTAATTGACGAAAACAGAAGAGACATAGTTGTTACATTGTTCAATGATTTTAGTAACGTTTCTGATGAAGAGCAATTTATTGAGTTTTTATTAATCCGTCGAAAGGGACTTACCAAGCCTGAAAAGCTACTTCGGTTATTAACTAATCCATTTTACTCTGCACATTATGAATCAAAAAATGGATATCAATTACTTCCTCATGTGGAGCCAATGATAAGCCTAGATCTTTTTCTTACTGTTAAGTCACAAATTGATAAGTTTATATCATACTATCAAGAAAAACTTCAAGAAGTTAACACTATATATTCAACCACTCCACTATGCGGTGAATGTAATAGTGTAATGAAGCATCGGAAAGAAAATCCTCTTGATGCCGGGTATTTTGTATGTAGTGATAATCATAGAAGAGTGGCTATTTCAGTTGAAGAATTTAATGACCTGTTAATTCAAACTATTCTGGATTATGTTCAATCTATCTCAATCTACCAAGCCGAAAAGATTATTTTTAAGCGAATAATTGCTGAAAATAAAAGGCTAGAGCGTGAGCAGAAAAAAGCAGTTTCTGAATATCTCGATGCCTCTCTTACAGTAAGCATGCTTGATAAAAAAAATAAACCATTGATCCCAAAATATTTGGATAAAATTAAGGAACTCAAAGAAAGACATAACTCAATAGGTCAGGACCTTTTAGCATTAAAAGATCTTAGTGATGATATAAAAAATGTTAAACAGTTAACACAGCTAAATTATGATATCTCACAACAAGAACTCCAAAAACTAATTGAATTACTTGTAGATATGGCTCTTGTATTTGAAACTCATGTACAAATTATTCTCTACCTTTCAGCATTCAGAAAGGATGTAAATGTATCATGAAAAAGATTAAAGCAATTGGATATAAACGCTACTCTGACAAAAAGCAAGATGGAAATCATTCATTAGAAATTCAAAAAAGCCAAATTCAACTTCTAGCTGAAAGAGAAAATCTTGAAATAATAGAATGGCGTGTAGACAAAGCAACAAGTGCCTTTCACAATAATGCGGGTAAACGCAAGGGCATACAAATGGTTCTTGATGACATTGCTAATGGAGCTGGAGCAATCTGTTTCTATGAAGAATCAAGAATTACTAGAAGCATTACTGACTTTTATAACGAGGTATATACACCTATTAAAAATCAATATCCTCAAACAAAGTTTTTTAGCACCCAATCCGATGGTGAATGGAATCCTAATGATCCTATTACTCAAGCCAAGCTTGTCTTTGCAGCTGAAGAATCTGAGATAAAATCCATCCGGGCTAAAGATGCCCACGTAAATATGTTGAATCAAGATTACCCTAAACGACCCGGATCTCGTATACCAATCGGTTATGATATGAAAGATGGTGTTCTATTTCCAAATGAAGATGCTAAAGTTGTTGAGCTTATCTTCTATCTAGCTAGTTTTGGGCATTCTCAGCAAACTATTGCTGAATATCTCAATAAATGTGAAATCAAGACTAAAAAGGTAAAATATTGGAACAGCAGTACGATTGGCTATGTCCTATCCAACCGAGTATACGTTGGAAATTTAGCTTGGAATGTTAGAACTAGTTATGAAATCAGTAAACCAAAAGCCGAAAAAGATATCGATTTATTTAAGAATGTTCACGAACCTATTATTAGTCCAACAATCTTCCATCTTGTAAAACAAATTAGTGAATTTAAAAGTGATTATGGGACGATGAGTACCCCTTATTACCTTCGAGGTATTATCATATGTAAAAGATGTGGTTCACAATTAGTTGCGAAAGATAATTCTCCAAAGGGCAAACGTGGCAAATATATGATTTATAGATGCCAAGATTGTAAAAAAACAGTACCAATTATACCTGTTCATGAAACTGTTTTAAATGACTTACAAAAGAAGTGGGCTACACAGTTTTCCACATTTGCTATTACGTCTAAAGAGCAACTTAAAAGCTGGTCTAACAAACTTAAAAAAGCAAAACACAATCTGAAACAACTTCTAGAAAAATCACTTTATAACCAAAATATGTTAGCAACTGATATAGCAAACACCCCTCTTTTAGAGGAAGCATTCATGGTTGCACAGGAAGAGTTAAAAAATGAAATAGCCTATGTAAGTATGACAATGGATGAAATCGATAAGTTACTTGACGACAATTACCTTGAATTATTCTTAAAAGAAATGTTACAGCAAAGCTTTTTAAACTTTACAGATAGTGAGTTACGCGTCTTCTTCCTAATGTATTTTGATGAAGTAAATATTGACTTTGAAGCAAATAACGACATCCAAATTAGTTATCGGCTCTCTCCGTTTGTTTTACTAGAAAATTTAACTGGTCATATAACCGAACAAATTGAGAAATTTGAAGATATGACTGGTTAAGAAACCGAAGAGTATAGTACTCAAATTGATTTCCAAATACGCAAACTCTCAAAAACCCTTGTAATCAAGGCTTTTTGGGAGTATTTATTCGGTTAGCTGACCATCGAAGAATTCTTCGATGGTTATAATACCGAACGTTTTATTTCCATTATGGTCAATAAACCGAAACATTAAACTAAAATAAAATATTATTTTTTAAGAAAAACCCTTCGAATATGAAAATACGAAGATAAAATATATTATGTAAGACTTAATCAAATATCGTAACCGAACAAGCGAAAACCGCAGAAGTAACGTAACCAATTAACTATTAGTTGGCTATGTACATCTGCGGTTTCTTTATTTTCAATCAAATAAAATCTGGAGGTATTCAAAATGCAAACCACAAAAAAATATACAACTTGGGAATCACTACCTGACACTCTTACTGCACAGCATATTGCAGAATTTCTTGGTATTTCAAGAAGAAGAGTTTATGAGTTATTTCAAAGACAAGTAGAACACGGTGGTATTCCCCACTTTTCAATTGGGACATCAAAAAGAGTAGAAAAATCCGACTTTATGAAATGGATTGTGAGATTAAAAGAGAAAAGTGAGGTTAATCAATAATTATGAAAGGTCATTTTAGAAAAAGAGGCTGTAAATGTAAACCGAACAATTGCACTTGTGGAAGGAAGTGGTCCTTTATAATAGATGTGGGGAAGGATCCAAAGACAGGTAATAGAAAACAGGAATCTAGAAGCGGTTTTAATACAAGACAAGAAGCCGAAGCTGCGGCAGCGGCTCTGATTACTGAAATAAACCAAAATACATTCATTAAAGAAACAGATATATTATTTAAAGATTGGGCTAATGAGTGGTTGCCGCTTTATATTGAAAGAAATGGACCGAAACCCGGAACTATTCGTCTAAGGCAGTACAGCATCAAAAAGTTATTACCTTACTTTGCCCATTTAAAACTTAAAAATATTACAAAAGAAATGTATCAATCTGCATTGAATGATTTAAAAGATCAAGGTTTTGCTAGAACTACAATTGAAGGGGTTCATACTACAGGGAAAATGATTTTTAATATGGCTGTTGATAAAAGAATGATCAAAATAGATCCCACTACAAATGCTTATATAAAAAAAGACGAGCAAATCATTATTGAATCTGATGAAGAAGAAATACCTTTATACTTTGAAAAAGAAGAACTTGCACTTTTCTTAAAAAGAGTTAAAGAAAATGGACTTTTTATGGATGAAGCCATTTTTATTACATTATCTTACACAGGTATACGTGTTGGAGAATTGGTTGTTCTAAAATGGAAAGATATAGATTTCGATAAACACACGATTTATATTACAAAAACATATTACAACCCAGATAATAACACTGTTAAGTATCAGTTGGTTCCTCCAAAAACAAAAAAATCTAGACGCAAAATTGCTGTAGATACTGCAGTTATTGAGGCTTTAAAGAAACTTAAAGAAGAACAAGAAAAAATTATTCAACATCTAGGTGTCTCTTACAATGATAACGGTTATGTATTTGCTAATGTGTACCGTCATCCGGGCTATCCAGTATTAATTAAATTTGTTGAAAGCAGAATGGCTCGAATATTAAAACGGACTGAATTAAATTCAAGTCTTACTCCACATTCCCTTCGCCATACACATACGTCTCTTTTAGCAGAAGCTGGCGTTGGTTTGGAGGAAATTATGGAACGTTTAGGTCACCACGATGATGAAGTAACACGAAAGGTATATTTGCATGTTACAAATGAAATGAAACGAGAGGCATCTGATAAATTTAGTAATTTAATGAGTGGCCTTGTTTGAAAGCAAAATGGAGGCATTTTGCTTTCAAATACATAAAAGGTTTTCTAGATTTGCTTAAATTATAAAACTATCTCATCATTAATCACTTTTTATAGCACCTCGATGCGAATCCCCAGAACTAATCCACCTATTCTACGTAATAATATTGCTTTCCGCTTAACTTTCATGAAATGATTTGCTCGCCTAATAAAAGCATTCAAATGAATTAACTATTATAAAGTTGTCAATAATTAGCATTTGTAAGAAATAATAAACAAGGAGGTTTTTCAATGTAATGAAAGGTCATTTTTATAGACGTGGCTGCAAGTGCAAAAAGAAAAAATGTACTTGTGGTTCTACTTGGGCCTTTATGGTTGATGTCGGAATTGACCCATTAACTGGTAAACGTAAACAAAAAGGGAAAGGTGGTTTTACAACACGACAAGAAGCTGAGGAAGCTGCAGCCGCTCTAATTCATGAGATAAATCAAGGAACATATATTGAAGAAACAGACCAAACATTTTGTGAATTTGCAAATGAGTGGCTCAAAATCTATAGTGATTTAAAAAATGTAAAACCGGGAACAATTCGTGTCAGGATTCATGAAATAGGCAAGTTGATGCCCTACTTTGCTCGCCTAAAACTAAAAGACATTACAAGAAAGATCTATCAGGATGCATTAAACGATTTAAAAGAACTAGGATATTCAGATAGCACAATGAGCGGTATTAATCGGACTGGGAGGATGATCTTCCGAAAAGCGTTAGAATTAGAACTGATTAAAAAAGATCCAACTGAATTTGCTTACCTCAAAAAAGATAAGAAGACCATTGAACAGCTAGAGGAAGAAGAAATTCCTAAATACCTTGAAAAAGAAGAACTTGCTCTGTTTCTAAGGACTGCTAGGGAACAGGGACTTGAGTTAGACTATTTGATGTTCCTAGTCTTGTCATACACCGGCATTAGAGTTGGAGAACTAGTTGCTCTTAAATGGAAAGATGTTGATTTCAAAAATCAAACAATTAGTATTACTAAAACGTATTACAACCCCAATAATAATACGTTAGAGTATCAGCTAGTTACACCTAAAACGCGAAAATCTAGACGAAAAATCATTGTAGATGAAGATGTTATAAAAACTCTAATGAAACATAAAGAAGTTCAAATTGAAGTCGTCAAACAGATAGGCGATGCTTATCATAATAAAGACTTTATATTTGCCAAAATGGAACGGCAATTTGGTTATCCTATTGTCATTAAAACCGTTCAAAACAGAATGGCTAGGCTACTTAGGATTGCAGACCTTAACCAAGAGTTAACACCGCATTCTTTACGACATACACATACTTCACTTCTAGCGGAGGCAGGTGTTTCACTCGAACAGATTATGGATAGACTAGGCCATTCCGATGATCAGATCACGAAAAATGTTTATCTCCACGTTACGCAAGAAATGAAAAAAGAAGCCTCTCAAAAGTTCGGTGAACTCATGAGAAGCCTCCGTTAATTTCCTTTATGTTAGCAAAATGTTAGCATTTCACTCTCACCTTACTTACAAACCCATTCGTATCAAGGGTTGGAGGCACTTATTACATCATGCCGCCCATGCCGCCCATGTCAGGCATTGCAGGGCCTGCAGCTGGTGGTTCTGGCTTGTCAGCAACTACTGCTTCAGTGGTTAAGAACATAGCAGCAACTGATGCAGCGTTTTGCAGTGCAGAACGGGTAACCTTAGTTGGGTCAACGATACCGGCATCGATCATGTTTACCCATTCGCCAGTAGCTGCGTTGAAGCCTACGCCAACTTCTTCATGCTTTAAGCGCTCAACGATGACGGAACCTTCAAGGCCAGCGTTTTGTGCAATTGTGCGGATTGGTTCTTCCATTGCACGAAGAACGATCTTGATACCAGTAGCTTCGTCACCATCTGCTTCGAGTTCAGCCACTTTGCTGTATACATTTAGAAGAGCAACGCCACCACCGGATACGATACCTTCTTCAACAGCAGCGCGAGTAGCGTTTAGAGCGTCTTCGATGCGAAGTTTGCGTTCTTTTAATTCTGTTTCAGTGGCAGCACCAACTTTGATAACGGCTACACCGCCAGCTAATTTAGCTAAGCGCTCTTGTAATTTTTCCTTGTCAAATTCAGAAGTAGTTTCTTCTAATTGAACGCGGATTTGGTTGACACGAGCTTGGATGTCTTCAGTAGAACCTGCACCTTCAACGATCGTTGTGTTTTCTTTTGTAACCACAACTTTAGAAGCACGACCTAGAGCATCAATTGTTGTTGATTTAAGGTCACGGCCAAGCTCTTCGGTAATCACTTGACCACCAGTTAATGCAGCAATATCTTCAAGCATTGCTTTACGACGATCGCCAAAGCCAGGAGCCTTAACAGCAACAGCATTGAATGTTCCGCGAAGTTTGTTTACGACTAGCGTAGCAAGTGCTTCACCTTCTACATCCTCAGCAATCAACAATAATGGCTTGCCTTGTTGGACCACTTGCTCAAGTACAGGCAGGATTTCTTGAATGCTGGAAATCTTCTTATCTGTAATTAAGATGTATGGATTTTCTAATTCAGCTTCCATTTTGTCAGTATTTGTTACCATGTATGGGGAAGCGTAGCCACGGTCAAATTGCATACCTTCTACAACATCCAATTCAGTTGTGAAGCCTTTAGATTCTTCAATCGTGATAACACCGTCGTTACCAACGCGCTCCATGGCTTCCGCGATTAATTCACCAACTTCTTTGTCATCAGAAGAAATTGCAGCAACTTGGGCAATGGATTCTTTGCCTTCGATTTGTTTTGAAATAGCTTTTAATTCTGTAACCGCAGTGGCAACTGCTTTTTCGATCCCTTTACGGATGCCCATTGGGTTTGCACCGGCAGTTACGTTCTTTAAGCCTTCGCGAATCATTGCTTGTGCAAGAACGGTTGCAGTAGTTGTACCGTCACCGGCAACATCATTTGTTTTGCTGGCTACTTCGGCAACAAGCTTTGCACCCATGTTTTCGAATGCATCTTCAAGTTCAATTTCTTTCGCGATTGTTACACCGTCGTTAGTGATAAGCGGTGAACCGAATTTTTTCTCAAGAACCACGTTGCGTCCTTTAGGTCCAAGAGTTACTTTTACTGCATCTGCAAGTGTATCAACACCGCGTAGCATCGCGCGGCGAGCGTCTTCACTAAATTTAATCTCTTTAGCCATTGTTCAAAAACCTCCTCATATGTTTAAAAAGTTTACTGATTTTTTCTTATTAGTCGATGATAGCCAAGATGTCACTTTCACGTAAAATTAAGTATTCAGTACCTTCGTACTTGACTTCAGTACCGGCGTATTTTGAGAAGATAATCCGATCGCCCTCAGAAACTTCAAGTGCTACGCGTTCTCCATTGTCAAGAACACGGCCAGTACCTACAGCTACCACTTTTCCTTCCTGCGGCTTTTCTTTTGCTGAATCCGGTAATACGATACCGCTGGCAGTTTTTTCTTCAGTTTCGACTTGTTGGATGATAATGCGATCACCTAATGGTTTTAACACTTAAAACAACCTCCTCAAATATGTGTTTTCAATCAATTATTAGCACTCGACATCAATGAGTGCTAACACAATTATTATAATAATGAATCTAAAAGTCTTTTGCAAGTCTGATGCACAAAATTTTAAAGAAAAATATGAGTGTTTTTTCGTGAACCGTATTTTAATTGATGAACTATACAGCCCCAAAAATCTAACCAATCAAATCCTTTTTTCCACCTTATAAAGTATGGTAAATTCCTCCTTTTCTATACATAAAAATTATCCAAGAGTTCTCAAAATTGAATGGGATGATTTTTAAAGGTAAAATAGTACAGAGTGATGCAAAAAACGTGATTTAGGAATAATAAAGGAGACTATATTTTTGAAGAAGGAATATTGGATTATCTTAATTGTATATATCGCGATGCAGTTTTCGGGCATCATTGGAATGCCTTTGCTTGTCAGGGGATTGAAGATCGACCGGGTTATGGCGCTGCCTATTTGGCTCATCATCAGCTTTACCCTTGCGCTGATCATTATTTTATTTATTTTAAGAAAAGACAGCCATGCTCGTGGTCCAAAGGGGACAGGCCAAGGCAGTTCTATTGGTCACTCGATAATATGGGCGGTTTCTGGCTTTTTCCTGGCACTGTTTTCGCAATATGCCGCTGCGATTATTGAGCAACTGCTGGGGATTCATATGGGGTCCGAAAATACGCAGCAAATCCTGAACATCATCGATATTTTTCCACAGGCAATGATTGTAACAAGCATCATTGGCCCGATTTTAGAGGAAATTGTCTTTCGCAAAATTATCTTTGGCAGTCTTTATCGGCGTTTTAATTTTATTATTTCAGCACTTATCAGCTCGGTTATCTTTGCTTTGGCGCATATGGAGCCTGAGCATATTATCCTTTATTCGGCAATGGGCCTGACGTTTGCGTTCCTATATGTTAAAACCAATCGGATTATCGTGCCAATCTTTGCACATGTAATGATGAACACTTTGGTTGTATTAGTCCAAACTGTTTATCGCGATGATATTGAAAGATTGCAGCGTGATCTTGAGTCCATTCAAAACTTTATCGGAGGATTTTTATGAGACGTTCACCTTTGTTTTCCGGCCTGATTTATTTTTTATTAGGCGCCCTTTTCACCTACTTTGCCATTACGGAAGTACAGACCAACGGCTGGGGCTTTTTCAGCTATCTATTAGTCATTTTGGCTACCTTCGATATTGGGTCAGGATTAAAAATGATCACCTTTCACTTCAAATTCAGGGATCAATTGAAAAAATAAGTATCATGTCAAGCACCAAGAAATGTGGAAGCAACCGTTAAGCAGCGTATCACCAAGGGCCGCTCCTTAACGCAGGTAGAAGCGGGTCGGCCATTTGTTGCTCGACGCTCGAGCTGGACATATGAAAAATTACTTGGTGCCTGACACCGTTTTGACTGTTGAGTCAGGGTCTTGTTGAAAGTCCGTCCTGTATTCAACCGTTCCAATGATACAGCCTGGGCCAATTTTTATTTTATTGCCTCTGACAATGTCCGCTGTTGTATTTTCCAGGTAAATGTCATCGCCTTCGATTACTTTGGTCTGTAGTGATCCAGTCTCTTTTCCGAACGGGAACAACGAGTTTTTCTTCCGTTTCACAGTAATTTTCCCGCCGCCGATTTCTTCAGCCTTACTGCTTCCGAACCTTAAGACAATATTAATAGTTTCAGCGGTTAATAGGCCTTTAATCTCAAAGCCGCCGCTTGAATGGAATGACTCATATTTGACCTTAATCGTTTGGCAGCCAATTTCCTTAGCTGTACACTCACCATAAATTTGAATCTCAATATGCTCTGCGTTTAACAAACCACCAATGATAAATTGTGATTCTGCTTTAAAAATTTCCGTTTCACAGTCCTTGGCCACCTTCAAGATGCCCTTGACCCTTACTTCTTCAGCTTTTACTCTGCCGCCAATCGCCGCATGACCCGATATTTCCAGTTTTTTCACGACATTTAAAATAATTTTGCCTTTAGTTCCTCTATGCAGGTTAACAGCGAGAGCTTGGCAACTACCTTTGTCCCAGACTCAAAATGAAAACTTTCAGCATTAATCAGCAGCAAACAGGAGGACACCCCCAGCTTTCTCGTGATGACGATTTCCCCATGTTTTTGTTCAATTAGCGGGCGGTTTAGCTTTAAAAGCTGAAGCAGCATTTTTCCTTCGTCTAAATTGATCTCCCCTGATTGCAGCAGTTTTTCCAATACATTTGCCTCAAGAATCCTCGAAAAATCAAACTGAAAATGGCCACTCTCACTTTCTTGGTAAATATTCATAACCGTCTCTGAAACAATGTTACGTTTTATAAGTTCATCCTTTGTTAAAATAATTTCCGTTACATTTGGTGATAACAGATCTGCCAATTCATCCAGCGACAAATTCTCCTTCATTGTTTGAATTTTTTCAATCCGTTCCAATATCCTTTCCTTGGGAAAAAAGGTTTCTTGACCTGTAAATGTTGATTTACGGATAAACCATTCCTCTGGTATAAGATCCTTCCGTTTCCAGCGGTATAACTGCCCATACGAAATTCCGGTTAAACTCAATAAGTCCTTTTTGGAAATTAACTCCTCGCTCATTTTCGATAACCCCTTTCTATTTTACAGTGTAACATAACATTGTTATGCTGTAAAATTTTATTTTCTGTTTTTTGGAAAATAGGGCTGATTGCCAATTATCCCGCACAGCTATCACCAAATCATCGTCCCCTTCCGGACAGCTTCAAACTACGATCCTCCCTTTTTGTCTTTTCTGCTATCCCATCAATAAATAAACGCATGGCCTCATGTACCTGTTGCAGTGCCTGACACCATGCTTTCACTTAGACAATTAAAAAAAGCTTCCCTGATCATCATCAGAAAAGCTTTTTCTCCTATTCTTCGGTTTCGTCGACATTCGGATAATGCTTCAAAAAGTACACCAGTGATTGCAGTTCAACTGCGAGGTCAATGTGATGTACGCGAATCGATTTGGCGACATTTAATCTTGCCGGGGTAAAGTTCAGGATCCCCTTTACATTCGTGTTGCCAAGACGGTCCGTAATCAATTGGGCAACCTGAGCCGGTACTGTTAAAATAACCACCGAAATCTCTTCTTCGTTTAAATGTTTTTCTAAATCATCCATCGCAAAAACTGGAACATCACCAATTAATGTTCCAACCTTTCCAGGGTCAACATCGAAGGCGCAGGTGATTTTGGTATTATTATTTTTCATAAAATTATAATTTAAAAAGGCAGTTCCTAAATTACCCACACCAATTAGGGCTACTTTCGTTAATTCATCCTGGTCCAGAGTTTTCCGAAAAAAGGATAATAAATAATTTACATTATAGCCATATCCTTTTTTCCCGAGGGCACCAAAATAGGAAAAATCCCTGCGAATTGTAGCTGAATCAACCTTCACTGCTTCACTTAACTCTGCTGACGACACCCTTTGTTTACCAGAAGAATGCAGATTTTTTAAAAACCGATAATATAACGGTAGCCGCTTTGCTGTTGCCTGTGGAATCTTCGTCGTTTCATTCGACATTCTCTCCTTCACCCCGCTTCAAGTATTAGCTCCATTGCTGCATGTTCAAATCAGGTCGGTTCTTTTATAGTCACCACTTTTACCGCCGGTTTTTTCCACTAAATAAGTTGGTCCGATTACCATACCCTTATCCACTGCTTTACACATGTCATAGACCGTTAAAGCACACGCAGAGGCTGCTGTTAACGCTTCCATCTCAACTCCCGTGCTACCGATTGTTTTCACAGATACGGCAATATGTAACTGGTATTGTTTTAATTGAATTTGCTCCCAGGAAAAACTAATATTTATCCCTGTTAACGGAATAGGGTGGCACATCGGAATGATCTCCCAGGTTTTCTTGGCCGCCATTACCGCAGCAACTTGAGCAACTGCCAAGACATCGCCTTTTTTCATTTCATGATGCGTTATTTTTTGGTAAATTTCTTCACTTACGGTAATGCTGGAATGAGCAAAAGCAGTGCGGACTGTTTTCGGCTTATTGCTGACGTCCACCATCTTTGCTCTTCCTTCTTCATTAAAATGAGTAAACTCAGCCATTATAAATACCTCCTCCCAAATGATACTATATTTTTTTGTCGATGTGTGTGAAACTTTGAACTAACGGTATATTTTTTTATCCAATTACGGCTTTTTTGCTCGTATTGCCGCCCTTTCGGGAATAAGGTACACTATTTGTAAGTATAGAGGTGAATGAACATGATTTTACTGCAAGTTAATCAATTACAAAAATATTATGGTGCTGACCTTATTTTATCGAATATAAAGCTAGAATTACAAACTCGGGACCGCGTCGCCCTCGTCGGCCGGAACGGGGCAGGTAAATCGACATTATTGAAAATTATTGCTGGACATCTGTCTTATGATGGCGGCGAGATCATCAAGCCGAAAGAGGTAACAATCGGCTATTTAGCCCAGAATACCGGTTTGGAATCCAATTTTTCCATCTGGGAGGAAATGTTGAGTGTCTTCGAAGCACTTCGAAAGATGGAAAAATCTTTACGCAAGCTTGAGGAGCAAATGGCTGATCCTGATATTTTTAACCATCAGGCAAAGTACGAACGAATTATTCATGAATATGACCATTTACAGGTCCAGTTTAAAGAACTTGGCGGCTATCAATTTGAAGCGGATATTCGCTCCGTGCTGCATGGACTCAATTTTCATGACCATTCATTGATGATCTCAAGCCTCAGTGGCGGTCAAAAAACACGGCTTGCGTTAGGTAAGTTACTGCTGACGAAACCGGACATTTTAATATTGGACGAGCCCACCAACCATCTGGATATCGAAACGCTCTCCTGGCTTGAACAATATTTACAAGGGTATGATGGGGCCATTTTAATTGTTTCGCACGACCGCTATTTCTTGGACAAAGTGGTCACTCAGGTGTACGAATTATCGCGCAACCGCATCCAACGGTTTAGCGGCAATTATAGTGCTTATTTAGAACAGAAGGCAGCCAATTTTGAACGTGACATGAAGCTATATGAAAAACAGCAGCAAGAAATCGCTGCCCTGCAAGATTTTATCCAGCGCAATATCGCCCGGGCGACAACGACGAAACGGGCGCAAAGCCGGAGGAAAAGGCTAGAGAAAATGGAAGTTATCGACCGTCCGTTAGGTGATGAAAAGTCTGCCAATTTTTCATTTGACATTGAAAAGCAAAGCGGCAACGATGTATTAGCGGTAAATTCCCTTGCAGTCGGTTATGATGGCGAGAAAGTATCGGAGAACATTTCTTTCCGCGTATTTAGGGGTGACAGCATTGCTTTGGTCGGCCCAAACGGCATCGGTAAGTCCACTCTGCTTAAGACGATTATTAAAAAGCTAAAACCGCTTGGCGGAGAAATTTTATATGGGTCCAATTTATTGATTGGTTATTATGACCAGGAGCAGGCAAACTTGACTTCCAACAAACGGGTCTTAAACGAACTTTGGGATGAATACCCACTTAAACCAGAAAAGGAAATCCGCACTGTGCTTGGAAATTTTCTTTTTTCTGGTGATGATGTATTAAAAACTGTCTCATCGCTGAGCGGTGGTGAAAAAGCACGGCTGGCCTTAGCAAAGCTGATGATGGAAAAAGCCAATCTGCTAATCTTGGATGAACCAACAAACCATCTTGATCTTGATAGCAAAGAAGTCCTTGAAAATGCCTTAATCGACTATCCAGGGACACTTTTATTTGTTTCCCATGACAGATATTTTATCAATCGGATTGCAACGAAGGTGATTGAGCTGAGCCGCGAGGGGAGCACTGAGTTTCTTGGAGATTATGATTATTACGTCGAGAAGAAATTGGAACAGGAAGAACTCGCTGCTATTGAGCTTGCCTCTCTCGAGAAAAAGGCTGCCGCTGCTGACCGTTCAGAAAAAGTAAGTTATCAACAAGATAAGGAAAGTAAGAAGCTGGAACGTCAGCGGAAACGCAAGCTGGAAGAAATTGAACAGCGAATTGAAGAATTGGAAGCGCAAATTCAAGAGTATGAACAGCTTTTATGCGATCCTAAGATTTTTCAGGATCATCAAAAGGTAATGGAGATTACCCAAAGCAATGAAAAGACAAAGGCCCAGCTTGATCAGTTAATGGATGAATGGGCTGAGCTGGCGGAATAACTTATCTATTTGACGGCTGCCGAACCCGCCTTTTCTGGTATGGCAGCTTTTTTTAATGATAAAAAATTATGCTGTAACCTTCAAAATATCTTTTCCACAATTTTATCCACATGAAGAATAGCTAACTCATAAACATGATTTAACTTTTCCACATTATCCACAAAAATATCTGTTTTTATCCACATTATCCACAATTATTAAATGAATTACCCACAATTGGATTATTACATAAGCGACTTATCCACATTTTTTATGTTTTTCTCCAATTTAATCAATCGTTTAATTAAGGGCACATTAGCCAGTTTTAATTAAACGATTGGTTAAATGAAAACTCGTCGACTGGCGAGTCCTTAAGGACGAAGGCAGAGGCGTAGTTGAATTTATGCGACATAAGGAGGTATAAAATTTAGGAAAATTTTATACCTCCTTATTAGCTAAAAAAATAACCCTCCAAAAAAAGGAGGGCCCAGTTTTAATTAAATATCTCAATTTCAAGTCCAGGAATCGCATTAAGAGACAAATCCGCTCTGACTCCTTTTTCAAACATTACACTGCCGGCTGCCGCAATCATGGCAGCATTATCGGTACAAAATGATAACGGCGGTATCACTAATTCCACATCCAAGCCGGAAAAGGCTTCCTCTAAAGCACTTCTAAGACCTTTGTTTGCGGCCACCCCACCGGCTACTAACACCTGTTTTACTCCATATTCCGCAACGGCATCGACGGTTTTTTTCACTAAGACATCGACTACACTTGCCTGAAAGCTCGCAGCTAAATCCTCTGGGGCAATCGCTTCACCGCGCTGCTCAGCATTGTGGACAGTGTTAATAACAGCTGATTTTAACCCGCTGAAGCTAAAGTCATAAGAGCCTTCAAGCCAGGGCCGTGGCAAATCAATCACCGGGCTGCCTTCGTGAGCCAAGCGATCAATATGCGGACCCCCAGGATACGGCATATTTAATACCCGGGCTACCTTGTCATAGGCCTCGCCGGCAGCGTCATCGCGCGTTTCCCCAATCACCTCAAAATGACCATGTTCCTTCATATAGACCAGCTCTGTATGTCCCCCTGAGACGACCAGGGCTAAGAGTGGAAACTGCAGTTCTGTTACCAGCCGATTGGCATAAATATGCCCGGCAATATGATGGACTGGCACAAGCGGTTTTTGATGCGCAAAGGCCAGCGCTTTCGCCGCATTAACCCCTATTAAGAGAGCACCTACCAAACCCGGGCCTTCAGTAACAGCAATTGCATCAATTTCTGACATTGTGACATTTGCCTGCTTAAGCGCCGCTTCGATCACAATCGTTATTTGTTCAACATGATGTCTGGAGGCAATCTCCGGGACAACCCCTCCAAAGCGTTTATGGCTTTCAATTTGCGATGCTACAACGTTCGCGATAATTTCGCGGCCATTCTTTGTAATCGCCGCTGCCGTTTCATCGCAGCTTGTTTCAATTCCTAAAATTAACAAATCCTTTTTCATACGTTCACCCACATTACTAAGGCGTCTTCTTGATTATCCGAATAATAATTTTTCCGAATGCCGCCATTTTGGAATCCCATTTTTCGATACAGCGATTGAGCGATATGATTCGTCACCCTCACTTCCAGTGTCATTGTCCGGACTCCTTTAAGACGGGCAAGTTCCATTAAATAGCGCATCATCGCGTCACCAAGTTTTTTTCCGCGATATTCCGGGAGGATGGCAACATTCGTCACATGTGCTTCATCCACAATCATCCATGCTCCGCAGTAACCAACTACCCTTTTGTCATGTTCAATGACAATGTAAACCGCAAATTGGTTATTGTGTAATTCATTATAAAAAGCCTCCCTGCTCCACGGCAGCGTGAAAGAAGCATGTTCCACCTCTAAAACCTGGTCAATATCATCTTCTCGCATATAGCGAAATACATATGAATCGTCCATTTCTCATTTCCTATCCATTTAAAGTTTTTCCTTGTTTCTCCAGCCACTTTGCTTCGGCCTCCGCTAAGCGAATATAGTTAGGCACAAAAGTATGCACATCCTCACCCGGCTTATCTTTTCCTAACCATGCTAGCTCAGCAGGACGGGGATTTTGTTCAGTTGGATTTGCAAAAATCGCCTTTGACCCCAATCTTTCTTCAAATACCTTGCGATGAAGCGGCACATCATTACCGACAAACAAAACAGCTTGGCCTAGTTGCGCTAATTTGGGTGCCCAATCTACAGCCATTGCTAACTGATCTGGTTCAACGGTGGTAAGTCTACCATTTTCAAAACGGTACAACCCTGTATAGACTTGTCCCCTTCTAGCGTCAAATATAGGTGACACATAGCCTTCAAAGCGTCTTGCCGGCGCGGCTGCCAATACCTCCAGGCTGGAAATGCCGACAAGAGGAATATTTAACGACCACGCTAATGTTTTCGCAATGGTTACGCCAATTCTTACTCCAGTATAAGAGCCTGGACCCTTGGCGACCACAATTTTTGTCAAATCTGTCGGCTGCTTTTCACAATCCTCCATGAGTGTCTGAATCGCCGGCATGATCCGAATGGAGTGATTCTTTTTTAAATTGGTAATATATTCACCAATTACTTGATCTTCCTGTAAAAGCGCTACCCCCAACGGATTATTGGAAGTATCGATCGCTAAAATCGTCATTGAAAAATCTCCTTACATAATTGCTCATATCTTCGGCCTTTGGGAATGAGGACGATGGTTCGCTGTTCGCCTTCATGATGATATAAATAAACCGTTAACAGCTCATTAGGCAGCTGCTCTTTGATGACATGGGCCCATTCCACTACAGTGACACCATGACCTTCAAAGTATTCATCAAATCCCAAATCCTCCAATGAATCTTCTACCCGATAGACATCCATATGATATAAAGGGAGCCTCCCCTGATACTCTTTTATAATGGTAAAAGTGGGGCTGTTAACAGTCCTCTTAATATCCAAACCTTTAGCAATACCTTTTGTAAAAGTAGTTTTGCCTGCCCCTAAATCGCCTTCAAGGGCAATCACATCACCCGGCTGCAAATGGGCGGCAATTCTTTCTGCAAATTCACTGGTTTCCTCTGAATTATTTGTTTTTAGTTCATACTGGGCCATCTAATCACCTATTTTACTGTAAAAGATCTTTATCTTCATTTTACCTTATTTTTATACAAAAAAACCTTAGGATGTTTCCTAAGGGAACGTATTTGATATGTAGTCTTTTAGTTAGCGAACATAAAAAAAGCCGAAACATCGTTTCGTGCTGACTATTTTTTGAAGATGGCGGTCTGGACGGGACTCGAACCCGCGACCTCCTGCGTGACAGGCAGGCATTCTAACCAGCTGAACTACCAGACCAGATTGCGGGGGCAGGATTTGAACCTGCGACCTTCGGGTTATGAGCCCGACGAGCTACCGGACTGCTCCACCCCGCGATAATAATAAGATATAAAATTTTCCTATGCCCCATGCATAAGGACTGTCCCTTCCTCTACCAGCTTATTCAGAGGAGCTAATGCGTCGGGACAACTCGGAGTTTATTCATTGAAGCAACGCTCGTTGCTCCACCCCGCGATAATAGAAAAATATTGTTTTATTAAAACAGCCCGGCAGCGTCCTACTCTCACAGGGGCGCGTGCCCCAACTACCATCGGCGCTGAGAAGCTTAACTTCCGTGTTCGGTATGGGAACGGGTGTGACCTTCTCGCCATCACCGCCGGACTATTTAGCTGACACTATTTTATTATAATGTCTTTTTGAAATTTTTCAAGGGGAAATCTAAATTTTTTCATTCCCTCAAAACTAGATAATACAGAAGAAGTTCCATTGAAGAACGAGTTCGCTTTCTGATTCATGTCTAGCTCCAGCGTCCAGCAACTAGTGTCTTTCGGTCTTTTCCCTACGATAAGTCAACATTGAATCGTTTCACTCTTCGTGTTTCCTTTATCTCAGTCAAAGCCCACCACAAGGAACACTTCGTCAGCGTAGGCATCGCACGAGGAAAAAGCATTAGCTTTTTCGAGGAAGCCATACGTTGCTAAGCGGACGCTTCCGCTTTTCTATTTGGTTAAGTCCTCGATCGATTAGTATCAGTCAGCTCCACGTGTCACCACGCTTCCACCTCTGACCTATCAACCTGATCATTTTTCAGGGATCTTACTAGCTTAAAGCTATGGGAAATCTCATCTCGAGGGGGGCTTCATGCTTAGATGCTTTCAGCACTTATCCCGTCCGCACATAGCTACCCAGCGATGCCTTTGGCAAGACAACTGGTACACCAGCGGTGCGTCCATCCCGGTCCTCTCGTACTAAGGACAGCTCCTCTCAAATTTCCTGCGCCCACGACGGATAGGGACCGAACTGTCTCACGACGTTCTGAACCCAGCTCGCGTACCGCTTTAATGGGCGAACAGCCCAACCCTTGGGACCGACTACAGCCCCAGGATGCGATGAGCCGACATCGAGGTGCCAAACCTCCCCGTCGATGTGGACTCTTGGGGGAGATAAGCCTGTTATCCCCAGGGTAGCTTTTATCCGTTGAGCGATGGCCCTTCCATGCGGAACCACCGGATCACTAAGCCCGACTTTCGTCCCTGCTCGACTTGTAGGTCTCGCAGTCAAGCTCCCTTGTGCCTTTACACTCTGCGAATGATTTCCAACCATTCTGAGGGAACCTTTGGGCGCCTCCGTTACTCTTTGGGAGGCGACCGCCCCAGTCAAACTGCCCACCTGACACTGTCTCCCACCCCGATTGAGGGGTGCGGGTTAGAATTTCAATACAGCCAGGGTAGTATCCCACCGACGCCTCCACCGAAGCTGGCGCTCCGGTTTCTCAGGCTCCTACCTATCCTGTACAAGCTGTACCAAAATTCAATATCAGGCTACAGTAAAGCTCCATGGGGTCTTTCCGTCCTGTCGCGGGTAACCTGCATCTTCACAGGTACTATAATTTCACCGAGTCTCTCGTTGAGACAGTGCCCAGATCGTTACGCCTTTCGTGCGGGTCAGAACTTACCTGACAAGGAATTTCGCTACCTTAGGACCGTTATAGTTACGGCCGCCGTTTACTGGGGCTTCGATTCAGAGCTTCGCTTTTAAGGCTAACCCCTCCTCTTAACCTTCCAGCACCGGGCAGGCGTCAGCCCCTATACTTCGCCTTGCGGCTTCGCAGAGACCTGTGTTTTTGCTAAACAGTCGCCTGGGCCTATTCACTGCGGCTTTTCAGGGCTATGCACCCTAAAAAGCACCCCTTCTCCCGAAGTTACGGGGTCATTTTGCCGAGTTCCTTAACGAGAGTTCTCTCGCTCACCTTAGGATTCTCTCCTCGCCTACCTGTGTCGGTTTGCGGTACGGGCACCTTGAATCTCGCTAGAGGCTTTTCTTGGCAGTGTGGAATCAGGAACTTCGGTACTGTATTTCCCTCGCCGTCACAGCTCGAGCCTTCACGGTGAACGGATTTTCCTATTCACCAGCCTAACTGCTTGGACGCGCATGACCAGCAGCGCGCTTACCCTATCCTCCTGCGTCCCCCCATCACTCAAACGATTCAGAGGTGGTACAGGAATATCAACCTGTTGTCCATCGCCTACGCCTTTCGGCCTCGGCTTAGGTCCCGACTAACCCTGAGCGGACGAGCCTTCCTCAGGAAACCTTAGGCATTCGGTGGATGAGATTCTCACTCATCTTTCGCTACTCATACCGGCATTCTCACTTCTAAGCGCTCCACCAGTCCTTCCGGTCCAGCTTCAACGCCCTTAGAACGCTCTCCTACCACGGACACCAACGGTGTCCATCCACAGCTTCGGTGATACGTTTAGCCCCGGTACATTTTCGGCGCAGAGTCACTCGACCAGTGAGCTATTACGCACTCTTTAAATGGTGGCTGCTTCTAAGCCAACATCCTGGTTGTCTAAGCAACTCCACATCCTTTTCCACTTAACGTATACTTTGGGACCTTAGCTGGTGGTCTGGGCTGTTTCCCTTTTGACTACGGATCTTATCACTCGCAGTCTGACTCCCACGGGTAAGTCTTTGGCATTCGGAGTTTGTCTGAATTCGGTAACCCGATGAGGGCCCCTAGTCCAAACAGTGCTCTACCTCCAAGACTCCAAGCCGTGAGGCTAGCCCTAAAGCTATTTCGGAGAGAACCAGCTATCTCCAAGTTCGATTGGAATTTCTCCGCTACCCACACCTCATCCCCGCACTTTTCAACGTGCGTGGGTTCGGGCCTCCAGTAGGTGTTACCCTACCTTCACCCTGGACATGGGTAGATCACCTGGTTTCGGGTCTACAACTACATACTAAAGATCGCCCTACTTAAGACTCGCTTTCGCTGCGGCTCCGTCTCTTCAACTTAACCTTGCATGCAATCGTAACTCGCCGGTTCATTCTACAAAAGGCACGCCATTACCCGTTAAAGGGCTTTGACTACTTGTAGGCACACGGTTTCAGGTTCTCTTTCACTCCCCTCCCGGGGTGCTTTTCACCTTTCCCTCACGGTACTGGTTCACTATCGGTCACTAGGGAGTATTTAGCCTTGGGAGATGGTCCTCCCAGCTTCCGACCAGATTTCACGTGTCCGGCCGTACTCAGGATCCACTCAGGAGGGAACGAAGTTTCGACTACAGGGCTTTTACCTTCTCTTGCGGACCTTTCCAGATCGCTTCGTCTACTCCGTTCCTTTGTAACTCCATGTTGAGTGTCCTACAACCCCGAAAGGCAAGCCTTTCGGTTTGGGCTGTTCCCGTTTCGCTCGCCGCTACTTGGGGAATCGCGTTTGCTTTCTCTTCCTCCGGGTACTTAGATGTTTCAGTTCCCCGGGTCTGCCTTCCTTACCCTATGAATTCAGGTAAGGATCCTACTCCATTACGAGCAGGGGGTTCCCCCATTCGGAAATCTCCGGATCGACGCTTACTTACAGCTCCCCGAAGCATATCGGTGTTAGTCCCGTCCTTCATCGGCTCCTAGTGCCAAGGCATCCACCGTGCGCCCTTTCTAACTTAACCTCTGACAAATGATCAGCGTCGAATCTCTGCGTCAGCTTCGTTCACTCAGATCCTCACGTGCCCTTAAGCACGCTCCGGTCTTCGCTCACTCGCTTCCTTGACCTTCTCGCTGCTGATTTGTCATGACCTAAAAGGTTTAAAACCTAAAATGGCGATACTCGGTTCTTACTTGGTTACTTCTTCTATTACGATTATCTAGTTTTCAAGGAACAAGGCCACTGATTTTCATCACGAAGTGATGGATCATATAGCTTTATGAGAGATTATTCCCTCAAAACTAAACAAGGCGACTTCCACGAATCAACTTCATGAATGACCTTCTTAGTTTTGCTTCAAGCTGCCTTGCGACGAGCTGAGGAATACTTCCTCGAACTACTGCGGCGCAGGAGCAAACTTAACGAGAGGATTATTCTCTCAAAACTAAACAAACAAAATACGTACAACAAACTCTTTATTTGTTCGCAAGAACAAAATGATCCTTAGAAAGGAGGTGATCCAGCCGCACCTTCCGATACGGCTACCTTGTTACGACTTCACCCCAATCATTTGTCCCACCTTAGGCGGCTGGCTCCTTGCGGTTACCCCACCGACTTCGGGTGTTACAAACTCTCGTGGTGTGACGGGCGGTGTGTACAAGGCCCGGGAACGTATTCACCGCGGCATGCTGATCCGCGATTACTAGCGATTCCGGCTTCATGCAGGCGAGTTGCAGCCTGCAATCCGAACTGAGAATGGTTTTATGGGATTGGCTTAGCCTCGCGGCTTCGCTGCCCTTTGTACCATCCATTGTAGCACGTGTGTAGCCCAGGTCATAAGGGGCATGATGATTTGACGTCATCCCCACCTTCCTCCGGTTTGTCACCGGCAGTCACCTTAGAGTGCCCAACTGAATGCTGGCAACTAAGATCAAGGGTTGCGCTCGTTGCGGGACTTAACCCAACATCTCACGACACGAGCTGACGACAACCATGCACCACCTGTCACTCTGTCCCCCGAAGGGGAACGTCCTATCTCTAGGAGTGTCAGAGGATGTCAAGACCTGGTAAGGTTCTTCGCGTTGCTTCGAATTAAACCACATGCTCCACCGCTTGTGCGGGCCCCCGTCAATTCCTTTGAGTTTCAGCCTTGCGGCCGTACTCCCCAGGCGGAGTGCTTAATGCGTTAGCTGCAGCACTAAAGGGCGGAAACCCTCTAACACTTAGCACTCATCGTTTACGGCGTGGACTACCAGGGTATCTAATCCTGTTTGCTCCCCACGCTTTCGCGCCTCAGCGTCAGTTACAGACCAGAAAGCCGCCTTCGCCACTGGTGTTCCTCCACATCTCTACGCATTTCACCGCTACACGTGGAATTCCGCTTTCCTCTTCTGCACTCAAGTCCCCCAGTTTCCAATGACCCTCCACGGTTGAGCCGTGGGCTTTCACATCAGACTTAAAGGACCGCCTGCGCGCGCTTTACGCCCAATAATTCCGGACAACGCTTGCCACCTACGTATTACCGCGGCTGCTGGCACGTAGTTAGCCGTGGCTTTCTGGTTAGGTACCGTCAAGGTACCGGCAGTTACTCCGATACTTGTTCTTCCCTAACAACAGAGCTTTACGACCCGAAGGCCTTCATCGCTCACGCGGCGTTGCTCCATCAGACTTTCGTCCATTGTGGAAGATTCCCTACTGCTGCCTCCCGTAGGAGTCTGGGCCGTGTCTCAGTCCCAGTGTGGCCGATCACCCTCTCAGGTCGGCTACGCATCGTCGCCTTGGTGAGCCGTTACCTCACCAACTAGCTAATGCGCCGCGGGCCCATCTGTAAGTGACAGCTTGCGCCGTCTTTTAGCTTATCTACATGTGTAAATAAGAGTCATCCGGTATTAGCTCCGGTTTCCCGAAGTTATCCCAGTTTTACAGGCAGGTTGCCCACGTGTTACTCACCCGTCCGCCGCTAACCTCGAGGAGCAAGCTCCTCTTGATTCGCTCGACTTGCATGTATTAGGCACGCCGCCAGCGTTCGTCCTGAGCCAGGATCAAACTCTCCAATAAAGTTGAGTTGAAATAGCTCATAAAATTTAACGTTGGCTTCATTTCAATAAAGAAATGAATGATTATTGTTTGTTGACGTTTTTGTTTGTTTAGTTTTCAAAGAACCATCCAACTAATTAAAGTGGAGCGGGTGATGGGAATCGAACCCACAACAACAGCTTGGAAGGCTGTGGTTTTACCACTAAACTACACCCGCATATAATAATAATTTACTAACCACATTTTGCTTACGAATCTTCATGCCTCTTCCTCTTCAAGTTTAATCAAGGATGTTTTATGCGTCGAGGCAACTCGAAGTGAATCCATAGGTGCTTTTGCTCATGGCTGTGGTTTTACCACTAAACTACACCCGCATACATTATAAGATGAGGTTGATTATTTTGAATGGTCGGGAAAACAGGATTCGAACCTGCGACCCCTTGGTCCCAAACCAAGTGCTCTACCAAGCTGAGCTATTTCCCGTTAATATGGCGCGCCCGATAGGAGTCGAACCCATAACCTTCTGATCCGTAGTCAGACGCTCTATCCAATTGAGCTACGGGCGCGTTTTTAATAACCAACTTTTAAATAATATCACAAGCACATTGGTTTGTCAATGTTTTTTTGGTGCGGCCGAGAGGACTTGAACCTCCACGGTGTTGCCACCACTAGGCCCTCAACCTAGCGCGTCTGCCATTCCGCCACGACCGCATTATCAACGACGAGATTCATCTTAGCAGATATATTTCTATATTTCAAGAGGTAAATTCTGGTGCGGGTGAAGGGAGTCGAACCCCCACGCCTTGCGGCGCCAGATCCTAAGTCTGGTGCGTCTGCCAATTCCGCCACACCCGCATTTTTTGAAATGGCTGGGCTAGCAGGATTCGAACCTGCGAATGACGGAGTCAAAGTCCGTTGCCTTACCGCTTGGCTATAGCCCAACAATAATAAATTATTATGGAAAGAAACAGGAAATGGACTAAACCTCATCTCCCATTTCTGATGACCCCTACGGGATTCGAACCCGTGTTACCGCCGTGAAAGGGCGGTGTCTTAACCGCTTGACCAAGGGGCCGAAAATGTTTATTAAACGGAGAAGGAGGGATTTGAACCCTCGCGCCGCTTACGCGACCTACACCCTTAGCAGGGGCGCCTCTTCAGCCACTTGAGTACTTCCCCTATATGGCTCCGCAGGTAGGATTCGAACCTACGACCGATCGGTTAACAGCCGATAGCTCTACCACTGAGCTACTGCGGAAAAATAAAATGTATTCCATACTCATTGCATAAATTGTGTCCCCGCCTCAGTATGCTTATTCAAGCAGCGTCTCGGCGTGTACAACTCGCAGCTTTTCCACGACGCTTTGCTCGTCTTTACCACTGAGCTATTGCGGAATAAAACTAAAAAATAAGGCAGATGCCTTATCGACTCTTTACATTATAATGACGGGAGAAGTTAAAGTCAATAAGATTTATAGTAGAAATAAATGGAACGGAGCATATTTATTTTAGAATAACTTCCTTCACTTTTGCTAATTTGCCCCTGCACCTTCCGCAAACAAATCTGCTCGTGTTGATACTTCTTTTTCTCTGATAGGTAAGATGGCAATTGGTACATTGATAGACGAGAAATTTTTTCACGGGACGTTTTGCTTTGGCTTCCGGGAGCTGATTACAAAAACGGGGTGCACCTACTTTTTTTAATAACTGCTTAAAATCCTTATCACGGTGTTGGTGTCCTTTTCCTTCAAGATGAAGATGGTAATGACATAATTCGTGCTTAATGATCCCGATTAATTCCTTATGGCCAAGCTGCTCTAGATATCTCTTATTTATTTCTATATTATGGGTTCCCAGAAGATAGCGGCCCCCGGTGGTTCTTAATCTGGTGTTAAAAACTGCCCTATGCTTAAATGGCTTGCCGAATGAATCGATGGATATCTTTTCAACTAATAATTGCAGTTCTACATCATTCAATTTTCCGCTCCCTCGCTTCTGTAAGAACGTGACAACCTATTATAGCATATATTATTTATACACTTAATGAAAATCCACTTTGGGAGGTTTCATTATGCCGACTTGGTTTCAAAACCAAATGAAAAGAGCCTTTTTTGAAAAAAACCGCCATCAGATCAAATTATTAAACCAATGTTGGTTTTTTTACAGAAAAAAACACTGCTCATAATAAAAGCGTAAGCGCCTTGGATAATTCCAATGGGCAACAAGGAAGCTGGCCCAAAGGCTGCTATTAGTCTTCTTGGCAGTTTGATTTTAGAACCAAAGAAGTCCCAGGCGCTTTCACTATATTAAAAAACAGTGTTTTTTCTTTTGATCAGGACGGTTGCAACATTGTTAGGGCCACGCGTCCTTTTTTCATATCGACAGAATCAACCCAGACTGTGACAACGTCTCCCACGGAAACGATGTCCATTGGATGCTTTACAAAGCGTTTGCTAAGCTTGGAGATGTGAACAAGCCCATCCTGCTTTACTCCGATATCGATAAATGCACCAAAGTCGACTACATTTCGGACCGTTCCCTGCAGTTCCATCCCCGGTTTCAAATCCTCCAGTTTTAAAACATCTTTTTTCAACAGTGGACGAGGCAGGTCATCACGCGGATCTCTTTCCGGCCTCATTAATGCATCGACGATGTCTTTTAGAGTTAATTCACCTATGGCCAACTCTACAGATACAGCCTTTAAGTCGAGTCCATTTAAAGCATTTTTCAACTCTTCCGTTCCTAGATCTGCCGTGGTAAAACCTAGGTTCGTTAAAAGTTTCTTAACCTCATCATAGTTTTCCGGGTGAATTGCGGTACGGTCTAACGGTTCTTGCCCATCAAGCACCCTGAGGAAACCAATTGCCTGTTCATACGTTTTAGCTCCAAGCCGAGGGACCTTCTTTAACTGTGCCCTGCTGGTGAATTTTCCTTCCTCCTCCCGCAGCTTGACGACATTATTTGCAGCCGTCTTGGTCAGCCCGGAAACATATTGCAGCAATGATGCGGAAGCAGTATTGACATTAACACCAACCTGGTTAACTGCCGTTTCCACAACAAAATGTAACGATTCAGAAAGCCGTTTTTGCGATACGTCATGCTGATATTGTCCGACTCCTACCGATTTTGGATCAATTTTGACTAATTCAGCCAGCGGGTCCTGCAGGCGGCGGGCAATCGAAACGGCACTTCTTTCCTCAACATGCAAATCCGGAAACTCTTCACGTGCCAAATCCGATGCGGAATACACACTAGCGCCAGCTTCATTTACGATAATATAGAAAATTTCTTCATCCATTTCTTTTAAAATATCCGCAACAAATTGCTCTGTTTCCCTCGAGGCCGTGCCGTTTCCAATGGCACACATTTCTACTTTGTAATCTCGCAGGATTTTGATTAATTTTTCACGAGCTTCCTTCGTTTTTGAAACAGGGGGATGCGGATAAATTACATCAATTTTGAGTACTTTTCCAGTTTCATCGACGACAGCCAGCTTGCAGCCAGTCCGATAAGCAGGGTCCACTCCTAAAACCATTTTCCCTTTTAGCGGCGGTTGTAAAAGCAAATTCCTTAGATTTTCGGAAAAAATATGTATCGCTTGTTCTTCCGCCTTTTCAGTTAATTCGTTACGGATCTCCCGCTCGATTGAAGGCTGAATTAATCGTTTATAGCCGTCTTCAATTGCTTCTTGAACAATTGCGGTCGCAGGAGTATTTTCTTTTTTTACCCATTTTCTGGTTAGATAAGAAAGAATGAAGTCAACATTCATTTTGATCGATACTCTGAGAATGTCTTCTTTTTCACCACGATTCAAGGCCAAAATGCGGTGAGGAACAATTTTACTTACCGGTTCTTCATACTCATAGTACATTTCGTAGACATTTTTTTCATCCTTCTCCGCATCCTTAACCGCAGAGACGACGGAACCAGATTTAAATGTTTCGCGGCGAATCCACTTGCGGCCGTCCGCATCATCAGACACCATTTCGGCAATGATATCCCGCGCCCCGGCAATGGCATCATCGACAGTGAGCACTTCTTTTTCATCGGACAAAAATTCTTTTGCCTTCTCTTCAACGCTCTCGGTTGAAAAAGTAAGCAGCCACTCCGCCAATGGTTCGAGACCTTTTTCTTTGGCAACCGTTGCCTTTGTCCGTCGCTTTTGTTTATAAGGACGGTATAAATCTTCGACCTCTTGCAGCTTCTCCGCTTTGACGATTGTCCGTTGCAGTTCTTCGGTTAATTTCCCTTGCTCAGCAATAATTCGTAATACTTCTTCTTTTCGCTGATCAAGGTTTTGGAGATATTGCCATCGTTCTAAAATGTTACGGATTTGAACTTCATCAAGAGCGCCGGTCATTTCTTTGCGGTAGCGGGCAATAAAGGGAACTGTATTACCCTCATTTGTTAATGAAATGACACTCTTCACCTGTTTGGGGGATATTCCTTGTTCAGCGGCGATTTTGCCGATATGTTGATCCTCTTTTACGATTGTTTCAGTCACTCAGATAAACCTCCATTCCTTTCCTCTTATTTTATCAGAATAACGGGGGTATTTTCATTAACACAAGTCCGTCAAAAAGAAAAAGCAAGCTTTTTCAGCTTGCTCAAGCAGTTGAAGGCAGAAAAATATGTACGAAAAAACGCTCTTTTTTCTTAAAAGAGCGTGTCATTTCCCTAGAATTCGATGAGACCTAGACTCACTTGTAAGGCTTCATCCACTTTCTCCATCATTTCCTCATCGAGATGGGTAATTTTATCGGTTAATCGCTGTTTATCGATTGTACGAATTTGCTCCAACAGGATGACGGAATCTCGTTCAAATCCGTAGCGTTTTGCATCAATTTCAACATGAGTAGGTAGCTTCGCTTTTTGAATTTGAGCAGTAATCGCTGCAATAATAACTGTGGGACTAAACCGATTCCCGATATCGTTTTGGATGACAAGAACAGGACGGACACCGCCTTGTTCAGAACCAACAACTGGGGATAGGTCCGCGAAATATACGTCACCACGCTTGACAATCAAAGGTTTAACCTCCGCTTACAAGACGTTCAACGGTATGCTCTGCCTCATATTCTGCCTGAAATGCTTCTGATGCGATTCTTAGATTGATTTTAGCCATTTCCATGTATCCACGTCTCATGGATTCGCGAATTTGTCTCTGTTTTCGTTCGCGTAAATACATTTTTGTTGCCTGGTAGATAAATTCACTGCGGTTTACATTTTCTTGTTGAACAAAACCATCAAGTTCTGTTAACAAATGTTGTGGCAATTTCACCAAGATCTCCGTAGTTGCGCTGGATTCAGACACAAACATACACCTCCACCATCACTACACACCATTTTTAAAAAAACAGAATTATATCCATAAAACTGCCCATGCCATCATAACTGCCCATAAAAGGGCTACCATCGGCATGTTATCATTTATCTATACCATAATTTATAATAACATTATTCTTCCTTCGTGCATAGTCTAAATATAATCCCTACTGTATTATAAGCCAATTGGACATTCTTTTATGCACGATTTACACGCAATCTCATCAATATGTTAAATATTCTCTAATAGAACTCACGAATTAAGCAGATAATTTTTTATAGCGACTATCTTTCCGTCCTTTTTATAGATCCTTGGAACCCGGGCGGCTATGATACACGGTACTTCATAATTGATTGTTTCCAGCTTAGCAGCTATTTCATTAACGGAGATAAATTGATTCCCCTGGGTGCCAATCAATGTCACTTCTGTTCCACGCGGAAAATATTCCGGGAGGCGCACCATGCATTGATCCATACATATTCTGCCGACAATTGGAGCCCGTACGCCTCCGACTAACACTTCCTGGCCTGAAAGTTTACGGATCCAGCCATCGGCATAGCCAATTGGAAGCGTACCAATCCACTCATCCCCTTGACTTTCATAGGTTGCTCCATAGCTAACCTTATCCCCCTTGTGCAGCTTTTTGACATTGACAAGCCTTGTTTTCAATGAAAAAGCTTCGTGCAAAGGAAAGGGGATTTCTTTTTCCATTTCCAGTGACGGGGTTAACCCATACATGGCTATCCCCAGCCGGATGGTGTTAAAATAAGCCTTCTTAAAACGGATCGTGGCAGCACTATTGCTGGTATGAACATATTGAGGACGCTGGGACAACTGGCCAAGCATTTTTTCAAAAAAGGCTAATTGCTGATTGAAATAGGTGGTATCGAGTTCATCAGCTGTGGCAAAGTGAGTAAAGATGCCTTCAAATACCAACCGTTTATCCCTTGATACAAACTGCTCAATGGCTGTTAATTCCTCACTGCTCCGTACGCCAATTCTCCCCATGCCTGAATCTACCTTAATATGAAGCAACAGACGGTCGCTGTCAGACAAATATTTTTGCGCCTCCTGAAGCCATTCCTGTTGAAAAACAGTCAGGGTGATATGCTTATCGGCTGCCGTCCGGACATCTTCCGGACGAGAGGCACCTAATACCAGAATCGGGGCGGTGATTCCTTTGTTCCTTAAGGCAATCGCTTCGTCAAGAAAAGCCACTGCTAAGTAAACTGCTCCGGCCTCTAAGGCAGCCTGGGCCACTTGAACATCACCATGGCCATAGGCATTTGCTTTTACCACGGCAATGACGTTTATTTCCTTTGGAACGTGTTTCTTTACTGCAGCAACATTCTTACGTATTGAATCTAAATCCACTTCTACCCATGTATCACGGTAAAAAGTTCCTTGCGCTTCCATGGTTTCACTTCCTGTTTTATTAAATGAACATTCCCATTCTACCACTAACACAAAAATTCTAAAAGTTGGAGTGAATCCTGCATGCCAGTATGTTTTGCTATCGTTTGCACGGCCTTTTTCAGAAAAAACAGACCCCGGCTCGAGGTCTGTAATTCATTCTTGATTATTTTACTTCTTCGGCTTGGACAGATTGGGCAACTTCAATCATTTCTTTTTTTGATAAATTTTTTGAAGCAATCATATAGTCAACGCCATCATGGGACCAAGTGATTGAATGTTTTGTTACTGCTCCGATCGTAAAGCCTAGATCAACAAGATTGCCTTCAACAAAGGTCGTAGAGGCTTCCTTGACCTTTACTTTTTCCTGAACAAGTGTATAGGATTTCTTGCCATCATAGGTTAGAACCACACGTTTGCCATTATCAAGGGCAATTTCTTGTTCATCCTGTAGCTTCGTACCTTCTAGTTCATATGTTGGATACTTTACAATAAAGTCTGCGTTACCGCTGTCGGCCATCGCCGGTAAACCAAGCTGGGCACGAGTCATATTTTTTTCCATTTTAAAATCGTCTTTGTTAAAGCTTGCCTTAAATTTCATCTTTTCAAACTCGACCGTCACGAGAGCATTGCGGTCCGGATCCATCACCTTTACGCTGGCCGGGGATAAATCTTTTTTATTCAACTTAATCTCTTGAAACGGAAGCATTGAATTATTTTGATAGCGGGTCTTCGTTTCGAATATATAATGATCTTTTGTTTCGGCAAATTTAGCTTCTTTGTCGGCAACAATATCCTTAATCAACGACTCGTACAGATAAGCCTGGCTGCTGTTTTGCGGCCAATCGCTTTGGAATTTAAAGCTTTTATTTAAAGCCGGAGTTAGCACAAATACACCTTGATTATTCCGTAAAATCATTTGGCTTTGGTCTTTTTCCGTATTTTTCAAATTAACACGATAAAAAGTTGGATCCTTATGCCAGATTTCCACATTATAAACTTGCGATTCTGCTCCCATTTTCAGCGTCATTTTGGCATCCACTTTATAGCTCGTTAGGTCCTTTTCCTTTAACTCCTTCACCACATCATTCTTGTGATTTCGAGCCACAGGCAGCGAGAATTAAGATGGCCATCAGCCCGGTCATGAGCAGCATGAATTTTTTTCTCATTCCTTCAACCCCTTCTTGTCTCATTTCGTATGATTTTGAGAAGAGAAAGGCAGGGATCAGGCTTCAAACTAACCGTTGCTGACCTTGTCTCTCCTATTCCATACGAATATATGAGACAACCCCGGGGAATATGCGCTGGAGCTAGACAATTCTTAAAGTAAAATTAATCCTCAATAATTACTTGGGCCACGCAATAATCGCGGCTGTGTGAGATGGATACATGTGCTTGACCCGCAGGTCTGACGATAAACGGCTTGCCTAAATGATCTGTTTCAATTTCAATGTCTAAAAACGACAGTTCTCTTCCGATTCCGGTCCCAGCTGCTTTGGCGTATGCTTCTTTGGCAGCGAATCTGCCTGCTAAAAACTCCGTCCTTCTTGCTGCAGATAGTTCTTCAAATTGCCGCTTTTCATTTACAGTTAACACTCTGTCAACAAATTTTTGCTGTCGGGATAACAACTCCTTAACTCGAGAGAGCTCAATAATATCAATGCCAATCCCTTGAATCATGTCCATCTTCCTTCTATAACATTATTTGTTAGCATAATAGTGTAAAAGAACAACAATCTGTTTATGATGATAGTGAGAGGGGGTCCTTCCTTTGTTTACCAGAACCGAAAGCTTGCAAGATTTTCTTCGCTTATACCCGATCGTTTCATTGATAGTCGCCATTCATCTCTGGCTTATATTTATTAACCATTTTACCGATTTTTCCAAACTATTGGTTTTATGAACATTTTTCCGGCGTGAATCTTTATATAATGGAGGGCGAAATTTGGCGCCTGATTACGCCGACGTTTATGCATACCAGCTTTTCGCATATGCTGTTTAACAGTTTTTCGCTGGTCTTATTTGGTCCGGCATTAGAGCGGCTTCTCGGCGGGAGCAAATTTTTATTCATTTATCTGGCCTCTGGTGTCATTGCCAATATCGCTACGGTGATGCTTGAACCGCTCAGCTATACACATGTCGGCTCGAGCGGTGCCATTTTCGGTCTGTTTGGTTACTATATTGCAATGATTGTGTTTCAAAAAAATAGGCTCTCCAAGGAAAACTCACAAATTATTATTACCTTATGTATCGTTAGTCTCATTATGACCTTTATCCAGCCAAATATAAATATTACCGCGCATCTTTTTGGCTTATTAGGAGGTTTTCTCCTCGGCTATTTTTTTAAATGAAACTTGCCGATTGGCGAATCCGTTAGGGTGACTTATGAGGCGTAGTTGAATTTATGCGACATAGGGAAATTGGTGAAGTTTTCTATTAGCCCCAAAATGGGGAGACCCCTTGCCAATCAGCTGGAGAGCTCCCTCTGTCTTTCTCTTGAGTACCATTGATATACCTTTTGAATGTCGCTTCTTTCAAGATCAACTACCGCTATCCAGGAATCACCTGCACCTGACTTCACAAATGCCTCCAGTGTTCCAAGTCCTTGCCTCTGTTGAAAATAACTTTCCCGTAATTTCAAGCTTTGAATCCTTTTCCTTGGCATGAACACAGTCGTCCTGTTAATGGTCCGGCTGCGCAGGCACAGCTGCTGCTGTTCCAAGCTCCAACCGGCATCGTTATATTTTAAAATGGCCCACCAGGTTCCCACAACAAGAATGATCAGCGAAAAGAAGCCCCAGGTTTGGAAGAAGAAGATCGCTGCCGCGACGATCGGCAAGACAATGTACCAGATTCGCAGGATATAGCGCCGCCTCGCTCTTTTTGGAGCAGAACTTAAAGCAGGCTCCAATTGATAGTCCGGCAATGGTTCCTTTAACAACGAAGCTATTTCCTTCACTCTGACAATTGGCAGTAAAATAACCTTGGACTCTTCCTCATTTGCCGTTGAACCGCCCGCACTCACAATGGAAACGGTGGCATAGCCAAGCATTTGCCGGATTATATTCTCGCTAATTCGAATCGCTTGAATCCGCTTTAACGGGATCGTAATTTGTTTTTTCTCAAGCAGACCTTGGGAAATGATAAGATCTTTTTCCGTTTTAATCACGTTAAAATTTGCATATTTCAACATCGTTACGGCTAAAGAAATAACCCAAGCCAGAAAAAAACCAATAAACACAAGAAAAGCCAAGGCAATAATGTTATGGACGGCCCATTTCTCCAAATCGCCAAAAATCTTCTTATAGGGTATAAAGTCATCGAGCTGTGACAAAAAGGCGATAGCTGCAGAAATCACAACACCAACTCCACCTGATGTTAACGAAAGAATCATTAATTCAGGAACCGATATCGAAAAAACGATTTGTCCTTCAGGTTCATCTTTTAACTCATGGTTTTCACCTGTTTTTGCGACCGTGACATATTGCTGAATCAGTTTCGCATCGTCCTTAGAAACTGCCGATAGGACCGCTTCTGCCTCTTCACCACCGCCTGCCGTTTCAATTTGCACCTTAACAAGCCCAAACATTTGCTGCAAAAGCCCCTCTGTGAGGTTAATGCTTTGAATTCGTTCAAAGGGAATGTATCGTTTTTGCCGAACAAACACGCCGTATTCGATGCGAAGCTCATCCTCCTCGAACCTGTATGTATAACGAAGCCAAGAGATTACCCCGATAATGAGGGAAATAATGACAGCAACTAAAGATATAGCCAATGTGATAAGAAGTGATATTTTCCCCTCACTGCCACCCGAGATGATGAGTGCAATCAATGGGAATAATAGCTTTTTTAATCCTTTGCCGGCTGATAAAACAGATGCTATCGGATGAAGCCGCTTTGGTTTAGACATCCTCTTCCGCCACCCTTGCTAACTTGGAAATAAAGAAACGTAATTCCTCGGCCTCCGTCTCCTCTAATGCCGGAATGGTATGGGCAGTGGCGGCTGTATGAACGACAACGGAGGCAAGCTTATATTTTCTTAAAAGAGGACCCTGATTTGTATCAACATGCTGAACCCGGACCATCGGTACTAAAGTCCGTGTTTTGACAAATATCCCCTCCTCCAGTTCAATTTCTTCTTCGCGAACTTCATACCGCCAGCTTTTCCATCTAAGGGTCGGAAAGAGAAAAATATGTAAAACAGGAAAAATAACTGCCAGCACAATCAAAATGATTGATATCCAACCCGGGAGATCAAAAATATGTAATAAAAATACGGCAGCAGCCGTAATCAACCAACCAATTAATGAGGTGATGACACCGGATATCCGCCATACCGTTAATGCTTTCTGTGAAATTCGCTTTTGCGGCTTCGAAATCATTGGTTTTGCCCCTTTCACTGAAACGTTCCACTGTTCAAGTATACAAAAAATTAAGTAAATCGCACCAGCTAATTATGCACAAAATGGCGAATATAAAAAAGAGCATGGACAATTGTTCTATCCATGCTCTTGTTCCATTTATCAACGAGCGGTTCGCACGCTTCTGTCCTACTATCATCAGAACGCTTTCTTGTTTTTTAATTAATGATTATAGCTTCGTGGTTTTGATGATTTACCGCCGCTTCTTGGTTTGATTGGAGCCTTTTTTCGACGGTCGCTATTGAACCCGCGTGACTCATCTCTTCTTCGACGGTCACGATCAAACGGTTTTTTATCCCGTCTTTGTGGAAGTGGTGCTTCTTCCGTCAATTTCACCGGTGTTGTATCCGGTTCTTTCGTTAACATTTTCAATGCAGCAGCAACTACGGTTGAAGCATCATTCGTTTCCAGCAACTCTTCTGCAGCCGCTTTATAATATTGCAGATTATTGTTATCAATCGACTGTAAAATTTTATCGACGACAGCCCGCTGTTGACCTTCCAGCGCTTCATCAAGGGTCGGCGGCTTCATCCGTTCCATTTTCCGTTTCGTTGTTTTCTCGACAACAAACAGATACGATTTCTCGCGCGGTGTTACAAATGTCATCGCCATGCCGGCTTTTCCAGCACGTCCGGTACGGCCGATGCGGTGAACATAGCTTTCCGGGTCTTGTGGAATATCAAAATTATAGACATGGGTGACACCCGAGATATCCAGCCCCCGAGCTGCCACATCTGTAGCAACCAGAACATCAATGGATCCTTCTTTAAATTTGCGGAGAACTGAAAGCCGTTTTGCCTGGCTTAAATCGCCATGAATTCCTTCGGCAGTGTATCCCCTTAAATTCAACGCTTCTGATAATTCATCTACACGGCGTTTCGTCCGTCCAAACACTATTGCCAGCTCTGGTGCTTGAATATCAAGCAGCCGGGTTAATACATCAAATTTATTTTTTTCCTGTACTTCCAAGTAGTATTGTTCAATGGAAGGAACAGTCATTTCCTTTGTTTTCACACGAACCACTTTAGGGTCCTTCATAAATTTTTCAGCAATCCGCTGAATCGGCGCTGGCATCGTTGCTGAGAATAACAGCGTTTGCCGTTCTTCCGGAATTTCCGCAAGAATCGTTTCGATATCCTCAATAAATCCCATGTTTAGCATTTCATTTGCTTCATCGAGAATAACAGTATGAACATGGTCAAGGCGGATCGTTTTTCTGTTAATATGATCCAGGAGACGTCCTGGTGTCCCGACAATTATATGCGGTGCTTTTTTTAACGAACGAATTTGCCGGCCGATATCCTGACCGCCATAGATTGGCAGGACGCGGACTCTCTTTCCTGCACCAATTTTATAAAGCTCTTCCGATACTTGAATCGCAAGCTCTCGTGTTGGTGCAATGATAATCCCTTGAATGGCTTCGAGTTGTTTATCAACCTTTTCTACTAATGGAATTCCGAAAGCGGCTGTTTTACCTGTTCCTGTCTGTGCCTGGCCGATCACATCATTATTCGCAAGGCTGAGTGGAATGGTTTCTGCCTGAATTGGAGTAGCTTCTTCAAATCCCATGCGGAGGACAGCCTTTAATGTCGCTTGGCTTATTCCTAGTTCTTCAAACTTCGTCAATGTTTTCATTCTCCTTCGTCTATTTGAAAATTATTGTATATATCTAGTGCCGAATCTATTCTCACGATACGGATCTATTCGAATTTACGCAACATCTTTATTTTACCAAAAAAAGACATTCCTCCAAAGGAGTATGCCTTCATTTCGTCAATTTCTAGACATGCTGAAAATAATCATAACATTTTCATACATATATTGCAATAAAGTGAAATTTAAACCCGCTGGGTCGTACTCCCGTTAAGGCAGGATAAACGGGTTGTCCTGCATTTCGGGGAATGGTGGCCACTTGGTTGGCATTATGCTAATGGAGTATGTTTCTCGCCAATTGGGGTGCGCTTTTCGCCAATTGGCGTGCGCTTTTCGCCAGTTGGAGTGTGCTTCTCGCCAATTGGCGTGCGCTTTTCGCCAGTTGGAGTGTGTTTCTCGCCAATTGGGGCACTCTTTTCGCCAGTTGGAGTGTATTTCTCGCCAATTGGAATGTGCTCCCCCGCCAATTACAGCATGCTATCCGCCAATTGTTGCTGGAATCCATCCATTACCAATAAGGTTATTCCTTCTGTAATGCTTTGACAACTTCTTCTAACTTCATTCCACGAGATGCTTTAACCAACACGAGCGTGTCTTTATTGACATGCTGCTCTAACTGTTGCACTAAGGCATCTTTATCGAAAAACGCAAACACCCGGTTTGCACCTAAAACTTCTCTTGCAGAATGGGCAATCTGGGCGCCAAGTTTGCCATACGTAAATAGCAAATCAATTTGTTCAGGATTTAAATCGGCACCAATTTTTTGATGATATTGCTCCTCTTCAGGGCCAAGTTCAAGCATATCGCCCAATACGAGGACCTTCCGTTCAAAGCCGTTGAGATTGGCCACCAATTCGATTGCCGCCATCATCGAGGTGGGGCTGGCATTATAGGCATCATTAATAATTTTTTCACCGTGACGTCCTTCCACCAACTCCATCCGCATATTCGTCAGCTTAACCTTCTGGAGCGCCTCGCTGATTTTTGCAAACGGAATGGAAAAATGGCGAGCAATCAACATTGAGGCAAGTGCATTGAGAATATTATGGGTTCCCAAAATGGGCAGTTCAAATGTTTCATTTGCCGCGTTAATTTTAAAACGGTTTCCTTGTTCCAGCTGCGTGATTTCGATTGGATAAAAATCATTATTATCATTTCTGCCAAAGGTTTGCACTTCAATATTGCCTTGATGCTGCTGAATCCTTTCCATTAACAACGGTTCGTCGCCATGAAGGACAGCGAGACCCCCAGGTTTTAGCCCTTGCAAAATCTCAAGTTTGGCCTCGGCAATTGCTTCTCTCGAGCCAAGATCCAGTAAATGAGATTCACCGATATTAGTGATTACAACCGCATCCGGACAGGCAATCTTTGTTAAAAGGGCGATTTCCCCCCGGCCGCTCATCCCCATTTCGAGAACAGCAATTTCCGTGTCCTCTTCCAGACTTAACACCGTTAATGGCAAACCGATATGGTTATTAAAATTCCCTTCCGTCTTTTGGACTTTGTAGGCTGTCGCCAATAAACTTGCCGTCATGTCCTTTGTCGTTGTTTTACCATTACTTCCAGTGATGCCGACAACCTTGAGATTTAATTCGTGACGATATTGCCGGGCCAATTCCTGCAAACTGGCGAGGCAGTCTTCCACAATGATAATCGGCAAATGGCGCGGTGGATTGGGAACATCCTCCTGCCACAGCGCAGCAGCAGCACCTTTGCCAATCGCTTCCTCAACATATTTGTGGCCGTCCACGTGCTCGCCTTTAAAGGGAACAAATAAATTCCCCGGTGCAATTTTTCTGGAATCAATCGTCACTCCGGAAATTTGTATTTGAGAAAATCGGCTTAGATCATTTTTTGCCGAAATTATTTCTGCAATCTGCTGCACAGACCGTTTGATCATGTTCATATCCCTCCTTGTAGATAAGAACGGACATGGCTCCTGCCGTGTCTTTAGATAGTGTATTTGATTTGCTGCTTCTCAGCATGCCGTTCTTTTGCCAGGTTAACGAGGCGTTCAATTAGTTGCGGATACTCAAGCCCTGTATGCTTCCATAATAATGGGAACATGCTAAATGGCGTAAACCCGGGCATCGTATTCACTTCATTAATGATCACCTTGCCATCCTTTGTTAAAAAGAAATCGGCACGGACAAGTCCCGAACAATCCAAAGCTTTGAAGGCGCGAATCGCCATGTCTTTTAATTGCTGATATTCCTCCGCTGTAATATCAGCAGGGATAATCAGCGCGGTATTTCCGTCCTCATATTTTGCTGTGTAATCATAGAAATCCTTTTTCGGGACGATTTCACCGGCCACGGAGCATTCCGGTTCATCATTTCCAAGCACACCAATCTCAATCTCACGGGCGATTACTCCCTGTTCAATAATTACTTTTCGGTCAAATTGGAAGGCTTCTGCGAACGCAGCCTCTAATTCTGCCCGATTCCGGCATTTGCTGATGCCGACACTTGAACCGAGATTAGCCGGCTTTACAAAGCAAGGATAGTCAAGCTCGGCTTCAACTTTTGCATAGGCTGCTTCTTTGGCTTGCTCCCATTCTTTTTTAAGAAATGAAACATAGTTAACTTGTGTAAGTCCCGCTTGGGCAAAAATATTTTTCATTAAAACTTTATCCATTCCCGCTGCAGAGGCAAGAACGCCATTCCCAACGTATGGGATATTTAACAGTTCGAATAACCCCTGAACCGTCCCGTCCTCACCATTTGGCCCATGCAGTAACGGAAAAACCACATCAAGCGAATCCTTTTCCTGTTCGGAAGCTTGGAATACGGCCGGGGCCAAGGCTGCCGGGGATAATTTGTCCCCCTCTGAAAACTGCAGTGCCTTCACGTCTTCCACCGGCGCGGTCAGTTCAGGACCTTTAATCCAACGGCCCTCCACATCTATGTAAATCGGGTGAATTTCGAATTTTTCCAGATCTAATGCTTTCATGACTGCCATCGCTGTTTGCAATGATACTTTATGCTCGGCAGATTTTCCTCCATACAACAAACCTATTTTTGTTTTCATCGGTCTACCTCCAATTTTTCACTCATGTTTTATTTTATCACTTTATGGAAGCAAAGAAATAATTTCAGATATGTTTTTTTATTTAGGAAAAAAGGCGTACTTCGGCAACTTTAAACTATTTTATGTCTTGAACAGCTTGCTTAAAAACGAACGATCAAAAATTTATCAGAATTTTAACAAATAGCCGGCTGGTTTTCTAATATCCTTGTTATCAATGAATCGTTCTCTTAAATGAAAACTCGTCGCTTGGCGAGTCCTTAAAGACGAAGACAGAGACGTAGTTGAATTTATACTCTCTTATTAGCTAAAAAGAACCAGTCCCCCATCGTTAGGACTGGTTCAGTCTCAGGCATTTACTTCACATTTAGCTTCCACTCTTTTGTTTTTTTGTCAAAAATAATTTTGGCATGAGAACGGTCTCGGGAAATCTGCAAATACTCCTCATACATATCATCCATATTAGCGAAATCACCGAGCACCCAAATGGGAATTTCTATCCTGGTCCGCTGGTGGTCAGCATCTCTTAATGAAAGACAAATTCCTTCTTTAATTAATGGTGTTAAGGTAAGCAGAATTTCTTTGTTTACCGGCGGATACACCCGTTTTTTGCGGATCCCCAGCAGTGACTTTTCCACTCTTAATCCTCCGAGTTTATGGGAGATGACGATACTAAACAATTGAAAGAAATCCTTAAAAGTGCGATAATACGTTTTATTGTACCAGCCATCATCATTAGCTAAATAAACAAAGCGATTGCCCAATTTATTATAAAAAGGGAGCCTTAAATGATGCTTGTGGTGGCCCAAATATAACAATTCTGCCATTTCCTGACCGGTCAGTTCATTCAGAACATCTTCTTCAATAAAGTCAATCCAGCAAAAATTCCCGTATCCGTACACATCCTCAGCTGCCAGTTTATTAATTCTTTCAACCGGACAATATTCAAGTAATGTATGCATGTTAAAATCAGCATCATCAAAGCGGTGCTCCAACAGCAGCAGGTTATTTAATGTTCCTGAAAAGGTTGAAACAAACTCAGCAAATTCGATACCATGAGAAATGACATACTGATCTGTTTGATTTAAATGAACATAAATAAGGTCCCGTATGTCTTGATGATGCTTTTTCACTGCCAAACTCCTCCGTTCGATGAGAAAGATGCCAAACGATTCTCAATACTTTATTCAAAAGGAAGTTGTCAAATAACTTCCAGATGCTTCGTTCATACTTACTTATTTTAACAAAAAATAGATCAAATAGCTTATTTCATTTTATTTACAAAAAATAAGCTATGATAACATTGTTGTCATTTTTTGATATAAGAATTTGCAATATATTGACACATACTATTTTTACCTATTATTGATCTTCTGTCTAATTTATTGACCACAAATCTGCCATTTTTTATTTAGGTAAGTCACACAGGAAAGGGTGAGCGAGAAATGATTAAAGATATGACAGAAAATGAAATTAGCTTATATATCATTAAAACCTTAAAAGAAAATAAAAAAGCAGAATTTGAGGCAATGATTGATGAGCTTCAACCTTATGATGTGGCTAAAATTTATCAGGAGCTGCCTGAAAAGCACCGACACCGGTTCCTCCTTTTTTTAAAATTTGACGTTCTTGCTGACCTGATGGAAGAGCTTGATAAAGAGGAACAACTCGATTTATTGAATATACTGGGAATTGAAAAGTCCAGTAAAGTGCTGAATTTAATGGACAATGATGACTTAGCAACATTACTGCATGAAATGTCTCCGGAGAAAAAGGACTCCTTTCTATCTGAAATGAACAAGGAAGAGTCAAACGCGGTTCAGGATATTATGAAATATCCACCGGAAACAGCCGGCCGATTAATGACAAACCGCTTTGTCTGGATCCGTAACTACTATACTGTTCGAGAAGCCGTCGATAAGTTGAAATCCTTTGCCGAATATGCCGAGTCACTTAACTATTTATATGTGATTGATGAAAACAGCCGACTTGTTGGCGTTGTCTCCTATCGTGATTTACTTTTAGCAGAACCAGGTGAAAAAATTAACGAAATCATGTATGAGCGGGTCATTTATGTCACCGTCACGACCGACCAGGAGGTTGTCGCCCAAACTGTTGAACGCTATGACTTTATTGCTGTTCCGGTAGTCGATGAGGACCATGTACTTGTCGGGATTGTAACCGTTGATGACGTTCTCGATGTTGTCATTAAAGAAGCAAATGAAGATATTGAAAAATTATCAGCATCCGGGAAGGCCATTGATTTTGAAACGAAAACATTGGTTGCAGCCGCCAGACGGCTTCCCTGGCTCATTTTGTTATTATTTATCGGACTTATTTCCGGCAGAATTATCAGCGGTTTTGAAGAGACATTGCAGAAAGTCGTCGCCCTTGCCTTTTTTATGCCGATGATTGCCGGTATGACCGGAAACACCGGAACCCAATCTCTGGCAGTGGTTGTCCGCGGCCTGATATCTCATGATATTAATAAAAAGGTCATTTTTCGTTTAGTGATGCGCGAGCTTGGGGTTGGCATTTGCATTGGTGTAACCTGCGCTGTGCTCATCTCGATCATCGCCTATATTTGGCGGGGGAATTTCATTTTAGGAATCGTTGTCGGCTGTTCCCTATTTTTCACCCTTATTATTGGAACGCTAGCCGGAACGGTCATCCCGCTGATTCTTTACCGTTTAAAAATTGATCCAGCAGTAGCATCAGGGCCCCTGATCACAACGCTTAATGATATTTTCTCATTGCTCACTTATTTTGGGATTGCGACAATGTTTTTACAATATTTAGTATAAGTAGCGAAACAACCTTGTCTTTTGGCAAAAAACTGAAACCTTTCTTGCTGAAAAAACGTTATCTATATAGGGGATGCTTTATATTGCATAACATACATTATTGTTGTGACTCAGAAGCGAAATAGTATTCCGCTTCAACTTGGGCAAAAATGAAATGAATAGGTGAAGCCTATGAATGAACATATGAAAAAAAATGATCGGTTTGATTGGACCCTAACACTGCTGTTATTTTTATTTTTTCTGATTAGCTGCATTGCTATCTACAGTGCACAATCTACCGGACAGTACGTGGGCCGGAACTTCATGGTGAACCAAATCTTTTGGTACGGCGTTGGCGCGGTCATTATAGCAGTTACCATCTTTTTTGACAGCTTTCAATACAAAAAGCTGGCGTGGATCTTATATGGTTTTGGGCTGCTGCTGCTGATCGGGGTATACATCGCCCCTGAGAGTATAGCACCGATTAGAAACGGCGCAAAAAGCTGGTTTTTAATTGGAAGACTCGGACAAATTCAACCATCTGAATTTGTTAAAGTGTTTTTGATTTTAGCCCTCAGCCGGGTAATTACATCGCATCATGAGAAAAATCCGATAAAAACTTTAAAGACAGATTTTATCTTGCTTTTGAAGCTTGGCATTACTACGGCAGCACCGGTTGGCTTAATTATGCTCCAGCCGGACCTGGGAACCGCTCTCGTGATTTTATCCATCTTGACCGGGATTATTCTTGTTTCCGGAATTTCGTGGAAAATCATTGTGCCGATCTACGGGGCGGCGGCGGCTCTTGGCACCGGGATCATCTATCTTGTCGTGAAAATGCCAGAACTCCTTGAAAAATACTTGCATGTCCCAACCTACCAATTCAACCGGATTTATTCCTGGCTCGATCCTTATACATATGCCAGCGGTTCCAGCTATCACTTGGTTAAATCATTAAGTGCCATCGGTTCAGGACTTATCTCTGGCAAGGGGTTTCGTAACGGTGAAGTGTATGTTCCCGAAGCCCATACAGATTTTATTTTCAGCGTGATTGGCGAGGAATACGGCTTTATCGGCGGCAGTATCGTTATCAGCCTTTACTTTTTACTCATCTATCATTTAATCAAGACGGCATTGGATACCAATGATCCCTTTAATTCGTATGTCTGTACCGGGATTATCAGCATGATTGCCTTCCATGTATTTCAAAATATCGGGATGACGATTCAAGTGCTGCCAATTACCGGGATTCCGCTGCCATTTATCAGCTATGGCGGCAGCTCACTGATGGGGAATATGTTTGCCATGGGGTTGGTTTACAGTATCCACTTTCATCATCGAAACTACATGTTCTCGTCAGATAAATCATTAAATATCTGATCAGCAGGCGGCAGGTCTATGCTCTGCCGCTTCTCTGCATTTGTTAGAGTTCCAGCCATTTCAACCGGAACATAGGAACCTCTTATATTTCGATTGAAGCGGTTTGATGTGAAAACATTTTGGGAATGTTTCCCGGAAACAAGCCATAATTATTTGATAATGAGACAAAGTGTTATAAACTAAATGAAGATTACTTAAAAAAAGGGTGCGCTATGAAGGAATTTATTTTTACAATTTTAGACTTTTTGGCACAGTTGGGCTATTTAGGCATAGCCTTAGGACTAATGATTGAGATTATTCCAAGTGAAATTGTTTTAGGATACGGCGGTTACATGATATCCCAAGGTCATCTTAATTATTTTGGGGCGATTATTGCCGGCACAATTGGCGGAACACTGGCACAAGTCTTTTTGTATTGGGCTGGATATTATGGAGGTCGGCCATTCTTAGAGAAATACGGAAAATATGTCTTGATTAAAAAGAAACATATCGATGTGGCTGAGCTGTGGTTTCGCAGGTACGGTGCCGGTGTCATATTTACGGCCAGATTCATCCCGGTAGTTCGCCATGCCATTTCCATTCCAGCCGGTATCGCGAAAATGCCGATTTCTAAATTTATTCTATATACGGTGGCGGCAATCGTCCCCTGGACTGTCCTCTTCCTTTATTTAGGAGAAGTATTAGGCAGTAACTGGGCTCATATTAAAGAATATGCCCAGCCATATGTCATGCCGCTCATCATTGCTGCGGTTGTGATTGGCGCCATCTATTTTTTAATCCAAAAAACGCGAAAAACCACCGAATAACTTCAATCGGTGGTTTCTTCTTTGGACGGTTGGCGCGAAAACTTTTCCTGAGCCCAAGCATCAAGCTTCCTGACATGACTTTTGCCAATCGTAAAGCCATAGAGAATAAGAAGGACAATAATTAAGGTAAACAAATCTACTTTTCTGGTAGAAATAAAATTGACAATTCCCATCAACACCTGGGGAATTACTCCGGTGATTGCGAATAAAATCGTGGCTACCTTAAACCAAAAACTTGATTGCAAGCCATAGCGCGCATATAGGAGAAAAAAGGTCGAGGACCATGCCAACACCTCAAGACAGACTAAGATCATCCACTTATTTTCAACCAAAAAAGCCATTTTTCTAACCTCCTATTAAACAAAAAGCCCAAGAGATGACTGATAATCAGTATCTCCCAGGCTTTTATCCTTCCGTGGACACAGAACAACTGAAGTGCGAAACTGGACAATTGAATAGCGGTTCTGTGTGTTTTCTCTCGGACCAGCTGACTTTCTCAAATCACGGAACCCTAGAAAACCATTTATTTTCAATTTTAATGTCATTTTACCACACAAAACCGCGAACAGCACGTCCTTTTTACTTTTTAAAACGATATGGCAAGGTGGTCACAATCACATTTTTCCTATAGATCAGATAGGAGCGGATCAATAGACCAGATTGATTGTGCAAAATATTATGCCAGCTCTTTTTCGGGATAAATTGCGGAATCAACACGGTCACTTCGTAATTCCTCTCTTTTGCTTTATGCTGGACTGTATCAATAAATTTGGCTAATGGCTGCAGTATGCTGCGATAGCGCGATTGCAGCGTGACAAGCCTTACATCCGGATAGGCTTGCCGCCATTTTTCCTCAAATCGTTTTTCATCCTCACGATCAAAGGAAATATAGACGGCATATACTTGATCTGCTAATGTTTTCGCATAGTTAAGGGAGTGTTCAACTACCTTTGTAATTCCGGCAACCGGAACGATGATCACATTTCCCTCCGGTTCAATCGCTGGCTGCTCCGAATGGATTCGCAGCTGTTCGCCAACATCCCGATAATGACGGTGAATTTTAAGGAAGATCGTCACAATGATCGGCAAAAAGACGACAGCAAACCAAACATGAGTAAATTTGGTTAAAAAGAATATAATCAGTACGGTTAGGGTAATCACTGCCCCGATTAAATTCGCACTAAGCCGCGCGGTCCATCCGGCCGGTTTTTCGCGAACCCACTTGATAATCATCCCGGTTTGCGACAGGGTAAATGGAATAAATACCCCGACCGCATAAAGCGGAATTAACTGCTCCGTCTGCCCTTGGAAGATAATGATCAAGAAGATTGAGGCAATTCCCAAAGATACGATTCCATTTGAATAGCCAAGACGGTCTCCTCTGATCGTAAACATTCTCGGCATATACTTATCTTTTGCCAGATTGTAAGCCAATAATGGGAAGGCTGAGAATCCCGTATTCGCCGCCAACACTAAAATGAGTGCAGTTGTTCCCTGAATAAAAAAGTAAACCATATTGCGCCCGAACGTTTCCCTGGCGATTTGTGAAACAACAGTTTCATCATGTTTTGGGGCAATGCCGTAATAATACGCTAAAAAAGTAATCCCGGAAAACATCAGGGCCAATAAGGAACCCATTAAAATGAGTGTCTTGGCCGCGTTTTTTGGCGCCGGTTCTTTAAAATTCGGAATCGCATTGGAGATCGCTTCTACCCCGGTTAACGCCGAGCAGCCGGAAGCAAAAGCCCTTAATAAAATAAATAAGGTTATCCCTTGAACAGGTGTTCCAAGCGGCGCATGCAGACCTTGCGATACATGGCCTGTAGCGATTTTATAAAGACCTGTGACAATTAAAATGAACAATGCAAAAACAAACAAGTATACCGGATAGGCTAAAATCGTCGCCGATTCCGTTAATCCGCGCAGATTCAAGATCGTAATCACAACAACAAGAAGACAAGCAATCAATACAGTATGTGCATGTAATACCGGAAACGCTGAGGTAATCGCATCCGTCCCCGCAGATACACTTACCGCTACCGTTAATATGTAGTCCACTAATAACGAACCACCGGCAATCAAACCGGCCTTCTCGCCTAAATTTTCCTTGGACACAAGATACGCTCCCCCACCTTGCGGGTAAGAAAAGATAATTTGCCGATAAGAGATGATGAGCGCAGCTAATAAAAACAAAACCCCAATCGCAATCGGTACGGAATACCAGGCTGCAATCACACTGATCGATGCCAGAACAATCAAAATTTGCTCTGTTCCATAGGCAACTGATGAGAGCGCATCAGAAGACAGAATCGCAAGAGCCTTTAAGATATTCAATTTTTGTTCGCCTAATTCCGTTGATTTTAACGGTCGGCCAATTAATATTCTTTTTATAGAAGCACGCAAGGGAAGTCACCTACCTGAAGTTATTGAAAAATTACCGAATGATTTTATCACGAAATGTCCGTAAAGATAAATACTTTCTTTTGACAATTTAGGTAACAATGCTTTGAGATGAATTTGAAAAATTGGATTCTTCTTTTAACTAAAGCAAAAAAGCATGAAGCTTATCTTCATGCTTACTTTATAATATAAATGTTTAAGCCGGTTCCTATTCCATTCTTTTTACTACGTTATTAGTTCTTTCTTTCCATAAGAAAAGAAGATAGAGCAGCATGGAGAGAAACACGGATACTGCTGCCGTTTGATAAATGGTGCTGTATCCGAACAAGTGACTGATTTGCCCGAAAACCATTGCACCGATGCCGATTCCCAAATCAAAAAAGGAAAGAAAGGTAGCATTGGCCATGCCCCTGCGATTAACCGGTGTGTTTTCAATCGACCATGCCTGTAGTGCAGGCTGTACGGTTCCAAAGCCAAAACCGTATAATACTGCTGCCGTGTAAAGGATGGTACTGCTTGGCAGCCACGCCAATAAAAGCATGGCAATGAACACTAACAATGTCCCCGGTATAAACACAGCCTGATGCCCTTTTCGATCATACAGCTGGCCGGCAAAGGTCCGGGTCAGTATCAATGAAAGAGCATAAACCATAAAGTACCATTGGATGCCGGAGATATGTTTTTGTGCCGTATATAATGGCAGAAACGAAGCAATCCCGCCAAACGTAACCGTTAGGAAAAACATCAGCACCGCAGGCTTTAAGGCCGTTTTCTCATAGATATCCAGCTTAGCCCTGGCTCTTTTGGTCTCTGGGTCAACTTTTCGATACGTCACCCTTGTAGATAACAATAAAGCCATTAACCCTAAACCGGAGCAGATCAGAAAAAATAGCTTAAATGACAAGATACCGGTTAAGATCAGTCCAAGCGATGGACCAATCGACATGGCCACATTTCCTGACAAACCAAAATAGCCCATTCCCTCGCCGCGTCGCGCAGCCGGGATTAAATCAGTCGCGATCGTACCGGAAGCCGTGGTCGAAAACCCCCAGCCGGCCCCTTGAATAACCCGCATGATAAACAATAACGCGATACTGGTCAAGAAGCCGTAAGAACCGACCGATACAACAAAAATGGTTAAGCCGGTCAAATAAATTAAGCGGCGTCCTTTTGTTTCCAGCCAATTCCCGATAAACGGGCGCAGAAGTAATGCCGAAAAGGTAAAGATACCCACGACAAAACCGATTAATTGATCATTCCCACCCAATTTTTCGACATAAAGCGGAATCGTGGGCAATGTCATTTGAAAACCAAGGAAAATAAAAAAGTTAGCAAATACTATTAGAATAAAATCTTTTGTCCAGATCTTTTCTTTACTTAGCGCTTTTTCCATATAAGGTTAAAGTCCTCTCTTTGTACTAAAATGAAAAAACGTTTCTACTTATCGTAGAAACGAAATTTCATTCTGGTGGCTACTTGGAAGCAGCTGTTTCAATCACACTTGCGGATAGCTATAGTGTATACCATTTTTGTCCATTTATGAAGTAATCAGCTTACATTTCCTCAGGAGCCGCAATTCCGAGCAGGCGTAGTCCTTCTTTCAGCACCTCGGTTACGCTATAAACAAGTGCTAGTCGAGCTGTTTGCTCCTCACTCTCTTCAAGGATACGAACTTCAGCATAGTATTTATTAAACACTTGGGCAAGATCGATCACATATTTGGCAATCTGCGAAGGATCTAGATTGTCACAAGCGCGTTTGATAACATTTGGAAACTCAAGTAAATGGCTGACAACCTTCCATTCTTTCTCCCATGAAGTATGATAGTCCGGTACTGCAGCATCAGCCTGCCAATTGGCTTTTCGTAAAATCGAACATGCTCTGGCAAACGTATATTGTACATACGGACCTGTTTCTCCCTCAAAGCGAATCAATTCCTCTAAAGAAAATTCAATATCGTTCATCCGATTATTTTTCAAATCGTGGAAAATGACAGCACCGACACCAACTTGTTTGGCTACTTCATCCTTGTTGGCAAGCGTTGGGTTTTTCTCTTCAATATTGTGACGGGCCATTTCGATTGATTCATTTAACACTTCTTCTAATAAGACAACCTTGCCTTTCCGGGTGGACATTTTCTTACCGCCGGTCAGCATCATCCCGAATGGAATATGTGCCATGTTTCCAGCCCATTCGAAGCCCATTTTCTTTAATACAGCAATTAGCTGTTTAAAGTGCAGGCTTTGCTCATGGCCGACGACATAAAGCGATTTGACAAAGTCATACGTTTCTTTCCGATATAGGGCAGCAGCTAAATCACGCGTTGCGTACAGTGTTGCACCGTCTGACTTTTTGATCAGGCATGGCGGCAGTCCTTCTTCTGTTAATTCAACAACCAGGGCTTGATTGGATTCCACCAGGAGGCCTTTTTCCTCCAGCATGTCGACGATCCGGTCCATTTTATCATTGTAAAAAGATTCACCGGCAAGAGAATCAAATTCTACATTCAATAGATCATAAATCCGTGAGAATTCCTTTAACGATTCATCGCGGAACCATTCCCAAAGCTCCACCGCTTCCGCGTCGCCATCTTCAAGTTTTTTAAACCAAGCGCGGCCGTCATCCTCCAGCGCCGGATTCGTTTCTGCGACTTCGTGAAACTTTACATAAAGAGCCAATAATTCGGAAATCGGATTGGCTCTCACCTTGTCGGCATCGCCCCAAAGTTTATAGGCGGTAATCAGCTTACCAAACTGGGTGCCCCAGTCGCCAAGGTGGTTGATTTTAATTGGTTGATAGCCGCATTTTTCAACGATCAGGGCGATGGCATTCCCAATAACGGTGGAACGCAGATGTCCCATTGAAAACGGCTTGGCAATATTTGGTGAGGACATATCAATGGTAACATTGCCGTTTTGCCCAAAATCATGTGTACCAAACTCCCCTTTTTGGGTGATAATTTGGCTGATAATTTTTTCTGAAACAAGCTTTTTATTTAGGAAGACGTTGATATAACCGCCCACTACCTCTACTTTTTCAAAAATTGGCGCCTTGATTTGTTCACTTAGTTCTTGGGCTATTAGATTGGGCGCCTTCCGTTTAATTTTTGCCAGTGTAAAACAAGGAAAGGCTAAATCGCCGTGCGCTGCATTTTTTGGTTTTTCAATCAGCAGTTCAAGTTCAGCGGCTGTTTTTTCACTGTTAAGCAGTTCAGCCAGCACTTCTGCAAATTCTTTTTTAAAATTCATGGTTTTTGACCTCCTATATTTGTATAAAGTAAAAAAACTCCCGTCTCCATGAAAAGAGACGAGAGTTTATTTTTCCCGCGGTACCACTCTAATTGTTCTAATGAACCAGCTTCTTTTTGTAACGGAGAGTTCTCCGGCCTACCCTACTTAGTTCAGGCGGCATCTCAAAAGTGCGTTTCATTATCTCGTCCGTACCAGGCTTGCACTATCCCTGATTCGCTTAAACATCCCAGATAACTACTCTCTTTTTCATTGATTTTAGTATGACTTGTTTTACAAGATATTATACTGAAAGAAATCTAATTTATCCAGTCATTGCTGATGATTTTTTTTTGAAGCTGGTTATCCTAAGGAGAAGGAGGGATTTAGATGGCCAGAAGAAATAAAATTCTTGTTCCCGGGGCCCGTGCAGAATTAGACAAGTTAAAAGCGAAGGTTGTCCAGTCACAGAGCCCTGAGGAAGCAAAGTTTGAAGCGGCGGAAGAGGTAGGAGTACCGCTGAAAAAGGGCTACAATGGGCAATTAACTTCCCAACAGGCCGGAAAAGTCGGCGGCCGGCTGGGCGGCAGCATGGTTCGCGAACTTGTCAAAATGGCCCAGCAAAATCTGCGCAACAAGCAATAGTACCGGTTGCTGAATGTGTCAACCGTAACGTTTTAGATTCATCATGTAAAAATATTGGCTTAAGCGGTGCCTATGGGGCAAAGTGATTAGATAATATATTTATCATGTCCCATATTCGTATGCTGTGGGACAAATCTAAGGTTAATAATTGCGGTTATGTCCCATAGACCTCTCCTATGGGACATTTCTTACCTTTCCATACTTGGAAAGGTCCCATAGCCATTAATTCGGGAGCTTTCTAAGCAGGAACACCTTCATTATTTGGGCAATTTGATCCGAACTAAGCGGTTCATGGTTTTTCTCCCAATCAAAAATTAAGGCAATATACATTTTCAACAACAAAAAGCTTGTTAGTTCTGTATCCATAGAAGGGATCGACCCCTTGGAAATTGCGGTATCCAGTTTATTCTTTAAGTAAGCAATAATCTCATCTTCGACATGCCGAAGCATCTCGGAAACAGCCAATGTTCCCATCTCTGCTTCTTCTTGAACCAGTTTAATCATTAACTGATGCTTGGATCGAAACTCCAGGATCCGAAATAACCCCCGATGAACATTTTCCGTTATAGGCAGACCAGGTTGAATGACCGCTTCTGCCTCTGCTATCATTTCTTTTACTAAAGTGGAGATAATCTCCTCAAACAACTCTTCTTTATTTTTAAAAAAAGTATAAATCGTTCCTTTTCCGACATTGGCAAGCCTCGCCACTTGGTCCATTGTCGTTGCTTTATAACCAAATAATGAAAAGGACTTTGTTGCTGCTTCTACAATCATTCTTTCTGCGGTCAGGAGCCAAATGACTTCCCTCCTCTTTGACCAATTTAGTTTTTTGGTCATTTTTCTTAATTCAACTATAGCACAGCACAAACTTGCTTTCAATTTTTTTTGTAAACTTTTTGGAAAATGTTCAAGAATCCTCGCCAACTGGAAACCACAAAGAGCAAAGACAAAGGCATAGTTTCAGTTCACCAAAAAGCATAGTTTTTTGGTGCCCATGCTGGAGAAACTTTCTTTTGTGCACTTTTATACGCTAAGAAAACCCTAACCTTCTAATAAGTTTAAAAAACCGGACAATAGCTGCCCGGTTTTCACTCATCCTTGTTTGCGTCATTAGCTGTTTTGGAATTTTTTAATCTTCCCGCATCTTTTAATGCTTTCTTAATAATAATCTCAATTTGCGCATTTACACTGCGGAATTCATCCTCTGCCCATTTTTCCAATGCATCATATGTTCTCTGATCAACACGCAGTAAAAATCGCTTTTTTTCGGCCACAACATCACAACCTTAGTAAATCGTTCCTGCATTAATTACCGGCTGGCTTCCTTTTTCAGAAACAATCGCAACCATTAAATTATTCACCATTTGTGCCTTCTTCTCCTCGTCAAGATCGACAATCCCTTCTTCTTTCAGCTGGTCAATTGCCGATTTAACCATCGTTACAGCCCCGTCAACAATGACCTTCCGGGCAGCCAGCACGGCTTTAGCCTGCTGTCTTTGTAACATCGCTGAGGCAATTTCACTGGAGTAAGCCAAATGCATGATCCGAGCTTCAATAATTTCCACGCCGGCAAGCTCCAGCCGCTTTTGCAAATCCTTCGTCAATTCATCCCCGACTTCATCAGAGTGCTGACGCAAAGAAATTTCATAATCATTATTGACATTATCATAAGGATACTGGCTGGCTATATGACGCAGCCCCGTTTCACTTTGGGTGTGGACAAACTCTTTATAATCTTCAACATCAAATACAGCCTTCGCCGAATCAAACACTTTATAAACGACAACCGCTGCAATCTCAATTGGATTACCCTCTAGATCATTGACTTTCAATTTATCACTGTTAAAGTTAATGACTCTTAAAGATACGGTTTTTCTTACCGTAAGCGGAATGGTTAGATAAAACCCTTCATGTTTGATCACACCAAGATAGCGGCCAAACAAGGTAAACACCTTCGCCTGATTCGGCTGGATAATCGTAAACCCAGAAAATACAAGTAACGTCAATAAACCGCACAAGATGGCAAGGACCAAAAACAGGAAGCTTTCTTTTAAAACAAATTGCTCAATTCCAACGGCTGTCAATGCCCCCAGCAACAAAAACAATAAAAGTCCAACAAAGCCATTCACTTTAAACATGTCTTTCTCTGTCATCCCAAACACTCCCTTTTATATTTTATATCATTATAGAAAGGGCTTTTTGGTAAAATTTTTTAAGAAACTAGCCCACCGGCCAGCCTCAAAAAGTGAAGACAAAGGGATCCTTGAAGCCCAAAAAAAGAGTGCCAGACACTATGTGAAAAAATCACATAGTGTCTGGCACCCTCGCTGGTATTAGAAGTTTTTATATTTGCCCTCAGATTTCGGTTTGCCTGGCCAAATCTTTCCTTCGATCTTTTCGTATTGATCAAGCAAGGTTTCCAGGAATGTAAGCTTCGGTACGAGCCAATGCATCAATAGCGCGGAAATGAATCCTATTAGAGCACCAGTCAAGACATCTCCCGGATAGTGGACGCCAACCATGATGCGGGAAATTCCAACGGCACAGGCAACGGCCAGCCACAACCAGCCTTCTCTTTTACGGACAAGCCATATCGAAAAACAAATGGCAAAAAAGATGATCGAGTGATCGCTTGGAAACGCATTATCGACAGCATGATCGACAAGCTTATTCACATGGGACAGCTCGGCAAACGGCTGATAGTGGGAGTAAAAGCTGCCAGCAATTTTTCCAATAATCTCAGCAAGTACCACAGCCAAAATACTTTGGATCATCATCATTCGGTTTTTTGTGGTACGGGTAAACCAATACACAAGCATCCCCAAAACTAACACATACACCATATATTCCGCCATAAAAATGGCAACCGGATCAAGCGCCTGATAGGTCTTTCCAACATCATTAATTGAGCGAAAAACGTCTATATTTAGTTGCGAAATTGACATCGACATATCTCCTCATCCATTATTATTCCCTTTTTCTAGTAAACCACATCCTTGAAATTATATCATTCTGAAGGTCTTCAAAAAAGGGGCTGGAAACTTTTTTTACTAGTTACAAAAGCCAATCGAAAACCAGATCCAGATTTTTCGTTAAAAACGCTAATCAAACGTTTGATTCACCAGGATCGGTATTGGCGGTTTTATACCATTACTGTTCAAAAATATTCCATCAAAAAAGGAAGCAAGGTGACTCCCCTGCTTCCTAAAGGCTATTGGATGCTATCACTTGTTTGTACCAGTAGTAGCTTTTCTTTTTAATACGGCGCAAATCATGAGATCCTTCTTCGTGTTGGTTCACATAGACGAGGCCGTAGCGTTTTTGAAAACCGTTAAGCCAGCTTAACAAATCAGTAAACGACCAGACACAATAGCCCAATACTTCGGCACCATCAGAGATCGCCTCTTGAATCGCCGAAACATGGGATCGAAGATAATCAATGCGGTAGTCATCCTCAATCACATTATTCACTTTGAGCTTGTCGTATTCTCCCAAGCCATTTTCACTAATTAGAATCGGTAAATCATAACGGTTAGTGATTCTGCGAAGCGCCATTCTCAGACCTTGCGGGTCGATATTCCAATCCCAGTTGGTTCTGTCCAGATTGGGGTTCACCGTTGTTTTAAACAGCCCGGGAATACCTGAATCTCTTGATGTCCCTTTTATTCCGGTTGTATTCATTTCCCCGGCACCAACGCCGCCATCTAAGGGATTCATCTCAAAGGTCGTGGACTGATAATAGTTTAAACCGATAAAGTCCGGTCTGCCTTCTTTTAATAAGGCAAAGTCCCCTTCCTCGACAGACGGTGCGAGCCCTTTCTCCGCCAGGTAGTTCCAGGCAATTTTCGGATATTTCCCCCATGCATAAATGTCCATCCACCAATGGCTATTCAATTCCTCCGCATTTTCAGCAGCTGCTATATCTTCTGGCTTCGATGTTGCCGAGTAGGCGGGAGAGTAAGCAAAACTGGGACCAATCTTGCCATTCGGAACATGGCGGCGGAATGCCTTGATCACACTGGCATTGGCAAGATTGGCATGATGATTCACTTGATAGAATAGCTTTTCATTTTGCACCCCTGGTGGATGAGTGGCATAAACATACCCGTGGCTGGTAAAAATATTTTGTTCATTCAAACTGACCCAATATTTTACACGGTCCCCGAAGCGCTTAAACAGTTCTATACAATAATTTGTAAAGTCCTCAATGATTCTGCGAGATTCCCAGCCGCCGTATTCGTCCTGAAGCGCCTGAGGCAAATCCCAATGATATAAGGTTAAAATCGGCTCAATATGATATTTTTTCAATTCATTCATTAACCGATCATAGAACTCAATACCCTCCTCGTTGACTGTTCCCCTTCCATTTGGAAAAATCCGTGCCCAAGAGACAGAAAACCGATAAGCCTTGAGTCCCATTTCCGCCATTAACCAGACATCTTCCTGATAACGGTGGTAATGGTCTACTGCTACATCACCTGTTGTTCCTTTAAAAGTCTTGCCGGGAATCCGAACGAACTGATCCCAGTTTGTCAGCCCTTTTCCGTCCTCATTCCAGGCACCTTCCACCTGGTAAGCTGAAGAGGCCGCCCCCCATAAAAATTCTGGTGGAAAAGGTTTAAGTGTTTTATGTATCACTGTCTCACTTCCCTCTCATTTATTTACAACAAGATGCAATTAATTCAGAACATCAGCTTCTTAATACAATATTTTGTCGTTGTAAAAAGTGATACAAAGCGCCAATTAAATTAGAGTCATTCCCAAACTGACATCTTTCCACTTGAACCGTTAAACCGTCTGGATGATATTTCATTTGCTGTAACTTTTCATTCAGTTGTTCAATAAATCCCTCGCGATGACTAATGGCTCCGCCTATCAAAATCTTTTCTGGGTCGATCATAAACTGTAAATTATATATTCCAATAGCAAGCCGCTGTAAAAACTTATTAATTTCTTCCTGCACATCCAGATCCCCATTCTCAGCCCTTTCAAAAATCTCTTTTCCGGTAAGAACCGCTGGAGATACACCTTTTCGTTTAGCCACTTGCTGAATTAAACCGCCTACGGCAGCTAAGGAGCTCCATGTTTCCCATGGCGGACCACTCAAATAGTCCTCCATAATCATATAGCCGAATTCCCCGGCAAAGTGATTTTTCCCATGGCGCACTTTTTTATCAAGAACAACTGAACCACCAATCCCAGTGCCAATCACGATACAGAGATAGTCGTTCACGTCCTTTGCTGCTCCTATCCAACCTTCCGCCAATGCCGCACAATTTGCATCATTTTCAAGCTCAACCTTCAACTGTGTCCGTTCTTGAAGAAGCTGCTTGATGTTCTGTCCATGAATATAAGGAAGTGCCGTAACGCCATCAATGATACCTGTTTCCACATTGACTGCCCCCGGCATACTGACGGCCAAGCCTTTACATAGATGATGATGTTGCAGTTTTTTCAGGATTAAGTCAACTGTTTCCAAAAATGATTCAAGGCTCGCTTTAGGTGTGGGAACCGATGATTTTTCTATAAACACCCCCGTTTCATCCATAAGGGCATATTTAATGGAGGAACCTCCAACATCAAGTACCGCGTAGTAATCCACTTAATAACCTCCAATCAACCCTCTATTTGAAAGAATTGCCCAGGGAGCAGAGACAGGTTCTAAAAAATCTGGGAATCTTTGTTTCTTTTATCCGCCTGCCGACTTTGTGCCGCATGATTCCCTGATTATTAACTCAGAGTCAATAAATACAGGCTTTAATTGTGACTCCCCGTTGATTAAATCATTCAGCATATATGCCGAAAGTTTTCCAAATTTCTCTTTATCCTGTTTCACCGTAGTAAGTTTGGGGTCACTGTAACGGCAGGCCGCAATATCATCACAACCAACAATTCGAATATCCCGCGGACAGTTTAACCCCGCTTCATTAATCGCCCGCAATGCCCCTAGTGCCATCAAATCTGAAACTGCAAAAATAGCCTCCGGCAGCTCTTGACATTGAAGGATCTTCTTCATCGCGATATATCCACTTTCCTCGTGAAAATCACCGTACTGAATCCACTCATCCTGCAGTTCAAGTCCAAATTGATTCATTGCCTTTAAGAAACCCTCTTTGCGATGAACAGAAATAGCAGAATCCCATTTACCGCCAATGTAACCAATTTTTCTTACGGCGTTAAGATAAAAAAACTCGACCACTTTTCTGGATAAATCCACGTTATCTGTCATTAAATAACTTGCCTTAGGTCCATTTAATTCAATATCAATTCCAATACAAGGAAATCCCTCCATCGCTAATTGATAGGTAGATTCCTCCACTTCCTCCCCGGCAATGATTAAACAGCCATCCACGTGAAAATGCCGGCACCTTGCTAAATAACTGCCATTATCTGAAGAAAAGCGTTCATTCGAGAACATTAAGATATCGTAGCCTAAAAGTCCGATGTTTTTTTTGAAGGATGAAATAACCTCATTGAAATACGGATGGGTCATATCTACATTTATTTTTCCGGCATAGATTAATCCAATCAGATTAGACTTTTTCGTTGCCAATGATCTGGCGGAGAAGTTAGGCTCATATCCATTTTGATTAATGATATCCATGACTCTTTTTTTTGTCTTTTCACTAATTCCCTGATAATTATTAATGACCTTTGAAACAGTGGCTTGTGAAACACCTGCCAATTGGGCAATATCTTTAATGGTTAAATTCATCTTGATCCCTTCTATTTTTCAAAAATATACTAGCTTCATTGATAGATTACTAAGCGTTGCCACGAACAACAATGACATTTGGCAGGGCCCTACTTTACAGAGCCTTCCGTAATGCTCGATATGAATAACCGATTAAACAATAGGAAAATAACCAGAAGCGGTACAGTTGCCCAGAATACGCCTGACATAATCATTCCAAAATCCACGTTCCGGGTATTACTGAGCTGAGCTAACGCCACTTGAATCGTATAGTGTTCCGGATCCCGCAAAACCGTAAACTGCCAGAGGAATTCTCCCCAAACAGCCGTAAACACAATAATTCCTAAGGTGGCAAAGGCTGGCAAAATAATTGGAAGCACAATTTTTCGATAAATTCTAAAGTTCGAACAGCCGTCCAATTTGGCTGCTTCCATTAACTCATCCGGGACTGCTTCACTGATATATTGCCTCATCAGAAAAATCCCAAGCGGATTCAAAAAGAACAGCATCATCACACCTGGTAATGTATCCAATAGTCCTGCTTTGGAAATCAGAAAGTACTGCGGAATCAGCCCTAATTGCGGTGGAATAATCATCGTTAAGAGAATCGCAGTGAAAAAGAATTTTTTACCGCGAAATTGAAACTTGGCAAAGGCAAATCCGGCTAGGGAGCTAATAAATAAAACCACAACTGTTACCACCGCACAGACCACAAAGGAGTTCCACATCGAATGAAAAAAATCAATTTGATTTAATACTTTTTTAAAATTTTCCACCAACAGGCTCCCCGGCGTGATGATTGGCGGAATCGAGTTGTACGCTGAACTGGGTCTTGTCGCCATTACAAACATCCAGTAAAAGGGAAACATCGAAAACAGAGCGGCAAGGGATAAAAATAGATACACAAAGACGCGTCCAAGCGACAGTTTTTTCGTTTTTTCTACCGTATTCATCAATCCCCCCTCCTCTTCCTGGCCATACCTGATGTTAAAAATGTATTAATGGCCGCAAAGGCTGAAATCAATACTAATAAAATGATCGCGGTGGCTGATGCGGTCCCAAACGATTGTAATTTAAAGGCATCCCGATATAAATACATCACGATCGTCATCGCCTCGTCCCTGGTAAAAGCACTTGTCCCCAGGAAGACGGTTGGTTCGGAAAATAATTGCATTGCCCCTACCGTTGAGGTGAAGACTGTTAGAATGATAAAAGGCTTCAGCATGGGCATTGTAATATGGATCAGTTGTTGAAATTTATTGGCTCCATCAATCGTCGCGGCCTCGTATAAATCATTTGGAATACTTTGAATCCCGGCAAGATAAATAATCGTGTTATAGCCAACCCATCTCCAAAAGACCATAATTGAAATGGCAATTTTTGTCCCCCATTCAGAACTTCCCCAATGCACCGGATCAAGCCCGGCAAGACTAAGTACATAGTTAGCCAAGGATGATTCATGGTCACTGAACAGTACACTAAAAATGAGGGCTACCGCTACCATCGAGGTAATATAGGGCATGAAAATGGTTACTCTGAAGAAATTTTTAAACTTGAGAAAGGCCTGGTTCAATAAATAGGCAAAAATAATTCCGAAAACCAATTGCGGCGCTGTGCCCATCATTCCTATGATAATGGTATTGTAAACTGATTTCCAAAAAAGCGGGTCTGTTAAAACCATTTTAAAATTGGATAATCCGACAAATGTCATCGGGCTCAGGCCGTTCCACTTTTGAAAGCCTAAATAAATACTAAATAAAGCCGGATACAAACCAATCAATGCAAAGATAATAAAGAAAGGGGCAATGTATAAGTAGCCAGAAATCATGTCTTTCTTCGCCTCAGACCGGTACCTTTTCTTTCTTATCGTTACCTTGTTAGTTCCGATAGTCGGTTTGACATGATCCATTTTCTCACCTCGGTTCGATCAAAGGTGGGCATGATACCCAGGCTGTTTTACCTGGGCAGTCAAATCCACCTCTATATACTGGTAAACTAGTAAATTAGCGGCTTAATAAATCTTTAGCACGCTTAACAGCATCTTTCCATTCTTTTTCAGGATCTGTCCCTTTATTTTGAACATTTTTTAGGGCATTCAGCACTTCTTGATAAACAGGAAAGTATTTTTCCCCTTTAAAAATGGCGCCATTGACATCTTGTGCTGCTTTCGCAAATACGGGTGCTGTTGATTGCCCGCCAAAAAACTTGTCTTGATTATTCTTGAAGGCTTCCATATCATAAACAGATGGTGCAGATGGGAATAATCCCTTTTCTTGGAAGGATTTTAGTTGATTTTCTGGGGAGATTAGCCACGATGCAAATTGATACGCTTCTTTCGCATGTTTCGTTTCCTTTGGAATAGCGATGAACGACCCGCCCCAGTTGGCGGCAAAATCTGATGGCAAGGTGGCTACGCGCCATTTTCCAGCAGCTTCGGTTGCATTGCCCTCCATCCATCCTTTTAACCAGCCGGCTCCTAATTCAGCGGCAAATTCACCTTTATTTACGGCATTAGCCCACTCGGGAGACCACATTTCAAATTTACCAACGATTCCTAGTTTATTTAACTTAACTGCATAATCATAAGCTTTTTTAACCGCATTACCATCCTGCTCTAGCAATAATTCTCCTTTAGGGTTGAGGAATGTCTCTTGAGCGGCATCTAAATAGGCTCTGAATGCCATTTCGATGCTATCGATAAACGGCTTTCCTGTTTTCTCCTTCACTTTTAGACCTGCTTCTTCAAAGGCCGCTGGTGAGTTGATTAATGCTGCCACTTTTTCGGGGTCTGTCGGCAGGCCGGCTGCCTCAAATACGTCTGTACGGTAGTATAAGGCTTTCGGTCCGATATCCGTGGGCAAGCCAATTAAGAAATCACCTTTTTCGTTCTCACCGGTCTTCCATTTCCAATCAAGATACAAGTTCTCGATATCTTTGGCACCGAGGTCATATAAGTTTTCGAAGCGGTCTTGCGCGGCTTTAAAGCGATCAAGCTGATCAATTTCCAACATCGTTATATCTGGTGCCCCGCTTCCGGCAGATAAGGCCGTAAAGAGTGCGTCATGATGCTCTGCTGTTTCAGCTGATCTTACTTTTATTTTGATATTCGGGTGTTCTGTTTCGTAAGCTTTCGCTAAATCCTCATATCCCGTAGCACCAAAGGTCCAAAAATTTAAGGTTATTTGTTTTTCACTGCTTTTGCCAGAGTCGGATGAGGCCTTTTCTTTTCCATTACATGCAGCTAATGACACCGCAAGCACTGCTGACAAACCAATGGCAGCCAGTTTCTTAATGCTTTTCAATAGGATCCCCCCTGTTATTCTTGTTACATTTAATAACATGCTTTTAGAGAATGAATGGATTTCGCTATTATTTATGTACTATTCACCCCCCCTGTTTTCTATATTAGTTCCACAAATCAAAGTAACAGTTGCCTTCTGTTTGGAAACCGGTTTCGTTCACACATATAGGAATTCTCGAAGAAAACGGTTTCGTGGTGTAATTATATGTTAAATTTTTAGAATATTCAACCACTTAATTAAATATTTTTTCTTTTTTGCGAAAACGGTTTCCTTCTGTTATGTATTTTGTTTTTCAAAATCGAGTTATAACCCTTCGTAATCGGCATTCCTTAAGACTTAATCGTTTGCTCGATTGGCAATGGATCAACGAGCTTTCTAGACTTACGTGTCTTTTATCGTCAATTCTACTTTTTTAGTTCCTATATTTTCGGGAAGGGCAGCTATTAAGTTCAAAAAACTCAGCGCCTTCCTTAGACAGAAAGATTACCAAATTATTCACATATAAGGGACAGCCTTAGTTGTTTTCTTTTATACAATAGACTTGCAGTTTAAGAAAGGATGTGTCAAATGCTGCTGAAAAAACCTCTTATAAAACCCCTTAAGTTACATCTTCTGGAATTGCTGGATAAACGAATGGATTTACCTCAAGACCACAAGCTTTATTATTGGCGCCTCAAAAAAGGTTATGAAGGTGAAGTGCGGTTTAATTCTTTGACAGAAACACTCTCTTGTGACTGTTACATCTTCAACGGGCTGCGGTTTGAATTCAACAATACTAAGTTCCAAATTGATTCGCTGATTGCTACAGGGCAAACCTTGTTTATGAACGAAGTGAAATACTTTGCTGGCGATTACTTCTATAGGGATGGACTGTTCTATTCGTTTAGCGGCAAGGAACGCAAAGACCCATTAATCCAAATGGAGCGAAGCGCATCCCAGCTCCGGCAGCTGCTCCGAAGTCACGGATTTCACATGAAAGTTGAGCCTCATGTTGTCCACGTTCATCCAGAATTCACTTTATACCAAGCTCCCCTCGAAGCACCAATTATTTTCCCCACACAACTTAGTCATTATATTAATAATTTAAATTTGATTTCATCCAGGTTGAACCAAAAACATGAGATTCTGGCGGAGAAATTACTTTCCCTTCATGTGGAGGAAGACCCATATGCACAACTTCCGCCTTATACATATGAGGGCTTGCAGAAAGGTTATACTTGTGCGATCTGCGACTCGTTTGCCATCACGGTTGACGGGAGGAATTGTATCTGTGGCGACTGCGGGCACGTGGAGAGTGTGGAAGCCGCCGTATTGCGAAGTGTTGAGGAGTTAAAGCTACTTTTTCCAGAGTTGAAGATTACAGCAAATGTTGTTTATGATTGGTGCCAGGTGGTGGATAGCAGGAAGAGGATCAGCAGGATCCTTGGGAAGCATTTTAGGATTGTTGGATCTCATCAATGGGCTTACTATGAGTATGAACCTATTGGTAAAGGTATCCATAGTTAGGGCGGCGTGCACCTTAAGAAGAATAGTAAAGACTTTTTATGAAGGATATTTGAACTTGATTTCTGGATGGTTTTGTCCTTCATTCACTTTATGAAGGACACTTGACATCCGTTTCGTGGTGGTTTTGTCCTTCATCCGCCTTGTGAAGGACATTTAGCCTCGGTTTCGTGATGCCTTTGTCCTTCATCCGCCTTATGAAGGACATTTGGCTTCGGTTTCGTGGTGGTTTTGTCCTTCATTCACCCTATGAAGGACATTTGGCCTCGGTTTCGTGGTGGTTTTGTCCTTCATTCACCCTATGAAGGACATTTGGCTTCGGTTTCGTGGTGGTTTTGTCCTTCATCCGCCTTATGAAGGACATTTGGCTTCGGTTTCGTGGTGGTTTTGTCCTTCATCCGCCTTATGAAGGACACTTGACATCCGTTTCGTGATGGTTTTGTCCTTCATCCGCCTTATGAAGGACACTTGGCCTCGGTTTCGTGATGGTTTTGTCCTTCATTCACTTTATGAAGGACATTTGGCCTCGGTTTCGTGGTGGTTTTGTCCTTCATCCACCTTATGAAGGACATTTAGCCTCGGTTTCGTGATGCCTTTGTCCTTCATCCGCCTTGTGAAGGACATTTAGCCTCGGTTTCGTGATGCCTTTGTCCTTCATCCGCCTTATGAAGGACACTTGGCTTCGGTTTCGTGATGCCTTTGTCCTTCATCCGCCTTATGAAGGACATTTGGCTTCAGTTTCGTGGTGGTTTTGTCCTTCATCCGCCTTATGAAGGACATTTGGCATTGGTTTCGTGATACCTTTGTCCTTCATTCACCCTATGAAGGACATTTGGCCTCGGTTTCGTGGTGCCTTTGTCCTTCATCCGCCTTATGAAGGACACTTGACATCCGTTTCGTGGTGCCTTTGTCCTTCATCCGCCTTATGAAGGACACTTGGCCTCGGTTTCGTGGTGCCTTTGTCCTTCATCCGCCTTATGAAGGACACTTGACTTCGGTTTCAGAAGTGTTTTGTCTTTCATCCATCTTGGGTGATTTCAAAGGTTTTTTCAAAACTCCCACCAATACACTTACTGTCATCACGATCATTAGGCCTAAAACCCCGCCGCTTATAAAAAAGTCATAGCTGGGCTTAACCCCAAAGAGGTAACTCCAATAGACCGTACCAATAAATAGCACCAACAAGAATAGTTCAAACAACAATGCCATTAAAATAAACATTAAATAAGGAACAACAATTTTTTTATTTGAGACGTGCTGTAAGGTTAGCCCCTGCCAACACAAGTCGGCTAATTTCCCCATCTCCATCACCCCAATAAAACATACTTAGTACACAGTATGTCCATGGGTAATTAGTTAGAAACCAACCGAGCAAATAATTCAAATTTGTTGTTCAAGTTCCAGGTAAGCAACATAAAAAGAGCGTTACACCGTTACTCCAATAAAAAATAGAACGGGCTCCAATAAGCCGAATTCCAGCCTATTGGGTGCCCCTTTTTTAGGAATGCCAAGCAGCAGGGTTGCCAAGCCTTACGTTCAAAAATTCAAAGGTAAGCTGTTTTCCCCTAACCTTTTTAAAATAGCCCTGTTTACTTCCGGCTTCCAACACAGTCCCTTATTTTTTCGGTGCCAGGATTAGCTTGTCTGAATCGGCCCGATACTTGCTGGGATCGGTATAGGTCAAATGATATTTTCCGGTTGTCCAGTCGGCCATTTGATCATGGTACCATTTGCTTAAGACATGCCCGGATTGACCCGGGCCGACAACATTATAGCTTTTACTTAAATCCTTCAGATCAACAACCGAGCGCCAGGCAGCACCATGATTTACCGCACCGGTCTTCGAATCCCATCCGGCAGCACCGACGGTCACCCGGCTTCCTCCCATCGGAATGGGGTCTTTAAAATTAAATAATAGATTTAAAGGTTTGATCGCTGATAATGGATGATTAAATGGGACAGCATGGAATTCGCCCCATTTCCAGTCGGAAGGGGTGTTCCCCTGCATGTCACTGGAACGATCAACCGCCCGCTGAAAGGCCGTTAACACAACTTTTTCCAATCCGCCGGCATCCCGCATCCAAGGTCCAGGGGTACCTTCGTTCGCTCGGCGAATTAATTGATCGACAATTTGCGCCCTGCCCTCAAATAATCCCTGCATCTCCTCCGGAATATCTTCGTCAAATAAGACATTACCAATTTCCTGCATCCATAAATGAAATACAAGCGGGGCAGCTTCTTCTTTGGAATCGACATAGTTCCAATCCTTCATGATTTCGTACACCTTTTTATCAATCGGCCGCCACTGGTCTTTTTGCCCATCTAAATTTTTAATAAAAATTGGCATGAACTCTTCTGCCTGGAGATTATGCTGGTCAAATTGCAGTGCCAGCATATCATCAACCGAAAACTGAGACTTGCTTGTTAACACTTGTCTGATCCGCTCCTGCCGATAAGGCTGAGCCCATGTATTCGTAAGATGATATGGATAATCTTCCCCGACAACTTTATTATTGGCAGTTGAAATGAATCCTTCTTCCGGGTTCACCACAGTCGGCAACTGATCCCAGGGGATATACCCCTTCCACTCATATTCGTCTGTCCAGCCGGGGACTGGAACAGAACTGTCGCCCTTTTTACGAATCGGAATTAGCCCGTTTGCACGATACGCAATCGTACCGTCGGTGGAGGCAAAAACAAAGTTTTGCGCCGGGGTATGGAAATAGGTTAGCGCCTCTTTAAATTCGTCCCAGTTTTTTGCAACATTAAACTTCATCACAGCCTCTAATTCTGCCGATGGATCTAATGCCGTCCACCTCATTGCCAGCGCTGTATTCGGTTTGTCATCATGGGCAAATTCTGAAATAATCGGACCATGTCTTGTGACCACCACCTCATAGGCTAAGGTCTTTTTCCCTTTGACCTTGATTGGTTCCTGAATGACCTTTGCCTGTTCCCATTTGCCGTTATATTTAAATTCTGTCGGGTTCTTGGGGTTTCTTTTTTCAATATATAAATCTTGCACATCAGGGCCGACATTGGTGACGCCCCAGGCGATGTAATCATTTCTTCCTAGAATAATTCCTGGTACACCGGCAAAAATCACCCCGCTAACGTTCATATCCGCGGCCTTCAAGTGGGACTCATACCAGATTGCCGGAGTTGCCAAGCCTAAATGGGGATCATCCGCCAAATAAGGAAATCCCGATTTCGTCTTCTTTCCGGAAACGACCCAGTTGTTACTGCCATTCCATTCATTCGGGATCACCGCTGATGCCAAGCTTTTTACCATATCAAGCTTTTGCTGTTTTAAAGCCTGTATGACGGTTGGACCATCCTTTGGATAGGATGGAAATAGATCCAAGGCCTTTTCCTCGGAGAAGTTTTGTGCCAAATAATAGCGGAATGCTTGTCCTTCCCAGTGGCCGCCCAAATCAAATGCCATATATTTTCCGATTGTTAATGAATCAATTGGGGTCCATTCCTTTGGCTCATATCCCGCAAAGGTAAATTCAATCGGAAGCTTGCCGCTCTCCTTCGCATCTTTTATATAGGCATTAACGCCGTCTGCATACCATTGCAGTACATTTTTGGCTTCAGCTGAATAGGCATTAATAAGAAGCTTCTGCTGCCCGGCGCAAGCCCAACGTTCGGAAAAATTTGTCTTGATTAACAGTTGCCTCACCGATTACTTCGCTTAACTGTCCCGATGCCTGTCTCCTACTTAAATCCATTTGGAACATTCGGTCCTGGGCGGTGACATACCCCTGTGCCATATATAAATCATGTAGAGTTTTGGCTTCGATATGCGGCACACCATTTTCATCCCGATAGACGGAGAGCTTTTGCTGCAACCCTTTTAAAGCCACTTCCCCTTCCGTGACCGGGAGACTTCTTCTGACAAAAATATAAGCGGAAATCACGGCTATGATGAACAATGCCAGAATCACCCCCAAGGAAATAAGGGTGATTTTCTTAAACTTTTTTTGCGGAAGCCGCTTATGTCTTACCACAACATCTGTACTCAATTAATTTCCCCCTTGGTTTATTTTAGTAGTTTCACATTTTATTATAATATTCTGACACATTGTTTGTCATTTAGTTTCCAATAAACCAAGGGGATTGATTCTTTTTGGGATAGTGACTCCAATAGGCACAAATCCTTAACGGGTTACCGATTCCCGAAGTCTGTCAACAAACCAGCGGCGCAGCATGGCTTTTCCCCAGCCGTCATGATTTTCCTGCAGTGTTTGCACCCGCCAGTACATCGGAGGATGGGGCATGAACTGAAATTCTATCAATCTGAGAAATAATGGATTTCGCTTTAAAGAAGAGATATCCTTTTTCGAATCCTCTTTGACAACCATGCTATATTCCACTGATTTGACCAGTGCTTCATCCTGATATCTGGCCAATGTCACTAAGCTGTCAGCCATTTGATCGTGTCCGCCTTCAAGCAGAGCGGCGCCTAAATGATCGGCGCGGACCTCCATCCACTGTGAGCAAAAGGATTGATAGATGGGAAAAAGCAACATCAAAAACCACATCATGAAGAAGAACGGAAACTTGTATTCCTCGATATTGTCAATATTGCCCATGACAAACAGAACAAATGAAATGACAGCCAGAAGAAAGCCGAACCGCCACACCTGGCCCCATAACACATCGCGTTTTTTCACATGAATCGCTTCATGGGCCAAAATTCCTTCAATCACTTCGAGCGGAAGCTTTAGCGTTGCGGTTGTCAAGGTCACCATTGACTTCCCGATATTCATACCGGTTGCCAGGCCATTGAATTCACTCGATTCTGCTTCATATACCCTCACGTTCGGGATTCCTGCTTTTTCAAAAATCCGCTGCGAGATTTCAATTAAACGCTGATCCGTCGTTTCCTTCGCATCCATGGCCACCATTAAGATTTGATCGGAAAAATAAAGATTAATCAGCCAATATAACAGTCCGATTGAAACAAGTAACCATCCGGGGACATTCAAATAATATAAGACCAAAAGTAGGCCCGTATAAGCTGATACCCCTTTTACCGTCGCGGCAAAATATAGCTTTCCAAGGAGACGCTTGAGATTCTTTTTATGGTAAAACGGGAGAACCTTGATCGGCTCCGCTGCCGATGGCCGCATGGCTTCAAATGTTTCCTTCCATTTTTCCGGCTCGGTAACAGTCAGATAAATCGTTTCTCCTGGTAATGACAGCCTTAGCACTTGATGAAAGCTGGTGGTGAAATCAGTGTTAGAGGTAAACAGCGTTAGTAATGGATGCAGCCTTAACAGGTCAACTGTTGATTCCAACCGCAGTTGTTCCACGTCCGAGAGCGGGAATTTGCGTGCTTCGAACCGTGATACAATATACAATATTTCGTCAGAACGAGAATAATAGACGTTGGCACTCTTATAGGCGAAAAATCGCTTGCATAATTCAGTTGCTACGCTCACTAGTCCAAAGATAATTAAAAACTTTAAGGGGCTTTCAGGGCCGTACACAAAAAATAACACAGCCCCGGAAAATACGAGTACGACGACAAGAAAGTCAGCCACAATCCGCATGTAACCCCGTTGAAGCTCAATTTTTTCCACCGCAACAGTCTTTAATTCCGCTTGCAGCTGATCAAATTTTTCCTTTCCTGCTGCTAACGTTGTTATGGCAAAGTAGCCGCTGGAAAGAAACCCGATGTAAATGAAGCACTCGGGAAATGAATATTGATAAAAGGTATAGCCAATGGTCAGGACTGCGGCAATAATCTCAACGATATAGGCAAACTTTTTAAGAAATTTTTCCGCTATCAGCCCCACGACCTGGATAATCGCACCAATCAATAGGAAGAGCAGAATTTCCTGTATACTTGGCAGCATCGTTCCACCTACTTTTCTGAGCTAAGCTTCATTTGTTTCGTCATTTCAATCACTTTCTCCATTTTTAAATCAGGATTCAGGATCATCAGTGAATAGCGCAGCCCTGCTTCATCCCACATCAGCCCATTAATGACCTTTTCATATTCCGCATTCTGTCCGCGAACGGTCCATTTTCCTTTCTTAATTGCCATACCCTTTCCTTCCGGTGTTGGAAAAATCGAGACGGTAAGGGCAGGGATATTTTGCTTCAGGTAGTTCACGGTAATCTCCGTGCGATTCACTTCTCCTTTGAGTTCATCAATTTCGACTTTATCCACTGTTAAATCTTTAAAAATCAAAAACGGTTTTCCCAACGCTTTTTCGGCGTCGGCAATTGAACCAGTTTTGCTACCGATTTCCGACTCCATCGGGGTGATTTTTACATTTTCCGGTAGTTTCAGTTTAAACGTATCGGCGGTGAACTTCGGTGAAAAGTCAATCTTCTTGTACTCCATTTCTGTTTTTTCGTCTCCGACCTGAGACGTTAATTTCACCATAAACCATGTTTTTTGATCAATCCATAATTCCATATCACCCAGAAGATTTTCCTTTTCCTTTGCGGTTAACTTAATGTGATAGGTGTTAAATCCGTGGATTTTTTCCTCACCGACGATTTTTTTCGTATGGGTGTCCTTCATCGCTTCCAGCATGGTTGTCATTTGTTCTTTATGCGTCATCGTCGGTAGTTCTTGATCCGATAAATCCATGCTATAGGCTTTCTTGCTTCCCGTTTCATAAGTAATCAGCTGTTTTCCATCATTGACCGCATAAGCTTGATGGTTTTTTTTCGGAAGATTGGTAGAGACCATCTTTCTCTTGCCATCGCTTCCGGCATACTCTTTAAAATAGATATGTTCTTTTGTTTTACCGCTTGAGGTCACCTTCATGGTTCCTTCCGCGTAGTAGGAGTTACTATCGCCTTTTTCAGCTAAAACCTTTGACACAATTTCCTCTGCTGACACGGTTAATTCCCCCTTACATCCTGATAATATGCCTAAAACTAACAGTAAACTTATCATTATACTTTTTGTTTTCAACTCTCATGCCCTCTTTCTTTGATCCAGCAAGCGACCAGTGTTCCGTATCCGCTCGCTGACCAGAGTTTAATTTTTCCTTCGTGTTTTTCTATCAACATTTTGGCGATGCTCAGGCCAAGTCCGGAACTGCCGCCAAGTCCTCTCGCTCCCTCTGCCTGTACAAATGGTTCAAACACACTTTCCTGTTGCTCAGTAGCGATTGCTTTTCCTTGGTTTTGGATCAGAATCACTGTTCCGTCCTCACGCCATTGGTTTACTTGTGTACTAAAAGGCGGGAAGACCCATTCTGGCAGCGGTGTCGAACTTGAGACTGCCGCAAGCCATATATGGTGGTCGGATTCGGTGTGGCGAATGGCATTCCCCATAATATTATCGACGATGCGTACCATTTGCTTGGGATCCACTTCATAAAGCCCTTCTACTGATTGTTGAACCGTCAGGGGAATTCTTTTTTTGCAGCATGGTTCTTCGTAACCGGAAAGCAGCATCTCGAAAAATTCCTCGCCATCGACCTCGACCAATTCGATCTCTTGCTGCGACGATTGCAAAGACGTGTACATTGATAAATCATCCAACATTTGCTTCATGTATTCGAGCTTTTCAAATAAAATTTCCTTGTATTCCCGCTTTTCCTGATCGGTTAACGTGTTTTCATTCTGCAAGGCCTCAGAATAAGCGCGGATAACCGTTAACGGGGTTTTTAAATCATGGGAAAGTGCGGCGACAATGTACTCCTTTTCTTTATACTGCTTCGCCAATTCCTGTTGGGTCTGTTCAATCTGCTGCTTCATTTTTCGAAAATGACTTACTAACTCGCCGATTTCATCCTTTGATTCCCTGTATGGTTTTTGACAAGCTTGGCCTTGTGCAAATGCCGTCATCTCCATCCTTAAGTGCTGCAACGGCCGGTTTAATTTGCGGTTGAGGAGGACGACAACAACAAAATAAATTAACAGAAAGAAAGCGCCAAACAGAGTTCCCAATAAAAGATAACGATTGTTAACCCCCTCGACCCATTCTTTACGGCCAAAGGTCACTTCATAAATACCGATGATCTGCCCGTCATGCAAGACAGGTTTCTTAACCGTATAAGTCCGGTAATGCTTCTCGATTTCATTCAAGTTTTTATACAGTTGCTCAGTATTTTCTTGATACAAGCGGGAAGCCGGGTCGCTTAAGGAGGTGTAGACCATGACACCATCCGGCCGGTACAATGATATTTTCGTAGACTTGTTTGCCAACTTTTCTACTGACGAATAGTTTTCGATTGGCTGTACAGCATATAAACTTGGTTTTTCAAGCCTGGGTTCCAGCTCAGACAGCCTTTTGGAAATATCGATATATTCGAGAAAATCCTGTTTCTGATCCAGGCTGCTGATGCTGACATAGAGAAAATAAAGACCAGCCACCGGTAAAAGCATCACAACAAAATAACTGATCATGAGCCAATATTTAATTTTCATGAAAGCTGCTCTCCTATAAAACGGTAGCCTGCCCCCCAAACAGTCTGGATGAATTTTGCCGAACGGGTTTCATCATGTAATTTTGCCCGCAGGCTTTTAATGTGAACCGTAACAGTATTGTTGCCATCCATGTTCTGCTGCTGCCAAATATGTTCGTAAAGCTCGGCTTTCGTAAAAATGTGGAACGGATTTTTGGCAAGAAGAAATAACAAATCCAGTTCTTTCGCCGTCAGCTGCACTAAAGATTCATTTAAGTACACCATTTCGTTTGTAAAATCAATCGTTAAGCCGTTTGAATAACGGATGCGATTTTTCCCATGTTGTTTATGTAAATAGCGGCGAAACCTTCGTAAATGAGAGTTAATGCGGGCGCTAAGCTCCTCAAGGCTAAATGGTTTGGTCAAATAGTCATCGGCCCCCAAGTCCAGGCCACGAATTTTGCTTTCGTCTTCGGCTCGGGCACTAACGATTAGCAAGGGAACATCACTTTCCAGCCGGATTGTTTTGCAAAGTGTGAATCCATCCATTTCCGGAAGCATTAAGTCAACCAAGACAAGGTCGTAAGTGTCCAGCTTAAAATCCTCCCAGCCCTCCTTGCCCGTAGAAGCCCAGGTTACACGATACCCTTCCTTTCGCAAATGATCGCAAACAATACGCGCTATTTCTTTATCGTCTTCAACTAACAACAGATTCTCTGATTTCTCCATCTTTCCTTCCTCTTCCTTTCCACTCCATTATAATTGAGAAATTTATAAAGTTCGGATTTTTTATAATGACTTAATAATTTCGCTGGTGCCTCGACACCATTGTGCTTAGCCGAATATGTAAAAAAACATCGCTCAAAAAGTCTGAACGATGTTTCGACTGATTATTTGTGCACCGCTAAATGGGCAAAATGAAAGTGATCGAAGGCATGCAAGTCGTCTTGTCGGTCGGAAAAATACATTTCTTCGATATTGGCTGGAGCGAGATTTTCATACACCAACATACCGCAATCCTGCAATTCTTGGTCGAGCTCAAACGAGTCAAAGCTTGTAATAATTGGTTCACCAGTACTGGCGGTGATTTGCCGCATCTGGGTCATTTTCCTGGCAGCAGTTTTTTCATCAAAAGCACTATGATCCAGGTAATCAAATACAAAGGAGCTTCCGGCTACCGCAAGATTGGATACGGCCGATAGGAGCCTGAGAAAGTCCCTTTTTTCCAGGTACATCACAACGCCGAGAAGGCTAAAATAGCTTTGCTTTTGCTCATCATAGCTGTCCTTCTTAAGTTCCGCAACAAATGAATCGGTTGTAAAATCAACTGGGACAAACTTCAAATTTGCCGGAATGTCCATTCCCAATTCATTAAGCCGGTTACGTTTAAAGGCCTGTGTGGCAGGATGGTCTACTTCAAAGATGGTAAAATCATGAGGAAGGTTTTCTTGGCGGAAGGCAAACGTGTCTAAGCCAGCACCTAATATCACATATTGCCGGACACCGCGATTAATGGCTTGCATAAGGCCATCTTCTGCATATCTTGAGCGGCTAACCAGCTGTGGAATCGTCTGGTTATTCATCACCCATTCCAGCTTTTCAGCAAAGGTCGGCAACGTTTCACCTTTCTCCTGATCAAAAAAATGAATGGCATTTGCCCAATTCGCGGCGATTAATTGTTTTTCTTCATCAAGCAAAAGGGAATTGGCAACTGGATCCTGAAAAATCGGCTTTTGGCTTTTCGATGTATGATATCCTCTGGCAAAACAGCTAACTAAGGCCGTTAAACTCCCCTTATTTTTTTCCAAAAAAACTCCCCCCTTTTAAAAATAGAAACTCCCAGCCAAATGGTGGCCAGGAGTCCATCATAAATCAGGGAGATTATATTGTCAATAAAATAAATATTTTAGCATAAAATTTAATTTTTGTCAATATATTTTTGAAGCTTTCCTTTTTACATACACAGCCCGGCGAGGAAGATTCCCAGTGCTTGCTGCTGGATTTTATCAAATTGCTCGAGCGGCAGCGGATTAACTCCATTGCCAAGCTCAATCGTAAAGCCTGGCCGGCGCCACTCCTGGATGAACCAGTCCTTGTACCCGGCATAGCTTTCGATATTTTTAACCGGGGCATAACCGCTCACACGACTGAACTCCTGAACAATTGTTTCCGATTCGGGCGGTTCCAGATTTTCAAATCCCCAATACATCTCTTCCCCCTGGGTATGAAATGCCAGAACTTTTGAAAAGTCACGCTGCCTCGTCAGCTCCGCCATTGCGATTGCTTCCGGCTCTGTTAACGGCTTCTTGCCGCCATAATCCCGCGGTCCCGGCTGCTTTTGGTTCCGTGCTCTTTCCCCTTCCCAGTTGGCAGGGAATTGATCATTTAAATCCACCCCGTTAATATTGGCCTTCCAGCCAGTAAAGTCTAAGCTGCCTTGGTTTAGCTCCAGTACTCGGGTCCGCCACCGTTCGTTGTCCGGCAGCCCGTGTAAAACAAGATTAACACCGTCCGGATTGACCATGGGAACCAGTGACAATGACGTTTCCGTGTATAGTCTGGGAGTCTCGACACCGCCCATTGGAGTTTGATTCGTTAATGATAAAAGATAGTCATTCAAACATGTCAGCAGCACCGCCGTCGTAATCCACTCATTGGCGTGAAATGAGCCATTATAGTGAATTTTTTTATCTCCATTACCGATTCTTACTTCAGGAATTTCTCTTCCCAGCACAGATTGTCCGATTGCGGAAACACGGATAAATGGATAAATCTGCTGCAATCGTTTTAGGTCCTTTTTCAAGACACGATAATCGTAATTTTGTTTGCCTTGAACCACTCTCTCCGTTATCCGTTGCGGAATATGAATGGTCTGTCCCGTCTGTAAATGATCTGGGTTGATCTCTGGATTCACTAAATACAAGCCATCGAGAGGTAAATTTTGTTTTTGGGCAATCGTCGAAATGGTATCATTTTGTTGTATCTGATAATCCTTGACCATAAATCCCGGAATGATGATCTTCTGCCCAATTGGCAGCTGGTCCAGATGCAGTTTTGGATTGGAATCAATGATGAGGGGAAGCGATATCGTAAACAACTGGCTATAGTACGATAATGAATCACCGTGCCTGACAGTGATCTCCATGGAGGATCTCCTCCTGTTCATTAATCTTATTATTTTCAATGTATGCAAAAATAAAGAAAATAGCGCCTTTAAAATCCAAAGACACTATATGTAAAAAATTCACAAACTGTCCACCCCAGGAGGACATTTGTCCACGAACGGTGTCAGGCACCAATAAAGGTACTCTTTTCAATCACGATGTTCTTTTCCCATTCCTTTTTTTCTTCCGTTATATTTTGTAGTCTGTGGGCGCCGCGGCTTTCTTTTCTTAAGGAGCCGGCATAAGCTGCGGCCCAGGCAACGCGAATTTTGTCTGCCAGTTGTTTCGCCTTGCTGCCATCTGCGGTTTCAATTTGTGCCAGCATTGCCGCCAGTTGGTTTGCCGCTTCCACCAACGAATCAGTGGATCTTTCGATGCCTACCTTTGTCCACATGATTTCCTTCAGTGTTTTCATCATATCCTGTTCCATTGTTGCCGTTATACGGTCATCGTGATCCTCGCTACCCAGAGGCAGATTTTCCTTTTGTGGCAAAGGCACCGTCTCATTCGCCGCCATTTGTCCAACCCTTGATCCAAAAACAAGAATCTCAGTGAGTGAGCCGCCGCCTAAGCGGTTTGCACCATGAAGGCCACCGGTACATTCGCCGCACGCATACAATCCGGCGACACCGGTTCTCCCCCATTCATCCGTCTGAATTCCGCCCATACAGTAATGCTGAACAGGCTGCATCACCCAGTCACCCGTATAGCCTTTTTGATGAAGGCGGTAAAGCTGCGGGCTGTCCTGCTGCAAATCTTCTTTAGATAGATGTGAAAAATCAAGCAGCACTTTTTTTTGTTGATACATCGCATAACATAATACGTCTCTTGTTTCCAGCTCTTGTCTCGGGTACTTATCCATAAAGCGTTCGTTCGCCTCATTGACAAGGATTGCCCCTTTGCCAAAAATCTTTGTCAACACATCAATATTAGCCGGCGTTTTCAATCGGTAAGGATAAAATTGAACAAATTCCATATCTACCAGCTTGGCCCCGTGTCGAAATGCCAGTCCGATTCCTTCCCCGGTGACATCTCTTGGGTTATCGGTCGAATCATACAATCCGCCAAATCCGCCCGTCGCCAGAATGACCGCAGCTGAATAGGCTACAACCCGCTCTTTTTCCATGTCAAAAGTCACACCGCAAACGGTACCATTATCTTGAAGTAACTCCACTAATGAGGCTTGTTCGTGAAAAACAACCCCGATTTCCCGGGCATAGTCCCGCATTGCGGTGGTGACATTTCTTCCCTGTCCATTTCCGGCATAAACCCGTCTTGGAAAAGCATGGCCAGGTGTCGCAATTTTCCGTTCCCGTTCTAAGTTGATTCGATATTTTGTTTCCAATTCATTTACCCTATATGTAGATTCTTCTGCCAATATCTTTGCCAGCCTTTGATCCGTTAAATATCTGCTGCCAACGATCATATCTTGTAAAAACTGTTCAGGCGTATCACCTGGTGAGAAGATTGCAGAAAAGACAGCATTTGTTAATACGGACGAGCCGCCCATCCCGGCTTTTCCCTTTGTGATTATGGCAACGGCTGTACCTGCTTCTTTGGCAGAAATGGCCGCCGTCAGTGCGGCCAATCCCCCGCCAATCACCACAACATCATATTGAAAAACTTGCCCTTTCGACACAAAACTCATCTTCTTTCTTTACCATTTTGAAACAACACCACGCCTTATTAAACGTGTGATTCGATGAAGACATTGCCTTTTTCTTGCAACCTTTTGTACCCCAACTGCTCTCTTTTCCTATCCTCATTTTACCGTAGTTCTGCGGTAATGGCCCTGCCAGCTGTTCTTCCGGTAAATAAACAGCCGCCGACAAAGGTCCCTTCCAGTGAGCGATAGCCGTGAACGCCACCGCCGCCAAAACCAGCAGCCTCCCCAGCGGCATACAGACCGGGGATGGGTTCACCATGATGGTCCAAAACCCGCCCCGATAAATCAGTTTGCAATCCGCCCAAGGTTTTGCGGCTCAAAATATTTAAGCGAACAGCGATGAGCGGTCCGTTTTTCGGATCTAGTATTTTATGCGGCGGGGCGACACGGATTAATTTATCGCCAATATAATGACGTGCGCCGCGAAGAGCAGTGATTTGTAAATCCTTGGTAAACTTGTTGTCGATTTCCCGGTCTCGCGCCACTATTTGCCGTTCGATTTCTTCGAGCTTCAATAGGTTTTCCCCTGTCAGTTGATTCATCCCGGCCACAAGGTCGGCCAGGTTATCAGCGACAATAAAATCTTCCCCATTGTCCATAAACGCTTTGACCGGTCCGGGGGCACCGGGAAGCACTCGGGCCAATACTTTGCGGATACTCTTTCCGGTTAAATCAGGATTCTGCTCGGAACCGGACAAAGCAAATTCTTTTTCAATAATCTTCTGCGTTAAAATAAACCACGAATAGTCATAGCCAGTCTTCTGAATCGCTTCAAGGGTACCTAATGTATCAAAACCTGGGAAATTCGGTGCCGGGAACCGCCGACCTAGGGCATCGAGCCAAATGGACGAAGGCCCAGGTAGAATCCGGATGCCATGATTTTTCCAGATCGGATTCCAATTTTTTAAACCTTCGGTATAGTGCCACATCCGGTCCCGATTCACAATCCGGCCCCCGGCTTCTTCGGTGATCCCGAGCATTCTCCCATCAACATGGGCCGGGACACCTGAGACCATATTTTTTGGAGGCTCTCCTAAGCGGCTTGGCCAATTTTTCCGCACCAAATCGTGGTTGCCGCCAATGCCGCCGCTCGCTACTAGAACCGCCTGTCCGCGAAATTCAAATTCACCAACTACCTTTCGGGAACTCTCTTCACCCCGAAGCACGGTGCTTGGCTCAAGGATTGCTCCACTGACGCCAACAATGGCTCCGTTTTCTTTAATTAGTTGATCGACACGATGCCGCGGGCGGTAATCTACTAAACCAGTTTTCATATGTTCGCGAACTCTACGTTCAAATGGGGCCACCAGACCGGGGCCTGTCCCCCAAACAATATGAAAACGGGGAACCGAGTTGCCATGTCCTTCGGCGATGTACCCGCCTCTTTCCGCCCAGCCTACTACCGGGAAAAAGCGGACTCCCATCCGATGCAGCCAAGCGCGTTTTTCACCGGCGGCAAAATCGACATAAGCTTTTGCCCATTGGATCGCCCAGTAATCCTCATCGGTTTCCCGATCAAAACCAGCCGTTCCCAGCCAATCCTGCCAGGCCAATTCCTTTGAGTCTTTAATTCCCAAGCGACGCTGCTCGGGTGAATCAACTAAGAACAAACCGCCAAACGACCAATATGCCTGCCCCCCAATTGAGACCTCAGGCTCCTGATCTAACAGTAGCACTTTTTTGCCGGCATCAGCAATCTCTGCAGTCGCCGTTAACCCGGCCAAGCCCGCCCCAACCACAATCGTATCAAACTTCATACTCACCATCCTCCGTTTCTTAACATGATATTGTTCCAGTTTAGTAGTTAGTATATATTTTGGGAGATTTCATCGTCAATGCCAGTTTTTTGAAATATCAAAAAATTGATCCTTGCTTTCAGCATCTAAATTTGGCAGTAAACCCAAGGCTCTGTCGAAAAAAGACTCTTAAAGAGGCGATAAATCTCAAAGGAATTTGTGCCAGAATTGTAGAATTTCTGCTGTAGTCATTTTTGACTAAAACAACCCAATAATGACTATAGAAGTGGAGTGAAATAAATGGTAGCAGAAACAATGGAAAATATATTATTGAAAGAAATCATTTCATACTCCTTCGATGAAATATTTATTACTGATGGTAAAGGGAATGTGTTAGCAGTTAGCCCTTCATGTTATGAATTATACGGAGTGGAACCGGAGCAGTTAATCGGGGGAAATGTATTTGAGCTTGAAATAGAAGGCTTTTTGAACCCATCTGTTACAGCTCTTGTTCTAAAATCACAGCAGCCCGTTACCATTGTTCAACAAACAAAAGCCGGAAAAAGAATTTTGGTATCAGCCTATCCCATTTTTCTGGAGGGCAGGCTGGAACGAACGTTAAGTTTTTCAAGAGATATCACAGAATTTGAAAAGCTAAAGGAACGAAATGAACAGGTTGCCGAAACACTTGCGATGTATAAAAAGGAAATTGAAAACCTCAAGAAATTGGAATCATTTCTCTATAAAAATCCCAAAATGACTGAAATCATGGGTATTGTTGAAAAAGTTGCCAATCTTGATGTGACCGTGCTAATTGAGGGAGAATCAGGCGTTGGCAAAAGCCGAGTTGCCCACCTATTACACAAACAATCGTTTCGACATGAAGAACCTTTCATTGAAGTCAATTGCGGGGCAATCCCTGAATCTTTATTTGAATCCGAGCTTTTCGGATACGAAGAGGGGGCCTTTACCGGTGCAAAAAAAGGAGGCAAGAAAGGTTACTTTGAAGCGGCTGGTTTGGGAACTATTTTTCTTGACGAAATTTCGGAAATTCCTCCAAATCTGCAAGTTAAGCTTCTATCGGTATTGCAAAATAGAAAATTAACAAGAATTGGGGGAAGTAAAGAAATAGAAATCAAATGCAGGGTTATTTGTGCGACCAATCAAAATTTAAGAAAACTGGTCGCAGAGAAAAAATTTAGAGAGGATCTTTATTACCGGATTAATGTCATTCGATTGTCACTCCCGCCACTTCGTGAAAGGAAAGATGAAATTCCCTCACTAATCAGCGAGTTCATTGCAAAATTCAATCAAAAGTATAATATAAGTAAACAATTTTCCCCAGAAATGGTCAGGTGGCTTTGTCATTAAATGATGTAGACCCGAGTTTTTTCGAAGGAATGAGGAAAGGAATTGTCGCGTTCAGAATAAAAATCACCAAAATGGAAGCAAAGGCTAAATTAAGCCAAAACCACCCAGTGGAACGACAAGAGTTAATTATTAAGAACTTGGAAAACCGTTCGAATCAGGATAACATCCAAGTGGCCTCTCTGATGAGGAAAAATCTCCAAAAATCCAAATAAAAGTTAGTCCTTATAGAATTAAAGTTGTTAAAAGCTTTGTTATAACAGTATTATCGTTAATCTAGCAAAAGAGTACCACACAGCATCCCTCTGGATGTGACTGGTACTCTTTTAATTGCATCAAACCTCATACATGACTTCCTTTTAGAACATGATGGTTTGGAAGCTATATTACTTGACGAAATTTCTGAAATTCCTCCTAATAAATAGGTTACGCTTTTATAGTTTTTACAAGTAAGAAATTTAGTGAAAAAAACGAAGGTAAAGTGCAACAAGATAATTAACGATAATAATGAGAAAATATATTTTTCAAAATAATAGGGTCTGCGTAAAATCTTATGTAAATCAACCAAACTATACACAATAACAGCTGAATAAAATACAAAAGTGAAACCGCAAGCTTTGAATACAGTTCTGGAAATGTCGTTTCCAAATTTGTCATACGCTTTATTTTCTTTCCTAAATTATACTCTGTTCACCCCTGGTTAGTACTTCTGTATATTCATTTATTATTGGTAAATCAGGCGGACTAATATTGGAGGGAATTTCGGTCAAATTGAAGAACTTTAATTCTCTCACTTCAATTTCATCACCTTTTAATACCCCACCATAATCCTTACATATGTAAGCCGTTACTACATTATATACTTCATCCCCATTAGGATATCTATAGTAAAAATCTTGTCCAGAGAAGACATTGAGCAAAGTTAAATTATTTGCAGTCAAACCTGTCTCTTCGAATAATTCTCTTTTAGCTGCATTTTCTAATGTTTCCCCTATCTCCAAAGAACCCCCAGGTAACCCCCAACAATTATTATCCCTCCGAAGCTGTAATAATAGTTACTACTATTTACAATGATTACACATGCACCAGCCATAATTAGGGGGCGACTACCAACTATTTTTCTTAAATCCATAATGTATCCCATACAATCCTCCAACATGAACGTGGTAATTCGATAATCCTGCTCAGTAGCTTGGTATCTCCAACATAAAGAAGCAATTATTTGGATAAACGCCCTTGATAGCTTATATGATTTATTTACAATTTGCCATTCTATGCAATTATCTCGCCTGAACAGGCCTTCAGTTTTTCCTTAGCAATTTCATTGCATGATCAAGATTATCAGTAAATAAGAAGGCTTAGCCAAATTTCTCATTCACTATTCCAAAAATAAGCGTTAATATCTAGAGCTCGTCTCTTAAACGTTAATTTATTAATACCTAATATGCCTTGCCTGGTGAGTATATTTTTTTAACAAGTTCAAACATCATTCCAACTCCCCTATAAATATTTGTTTAATTGCAAATCCTTGCTTAACTTTTGAAATTTAGTTTAATAAAAAGGGAGACCCCTCATTGAATCTTCTATTATCCAAAAACTCCAGAATAACATTCACAAATTTATCTGTTTCTTCTAAATCCGGGAAATGAGCACTTTTTTCAAATAAGATTAATTGACTGTTGGGTAGTTCTTTATGTATTAATGTAGATATCGGCAACCCTGTGTTCCGATCATAAACACCCGCAATTATTAAAGCCTTTTGCTTTATATATTTTATGCGAGATTCTAAAGGAGACCCATTACAACTATTCTGAATACAGCGCATCATTAACCCTGTATTGATTAACTTGCTTTCCTTCCAAAGTTGCCTGTTCTTATGTGCAATCCTTTTGTTCTCAAATAGGAAGGAATCAACAGTTTCAGTATCAACAAAGTTCCAAACCTTTTCATAAATATCTTCTAGAGAAAAATAATTCTGTAGGAACTCTGAAATATTTTTGCGAAGCTCGAAATTACCTACTGAAAAAAATCCTGCTATTTGAACCATCTTTTGAATTTCTGATCTCATCAAACTAGGGCCGGAAAGGATAATCTTATTTATTTCTTTAGGAAATGCATAAGAAAATTCAAGAGCAAGTTCTCCCCCGAACGAATGTCCCAATAGATCAACTTTTTCCACTCCTAGCCACCTTTTTAGCTCTTTGAAGTCCTCAATTAATAGCTCAATAGTGTAGTCATCATCTGAGGTTGGCTTATGAGTTCTACCACAACCTCGCTGCTCATAATAGACAATGGTTCTTGTTTTGGAAAGCAATGGACCTGCTGTTCTTTCAAAAGTGTAATGGTTTCCACCTGGACCACCGTGAATTATTATTAAAGGCACTGTATTATTTTCAATACCTTCAATTTTCACCCAATGCTTTATGCCGTTTAGTTCTATCATATATTCGCCGTTAATAAGTTTCATAAAAGGAATCCTACTCATCTAGATAAAATTTGGAATATAAGAAAGCTCATTTTTCTATTCTGCTTCGTTCTCCGCAATTCCTTCTAAAACTCCCCGTTGCTTAATAATTTCAACAAAAAGGACGTAATCTTTCTTGATTAACTCATTGTTTAGGACAATTCTTCAAATTTGGCACAATCAAACTCAAATATTAATTTGAATATACCTTGCAAGAATAATTAATGATACACTATTTGCTAGTTAGCTAACTAATTACTGAAAGAAGGGCAATATGTGAAAATTGATTTTCCAAGGATTTCTCCGGAGTTATCTTTAAGAAATTTTAACGATATTTTTTATGAAGAAGACCCGATACTCGAAATGTGTAAAATCGAAGGCTCTGCTTTTGAAAATGAAGCCTTAGATAGAGTCCGGCTATATAATTCCGTGATTAAGAATTGTAAATTCACGAATACAGACTTTAGTAATATTGATATGACAGATGTTTGTTTTGAGAATTGCGATTTATCAAATGTTAATTTAAGCAAATCTTCTGTTCATCGGGTCGAATTTAAAAACAGTAAGTTAATCGGTGTAAATTTTGTGGAATCTAGCATAGGGAATGTTAAATTCGAGAATTCAATATTAAACCTGGCGGGATTCGGCAATTCCAAGCTAGAAAAAGTGATCTTTGAAGAAGCTTCATTAAAAAGTGCAGATTTTTATGACTGTAAACTAAAAAAGGTTGAATTCCAAAAATGTAATCTTGATGGAGCAAACTTTGATCAAACGTCATTAAAAGGAATCGATATTAGTTCGTCTGCTTTTGATACACTTACGGTTTCTATTGAAAGCTTAAAGGCTGCAAGGTATCATCCTATCAGGCAATTCAGTTTGCAACGCTAATGGGATTGATTATTAAGGATTAACCTATCTGGATAAATTATTAACCGTTCTATAACAAAGTTGGAAATTTTAACAGTTGAAGAAACATACTGTGCTGCATCATCACAGTATGTTTCGGGTAGTCTATCGATTTAGCTGTTTAATAAACTCTCTCATGAATCCTGGCAGATCGGGCCAAGCATGACCAGATACGAGATTGCCCTCAACATGGAGAGTATTTTCAATATAGGTGGCACCTGCTGCTTCAACATCCGGTTTGCAGGCGATATAAGCTGTCAGCTCGCGGCCCTCTAAATACTGGCGGACCGTTGTTAACACAAGGCTGGCATGGCAAATGGCGCCAACCGGTTTATTCGCTTCAAAGAAGTGGGCGACAATTCTTGGGACGTTTTCATTTAAACGAATGTATTCCGGCGCTCTCCCCCAGGGATAATCAAGCCATCAAATTCCTCCGGATTGACTTCCTCAAAGGCTAACTGAGATTCAATTAGATATCCTTTGCTTTCGGTATACGTATCCCAGCCGATGAAGTCATGAACAACCGTTTGCAGCTTCTTTTTTGATGGTGCAGCAATTTTTACCTCATACCCTTCTTCTAAACAACGAAAGTAAGGATAGTAAATCTCCAATGCCTCGACTGCATCTCCAGCAATCATGAGTACTTTTTTAGACATATGTAATTCCTCCCCTCCATTTTTAGCAAACAATGTCTATCATCATAATATATTCTCTTTATTTTCCAAAATCCCCTTTATTTTTATCCTTGTAAGACAATTTTTCATAATATCGCAAAATTATTGGGCCAATGCTTTGGTATACTTTAGAAAAAGAACTTTGAATTGGGGGTTGTTATTATGCTAATCGGTCATATTAAAGAAATTGTCCGCCATCCGGTAAAATCTTTTTACGGTGAAAGTGTCCAAGAAACAAAAATCATGGAATATGGTCTGTACGGTGACCGCAGCCATGCTTTTTTAGACGAAACAAGAAAAGGAAAGTTTTTGACGATTACCCAATTTCCCGAAATGGCTCGCTATAAAGCTAGATTCGTTGGAGAAGAATTAGAGGATCAATATCCAAAGGTGGAAATCATTACACCTGAAGGGAAGATTGTTGAGTGGGGCGACGAGGAATTAACCCAAGAAATTAAAAATCAATCAGGCCGAAAAGTCTCTCTGATTACCTATCCCCCTACACATGTACCTTTAGGAGCAATTGAAGAAGAGCACATTCAACTGGTAACCGATGCTTCGGTCAAAAGATTGGAAGAAATGTGGGGAAAATCAGCGATTGATTATCGGCGTTTCCGGCCGAATATCCTGATTGACTTAGAGGAAAAGATTCCGTTTATCGAAGACACATGGTTCGGCAAACGAATGAGAATCGGAAAAGAAGTGGAAATCGAGCTAATAAGGCATTGTGAGCGGTGTATGATTATCACTGTTCATCCAGAAAGTGGCGAGAGAGATCGATCCTTGCTTAAAACAGTGGCAAAACAAAGAGATAATCATTTTGGTGTTTATGCGTCTGTGATAAAAACCGGGAAAATTCACGTTGGGGATGAAATCGTTCTTCAAGAATAAACTTGGACAGCAACATTTGCTATTCTTAGAGGTTATTTAGACCAACTTTATCCAGCCTCTAATGCAAATCACCCTTAAACATGCCAGCACCTATTATTGGATGCTGGCATGTTTCATCTGATAATTTTTATATTACCGCGTTCTATTCTTTTTTTGATGTAACGGAGCATGAGAAGTTTAAAAAACTTTCTGGTTGGCGGAAAAAGCAGAAAAAACCCGATAATATCAGTGATAAAACCAGGAGCTAACAGCAGGATGCCGCCAATTAAAATACAAATTCCATCTAAAACGGCACTGCCGGGAATTTGTCCATGCTGCAGCTGCTCTTGGGCCTTGCGAATCGTTTGCAGACCTTCTCGTTTCGCCAGATAGGCCCCAATGACCCCTGTTGCAATAATCAGCAATAAAGTGGCCCCGACGCCAATCGTTTTTCCTGATACCAGTAACACAGCAATCTCTGCTGCTGGAATGGCTATAAGCAATAGAATAAAATACCGCATACGAATGCTCCCTTTCGATCGGATTGATTCCATTATAGCGGCCTGGCCTATTAAAAGAAAGGAATTGTTCTCGATTAGTTCAACATTCTGCCTCTCCTCTTTTTCCATCAATCGTTTGATTAATACGACCTCCCCCGCTTTTACTAGCCTGCTTGGTCCCACACTCTCAAAATTAGCTATGATCAATAATGGTGGCATTACCCAAGGATGGCACATTTTGCAACCCCCAGGAAAATTTTTTCTTGACAGCGTCAAATGTATTAGTGTACTATTCAATTAGTACACTAATACATTCATATTGGAGGAACAACGAATGAATGCTTTTATCGGATTAGTGAAAAAAGACCTATCATTGATGAGATTTTGGTATCTGATGTGGCTTGCGTTCACGGTAATAGGCATGGGGGGAGGTTATGCCCTGACAGAGAAATTCGATCAACCAGATGGAGTTGTCCCTATTTTTGTGATGCTCGCTGGGATTCATATTTTTTTGATGCCTATCCTCTTACTGCATGTGTTAAGAATAGAAGGAAAAAATCAGATGTGGCTGTATAACCCGCAAAGCAGCCAGATGCTTTTATTTTCAAAAATCTGTGCTGCCCTGTTATTACAAATCGGAGCTCAAGTCCTTCTATCGCTGTACGGTCTTTTCGTTATGAGCGTTCTTGTAAATAATGATTTAATCACTCGCTTTAGCGAATTCCTCCCTGTCAAACAAGGGATTTACTTCGAAATGGCGATTTTATCGACTTCGATTTATATTTCCATGTGGGTAGTTTTCCTATGGACGTTCTATCATTCTTTAGGCAAATTTCCAAAGTTAAATCATTTCCGTGGACTTTTAGTTCTTTTGGTTTGGGTTGCCTATAACCTATTGGAAACTTTTCTTACTAAAATCCACGTTATTGAACATAATCTGTTTGCATTCGGGATCAATTTGCAAGTGGCACCGAAAGCGACCTACGATCCTAGCAAAAGCTGGAGAGTGGAATATATAGAGGCAGCATTACCGATCATCCCAATTTTGTATTATACGATATTGACGGTCAGTTTATTTTTTGCCGCCAGCTGGCTCCTCGAAAAGAAAGTTGAGGTGTAACGATGATGGCAAATCATTTTGAAACATCGAAACCAATTTATCTGCAAATTGTTGATACCATTTTTCAAACAATCGTCCGTGGGGAAATCAAGCCGGGAGAAAAGCTGCCATCTGTTAGAGAAATGGCGATTCAATCTGGAGTGAATCCTAATACGATTCAAAGATCATATGCGGAAATGGAAAGGATGGGAGTCGTGGAAACAAAACGGGGGCAGGGCACATTTGTCACTGAAAGAAAAACCATTGTCGACGAACTGAAGCAGACCATGCAAACCGAAGTGATTGGACAGTTTATCAAAAACATGGAGGAACTGGGCATTACCAAGCAGCAAATTATCGCCGCGCTGCAAGAGTATTTAAAAGAAGGTGAGGAAAAATGACAATCCGTTTCGAAAATGTGACCAAAAAATACGGTTCGGAGGCAGCCTTGGATCATGTAAACCTGCAGTTTCAGCCGGGGAAAATATACGGTCTGCTTGGGCCCAATGGCAGCGGGAAGTCGACAACATTAAAAATGATTACCGGTCTTGTTTATCCGAACAGTGGTACAATCACGGTTTTAGGACAACAGGTTACCCGAAAAATGTGTCATTCCGTCGCCTATTTAACGGAACTCGACATGTTTTATGATTCCTTTACCGTAGATAAGGTCGTTGCCTTTTACGCTTCACAATTTCCCGATTTCAATCTTGAAAAAGCGAATGAACTGCTGAAAGAGATGAATCTTTCCGGCGATAAAAAAATGAAACAATTGTCAAAAGGAAATCGCGGTCGTTTGAAGCTTGTACTCATTTTGGCAAGGGAGGCACCGATTCTCTTATTTGATGAGCCGCTATCCGGCTTAGATCCAATGGTGAGGGATTCGATTGTAAAAAGCCTGCTAACCTACATCCAGTTTGACAAACAAACCGTGGTGATTGCTACTCATGAAATGGATGAAATCGAAGCAATTTTGGATGAGGTAATGGTGATTTACAATGGCCGGATTGTTGGCAACGAAAATGTCGAACAACTTCGCGAACAGCAAGGCCTTTCCGTTTTGGAATGGTTTAAACAAACGATGGAACAAATGGGAGTGTGAGAAAGATGGATTCAGTAGTTGAGTTAAAACAGGTCACAAAAAAGATTCGCGGCAAAACGATTATTGACGACTTAAGCTTTACAGTCCAGGAAGGAGAGGTTTTTGGCTTCTTGGGACCGAACGGCGCCGGAAAAACGACGACCATCCGAATGATGGTTGGCTTAATCAACATCACTTCCGGTGAAATTACAATTTGCGGAAACAGTATTACGAAGGATTTTGAAAAGGCGATTAAACAAGTAGGAGCGATTGTAGAAAATCCTGAGCTATATAAATTTTTAACAGGCTATCAAAACCTGCAGCAAGCTGCCCGGATCATAAAAGGCGTTACCAAGGAAAGAATCGATGAAGCTGTGGCACTGGTCGGTTTAAGCGATCGGATCCATGATAAGGTTAAAACGTACTCCCTCGGGATGCGCCAAAGGCTCGGGATAGCACAAAGCCTGCTGCACAATCCGAAGGTGCTGATTCTTGATGAGCCGACCAATGGACTTGACCCGGCAGGAATTCGAGAGATCAGGGATTATCTGCGGAAGCTGGCTCAGGAAAAAAAACTTGCTGTCATTGTTTCCAGTCATTTGCTGGCGGAAATGGAAATGATGTGTGACAGGATTGCCATCATTCAAAAGGGCAAATTAATCAATGTCCAATCCGTAAGAAATGAAGTCGAGACGGATAAGAAAACTTATTTGTGCGATGTAAACAACCGGAAACAAGCCATTGCCTTATTGGCGAAGCATCATATTCAGGCAACCGAGCACACGGAAGGGATTCAGCTATTACTGGAAACGACTCAGGTTCCCGATGTATTAAAGATTCTCCTTCAGAATGACCTGCTTGTTTTTGAAATGAAAGTGATCAAAAAATCTCTCGAAGACAGATTTTTAGAAATTACCCAGGAGGAGGCAATAATGCATGCTTAAGCTGATTCAAAATGAATGGGTGAAAATTTGGAAACAAAAAAGTACTTTGTTGATGATGGTCTTGGTCATCCTCATGGTCTTTGCCGCAGGGGGCTTAATGAAATATTTTGACTCAAAAGAGCCCCCAGCCAAGTCCGATTGGAAGCAAGAACTGCAAGCGGAGAATAAGAACTTGAAACAAAATCTGGAGCAGATGGATATGGCTGCACCTTCGGCAATTGAATATCAGAAAAAACAAATTGCCATCAATGAATATCGGATTAAACATGATTTAGCTCCTGATCAGGAAAGAACTGTTTGGACATTTTTGCGAGACTCGACAGATTTCATTAGTTTTGCCGGTCTATTTGTGATTATTGTTGCAGCTGGTATAGTGGCACATGAATTTTCCTGGGGCACCATCAAAATATTGCTAATCAAGCCTTACAAAAGGTGGAAGGTTCTGCTGTCTAAATATCTTTCTGTAAATCTCTTCTTCTTGTTGATGCTTGCGGTCGTATTCGTGACCGCGGGAATTACCGGCTTTGTTCTTTTCGGCTCCGGAGAAGCAGCCAATAATGTGCATCTCGCATACGTAGACGGCAAAGTAGTAGAACAAAATCTCTTTTTCTATCTTGTAAAAACATATGCTTTAAATTCTCTCAGCGTCTATATGCTCGTCACCATGGCCTTTATGATTTCGGCTGTTTTCCGTAACAGCGGTTTGGCCATCGGGCTGTCCGTATTCCTGTTACTCATGGGCGGAACGATTACAAACCTGTTGGCGGCAAAATTTGATTGGGCAAAATACAGCCTGTTTGCCAACACTAACTTAATGCAGTATTTCGATGGGATTCCACTTGTCGAAGGCATGACAATGACCTTTTCCATCACAATGTTGTTGATTTACTTTGCCATTTTTCATCTGCTCGCCTTTGGGATTTTTACAAAACGGGATATTTCGGTTTAATTATAAATGGGTCCCCTTACCTAGAATTGGATTGAATAATGAAAATTAAAATTGCTGAAAAGGTGTATCAGAAAGCGCACTACTGCGCCTACTCGATACACCTTTTATACTTTGCTGTCATCCCGTCTGCATGGGTCAATTCAAGCGCCAATATTTTCTCCTTGCAGCTTATAGACCGGAAAGTGCTATTTTATCCGCCTTTGTTTTAGTATCCCTATGATCATGGGAATGAAGGTGCCAATAATCGCCACCGGTAAGAACCACACGCCAAAACCGCCACTCCATCCTAAAGCAATTGAAACAGATTCCAATTCGATGAGAGAAAGATTGACAAGGCAAATGTTTTTTAGTTGATTTACTAATTTTCGGCTGTGTAAATAAAATTGTTCTGCGTTAGATTCATTCAGTCTGCCAGGATAGTTATGGGCTTCGGGGAATTTTTCAAGCACGGTCATTAAAATAAGAATAAATGCCCCCACCAATGGAAGGATTAGAAGTTCCCATTTTGATCCCCAACGGTCCACCTCACCAACAGCATTATAATGTCCTGGCACTTGGTCCGGCAGCATTCCCCAAACAACAAGTAAAAGGATAATTGACCCAAAATAAAATGAATACCCAATTATATCCCAAATAATCTCACTCTTTGACTTTGGAATACGTATTTTGGGCCTTTCCCAATAATTTGCCAATTCGTCTTTCCTCCATTTACAACATGCTAAAATAACTGCATTGGTAGAAATGTTTTTATTCATAATTTACTGTGATACGACTCAAATCTTATCTCATCAATATCCCATTAGATATATTCGTTGACTCTTCCCAATTATCCTTTAAAAAAATCTTGTTTGTTTCTGTTCTTATTTTTTTCCAGCCTATCCAATTCCACCAAAGGACTATAAACGTTTAGGTTCAGAGCGAATACCCTTCATAAAGGCGACAAAATAATTCGAAAAAGCTGATAAAATTGTAATACTGGCAAGAAAACCGAGCGTAACATTTTATAGCGAATTCTATGGAAAAAGCGTCGAACTGTCTCATAGCGAGGTTCTACGGCATGAAAAAAATAGAGAAAATGTCCTTCATCCGTGGATTAGGAGAACCATTCATTTTCTATTAATCCTGTTATTGTTTATAATAGTAACCGAGGTGAGGAATATGGCACGTGAACGGAAATTTTCGACTGATGAATTGTTTCAAGCAACCAAGGCGTTGCTGCTGAGTCACGGCTATGAGGGATTTACCTTCAGTCTTTTAGCTGACAGCTTGAATGTCTCGCGCGGCGCATTATATAAATACTATGAAAATAAGGACGAACTGATTACAAACTACATCTTTTACGAAATGGATCAATATTTGCTTAAACTCAAACAAATCAACTTATATCAAGGGTTTGAAGCACAGCTTCAGTTTCTCCTCGACTTGATGTTTAGCTACTCTAATATTCAGAAACTGATTAAAATTGGTCAGCAGGTTCCAGGCCATCAGGATAAATTTAAAACAATTCATACAGATATGTACCGCTTTTTACAGGACTTTGTTGAATTGGGGAAAAAGGAAGGGAAACTGAAATGTCACCTTCCCAATAATTTGATTTTGGGATATATTTTTCAATCTGTTGCTATCCCCAATCATTCAGAAATCCCATATTCCCTTTGGGTCAGTTCCCTTAAAGAGATGATTTGTCACGGAATACTTTCAAACAATTAAATTGACACTTGCGTTACTTTAAAAGATAATGATAATGACTATAGTGTCAATTTTATTTTTGTCCAAAGTAACACTTGTGTTACTTTGAAACTTCTAAAGAAGGGAGTTACTAAAAAAGTGAAGAAAATCTTACAAACGGTTACCGATCGTGTTTCGAGCAAAAGGGGTATGTGGATAACGCTTGCTTCATGGTTTATCATCACCATGGTCCTTGCCGTTTTTGCACCAAGTGCCAAGGATTATGAAGTATCGACGATTGCTTCGCTCCCCGATGATGCCAAATCAGTGATTGCCCAGAAAAAGATGGATCAATACTTTCCTAACAATGAAGGAACACCGGCTATTTTGGTCTTTCAAGCCAAAAAAGGCGAAGTGAAGATTCAAGAACTTGGCAAAGTCTTGGAGAAAATAAAGGAAAAAAATATTAATGGAATTGATCAGATTATCCCGATCGCCTCCCTTCCACCGCAAGCAACAGCGGGCTTTTTTTCTAAGGATAAAACAACAGCCATCGTCCCCTTAACTTTCAACGCTTCACTCGAAAGTAAGGAAATCAGAGATTCCTTGGCGAAGGTTAAAGATATTGCTGCGGATACAACGGACTATAAATTATATGTAACCGGACCTGCGGGGATTGCCGCTGATACACTTGACCTGTTTTCACGTGCCGACCTCGTCCTGATTTTATCAACAGTCGGTTTAATTCTTATTTTATTAATTGTGATTTACCGGTCGCCATTATTAGCCTTGATTCCGCTCTTAGCAGCCGCTTTTGTCTATGAAGTGGTAAATCAGCTTCTGGGAATCATGGGAAAAGCGGGGCTTGTGTTAAGTAATCAGACATTGTCGATTATGTCGATTCTATTATTTGCCGCAACTATTGATTATTCCTTATTCGTCTTTTCGCGCTATCGGGAAGAGCTGACAAATCATGAAAGTAAGTTCCAGGCGATGAAGGAAGCAATGCGGGAAACAGGCATGCCGGTCTTCTTTTCGGGCGGAACGGTTTTAGCGGCGATGCTGGTGTTATTCTTTGCTCAATTTGGGGACTACCGGAACTTTGCTCCGACCTTTGCCACGACAATGGTTGTGATTATGGCAGCATCAATCACCCTTGTTCCGGCATTGTTCACCTTGTTTGGCAGAAAATCATTTTGGCCGAAAATACCTCATGTGGGGCAGGCCTATGCCAGTAAGCATGTATTTTGGGGAAAAATCGGCCGACTCGTGGCGAAAAAGCCTGGCCTTTCTGTCGTTGTGATTGGCATTTTCCTGTTAGTTTCAGCAAGCAATTTGTTTAATCTTAAATATGAATATGACACAATGAAATCTTTTCCAAAAGATATGCCTTCCCGTCAAGGCTATGAAATTTTAGCACAAAAGTTTGAGAGAGGAGATTTGGCTCCAACCACTGTGGTGTTTGAATCTAAAGATCCCGTTTCTAGCGAACAGCAGGAAAAATTAAGAGCCACGTTGGAGGCACAGCCGCTTGTCAGCAATGTCCGCTTAGGCGAGAAAACACATAATGATTCAGTGCTTTATTATAGTCTGACTTTTTCCGGAAACCCCTATGCGATTAAAACAATTGATGGGCTGGAACAAACAATTAACCATTCCAAACAGATTGTTGCGGACAGCGGCCTTCATGGTAAATTGTATTTTGCGGGCGAAACCGCCACTAAAGTGGATGACCGTATTGTCAATGACCGGGATGTCAAAGTCATTGTCACATTGGAGACGATTTTAATTTTTATCTTATTAATTGTTTTAACCAAATCAGTTAAAATGCCGATTTATATGATGGGCACGATTCTTGTTTCATTCTTTGCCGCATTAGGCTTGGGTACCTTCCTAAGCAATTTGTTTTTTGGAATTGATACAATCAGCGACCGCGTGCCGCTGTATGCCTTTGTCTTCCTTGTCGCCTTGGGAATTGACTACAATATCATGCTCGTCTCGAGGTTCCAGGAGGAAAGAGCAAAGCATACGATCAAAGAAGCGGTGGAAATCGCCGTTACCAATACAGGCGGGGTTATTTCCTCTGCCGGCTTGATTTTGGCGGCCACCTTTGCCGTATTAATGACCCAACCGATTCAATTATTGTTTGTCTTCGGCTTCATCGTCGCAGTCGGCATTCTGCTCGACACCTTCTTAATCAGAGGAATGTTACTGCCTGGATTGATTGTTCTATTAGAAAAAGATAAACAGGTTAGTGAGAGCAAATAATAGCAGTTGCCTTTACTGCCAGAAGCTCAATAAAGGGGGACGGTCCTTTAGCAGAGAACCGTCCCCTTTTGTTATTTCCATATGTTCTTTATCGGATTTGCCGTTTTACTTTTTCCGGCATGCTCTAAACCGTAAAGGTCCTCCAGCGTTCTTAAAAGATTGAAGTGGTTTAGCTTGTCCTTGTATTGACCGGGCTTGACCATGGGGCCGACGAAAAAGGTGGCTATTTTATTATTTTGTGAACCATCGTCCTCGTCCCAGGTTACAATCAATAAACTATTATGCTTGTTCGCCCATTGGACATATGGATCGATGTGTTTCCTCAGCCACTTATCTGCTTCCTTAATGGAGCCATCATGCATGTCATGTTGCAGCGTGGGAATGACAAAGGATACCGTCGGTAGTTTCGTAAAGTCCTTAGGAAAATTTGTTAATGGCTGATTAACCTTCTTTGGTACGTTGATAAAATTCACCCAAGGATTATGCTTACGGGCATATCCACCGGGACGAGTAGATTCCCCCTCAAAGCCAGTGGAAGGAAGGTCTTCGGAATAACCGACAAATGTATCATTTTTTGCAAGCAGCTCACTCGCCAAATTATCCGTAGAGAATTTCTTTTTGGGGACCTTATCATCCGTCACACCTTGATTAGACCCGGAGAACAAATCCAAATAGTTAGGCTGGCTGGGATGCTCAATCGCATAAAAGTTTGTCATATTTGCCCCCTGCTGCATCAGTGAATTGATATAAGGAGCTTCTGAATTTCCTTTAATTGCTTTTAGTGATCGATTTTCCTCAACAACTACGACAATATGGTCAATTTTTGGAAGCTTTCTCTCTGTAGCGATATTTTTTTCGGCTGGAGTTTGCTTTTTCGCCTCTTGATTTTGAGCACAAGCCGTTAAAATAACGACAACTATTAAGAACGACATTCCCCACTTTTTAATCAAAATTCTCTGCCTTCTTTCCTTTCATTTTTAATTCTATTATTACCCAAACAACACCATAATGACCAGTTTTTGGCAAAGGGAAATCAATCACTGTATCAAAAAGGGTAAAAGTATATGAAAAGGGAAACATAGGCACCAGCAAAAAGGGCCAGCCATATCCGCTGGAATCACGGCAAGGGGATGACCTTAGACTTATCTAAATGACCAGAATAACCACAAAGTAGATGACCATAGCTACCATACCAATTGGAAAGGCAAAGCGAGCATATTCGCCGCTTGTAATTTTTAACTTTCCGGCAGCAATGATATTCGGAATATTCCCGGGGATTAACATTCCCCCGCTAATCAGAAGACCCATCAAAATATCTTTAATGGTTTCATCATTCATCGCCGGGCTGATTTCTGCTGCTGCCAGCGTGGCATTATCCAAGATGGCTGACACCATATTGATCCAATACATAAGTTTTGGACTTACATCTAGTAGATAGGCCTCAATAAATGGTTCGAATCCAGCGCCAAGAAATGTCAACGCCATAACGAACAAATAAATTTTCAAACTGCGGATGATAATTTCCCCATAAGACTCTTTCTCCGACTTGGTCTCAGTACTGAATGCAGAATCAGCTTGGCTGTAACCTTGTGATTGCTCCTCCAGCTCCATTCCCGCTGCGACTTCAGCCTCACCTGAACCCTTCCGGGGATGGATGAAAAAAGCAGCTAAGATACCAAAAATAATCACAACAGGGATGACAGAAGTTCCGACTAACTTTAATAAATATAGAAATTCCTCATCCAGTTTGCTGACCACAATCGTTGAAAGCGGTTCGCCAATCGGTGTCAGTACAGCACCCAAGCCAATCGCAAAACAGGCCAAGACAACCACACGGACTTCCGACTTGCGATCAAGCCGCAAAACACTCACGACGGCAACAAGAATAATGGCCGCAATAATAGCAGTAATCACACTGGAAAGCAAGCCCAGAGTAATGACAAACAGGGCAATAAACAACCGGTAAGGCATGACACTACTAATCCAAAGGACACCTTTTTCAATCGGAGCCTGGAACCAGCGGAACAAAAGACCGGCAAACAGAACGGCAAGTGTAATGTTGATAGGATGAACGAGTGCTTCCTTTACAAGCGGCCAGGAAAATACTTGACTCACTGTTACCGCCAACAGCCCCATGATAAATAAAAATACTTCCAGGTTGCGCTCGACAAACTTGGTAAAGGGTAAAAATAGTACGAGCAGCAAGATGATGGATAAACCAATGATCATTCGATCACTTCCTCCTTTTGTTTTTTATATAAAAAAAGCCTGCCACCAAAGGGACATACTTCTCCCTTGGTGACAGGCTCCTCCTAAAAAATAAACTCTTTAATTATTAATAATATTATTCTACCTTATCTTGGTTAGAACTTTCAACATCCAGTCAGGTTATATTTTAACATATAGGAATTCAATCGATTCTATTTTTATATCAAACTGATTGAATTAACACAGAACCCCTCCATACCTAAATACTTACATTAATAGACCTAGAGTGTTTTTTAAAATGACTTATTACTCTCCAACCAAGGAAAATTGTCATTAGGACGTTTCCTATCCCGTCAACAATCCATATAACTACTGGATTTGAACTATAACTAGATAGAATAAACGCACTTGGTAAAACAAATAAATAAGATGTTAGTACTGCAATTATGCTTGGTACTTTTGTATCTAGTAAAGAGTCCAAGACCGACAGTAAGAAATATTGCAATGCATAAAATACAAAGAAAGAGATATGGACCAGCATAATATTATACGCCAATTGGAATGCGTCAGTGGATGGTTGGAGTGAAAATAATCTAATTATATATGGTAGTAATATAAAAATAACCAAAATAAAGAATAAATTTATTGGAATTATTTTCCTGAACAATTCAATTATATTTGATTTTAAAGATACAAGTTCAATTTGATTCTGACCTATTTGCTTTGATAGATGTATAGTAATTACTACACAAAATGCTTGTGGCAACATATACATTAGGCTTGAAATCAAATCAGCTACTTGATTACTAGCAATATGTGTAACTCCGCCCCATCCAACAAAAAGAATTAATACAAATGAAGCAAACCAATCATTTACTGTCGTTACACCTTTAGGTATACCTTTAAGGATGACATTCTTTAGGTATTCTTTTTCAATTGTTATTTTTTTACTTTTAAAAAACGAAATAGACAACTCTTTAGAAACGAAAATAACTACTACCAAGAGCATTAAAATTCTTACAATTAGTGTTGAAAGAGCAGACCCGGCAACATTTAATTGAGGAAATCCAAATTTGCCATAAATAAATATCCAATTTAAAAGTACATTTAATAAATTTCCGAAAATAACTGTATAAAGAATAATTTTTGCCTTCTCTAAAATATATACAGTTTGGGCAAACAGACTGTATATTAAAGCAAATATTGATGACCATTTTAGGACTTCAATATAATTTACCACTAAATTTGAAGTTTTAGAAGGTTGGCCAAATAATGTAAAAAAAGCTCCTGTAAAACTACAAATAGTAATTACAATTAGTGAAAATATAAACCCTAAAAATATCATTTGAATTAAACGTGAAAAGAATACTTGTTTATCCTTCCTTATATTTAATCTTGAAATAAGAGGGGTATATATAGAAAATATACCCAAGAAAAACATCATCACTACATTAAAAAAGATTCCTGCCTGCCCCACAGCGCCTAAATTTTCTTCGCCTAAAGGAGCAACCATTAAACTATCTACAATAGTGAATGAAAAATTTACCAAATTATATAAAAAGATAGGAATTGTAGAGTTTATTATTGAGATTGTTGTAAACGACTGTTGTTCAATACGCAAAATCCACTACCTCTTTCTAGGCTTATTAATTCCGCCACCAATATATTCTGATATTTCAAGTTTATAATTGTTTGGATCTATGAAGTATACTGATCTCGAGGAATGGTACTCTACTTCATAGTTATAAAATAATTTCACATTTAATTCGACAAATTTCATACTTGCTTTTCTTTTATCGTTCAAAGCATTTTCCTCCAATAACTGATGGAAAAAGGGCTGGCTGTGGTGGTTCATACATTTACTCCTGTTTAATCCAAGTCAGATTATTACTAAATTTTACATTTTCACCGGGATTAATTACAAATATACACAAATTTTACCATAATGTAAAATGTATTAATAATCACAATATATTTTAATTTTTAGGTTATTTTGTATATCCTTGCTCAATCACTCTTAACCTAAAACATAAAGAATTGGCAGGAGCCCGCAGATGCAGAGCTTCATCCTATTAAAATACTTTCTAAATAGTCATTTAGGAAGATTCCTTGTGGGTCAAGTTCTTGTCTTATGGAAAGGAAGTCTGGGAGCTTTGGGTAGAGGGCGTGTAACTCATCTTTTTCCAGGTTGTGCATTTTTCCCCAATGTGGTCTCCCCTCATATTTTCTCATGATGGACTCCATATCGCGAAAATAGTCTTCATAAGGCATCCCTTTGTATATATGGAAGGCAATGTAGGCAGAATTCCTCTCGTACGCTGGACTAAGCCAAATGTCATCTTCCTTGACCGTCCTGCACTCTATGGGAAAATGAACTTGGTACTGCTGGTCCTCAATACGCTGCCGTACCTCTTGAAGTGCCGATTTGAAATGCTGAAGCGGAATGCAGTATTCTATTTCCCTGAATTTAACCAATCTTGGAGTCGCAAAAAGCTTATAACTATTTGCTGCTATTTTTGTGCTGCCAACCGCCTTAGCAGATAGTCTGCTGATAGAGCGACAACTCTTTGGAAAGGCTCTGCAAAGTTCCGAAAGGATGAAAAATAAATAGTTTTCCAAAATGAGAAGATTAAGACGGTGAAGCAATAAACTTTGAGGCTTTCGTTCGGTAATGTTCATGGTTTTTACCTGGACAATATCTGAATACGGAAATAAATAAAACTCAAAATGGCGGTTCTCTTTCATGTAACGTTCAAGCTGTGGCTCAAACTCAGAGTAGATTACTTTCTCACTTCGATATTCGTACACAAGGCCTTTAATAATTTTTAGTTTGACTTTGACAATAATTCCAAGACTTCCAAGAGAAACGAGGCAGGCCTTAAAATAGCGTGAGTTTTGTTTTTCAGAAACGGTAAGAATTTCACCTGAGGCGGTTACGAGAGTTAATTCCAAGACTTGGGTTGCCAGAGTGCCGAACATCAGTCCCGTTCCATGGGTTCCTGTTGAAATCGCTCCGGCAATACTTTGGACATTGATATCCCCCAGATTTTCTTGTGCATACCCGGCATGACCAAGTGCCTCTCCCAATTGAAACAGCCTGGTTCCGCCCAGAACCGTGACGGTGCTGTTTTGCTTGTCAATCTGTTCAATTCCGCTTAAGGAATCAAGGGAAACAAGCCATTCCTCTGTTTTTACTAAACTCGTAAATGAATGCCCGGCCCCCACCACGCGAATAGTCTTCTTTTGCTTTGATGCTTCTTTCACAATGGCAACAACCTCTTCGACAGAGGATGGATACCATGTTTTTTCCGGACTACTTTCGCATGTACGGGCCCAGTTTCTCCATGGTCTTCCTTGAACTGTTTTCATTAAAGAAAGCATTTCCCTTCCCCCCATAAGTAGGATAACGATCGACAATTCGCCCATCAGCTATGCAAACAATCTCATTAAAACGCTCACAAATTTCCCCGGCTTTGGCCGCCCGGAAAATAACGGCATCGCCAATTTCCAGTGTTTCTTTTTCATAATAAATCGGCGTTTGCACCTCTCCTGCCCCCTCAAATGGCAGGAGTTTGCCGCCTGGCGGATAAACCGGCTGAGGCACCTTATCCTTTCCATGTGGTCCGGATGCAATGTACCCACCCCCAAGGCATGTATAAATAGTGGAAGTCGGCTTCCTTACAACCGGAAGTGCAAAAAATAAGGCGGGTTGAAAGCGAAAATTTTGATAATAATCGAATAACAGCGGGGAATAGAATCCCGATCCGGCAGTCAGTTCGGTAACTACCTCTTCTTTCGATGTCGTGTCAAGGCTCCCCGTTCCTCCGCCATTGACAAAGGCCACCGGCTGCCCTTCCCTTTCTAACGCTTGAACAACCGATTTCCTTCGCGCCACGATTTTAGTTAATGACTGCTTTTTCATAAAAGTGACAGCACGATTTTTTAGATGCTGTGAAGGCATTCTATCGCCTACCCCGGCAATTTGTGCTTCATAACCCATAAGGCCGAGCAGTTTCAACCCAGAGGACTGCTTTATTTTTCGCACAAGCCGGATGACTTCCTCTTCCGTTCTCAATGGAGAGCGCCTTACACCAAAATGCAGGCTGCCGATCATTGTGCTCATATCGACATCAATGCACAGATAGAACATTCCCTTTGCCCTTCCAGCTATCTCCTTTAGGTGATCAATGTGTTGGAGGGAATCAACCATACAAATAATTTGTTTCCGATTCCCATTTAACCGGGCAATTTGAAACAGAGCCTCCGAATCCCAGCAAGGATAGCCTAACAAAATATTATCAAAACCGTTTTCCGTGAGAAAAATAGCTTCATGGGGACTGTAGCACATGAGGCCTTGAAAAACGGAATTCGATTGAAAAATCCTGTTTAAGACAGGAACTGACCGGATCGATTTAGTGGCAATTCTAATTTTTTTACCGTTCGCCTTTGCCGCAATCCTCCGGCAGTTATCATCCAAAGCTTGGACATCTAAAAGCAAAGCAGGAAGGGATATATTCTGGAATAGTTCTTTTGAAAACAATAACGATCACCTCACTTTATTTATCAATGCAAATTCAAATCCTTAAAAATGATTGCCTTGGATTACTGGTTCTTCTAAATGATACTGTCCTTTCCCGGCATTCATGACTAATCGGACAATAAATAATTTATAGAGGAGAAGGTCCCCTTTCTAGCCAACATCTTGTCTTCTGTGATGATCATATGCGGCCACAAAAGGCGGGATTGTTGCCATTACGCATGCACTCGCAGCCTCCTTCAGCCAAGACCGGATAACCGTCAATGCTATTTCTCCGGTTCTGATTCGCTAATAAATCGCATCAATTCGCTAATAAATGACCTGAATTCGCTAATAAAACTATAGAATCGCTAATAAATGTATAAAATCCGCTAATAAGGTGGGACTTTACACTTTTATGAAGTAAAAAAATCAGTAAATGGCTATAAAAATATTTACAAATAACCCCTAAACAAAAAGGCCTCTATTGTTTAATTATTTACATCAATAGAGGCCTTTCCCGCTTAACGAGCCGGGGCACCCGCCAAAATTTATCCCAATCTCGTCCCATTCGGAACCGGCTTTTCGGGTTGTGCCAATACAGGGACAATTCCATCCGCATAGCCGATATCAAAAAGCATTCCTTCAGAAAGCTCGCCTGCCATTTTTCGTGGTGCTAGGTTAACGACAAATAACGCCTGCTGTCCTTCAATTTCCTTTGGATTTTCTCTTTCACCCTTCATTCCGGTTAAAATCGTTCTGGTAAAATCGCCAAAATCCACCGTCAATTTAATTAACTTTCTCGAGTTTTCAACGTCTTCGACCAATTTAATTGTGCCGACACGAATATCAACCTTTTCCAGCTCATCAAACGTAATCACAGGTTTTACTGGTGCTGTCATATAAAGTTCCCCTTTACATATGATATTAACTTTTGGACTCATTTTAAAAAAGAATGGGATAATCAATGTAATTGTAACACTCTTTTTTACTGAAAAAAATCATACTCAGTTCCCTCTTCATTTTTTTTCTCATTCTAAATCAATGCGAGTATCAACCAAACGTTATCCACCTTTAAAGGAAGCATAAGCTAGCTATTCCTCCCTAATTTATTCAATAATTTTCCATAATAAAGGACATTCTATATTTGACATTGGAAAAGAAGGGTGATGATGTTGAAGCATTTTTTTAAAAGGCGGGCGAGGCTTTTTCGGTTTTTTTCATTGTTGCTTATTTTAACGATAACGACATTGTTTTTCTATCAGCCCTCTAAAGGAAAAGAATCTAAGCAGTTAAACCTTAAATATGGTGACAAACCAGGGCAAACTTTGGACATCTACACACCTGCTATCAACAAGAATTCTCCGGCCATTATTTATGTCCATGGCGGTGGTTGGATGAGGGGGGATAAAAGCAATGTCGCGGCAAAGCCTGCCTTTTTTACCAATAAAGGCTATGTATTTGTATCCGTTAATTATCGTCTCGCCCCTCAAGTAACATATGAGGAAATGGCAAAAGATATTGCAACAGCGATTAAATGGATTTACCTTCACGCCGAACCTCATCATATTGACAAAAGGAAAATAAATTTGATGGGACATTCTGCAGGCGGCCATTTGGTCATGCTGATTGGAACAAAACCTAACTTTTTAAATCGGGCGGGTCTTCCTCCGGAAATAGTGAATTCTGTCGTAAACCTAGATGGACCGGTCGATCTCATGAATTATATCCCGAAAAATAAAAAATACAAGCAAGTATTTGGTGACGATCAGCAAGTTTGGCGTGAGGCGTCGCCGATTACCTATGTTGCCCAGCGAAATTTACCGCCGATGCTGCTGGTTGGGCCCAATAATAAATCTACTTCCTCATTTTTAAAAATAGCAAAAAACTCTGGCAACACGTTACAAACATTTACAAGCAAAACATTGACACACCGCGAAATTACAAAACTGTTAGGGGGGAAAAACGGATCAGAAGAGGCGAAAAACATGACTCAGGCAGTGGTGAAGTTTTTAGAAACGCATAATTCAGAGTTAAAAAAGGATGATTTCAGCAAAAGATTCAAAAAGGAATTACTTTTCGGTAAATTATGTTACTATAATAATAAACCCAAAATTGCTGGAGGTAAAAAAATGGTACTGCCAAACTTTGAAGAAAACCTACAAAAATACGCAAAGCTTTTAGTGGCGAAAGGAATTAATGTTCAGCCCGGAGATTGGGTAAAAATGACGATTAACGTTGATCAGGCACCTTTAGCACGGCTTATCACCAAAGAGGCTTATGCCTTAGGTGCGGAAAAAGTCATCGTCAAATGGTCTGATGATGAAATTACGAAACTGCATTACTTGCATCAGCCGACAGAAGTGCTGACGGACATTCCTGATTATGAAATCCAAGAATCCGAAGATCATGTATTAAATCATCGCGTCAGCAGGCTATCGATCGTCTCTAGTGATCCCGGCCTATTGAATGAAGCCGACCCTGCTAAGGTCGCGGCTTATCAAAAGGTAGCCGGCAAGGCGTTCAAAGCGCAGCGGGTGGCGACCCAAAATGATGATTTAAAATGGACGGTTGCTGCGGCTGCCGGAGCCGGCTGGGCCGCTTCAGTGTTCCCAGACCTGAAAACATCGGAGGAACAAGTGGATGCGTTATGGGATCAAATTTTTAAAACCTGCCGTGTCTATGAAGATGATCCTATTGCCGCCTGGGATGAACACAAAAATACCTTGGATGAAAAAGCAACGAAATTAAATGAAATTCAGTTTGATGCCTTGCATTATACAGCACCAGGCACAGATTTAACCTTAGGACTGCCAAAGAACCATATTTGGGCAAGTGCCGGAAGTTTAAATCCAAAAGGTGAAGAGTTTATTGCCAACATGCCAACAGAGGAGGTATTTACCGCTCCTGATACGCATCGCATGGAAGGCGTTGTTCGCAGTACAAAACCATTAAGCTACGCTGGGACCTTGATCGAAGGCATTGAAGTGCATTTTAAAGATGGCAAAATCGTCGATATTTCTGCTGAAAAGGGGGATGAAGCGATTAAGAAGCTGGTGTTTGACAACGAAGGCGGAACCGGCCTCGGGGAAGTCGCTCTTGTTCCGGACCCATCGCCAATTTCACAATCCGGGATCATTTTCTTTAACACGTTATTTGACGAGAATGCCTCCAATCACTTAGCGATCGGGGCAGCATATCCAACGACCATCCAAGGCGGGACAAAAATGAGCGAAGAAGAATTATTAAAACACGGTATGAATACATCTACGGTTCACGTCGACTTCATGATTGGCTCTGACAAAATGAATATCGACGGAATCAAACAAGACGGTACGGTTGTTCCAATCTTCCGCAACGGAGACTGGGCAATCTAACAAGATACAGCACGGGGACGGTTTTACTTCCTTTATGAAGTAGAACCATCCCCGTCTTTTTATTTTAAGTTCGTTCTATCATAAACCGTCCGTCCCGCAACCACCGTTTTTACCGCTTGGGCTTTTAGCATATCCTCTGAGGTGCCGGCAAATAGATCACGGTCAAAAATCGAGAAGTCGGCAGCGTAACCGGGTTTAATCAGCCCGCGCTCGTGCTCTTTACAAATAGCCTGGGCACTGCCGACCGTATACATGCGAATGGCATCAAACCGGGAGATTTTTTCCTTCGGCACATATCCTTCATGCGCGGCATAAGGCCTTTTCCGCTCTACCGCAGCATAGATCGAAGCAATCGGATTAAAATCCTCGATTGGGGCATCCGTTCCTGCGGCACACATAATGCCATGATCTAATAAGGTCTTCCAAGGATAAGCATATTCCAAACGTTCTTCGCCAAGGCGGTCAATGACCCAAGGAAAATCAGATGGAACAAACGCTGGCTGCACATCGACAACTACCGGCAATTTCGCCATCCGTTCGATTAAATCTTCACGCAGAACACAGGCGTGGATTAAGCGGTCACGTTTGCCGCTTGGCGCCGGATACTGCTCAATCACATTGAGAATTTGTTCCGCCCCGGCATCACCAATCATATGTACGGCAACCACTTCATCATATTTACGGGCAAGCTTGACAAGCTCCTCCAGCTGTTCATCAGTTTGCACCAGCAGCCCGTTATGGCCCGGCTGATCGGCATACGACTTGGATAACGCAGCGGTTGAACCGCCTAATGACCCATCCGTGAAAATTTTCATCGCTCCCGGCTCAATAAATGGCGCGTCAAAGTCAAGATTCGCCTGCATCATTTTTTCAAAAACAGTATAGTGTCGAAGCAGGTTTACACGGAAATGATGTTTCTCACCAATAACACGGTGAAAGGCCGTCAGCGGATTATGAAAATCGCCGAAATAGGACATATCTTCCGTATGGGCACCTGTTAAGCCGACCGACAGCATCTGCTCAACCGCAAGGCTTAGCTCCGCTGCCAAAGAATCAATATAGGCTTCTCCTCCCCGGGGAATCGCATTGGTCACGAGGTCTGAGGCTTTTTCATATAAAAGCCCATTTAACTTTCCAGCGGGATCCCGGCCGATCTCCCCTCCGGCAGGTGCCTTACTTGTTTCCGTTATTCCGCCTGCCTGCAGCGCCGCTGTATTTCCAAGAACAACATGATGACAAACCCTAGTTAAAAGGATCGGTCCTTTTCGAATCGCATCAAGTTCAGCCATGGTTGGAATTCGCTTATCAGGAAAATTATTTTCATTCCAGCCTTCGCCAAACAGCCATTGATCAGCAGGTGTTGTCTCCGCTGCCTCCTTGACCATCGCTAACATCTCTTCCGCCGAACGGGCTTTTGTTAAGTCGAGCCGAAGTAACTTTTCTCCTTGAAAAATCAGAATGAAGATGGCTGTCAACGAACCCCGGGTACATGACCGTACCTTGCAAATTGATGCACTCATCTGCCTGGACATGAAGCTCAGCAAACGAGCCGACCGCTAGGATTCTATCATTCTCAACCAGAACAGCTTCAACCGTTTCATTTTCTTTTTCCATCGTGTAAATGGTTCCACCATACCACAGTTGTTTCATTAAAATGATCCCCTCACCGCAATAGTTTCCTTAAATCAGCTGAAAAACCAGCACACATTCAACGGCCCAGCTTATTCAATCTCTTTTCCTTGCCTTAACAGGACCAAAGTGCCCAGCTACCTTTTTCCAAATTCCAAAGATTATAAATGAAAATAAGACACAGCAGAAGAATAACAAGATCTATTCCTATTATAATCGATAATAATGGAATGCTGACAGGAATCAATTTTAAGATATATTTATTTATAGGTTCCTTTAATGCTGATTTTATAGCCCAAATTTACGAGTAAGTTATGAAGCAAATTGACCCGTGATACTTTCATTCTCTTACATATCGATTTCCAGGAGTAAAATTCCTTCCTAAACCACATATATCCTTCGAATAGTTCTTCAGCAGTCATTTGTTTCGGTTGATAGGCAACTCTTGTTTTTCCGTTATATGCACTCCAGTCGTCTGTCAAAAGCCTTCCTTCTCTTTTATACTGTTCATAAACCGGGGTTTTGGGTAACGGTGTCAGAATGCTGACGGTTACCCCATCAATGCCAAGGTGATTGCAGGCATCCAGTGTTTTCTTAAAAACATCGCGGTTATCTGTATCAAAACCAAAAATGATTCCCGCCTGCACTGAAATGCCGTGCCTGTGAATATCGCCAATGAGCTGCTCATACTTTGCAACATTGTTGATCCGCTTGTTCACACTTTGCAGGCTTTCCTCGGAAAAGGACTCAATTCCGACAAAGAAATAAATACAGCCGGATTCTTTGGCAAGCTGCAATAGTTCCTGATCACGGCACCGCTCCAGCGTCACCTGGGCAGCCCAGCGCTTGTTTAAGCCCTTCAACTCTTTCATCAGTGCTTTAGCATACCTGATGTCACCAAAAAAGTTATCATCCCAAAAAACAAAATATTTGCTCTTCATTTGGCGAATATCTTCAATTACTTCAGCAATCGGCCGTGTTCTGAACGAATCATGATAAATTTGTTTAAGGTTGCAGTACGCGCAATGATAAGGGCAGCCTCTTGAGGAAATGACCGCACCTTTTGTAAAGAATCGCTTATGAATTAAATCCCGCCTTGGAATTGGAATTCCAGCCAAGAAAGGGATCTCACCCATCTGATAGAGCTTTTTCTCACATTCGCCATTGTAAAATTCCGAAAGAAACTGTGGCCAAGTTTGTTCTGCCTCGCCAACAATCAGATAATCACAATGCTCCATTGCTTCGTCCGGTAAAAGGGTGACATGCGGTCCGCCAAAGACAACCTTTGCTCCCATTTCCCTGAATTTTTCCGACATTCGATAACAGTGGGCAGCGTTTGAAGTATTCACGGTGATCGCTACTAAGTCAAAATGCCGGTCAAAGGGGGTCTTTTGGTTGTACTCATCCACTAAGGTTACGAGATATTTTTCCTGGTCAACAAAGGCGGCCAGATACGGCATGGTAATCTGGACAAAGTTATTAAATTGCCTTTTTCTAAAGCGATTGATTTCTTGATTCTCCGGAGTAATCATCAATAATTTCTTTTTCACTCTGCATCACTCTTCACTATTGAAATATCTCAGATTGTTATGTATCGTGACCTAACAAAAAATCTATCTTCCATATAGGTTGGGACAACGGCGGTAAATATGATAGTCTTATTAAAAATATGTTTATAACCCTTAGTAAGAGCGTGGCTGACTTACCTACCCATCATTTAGGAGGGACTCTGATGACATCTTTTCAGCTTAATGAAAAAACAGCAGCCTTTTTAGCGAACTATAAACTATTTGAAGACGATGTAATTCAACAGGTTCAATTGCAGCATCGTTTAAGTTTAGTAGAAGCATTTGCGATTCAAACAGGAATGCATGTATTGGAAATTGGCTGCGGTCAAGGCGATACTACCGTTGCAATAGCAGATGCAGTGGGAGAAAATGGCTTTGTTACGGCAATTGATATAGCCAGCCCTGATTATGGTGCACCGCTGACATTAGGCCAATCTGCTGATCGAATTATGAACTCCGCACTAGGAAAACGTATCTCCTTCCAATTCGAAACCGATTTTGACAAATTTGAATCGACTGCACTATTTGACATGGCGGTCCTCTCACATTGCTCATGGTATTTTAAGAGACCGGAGGATGTACTGCATTATTTTAAAAAACTGCGGGGCATGACTAAACGTCTATGCTTTGCAGAATGGGATCTTGACTTTACCAGCATGGCGCAGCGTGCTCATTTTTGTGCGGCTTCGATTCTGGCGTTATATTCAAACTTTATAAATAATGATGGAAATATCCAAAATTTATTTGATAAAACCCAGATAAAACAGCTGTTGAAACAAGCAGACTTTCAAATTGAAAAACAACTTGTAGTTGATGCAACGTATTTGCAGGATGGGCAATGGGAAAAGAGTTACGCCAATAGTATTCGCCAACAATTTAGCCATGCTTTACCAATGATTCAAACATTGGTCAACAGTTATTATGAATTGATGAATACCTCAACTGGAAATGAGCAGTCATTAAATAGTTTCATTCTCTGTGCACACTAAAAATCAAAGATAAGAGAGACTAACCTCTATTTTAAGAAGATTAGTCACTCTTATTTCTAAAGATTCATTTCCATCCCATTGATCCGAAAATATGATTTAAGCAGTTTGTTTTTTCCATCACAATTACCGATTGGGGCAGCCGCTTCCATTACGATTATTTCGCTGTGTCGTATTCCGGCTCTTTCCAGGCGAGTGTGATTCCAACGCCCACCACCAACATCACCGTAGCAAAATAAAAGGGATAATTAAGATTGACATCGAACAAAATCCCGCCTATGATCGGGCCAATCACGTTGCCAATACTTGTAAACATCGAATTCATCCCGCCAACAAACCCCTGTTCGTTTCCGGCAATCCTTGATAAATACGTTGTAACCGCCGGCCGCATTAGGTCAAAGCCAACAAACACAGTGGTGGTAACAAGCAGAATCGTTGCATAGGTGTTGACCACGGTTGTTAAAAACACCAGAACTGTTGAAAAAATAAAACAATAAAGGATTAAGCGAATCTCACCCAGCCATTTGATCAGGGGGCCAAAAAAGACAATTTGAAAAATGGCTCCGAAAATGCCGCTGCCTGCTATAATGATGGCAATGTCCTTTGGCGTAAAGGCAAATTTATGATCGACAAAAAGGGAGAATAACGATTCAAAAGAAGCTAGACCAAACTGTGAGATGAAAATGACCATAAAAGCAATAAAGTACATCGGTGCAAAAATCCGGCGAAACCCTGTTCTTTGTTTGGCCACTTGCTCATTTTCAGTATTTCGTTCCGGCTCATGAAGTAAAAGAAAAGATAAAATCCCGGCAAATAATCCAAGGCCGGCGGCAAAGAAAAACGGCAAGCGGGTTCCAATTTCCCCCAAAAAGCCGCCAAGCCCCGGCCCGAGAATAAAACCTGCTGAAATAGCCGCCGACATATAGCCAAGCGCTTTTGCCCTTGTATCCAATGTGGTAATATCAGCAATAAAAGCCGTTACCCCCGGCATGATAAAGGCTGCACTGACACCGCCGAGCATGCGCGAGACAAACAGAACTTCCACTGTTTTGCCGATTCCGAATAAATACTCCGAAAGTCCAAAAATGACCAATCCAATAATAATGATATTTTTCCGTCCGAAGCGGTCTACCCAGCGGCCTGCTATTGGAGACACAAACAGCTGCGTCAGCGCAAAGGCCGCGACCATATAGCCGACAACAGACCCGGTTATATGTAGTTCATTCATTATCGCAGGGGTAACCGGAATAACAAGGCCGATTCCCAAAAAAGCGATCAATAGGTTCATCAATACAATGACTAATGCCATGTTTTTTTTCATATGGTTCTACTCCTCCAGATAACCATTATAAAGCAATACTAAGATAATTTCATACCTTTTACCTCCCGAACAATACAGTTATTTTTTTGCGGATCATCGCCTTTTACTTGCGGATGGCCATGCTTTACTTGCGCTCTGCTAATCTACTTGCTGATAGAGTACTTTCTTGCGGAGACAATTTTTCCAAAAAAAACACCCAACCCCGGAACTTGGATTGGGCGTTGCGTATTATGATTCCTTCCAAAGAAGAACACCTGCTACCATAATTTTCAAAGATCAATAATATAGTGATGAAGTTCACTATTTTTTACCAACTATAAGCACCAGGACATTCCACTGGCTCATAATAACAATGCTGTTTATATTGTCCTGCAAATGGTTGATCGTACCATGTTGGTGGACATGGGGCATGGGGATTAAAATACCATAAGGCATGTTTAGCCGGGAAATTCCTCCAATAATCTAAGGTTTGTTTGGCCAGTCTTCTCTCAGAACTTCTCGCAGCCTGGTAAAATACATTCCCCTTTTGAACTGCTTCAAAGGAATAGTTTCCTCCTTGTACTTGAAAAATTACCTGTGGAATTGTCCGTAACCCTTTAAAGTCTAAACAATTAGCCTTTACACGATTCACAATTACATTTCCAACAAGCAACATTCCCATTTTTCCTTCACCTTCGGCTTCAGCTCGCATCATCCTTGCCATCAAATCAACATCAGAAGATCTATATTTTGCTCTCGGCATCTTTTTCACCTCTGATTTAAATGTATGATTAAAAGCCTTCAATATGTTAACGGGTTCGGTTAAAACATTATCCTTGGACTTAGAAAAGCGCAAGCGCCTTGATCAGCGGCGTATGGCCTCCTCAAAAAAGCTATCGCTTTTCCTTCGTGCGATGCAAATGCTGTCGAAGCCTTCCTTGTGGAGCGCTCCAACTGAGATAAAGGAAACACGATGCTCCTGCGCCAAAGTCAATTCGAAGAAGAGAATGTTCAGCTCGTCGCAAAGCTACATGATGTTTTTTCATAGAAGCTGCTTTGTTGACTTATCGTAGGGCGGAGAGCGAAGGACACTAGGCGCTGGAGCTGGACAATTCTCAAAGTCGAAAATTTATACTCCCTTATCTTTTAAAAAAGGGAAGTTGTTTGTAATAACCCAACTCCCTTTAATATTAACCTTTTAACAACAATTACTTTCATTACCTAATAACACGAGTCCATTGGCCTCTTGATTAAAATCAAGGGTGAGATTCTCCGTATAGGGCTCAATATCTGGATCAATTGCTACCGTTATTTCATTAATGGCCACTACTTGATCATTCTTAGTCGGCTCCTCCAGAGCCAGTCCTACTTTTGGCTCTGCTCAGCCAAAGCCTGCAAAATAAACACGGATATTTTCAGCATTGTATTGTTGAAACAATTGCTTTAATACATCACGAGCTTGATCTGTGATTATCATTTTTCCATCGCCTTTCTAAAAATTAACTTCATTATATCACTTGGTTCTTATCATAGATAAAGTTTTAATTGTTCATATCCTCTATTCTCTTCGCTCATTAAAGGGACTATTGCACTCTTTTCAGCCAATTCCGCAGTCACTTTCCGGATCCATGCAACTTCTGCATTAGCTCTTCCTTTTAATACAGGATCATTTGTTTCGGCAGCGTTCAGACTCTGGTTAATCACCCACCATTGAGGAATAATATTTGCACGTTTTAAATCGTCCTGCAAACGACCGGCCTCTAAAACCGGGGTCGCTTCGGCTAGGGTAACGATCACCACACTCGTTTCCTTCGGGTTTCTTAAACGAGGCAGCAAATGCTTGGCACTCTCTGGAATATCCCCTGTTGAACGGGCAAGCTCTTTATGATAGGCTTGAGCGGCATCCAAAAGGAGAAGGGTGTGGCCAGTTGGGGCAGTATCAATCACCACAATGGCATCCTTTGAACTAGCAACAACTTCCGCAAAAGCACGAAAAACGGCGATTTCCTCTGTACAAGGAGAGTTTAAATCCTCTTCAATATAGGCAAGTGCTTCTTCATCCAGGTCACCGCTAACTTTAGATAGCACTTCAGACCTGTAAGCCGCAACTTCCTCTTTTGGATCAATTCGACTGATGGTCAAACGGTCATTGAATTCGCTATTTTGAAAAACAAACTCTAAATGGGCAGCAGGGTCTGTTGTCGTTAGGTGCACTTTATGGCCTTTTTCTACTAGCCCTACAGCAATGGCAGCTGCGATCGTGGTCTTACCAACACCACCCTTACCCATTGTAAAAATAACTCTCTTATTGTTGGCAGAAAAATCCTCAATCACTTGATTTAGGCCTGGTAAAGATATTTTCTTTTCGTCCATCTTTGCTTCTGCAACCGGCAGCGTATCCTGTTTAAATAAATGCCGCAGACTTTGAACGCCTGTTAAGGAATATGATACAAATGGCAAGGCATATTTGACCATTTGCTTTAAGTCGGCAGGTGTTTGTCTTATTGCATGCTGCTGCCGCTGATAAACTGATGAAGAAAGTTGATCATCAGATAGATACGACTGCATTAGCCCATTAATGATCAAAGTTTGATTGGAAATACCAATTTCTTTTAATTCCTTAGCTGCTCGACTGGCTTCAAGTAGAGATGACTCATCAGGTCTGGCAACAAGAATCAACATTGTCTTTGCTGGATCAGAAAGTGCCCTCATGGTTTCCACATAGATTTCCTTCTTTTCGGATAATCCTGAAAGCGGACCGAGGCATGAGGCACCATGGGTACTTTCGTCCAAAAAGCCGCTCCAGGCGGTTGGTAATTGCAATAGGCGAAGTGTATGCCCAGTTGGAGCTGTATCAAAAATGATATGATCATAAGCATTCACAACTCTTGGGTCTGCAAGTAAGTTGGTAAATTCATCAAATGCCGCAATTTCAACCGTACAAGCACCTGATAATTGCTCCTCCATGGTCGCCACTACTGTATCAGGAAGTTTTCCGCGATAAGGCCCGATAATTCTGTCCCGGTAAGCCCTTGCGGCTTCTTCCGGATCAAGATTACAAGCATAAAGGTTAGGAACATTGGGTATTGCTATTGGAGCATTCGTTAGCTCCACTTCCAGAACATCCTGTAAATTTGAGGCAGGATCTGTACTAACAAGCAAAACTCTGTTTCCTTCGTCCGCTAAGCCTACAGCTGTTGCACAGGCGGTTGAAGTTTTCCCGACGCCGCCTTTTCCTGTAAAAAATATGAACTTTGTATCCGCAATCACTTTCAGATTGAAGGATTGAAACATGATTTCCCACTTCTCTCTTATTTTGATGGTTTTAAATCAATGGTCAAACGTGGTTTTGGCTTTTCGGCAAGTTCCTCCACTTTTACCCCAAACCATTCAGCAAATTCTTCATTGGTTGGGTAGGCTCCAATTTTTGCTGTTTTTCCCTCAACCAAAGTAACCGGAAGTGAATCTGGGCCCTTTTCATGAAGGATTTTATTTACCTCCTCGTTCTCAACAAATATTCCTGGTTCTGTTCCCAGGTTATATCGTTTAATGTCATATCCTCTCTTCTCCAATAAAAAGATGGCCGTTGCTACTCTCGTTAACTCTGGATTAACATTTGGACCGCATACACCTGTTGGGCAACATAATGCCGGGTCAAAAATCTCTACTTTACTCATTACTGTCCCTCCTATAATTATATAAGTATTTACTTATATGAAATCAATAATCAAAGCCATGAGTATTGAATCACTCAGCTATTTAATTACTTACCCGTTTCGCCAAAGCGTTTTACCCGATCTTCAATTTCGTCACGGACACGCAGGAAAACCGCTTAACAGCCACAACGAAGCGTTGGATTGCTTTTTTCAATTTGTTTGATTTTCTCTGTCTGTTCAGGAACATGCTCTAAAATATCTTCCATAAGTCCATATAGTTCACTATTCTCATTTAGGGAATAGTAAATCCATTGGCCCCTTCGTTCTTCCTTAACCATCCCTGCATCTTTTAATTTACGGAGATGCTGGCTTATCGATGGCTGGCTCATGTCAAAGACCTCCTGAAATTCACAGACACAGCATTGTCGTTGTTTTAACATGGCCACAATCGTTAAGCGTGTTTTATCACCTAATAATTTCAACATATTTGCGGCATGTTCTATTTCCACCAAAGATTTTTCCATGGTATACACCTCTTCTCAAGCAACATAAATAAATAATTATTTACTTATATAATAGAAAAATATTCAATGGATTTCAAGACTTAAAAATGGGAGAACGTAACAACAGTACGCCTCCCAATTCTTTTTCATTGCCATAAAAAAATTTTCCCTATTATTTCCTGGAATTTCACATAAATCTTTACAGCCTGACGCTGTACCAATGCGATTTTTCCGTGGCTTGTTTTAATAATCGGGTTACTAAAATCAGCTTCAAGTGAAGTTAGGGATTACAATATTAAACTCTCCCCTTGGCAAAAAACCAGACACAAAATGATCGCGTTAAATAAAACGAAAGACAGATAGAAATCCAGGAAATATACCATTCCCAATGTATGTATTTGATGAGATCAGTGTATTTTTCAATCACCACTTCAGCCATTGTCAACACAGAAGTATATCCAACATAATACCCTATTTGAATAAGTTTGCTTCGGTCGTTTGGATACCAAACATTAAAGGCGGCACAGATGACCGGAAAGGCATAATACTCATAGGTGAAGCTCGTCCGACTGACAGAGGAAAAAAATCGAATAGGGTATTCAAGCAGCCCCAGCTGTACGACTACTAAACCGATAAGGAAGGTAATAATCTGTTTAAACAAAAAGGCCACGACTGCAAGCCGTATTTTATTTTTCGGTATGAAGAAAAGAATTCCGGTTGCAACTGCGTACACCGCTAATAAAATCCACCATTCTATTCTCATGAGGGCCTCCCGTTTGTTTGAAACAAGGCTTCATCCTTATAGAACCAATTGCAGCAAGCTTGACTCACGTAATTGAGAAAGCCAATGTAAATCCACATCCCATACCACGTCAATAATTGATATTCTAATAAATCTGTATATCTCTCAAGCATAATATCAAACAGCGTCGTGCCAGTAGCCCATACAAAAAAGTAGATAAATCTATACCATAGACTGCTCTTTGGTTGATAATGGACGTAATATATGGCAAATAATACTGGATAAAAAAAATAATTAATTGTCAGAGGAAGATCGGTCGCTTTTGGCAGCTCCCGTACAGGGGCACTTAACAAACCATATTTAAAGGAAGGCATGTCACAAAGCCAAATGACCGCTTGAGACATCAAGAATGCCAACAGTCCTTTGCGCCATTCTTTGCGTGGAATAAACAGAAGAAAAGCAATAAAGCCAAACAGCCACATGGCTAACAGAATCAAATGCTCCATCATCATACCTCAGAAATCCCCCTCTCCTAAGTAAACTATTATGAACATTATAGTATTTTCCTTTTTCTTAAATCGTATTCAATAACACTGGGAGCAAAATAAGGGAGTTAATCAAGCGGAAAGCGTACAAAGAAAAAGGTTGTCTAAAAAGAAGATTCCCTTTAGACAACCATCATTTAGATGGATCGGTACCCGTATCGTTCATCGTTGAATTCTTCCCTTTAACCTGCTTTAACGTCGCTACGATAAGAAAGCTAACAATCACTAATAAGAGCCAGGAACTCACCTTACCGAGATGAACGGGACTCCATACTTCGGTTTGATTTGGATATTCCCAAGCTCCAAAGAACGTTGCGATATTTTCAGCAATCCAGATAAAAAATCCAATGAGTACAAAAGAAAGTGCAAGTGGCATGCGGTATCGAGTTCTATCAACCTCGTATGTGACCCATGATTGCCAAAAGACAATTATGACAAGCCCGGATAACCACCAGCGAACATCAATCCAATAATGGTGGGTGAAAAAATTTAAATAAATCGCAGCGGCAAGAAGCACCACCTGCACAAATGGTGGCCACTTCACCAGTTCAACCTTCAGCCTCCTCCATGCCTGGCAAAGATAGCTCGCCACACTTGCATACATAAATCCGCTATATAAAGGAACACCAAAAATTTTGAAATATCCTTCCTCAGGATAAGACCAGGAGCCCATATGTGTCTTGAAAATTTCAAGTGCAAGTCCAATGAGGTGGAACAAGGTGATTACCTTTAGTTCATCCCGTGTTTCCAACCCAGAACGTACCATCACCCACTGCATCAGAAGACAAATGATGAGCAGCCAGTCATACCGGGGCAGGAAGGGAAGCGGGAGGATTTTTGTAAAAGCCAACGAGGCAAAAATTACAACTGGAAACAAACAAGATAAGGCCTGCTCCCAGCCAAAACGAACGAGTTGCCTTAGTGCTCTCACGGTTTGAGCCTTCAGGGTTTTTCTCTGAGAATTACTTTGGATGGTTAAATTCAAAAATAGCTCCCCCTTTATGAATTTTCGGTGCCAGCATCACTTCGATATTCTAAAATATCGCCAGGCTGACAATCTAAAGCCTTACAAATTGCTTCTAAAGTTGAGAACCTGATTGCCTTTGCCTTTCCATTTTTCAATATCGAAAGGTTAGCCATCGTTATTCCAACCCTTTCCGAAAGTTCTGTTACGCTCATTTTTCTCTTTGCCAGCATCACATCAATATTGATAATTATCGCCATTGTTTTCACCTCAGACCGTTAAATCATTTTCTGATTTTATATCTATAGCTTCCTGTAAAAGTCTTTGAAGAACGGCAGCAAAGACGGCGATCACAATAGAACCAAAGATAATGATCAATCCAATTACTATAATACCTGGGGCATCGTCTTTCTCCGCCATGAGATAAAACAGTGGCATGCCTGCTACATACAAGATACTGATGGTGATGGCACAGTTTTTTATTTTTTTTAAAGCCATTACAGAAATTTGCGAGAAGGCTTTGTTCTTGTCAATATAGTGTAAAAGTTTAAAAGCCTGATACAAAGCAAAGTAAAAAGGGATCGCCGCTCCATACATGACAAGTAAAACGAGATATTTCATAAAAGCAACATCCGGATACAATTCTGCTGTAAACTTGCCGATCTTCGGCACCAAAAAGATGCACAAAGCAAGCACAGGGATTCCAATAAGAATAACAGCAATTTTTAAAAAGAGTGTTGATCCTCGTCTCATCAAAAGCACCTCGATAGTTTATTTATCAATATTTTACCCTTATATTTATCGATTATCAATAAATATTTATCATTTATTAATGAATTATTATCGATATTTAATTTCTCACCTCTAAATACTCATGCCTTATAACGTTAAAATCTAAACCTTGAATACACAATGGTCCTAATGCGTTTAAATACTAACTATTTAACTGCAAACCGACTTTAATGACACTTGGAGAGGCAGAATAAAGAAATAGAGTTATCCTGCTCCTCCTTAATGCGTTATCTCTTTAACACTAGTTTCTTATCTTCTATGACATAAACACAATCAGCCACTCTCTCTATAAAAGTTCGATCATGTGAAACAAGGAGAACAGTTCCCTCATATGCTTTAAGGAATCGTTCCAAGGCTTCAATACAAAAAACATCTAAAAAGTTTGTTGGCTCATCTAAAACTAGTACATTATATCTTCCTAAAAACAGTTGACACAACACGAGACGAATTGCCTCCCCGCCACTTAAATTGCGGACATTCTTTTTTAAATCATTTCCTGTAAAACTCATGGAGTGTAGGACAGAACGAATTTTTCTCTCATCGTAGTCGCTTCTGTCTTTCATAAAGCCGAGGACCGATTCATTTTTTGTTAATTGATAATCCATCTGTTCAAAGGAACCGATAACGGCTTTTGGAGAAATTGTAATCCCTTCACCCCGCTGTAATATATGGCGAAGCAAAGTTGTTTTTCCTGAACCATTCTTTCCAGTAATGGCGATTGTCTTACCTAATGGAAACTGGAAGCTCGCTTCTTCGAGAAGTACCTTATTCCCTGCTTTTATCGTTAAACGGTTCGCTATAACTGGAAATTTATTGTGTAATTGAAGAGCATTTGACTGGTGAAAACGAATGATTTGCTCCTCTTTGGGAGCTTCCACCGCCTCAAGCTGTTCCACTCTCTGCTCGATTGCTTTTGCTGCTCGTTGAACGGCCTTTTGACTTGTATCCTTTGATTTTGTCATAAACATTTTATTCGCCTTTGCTTTTGTTTCCTTTTTGGACATACGCCCGTTCGCCTGTGTGATTTTTTCGGCCTTCTTCATTTTTTCCTCTGCCGCTTTCATAAGACGTGATTTCTCTTTGAGGTATTGATCATGTTGTTCCTGTTGCTGTCTTTTCTGAAGCTCTTTTTGGCGAGCGTATTCGGAGTAATTCCCTGTATATTCGGTTACCATTCCATCTTCCAGTTCCCAAATCTTTGTTACAAGTTTATCCAATACATACCGATCGTGACTCACAATGATTAAAGCACCATAATAGTAAGACAATTCTTCGATGAAAAATTGTATACCTTCTCCATCTAGATGAGTGGTTGGCTCATCAATTAATAATCCTTCATGATAGTTTGAGAAAATTTGAGCTAACTTTAGCCTTGTCTGTTCACCACCGCTAAAGTTTTCGATCTCCGTTTCTGGAATAGACAGTCTCCCTTTTAGCCCGTAATCTACCTCGGTTTTTTCAGGTGATGTTAGTTGATCAAAATAGGCAAAATCTATGAAGCGTTTCACATGGCCTTTATCTGGCTTAATTTGACCAGCCATAAGTTTCAGCAGGGTACTTTTTCCCGCACCATTCTTTCCAACAATGCCAATTCGATCAAACTGGTGCACGGCCAACCTCGGGATATTTAGTACTACTCTATCTAAAAATGAAAGTTCTATATTTTCCATTTGAATACATACATTTTCCATTACTCTTCGCCCTCCTTCGTCTGTCTATTTACTCCTACCAAAATATCTAAATCAACGGTAATCTCAGAAAAACCTTGATTTGTAAATTTATCAATTTGTTCCTTCTTCGAGTTCCAGGCAAGTGGAGACATTTGAACTAATTTTGATAAATCTGATTGAGGTAATTTCTTGGTATAGCTTAAATGGATCATGTTCACTAGTTGAAAATGCTGGTTAAAAAGTGACACCGTTTCATCATTTTTATAAGTTTTCCTATCCATATCATCGAAAAGTGCTTTCCGAAGTTCTTTAAGATAATTTGTGCGAGGAACCACTTTAACAATGAGACCGTCTGACACTAAAATCCGCTTGAAATCCTTATAATTGGCAGGAGAAAGGATATTCAAAATGATATGGCACGATTGAGCCGATATGGGTGAGTGAGCTAAATCACCGACAAGCCAGATGGATTCTTTGTAATTGCTGGCTGCCATTCTAATGCCTTCCTTTGAAATATCTACACCTAATCCTGTAATTGTCCCATTCTTACCTTTATCTAAAATCCTTTGTAAATGGGAACCTTCGCCACAGCCAGCATCAAGAATGAGGATTTCACCAGTAGAAGCATGTATCTTTTCATTGATAACTTCTGAAATTTTCTGATGAAGCGAGGTATATAAGTTACTTTCCATAATGATTTTTTGTCTTGCCTTAAATAATTTCTTGTCGTAATGGCTATGTGCAGAACGAGTCATCATGTTTACATATCCCTGCTTTGCAAAATCAAACGTATGATTATTCAGGCAGATAAGGCTTTTTAAATGAGTAACCGCCATTGGACTATTACAAAGTGGGCAACTGAATACCTGAACATATTTACTAGCTAATTCAGCACTTTTTTCTTTATTAGTCATATTTCCTCTTCCTTTCAAATAAAAAAATCACAAGCATCTGCCTGTGACTTGAGAGTAAAGGGAGTAGACCCATCCTTATTCCGTTAGGGGGCTATTAAAAGCCGTCAGAAAATAAACCTGCCTTTGGAGTACACAAAGTAAGGTTAAAATAAGACAAAAATAAAGAAAGGCAGAATAAGCCGCCTTTCTGTACATTACATATTTTTTCACGCATAATCAGGCATCAGTGACCCCATTCAAAAGTTGGTTAAGTGGAGAAACAAATTGCCGGTATAGGGTGAATGACTACTTCACAAATATGAAATGAAGATTATTAAAAAAGGACAGACTAATCCCGTTTACTCTGCATCACGAACAGAGCCTTTGACCGTATTCAATTACTGGTTCAAAGTTGGGAATCGTAGTCTCATTGCATGTGTCATTTTTTAATAATCCTCCTAAACGTTTATCATTCACTTATAATTGTATACTGGCCTTTTAAAGAAGTCAAAGGTAATATGTATCTAAGTGACCAAGTATAGTCGAGATTCACTAATTTCAGAATTCAGCAAATGGTTGGTGCCTGACACCACTCGGGGTGTCAGGCACCATTTCGACTTAAACCGTTACTTCCAATGAGTAACCAGTTTGTTCTTGAATTTTTTTGCTGATTTCTTTTTTATTCTTAAACAAAAAAGCCGATTTTCTCGAACAAAAAAGGCAATCAGCTTTTTTGAGATATCCTATTAACGAATGTAATCCATCTTAATTATATTTTTCGTCTCACATTTTTGATTACAACTTGGCTATGAGGAATACTTGGCATACTTACCATGCTATAACTTAAGTCCTGTGCAGGGACTTCATAATCCATTTGGTTGACAAGAAAATCAAGGCACACTTTCATGATTTCAATTGTGACCCATTCACCAGCACAGCGATGCCCCATCATGTAGTCTCCACCACCTTGGGGGATGAATGAAAACGGGTTCTCTTCCCAATTGGCAAAGCGGGCAGGATTAAACACATCCGGATTGTCCCAAATTTCAGGGTCATGGTTTGTGCCATAAAGGTCTAAAAGAGTTAGAGTACCTTCTTCAAATTGATAGCCGTTCCAGGAAAAATCTGTCTTCACCCGTGCGATGACAAAGGGAAAAAACGGATAAAAACGACGAACTTCTTGAATAAACATCTGAGCATATTTGGCGTCTCCGGATTGGAGTTTCTCCCTTTCTTCCGGATAATGATGTAATGCTAAAGTAACGAAATTAATAAATATGGCAATTGCCACAATCGGGCGTAGAATATTGATGACTTCAACAGAAGCCGTTGCGGAATCAAGGAGATTTCCATCTAGATCACGATGCCAAGAGAATCTATGTAAAGCTGTATTTTCAGGAGGTTTCACAGTCCCTTGGCGGACCTTTTCAATCAGTTCGCCCATCCATTTTTCTACATCATTTCGGGCATTTCTCCCCAGCCAATGGTTGGGCCCGACTGCACCTGCGGATTCGAACATTGCCCCCAAATCCTTGGTCAAATTCTCCATTTCATCTTCCTTCATTGGTACTCCAGCCCACTCACAGGCTATCCGACATAATATTTCCTTGGTTTCTTCATAAAAGATTAGTTCATCCATTTGCTCCCAATTAGCTATAGCTACCTCCCATTGTTTTTTGGTAAGGCTAGATAGCCTGCTAAGTTCATCAGGGGACATGATGGACATAAACATTTCCTTGCGATGTTGGTGGGCTTGTCCATCTAATGCTTGAACACCATTCTGACCAAACAAGGTTTGGATCGCCCGGTTAGGTGCAGCGCCTTTCCTTTGGAATTTCTCGGTGTCATAAAAAACTTCCGCTGCCTCTTTTCCCCCCATGCAGATTGCTTTCTTCCCAAGTAATCGAGTCTCAAAGACATCGGAATGAAAACTGCGCCGTCTATTCAAGATGTACATATAGCCTTCTCGCATCAGGCTTAAACTATGGTCTAATCCTTCTTCCCGAGGCATATTTTGTTTATTTATCATAGAATCAACTCCATTTTTATGAGTTAATCCTATTATTTGTCAATCCATCCTTGTTTACTCAAAAGAGTGCTTTTCTCTGTTTTTTTACAAAAGAATGGCAATCACTAAGGATTTCAATTGAGGGAAAGTAATAACAGCTTTTGAGATACTACAATGGTGGTGAACATTCTTGGAAAAATTTATAATAATAATCCTAATCTTTACTGAAATTTTTCTCCCGGCTCAACAAATAAAGGCAAAGAAACACATGAACTTCCTCCGCATTGGCAAGACATAGTAAAACGGAAAGCCCGGTAAACAAGTGACGACCGCAACAAAGAGCAGGGTAATTCATATAATTCGCCCTGCTTTTTCTTTTGCTATACCACTTAATAATGAAATTCATCTTAAGAATTGTTAAGAAATTCCACCACTGTTTCTTTAGGTTTTAAGTCTATTCTAACCATAGAAATACAATTTCGAAGGAGTGAATAGGCTTGAAATCAATAATGTTTTTTCTTCAATATCTCTTTTGTCCAAGAAAAATAGGGGCTGTTTTACCAAGTTCAGATTATCTTGCCGAAAAAATGATTGAAACGGTTGAATTCCAATCAGCCAAATATATTGTTGAATATGGAGCAGGAACTGGTGTCTTTACAGATAAAATCATAAAATACAGAAGACCAGATACCGTAGTTATGTTGTTTGAGAGCAACAAAGTGTTTTACGAGACGTTAAAAGAAAAATACAAAAGTGAAAACAACCTTATCATCATAAACGACACGGCAGAGAACATAGACAAATATGTAAAAAAATATGAAATTCCCTATATTGACTATGTGATCTCTGGTTTGCCTTTTGCGAGTTTACCGCAGAATGTCTCGAATGTTATCTTAAATAAAACAAGAAAGTTGTTGAAAAACAGGGGGGAGTTTATTACTTTTCAATATACCCTGTTTAAAAAGGCACTTTTCAATCAATATTTTGAACAAATTAACATTAAACGTGAATACCGAAATATTCCGCCTGCTTTTGTGTTATGTTGCCAAAATTAAGTGTAGGTTACTAGATGGTACGTAAGGGATGTGAAATAGATTGAGTACAAAAATTTTAATTGTTGATGATGATAAGGAAATCAGAAACCTTATCTCTGTCTATTTAGAAAACGAAGGAATCCAGACAAAACAGGCAGAAGATGCCCTTGAAGCGTTAAAACTACTGGATAAAGAGGTGTTTGACCTCATTATTTTAGATATAATGATGCCGAAAATGGATGGAATTGAAGCCTGTATGAAGATTAGAGAAGAACGCCATATGCCCATCATCATGCTTTCAGCGAAATCAGAAGATATGGATAAAATCCAGGGGCTTGCTTCTGGTGCAGATGATTATATAGCGAAACCATTTAATCCATTGGAACTCATAGCAAGAGTAAAGTCTCAACTTCGACGATATAAAAGGTATAATGCCGAAGCTGATAATGACAAAAGCATCATTGAAATTGGCGATTTAAAAATAAATACGGATACTCGCCAAGTATGGGTGGGGAAGAAGGAAGTAAGGCTTACACCGAAGGAATTTGATATACTTGAACTTCTTGTCCGTAATAAAGGCATAGTGTTAAGCGTCAGCAAAATATACGAAGCTGTTTGGAAAGAAGACTTTTTTAAGTCGGATAATACGGTAATGGTGCATATCACAAAAATTAGGGAGAAGATTGAAGAAGATCCGAAACATCCCATCTATATCAAAACTGTTTGGGGAGTCGGCTATAAAATATGAAGAGATATCGAATCAAGAATTCATTACTTGTAACACTTTTGGTAGCAGTTGCTATTAGTTTTTTTGTTTCGATTGTTGTCATGACAATTATCTCTCAAATTATTTTGCATTATTATAATATTAAATATCTTACTATTGATGAAATTGGAGTAACTACCTATAATTTTATCGTTTTTTTAATATTTACTTTTGTTATCCTTTCTTTTATTGTCACTTTCTTAGCAATGATTCGAAAAAAAATTATGTATATAAAGCGTATTACAGAAAGTATTAATGATATTGCCAATGGAAACTTGGGATTAACCATTGAAATGAAAGGAAATGATGAATTAAGCAGACTTGCTGAAAACGTCAATAGTATGTCTAAAGAATTGGCGAGCAAATTTGAATATGAAAGACAATTGGAAATGGCAAAAAATGAACTAATAACAAATGTATCCCATGATTTGCGTTCGCCTTTAACATCCATAATTGGATATTTAGACTTGTTGAGAAAGGGTAAGTATTCAGATCAAAGTCAACTAATTGAATATCTTGATACTTCTTACTCAAAATCAAAAAGACTTGAAGCTCTAATCAATGAACTTTTTGAATATACTCGTTTAACAAGCCCTGATGTCCAATTAGACTTTAATGAAGTGGACTTGGTGGGTTTATTAGTACAATTGATCGGGGAATACGTTCCCATTTTTGATAAGGAAAAACTAACTGTTGTAAAGGAAATACCCAATGAAGAAATTTCCGTTATAATGGATGTTGAAAAAATGGTACGGGTTTATGAAAATCTTCTTGCAAATGCAATAAAATACAGTTTAAAACCGTCAGAAATACACATCAAGTTGGAAAAACAGGGTTCTATGGCAATTTTGAAAGCATCAAATCAAGTTGAATCTCCTCCTGTTGACGATATAAATAAACTATTTGATAGATTTTTTATAGGGGATAAGGCAAGAAGGAATAATCAAGGTACGGGTCTTGGACTTGCCATCTCAAAAAGAATTGTTGAATTGCATGGTGGAAACATTCGAGCAGAATATAAAGAAGGTTGGATAACCTTTAGAGTAGAGCAACCGATAAAACAATGACTTATGGATTAAAGTCCCATAAGTCATTGTTTTTTATTAGAACTTAAGAATTCTTTAGGATTTCCCATACTGTTTCTTAATCCTCTTTGCTTATGATGTAAATATCAAAAGCAAAGGGATGTGAGCCAATTGAAAAAGAAACTTATTATTGTTGCAATATGGATTTTATCCGTTTATATATTAAAGCAAAATCATTTACTGTCACTTCATTTGGATGCATTAAAGGAATTTATCACTGGAAACACAAAATACGCAATGTTAGTATTTGTGGGTCTATGGATCGTAAGGCTTTTTGCCTTTATACCAGGTGTAACGCTAATGATTTTGGGTGGAATTTGCTTTGACCCACTATTAGGCTTTTTTCTATCTATGGCGGGAATACTTATTAGCGAAACATTGGTATTTGTTCTTTCCAAAACACTTTCAAGTAAAAAGTTAAATCAATTTCTTGAGCATAAAAATCCACAACTAAAAGCACTTCTGGAAAAGTACAATTATAAGTTTTTGGCATTGGGTATCATTTGTCCAATAGCCCCGACTGATGCAATTTGTTTTTTGTCGGCATCCGTTGGGATTCATTATCGAACCTACATCTTAACAATCATGATTTCAAACATTCCAGTCGTGATGTTGTATAGCTTTCTTGGAATAACTATTGGTGAATCACTACTTGGTGTTACCTTGATCGTAATTTCTGTTGTAGTAATTGGAGTTATTACGGTAAAAATTTGGAACAATTTAAAACAGAAACCATGCAATTTAACGGCAAATAAAAGCATTACTTCAATAGAGGTATCACTTTAACGAATAAATGCCATTTCTCTATTTACAAGAGCATCTTTTAACCATCGTGGATGCATTTTCAATAAATCATGAGGCAGGTTTAGTTGCCCAAAAAATTTAATTTCAAGTGATTCATTCTGAATTACATCTAAGTTCTCCTCCTGTAATTTCAGCAAGAAAACAAGTTGTTATAAAATGTACTACTTTACCATTTGGATAAACAAATATTTGTGAATTAGGGTCAGAATAAACACCAATTAACTTTTTAATACTGATATCTAAGTTAGTTTCCTCCTTTACTTCCCTGATGGCTGCTTGAGAAACTGTTTCTCCTATTTCTACATGTCCCGAAGGAATGCCCCATAGTCCTACATCTGCTCTTTTCTGTAATAAAACTTGATTCTCCTCATTAAAAATGATAACAGCAACACCAGCCCTTAATTCATCAATTCTCTCCATACGAAAAACCTCCTTTTAAAATTAAAAAAAGGCCGAAAGGAAAGATGTCAACGCATAACAAATACGCTGAACCTTTCCCCTCGGACCTTTTATGTCAATAGGTGCCTTTTACATTTTGTAAAAGATGTAGACCTCGGTCACAGTCCTATATAAATAGCGGAACCCTATCTACAATTTTCCAGTTCAAAAACGAAGATTATTATTTTTTGTACATTTTATATTGTACAACAAATCTTAAAATAATTGAACTTGATGTATATGAAAAATAGTAAAGATAACTTCAAACAATAATAAAACTGTGATTGATTTAATACACACAAAAAAGCTTCCCTCCATTCCTGGGGAAGCTGCTTTGGTCTTTATCTATTATTTTTTTACTGTTGTTTTTGCGGATTTCCCCTTATTTCCAGCTTTATCCTCCACATAGACATAAATTGACGTTTTTACTTTTTGCTTTTTAATTTTGACAGAGAAGTTTCCATTGCGATTGACCGTAGCAGTCGCCACAATTTTCGAACCAATTTTCACATAAACCTTCGCTCCGGCCTCTGCTTTACCTGTTACTTTTGTTGATTTCACTGTAACTTTGTCAACTTTTGGCGCACTCGGCGGCGTCTTATCTACAACTTTTACCTTTGTTCCTTTACTAACATTGCCCGCCTGATCGACCGCTTTCACAAGGAGAATCGTACCCGCCTTTTGCTTTTTAATCGGCAGAGAGAAGCTCCCCTTTTTATCAGCGGATTTTGCCGCTAATTGTTTACTGCCTGCTGTTACAATAATCTTCGCATTTGCTTCTGATTTCCCAGTAATTTTGCTATCTTTATCACTGATTGATTTTACTGAAGGGGCTGATGGCGCAGTTTTGTCAATGACGGTTAGTTTTACTGTTGGGCTGGCTAAACCTCCAGCATTTACAGCTTTCACATATAAAACAGTACCAGCTTTGATTTTGTTGGCTAGCTTAATAGAAAAAGTCCCTTTGTCTGATGTATTGCCCTTTAAAGTTAGTTTATGTTTATCCGTAATTTCAACCCTTGTCCCCTTTGGTGCTGAACCAGTAATCATTAGACTTTCAGAAGTAACATTGTTTACCTTCGGTGCTTCTGGGGCAGTTGGTGTTGAAGGATTTGGACTTGGATCTGGCGTATGTCCAGGTTCTGGATCTGGTGTCGGTGTGACTGGTCCAGGATTTGGTTCTGGTTTCGGTACTGGCGTTGGTGTTGGGTCTGGCGTTGGTGTTGGATCTGGAGTTGGGTTTGTTCCAGAGTTATCTCCTGGGTTTGGCTCAGGATCAACCGTAGTTGAAATACTTATCTTACGCTCCTGCATCTTTGCTCCTTTTGCTGTTAATCGTAGAGTATAATCCCCAGTTTCCATTTTCTTACCAACCGTAATCGTAGTTTTGATGCTTCCATCCGAATCGATGTTTGTATCATCCCATTGGTATGATTGAATTAGTTGTTTACTAGAATTATATAAGCTTAAAGCAGGGCTTGTTCCTGTCCCCTTCGCTCCATCTTTTAATACCTTGCCAGTGACAGTTATTTTTTCTCCTGTCACATATTTTTCCTTATCGGTATTGAAGTCGATGGTTACTTCCGCTGCATATGCAGGGGCAACATAGCCAAAAACTAACATCATAATAATGGCTAAAACCAACCTTTTCATTATGTTCACTCCTTGTATATTATGTATGGAAGAAAGAGAGGTCACCCCCTCTTTCCCCAAAACTTTTTTATTTATTCCACTGAAAACTGTTTACTTTCGGTCTTGGCTAATGGTGTTGGATCATCAAGGCTGCTCCAAACGAAGACCTCAGCCGTGTATTCCCCTTTTTCTAATGAATCGAGCGGCAAGTTTACAGCCACTTGATCGCGGGCACCTTTATTAAGTTTTTTGAGGCTAAAGGTTTCGAAGACGACAACTTCTTCATCGCTATTTTTCACCTGAACGATGACTTGGGCATCAGTTTTCGCATCGCCGCAATTCGCTACTTTAGCCGCAATCGATAAAATGCCATCCTCTTTTTTTACTTCAATCGCTTTTGCTCCCTCTTTGTGTGAAGGGCCTTCGATGACAACCGGATAATTTGAAACAGTGAAGGTCACTTCTTGCAGATCGTCACTGCCTGCTTGACCAAATTGCAGCGTATACTGACCGCTTGGCGCCAATTCATCCGGTGTGAATTTTGCTGTGTACGTTTTACCTTCAGCGGAGTCTAGTGTATACTCTTTGCCATCTGGATCAATAACCTTTGCTGTCCATTTCACAGAATTAGTTGCCTCAGCATTAAAGACAGCTGGATTTTCCGTACTGACATCTGCTGATGTGCCAAACTCATAAGAAGTAGTCACGGCACCTTCTGGTTTTGTGCCTTTATAAATGACAATGTTTTTCTTGGTAACATGACCAGCGAGATCAGTTGCAAAGATTGTTACTACGTTACGGCCAGTTTTTAAATAATCTAAAGTAACTTCAGCTTCGTGAGAGTGGGGTCTCATCGCAAACGGTTCATCAAATTCGTGTTTATAGACCTCTTCTCCGTCAACCACTAAACGAAGCTCATCAAAGTTATCGGCTGTCTTCACTTTCAAGACGGGATCCTTATCGCCTTCTGCTACAAAATTCCCTTCTGGAATTCCGCTTACTTCAATTTCAGCTGGTGTTGTATCAATAAAGACTTGACGTCTAAATTCAATTTTATTGCCTACAGAATCTTTGCTGCTGAGGTAAAGATCATGTACGCCATCCTCGGTAAATTTAAGCTGTGTGCTGAACTCATAGTTTTTCGTTTTTTCATTGTATTTCAGCGGGATAGTCACTTCCCCACCTTCGAGATTGTCTGCTTTCACAGTTAATTCCTCGACCTTAGAAGCATCAGCAATATAGCCTGTTACCGGAATTTCACGAGTATCATAGACTCCAAGTGCTTCAGGTGCTGATGTAATGACATATGGAATCGTATCATCAGACACATTCGAGATTGCCGCACTGCCAACATTATAGGCATTGTCCACTGCCAATACAGAAATCGTTGAGGATTTCTTGACGTCTTTTAAATTGATTTTAAATGACTTTGTCTTACTGGCATCATAATTCCCAATCTCCTCACCATTAACCTGAACTTGAACAAATTGCAGGCCGCTTCTTTCATCCGCAGCATCGAAGGAAAGAATGCCATTTTTGGAACTATAGGAAATATTTTTAACAACTGGGTTCTTTGTATCGACAATGACAGGGATCTTCATGACTTGCGGATCTTTGCCTTCATAATCGACCTGTGTTTTGACTTGATAATAATATAGGCCATCTTCCGCTTTGCTGCTCTTGATAAAGCCATCCCAAGTTGTTTTGCTAGGCTTATAGACATATGGAGCAGTAGCTTTATAGTTTTTGCTTTGATTCTTGTCTGTTGCGAGCGTGCGTAATTTATTACCGTCTTTATCGGTAATGCTGTATTCTACTTCCTTACTATTACGTAAGAAGGAAAGAGCCGGTGCAATGGAATCATTCAAATTATCAGCATTTGGTGAAATGGCAATGGTATTTTTGTCGTACTTGCCGGAAACACCATTTCGCCCTATCGCATAGCCTTCATCATCAACCATGACGGAAATACCAAAATATGAATCTTGATCGTACACCATATTGTCAAGAACCGGTGGTTTATTCCAATCTCCTTTGTAGCCGACATATGGAACGATTAGATCAGGGAAGCCTTGATCCTTCGTATTAATGAGGCGGACAAACCCTTCGACAAAATAGCCGTTTGGCATCAGTTTTTCTAGTTCTGCTTTAGCATCTTTCAGATCTACTCTAATGGTAATATCTTTGGATTTACCAGCAAAAAGAGTAAATTCTGGTGTATCGACTGTTACCTTTGCTTTTGTAATATTGCGTTCTGCTAATGCTAGAGATTTTCCAGAAACCGCATCTGTTAGAACAGACGTATCGACCTTGTAGCTTGCATCATCTTTACTCACGTTTGTTGCTGTTAGTGTAAAGGTAAAGGAGTCATCCTTGATTTCTTTTAACTCTACTTTTGCTTCATTTGAGTCTTTTTTCGTGACATAAACAGGAGTCGAGACAGCGGAATGAAGCTGCATGATTCCTGATCCTTGACGACGTGGTGAATAGTAGATACCATCATGATCTAGGTCTTCTACTGGTTTCGCGGTATTCATCAATAACACTTTGGCACGCTTCGATTTTTCTGCATTTTTTAGCTCAGGGAATAATTGCTGTACACGTTGAAGAACTAATGCAGACCCACCGGAAACATGTGGAGCAGCCATCGATGTCCCGCTCATCACACCGTATTTATTATCATTCAATGTGGAATAAATTTGCCCGCCTGGAGCTGTAATTTCCGGCTTCATTTCAAGGCTTGGTGTGACGCCCCATGAGGTGAAGTCAGACATATGTCCTGCAGCGCTGTTAGCAACGGTTGCTGTTTTTCCTGTAAACGTCACCTTTCCAGTACCGCCATTGGCTGTGAATTTTGAAATTAATGTGTTGCCGTCACTTTGACTTAACGAAACTAACGGAATCTTTGGAGAGTTTAAGGCCATGCTGACATAGTCACCATGAGAAGGATGTCCCTTCACGATGACGCCTGCTGCACCAGCTTTTTCTGCTTGGGCTTGGATTTCACCATAGTTTGGATTGGTAGCCACACGAGAAGCGAATACTACTCTCCCTTTCACATCTTTGCCTGTATACTGGGCAGCACTGCCATCACCCACATAAACAACATCCTTTTCCGCATTTCCAAACACTTCTAACGGATCTGGAGAGGATTGCTTTTTATAGGCAATTGACAGAGCCTCATTTCCAAATTTCATGCTCATTTGGTCGAGCGTGATTTTATTATTTTCTATCGATGCTACCGATAAGGAGCTCTTCGATACTGATGGAGCACCGACTAAGCCAATATCAGGGTTGGCAGCAAGTGGATTTTTACCGAACTCACCGCTGATATTATCGGAGTTCCCTGCAGAGATGGACATGACAATTCCATTTTGCACGGCATTATCCACCGCTTTTTGCTCCATATTGTTATCATCAACAAACCCTGCTGTCGAACCTAAGCTCATATTTAGAACATCAGCCCCAAGCTTAATTCCATCGTCAATCGCTTTAATATAGACATCCCCAAAAGTCGATGGCATTGCCGGGTCATTTCCAAAAACTTTCAATGCCAACAATTGCGCCTCAGGAGCTACCCCTTTAATACCATCCTTTGATTCATCCCCGTTAGCACCGACTGTTCCACCCACATGCATACCGTGCATGGAAGCATCTGGCCCCAAATCAAGAATTTCATCATTCTTATCCATATAGTTGTAGCCATAGGGGATTTTTTCTGTGTAGAATTTCCCTTCCAGGTGTTCCTTATCAACGATATTTGAAACGGAATCTTTTGTTAGCTTAATACCATTTTTGTCTGTTAATTTCATATCTTTATGATTGTAGTCAAGGCCCGTATCAATGATTCCGACAACCATCCCTTTACCGTTGTAGCCGGCATTCCACGTTTGTTGGGCTTCGACCATTTCCTTGCTGGAAATCATATTTGGCTTTTCCTTAGGGCGTTCATATTCCGTAGCAATCGAGACACTTTCAACCCCTGGGATTTTTTCAATTGCTTCAATATCTCCAAACTCTACCTCACCACTAATCCCATTTAATACCGTTGTGAAGGAGTTTTGCACTTTTAAATCAATTTTTTCTTTTTTGACCTGATCAATGAAGTCTTGTTGTTCCTCTTTTATCGCATCTTCTAAACTTTCTTTTTGTGAAGTTTTTAAGTCCTTATACATGATCCCTTTTTTAGTGGCCTGCTTAATAGCAGGTTCACCTTCCAATTCAATGATGACCCTTACTTTTTCAGCATCATCAAATCCTGCTGTTTCTTTAATTTTCTTTAGACCTTCCTTTTTAATTCCATCTAAAAGTTGATTTACAATACCGGAATTTTCCTTCGAAGCTGCGTATGTAGGCCCTCCAGAATAAAGACTCGACACTGTGAGTAATGAGGCTAATCCAAGAGAGGCCGCTTGCTTCATTTTTTTACTCTTTTTCAATGAAACTCCTCCTTAAATTATTGTAAAATACTAAAACACATGTCCCCCCTTATAAATTTTTCTCTAGTAAATATGGTAAAACTGCCAAATTTACCCTAGCAAAAGGACTATACCATTAAAAGCTATTGTTCGTATATAGCTTATTTTGTAATATTTTGAATTTTTGGAATAAATTTTTCCCCAGTATCACTCTTATTTTGACAAAACCTCTTAGGCATTTACATATTTCCAAGGAAATTGATCATTCTCACAAAAGATTTGTCTTAAATAGGATCGTAACTTTCACTATTTTTCAAGTAACTTCCTATGAAGTTGCTTTTTATAGTTAATATTGTCACAAAAATTCAATAGAAAAACTTTGGGCAAAAGAAAAAGGGCTGTCCGAAAAGTGGTTTTTCAGCCCCAAAAATTAAAAATAGAAAAAACCAAGAATGTTGATATTACGGCATTCTTGGTTTTTTATTTTCGGTGTTTTTTACTCAAAAACGGACTTTCTAGACAGCACCGAAATTATATTGATTTTGATTTTAAACAAACGTTTGATTATCGGTCTAATAATCATTACATTTATAATGTTGTTGCTGTTTATGCTTACTTGTTTTCTTCGGTTCCAGTGTCGACTATGTGACAATAGATACCGATTCAATGGCATGAGGAAACCAACTGAAAGGTAAACGAAGCAGCTTAACTCTTACGGGGCAAGGATTGCTGCTCTTTCGCTATTCAACCATTTAATGTCTTGGACCCCAAAGCATGATGGAGACCCCAATTAAACAAATGGCCGCTCCAATCCAATCGTATGTATCAGGCGTTTTTTTATCAACACCCCAACCCCACAATACGGAAAGAATAATAAATACTCCACCATATGCCGCATATACTCTTCCAAATGAAGGAAATTTTTGTAGAGTAAGGATGATTCCGTACAAAACTAAAATAATCCCTCCGATTATTCCATACCAACATGGGTTGCCTTCACGTAACCATAACCAGACTAAGCCATTCTTTTTCTAAGCTTATATAAAATATGGTCCTACTCAGCTCGTTAAAAATACTTTCCCTTTATTCCTTCTTGAAGATTCAGCAACACGAACAGCCTCTTTTACTTGCAACAAATCGTATTGAGAGTCTTTCTGCATAAGTGTTAATTTTTTGTCATTTATGAGCATAATCAAATGATGAAACGTTTCTTGCCAGGCTCGCACTGATACTTGTTGATTCCAATAACGTAAATGAAATAACTTAGTATTCACTTCTGCCTGTAGTGAAACTTTCTTCCAGTCCACAGGTATTCCTGATAATAAACCAAGAGTTAAAAAAATCCCATTAGGGCGAACACAAAACGCTAATTCAGTACCATCATTGCCCCCAACTGAATCAATGGCGGAAGTTGCCCCCAGTCCATTTGTTAGTTCCATAACAGTATCGTGTAATGCTGTCTCTGATGTATTGATTACATAGGAAGCACCAAGTTGAAGTAAGTCTTTTGTATAATTGTTGTTTCTTGTTACAGCAATAAGCCGAAAACCGAGAACTTTTGATAATTGAACAAAAATACGACCAATGGCAGAACCACAAGCATTTACCAATAAAACATCATTTGGTTTCAGACTTAAAACCTCTGTAAATATTACCCATGCTGTTACGGGATTTATGTATAACTGTGAAGCTGTATAATCATCAATGGAGTACGGGATTGGCACTGCAAATTCTGCAGATGTCTTAACAAATTCTTGCCATGTCCCTTCCCCACGCAAAGGTAAAACACGTTTACCAATTAGCTCTTGTGAAACAGAAGCCCCTACGTCTTCTACAATTCCTACGCCTTCATAACCAGGGATATTAGGCAATGAAATCCGATGGGAGTATGCCCCTTTTATTGGAATTAAGTCAGATGGATTGATAGGGCGAACTTTCATACGAACCAGAACTTCTCCGTTCTCAGGTGGCAGGATATTTTTACGTTCAACTTTTAAAACATTTTCTGGACTTCCGAACTCATAAAATTTAATACATCTTGCTTCCAGACCAATATGTCCCCTTTAAAAAATCAGATTTATTTAATAATATTATCTCTACATGGTAAAGAAGGTAAAGTAACAGTAACGTACCGTTCACATGAATTTCTCATATTATTTGCACAATCTTTTAAGACACTCAAACGATGTTTCCTAAGACCCTCTATATTCGAAACGGAAGGGATGAATAGTTCGTCTAATGAATAAAATGGGAATGGGGTATTAAAGAGGTGAAGATCGCAATGAAAAAGCTGTATTTGTCTACATTGACTCTTACGCAAAGTATCGCTTTGTTTGGCTGTACCAATAGCACAGAAATTGTAAAAAACACGAAAGAAGATCATTATAAGCAAAAAATCATTATCATGGGCTCAGTTAATGATCCACTCCCGCAAGAAGCCAAAAATGTTGAATATATGCCAAGTAATTTAGAACCGCAACAAATTCCAAATTTTAATCTTAAAGAGCCAATTATCATGACCCGAATGCCTTACTACGAAAAGAAAAACAGTGATAATTCTCCATCTAATATAAACAGAAGGTAAAAAGAGTTCCAATTTCATTTTTGGGAAAGTAGTTTTTTATGGATTAATCTCTTATTTCACTATTTTGACTAAAATTTCTAAACACCAATATTTCCACTCATTATCATTAGTCGCTAAAACATCTTGAATGAGTGAAACAATTTCATTCGGGAACGTAAGTAAAAATTCCGCCACTTCCTTTGCTATTGGCCAGTTCATATCCTGAATCCATTCCAGAAGACCTGGCAACAAAAGCAATTGTTCATTTCTACTTAACTTCTTTATTTGGTTTACTTTTACAAAGTCATGCTTATTTCTTGGCATAAAGTCAGCGTTATAACTCATGTTAAGATGACCCTACCCAGTACCAACTTTTATCCAGCTTTTCAATCTCTTTAAAATCACCATCAAAATCATTTTTATAAGGTCTTTGGTCATTCGGCACATAAACAAATCCGGAAAAGTTGTCTAAAATACCACGATAAGTGAAGAACAGAACCGAATAATTATTTTCATTCCTCTCCATAATAATTTCACCGCCACCTTTATCTTCTTCTCTATACTGTCGAGTCGACTTTTTTGCTTAGTTAAATAACGAAAGATAGATAAATAACAAGGTCTTACCTCCCTTAGTTCCCTGAATCATATCTCCGAATCCAATCCAAAAAAGGTTCGAGGCTCTCCCAGCATACTGCAATTTTAATCCGACTAATTTCTCAATTTCAGCTTTAATTTTTTCCTTCATCCATTACTCCTTATAAATGTCAGTTATTTGCTTCGACGGAGAGAAGTAAAACTCTGTGGCCAAAATATATACTCCCAATAATCCAAGGCAAATCAGGGTTATTGAAAATATTAAATAAAAAAGGTTCCACTAGTGTTGCATTAATTTAATTTCACTATTAGGAATACTTGAAATGTTCAATTTTATTATTCTCTGCAAAGAAAAAGTCCTTTATAATGGATAGGTCAGGTGGTAATCCGTCCAAATCCAATATAAAAGGACTAGCTCATGGACAAGATTACACGAAAAACTTCATTTGGACAATGGTTTTCACCAATAAATCTTCAATTATTTGAGGAACAGGTGAAAACGATGAAATTAGATTACTATACAAAGAAATTAACGACGGAGTCGTTCCTAAAATTACTTCTTTTTGCGCAGCTACAAGAAGTGGAAAGCCTTCATGCGCTTGGAGATTACCTTTTCGATGATCAGCTTCAAAAGGAAATTGACCTTGATTCTATTAGTATTTCTCAGCTGTCACGCCGTTTAAATGGGATGAATCCTGATCTATTCCAAAGGCTTTTTCTTGATTTGGTGTCCCAAATTCATGTCAAAACACATTACACAAAACTTGTGATGCCATTAAAAATCATCGATTCAAGTACCTTGCCACTCAATTTGACGAATCATAAATGGGCAAAATTCCGCAAAACAAAGGCTGGAGTAAAACTGCATTTGCGGCTTGTATTTATGGAAAAAGGCACTTCTTACCCGGAAAAAGCCGTTATGACTACGGCAAAAGAACATGATCGTGGCCAGCTTGAAATCATGGTAGATGACAAAGAATGCATGTATGTGTTCGACCGTGGTTACTTAGATTACGAACGTTTTGACCGCATGACCGATGATGGTTACTTTTTTCTTTCAAGGTTACGTAAGAACGCTGTTATACGGGAAGTTTACAACTTTAAACTACCGGAAAATTCTTCTGTTTTATCGGACCAAATGGTGTTGATTGGAACCACACAAAATCGTGCTGAAAATTATTTTCGACTGATAAAAGTTCTGGATTCAAAAGGAAATGAACTCCATTTAATCACCAACCGTTTCGATTTGGAAGCTGATGAAATTTCAGAGATGTACAAATCACGCTGGGCCATTGAATTATTTTTCAAATGGATCAAACAGCACCTCAGCATAAAAAAGTTTTACGGTCAAAGCGAATGGGCGATTCAGAATCAAGTGTTCATTGCACTCATTGTTTTTTGCCTACATGTTCTAGCGCAAATTGAATTAAAAAGTAGTCGAAAAATCCTACAAATTAGCCGATATTTAAGGGCTGCACTATGGAAACCGGCGCATATTTGGCTTCGAAAGATTGAAGGAAAAGCTGTTCCTTAATAAGCAAATTTGTTGTCGTCCCACAGGTCTTCAGGTTTAACTGTAAATAAATTTCCAAATGGACAGAGCCACCTTTAAATGGGTATTTATCTTTTTGGCCCTAAAAGGGTGAAATATTTTAACTGAAAATTCCGATACTTTTTATGCAACACTAGTGAAAAGGTTCATTATTTTTATAGTCCACCTCGTAGGAATGACAATTTTTAATATTTTATATATCCAATCCCAAATAGCCCGTACAAAAAGAAAAAACTACGCTTATTCCATTCCAACAATTCATTGAAATACTCAACCAGATGTTTATCCCAAATGGATTTCAATGTTTTTATTCCTAATAAACAAATCCTGATAACATGATTGTTAAAATCATCAGCCCAAAATAATATCCAATATAGTCCCATTTCGACACCATCAAAACCTCTTCTTAGCAGAATATTTTTTAAGGTCATAACCCTTGCTGAATATTGCATTATTAAAGCCCCTTATGTAGAAAAAACTTGGGCTTTAATCAAAATAGACAGGTTCTTGTGGATTACGCATATGTTTAAATGCCAATTGAATTTGTGATTCTGTATTTCTAGCTATTGACAAAGATGGTAGTTCATTTTCTGCAAAAAATTCAACTGCATTTGTTTCAATACCCTCTTGTGGTTTTCCACCAATGATTTCACATTGGATAAACATTTTATAAACGTGATATGGGGAAGGTGGATGTGGATGGCACTTCTTATCAAATACAGCTATCAATTTTTTTGCTTTCACATCAAACCCTGATTCTTCTTTTACTTCTTTAACTGCAACTTCACTCGGAGATAAACCTACGTCGCCCCAACCCCCAGGTAACGCCCAATCCCCATCTGTGTTTTCCCTAACCATTAAAATTTTATTATCTTTAAACACAACAGCTCTAATGTCTACTTTAGGAGTTGCATAACCTGTTTCATTGGCAAACAAATCTTTTATTACAGTCTTACTAACATCTGTATGTAGTGACAACATTTCAACGCTAATGTCTCTAATCATTTCAAATCTTTCCAAGTCATATATATCTTTCGAATAAGTTAGCCCTGCCTGTGCAATAGATTGAAGCTGTTTTGCCCATTCTAGCCATTTTGGTTCCATCTATCTTCACCACCGAATCAATTTAATACCTATAGTTTTAATTTTTTATTTAACCCAAATAAAGAAGCTACCTCTTGGGGTCGCCCACGTTGCATAATTACTGAACTATTCTTTTAATGTTTCTAATGCCGTATGCCTTCGTTTTTGGAAAGTTGGAATCGTGTACAAAACACTTTTACCCTTTTCCGTTAACTCTATATATGGAATTTACCCTTAGTCCTTCCAAATCCATTGGTAAACCCTTCAACTCCATTCCCACAGAGGAAATTGTTTATGTTTCAGGTTTTAATTTCATCATCGCACCATAATATTGTGAAGCCGTCGTAAAAGAAATAAATGCGCATAATTCACTTATTTCCTCTTCAGTGAAACATTCTCTCAAAATATCAAAAGTTGAATCAGCTATGTCTCCCTTTTGCTTTAAAAAGACTTCTGCAAATCCTACTGCAATAGATGTTTTTTCATTAAATTGATCTGGGTCTGGTTTCCCTTTGGCCTTACAATACTCACATCCGTTACTTTGAGCTAATGTTTTTCTCACTTGTTCCTTTAATTCAGACGTTAATAGTCCATCTTTTTCTAACACATCTCCTAACCGATTCCATCCTTCCATTATATCTATATTATGCCCCAATAGTCGTTGAAAAGGTGTTTCCCCAAAATTAGATTCCACAATTCTTGCCATAAAAGTTCCTCCTTGTTATATTTAACTATGAATTAATTATAAAAAACAAAATAACTAAATCACATTAAATTCACAACAATTATCAAACAAATTCTATTTGAAATTGACGATTTTTGGAGGAAAAACTTTAAAAATGAAAATAAATGATATTGATAAAAAAATTTTAAATGAACTACTTAATAACAGCCGTTTATCAATGAGCGAGCTTGGAAGAAGGGTAAATCTGTCCTCCCCATCAGTAACGGAACGGGTAAGGCAAATGGAATCATTTGGAATAATAAAGAAATATACTTTAGAAGTTGATTATGAGAAATTAGGTTTACCAATCCAATGTATAATTGAAGCAACAGTTAAAAAGGGTGACTATAAATCTTTTAAAAATTATATTGAGAAACTTCCAAATGTAGAATTCTGTTATCGAATAGCAGGAAGTGCGTGCTATATGCTTAAAATGCAGTTTGAAACTTTCGCTAAAGCAGAAAAATTCATTGATGAAGTAAATCCAATCGCACATACTGTAACACATTTTATTTTTTCACAAGTTCCGACGAATTTAAAAATTAATATGGATTGAATAGTTTTTAGTTAGAGGCATTACTCTAAATTACCTGACACGTAGTAAAAATAACCCAGCATTAATAATGATCGAGATTCTCGAACAGATTCCTGCTTATTCCACAAGATGGCTCTAAAATGAAAATGAGCGCTGATTCTTGTTACTGACGCCCGTTTGTGGAAGATGGCTATCGAACTAAAGCGTTAGTTGAATAAACCTGATCCGGGACGTAGTTTATATTTTTTTGAGATACTTGGATCCTGGCTGTTTTTTAAAAATTGGAACATATATAGTAAAGCATCTTTATCTTCATTGGACATAGGAAGCTTTACTTCTTGGGTCCTCTTTCGTAATATAGCAGAACCTTCTTTTACTATATCTTTCATAGTAATTATGTATTCTGGACGAAACTTACTCATATATAAACACCTCGTCTACTTTCCTATTTAAAACTTTTGAAATTTTAAAAGCTAATTCAAGAGTTGGATCATATTTATCATTTTCAACACAATTAATGGTTTGTCTTACAACTCCACATTCCTTAGCAAGATCTTCCTGCGTAATTCCTAATTTTTTCCTTTGACAGACAATGAACCTGATCGAAGCACAAAAGTATAATCCTTCCATTCGAGTCTGTCTTCTAATAGCCAGATTTTTAGAAAAACCTTTAGACGAGTTATTTTGGATCGATGATTAAGAAGAATTTCAATAAAATCAACAGTTATGAAAGGGGAGTTTCAAATGCGTTTACCTAAATGGGGGTTATTGACATTCAATATTCTGTTGTGTGTGGTATTCGCATATGTAAGTATTTCGTCATTTTCTAATGGAGCAACTATCTGGTGGTTGTGGGGGTTAATCTCTATTCTATATGGCTACACCACTATAACCCGATTTGTAAAGGGATATAACGAAGGTTGGTCCTCCACTGAAATTGTTGAGGATGAACGAACTTGGAATGTTCGACTGGTATCATGTTTCATCGCTTTTATTTATATTCTGCTTTTCTTAACTGCTGGAATTATAGTATTTTATATGGGATATCTTTCCTTCGACCCTGTTATTTATATGATTCTTGCTGTTAGTACAAGTGTAGCGGTTTTTGCCATTTCGTAAATTGTACAAACAATTCCAAGATAGGGAGTTTTCGGCTCCTTATCTATGGATATGGAAATTAATTTAATTTCGTAGGGAGAGATAAAATTGAGCAAGAAAGCATTCCATATATACAATATCATTGTCTTGGTTCTGCTCTTATCATTTAACCTTTTAGTCTTATTTGCCTTTGGGATTGGCGAGGGTGGAATGAGATTTTCGGATTGGTTTCCAATAGTCGCTTCATTTATCATTTGGGGTATCTTTTACCGTATTCAATTTTCACGTTCTACCAATACGTGGAGAATATCTTGGTTTTTCATTATGTTAGTGTTTCTTTTCTTCTGGGAAACTGGTCTTGGTGCAACTTTCGGGAAGTTGTTTAGTTTAAATTAGGGCATTATTTTATTTAAACGAACGTTTGATTAATGATCGAATAAAGTGAAACTTCCATTATCCGATTTCTTTAGTGAAGAGGAATATTAATCGCTTAAAGAGCAGGTGAAGTTACACTTTCCTGCTCCCTTACATTCATTTTCTCCATACACTCCAAAAAGTTCACTTAATCTTTTGCAATATTTCAATGGCGGTTTCATCAAACTCTTCTAACTTCTCTCCTGCTGCTGGTCTTTCAAATGGCATCCTTCTCATTAATTCCACTCCAATCTCTAATCATCTTCTACTTCAAATAAACCCGAATATTTATTTGCAAAAATTTCCCCCTAAGCCAATTTAACTCCTTTTAAGTAAAGAGCAACATGTATCTATAAAGTACGTGATTTCTCCCCGTCAATATGTTTAGGAACACCTGATAAATCGAGTAATTCCTTCAAATGGATAGACTTTTTACGATTTGCTTCTATCGTAATATTGTAAGGACCAGCTAAATTCATTAGCGACTCCATTCGTACTCCATCTTCCATGAAGTGGGAATCCAGCAATTCTAATTCAAATGATACGTCTTTATCGCTTCGATTATGTAACACAAAATTACATTCTCCATTCAATAAGTCTTCGCTGACATTCTCAAAATTGCAATTACCATTACCATCGTATGAAATGGCTGTAATTCCACTTGCCAACGTTTCTTGGTACATTGTGATTAGAATATTTGGTAAAATTGCATATACGATTACAACTATTACAATTGTCCGAAAGCGATATTTCTTCATGCCAATGAAAAGTAAAATTATGGCGATTATGAATAAAATGGACCCAATGATACCGAGGGGGATAAATCCATCTTGATTACGGATTGGAAACGACATGAATATAGAACGTGCTTCTAACATTACGTTATTAGGAAACGGGAAAAATAAATACATACATATACCTAAAATAACAACTGAACTAATGAGTGACAGTTTACTTCTTATCATCATACCCCTCCTCTATTTAATTTCTTTTACAAACATTCATCTCACTTCCAAAGCGGAGGCAAAACATCTGCTCTGGATACTGACCGTTTGTTGGATACTTAATCTCACTACAATGTTTTTCTTCAGTAGCAGGATTAAAAACAACAATATCCATTTCTTTTTTAAGAAAATGCTCTTTATCCAGTCCAAAATAATTAATATTCCGTTCTAATTGGATTTTATAATCTATTGGTAAATTGGCTCTTAAGAAAATTGCCAATTTAAACTGGATGCTGAACTCATTGTAAATCTCAATAGTGCCATCGGAAACCATGTTCATGAACCCAACTAATTGAGCTTGTAAATCCATCGTTCACCCCTTATATAAATTTTCTGTTTGAAACGGAGCAAAATCTTCGTCAAAGCACATATAGCAATAGCCTGTTTGGTCATGATTGAAAATTGCATTTCTCTCCTCAATTAACCCTTTAGGCGTGATACAATACGCACGAACTCTTTGTAAATCAGTTCATCATCTTGGTAGCGATAAACTATTAAGACATTTGATTTTTGAACTTTATTCTTTTGAAGAATCAATTCGTTAAGATAATCAATTCTTTCAGCAGATTCAATGTATTGTATCCCAATAACATTATGTGGAATATACCCATCATCTGTTTGGGAAAATAGCTTTTCAATTGTTTCAACATCTTTCCTCGGAAGACTCTCTCTCTCCAAATGTAAGGCAAGATATAAAAACTGTTCATTATCCAATCGGGCATCCCACTTCCACCAAGACAAATCCATTGGTCGGGAACGCCCTTTTAATTTATCAAATTTAGAATCTTCAATGAATGCATCGAAGCCAAGCATTTCTCCTAATTGGGCAAAAAAATCAATTTCTCTTTTTGTGAACATAGAAACATTATGCAAATGGGACAAGTTCATTCTTCGATAATTCCTTACATAGCCCTCAAAAAATTGTACGAGATTAAAATATTGTTTTTCCAATTAGTCCACCCTCTTTTTCTAACGTAATTCATAAGCTAAATCAATATAAGGTCGAATTTGTTCAAAATCATCTACCCATTCTAATCGGATATATGCCTCATGGGGATATTTGTCAATCTCATATTCCTTGCGTTCAAATTTTCTCCCCAGTAGATTATCAATTTCCTCTTGTACACTAAGACCTAATCTTTTTTCTTTTTTTCCGATATGCAATATTAAGCATCGTTGTCTTTGAGTAGTTAAAGTAGCAAATTTGGGCTTCTTGATTCTTTTATAACCAATACCATCATTGGTTTCGGCATCTTGTATGTCCTTGTAACCAGACTCATACCATATATAATCATGGATTTTTCTTGCTAATTCTTGAGCCTTTACCTTTTCAAATTGCAGGAAGAAATATTCATTGGTTTTTGGGCTACCTATACAGTTGATAACGCAAAATTCTTCAAACTGTTCTAATAAAAAGCATGTCAAAACTTCATTAGTATTTTTAAAGTATTGTTGCTGTTCCAAAAAGAAGTTTCTAATCTTTTCCCATGTCAAAATGATATTTTCTTCAACTTCCTGATTAACAGCAAATCTGTTTTTATGACCTTCGATTTGATTGATTTCTAAGTATGAATTTAAACCAATCTTTGTTTCTATTAAAATTGAAACCGAATTTGAGAGGATTGCTCCATCAGGAATATAATACTTTTTTTCTTGTAAGTTATTTATTACCTTATCAGTTTCAGCAATTCCTACTACAACTGCTTGTGGAGTCTTACGGTGTAGTTCATTTGAGACTTGATACATGTATTCAAAGGAGTCTATGTTGTTTTCTTTTATTCCTAACCACTGGATAAAATTCCTGGTTAGAATCGGTGAGGAATGCTGTAAAACATTCACAAATGCTTTTGTTGCATTATTTTCAATCTGTAATTGCTTTGTTTCTTCAGAGCCTTTTCTTGTCTGCCCTCGATAGTAATGAAAAATATTCTTATAAATTGACACTTTTTTCACCTTCTATCATCATATTTAAAGTTGAGTATTTCTTTATTTCTCACAATTATTCTATGTTATTATTTGGTATTATGAAAGCTATATGGATAACAGTTACAAATAATAAACAAATGAAGGGAATAGTAGAACAGATATGCCTGATACTAATTGAATATTTTGCGAAAATGGAGTTTGGCTCATGAGGATGTCACGGTTACTTCGGAAGTAGATGACCATGGGATAGATTTTATTGTAAAAAAGATTAAAGAGGTCGTTTTGCGAGGTCCAGGTAAAATAATAAGAAGGTGAAACCATATGATAGGAAAAGATTTTTTACAATGGAAATATGCTCGAAATTATCAATCATTTCACAACAAATGCAATAAGTGTAAGACAAAAACTCGTTTATTGTATCCAAACTATTAAAATTGGAGATAAAACTATTGAAAATGCCCAGGTTCTTACTTGTCCAAATTGCTCACAAATCGACAATGAAGATTAGCAGGTCCTATAAGAAAAATAAATGTTATAAACTTAGAATAGTTACTAAACAAAATAAAAACAACCACCTTAACTCTTTGCAAAAGCAAAAAAAAGATGGTTGTTTTGTAAAGCAAAATGGGTGGTCGTTCTCTGTCCTTTCGATGACATAACAAAAGCTCCACCACTAATATTTTACCAAATTTCTAAATAAACAGAAAGCAAAAGTGGTATTGCAAGAGTAATTCATTCTTTCAAATCTTGTTGAAGCAACTCCAATAATTCTTTCTTTGTTTCAATCTGAAGTAAGGAAATGAATTCCCTTAGCCCTGTATTGTACAAGCACAACATTAACAGCCTTTCCCGTTCTTTATTAAATGGAAGAAAAATTCCAGAAATCATCTCCAACTTATTCTCAGATGGCGTATATTCCTCATAAATCTTATAATTTATCGGCTGAGCTTCTTTCTTAGGAATTAACATAGGTTCAAATCTCCCTCCTCCATGTTTTGGTACAATAAGGACATTTCCAAGCAAAGATAGAATCCCAATTGGAAATGCCAATTTTTTCACTTACATAATGTAGATTGTATTGCTTTTGTTCTTGTTCGGTGAGAACTCTTATTAAACTCTTACCACAATACGGACAATATTCTTTTGGTATTTCTTGCTCATTTTTCATTCTTTTCTTCTATCACTCTCAACAATCTGACATAATCCTTCTTTTAGAAGAAGCCGAACATCTATACAGGCTTCATTAAAATCAATCTGACTGTAAATTTCCTGTTCCCAAAAATTAATTTGGTCTTTTTTACGAATGATAACATGAACATTCTCTAACATCTGATAGTATTTCATCCTTCACCCTCCCACAATATCAATCGTGTTCTGTATCTGCTTCGTAGAGTTTCCTTTGTATCATCAGAAATAACTTCTACCCCAGATATAAAGTAATTACTCCCTCTTTCTCGGCAGTTTCTATACAACAGGATAAGAAATGGAGCAACCTCTCCTTTTCTTGGTCTACATCAAGTTGCATTGGGTGCAAACCCGAAAAGATTAAGACAGCAGGATGCAACAGTTCTCTAATGGCTTCACTGTAAAACTCTCGATTCTCCACTTCCTTGTATGCTTGTTGTAGCGTTTGATAAGAGACAGTGATTTCATCCCCTCTCCCACTAAAATCTTCGCCATATGGATTAGCCAGACCCAATGGCACATAGAGATGCTCAACATTTGGATTCCAGACCTGAAACGATTTCGTTGCAAAAACCTCATTCTTTTTATTTCGTGCTTCAATATAAAAACCCATAATTCCTTCTCCCCCTTATCTCTCCATTAAGTGACTTGATAACTCCTCCAGCATTGCCAAATACTCCTTTTCGCTGTCAGGTTCACCAAATCCATATTCCTTCAACTGAACTGTAGGTGTCTGTAACCATCCCCGAATATCATTGTCCATTTCCAGGTCCTCCAAAAACAAAATCTCCTCCACCAATTCGTTAATATCTGTATCCTTTTCCTGCATAATTTCATTGCTCATTCTAAAATCCCCCTTATTCTTAAACATTCCATTAAAAAGACCACCTACATCAAAAAGAAAACTTTCACATAGTAGCCAACGACTAAAGCAACAGCAATGGTAAGTACGTCTCCAACTAATTCAATGGTAAGATTTTGTAAAGGGCCTTTCAGCTTTTCCAGTAACATTCTCTCTCCCCCTTTTCAATACAGTTTGGAAACAAACACAATTAAAAACGCCCAGTCCTATGACTGAGCGTTAATATATGTAATATGGACTTTTATAATAGATATCAAAAGTCTTCATTTTGTTTCCTCGTTTCAATAATTATTGTTTCCTATAAGTTTATGATAACTACAGTTCCACACGATATCAACTCAAATTTATTAGAAGTTTGAGTCAAGTATTTGTGGGCAGTTTTTTTATCCCCACAGGGGTGAAAGCGGATTCACTTATTTAGAGTGCTCTCTTGATAGAAAATTTGTCTTTTTTAAAAACCGGCCAACTCTTTTAATGCTTTGTACACTGGAATATTCGCCTTGCCTTTTAGGTAAAGGATATTATCCCTTGTAGCTTCACCAATCGTGCTTTTCACCTTTTCCACATAATGTCTCGGGGGGTTCTTTTCTTCCTTGGTTTCTGTCCATCTTTCCACTCGCCCGAATAGTGTTCTCAAAGCTAAATTATCGAGGAATGCCACCAATCCGGTGATCATGGCACTTACGCCTTTTTCCACCCAACTACGCCCATTTTTGAGCCTTTTTGCGAAGACTCTCATTGTTCCCTCTGCACTTCCCATTGGTCTCATTCCAGATGTCTCAACCCCCTGCTCTTTAAGCCATTCTCGATAATCCCTGAGGGCTTCAGGGTACTTTTCGAGCTGACGAAGCAACTGGTCCAGCCGTTCTTCTTGTTCCCTCGTTTCAAGAGTTCCGACGGCATTATTTAATTCTGTAAGTAGTTTCTGACTGTCATAGGACGCGAGAGCCTTTTGCATTTGGCGATAGCGAGGGTGTTTACGGAACAGGCTGCGAATATCTCGTGCCACGTGAAATCGGTCAATCGAAAAGAAAGCCCTGTCCTTAAAATGCTCACGGCAGGCTGTGATCCAACTAGCACCATCACCGTTTATCACCAGTTTGTGGACAGTGGGGTCATACTCGAAATTCTCGATGAGAAAGTCCTCAAACGCCTCCCAAAAGGGCTGTTTCCCACGGTGAATAAAATGCCGTTTATCTTTTAGACTTACCCGTTTTCCGTTAATTTCCCAGCCTTGATGAACCGCTGCTATTTTTTCTTCCTTTCCTCTTTTTCCTTTTCCCTGACGTTTCACATATATACCGTCCACCTCTACAAATAACACTGAGCGGTGTATAGGCTGACGCTCTTTTGGAATACTGGCAACCTGTAACAGATGTTGACGTATAGCTTCGTGACTGATCACACGGTAGCCTAAAAGTGTTTCAAGCGATTCTGCGGCCTTTCGGTAAGAAGGCCCTGTAATGGCAAGCTCTAGAGCGGCTTCCTCAATAAGGGGACTGAAGGTACCTGCCCCTTCAAATTCCAAATAACGATCAAGGAGATAGACATATTCATTTTTCTCTCTATCACGGTAATAGTTCCGTTCAATCGTGATTTCCCCAAAAAGGCTGTCTAACGTGGTGGTACGCTTATCGAGTAGACGATAACGCTTTTTATTACGCTCTTCGGCAATCTGTTGGTCCATGTCCTCTAAAAGAGTCTTCATAACCCCTGAGAAGGTTTCCTGTAATTGCCTCCAAACTAATTGTTCAATCTGTTTTAAATTGGGATATATTGTGCTATTCTTTTGCATGAGGGCTTCCTCCTTTGGATTGGGTTTGGTCGACTATGATTCTACCAAGGAGTAGCCCTCTTTTTCATGTATTTAGCTTAGAACACTACCGCGCTTTCGCTTGGTGGCCCCTTCATTTGGTGAGCGATCTGACAATCCCTCACCAAATGAAGGGGTTAAATTTTGCCCACATTAATTTTACTCATACTTATTAGAACAATCTAAGAATGCTATAACAGGATTATCAATTTCCTCTTGTAGCTTCTACCCATTCTCTAATATTCTTGCAACATTCCACAAATGCTAATCATAGTCTTGTCTTTTATTTATTCCTTTATTACTTGCTTCCTTTACCCTCTACGTTGTTCACAAATAAAAAACAATGTCCTTTTTCTTCCTCCTGCTTTCCTCTTCCTTCTCCTCCTCAAACCCTTTTCCAGCTTAGGCTCACGCCCTTTCCCCATCTTCTGGAATAGAAAAAAGTTTGTCCTCCCTTTTCCCCACTTTTGCTCAAACTTGTACCGAATTTTCAGGGTCTTAGACATAAAAAACTTTGTCCAAAAATCCTGTATTTCTCCTGCTTTTTCTCCCGCATTTCTTATTTTCCTTCTGCATTTTCCTCTGCCTTTCTTCACCATTTTTCTCTTTCTCTTTCCTGACTTAAACCTTGATTTATCAGTATCTATCGGGATTTCATTTAATCGTTTGATTCAATCTGGCTGACGTACCAACGGTACGTATCCTTGCTTTTTCTCCCGCTTTCTTCATGCAAAAAAGACCGAAGGGCGACCAGGCTTTCACCTGATTTTCCTCCAGTCTTGACCAAACTTTTTTATTTAAGGACATACATTATTGTGTTAACCCAAAGTTTTTTAGGTGAGTACACAAGAACGTAAATAATTATCTATCCATTTATTCCACTGTCACCGACTTGGCGAGGTTGCGCGGTTTGTCGACGTCGCAGCCACGGTGCAGGGAGGCATAGTATGCCAATAATTGTAATGGAACCACAGAGATAAGTGGTGTTAATAATTCGTGTACTTCCGGCAGGACAAAGCTGTCTTCGTCCATGTTGAGACCCTGCATAGAAATGATACAAGGGTTAGCTCCGCGGGCCACGACTTCCTTGACATTGCCGCGAATACTTAAGTTTACTTTTTCCTGGGTGGCAAGGGCAACTACTGGGGTGCCGTCTTCAATTAAAGCAATGGTGCCATGCTTTAACTCTCCGCCGGCAAATCCCTCCGCTTGGATATAGGAAATTTCCTTAAGCTTTAGTGCACCTTCCAGGCAGACATAGTAGTCAAGCCCACGGCCAATAAAGAAGCAATTACGCGTCGTTGATAGAAATTCTCTTGAGATGATTTCAATCAGCTCTTTTGAATCACAAAGAACATCCATCGCATTGGCCACTAAACCAAGTTCATGAGAAAGGTCAAAGCCAATATCGATACCGTTGCTCTTGGCAGTTACCTCTGCCAGAACGGCCAGCACAGCGATTTGGGCTGTGTATGCTTTAGTCGAAGCCACGGCAATTTCAGGGCCGGCATGCAGCAGTAAGGTAAAGTCTGCCTCACGAGATAGGGTCGACCCTGGAACATTTGTAATCGTTAATGCCGGGTAACCCAACTCTTTTACCTTTACAAGAACAGAACGGCTATCGGCCGTTTCACCGCTTTGCGAAATGAAAATAAACAATGGCTTTTTCGATAATATAGGCAGATTATAACCAAATTCACTGGAGATATGAACCTCTACTGGAATCTTCGCCATTTTTTCAATAAACTGCTTGCCAACCAGGCCGGCATGATAAGAAGTCCCGGCTGCAATAATATAGATCCGGTCTGCTTCGTTTACCGCATCAATGATCTCTCGGTCGATGGTCAGTTCACCCTGTTCGTTCCGGTACGTTTGAATAATTTTTCTGATAACGGCGGGCTGTTCATCGATTTCCTTCAGCATATAATGCGGATAGGTACCCTTCTCGATATCACTTGCATCCAGTTCCGCTGTAAACGGTGGACGGTTTATGATCTCACCGTTCAAGTTTTGAATCGTCACTTCATTCTTTTTTAACAACAACAATTTCTTTGTCCATTAATTCGACGAACTGGTTTGTCAATTGCAGCATTGCCATGGCATCGCTGGCCACAACATTAAAGCCATTTCCGAGACCGACTAAGAGCGGACTTTTATTTTTCGCCACATAGATCGTTTCGCTGTCCTCAGCGTCTAATAGGGCAAGCGCATAGGAGCCATGTAACAGCTTCAGCGTTTTCCGGAAAGCTTCCAGGACATTTAAGCCTTCACCCACAAATTTCTCAACCAGCTGCACAATCACTTCTGTATCTGTTTCACTTTTGAAGGGAACGTCTGCTAAAAATTCACGTTTTAACAGTGCATAATTTTCGATGACACCATTATGAACCAAAGTAAACCGGCCGGTTGCACTTTGGTGAGGGTGAGAATTTTCTTTACTTGGAACCCCGTGAGTTGCCCAGCGGGTATGACCAATCCCGATGGTTGCAAACATGTCCTTATCAACAGCTCGACGTAAATCAGCAATTCGTCCTTTTTCTTTGAAAACATGAATACCCTGATCATTTTTTAAGGCAAGGCCTGCTGAATCGTAACCTCTATATTCAAGCTTTTCTAAACCTTTTAGTAGAATTTCTTTTGAGTCGTTATTTCCGATATATCCAACAATTCCGCACAAGTTCTTTTCCTCCCTGTCAAGGGGGCAAGAAACTTCCCGAGGGCATTACTTGCCCCCTTATCTCCGTTTTTTTGAGGTATCTGTTTATACCTTTTCCAAACATAAATCACAATATGCCGCATTTTCTTCCCTTTGTGCACAAGGTTGCCCCTGTGTTTTAAAGAAGAAATTTCGGTTGTGCGTTCAACCGGGAGGTATCCGCCGAAACCTTCGATAAACCTCCTCCTCGTCAACTAACCGACTCTCTTTCGATTAGTCCAGGCGCTTTAAAAAGAAATTTTGTCAGCTGCCCTCCTTTCAAGGAAATACAAAGCAAGTTAATACTACATGAAAAAGAGGAGACTAGTCAACAAAAAAGTAAAATTTTGTGGTACTCTCCACTTATCATAAAATATGCATAAAGGAATGTAATGTTCCCTTATGCATACCCATTTCCTCTTATTCTTTTAAGCCCATTTCCTGCTCAACAACGGCAACAATTCGAGCAACATAAGACGAGCAAAGCTCTTCTGTTGCTGCCTCAGCCATTACGCGAACGAGCGGTTCTGTCCCTGATGGACGCACAAGGATTCTTCCATTGCCAGCCATCTCAGATTCCACTTGTTCAATCACTTCTTTGACCTTAAGATTATCTGTTACATGATATTTATCGGTAACCTTGACATTCACCAGTTTTTGCGGGTACTTTTTCATTTCCCCTGCCAATTCACTCAGTGGCTTTTGGGTTGCCTTCATAATATTGACCAATTGCAAGCCGGTTAATAAACCATCACCTGTCGTATTATAGTCCAAGAAAATAATATGACCGGATTGTTCACCGCCTAAATTATAGCCATTTTTCTTCATTTCCTCGACCACATAGCGGTCGCCCACTGCCGTGGTAACACTTTGAAGGCCATTGGCTTCCAGCACCTTATAAAAACCAAGATTGCTCATTACTGTTGAAACAATCGTATTATGCTTAAGACGGCCATGTTCCTTCATGTATTTGCCGCAAATATAAAGAATCTGATCGCCATCGACGATGTTTCCATTTTCATCAATAGCGATCAAGCGGTCACCATCACCATCAAAGGCAAGACCAACATCGGCACCCTTTTCCTTCACAAAAGCAGCCAGTGCTTCAGGGTGTGTTGAGCCGACGCCGTCATTAATATTTAAACCATTGGGAGCTGCCCCCATGGTTGATAAGTCAGCGTCTAAATCAGCAAATAAGTAAGTCGCCAGTGAATGGGTTGCACCATGAGCGCAATCCAGGGCAATATGAATACCGGAGAAATCCTCTTCAACGGTGTTTTTCAAGTATTGCAGATACTTTTGCCCGCCTTCAAAATAATCCATCACCAAACCAAGATCTGCACCGATTGGACGAGGTAATTGATCCTCTGGTAAGTCCATTAATTTCTCAATCTCCAGTTCTTGCTCATCGGATAATTTGAAGCCGTCAGGACCGAAGAATTTAATCCCATTATCGGCAACTGGATTATGCGAAGCTGAAATCATGACGCCGGCTTGGGCCCCTAATGCCTTTGTTAAATAAGCCACACCTGGTGTCGAAATCACCCCAAGACGCATGACCTCCGCCCCAATCGACAATAGACCTGCCACTAGAGCCCCTTCCAGCATATGGCCGGAAATGCGGGTGTCACGTCCGATTAAAACCTTGGGACGGGCTTTATCTTTTGTTAACACATAACCGCCAAACCTGCCCAATTTAAAAGCCAGTTCAGGGGTTAATTCGCTATTCGCTATTCCCCTTACTCCGTCAGTACCAAAATATTTTCCCATAACAAACCGCTCCTTCAACATTTATTACTCGAAATTAAGCATTATTTTTAATGGTAATTTTTGCTGTGGATTTATTTAGCTTCCAATCGATATTAGGCGGACCGTCTACCTGAATATTGACATTGTGACTCCCCTCATCCATGTTGGAAAGATCAACATAAACATCAAAATCATCCGGACCTAATGATTGCAAAACAGCGCTTGGCCCATTTACAAGGATACTAATCATTTGATTATTCGGGTAATCTATCTCTGCGACAAAATCGCTGGCAAGTCCTTTTATTTTGATCGGAATTTTTGTGACTGTTTTTTCTTCTTGCTTATTAACAATTACCTTAACTTTGACTGTCTGCGGTGTTACTTTGGTAATTCCATTGGAAATGATGACAGGCAATTCCAAGGTGGTATTATCCGTTATTTTGCTAACATTCACTTCCACCCGAACACTGTCGGTTCTTTTTAACACATCATCATTTGCGGAGATGACTGCTTCTCTTGTTTCAAGTTCAATTTTATCAATCGTTACACCTTTTGGTGGAGTTCCTTTTTGAACAATGCTGATTGGAACCTTCTTACTGTTATCCTTGATCGGGATCGTGACTTTGACTGTCTCTGGTTCAACCGTTACATCCAATTTATTTAAATTTTTATCTAAGACTTGCACATCTGCTGCTCTCGCTATCGTTTCTGTCAGTTTCTCTTTTTCTTCAATCGCCGCTTTGACGTAAGTGATCTGGTCAATCAGACTTTTCGCTCCGGTAATTTTAACCCGGGCCGGTTCCACAATCGGTTGCCCGGCTAGGTAGCCATCGGCAATCTGACTGCGATTAAACTCTCCTTCCACCTTATATTCCCTTGTGACTTTCTCTTGAACGGTCACGTAGACAAATTCCGGTTTAATCGTTGCCTTAATCCGATCATTTAAGTCTCTCACTTTGAGCTTGACCTTTTGTCTGCCAATTTTGGCATCCTTTAGGTCCACATATACTTCAAAGTTTCGCAGTGCTTTAGCCGTCTGAACGACTGTAATTGGGCCTTTTAAACTGACGTCTACTGTATTTGGAACACCGGTTACCACTAAATTATCGGTATCATAGTATGCTTTGACAGGGAAATCTTTTATGTCCTCTGTCCTTTGATCCAAAGGCACATTGACATCTTTTGTTCCCGGATTGACAGAGGAATAGAGCAGTACAGCTAACACCAAGGCAAGCCCTTTTATAAACCAAGGATTATCCATCAATTTATCCATTGCTTTTCCCCCTCCAGTTCCAACGGGCTGAAGAAGCTTGTTTTGTTTTGATATGCAGCAATAATTCATTGCTGAGCATTTCTCTTAATTCTTCTGCTTTTAAATCCCGGTGAAGTTCTCCATTTCTTGTTAGTGAAATACCACCGGTTTCTTCGGAGACAACAACCGTTATACTGTCCGTTACCTCGCTGATCCCCAACGCTGCCCGATGTCTCGTTCCTAATTCCTTTGAAATAAATGGGCTTTCGGACAATGGAAGATAGCATGCAGCCGCGGCAACATTATTTTTTTGAATTATGACAGCCCCATCATGAAGCGGAGTATTTGGAATAAAGATATTAATTAATAGTTCTGCAGAAATCTTTGAATTTAGCGATATTCCTGTTTCGATGTAATCACTCATCCCGGTTTCCCGCTCGATTGAGATTAGGGCGCCAATGCGCCGCTTGGCCATATAATCAGCTGCCTTGAGAATGGCTTCCACTGTTTTTTCCTGACCATCTTCGTCTGGACTCGTGCTCCTTGAAAAAAACTTTCCCCGTCCCAACTGTTCGAGGGCCCGCCTAAGTTCCGGCTGAAAGATAATGATAATGGCAAGAAAACCATAGGTGATGACCTGCTGCATCATCCAGCTCAACGTAGTTAAGCCAAAAAAATCACTGGCAACCCTGACAATTAAAATGACCAAAATTCCTTTTAATAACTGGACAGCCTTTGTTCCTTTGATTATATTTATTAGTTTATAAATGACATACCAGACCAGGAGAATATCAACAACACTCGATACATATTTCCAAAATGTCCAATCCGCAAACGGCATGTTTTTTCCTCCGTAATTTTGCTTAAAAAATACCTGTTGTCATGCAACTCATTTATTATAACATATTATGATATGGTCGTTTTAAAAAAACAAATCACCCTGTTTGAGTCAAGTATTTGTGGGCAGTTTTTTTATCTCCACAGAAGTGAAAGCGGATTCACTTATTTAGAGTGCTCTCTTGATAGAAAATTTGTCTTTTTTAAAAACCGGCCAACTCTTTTAATGCTTTGTACACTGGAATATTCGCCTTGCCTTTTAGGTAAAGGATATTATCCCTTGTAGCTTCACCAATCGTGCTTTTCACCTTTTCCACATAATGTCTCGGGGGGTTCTTTTCTTCCTTGGTTTCTGTCCATCTTTCCACTCGCCCGAATAGTGTTCTCAAAGCTAAATGATCGAGGAATGCCACCAATCCGGTGATCATGGCACTTACGCCTTTTTCCACCCAACTACGCCCATTTTTGAGCCTTTTTGCGAAGACTCTCATTGTTCCCTCTGCACTTCCCATTGGTCTCATTCCAGATGTCTCAATCCCCTGCTCTTTAAGCCATTCTCGATAATCCCTGAGGGCTTCGGGGTACTTTTCGAGCTGACGAAGCAACTGGTCCAGCCGTTCTTCTTGTTCCCTCGTTTCAAGAGTTCCGACGGCACTATTTAATTCTGTAAGTAGTTTCTGACTGTCATAGGACGCGAGAGCCTTTTGCATTTGGCGATAGCGAGGGTGGTTACGGAACAGGCTGCGAATATCTCGTGCCACGTGAAATCGGTCAATCGAAAAGAAAGCCCTGTCCTTGAAATGCTCACGGCAGGCTGTGATCCAACTAGCACCATCACCGTTTATCACCAGTTTGTGGACAGTGGGGTCATACTCGAAATTCTCGATGAGAAAGTCCTCAAACGCCTCCCAAAAGGGCTGTTTCCCACGGTGAATAAAATGCCGTTTATCTTTTAAACTTACCCGTTTTCCGTTAATTTCCCAGCCTTGATGAACCGCTGCTATTTTTTCTTCCTTTCCTCTTTTTCCTTTTCCCTGACGTTTCACATATATACCGTCCACCTCCACAAATAACACTGAGCGGTGTATAGGCTGACGCTCTTTTGGAATACTGGCAACCTGTAACAGATGTTGACGTATAGCTTCGTGACTGATCACACGGTAACCTAAAAGTGTTTCAAGCGATTCTGCGGCCTTTCGGTAAGAAGGCCCTGTAATGGCAAGCTCTAGAGCGGCTTCCTCAATAAGGGGACTGAAGGTACCTGCCCCTTCAAATTCCAAATAACGATCAAGGAGATAGACATATTCATTTTTCTCTCTATCACGGTAATAGTTCCGTTCAATCGTGATTTCCCCAAAAAGGCTGTCTAACGTGGTGGTACGCTTATCGAGTAGACGATAACGCTTTTTATTACGCTCTTCGGCAATCTGTTGGTCCATGTCCTCTAAAAGAGTCTTCATAACCCCTGAGAAGGTTTCCTGTAATTGCCTCCAAACTAATTGTTCAATCTGTTTTAAATTGGGATATATTGTGCTATTCTTTTGCATGAGGGCTTCCTCCTTTGGATTGGGTTTGGTCGACTATGATTCTACCAAGGAGTAGCCCTCTTTTTCATGTATTTAGCTTAGAACACTACCGCGCTTTCGCTTGGTGGCCCCTTCATTTGGTGAGCGATCTGACAATCCCTCACCAAATGAAGGGGTTAAATTTTGCCCACATTAATTTTACTCATACAATCACCCTTTATGAGTGATTTGCGTCTATTTTGTTTCTTACTGTTCGAAAAACCCAGTAACTTCCTTGGCTGACTTTTTCATTTGATACCAAATCCAATCAAATACCTCATTAACCTCGTCAATCTGACCCGTTACATGTCCAGCCGAGGCGAGATATTTTTCCCCATGAATCACCGTCACATCGCCTTGAATTTCGCCCTCAATTTTCAATTTGCCATTGCGTACCACCACATCACCTTTAACTACTTCTCCTTTAGGAACAATGACCGTATTATTTTTGACTACTAAGTTCTTTTGATTGGTAACAGAAAATTCCCGATCCTGACTCCAGGTTGAAAACAGGCTGCCCATCATGAGGACAACAAACAGGGAGGCAGCAGAAAGAAATGGGTGATTTCTCAATAGGCGTGCGGCCAAAACCTTTTTCTTTTCTTTTGGCAAGCGGGCCAAAACATGGGCGGTAAAATCAGCAGGGGCCTGCATATTGGAAATACTTTTTACAAACGCAACTGTTTTTTTCAGTTCGTTAAATATAATTTCGCACTCTTTACAGCTTCGGAGGTGCTCTCTTAGGATCTGTTCCTCTTCTGGATCAATTTCTTCGTCCAAATACTGGTGCATAAGTTCTATGATATGTTCTGGACACATAAACAGCTTCACCTCTTACACATACCGTAATTGTTGTCTTAAAGCTTCCCGGCCGCGGTGAATTCTGGTCTTCACCGTTCCAAGGGGAAGCTCAAGAATTTCACTAATTTCATTTAAAGATAGATCTTCGATATATTTTAATACAATGGCCGAGCGGTATTTTTCCGGAAGTTTTAAGATTTCTTTTTGAACAATCTCTTGCAGTTCAAGGCTTTCTAACTCTGTTTCAGGCAGAGGTGTGTCGGACGGAATCTGCGAATACATCGTTAACCCTTCGGAACCGGCTACTTCTGCATCTAAATAGTAATCAGGCTTCTTCTTCCGCAATCTGTCAATGCATAAATTAGTAGCAATTCGAAAGAGCCAAGTGGAGAATTTTAAGTCTTGGTTAAATGATTTTATATTCACATAGGCGCGCAAGAATGTTTCCTGGGCGATATCTTCTGCTTCATGGCTATTTCCAAGCATTCGGAAACAGAGCTGATACACGCTGTTTTTATAAATTTCAACGATTTCCCCAAATGCATCTTGATCGCCTTTGATAACTTGTTTTATTCTTTTTTTTATAATTGCATCCATTCTATTACCTCAGCTCCAATGCTGCTAACCGATAATACGATTCGGTTGCAAAAAAGTTTCGTTTTTAACGAAATTAGTCCTTAATACCTTTAATTTTAACAAACAATTACTAGATATTGCTAAAAAATTGTGACAGAAATTTAGGTTTTGAGATGACTATAACAGACAATACCAACATTAAAATTTTTTATATGTATGTGATTCTCTATAGAGATTTTTCCCTGTTTCTAAATTAAAAACAGCTGCCGATGTTGAGAGCAGCTGCTTAGGTTTGAATTATAAAAGTTTTTCACCAAATAAGGAACCCATAAGTTCGACTGCAATCGAAGCTGTTTTGTTTCTTTCATTTAAAATTGGGTTGACTTCTACAAATTCCGCCGAGGTAATTAAATTGGACTCCTCTAACATCTCCATCGCTAAATGGCTCTCCCGATAACTGATTCCACCAATGACAGGCGTTCCTACACCTGGGCATTCGCTTGGATCTATTCCATCCAGATCTAATGACAAATGAACACCATCCGTTTTATCTTTCAGATAAGCAATCGTTTCCTCCATGACCCTGGACATGCCGAGGCGGTCAATTTCATGCATCGTGAAGACTTTAATGCCTTTTTCTTTTATTAAAATTCTTTCACCTTCATTTAACGACCTGGCTCCAATAATCACGACGTTCTCCGGTTTTACCTTGGGTGAATAGCCGCCGATTCCCGTTAACAAAGGATGTCCAATCCCAAGGCTGACGGCTAAGGGCATCCCATGAATATTTCCAGATGGGCTTGTCTCGGCCGTATTTAAATCACCATGAGCATCGTACCAAATTACCCCAAGGTTTTGATAGTGTTTTGCGCCCCCAGCTAAGGTTCCGATAGCAATGCTGTGATCCCCTCCCAAAATAAGCGGAAAGGCCCCAGATTGAATAATCTCATCGACTTTCTCGGCGAGTACCGCATTTTTCTCAGCTACCAAATCCAAATTTCTTAAATTGGATTTCTTATCTACGATAACTTCAGGTCTGCCAATCGCGATATCGCCCAAATCATGAATTTCATCAAATAATGGCTTTAAGGACTCAATAATTCCCGCGTATCGAATAGCACTTGGCCCCATATCCACCCCGCGGCGCATTTGCCCTAAATCCATCGGCATTCCAATGATTGAAAGTCTCCTGTTCATTTATTATTCCCCCAGCCTTTTTTCTTATATTTTAACTTTTTACATTAGAATGACTCAACTTAACAGAATTTTGCATAAATATACGAATGGTTTGAAATTCAGTCGATAATGGCTTTATTTGGCATGCTTTATGATCAAAAAAGCTCAATGAACCTGGCTTGTCCAGCCGAGTATCATTGAGCTATCCTTCATTATTTATCCTAATTTCCGATTTGGAATCTTATCGATATTATCAAGCATGATTCCTGTTCCAACTGCTACGCAATCCATTGGGTTATCGGCTACAAGTACCGGCACCTTCAACTCATCCGCAAGTAGCATATCCATGCCGTGCAGCAATGCACCGCCGCCTGTTAAAATAACGCCGCGGTCAATGATATCGGCTGAAAGTTCTGGAGGCGTACGTTCAAGAACACTTTTTGCTGCTTGAACAATAACCGAGACGGATTCACGCAATGCCTGTTCGATTTCTTCCGAATGAACCGTGATTGTTCGCGGCAAACCACTGACCATGTCACGTCCTCTGATTTCCATTTCTTCTGAGCGCGATCCCGGAAAAACGGTTCCGATATTAATTTTAATATTTTCAGATGTACGTTCACCAATCAATAGTTTGTACTCGCGCTTAATATAGTTCAAAATCTCTGTGTCAAACTTATCGCCAGCCATTTTAATGGAGGAAGAAGTCACGATATCGCCCATTGAAAGAACAGCAATATCTGTCGTTCCTCCTCCAATGTCAACTACCATGTTGCCGCTTGGTTGAAAAATATCCATCCCCGCGCCGATGGCAGCCACCTTTGGTTCTTCTTCCAAATACACTTTTTTTCCACCACTTTTTTCAGCAGCTTCACGGATTGCCTTTTGCTCAACACTTGTAATGTTTGTCGGGCAGCATATCAGAATACGCGGCTTAGACAAAAAGCCTTTGACATTGAGCTTATTAATAAAATGCTTAAGCATCGCTTCTGTAACATCGAAGTCAGCAATGACACCATCTTTTAGCGGACGAATGGCAACAATATTTCCCGGTGTCCGTCCCACCATACGGCGTGCTTCCTCTCCAACAGCCAATACACGATTGGTATTTTTGTCTATGGCAACTACAGAAGGCTCATTTAATACAATTCCACGGCCTTTTACGTGAATTAACACATTAGCTGTTCCTAAATCAATCCCAATATCCCTTGCAAACATTCTCTATTCTTTCCTCCTCGAAAGATTCCACATACTTTTCCTAATTGTTTATTCTACCATATTCATGTCAAATTCCATAACATTTTCATTAAAAGATGTTAATTTTTGATGAATATTGTCGGAAACGGAGGATTTTCAGAGAATAGTGAGTTTTATATGGATAAACAACAGATACATAATCAATTTGCAATTGATTATGTAACCGCCTCTCCCTCCTTTTCTTCTTTCTGGTATTTCATTTTTGTTGCTTCTCCACCCCGTAAGTGACGGATCGATTTATGATAATCTAAAATTTCTTTTACCTCGGTTGCAAGCTCAGGATTAATCTCAGGAAGTCTCTCGGTTAAATCCTTATGGACTGTACTTTTGGATACGCCAAACTCTTTCGCAATCACGCGAACCGTTTTCCTCGTCTCCACGATATACTTTCCAATCTTGATAGTCCTCTCTTTGATGTAATCGTGCACACTCTCGCCCTCCCTAAATTGGATGTGGAGTGTGAAATGAGACCCGCTTATCACTGTGACGAAATACTGCATCCGCATGGTTTGGTGTCAGGCACCGCAAAAAGACATTTGTCCACGTGGGGTGGACAGTATCTCGAAATAAATTTGGGACCATGCGGCAGAAAGTTAGTCTTTCTGAATCATACGATGAATAATTCATGTCCCCGGCTGAATTCCCGCTAACTTCAAACGACTCCTCACCTCAAACACTCTCTTTGTAAAGGTTTGTAACCATTGTATTAGCTTGGATATGGGTTTATGCACAAAATACACAAACAGGACAAGGGGGAAGGGAAATAATCAGATTGAAAACAAATTCACCTTCTTTTTCGACACATTTTATTTCGATTGTAAAAACATACTGATTCAATGCTTTTCTCGGAAATAGCCGAAAGTCAAGAATATTTCCCGAGAAATTTGTCGAATTATTCAATGGCTTATAAGTTAAAGTTACTGACCTAACCTTGATTGATTTTGGATTTCTTGCACATTTGGATTTCCAACAAAAAAAGTCGAGAACAACTCCCGACCATTTTTTGTAACTGATTATTCCTTCTTGTCGCCGAGGGCAAAGGTAATTTCGGCTTCGCAGGCAACTTGGCCATCTACGGTCGCAACAGCCTTTCCTTTCCCAATCGATCCGCGCAGCCGTACCATTTCAACCTCAAGCCGCAGCTGATCTCCCGGTTTTACCTGTTTCTTAAAACGACAGTTATCAATACCTGCAAAAAAGGCCAGCCGACCACGATTCTCCTCTTTTTTTAATACTGCAACGGCTCCTACCTGTGCAAGTGCTTCAACGATTAATACTCCTGGCATTACCGGATAATCGGGAAAGTGTCCATTAAAAAATTCCTCATTCGCAGAAACATTTTTAATGCCAACCGCTCGTTTTCCTTCCTCCACTTCTAAAATTCGATCGACCAGCAAAAAGGGATAACGGTGCGGAATAATTTCTTTAATTTGATCAATATCAAGCATATCGTTGGTACCTCCTACTAATAACAACTTATAATTCCATTTTACTATTAAAACTATCTAAAAGGGAAGGGCCTCAGGCGGCCCTTCCCTTTTATTTCTCTTTATTAACTAAATCTATAATATGAGTCCAGGTAGATTCCTTAAATACATCGGCAGCTTTTCCACCGCCCAGTACAGAGTATCCCACGACTGCTCCCGCTACAATGCTGACAAACATGAAGACAATCAATAAGATAAGGCGAAGCCAAATTGGAATAAGCCGGATCCTAATTCGTTTATTCGGCAATTCTGATATTTCTGCATTATTTGTTTGCTTATCTCTATTTTGTTTGACTTGAGATTTTTCTTTTTTAAATTCTTCCCTTGTTCTCAATTGTTCCTGATTTACATTATTTAAAGCCATCTTTATTCCCCTTTGCCGAAATCCGTATTTTTGCCTTAAGTACTTCTCTTACGGACCTGGTTAATTACCTCTTATTATAACCAATTTCAATTCGCGACTCGACAAAATTTTATTCTGCTTTCTTTTATTATAAAAAATTATACAGGAATGCACATTACTTTTTTAGGAAATTTCAATTGAGAGGCCTGTTTTGGGTTACTGCAGTCAGTTGAAATGCTGCTGAATATTAAAAAAACACAAGAGACGATAATCCCTTGTGTTCCAGTTTCAAAAATATGAGCCATGAAGGACTCGAACCTTCGACCCTCTGATTAAAAGTCAGATGCTCTACCGACTGAGCTAATGGCTCTAAGAATGGCTGGGCTAGCAGGATTCGAACCTACGAATGACGGAGTCAAAGTCCGTTGCCTTACCGCTTGGCTATAGCCCACCGAGATAAGAATAATATGTCCAAAAAAAAAGAAATTATGTATGGTGGAGGGGGACGGATTCGAACCGCCGAACCCTGAGGGAGCGGATTTACAGTCCGCCGCGTTTAGCCACTTCGCTACCCCTCCAACAAGTGCCGGCCAGAGGACTTGAACCCCCAACCTACTGATTACAAGTCAGTTGCTCTACCAATTGAGCTAGGCCGGCAAAGAAATAAAATATGGTGGAGGATGACGGGATCGAACCGCCGACCCTCTGCTTGTAAGGCAGATGCTCTCCCAGCTGAGCTAATCCTCCAATATGGTGACCCCTACGGGATTCGAACCCGTGTTACCGCCGTGAAAGGGCGGTGTCTTAACCGCTTGACCAAGGGGCCATAATAAAAAAATCAAGTAAGCTTCCAAGCGGGCTCGAACCGCTGACCTCTTCCTTACCATGGAAGTGCTCTACCTACTGAGCTATGGAAGCAAAGCTCAACATCTTGTAGACATAAAAATGGCTCCGCAGGTAGGATTCGAACCTACGACCGATCGGTTAACAGCCGATAGCTCTACCACTGAGCTACTGCGGAACAATGAAATATTGAATATACTCAATGCATAACTTGTGTCCCCGCCTCAGAAAGTAAATTCAAGAAGCGACTCGGCGTGTACAACTCGTAGCCGATTCATGAAGCTTTGCTCGTCTCTACCACTGAGCTACTGCGGAACAATGAAATATTGTTTATTTGAAATAAATTTCAATATAGCCCGGCAGCGTCCTACTCTCACAGGGGCGCGTGCCCCAACTACCATCGGCGCTGAGAAGCTTAACTTCCGTGTTCGGTATGGGAACGGGTGTGACCTTCTCGCCATCACCGCCGGACTATTTAGCTGACACTATTTTATTATAATGTCTTTTTGAAATTTTTCAAGGGGAAATCTAAATTTTTTCATTCCCTCAAAACTAGATAATACAGAAGAAGTTCCATTGAAGAACGAGTTCGCTTTCTGATTCATGTCTAGCTCCAGCGTCCAGCAACTAGTGTCTTTCGGTCTTTTCCCTACGATAAGTCAACATTGAATCGTTTCACTCTTCGTGTTTCCTTTATCTCAGTCAAAGCCCACCACAAGGAACACTTCGTCAGCGTAGGCATCGCACGAGGAAAAAGCATTAGCTTTTTCGAGGAAGCCATACGTTGCTAAGCGGACGCTTCCGCTTTTCTATTTGGTTAAGTCCTCGATCGATTAGTATCAGTCAGCTCCACGTGTCACCACGCTTCCACCTCTGACCTATCAACCTGATCATCTTTCAGGGATCTTACTAGCTTAAAGCTATGGGAAATCTCATCTCGAGGGGGGCTTCATGCTTAGATGCTTTCAGCACTTATCCCGTCCGCACATAGCTACCCAGCGATGCCTTTGGCAAGACAACTGGTACACCAGCGGTGCGTCCATCCCGGTCCTCTCGTACTAAGGACAGCTCCTCTCAAATTTCCTGCGCCCACGACGGATAGGGACCGAACTGTCTCACGACGTTCTGAACCCAGCTCGCGTACCGCTTTAATGGGCGAACAGCCCAACCCTTGGGACCGACTACAGCCCCAGGATGCGATGAGCCGACATCGAGGTGCCAAACCTCCCCGTCGATGTGGACTCTTGGGGGAGATAAGCCTGTTATCCCCAGGGTAGCTTTTATCCGTTGAGCGATGGCCCTTCCATGCGGAACCACCGGATCACTAAGCCCGACTTTCGTCCCTGCTCGACTTGTAGGTCTCGCAGTCAAGCTCCCTTGTGCCTTTACACTCTGCGAATGATTTCCAACCATTCTGAGGGAACCTTTGGGCGCCTCCGTTACTCTTTGGGAGGCGACCGCCCCAGTCAAACTGCCCACCTGACACTGTCTCCCACCCCGATTGAGGGGTGCGGGTTAGAATTTCAATACAGCCAGAGTAGTATCCCACCGACGCCTCCACCGAAGCTGGCGCTCCGGTTTCTCAGGCTCCTACCTATCCTGTACAAGCTGTACCAAAATTCAATATCAGGCTACAGTAAAGCTCCATGGGGTCTTTCCGTCCTGTCGCGGGTAACCTGCATCTTCACAGGTACTATAATTTCACCGAGTCTCTCGTTGAGACAGTGCCCAGATCGTTACGCCTTTCGTGCGGGTCAGAACTTACCTGACAAGGAATTTCGCTACCTTAGGACCGTTATAGTTACGGCCGCCGTTTACTGGGGCTTCGATTCAGAGCTTCGCTTTTAAGGCTAACCCCTCCTCTTAACCTTCCAGCACCGGGCAGGCGTCAGCCCCTATACTTCGCCTTGCGGCTTCGCAGAGACCTGTGTTTTTGCTAAACAGTCGCCTGGGCCTATTCACTGCGGCTTTTCAGGGCTATGCACCCTAAAAAGCACCCCTTCTCCCGAAGTTACGGGGTCATTTTGCCGAGTTCCTTAACGAGAGTTCTCTCGCTCACCTTAGGATTCTCTCCTCGCCTACCTGTGTCGGTTTGCGGTACGGGCACCTTGAATCTCGCTAGAGGCTTTTCTTGGCAGTGTGGAATCAGGAACTTCGGTACTGTATTTCCCTCGCCGTCACAGCTCGGCCTTCACGGTGAACGGATTTTCCTATTCACCAGCCTAACTGCTTGGACGCGCATGACCAGCAGCGCGCTTACCCTATCCTCCTGCGTCCCCCCATCACTCAAACGATTCAGAGGTGGTACAGGAATATCAACCTGTTGTCCATCGCCTACGCCTTTCGGCCTCGGCTTAGGTCCCGACTAACCCTGAGCGGACGAGCCTTCCTCAGGAAACCTTAGGCATTCGGTGGATGAGATTCTCACTCATCTTTCGCTACTCATACCGGCATTCTCACTTCTAAGCGCTCCACCAGTCCTTCCGGTCCAGCTTCAACGCCCTTAGAACGCTCTCCTACCACGGACACCAACGGTGTCCATCCACAGCTTCGGTGATACGTTTAGCCCCGGTACATTTTCGGCGCAGAGTCACTCGACCAGTGAGCTATTACGCACTCTTTAAATGGTGGCTGCTTCTAAGCCAACATCCTGGTTGTCTAAGCAACTCCACATCCTTTTCCACTTAACGTATACTTTGGGACCTTAGCTGGTGGTCTGGGCTGTTTCCCTTTTGACTACGGATCTTATCACTCGCAGTCTGACTCCCACGGGTAAGTCTTTGGCATTCGGAGTTTGTCTGAATTCGGTAACCCGATGAGGGCCCCTAGTCCAAACAGTGCTCTACCTCCAAGACTCCAAGCCGTGAGGCTAGCCCTAAAGCTATTTCGGAGAGAACCAGCTATCTCCAAGTTCGATTGGAATTTCTCCGCTACCCACACCTCATCCCCGCACTTTTCAACGTGCGTGGGTTCGGGCCTCCAGTAGGTGTTACCCTACCTTCACCCTGGACATGGGTAGATCACCTGGTTTCGGGTCTACAACTACATACTAAAGATCGCCCTACTTAAGACTCGCTTTCGCTGCGGCTCCGTCTCTTCAACTTAACCTTGCATGCAATCGTAACTCGCCGGTTCATTCTACAAAAGGCACGCCATTACCCGTTAAAGGGCTTTGACTACTTGTAGGCACACGGTTTCAGGTTCTCTTTCACTCCCCTCCCGGGGTGCTTTTCACCTTTCCCTCACGGTACTGGTTCACTATCGGTCACTAGGGAGTATTTAGCCTTGGGAGATGGTCCTCCCAGCTTCCGACCAGATTTCACGTGTCCGGCCGTACTCAGGATCCACTCAGGAGGGAACGAAGTTTCGACTACAGGGCTTTTACCTTCTCTTGCGGACCTTTCCAGATCGCTTCGTCTACTCCGTTCCTTTGTAACTCCATGTTGAGTGTCCTACAACCCCGAAAGGCAAGCCTTTCGGTTTGGGCTGTTCCCGTTTCGCTCGCCGCTACTTAGGGAATCGCGTTTGCTTTCTCTTCCTCCGGGTACTTAGATGTTTCAGTTCCCCGGGTCTGCCTTCCTTACCCTATGAATTCAGGTAAGGATCCTGCTCCATTACGAGCAGGGGGTTCCCCCATTCGGAAATCTCCGGATCGACGCTTACTTACAGCTCCCCGAAGCATATCGGTGTTAGTCCCGTCCTTCATCGGCTCCTAGTGCCAAGGCATTCACCGTGCGCCCTTTCTAACTTAACCTCTGACAAATGATCAGCGTCGAATCTCTGCGTCAGCTTCGTTCACTCAGATCCTCACGTGCCCTTAAGCACGCTCCGGTCTTCACTCACTCGCTTCCTTGACCTTCTCGCTGCTGATTTGTCATGACCTAAAAGGTTTAAAACCATAAATGAGCGATTACTCGGTTCTTACTTGGTTACTTCTTCTATTACGATTATCTAGTTTTCAAGGAACAAGGCTACTGATTTTCATCACGAAGTGATGGATCATATAGCTTTATGAGAGATTATTCTCTCAAAACTAAACAAGGCGACTTCCACGAATCAACTTCATGAAAAGTCTTCTTAGTTTTGCTTCATGCTGCCTTGCGACGAGCTGAGGAATACTTCCTCGAACTACTACGGCGCAGGAGCACGTTACTTCATTGAGAGGATTATTCTCTCAAAACTAAACAAACAAAGAACGTGCAACAATCTATTTATTTGTTCGCAAGAACAAAATTTATCCTTAGAAAGGAGGTGATCCAGCCGCACCTTCCGATACGGCTACCTTGTTACGACTTCACCCCAATCATTTGTCCCACCTTAGGCGGCTGGCCCCTTACGGTTACCCCACCGACTTCGGGTGTTACAAACTCTCGTGGTGTGACGGGCGGTGTGTACAAGGCCCGGGAACGTATTCACCGCGGCATGCTGATCCGCGATTACTAGCGATTCCGGCTTCATGCAGGCGAGTTGCAGCCTGCAATCCGAACTGAGAATGGTTTTATGGGATTGGCTTAGCCTCGCGGCTTCGCTGCCCTTTGTACCATCCATTGTAGCACGTGTGTAGCCCAGGTCATAAGGGGCATGATGATTTGACGTCATCCCCACCTTCCTCCGGTTTGTCACCGGCAGTCACCTTAGAGTGCCCAACTGAATGCTGGCAACTAAGATCAAGGGTTGCGCTCGTTGCGGGACTTAACCCAACATCTCACGACACGAGCTGACGACAACCATGCACCACCTGTCACTCTGTCCCCCGAAGGGGAACGTCCTATCTCTAGGAGTGTCAGAGGATGTCAAGACCTGGTAAGGTTCTTCGCGTTGCTTCGAATTAAACCACATGCTCCACCGCTTGTGCGGGCCCCCGTCAATTCCTTTGAGTTTCAGCCTTGCGGCCGTACTCCCCAGGCGGAGTGCTTAATGCGTTAGCTGCAGCACTAAAGGGCGGAAACCCTCTAACACTTAGCACTCATCGTTTACGGCGTGGACTACCAGGGTATCTAATCCTGTTTGCTCCCCACGCTTTCGCGCCTCAGCGTCAGTTACAGACCAGAAAGCCGCCTTCGCCACTGGTGTTCCTCCACATCTCTACGCATTTCACCGCTACACGTGGAATTCCGCTTTCCTCTTCTGCACTCAAGTCCCCCAGTTTCCAATGACCCTCCACGGTTGAGCCGTGGGCTTTCACATCAGACTTAAAGGACCGCCTGCGCGCGCTTTACGCCCAATAATTCCGGACAACGCTTGCCACCTACGTATTACCGCGGCTGCTGGCACGTAGTTAGCCGTGGCTTTCTGGTTAGGTACCGTCAAGGTACCGGCAGTTACTCCGATACTTGTTCTTCCCTAACAACAGAGCTTTACGACCCGAAGGCCTTCATCGCTCACGCGGCGTTGCTCCATCAGACTTTCGTCCATTGTGGAAGATTCCCTACTGCTGCCTCCCGTAGGAGTCTGGGCCGTGTCTCAGTCCCAGTGTGGCCGATCACCCTCTCAGGTCGGCTACGCATCGTCGCCTTGGTGAGCCGTTACCTCACCAACTAGCTAATGCGCCGCGGGCCCATCTGTAAGTGACAGCTTACGCCGTCTTTTAGCTTATCTACATGTGTAGATAAGAATCATCCGGTATTAGCTCCGGTTTCCCGAAGTTATCCCAGTCTTACAGGCAGGTTGCCCACGTGTTACTCACCCGTCCGCCGCTCATCTCGAGGAGCAAGCTCCTCTTGATTCGCTCGACTTGCATGTATTAGGCACGCCGCCAGCGTTCGTCCTGAGCCAGGATCAAACTCTCCAATGAAGTTGAGTTGATATAGCTCATAAAATTTAACGTTGGCTTCATTTCAATAAAGAAATGAATGTTTATTGTTTGTTGACGTTTTTATTTGTTTAGTTTTCAAAGAACAAAAGCTCCATCGCTTAAGAGCGACTTTTTAAATATATCATCCGTAAACAATATTGTCAACAACTTTTTTTGTTGTTTTTATTGTCAGCAGCGACGTTTATTAATATATCAATTTAAAACACAAATGTCAATCATATTTTTATAATAAATTAAGACCTTCATTTAGCCTTTTAATCTACTTTTCCGGCCTTTTCTAATATACTTTATACATTCATGCGGTGATGCCACCCTCCTAAATAAAGCAAATAACACCTTATATCGCTCCTCCATTGCACGCTTGACGATATGATCTATCCGGTCATCCCCTAAATCAAATAAAATTTCATCCATTTCTCTTTTAAGTAGATACTCCATTTCCTTTACTTCTTTTTCGTTAATCAGAAGTCCGAGCATTGAATAACCCCCATAACTTTTTTGTTATAGTAGGTTTTCCAAATAGTGAAATTTTATAATAAATTCTTCACTCATATTTTGATAAAAACGAGCATAAGTTGGAGACAAGGATGGTTTTGGACGAGGTGAGGGTTCAGAATGAATTTTTTTGTTGTTTTAAACGGAAAGGCTTTAAAGAACGTAGTACTTATTTTAGTAGCCGCTTTTTTTACGGCATGGTTCCTCTATATTGAGAATATGACCCAAATTCCTGTTTTTTCAACTAAAGACGGTCCGAAAGCTGTTTTTCACGGAGAAAAAGGGGTTGCTTTGACCTTTAATATTGGCTGGGGTGATGAAAAGGCTGAACCCATTTTAGACACGCTAAAAAAGGAAAATGTAAAAGCAGCAACGTTTTTTTTAGCAGGTTCATGGGCGGAAAGACATCCTGATATTGTCGCCAGAATTGTTAAAGAAGATTACGAAATTGGGATTCTCGGTTATAACTATGAGGATTATACTGAACTGGAAGACGCAAAGATTGGTCAGGACATCGCTAAAGCCCGAGAAGCATTTGGAAAACTAAATGTCAAGGACATAAAAGTACTGCGTGCACCAACCGGGCATTTTGATGAACGCACTTTGAAAATCGCCAAGCGCTACGGCTATACCGTGGTTCATTGGAGTGTCGATTCCAAGGATTGGCAAAATCCTGGAGTAGAGAGAATTGTTAAAAATGTGAAGAAGGCAGATAATGGAGCGATCGTACTTCTGCATGCATCAGATTCGGCAAAACAAACGGAGAGAGCATTACCTTTACTTTTACAAGGAATAAACAAAAAAGGATTACAGCTTGTAACAGTCTCGGAAATGATCGCTAACAGTGATGTTCGATCAAAGGAAATCAAGTAAACAGAAAGGAGCATGTGCGATAAATGATCGCTGCGTGCTCCTTTTTTGGTAAATTAAACAGTTGATTTTTTCATTTTTCCTTTCTGATTTACTGAAGGTTTACCTTTACCGACCTTTTGGCCTGTTTTTTGCTGCCTTTCCTGCTCGGATTTGGCGTTCAATTTATGAAGAACTAATATTTGGTAGGTGTTGCAAGCTAGTAAGGCAATGACCATTGGATAGAACCAGTTGCTCGAGTTGATATTTAAAACAGGAACCCATTCTAGGATGGTAACCACGATCATAAAAAACAGCGCCGGTATAAACGCCTCACGGTTGGTCTCTTTTCTTTTAATCCATGCTACAGCCAGCCCGACGATAATTAGCAGAAACGCCGGAGCAAGATACGGCAGCAGGGAATCCCCAGACTTGGCAAAGTTTGTATAGCGCAAATAAACTAAATCAAATAAACCAAAAAGAATCAGAACGACTTGCACCGCGTTCCATAGGGAGACCGATTTAAAGATACCCAGTCCAAAACGATGGATGGTTAAGTAAGCAAAAAAGCCCATTTGACTGATGACACTAAATAAAAAGCCCATAACGAATAGCCAAACAATGGCTGAAATAATATCAAGAACTTTAAAGTCAGCAAAAAATGGCTGCAACTCATGCCAGCGTACCAATAAACCGACAATCGCCGTCGTGACCCCGCCCACTAATAATGTATTCCAAAACAGTTTTACTAAATTACGGCTTGTCACCCTATTAACCCCCAGAACATAAAATAATTCCCCTTTGATTGTACCAAGCAAAATAAGAAAAAGCCATTATTTGCAATACAAACGAATAATCTTTCCTCAATTTCTTCATTATAAAATTAAGGATTTTATGTGAAGGGAGCTTAAAAATGAGAATTAACCATATGTTGCTCCTCCTACCCATCATGATGGTATTATCCAGCTGTTCTTCCAATGATTCAAACGGCGGAGGGCAAATCGATTATGATCAGACCAAAAAAATGGTGGTCGACATTCTTAAAACAAATGATGGCAAGAAAGCAATTCAAGATATTATGAGCGATGATAATTTAAAGGAAAAACTCGTAATGGACCAAAAGGTGGTCAGTGATACGATTGAAAAAACATTAACCTCGGATAAGGCGGTAGCTTTTTGGAAAAAGACCTATAGTGACCCAAAATTTGCTCAAGGCGTTGCCAAATACATGCGGTCTGAAAATGAAAAAATATTGAAGGATTTAATGAATGACCCTTCCTACAGGGCGATGATGATTGAGGTCTTTAAAGAACCGGAAATTCAGAAGGAAATGGCAGATGCTTTGAAAAGTAAAGCGTATCGGGAACATGTGCAAAAGGTTATCTCGGAAACATTGGACAGCCCACTGTTTAAGGCCAAAATGCAGGAATTTCTAATCAAAGCAGCAGAAGACGCAAAAGCGCAGGCGGAAGCAAAAAGCAGCAAAAGTTCCGGGAGTTAAACAGCGGTAGGTGTAAGTTTTATTTATTTAAGTAGACGAGTAGTTGGATTGACCATATCGAATGCGGCAAAGCAGCGAAGCAATTTACCAAAAAGGCCCCTTCCCATCATCGGAAGAGGCCCTTTTATTAGTTATCCAAACGGTCAATGACTTTTTCTGCAATTTCTGTATAAATTTTTCCAAGCCTGTGGTCTTCTTGATAAATGGATGGTGCAAAATCATCATCATTCCAATCAGGCTGGTCAAGCGGCAGTTGCCCGAGGACATCTGTATTTAATTCCTCCGCCAGTTTATCGCCGCCGCCACGACCAAATACATATTCCTTTTCACCTGTTAATTTGCTTTCAAAATAAGCCATATTTTCAATTACGCCAAGAATTTCATGCTCTGTCCTTAATGCCATGGCCCCGGCGCGGGCGGCAACAAATGCGGCTGTTGGATGAGGTGTCGTCACAATGATTTCCTTACAATGCGGCAGCATGGTGTGAACATCAAGGGCAACATCACCTGTTCCCGGTGGTAAATCTAATAATAAGTATTCGATATCTCCCCATTCTACTTCGTTAAAGAAGCTGTTTAACATCTTCCCTAACATTGGTCCGCGCCAAATAATTGGGGCATTGTCTTCAACAAAGAAGCCCATGGAAATGACTTGAACGCCGAAACGTTCGACCGGAATAATTTTTTCCCCGCGAACAACCGGGCGCTTAGTAATCCCCATCATATCAGGGACGCTAAAGCCGTAAATATCGGCATCGATTAAGCCCACCTTTTTCCCGAGACGAGCAAGAGCCACAGCAAGATTGACGGAAACCGTAGATTTGCCGACTCCGCCCTTACCGCTGGCAATGGCAATAAATTTTGTCTTTTTGGATTGAAGTAGATTGGCTTCCTGTTCAGATTCGTCATGACGATGAGCTTCCAGTACTTCTTCAGGGAGTTGGCCAAAGCGGATCCCGACAGTGGAGGCCCCAGCTTCCTTTAGAACATTGACGATTTGGGTTTGCAGTTGCAACTGCTCGCCTGTTCCTGTTCGAGCAATTTGCACTTTCACACTGACATGGTTTTTTTCCTGTTTAAGTTTCACTTCTTCAATAGCATTTAATTCTGCTAAGGTTTTATGTAAAAATGGTTCTTTGAGGCTGCCGACAACCTCGCGGACTCTTTCTTCTGTTAACATCAAAAAACACACCTCGCTATTTGATTTCATTTTTCCTTTTTCAGTATACCATAACCGGGCCTTGAAACAGTCATTTGAATCACAAGATCATTGAAGTAAAAGGCTACATGAAAACTCGCCGACTGGCGAATCCACGGTTCATGGGGCGTAGTTCAATTTATGCGACATAGGAAAGCATAAAATCTGGAAAAGTTTTATACTTTCCTTTAGCTAAAAAATGGAAGGAATCGCCTTCCATCATGAATCTGTTTCTTTTAATTCTTGTTCATTCGTAAAATAACGTAATATCCCCCGATAAATAGAATCCGCAACCTTTTCCTGATACGATTCCTGTTTTAAATTTTCTCTTTCGACAGGGTTGGATAAGAAACCGACCTCGACTAAAACTCCCGGCCTTTCCGCATATTTGAGTATATACACTTGACTTATTGGTTTTGCTTTACGAGTTGTATTCTCCAAGTTTTTGCGCAGTTCCTCCTGAATAAATTTGGCTGCCCGAGCATTTTCTTTATGATGCGGAGCATAAAAGGTTTGGGCACCGCTCCACCGCGATGATGGAATAGCATTCAGATGGATGCTGGCAAAAAAGTCATTATCAGAGTCGTTAATCATTTCCAGTCTTTTTTTCAAATCTTCTACTTTTCTCCGACTGTAGCCTCTTATACCCGGGTCTGCCAAATCCTTATCGGTTTCCCTTGTCATAATCACCAGAGCCCCCTGCTGCTGTAAATAGTCGCGAACCTTTAAAGTTATTGCTAAAGCAATGTCTTTTTCAAGAGTATCGCCGCTTCCGGCGCCGCCATCCGGCCCACCGTGCCCAGGATCAAGCAAAATAATTTTTCCCGATAACGGCAGATTCCACGTCTTCCATGAATCATTCTCGGAAAAATCATACAGAAGAATGAGAAATAATAAAATTAATCCAAGGGAAAAACTAATTACTTTCCACCTACGATTTAGCAACCCAATCATTCCTTCCCGCTCTTCACTAAACAGTAAAATATATGGGACAAGTGTTATTTTTAGAACAGGAAGAAATAAAAATCGTATACATTGAGTGCTTTTAACAAGTAATCAAGGCTCAATTGCAAGAAACCAGCCGGCTAACACAAGTAACCGTGTTTATGCATAAGTAAAGAACTCTATCCGCAAGTAACCGGCCTTTATCCGCAACTAAACGGCCAAGACCATTTGTCATATTCCTTTGAAATTTCTCCTCCCAAAGTTGTAGAAAAACTTCAAGCTTTTCTCCGAGGAGGAATTTTCCAACTATTGATATCTTTAAGACATCAAGAACAAAGGGGAGATTCAGATGTTAAATAATAAGATAGTTATGATTACTGGGGCATCAAAAGGTCTGGGCCGAGCATTAACATTGGCGTTTGCCAAACAGGGGGCAAAGCTGGCAATCTGCGCTAGAACAGAAGCACCGCTGGAAAAAGTGAGGCAAGAGGCCAAGGGTTTAGGTGCAGAAGTACTTGCGGTTTGTGCTGATGTTTCCAATCCAAGAGATGTCGAACGGTTCGTTGCACTAGCAGAAGCGGCTTATGGAAAAATTGATGTCCTCATTAATAATGCTTCGATCTTGGGGCCAAGCCCGATGCCGCTACTGCTTGATTACCCCGAAGAGGACTTCGCTGAAGTATTACGGGTGAATGCCGTTTCACCATTTCTCGTCACGAGAAGGGTGATCTCGGGCATGCTTGAACGAAACCAAGGATCGATTATTAATGTTACATCGGAAGCCGGAAACGTTGGCTACGCCGGCTGGGGAGCATACGGAATTTCAAAATTCGCCGTCGAGGGCCTCACGCAAACATGGGCTGATGAATTAAGCGCGACAAATGTCCGGGTAAACATGGTGGACCCTGGTGAAATGGATACCGAAATGCATCGTCTGGCAGTCCCCGATTGCGATTATCGATTGGCCGATCCGGAAGATGTTGTTGGCGTCTTTTTATATTTGGCATCCGATCAAGCAGCGGAGATGAATGGCCAGCGGTTGACAGCACAATCAGGGGAGGTGTAAAAAAATGACGGTAAAATCTTGGGATTTTTATCTTCCTGATGAATTGAACGCTTCTTATCCCCCAGAAAAACGCGGATTAAGAAGGGATCATGTTCGAATAATGGTGTTGAATCGGCATACAGGAGAAACGAAGCATGATTGTTTTTTTCAGTTAACGGAGTATCTCCAGCCGGGAGACCTCCTGATATTGAATAACAGCCGGACGATCCCGGCCGTTTTACAGGCTGAATGGTGCAGAAACGGGAAATTACTTGCGGAAAAGGTCGAGGTTCGGCTGGCAAGACGGCTTCAAGAGGATATATGGGAGGCACTTATTGCAGCGAATCCAATCACAATAGGCGACACCCTGAGGTTCGCACCAGAGCTATCGGCATCGGTGCTTGCGGAAAAAGAAAATTCACCGCTTAAAATGATCCATTTTTCGAAAAAAGGTACCGAGCTTTTCAATATGATTTATGCGCTCGGGGAGCCGATCCGCTATGAGTATATTGTTGAGCCATGGGCTTTGGACTATTATCAAACGGTCTTTGCCAGCCACCCCGGTTCAGTCGAGATGCCCTCAGCAGGCCGGGCTTTTAGCTGGGAGCTGCTGTTTAAACTAAACCGAAAAGGGATTCAAGTGGAATTCATCCAACTACACACCGGCTTAAGCTATTTACTCGATGATCAGTGGCACCAGTCCCCTGAAGAGAACGATGAGGAGTACCACATTTCAGAAAAAACATTGAAACTCATACGGCAAACAAAAGCAAGCGGGAAAAGGGTGATAGCGGTGGGGACAACGGTTGTTCGAGCACTTGAAACTGCAGCCAAATATTGTGCACCGTCAGGGGTAACCAATTTATATATCGATCGCCATTTTCCTTTAAAAATAGCTGATGGAATCATAACCGGCTTTCACGAACCAAAAGCCAGCCATCTCGATATGCTTACCGCCTTTATCTCGGAACATGATTTGCTGAAAGCCTATGATCAAGCTATTAAATCCGGTTATCTTTGGCATGAATTTGGCGATATGAATTTGATTTTATGATTGGTGGGCTGACAACACCGGCCTTACATTTTTTCAAAAAGCTTGTCTTTCATCCACTATTGTCTTTGGTCAAAAATAAGTCCTTTCTAAAAAAAGCAGAAGTCTGAAATTATAAATAAGTTATAATATTGCTATGAACAATAGATCGGGAGGGAAACAGGATGCCGATTGAGTCTCGAAACGAGGAAATGATCCTTTTAAAAGAAATTGCTGAGCTTTTGAATGAGGGAACAGACACAAGCGACGTGCTATCCGGTGTGCTAAAGAAACTCCTTGATGTGACAGGGCTGCAAACAGGCTGGATCTTTTTAATCGACGATCATGGAAAGCATCATCTCGCTGCTGCTGAAGCCCTCCCGCCAGTCTTAGCCGACAACCATCATCAGCGGATGTGCCATGATGATTGCTGGTGTATCGACAGGTACAATAAACGCAAGTTAAACAAGGCCACTAATATTATCGAATGTAAACGAATTGAAGATGTACTCGAAGAAGGCGCGGGAGATACAGGCGGCCTGACCCACCACGCCACTGTGCCGCTAAGAGCGGGACATGAGCGGTTCGGGATTCTAAATGTCGGCTCGCCATTTAAAACGCATTTTGAAAAAAATGAACTGGCCTTGCTTGAGGCAGTTGCTTATCAAATCGGCACTGCCTTAAAACGCATAAAGCTGACACAAAGGGAGCAGGAGACAGCGCTGATTGCCGAACGCAATCGGCTGGCAAGAGATCTTCACGATTCCGTTAACCAGTTGTTATTTTCCCTCAGCCTTACCGCAAGGGCGGGAGTGGAAATGTCAGCGAACAAAGAAGTTAAACAAACGTTTAGTTATATTCAAGATTTAGCTCAGCAAGCCTTGGGAGAAATGCGTGCTCTTATCTGGCAGCTCCGACCGCAGGGACTGGAAAATGGCCTTGTCAGTGCACTTAGAAGTTACGCAGAGATGCTGGATCTTTCACTTGAAACGAAGGTTACCGGTGCCGCCAGCATACCGGGGAAAGTCGAGGAAGCTTTGTGGCGTATCGGACAAGAAGCCCTTGGCAATTGTAAAAAACATTCACAAACGGCTGCAGCAAGGTTATTTGTTCATATTTCTCATGATGCGATTGTCATGACCATAAAAGATAATGGCTGTGGCTTTCAATATGAAGAAAATCATGAAATTCCCTCCTTAGGTTTGAAAAATATGAAAGTACGGACAGAAGCGTTACATGGGACTTTTCAATTAAAAAGCACACCGGGGAGTGGAACAGAAATCCAAATCCAGATTCCATTTTAAGGTCAAATCCGCTTTCCTTTAGGTTGAGACCATATTACGGAACACAAAACCATTTAAAGGAGTGAAAACTTTGAGCATTCGCATCTTAATCGCCGATGATCATCATGTTGTCAGAAGAGGACTTGCTTTTTTTCTACGGACGCAAAAGGACCTCGAAATTATTGGGGAAGCAGCTAATGGGAAGGAAGCAGTTGAGCTAGCCAAAGCATTAAAGCCGGATCTCATTCTGATGGATTTGCTAATGCCGGAGATGGACGGAATTGAAGCAACCAAGATCATCAAAAACCAGCAAGCTGAGATCAAAATTATGATGCTAACCAGTTTTTCCGATCAAGATCATGTCATTCCCGCCCTTGAAGCCGGTGCTTCCGGATTTCAGCTAAAGGATATCCAGCCTGATGAACTAGTTACCTCCATCAGAAAAATAATCTGCGGCGAAAGTCAGCTGCACCCTAAAGCCACCTCCCACTTACTGGCAAACTTGTCCAATCAAAAAAGCCGGACAAAAGAGCCGCTCGAAGAATTGACGAAACGAGAGTTGGAAGTTTTAAAGGAAATTGCCAAAGGGAAAAGCAATAAAGAAATTGCAGCGGCATTATATATCACTGAAAAAACCGTGAAAACCCATGTCTCGAACTTGCTGGCCAAACTTGAGCTTGCCGATCGGACGCAGGCTGCCCTTTACGCTGTGAAACATCAATTAGTTGATTAAACAACAAACCCTTTGGTTATCGACCCAAGGTGTCGGAGGTTTCTCATAGGACCGTGCATATCGCAACGGCTTGTCCCCATATTTGCTTTGCTAAGGAACATTCATACTAAGGACCCAATCTACCATCAGTTTGAGTAGGCCACGAACGGAGGGATACAGCCCTTTTAAAAAAAATAAAGACCCCCAACCAATTTGTTGAGAGCCTTTACAGCTTATTGATCAATGCTGCTGAAAAAAGGATGCCAGCTTCGCGGCTACTTCGTCTTCGTCTTCACCGTCCACTTCCAAATGAAGGAGATCTCCTTCCTTAACGGAAGTCGACATAATATGGATAATGCTTTTCATATTAAACTTTTTACCATCTTTCACTAAATGGACGGTGCTTTTATATGGCTTTAATAATTTTACAAGCTCCCCCGCCGGACGAGCATGCAACCCATTTTCAATTCGCACTTCAATTTGTTTTTGAATCATATCTTCAACTCCTGGTTCTTTACAAAAGCTTGGGAACTTCTTTGACACTTTCTGCCGCCTTGACGACTTCCTCCAAAGAACTTCCAATTCCCGCTTCAATAACCGCGGTGTAAGCTCCTTCAACCAACGGGGCATCGCAAAAAGCAACTTTTGTATTAGTTTCCAACAATTCGACTGCCAGCTGGGCATTTAACAAAGCGCTGCCTAAATCAAATAACACAGCGACGCCGCTTTCTGAGTCCGCTTTTTCAATTGCCTGCTTGATTTTGATTGCGCTTGTTCCAATTTCATTTTCTTCTGTCCCGCCGGCAATAGCAATCTCTACCTCTGGCTGGATTTGATGCAAGATTTTTCGCAGACCTTCCACCACTTCGTGACTATGAGAGATTAATACAATACCGACACTCATGAGGCAGCACCCTTTAATACCGTGAATAAAGAGCTAAATAAAAGTTCGGAGGAAACGGCGCCGGGATCGAACGTCCCAATTGATCTTTTTCCTAAATAGGCTGCCCTGCCCTTTTTAGCTTCCATCGCTTTTGTTTCCACCATGCATTCATGCGTAAATTCGATTAATTCATCCATGCCTGCTTCTGGATTGTCCAGCCATTTGCTAACGACGGGCTCCCATACATCGACCATCGTTTTCTCGCCTATTTCCGCCTTTCCCCGTAGTTTAATTCCTTTCAGTGCTTCATTTAGGGCATTGGCCAAATCAATATTAGTGCACTCCCCTTTTCCTTTCAAAGCGGCAGAGGCTTTTAAAAAGGCCGTCCCGTAAAGCGGTCCCGAGGCGCCGCCCACTTTTCCAATCAGCGTCATCGCTACCTGCTGTAGCATCGCACCGATGTCCGTGAATTCCTGGGTAGCTAGTTTATTACTCACTTCTTGAAATCCTCTCGCCATGTTGACACCATGGTCTCCGTCACCAATTGCCCGGTCTAATTCCGAGAGATAATCTTTTTGTTCTTGGATTCTTTCATTTGCCAGAATCAGCCAGTCTTTCATATTTTGTTGATTCATCTGCTTTCCACCTCCATTATTTCCAAGCAGCTGTATCCGCAGGTGCTTCAAGAAGTTCAGTCAATTCATCATCCAGTTTCAAAATTGACAGGGAAAGGCCTGCCATCTCAATCGATGTCATATACTCGCCAACAAAGGTTTTATACACTTGGACACCCTTCTTCGCCAAAATTTCCGAAACGTCTTTATTGAAAATAAATAATTCCATCAGTGGTGTGGCACCTAAGCCATTGATCAGGACGGCAACCTTATCTTCCGCTGTGAGCTGATGTTCAGCGAGAACTTTTTCAACGAGCAGCTCAGCAATTTCATGGGAGGTTTTCACCTTTGTTCTCTCAATACCAGGTTCACCATGGATCCCCATGCCCACTTCCATTTCTTCTTCAGAAATTTCAAATCCCGGCTTCCCTACAGCTGGAATCGTACATGGAGTGAGGGCAATCCCCATACTTTTTACGTGGCTGATTACTTTATTGGCGACCGCTTCGACTTCTTCTAAGGAACCGCCTTTTTCCGCTTTTGCTCCGGCAATTTTATGTACAAAAACCGTACCGGCAATACCGCGGCGGCCGGTGGTAAACGTGCTGTTTTCAACGGCAACGTCATCATTAACAATGACTTTGGCAACCTTAATTCCTTCCGCTTCCGCTAATTCTGCAGCCATTTCAAAATTCATAACATCGCCGGTGTAATTCTTAATCACCATTAGGACGCCATTACCACTGTCAATGGCCTTCATACCTTCGTAAATTTGATTCGGAGTAGGAGACGTAAATACTTCACCTGCGACTGCAGCATCCAGCATCCCTCAACCAACGTAACCTGCATGTGATGGTTCATGACCGCTGCCTCCTCCGCTGATCACGGCCACTTTGCCGGGAACAGGAGCATCGGCACGAACGATTACCGTTGTTCCTTCGAGATGGCGAAGTTTATCGGGATATGCCTGAACCATCCCTTCAATCATTTCATGAACCACGGCTTCTGGGTTATTGATTACTTTTTTCATTGAAAAAACCTCCTCAATATATATGCCTGTACATAAACCTTCAATGCATAATTCATGCCAAATGAAAAAGGGCTCTATTTCAGGCCTTTTGAAATCGATTCCAAAAAAATAGGGAAAATGTATCAATGGTGTTGATACTTTTTCCCAACAAGGCTGGTTAAATGATATTTTCTCACCTTGGCAGCGACCGTTTTATGGGTGACCCCTAGTGCCTGAGCGATTTGGTTAAAACTTGGGTAAAACTGAACGACATGAGTATAGATCATTTTTTCATAGTCTTCCATCATTTGAATTGGCAAATTTTCAATTAATTCCGCGAAGGCTGCCTTCGTTTCTTTACCGCTTGATTGTGATGGATTGATAATATAATCAGGAAGGCTGGTAATCGATAGGGTGTCGCCATCTTCCAGTGTAAGTAAACGCTCCATCATATTCTGCAATTCACGAATATTGCCGGGCCACTGATAATTTTTTAGCACTTCCATAAAGCCTGCTTCATATTTGTTGATATTTTTTCCCAAGCGGTCATTATATCGGATCCGAAAATATTCTGCCAACAGCGGAATATCGGATAATCGCTTTCTTAACGGGGGAAGATGGATCGGTACGACATGAAGCCGGTAATAAAGATCTTCACGAAATGTGCCCTTTTCCACCATCTGCTCTAAATCTTGGTGGGTTGCTGCGATAACCCGGACATCGAGAGAAATCGTTTCGTATCCCCCGACACGTTCCAGCTCTTTTTCTTGTAAAACGCGCAATATTTTGGCTTGCAAATCAAAATTGAGATCACCGATTTCATCCAAAAAGATTGTGCCATGATTGGCTAATTCAAATTTTCCTTTTCTCGTTTAAATTGCTCCGGTAAAGGCCCCTTTTTCATGGCCAAATAATTCACTTTCAATCAACTGCGGCGGGATCGCGGCACAATTAACACGAATAAATGGCTTTTCTTTGCGGGAACTGGCCCCATGAATCGCTTTAGCCACCAGTTCCTTTCCCGTCCCGCTCTCACCGGTAATCAGCACGGTCGCATCTGTTTTGGCCACTTTGTTTGCAAGCGAAATCGTATCTTTAAACGTTGAACTTTCACCAATCAATGGATTAAAGGCGGCATCAAATAATTGATGTTTCGACAGCTCCCTTTCTAAATATCGGGTTCTTTCCTTTTCCATTTGCAGTTGTTCAACCAGCTTTTTCATATCATCAATAGGAAGCAAGGCAATGACCGTCCCGCGAAATTCACCATCGACCATCGTCGGATTGACTCGGGCAATATAGGTAGCCTGCCTGGAAAATGAGACAATTTTCGCCCGTGAGACATATTGAGTATGGATCTCGTTCCACAGATCCTCACCGACAATATCACGAACATGGTAATTCAGTCGTTCCTGTTCCATTAAGTTCATAAAGGCGGAATTTAAAAAGATTAATTTCCCGCTGACATCAGACAAGGCCATTAAATCATCGACAGATTGAAGGACCAGCTCTAGCTCTTTCTGTAATTTCTTTGTCTCGCTTAGCTCTCTGCTCAAAGCCTCTATAGTTGAAATATCTTGAAAAATGGCCGTAGCTCCAATAATTTCATCGTCTAACAAAATCGGTGACCTATTTGTCATAATGACTCTGTTGCCGAGCTGCTGCCTTTGGGCTGCCTCTTTTTTGCCTGACTTTAATATAAAGGCCAAATGGGAGTCAGGAATGACCTCATTTGCCTTTTGGTTGAGCAAGTCCCTATCTTGTTTTCCTAATAATCGTTGTGCTTCATCATTTACAAAGGTAATTCTATTTTCCTTATTCACTACGATAATACCGCTAAGAATATGCTTAAGGATAACATCAAACGTTAACGAGTTTTCCACTAACAGCCGATCCGCTTCTTTCTGGATCCCATCATCTGGCTGCTGCTGGAGCAGTTGCGCAATCTCTGCTTGTTCGCATGGGGTAAGCGGATTCTCACAATGAATTGAGATTGACTCTCCCCGTTTGATTTTTAATGAAACGATCTGATAAAAATGGGTGATTGGAACTTTTTGTCCCCGATATTCGAGTATGACATTCTTCAGTTTCTCGTGGTTTTCCAGGATGCCTTGAAATTTGGCTATCAATGTTGCCACAACCCGGATATGCAGTCCATTTTCTTTCATTACTTTGAATTGGTAACTAAACATTTTTATCCCTCTCAGAAAAAACAGAAATAACGGTCCTCGTCACCATCTACTATGACAAATTTTTTCGTGAGCCGTCAATGTATTTTTAGGGACAAAAAGGCTCTCAAGCCATAAGGATTGAGAGCCTTTTGGTAAATTCGAAAAGTATCGTTTTGAGCATTTTATACTCCCTATTAGCCGAAGAAACCAGCCTGCTAGTGCAAGTAACCGTGTTGATGCGCAAGTAAAAACTGCTAGCGCAAGTAGCTGGCATATTGTCCGCATACATTCTGGTGCACAGTAAATTCGTTAATGTAACCGCAGTTTATGGCGCATTTTTCCTTTTTCAAAGCCCTCTTGCCACCAGATATGGACATATTGCTCGCACTGGTAATAAAGCGCTTCGCTCATTGCGCCTTCTTGTCCGCTGCCCCAATATAATAAAAAATTATACAGGGTATCAATTAAATGTTTTTCTTCTTGAAAACAGCGCAGTCTGACTTTTTCGATTTCCTCACCGTAGTAGCCAAACTTGCTGAATTTTGCTCCCAATAAATAAGCTTCAAGGGCAATATCATAACAGGCCTCTTCAACACCCGCATTCATAATCAAGTTCGAGGTAAGTCTCATTGAACCAAATAATTGCTGCACCCGCGTCTTTAGCGATTGGATCGATAACTCACGCAGGACAGAGCGTTCATATTTCATTTGTTTTTCCAGTCGCTTTTCTTTAAAGGTTGTAATTACAGTCACTTCTTTTCACCTCTTAGCACTATTCTTTATCCCGCGTTCAGAAGAAATGCAAAGAGTTGATTGAATTCCATTGCCAAATTTTTTATCCCGTTTTGCCCTTCATCCGCTTGATAACGAACACTTCGAGCAAATTTTTGTCCTCTTTTTCTATTCCTTTAAATTAAAATAAATGGTGAGCAATTGTTCGGCTACGATATCATGTGAATGAACCTTTTCCACATATTGTCGGCCTTTTTCGCCAAGTTCACGACGCCATTCAGGATGTTCAAGCAGCTTTTTGGTCTGTTCATATAAATTATCAGGATTAGCATTCACAATTGGTAACCCGGGCGGAAAGGTAGAGATAAGATCAGGACGAATAAATGTGACTACAGGCTTCCCCAGGGCCATCGATTCCACACTTAGTAATCCGTAGGATCCGCATAAGACCTGATCAAGAATGATATCCGCATTCCTGTAAACTTTAATCGCTTCCTCATGGTTCATTTTCTCAATTCGCTGATAGTCAAAATCATACTCATCCTTTAATCTTTCTATTGTCTGTTCAATATAGCGGGTACCTTTAAAGTCCGGATTGGTTGGGGCATGAAGAATAAGCGGCCTTTTCTTTTGCACGGACGGATAATTGGGCTCGAAATGCGACAGGTCAATCGCAATGGGTACGACATGTACCTTCTCATAATAGTCTTTGACGTATTCATACACCTCATAATCTTGAACAATGGCTTCTTTTATATAGGCGGTAATTTTCAATAATTTAGCATGGATATCTTCATTAGGTGGGGAGTCTCCCGTATATACATATGGATTATGGATTTTCGCCCGGTCATGAAACCGGACATCATTCCCCCAGTGATGCATAATCATTTTTTTATTTCGGCTTCTTATTTCCGGCAAATCGGTAAATTCCGGGGAAAGGGTTGTGCCATAATGAAAATGAAATAGATCAAAGTAATCGAGAATATACTGAGTCTTTTCTTCAAGGCCGTCCTGATCGGTATTGACGAGAAAATCCTTATAACCGAGGTAAGAGTGGAACGTGTTATAGCCTATTGAATAATGCCCTTTTTTTGTCAGAGCACTGCTCAAAATTCCCATTTGTCCGGCAATTTCAGTCGTTCCGTGAAAGATTCTCAAGCTTCTTCCCTCCTTGAAGCCATTGATAGGTTTTAGCAACTCCCTCGGCAATGGTATGAGATGGTTGCCATTTTAAATCAGCGCGGATCTTCTCAGCCAGGATACTCCTCCTTTGTACGACATCCACTTTTCGCTTTGGAGCAAACTGTAATGGAAGGTCTTTCTGCCCGCATACTTTGCGAACCTCTTCCGCTAAGTCAAGGACGCTTGTTTCAATCCCGGTTCCCACATTATAAACAGCCCCAACGGCTTTCTCGTTCTTAGCCGCCAGCAATACCGCATCCATCGCGTCTTCCACATAGGTGAAATCCCGCGTTTGACTTCCGTCGCCGAAAATAACCAGTGGCTGTTGATTTTGCGCTGCCTCGAAGAATTTCGCCACCACCCCGCAATAGGGATTGCTAGCGAGCTGCCCTGGTCCATAGACATTGGAAAATCTTAGAATGCTAATCGGCATTTGATACATTTCCTGATAGACATGACAATAATGCTCCATTGAAAATTTGCTGGCTGCATAAGGAAGTTTGATATTATAGAAAGATTCCGGTGTCGGTAAAATGTCAGCTTGGCTGTATATAGAGGTAGTGGAGGCATAGACAAATCGCTTTAATCCACGGCAGCATTCCTGTGTCTTTTGCAGAAGCAAATAGCCTCCAAAAAGATTGGTTTCAAAATCATCATTCATGCTCTCTACGGATAAGACGAGATTTTTACAGGCAAAATGGAAGACATATTCTACCTGAGGCAATACCTCTTCCAATATTTTTTCATTCGTAATACTTCCTTCATAGAAGGTGACCCGGTCTGATTGCGGAATGGCCTCCCTATTTCCGGTTGATAAATCATCGATAATATAAATATGGTCACATAAGGGCATAAGTCTTCTAACAAGCTGCGACCCTAAAAATCCGGCACCGCCCGTCACAACAACATTTCCAAATTTCATCGTCAGTTTCCTTCCTTTCTGTTCATATCCGTTGTGGAGAATGAGGTTAATGGAAAGTTGACAACTTGTTTCTTCAATTCTGATTGGTAGATAGCAAAAATAACTTCCAGTGCTTTTTTCCCCTCTTTTCCATCAATCAGCACATGTCGGCCCTGTGAATTTACCGCTGCAATAAAGTCCTCATACATATAAAGCTCTTCATTCCCATCATTTAGAAGCTGGTCCAGTTCTTCCATATTGGTTTCCTCTCCTTCCATAAACCAGCGCGATATTTTATTAAGAGAGGGACCTTCGATGGAGATTGTCCCTTTTTCCCCAAAAATTGATAGAGAGTAACCAAGATTATAAGGCTTTGTAACAATATTCGCCTCGATAATCCCCTTGGCGTTATTTTTAAAATGAATAATCCCTACCGCCACATCCTCCGTTTCCTTGATTGGCGATGTTTGAGTGATTTCTCCATACACCGTTTTTACATCGCCAAGAAACCATTGCAGCAGATCCACTAGATGAATGCCTTGATTGATTAGCATTCCACCATCAGTAGACCATTTCCCCCGCCAAGCAGCAGCTGAATAATAGTCTGGTGTGCGATTAATTCGAATCGAAGCAACACCCAAATAAGGTTTTCCAATTTTTCCGGTGTCAATCAGCTGTTTTATTTTTTGCATGACTGGCCGAAACCGCAGTTGGTGGCAAACCATAAGTTCCCTTTGCTGTTTCTCTGCCAGTGCGATGATTTCATTCGCCTCTGCAATAGACAGTGCCATCGGCTTTTCCAGGACAACATGTTTTTGCGCGCGGAGGACTTCTTTAGCCATCAAGGCATGCAATCCGGAGAAAGAAGCAATAATAATGGCATCAATTTGCGAATCTGCAAGCATTTCTCGATAATCTGTGTAACATGTGATCGTTTGGGGTTCTCCTGAAATGGATTGATAGTACTCCTTTGTTTCCTCCATTCGCGCCACATGCAGGTCACTAATGGCGGTTAGCTGTGCATCCTTACAGCTGGCCAATGCCTGAAGATGCTTTCTTGAGATGAACCCGCAGCCAATCAAGCCAAATCGAACCGTCATTTTAGTTTTCATCCTTTTGTTTTAATATCGAAATAATTTGATCTTGTTCCTGCTCTGTTAAAAATGGATGCATAGGAACCGCAAAAAGCCTTTCAGACAACGCTTCGGCAACCGGGAAATCCCCTGTTTTGTATCCTAATGGAGCATATACCTGCTGTAAATGAAGGCAACGGGGGTAATACACGGCTGTTTGGATCTGCGCTTGCAGCAACTTCTTCATCCGTTCTTCACGGCGCTGTGAACCTATACAAAACAAGTGATAAATATGAGTACAGTGATCGGACTCTATGGGTAATGTTAAATCGGAGACTCCCGCGAGAGACGTACGATAACGCTCCGCAAGCTCTCTTCTTCTTTGATTCCATTCGTCAATTTTCGCAAGATTGATGAGCAGGATGGCGGCATGCATTTCATCAAGCCGGCTATTATAACCGATGCGATCATGGAAATATTTCTTGGTTGTTCCATGGGTGCGAAGTTTTCTAATTTTATCTGCCAGTTCACGATCCGATGTTGTAATGATTCCCCCATCCCCCATGGTTCCAAGATTTTTTGTTGGGAAAAAGGAGAAACATGCAGCATCTCCCAGACTGCCAACCGCTTGATTCTTATACATAGCTCCAAACGCTTGACAGGCATCTTCGATAACGATGAGTCCATGTCTTTGTGCAATCTCATTAATTTCATCCATATCAGCGGGCAGCCCGAATAGATGTACAGGAATAATGGCCTTTGTCTTTTCTGTTATTTTCCCCTCTATTTCACTAGGGCTAATATTATAGGATACCGGGTCTACATCTGCAAACACCGGAACAGCCCCGACTCTCGAGATGGCTTCCGCGCTTGCAAAGAAGGTAAATGGTGTGGTAATCACTTCATCTCCTGGCCCAATTCCGTATGCCTCAAGTGTAAGCACAAGTGCATCGGTTCCATTGGCAACAGCAACCGCTTCTGTAACACCTAACCGCCCTGCAATTTTTGCCTCAAGCTCTTTCACTTTTGGCCCTAAAATATACTGGCCGCCTTCAATCACCTCTGCTATAGCCTGCAGCACTTCTTGTTCAACACTTTTGAACTGACGTCTTAAATCGACAAGGTTAATCATTCTCTTCCCCTTCTCTCTATATCAAATATGCGTACACTGGTCTTTCAAGCATCCGCCTTTTCCATGCATGTTCTATTTTTCAGGCTGCGCATCATGAAGAAAGCCAGATAAACATCATTTGATCTAGTCATGTTGTTTATATGTCATCCTAATCTATGACTTACAGATACACGGGGAAACGGCAGGTAACTATTCATCATTGATTTTCCCTTTTTTATCACCCTCTATGGCTCCATTAACCGTTTTTCCGCAAATTGTATGATTATGTCCTAAATTGTGATCGAATTTCACGATTTAGATGTTTGTCCATTTCCACCCTAATTGCCAGACATATGATGTAATATATTTTTTAGAAATGAGGAGAGTAAATAAATGGACATCCAAGATTCACAGAGGAAAACAGAGACCATTGCAGTTATTGGATTAGGATACGTAGGTCTTCCTTTATCTGTCATGCTCGGGGAAAAAGGCTTTTATGTAACAGGAATTGATCTAGATACTAATCGGGTAATGAAGCTACAACAGGGAAGAAGCTATATCGGAGACATTGATGACACGACATTAAAAAAGGTCACAGATAGCGGGCACTTCCATGCCACCACCAATTTTGATGCGATAAAAGCTGTCGATGCCATTATTATTTGTGTACCTACCCCCTTAACTCAGCATAAGACACCGGATGTAAGCTTTATTATGAGTGCCGGAATGGAAATTTCCGCAAGACTTCAAAAAGGCCAGCTTGTTATTTTAGAAAGCTCTACTTTCCCGGGTACTTCAAAAGAAGTACTTTTGCCTATTCTGAAAAAAGGCGGGTTAAAGGTGGGCACTGATTTCTTCTTGGCGAATTCACCTGAACGAATTGACCCAGGCAATAAAAATTTTCGGGTCGATGAGATCCCGAAGGTCATTGGGGGAGTGACGGAGCAGTGTCGAGACAAGGCATTAGCTCTTTACCAGAAAATTTACCGTGAAGTGGTACCTGTTTCTTCAACAGAAGCTGCAGAACTGACCAAGCTACTTGAAAATACGTTCCGTTTTGTCAATATTTCATTTATAAATGAGATGGCGATGCTGTGTGATCAATTAAAAGTTGATATCTGGGAAGTGATTAGTGCCGCTGCCACTAAACCATATGGATTTACCCCATTTTACCCGGGGCCGGGAATTGGTGGTCATTGCATCCCGGTTGATCCGATCTATCTTCAATGGAAACTGCAACAATATGAGACAAGTAGTGCCTTTATCACCATCTCGGACCAAATCAATACAAAGATGATTGACTACATCGTGACTCGGACTGAGGAGCTGCTAAAACCAACACAGACACTTTCTTCTGCAAAAATCTTGATTTACGGTATCACTTATAAAAAGGATGTCGCTGATATACGGGACTCTCCGACATTAGAGATCATGAAACAATTTATCCAAAAAGGGGCCACTGTCAGCTACCATGACCCATATATTCCACAATTAACAATTCTGGAGCATTCGATGACCAGTGTTGCTTTAACAGAGAACTTATTAAGCGAAATGGATTGTGTGATTATTTTAACAGATCACTCATCCATTCCACTGGACAAAATCTTACACCACGCCCAGCTTGTTTTTGATACGAGGAATGTGACAAAAGGACATCAAGGCACAGCCCATGTCGTTCGTCTTGGAGAAGGAGACAATTTATAGAGGATTACTTTGATCAGTGGGGGATTATCCTTTCCCACTGATTTTTATTGTCCACATCGTTGACTATCCTCTGTAACAGACTTAAAAAACCTCGGAATAACGCTAACGCTGGATGGTTTTTCGAAAAAAGTGCTGGAGTTTTTTCATTTTTCATCTGAAAAACCGGGCAATACGACCCGGTCCTTGTGGTTTAACAATTCATATTGTCCCTATAGAGGGGCTATTCTTTTATTCTTCCTGGATTTCCAACAACGGTCTTGTTGGCCGGAACATCCTTCGTAATCACACTGCCCGCTCCAACAATGGCATTTTCCCCAATCGTAACTGCCGGTAAAAGGGTCGCATTGTTCCCAATCTTTGCTCCTCTTTTAATAACGGGGCCTTGATGTTTGAAATTCCCCATCCCCATATACTTATCATTTGATGAAGAAACACATGGTCCAATAAATACTTCATCTTCAATGATCATATCTGCGGTAATATAGCAGCCCGTTTGAATAGTCACACGCTTTCCAATCCGTGTGTTTGTTTCCACGATGGCATTACGGCCCACAATGCTGTCTTCGCCGACTGTTACCTTTTCTCGGATACTTGTTAAGTCACCGACAAAAACACCAGATTCTAACTTGACATGACGATAGATCACACTATTACAGCCAATCGTAACATGATCTGCAATCACTAATGGATCAAGGGTTTTTCCCGGCTTTCGTGCCATTTTTTTGTTAGAAGATGTTGGCTTGCCAAGAACCGTCAGTTCTCCAATTTGAACAAAATCCCCAATCCTCGTATCCTTTTTAATAATCACGTTATGCCCAATCGTGACATTGTTTCCGATTACGACATTCTCTTCAATTACTACGTTCTCCCCAAATGTGACATTATGACCTATTTGTGCTGATGCATGGATCATACACCGACCCCCTCCTATAATGGAATAAGTGAAGCTGTTTCCCATAAGAGATAACGCTTCACTTTCACTATCAAAGCTGCTGGTAAATGGATAAAAGCTCGCTTGCTATTTTTTCACCCGAATGATAGGTTTCCACATATTTTCTACCGGCTACTCCAAGTTGATAGCGCCGCTGTGGGTCTTGAATTAATTCAAGTAGTACATCAGCAAGAGTTTCCGGAGTTGCCTGGACAATGGGCAGTTCGTCAGGAAACTTACTGCGGACATCATCTCTAATGAATGCGACGACCGGTTTCCCCATCGCCATTGCCTCAACACTGAACATGCCATATGTTCCACAGAGCAGCTGATCAATAATAATATCTGCATTCTTATACTCAGCGATGGCTTTTTCATGACTCATCTTTTCGAGAATTTTAAATGTAAACGGTGCCTTGCCTTGAATTTGCTCCATAGCTGCTTCTACATAGTCAGAGCCTTTAAAGGCGCGATTGGTTGGGGCATGAATAATGACAGGATGATGATTTGTAACAGATGGATACGCAGGCTCAAATTCTTCGACATTACAGGCAAGTGGCAGTATAAAGACATTTTTGTAATAATCCTTTACGTAAGGGTACGTTTCATAATCTTGGACGATGGCTGTATCAATATACTGAGAAAGAAACGTAAGCTGTTTGTGAATTTCTTCATCCGTATAATAGGTGGGCGGAAGCGGATAGGGATTCAGCTTTTTGACCATTGCTTCACTGCGGACGTCACTGCCCCAGTGATGCATGATCATTTTCTTCCCGTTTGCTTTTAAGAGCGGAAGATCCGCGAAATCTTGCATTAACGTGTTAGCATTATGAAAGTGGAAAATATCCGTATTCTTAACGAGAAACTCCATTTCCTTCAATATCTCAAAGGCATCCGTATTGATAATGTCTCCCTTATAATTCAAATACGTGTGAAAACAGTTATATCCGGCAACATGATGTCCCTTTTTCCGCAGCTCTTTACAAATAATCCCCATCTGCCCAGCAATTTCAGTTGGGGCATGCACAATGTTCATATACATCTCTCCTTCCGCTATAGTATATTCACATTGGATAAGTTGGTTAGTTATATTACAAAAAATAGGGACGTGCGGACTCACCATTTATTCCAAGGGCTCATACGCTGTAATAGGACAAAAGGAAAGGGTGAGAATTCATTTGTCAACAAATCAATATATGACAGCCGAAGAACTTGGTATCCAAAATCATCTTTGTGTGCTTCCTTATGGAGATGAATCTGAAAGCGGGATTTGTAATTGGACAGCGGAGGATTTAAAACCATATCAATTCTATTTAGTAAATGATGTTGCCATCGATTCAATGTTTGGCGGATTGATCTTCAATCCAATCTGCGGTAGAAAAGATCATTTTATGTACCCGATGTATACTGATTTTGGCAAACCAGTAGAAAAGGAAGATTGGAAGCTAGCATTAAAGCGACTTTTCTTACGAAATTATAATTTGGATGCTGCAGCAAAAAACACAACAGACGGAAAAAAGCTGGATATATGGGTGACCGTCCCATATCCCAATATTACCCAAACAAACTTTGGTAAAGTGGAAGGGGCAGCCATTAATTTTAAAATTGAAGAACATAGAGTCTTAGCGATGACATGGTGGATCAACAGGTTTTTAAGCAAATGGGAAAAGGCCAAGCATCTCCAAGAAAAATTAACCCTTCGAGGATTTGTCTGGCCGCGGGCATCCATTGACAGCCAAGAATGAAAATCTTGTGCAAAAGATGACCACCTATATTCGGCAAAAAGGGTTACTGTCTTTATGGCTGCAACAATATGGTTCTGTCGGATGCGTGGAATGGAAAAAGTTTGGCTTTGACGCTACCTGTACGCATCCAAATTTTTATGGAACCACCGGGCCAGACTTTCCCTGGATTGCCAATTCTACGGTGTTTGCCCAATATTTTCGTATTGGCATGCAAATCACCTTCGGAAAAGGGTTGATGTATAAAGAAAATCATTTGCTTGATTATTTAAATTACGGTATTTACAACGAGTACATGACTAAGAGCCTTCTCGTCTTTCAATTCCCGAATCAGACCATGCGCGAGATTTATCAAAATCATCCCAATGAATACACCTATCTCTATTCTTTTATCAAAAAGGTTTATTCTCCTGTTTATCCGACCGCGGCATTCCCGGCATAACCATATAACGAACTGGTATAAAAGGATCGGTAAAACAATCCCCAGTGGCGGTCTTTATCACCGCTGGGGATTGTTTCTTTCTAAACAAAAACAGGCTATTTCACCAGAAATGAAATAGCCTGTAAACGTTGATATATCATTGTTTTCATGAAGATTAACGTTTTGAGAACTGAGGTGCTCTACGTGCGCCTTTAAGACCGTACTTCTTACGTTCTTTCATACGTGGGTCACGTGTTAACAAACCTGCACGTTTTAGAGTTGGACGGTATTCTGGATCTACTTGAAGTAATGCACGGGCAACACCATGACGGATTGCGCCTGCTTGACCAGTGTAGCCGCCGCCTTTTACGTTGACAAGAACATCATAGCTTCCTACTGTTTCAGTAGCTACTAATGGTTGTCTTACAACAACACGTAGTGCTTCGAATGGGATATATTCTTCAATGTCACGACCATTAACAACAATTTTACCTGTACCTGGGACTAAACGTACGCGAGCAACTGAGCTCTTACGGCGACCGGTACCAATATATTGAACTTGTGCCAAGTGATTTCCCTCCTTTTAATTAACCGCGAAGCTCGTAAACTTCTGGTTTTTGTGCTTGGTGTGGATGCTCTGCGCCAGCATACACATGTAATTTTTTGAACATTGCGCGACCTAGAGAGTTTTTTGGAAGCATGCCTTTTACTGCAAGCTCAAGCATTTTCTCAGCATAGTTCGTACGCATCTCAAGAGCCGTTCTTTGTTTTAAACCGCCTGGATGTAAGCTGTGACGGTAGTAAATTTTATCATTCAATTTATTACCAGTAAGTTGAATTTTAGATGCATTTAGAATAATTACATGATCACCAGTGTCAACATGTGGTGTATAAGTTGGTTTATGTTTTCCACGTAAGATTGATGCTACTTCGGAAGCAAGACGACCAAGGGTTTTGCCTTCTGCATCAACAACGTACCATTTGCGCTCGATATTGTTGGCATTTGCCATAAACGTTGTACGCATGAATTTCCCTCCTAATTAAAATCCTCAAAAATTATTTTTTGGCACTATCACCAGCAGCGAGCGTCAAATTCTGTTTCTTGGAATTAACGATCATTGCCGCTGTACAGCTTAATTTTTCGATCATATATTTTCAAATCACGACTAAAACTTTCCGGGGCTTTATCGTGGGATTAAAAACACACACATATTATATAATAAATATTCAGGGACTAATTGTCAAGAAAAATGTTACACCTGGTAGGGTTGTTTTCATTCATTTATTTTAACCATACTTTTCGTAAAACACCTTCCACAAAAACAATCCCTGCGGTGGGGCTGTTTTACCGGCAAAGCGCCGATCTTTTTTGGCTAAAATAGCCGTCATATCTTCGGGAGACCGTTCACCAGATCCTACTTCCAGCAATGTTCCGACTAATATCCGTACCATATTGTACAAGAAGCCATTGCCCAGAAAACGAAGTGTGAGTAAATCGTCATCGAGCAAAAAATCAATCGTTTCAATTGTCCGTACCTTATCGACCACCTCTGTCTTGGCTGAGCAAAAACTGGTAAAGTCTAGCGGCTGGCCAACTACATACTGACTTGCCTGCCGCATGGCCGCCAAATCCAAGGCGTAAGGATAACGATACGAAAATTTTCGTTCAAACGGGTCCCGCTTTTTTGACAACAGCAGCCGATAGCGATACTCCTTCCCAACCGCATCATAGCGGGCATGGAAGGAAGGGCTGACCTTTTCAACATGAAGAATGGAAAGATCGTCAGGAAGCAGTGAATTTAAGGCAACGACCCACTTATCATCAGGGATCAATAGCGGTGAGTCAAAGTGAATTACCTGTCCCTTGGCATGAACGCCGGCATCCGTACGGCCTGAAGCCGATACTTTCACTTCACGCCCTTTATGCATCTTCGCCAACACCGCTTCTAATTCCGCTTGCACGGTGCGCTTGTTGGGTTGGACTTGATACCCGAAAAAATCTGTGCCATCGTAGGCAATAATTGCTTTATACCGTTGCATAGTTTAACTCCATTAGGAACGAAAATAGATTAGCATAATTGTCACCACTGCTAGGAAAGCCAGCTGCAAGGTATCAACTGTTTTCCAGCTCAACTGGCGATATTTGGTTCGACCTTCACCGCCGCGATAGCCCCTCGCTTCCATGGCAATCGCTAGCTCCTCGGCTCGCTTAAACGAGCTGACAAACAACGGGATCAATAGTGGGATAATCGCCTTAATCCGTTCCATTAGCGGCCCGCTGGCAAATTCGACGCCTCTGGCAATCTGTGCTTTCATGATTTTGTCTGTTTCCTGCATCAGCGTTGGAATAAACCTTAATGAAATAGACATCATCAGCGCCATTTCATGAACCGGAAAGCGGAGTTTCTTTAATGGGTTTAACAGGCTTTCAAGTCCATCGGTAATTTCAATTGGGGTCGTTGTCAATGTCAATAAGGAAGTCATTAAGATCAGAAAGAAAAACCGAAAGGAGATATAGAAACCCATCTTAATTCCTTTAGCATAGATTTTCACGAACCCCCAATCCACCACAACGGTTCCTTCCCGCGTAAAAAACAGCTGTAACAGAAAGGTAAATGCTACTAGCCATAGTACTGGCTTTAGGCCCCCATATAAGAAGCGGATGGGGATCCGCGACAACCCGATCATCAAAAATGTATAAACGCCAATAATGGTATAAGTCAGCCAATTATTTGCAATAAAGATAATACAAACAAACAGAAAAATAATCGTTAATTTCGAACGCGGGTCCATTTTATGAATCATCGAGTCTGCAGGAACATAACGGCCAAAAATCATTTTTTCCATCATGATGTCACACCCCGCCTTAACTGCTCCGCTACTGCCGCCGATAATTGTTCAATCGATAAAAAGATCTTCTCCAGCTTGATGTTCCCTTTTTCCTCTAGCTTTAGTTGAAAACGGACTACCTCAGGGACATCCAGCCCCATTTGCATTAAATCCTGGGGAGCGGAGAAAATTTCTTCAGGTGATCCTTGTTTAACGACCTTTCCCTGTTGCATGATGACAATTTGATCGGCATATCTAGCGGCGTCCTCCATACTATGGGTTACCAGAATGGTCGATAGCTTCCGTTCATTGTGAAGCGCATAAAACATGTCCATAATTTCTTTGCGCCCGCGAGGATCCAATCCAGCTGTTGGTTCATCGAGAACAATCACATCAGGATCCATTGCTAACACCCCTGCGATCGCCACCCGGCGCATTTGCCCGCCCGATAAATCAAATGGAGATTTATCGAGGATTTCTTCAGTTAAGCCCACCTGTTTCAAGGCAATTCGGGCCCGCTTCTTTGCCTCCGCTTCGGAAATACCGAAATTCATGGGTCCAAAAATGATGTCCTTTTCGACTGTTTCCTCAAACAGCTGATGTTCCGGAAACTGAAAGACAATCCCAACACGCTGACGAACAGGACGCAGGTCTTTATTTTTTTGATGTGCTTTAATTTCTCTGTCCCCTATTGTCACGGTTCCTTCAGAAGGAATCAGCAAAGCATTTAAATGCTGCAACACGGTAGACTTGCCGGAACCAGTATGCCCGATGATCGCCAAATATGTACCTGAGGGAATTTCAATCGATACATCCTGGATCGCAAGCCGCTCAAATGGGGTGTTGGCTTGATAACGGTAATTTACATGCGAGAGCGAAATGTCCATAACTCTTCCACCAACTCTTCTTCCGATAAATAATGCTTTGCTAACGAAATTCCTTGTTTTCTAAATGCTTTCATCACTTTAACTGAAAATGGGATATCTAATCCTAATTCAATCAATTGCTCATCCATTGAGAAAATTTCTTCAGGTGTGCCTTCCCGAAAAACTTCGCCTTTATTCATCACAATGATTCGATCAGCTTTTGCAGCCTCCTCTAAATCATGGGTTATCGAAATAACCGTCAAAGCTTTTTCATCCTTTAGCGTTCTGACCGTTTCTAATACTTCTGCCCGGCCTCTTGGATCCAGCATAGATGTTGCTTCATCCAAAATGATGATGGCTGGCCTTAATGCGAGGACACCGGCAATGGCAACGCGCTGCTTTTGTCCGCCTGAAAGATGGTGCGGCTCTTGATGCAGAAACTTATCCATTTTAACCTTTTTTAATGAATCCTCAACCCTATGGACCATCTCTTCCCTGGGGATGCCCATGTTTTCTAAACCAAAAGCCACATCATCCTGGACAGTTGTTCCAACAAATTGATTATCAGGGTTTTGAAACACCATTCCGATCTTTTTACGAATATCCCAAATGTTTTCTTCGACTAATTTCATACCGGATACAGTAATTTCCCCCTCTTTGGGAAATTGCAAACCATTTAACAGTTTTGCCATTGTCGATTTTCCCGACCCATTATGACCAACAATCGCCAGCCACTCCCCCTCATATATTTCAAAGGAAACATGATTAAGGGCATTTTGCTCCTGTCCATCATATTGAAAAGTCACCTCTTTTAGTGACACAATTGCTTTGCTCATTGCTGTGTTCCCCCCTAACCCAACTGCCTTTCTAAATGGCAGCTTACGTTAAGCTATAGCTCCATTTCGTATACTATCTATAAAAATAACATAGATTTGTTTGAAGAAATAGAACTTTGCTATATTTCGTCCCTTTCTGATATACAAAAAAAGCCTGCACCTCTTCCCAGGGCAGTGCTCTTAGCAACTTCTGCATGTATAAAAATTTTTAAATGGAAGAGGTGCATGAGCTAGACGAGTCACAATAAAGGAGAACGGTGTTCCTTTCTTCAGATGGTTAATGGAAAACCGGAAGCTCTAAAAAACAGAGTTGTGCTCATCATAACACTCTTTTTGGCTGGTTCATCAGGCGGTGTGAGCAGAGCTTAGCTTGCCTATATTCAAGTCTGAAATTCAATCATTTCCACTATACTTAAATACTATTGCGACGCTCCGCCTCTGTACAACAAAAGGGCAGAGAACAAGTTTGTTACAAAACTGTCCAGCGCCCTTGTTGTCTGAAAAGATTTTTATACTAATTCGATAATAACCATTGGAGCACCATCGCCGCGGCGTGGTCCAAGTTTCATAATTCTAGTATATCCACCTTGGCGCTCTTGGTAACGTGGAGCAATATCAGAGAATAGCTTTTGTAGTGCGTCTTGACCATTTTCTGCATCTGCTACTTCGTTACGTACGTAAGCAGCGGCTTGACGGCGAGCATGAAGGTCACCACGTTTTCCAAGCGTAATCATTTTCTCAACAGTTGAACGTAATTCTTTGGCACGTGTTTCTGTTGTTTCAATGCGCTCATTGATAATTAAATCGGTTGTTAAATCACGCAGCATTGCTTTTCTTTGTGCACTTGTGCGTCCTAGCTTTCTGTATGCCATGAAGGGTTCCCTCCTTTGTTGAAGTCATTAAAACGGATCGCTTAGGTAAAAATCCTTAGTATTCAAAAAACGGACTAATCGTCTTTACGCAAGCCTAATCCAAGCTCTTCTAGTTTTGCCTTCACTTCTTCAAGTGATTTACGGCCTAAATTCCGTACTTTCATCATATCTTCTTCAGTTTTGTTGGCCAATTCCTGAACCGTATTAATGCCAGCACGTTTTAAGCAGTTATATGAACGAACGGAAAGATCAAGTTCCTCAATGGTCATTTCGAGAACTTTTTCTTTTTGATCTTCTTCTTTTTCAATCATGATTTCAGCATTTTGTGCTTCATCCGTTAAGCCGACGAAGATATTTAAATGCTCCGTTAAAATTTTTGAACCAAGAGCAATTGCTTCCTTAGGTCCAGTGCTTCCATCTGTCCACACATCAAGTGTAAGCTTGTCGTAATTCGACAGTTGTCCTACACGAGTGTTCTCTACCTGATAAGACACACGAGAAACAGGCGTATAAATGGAATCAATCGGAATCACACCAATTGGCTGGTCTTCACGTTTATTTTGATCAGCAGGTGTATAACCACGGCCCCGTCTGGCTGTTAACCGCATACGGAGATGCCCATTTGCCGCTAATGTTGCAATATGAAGGTCTGGATTTAAGATCTCAACGTCACTATCATGGGTAATGTTCCCTGCTAGGACCGGACCAGGACCTTGCATATCAATCTCCAATGTTTTTTCTTCGTCAGAATAGATTTTTAAAGCTATTTTTTTGATGTTTAAGATAATGGAAGTTACATCCTCTACGACGCCTTCAATTGTTGAGAACTCATGAAGTACCCCATCGACCTGAATCGCGGTAACAGCGGCACCAGGCAGTGAAGATAAAAGGATACGACGTAAGGAGTTACCCAAAGTGGTACCATATCCACGCTCTAGTGGCTCTACGACGAACTTACCGTATTTGGCATCATCGCTGATCTCAACCGTTTCGATTTTTGGTTTTTCTATTTCGATCATCCATTAACCCTCCTTCAAAACGTCGAAACCTCAATTAGACAGTTGCTAATCGAAATTCCCCCATGTATATGTTCCCGTTTTTAAGCACAACAACTGGAATAAGTCTTCTGTATAAAGTTTACATAAATTCATATCATATCCCATTATAGACAGGTGATATAAATTCTATACAGAAAAATTATACACAACGACGTTTTGGCGGACGGCAGCCGTTATGTGGAACAGGTGTAACATCTTTAATAGCGGTAACTTCAAGACCAGCAGCTTGAAGTGCACGAATAGCAGCTTCACGTCCTGCACCAGGTCCTTTAACCGTTACTTCTAAAGTTTTCATTCCATGCTCCATCGATGCCTTTGCAGCTGTTTCTGCAGCCATTTGTGCGGCAAATGGAGTAGACTTACGAGAGCCTTTAAATCCAAGCGCCCCTGCACTTGACCATGAAATCGCATTTCCATGTACATCAGTGATGGTTACAATTGTATTATTGAAAGTTGAACGGATGTGTGCAACACCTGATTCAATATTCTTTTTTACACGACGTTTACGTGTATTTGTTTTACGTGCCATTTCATTTACCTCCTTTGCCGATTACTTCTTCTTGTTCGCTACAGTCTTACGAGGACCTTTGCGTGTACGAGCATTGTTTTTCGTATTTTGTCCACGAACCGGTAAGCCGCGGCGATGACGTAAGCCACGATAGCAGCCAATTTCCATCAAGCGCTTAATGTTAAGAGAAACTTCACGACGAAGATCACCTTCAACTTTTAAGTGGTCGACAATATCACGGATTTTATCAAGTTCACTTTCCGTTAAATCACGTACACGTGTATCTTCTGAAACGCCAGCTTCCGCTAAGATTTTTTGCGCGGTATTTTTACCAATACCATAAATGTAAGTTAATGAGATTACTACACGTTTTTCACGTGGAATATCTACACCAGCAATACGTGCCATTTAGAATGTGCACCTCCCTCGAGTTTATCCTTGTTTTTGTTTATGTTTAGGGTTTTCACAGATAACCATAACTTTTCCGCGTCTACGGATAACTTTACACTTTTCGCAGATCGGTTTAACAGATGGTCTTACTTTCATTATCCTAACCTCCTTAATAGTACGGAGTGCAAGCGATTATTTAAAGCGGTACGTAATTCTTCCGCGTGTTAAGTCATATGGAGAAAGCTCAACAGTGACCTTATCACCAGGAAGAATACGAATAAAGTGCATTCGAATTTTTCCGGAAACATGAGCCAGCACTGTATGACCATTTTCTAATTCTACCTTAAACATCGCGTTTGGCAAAGTTTCAATCACTTTACCTTCAATTTCAATGACATCATCTTTGGCCATCGGTCTCGTCTCCCTTCTCATTTGGAAATAAGCGGTTCATTAAGACTAGTAATGTAAAGCGGGTCTTCCCATTCGTAAGTTGTTAGCAACCTTTCCAGTTTACCATACTATACGTTATTTGTCCGCAAGTAAATTTTACTTAATGAAGGAATATTATCCTCATGTCATTCTTGCCCAACTCTCGGTCCTATATTCTTAGGACAATAGAAAAGCCAATTGCTTTCACATACTATCAAATCTTTAGGGAGATAATCGAGAGTCGCATGCCAGGATTTATCGGGTTGAACATTAACTGATAACCCTCAACAATTCTTCGATATCAGCAAAAACTTTTTTAATATCCTGCTGACCATCAATGTTGCGTAAATATCCTTTTGCTTCATAGAAAGTCAATAATGGTTCTTGTTGTTTGATATTGACATCTAATCTGTTTTGAACAGTATCCGCATTATCATCAGCCCGTTGATAAAGCTCTCCGCCACAACGGTCACAAATGCCCTCTTTTGCCGGAGGGTTAAATACTAAATGATAGGTAGCACCACAGCTCTTACAGATCCTCCGTCCAGTCAAACGCTCCATTAAAATACTTTTATCAACATTAATATTAATGACATAATCAATTTTTTTACCCAACTCTTGTAACAGAGTTTCCAACGCCTCTGCCTGAGGTACGGTTCTCGGAAAACCATCCAGCAAGAAGCCTTGCTTACAGTCTTCTTTACTGAGCCGTTCACGGACAATCCCAATCGTAACTTCATCCGGGACCAGTTCACCTTTGTCCATGAATGACTTTGCTTGTAATCCTAACGCTGTTCCCTCTTTCATCGCTGCACGGAACATATCTCCTGTTGAGATATGAGGGATGCCGTATTTTTCAACGATTTGTTCTGCCTGCGTACCTTTACCGGCACCTGGAAGCCCCATTAATACTAAATTCACACGTGTTCCCCCTCGTGCTCTAAAGTAGGTTGATTGGGTCCTCTGTGTGAGGAACCCGTTCACCTGTTACTTAATAAAACCTTTATAATGACGTTTAACTAATTGTGCCTCAAGCTGCTTATATGTTTCCAGAGCAACCCCGACTACAATGAGCAGACTTGTTCCGCCGATTTGTGCAGATTGTGGCAGGTTGGCAATCTTAATAAAGAAGACCGGAAGCACTGCAATCACCGTAAGGAAAAGCGCTCCGACAAATGTTAAACGATATAAGACGCGTGTTAAATATTCCTGTGTGCTTTTACCAGGACGAATACCTGGGATATAGCCACTTTGCTTTTGTAAGTTTTCCGCTGCTTGCTCAGGATTAACTTGAATAAAAGCATAAAAATAAGTAAACGCGATAATTAAGGCAGCATATATGGCCATCCCGATCGGGTGAGAGTAATCAAATACCTTCATAATCCACAGCGTTACACTATTTTGTGGAAAGAATGAGGCAATCGTTCTTGGTGTTACAAGAAAGGAGACAGCAAAGATAACTGGAATAACGCCAGCTGCATTTACCTTTAACGGCATATGGGTCGATTGACCGCCAACCGGATTCCGTCCTACTGCCATCCGTTTTGCATATTGAATCGGAATTTTACGTGTTGCTTGTTGAATGAAAATAACTCCAACAAAAATAGCAATAATTACTAATGCGATGACCAACATGGTTACAATACGGATGAATAATGCTTCTCCAGCATTCTCAAATTGTTGAACATAAATTTGGTTTAAAACATTGGGAATACCTGCAACAATCCCAGCAAAAATGATGATGGAAATACCATTTCCAACACCTTTCTCTGTTATTTGCTCACCCAGCCACATTAAAAAGGCTGTACCAGCTGTTAATACAACCGCAATTAGTAAATAAGTAGGAATTCCAGGATTTTCAACTAACTGACCGCCTGCCAAGTTATTAAAGCCATAGGACATCCCTAGAGCTTGGATAAAACCAAGAACTACGGTCATATAACGGGTAAGCTGGGCTGTCTTACGGCGTCCCGCCTCTCCTTGTTTAGACCACTCCGTTAACTTTGGTACTACATCCATTTGCAGGAGCTGGATAATAATCGAAGCTGTAATGTATGGCATAACACCCATGGCAAAGATGGAAAACTGTCTTAACGCCCCACCGCCAAAGGTGTTTAATATACCAAAAACACTTAACTTATCTTGATCTGCCAGCACCTCTGCATTTACGTTAGGTACCGGAATAAACGTACCCAGTCGGAAAACGACCAACATTAAAAGGGTGAATATGATCTTACGTCGTATATCACCCACGCGCATAAAATTGGAGAGTGTTTGGAACATTAGATCACCTCGGTAGTTCCACCGGCAGCTTCAATCGCTTCTTTAGCAGCAGAGGAGAATTTGTGAGCTTTGACAGTCAACTTTTTCTCTACGTTCCCTTTTGCAAGAATTTTAATTCCTGATTTTTCGTTACTTACGACACCCGTTTCAATCAGAAGTTCTGGAGTTACTTCTGTACCTTCTTCAAAACGGTTTAACACATCAAGGTTCACAATGGCGTACTCTTTACGGCTAATATTCGTAAAGCCCCGTTTCGGTAAACGACGGGCTAAAGGTGTTTGGCCACCTTCAAAGCCAATGCGGACTCCACCGCCAGAACGGGCCTTTTGACCTTTATGACCTTTACCGGCAGTTTTCCCATTACCTGAGCCAATACCGCGTCCTTTACGTTTACGTTCCTGACGTGAACCTTCTGCAGGTTTTAATTCATGAAGTTTCATTTCGGCACCTCCTTATGAAAAACAACGTTCGATTATTGTTCTTTAACAGTTACAAGGTGAGCAACTTTATTGATCATGCCGCGAATGGCTGCATTATCTTGATGCTCAACTGTTTGATTTAATTTACGTAAGCCCAGTGCTTTAACTGTTTCGCGTTGGTCCTGCGGACGACCGATCACGCTACGCTTGAGGGTAATTACAAGTTTATTTGCCATTTGATTTCCCTCCTTATCCTAACAGTTCTTCTACTGATTTACCACGTAATTTCGCTACGTCTTCAGCACGTTTTAATTGTGTTAGTCCTTGAATGGTTGCACGAATTACGTTAATTGGTGTATTTGTTCCTTGAGATTTGGAAAGGATATCCTGAACCCCAGCTAATTCAAGAACCGCACGAACTGGGCCACCTGCAATAACTCCGGTACCTTCTGCAGCCGGTTTTAACAAGACTTCTCCAGCTCCAAACCGTCCAACTACTTCGTGAGGAACAGTCGTTCCAACCATTGGTACTTCAATAAGATTTTTCTTGGCATCTTCAATTGCTTTACGAATTGCATCAGGAACTTCCTGTGCTTTACCGGTTCCGAAACCGACATGACCGTTTCTGTCTCCGACTACAACAAGTGCAGAGAAACGGAAACGACGTCCACCTTTTACAACCTTCGCAACACGGTTAACCGTAACTACGCGTTCTTCTAGTTCAAGCTTGTTTGGATCAATACGACGCATGTTTCTTTAGTCCCTCCTTTGTCTATTAAAATTGTAAGCCGTTTTCGCGTGCAGCATCGGCTAATGCTTGAATACGTCCATGGTATAGGTATCCTCCACGGTCAAACACAACAGCTGTAATACCTTTTTCCACCGCACGTTTTGCAACTAATTCTCCGACTTTTTTAGCTGCTTCGATATTGCTTGAAGACTCAAGGTTAAGCTCTTTATCTAGTGTAGAAGCACTTGCTAAAGTAACTCCTTTGCTGTCATCGATTAACTGAGCATAAATATGCTTATTTGAACGAAACACATTTAGACGTGGACGAGCTGAAGTTCCGCTTAATTTCGCGCGTACACGAGCATGTCTTTTACGGCGAACAGCGTTTTTATCTAGCTTCGTAATCATTTACGTCACTCCTTTCGTTTACCTATGCGGCATTACTTACCTGTTTTACCTTCTTTGCGGCGTACATATTCACCTTCATAGCGAATTCCTTTGCCTTTATAAGGCTCTGGAGGACGAACCGCACGAATATTGGCTGCCAATGCACCAACACGTTCTTTATCGGTACCTTTTACCGTAACCTTTGTATTGGATGGTACTTCAATTTCCAGGCCAGTTTCTGGTTCCATTTCTACAGGATGTGAATAACCAACGTTCAATACAAGCTTTTTACCTTGTTTTTGAGCACGGTATCCAACCCCGATTAGTTCTAGACTTTTCTCGAATCCTTTAGAAACACCCTCAACCATGTTCGCTAAGAGCGCACGAGTTGTTCCATGTAATGTGCGGTGTTCTTTTGAATCTGAAGGACGAGTAACTGTAACGATGTTTTCTTCAATATTAATAGTAATTTCCGGATTGAAAGAGCGAGTAAGCTCGCCTTTTGGGCCTTTTACGGTAACAGTATGATTGTTTAAAGAAACTGTTACACCTGCCGGAATTTCAATAGGTTTTTTTCCTACGCGAGACATTTAGTGCACCTCCATTCATTCAAAAACTCGACTTACCAAACGTAAGCTAATACTTCGCCACCGATTTGTTTTGCCCGAGCTTCTTTATCGGTTAAAACACCTTGTGAAGTTGATACAAGCGCAATACCCAGACCATTTAGGACACGTGGTACCTCATTTGATTTAGCATAAACCCGCAGGCCAGGCTTGCTAATGCGCTTCAAGCCAGTAATAACACGTTCATTATTTGCACCGTACTTTAAGAAGATACGGATAATTCCTTGTTTATTGTCATCGATATATTCAACATCACGTACGAAACCTTCACGTTTTAAGATTTCGGCGATTTCTTTTTTAATATTAGAAGCAGGTACTTCTAATTTTTCGTGACGTACCATATTCGCGTTGCGAATACGAGTAAGCATATCTGCAATCGGATCTGTCATGACCATTATTTTTACCTCCTTCCACAAACTCTAGTTTTACCAGCTAGCTTTTTTAACACCAGGAATTTGTCCTTTGTATGCTAATTCACGGAAACAAATACGGCAAAGCTTAAATTTGCGATATACAGAGTGTGGACGTCCGCAACGTTCGCAGCGTGTGTACTCTTGTACTTTGAATTTAGGCGTGCGTTTTTGTTTCGCAATCATTGACTTTTTAGCCACATTTTCGCCTCCCTTATTTAGCGATTACTTTTGGAATGGCATTCCAATTTGAGTTAAGAGCTCATGAGCTTCTTCATCAGTGTTGGCAGTAGTTACGATAACGATATCCATACCACGAACTTTGCTTACTTTATCGTAATCAATTTCAGGGAAGATTAGCTGCTCTTTAATACCTAATGTGTAGTTACCGCGACCATCGAAAGCTTTTTTAGAAACTCCACGGAAGTCACGTACACGAGGTAAAGATACAGAAACTAATTTATCCAGGAATTCGTACATGCGCTCACCACGAAGGGTAACTTTTGCACCGATCGGCATCCCTTCACGCAGACGGAATCCAGCAATTGATTTCTTCGCACGAGTTACCACAGGTTTTTGACCTGTAATTAAGGATAGTTCTTCTACTGCGTTATCAAGTGCTTTTGCATTTTGAACGGCGTCACCAACACCCATATTGATAACGACTTTTTCGATTTTTGGTACTTGCATAACAGATTTATAATTAAACTTGCTCATAAGAGCTGGGGTAATGTCTTTCACATATTTTTCTTTTAGGCGGTTCATTTCGTGTACCTCCCTTCTTCTATAAACTATTTATCTAAAACTTCACCGGATTTTGCTACGCGTACTTTTTTGCCATCAACCGTCTTATAACCTACACGAGTCGGGTTACCTGTCTTAGGATCGATAGGCATTACGTTTGATACATGAATTGGTGCCTCAAAGCTGAGGATTCCGCCTTGTGGATTTGCTTGAGAAGGTTTAGAGTGTTTTTTCACAATGTTTACACCTTCTACTAATACGCGGTTGTCTTTTGGATAAGCCGCCAGGATTACGCCTGTTTTGCCTTTATCCTTACCAGAGATGACTCTGACTTTATCACCCTTTTTTACATGCATCTATTCGCACCTCCTTAAAGGCAATTTAATTGATATTATAAAACTTCTGGAGCTAAAGAAATAATTTTCATAAAGTTGTTATCGCGAAGTTCACGGGCTACTGGTCCAAAGATACGAGTACCACGTGGGCTCTTATCTTCTTTAATAATCACACATGCGTTTTCATCAAAACGAATGTAGGAACCATCTGGCCGGCGTACACCGCTCTTAGTACGGACAACAACTGCTTTAACAACGTCACCTTTTTTAACAACGCCTCCTGGTGTTGCTTGTTTGACGGTACAAACGATCACATCACCAATGTTAGCCGTTTTGCGGCCTGAACCACCGAGAACTTTAATCGTCAGTACTTCACGAGCACCGGAGTTGTCAGCAACTTTCAAACGTGTTTCCTGTTGAATCATATGTGTAACCTCCCTTCGGAAAAGCTATCTTCCGAACAATTAAATAATAACAGCTTTTTCTACTATTTCAACTAGACGAAAGCGCTTTGTAGCTGAAAGCGGGCGAGTTTCCATTATACGTACGATGTCGCCAACTTTTGCTTGATTTTGCTCATCATGAGCTTTGAACTTTTTAGAGTACTTAACGCGTTTACCATAAAGCGGATGCTTTTTGTATGTTTCAACAAGAACGGTAACAGTTTTATCCATTTTGTCGGAAACCACGCGTCCAGTGTAAACCTTGCGGTGGTTACGTTCACTCATCAATGTGAACCTCCTCTCGAGTTTTACTTGTTAAAGCTGATTTCTCTTTCACGAATAACAGTCTTCATGCGAGCAATCGCTTTGCGTACTTCACGAATGCGAGCTGTATTTTCAAGTTGTCCTGTCGCCAATTGAAAGCGAAGGTTGAAAAGCTCTTCTTTTAGGGATTTAACTTTTTGTTCAATTTCAGCAGTGGTAAGGTCACGAATATCATTAGCTTTCATTTGATTCACCACCAATTTCTTCACGTTTTACAAACTTACATTTTACAGGAAGTTTGTGTGATGCTAGACGAAGAGCTTCACGAGCGATTTCTTCAGAAACACCGGCAATTTCAAACATTACTTTCCCTGGCTTTACCACAGCTACCCAGCCTTCTGGAGCACCTTTACCGGAACCCATCCGGACTTCTAGAGGCTTAGCAGTGTAAGGCTTATGAGGGAAAATTTTGATCCATACCTTACCGCCACGTTTCATGTAACGAGTCATCGCAATACGAGCCGCTTCAATTTGACGGTTTGTAATCCAAGAAGCTTCTGTTGCTTGTAAACCGAATTCACCGAAAGTTACTTCAGTACCGCCTTTTGCGTTTCCACGCATTTTCCCACGATGTTGACGGCGGAATTTTACGCGTTTTGGCAATAACATCTTATTTGCCTCCTTCCTCAGTTTTCTTCTTTGTAGGAAGGACCTCTCCACGATAGATCCATACTTTTACACCAAGCTTGCCATAAGTAGTGTCAGCTTCAGCTGTAGCATAATCGATATCAGCGCGAAGTGTATGAAGTGGAACTGTTCCTTCGCTGTAATGTTCTGCACGGGCGATATCAGCACCGCCTAAACGACCGGATACCATTGTTTTAATACCTTGTGCACCAGCGCGCATGGCACGTTGAATAGCCTGCTTTTGGGCGCGACGGAAAGATACCCGATTTTCTAATTGGCGGGCGATATTTTCAGCAACTAGTTTCGCATCAATATCTGCCTTTTTAATTTCAAGAATATTGATGTGTACGCGTTTGCCGGTAAGTTGATTTAAAGCTTTACGAAGTGCCTCCACTTCTGTACCGCCTTTACCGATAACCATACCAGGCTTCGCAGTATGGACTGTTACGTTCACACGGTTAGCAGCGCGTTCAATTTCTACTTTGGATACAGAAGCATCTTTTAAACGCTTCGTGATGTATTCACGAACTTTAATGTCTTCGTGTAAAAGTTCAGCAAAGTCTTTGCCTGCGTACCATTTTGATTCCCAGTCACGGATGATCCCGATACGCATACCGACCGGATTTACTTTTTGACCCACAGATTATCCCTCCTTCTTCTCTGATAAAACGATTGTAATGTGGCTTGTGCGTTTATTAATTTGGCTTGCACGACCCATAGCGCGTGGGCGGAAACGTTTCAATGTTGGCCCTTCATCAACAAATGCTTGAGCTACAACCAGATCATTTACGTCCATTTCGTAATTGTGCTCAGCATTGGCCATAGCTGACTTTAATACTTTTTCAACGATTGGAGAAGCAGCCTTCGGAGTTAGTTTCAAAATGGCTACCGCTTCACCAACTTGCTTACCTCGGATTAAATCAACGACTAAACGTGCTTTACGAGGAGCAATTCGAACTGTTCTTGCAACAGCTTTTGCTTGCATTAGGATGCCCTCCTCTCTTAACGTCTTGTTTTCTTATCATCACCGGCATGACCTTTGTAGGTACGAGTTGGCGCAAATTCTCCAAGCTTGTGACCTACCATGTCTTCCGTAATATAAACAGGCACATGTTTACGGCCATCATATACAGCAATTGTGTGACCAATAAATTGTGGGAAGATCGTAGAACGGCGAGACCAAGTTTTAATTACTTGTTTCTTATCCGCTTCATTTAACTTTTCGACCTTAACCATTAAATGATCATCGACAAATGGTCCTTTTTTTAAGCTGCGACCCATGAATGAACCTCCCTTCGTGATTGCTCTACGGTTCTATCTTTGAACCGTAGTTCAATCCCGTTATTTTTTACGACGACGAATAATAAGTTTATCAGACTTGTTTTTCTTCTTACGAGTTTTGTAACCAAGAGTTGGTTTGCCCCAAGGTGTCATTGGTGATTTACGTCCGATAGGAGCACGACCTTCACCACCACCATGTGGGTGATCGTTAGGGTTCATAACAGAACCACGAACAGTTGGACGTTTACCTAACCAGCGTGAACGACCTGCTTTACCGACATTAATAAGTTCATGTTGCTCGTTCCCTACTTGACCTACAGATGCACGGCACTCTGCCAGGATCATGCGGACTTCACCAGAAGTTAAACGAACTAGAACATATTTGCCTTCTTTACCAAGTACTTGAGCACTGGTACCTGCAGAACGGACCAATTGACCGCCTTTTCCAGGTTTTAATTCGATATTGTGTACAACAGTACCAACAGGAATGTTAGCAAGTGGAAGTGCATTCCCCACTTTAATATCTGCCTCAGGACCAGACATAACTTCCATTCCAACTTCTAAATTTTTTGGAGCTAAGATATAACGCTTTTCTCCATCAGCATAATTAATTAACGCGATATTCGCGGAACGATTTGGATCGTATTCGATAGTGGCAACGCGTCCTGGAATGCCATCTTTATCGCGTTTAAAATCGATAAGACGATATTGACGCTTATGGCCGCCACCTTGATGACGAACAGTTAACTTACCTTGATTATTACGGCCGCCTCTCTTTTTCAATGGTGCTAAAAGAGATTTTTCTGGAGTGTCAGTAGTGATTTCTGCGAAATCTAATACTGTCATGCCACGACGACCATTAGAGGTAGGTTTGTACTTTTTAATCGCCATTTTATTTCCCTCCTCTTCTTGTCACATTTTATGATTCAAAGATCTCAATTTCTTTGCTGTCAGCAGTTAGCTTGACAATGGCCTTACGACGTTTGTTCGTGTATCCGCCAAATTTACCCATTCGCTTGAATTTGCCTTTATAGTTCATGATGTTTACTTTTTCTACTTCCACACCGAAGATTTCTTCGATTGCGTCTTTGACTTGAGTTTTGTTTGCTTTTACATCTACATCAAAAGTGTATTTTTTCTCAGCCATTAGATCAGTAGAACGTTCAGTGATAACGGGGCGCTTAATGATTTCGCGTGCATCCATTATGCAAGCACCTCCTCTACTTTTTCAACCGCTGCTTTGGTCATAATGAGTTGATCATGACCCACAACATCCAATACATTGATGCCATCTGCTGTTACGACCGTTACTCCCGGGATGTTACGAGCGGATAATGCTACGTTTTCATCCAAGTCAGCAGTAACAACTAACGCTTTTTTCTCAACAGAAAGGTTGTTTAAAACAGCTTTGAATTCTTTTGTTTTTGGAGCTTCGAAAGCTAAGTTCTCTAATACTATAAGATTTTCATCTAATACTTTAGAAGATAATGCCGATTTGATCGCTAAGCGACGAACCTTTTTCGGTAATTTATAGCTATAGCTGCGTGGCTGCGGACCAAATACAGTACCACCTCCGCGCCATTGTGGTGAGCGGATAGACCCTTGACGAGCACGGCCTGTTCCTTTTTGACGCCATGGTTTACGTCCACCGCCTGCAACTTCTGAACGGTTTTTAACTTTATGAGTCCCTTGACGTAATGAAGCTCTTTGCATCACAATCGCTTCAAATAATACGTGTTGGTTAGGTTCAATACCAAAAACGGATTCATTTAACTCGATTTCGCCGACTTGTGAACCGTTTTGGTTGAATAATGTTACTTTTGGCATTCTATTGTTCCTCCTTTCTTATGAAATCGTTATGCCTTTACCGCACTTTTGATTTTTAGTAATGCTTTTTTTGCACCTGGCACATTACCTTTAATTAAAAGCAAGTTGCGTTCTGCATCAACCTTAACGATCTCAAGGTTTTGAACGGTAACTTGTTCTCCGCCCATACGTCCTGGTAACATTTTACCTTTGAATACGCGGTTTGGAGCAACCGGTCCCATAGAACCAGGGCGACGATGATAACGTGAACCGTGTGCCATCGGGCCGCGAGATTGTCCGTGGCGTTTGATCGAGCCTTGGAAACCTTTACCCTTTGAGATTCCTGTTACATCTACTAAATCGCCTGCAGCGAAAATATCAACTTTGACTTCTTGACCAACTTCATAGCCTGCTAAGTCATCTCCGCGAAATTCACGAACGAAGCGCTTAGGAGCAGTATTTGCCTTGCTAGCATGACCTTTTTCCGGCTTGTTGGCAAGCTTTTCGCGTTTATCTTCGAAACCAAGCTGTACGGCTTCATATCCGTCGTTTTCAACTGATTTCTTCTGAAGAACTACGTTTGGAGCTACCTCAACTACAGTTACCGGAATTAAGTCACCGTTTTCTACAAATACTTGAGTCATACCAATCTTTCTTCCTAAGATTCCTTTGGTCATTTCAGTCACACCTCCTATTTTTCTTAACATTTATTTTGATTAGAGTTTAATTTCAATATCAACACCTGATGGCAAATCTAAACGCATGAGTGCATCCACAGTTTGTGGTGTTGGATTTACAATGTCGATTAGACGCTTATGTGTCCGCATTTCAAATTGTTCACGAGAATCTTTGTACTTGTGTACCGCACGAAGAATGGTGTAAACAGATTTTTCAGTTGGAAGCGGAATCGGACCAGAAACGGCTGCACCTGAACGTTTTGCTGTTTCAACAATTTTTTCAGCGGATTGATCAAGAATTCTGTGATCATATGCCTTTAAGCGGATACGAATTTTTTGTTTTGCCATTATTTTCCCTCCTTTATTCGCCTATTTTTAAAATAGACATTCTCCGTGAGAATTTCCCTAACACAGCGCCATGGCAAAGCGGCCGGGTGTGTCAGCAACCTCCCACATCATCGCAGTCAAAGACCAACATTGTTAATTATACATAAAACACAGGGCGAACGCAACATTTATCTTGCATTCACTGCGGTGAATTTCACTTTTCCTATTATAGCGGGCGATATTGTCTTTTTCAATAGCTTTAAAACACTCACCAATAATTCCTAATTACCGTCTTTAGAGTTAGAAAATGATTAATGTATATAATAGAAGAAACGTATGAAAATTAAATGAAAAAAGCAGCTGGATCCTAGGTTTCCAGCTGCTTTCATGGATTCATTTATTATTCGATAACGGTAGTGATTGAACCAGAACCTACAGTACGTCCACCTTCACGGATAGAGAACTTAGTTCCTTCTTCAATCGCAACTGGAGCGATAAGCTCAACAGTCATTTCAGTATTATCGCCAGGCATTACCATTTCAGTACCTTCTGGTAGAGTAATGATACCAGTAATATCAGAAGTACGGAAATAGAATTGTGGACGATAGTTTGAGAAGAATGGAGTATGACGTCCGCCTTCTTCTTTAGATAATACGTAAACTTGTGCTTTAAACTTTTTGTGTGGAGTGATGGATTTTGGCTTAGCCAAAACTTGTCCGCGCTCAACTTCTTCACGAGAAACACCACGTAGAAGGGCACCGATGTTGTCACCAGCTTCAGCAAAGTCTAATAGTTTACGGAACATTTCTACACCAGTTACAGTAGTAGATTTTGGCTCTTCAGTGAAACCAACGATCTCAACTACGTCACCGACTTTAACCATACCACGCTCTACACGGCCGGTAGCAACTGTACCACGACCAGTAATGGAGAATACGTCTTCAACTGGCATCATGAATGGTTTGTCGTTGTCACGAGTTGGAGTTGGAATATATTCGTCAACCGCGTTCATAAGTTCAACGATTTTTTCTTCCCATTGAGCATCGCCTTCTAATGCTTTCAGAGCGGAACCTTTGATGATCGGAATATCATCACCAGGGAAGTCGTATTCTGATAGAAGGTCACGAACTTCCATTTCAACTAATTCTAAAAGTTCTTCGTCGTCAACCATGTCGCATTTGTTTAAGAATACAACGATGTAAGGTACACCTACTTGACGAGATAGAAGAATGTGCTCACGAGTTTGTGGCATTGGACCGTCTGCTGCAGATACAACTAGAATCGCACCGTCCATTTGGGCAGCACCAGTGATCATGTTTTTAACATAGTCAGCGTGTCCTGGGCAGTCAACGTGTGCATAGTGACGATTATCAGTTTCATACTCAACGTGTGCGGTAGAGATTGTGATACCGCGTTCTCTTTCTTCTGGAGCACCGTCGATTTGATCATATGCACGAGCTTCTGCTTTACCTTGTTTTGCAAGAACAGAAGTGATTGCAGCTGTTAAAGTAGTTTTACCGTGGTCAACGTGACCAATTGTACCAATATTAACGTGTGGTTTTGAGCGGTCAAATTTCGCTTTTGCCATTTTAAAAAATCCTCCTTTGGATTAAATTGTTAAGTATATTTAAGTGGAAACTGTAAAACCAGGAATCCCTGCGATTACAGCCTCCATTCTTACTAAAATAGTTATACTTTAAAGAATAGGGAAAATCAATTATTCCCCTTTATTTTTTTTGATAATTTCATCAGAAATTGATTTTGGAACCTCTTCGTAATGATCAAAGTGCATCGTGAACACGCCGCGACCTTGAGTGCTTGAACGAAGAGCTGTAGCATAACCAAACATTTCTGAAAGTGGAACCATTGCGCGAACAACTTGGGCATTGCCGCGTGCTTCCATTCCCTCAACACGGCCGCGGCGGGCAGTAAGCTGTCCCATAATATCTCCTAAGTATTCCTCAGGAATAACAACTTCTACTCTCATGACCGGTTCGAGAATAACTGGATTACACTTTGCTGCTGCATTTTTTAATGCTAATGAAGCTGCAATTTTAAATGCCATTTCTGATGAGTCAACATCATGGTATGAACCATCAAATAATTTCGCTTTGATGTCAACCATTGGATAACCGGCAAGCACGCCGCGTTCAAGCGCATCTTTTAATCCCGCTTCAACTGCAGGGATGTACTCACGTGGAACGACACCACCGACAATAGCATTTTCAAATTCAAAGCCTTTTCCTTCTTCATTTGGTGAGAATTCGATCCAAACATCCCCGTATTGGCCACGTCCGCCTGATTGGCGCGCGAACTTACCTTGAACTTGTGCAGTTCCACGGAATGTTTCGCGATAGGCTACCTGTGGAGCACCTACGTTTGCTTCAACTTTAAATTCACGCTTCATCCGGTCAACGATGATATCAAGGTGAAGTTCACCCATACCAGCGATAATCGTTTGTCCGGTTTCAGGATTTGTTGAAGCCCGGAATGTTGGGTCTTCCTCTTGAAGTTTCTGTAATGCCGTAGCCATCTTGTCTTGGTCTGCTTTTGACTTTGGTTCTACCGAAAGTTCGATAACCGGCTCAGGAAATACCATTGACTCTAAGATAACCAGGTTTTTCTCATCACATAGAGTGTCGCCCGTCGTCGTATCTTTTAAACCTACAGCTGCAGCGATGTCACCAGCATATACTTGAGAAATTTCTTGACGGTGATTTGCGTGCATTTGCAGAATCCGTCCGATACGTTCCCGCTTTCCTTTAGTAGAGTTTTGAACATAGGATCCGGACTCCAGTGTACCAGAGTATACACGGAAGAATGTTAATTTACCGACATAAGGGTCAGTCATAACTTTGAATGCAAGAGCAGAGAATGGCTCATCATCACTTGAGTGACGTTCAATCATTTCATCCTCGTCATCCACTGCATGTCCTTTAATAGAAGGAACATCTAATGGAGATGGAAGATAATCAATAACAGCATCAAGCATTGGTTGTACACCTTTGTTTTTAAAGGCTGAACCACAAAGTACAGGATAGAATTCTACATTAACAGTACCTTTACGAATCCCTGCTTTCAGTTCTTCGACAGTGATTTCTTCACCGCCAAGGTACTTTTCCATTAATTCTTCATCAATTTCAGCAACTGCTTCAATTAATTTTTCACGGTACTCTTCAGCTTGAGCTTTGTACTCTTCAGGAATCTCTGTTTCCTCTATATCTGTCCCTAGGTCATTTCCATAAATTTCTGCCTTCATTTCGACCAGGTCAATAATGCCTTTAAATTGATCTTCAGCACCAATTGGCAGCTGAATTGGATGGGCATTCGCTTGCAGACGTTCATGCAATGTTTTTACAGAGTATAAGAAGTCTGCACCGATTTTATCCATTTTATTAACAAACACGATTCGCGGTACGCCGTATGTTGTTGCTTGGCGCCAAACGGTTTCTGTTTGTGGTTCTACTCCAGACTGGGCATCAAGAACAGCAACAGCACCATCAAGTACGCGAAGAGAACGTTCTACTTCAACGGTAAAGTCTACGTGTCCTGGAGTGTCAATGATGTTAACGCGGTGATTCTTCCATTGCGCGGTAGTTGCAGCAGAAGTAATCGTAATTCCGCGTTCCTGCTCTTGTTCCATCCAGTCCATTTGAGACGCACCTTCATGAGTTTCACCGATTTTATGAATTTTACCAGTGTAATAAAGGATACGCTCAGTAGTCGTGGTTTTCCCGGCGTCGATGTGTGCCATGATGCCTATATTACGAGTCTTTTCTAAGGAGAACTCTCTTGCCATTTAAGTCTTTCTCCTTCCTAGTAAGAATATATTTTTGAATGTAAAATTACCAACGATAGTGAGCAAATGCTTTATTTGCTTCAGCCATTTTGTGTGTATCTTCACGCTTCTTAACAGATGCACCAGTGTTGTTTGCCGCATCCATAATTTCGTTAGCTAAACGTTCTTCCATCGTCTTTTCTCCACGAAGACGGGAATAGTTTACTAACCAGCGAAGTCCAAGAGTTGTACGGCGGTCAGGTCGCACCTCAACAGGAACTTGATAGTTTGCACCACCTACGCGGCGTGCTCTTACTTCAAGAACCGGCATAATGTTCTTTAATGCTGCTTCGAACACTTCCATTGGTTCTTTGCCTGTGCGTTCGCGGATAATATCAAAAGCAGAGTATAAAATTGCTTGAGATTTACCTCTTTTACCGTCAATCATCATTTTATTGATTAAACGTGTAACTAATTTTGAATTGTAAAGCGGATCTGGTAACACGTCTCTTTTTGCTACTGGACCTTTACGTGGCATGTTTTTTCCTCCTTTCAAAGAAGCTTCCTTAATTAATCAGATTATTTCTTAGCTGCTTTTGGTTTCTTTGTACCATATTTAGAGCGGCCTTGCATCCGGTTGTTAACACCAGCTGTATCAAGTGCTCCACGAACAATGTGATAACGTACCCCTGGTAAGTCTTTAACACGTCCGCCACGGATTAGAACAACGCTGTGTTCTTGCAGGTTGTGGCCGATACCAGGAATATAGGCAGTTACCTCAATACCATTTGTCAAACGTACACGTGCATATTTACGTAACGCTGAGTTTGGTTTCTTTGGTGTCATCGTCCCAACACGAGTACATACCCCGCGTTTTTGTGGTGATGATAAGTTCGTTTGAGATTTTTTAAAACTGTTATAACCTTTATTCAGTGCAGGAGATTTTGATTTATACGTCACTGCTTGACGTGGTTTGCGCACTAATTGGTTAATTGTAGGCATTTTTATTTCCTCCCTTCACGATTGTTAAGCCCACACATCCAGGTGGTTCATTTTTTTGCAAAAACAAAGTTTTTGTAGACAGCACAATCTACAAAAACAGTTTTTAACGAATGATAGCAACAGCTGCCGCACCAACTTCTATTCTGCACGCCTTCCCCAACTTTTTCATAGAGTCAACGTAATAGATCGGAATGTTTCGTTCCTTGGCCTCGTTCACCGCTTTTGCAACTACCTTATGGTCTGCATCGCTGGCAATAATAAGTTCCCGGACGATTCCCTCTTGCAGTGCTTTTACTGTTTGTTTTGTTCCTATAATAAATTTACCAGCCTGCAATACTTTTTCATAAGACATCTTTCATATCCTCCAAAGTATCAGGTGTATAGGAGCACCTTTGATATATTACCATCTTCAAAATAAGATGTCAAACAAAAATTTCAGTTTCATTAATGGAGCTTTAAAAAGGCGGTACCCAATTTTTCTAGGTACCGCTTTTCAAATTAATCAATTGAAACCGGCTCTTCCGATGTTACTTCACGAAACATGGGCTCCGCTTTGCGATACCGCTGCATGCCGGTACCTGCTGGAACAAGTTTCCCGATGATCACATTTTCCTTCAAGCCCAACAATTCATCCCGCTTGCCTTTGATCGCCGCATCGGTTAGAACTCTTGTTGTCTCTTGGAACGATGCAGCGGATAAGAATGAATCTGTTTCCAGAGATGCTTTTGTGATACCAAGCAATATCGGACGACCTGTTGCTGGTAATCTGCCCTCCAATAATGCCTTTTCGTTGGCATCAGTAAATTGGTGAACATCTAACAGCGTACCAGGTAATACATCTGTTTCCCCAGCATCAACTACACGAACTTTGCGCAGCATTTGCCGTACCATTACTTCAACGTGTTTATCGCCAATTTCAACCCCTTGCATGCGGTATACCTTTTGTACTTCGCGCAGCAAGTACTCTTGAACGGATAGAACATCTTTTACCTTCAATAATTCCTTCGGATCAATCGAGCCTTCCGTTAACTCTTGGCCAGGTTCAATTTGATCACCGACAGCAACTTTCAAACGTGCTGTATAAGGAGCATTGTACGTACGTGTTTCTACTTCACCTTGAACAACAATTTCATGCTGGCGGTCGCGGCCTTCATTAATGCCGACAACTGTACCGCCAATCTCAGAAATAACCGCTTGACCTTTAGGATTACGTGCTTCAAAAATTTCTTGAATCCGCGGTAAACCTTGAGTAATATCGTCTCCTGCTACCCCGCCGGTATGGAATGTACGCATCGTTAACTGTGTACCTGGTTCCCCGATGGACTGAGCAGCAATAATACCAACTGCTTCACCCACCTCCACCTCTTGACCAGTCGCCAGGTTGCGCCCATAACATTTTTTACATACTCCATGACGGGTATTACATGTAAACGCGGAGCGGATTTTCACTTCTTCTATTCCTGCATCCACGATTGCCTTGGCAATGTCTTCAGTAATCAGTTCATTTTCACGAACCAGTACTTCATTTGTCTCAGGATGCTTGATCGTATTACGGGCATAACGGCCAATTAACCGCTCTTCCAAAGTTTCGATGATTTCTGTACCATCTTTTAAGGCACGGATGGAGAAACCACGGTCCGTTCCACAGTCATCTTCGCGGACAATAACGTCCTGGGCTACATCGACCAGACGGCGTGTCAAATAACCAGAGTCAGCTGTTTTCAGCGCTGTATCGGCAAGCCCTTTGCGTGCGCCGTGAGTGGAAATAAAGTACTCTAACACCGTCAGTCCTTCACGGAAACTTGATTTAATCGGCAACTCGATGATTCGACCAGCCGGGTTCGCCATCAAGCCGCGCATCCCGGCGAGCTGTGTAAAGTTAGAGGCGTTACCACGGGCACCAGAATCGCTCATCATAAAGATTGGATTTGTTTTATGCAAAGACTTCATTAGGCGTCCTTGAATGGTATCCTTCGCCTGGCTCCAAATGGAGATCACCCGGTCATACCGTTCATCTTCGGTAATGAGACCCCGTCTAAACTGCTTTTGCACGTTATCGACTTTGACCTGAGCATCGTGAAGGATCTGCTCCTTCTCACCAAGTACGACAATATCCGCCACGCCGACTGTAATCCCGGCCTTGGTTGAATATTTGAAACCAAGATCCTTCAAACGGTCAAGCATTTTCGACGTTTCGGTAATTTTGAAACGCTTGAAGACTTCGGCAATGATATTACCAAGGACTTTCTTTTTAAATGGATCAACCAGCGGCATACTCTTTATTTTCGCTTTTACATCTTCACCTTTTTCAACAAAATACTTCTCAGGTGTTTTTTCCTCTAAGTTGCTCTTAGTAGGTTCGTTGAGATAAGGGAAAGATTTTGGAAGAATTTCGTTAAAAATAAGTTTTCCCACTGTTGTGATAAGAAGCTTATTGTTTTGTTCTTCGGTAAAGGTTTCGTTCCGCAATGAACCGGCATGGACAGCAACGCGGGAATGGAAATGGACAAAACCATTTTGATAGGCAAGCAATGCTTCGTTTATATCTTTAAAAATCATTCCCTCGCCGATAGCACCCTCTCTTTCCAATGTCAGGTAGTAGTTACCTAATACCATGTCCTGAGAAGGAGTGACAACTGGTTTCCCATCTTTAGGGTTTAGAATGTTTTGCGCTGCCAGCATCAACAGTCTTGCTTCAGCTTGAGCTTCAGCCGACAGCGGTACGTGTACAGCCATCTGGTCCCCGTCAAAGTCCGCATTGTAGGCAGTACATACAAGCGGATGCAGGCGGATCGCCCGGCCTTCTACAAGTGTTGGTTCAAATGCCTGAATCCCTAATCGATGCAATGTAGGGGCGCGGTTTAATAAAACTGGATGTTCTTTTATGACATCTTCAAGCACATCCCAGACATCTGGAGAGACACGTTCAATTTTACGTTTAGCAGATTTGATGTTATGGGCTAAACCTTTCTCTACAAGCTCTTTCATCACAAATGGCTTGAATAGTTCCAACGCCATTTCTTTTGGAAGGCCGCATTGGTACATTTTTAAGTATGGACCAACAACAATAACCGAACGGCCTGAGTAGTCAACCCGTTTACCAAGTAAGTTCTGACGGAACCGTCCTTGCTTCCCTTTTAACATATGGGAAAGCGACTTAAGCGGACGATTGCCTGGTCCTGTAACCGGACGGCCGCGGCGGCCGTTATCAATCAATGCATCCACTGCTTCTTGCAGCATCCGCTTTTCGTTTTGTACGATAATGCTTGGTGCGCCTAAATCTAACAAACGCTTTAAGCGATTATTACGGTTAATCACGCGCCGGTAAAGATCATTCAGGTCAGATGTGGCAAATCTTCCGCCATCAAGCTGGACCATTGGACGAAGTTCCGGAGGAATAACCGGGAGCACATCCAGTACCATCCAAGATGGTTCATTTCCAGAGTTGCGGAATGCCTCTAATACCTCCAGTCGTTTAATCGCACGAGTACGACGCTGACCTTGTGCTGTCTTCAATTCTTCTTTTAAAATATCTACTTCCTTATCCAAGTCGATATCGGAAAGAAGCCGTTTAATTGCTTCTGCACCCATAGACGCTTGGAACTTATTGCCATACTTTTCGCGATAGGCACGGTATTCTTTTTCAGATAATAACTGCTTCTTTTCCAGAGCCGTGTCACCAGCTTCCGTTACTACATAGGAAGCAAAGTAAATAACTTCTTCCAACGCCCTTGGGGACATATCCAACACAAGCCCCATCCGGCTTGGAATCCCTTTAAAATACCAAATATGCGAAACCGGAGCAGCCAATTCAATATGCCCCATACGCTCACGGCGTACCTTTGCCCGTGTCACTTCAACCCCACAACGGTCGCAGACAACGCCTTTATAACGTACCCGCTTGTATTTACCGCAGTGACATTCCCAATCCTTCGTTGGACCGAAAATTCTTTCACAGAATAAGCCGTCTTTTTCCGGTTTTAACGTACGATAGTTAATGGTTTCTGGTTTTTTGACCTCTCCGTAAGACCATGAACGGATCTTATCCGGTGAAGCAAGGCCAATTTTCATATACTCAAAATTATTAACATCCAGCAAGGGGCCTACCTCCCTTTTGATTGAAGAAATCGGCTAATTCGTCGATTACTTCTGTTCTGACATCTAGCCTCTGACAGTTGTAAATCGCTGCAACGTTTTCGAGTTGCCTTAATATAAAGAGAGAACGCAAGCGCACACCCAATCGTGCGCTTGCCCATTTATGTTATTCTTTCGTACCAACCTTTTCCGATTCCAGATTTGGTGTATCCTGAGCAAGGTTTAACGTATCAACTTGCTGCAAGTCGTCTTCGTCATCGATATCCCGCATTTCGATTTCCTCTTCGTCACCGGAGAGAATTTTCACGTCCATACCAAGACTTTGAAGTTCTTTAATTAATACCTTGAATGACTCAGGAACCCCTGGTTCCGGAACATTTTCACCTTTTACAATGGCTTCATATGTTTTGACACGTCCGACAACATCATCTGATTTAACTGTAAGAATTTCTTGAAGCGTATAAGCTGCGCCGTAAGCCTCAAGCGCCCAAACTTCCATTTCACCAAAACGCTGTCCGCCGAATTGAGCTTTACCGCCAAGCGGTTGCTGCGTAACTAGTGAGTAAGGTCCGGTTGAACGGGCATGCAGTTTATCATCAACCATGTGTGCTAATTTAATCATATACATGATCCCGACAGACACACGGTTATCAAATGGTTCACCTGTACGGCCATCATAAAGAATGGTCTTCGCATCACGTGCCATACCGGCTTCTTCAATCGTTGCCCACACATCATCCTCGGTGGCACCGTCAAATACCGGTGTGGCAACATGGATGCCCAATTGTCTTGCGGCCATTCCTAAGTGAAGCTCCAGCACCTGTCCGATATTCATCCGGGAAGGAACCCCTAATGGGTTTAACATGATATCAACAGGTGTACCGTCCGGCATGAACGGCATATCTTCTTCAGGTAAAATCCTTGAGATAACCCCTTTATTACCATGTCGTCCAGCCATCTTATCGCCTTGGTGTATTTTACGTTTTTGAACAATATAAACACGGACAAGCTGGTTTACACCCGGAGGAAGCTCATCGCCATCTTCACGGTTAAATACTTTGACATCGTGAACGATTCCCCCTCCACCGTGTGGAACGCGAAGGGAGGTATCCCGTACCTCACGTGCCTTCTCACCAAAAATGGCGTGAAGAAGTCTTTCCTCAGCAGTAAGTTCTGTAACCCCTTTGGGAGTTACTTTACCAACTAGCAAATCACCGTCTTTTACCTCAGCACCGATGCGGATGATTCCCCGTTCATCCAAATTCTTTAGCGCATCTTCGCCAACGTTTGGAATATCACGGGTAATTTCCTCAGGGCCAAGCTTGGTATCACGTGATTCTGATTCATATTCTTCAATATGAATCGAAGTATAAACATCGTCTTTTACAAGACGTTCACTCATAATAATCGCATCTTCATAGTTGTAACCATCCCAAGTCATAAAGGCTACCAGCACATTACGTCCAAGGGCCAATTCTCCCAATTCCATTGAAGGACCGTCGGCAAGGATTTCACCTTTTACGACACGGTCGCCAGGCTTTACGATTGGGCGTTGATTGTAGCAGGTTCCTTGGTTAGAGCGGACAAATTTTAATAAGCGGTATTTATCAAGGTTGCCTTTAACCTCTTGTCCGTCTATTTCCGTAACACGACGAACCCATACTTGGCGGGCTTCTACGTGTTCAACAATACCGTCGTGTTTACAAATCACGGCTGCCCCGGAGTCTTTACCGGATACATATTCCATACCAGTACCCACTCTTGGAGCTTCCGGCTGCATCAGCGGAACCGCTTGACGCTGCATGTTTGCCCCCATCAAGGCACGGTTAGAGTCGTCATTTTCCAAGAACGGAATACAAGCTGTGGCCGCTGAAACAACCTGTTTTGGCGAAACGTCCATATAGTCGATCCGTTCACGTTTTACGGCAGTATTTTCCCCGCGGAAACGAGCAACTACTTCTTCATCCAGGAAGGCGCCATTTTCGTCAAGGCGAGAGTTTGCCTGGGCGACGACATAGTTATCTTCTTCATCAGCAGTCAAATAATCAATTCTGTCCGTTACCCTGCCGGTGTCAGGATCAACCCGGCGGTAAGGTGTTTCAATAAAGCCAAACCGATTAACCTTCGCATAAGTTGATAACGAGTTAATCAAACCAATGTTTGGACCTTCCGGCGTTTCAATTGGACACATCCGGCCATAGTGGGAGTAGTGAACGTCACGAACCTCCATCCCGGCACGTTCACGCGTTAATCCACCAGGTCCCAGTGCTGATAACCGTCGCTTATGAGTTAATTCTGCAAGCGGATTGGTTTGGTCCATGAACTGGGAAAGCTGCGAACTTCCAAAGAACTCTTTGATCGACGCAATCACCGGGCGAATATTAATTAACTGCTGTGGTGTGATCGTTGCTGTGTCTTGGATTGACATTCTTTCACGAACAACCCGCTCCATCCTGGATAAACCAATCCGAAATTGGTTTTGCAATAGTTCACCGACAGAACGCAAACGTCTATTTCCCAGATGGTCGATATCGTCTGTATCGCCGACACCATGAAGCAAGTCAAAGAAATAGCTGATTGACGCAATGATGTCTGCAGGGGTAATATGCTTGATTGGCTCAGCCACATAAGCATTTCCCAATACATTGATCACTTTTTCATTTTCATCACCAGGAGCATAAATTTTAATGCTCTGAAGAATTATTTCGTCTTCCACTACCCCGCCAACAGGGGTAAAACTCTTAAAGTTAATATTTTTCTCAAGTGCCGGTAAAATTTTATCGAGGTTGCGGCGGTCAAGAACCGTCCCTTTTTCAGCGATAATTTCACCTGTTTCAGGATCAACCAGTGTTTCGGCTAACCGTTGATTAAATAAACGATTTTTTAAATGAAGCTTTTTATTAATTTTGTAACGGCCTACGTTCGCTAGATCATAGCGTTTTGGGTCGAAAAAGCGGGAAATCAATAAACTTCTCGCATTTTCAACGGTCGGTGGCTCACCGGGACGAAGCCGTTCGTAGATTTCAAGTAATGCTTTATCGATACCTTCTGTGTTGTCTTTTTCCAAGGTGTTTCGTAAATATTCGTTATCGCCAATTAAGTCGATAATTTCTTGATCAGAGCCGAATCCTAATGCACGCAAAAGAACCGTAACGGGCAGTTTCCGAGTACGATCAATTCTGACATATACGACGTCTTTGGCATCTGTTTCATACTCCAGCCAAGCGCCGCGGTTCGGAATAACTGTTGCTGTAAATCCTTTTTTCCCATTCTTATCGACTTTCGCACTAAAGTAGACGCTCGGTGAACGTACTAACTGGGAAACAATAACGCGCTCTGCTCCATTAATCACAAACGTGCCTGTTTCTGTCATTAGGGGAAAATCACCCATGAAAACATCTTGATCTTTTACTTCACCTGTTTCTTTGTTTACCAGACGTACTTTTACACGTAACGGAGCAGAATATGTAACGTCCCGTTCTTTTGATTCTTCGACAGAATACTTTGGATCGCCAAGACTGTAATCAATAAATTCCAGTGATAGATTACCTGTAAAGTCCTCAATTGGTGAAATATCCTGGAACATTTCACGCAGCCCCTCATCAAGAAACCACTGATATGAAGAGGTTTGGATCTCAATTAGATTTGGTAATTCTAAAACTTCACTGATTCGTGCGTAACTCCTCCGCTTACGGTGGCGTCCATACTGAACTAGTTGACCTGTCAACTGATTCACCCCTCAAATCAAGCGTAATTTGAAAAATCTATGAACTTTTAAGAAGGGGAAAAGCCCCTTTTCAAAAGACAAAAAGAAAAAGGGTTTTTTGCTCAAAAACCACAATTTCACATTTTGACTATTATTTTGTCATCATTTCCGTTTTATCCTTATTTTATACTGAAAAATAAGCATTTGCAGGAATAAAACGGTAAATATTATGATGGCATTTTATAATGCTACCACAAAGGTAACATATAGTCAACTAATTTTTGCTTTAAATATATAATATCCTTTTGATTTCGTTACCGTCTCAACTACTGAAAAAATAGTTTTTAGCTTCTCCAATGCGGAAGGGGCACCTTGTTTCTTTTGAATCACTACCCAAAGTTCACCACTTGGAACAAGAATTTGTGCACTCTGTTCAAAAATATCGTGAACTGTTCTTTTTCCTGCCCGAATTGGCGGATTGGTTAAGATCGCAGCAAAATCTTTTTCTTTAACAGATAATAGTCGGTCACTTTCATAGATTTTGACATTATCAATCCGGTTAAGGGCAGCATTATCCTTTGCCAACTGGATGGCGCGTTCATTTACATCGACCATGTGCACCAGCCGGTCAGGATAATCCATGGCAATCGCTAACCCAATTGGCCCATAACCGCAGCCTACATCCAACACCTGACCAGCTACAGCCGGCATCACAAATGACTCAATGAGTAAACGCGAGCCAAAATCTACCTCTCTTTTTGAAAAAACACCATTGTCAGTCTTAAAGCGGAAAGAATGATTTCTTAAGGTATAATCCCAGTGTTTTGGATCACTTTCAACCTTTTGAACATGAGAATAGTAGTGTTCAGTCACCTGACTCACCCCCTGAGGAGTTTAATTTTAGAAGAATATCGCGGATAGGCAAAAAAAGCCCGCTTATCCAGCGAGCTTTTCTTAGCGTTTAAATTACTTAACTTCGACGTTAGCCCCAACTTCTTCAAGTTTAGCTTTAATTTCTTCAGCTTCTTCTTTAGCAATACCTTCTTTAAGTGGTTTTGGAGCGTTGTCAACAAGGTCTTTTGCTTCTTTAAGACCAAGACCAGTGATTTCACGAACAACTTTGATAACCTTAATTTTTTGGTCGCCAGCGCCAGCTAAGATAACATCAAATTCAGTTTTTTCTTCAGCAGCAGCAGCACCTGCACCACCAACAACTGCTACTGGAGCAGCTGCAGTTACACCAAATTCTTCTTCAATTGCTTTTACTAAATCGTTAAGTTCTAGAACAGTCATATTTTTAACTGCTTCAATGATTTGTTCTTTAGTCATGATTAAGTTTCCTCCTTAATTTTCGTTTGATTATTTTAAAGACCGGGTAGATTGTCAAACTTAAATGCTAAGCGCCCAAGGGTGGTCGCTTTCGCTTTTCTATGCGCCTTGTTCTTCTTTTTGATCTGCCACTGCTTTTGCAGCAAGAGCCAGATTGCGAATTGGAGCTTGTAGTACGGAAAGCAACATAGATAGCAAGCCTTCGCGTGATGGAAGTTCCGCAAGAGCTTTTACATCTTCAACTGTTGCGATATTGCCTTCGATGACACCTGCTTTTAATTCAAGTGCCTCATTGTTCTTGGCAAAATCATTTAAGATTTTGGCTGGAGCTACTACATCTTCAGTACTGAACGCAATGGCGTTAGGACCAGTTAATGCATCATTTAAGCCGGAAAGTCCAGCTGCTTCAGCAGCACGGCGAGTCATCGAGTTTTTGTAAACTTTGAATTCTACACCAGCTTCACGAAGTTGTTTACGCAGTTCCGTTACTTGGGCAACTGAAAGTCCGCGGTAATCGACAACAACTGTTGATACGCTGTTTTTTAATTTATCAGCAATCTCTTCAACAATTTGTTTTTTAGCTTCGATAGCACTGCTCATTCTTAACACCTCCTGTAGATTATCTCCATTTATACCGGGCAATGAAAAAGCCTCCACATCTTTTCATAGACATAGAGGCCTCATAAATAGCATTATGCTAAATCTATTCGGATCACCTCGGCAGGAAATTAAGCCTGATAAGCACCTGCTGTCTACGGTACAAATGTTTTATTTTTAACAACAAATCACATTATAGTAAATGTCGTTGTTGTTGTCAATTGGTAAAATTACCTTGCAAAAATTATCTTGCAGCTACTGAAGAAGGATCAACTTTTACGCCAGGTCCCATTGTAGAGGAAACGGTTACGTTCTTCATGTAAGTACCTTTAGCTGCAGAAGGTTTGGCTTTTAGCATTGTGTCAAATACAGTCGTGAAGTTTTCTACTAACTTTTCGTTTTCAAACGAAGTTTTACCAATTGGCACGTGGATGTTTCCAGCTTTATCAACACGGTATTCAACTTTACCAGCTTTAATTTCAGCAATTGCTCTGGCTACATCAAATGTAACTGTGCCTGTTTTAGGGTTTGGCATTAAGCCTTTAGGTCCTAATACACGACCAAGCTTACCAACTTCCCCCATCATGTCAGGTGTTGCTACGATGACATCGAAATCGAACCAGCCTTGTTGAATTTTGTTGATATATTCTGTATCGCCTACATAATCAGCGCCAGCTGCTTCTGCTTCCTTCAATTTTTCACCCTTCGCAAAGACTAAAACGCGTTGGGTTTTACCAGTTCCGTTTGGTAGTACTACAGCACCGCGGATATTTTGGTCCGCTCTCTTAGGGTCAACCCCTAAACGAAAAGCAACTTCAACTGTTGCATCAAATTTTGCATAGCTTGTTTTCTTTGCAAGATCGATTGCTTCTGCAACCGGATAAGCTTTTGAACGGTCAACAAGCTTCGCAGCTTCTATATACTTCTTACCTTTTTTAGCCATTATTATTTTCCTCCTTGATATGTGGTTTTAACGTCGTTAAATAACTCCCACGAAAAAGGTTGCGAGTATTTTAAAACTACGCAACCCCCTCATTACACATTAACAGTTACATGGATTAGTCTTCGATGGTGATACCCATGCTGCGTGCAGTACCTTCAACCATGCGCATTGCTGCTTCAACGCTTGCTGCGTTAAGGTCAGGCATCTTTTGTTCCGCAATCTCGCGTACTTTATCACGCTTTACTGTTGCTACTTTATTACGGTTAGGCTGGCCTGAACCAGACTGAATTCCAGCTGCTACTTTCAAAAGAACGGCAGCAGGAGGAGTTTTCGTAATAAATGTAAATGAACGGTCTTCAAATACCGTAATTTCAACAGGAATAATCAATCCAGCTTGATCTGCTGTACGAGCGTTAAATTCCTTACAGAATCCCATGATGTTAACACCGGCTTGACCTAGTGCAGGACCAACTGGCGGTGCTGGGTTCGCTTTACCAGCAGGGATTTGTAATTTAACAACTTTAATTACTTTTTTAGCCACGAGACACACCTCCTTAAAGTCCGTGATGTGGTTAATAGGGACCCAATTGGGAATATTCCCTCCCACTCATTAATAGTCTTTATATAAAAAAATAAAGAGCTTGACAAAAGTCCTGTCTCTTAAACTGAGACATATTGACCTATGAAATATTAACATTTTTTAAAGTTGATTTCAAGTTTTTTTACAATCTAATTAGATTTTCTCAATTTGTGAGAAGTCCAATTCAACCGGTGTATCACGGCCAAACATATTAACGAGTACTTTTAGCTTCGCTTTATCCTTATCCATCTCTTCAATATTGCCGGTAAAGTTGGCAAATGGTCCTTCCTTTACACGTACCGTTTCGCCGATTTGGTAATCGACATCAATCCGTTTTTCCTCTACACCCATCCGCTTGAGAATAACGCCCACTTCTTCCGGAAGCAGCGGCGTTGGCTTGGAACCAGATCCTGCAGACCCAACGAAGCCAGTAACCCCGGGAGTATTGCGTACGACATACCAGGAATCATCTGTCATCACGAGTTCAACTAATACATATCCAGGGAATACCTTGCGTTTCACTACCTTTTTCTTTCCGTTCTTGACATCGGTTTCTTCCTCTTCCGGTACAATCACACGGAAGATTTTATCCGTCATACCCATAGACTCTACACGTTTTTCCAAATTCGCTTTGACCTTATTTTCATAACCTGAATAAGTATGAACCACATACCAATTCTTTTCCATTTTGTAGGACTAAATGTCCGTCCCTCCCTACTCATTAACTTACCATTCATTTTACTCTTTCTTGCACCACCAAGGAAATTGCAAATACAATATACCTATTACCGGTCGCTTTCAGTTTTCTAAGCAAATTAAAAAACCCGTTTAAACGGGCTTTTGCTAAAAATTTCTTTATTGATTACCATTATACCATGAACTACCGCTTATTATTCAAGAATTAAACGAATCAATCTTGAAATTCCTAAATCTAACACCGTGAAAAAAAGAGCAAAAAAAGCAACCGTCGTTAATACGGTAATCGTCGAACGAATAAGCTCTCCTCGTTTGGGCCAGCTGACTTTTCTCATTTCACGGACAATATCACTGAAGAACTTCTTTATGCGTTGCATGTTTGAAACCCCCAACTAGAGCAAATAGCATTGCCAGAATCTGAATCTTATTTTGTTTCTCGGTGGATTGTATGGGTTGCACAAGTTTTGCAGAATTTTTTTAATTCTAATCTATCTGATTGTGTCGCTTTTTTTTCAGTGGAATAATTCCTTGAACCGCATTCGGCACAAGCCAGAATCACTTTTTTACTCATCTCTAACACCTTCAATATATCCCTAAAACTTTAACATGACGTCCATTTTTTTGTCAATAACTATCAACCATTCGTCAGATAACAACGGCAAATTTTTTATCCCGCCAGATGTCATAAGGTTAATTCCCGTATTTCCAAGTAGCGCTCAAGCTTCCGCTTTACCCGCTGTAAAGCATTATCAATCGACTTCACATGGCGATTAAGCTCTTCTGAAATTTCCTGATAGGATTGTCCATCTAAATAAAGAGCCAATACCTTTCGCTCCAGATCGCTTAATAATTCGGTCATTTTGATCTCAATATGGTCAAATTCCTCTTGATTGATAATCAGTTCTTCCGGATCCAATACCTTGGTGCCAGACAATACGTCCATTAAGGTACGGTCTGATTCTTCATCATATATCGGCTTGTCCAATGATACATAAGAATTTAATGGAATATGCTTCTGCCTTGTTGCTGTTTTTATGGCAGTGATAATCTGGCGGGTAATACATAACTCAGCAAACGCTTTAAATGAAGTGAGCTTGTCCTCGCGGTAATCACGGATAGCCTTATAAAGACCGATCATCCCCTCTTGAACAATATCTTCCTTATCTGCCCCAACCAGAAAATAGGATCTTGCTTTAGCACGCACAAAATTACGATACTTATGGATTAAATAATCCAACGCATCACTATCACCTTTATGCACCAGATCAACAATTTCCTCGTCTTCCATCATGACCAGCTGCCCATTGACCTTTGCTCCGAAGTCCGTACTCAAGCGTAATCCCCTCCACCGACAAGCGTAGATAATATTATTATACATTAGAAATATTTTCTAGTCGAGGGCTCATTTATGTCCTCGGCGCCATTTTTCGAAAATTTCTGCCATTTCATCACTAATAGGTATTTTCGATCCCGGTTTTTTTTCTTGAATGCTTTTTACTTGATGTTTTATGCCTTTTTCAACTGATGTCATCTCATGCAGCAGCTCCCGGGCAGATATTCTCAGTGCCCCTTGTCCAAAAATGGCCCATTGCTCTGTATAATCGGAAGTGGCTACATGGATCTGTGTTTTTCGATTATTTAAACTAATTGCCATTTTTTCAATCCGTTCATCAGCCGTTTCATTTTCTCTTGTAAAAATGACTTCAACTTTATGATTTTTATATTTCTTTGCTGTCCCCGGAACATAATAGGCATCAAAGACGACAATCACCCGATAGCCTGACATGGCTTGGTATTCAGCCATTCTCTCAACTAAGCGATCCCTAGCGGCAGCTAAATCATGCTCCTTTAGGGCTTTTAACTCCGGCCACGCCCCGATAATGTTGTAACCATCAACCAACAGGATATCCATACGTCATCCCCCAAGCGGGTGTCGTTTCCGATAAACCTCATACATGAGCAAAGCAGCAGCAACCGAAGCATTTAATGAAGTCACCTTGCCCGCCATCGGCAGCCGAATGAGAAAATCACATTTTTCCTTGATCAGCCGCCCCATTCCTTTCCCTTCATTACCAATGACTAAACCAAGCGGCAGCGTTCCGTCAAACTGGCGATAATCCTGTTTCCCCAAAGCATCTGTTCCCGCAATCCAAAGGCCGCGTTGCTTTAATTCATCAAGCGTTTGTACCATGTTGGTAACCCGGACGACTGGTATATATTCAATTGCCCCGGTTGAGGCCTTCGCAACCGTTGCCGTTAAACCGACAGCCCGGCGTTTAGGAATGATGATTCCATGCGCTCCTACAGCATCAGCTGTTCTCATCATCGAGCCAAGATTATGCGGATCTTCTATCTCATCCAATAATAAAAAGAAAGGAGGTTCATTTTTCTTTTCAGCAGCCGCAAATAAATCATCCATCTCTGCATAGTGATAAGCAGCGATATAGGCAAGCACCCCTTGATGATTCTGTTTGGTTATTTGGTCAATTTTCTTCTTCGGCACAAATTGGACAAGGACCTTCGCTTCTTTTGCCAGTTGAATAATTTGCTGCATTCCGCCACGCTGTGACCCTTCAGCAATTAAGACCTTATTAATATCCCGTCCGGATTTAAGCGCCTCGATGACCGGATTTTTGCCAATGATATATTCCTGATTCATGTTGCTGCCCCTCCTTTCTTTTCCTCTACATATAAAAACGCTTGGTGGATAAGTTCTTCCAGCCTTTCGATTTTTCCTGATAAAAATAAATACCCCATCAACGCTTCAAACGCAGTGCTATAGTGATAAGTTTGCACATCGGTGTTTTTCGGAACCGTTCCCGATTTGGCATTCCTGCCGCGCATTACCACCGCCAGCTCCTCCTCTTGTAAAACATTGTCATCGATCAGCTGAAGGAGAATTTGACATTGCGCCTTAGCCGAGACATACCTGGTTGCCGCCCGATGTAATTGATGAGGTCGAACTTCCCCGGCAGACAGCAGATGACGGCGGACATAGGTTTCAAATATCGCATCGCCCATGTAGGCCAAGGCAAGAGCTTTCATTTGGTATGCGTCTAATGTTTTTTTGTTTTCCAACATCTGTTATCCTCTTTTCCACCTTGTGCCTTGCGGGGTGTCTTCTAAAATAATATTCATTTCTTTTAATTGGTCACGAATTTGATCAGCCAATTGGAAATTACGGTTTTTCCGTGCTTGAATCCGCTGTTCAATCAGGGCGTCAATTTCTTCATCCAGCATTTCTTCTTGTTTCAATGTTAGCCCCAGCACACCAAATAACTCTTCAAATTCTGTCGTAAAGGCATCAATCACTTCAACCGCTGTATTTTTTTCTAATAAATAATAATTGGCCAGTTTTGATAGCTCGAATAACACAGAAATCGCCAATGCTGTATTAAAATCGTCATCCATCGCTTCGATAAATTGCTCACGCAAGGCAGAAATTTTATCAAGCCACTCTTGATTATTGTCAGTTAAATTGGTGCTTGCCTCCCTGCGGTGCTTTAAGTTTTGGTAAGAGGTGGTTAGCCGTTCAAATGCCGCCCTCGTGCTCTCCAATAATTCCTCGCTATAGTTGATCGGATTACGATAATGTACGGAAAGCATAAAGAACCTGAGTACCTGTGGGTTGTGCTTCCGAATAATATCGTGAACGAGGACAAAGTTTCCTAGTGACTTTGACATTTTTTCGTTATCAATATTAATATAGCCATTATGCAGCCAATAGTTAGCAAATGTTTTACCAGAAAGTGCCTCCGATTGGGCGATTTCATTTTCATGGTGCGGGAATGTCAGGTCCTGACCCCCGGCATGAATATCTATCGTCTCGCCGAGGTATTTTTTTGCCATGGCCGAGCATTCGATATGCCAGCCGGGCCGTCCTGGTCCCCACGGGCTTTCCCAGAAAATTTCCCCTTCCTTCGCCGCCTTCCATAAAGCAAAGTCTAAATCGTCTTCCTTTTTGTCACCGACTTCAATCCGGGCGCCAATCCGCAGCTCGTCTATTGATTGATGAGAAAGCTTGCCGTACTCATCAAAGCTGCGTGTCCGGAAGTACACATCTCCCTCTGATTCATAGGCATAGCCTTTTTCCACCAGCTGCCGGATAAAATCAATAATGATATCCATATTCTCCATTACCCGTGGATGAACATCAGCTCTTCTGCAGCCTAATGCTGATACATCTTCAAAATAGGCTTCGATAAAACGGTTGGCAATGGTTGGGACATCCTCTCCTAGCTGATTGGCAGCGCGGATTAATTTATCATCAACATCAGTAAAGTTCGAAACATATTGAACTTCATAGCCGCGATATTCAAAATAACGGCGAACCGTATCAAAGACAATCGCTGGACGGGCATTACCTATATGAATATAGTTATAAACAGTCGGACCGCAAACATACATTTTCACTTTTCCTTCTTCAAGCGGTACAAATGTTTCCTTTTTACGTGTGAGCGTATTATAAAGTTGAATGGCCATTAACCTTTTTCCTTTCTTGTTTTAATTCTTCCAATTCTTTTCTCAGTTGTTCCAGTTCCTGCTGCATTTCTTTAAAACGATCAGCTACCGGGTCTGGAAGGTCACTATGATTTAAATCCCGTTTTATTCGTTTACCATCCTGAACAACGACTCGCCCCGGAATCCCCACCACGGTGGAGTTAGGAGGTACTTCTTTTAAGACAACAGAGCCGCCGCCAATTTTGGAATTTTCCCCAATCGTAATCGACCCAAGTACCTTTGCCCCGGTAGAAATAAGGACATTGTCTTTAATAGTCGGATGGCGTTTGCCTTTTTCTTTTCCTGTCCCGCCTAATGTTACCCCTTGATAAATCGTGACATTATCACCAATTTCGCAGGTCTCCCCAATGACCACACCCATCCCGTGGTCGATAAAAAATCTCCTGCCTATTTTTGCCCCGGGATGAATTTCAATTCCTGTGAAAAAGCGGCTAATTTGCGAAATAACGCGAGCAAGGAAAAAAAATTTACGCTTATACAAGGCATGAGCCACTCGATGAGCCCAAATAGCGTGCAAACCTGAATATGTTAATATGACTTCTAAGTAAGTTCTCGCCGCCGGGTCCTGATCAAATACAACTTCTACATCTTCCTTTAATGTCTTAAACATTCCCATCCCCCCAATTAGAAAAGAGTAAACCCTTTGGTCAGCAGCACACCATGACCAGTATAAGATAAGCGGCTAAAATTCTGTTTCCAGCCTTCTCGACGATTTGCCGTGAACTTTTCTCTTGAATAAAAAAGCGCCCCTGTCCGACGACAGAGACGCTTATGCGTGGTTCCACTCTGATTAGGCACTAGTCTTTTCAGCGTAATTTTCTAACAAACACTGAAAACCTGTATGCCTCACTCTTACTTGTTAACGGAAAGGTTCCGCTCAAATCTACTCGGATAAACTCCTTTTGAAATGAGACTCAGAGGTGCATTTCAAAAAATGAGCGGCTTGAACCACTTTCAGCCGGTGATGGTCCTCTCTTTTAAGCAATCATTTTTCTACTTTTCCTCATCAACGATTTAGCTCATATCATTTATTTTCGCTAAATAAATTCGACTATACTTCGGCAACTGCCCTAATGTCCCCGTCTATCGTCGAGTGTTCATTTATATTTACTATATTACACTTTTTCGCTATTGTTAACCAATAATTTGTTGAATTCTTTGTTGAACCTTTTCTTTTCCTAAAAGTTCGATGGATTTCGGCAGATCTGGCCCATGAGTTTGTCCTGTTACAGCGGCACGAATTGGCATGAACAAGTTCTTCCCTTTTTGACCAGTAGATTTTTGCACGGCTTTCATTGCCGCTTTAATTCCTTCCGCTTTAAAGTCTTCCATTTGGTCAAGCTCTGCTAAGAAGGCCTTTAATACTTGCGGTACCTGCTCTCCAGCAAGCACCTCTCTCGCTTCTTCCTCATATTCCACCTGTTCTTTAAAGAACAACTCGGAAAGTTCAACAATTTCTGCACCAAAACTCATCTTTTCCTGCAGCAATGCTACCAAACTGCGAACCCAGTCTCTTTCCTCAGCGGATAGATTCTCAGGTACCCTGCCGGCCTTGATGAGATGCGGCAAAGCAAGCTCGACAGCCCGATCAACATCGACTTTTTTCATGTATTGATTGTTCATCCAGGTGAGCTTTTGCTTATCAAATAGGGCCGGTGATTTCGACAGACGGCTTGCATCAAAAAGCTTAATAAACTCCTCTTTGGAGTAAAGCTCCTCTTCGCCTGCCGGTGACCAGCCAAGCAAAGTGATAAAATTGAAAATCGCTTCCGGCAAATAGCCCAACTCTTCATATTGTTCAATGAATTGGATAATCGATTCATCACGTTTACTTAATTTCCGGCGGCTTTCATTGACGATCAGGGTCATATGACCAAAAATTGGCGGTTCCCAGCCTAAGGCATCGTAAACCATCAGTTGTTTCGGTGTATTAGAAATATGGTCATCCCCACGCAATACATGGGAAATCTCCATTAAATGATCATCAATTGCAACGGCAAAGTTATAGGTAGGTGTACCGTCCTTTTTCACCATAACCCAGTCACCCATGCCTTCAGAGTCGAAGGAAACAACACCCTTTACCATATCATCAAATGTGTAGGTTTTACCTTCCGGAACAACGATCCGAATGCTTGGCATGCGCCCTTCTGCTTCTAACCGGGCACGGTCTTCAGCTGTTAAGTGACGGCATTTACCGGAATAATGCGGCGTTTCACCACGTGCGATCTGTGCTTCTCGTTCTGCCTCTAACTCCTCTTCGGTGCAATAGCATTTGTAGGCCTGACCATTTTCCAGCATCTGCTTGTAATATTTTTCGTAAATATCATTGCGCTCTGATTGCCGGTATGGTCCGTATTCACCACCGACATCAACGCTTTCATCCCAATCAATTCCAAGCCATTTTAAATATTTTAATTGACTCCGTTCACCGTCTTCAATATTCCGCTTCTTATCCGTATCTTCAATTCGGATAATAAATTTTCCGCCTTTATTACGGGCAAATAAATAGTTAAATAGCGCCGTGCGAGCATTTCCGATATGCAAATGTCCGGTTGGACTGGGAGCATATCTTACACGTATTTCGTTTGACATGGTAATGCCTCCACTTTCCTAATAGTCATCTTGAATCATTTTATCATGATGAATTGGCGGGTTAAAGTCTAATGGTTCACCTTTTTTAAAAGTACCACCGCTTGAGCAGCAATGCCTTCGCCCCTGCCGGTAAAGCCCAATTTCTCAGTTGTAGTCGCTTTTACATTGATTTGGCTGGTTTCCGCCTCCAGAAGTTCAGCGATCCGCCCCCGCATTTGTTCAATATAGGAAGCCATTTTGGGTTTTTGGGCAATAATGGTGCAATCGGCGTTGACAAGCTGATAGCCTTTTTGTTTGACAAGCTGCCAGACATGCTCCAACAGCTTTGCGGAGTCGGCATCTTTAAACCTTGGATCAGTATCGGGGAAATGCTTGCCGATATCCCCTTCCCCAATAGCACCAAGACAGGCATCGCAAACTGTATGCAATAATACATCGGCATCAGAATGACCTAACAATCCCTTTTCATAGGGAATAGTAATGCCGCCGATGATTAAGGGCCGCCCCTCGGTTAGTTGGTGAACATCAAAACCTTGTCCAATTCGAAACATCACTTAAACTCCTTTTTCCGTTTTTTTAAAATTGCCTCTGCGAAGTATAAATCTTCCATCGTCGTTAGCTTTATATTATCATAATCACCTTCGACGATTGCTACACATTGGCCTAAGCGCTCGACAAGACTTGCATCATCAGTCCCAATAAAGCACTCCTTGTCAGCCTTTTCATAGGCCTCCTTGAGGAGGGAAACGCGAAAAGCTTGTGGGGTCTGGACAGCCCACAAGCTCGAACGATCAACAGTTGCTTCGACAACACCATTCTTTACCTTTTTCATGGTGTCTTTGGCCGGCACGGCAATAATCGCTGCCCCTGTTTTCGCGGCCAATTCAGTTAAAAGCTGAATTTGTTCTATTTGGATAAAAGGTCTTGCACCATCATGAACAAGAATAATTCCATCGGTTTCGACCGTTTTTAAGGCATTAAAAATACTGTCCTGCCGTTCTTTTCCACCCGGAGCAAAACCGCAAACCTTGGTTAACTGATACTGTTCAATCAATGCTTTAATTTCTGATTCATCCTGGGGATGGACCGCTAAAATGATTCCTGCACAGGCATCGTCTGCTTCAAACACTCGTAACGTGTGAATCAAAACAGGAATTCCATCCAGCTCAAGCAAAAGCTTATTTTTCCCCGCTCCCATTCTTTTTCCCTGACCCGCTGCAGGGATAATGACTTGATAAGTCATATGGAAAACCTCATTCTTTCTCTCTATCTTGTCTAGCTTTGAACCGAAGGCTCAACGCTGAAGTGCTTCTGCCTTTCAAACCATTATAATGCCTTCTCCAATAATTTCGGTTTGGCAAAAATCATTCTACCGGCAGATGTCTGAAGGACACTGGTGACAAGAACTTCGATTCTTTTGCCAATATACTCTCTGCCTTCTTCCACCACAATCATCGTCCCATCATCAAGGTAAGCAACCCCTTGGTGATACTCTTTTCCATCCTTAATGACTTGAACCGTTAATTCCTCTCCTGGAAGTACAACCGGTTTAACCGCATTGGCCAAGTCGTTAATATTTAACACTGGTACATTTTGTAACTCACAGACTTTGTTTAAATTAAAGTCATTGGTGACAAGAATTCCGCCCGTTAATTTTGCCAGCTTCACAAGCTTCGAATCAACCTCTTGGATTTCCTCAAAATCACCTTCATAAATTTCCACTTTAATGGCCAATTCCTTTTGGATCCGGTTTAAGATATCAAGTCCCCTTCTGCCGCGGTTGCGTTTTAACACATCAGAAGAATCCGCGATATGCTGCAGTTCCTCAAGAACAAATTGGGGGATCACAATCGTTCCTTCCAAAAATCCCGTCTGACAAATATCAGCAACCCGGCCATCAATAATAACACTTGTGTCCAAAATTTTTAATGACTGAAGTGATCCCTTTTCATTATCCTCATCAACCGTTTTTTTCTTATTCCCGCCTCTGCTGAAAAGACCCATCAGCTCATCACGCTTTTTAAGGCCGACCTGAAAACCGAGGTAGCCAAATAGCAGGGTCAATACAATCGGGGCAACCGCATTTAAAATAGGAACCTGCACTGCGTTGAGGGCAAATCCAATTAAAAAAGCGACCACTAGACCAAAAATTAGGCCCACACTGGCAAACAACACATCCGTGACGGGTATTTTTATTAAAGAATCCTCAGCCCATTTAATAAAATTAAGCACATAATCAACTGCCCAAAAGGTAAGAAGATAAAAAATAATAGCACCTAAAATAGCAGTGACATAGGAATTATTAATCAGGGATAGATCACCCATGCCAGCAACATTTAATAATTTGGGTAAAAATAATATTCCAAGCGTACCACCAATAAGGAGGAAGCAGGCTTGCACAATTCGTTTTAACATTTCTTCACCTCCTCTAATAATTATAAACATATTCATAGGATTGAAACCGTGATTTGCCAATTATTTTTTAAATTGTTAGCAATATGAAATCTTCTTGTTATAATAAAGAACTTTCAATTTATAGGGTAGCATCATAGGAAATTTATGTCAAATAAATTGAAAAATTTTTATTTTAACATAGTTTCTATGTTCTAGCAATACTTTTTTGGCGATAATTGGTGTACAGCTAGTAAACTAGCAGAGTTTTTCTTGATTACCCTAGTGCAGCCTTTAATGCTTCAGCGACGGAAGAAACACCAATCAATTCGATTCCTTTTGGACCTGTCCAGCCGCCCAAATTGTTTGCCGGCAAAATGACCCGCTCAAAACCCAATTTCGCAGCTTCCTGAACACGTTGTTCAATCCTTGAAACCCGTCGGATTTCTCCTGTTAAACCCACCTCGCCTATAATACAATCCGCCGGTCTTGTCGGCTGATCACGGAAGCTTGAGGCAATACTGACAGCAACAGCCAGGTCAATCGCCGGTTCATCCAGTTTAACACCGCCGGCTACTTTAACGTAAGCATCCTGGTTTGCCAGCAGCATCCCAACCCGTTTTTCCAGCACAGCCATTAATAACGGCACACGGTTATGGTCAATGCCTGTTGCCATTCTTCTGGGGTTACCAAAGCTTGTTGGGGAAATCAATGCCTGAATTTCTACCAGAACCGGCCGTGTCCCTTCCATAGAAGCAACAACAGTGGAACCAGCAGCCCCGCGCGACCGCTCTTCAAGGAAGATTTCAGATGGATTTTCCACCTCTTCCAAGCCAGATTCCTTCATTTCAAAAATCCCCATTTCATTTGTCGAACCAAAGCGGTTTTTCACCGCTCTGAGGATCCGATACGTGTGGTGTCTTTCCCCCTCAAAATAAAGCACTGTATCAACCATATGCTCAAGCAGGCGCGGCCCGGCAATCGACCCTTCCTTTGTCACATGCCCGACAATAAAAATGGCAATTCCTTTTGTTTTTCCAATTCGCATCAATTCTGCGGTGCACTCCCGAACTTGCGAGACACTCCCAGGAGCCGACGTCACATCCGGATGAAATATGGTTTGAATCGAGTCAACGATGACAAAGCTGGGGTTTGTCTGCTCGATTGTCCGATTCATTTCCTCAAGGTTGGTTTCCGCATAAACAAGCAAATGTTCAGAAGAGATCCCTAATCGCTCGGCTCTTAGTTTCGTCTGGCGCAGCGATTCCTCACCTGATATATATAAAACCTGATGACCTTTCTCTGCAAGCTGTGATGAGACTTGCAACAGAAGGGTGGACTTACCAATTCCCGGGTCACCGCCAATTAACACCAGCGAGCCTTTAACCACACCGCCGCCCAGGACACGATTGAGCTCTGCTAAATCTGTATAAATGCGCGGTTCACTTACCGTTTCAATAGACGTAATTGGAGTCGGTTTGGTTACAATCGTTCCTCCTTGTGAATGAGCAAATGCCCCTCTTCTCGCCGCTCCCGTAACCTCTATTTCCTCCACCATTTTGTTCCAAGTCCCGCACCCCGGACATTTTCCCATCCATTTTGGCGATTCATACCCGCACTCTTGACAAATAAACTTCGTTTTTCGCTTTACCATCTGTTTCTTCCTCTCCAGTCTAGCAGAGAATTTCCATCCTATCGAAAAAAGAGGTACACGGTTCATTTTTATTCACGTGTACCTCTTTAGTTTTTTAAAAATTAAAACCCTTATTTCTTCTTAACTTTGGTTATTTTGTTACCGTTTCTCTCTCTGCGGTTTTGACGGTAAATTCTCCATCTGCCACATCTATTATAGCATGCTGGCCGGTTAATAAGGTTCCTCTTAAGAGTTCCTCTGAAAGCCGATCCTCTACATGTTTTTGAATGGCCCGTTTCAACGGTCTTGCCCCGTATTCAGGATCATACCCTTCCTCAGCTATTTTATCTCTGGCAGCAGCTGTTAATTCAATTGAAATATTTTGCTCTCTCAGCCGCTTAATTAACTGATCCGATAACAGAGCGACAATTTCATTTAAGTGCTTTCTTTCCAGCGCATGGAAGACAATGATTTCATCAATGCGGTTCAAGAATTCAGGACGGAACGCTTTCTTTAGCTCCTCCATTACTTTACCTTTCATATCTTTGTAATTTTGGTCACTGTTGTCCTGAATATTAAAACCAACATATTTGTTCCGTTTCAGCGCTTCGGCCCCTACGTTCGAAGTCATGATTAATACGGTATTACGGAAATCCACGGTCCGCCCTTTAGAATCCGTTAACCGCCCATCTTCAAGGACTTGGAGTAAAATATTAAACACATCAGGATGCGCTTTTTCAATTTCATCCAGCAAGATAACGGAGTAAGGCTTTCTGCGTACTTTTTCCGTTAATTGGCCGCCCTCTTCGTAACCGACATACCCTGGAGGGGAACCGACAAGACGTGATGTCGAATGTTTCTCCATATATTCTGACATATCAATCCGAATCATCGCATCTTCATCGCCAAACATCGCTTCGGCAAGGGCCCGGGCTAATTCTGTTTTACCAACACCTGTAGGGCCGAGGAAAATGAAGGAACCAATTGGACGCTTTGGATCTTTCAATCCGGCTCTGGCACGACGAACGGCTTTGGCAACCGCCTTAACGGCCTCATCCTGACCGATAACCCGGGAATGAAGGATTTCCTCTAAATTAAGCAATTTGGCCGTTTCGGTTTCAGCAAGCTTGGAAACAGGAACCCCCGTCCAGCTTGAGACAACGCTGGCAATATCCTCCACTGTCACTTCATTATTCTCTTTGCCTTGCTTTTCTTTCCAGCTCTTTTTCGTTTCCTCCAGTTGTTCACGCAAACGCTGTTCGGAATCTCTTAAAGAAGCAGCTTTTTCAAACTCCTGACTTTGAACAGCGGCATCCTTTTCTTTTCGGACTTCTTCTAGTCTCACTTCGAGCTCTTTCAAATTTGGCGGGGTTGTGTAAGAGCGCAGCCGTACCTTCGACCCTGCCTCATCAATTAAATCAATTGCTTTATCCGGCAGGAAGCGGTCCGATATATAGCGGTCCGATAATTTCACCGCAGCTTCAATCGCATCGTCGGTAATCGATACGCGGTGATGGGCTTCATAACGGTCGCGTAATCCCTGTAAAATTTGAATCGATTCTTCAATTGTCGGCTCATCGACCCGAATCGGCTGGAAGCGGCGCTCGAGAGCAGCATCCTTTTCAATATATTTACGGTATTCATCAAGGGTTGTTGCCCCGATACATTGCAGCTCCCCGCGGGCAAGCGACGGCTTTAAGATATTGGAAGCATCAATTGCACCTTCGGCCCCGCCGGCACCTATTAATGTATGGAGTTCATCGATGAATAGGATGATATTCCCAGCCTGACGAATTTCATCCATGACCTTTTTGAGGCGGTCCTCAAATTCACCGCGGTATTTTGTACCAGCCACCACGGTCCCCATGTCAAGGGTCATAACCCGCTTATCGCGGAGGATTTCCGGTACCTCGTTATTAACGATTTGCTGTGCCAGTCCCTCGGCAATAGCTGTCTTACCAACACCAGGCTCACCGATTAGCACCGGGTTATTCTTCGTCCGGCGGCTCAGCACTTCAATGACCCGCTGAATTTCTTTGCTGCGGCCAATGACAGGGTCTAGGCTTCCTTCCCGGGCGATTGCCGTTAAATCCCGGGCAAGGCTGTCAAGTGTCGGAGTGTTCGCGCTTGTGGAGGCGCCTCCTTGATGCCCGCCGGTTTCATTGCTGCCTAATAATTGCAGTACCTGCTGACGTGCTTTATTTAAGCTGACACCAAGGTTATTCAGGACACGTGCGGCAACACCTTCTCCTTCGCGGATCAATCCAAGTAAAATATGCTCAGTTCCTACATAGGAATGTCCTAATTTACGAGCTTCGTCCATGGAAAGCTCAATCACCTTTTTGGCTCTAGGTGTATAATGAATGATTTGCGAAGTCTCTTGACCCTTGCCAATCAGGTTCTCAACTTCCTTTTGAATCTTGTCCGAGCCCAAGCCCAGACCGTAAAGGGCTTTGGCAGCAATTCCTTCCCCTTCGCGAATTAATCCTAATAAAATATGCTCAGTTCCAATATTATTGTGTCCCAGGCGGATTGCCTCTTCCTGTGCCAAGGCTAAAACCTTTTGAGCTCTTTCAGTAAACCGGCCAAACATCATTGTGCTCACTCCTCACCTATAATTTATTGAATTCCATTTTAAGACGTTCACGAATTAACGCGGCCCGTCTAATATCCCTTTCATGCGGTCTAAGTTGCCCCCCGGCATACTGCTGTAAGAAACCAGGTTGGGTCAAAATCATTAATTCATTTAGGATCGACTTTGACATATTTTGAATGTAACCCATATCAATTCCCAGTCGTACATCCGATAAACAACGGGCGGCTTCTTTTGATTCTATGATTCGGCTATTGGTTAAAACTCCTAATGAACGGAATACTCTATCTTCTAATTGTATGTTAGAAGTTTTCCGCAATGCTTCACGTGCTGACCTTTCTTGTGAAATTAACTGGCTGACGACACCTATTAAATCCCGGCAAATATCCTCCTCTGATTTCCCAAGGGTAATTTGATTGGAAATTTGAAAAATATTCCCTAAGGCTTCACTTCCTTCACCATAAATTCCTCGTACCACAAGTCCTAATTGGTTTATTGCAGGGATAATTCGATTCATTTGCTGTGTCAAAATTAACCCTGGTAAATGCATCATTACGGAAGCGCGGATCCCTGTACCAACATTCGTCGGACAGCTGGTTAAATATCCGTATTTTTCATCAAAGGCATATTGAATGTGACTCTCAAGCCAATCGTCGATCTCATTAGCAGCCTGTAAGGCTTCGGTTAATTGCAGTCCGGGGAACAAGCATTGAATTCGAATATGATCCTCTTCATTAATCATAATACTAATTTCTTCATTTTCGGTTAATAATACTGCTCCGTATGGTGAATCCTCAGCCAGCTGCGGACTGATTAAATGTTTTTCAACTAAAACTCTTTTTTGAAGCGGCTGCATGTCTTCTATTTTTAATAGCTCCATTTGGCCAAACTTTTGCAAGCCGGAATTTTGCAAGAGCTGTTCCATCTCGGAAATCACCTGTTGTGCCTCTTGATGGGAAAATAATGTTGGAAATTTATATTGTTCAAAATTGCGGGCTAGGCGAATCCGTGTAGTGAGGACGATATCGGAATCTGGCCCTTCCTCGCTCATCCATGAACTAACCGCTTGATTTAAGAAATGCTCGAGCGACACATTATTTCCCTCCCTCGTAACCACTGGTCAATTTCTTCTCTATGCTACGAATTTCATCGCGAATCTTTGCTGCTGTTTCAAATTCCTCCAGCGAAATACATTTTTGCAGTCCTTCCTTTAACTCTTCTAGTTGTTTGCGCAGATGTAAATCGCCGCCAATTCTTTTTGGAATTTTCCCGTTATGTGTCCAGTTGCCACTATGAAGCCTTCTTAATACAGGCTGTAACTGGTCTTTAAAGGTTTCATAACAGTGGGAACAGCCAAACCGGCCCAGTTTTAAAAATTGCGGGAATGTCATTGAACAGTTTTCACAATGAAGGAGTTCCTCCTGTTGAAATGGACTTTGGCTTGGCTTTTGAAAAGTGGGGTCAATTTTTAATAATCCTGCTAATAAGTTATTAAAATCAAAGCCCGACTGTCCATTAAACATCAATATTTCACCTTTTTCTTGGGCACATACTTCACAAAGATTTACCTCTGTTTTTTCACCATTAACAATTTTTGTAAAGTGAAATGCCGCAGGCCTTTGATGACACTCTTGACAAATCATAATTTCACCTCTCCTAACGCTTGACTTTTTCTTGTAATCATTAGGAATAAAACCCTGTTTAAATTAGGAAATACTGCTATATTACTATTTATATTTCAAAGTCGTAAGCATGGCTCTTAGCATTCTTGCTCTTAGTTCATCACGATACGGAAGATCAATATATAGAACAGAACGGTCCATCACGCTTAACATTATTTTTGCTTCCCGATCCGTTATGATGTCCTCGTCAATTAACCTTCCTATAACATCTTCTGCACTCGCTTGACTAATCCTGCTTTGAAAAAGTGACAATAAATGGTCAATTAAATCAGCTGAATCGTGGGATTCCACTTTCATGATACGGATATATCCCCCGCCACCACGTTTACTTTCGACAATATAGCCCCTCTCGATTGTAAATCGGGTATTGATAACGTAATTTATTTGTGACGGTACACACTGGAATTTATCAGCTATTTCACTTCTCTTTATCTCCACATGGTCCGCTTCACTCAACTCTAAAACCCGCTTTAAATATTGCTCAATAATATCGGAGATGTTCCTCATCTTCGCACCCCCACTTCGATCTGACTTTGACTATATTTGACATTAATTATACTTAATTTTTTCCTAAGATGCAACGAATCACTACACTATGATTTTCTCCAAATCTTATAGGAACAAAACATAAAATATATGAGAAAATATTACTAATTTAACAAAACAAAAAAGACAACCTATGCAGATTGTCTTTTTTGTTTGCCCGGCAGCGTCCTACTCTCACAGGGGCGCGTGCCCCAACTACCATCGGCGCTGAGAAGCTTAACTTCCGTGTTCGGTATGGGAACGGGTGTGACCTTCTCGCCATCACCGCCGGACTATTCAATTGAGGTTCATTCCCTCAAAACTAGATAATATAGAAGAAGTGTAAGAACGAGTTCGCTTATATTAATTGTCCAGCTCCAGCGTCCAGCAACTAGTGTCTTTCGGTCTTTTCCCTCCGATAAGTCAACATCGAATCGTTTCACTCTTCGTGTTTCCTTTATCTCAGTCAAAGCCCTCCAAGCCATACGTTGCTAAGCGGACGCTTCCGCTTTTCGATTTTGGTTAAGTCCTCGATCGATTAGTATCAGTCAGCTCCACGTGTCACCACGCTTCCACCTCTGACCTATCAACCTGATCATCTTTCAGGGATCTTACTAGCTTAAAGCTATGGGAAATCTCATCTCGAGGGGGGCTTCATGCTTAGATGCTTTCAGCACTTATCCCGTCCGCACATAGCTACCCAGCGATGCCTTTGGCAAGACAACTGGTACACCAGCGGTGCGTCCATCCCGGTCCTCTCGTACTAAGGACAGCTCCTCTCAAATTTCCTGCGCCCACGACGGATAGGGACCGAACTGTCTCACGACGTTCTGAACCCAGCTCGCGTACCGCTTTAATGGGCGAACAGCCCAACCCTTGGGACCGACTACAGCCCCAGGATGCGATGAGCCGACATCGAGGTGCCAAACCTCCCCGTCGATGTGGACTCTTGGGGGAGATAAGCCTGTTATCCCCAGGGTAGCTTTTATCCGTTGAGCGATGGCCCTTCCATGCGGAACCACCGGATCACTAAGCCCGACTTTCGTCCCTGCTCGACTTGTAGGTCTCGCAGTCAAGCTCCCTTGTGCCTTTACACTCTGCGAATGATTTCCAACCATTCTGAGGGAACCTTTGGGCGCCTCCGTTACTCTTTGGGAGGCGACCGCCCCAGTCAAACTGCCCACCTGACACTGTCTCCCACCCCGATTGAGGGGTGCGGGTTAGAATTTCAATACAGCCAGGGTAGTATCCCACCGACGCCTCCACCGAAGCTGGCGCTCCGGTTTCTCAGGCTCCTACCTATCCTGTACAAGCTGTACCAAAATTCAATATCAGGCTACAGTAAAGCTCCATGGGGTCTTTCCGTCCTGTCGCGGGTAACCTGCATCTTCACAGGTACTATAATTTCACCGAGTCTCTCGTTGAGACAGTGCCCAGATCGTTACGCCTTTCGTGCGGGTCAGAACTTACCTGACAAGGAATTTCGCTACCTTAGGACCGTTATAGTTACGGCCGCCGTTTACTGGGGCTTCGATTCAGAGCTTCGCGTGAGCTAACCCCTCCTCTTAACCTTCCAGCACCGGGCAGGCGTCAGCCCCTATACTTCGCCTTGCGGCTTTGCAGAGACCTGTGTTTTTGCTAAACAGTCGCCTGGGCCTATTCACTGCGGCTTTTCAGGGCTTTGACACCCTAAAAAGCACCCCTTCTCCCGAAGTTACGGGGTCATTTTGCCGAGTTCCTTAACGAGAGTTCTCTCGCTCACCTTAGGATTCTCTCCTCGCCTACCTGTGTCGGTTTGCGGTACGGGCACCTTGAATCTCGCTAGAGGCTTTTCTTGGCAGTGTGGAATCAGGAACTTCGGTACTGTATTTCCCTCGCCGTCACAGCTCAGCCTTCACGGTGAACGGATTTTCCTATTCACCAGCCTAACTGCTTGGACGCGCATGACCAGCAGCGCGCTTACCCTATCCTCCTGCGTCCCCCCATCACTCAAACGATTCAGAGGTGGTACAGGAATATCAACCTGTTGTCCATCGCCTACGCCTTTCGGCCTCGGCTTAGGTCCCGACTAACCCTGAGCGGACGAGCCTTCCTCAGGAAACCTTAGGCATTCGGTGGATGAGATTCTCACTCATCTTTCGCTACTCATACCGGCATTCTCACTTCTAAGCGCTCCACCAGTCCTTCCGGTCCAGCTTCAACGCCCTTAGAACGCTCTCCTACCACGGACACCAACGGTGTCCATCCACAGCTTCGGTGATACGTTTAGCCCCGGTACATTTTCGGCGCAGAGTCACTCGACCAGTGAGCTATTACGCACTCTTTAAATGGTGGCTGCTTCTAAGCCAACATCCTGGTTGTCTAAGCAACTCCACATCCTTTTCCACTTAACGTATACTTTGGGACCTTAGCTGGTGGTCTGGGCTGTTTCCCTTTTGACTACGGATCTTATCACTCGCAGTCTGACTCCCACGGGTAAGTCTTTGGCATTCGGAGTTTGTCTGAATTCGGTAACCCGATGAGGGCCCCTAGTCCAAACAGTGCTCTACCTCCAAGACTCCAAGCCGTGAGGCTAGCCCTAAAGCTATTTCGGAGAGAACCAGCTATCTCCAAGTTCGATTGGAATTTCTCCGCTACCCACACCTCATCCCCGCACTTTTCAACGTGCGTGGGTTCGGGCCTCCAGTAGGTGTTACCCTACCTTCACCCTGGACATGGGTAGATCACCTGGTTTCGGGTCTACAACTACATACTCTAATCGCCCTATTCAGACTCGCTTTCGCTGCGGCTCCGTCTCTTCAACTTAACCTTGCATGCAATCGTAACTCGCCGGTTCATTCTACAAAAGGCACGCCATTACCCGTTAAAGGGCTTTGACTACTTGTAGGCACACGGTTTCAGGTTCTCTTTCACTCCCCTTCCGGGGTGCTTTTCACCTTTCCCTCACGGTACTGGTTCACTATCGGTCACTAGGGAGTATTTAGCCTTGGGAGATGGTCCTCCCAGCTTCCGACCGGATTTCACGTGTCCGGCCGTACTCAGGATCCACTCAGGAGGGAACGAAGTTTCGACTACAGGGCTTTTACCTTCTCTTGCGGACCTTTCCAGATCGCTTCGTCTACCCCGTTCCTTTGTAACTCCATGTTGAGTGTCCTACAACCCCGAAAGGCAAGCCTTTCGGTTTGGGCTGTTCCCGTTTCGCTCGCCGCTACTTAGGGAATCGCGTTTGCTTTCTCTTCCTCCGGGTACTTAGATGTTTCAGTTCCCCGGGTCTGCCTTCCTTACCCTATGAATTCAGGTAAGGATCCTGCTCCATTACGAGCAGGGGGTTCCCCCATTCGGAAATCTCCGGATCGACGCTTACTTACAGCTCCCCGAAGCATATCGGTGTTAGTCCCGTCCTTCATCGGCTCCTAGTGCCAAGGCATCCACCGTGCGCCCTTTCTAACTTAACCTCTGACAAATGATCAGCGTCGAATCTCTGCGTCAGCTTCGTTCACTCAGATCCTCACGTGCCCTTAAGCACGCTCCGGTCTTCACTCACTCGCTTCCTTGACCTTCTCGCTGCTGATTTGTCATGACCTAAAAGGTTTAAAACCATAAATGAGCGATTACTCGGTTCTTACTTGGTTACTTCTTCTATTACGATTATCTAGTTTTCAAGGAACAAGGCTACTGATTTTCATCACGAAGTGATGGATCATATAGCTTTATGAGAGATTATTCTCTCAAAACTAAACAAGGCGACTTCCACGAATCAACTTCATGAAAAGTCTTCTTAGTTTTGCTTCAAGCTGCCTTGCGACGAGCTGAGGAATACTTCCTCGAACTACTACGGCGCAGGAGCACGTTACTTCATTGAGAGATTATTCTCTCAAAACTAAACAACAAAAACGTCAAACTTTTTATCCTTAGAAAGGAGGTGATCCAGCCGCACCTTCCGATACGGCTACCTTGTTACGACTTCACCCCAATCATTTGTCCCACCTTAGGCGGCTGGCCCCTTGCGGTTACCCCACCGACTTCGGGTGTTACAAACTCTCGTGGTGTGACGGGCGGTGTGTACAAGGCCCGGGAACGTATTCACCGCGGCATGCTGATCCGCGATTACTAGCGATTCCGGCTTCATGCAGGCGAGTTGCAGCCTGCAATCCGAACTGAGAATGGTTTTATGGGATTGGCTTAGCCTCGCGGCTTCGCTGCCCTTTGTACCATCCATTGTAGCACGTGTGTAGCCCAGGTCATAAGGGGCATGATGATTTGACGTCATCCCCACCTTCCTCCGGTTTGTCACCGGCAGTCACCTTAGAGTGCCCAACTGAATGCTGGCAACTAAGATCAAGGGTTGCGCTCGTTGCGGGACTTAACCCAACATCTCACGACACGAGCTGACGACAACCATGCACCACCTGTCACTCTGTCCCCCGAAGGGGAACGTCCTATCTCTAGGAGTGTCAGAGGATGTCAAGACCTGGTAAGGTTCTTCGCGTTGCTTCGAATTAAACCACATGCTCCACCGCTTGTGCGGGCCCCCGTCAATTCCTTTGAGTTTCAGCCTTGCGGCCGTACTCCCCAGGCGGAGTGCTTAATGCGTTAGCTGCAGCACTAAAGGGCGGAAACCCTCTAACACTTAGCACTCATCGTTTACGGCGTGGACTACCAGGGTATCTAATCCTGTTTGCTCCCCACGCTTTCGCGCCTCAGCGTCAGTTACAGACCAGAAAGCCGCCTTCGCCACTGGTGTTCCTCCACATCTCTACGCATTTCACCGCTACACGTGGAATTCCGCTTTCCTCTTCTGCACTCAAGTCCCCCAGTTTCCAATGACCCTCCACGGTTAAGCCGTGGGCTTTCACATCAGACTTAAAGGACCGCCTGCGCGCGCTTTACGCCCAATAATTCCGGACAACGCTTGCCACCTACGTATTACCGCGGCTGCTGGCACGTAGTTAGCCGTGGCTTTCTGGTTAGGTACCGTCAAGGTACCGGCAGTTACTCCGATACTTGTTCTTCCCTAACAACAGAGCTTTACGACCCGAAGGCCTTCATCGCTCACGCGGCGTTGCTCCATCAGACTTTCGTCCATTGTGGAAGATTCCCTACTGCTGCCTCCCGTAGGAGTCTGGGCCGTGTCTCAGTCCCAGTGTGGCCGATCACCCTCTCAGGTCGGCTACGCATCGTCGCCTTGGTGAGCCGTTACCTCACCAACTAGCTAATGCGCCGCGGGCCCATCTGTAAGTGACAGCTTGCGCCGTCTTTTAGCTTATCTACATGTGTAAATAAGAGTCATCCGGTATTAGCTCCGGTTTCCCGAAGTTATCCCAGTCTTACAGGCAGGTTGCCCACGTGTTACTCACCCGTCCGCCGCTAACCTTTAGGAGCAAGCTCCTAAAGGTTCGCTCGACTTGCATGTATTAGGCACGCCGCCAGCGTTCGTCCTGAGCCAGGATCAAACTCTCCAATAAAGTTCGAGTTGATTAGCTCATAAAATTTAACGTTGGCTTCATTTCGTTAGAAATGAATGATTATTGTTGTCCAGCTACAGCGCCCTAGCACCTAGTGTCCTTCGCACTCCGCCCTACGATAAGTCAACATCGAATTGCCTTCGGCTTCTTCGTGTTTCCTTTATCTCAGTTGGAGCACTCTAGGCCATACGGTGCTGACCAGGGTGCTTTCGCTTTTCTATGTTGACGTTTTTGTTTGTTTAGTTTTCAAAGAACGATCATCGCTCAAAAGCGACTTTCTTATGTTAACAAGAATGATAGTCTTTGTCAACATATTTTTATAATTTTGGTGGAGCCTAGCGGGATCGAACCGCTGACCTCCTGCGTGCAAAGCAGGCGCTCTCCCAGCTGAGCTAAGGCCCCCAAACTAAAAAATGGTCGGGAAAACAGGATTCGAACCTGCGACCCCTTGGTCCCAAACCAAGTGCTCTACCAAGCTGAGCTATTTCCCGTTAATATGGCGCGCCCGATAGGAGTCGAACCCATAACCTTCTGATCCGTAGTCAGACGCTCTATCCAATTGAGCTACGGGCGCATTATTAACATGGTGCCGAGGACCGGAATCGAACCGGTACGGTAGTCACCTACCGCAGGATTTTAAGTCCTGTGCGTCTGCCAGTTCCGCCACCCCGGCAAATCTGGAGCGGAAGACGGGATTCGAACCCGCGACCCCCACCTTGGCAAGGTGGTGTTCTACCACTGAACTACTTCCGCATATTGAATGGTGCGGGTGAAGGGAGTCGAACCCCCACGCCTTACGGCGCCAGATCCTAAGTCTGGTGCGTCTGCCAATTCCGCCACACCCGCATTATTAAATGGTGAGCCATGAAGGACTCGAACCTTCGACCCTCTGATTAAAAGTCAGATGCTCTACCGACTGAGCTAATGGCTCATACTGTTTAACCTTTTGTCGATTGCTTTTAATGGTGGGCCATGAAGGACTCGAACCTTCGACCCTCTGATTAAGAGTCAGATGCTCTACCAACTAAGCTAATGGCCCATTATCAACAAATTGATAAAAGAGGCAAAAGGTGCCGGCCAGAGGACTTGAACCCCCAACCTACTGATTACAAGTCAGTTGCTCTACCAATTGAGCTAGGCCGGCAAAGAAATAAAATATGGTGGAGGATGACGGGATCGAACCGCCGACCCTCTGCTTGTAAGGCAGATGCTCTCCCAGCTGAGCTAATCCTCCATTACTTTATGCCCGGCAACGTCCTACTCTCACAGGGGCGCGTGCCCCAACTACCATCGGCGCTGAGAAGCTTAACTTCCGTGTTCGGTATGGGAACGGGTGTGACCTTCTCGCCATCACTGCCGGACTATTCAATTGAGGTTCATTCCCTCAAAACTAGATAATGCTGAAGAAGTCATAAGAACGAGTTTCGCTAAGCGGACGCTTCCGCTTTTCTATTTGGTTAAGTCCTCGATCGATTAGTATCAGTCAGCTCCACGTGTCACCACGCTTCCACCTCTGACCTATCAACCTGATCATTTTTCAGGGATCTTACTAGCTTAAAGCTATGGGAAATCTCATCTCGAGGGGGGCTTCATGCTTAGATGCTTTCAGCACTTATCCCGTCCGCACATAGCTACCCAGCGATGCCTTTGGCAAGACAACTGGTACACCAGCGGTGCGTCCATCCCGGTCCTCTCGTACTAAGGACAGCTCCTCTCAAATTTCCTGCGCCCACGACGGATAGGGACCGAACTGTCTCACGACGTTCTGAACCCAGCTCGCGTACCGCTTTAATGGGCGAACAGCCCAACCCTTGGGACCGACTACAGCCCCAGGATGCGATGAGCCGACATCGAGGTGCCAAACCTCCCCGTCGATGTGGACTCTTGGGGGAGATAAGCCTGTTATCCCCAGGGTAGCTTTTATCCGTTGAGCGATGGCCCTTCCATACGGAACCACCGGATCACTAAGCCCGACTTTCGTCCCTGCTCGACTTGTAGGTCTCGCAGTCAAGCTCCCTTGTGCCTTTACACTCTGCGAATGATTTCCAACCATTCTGAGGGAACCTTTGGGCGCCTCCGTTACTCTTTGGGAGGCGACCGCCCCAGTCAAACTGCCCACCTGACACTGTCTCCCACCCCGATTGAGGGGTGCGGGTTAGAATTTCAATACAGCCAGGGTAGTATCCCACCGACGCCTCCACCGAAGCTGGCGCTCCGGTTTCTCAGGCTCCTACCTATCCTGTACAAGCTGTACCAAAATTCAATATCAGGCTACAGTAAAGCTCCATGGGGTCTTTCCGTCCTGTCGCGGGTAACCTGCATCTTCACAGGTACTATAATTTCACCGAGTCTCTCGTTGAGACAGTGCCCAGATCGTTACGCCTTTCGTGCGGGTCAGAACTTACCTGACAAGGAATTTCGCTACCTTAGGACCGTTATAGTTACGGCCGCCGTTTACTGGGGCTTCGATTCAGAGCTTCGCTTTTAAGGCTAACCCCTCCTCTTAACCTTCCAGCACCGGGCAGGCGTCAGCCCCTATACTTCGCCTTGCGGCTTTGCAGAGACCTGTGTTTTTGCTAAACAGTCGCCTGGGCCTATTCACTGCGGCTTTTCAGGGCTTTGACACCCTAAAAAGCACCCCTTCTCCCGAAGTTACGGGGTCATTTTGCCGAGTTCCTTAACGAGAGTTCTCTCGCTCACCTTAGGATTCTCTCCTCGCCTACCTGTGTCGGTTTGCGGTACGGGCACCTTGAATCTCGCTAGAGGCTTTTCTTGGCAGTGTGGAATCAGGAACTTCGGTACTGTATTTCCCTCGCCGTCACAGCTCAGCCTTCACGGTGAACGGATTTTCCTATTCACCAGCCTAACTGCTTGGACGCGCATGACCAGCAGCGCGCTTACCCTATCCTCCTGCGTCCCCCCATCACTCAAACGATTCAGAGGTGGTACAGGAATATCAACCTGTTGTCCATCGCCTACGCCTTTCGGCCTCGGCTTAGGTCCCGACTAACCCTGAGCGGACGAGCCTTCCTCAGGAAACCTTAGGCATTCGGTGGATGAGATTCTCACTCATCTTTCGCTACTCATACCGGCATTCTCACTTCTAAGCGCTCCACCAGTCCTTCCGGTCCAGCTTCAACGCCCTTAGAACGCTCTCCTACCACGGACACCAACGGTGTCCATCCACAGCTTCGGTGATACGTTTAGCCCCGGTACATTTTCGGCGCAGAGTCACTCGACCAGTGAGCTATTACGCACTCTTTAAATGGTGGCTGCTTCTAAGCCAACATCCTGGTTGTCTAAGCAACTCCACATCCTTTTCCACTTAACGTATACTTTGGGACCTTAGCTGGTGGTCTGGGCTGTTTCCCTTTTGACTACGGATCTTATCACTCGCAGTCTGACTCCCACGGGTAAGTCTTTGGCATTCGGAGTTTGTCTGAATTCGGTAACCCGATGAGGGCCCCTAGTCCAAACAGTGCTCTACCTCCAAGACTCCAAGCCGTGAGGCTAGCCCTAAAGCTATTTCGGAGAGAACCAGCTATCTCCAAGTTCGATTGGAATTTCTCCGCTACCCACACCTCATCCCCGCACTTTTCAACGTGCGTGGGTTCGGGCCTCCAGTAGGTGTTACCCTACCTTCACCCTGGACATGGGTAGATCACCTGGTTTCGGGTCTACAACTACATACTCTAATCGCCCTATTCAGACTCGCTTTCGCTGCGGCTCCGTCTCTTCAACTTAACCTTGCATGCAATCGTAACTCGCCGGTTCATTCTACAAAAGGCACGCCATTACCCGTTAAAGGGCTTTGACTACTTGTAGGCACACGGTTTCAGGTTCTCTTTCACTCCCCTTCCGGGGTGCTTTTCACCTTTCCCTCACGGTACTGGTTCACTATCGGTCACTAGGGAGTATTTAGCCTTGGGAGATGGTCCTCCCAGCTTCCGACCGGATTTCACGTGTCCGGCCGTACTCAGGATCCACTCAGGAGGGAACGAAGTTTCGACTACAGGGCTTTTACCTTCTCTTGCGGACCTTTCCAGATCGCTTCGTCTACCCCGTTCCTTTGTAACTCCATGTTGAGTGTCCTACAACCCCGAAAGGCAAGCCTTTCGGTTTGGGCTGTTCCCGTTTCGCTCGCCGCTACTTAGGGAATCGCGTTTGCTTTCTCTTCCTCCGGGTACTTAGATGTTTCAGTTCCCCGGGTCTGCCTTCCTTACCCTATGAATTCAGGTAAGGATCCTGCTCCATTACGAGCAGGGGGTTCCCCCATTCGGAAATCTCCGGATCAACGCTTACTTACAGCTCCCCGAAGCATATCGGTGTTAGTCCCGTCCTTCATCGGCTCCTAGTGCCAAGGCATTCACCGTGCGCCCTTTCTAACTTAACCTCTGACAAATGATCAGCGTCGAATCTCTGCGTCAGCTTCGTTCACTCAGATCCTCACGTGCCCTTAAGCACGCTCCGGTCTTCGCTCACTCGCTTCCTTGACCTTCTCGCTGCTGATTTGTCATGACCTAAAAGGTTTAAAACCTAAAATGGCGATACTCGGTTCTTACTTGGTTACTTCTTCTATTACGATTATCTAGTTTTCAAGGAACAAGGCCACTGATTTTCATCACGAAGTGATGGATCATATAGCTTTATGAGAGATTATTCCCTCAAAACTAAACAAGGCGACTTCCACGAATCAACTTCATGAATGACCTTCTTAGTTTTGCTTCAAGCTGCCTTGCGACGAGCTGAGGAATACTTCCTCGAACTACTGCGGCGCAGGAGCAAACTTAACGAGAGGATTATTCTCTCAAAACTAAACAAACAAAATACGTACAACAAACTCTTTATTTGTTCGCAAGAACAAAATGATCCTTAGAAAGGAGGTGATCCAGCCGCACCTTCCGATACGGCTACCTTGTTACGACTTCACCCCAATCATTTGTCCCACCTTAGGCGGCTGGCTCCTTGCGGTTACCCCACCGACTTCGGGTGTTACAAACTCTCGTGGTGTGACGGGCGGTGTGTACAAGGCCCGGGAACGTATTCACCGCGGCATGCTGATCCGCGATTACTAGCGATTCCGGCTTCATGCAGGCGAGTTGCAGCCTGCAATCCGAACTGAGAATGGTTTTATGGGATTGGCTTAGCCTCGCGGCTTCGCTGCCCTTTGTACCATCCATTGTAGCACGTGTGTAGCCCAGGTCATAAGGGGCATGATGATTTGACGTCATCCCCACCTTCCTCCGGTTTGTCACCGGCAGTCACCTTAGAGTGCCCAACTGAATGCTGGCAACTAAGATCAAGGGTTGCGCTCGTTGCGGGACTTAACCCAACATCTCACGACACGAGCTGACGACAACCATGCACCACCTGTCACTCTGTCCCCCGAAGGGGAACGTCCTATCTCTAGGAGTGTCAGAGGATGTCAAGACCTGGTAAGGTTCTTCGCGTTGCTTCGAATTAAACCACATGCTCCACCGCTTGTGCGGGCCCCCGTCAATTCCTTTGAGTTTCAGCCTTGCGGCCGTACTCCCCAGGCGGAGTGCTTAATGCGTTAGCTGCAGCACTAAAGGGCGGAAACCCTCTAACACTTAGCACTCATCGTTTACGGCGTGGACTACCAGGGTATCTAATCCTGTTTGCTCCCCACGCTTTCGCGCCTCAGCGTCAGTTACAGACCAGAAAGCCGCCTTCGCCACTGGTGTTCCTCCACATCTCTACGCATTTCACCGCTACACGTGGAATTCCGCTTTCCTCTTCTGCACTCAAGTCCCCCAGTTTCCAATGACCCTCCACGGTTGAGCCGTGGGCTTTCACATCAGACTTAAAGGACCGCCTGCGCGCGCTTTACGCCCAATAATTCCGGACAACGCTTGCCACCTACGTATTACCGCGGCTGCTGGCACGTAGTTAGCCGTGGCTTTCTGATTAGGTACCGTCAAGGTACCGGCAGTTACTCCGATACTTGTTCTTCCCTAACAACAGAGCTTTACGACCCGAAGGCCTTCATCGCTCACGCGGCGTTGCTCCATCAGACTTTCGTCCATTGTGGAAGATTCCCTACTGCTGCCTCCCGTAGGAGTCTGGGCCGTGTCTCAGTCCCAGTGTGGCCGATCACCCTCTCAGGTCGGCTACGCATCGTCGCCTTGGTGAGCCGTTACCTCACCAACTAGCTAATGCGCCGCGGGCCCATCTGTAAGTGACAGCTTGCGCCGTCTTTTAGCTTATCTACATGTGTAAATAAGAGTCATCCGGTATTAGCTCCGGTTTCCCGAAGTTATCCCAGTCTTACAGGCAGGTTGCCCACGTGTTACTCACCCGTCCGCCGCTAACCTTTAGGAGCAAGCTCCTAAAGGTTCGCTCGACTTGCATGTATTAGGCACGCCGCCAGCGTTCGTCCTGAGCCAGGATCAAACTCTCCAATAAAGTTCGAGTTGATTAGCTCATAAAATTTAACGTTGGCTTCATTTCGTTAGAAATGAATGATTATTGTTGTCCAGCTACAGCGCCCTAGCACCTAGTGTCCTTCGCGCTCCGCCCTACGATAAGTCAACATCGAATGCCTTCGGCTTCTTCGTGTTTCCTTTATCTCAGTTGGAGCACTCTAGGCCATACGGTGCTGACCAGGGTGCTTTCGCTTTTCTATGTTGACGTTTTTGTTTGTTTAGTTTTCAAAGAACAAAGCTATTATGTTGAATCAGTCTCATATTATCGCTCAAAGGCGACTTTTTTATATTACCAGGTTATCAACTAAAAGTCAATAATTTTTTCTTCTTTTTTAAAGAAGATCTATTGCCTGGCAACAACAAAAATTACTATACCATCATAAATAGTTTTCTGCAATAGTTTTTTATGGTAATAGTTATAGTTATAGTTGTAGTTGTAATTTTCACTATTCTGGATAAAGATGAAAAAAGTGCCACAGGTGCGGCACTTTTTAATCCTAATATATTAACGTTGACGCATTAATGGGAATAATAATACATCACGGATCGAAGGGGAATTCGTCAATAACATAACTAAACGGTCGATTCCAATTCCTAGTCCTCCGGTTGGCGGCATCCCATACTCTAAAGCTTCAATATAGTCTTCGTCCATCATATGAGCCTCATCATTGCCTTGTTCACGTTCTTTTAACTGTGCTTCAAAACGTTCTCGCTGGTCAATTGGGTCATTAAGTTCAGTGAAGGCATTGGCATGCTCGCGTGCGACAATAAACAGCTCAAAACGATCTGTGAAGCGTGGGTCTTTTTCATTTTTCTTAGCCAAAGGTGAAACTTCTACCGGGTGACCATAAATAAACGTTGGTTGAATTAACTTCTCCTCAACCTTTTGTTCGAAGAATTCATTTACAATATGACCAAACTGCATATTATCGTTAATTTCTACTCCATGCTCTTTTGCAAGGGCACGGGCTTCTTCGACACTCATTTCTTTCCAGAAGTCAACTCCGGTATATTCCTTAATGGCATCAACCATATGCAGCCTTTTCCATTCCGGTTTAAGATTTACTTCATATTCGCCATATTGAATCGTTGTCGTTCCTAATACATCTTGCGCGACATAAGCAATTACATTTTCCGTTAGAGTCATAATATCATGGAAATCGGCATAGGCTTCGTAAAGTTCAATCATTGTAAATTCCGGATTGTGACGGGTAGATACTCCTTCGTTCCGGAAAACACGGCCAATTTCATAGACTTTTTCAAGGCCGCCGACAATCAATCGTTTTAGATGCAGCTCGATAGCGATCCGCATATATAATTGCATATCAAGAGCGTTATGGTGAGTAATAAATGGTCGTGCCGCAGCACCGCCGGCGATTGCATGCATCATCGGCGTTTCAACTTCTAAATAGCCATTATCATTTAGATAACGACGCATCGAGCGAATAATTTTACTGCGGGTAATAAAGGTTTCCTTACTCTCTTGATTCATAATCAAATCTAAATAACGCTGACGATAACGTTGTTCCACATCTTTTAGGCCGTGAAACTTATCAGGCAGCGGACGAAGTGCTTTTGATAAGAAAGTAAAGTCTAAAACCTTTATGGAGAGTTCGCCTGTTTTTGTTTTGAACACATGGCCAGCAACTCCAACAATATCTCCTAAATCTGCGGAGGTGAAAATTTTATACGACTCTTCTCCAACAGCATCTTGTCTTACATAGATTTGAATTTGGCCGGATAAATCCTGAATATGCGCAAAACCAGCCTTTCCTTTTCCGCGTTTTGTCATAATCCGACCGGCTAAACGGACAGAAATATTTTTTTCTTCAAGTTCCTCATTGGTTAAGGATTCGTAGGCATCAATAATATCCTTCGCAAGATGTGTCCGCTCAAAGCGTTTTCCAAACGGATCAATCCCATTTGCCCGCATTTCAGCCATTTTTTCACGTCTGACAATGAGTTGATCATTCAATTCTTCGTGACTCACAATTATCCACTCCATTACTATCATAATTATGTAAAACGCTAGTAACAACACGTACTATCATTTTTATACATACTTCTAATATATTACACAAATTTTGCTTTTTAGACATCCCAAAGACCCTTTAAAAAAAACTGCCAGTGACAAAACTGGCAGTTTCCTATAGGAACAAAGCTATTATAGAAAAAGAGTCTGTCAATGTCAACTTATCAGACAATTGCCTGATTCTCTTCCCTGGCCTCTGCTTCCAGTATTAACTCGTTTAATAACGAACTTAATTGATCTCTTGTATGGCATTCATTAATCGCATTGCGAACCTTCGCATTGCCGCGGATTCCTTTTAAATACCAGGCGGCGTGTTTGCGCATCTCCCGAACGGCAATATCCTCGTTTTTCAAAGCGATTAAGCGATCCAGATGCAAGAGGCAAACATCGATTTTCTCACGGACAGATGGCTCACCACTCAGTTTTCCTGTTTCCAAGTACTGTACCGTACGGTAAATCATCCATGGATTTCCAAGAGCGGCTCGGCCGATCATGACACCATCAGCACCAGTTTCATCAAGCATCCTTTTGGCATCCTGCGGGGTTTTCACATCTCCATTGCCAATTACCGGGATGTTAACGGCTTGTTTTACTTCGCGAATAATATCCCAATTCGCCTTGCCTTCATACATTTGTACCCGTGTTCTGCCATGAATCGCAACCGCTTGTCCACCTGCCCGTTCAACAGCCTGCGCGTTTTGAACCGCATAAACATGCTCCTCATCCCAGCCCATCCGCATTTTAACCGTTACAGGCTTTTCTACAGCATCAACAACCGCAGCTACCATTTCATAGATTTTGTTTGGGTCTAAAAGCCATTTGGCCCCGGCATCACATTTTGTGATCTTCGGGACAGGACAGCCCATGTTAATGTCGATAATGTCGGCGTTTGTATTCTGGTCAACAAATTTAGCCGCTTCAACCAGGGTTTCTTTTTCGCCGCCAAAAATCTGCAGGCTTAACGGCTTTTCCCGCTCATCAATATATAGCATATTCATGGTTTTTTCATTTTTAAACACAATCCCTTTGTCACTCACCATTTCGGCACAAACGAGGCCTGCGCCAAACTCTTTAACGGTTAAACGGAATGCAGAGTTACAGACCCCAGCCATTGGTGCGAGGACAACAGGGTTGTTCATTTCAATCTTACCTATTTTTAGCACATCACCAGCTCCTTAATCTTCCTTGTCACCCAGGCACCTATAGCTTTGCTATTCTTTCGGTGCCAAATCCTCGATCGATATTTTTAAACTATGTGCAATCCTTACTAGCAGCTCCTCGGTGGGCAGACGATTTCCTCGTTCAATTTCACCTAAGATGGATACTGAGACCCCCAGTTCCTTCGAAAAGCCCTCCTGAGTATATCCCTTTAGCTTCCGATATGCCCGAATCCGTCTTCCCCATTTTTCCGCTTCCATAATCGGACTCCTTCTCTATCGGGTAATTCATCCAACAGTATTGAAATAGGCTGTTCCATACCAACCATCTTATATTCCGGCTTCATTTCCAAAAGCGGCACTAATACAAATGCCCGTTCCTTCATCCTGGGATGGGGAACAATTAGTTTCACATGATTAATATTTTCTTGATTAAATGCCAGAATGTCAAGGTCAATTGTCCGTGGTCCCCACCTTATTTCCCTCTTTCTTCCAAGTTCTAATTCAATCGTTAAACATCGGTCTAATAATTCCAGCGCATCTAAATCTGTCTCTATCTCGATCACCATGTTTAAAAATGGATCCTGGTTCTCATATCCGACAGGGTCTGTCTCGTAAATGGAGGAGTAATTTACCAACTCGATATCCGGGGAGCTTGTCAATTTTTTGATTGCCGTAAGCAACTGTTCAAGACGATTACCAACATTAGAACCGAGAGCAATAATGGATACGTTTTTCATGCCTATCTACCCCTTGTAATTTCCACAGCAACAGAATCATAATGACCAGGTATCGGCGGATCAGGTTTCGTCACCTTCACCGTTACCTCTTGAACAAGCGTAAATTGATTTAACACTCCAGCAGCAATTTTTTCCGCTACAGATTCAACTAATTTATAAGGTTTTCCTTCAACAATTTCTTTACACAATTGATATAACTCCCCGTAATGAACCGAGTGTTCCAATTTATCCGTTTCACCTGCCTGCTTCAGATCGAGAAATACGATTAAATCAACGGAAAAGCGCTGTCCAAGTACTTTTTCCTCAGGAAAAACCCCATGGTAACCGTAAAACTCCATTCCGTTCACATAAATTTTATCCAAAGTTTTCACCCTTCCCCATCATCGCATCCATCATTTTTGCCATTCGGCTCATTTCCTTCACATCGTGGACCCGAATCATTTGGCAACCTTTTTGGATTCCATAGCAAATGGTTGCCCCGGTTCCTTCCATTCTTTCATTAACGGGAAGATCCAACGCCTCACCAATCATTCTTTTTCGTGAAGTAGCCAATAATACAGGGTATCCGAGCATGACCAGCTTATCTAAATTCTGCATCATCAAAATGTTTTCGTGATAATCTTTAGCAAAGCCTATTCCCGGGTCAAGAATAATTTTTTCATCCTTCACACCGGCTTTCTTGGCAATCGTAATGCTCTCAAATATATCGTTAATGACGTCCCGGACAAAATTCTGATAATTTCGCTCACGACGATTATGCATCAAGATAATCGGTACATCATATTTTGCCGCAACAGCTGCCATTTGCTCGTCCGCCTTGGCTCCCCAAACATCATTGATCATATGGGCGCCTGCTTCTATGGCTTGCTTGGCTACCGCCGCTTTATAAGTATCAATCGACAGAGGAACATCCACATGCTTGGCTACCGCTTCAATCACCGGAATGACCCGTTTTAACTCCTCTTCTGCTGAGACAGCGGCAAATCCCGGACGTGTTGATTCTCCGCCAATATCAATAATATCCGCCCCATTTGCGACCATTTCCTTTGCATGTTCTACCGCTAGTTCTACCTCATTAAATTTACCGCCATCCGAAAAGGAATCAGGTGTTACGTTCAAAATCCCCATGACATAAGTCTTTTTTGAAAAATCTAACGTATATGAGCCACAATAAATGACTTCCTCTGCTTCCTTCAATTTCATAATTCATCCCCCTGTTGTTAAAACTTTTCACTGTTTTTATCATACATGAAATTCATATGAGAATCATTTTTTCATAAAAAAAAGGCCGGTAGCCACCGACCCTTTATTATTTCCTATTCTGCATCATACTGATACAACGCTGTACTTAAATAACGTTCGCCATTATCTGGAATAATGGCCAGTACCTTTTTGCCTTTGCCAAGTTCCTTTGCCACTTTTAATGCAGCATGCACAGCGGCACCGGAAGAAATACCGCCTAAAATTCCTTCTTCTCTGGCTGCGCGGCGGGATGCAGCGAATGCTTCATCAGTACTTACTTGAATGATTTCATCATAAATTTGCGTATTTAAGGTGTCAGGCACAAATCCGGCTCCGAGCCCTTGAAGCTTGTGAGGACCTGGTTTTCCGCCCGATAGAACAGGTGAATCCTGTGGTTCAACCGCAACTATTTTGATATTTGGAAACTTTTCACGGAGGACGCTTCCTGCACCAGAGATGGTTCCGCCTGTACCGATTCCGGCAACAAAGGCATCAAGCTGGTCCATTTGTTCAGCAATCTCTTTTCCTGTTGTTCTTTTGTGAACCTCTGGATTTGCTTCGTTCTTAAACTGTTGCGGCATAAAATAGCCATTCTCGGCGGCCAATGCTTCTGCTTTGGCAATTGCCCCTTTCATTCCTTCTGGTCCAGGTGTTAACACAAGCTCGGCACCGTAAGCGCGAAGCAGATTCCGCCTTTCCAAACTCATCGTCTCCGGCATCACAAACACGGCTTTGTAGCCTTTTGCTGCAGCAACCATGGCCAAACCGATTCCCGTATTACCACTAGTTGGTTCAATAATGGTATCTCCCGGTTTAATCTGTCCCTTTTCCTCGGCTGCTTCAATCATCGCTAACCCGATCCGGTCCTTCACACTGCTTCCTGGGTTAAAATATTCCAGCTTTAAGTAAACCTCAGCGCTGTTTTCATCTGTTATTCTGTTTAGCTTTACAATTGGTGTTTGGCCAATTAAATCAGTCACCGAATTGGCAATACGTCCCATAATAAAGGCACCTCTATTCCGAGTATTTTTATTGGTTTTATATACTTATAATTTAGCAATTTTACCTTGTCTTGTCAATTATTTTTAACGGAAATTTCAGATATAAAAGAAGCACAGAAGTACATTCTCCTATGCTAAGATGTTTTGATCTATTTAATTGGCTTCCTGCGCCAATTGTTCTAACTCCTCTTTGGAATAATGATATTTTTCATTACAGAAGTGGCAATGGGCTTCTGCCCCTCCATCTTCCTCAATCATTGCCATTATTTCCTGCCTTCCTAACCCGACAATGGCATCTGCAAAACGTTGCTTGGAGCAAGTACATTGGAACCGTACCGGCATCGTTTCAATAATTTTGACGTGCTCCTTACCGAAAAGTTCCGCCAAGATTTCCTCAGGAGTTAACCCTTGTTCAATCAATGTTGAAATTGGCGCGATCGTTTGAAGCCGCTGCTCCAATTTAGCAATGACCGAATCCTCGGTTCCGGGCATGATTTGCAAAATAAAGCCGCCGGCAGCCAGAATTGTATCATCCGGATTTACTAACACCCCAACACCGACAGAGGATGGTGTCTGTTCTGAAGTAGCAAAGTAATAAGTGAAATCCTCCCCTAATTCACCGGAAACGAGCGGAACCTGGCCGGAAAAAAAATCCCGCAGACCGATATCCTTGACAACGGACAGCATTCCATTCGTGCCAACCGCACGGCGGACATCAAGCTTCCCGTGCTCATTTGATTCAAAATCCACCTGAGGGTTGGTTACATAACCACGGACCTCACCTTTGGCATTACTATCAACAAGAATTGGACCAAGCGGCCCGCCACCGTCAATTTTTATCGTTAGTTTTTCATCACCTTTTAACATCGCCCCCATCATGACCCCTGCGGTCATCGCACGGCCAAGCGCGGCGGAAGCAGTCCGCCAGGTTTGATGACGACGCTGCGCTTCACTTATTATTTCCGTTGTCCGCACCGCATATGCACGAATCATTCCATCATAAGCTAACGCCTTAACTAAATAATCCTTCAAAAAATCACCCTCCGAATTTCTTCGTGAATCATGGTTAAAATTGCCCGTGCTTCCACTAATCCTATCATTCTTTAGAATTCCCCAAATTTCGTTTATAGATGAGCTGCAAGCCCTTTAACGTTAAAAATGGGTCGACCACATCAATCACATTTGTTTCATTAGCAATTAACGGGGCCAAACCGCCTGTTGCAATCACTTTCGGTTTGGTTTTACTTTGCTCCGACATCCGTTTAACAATTCCTTCAACTTGCCCGACATAACCATAGACAATCCCTGCTTGCATGGCAGCGACTGTGTTTTTCCCAATTACCCCCTCGGGACGGGCGATTTCAATCCGCGGCAATTTGGCCGCTTTTGAGTATAATGCTTCAGTGGAAATACCAATTCCGGGGGCAATTGCTCCGCCTAAATATTGCCGATCCTCATTAACATAGCAATATGTTGTTGCCGTGCCAAAATCAACAATAATAAGCGGGCTGCCATATTCATGGATCGCTGCCACTGCATTGACAATGCGGTCAGCACCAACTTCCCTAGGGTTTTCATATTTGATGTTTAAGCCTGTTTTAATGCCAGGGCCAACAATCAGCGGTTTTAGCTGAAAATATTTTTGGCACATCCGTTCCAAGGCCAGCATGATCGGCGGTACAACGGAAGAAATAATAATCCCATCAATGTCGGAAAAACGAAGCCCGGCATGTTCAAACAACGCTTTAATACTCATGCCAAATTCATCTTCCGTACGATTTCGGCTTGTTTCAATCCGCCAATGAAATTTTAACTGATCCCCTTTATAAACACCGAGCACCGTATTGGTATTCCCCACGTCAAAAACAAATATCAAGTTTATCACTCACTTTTAAATAGAATTTTCTTATTTACATGCAAACATAATACCATAATTTAAATTGGTTGAAAAAAAGAGGGCTTCATGCGAAGCTCTCTTTGCGATATTATTTATAGTCAATTTCATCAGGAGGGGTATCGAGGAATGATTTCTCCTCGTCAGGCTCCTCGTCCTTCTTTTTGTTAATATTAACTTTCAGGTCATCCTGCTTTTTGGTGCCAACTTTAACGGTTGCCAATTCTTCAGGATTTTCCGGTAAGTGGCCATGATCTACTAAATATTTAATTTGTTCTGCATTTAGTGTTTCTACCTCAAGCAAGGTGTTGGCAATCAAATCAAGCTTATCGCGGTTCTCGATAAGAATCTTTTTACATCTTTCGTAAGATTCCTTAATAAATCGTTGAATCTCAAGGTCGATTTCATAAGCAATCGCATCCGAATAATTTTGTTCATTGCCGATATCGCGCCCGAGAAATACTTGACCACCTGATTGTTGACCAAACTGTAATGGACCAAGCTTATCACTCATCCCAAATTCCGTCACCATTCGGCGGGCAATACCGGTCGCCCGCTGGAAGTCATTATGGGCTCCCGTACTTACTTCGCCAAAAACAATTTCCTCTGAGACACGGCCGCCTAATAAGCCGACAATTTTATCTAACAGTTCTGGTTTAGTCATGAAGTAACGGTCTTCTTTTGGAAGCATGACCGCATAACCGCCAGCCTGTCCCCGTGGAACAATGGTAACCTTATGAACCATTTCGGCCTCATCCAATACTAAACCGATAACCGTATGACCTGCTTCGTGGAAAGCGACAATCCGGCGTTCTTTTTCGGAGATCACCCGGCTCTTTTTCGCCGGACCGGCAATGACCCGGTCAGTTGCCTCATCAATATCAACCATATCTATTTTCTTTTTATTTTGCCGCGCCGCTACAAGGGCTGCTTCATTTAATAGGTTCTCTAAATCGGCACCGGAGAACCCTGGTGTCCGCATCGCAATATTTCTTAAGTTCACCGATTCGTCTAAAGGCTTATTGCGGGCATGAACGCGCAGTACTGCTTCACGACCATTAACATCAGGACGGTCAACCGTAATTTGCCGGTCAAAACGGCCTGGACGCAGTAAGGCTGGGTCCAAAATATCAGGACGGTTGGTAGCAGCAATGATAATAATTCCTTCATTTGCCCCAAATCCATCCATTTCGACAAGCAATTGGTTTAACGTCTGCTCGCGCTCATCATGGCCACCGCCGAGACCGGCTCCACGCTGACGGCCAACAGCATCAATCTCATCGATAAAAATAATACAAGGAGCATTTTTCTTTGCATTCTCGAACAAGTCACGTACACGGGACGCCCCGACCCCAACGAACATTTCAACAAAATCAGAACCGCTGATGGAGAAGAATGGAACCCCTGCTTCACCCGCAACTGCACGGGCAAGCAATGTTTTACCGGTCCCTGGAGGTCCAACAAGAAGAACCCCTTTAGGAATCCGTGCCCCCAGTTCAGAGAATTTCCGCGGGTCTTTTAAGAACTCCACTACTTCGATAAGCTCAGCTTTTTCTTCATCAGCACCAGCAACATCTCTAAAACGGACCTTTTTCTTGTCATCATTATAAAGCTTTGCCTTGGATTTACCGAAGTTCATCACACGGCTGCCTCCGCCTTGAGCCTGGTTTAATAAGAAGAAGAATAAAATAAAGATAATCACAAACGGAATAATCGAAGTAAAGAAGGTAACCCAGCCGCTTGTTTCCTTCGCCGGCATTACTTCAACCTTGGAACCAGCCTTATCAATCCGGTCAAGGATTTTCTCACTGTTTGGGATATAAGTGATGAATTTTTTATTACCTGCTTCCAATTCACCACGCACTTCAAATACACCGCGCTCAGGCTGTATTGAAAAAGATTTGACACCATTATTTTCTAATTGTTGAACAAATTTGTCATATGAAATATGATCGGTTGGCTCATTGCTTCCATTGAAGAAACTAACGACGCCGATAATAACTAAAAATATCAATAAATAAAAGATGGTGTTACGGAAAATCCGATTCATCTCTTACCTCCTCCCGCGTTAAAACAGACTATATAAAATAGTATCATAGAAAATCTTACAAATTCAAGAAAATACACTTGCTTCCAATGGCTATCATTTAATCGTTATTGCTATATACTTCAGGTTTTAGCACTCCAATATATGGAAGGTTTCGATACTTCTCCATGTAATCCAATCCATAGCCGACGACAAATTCATCCGGAACGATAAACCCGACATAATCGGCTTTGATGTTACTCTTTCTCCCCGCCGGTTTATCAAGCAAGGTCACAATTTTAATCGATTTTGCCTTGCGGTACTTGAATAAATCGACTAAATAACTCAAAGTAAGACCGCTGTCAATAATATCCTCGATAATTAAAATATCTCTGCCTTCAACAGATGTATCCAAATCTTTGAGGATTTTTACTTCTCCGGAAGAAACAACAGCATTGCCATAGCTGGAAACATCCATAAAGTCCATTTCCAAATAACAATCCATTCGCTTTAATAAATCAGCCATAAACGGCATAGCACCCTTTAAAACGCCGATGGCAAGCGGAAAGCGATCATGATATTCCTCTGTTAATTGGGCTGCCAACTCCTTTATTTTTTCTTGAATCTCGTCCTCTGTTACTAGTACCTTTTCAATATCGTGTTTCATATGTGCCCCCTAGAAGATGTTAATTTATCATAAGTGAATTGTATATAGTGTTTTGTTGTCGGGTTCATTCCTTCAAATGCTGACTTTTTTAAACCTGGAAGCCAAATAATACAATCGTCTCCATCCGTAATGATCGGCCATGTATTTCGATCTTGTAACGGGATCTTTTGATCAATAAAAATGTCCTTTATTTTTTTTGATCCTTGCATTCCTTTAATAGTCATTCGGTCACCCATTTTCCTGGTGCGAATAATAATCGGCCATTTGATGCTCTCTGCCGGAAACACAGCTGTATTGGCGCCCTTCTGCAGCGTCTCCTTATCAGCATATTGGAGCTGAATTTGTCGGCCATTTGGCAGGTGAATCCGCCCCGGCTCCTTCAAGATAAAATAATACGATTCCAATTCAGACTTATGTTTTCGAAATGAAAGTAATAAATCACCATAAGAACGATAAACCTTTAAACCATTGGGAAAGTCAAGTTTCCCTGAAGGTTTGCCATGATTGATTAAGTTTAAAACCTGATCTATATGTAACGCAGAAAGATCAGCAGGTTTTTCTTTATAAAGATAGTTTAATATTAGTTGAATCCCTCTCCTTTGTAAAGGTAAAGGCACTCTGGAGAATAGCCCGATATCAATGGTAACTTCTGACGCTTCTCTTTTTTCACTACTTTATTCAATTCTTGGACAGTTAATTCCTGCAGAAACATTTCATCCGCTTGTAATTCCTCACTAAAGCGCTGAAATTGCTCATGAACCTGAGGATTTTCGGTTTTTAAAAACGGCAGAACCTTTAAGCGATAGCGGTTACGGCTGTATACTTCGGTTTGATTGCTAGGATCAATCCTTGGGGTAAGATTGTGCTCCTGGCAATATTTCTCAATGTCCGTTTTCGTTAGGCATAAAAACGGGCGGAAGATCGTTCCGCTATGAAACGGGCGGGAGAACAGAATGCCTGCCCTTGCCATTCCCGTACTTCCTCTTGTCAGCCGCATGAGGATCGTTTCGGTTTGGTCATCACCATGATGGGCCAGAGCTAAGTAAGGAGCATTATACTTCTCCATAACCTTATAATAAAACTCATAACGGACCTCCCGACCTGCCGATTCAGCACTTTTTCCTGTTAATTTCATCATCTCCGGAACGTTTACTTGGACCATCTCAAAAGGAATCCGGTTTTGTTGGCAATACTCTTTGACAAACAACGCATCTTCATAAGATTCCGGCCCTCTGAACATATGATCAATATGAGCAGCGACAATAAACAGGCCTTGTTTCTCTCGATTCTGGAGCAAAAAGTGAAGAAGTGCCAATGAATCGGGTCCTCCTGAAACACCAACAACGATTCTTTTGTTCTCAAGCTTAAATGCATGATGCTGAAGAAAGGCTGTAACCTTTGTTTGCAACATAAAATACACTCTTCCTTAGATATAAGTTACCTTTTAGTTTACAACTTTATTTAAGCTTGTTTCAAACTATAGGTTCTCTCTATCAAAAGATTGTCCCTTAAAACTCATTGATTCCTTTAATACGATTAACTTCAAAAGAAGTTTCACTTATTATTGTAATTTTAGTACAATATACAAGGCATAGAAAGTCGCTACAACTACCATAATCAGAAAAAATTCCAGCCAATTGTGTTTTTTCTGTTTTCTGCGATATTGTTTCCTCGTCATTGGTTTAGAATCTGGAGACGTCGGGGCTGATTGTTTGATTCCAGCGACACTGTTTCCTCTTCGCCGCCCTGTTTTGCTATTAACATTTTCTCTATTGGGCTGATCGCTGATACATTCCAACAGGTCTGTTCGCATCTGCCCGGCGCTCCGATAGTGGCCCTGCAACGCCTTTATGATGACCGATTCATACATTTTAAGTTCCGGCCGTTGCCGGAGTGCCTCTCGGAGTTGGGAGATTCCGCCAGTTGTTTTATTAAATCTTTTTGGATAGGCTGAGTTTATCATCATCATCGCCACGGCAAATAAATCATAGGTTATCTCAGCTTTTCGCGAGCCCAGTCCCCAATAGCCCCGGTCATAAAACTCCGTAAATTCCTTGATCGACCGGCCCTGGATTGTTGTACCGCCAACATCGATACACCTGATTTTGGGCGGCGGTCCGGAAATAATTAAATTCTCCGGTTTTAAGTCACCGAACACCCAACCCTTTTCGTGAAGTTCAGCTAAATTATTTAATAACTGAAGAAAGAGAACAGGCATCCAGGCCTTCCCTTTTTGTTCTAAAAAAGACAGCAGATTGGGGCCGTGGATATATTCCATTACATAAAAAGAAATCCTTCCCTGGCTGCTTGTCCAATCATCGACATCAAGCAAAGAAGGCCCAAGGGAGTATGGCCCCTGGACCTTTGCAAAGGATTTTAACACATTAACCTCAGAGGTGATTGACATATCATTATCACTCATTTTCAACGCTACCTGCGCTCCCTTAAAACTGGCAAGGTAGACCACTCCGTTTGCGCCAAATCCCAGTTCCTTTATAACCGTATACTGATTGCCATGCCATTTCCCTGTTATAACCGTACCAGAGCGAACCTTACACTGACTCTTCAAAGAATGATTCATCATCATTTGACAGCAGGCTCCTTATTGAACGTTTTTGGTTAAACGAGGAAAGGGCAGTTCTGATCGCTGGTCCCGTAGGTGTAATGCCCCCGGTTGACAGTTGTGAAAAAATGGTTGCCAAACTTTGTAGTTTTGGAGTCCAATCGAGCAATTTTTCGACATAACTATTTTTCCCGGGAAATACATAAACGGAAAATTGGTTATTCCCTGTTCTTGCCGTTAAGCTTAAGGAAAGGTCAAGCAGAGCCTCTTTTACTGTCTCCAGCTTCTGCTTCATACTTGCGCTTGTATCGACAAGAATCAACACTTCTAAATCGACAGTTTCCCCTAATTCATCGACAACCTCCATCACTTCACCACGTTTCTCCGGAGGAAGGTCTTCCATTGATTGGGAACGCCCTAAAATTTGCTGCAGTTCGCGATTGACAACCCCTTGGATTGTTTGATTCATTGCTTTTCGGGTGACCATCTGAACCGTTTGCGAAAGCTGTTTCGCATAGACGATCTGGCTCACCCCGCCGCCTGAGGCGGCAATCCCTTCAATTTCGGTTATTCCTTTTTCATCAATGACGTCGTGCTCCATTACTCCGATCACATTAACGGTCAGACCCTGTTCCTTGGCGAGTGCAGCCATGGCAATCGGGTCCTCGCCTTGATTTGAGCAGCCATCTGTAATTAATAGAATCTGACGGATTTTACCTGTGTACATAACCTACTCCCTCCACAACTTGAGTTGCTATCATTTTCGACGGGGAAAAGGTTATTTATACATATTTATTGACAGAGCTGGATAAAATAAAGCAGTTATGCCTGACGCCTAAGCTTCTGAACCGGAATGGAGGCCCACTTCGGTGTATTGTGCTTAATTTTCGCTACTGCCACCGTCATATCATCATCAATCATATCCGCCCTGGAGCGAATCACTTCCTCTAAAATCAAATCAGCCACCTCTTGCGGATCATCGGTTTCCAATTCGAGCAGCTTCCGTTTCATCCATACATCATAATTTTCCACATGTTTTGGTCCCTCAAAGACCCCGTCACTCATCATGATTAACAAATCGCCAGCCTTTAACTGCTCAGCGACAACATCTACTTCAAACTCCTGAAGAATCCCCATTGGTAAATTGCTGGCTTGGATTTTTATTATTTTATGGCCTCGTTTAATAAAACTCGGGGTGGAGCCAATCTTCAAAAACTTGGCTGCAGCGGTTTGTAAATCAATCATGGCCAAGTCCAATGTCGAGAAGATTTCATCCGTGGTTCTAAGCGAGAGGATCGAGTTGACCGATTTAATGGCTACCTTTTCCTCAATCCCTGATTGCAGAATTTTTTGCAGCAGCTGGAGGGTTTCTTTACTTTCGTAATGAGCACGCTCGCCATTTCCCATGCCATCGCTGATTGCTAGCGCATATTTTCCAAACCCGAGTTCAATTGTCGAATAGCTGTCACCTGAAATTAACCCGCCGTCCTTGGCCGCATGGGCAAAACCTGTTTCAACAACAAATGCCTTGGAGGACCTAAAAGTGGTCTGACAAAAACCACCGGAATGGCTGGCACATTCCTCCTTTTTCACGACGATTGTTTCCCCCAGAATATCCGTCAGCATCGGAGCAATTAACTTTTCACATTCACCGTGGCCATTGCAGAATGGCACAGCCATTTCAATGTCAATATTACCCGGTTCCAAGCTATAGATTTCCACCTGCTCAATATGGATGCCAAACCCCTGAATCGCCTCAATGATTTGCTCTTCCTGCTTATAATAATTTTCCCGTTCCCGTTGAATTTCTTTTGCAAAATTATCCATCACTTCAGAAACGCCCATTAACTGATCGGCAACCAGTTTCCGGCTTTCATGAACTTTTCGCTTTAGCTTTTTACTGGCTTGAAAAAAAGTTAATTCCTGACTGATCGTGTCATAGACCTTTTTCGGACGGGAACAAAGCTTTTCCCATTCCCTTGACACCCTTAAGGAGATACTGCCGTCATTTTGATCCATTTCATGAATAACTTCCTCCATCGCAGTATATGTTGTAGCAAAGTTCTTCGCCCAGCACTGCTCCTTCTTAAAGCAGTTTTGACAGGTCTTTGCGGTGACATTGCCCATGAAATAATCAAGCTCCCGCTGGCCTTCATCTTCCTTTGAGAGAAGCTCCATTTGTGAAAAGCTCTTCGACAAGGCATCAAAGACACTGGAGAATTGCGAAACCCGATGCGCGGTCACATCGCGCATTTTCCGCATGTATTTTTGCTGTTCAGCTGTATATTCCGGAGTCCCGGGAATATATTTTGCCAGTCTTGACGTCAATGCCCTAGGAGTCAGTAGAAATAATCCAATTGCGGCAGCCGATTCTAGCAGCATCAGTTTTACCGACCCGCCACCTTCGCCGTACATTCCGATTAACAACGTAGCAATGAGTAATCCAAATGAAACGCCCACTTTTTTCCCTTCCTTTAACAAGCCACCCAGCACCCCGGTGAATGCTAACAAGCTCATGTGATAGAAACTGGAAATGCTGGCAAGGGTAAAAATCAGCCCGGTCACGACGCCAACTGTTGAGCCGACTGTGGCACCGGCAATGAAAGCAAAGATCATCACCAAGTAGCGGGCCAAAATATGTTCAATCGATAGATCGTAAAGCTTCCAGCCGATGGTGCCGGTCATAATCGATGCCAGCATGATAATTAAGCAAACGATTTCTTCCGTCTTTAACAGCTGGCGTCTTTTATATAAAGTGAATAACGGGATGCTTTGTAAAAAGATTAAAGTTAAAATAAACGCCAGACACGCTTGAACCCCCACCATCATGCCATTATAGATTGTTAATTGATGGAAAAGGATAAAGGACTCTGCCCATTTTCCAACACCGAGAATGGCGGCAACATAGAAAGGCAGTGCCTTCATTTCATTCTTAAGCCATTTTTGGCTGATTCGGAAGACAATCAAAAAGAAAATGGTGATTGTAAAGGTAAAAGCGGCGTTGGCTAATGAAAGAGTTGCCGCGCCAGTGATTAATCCTATAAGGGCAAGTGGTGCCCGATCCTTTTTAATGACATAGACAGATGCGAAAAAAGGTAGACTAAATGGGGTCAATTTCGCCAGAATTAGCGCGCGCCCAAGTAAAAATCCGATCATTAAGAGCAGAATCCCTTTTCTGATAAAAAAGGATTCCAGCTGAAATTGTATTTTCCTCATTATCTTCTGAAAAGCCATTTCTGTTGTCTGAAAATTAACTTCCCCGGGCGACTCTATTAACTCTTGTTCTACCTTTCCCATGGAACCACTCCCCTGCTATTTTCTAGTTGTCCCCTATTATAAAATTGCTAGATTTAAAAGTTTGTCAAAATTATGAACGGAATCCCCAAATTTGTTCGACTGTTTCTACTATATTCACTCATAATCATTCAAAACGAGGCCAAATTTGTGATTTAGGGTTCGCTTGTTTAAGCAAACGCTTTTCCTCCGTACAAATTTCAGCTGGCATAGTCTGGCCTGAGCAGCTAGACAAAAAAAAGACAGGTCGTCAGTGACCCGTCTTGTCATTCTGCTATATTCGCTTAAAAGTTAGCAGCAAGTATATTAACCTCGTCTGGCTCCTCTTCCGCCACGTTTTGACTCTGTATGTCGCTTTAGCGAAGATAGGCGGTCTTCACTGTCTTTTAAAAAGCGCGCCATTTTTGCTTCAAAGGTTTCTGTTCTATTGCCGCCGCGGTCATTGGCCTTACCATGACGAGGACGTTGCGAATGGGAGTTCCTTTCCTTAGGCTCTGGGCGATCCTTGGCCTTCTTAATGGACAGGCCAATTTTCCCATCCTTTTCAACATTCAGGACTTTGACCTCTACTTGGTCACCAACTTTCAAATGATCATTGATATCCTTTACATAATTGTCAGCAACCTCGCTAATGTGTACGAGTCCTGTTGATCCATCCGGCAGCTCCACAAACGCTCCGAAATTTGTAATCCCTGTTACCTTTCCCTGTAACTTGCTGCCTACTTCGATTGACATAAAAAAAATGTTCCTCCTTAAAAATTTAAAAAATCATACTTACTTTATTATACAGAAAGGAAAAATTAAGTGTCAATAAGCTTAAGCTTTGGTTCATTTTTCCTTATCCTCTTCCGGAATATTAAAGATAATTTCATTCTTTTCCGAGAAAAAGTATTCTTTTCTTGCCAGCTTCCCAATATAATCCTTATCATGGAGTTTCACGATGTCCTCTTTCAGAATACTTTCTTTCTTCTTCAACTGTGATAACTTCTGTTCCAGCTTTTGCTTTTCAGCAGTTTTCGCTTCTATTTTTGCGGATTGGGAAAGAACACTGGAAATCATTAAATAAGAAATAACACTGGCCAAAACAAAAAATAACGAAAGCCGTCTGATTAACAGCTTCTTTTTCCTGGCTGAGGCAATTTCTGCATATTCCTGCTGCTTGAGATACGTTGTCTGAATCTTGGAAACATTCCTTCGTCTTTCCGCTCCCATTTTCCTTACCCTTCCTTACTCTTTTCTCTTCTTCCATTTACTTAACCAGTTAATCATATAATTCGTTATTTTCTTGGAATTTCCTGCTATTCTATTATATAACTTCTCGACTGAATTTTTAAGACCTTTCGGCAAAAGTCCCCATAATATCAAAAATATTTTTTCCAAAATTCCCAGGATGATCTTCATGATAAATTGAAATGCTTGGAAAATGAATTTGACAAGGGTCCACAGCCCCTTGCCAAATGCCAAAACAATCACCGAAATTAGCTGAATCAAACCAACGACCGGTTTATAAATGAGAAGCTGGAGGGACTTTTTAATAAATCGGTAAGTGTAAATGAAGATTTGGATAACCCCTTCGAGCAAGCGCAGATAGATGCCTTGTAACAAGCTCTGGTAGGCAGCAAATCCGCAAATAAGGGCAAGAAAAATATAGAACCGGATTTCTCCTTTATTAACAAGAAATAAAATATAAAAGATCAGTAATGCCTGGATCGCCCAAAATAATAAATCATTGATAAACACAATCCAAGCTTTACGTTTCGGTCGTTTTAAAAAGCGCTGATACGTGTCAAACATAGCACCAAACAACGACCCCATGCCAATCATCGAAACCATTGTTAAAAATTGCGTCGAAAGTGTCATCGGAATAACTTGCTAAAGAATCCCTTAGCTTTCTCCCCATGGTGCTCATCAAGGTACACCAAGTCATAAATTTTACCTTTGATCGACACAATCCCTTTTTCCACATCCAAATTTTTCATTTGCAAATTTTGCCCTTTAATCGCCAAAAACCCCATCACGGTTTCTAGCAGAAACTCTTCATTATCAAAGCTCTCCACTTGTTTGACGCCTGTAATATCAAGAAGCTTTCTTCCTCTCATGATCACATCATGATCCTGAATACTGTCTTTTGCTGTATTTGGCTCATATAATTGGCTCATTTTTCATCCCTCACAATCATTTGTACAACCATTCTGTACATTTTTATGTGAAAAATGAAAAATTAGAACCGGATTAGTCGACCGGGTTATCTGTCGGTCGAACCCTTTCTTCTTGCAAAATCGTATACATTTCGGCTGCTTCTTCTTTCCGGGTTGTCTCTTGAATCCGCTCAATTCTTACCGTCAATTTCCTTTGCCCAAGCCTTAGGGTTAATTCATCACCAACCTTAACCGTCGAACTGGCCTTGGCTTCCTTGCCATTAATCTCAATTCTGCCTTGATCCGATACTTCTTTCGCTAAAGTCCTGCGCTTAATTAACCGCGATACTTTTAAAAACTTATCCAATCGCATAAATATTGCTCCTCCTTATTTATCCCGCCTTAACAGGCAGTAAGACCCCCACTGATGGAAGTTTCACTTTATAGACCCTTTGCCTTCGCTTCCTCCCAATACCGATCCAGTTCCTCAAGCGAATAATCCGCAAAATCCCTGCCGCTTGCCTGCACCTTTTGCTCAATATAGCGGAACCGGCGGATGAACTTTTCATTGGTGGCAAATAAAGCCTCCTCCGGATTAATCTTTAAAAACCTGGCTACATTCACAATGGCAAACAGCACATCCCCGAATTCCTGCTTTGCCCGGTCAAGACCTTCATCCGTTCCATCCAGCTCTGCGGAAAATTCCTCAAGCTCCTCTTTTACTTTCTCCAGGGCGGGGGTAATTTCCTTCCAATCGAAACCAACCTTTGCAGCCTTTTTCTGCAGTTCATAAGCACGCAAGAGATTAGGCAACGAATAGGAAACGCCCTCTAAAATCGAAGCCGGTTTTACTTCACCTTTTTCCTGCTTCTTAATCTGTTGCCAATTTCTCACAACCTCTTCAGCATTTGCCGCCGACCCGGTACCAAATACATGTGGGTGTCTGCGGACCATTTTTGCTGACAGACCTTCAATGACATCATCAATAGTAAAATACCCTTCATCACTGCCAATTTGGGCATGAAGCATCACCTGGAGTAGGACATCACCGAGTTCTTCAATCAAATGATCAATATCACCGCTGTCAATCGCTTCGATCACCTCAAAAGTTTCTTCAATCAAGTATTTTTTTAATGATTCATGGGTTTGCTCCTTATCCCACGGACAACCTTCGGGACCCCTTAAGTCGGCAATAATCTGGCAAAGCCTCGTAAATGTCTTCCACAAAATCTGATCATTTGTTACAGGCGGGACATATACTGAAGTCAAATTATTAAGTGATACATGGCGATCCAATTCATAGAGCGGCACTTTGGTCAGGACTTCATCCTGACTGCCCGCCGCAGTTACAATCACGACTTCGTAATCATCCGGCAATTTTTCCATTAAGGTTAACTTAACATTGGAGGCAGAAAATGGATCGTACACCTGGGTGATGATGATATGTTGGTCGATTTGCAGCTGACCGGAGTGAAGTGAGGTTCCATCAAGCAGTTGAAACCCTTCTACCGGATCAATCTTTAATGCAGCCAATAAAGGATCGATAAAACTTTGCCCGCCGCCAATGGTTACTTCAATCCCCTGTTTCGGGCCAGCCGTCAGCAAAAGCTGAACCGTTTGCTCGGCCACAAGCGGGTGCCCTGGAACCACATAAACAAGATCAGCCGTTTCCGCCTCCTTCAGCAATATCTGGACAATTTCCTGATACACTTCGGCAAATTGGGCATGCTTTTCATAGACTGAATCAAAGGAGGTATAGTTTAACCCCTCCTGTTCCAGTTCGGCAACAACCGGATGTTCCTTTGTCCGTAAAAACAGATGCTCTGCTTTGATTAATTTGCGATACACGCCCAGCGGCAACTGGTCGATCTCTCCAGCCCCGAGACCGATGATTTCAATTTTTTTCATCATGATTTTTTAATCCTTTCGTGACATTAAGTACATGAGCCTGCTGCCAAATGGAAATAAGACAAGCTCATCCTTCAGAAACACATTTCCCCTCATAATCACCCATAAATAAGTAAATCCGCCGCCAATTACAGCTCCTAACGCCTCCAAGGCCGCCCCTGCCCGTCCAATATGGTGTGTACTAAAGATTACCCCGGTAACAAATAAGAAGGCCTTTAAAAAAACAAGCATCGCAAATGTTGCCGCAGCAACGATCAATAACAACCGGAATGGCAGCAGAGATAGGCCGACCATCTGCTTCAGCCTTAAGATAAAAACAAGACTAATCAATCCAAGTGTGATTAACGATGAAACAGCCGCACCCATGGTTCCGTATATAGGTATGAGTAAGATATTCAGAAAATATTTAAGCGGAAATACACAAGCAACAGCAACAGCGGGAAATAGCAGGCTGCCTAATCCTTGCATGATCGCAATCACCGTTAGTATGACCGAAGTAAACAAGATGACAAAACTAAGAATTCCCAGTATGTCCGAGCCAAATTCGTTTTCAAACAACATGATATTGGTTGGTTTGATGATCGCCCATAAGCCAAAGGAGGCTCCTGCCCCAATGACGATACTTAACTTTACAGCAAGCCGTATTTTATCATGCAAGCTGGCTGTATGATCTGCTAGTCTTTCCCTTGTCATCAATGGGACAATCGCTAGTGACATCGATGTTGCGGCGACAGTTCCTAATTGAATTAACGGCTGCCCGCGATCAAAAATCCCTTTCAGGCCTTTCGCCATTGACTGTTCGATACCGCTTGCAGTCAGTAATGAATAAAGATTTAGAGCATCTACCAGCTGTATCATAATCAGCAGCAGGCCGCTAATGCAGACCAAAAACCCCTGCACGGTCAGAGCTTTAACAATTTCCTTTATCTCAAGATAATAGCTGTGCAAGTTTACTTTTTCAGGAACAATTCGTTTCCATTCTTTACGTTTCCAAATAAACATAAACAAGATAATTGCGGAAATGATACTGCCGGTAATGGACCCAACCATCGCACCACTGCCCACCAGATATAAGGAAAAGCCTTTATGAATAAACAGACTGGCTAAACAAAGAATCGTTACAATTCGTACTGTCTGCTCACCTACCTGTGATAAGGCGGTTGGTACCATGTCCCCCCTGGCTTGAAAATAACCGCGTAACACGGAAACAAGCGGAAAGGTTAAAAACACAATCGAGACGACCTTGATTAAACTTGCCAGTTCACCGTCATTCATCCATATGGCAATTTTATCTGCTCCCAAATAAAGACTAAGAAAACAAACGAGGCCAAAAAACTGTAACGAAAAATAGGATACAAGCAAGAGAAAGCGGGATTTTTCCTCATTCCCATTTTCCTGTTGTTCGGTAAAAAGCTTTGATATGACTACTGGAAACCCGGTCGTCGAAAGGACAACGGCAATGCCGTAAAACGGATAAACTTGTTGATATATGTAAAAGCCGATATCACCGACAATATTTTGAAAAGGAACCCGATAGACGGCACTTAAAATCTTCGTAACGACGGCCGCAATGGTTAAAATAAAGGTTCCTTTAACTAAAGTCTGCGCTGAAGAAGTCTGCTTCATTGGCTCACCTGCCATTTTTGAACTCCAATGTAGTATTATAGCATAGTTGGGATTTAGGGGCAGAAAAAAGGCAGCCGCGCTGCCTTTCATTGTCTAGCTACAGCGCCCAGGCGCTTCCGCTTTTCTATTCTACTGTTCCATTTGTCTTGCTAAGAATCCCGCGGCGGTCTCAACCGCCTTTTGTTCAACCTCACCCAGCGTTCCTTCTTTTGTGAAAATCACTACTGCTCCAATCGGATCGCCGTTTGCAATAATCGGCCCAATTGTATATGATGAAATCGGCTCTTCATTCCCTTCAATCAAGGCGATATCACTCTGCTGTGTTACGAGAACGGAATTGCGTTCCTCCATCACTTTTTCCACTAATGCACCTATATTTTTATTTAAATAATCTTTTTTAGAGCTGCCCGCTACTGCGATAAAGGCATCGCGATCACAAATCAATACAGGATTACCGAGGCTGTCAAATAGGGCTTCTGCATACTCTTTGGCAAAATCGCTTAATTCGCTGATTGGTGAATACTTCTTTAAAATGACCTCCCCATCGCGATCAACAAAGATCTCTAACGGGTCCCCTTCACGGATACGCAAAGTTCTACGTATTTCTTTTGGGATCACGACTCGACCTAAATCATCAATTCGACGAACTATTCCAGTTGCTTTCATCCAATGTTGCCTCACTTTTCATCTGATGATTTTTCAACTTGGCGAGAAACTATGTAACTGTCTAGCTGCAGCGCCAAGGCGCTGCCGCTTTTCTATTCGCCAACTTTGAACTTAGTATCTTTCAACTGGAAAGTTCTATTCACTATTTTTAAACAGACGGAGGAAATATTCCCTTTTCAGCGTTAAGCAAAAGCAACATTGATGATCATTGTCCAATTTCTGGATTACATTCTTAAACTGGGTTTTCCTGTTCCTTCTTGGCTAACGGTAACCCTTTAATCATTTCAAACACGATATGAAGCCATTGCTCCGTTTTATATTCCTTGGTATTGACAATAATTTTGAGCCTTTTTCCTTCCATGCCTGGAATTACTGACCTGCCAAAGCGGCTGCCAATATGGAATAGCTTGCTTCCATCCAACGTGTTCGTGATTTCTTCGGTTAATAAAATGGTTACTTCTTGTTTCAACTGCTTAATTTGCTCGACTCCATTTTGAATGGCAAAAACTTTCATTTCGGCAATTTGGAACAGATACGAAACTTCGGCCGGATATTCTCCAAAGCGGTCTAACATTTCCGCTTCCAGTTCTTCAACATCCTGAAGCGTTTCGATGCCCCTGAAGCGCTTATACATTTCAATCTTTTGGTGTCCATCTTGGATATAAGCATCTGGAATATAGGCATCGATCTCCAGATCAATTTCTACTGATCGCTTGACTTCCACATGTTCTTCCCCAAGCTCAGCCTTGCGCTCCTCAATCGCTTCTTTCAACATCTGCGAATACAGATCGAAGCCGACAGAATCAATAAAACCATGCTGCTGCGCGCCCAATAGATTTCCCGCACCTCTGATCGATAAATCGCGCATCGCAATTTTAAAGCCGGAGCCGAGTTCAGTAAATTCCTTAATCGTCTGCAGACGCTTCTCGGCAACCTCTGTCAACACTTTATCTTTTCGATAGGTAAAATAGGCATAAGCGACACGATTCGATCTGCCGACGCGGCCGCGCAGCTGATAAAGTGTCGAAAGCCCCATGCGATCAGCATCATAAACAATTAACGTATTGACATTAGGAATATCGACACCTGTTTCAATAATCGTGGTGCTGACGAGCACATCAAAATCGCCGGCAAGAAAACCTAACATCACCGACTCCAATTCATTTTCTGTCATTTGTCCATGGGCAAAGGCCACCCGTGCATCAGGGACCAGCATGGAAATTTCCTCCGTCTTACGTTCAATATCCTCTACTCTGTTATATAAAAAGTAGACTTGTCCGTCGCGGGCAAGCTCGCGTTCAATCGCCTCTTTGACAAGCGAACCATTGTATTCCATCACATATGTCTGCACAGGGAAACGATTCTCCGGCGGTGTTTCAATTACCGAAAGGTCGCGAACCCCTAGCATCGACATATGAAGAGTCCTTGGAATTGGGGTAGCTGTCAGTGTCAGTACATCAACATTTGTTTTTAGCCGTTTAATTTTTTCCTTATGGGAAACTCCGAACCGCTGCTCCTCGTCAATAATCAAAAGCCCCAAATCGTGATAAGTGATATCCTTTGAAAGCAGGCGGTGGGTTCCGATCACGATATCTATCGAGCCGGCCTTCAACCCTTTGATTGTTTCCGTTTGCTGCTTTTTTGAACGAAAACGGCTTAAAATGCCGATATTAATCGGATAGTCCTGGAATCGCTCCCGCAGTGTCTCATAATGCTGCTGCGCCAAAATGGTTGTTGGTACCAGAAAGGCAACCTGCTTGCCATCGGTGATCGCCTTAAAGGCTGCTCTAATGGCCACCTCCGTTTTTCCATAACCGACATCACCGCATAACAGCCGATCCATCGGCCGCGGCCGTTCCATATCCTTCTTAATCTCCTGAATCGAACGCAATTGATCTTCCGTTTCCTGGTAGGCAAACGAGGCCTCAAATTCCCGCTGCAAATCTCCATCAGGTGAAAAGGCAAACCCGACGGCTGCTTCCCGTTCGGCATACAACTTAATTAAATCATCAGCAATATCTTCAACGGATGATTGGACTTTCTTCTTTACCTTTTTCCAGTCACTGCCGCCAAGTTTATAAACCTTGGGTTCTTTTCCTTCCGAGCCGACATATTTCTGGACAAGATCGATTTGATCAATGGGCACATACAGCTTATCGGTTCCCTGGTAACGAATATGAAGATAATCCTTGTGAATTCCATTTATCACAAGCGTTTCAATTCCTAAATATTTTCCGATCCCATGATTGACATGGACAACATAATCACCAGCTTTAAGTTCAGAATAACTTTTTATTCTTTCAGCATTGGAAAGCTTCTGGCGATTTTTAACAGACTTTCTTACCCGCTTACTAAACAGCTCTTGTTCCGTAATCACAGCAAGCTTTTGAATCGGTAATTCAAACCCTGTTTGCAACGATGCTTTGATAATTTGAACCTTGCCCGGCGGCATTTGTTGATTAGCATCAGCAACGACCGCAGGAATTTCATAGTCTTCGAGCACCCGCTCTAATTTTTTCACTCGTTCCTCATCAGGGCCAAGAAAAACAACTGCATAATTTCCTTTGATCCAGCGGTCAATTTCCGACTTTAACAGATGCATTTGTCCATGAAAGTTCTGCATTTGCTTGCAGGAAATATTAACGATATTTTGCGGGTTTGTATTGGCGACATGACGTAAAAATAGTGACAGGTAAAGAATGGGATGCTCATTTTGCTGCATTAAGTTCTGCAGTTTATGAGATATCTGAAGGTCATGAATAATTTCACCTTCGCTTAATAGCGATGTGTACCATTCCGCTTCATCCTTGACAAGGGAATCATCCATTTCCTGTACCCGGCTGATTTCATCAATGACAACAAGGCCATTGCCCGGAAGATAATCTAGTAAACTATGAGGGTTTTCATAGGCGAGCGATAAGTACTTGAACACCTGATCCGGTTCTTGTTTGTTTTTTAATTGCTCGATTTCATAGCTGATATTCTGCGATAGCTGTATTTTAGCTTTTTCATCATTGATTTTTCTAAGGCTTTCCGCTAATCCGGATTCAAGTCCTGAAATAATCCGACTGTAATGTTCCGGCTCCAATAGCAATTCGGTTGCCGGTCCGATTGATACCTTGGACACTTTCTCTTTGGAACGCTGGTCTTCTAACGAAAAATAGCGAATCGACTCAATCTCCGTATCAAATAATTCTACCCGCAGAGGGGTGGCTTCGGTCAGCGGATAAATATCAATAATTCCGCCCCTAACGCTAAATTCTCCGGGTGTCGACACCATTTCTTGACGGTTATAGCCCATCATCACAAACTTATTTAAGATTTGATCAGGATCAATCTCTTCGCCAACCTTTAAAGAGAGCTGATATTTTTGCCATAAAACTTTAGGAGGAAGGATTTTCTTCAACCCGGCAATAGGAACAATGCATATTCCTTGTTTTTGCTTGCTCCAGTAATTTAAAACCTCGATTCTTTGTGCCTTTAATTCCGGACTGGCAATGCTAAGCTCAGCTGCAATTAACTCATTGGCTGGAAAAAGAAATACTTCCTTTTCACTTAATAGATTAACAAGATCATCATAGAGTTTTTGTGCCTGTAATAGATTATGGGTTACGAATAGCACCGGCCTGTTTATTTGTTGATAAAGTGCTGCTGTTAAAACTGTTCTCGAAGACCCCGATAATCCGGCGATTAACTGTTCTTTTAATCCCCCATCGACTCCAGCGATACATGTGCTAACATCGTCTTGATGGAGAAAAAATGACTTTAAACCTTGCAAGAGCTCTCCTCCTCCCTTAACAAATCAAGCAGAAATCGTTCTTATCTGCTGCTTTCCATTTTTCTTATTTAGTTCTGTGAGATTATAAGGAAATATCATTTACAAATGGCAATAGAAAAATGCTTTGGAGATCGATCCAAAGCGGATTAGTGTATAAGGAAATCGTATTGATGGTAATCAGGGTTTCGTTCCAAGCTTTCCTGACAGTCTTCACAAATTGCCCTTATCTGAATGTCACCGGATGGTTCATATATAACCATATCCTGTCTCTCTTGTTCTGTTAATTTATCAAGGCCAAGTACTTCCGAATGAACTGATACTTGCTCAATCGAGCCAAGTTTTACGCCACAATGACGACAATAATAATGAATGGCCACACCTGTCCCTCCCTAATCTGCTATTCCTTTACTAGTATGAACGCTGCCGGAGGAACTTATTCACATCTGATTGTTTTCAAGGAATTTTTTCCAGTTATATTTCTTTATTGTATGAACGGGTGGCCTGTATCATGATCTATTAGCTTAGCCGAAGGTGCCTTGAACAGGCTGGCACGGGAGTATCGATTACTTATTGTACTGATTCATTACCTGTAAAAAAGGCAATGTGAGCCAAGCCTCACAGGCCTCCGCACTCTTTTTTAGCGCCGCTTGGATCGCTGCGCTCTCGTCCGGACGGAATCTGCCTAAAACATAGTCAATAATACTGACCCCTGGTTCCGGTCGATCGATCCCAATCCGAATCCGGTTAAATTCTTGAGTCCCTAAATGGGCCACAATCGATTTGATGCCATTATGTCCGCCCGGACTGCCTTTTTGCCGCAGCCGAATTTTCCCAACCGGCAAATCAAGATCATCATAAATGATCAGCAAATCCTCTATCTCTATTTGATAGTAATCGATCACTGCTCTGACCGCCTCACCAGACAAATTCATAAAGGTCAACGGCTTTAACAACAACACCTTTTGCCCCGATGCCTGTCCGATTCCGTACAAGCCCTTCCACTTTGACTGCGACAGCGGGATGTTCAGGCGTTTCGATAACTCATCAATGGTATCAAAGCCGACATTATGTCTTGTGTGTTCATATTGCCTTCCCGGGTTTCCCAAACCAACAATTAATCTCATCTGTCCTTCTTTCTCTCCCTCTCCCGCTTTAACCTGTCTTTTCAATAATTTCCGAAACATCGCTATCTCCCATTTTAAAATTATGCGATAAAAGACGTAACCTGGTCCAGGCTACGTCTGTTTCTCTAGTTTTACTCTTTACCCAGCGGCTCTGTTTCTCTTCCTTCTTCATGAACAGGATGACCGCCTTCCTGCTGCTCACCGGCATTAATTTCCTCTTCCTGCTTTGGCGGCAGAATCGAGGCAATGACTGTATCGTCTTCGAGGTTAATCGTAAAATCACCTTGGTGAAGAATATCGCCAACTGTTGTGGTTTCACCAACCTGAAGGTTTGTCACATCCACTTCAATTTGTGGAGGAATTTGATCCGGCGTGGTCGTAATCGGCAGTTCATGCAGCACCTGCTGCAAAACACCGCCGTCTTTAACACCGGCAGCTTCTCCCGTTAAAACAAGTCTGACATCAACGGTAATGTTTGATTTTTTATCGACGGCCAAAAAATCAATATGAATAATTTGTCCATTGATACTGTCCGCTTGGTAGTCAGATAATATGACATCTACTTTATGGCCATCGACATCTAAAGAAATAATGCCATTTCTGCCTGACTGGCGTATCGTCTTTGTTAAGTCAGCCGAGCTAACAAACACCGGTTTGTTTTCAACCCTGGCTCCATAAATAACCGCAGGAATATTGCCATTATCGCGGATTTTTTTTAATGCTGACCGCCGCATATCCTTCCGCTCCTGTGCTTGTAAAACAGTACTCATGAGTTTGCCACCTTCCTATTTTTTTCGAAAGACTCTTTATAAATATCCCCAAAATAGGAAGGGTTAAACATTTTTTATCCACGAACGAAAGAAGGTAAATGACGATTCACGCTCCAGACCCTTTTCCGGACGATACTGATTAGTCAAACAAGGTGCTGACCGATTGTTCTTCGTGAATTCGGATGATCGCTTCAGCAATTAATGGTGCAACTGAGAGAGTCTTAATCTTGGCAATCTTCTTTTCTTCCGGAAGGGCAATTGAATTGGTTACAATCAATTCTTTTATTTTTGAATTTTGGATACGCTCAATCGCCGGGCCGGATAATACCGGGTGGGTACAGCTGGCGTATACTTCTTTCGCTCCGTTCTCTACGAGGGCGTTAGCCGCCAGTGTGATGGTTCCAGCGGTATCAATGATATCATCAATCAAAATGGCAATTTTCCCTTCGATATTACCAACAATGTTCATTACTTCTGCGACATTCGGTCTTGGACGGCGTTTATCAATAATGGCAATTGGTGTTTTTAAGCGCTCTGCCATTTTTCTGGCCCGAGTTACCCCGCCATGATCCGGTGAGACAACGACAATATCGCCGGTTAACTCCCGTTGTTTAAAGTAATCAGATAAAATCGGTACGCCCATTAAATGATCAATTGGAATATCAAAGAATCCTTGAATTTGCGGTGCATGTAAATCCAGTGTCAACACACGTGTTGCCCCGGCAGTTTCCAGCAAATTAGCTACCAGCTTAGCAGTAATCGGCTCTCGTGAGCGGGCTTTTCGATCCTGACGGGCATAACCGTAATAAGGCATAACAATATTAATCGTTTTTGCTGAAGCTCGTTTTAAAGCATCAATCATGATTAATAATTCCATCAGATTTTCATTGACTGGCTGGCTGGTTGATTGAATCACATAAACATTGCAGCCGCGGACACTTTCTTCAATATTAATCTGAATTTCTCCGTCACTGAATCTGTGCACGGCACATCTACCTAATTCTACGCCAACTTCCTTGGCAATTTCTTGTGCCAAGGGTATGTTCGAATTTAAACTGAACAACTTTATTTTTGGATCTAAATATTGATTTGACATCATGAGCCTCCGTAATTGGTCTTATTTCTTAAGCTTAAGTTTGTCTACATAGTTTTCCTTGTTTTCTTGCCGTGCACGCGCAATCGATAGTGCATTTCCAGGTACATTCTTCGTGATCGTCGAACCTGCGGCTACATACGCTCCTTTACCAATCGTGACTGGAGCCACCAAGTTCGAGTTACAGCCAATAAACACATCATCTTCAATTTTCGTTAAATATTTATTTTTTCCATCATAATTAACCGTAATCGAGCCACAGCCTATATTCACGCCGCTGCCCACTTCTGCATCGCCAATATAACTGAGATGGGAGGCTTTGCTGCCTTGCCCAAAAACAGACTTTTTAATTTCAACAAAGTTTCCAATTTTGACATCATCGTAAATATTGGAGTCTGGACGAATATGGGCAAATGGACCAATATTAACCCGTGACCCAATCGAGCTGCAAAAAGCAGCTGATTGCCGAACCACTGTGTGATCGCCAATTTGACACGACTCTATTTCTGAATATGGACCAATTTGGCAGTCTTCGCCAATCAATGTCTTTCCTTTTAACATCGTTCCCGGATATATAACCGTATCCTGACCGATCGTCACATCCGCTTCAATATAAGTGTTAGCCGGGTTGATAATGGTTACACCATTACGCATATGCTGTTCATTAATGCGGGAGCGCATAATCCGCTCTGCTTCCGCCAAGGCTACCCGATCATTGACACCTAAAGTTTCGTTTAAATCATTGGTTTGATAGGCCGAAACCACTTCACCCTGATTTTTTAGAATTTCAATAACATCCGGTAAATAATATTCCCCTTGAACATTGTCGTTAGAAACATGCTTTAAAGCATCAAATAAGGTAATATTATCAAAACAATAGGTTCCCGTATTAATTTCGTTAATAGTCCGTTCAGCCTCAGTAGCATCCTTGTGCTCGACTATTTTTTCCACGAGCCCATGATCATTACGTACAATGCGGCCATAGCCTGTCGGGTCTGCTATTCTGGCCGTAAGGATGGTGGCTTTTGCATTTGTGTCCTCATGATGTTTAAAAAGTGCTTCCATCGTTTCCGCCTTCATTAACGGGGTATCCCCACAAACAACAATGGTCACTCCTTCTTTCCCGGCCAAACGGCTTCCAGCCTGCATGACAGCATGTGCTGTTCCAAGCTGCACCTCCTGTAAGGCATAGCTGGAGGTTTCACCTAATTGTGCCTTAACCTGCTCAGCACCGTGGCCAATGATCGTCACCATTTCCTCAATGTTAAGCATTTGGACCTGATCCACTACGTGCTGGACCATTGGCTTACCACATACCGGATGCAGCACTTTATAAAGCTTTGATTTCATCCGCGTTCCTTGTCCTGCGGCTAAAATCACAGCATAACGATTAGACATGGACAATCCTCCAATATCTTTTTATCCTTTTTACCCATTATAAAATATTATCGTAAACAGGGATTCATTTCAAGAAGAACAGTGGGAGGTTTATTTTGTCAAATATACAGAGAACGTAGAGGAAATGATCGAGGATTTGGTTTTTCCAATATAAAAAGAGCCTTCAGCGAAGAAAGGCCCTAGTTGTTTTCAATCTCAGGAAGCTCCGGCTTCTTCAAATTCCACTTCTAACTCACCAAGGCGGTGGTACTCAGCCAAAACAGCTTCTTGGATTTTCCCGCGCGTTCCTGAATTGATTGGATGGGCAATATCACGAAATTCCCCATCAGGAGTGCGCTTGCTTGGCATTGCCACAAATAAACCGTTGTTCCCGTCAATAACTCTGATGTCATGAACAACAAATTCATTATCTAAAGTGATTGAAGCAATTGCCCGCATACGTCCATCAGTATTAACGCGGCGTAGTCTTACGTCAGTTACTTCCATGTGCTCACACCCTTTTCCTTTTGATAACAAGCTAGTTTAATAATTCCACAAAACCCCGCGGATTCCTTCCTTATTTGAAAAATTTTTTGAAAAATAAGGGCTCAATAGTGAACTTATGTAAAAACGGGCATTTTTTAACATTTGCAATAAAAAATCTCAACAATCGTATTTATCTTACTATTTAACTAATGCGATTACCTCAATTTCAATTAGGACATCTTTGGGCAGGCGGGCTACTTCCACGCAGGAACGTGCCGGTTTATGGACTGAAAAATATTCCCCATACACTTCATTAACTGCGGCAAATTCATCCATATTTTTAATAAATACAGTTGCTTTGACAACCGTCTCCAATGAGCCACCTGCTGCTTCAAGCACTGCCTTCAGATTACGGAATACCTGGTGAGTTTGTTCTTTAATGCCACCTGAGATTAGTGTTCCTTCTGGTGTCAAGGGTATTTGCCCGGAACTGTAGAACATATTGTTAACAATTATTCCTTGTGAATATGGACCAATCGCAGCCGGTGCTTGATTAGTTTGAACGTATTTCAATTTCATTTCCCCCCATTTTTAATAAAATAATTTCCTTCATGGACCTTTATCTTTTTTTCCTTTACGTCAACATTTGATAGTCTCACAAGGGAAAGATAGTCATCGACTAACCGCTCTTCCGTTTCTTCTGCCTCAACTAAAACGGCAATCCCGGCAACATGGGCATTAAATTCCTCCAGCATGCTGATCATTCCCATGACCGTGCCGCCAGCCTTCATAAAATCATCGACAATTAATACGCGTGATCCTTGTTTCATACTCCGCTTCGAAAGGACCATTGTTTGAATTCGCTTTGCCGAACCAGAAACATAATTGATGCTAACGGTTGGCCCTTCGGTTACTTTGCTATCCCGTCTTACCATAATAACCGGTACATTCAATTGACTGGCAACAGCGTAAGCAAGTGGAATTCCTTTTGTAGCAATTGTCATGACCACATCAATATCGGTCTCGGCATAGGCTGAGGCAATAATTCGTCCGGCCTTTTGGACAATCGTAGGATTGCCTAAAATATCAGTCATATATAAATATCCACCTGGTAACAGCCGTTCAGGGTCAGCAATCAACTCGCAAAGCTCCTGCACAAAAGGTTTTGCTTCCTCCATACTGACTTTTACAAAAAATTTGACACCCCCGGCCGCCCCGGAAACGGTTTGCAATGTGCCGATTCCTCTTTGCTCAAATGTTTCTTTAACAATCGCCAAATCCTCACTGATGGATGACTTGGCAGAAGAATAGCGTTCAGCAAAAAAGGTGAGCGGCACCAGCTCACGCGGATGATCCAGTAAATAATTCGTCATATCAATAAGACGTTCACTGCGGCGAAACTTCATAACAACCCCCCCAAAAACCGGTATGGCAAATACAAAAGATCTTTTGTGACGTACTGCCCATTTTCCCGCCAAAACCGTATATTCTAATTAAAGAATACTATTATTGTGCGGTTTTAATCAAGCGAATGTCGTTCACCCAGCATTCTTACCGCAAAAACTTGATCACAAAAACCTCTTAATCCGTTGTAAATCCGGTGCATTCTGGAATCATGCTGCACCAGTCCAAAAACCGTTGGACCGCTGCCGCTCATAAGAACAGCATCCGCGCCGAATCGCTTCATTTGATCCTTGATCTGGGCTACCTCCGGATGAAGATTTAATGTTACATCCTCCAAAACATTGCCGACATTTGCACAAACCTGTTGATAATCATGCTGATGAATCGCGTTAATCATGGCAGCAATATTGGGATGCCCACACCCATTTATGTTTAGCCGGCGATAGACTTCAGCGGTTGAAACACCTATGAATGGCTTTGCTAAGATGACCCAGCAGGTAGGGGGAGCAGGCAACTCTGTAATCGATTCCCCCCTGCCTTTTGCCAACGCTGTGCCGCCATAAACACAAAAAGAGACATCAGATCCAATTTCACTGCCAAGTTTGGCTAATTCATCCAACGTCAAACCAAGTCCCCACAGTTTATTTAACCCTCTTAACGTTGCTGCAGCATCACTGCTTCCACCGGCAAGCCCGGCAGCTACCGGGATGATCTTCTCAATCGTGATGACGACACCTTTTTTTACCTGATATCGATCCTTTAACAGCTGTGCTGCTTGAAAGGCCAAATTTCGCTGATCATCAGGTACATAGCGATTATGGGAAAGAATATGTATTTTATCGTCATTTGTTAATGCCAGCTCTACCCGATCAGCCAGATCAATGGTAGTCATAATCATTTCAACCTCATGATACCCATCAGGCCGTTTATATAAAACATCCAATGCTAAATTTATTTTAGCCGGTGCTTTGACTAAAAGCTTCACGCTTGTCCACCTACTTTATCGTTCGTTCCTTAATCCAGCTCCACAAGGAATGCTTCATCAGAATTATCATCGCACGAAGAAAAAGCGTTAGCTTTTTCAAGGAGCGCCTATCCCCTCGAGGTCAAATAACCTTCGACCTAAAAAGTCAAAAACGGACTTTTAGAACATTTGCTTGTTGGGGCTGACCGAGGCGCTTGCGCTTTTTACTTCGTTTCCACATTTTGTCCTATTTTACCACAAAACGAACCATGTAAGACGTATTTTATGATTGATATCCTGTGAAAAATAATATTCTAATGGTTGCTGTTGTTGCAAATCAGACAAATTTAAAGGTCAGAAGGAAATTCCTCCTGACCTGACTGTGGTATATTGTTTGTTTATTTTCAAAAGCAGTGATTTCCTTGAAAAGGCCTAAGATTATTGAGAACTCCTGTTGGCTATTTGCTGCTCCGCGAGTTCAATGGCACGTTTCACCATATTTCCCGCATCTCTGGCACGAATACCGCCCCAGCCTTCATTTTGAACAACATCGTAGAAACCAAGATCCTTTGCCAGCTCTTCCTTAAACCTTTCGGACATAATACCTCTTCTTCTGCCCATCTAAACAACCCCTTTCATACCACAGTATCTTTAGTATAGGGGGATGCAGCTGCTTTCATGATGTCCAAAAATTTCCTGTAAATAGCAAAAGCAGTAAACATGCGCAAGTTTACTGCTATCCATTGCCCATAGCCTAGCTTAGAGCTGCACGTCCTGCTGTATCTTCATAGAAGGTAATTTGAACCGTTTCTGTTAGCACATCAGCGTAACTATAAGAAACACGTTCAAAAGCATTTTCCTCCTGATCCAACTCAATTACAAAAACAGAAGGGTAAGTTTCGGCAAGAACACCCGAACGTTCAATCGTTTTCCGGCGTCCTCCGTTTGCCTTCAGCAACAATCTTTTCCCTAAATTTGAATCAAGGGCTTTTTTAATATCCGCCAAGGTTTTTGTCATTCGGTCCACCTCACTAATGTAAAGTATAACAAACTGACACAGTTTTGTCAAACAAAAATATAAATTATATCAGTCCAACAAAAAGTTTGTCAATATATTTTATCCTATTTTTTATTTCTAATTTTCAACATTTCTTATCATTGCCTTAATATCGCTAAATATGTATAATTACAAAAATAAAATCAAAAGATAAAGGGCGAAGTGCCTAAAAGCTGGACTAAACTCGATATATGAATAATTACTATTCAAGCTGAAGCCATCTTAATACTGTAGCACTCGGCCCTTTTTTCCTATAGCTAATTTTCATCCTGAATCGTGTTAAAAGGCATTCCGGTCCTTAGGACACCTCTCGTTTCAATTCCCCCTAATCCCTTCGCACCCGTTAAGGTATTTCGTAACACGTCCCAAACGTTAATCCGCTCCATAAATGGAGTAAAGCTGATTTTTGCCACAATATAAACCGGATCCAGTGCATGAATGTTAATTCTTGAAGGAGAACTGGCAAAGTTTGCACCAGCATGAATCAACGACTCAAAATGAGATTGACATGCTCCGGCGAAAATCACCAATTGATCCAAATGGGGTACCTTTTTCCTCGCCTCTTTAACCGTTTGCACGAAATGTTTTGAATGACGATAGGCATTAATATCGGACATTTTCCCCTTCGCTTTGGAATAAGCGTCATGGCCGGTAATCACCAAAATATCTGGACGGTAATAGTCAATTAATCCGCCAATTTTCAGCGCCATTTCCTTTTCATTACAGTGAAATCCTAAAACAGGAACACCTATTTTCTCATATAAAGCCATACATTTTTTTAAGTAAGCCGGGTCCCCGTCTAAATGAAGCACCTTCCCTGGAATTTGAAAATAGTTACTTGGCTTGACATACCCGCCTGTCACTTCATATTCCTGTCTCTCCCGCAGCAGATCAACATCCTGTGTAAACAGCTTGAGCGATTGTTCTTCAAGTGTCCGATATTCCTTCGTTATCTTTTGTCTCTCCGTTTGATTGATGGCGACCAAATCCTCATATGGTGCATCAGCAACTAGGCGAAAATCTTCCCCAAATAAGAACGCAACCTTCCGGCCATCTATCATTTGTATATCGATAACACGAAAGAGAAGATCACAATTATATGAACGTCTTCCGACAATATCATTTATTTTTATATCCACTGCCGTCACTCCAAATTAGACCAGCAAATCAGGCCTTGAATAAGGTTTCTTTTCATAGGCTATGCATAGAAGGATGTCCGTGTGAAATTTGCAAAAAAAATAGACCCGCACAGGGTCTAGTGAAAATAATGATACAATTCGTCACTTAAACGGGCAAATTCTGCTAATGACAGTGTCTCGCCTCGTCGCGACGGTTCAATCCCGCTTGTTTCCAATGCTGAAAGAATCTCTCCCTTCTTTCGTTTGCCGTCAGCAAGCTGGCTTGTTAAGTTATTTAATAAGGTTTTCCTTCTTTGGGCAAAGCACGCCTTCGTCACTTGGAAAAAGAACTGCTCATCCTTTACCTTGACGGCAGGAGATTCCCTTTTAGTCAGCCTGATGACAGCTGAATCTACATTAGGCTGGGGTACAAATACGGTTTTCGGTACAATCATCACCGTCTCTGCTTCCGTATAGTACTGCACCGCAATCGAGAGGGAACCATAATCTTTTGTTCCCGGTACGGCTGAGATCCGGTCAGCGACTTCTTTTTGCAGCATACAGACGATACCGCGGATTGGCAGCCGCTCCTCCAACAGCTTCATAATGATTGGCGTTGTCACGTAATAGGGCAAATTCGCAACTACCACAATATCCTCGAATTCGGTGAATTCTTCAGCTATCACCTGCTGCACATCGGCCTTCAACACATCGCTATGAATAACCTTGACATTATCATAAGGTGCTAATGTATCGGCTAAAATCGGTAATAGCCGCTGATCAATTTCAAAAGCTACCACCTTTTTACTCAGGCGGGCAAGCTGCTCTGTCAATGCTCCGATCCCCGGTCCAATTTCAATCGCTCCGGAATGATCGGTTAGCTCAGCAAAACTAACAATCTTTTTTAAAATATTGGTATCAATTAAAAAGTTTTGTCCTAAGCTTTTCTTAAAGGAAAAGCCGTATCTTTCCAAGATTGCCCGTGTTCTCAAAGGGGTGGCAATATCTTTATCCATTTTTTTGTTCCTCCTGCCGAACAATCATTAGCGCCTCGATAAATTCCTGTTTGCTGATCTGAAATATCATTAAGCGTTTATGCAGCTGCTTTCCATTTGTATAGCCTATTTTTAACAGTTTCCCTAATTGATTCCGCCGCTCTTTCGCACCTGGTCCGCCAATCAAACCGGCCGTTATTAAATCTTCCTGGGAGATTTCCTCAGCAATTGTTTCCCTCGTGATTTGCGCATTCTTTAATGCCCCTCGAATTGCTTCAGGGGTGGCATGCTCGACACCAACACCCTTTCCACCCTTGGCGAGGGCTTCCTCTTTAGGTAAAAAAGCATGTTTACATCCAGGAACCTGATCCGCAATCGTTTTTCTTATTTTTTCACCAGGATAATCAGGATCGGTAAATATAATCACTCCTCGTGTTTCCTGAGCCCGCTTTACCTTTTCAATTGTTACTTGGTTGACGGCCGACCCATTGGTTTCAATCGTATCGGCGTCAACCGCCCGTTTGACTGCTGTTGTATCATCCTTGCCTTCGACAACAATAATTTCCTGAATACGCATGAATCCTCCAAAAGTCAAAAAAATTTAAAAAATAAAAAAAGCTGAAACATTTTTGTAATGTTCATCGTCTATATTAACGATACAAATCATATAATCAAGTATAATTAAGTTGAAGAAAAAAGCAAAATGCAGCGGACTGAGCGTCCCCTGCATCATCTCCTTACTGTAAGATTTTTATTTTGACTTTCTTCCTGCCCCAATGGTAGGCCTCAGACTTAGACGGCATGAATAAATCAATTTTATATCCTTTAATTGCACCGCCTGTGTCGGCAGCAACAGCATAGCCGTAGCCTTCAACATACACCTTTGTGCCAAGCGGGATAACCCTTGGGTCCACGGCAATCACTTTTGCATTCGGATTGGCCCGAAGATTAAAGCCGGTTGCTGTCCTTCCGGAACAGCCGTTGCAATACGCTGTATAGGCTGTTGCCGTTACATAATATTCCGTTCCTGTTGTCACTCCGCGGGATACCTGCTGCGTTGTATCCCTCGTTCCAACAGCCAGCACCTGATCTTTTTTCTCGCGTATGACATGCTGCCTGATTAGATTTCTCGAGACCTCTTTGCCATTTTCCAAAACCACTTCGTATTGTTTGGAGATCAGTCCTGGCTTCCCTGGAGTAATGGTTTTTTCTATCCCTTTTGATAGACGATGATCCTTTTTGGTAATCACAGCAAAATCGAGAGGTTCTTCCACTACATCGGTGACTTTTTCGACGCGAATGACATTAACAACGTCACCTTTTTTAATCGTTTCTGTTAACGATGGTTCAACTCGGTCCATTTCAGCTAGTTCAATGCCCTGTTTTGTTAAAAAGTCAGCGACGGTAGTCGAAGTAGACCACACCTTTTTCTTTTTTCCGCCATCAATCAGTTGAAGACGAAAAGCTTTTTTAATGCCGATCCTCATTTTATGCTTGATTGCTGCTTCTGGAATTGGTGTAATCCAATCACGCTCATTCATTTCGATCTTCTGTTCATTTAGAAGCTCAGCCACAGAACCAGCTGTAGTCCAAATCGTTTTTTTCTCGTTGTCCTTGACAATCGTTACCTGTCTCGCTTGCTTCCATATGACATTAAGGTTATCCGTTACCTTATGGTTTGCCTTTGGCTGCAAGTAGTCTTTTGAGTGGGCGGCTACATCCAGCTCATCCAACAATTCACGAACGGTCGCGGCATGGGTTTTGACGATGATTTCTTCACCATTTAAAGTAACCGCAACCGTTTTCTTTGAACCTTCATAAGTGAAAACCCCAAGAGCTGTCAATAAAACTGTGAAACTAGTAAAAGCAATGGCCGCACTCCTCCCACTCAAAGACTTGAAAAACAGGCTTTTCATGTTTTTGAATACGATGAAAAACGCCTCCTTTTCCTGGAGAGATTATCTTGAATCAGACGGTCGACTGTAAATCTTTGCCTTCCTCGCAAAGGTATTTTTAATTATGCATAAGATTTAGAACTTTGCAAAGATAAACTTATCGACATCGTTATCCTATGTGGAAAAGGAGACATGTAGAACTTTTTGTTATTAGAAAAAATTAGGACAAGCTTCCAAGGCATTCGACAAAATGGTTTATCATTTTATGGCGAATAATTTTTTGGCATTTCGGGTAGTTGCTGCGGCAACCTCTTCCAGTGTCAAGCCCTTTATTTCCGCAATTTGCGCCGCTACAAGTCTGACATATCCCGGTTCATTGCGCTTTCCGCGGTATGGGTGAGGCGCTAAATACGGACAATCTGTTTCAATTAAAAGCCTGTCCAATGGGACTTCCGCCGCCACTTCCTTTGGCTTTTTGGCATTCTTAAACGTCACCGGACCTCCCAAGGAAATATAAAAGTTCATTTTGATACACTCTTTTGCCACCTCGGGACTGCTGCTAAAGCAATGCATAATGCCGCCTACTTCCTCAGCCCCTTCTTGCTTGAGGATTTCGATAATATCAGCTGTAGCCTCGCGGTTATGGATGACGATTGGTAGCTTTACTTTTTTAGCAAGCCGAATTTGTTTGCGAAACACCTGTTTTTGGATTTCCTTTGGCGACTTATCCCAATGGTAATCCAGGCCCATTTCTCCTAAGGCAACGACTTTCGGGTGGGAAGCCAATTGTTCAATCCAGTGAAGATCCTCCTCGGTCATATCAATGGCGTCAACCGGGTGCCAGCCAACACAAGCATAAATAAACGCATAGGCCTCTGCCAGTTCCATCGCCTTTTGGATGGTTGGACGATCAAATCCGACCACGACCATATGGGTGACACCCTCATTTTGGGCCCTTTCAATTACATCCTGTAAATCTTCGTGATATTGTTCATCATTTAAATGCGCATGTGTATCAAATAACATTGTGAAAGACTCCTCTTTATGAATTTTTTCCCACCATGTCAAATAAACCAGAAAAAAAAGGAAAAGCCACGAAATTTGTTACACGTGGAACATCGAAATCGAAAGCTGAGCATTTCCTAAAGGAAAGGCGCCTTCATATTCCATAGGCGCCTTCAAGTTTCGAGGTTATTTTACTTTTGCTCCCTTTGGCAAGGTTTGATCCACTGTAGCTAATGCTAACCGACCGTCTTTAGAACCAGCAAGGATCATCCCTTGTGATAACTCTCCGCGCAGCTTCACTGGCTTTAAGTTGGTGATGCAGATGACCTTCCGACCAACCAGTTCTTCAGGTTTATAGTATTGGGCAATTCCGGAAACTACCTGGCGCTTTTCATAGCCAAGGTCAAGCTGCAGCTTTAATAACTTATCTGCCTTTTTCACCGGTTCACATTCAATAACTTCAGCAACACGCAAATCAATCTTCATGAAATCATCAATCGAGATTTCCGCAAGTGCTTCCGGTTTTTCTTCCTGCTTTTCTTCAACCTTGGATGTCTCTTGAGTACCGCCTTGCATTTTGCTTTTGATAAATTCCACTTCATCAGTAATTTCCAGTCTAGGGAATAATGGGGCGCCTTTTTCCACCTTTGTTCCACTTGGAATCACCCCAAAGTTTTCAAGGCTTTCCCATGATTGCAGCGCTTCATCCTGAATCCCCAGCTGTTGAAAGATTCCGCCTGGAGTACGTGTTAAAAATGGCTGTAACAGAATCGCAATGCGTCGTAATGATTCTGCCAAGTGAACCATGACACTGGCAAGCTCCGCTTTTCGCGCTTCATCCTTGGCCAGCATCCACGGCTGTGTTTCATCAATATATTTATTTGTCCTGCTGACCAATTGCCAAATGGCGGTCAAAGCCACGGAGAACTCCATTTTTTCCATAGCTTCTTCATATTTTGCCACCGTTTCCCGATTAACTTGGAGCAGCGACTCATCAAATTCGCTTACGGAGCCGGCGTAATCAGGGATAGTTCCGGCAAAATACTTTTCAATCATGGCAACGGTCCGGTTTAACAGGTTGCCCAGATCATTAGCTAAATCAAAATTAATTCTTTCGACAAAACCTTCAGGAGTAAAGACTCCGTCCGCGCCAAACGGAACTTCCCGCAATAAATAATAACGAAGCGCATCTAACCCATAGCGGTCAATTAAGGTAACAGGGTCAACGACATTCCCCTTTGACTTCGACATTTTGCCGTCCTTCATCAGCAGCCAGCCATGGGCAAATACCTTCTTCGGCAGCGGCAGATCTAAAGCCATCAGCATAATTGGCCAATAAATTGTGTGGAAGCGGACTATTTCCTTTCCTACCAAATGAACATCCGCCGGCCAATACTTCAAATATTTGGCATCATTGTCTGTTCCATAACCCAATGCGGTGATATAATTGGACAGAGCATCGATCCAAACATAGATCACATGCTTTGGATCGCCTGGCACCTTAATTCCCCAATCAAACGTTGTTCGTGAAACAGCCAAGTCCTCAAGCCCCGGTTTAATAAAGTTATTAATCATTTCATTCTTCCGTGACTCCGGCTGAATAAATTCCGGGTTTTCCTCGTAATATTGTAACAGTCTATCTACATACTTACTCATTTTGAAAAAGTACGACTCTTCTCTGACCTTTTCTACCGGACGTCCGCAGTCGGGACAATTGCCATCGACCAGCTGGCGGTCAGTAAAAAAGGATTCACATTGGGTACAATACCAGCCTTCATATTGGTCAAGATAAATATCACCTTGCTCCAGGAGTCTCGCAAAGATCTTTTCAACCACCTGCTTGTGGCGGTCTTGGGTTGTCCGGATAAAATCATCATAGGAAATATCAAGCTTTTGCCACAGTTCTTTAATTCCGCTGACAATCCCATCAACATATTCTTGCGGTGTAATCCCAGCTTCTGCTGCTTTGCGTTGAATTTTTTGTCCGTGCTCATCGGTTCCCGTTAAATACATGACATCATAACCGCGCATCCGCTTATAACGGGCCATTGCATCCCCGGCAACAGTCGTGTACGCATGTCCGATATGTAAATTTCCGCTTGGATAATAAATCGGTGTCGTTAAATAAAAGGTTTTTAACTTTTCCTCCATCATCAATGCCTCCTCAATTTTAAGCCCCATCTTACAAGTATTACCTATTTTTTCTACTTCTTATCAACAAAATATACCGAAAAACATAGCTTTGTGCAAGAAACCCTCTAAGAAAAGAAAAGTGCGATGTTTATGCTGCCGAAGCGTTCCTTGCGGAGCTGGACAATTCTAAAAGCTAATTTTTTTCCTTTTTACACCCACAAAGAATTTTACCATAATCGAAGTGTATAGTTGAAAAAATAATCCCCTTTCTATAAATTTGTCGTTTTATAGCATAATTAATTTGGTAATATTAAAAGAGCAAAGGCTATATTAACGCCCTGAAAATCTTATAAAACTAGCAGTGATCAACTGATAAAAATTTTTCCCTTATTTTTCAAAATTAAATTATTGACGAATTTGGGAAACGCTGGTATTATGAATCTATAAAAAGTTTGTCGAATAATGGCGAATTAATAAAGATACAAATATCATAGTCTAATAGTGAGAGGAGATTAATAAAATGAAATCTACAGGTATTGTTCGTAAAGTTGACGAGTTGGGCCGTGTGGTAATTCCTATCGAATTAAGACGTACTCTTGGCATCGCTGAAAAAGATGCATTAGAAATCTACGTTGATGATGATCGCATTATTTTAAAGAAATATAAGCCAAACATGACTTGTGCGATCACTGGTGAAGTTTCTGATGATAACCTGTCACTTGCCGGCGGTAAAATTATTTTAAGCCGTGAAGGTGCAGAATTATTAATTAAAGAAATCCAAAGCAATTTTGAATTAACAAAATAAAAACCGATTCAGCTAAAAGCTCCAGACCCATGAAGGGTTTGGAGCTTTTTGTTTTTATCGTTGAAGATGATAGGCTTGATAAACCTCTCGTTTGGGCACTCCCCGGTCTTTTGCCGTTAGCTTAATCGCTTCTTTTGAGGTCTGCTTTTTAACGGTAATATAATAATGGACATGTTCTTCAAGCGTTAACTCCGCCCACCAGCTGTCGGTATCTTCCACCTGCTCATTAGAGCCTTCGACAATAAGACAAAATTCGCCCCGAATTTCATTCTGATTGGCCCATTGAATGATTTCTTTAAGGCTACCTCGAATAAATTCTTCAAATTTTTTCGTCAGCTCACGGCACAAAGCGATCTTCCGATTGCCCAAGACCTGTTCCATAAGTGCCAGGGTCTCCTTCAATCGGTGCGGCGATTCATAGAAAATTAACGTCGCTTGCTGCTGCTTTAAACTTTCCAATTGTTTCAGCTTCTCGCGCTTATTGCGATGAAGAAAGCCAAAAAAGTAAAATGGCTGACAGGATAATCCGGAAGCAATCAGTGATGTCAGGGCAGCATTAGCACCCGGCAGCGGTACAACGGTTATTTTTTCATTTATCGCGCTATTGACAAGTTCATAGCCAGGGTCTGAAATCGCCGGCATCCCGGCATCACTGACCAAGGCAATTTTTAATCCATCCTTTAACTTATGGATCAGCTTTTCGCCACTAGATTCCTTATTATGCTCATGGTAACTGACAATCGGGGTTTCAATCTCAAAGTAGTGCAGCAGCTTCATGGTATTCCTAGTATCCTCAGCAGCAATCAAATCGGCTTCCTTTAATATTCTGATTGCCCGGTAGCTGATATCCTCCAGATTTCCAATTGGCGTTGGAACGAGGTACAGGATCCCTTTTTGCTCCTGATTATCAAAGCTCTTCTGCTGCCACATGATCATCACTCGTCTCCCTTAAAATATAGTCCAGTTTTTGTTTGCGTGATAAATGCTTAAACCAATACTCTGCTTTCAGCGCCTCACTTTTGCTTTCATAGCCTTTTGAAAAGGTTAGGGTTACTGGTCCTCTGCCGCGTGTATATTTCGCCCCTTTTCCTTCATTATGAAGCTTTATTCTCCGCTCCAAATTATTCGTATAGCCGCCATAAAGGCTGCCATCAGCACATGTTAGGACATAAAAATAATGTTCATGACTCTCCATATAAAATCTCTCTTACTTCCTTCGTATATTCATTATCTTTATTATAGACAATCAGCGGCTTTTCAATTTTTAACTCGGGACTGCCATCCTTAATCGCCTCAATTAGCAGTGTATTGGCATCCTTCCCTGCCTTCGGATAGACAAACTGCATCCGTTTTGGCTCAAGTCTGTACTTCCGCATTAATGTGATGATGTCAATTAACCTTCCAGGACGATGGACAAAGGCCACTTTGCCACCCTGTCTGACTAAATCACTTGCCACTTTTACAGCATCCTCCAATGTACAAAGAATTTCATGGCGGGCAATGGCGAGATGTTCATTGGGGTTCATTTCACTCTGCGGCGGCGTCGTAAAATAGGGCGGATTGCAGGTGACAACATCATATTTCCCATACCCCAGCTGCCGCGGCATATCCTTTATATCGCCAAGAATCATTTGCAGGCGATTTTCAAGACCATTGTACTCGATACTTCTCACCGCCATATCATAAAGCCGCGGCTGGATTTCGACACCAGTAATGCTGCCCTTCGTCCGTGCACTTAAAAATAACGGAATCACACCATTTCCGCTGCAAAGATCCAACAAATTCCCTTTTTGGATCGGGACATAAACAAACCTTGCCAGCAGCACCGCATCCAGTGAGAAAGCAAATACAGACGGACTTTGAATAATTCGCAAATTTTCAGCTAATAAATAGTCTAAGCGCTCATCATCCTTTAATTTGACCACTTCTACCATCCTTTTTCTCTATTGTCCAGCTCCCAGCGACTAGTAACCAGGCGCTTCCACTATATAAAAATAGAGGCTGCTTCAGCCCCTTCTGGTTATTTCTTATTAAGAAAGGAGAGACAGAACAGGCAATCTCCTTCCTTCCGCAGGCTTCCAAAGTGGAGGTTGCAAATATGAAATCCCTCGTGATACAAGCGAGCGAGATTATCATAGCCTTCTCCTACATCAAACGCCTTGACCTTAGACGAAAGTGTTGAGGATGCGCCAGCAGAAGGGCCGTGTCCCTTCTGCTTATGGTCTAAAGACCCGCTTTCCTCTTTCTCCGTGATCACATCTAAACGGCGTCTAAGGTGCTCATTTTCCAGCTTTAAATAATGATTCTCTTCCAGTATTTCAGCTAAATGCTGCTTTATTTCTCCGAGCTGCTGATATAGATGGCCAATTTGTGTTTCCATATTACTGACTGACTCGAATATATCCTTCTTATCCACGTCTTCCACCTCATTAATCTGTGGATTGTATCGAAAAGGCACCTTCTTTAATCATTTCATCCAGCGTATATTCCAGGACCCGCTCGTGTTCCAGCAGCTCCACCTGAAGTACCCGCTCTAATATATTTAATCCGACTACTTTGCCGGTACCATTCGGTGTTTCAATGATTTCCCCCAAATCCGGCAATGCTTCTTTGGCTGATTCATATTCATCATTTTCATACTTCAAGCAGCACATCAGCCTGCCGCATAAACCAGAGATCTTCGTAGGATTTAATGATAAATTTTGATCCTTCGCCATTTTAATCGATACAGGATCAAAGTCACCTAAAAAGGTGGAACAGCATAACATTCTGCCACATGGGCCAATTCCGCCCAACATCTTGGCTTCATCGCGAACACCAATTTGCCGCAGCTCAATTCTCGTCCGAAAAATGGCTGCTAAATCCTTTACAAGTTCGCGGAAATCTACCCTTCCATCGGCAGTAAAATAAAAAATAATTTTATTACGATCAAATGTATATTCAACATCTACCAGCTTCATATCCAGCTGATGCTCTTGAACCTTGGCATTACATAATTCGTATGCTTCCATGGCAGCCTGTTTATTTTCCTCAACAATCAATCGATCCTTTTGATCCGCAATTCTTACGACCTTTTTTAATGGGAGGACAACATCGTGTTCCTCCACCTGCTTCCGAGGAATGACCGCCTTGCCATATTCAACGCCGCGTACAGTTTCCACGATGACAAAGTCATCCTTCTCGATTGGGAGGTCTCCAGGATCAAAATAATAGATTTTTCCCGCTTTTTTAAAGCGCACTCCTACAACATCATACAAAAGTAGATCCCTCCTGAATTTTTAACACAAGCTGTTCCATCATCAGCTGAGGATTCATATTGGCATCAAGCTTCCTTTTCGCTTCAAGGATCGCCGACATTGTGTCCGTTAGACGCTGCCTGGATGTAGTTAGGGCAAATTGCTTTAACCGTTCACTTTCTCCCTTAAAAACAATCTGCTCCTCTTTGTCTAATTGTATATATAGTAAATCCTTAAATATAAGAAGTAAAAGATCGAGACCACGGTGAATCTGCTCTTTTTCTTTGAAGTGTTGAAACCAATCACTTTGAAGCATGACCATTGCTTCAAGGGGACCCTTTTTCAATACTTCATATAATTTTACCACTATTTTTTGAGCTTGTGCAAACCATTCATCGACATTTAATTCCAGTGCTTCTTCTAAATTATTCGTGAGCTGTGCCAGCAGTGGTGCTTTTCCCGGCTGAACGCCATTTTCGATTAATTGTTTTACCATGACATTTGGCGACAGTGGCTGGAATGTTAAGATTTGGCATCTGGAGACAATGGTAGGCAGCATGCGTTGGGGCTGTTCGGTTAATAAAAAGGCGACCGTCTGGGTACTTGGTTCCTCTAAAAACTTTAATAAACTATTGGATGCGCTGATACTCATTTTATCAGCATGAACAATTAAGTAGACCTTTTTCGCCGATTCAACCCCTTTTTTGGAAAACTCCGCCTGCAGATTTCTAATTTGCTCAACCTTAATCGATAACCCATCCGGCTCCACCAAATGAACATCGGGATGATTACCGCTATTGATGCGCCGGCAATTATGACAGGTTTCACACGGTTTGTAGCCATCAATTAACGACTCACAAAAAAGAGCCTTGGTAAGCAGCAAACCTATATCCTTTTTTCCTGTTCCCCTTAGTCCCTCAAAAAGGTAAGCATGGGCTACTCTCTGTTTTATTAGACTGTTACGGATCATTCTTAAAACGACAGGCTGCAGCTCCTCTAATTGCTCCCATGTTTTGACCAAACTAATCACTCAATTCATTTTAGAAATGTAGAAATTGCTCAATTGGCAGGACGAATACGGTCGCTCCGCCTACTTCCACTTCAACGGGATATGGGACATAGGAATCGGCATTGCCTCCCATTGGAGAAACGGGTGAAACCAGCTGTTCTCTTGCTCGACAGTTATCCTTAATTATCTCAAGGGCGCGGTCCACACGGACATCTTCCGTACCAATCATAAACGTTGTGTTCCCAGACTTTAAAAAACCACCAGTACTGGCAAGTTTAGTCGCCCGAAAATTATTTTCAACCAAGGCCTTTGATAAACGATTGCTATCTTGGTCCTGAACAACAGCAATAATTAATTTCATTTGTAACACCCTCTCCTCTTTTTCGACTCAAAATTTCCTTTTCTTATATTATATCAGTTTCCCCTTAGGCTTTCGATGAAAAAAAGCCTTCCATGAAGGCTACAGTATCGCTAATTTTTCCTTGACAAGTTGAAGTGTTTGTTGAAAAACTTCCTCCACCGTACCGGAAGCATCTATTTTCACCATTCTGTTTGGAAAACGTTCCAGCAGGATTTGATACCCTTCCCTTACTCGATGATGGAACTCAAGATCCTCTAAATCCAAGCGATTGATTTCCCGACCTTTGTTTTTATTAATCCGCTTCAACCCTAATACTGGTTCTATATCAAAGTAAATCGTTAACTGTGGCAGCATTTGTTCAATCGCAAATTGGTTGATCTTCCACACTTCATCCATCCCTAAGCCGCGAGCATAGCCTTGATAGGCCAGCGAGCTGTCCACAAAGCGGTCGCAGAGGACAATTTTCCCTTCATCCAGCGCCGGCTTCACCCGTTCGATTAAGTGCTGTCGTCTCGCTGCGGCATATAACAGTGCCTCCGTCCGCGGGTCCATAGCCGTGTTATTTTTATCTAAAATCACCCGGCGAATTTGCTCGGCGATATCAATGCCCCCAGGCTCACGAGTTAACAGGGTGTTTTCGAGCTGATTGGCAATCATGCCAATAATGGTCGATTTTCCTGCCCCATCAGGCCCTTCGAATGTTATAAATGTTCCATTTGTCATTTTATTATCCTCCAAACCAGTTCCACTCTTATGCTGTAAATACTTTGATCTGTCCTTCGTGTAATAAAGCTCCGCCTTGAACCCTTGCTCCTGCCTCTAGTAAATGAAACAGTTGTGTCAGCTTCTCCGCGGTAATCAATTCTCCTTGAAAAAGTAATGGAATACCCGGGGGATAAGGAATAATTTGCTCGGCACAAATTTGCCCAACAGATTTAGCAAGTCGTTCTGCCCTTACCGTTAACCCCGCCATCTCCTTATAATCAACCGCTAAGCGAGAAATGTTCGCACCATTTAACGTATAATCCCAAGCCCTTTCTTGTACGCGGCAATCTGCTAAACTATCTGCGACCTTTGCGGCTGCTTCTTCTAAAGGAAATTCTTGTCCAGCTTTTAATAATGGTAAAATGAGCAGCACATTATTTGGGTCGGCTAATTCCGGATAAAGTGATCTCCCTTCTAACCGTTGCTGCAATTCATAGCCATTTAATTCGCATCTTGACTGAATCGTCACCTTTAACAGGTCGCCCTTTGAGGTCGTTGGATAGTCTAATACTTTAATCGCCGAAATATCAGCTAACTGTGCCTTAAAGTGGTCTATTTTCACATATAAATCGCTTAGATCCTGCTGATTGTATGCCGCTAAATACTGCCTGGCTATATCCAAGGAGGCCATAATCGGATAAGATGGACTGCTCGATTGAAATATTTGCAGGTAATGTTCCAGCTTGTCAGATGACAACAGCTGGCTATTAAAATGTAGAAACGATCCCATCGTCATTGCCGGTAGTGTCTTATGCGCTGACTGCACCACCATATCAGCCCCTATACTCACTGCTGATGCTGGGAAGGGATGGCCGACTATCAAATGGGCACCATGAGCCTCATCCACTAGAACAGGAATTTGTTTCTGATGGGCTATATCAATAATTTCCTTGAGGTTATAAACCAGTCCATAATAGTTAGGATAGGTTAAAATAATGGCTCTCGCCTCAGGATATAAGCAAATGGCCTCTTTTATCATATTGACACTTACACCTGCCGCTATCTTCCAATCGATGCTATATTCCGGTTCGATAAATACGGGCTTGGCCTTTGCTAATTGCAGCGCATTTAGCACGGACTTATGACAGTTCCTTTGTACTAAAACAATATCGTCCTCGGAACAAGCTGTCATAATCATCGCCAAATTTCCGCCGGTTGAACCATTTACAAGGAAATAGCTTCTTTTCACCTGAAATAGTTCTGCTAAAAGCTCTTCCGCCTGTAAGATAGCTCCTTCAGGTGCATGCAAATCATCTAACCCTGATAACTCCGTTGCATCCATCTGAAGCAATGCTTTAAAGGTGTCGTAACTATCAGGAAAAACTAAACCATATTTATGTCCAGGAACATGAAAAGAAATTGGTTTTTTACTTATATGATTCACCAAGGCGTTCACTAATGGTAATGTTAATTGCCGATCGATCATGGATTTCAACTTCCCTTTAAGAGTCTAATTAATTTTAACAAAAAAGTGAGTGAGATGCTCCCACTTTCTAATGCAAAAAAATAAAGCCCTTCTTGAGGACTTTGTCAGGAAAAAATTTCTGGGGTTGTTACTTTTTTAAGCTGTTTAAGGAAATATTTATATTTCGGGTTATTTGTATCCGTTTGAATTAACTCATGTTCACAATCTGAGCAAATAAAAGAAGTGTATAGGTGTATTCCTTTCGTTTTTTGATTTTCACAAATCACGCATTTTTCTTCAAACCGCTGAGAAGCTAAATTTGAACTCAAATCCTCCACCTCCATACACTAAGTGTTGCCGGTAAATTGAATTTGTATACAATTTTTTGAATTATCTCTTCCTACTTATCTCCTTGATTATTTTATGTTACATTTTTCATTTGGGTGTATGTCTCTACCTATTTTTTTGACAAAACAAAAAAAGGCAACCTTTACAGATTGTCTTTTTTGTTTGCCCGGCAGCGTCCTACTCTCACAGGGGCGCGTGCCCCAACTACCATCGGCGCTGAGAAGCTTAACTTCCGTGTTCGGTATGGGAACGGGTGTGACCTTCTCGCCATCACCGCCGGACTATTTAATTTGAGGTTCATTCCCTCAAAACTAGATAATGCTGAAGAAGTCATAAGAACGAGTTTCGCTAAGCGGACGCTTCCGCTTTTTGATTTTGGTTAAGTCCTCGATCGATTAGTATCAGTCAGCTCCACGTGTCACCACGCTTCCACCTCTGACCTATCAACCTGATCATCTTTCAGGGATCTTACTAGCTTAAAGCTATGGGAAATCTCATCTCGAGGGGGGCTTCATGCTTAGATGCTTTCAGCACTTATCCCGTCCGCACATAGCTACCCAGCGATGCCTTTGGCAAGACAACTGGTACACCAGCGGTGCGTCCATCCCGGTCCTCTCGTACTAAGGACAGCTCCTCTCAAATTTCCTACGCCCACGACGGATAGGGACCGAACTGTCTCACGACGTTCTGAACCCAGCTCGCGTACCGCTTTAATGGGCGAACAGCCCAACCCTTGGGACCGACTACAGCCCCAGGATGCGATGAGCCGACATCGAGGTGCCAAACCTCCCCGTCGATGTGGACTCTTGGGGGAGATAAGCCTGTTATCCCCAGGGTAGCTTTTATCCGTTGAGCGATGGCCCTTCCATGCGGAACCACCGGATCACTAAGCCCGACTTTCGTCCCTGCTCGACTTGTAGGTCTCGCAGTCAAGCTCCCTTGTGCCTTTACACTCTGCGAATGATTTCCAACCATTCTGAGGGAACCTTTGGGCGCCTCCGTTACTCTTTGGGAGGCGACCGCCCCAGTCAAACTGCCCACCTGACACTGTCTCCCACCCCGATTGAGGGGTGCGGGTTAGAATTTCAATACAGCCAGGGTAGTATCCCACCGACGCCTCCACCGAAGCTGGCGCTCCGGTTTCTCAGGCTCCTACCTATCCTGTACAAGCTGTACCAAAATTCAATATCAGGCTACAGTAAAGCTCCATGGGGTCTTTCCGTCCTGTCGCGGGTAACCTGCATCTTCACAGGTACTATAATTTCACCGAGTCTCTCGTTGAGACAGTGCCCAGATCGTTACGCCTTTCGTGCGGGTCAGAACTTACCTGACAAGGAATTTCGCTACCTTAGGACCGTTATAGTTACGGCCGCCGTTTACTGGGGCTTCGATTCAGAGCTTCGCTTTTAAGGCTAACCCCTCCTCTTAACCTTCCAGCACCGGGCAGGCGTCAGCCCCTATACTTCGCCTTGCGGCTTCGCAGAGACCTGTGTTTTTGCTAAACAGTCGCCTGGGCCTATTCACTGCGGCTTTTCAGGGCTATGCACCCTAAAAAGCACCCCTTCTCCCGAAGTTACGGGGTCATTTTGCCGAGTTCCTTAACGAGAGTTCTCTCGCTCACCTTAGGATTCTCTCCTCGCCTACCTGTGTCGGTTTGCGGTACGGGCACCTTGAATCTCGCTAGAGGCTTTTCTTGGCAGTGTGGAATCAGGAACTTCGGTACTGTATTTCCCTCGCCGTCACAGCTCGAGCCTTCACGGTGAACGGATTTTCCTATTCACCAGCCTAACTGCTTGGACGCGCATGACCAGCAGCGCGCTTACCCTATCCTCCTGCGTCCCCCCATCACTCAAACGATTCAGAGGTGGTACAGGAATATCAACCTGTTGTCCATCGCCTACGCCTTTCGGCCTCGGCTTAGGTCCCGACTAACCCTGAGCGGACGAGCCTTCCTCAGGAAACCTTAGGCATTCGGTGGATGAGATTCTCACTCATCTTTCGCTACTCATACCGGCATTCTCACTTCTAAGCGCTCCACCAGTCCTTCCGGTCCAGCTTCAACGCCCTTAGAACGCTCTCCTACCACGGACACCAACGGTGTCCATCCACAGCTTCGGTGATACGTTTAGCCCCGGTACATTTTCGGCGCAGAGTCACTCGACCAGTGAGCTATTACGCACTCTTTAAATGGTGGCTGCTTCTAAGCCAACATCCTGGTTGTCTAAGCAACTCCACATCCTTTTCCACTTAACGTATACTTTGGGACCTTAGCTGGTGGTCTGGGCTGTTTCCCTTTTGACTACGGATCTTATCACTCGCAGTCTGACTCCCACGGGTAAGTCTTTGGCATTCGGAGTTTGTCTGAATTCGGTAACCCGATGAGGGCCCCTAGTCCAAACAGTGCTCTACCTCCAAGACTCCAAGCCGTGAGGCTAGCCCTAAAGCTATTTCGGAGAGAACCAGCTATCTCCAAGTTCGATTGGAATTTCTCCGCTACCCACACCTCATCCCCGCACTTTTCAACGTGCGTGGGTTCGGGCCTCCAGTAGGTGTTACCCTACCTTCACCCTGGACATGGGTAGATCACCTGGTTTCGGGTCTACAACTGCATACTAAAGATCGCCCTACTTAAGACTCGCTTTCGCTGCGGCTCCGTCTCTTCAACTTAACCTTGCATGCAATCGTAACTCGCCGGTTCATTCTACAAAAGGCACGCCATTACCCGTTAAAGGGCTTTGACTACTTGTAGGCACACGGTTTCAGGTTCTCTTTCACTCCCCTCCCGGGGTGCTTTTCACCTTTCCCTCACGGTACTGGTTCACTATCGGTCACTAGGGAGTATTTAGCCTTGGGAGATGGTCCTCCCAGCTTCCGACCAGATTTCACGTGTCCGGCCGTACTCAGGATCCACTCAGGAGGGAACGAAGTTTCGACTACAGGGCTTTTACCTTCTCTTGCGGACCTTTCCAGATCGCTTCGTCTACCCCGTTCCTTTGTAACTCCATGTTGAGTGTCCTACAACCCCGAAAGGCAAGCCTTTCGGTTTGGGCTGTTCCCGTTTCGCTCGCCGCTACTTAGGGAATCGCGTTTGCTTTCTCTTCCTCCGGGTACTTAGATGTTTCAGTTCCCCGGGTCTGCCTTCCTTACCCTATGAATTCAGGTAAGGATCCTGCTCCATTACGAGCAGGGGGTTCCCCCATTCGGAAATCTCCGGATCGACGCTTACTTACAGCTCCCCGAAGCATATCGGTGTTAGTCCCGTCCTTCATCGGCTCCTAGTGCCAAGGCATCCACCGTGCGCCCTTTCTAACTTAACCTACGGCAAAAGATAAGCTTCATATCTCTGCGTCATCTTCGCTCGTCAGCATCCTCACGTACATACTGCGTACGCTCCGGTGCTTCCTCACTCGATTTCTTGATCTATTCGCTTCTCTTTTCCCTCTTTTGACAAATGATCAGCGTCGAATCTCTGCGTCAGCTTCGTTCACTCAGATCCTCACGTGCCCTTAAGCACGCTCCAGTCTTCGCTCACTCGCTTCCTTGACCTTCTCGCTGCTGATTTGTCATGACCTAAAAGGTTTAAAACCTAAAATGGCGATACCCGGTTCTTACTTGGTTACTTCTTCTATTACGATTATCTAGTTTTCAAAGAACGAGGCTACTGATTTCAATCACTTCGTGATGTTTCATCGTAGCTTTACATCATGCTGCCTTGCGACGAGCTGAGGAATACTTCCTCGAACTACTACGGCGCAGGAGCAAATATTGGTGGAGCCTAGCGGGATCGAACCGCTGGCCTCCTGCGTGCAAAGCAGGCGCTCTCCCAGCTGAGCTAAGGCCCCATAAAGAGATATTAAATTGAAGTATGGTGGGCCTAAATGGACTTGAACCATCGACCTCACGCTTATCAGGCGTGCGCTCTAACCAGCTGAGCTATAGGCCCATACTTATTATTTATTAAAAGAGATTTATTCTCTCAAAACTAAACAAGGCAACTTCCACGAATCAACTTCATGAATGGCCTTCTTAGTTTTGCTTCAAGCTGCACTGCGACGAGCTGAGAAGTTACTTCCTCGAACTACTACGGCGCAGGAGCAAACTTAGCGAAAGGATTATTCCCTCAAAACTAAACAAACAAAGAACGTGCAACAATCTATTTATTTATTTGTTCGCAAGAACAAAAGTTATCCTTAGAAAGGAGGTGATCCAGCCGCACCTTCCGATACGGCTACCTTGTTACGACTTCACCCCAATCATTTGTCCCACCTTAGGCGGCTGGCCCCTTACGGTTACCCCACCGACTTCGGGTGTTACAAACTCTCGTGGTGTGACGGGCGGTGTGTACAAGGCCCGGGAACGTATTCACCGCGGCATGCTGATCCGCGATTACTAGCGATTCCGGCTTCATGCAGGCGAGTTGCAGCCTGCAATCCGAACTGAGAATGGTTTTATGGGATTGGCTTAGCCTCGCGGCTTCGCTGCCCTTTGTACCATCCATTGTAGCACGTGTGTAGCCCAGGTCATAAGGGGCATGATGATTTGACGTCATCCCCACCTTCCTCCGGTTTGTCACCGGCAGTCACCTTAGAGTGCCCAACTGAATGCTGGCAACTAAGATCAAGGGTTGCGCTCGTTGCGGGACTTAACCCAACATCTCACGACACGAGCTGACGACAACCATGCACCACCTGTCACTCTGTCCCCCGAAGGGGAACGTCCTATCTCTAGGAGTGTCAGAGGATGTCAAGACCTGGTAAGGTTCTTCGCGTTGCTTCGAATTAAACCACATGCTCCACCGCTTGTGCGGGCCCCCGTCAATTCCTTTGAGTTTCAGCCTTGCGGCCGTACTCCCCAGGCGGAGTGCTTAATGCGTTAGCTGCAGCACTAAAGGGCGGAAACCCTCTAACACTTAGCACTCATCGTTTACGGCGTGGACTACCAGGGTATCTAATCCTGTTTGCTCCCCACGCTTTCGCGCCTCAGCGTCAGTTACAGACCAGAAAGCCGCCTTCGCCACTGGTGTTCCTCCACATCTCTACGCATTTCACCGCTACACGTGGAATTCCGCTTTCCTCTTCTGCACTCAAGTCCCCCAGTTTCCAATGACCCTCCACGGTTGAGCCGTGGGCTTTCACATCAGACTTAAAGGACCGCCTGCGCGCGCTTTACGCCCAATAATTCCGGACAACGCTTGCCACCTACGTATTACCGCGGCTGCTGGCACGTAGTTAGCCGTGGCTTTCTGGTTAGGTACCGTCAAGGTACCGGCAGTTACTCCGATACTGGTTCTTCCCTAACAACAGAGCTTTACGACCCGAAGGCCTTCATCGCTCACGCGGCGTTGCTCCATCAGACTTTCGTCCATTGTGGAAGATTCCCTACTGCTGCCTCCCGTAGGAGTCTGGGCCGTGTCTCAGTCCCAGTGTGGCCGATCACCCTCTCAGGTCGGCTACGCATCGTCGCCTTGGTGAGCCGTTACCTCACCAACTAGCTAATGCGCCGCGGGCCCATCTGTAAGTGACAGCTTACGCCGTCTTTTAGCTTATCTACATGTGTAGATAAGAATCATCCGGTATTAGCTCCGGTTTCCCGAAGTTATCCCAGTCTTACAGGCAGGTTGCCCACGTGTTACTCACCCGTCCGCCGCTCATCTCGAGGAGCAAGCTCCTCTTGATTCGCTCGACTTGCATGTATTAGGCACGCCGCCAGCGTTCGTCCTGAGCCAGGATCAAACTCTCCAATGAAGTTGAGTTGATATAGCTCATAAAATTTAACGTTGGCTTCATTTCGTTAGAAATGAATGATTATTGTTGACGTTTTTGTTTGTTTAGTTTTCAAAGAACAAAAATGTATCGCTCAAGGCGACTATATTATTTTAACACTTTAAGTTGTTTTTTGTCAACAACTTTTTTATCGTCGTTTTAGCAGCGACCTTTAAAATATTACATGATTTTAGAATAACCGTCAATACTTTTAAAAAAAAAATGAAAAACCGCTGTGTGGAGCGGTTCTTATTAAATAACCCATTGCTGAATCGCCACTAAAGCAAATAGGCCTGGAATTCCAAGAAAGCCTGAAACAGCAGATGTAATAAAATTAATCGGCACATGAATTCCATATTGATTTCCTGCAACATTTAGGAAGAAGAGAAATAATGCTCCGATAATTAATTTAATCGCAGCTTGACCAACAAGTCGGGCTGATTTAAAAGGCGCTCCAAATAACAGCATTAAAATAACCAGACCGCCTAAAACAGAAATCACATAAATTGGTTCCAAGAAAGCAGTCCTCCTCCAAAGATTACTTTACTTCATGCTATGTACAAGTTGTCTTCAATAGACCTAAAAAAAGTCTGGAGCGAAATGTCCAGACTTCCTGAGGGTGGGGGACTCTTTCCCCCCTATCTTCTTAATGAGATCTTCCTTTGTTTTGCCTCTTTCAAAAGAAAGATATATTTCGCTTCTGCGATTTTTGCTTGAACAATGACTTCGTCTGATGGATCAAAACTTTTTTCCAGCAGCAGTTTTTCCTGCTGCCATTTTTCTTTATGTTTATTTAACTGAACTAACAGCTTCTCATCAAACTCTCTTCGAAGCCACTCTTTCCGCCGAAAAAACATGACTAATCCTCCCGGGATATTCAATAATCAATCTTATTATAATTCACGCCGGCCCTCTAGTGCTTTTGATAAAGTGACCTCATCGGCATATTCAAGATCGCCGCCTACTGGAAGCCCATGAGCAATTCTTGTTGTTTTAATTCCTGACGGCTTGATTAACCGGGATATATACATCGCCGTGGCTTCCCCTTCAATATTTGGATTGGTTGCTAATATCACTTCCTGGACTGTCTCATCCTGGAGTCGTTTAATTAAATTGGGAATATTAATATCCTCAGGACCAATGCCATCCATAGGTGAAATCGCCCCATGTAAAACATGGTACAACCCATTGTAATCCTTCATTTTTTCCATTGCTATCACATCTTTTGGATCCTGGACTACACATATTATGCTCTTATCCCGGCGTTCATCTTCACAAATATAACAAGGATCTTGATCGGTAATATGGCCGCAGACAGAACAATAGGTTAAATTACGTTTGGCATTAACCAGCGCTTTTGCAAAGTCAAGGACCGTATCTTCCTTCATGCTTATGACGAAAAAAGCCAGCCGGGAAGCGGTTTTTGGACCAATTCCAGGCAGCTTCATAAAACTATCAATTAACTTTGAGATTGGTTCAGGATAATGCATTTTCTTTTTCTCCCTACATAAAAAGCAAAAGTGCCCGTAACCGTTGTAACCACGGGCACTTTTGCTTTGCTTTTTATTGCCCAGCCTCAGCGCCTAAGGGCTCGAGGTCAAATAACCTTCGGCAATAAAAGTCAAAGAACCGACTTTTTTGCCGAAGAACATTTGCTTGTCGCCCTTAATCAAGCCGCTTTTCTAATTAAAATGGTAAATTTAATCCTTTTGTAAATTGTCCCATTGTATTGTTTGTCAACTCATCCGCTTTTTTAAGAGCGTCATTGACCGCTGTCAGCACAAGATCTTGAAGCATTTCAACATCATCAGGATCAACCGCCTCCGGCTTAATTTGGACATCTACGACTTCTTTATGCCCTGTTACAACTACGGTAACAATCCCGCCTCCGGCTGTTCCTTCAATTTTCTCCTGGCCTAATTGTTCTTGTGCTTCTGCCATTTTCTTTTGCATTTTTTGCATTTGCTTCATCATATTTTGCATGTTTCCACCACGCATCATAAGCTCTCGCCTCCGTATTTTTCATCTTTTAATTTCGGTTCAATTGAGCGCTTTAAACGCTTTTCTTTTTTAATCAATAATTTCTACAAATTCAGCACCAAATAATTTCTTTGCTTCGGCAATATGAGGCTCTTCCTCGGAGGAATATTGTTCACTGCTTCCATCATCTCGATTGTAGCTGTCGTGAAGGAAATTTTCACGAATCGTCAGCCATTGTTCTTCTGGAACACCTAACAGTAAGAAACGCTTCGATGTTAATTTAAACAGCCCTGCCGCAACCGCTTCGAGAAAATCATGACGGTTCATCGCCATTTGGCAAATCATTTCATGCTTGAATTTTATAATAATGGCCGTGGCTGAAGCCGCAACCGGTTCCGCTTCATTTAATAAGGCAGCATGGGATTTCAGCAGGTTCCCCAGCATTTCACCCCAATTTGCTTTCACCAGATTTAAATCACTTTTTGTTGCCTGCTTTAAGACTTCATTGATTTTTCCAAGCGGCGGCTGAAAAGCATTCCTTGATGCTCTATGAACAGGTTTCTGCGGCTGTGGTACGGCCTCGTGAGCAGTCTGAGACACACCCATAGTCTTTAATTGCTGCAACTCCTGTTCAAGCTGGTCAATTTTTGATAATAATTGTTCAATAGCTCCTGATTGTTGAAGCTGCGGTGGTGCTGTCTCCAATTGACAGAGCTTAACAATCGCCACCTCCAAGAATATTCTTGGGTGGTTCGTCCATCGCATATCCTGCTGGATTTTATTCAAAAAGTCAATCAGCTGATAGATTTCCTCAATCGGGACTTCCTCCGCCATTTGTCGGAATTCATCATCAAGCATAACCCGTTCTAGTGACTCTTCCAGTTGGGGTGCTGTCTTATACAGCAGCATATCCCGATAAAAAAGAATCAAGTCCTCAATAAAACGGGCGGGGTCTTTCCCATGAAACAACAACTCATTTAAGGTCTCAAGGCCCTGTACCACATTTTTTTCCTTTATTGCCCGGGCCAGTTTATTTAAAAAGCCTTGCGAGACGGCCCCTGTAACGGTCAGCGCATCTTCAAGCGTTACCCGCTCCTGGCTGTAGGATATGGCCTGATCCAATAAACTTAGGGCATCCCGCATGCCGCCTTCAGCACATCTGGCAATCATTTGCAAGGCCCGTTCTTCACAATCAATCCCCGACTCATCAGCGATCAATTTCATTCGATCAACAATCGAGGATGCCGTAATTCTTCTAAAATCAAAGCGCTGGCAGCGGGAGATAATTGTCAATGGAATTTTATGCGGTTCCGTTGTCGCTAAAATAAAGATAACATGCTTTGGCGGTTCCTCTAATGTCTTCAGCAGAGCATTAAAGGCGCTGATTGACAGCATATGCACCTCGTCAATAATGTACACCTTATATTTGACGGCAGTTGGCGCAAATTTGACCTTATCAAGAACATCACGCATCTCTTCTACCCTGGAATTGGAGGCTGCGTCAAACTCTAACACATCTGGAATGGTTCCATTTGTTATTCCATGGCAGGCAGCACACTCATTGCATGGTTCCGCTGTAGGCGCGTGTTCACAGTTAATCGCCTTGGCTAATATTTTCGCTGCACTGGTCTTTCCTGTTCCTCTCGGTCCGGAAAAAAGATAGGCGTGAGAGATTTTTTGTTGAAGTAAGGCGTTTTGTAATGTCTTTGTCACATGTTCTTGTCCAACGACATCAAAAAACGTTTGCGGACGCCAAACACGATATAACGCTTGATATGCCACAAGACACCGCCTCCTTCAAAAATTTTTCATCCTTACCATTATAACGTATTCACATACTATTTTCCAAAGAGTTCACAAAAAAACTCACCCCAATTCTGAGGTGAGTTTGATTTAGGTAATATGTAATAACTGCCGTGCACCTTCCTTCGACTGACACCCATAGGCGTTACTTAAGCAGTTAGCTCGGCCCAGGCACCCCTGCGGCACATGGGAGCGTCCACTTAATGCTGCTTCCTTCCGGACCTGACATGGTTCATGGATTCCCATTGCGCAGGACCCAGGCGTCAACACCACTTACTTAAGGCAGGCCCTACAGGATATCAGCCTCGGGAAGGGATTCAGTCCCGCTAGAGCGGATTGCGGGTACAGGGCACCGCTACCTCCCCACCTAGCACGGCAAAGTTGATACCAAATATTTAATTGCGTCGTATCTGACGCCTTTTTAGTATACAAACAATTGCGGAAAAATGCAATTGTTATTGACTGTCAATTTCTGTAAGTGTTGCTGTCTGCAACAGCTTTTTCTCCTGCTTTTTCCGCGCTCTGATTTTTTTAAAAAAATTTGACAGCATCTCGCTGCATTCTCCTTCAAGCACGCCCTTCGTCACTTCACACTGATGATTGAAGCGTGAATCCTGGAGCAAATTCAGCAACGTTCCGGCACAACCGCCCTTAGGGTCAGCCGCACCGTATACGACTCGTTTGACTCTTGATAAAATAATTGCTCCAGAACACATTGGACATGGCTCAAGCGTCACATACAGGGTTGTATCCTCGAGCCGCCAGGAGCCTTGGGCCCGGCAAGCTTGATCAATCGCCAGCAGTTCAGCATGAGCCAGAGCATTCTGCTCGCTTTCCCGCAAATTATGTGCCCGGGAAATAATTTGACCTTGATGAACAAGGACGGCACCAATCGGCACTTCGTCTATGCTCTGCGCCTTTTTCGCTTCCTCCAACGCCTGTTTCATAAAAAATTCATCATCTTGTAATTCCATTCAGCCCAAACCGCCTTTACAAGAGTTTTAAATTTATCACATTATAACATGAATTCCCTGCTGCTCTCATAGAATGGTTGTAGCGTATGTGTGCTTTTAGGAGGGAATAAACATGCAAATCCATGTTGTCAGAAGAAATGAGACTTTGACGACGATCGCAAGAACGTTTCATACTACGGCTCAAGATATTACCGAAGCAAATGATTTGCCCAATCCTAATAATCTCGTCATCGGGCAGGCCCTCATCATTCCAATTGTTGGCCGCTTCTATTTTGTACAGCCGGGAGACACCCTTTTTTCAATTGGCCAAAAGACAGGTGTCCCGTACCAGCAGCTAGCATCGATTAATCAAATCCCCGTGAATCAGCCATTGCAAGCCGGCCTCAGGCTTTACATTCCCGAGGGACGAAAAAGAAATGCCGAGTTTAATGCTTATGTTGAGCCGCGCGGCACCACTGTCGCTCCGGTATTGGAAAGCAGCGCCCGTGAAGCGGCACCCTATTTAACCTATCTAGCGCCATTCAGCTTTCAAGCACGCCGCGATGGGACGTTGAAAGAACCTTTGCTGAATCAATTCCCGGCGATTGCCAGAGCCAACCGCAATACATTAATGATGGTCATTAATAACCAGGAACAAGATCAATTTAGCGATGAACTTGGGCGGATTTTGCTCAATGACATGAACATCCAAAATCATTTTCTTAATAATATTGTTGCCACAGCAAAAAAATACGGCTTCCGCGATATTCATTTTGACTTTGAATTTCTGCGCCCAGCTGATCGGGAGGCCTATAACCGCTTCCTAAGGAAGGCTAAACAAAGATTCCAGCGAGAAGGTTGGCTGATGTCAACCGCTCTCGCACCGAAAACGAGTGCCACACAGAAGGGGTTATGGTATGAGGCTCATGATTATCGGGCCCATGGGGAAATCTCCGACTTTGTCGTCATCATGACGTATGAATGGGGCTATAGCGGCGGCCCGGCAATGGCCGTATCGCCGATTGATCAGGTAAGACGAGTATTGGATTATGCCATAACAGAAATACCATCAACTAAGATCTTAATGGGGCAGAATTTGTATGGCTATGATTGGACTTTGCCCTTTGTTCAGGGGACCGTAGCCAGAGCTGTCAGCCCGCAGCAGGCGATTCAGCTTGCTGCTACCCATAATGTCCCGATTGAATATGACACGAAAGCGCAGGCACCGCATTTCCGCTATAGAGATGCAGCCGGAAAACAGCATGAGGTCTGGTTTGAAGATGCCCGCTCGATTCAGGCGAAATTTGATTTAATTAAACAACTAAATTTACGGGGCATGAGTTATTGGAAACTTGGTCTGGCCTTTCCGCAAAACTGGCTCTTAATCGTGGAAAACTTCAATGTGACAAAACATTAATCCTAAAGATGATGTGGAAAGCTTTTTAAAAGAAAGGATTTAATATTAAAGGGAGCTATTTATGCAATCCTTCATTCCGTTATCACGATACTGCCATTATACGGCAGTTTTTTTTATAAAAAATTCCATACCCCTTCCTACTGTAGATTATGATAAAATATACTTTGCATGTAAAAAAGTGTCGCTTTTTGGAACTCGTTGTCAAATATTGATCATGGTTAGGAAGATTCCAGCTGCCGAGTCTCGTATACTAAAAATATAGCGAGGTCGGGAGCAGTTAATCGATAGGAGTGCAGCCGTAGGAGAAGGAGGAAAATACATGGGGGAGATACCCTTTATTACCGTTGAAGGGCCGATTGGTGTAGGAAAAACATCTCTTGCCAAAGCCATTTCAAAGCAATTTCAATTCGCGCTATTAAAAGAGATCGTCGATGAAAACCCCTTTTTAGGAAAGTTTTATGAAAACATTGAGGAATGGAGCTTCCAGACGGAAATGTTTTTTCTCTGCAATCGCTTTAAGCAATTAGGGGATATCAACACCCATTACTTAAGTAAAAACCAAGCAGTGGTCGCTGATTATCACATCTTTAAAAACTTGATTTTTGCAGCGCGTACATTAAACAAAGAAGAATACAAAAAGTATTATAAGATTTATCAAATTTTAACAGAAGATATGCCAAAACCAAATGTCATTATTTATTTAAACGCCGGTCTCGATACGCTGCTAAACCGGATTAAACAAAGGGGACGCGAAGTGGAAAAAAACATCAGCCCACTTTATTTAGAACAGCTGTCTTTGGACTATGAACAAACGATGACAGTGTTTGAAAAGGAACACCCGGAAATACCGGTTCTCCGCTTTAACGGCGATGAGTTTGATTTTGTTAAAAATCCACATGACTTACAATTGATTATCCTAAAATTAACAGATGTACTAAAATCAGCAGCTGGACAAACAAGCTATAGAATTGGGGGATGTTCGTGAGCATCGTGATTGGCGGTATGATTGGTCTTGGGAAAACAAGTGTTGCTGACACATTGAAGGCACACTTCACACAAAAGGGGATTGAGAGCAAAGTATTTTACGAAGCGGTTGATGATAATCCAATTCTTCCCCTTTATTATGAATTATCACCGGAAGAATTAGATGCCAAAAGAATTCCGTTCTTGTTGCAGCTTTTTTTCTTAAACAAACGCTTTAAAACTGTCAAGGACTGTGTCACCTGGAGAAATCCGATTTACACGATTCAGGACCGCTCGATTTATGAAGATTGGTATTTTGCCTATGTCAACATGAATCTGGGCAGGATCTCCAACCTGGAGTTTAAAATTTATGAAGAGCTGGTTGATAATATGATGGAAGAATTGGCACAGCTTCCGAAAAAAGCCCCGGATTTAATGGTTTACTTAAAGGGCTCCTTCGATACGGTACTTGACCGCATTATGGCCCGCGGCCGCAGCTTTGAGATCAATCCCGAGCTGAAGGAGTACTATTTTGAAGTCTGGAAGGGCTATGATGAATGGGTCATGAATCGATATGATGCCAGTGAGGTACTCATTATTGACATGGACAAAACCGATGTGGTGAATAACGAGGCAGACGCCCAAAAGGTTTGCCGCGATGTCGAAAACAAATTAAATGAAATTCTTTTTACATCTCGAGCACATATTGGCTAATCCAGTATGTGCTTTTTTTAGAACCTAAAGGTGATGGCGCAAATGACGTTTCGATGCCATGAAGCGGTTTGCCATTTCAATGGTGCACTACTCTCTTACAGCACTTGCCTCTATTCTTTGCAAAAAAAAATCCGCTACAATCGCTTGTAACGAATTTTTATCTCCAGTTTTTATGCGCGATCAGAATAAATATGGCGGAGGAAGAGGGATTCGAACCCCCGCGCGGTGTAACCCGCCTGTCGGTTTTCAAGACCGATCCCTTCAGCCAGACTTGGGTATTCCTCCATAACAACATGTGTTAATTTATCATAAGTTTTACCTCAATGTCAACTACATAATGAAAAAAATATCCGGGCGGATGATCCGCCCGCTTTAAAATATTGGGAATATATTCAGGATACGTGACCGCCCGGCTCTTTTTTACTACTTTTAATTAACCTTCATCCCGCCAGCCTCTCACTTTTACAACGGCTTAATAATCTCGCGGCCGCCCATATAAGGACGCAGTACCGTCGGAATGATGACACTGCCGTCTTCCTGTTGGTAGTTTTCCAAAATGGCAGCGACCGTACGGCCAATCGCAAGACCGGAACCATTTAATGTATGCAGATGCTCAGGCTTTGCTTTCGGATCGCGGCGGAAGCGGATATTGGCCCGTCTTGCCTGGAAGGCTTCGAAATTACTGCAAGAAGAAATCTCGCGGTATGTTCCGTAACTAGGCAGCCACACCTCAATATCATATTTTTTAGCAGCGGTAAAGCCTAAATCAGCGGTACACATGCTTAATACATGATATGGCAGCTCCAATAGCTGTAATACCCGCTCGGCATCATTAGTTAGTTTCTCCAGCTCTTCATAGGAGTCTTCCGGCTTCACGAACTTAACCAGCTCGACCTTATTGAATTGATGCTGGCGGATTAGGCCTCGGGTATCACGCCCAGCTGATCCTGCCTCTGAACGGAAGCAGGCGCTGTAGGCCGCATATTTAAGCGGCAGATCACCACCGCTGAGTATTTCATCACGGTGTAAATTGGTTACAGGCACTTCAGCAGTTGGAATTAGGAAATAGTCTTCACTTTCAATTAAGAAGGCATCTTCCTCGAACTTAGGCAACTGGCCGGTTCCCGTCATGCTGGCTCGGTTTACCATGTATGGCGGCAGGACTTCGGTATAACCATGCTCATCGACATGCAAATCGAGCATAAAGCTGATTAAGGCACGCTCAAGCCGGGCACCAAGCCCTTTATAAAACACAAAACGGCTTCCAGTTACTTTAGCGGCACGTTCAAAATCCAGGATTCCCAGCTTGTCGGCAATTTCCCAATGGGGTTTTGCTGCAAAATCAAACTCACGAATATTGCCCCATTTTCGAATTTCAACATTGTCATCCTCTGAATCGCCGACTGGAACACTTTCATGCGGAATATTAGGAATGCTTAATAACAAGTTTTCTAACGTTTCCTCAACGTCCCTAAGTTCATCGTCGAGCGTCTTAATTCGATCACCGACTTCCCGCATTTCTTGGATTAAGTGGTCAGCATTCTGCTTCTCACGCTTTAACGCAGCAACTTGCTGTGAAACTTCATTACGCTTCGATTTCAGCTGTTCAGACTCCACAATTAACCCACGTCTTTTTTGATCCAGTTCTTCAAACCTGTCTAAATCCGTTAAATCTTCACCACGATGCTGTAACTTTGCTTTGACTTCAGCAAAATTGGCCCTTAAAAATTTTAAATCCAGCATTTGTTCAGACACTCCTTTATTTTTAAATTTGGGATACCTGCAAGTTTGAACGATATTTCTACAGTTGTAAAACAACATATCTGCAATTTTGCCCAATATATTTGCTGCATTGTACGACAAATCTGCAGTTCAGAAAAATAAAAAACCCCCGCCCCAAAACAGGGACGAGAGTTACCCGCGTTACCACCCTGGTTGACAGTAAAAAACTGTCCACCTCGAAAAATTAACGGTTTCTGCCGAAGGTATTTACTGGCCCTATTATGAAGCGTTCCATACCTTGCTCGAGGAGGGATTCACAAAGATCATTCACCGGTTTACACCAGCCACCGGTTCTCTTGAGAATAAATCTCTTGTTACTAGTTCCTCTCATTGCTTTATCATTATAATTCATTTTGTATTCTTAACTGTACTATATTTATGAACCAAATGCAACCTGCTTATACCGCTTTCTTTATACGAGCGTTTTTTCCTTTGCTTCCTTGACCATTTCTACAAAATAAGCAGTAAAGCGATGATCTTCCGTTAATTCCGGATGAAACGAGCAGCCAAGAAACTGCCCATCGCGTGCGGCGACAATGCGGCCTTCATGTTTGGCGAGTATTTCAACATTTTCACCAGCCTCAACAATGTGTGGTGCGCGGATAAACACAGCCGGAAAACTGGTCGCGACATTTCGGATTGCGAGGTCGGCCTCGAAGCTATCCACCTGCCGGCCAAAGGAATTGCGTTCAACCGTAACGTCCATCACGCCAATATGCGGTTCATTGTAGCCAACGAGATTTTTTGCCAAAAGAATCAGACCGGCACAAGTTCCAAACATCGGCTTACCATCTGCAGCAAATTTTTTTAATGAATCCATAAAGTCATACTTATCAAGTAAACGACGCATCGTCGTGCTCTCTCCACCAGGAAGAATCAGACCGTCAATCTCGTTCAACTCTTCTTTATGTTTAATTGCAATGGCTTCCACACCACATGCTTCTAATGATTGAATGTGTTCGCGAACAGCCCCTTGTAACGCAAGAACGCCAATTTTTACCATAAAAATACCCCTTTTTTAAAAAACAGAACTTTTTTATCAAAAGTCCTGTTTTGCAAATTTAACGTATTAATATTTTTCAAGTGTCTAGCTCCGGCTCCCAGCGACTAGTCGCCTTCGCTTTTCTTTTTACCAGCCGCGGTCTTGCATCCGTTCTGCCGGTGCTAATGATGAAATTTCAATACCTTTCATCGGTGTTCCTAAATTTTTGGAAAGCTCGGCAATCAATTTATAATCTTGATAATGGGTCGTTGCCTCGACAATGGCCTTTGCAAAAAGTGCAGGATTTTCTGATTTAAAAATACCAGAGCCGACAAATACCCCATCAGCCCCCAACTGCATCATTAATGCGGCGTCAGCTGGGGTTGCCACACCACCGGCAGCAAAATTCACCACTGGAAGGCGGCCAAGACGTTTGATTTCAAGCAGGATTTCATATGGTGCTCCTAGATTCTTTGCTTCCGTCATCAGTTCATCCTCGCTCATGGATACAACCTTACGGACTTGTGCATTTACCTTGCGGATATGGCGAACAGCCTCAACAATATTTCCAGTTCCAGGCTCACCCTTCGTACGAAGCATTGATGCTCCTTCACCGATTCTGCGGGCCGCTTCACCCAGATCACGGCAGCCACAAACAAACGGAACGGTATATTCCTTTTTATTTAAATGGAACTCCTCATCAGCAGGAGTTAATACTTCACTTTCATCAATATAGTCAACGCCCATAGCCTCCAAAACGCGAGCTTCAACAATGTGGCCAATTCTTGCCTTTGCCATGACAGGAATCGAAACAGCATTCATGACCTCTTCTACAATTCTAGGATCAGCCATTCTGGCCACACCACCAGCCGCCCGAATGTCGGAAGGGACCCGTTCAAGAGCCATTACCGCTACTGCACCGGCCTCCTCGGCAATTTTCGCCTGCTCGGCATTGACGACATCCATAATGACACCGCCCTTTTGCATTTCAGCCATGCCACGTTTTACGCGATCCGTACCTGTTAACATTTGTTAAAACTCCTCCTCTTGTTTGCAATATTAAGAAAAATTTTTTCATAGTTTTATATTTTTCCCATGTAGATAACTAGAATAATTTTTTTCCATAACCACATTAAAGCAACAAAAAAGGATTCCTGTCAAGAAGGAATCCTTTCTTTAGCTAATAGGGAAGTATAAATTTTTCCAAATTTTACACTTTCCTTAATCGTATAATTCAACTACACCTCATGAACTATCCTTAAGGACTCGCCAGTCGACGAATTTCCATTTAAAGAACTTTGCTGGCTGACAAACTCAAGTTTCATCCTATTTTTAGAACCAGCCTTTTACTGTCGAAGAAATGCCGCTCCATACATCGCCAAAGAAACCGCCAATTCCTCTCATCATTAACACAAACCAGTTGGCTTTTTCAACATCCTGGGCCGCAACTACAGCTACCTTCAACTTATTCTGGCCATCAGTCGTTAAAAATTTCATTTTGTCGCCATTCTTTGGTTTAACCGTTAAATAGCCGACAGTTTCACCTTTTTTAATTGGCGCCGTTAATTCGCCATCTTTATTAATTTTCTTTTTATCCAGTACTAACACTGGTTGATAATTTTTGTTCTCGCCATTTTCAATCACCATATCAATGGCTGACTTCGTATAAATTTTAACCTGGTCGTCTTTCCCCTTAATAACCGGAATTGTTTTATGACCTTTGACCTGATAGTGTTTTGGCACAATTTCTTCTCTGGTTGTATTGGTGAAAGCATAATCAAACATTTTCCTTGTTTCATCAAAGCGGGCTTTATAACCGCCTTTACCGTTGGCGCCTACAGCATTTTGCACAACCGTAATAAATCTTTTGCCATCACGGCTTGCTGTTCCAGTAAAGCAATAGCCAGCAAAATCAGTTGTGCCTGTTTTGAGGCCGTCCACGCCTTGATAGCCGTATACTAAAGATGGCAGCATCCAGTTCCAGTTTTTCATCACAATCCGGTCATCTGTACCCTCACGGAAGACTTTCATTGGAGTGCTGGCTGTTTTTAACACATCCGGGTAGTCATTTATCAGATGAAAGGCCAAGGTCGCCACATCATGCGATGACATCACGTTTTCGTCATCGGATGATCCAGCCGGCTGCTGACCATGATAATCTTGATTATTCAAACCAGTGGAGTTAACAAATTTTGTATGGGTTAATCCTAACTTTTTCGCCTTTTCATTCATCATTTTAATAAAATTCGCTTCTGACCCGCCGATAATTTCAGCCAACGCAATGGTGGCACCATTAGCCGAATAAATCGCCATCGCTTCATATAATTCTCGTACTTTATATTTTCCATCCTTGCGTAATGGGACATTCGATAAATCTCTTGGCTGTGACATTTTATAAACGAGATCACTGACAGAATACTCTTGATCCCACTTTACTTTCCCTTGTTTTACGGCATCAAGCAAGAGATACTCCGTCATCATTTTCGTCATGCTGGCAATTCCCAGTGGACTATCTGCATTTTTTTCGTATAAAATCTTACCTGTCTCAGCATCTACCAAAATAGCTCCATCGGCATTTACATTTAAAGCTGCTTGTGCATTGGCCTGCTTTGGAGCAGCAAAAAGGCTGAATGACAATGCAACTGCCATCGTGCCGGCAGCCAACTTTTGAAAAACTTGTTTTTTCACAATTACGCCCTCCAACGATTTAGTACACTTTGGTTATTTTATCACAACTCCAAAGTAAATCATAGGCAGAGTATAGGACGAAGTTATTTCCAATTTCATTTTAGGACGATTGTCATAAATAACCACTCGCCGACTGGCAAGTCGAAAGGGCGAAGACAGAGCGTAGTTCGTCCAAAAGTACTACTCTTGGGCTGCAATGACGATGCTCAGAAAACTTTCCCTTGTGCACTTATGCTTTCTTAGTAGCTAAAAAAGAGAAGCCAAAGCTTCCCTTTTTACATCGAATAATTTGGTGCCTCTTTTGTAATTTGGACATCATGCGGATGGCTTTCTCTTAGACCGGCCCCCGTCATTCGGATAAATTGTGATTTTGTTCTCAATTCTTCCAGGTCTTTCGTCCCGCAATAGCCCATGCCAGCCCGCAGGCCGCCAATTAATTGGTAAATTGTATCGGCCAAAGGACCTTTATATGGCAGGCGGCCCTCAATTCCTTCTGGAACAAATTTTTTCGCATCCTCTTGGAAATAGCGGTCTTTTGAACCCTTTTCCATTGCCGCAACAGAACCCATGCCACGGTAAACTTTAAAGCGGCGGCCTTGGAAGATTTCTGTCTCGCCCGGGCTCTCTGAAACACCTGCCAATAGGCTGCCAAGCATAACCGCATGTCCTCCAGCCGCAAGCGCCTTGACAATGTCTCCAGAATATTTAATACCGCCATCAGCAATAATCGTTTTACCATAATTCATTGCAACAGTAGCGCAATCATAGACGGCTGTAATTTGCGGTACACCTACGCCGGCAATAACCCTTGTCGTACAAATCGAACCCGGTCCAATTCCAACCTTCACTACGTCCGCTCCTGCCTCAATTAAAGCCTTCGTTCCTTCTCCGGTCGCTACATTTCCGGCAATAATGGTTAATTCAGGATAAGCATTTCGAATTTGCCGAACGGTATCTAGCACACCTTTTGAATGGCCGTGTGCTGTATCGACAACAATCGCGTCAGCATTTGCCTTAACAAGTGCTTCGACTCGCCTCATTGTATCCTTCGTAACACCAACGGCAGCGGCCGCAAGCAAGCGGCCTTGGCGATCCTTGGCCGAATTTGGAAACTCGATTACTTTTTCAATATCTTTAATTGTGATTAACCCTTTTAATACCCCGTCATCATCAACAAGCGGCAGTTTTTCAATCTTATGCTTCTGGAGGATTTTTTCCGCTTCAGCCAAAGTAGTCCCAACAGGAGCCGTAATCAAATTTTCCTTCGTCATCACATCGGAAATTTTAAATGAGTAATCTTGAATAAAGCGAAGATCGCGATTGGTAATAATCCCGACGAGCTTTTGTTCCTCCTCATTATTGACAATCGGAACGCCGGAAATGCGGTATTTTCCCATTAAATGTTCGGCATCATACACTTGGCGGTCAGGGGTCAGGAAAAATGGATCAGTGATCACACCACTTTCAGAGCGCTTTACCTTTTCGACCATTTCGGCTTGCTGCTCAATTGACATGTTTTTATGAATGACACCCAAACCACCTTGCCGTGCCATGGCAATCGCCATTTCCGACTCTGTTACCGTATCCATCCCAGCACTAATAATTGGGATATTTAGCTTTACATTTGGCGATAACTCAACTTGTAAATTTACATCTCTTGGAAGAACCTCAGAAGCCCCCGGAACCAACAACACATCATCAAACGTTAATCCTTCTTTTGCAAACTTATTTTCCCACATTTTCCATGCCTCCAGGACAAAAATATTATTTGTAGGTTATCAATTGGACAAAATACTGTCAAGGGAGATACACTAAGTTAGATTATTCTGAAAAAGGTGGTAAATTTGAACAACTTTCATAATGGCTGGAAAGCCTTCTCTTGTTTTTTTTCCGCAGAATACTGCCAAAACTTCTTAAAGACGTGTTATTTAAAAAATAATATTGCCAACCCAGACGCAAAAAGTTATGAAAATTGTTATTCATTCCTTTATTATTTGGAACATGGACAAATATATTATCAGCAAGCGGAAAAATCTCCTCTTATTATAAAACCAATTCTCCTTTTTTATGGCTTGGTTCATTTGATTAAAGCATGCATTTTAACCATTGATCCTGCTTATCCAGAGTCAACTGCCGTCTTGGCCCATGGGGTATCAACACGAAAACGGAAAAAACAAAACTACCTCTTTTTTCAGGACGAAGTAAAGATACAAAAGAATGGACTTTTCCCCTATATGTCCGAAAAAATGTTCCATATGAAACATTTAGAAGGCGAGAAAATCGTCATGGAAGATTTATTACAGCTAATCCCAGAACTGAATGACTTATTTCTTTTCCACGAAAACAAAAGAACCTTTGAGAGAATACATAAGGATGGGGAGCAATTTATCATTTCGGAGTCCGTTTTGGATTTCTATCATATGACACGGAATCGCTTTAAAGAATTTTTAACCGTAAAAATGGGACGTAATATTGAATTTTTTGAAGAGGGGATTCGCTTTAAACTACAACATGGGGTTTCAAATGCAATACCACTAAAATTTAATCTGGATGGAGGATGTTGGGCCTTTCCGTTACAAAAGAATAAAATTTTCCATTTTCCGGAACTGCTGATTCACTATTTATTACTATACAATTTAAGTATGATCGCCCGTTATGAAACAGAGTGGTGGAGTGAATTAACCAAAATGATGCCGAACCGTGATTATCCATTTATTGAGTCTTTCCTGCAGATTACACAAAAAAAAGGGCCGTTTTTAATTTATCAGTATTTAACTCAATCACAAGCTAAAAGCTCAATTTAAAACCTCTGTTTCAGCTTCTAGCAGTTTATAGATTGTTTCTTGAATTATTTCCCGAGCAAACAAACAAGACAATCTTCTCAGATTGTCTTGTTTGTTTGCCCGGCAGCGTCCTACTCTCACAGGGGCGCGTGCCCCAACTACCATCGGCGCTGAGAAGCTTAACTTCCGTGTTCGGTATGGGAACGGGTGTGACCTTCTCGCCATCACCGCCGGACTATTTAATTTGAGGTTCATTCCCTCAAAACTAGATAATACAGAAGAAGTGTAAGAACGAGTTCGCTTATATTAATTGTCCAGCTCCAGCGTCCAGCAACTAGTGTCTTTCGGTCTTTTCCCTACGATAAGTCAACATCGAATCGTTTCACTCTTCGTGTTTCCTTTATCTCAGTCAAAGCCCTCCAAGCCATACGTTGCTAAGCGGACGCTTCCGCTTTTCGATTTTGGTTAAGTCCTCGATCGATTAGTATCAGTCAGCTCCACGTGTCACCACGCTTCCACCTCTGACCTATCAACCTGATCATCTTTCAGGGATCTTACTAGCTTAAAGCTATGGGAAATCTCATCTCGAGGGGGGCTTCATGCTTAGATGCTTTCAGCACTTATCCCGTCCGCACATAGCTACCCAGCGATGCCTTTGGCAAGACAACTGGTACACCAGCGGTGCGTCCATCCCGGTCCTCTCGTACTAAGGACAGCTCCTCTCAAATTTCCTGCGCCCACGACGGATAGGGACCGAACTGTCTCACGACGTTCTGAACCCAGCTCGCGTACCGCTTTAATGGGCGAACAGCCCAACCCTTGGGACCGACTACAGCCCCAGGATGCGATGAGCCGACATCGAGGTGCCAAACCTCCCCGTCGATGTGGACTCTTGGGGGAGATAAGCCTGTTATCCCCAGGGTAGCTTTTATCCGTTGAGCGATGGCCCTTCCATGCGGAACCACCGGATCACTAAGCCCGACTTTCGTCCCTGCTCGACTTGTAGGTCTCGCAGTCAAGCTCCCTTGTGCCTTTACACTCTGCGAATGATTTCCAACCATTCTGAGGGAACCTTTGGGCGCCTCCGTTACACTTTGGGAGGCGACCGCCCCAGTCAAACTGCCCACCTGACACTGTCTCCCACCCCGATCAGGGGTGCGGGTTAGAATTTCAATACAGCCAGGGTAGTATCCCACCGACGCCTCCACCGAAGCTAGCGCTCCGGTTTCTCAGGCTCCTACCTATCCTGTACAAGCTGTACCAAAATTCAATATCAGGCTACAGTAAAGCTCCATGGGGTCTTTCCGTCCTGTCGCGGGTAACCTGCATCTTCACAGGTACTATAATTTCACCGAGTCTCTCGTTGAGACAGTGCCCAGATCGTTACGCCTTTCGTGCGGGTCAGAACTTACCTGACAAGGAATTTCGCTACCTTAGGACCGTTATAGTTACGGCCGCCGTTTACTGGGGCTTCGATTCAGAGCTTCGCGTGAGCTAACCCCTCCTCTTAACCTTCCAGCACCGGGCAGGCGTCAGCCCCTATACTTCGCCTTGCGGCTTCGCAGAGACCTGTGTTTTTGCTAAACAGTCGCCTGGGCCTATTCACTGCGGCTTCTCAGGGCTTTGACACCCTAAAAAGCACCCCTTCTCCCGAAGTTACGGGGTCATTTTGCCGAGTTCCTTAACGAGAGTTCTCTCGCTCACCTTAGGATTCTCTCCTCGCCTACCTGTGTCGGTTTGCGGTACGGGCACCTTGAATCTCGCTAGAGGCTTTTCTTGGCAGTGTGGAATCAGGAACTTCGGTACTGTATTTCCCTCGCCGTCACAGCTCAGCCTCACGGTGAACGGATTTTCCTATTCACCAGCCTAACTGCTTGGACGCGCATGACCAGCAGCACGCTTACCCTATCCTCCTGCGTCCCCCCATCACTCAAACGATTCAGAGGTGGTACAGGAATATCAACCTGTTGTCCATCGCCTACGCCTTTCGGCCTCGGCTTAGGTCCCGACTAACCCTGAGCGGACGAGCCTTCCTCAGGAAACCTTAGGCATTCGGTGGATGAGATTCTCACTCATCTTTCGCTACTCATACCGGCATTCTCACTTCTAAGCGCTCCACCAGTCCTTCCGGTCCAGCTTCAACGCCCTTAGAACGCTCTCCTACCACGGACACCAGCGGTGTCCATCCACAGCTTCGGTGATACGTTTAGCCCCGGTACATTTTCGGCGCAGAGTCACTCGACCAGTGAGCTATTACGCACTCTTTAAATGGTGGCTGCTTCTAAGCCAACATCCTGGTTGTCTAAGCAACTCCACATCCTTTTCCACTTAACGTATACTTTGGGACCTTAGCTGGTGGTCTGGGCTGTTTCCCTTTTGACTACGGATCTTATCACTCGCAGTCTGACTCCCACGGGTAAGTCTTTGGCATTCGGAGTTTGTCTGAATTCGGTAACCCGATGAGGGCCCCTAGTCCAAACAGTGCTCTACCTCCAAGACTCCAAGCCGTGAGGCTAGCCCTAAAGCTATTTCGGAGAGAACCAGCTATCTCCAAGTTCGATTGGAATTTCTCCGCTACCCACACCTCATCCCCGCACTTTTCAACGTGCGTGGGTTCGGGCCTCCAGTAGGTGTTACCCTACCTTCACCCTGGACATGGGTAGATCACCTGGTTTCGGGTCTACAACTACATACTCAGATCGCCCTATTCAGACTCGCTTTCGCTGCGGCTCCGTCTCTTCAACTTAACCTTGCATGCAATCGTAACTCGCCGGTTCATTCTACAAAAGGCACGCCATTACCCATGAATGGGCTTTGACTACTTGTAGGCACACGGTTTCAGGTTCTCTTTCACTCCCCTCCCGGGGTGCTTTTCACCTTTCCCTCACGGTACTGGTTCACTATCGGTCACTAGGGAGTATTTAGCCTTGGGAGATGGTCCTCCCAGCTTCCGACCGGATTTCACGTGTCCGGCCGTACTCAGGATCCACTCAGGAGGGAACGAAGTTTCGACTACAGGGCTTTTACCTTCTCTTGCGGACCTTTCCAGATCGCTTCGTCTACTTCGTTCCTTTGTAACTCCATGTTGAGTGTCCTACAACCCCGAAAGGCAAGCCTTTCGGTTTGGGCTGTTCCCGTTTCGCTCGCCGCTACTTAGGGAATCGCGTTTGCTTTCTCTTCCTCCGGGTACTTAGATGTTTCAGTTCCCCGGGTCTGCCTTCCTTACCCTATGAATTCAGGTAAGGATCCTGCTCCATTACGAGCAGGGGGTTCCCCCATTCGGAAATCTCCGGATCGACGCTTACTTACAGCTCCCCGAAGCATATCGGTGTTAGTCCCGTCCTTCATCGGCTCCTAGTGCCAAGGCATCCACCGTGCGCCCTTTCTAACTTAACCTACGGCAAAAGATAAGCTTCATATCTCTGCGTCATCTTCGCTCGTCAGCATCCTCACGTACATACTGCGTACGCTCCGGTGCTTCCTCACTCGATTTCTTGATCTATTCGCTTCTCTTTTCCCTCTTTTGACAAATGATCAGCGTCGAATCTCTGCGTCAGCTTCGTTCACTCAGATCCTCACGTGCCCTTAAGCACGCTCGGGTCTTCACTCACTTGCTTCCTCGACTTCTCGCTGCTAATTTGCCATTACCTAAAAGGTTTAAAACCATAAATGAGCGATACTCGGTTCTTACTTGGTTACTTCTTCTATTGCGATTATCTAGTTTTCAAAGAACGAGGTTACTAACTACAATCATATGTGATGTAGTTTTAAAGAATTGGTGGAGGATAGCGGGATCGAACCGCTGACCTCCTGCGTGCAAAGCAGGCGCTCTCCCAGCTGAGCTAATCCCCCACTATTATGTCTATGGTGGGCCTAAATGGACTTGAACCATCGACCTCACGCTTATCAGGCGTGCGCTCTAACCAGCTGAGCTATAGGCCCATACTTATTATTTATTAAAAGAGATTCATTCTCTCAAAACTAAACAAGGCAACTTCCACGAATCAACTTCATGAATGGCCTTCTTAGTTTTGCTTCAAGCTGCCTTGCGACGAGCTGAGAAGTTACTTCCTCGAACTACTACGGCGCAGGAGCAAACTTAGCGAAAGGATTATTCCCTCAAAACTAAACAAACAAAGAACGTGCAACAATCTATTTATTTATTTGTTCGCAAGAACAAAAGTTATCCTTAGAAAGGAGGTGATCCAGCCGCACCTTCCGATACGGCTACCTTGTTACGACTTCACCCCAATCATCTGTCCCACCTTAGGCGGCTGGCCCCTTGCGGTTACCCCACCGACTTCGGGTGTTACAAACTCTCGTGGTGTGACGGGCGGTGTGTACAAGGCCCGGGAACGTATTCACCGCGGCATGCTGATCCGCGATTACTAGCGATTCCGGCTTCATGCAGGCGAGTTGCAGCCTGCAATCCGAACTGAGAATGGTTTTATGGGATTGGCTTAGCCTCGCGGCTTCGCTGCCCTTTGTACCATCCATTGTAGCACGTGTGTAGCCCAGGTCATAAGGGGCATGATGATTTGACGTCATCCCCACCTTCCTCCGGTTTGTCACCGGCAGTCACCTTAGAGTGCCCAACTGAATGCTGGCAACTAAGATCAAGGGTTGCGCTCGTTGCGGGACTTAACCCAACATCTCACGACACGAGCTGACGACAACCATGCACCACCTGTCACTCTGTCCCCCGAAGGGGAACGTCCTATCTCTAGGAGTGTCAGAGGATGTCAAGACCTGGTAAGGTTCTTCGCGTTGCTTCGAATTAAACCACATGCTCCACCGCTTGTGCGGGCCCCCGTCAATTCCTTTGAGTTTCAGCCTTGCGGCCGTACTCCCCAGGCGGAGTGCTTAATGCGTTAGCTGCAGCACTAAAGGGCGGAAACCCTCTAACACTTAGCACTCATCGTTTACGGCGTGGACTACCAGGGTATCTAATCCTGTTTGCTCCCCACGCTTTCGCGCCTCAGCGTCAGTTACAGACCAGAAAGCCGCCTTCGCCACTGGTGTTCCTCCACATCTCTACGCATTTCACCGCTACACGTGGAATTCCGCTTTCCTCTTCTGCACTCAAGTCCCCCAGTTTCCAATGACCCTCCACGGTTGAGCCGTGGGCTTTCACATCAGACTTAAAGGACCGCCTGCGCGCGCTTTACGCCCAATAATTCCGGACAACGCTTGCCACCTACGTATTACCGCGGCTGCTGGCACGTAGTTAGCCGTGGCTTTCTGGTTAGGTACCGTCAAGGTACCGGCAGTTACTCCGATACTTGTTCTTCCCTAACAACAGAGCTTTACGACCCGAAGGCCTTCATCGCTCACGCGGCGTTGCTCCATCAGACTTTCGTCCATTGTGGAAGATTCCCTACTGCTGCCTCCCGTAGGAGTCTGGGCCGTGTCTCAGTCCCAGTGTGGCCGATCACCCTCTCAGGTCGGCTACGCATCGTCGCCTTGGTGAGCCGTTACCTCACCAACTAGCTAATGCGCCGCGGGCCCATCTGTAAGTGACAGCTTGCGCCGTCTTTTAGCTTATCTACATGTGTAGATAAGAATCATCCGGTATTAGCTCCGGTTTCCCGAAGTTATCCCAGTCTTACAGGCAGGTTGCCCACGTGTTACTCACCCGTCCGCCGCTAATCTCGAGGAGCAAGCTCCTCTTGATTCGCTCGACTTGCATGTATTAGGCACGCCGCCAGCGTTCGTCCTGAGCCAGGATCAAACTCTCCAATAAAGTTGAGTTGAAAAATAGCTCATAAAATTTAACGTTGGCTTCATTTCGTTAGAAATGAATGATTATTGTTGACGTTTTTGTTTGTTTAGTTTTCAAAGAACAAAGTCATTACTTCAAATCGCTCCGCATGATTCTTCTTTGAATCAAACCCTTATGCTCCGCGATTTTATTATGTCGCCCCGAAGCGACTTTATTAATATACCATTTGTATATTTGTATGTCAACAGTTTTTTTATTTTAACTACACAAATTTTTATCTATCTGCCTACTTAATTTATTATCCAAAAAATAACGTCGTCGCCTTAAAAGAATCAATACCTGGTAATTTTTTGTCACAAATTATTAATTAAAATTTAGGAAGATCTAATAGACAGAATTTTACTTTATCAGGCAAACTAAACTTGTTCTACTTACCTCAACTATCATATCTTTCTCCTTTTCAGGTAACTAGAGCCATGCTACTTGCCCCAACTATTACAGCTTTCCCTTTTTCAGACAACTAGTATGCTAAATTTTCCAAAGAACATCACAAAAAAAGGAACACCCTTAGAGTGCTCCTTCATTTGTTTATTCTTCATCGGCAGATCCAAGATCATCAAGGTTTTCTGCTGTATTATCACCATCATTGGATTCGCTGGATTCTCCTAAGACTTCACCGATGCCATGTTCGCCCTCAGCGGACTCTCCATCTTCTTCTTTTTCTACTTTTGCAGCTGTGGCAACAAATTCATTTTCATTTTCCCGCAGGCTTATCAGTTTAACGCCCTGGGTGTTCCGGCCTGTTCGAGAGATGCTGGCAACATCAATTCGAATCAGGACACCACCTGTTGTAATCAGCATCAGATCCTCTTCACCTGTAACGGTTCTTACTGATACAAGCTCGCCGTTTTTCTCTGTGACATGGCAGGTCTTGATCCCTTTACCACCACGGCCCTGAATTCGATATTCCGAAGCAGGTGTCCGCTTGCCGTATCCTTTTTTCGTCACAATTAAGATATCATTATCATCCTCCAAAACTTCCATACCGACCACTTCGTCATCCGCATCAAGGGTGATGCCTTTTACGCCGGTGGCAGTACGGCCCATTGACCTTACATCATCCTCTGGAAAGCGGATCAGCATTCCTTTCTTTGTACCGATGATAATCTGCTTGCTGCCGTCCGTTAAACGGACTGAAATTAATTCATCACCTTCACGAAGATTGACGGCGATTAACCCGTTATTTCGGATATTAGCAAAGGAAGACAAAGGTGATCGCTTCGATACTCCCTCTTTAGTTGTGAAGAATAAGAACCAATCATCGACAAATTCCTCAACAGGAATAATCGCATTGATCCATTCATCCTTGTCAATTTCCAGCAGGTTAACGATTGGTATTCCTTTAGCCGTTCGGCTAAATTCAGGAATTTCATACCCTTTGGATCGATATACTTTTCCTTTGTTTGTAAAAAATAGAATCGTATCATGGGTAGAAGTCGTCATTAAATGTTCGACAAAGTCATCGTCATGTGTACCCATTCCTTGGATTCCCCGTCCGCCACGCTTCTGGGCGCGGTAGGTTGAAACCGGCAGACGTTTAATATATCCATTATGAGTAAGGGTAATAACAATATTTTCTCTTGGAATCAGGTCTTCATCATCGATATTCTCAATTCCGCCGGCAGCAATTTCTGTCCGCCGCTTATCGTTAAAGCGTCCCTTAATTTCCAGCAATTCCTCACGGATGATATCAAGCAGTTTTTCCTCGTCGGCTAAAATTCCCTTCAACTCGGCAATCAATTTTACAAGCCCTTGGTACTCTTCTTCAATTTTTTCTCTTTCCAAACCGGTTAAGCGTTGCAGACGCATATCGAGAATCGCTTGCGCTTGTTTCTCTGAAAGATTAAATTGGGTCATTAAACCTTCCCGGGCAATATCCGTTGTGGCGGAATTACGAATGAGATTAATGACAGCATCGAGATTATCCAGGGCAACCCGCAATCCTTCTAAAATATGGGCACGAGCCTCTGCTTTGCGCAGCTCGAATTCTGTTCTTCTGCGAATGACGACTTTTTGATGATCCAGGTAATGGACCAGCAATTGCTTTAGACTCAATACCCTTGGGTGTCCGTTAACGAGCGCCAGATTATTGATTCCAAAGCTAGTCTGCATCGCTGTTAATTTATATAAGTTATTTAAAATGACATTGGCATTGGCATCTTTACGAACCTCAATTACAATTCGCATCCCTCTGCGGTCCGATTCGTCGCGAAGGTCCGTAATCCCTTCAATTTTTTTCTCACGGACCAGTTCAGCGATTCTTTCAATCAGTTTCGCTTTGTTCACCTGGTAGGGGATTTCATGAACAATAATCGTCTCTTTACCGTTCGATTTCTGTTCAATTTCGACCTTAGCTCTTAATGTGATGGAGCCTCTGCCGGTTTCGTATGCTTTCCGGATTCCGTTGCGGCCGAGGATGATTCCTCCCGTTGGAAAGTCCGGTCCGGGGATGATTTCCATCAATTCCAAGGTAGTAATGTCAGGATCATGGCTGAGAGCCAGCACTCCATCAATCACTTCACCGAGCTGGTGAGGGGGGATATTGGTTGCCATCCCGACAGCAATTCCAGATGTTCCATTCACCAAAAGGTTAGGAAATCTAGATGGAAGTACAACAGGTTCTTTTTCTTCACCATCATAGTTATCTTGATAATCAATCGTATCTTTGTTAATATCTCTTAATAATTCCATTGAAATCTTCGACATTCTTGATTCGGTATAACGCATGGCGGCTGCAGAGTCGCCATCCACTGAACCAAAGTTTCCGTGGCCGTCTACAAGCATGTAACGATAGTTAAAGTCCTGTGCCATCCGTACCATTGTTTCATAAACGGCTACGTCACCGTGAGGGTGGTATTTACCGATTACATCTCCAACAATACGGGCTGATTTTTTATATGGTTTGTCCGCATGAATGCCAAGATCATGCATGGCATAAAGAATACGGCGATGAACCGGCTTTAGACCATCTCGGACATCCGGAAGGGCACGGGAAACGATAACACTCATCGCATAGTCAAGAAAAGATGTCCTCATTTCCTGACTGATATTAACTTCTTTTATTTGAGAATTTGGTGTTTCAGCCATATTTGGTACCTCCTATTGGGATTCCCTTACTAAAAAAGAAAAGGAGGATAGTGGTCACCCCTCTACCCTTAACCTTTTTATATCCATTCTCAAGCTTCTACGCACTAAATCACTAAGGAAGGTTCCTTAGAAGGATCAATGCAAAAATAAGCTTTTCTTGTTTCAAGGACATATACACTATCCTTATACATCCAGATTCTTTACATATTGAGCATTCTCTTCGATGAAATTACGGCGGGGTTCTACTTTTTCACCCATTAGCATTTCAAAGGTTTCATCAGCTTCGATGGCATCTTCAAGGCTTACTTGGAGCATCGTTCTGGTTGATGGGTCCATGGTTGTTTCCCATAATTGTTCAGGATTCATTTCTCCCAAACCTTTATAGCGTTGAATATTCGGCTTTGGCTGGCTTGGCAGCTGGGCAAATATCCGATCGAGATCTTTATCGTTATAAGCATATTCAATCCGTTTACCTTGCTGAACTTTATATAATGGTGGCTGGGCAATATACACATAACCTGCTTCTAAAATTTTTCTCATATAGCGATAAAAGAATGTTAGCAGCAGGGTGCGAATATGGGCACCGTCAACATCAGCATCTGTCATAATAACGACTTTATGATATCTGGCTTTGGAAATATCAAAATCCTCGCCAATCCCTGTTCCAATCGCCGTAATCATCGCTCTCACTTCATTATTAGAAAGAATTCTGTCAAGGCGTGCTTTTTCCACGTTGAGGATTTTCCCCCGAAGCGGCAAGATCGCTTGGAAATGACGGTCACGTCCTTGCTTTGCTGAACCTCCCGCAGAGTCCCCCTCAACGATATATAATTCACTTTCTGCAGGATCCTTGGAAGAACAATCTGCCAGTTTCCCAGGTAAACTCGACACTTCAAGCGCACTTTTCCGCCGGGTTAATTCCCGGGCCTTTTTGGCAGCAACCCGTGCTCTGGCAGCCATTAAGCCTTTATCAACAATTTTCTTCGCAACCACTGGATTTTCTAATAAAAATTTCTCAAAGGCGGCCGAAAAAATCGTATCCGTAATTGCTCTCACTTCAGAGTTGCCAAGCTTCGTTTTCGTCTGTCCCTCAAATTGGGGATCTGGATGCTTAATTGAAATAATCGCTGTCAGCCCTTCACGAACATCCTCGCCGGAAAGGTTCGTGTCGCTTTCTTTAATTAAACCGTTTTTTCGGGCATAATCGTTAATCACCCTGGTTAACGCCGTTTTAAACCCTGCTTCATGAGTTCCGCCTTCATACGTATGAATATTATTGGCAAAGGAGTAAATACTTTCCGTATAGCCCTCATTGTATTGCAGGGCAACCTCGACACTGATTCCGTCTCGTTCTCCCTCGACATCAATCGGCTCCTCATGAACCACTTCTTTGGTGCGGTTTAAATGCTCAACATAGGATTTAATACCGCCTTCATAATGATATTCATTACGTTTATTTTCGACACGTTTATCTTCAATCGTAATTTTAAGACCACGGTTAAGAAAGGCCAGTTCACGAATACGAGTAGCCAGAATGTCATAATCATATTCTAGTGTTTCCGTAAATATTTCTGGATCTGGCTTAAAATGGGTAATCGTCCCAGTTTTATCTGTTTCCCCAATTATTTTTAAATCGGCAACCGGGACACCGCGTTCATACTTTTGATAATGGATGTGACCATCCCGGTGCACAAACACTTCCAAAAATTCGGATAGGGCATTCACAACCGAAGCCCCGACACCATGCAGTCCGCCGGAAACTTTATAGCCTCCGCCACCAAATTTACCACCGGCGTGGAGGATTGTCATGATGACTTCAACTGCCGGCCGGCCCACTTTTTCCTGAATGCCAACCGGAATACCACGGCCATTATCCTTTACGGTGATGCTGTTATCCGCTTCAATCGTGACATTGATTTCAGTACAGTAGCCTGCGAGTGCTTCGTCAATGCTGTTATCGACTATTTCCCAAACGAGATGATGGAGACCTTTGCTGCTTGTTGAACCGATATACATTCCAGGTCTTTTCCGAACTGCCTCCAGCCCTTCTAAAACCTGTATTTGATCGGCATCATATGCTTGCTCCTGAACTGCTTTTTGATCCATTGTCACTAGATTCACCTGCACTTTCTAAACGTAAGTAACTCTATATTTTTGAAAAAATTTAAATCTATCCTAATCGTTTATATTGACGTCTTTTTAAAGTACCTGAAGCAATTGACGATAAATAAATGTATTGATCGGTGACGATGACTGACTTATAGGGGTTCTTTGATAAATTCATCAGCTTTTGTTTGTGGCGGTCGATAAATTCCCTCAGCATTTCTGAATTCTGGACACTTTCTTTATCCAAAATGGCAATAATATCCTTTATCCTAATATTAAGGTTTTCGCCAATATGAATAAACATGTTCCACCTCAGATCACCCTTCGCATTGTACCGGAAGTGACTTCAAATGCAGAAGCCTCTTTCAATGTTTGATGGTCAATCCCGTCTACGCTTGTTGTTGTAACGAATGTTTGAACCTTGCCTTGAATCGTATTTAATAAGTGTGATTGCCGGTAATCGTCCAATTCGGACAAAACATCGTCTAAAAGCAAGATCGGATATTCACCAATTTCCGCGTGGATTAATTCAATTTCCGCGAGTTTGACGGATAACGCCGTAGTTCGCTGCTGACCTTGTGATCCAAAGGTTTGCACGTCGCGGTTATTCACGAAGAACAGCAAATCATCACGATGGGGGCCAAATAATGTGGTCCCCCTTTCTATTTCTCTACTTTTTACCTTTTCGAACTTTTCTTGATAGCTTGCTACCATTTTCGACAAGTCAAGCCTATCTAATACATCAACCGATGGTTTATATTGTATTTCAAGCGTTTCAAGTCCCCTTGAAATCCCTTGATGAATCGGTTTTGCCCAATTTTGCAGCAGCCGCAAGAATTCGAATCTCTTGGTAATAATCTTCACAGCCGTTTGAATGAATTGCTCTGTTAAGATTTCAAGCATTGTTTCGTCCGTCTGCTTCTTGATCTGCAACATTTTTAAAAAATGATTACGCTGCTGGAGAATTTTTTGATATTGACTCATATCATGTAAATAAATAGGGGACACCTGGCCTATTTCCATATCAATAAATCTTCTGCGAACTTGAGGGCTTCCTTTAACCAAATTAAGGTCTTCAGGGGCAAACATAACGACGTTCATATTACCAACGTATTGGCTTAATTTCCGTTGTTCTATATGGTTGCATTTTGCCTTTTTACCTTTTTTCGATATGACTAATTGAAGGGGTAATGAACCGTGCTGTTTTTGAACCCTACCTTCTATTTTAGCATAATCTTGATCCCAACGGATAAGATCTTTATCATTTGACGTTCTGTGCGACTTCGCCATCGCTAAAACATAAATGGACTCCATCACGTTTGTTTTCCCTTGGGCATTTTCCCCTAAGATGACATTTACTTTATTTTCAAATTCGATCAATAATTCTTCGTAATTGCGGTAGTTGGTTAAACTAAGCGATTCAATATACATGCAAACGTCATCCTCTTCAGAAATGCGTAAGCGCCGCAGTCAGGGGCGTGGAGCCAGTCAATCCGGCGGCGATATGATGTTTTTAGCCTTTGAAACATGGGCTGTAGATTATAGAGCTCCCAGGAGATGCAGCTAGACAAAGTTATTTGGTAATCACAAACTCACCAAAGCCGGGAATTTGGAGCTTATCACCGTCACGAAGCTTTCTTCCTCTCCGTTGATCCAATTCACCATTTATAAAAACTTCATGTTCACTTAAAAACCATTTGGCCATGCCGCCTGATTGAATTAGCTCAGCCAGCTTTAAGAATTGGCCTAATGTAATAAATTCTGTTTCCAGTTTTATTTTTTTAGGCAAATCATCACTCTCATTTCCCAAAAATATCAGTTAGGTGTTTTTAACAGTCTTTTTCCCAGACAAATTGTCTCAATACTTTATTTTACTAAAAATTTGCTTCTGTTTCAAAGATTACCTTGGAATGAAAGGACCGAGAAAAAAGCCACCTGAAAATAGTGGTGGCTTTGGATTATTAATACGTTCTAACCGGTAAAATCAACTGTAAAATCGTTTCGTCATTTAATGGACGAATGACAAACGGACGCATCGCGCCAGTAAAGCTAATGGTTATTTCGGTTCCTTCCAATGCTTTTAAAGCATCCATCATATATTTGGCACTAAAGGAAATTTTTAATTCTTCCCCGACGATGGACTCACTTTGAACTTCTTCTACTACCTTTCCTATTTCCGGTGTATTCGAGGTGATTTCAATAATGCCGCCCTCTTGTGTGGAAAATTTAACGACATTATTTCTGCCTTCACGGGCAAGTAAAGATGCACGGTCAATCGCTTGTAAAAATTCCTTCGTATTAACTGTAATTTCCGTCTTGCTATCGGCTGGAATTAATCTTGAAGTATCAGGATAATTGCCCTCTAACAATCTCGAGAAAAATAACAAATGCTTTGCTTTAAATAATATTTGATTTTCTGTAATCACGATATCAATCGGTTCATTTGAATCATCAATAATCTTACTTAATTCATTTAAACTTTTTCCAGGAATAACAATATTGTAACTAGCCTCATGGTCCGTTTCGATTTTCGCCTTGCGAAGAGCGAGACGATGGCTGTCTGTTGCAATACAGCTTAACTCACCGTTTTCTATCTTCCAGTTGACACCTGTCAAGATCGGGCGTGTTTCTGAAGTTGATACAGCAAAATGAGTTTGCCTGATCATTGCCTTCAAAAGATCGCCGGCAATTTGAAATTTATTATTTTCCTCAATTTGCGGCAGGTGAGGGTATTCCTCAGCATCAAGACCGATTAAATTAAATTCAGATTTACCAGAACGAATGACGGTTTGCAAATGATTTAAGACTTCAAGTTCAACAAAATCAGTTGGCAGCTTTTTCACGATTTCACTAAAAAATCTGGCTTGCAGAACAATCGCACCCGGCTGCTTTATTTCGACAATTTCATCCCCGGCTTCTTCTTTAGGGATAAATGACTCAATCGATATATCCGAGTCACTTCCCGTTAAGGTTACTCCCTCATTTGTTGCGGTTATTTTTATTCCCGTTAAGATCGGAATGGTCGTTCTTGAGGTAACTGCCTTCATAACATCTTGGACACTTTGAACAAGTCGGTCTCGTTGGATAATAAATTTCATTTTTTAATCCTCCGTTTTAGGCATATTTTTTTAGCATCAGCATATATTATTATTTTATAAAAAATAGGAGAAGTATTAGTAGGAGTTGTTAACATGTGGATAACCTATTTTTACAATGGAAACACAGCCTATCCACATGTGGACAGACTGTGCATATGTGTTTGAAAGTTATTCACAACTTCAACAACTAAGGATGTCCCGGTAAGACCAAGGCTGCCTTGGTTTCTTTAAATTTTCAATTGTTCATTGATTTCCTTCAGTTGCTTTTGCAGCAGTGAATCGGTTTGAAGCAGCTTGGAAATTTTTTCGTGGGCGTGAATTACCGTGGTATGATCACGGCCGCCAAACTCTTCTCCTATTTTGGGCAAGGAATAATCGGTTAATTCACGTGACAAATACATCGCAATTTGCCTTGGAAAAGCGACTGATTTTGTCCGTTTTTTGGCCTTAAAATCCTCAAGTTTTACGTTATAGTGCTCCCCGACAACTTTCTGGATTTCATGAATGGTAATGACTTTAGGCTTTGAGCTGGGAATAATATCCTTTAGGGCTTCAGCAGCTAAATCTGCGTTAATATCCTTATTAATTAGCGACGAATAGGCGACAACGCGAATTAATGCTCCTTCTAGTTCACGAATGTTGGAATCAATTTGATTGGCAATATAAAGCATGACTTCATTAGGAATGTCTAGGCCATCTGCCTTTGCTTTCTTTCTGAGGATGGCAATTCTAGTTTCCAAATCTGGCGGAGTGATATCGGTAATTAATCCCCATTCAAACCTTGATCTAAGGCGGTCTTCAAGCGTCGGAATTTCCCTTGGGGGCCGGTCGCTGGAAATGACAATTTGCTTGCTTTCCTCATGGAGGCTGTTAAACGTATGGAAAAATTCCTCCTGCGTTGATTCTTTCCCCGCTAAAAATTGAATATCATCAATGAGCAGGACATCAACATTGCGGTATTTATTGCGAAAGCTTTCCGCCCGGTTGTCGCGGATTGAGTTGATAAATTCATTGGTAAATTTCTCAGAAGACAAATATACCACCTTTGCCGTTGGATTGTGCTCCAATACATAATGCCCAATGGCATGCATTAAGTGGGTTTTTCCTAGTCCTACACCGCCATAAATAAAAAGCGGGTTATACGCTTTTGCCGGCGCTTCCGCAACAGCAAGGGAAGCAGCATGAGCAAAGCGGTTCCCGGAACCAATGACAAAGGTATCGAAAGTGTATTTGGGAATTAATACGCTTGTCGGAAAATCGTTGTGATCGTCATCCTTTTTCATCTTCTTTGGCGGCGTTCGCAGTTCTTGCTCTTCCTCTGGTTGATCCTGCGGAATGATAAACTTGGCCGTTAAGCTTTCTCCGGTGAGTTCATACAAAATCTCAGTTATTAAATCGGAGTACCGTTCCTCCAGCCAATCACGTGCGAATTCATTGGGAACATTGATGACAAGCTGATCGCCTTGAAGAGACTGGGCTTTCGTTGATTTAAACCATGTCTCAAAACTAGGCTTGCTTATTTTCTTTTCAATATTGGAAAGAGCTGCCTGCCAAAGGTCCGCAATATTTTCCAACGATTGTCCCTCCCTTATAAAAGTATTTATGTTGACATCGTCGTCTTTTCCCATAAAAAATAACTATAAATTTATTAATATATGAAAAGGTATTTTGTGGATAACATATAATAAGGATAGAATGCAGGATTTCGACAATATCCACTACCTGTGGACAAGATTTTACAGAACCTTGGGATAACATGTCCACAGGTTATCCACAAAATGTGGATAATTATTTTTTGGGTAGAAGTTATTCAGAGTGAAAACACAAATATAATAACAAATAATAGCAGGCTACGCAATGGTTTTTCTAAACTTATCCACAAGACGAACGATGTGTGTATAATAATTGTCCACAGGTTGATAATTTGTGAAAAACCTGTCAATATCTTGTGTGGATAGCAGAAAAATGTCGATTAATATCCACAATTAAATGTAAACTGTTCGCTAAAGAACACTATGATAAGAAATTGGAAATTTAGGTTAATGGTTGAAGGACAGTTGACAATATAATGAGGACATCTTTATAATAAATAAGACTGTCGTCTGAAATTGAAATGAGGACTTTTCCTTTTGGGAGGTGTCATATATGAAAAGAACGTATCAACCAAATAAACGGAAACATAGCAAAGTTCACGGTTTTCGCAGTCGCATGAGCTCCAGTAATGGACGTAAAGTTCTAGCTCGTCGTCGTCGTAAAGGTAGAAAAGTATTATCAGCTTAGACCACTGAAACGTCTCAGTGGTCTTTTTTCTAAGCAAAAAGTTTTCATACTGATTGAAGGTGTTAGGTAATGAAAAAGGAACTGCGGATAAAAAAAAATAAAGACTTTCAGACAGTATTTCAACAGGGCAGATCGTTTGCCAATCGCCAATTTGTGGTTTATTCATTGCCGAAGGAGGACCAAGAATTTTTTCGCATTGGTTTATCCGTTAGTAAAAAGCTTGGTAATGCGGTTACGCGAAATAAAATTAAAAGATATATTCGACAGTCCGTTTTTGAACTGAAGGATCAATTATTGCCGGGGTATGATTATGTAATTATTGCCAGGAAACCGGCAGCCGAAATGGACTTTTTTATGATAAAAAAAAGTTTAACGCATGTTTTTAAGGTAGGAAAGGTATTAAAGAACCGATAAAAAATGATCAAATTTACCGTTTTGTTAAAGCAATTTTAATAAAAAGATGTTAGAATTACCTTTGAAACCCATTACAGAAAAATATACATAATTTTTATAAATATCTATATTAACTCCGAGGAGGAAAAACTGGTTGAAAAAAAGAATTTTACTTGTATTTGGGATGCTTTCGATTTTCCTGCTGCTAACGGGGTGCAGCGAAGTAAACAAGCCGATTACCCCGGAAAGTAAAGGCTTTTGGAACGAGTATATTGTCTATCCCTTGTCCTGGCTGATTAAAGAAGTAGCTCATATTTTTGGCGGCAACTTTGGGATATCCATTATAATCGTAACAATTATAATCCGTCTGATTATTTTACCGCTTATGATTAAACAGACAAAAAGCTCAAAAGCGATGCAGGCCCTGCAGCCGGAAATGCAGGCACTGAAAGAAAAATATAGCTCCAAAGATCAAAAGACCCAGCAAAAACTGCAGCAGGAAACCATGGCGCTATTCCAAAAACATGGCGTCAATCCAATGGCAGGCTGTTTCCCGGTATTGATCCAAATGCCGATTTTAATTGGATTTTATCACGCGATTATGCGGACGAGAGCGATTGCCGAGGGCAGCTTTTTATGGTTTGATCTTGGTGACAAGGATCCATGGTATATTTTACCGATTGTCGCTGGTATCACAACGTTTATCCAGCAAAAAATGATGATGGCTGGCACGGCAAACCAAAATCCGCAAATGGCAATGATGCTTTGGATGATGCCGATTATGATTGTTATTTTTGCCATTAGCTTCCCATCAGCGCTTTCCTTATATTGGGTGGTCGGTAATATTTTCTCGATTGTGCAAACCTATTTTATTAAAGGGCCGGAGATAAAGGTGCAAGCAACCGGTAAAATGGGAGGAACTAAAAAGTGAAACAGGTAACTGCTACAGGACAAACCGTCGAAGAAGCAGTAGAGTCAGCTTTAGCCCAATTAAATGTAACAAAAGATCAAACAGATATTGATATAATTGATGAAGGAAAAAAGGGGATTTTCGGAATTTTTGGCTCACGTCCCGCTGTTGTCAAAGTTTCCGTGATCATGAACCCAATTGAAGAAGCAAAGAATTTTTTGAGTCAGGTCAGCGAACAAATGGGTTCTCCTGTTGATATTGATGTAAAACAGGAGGGCAAACTGGTGTATTTTACCTTAACTGGTGAAAAGATTGCATTGTTGATTGGAAAACGAGGACAAACCCTTAATTCGCTGCAATATTTAACCCAGCTGGTGATGAATCGGTTTTCGCAAAACTATGTGACCGTCATTTTAGATGCGGAGAATTACCGCGAGCGTCGGAGTGAAACATTAATTCAACTGGCCCAACGCTTGGCCCAAAAGGCTGTAAAGACGGGAAAAGAAGTAACCTTAGAGCCGATGCCTTCCTATGAACGAAAGGTCATCCACACCGCTTTGGCTGAAAATAGACGAGTAAAAACGAGTTCTGATGGCATAGAACCACACCGTTATATCGTTATTTCACCAGTAAGAAAATAAGTCAATCGTATTTTAAGACATCCTTCCGATTTGGGAGGATGTTTTTTTCTTCCCTTTTTTTGAATAGGTACTTGTTGATAACATTGCTTGAGTCATTCTGTTTGTTTTATTGTTATTCACATGTGGATAAGTTAAAATAGTACAAGATTCTTATTAACCTGTGGATAAAAGTATAAAAAACGGGTTTTTTTGTGATAAGCTATTCTTTTGGATAAATAATCGATTACTTTATATAATTTTTTTAATGTGAGGTGAAACGGAATGGACTTTGATACGATAGCAGCCATCTCAACGCCGATGGGGGAAGGAGCGATCGCTATTGTTCGCTTAAGTGGAGAAGCAGCCATCCTGATTGCCGATAGGCTTTTTAAAGGGGTGAATGGAAAAACACTTGCGGAACAAGGCAGCCATACGATCCATTATGGCCATATCCTTGACCCCAAAACCGGGGACGTAGTCGAAGAGGTCATGGTTTCCGTGATGAAAGGACCAAAAACTTTTACAAAAGAGGATGTAGTGGAAATCAATTGTCACGGTGGACTTGTCTCGGTGAATCGAGTGCTTCAGCTGGTATTAAGTCATGGTGCACGGCTTGCGGAACCGGGGGAATTTACCAAGCGTGCTTTCTTGAATGGGAGGATTGATTTATCACAGGCGGAAGCAGTCATTGACCTGATTCGGGCGAAGACAGATCGAGCGATGAATGTCGCTCTCGGACAAATGGAAGGAAGACTCTCGAGGCTGATACGCCGATTACGGCAGGAAATCTTGGAGATTTTAGCGCAAATTGAGGTAAACATTGATTATCCCGAGTATGATGATGTTGAAGAAATGACTCATTCATTGTTGTTGCCAAAGGCCGCTTATGTTCACGAGGAAATCAAAAAGCTGCTGCAGACATCGCAGCAAGGAAAAATTCTCCGTGAAGGTCTCTCCACCGTTATTGTCGGCAGACCGAATGTCGGTAAATCCTCGTTATTAAACAGCCTTGTACAGGAAAATAAGGCGATTGTGACGGATGTTCCTGGTACAACAAGAGATGTTATCGAAGAATATGTCAATGTCCGCGGTGTGCCGCTAAGACTATTGGATACGGCCGGTATCAGGGAAACTGAGGATATCGTCGAGCGAATCGGTGTCGAGCGTTCCCGTCAGGTGTTAAAAGAGGCGGATTTAATTTTACTTGTGTTGAATTATTCGGATCAGCTGACAAAAGAGGATGAAAATCTGTTCGAAGCAGTGAAAGGGATGGACACGATTGTCATTATCAATAAAACAGATCTGCCGCAGCAAATTGACCTCGAGCGGGTTCATGAGTTAGCAAAGGAACACCGGATTGTGACAACCTCATTGTTGCAAGACCGCGGGGTGGATGAGTTAGAGGAAGCGATTGCCTCGCTGTTTTTCAGCGGCTCTGTTGAGGCAAAGGACGCAACCTATGTATCCAACAGCCGGCATATTGCCTTATTGAACCAAAGTTTGCAGGCGATTGAGGAGGCCATCGCCGGCGCCCAAATGGGAACACCGATTGACATCGTTCAAATAGATTTAACGCGGACTTGGAATCTGCTAGGTGAAATTATCGGCGAAAGTGTCCAAGACGACTTAATCAACCAGTTGTTCTCGCAATTCTGTTTAGGAAAATAATTGGTTCAATTTTCTTGATTTCATGACTGGAAAAGGGAACCCATGGCCAAATACGGTCAATGAAGCAGGGGTTCATAGCCCGAAAAGAGAGATCCGCGGCCGCAAAGCTCAATGAAACACAATATTTTTCAGATAGGTACAAAGATGGACAACATAAATGAAATGATATTTAGTTTTCCGTGTAGCGGAAAAGGAGGAACACATCAATATGCAACAATATGAAGCAGGAAATTACGACGTTGTCGTCGTTGGGGCCGGACATGCCGGCTGTGAGGCAGGCCTCGCGGCGGCACGCATGGGTGCCAATACTTTAATGATTACAATCAACCTCGATATGGTGGCCTTCATGCCCTGCAACCCTTCTGTCGGCGGTCCAGCCAAGGGGATTGTCGTTCGGGAAATAGATGCTCTTGGTGGGCAAATGGGTAAAAACATTGATAAAACGTATATCCAAATGCGGATGTTAAATACCGGTAAAGGCCCCGCAGTGCGTGCCTTACGGGCTCAGGCGGATAAAAATGAATACCAGCGCGAAATGAAACGAACGCTGGAAGAAGAGCCCAACCTTACGTTAATTCAGGGAATGGTCGAAGAGCTGATTGTCGAGGATGGCGTCTGCAAGGGGGTTATCACAAAAACCGGAGCGATTTATCGTTCCAAAACCGTCGTCATTACCACCGGTACCTTCCTGCGCGGCGAAATTATTATCGGTGAATTAAAATACTCAAGTGGCCCGAATAATCAGCAGCCATCGATCAAACTGTCAGAACACCTGGAACGGCTTGGCTTCGAGCTTGTCCGCTTTAAGACAGGTACACCGCCAAGGGTAAACGGGAACACGGTTGATTATAGCAAAACGGAAATCCAGCCTGGTGACGAGGAGCCAAGAGCATTTTCCTACGACACGACCCAATTTATTACCGACCAGCTCCCATGTTGGTTGACTTATACGAATGAACATACCCATCGATTAATTGATCAGAATCTGCATCGGTCACCGATGTATTCCGGGATGATTAAAGGCACGGGTCCGCGCTACTGTCCATCGATTGAGGATAAGGTTGTCCGATTTAACGACAAACCGCGCCACCAGATCTTTCTTGAACCGGAAGGCCGAAATACGAAAGAGGTCTATGTTCAAGGCCTGTCCACCAGCCTCCCTGAAGATGTACAGCACCAGCTGGTGAAAACCGTCGCCGGTTTAGAAAACGCTGAAATCATGAGGCCTGGCTATGCGATTGAATATGATGCCATCGTTCCTACACAGCTGTGGCCGACGTTAGAAACAAAGGTCGTCAAAAACCTTTATACAGCTGGTCAAATCAACGGAACATCCGGTTACGAAGAAGCGGCGGGACAAGGGATCATGGCTGGAATTAACGCCGGTCTTAATGCCTTAGGCAAGGAAGAATTGGTGTTAAGCCGCTCTGAGGCCTACATTGGGGTGTTAATTGACGATTTAGTTACCAAAGGGACAAATGAACCATATCGCCTGCTTACATCGAGAGCGGAGTACCGTCTGTTGTTAAGACATGATAATGCCGACTTACGTTTAACGGAAATTGGTTATAAAATTGGCTTAATTGGTGAAGAACGCTACCAAGCATTTTTAGCGAAAAAAGCGGCAATTGATGCGGAGAAGGAAAGACTCCGGTCAACCATTTTAAAACCGTCTGATAAAAATGTTCAAGAGCTAATTCGCAGCATCGGCGGCAGCGAGCTAAAGGATGGAATCCGTGCCTCCGACTTGTTAAAACGGCCGGAAATGACCTATGAATTACTGGAGACTATCGCTAAGCCGGATTCTCCATTAAGTAATGAAATGAAAGAGCAAGTTGAAATTCAAATTAAATATGAGGGCTATATTGAAAAATCAATGCAGCAAGTGGAACGATTGAAAAAAATGGAGGATAAAAAAATTCCGGAAAATATTGATTATGATGCCATCTCCGGGCTTGCTACCGAAGCGAAACAAAAGCTTAAGAAGATTAGGCCATTATCGCTGGCCCAAGCATCAAGAATTTCTGGAGTTAATCCAGCCGATATTTCAATTTTACTTGTATACCTTGAGCATGGCCGAATTGCCAGAATTGCCAATGATTAAGTGAGTGAGGAAATTTACCCAATGAATAGTGAACAATTTACCACGATCCTGAAGGAAAAGGGAATCAGCTTGACAGAAAAGCAGCTTGATCAGTTTGAACAGTATTATCTGACCCTTGTTGAATGGAATGAAAAAATGAATCTGACGGCCATTACTGCCAAAGAAGATGTTTATTTAAAGCACTTTTATGATTCGCTGACGGCAGCATTTTACTTTGATTTTTCCAAGCCTCTTCGTCTTTGTGACGTTGGGGCTGGTGCCGGGTTTCCGAGCATTCCGCTAAAAATTGCTTTCCCGGATATTGAGGTAACGATTGTCGATTCGTTGAATAAGCGAATTTCCTTTTTACAACATCTTGCCAATGTATTAGGGTTGGAAAATGTCCGGTTTATGCATGACCGGGCGGAAACCTTCGGGGGCAATCCTAGCTATCGCGAGAGCTTTGATGTTGTTACGGCAAGGGCTGTTGCGAGAATGTCTGTATTAAGTGAGCTCTGTCTACCGCTTACAAAAGTGGGCGGTTACTTCATCGCCTTGAAGGCAGTCAATGCTGATGAGGAATTAACTCAAGCCGAAAAGGCGATCACCACGCTCGGCGGCAGGCTTGAAAACAAATTCACCTTTACTTTACCAATTGAGCAGTCGGAACGGAATATGATCATCCTTAAAAAGGAAAAGCCAACACCTAAGAAATACCCAAGAAAGCCTGGTACCCCGGCAAAGGCCCCCATTCAGTAGCACTCTAAAACAGCTATCGCTCTTGATAGGGAGTTGCTGCGGGACGAACGGTCAGAAAAACTGTTTGCGGTACTAACATATTTTTTGTAAAAATGGTATTCTATGCAGGAAGAATTATTTTGAAAAGAGAATAAGTAATAGGGAGTTTCGAAAGGTGGTGTTGGGGATGAAGAGTTCGTTTAGCCGCTTTTTTGGCCTCGGAGATAAAGGGGAACAGACGGTTGAGCTTGAGCAAGAGCTGGACGGTGAAAAAAATGAAGAAATCAAAAAAATTCCAATAGATCAAATTGTTCCTAACCGCTTCCAACCGCGTACTGTTTTTGATGAAGAGAAAATTGAAGAATTATCACGAACCATTCATATACATGGGATTATCCAGCCAATTGTTGTCAGGGAGTATGCTGCTAATCAATTTGAAATCATTGCCGGAGAGCGGCGCTGGAGGGCAATGAAAAAGCTGGGTTGGACTGAGGTGCCGGCAATCGTAAAAGATATGACGGATACGGAAACCGCCTCGATTGCCTTGATCGAAAATTTGCAGCGGGAAGAATTATCTCCGATTGAGGAAGCGATTGCTTACGGCCGACTGCTGGAACTGCATAATTTAACGCAAGAGGCATTAGCGCAGCGTCTCGGAAAAGGGCAGTCAACCGTGGCGAACAAACTGCGCCTCCTTAAATTACCGCAGCCGGTTCAAGACGCTTTATTAAATAAGGTGATCACTGAGCGCCATGCGCGTGCTCTTATCCCACTCAAGGATCCGGAAAAACAGGTAAAATTACTTGAGGAAGTCATTGAGAAAAATTTCAATGTCAAACAAACGGAAGATCGTGTAACCAAGCTGCTGCAGGAAAAGACGGCCAAACCGAAACCGAAGCGGAAGGCCTTTAGCAAGGATATGAGAATTGCCGTCAACACGATTCGTCAATCGCTATCAATGGTTACCGATAACGGCATTAAGCTGGATGCTGAAGAAGAAGAATTTGACGATTTTTACCAATTTACCATTCGGATTCCAAAGAAAAAATAATAGATTGAAATACATAGAGAGGCTGACTTTTGTGACAGTCTCTTCATTTTTTTTCTGCCTCCCTCAAAAGATTCCTCTCTTTCAGCGGATTATTTTTTGAAAAAAACCAACAACCCATCCATTTCGTGATAAAATAGAGAAATGGGAATTTTACTTTTTACACGGCATAGCAGATAATGGCGTGAATCGAGAAAATATTTGCTAGAGTGTAAGAAACATATTTTTTGAGAAATAAGGGTGGGTGACATCGTGGGTAAAATTCTTTCCATTGCGAACCAAAAGGGCGGAGTTGGCAAAACGACGACCGCTGTCAACCTAGGCGCCTGCTTAGCACATATCGGTAAACGAGTCTTAATGGTAGATATTGACCCGCAGGGGAATGCTACAAGCGGGATTGGAATTGAAAAAGCCGTGGTCGAACAGTGTATATACGATGTTTTAGTAGACGATGTTGAGGCAAAAGAAGTCATCAGGCCAACGGCAATTGACAATTTATATGCGATCCCGGCAACCATTCAACTGGCAGGGGCAGAAATCGAACTGGTACCAACTATTTCTCGCGAAGTACGGTTAAAACGGGCGCTTGAAGAGGTGAAAGATCAATTTGATTATATTATCATTGATTGCCCGCCGTCACTGGGGCTGCTCACACTCAATGCTTTAACCGCTTCTGACTCGGTGATCATTCCTGTCCAGTGTGAATACTATGCTTTGGAAGGGCTAAGCCAATTATTAAACACAGTTAGGCTGGTGCAAAAACATTTAAATCAGGATTTGAAAATTGAGGGCGTCTTATTAACAATGCTCGATGCCAGAACAAATCTTGGAATTCAGGTAATAGAAGAAGTTAAAAAGTATTTTCAAGATAGGGTTTATAAAACCATCATTCCTCGCAATGTGCGTCTAAGTGAGGCGCCAAGCCATGGGGAACCGATCATCACCTATGATGCCAAATCCCGTGGAGCTGAAGTGTATATAGATCTGGCAAAGGAAGTGGTTGCAAATGGCTAAAGGATTGGGAAAAGGGCTGGATGCTATCTTTTCCAACATGGAAGCCGGAAAAGATGAAACAGTTCAAGAGATTAGACTCAAAGAGCTTCGTCCAAACCCCTACCAGCCGCGAAAATCCTTCAACCAAGAAGCGATTGATGAATTAAAAGCATCAATTTTGGAACATGGAATCCTGCAGCCGCTGATCGTTAGAAAAAGTATTAGAGGCTACGAAATTGTGGTTGGGGAACGTCGTTACCGGGCCGCCAAGGAAGCAAAGCTCGCTAGTGTTCCGGCAGTTGTCAGGGAATTTTCGGAACAGCAAATGATGGAATTGGCGGTAATTGAAAACCTGCAGCGGGAGGATTTAAACCCGATTGAGGAAGGACAAGCTTACCAAACCTTGATGGAAAAACTAGACTTAACACAAGAGGAAGTAGCCAAACGTTTAGGAAAAAGCCGTCCGCATGTGGCCAACCATATCCGTTTACTATCACTGCCGCCGAAAATTCAACAACTTATTTCCGATGGGAAAATTTCCATGGGCCATGGACGGGCCTTGTTAGGCTTAAGGAAAAAGAGCCATCTTCCAACGGTAGTAGAAAAGGTCATCAAAGAATCGATGAATGTCCGTCAGCTGGAAAAATGGATTCAACAATTAAATGAAAATGTTCCACGTGAAACAAAAAAGCCGGAAAAGAAAAAAGACGTTTTTATCGTCGAACGGGAGCATATGCTGCGGGAACGGTTTGGAACTACTGTAACAATTAAACAGAATAAAAATAAAGGGAAAATAGAAATTGAGTTCTTTTCCCAGGATGATTTAGAACGAATTTTGGAAATTCTCGAACAAGAGCATGATTCATAGTAAGCCATCTGTCGGATGGTTTATTTTTTTTCAATAATCCTTTTCTTTAGCAAGAAAACATGTTAGGTTTAAACTATTATTATTTTGACAAACAAGTTCAGGTGAATGTTGATGTTTTTATTAGGTACGATGGTGAATGGTTTATTGATTATTATTGGGACAGTCCTTGGAAGACTATTAAACCGCATTCCTGAGGGCATGAAAAATACCGTTATGTATGGAATTGGATTGTCGGTTATGGTTTTAGGGCTGCAAATGGGTTTGAAAAGCGATAATTTTTTAATTGTGATTCTCAGCCTTGTCTTCGGGGCAGTGATTGGAGAATGGCTGAAATTGGAAGATAAATTAAATGATGTTGGCAAATGGCTTGAAAATAAGGTTGGAAACAACGGGAAAGGCAGCGTATCAGAAGGGTTTGTGACGGCTACATTAATTTTCGTGATTGGAGCAATGGCGATTCTTGGTGCCCTGGACAGCGGGATCCGCGGCAACCATGATATCTTGTACACCAAATCGCTGATAGACGGTTTTACCGCTTTAATCCTCTCCACTACACTTGGAATCGGTGTCATTTTTTCGACCGTCCCTGTGGTCTTATATGAAGGTTTGATTGCAACATTTGCGACACAAATTAATCAATTAGTTCCGAAGCTGTTAATGCAGCAGTTTATTACCGAGATGACGGCAACGGGGGGAATTATGATTTTTGCCATCGGGCTCAATATGATTGGTTTAACGAAGGTAAAGGTTGCTAATCTTCTTCCAGGAATAGTCGTCGTCGCAATTATTGTCACGATTTTATATCATGTTAAAATTTAACAGGGACCTTTAACGGGTCCCTGTTTCATTGGTCTTTTCTTCTTGAATCATAGTTTTTTGATAAAGCAGTCCTGTCAGGTAGATCCCGTCAGCGATGGTTCTGGCCATTTTCATGACTAGGTTGAGACGGGTATTTTGTAAAACGAAAAATTCCATAAAACCGCTGACATTGACGATCCCTGTGATATGGATGTCGCCAACAGCCGGAAGTTCTTTATTGACACCGGCACCTGGCTTAACCGGACCGTTACCAACCTGGATCATGCCCACATTTTTCATCCGCCCGAGGCAGGCGTCAATACCAACAATAAAAGGGTTCACGTGCTTCATTTGAATTTCCTTTAGTCTATCCTCAAGATTAACGGCATGAATCGGTTCATCAAGTGTTCCATATACATAAAAGGATGGCAGCCTTTTTTCCTCCAATAATGTGCCAATTAACGGACCTAATGAATCTCCTGTGGAGCGGTCTGTTCCGATACATAAAAGGACAATTGGACGGCTGGTGATTGTCGGGATATTGGCAAGTAATTCAGTGGCAAGACTTTGAACAGCATAGACATCATCATGGAGGATATATGTTTTCGCTTTTCGATCGAACAAGTGCGCTTTCAGATTCATTACGTCCACCCCTTAACAACGAAACATTTACATTTGCTTTAACATTATACGGAAAATTTAGAATTTCTATACGTAGCCAAGTTAAAAATGTTAAAAACACTTCACTATTCTCTGTTTAGAAAAATTGTTAAAATAGATGGGGAATGAAAGCTTTGAAAGTTGGTGTATAAATGGAGGATTTTACTACAGAAAAAGGATTTAAAAAAAATATCATTGATAAATTACAAAATGAAGATACATGGATAAGTCTCGGTCAAGGATTATTAAAGATTATTCTCATTATGGCCATTGCCAATATCATTATTCGAATCGGCAAAATAGCGATCCATAATGTTTTTAAACTGCGGAATCTTTCCCCGCTTAAAAATTCAGAGCGCAGGGAAGAAACATTGGCGAAGCTGTTGGATAATACGATTACCTATGTGGTCTATTTTATCGCCTTTATGATGGTTCTTTCCGTTTTTGGGATTAATGTTGAAGCGCTGATTGCCGGTGCAGGAGTTGTCGGTCTGGCAGTCGGGTTTGGCGCCCAAAGCCTGGTGAAGGACGTGATTTCCGGATTTTTTATCATTTTCGAGGACCAATTTTCGGTTGGCGATCATATTAGGGTAGGAGAATTTGAAGGGAATGTCGAAGCAATAGGATTAAGAACGACTAAAATAAAAAGTTGGACCGGAGAAGTGCATATATTGCCTAATGGCAGCATTACCCAGGTTACTAATTTTTCGATCAATAATAGCATCGCTGTTATCGATATTGCCATTGCTTATGGTGAAGATATTGAAAAGGCGCAAAAGGTAATTGAAGAGGCGCTTACAAAGATGCCAAACGAGTATGAAGAGTTAGTCGATACCCCGCAGCTGCTGGGGATTCAATCAATGGGCCAGGCAGAGGTGGTGCTCAGGATAATCGCCGAAACATTGCCAATGCAGCATTCCACTGTGGCAAGAATGATTCGCAAGGATATTAAAGTCATTTTAGACGATAATGGAATCAAGGTTCCGGCACCTAAATTTGTCATGTACCCTGATAAACAGCCAAAATAGAAAGGAGAATGCAAGATGGAGGAAAAGGTGTTTGCCCTAAATGATATTGTTGAGATGAAGAAGCAGCATCCATGCGGAACAAATCGCTGGAAGATCATCCGCATGGGTATGGATATCCGGATTAAATGCGAGGGCTGTGGCCACAGCGTGTTGATCCCCAGAAGAGAATTTTCCCGGAAAATGAAAAAGGTTTTAGTCAAGCATGAAGAATAAAATAAACTTCATGCTTTTTTTATTGTTCTTATGATTCGCCGATAAAATTACTTTTTCGCTGATAAAACTGACATATCGCCGATAAAAGGTCTCGTTTCACCGTTAAATACGAAAAATTCGCCGATAAAATTATAGAATCTATTTTTATAGTATTGAATACGAAAACAGCTCTATAGTTTTTCTAGATTAACAAGACAGTCATAGAGGGTGCTGCCTAAGCCATTATCCGATTCACGGCTGGAAGTTAAATTATTTACCGGTCCGCCAAACCTGCGCCAAATTCCCTCTTCGATATTAATCGTATTAGGGTGGGCTGCTGCTAGGATGGAAACAAATCCTTTAATTTCTCCGCGCTCATTCCAAACTCTGACTTGGTCGCCATTTTGCAGGCCTAAACCAGCCGCAATATTTGAGGCAATCTCGACTTTAAGCTTCACATTTCCTCCCAGTAAATGATAATGTTGCGAATGGTTGGAACGCAGAGGGTGAATCGTTAGTAGGCTATATGGATATTTCTGCGCCAGCTCCGGATTAGACCACTTCGATTCATCGGGAACCGAAAGCGTTAATAAGCCGGTACCCCCTTTTTGTTGAGCCAATTGCGAAGTAAATTCAAATTTACCTGATGGCGTTGCGAACTTCCTGTCCTGCCAAGGAATTTTTATTACCGGCAGTTCCAAAGTGCCTTTTTCCTTTAATTTTTCCAGGGTAAGGCCTTTTTCCTTGAGTGGTTTAAGCGTCATATTCAACCATTCATCCCGGGTAAAATGAAAATCCGCTCCAAACCCGAGCCGCTCGGCTAATTGCGTCCAAATCCACAAATCTGATTTCACTTCACCTGGGAGTTCTGTTACCAGCTGTGGGCCGTAATTGACATAATGGTGATACATCGAGGAATAATAAAAATCTTCTTCCTCAAAGGCCGTTGTTGTCGGTAAAACATAATCCGCCAGCTTGGCCGTATCAGTCATAAATTGCTCGATAACCACTAACGTCTCGACTGAAGAAAAAGCCCTTTCTACCACTGCTGAGTCGGGAACCTGCGTCAGCGGGTTGCCACAGGTTACGAAAATCATTTTGATTTCCGGATCCTTTGCGGTTAAAACTCTCTCGGCCTGTTTCATGATTGAAAACTGCCGCTCACTTTTGCGCCGGTTGGGAAGAGTCAAGTCCGCAAACGCAAAGCTTTGGCCAACTTGGATATTGGCATAATTGGCGCCGCCGCCGGGGATACCGATATTGCCGCTGACCGCGACAAGGGCATCGATCAGGCGGATGGTATTACCGCCGTTTTTATAGCGCTGCAGGCCCAGCCCCATAAAAGTTGCCGTTGGTTTGTCAGCATATAGATAAGCTAATTTTGTTATCGTTGCGGCTGGTACCTCTGTCATATCCGTTATTTTTTCAAGTGAAATCCCGTCCAACAGCTTCACTAAATCAGGAAATCCATAAGTGAATTGTTCAATAAACGCCTGGTCTTCGAGACCCAAACGCAGCATTTCTTTGATGACACCGGCTGCTAAAATTCCGTCCATTCCCGGTTTAATGGTAATATGCTCATCGGCCATTTTAGCGGTTGCGTTAAACAGCGGGTCAATCACATAGAGTTTTGCGCCTAGTTTTTTAACCTCTAGTAGCTTTTCATAAAAATGCATATTAGTACGGGCGGCATTCCGGCCCCAAATGATAATATTTTTACTGTTATAAAGATCATTCGGCTCATGGCTTAAGACATTGCCAAAATCCCATTTTTGCGCTTCGATCCCGGAGCCCCAGCATAGTGAACCATATAGCTCGGTCACACCTCCATAGCAATTAAAGAAGCGCTGATCGAGATTTTTTAAAATCCCGTTATTGGCGTAATCATGGCTGTGCAGCACTGCTGTTGTACCATATTCTTCTTTGATAGCTGTTAATTTAGCGGCAATTTCATCGAGTGCCTGTTCCCAAGAAATCTGTTCGAATTGACCGTTTCTCTTTTTTAAAGGATATAGTAAGCGATCGGCTGAGTTGGCCCTTTTTTCCAGCATGCGGCCGCGCCCGCAAATTTTCCCTTTTGTAATCGGATGATCGGGGTCGCCTTCAATTTTTGCTACCCGACCGTCTTCGATGGTCACATGAAATCCGCAGCTATCCCAGCAATTTAACGGGCAGGCTGCCTTTATTACTGTCGCCAACATGTTCACCCCCGAAACGTTAACTTTTTAAATAAGGATAATACAATTTTTTTTAAAATACTATGATATTTTACTAGGACAGGTTCCTATGGGACAAAGTAGGAGGTATATCTGGAGTAAATGTCCCATAGAGCGGTGCTATGAGACAAATGGAGCAGCTAAAGAGCAATTGTCCCATAGTGCAAAACTATGGGACAACGCTAAAATTACTTATTTATATTTCGGTATTTCCAGAACAAGTTTATAAGAATCTACTAAACTATATAAATTATACATTTGCGCAACTTGTTTTGCGGCCCAGCCAATATCTGAGGCGTATTGATGGGTTGCCTTGCCCGTAGCCACGGCCCCGCCAGGATTCCACCTCATTTTGTAAAGCGTGTCCTGTCCGGCATTAATATAGCCGTTAGCGATAAATTGTGCTCCGCCAATAATCGCCGCTTCTGGTGTAAACCAGCCGGCATTATAAGCAAATTGAGCACCGCTGTTATGGCATCAGCATCATAAGCCCCGACTCCATACATATTGTAAACGGTTTTACCATTTACTTTAATTCCTTTGGCAAGTTCGGATTTCCCATTATTTGTTTCCAAGAGAGCATGGGAAATTAAATACATCTCGTTAACCCCGTATTTCTCTCCGGCAGATATAAAGGTTGCTGCTGTTCCTTGTAATACACCTTTCCCGGATAAAACACGCTGATTTACCTCATTGGCATTTAAGTTGGTTGTCACTGATAATTTAAGGAATTGCAGTGAATTTGCGGTGGTGCCAAGGAAGTTATTCGGATTCAAATAATAGGCAATATCCTCCGGACTGGCATTAACCCATGTTTTATTATAGGTCACTTTATACCAATCCTTATCATCTTTGCCCTTTACAGTAGCGAGAATCTTGAAGGTTTCCTTGTCTTTTACCTGTCCCACATTCCAATAATCTGGACCGGCACCGCCCTTTACATTCCAACCGGTTCCATTTACGGTACCGCTTTCAGGATTTGTTAAAGTTAGGGCATCGGCCTGTAGAAACGTATCGTATTTTTTATCTGTTTGTGGATGGCTGGCGATCTCTAATTTGAGCATTTCAGACAAGCTTATATTGTAATTTTCATACACCTTTTCGATGTTCCCGCTCGTTGTATTGGGATTAAATGGTGCGGTTTTTGATAAGAATTGAGAGCTGACATAACCGGTTTTCCCATTTGCAGTTACCTTTGCCCAGCCGTCTTTCTCTGAAATAACAGTGACCATTGTTCCCCGCGCCAGTTGTGTTATAATCTCCGCATTTGTCGAAGCTTGAGCCCTCATACGCAGGCTGGCCCCGTATTCAACATCTACATATTTAATATCCGTTTGAGAGTTATTTTGACCCGCTCCGTTATTGGTTGAAGGAGCAGAGCCAGAACCGGTATTCGTCCCGGAAGCCGGTTTTGTTGCGCTTAGAAAATCAGAACTGACATAACCAGTTTTTCCATATGCCCCAATTTTAGCCCAGCCTTTTGCTTCAGAGTAAACAGTGACCTGTACCCCCCGGGCCAATTTTAACAAGACAGATGCTGTGGTGGAGGCACTTTTTCGCATATTTAACGAGGAACCAAGGTTCACATTAACATATTTAGTAACTGTTTTCGGTTTTTTAGGCGTTTTCGCTGGTTTTCCAGTCACCTTTTTTTTGGCAATCAAAAAGGAAGAACGAACGAAACCTTGTTTTCCATTTACCTCAATTTTGGCCCAGCCATTTGCTTCTTGACACACCTTTACACTGGTCCCATTTTTGAGTCTCGTAATAATCACTGAATTTATCGAAGCACTTTTCCGCAGATTTAACGAACCGCTGGCTACATTGACATATTTCGTTAATGGAAGGCTATTTACTTGAGTTGTTTTTTGCGCAGCCTGAACAGCATTGTGAAAAGCAACTGTTGATATGACGACAAAGCAAACTATGAAGATGATGGTTTTTTTTAAAAAATTACCAAGTAACGGAGGTCGTCTTGTACATTGTTCATTTGTCTCTCTCATAGTGTTCCCTCTTCAATAAATGACTTGAGTAAGGATAAAATTGTTTATTTTTGGCAATGATAAGATTTGCTTGTTTTAAATTTTACCATATTTGCTAGTTAAATAGAGAACAATGTTGGAAATTGCTGAAAAATGTTAACAAACTCAGTAGATTAAGAGTTTGATCATTTCTTGTCTTTTTCCTGACAAATGCCTATAATTGTGAAAGGTATTTGTAAAGGGCGGAGCAAAACTTTTGTAAAGGGTATTTTGCTGCGAATGATGCTTTGACTAATCACACCGCCTTGATAAAAATTAACGGTATTTAAAATAGATAAAAATTCTTTGAGGAGTGAACGTGAATGGCATTAACTGCTGGGATTGTCGGCTTGCCGAATGTCGGAAAGTCGACGTTATTTAACGCAATTACCCAAGCTGGTGCGGAATCAGCAAACTATCCTTTCTGTACAATTGACCCCAATGTCGGGATTGTTGAGGTGCCGGATTACCGGCTGCAAAAATTAACAGAGTTGGTCCATCCAAAAAAGACCGTTCCCACCGCGTTTGAATTTACCGATATCGCCGGAATTGTCAAAGGCGCCAGTAAAGGGGAAGGTTTGGGGAATAAATTCTTATCGCATATCCGCGAAGTAGATGCTATTTGCCAGGTGGTTCGCTGCTTTGCTGATGAAAATATTACCCATGTTTCCGGTAAAGTGGATCCGATTTCCGACATCGAAACGATTAATTTGGAGCTCATTCTTGCCGATATGGAAACAGTTGAAAAACGGATTGGCCGGGTGGAAAAAATGGCCAAGCAAAAGGATAAGGATTCGGTAGCCGAATTTGAAGTTCTAACGCTGTTGCGTGAGGCCTTTGAAGCGGAGAAACCAGCGCGTTCGGTTGCTTTTACCGAAGAGCAAATGAAAATAGTCAGACATTTGCATTTATTAACGATTAAACCAGTACTCTATGTCGCTAATGTCAGCGAGGATGATGTTGCTGATCCATCCGAAAATGACTATGTAAAGCAGGTTCGTGAATATGCAGCAAAAGAAAATGCCGAAGTTATTGTCATTTGTGCCAAGATAGAAGAGGAAATTGCCGAATTGGAAGGCGAAGAAAAGCAAATGTTCCTGGAAGAACTGGGTATTGCTGAATCAGGGCTTGATCAGTTAATTCGCGCCGCTTATCATTTACTTGGGTTGGCAACTTATTTTACCGCTGGTGTGCAAGAGGTGCGCGCTTGGACATTTAGAAAAGGGATGAAGGCACCGCAATGTGCGGGAATTATCCACTCTGATTTCGAACGCGGTTTTATTCGCGCAGAAGTTGTTTCCTATGAGGATCTTGTAGCTGCTGGAAGCTATAATGCTGCCAAGGAAGCTGGTAAAGTCCGCTTGGAAGGGAAAGATTATGAAGTACAAGACGGCGATGTTGTCCATTTCCGTTTTAACGTATGATGAGAGTGTCAGGTGTGGTACCTGACACTTTTTCGTTATTGAAAAAAGACTTATTAGCGATTTTGTCCCACTTATTAGCGAATTGGATCATTATATTAGCGAATTTAGCTGTTTAATTAGCGCTTTTCCAAAGTATATTAGCGTTTCGGAAAACAAATTGCTTTTCCATCCAGCCTATGTTATAATTTGAATTCGTGAGTAATGAATAATTGCTCCTTGCCCTTTTAAAAAAGAGAGGGCCGTTTAGACCAAAAGGAGGTGTAACCGTGATGAATAAGTACGAAATTATGTACATCATCCGCCCAAACATTGAAGATGAAGCAAAGAAGGCTCTTGTGGAGCGCTTTAATAACATTCTTCTTGAAAATGGAGCGGAAACAGCTGAATCAAAAGATTGGGGTAAGCGTCGTTTAGCTTACGAAATCAATGATTTCCGTGATGGATATTACGAAATCGTAAATACAACTTCCCCAGCAGCTGCAGTGCAAGAATTTTCTCGTCTTGCAAAAATTAACGAAGATATCATTCGTCATATCGTAATTAAAGAAGAAGACTAAGATTAATTTTATGATAAATTTTTTCCAAGCTTACATGTTTCACGTGGAACATCTTGGAAAGAAAGGGAGTTGATTCCGATGATGAATCGTGTCGTGCTAGTTGGCCGTTTAACGAAGGATCCAGAATTGCGTTATACCCCTAGTGGAGTAGCTGTTGCTACCTTTACTTTGGCATGCAATCGCCCATTTTCCAATCAGCAGGGTGAGCGCGAAGCAGACTTTATTAACTGTGTTGTTTGGCGCAAACCGGCGGAAAATGTCGCTAACTATTTGAAAAAGGGCAGCTTGGCTGGAGTTGATGGGCGCATTCAAACGCGAAACTACGAAGCTCAGGATGGACGCCGCGTCTATGTGACGGAAGTCTTGGCTGAAAGTGTGCAATTCCTTGAACCTAAAGGGTCATCCAGCAACAGAAACGGCAACGATTTTTACGGCGCACCACCACGGGAGCCTCAAGGGTCTTCATATGGCGGCGGCAATCAGAATCAACAACGTCAAAATGCTAATCAAGGGTTTACAAGAGTGGATGATGACCCATTTGCAGGAAGCGGCCAAATTGACATTTCTGATGATGATCTCCCATTCTAATGTAACCTATAACGAACGGATTTATTAACTTCTAAAGGAGGGAATTTTCATGGCAGGAGGACGTAAAGGCGGACGTGCAAAACGCCGTAAAGTGTGCTATTTCACAGCTAATGGCATCACTCATATTGACTACAAAGATGTCGATTTACTTAAAAAGTTCATCTCTGAACGCGGAAAAATTTTACCACGTCGTGTAACCGGCACAAGCGCTAAATACCAACGCAAATTAACCGTTGCGATCAAACGCGCTCGTCAAATGGCATTACTACCATTTGTTGCAGGCGAATAAGAAAAGAGAAAGCGACCGTTTGGAGCTTGATAAAATAAATTGAAAAAAGACACCCGTCAAGGGTGTCTTTTTTTGAAAGTAGGAAAGCATAAACTTTCCTATTAAGCACATAAGCGCAACTACGCCTCTGTCGTCGCTTTAAAGGGTAGTCAATCGGCGAATTGTCATTACTAAGACTTTGTAAAATGAACGCACAGCAGCATAATAAAGGAAATGGCCATCATGCTGATAGCCCACAACCAGGCAAGCTGCATATTGCCTGAATCTATGGCGATATAAATGGCAGTAGGAATCGTTTGCGTTCTTCCGGGGATGTTACCGGCAAACATTAATGTCGCACCAAATTCGCCCAGCGCCCTGGAAAAACTTAATATTGCACCAGAAATGATCGCTTTAAGAGCAAGCGGAATTGAAATGGTGAAAAAGAGCTTTAGCTCATTAGCCCCGTCCACCCGGGCAGCATTTTCAATATCCTCATCAATCGCCTCAAATCCGGCTTTTGCCGATTGATACATCAGCGGAAAGGCGACAACTGTTGAGGCAATTACAGCGGCCCATTTTGTAAACATCAGCGGCTGGTGCATGAGCAATTCAATAACTTGTCCAATCGGACTATTTCGGCCAAAAATTACGATTAATAAAAAGCCGACAACCGTTGGCGGCAATACTAACGGCAGAAGGAACCCCGTCTCCAGCAAAACCTTTCCTTTAAAATTCTTTCCAGCCATAATTTTTCCAAAAAATAGTCCAAAAATAAGTACCAAGATACCTGAAATAGATGCAATCTCGACAGAAAGTTTAATCGGTGACCAAAAGTTTGCTGACATTTCGTTAATTCAATCCCTTAAAGCCGTACTTCTTTAAAATCGTTAAGTAATGCCCCGGAGCCGCCATAATTGATTTTAAAAGCGGCTTTAATATCAGTTAAAGCAGCTTGTAAACTTGCCGCTGCTGAAACGGTTAATTCTACTTTTTTACCATCAGCGATCATCTTGTCCGTCTTACTCGTTGAGCATCCTGAGACAAATAGGATGAACAGCATGATAGAACATTGAAATAAAGATTGTTTTTTCATCCATTTCTTCCTTTCCCGGTAAACCTATACTTCATTATAACCTGTTATCATTTCATTTTATAAGTTTATTCGTTAAGGAATGATGAAAGTTTCGAAAAATAGTTAAAATAGATAGGTTGAATAGAGTTTTAGATGTCGATAAAATAAGGATTAGGTTTCCAAATCATTTAGGGGTGAAGAAGTGAGAAATGCAGGTAAATTAACGGAAGGTGCCATTCTATTGGCAGCCTTCACAGCCATATTATTAATTACGATATATATACCGCTGGTTGGCTCGATCTTGAATTTTGTTTTGCCACTGCCATTTATGATGTTTGCGGCAAAAAATAATTTAAAAAATATTATCGCCTTTTTTATCGCCGCGGTGTTTATTTCATTCATCGCAGGCTCCTTTATGGGCCTAGGGTTCATGCTACTATATGGCATGATTGGTTCAAGTATAGGCTATTTATTGCAAAAAAATAAGAGCCGGACAACTATATTGATTTCCAGCTCCCTTATTTTGATGGCCGGATTGGTGATTACCTATGCGGTCAGCGTCGCCTTTTTTAAATTTGATATTATTCATGAGTTGACGGAGGCCTATAAACAATCGTTTAAAATGTCAGAGGATCTGTTAAGGTCAATGGGACAAGAAAGCCAATTGGCGCAAATCCATAAACAATATACGACGATGATTAAAACGCTGCAAGCGCTTGCCCCGAGTTTGTTGATTATGGTCTCAATTATATCCATATTTATCATCCAATGGATTTGTTTTCCGATTATTAAAAGATTCGGCATCAAGGTGCAGCCGTGGGGCAGCTTCCGGAACTTAACCCTGCCGCGCAGCCTGTTATGGTATTACATTATTGCAATGGCCATTCATCTCCTTGCCCACCCGGCAGAAGGCACATTTTTATATACTGCTGTCATCAATGCGATATATATATTGGAAATGTTTATGGTGATACAAGGGCTGTCATTTCTCTTTTTTATCTTTTATCAACGGTCTGTGACAAAAGGGCTGGGGGTCTTTATTACAATTCTCGCTTTTATGTTTCCAACTATTCATTATATAATAATGTTATTGGGTATTACCGATTTGGGATTTGATTTTCGAAAGCGGTTTGAAAAAAAACAGTAAGACTTTCAAATAGGAGCTGAAAACGTTGCCGGCATTTATAGAAAAGAGGTCAATCCGATACCCTTTTTACGGTTTACTGGGCGTTGTAGTCATACTGCTTCTCGTCCTTTTCTTATATAATTGGATCTTGAGTCTGGCTGGGCTGGTATTAATGATCATCCCGGTCTATTATATGTTTATCGTAGACCGGCGCCAAAGACAGGAAATGGAAGAGTATATCGCCACTCTTTCTTACCGGGTCAAAAGGGTTGGCGAGGAGGCATTGCTGGAGATGCCGATCGGGATAATGCTCATCAATGATGAATATTATATCGAATGGGCCAATCCTTTTTTGGCTTCTTGCTTTGATGAGGACACCCTGATAGGAAGATCACTTTATGATGTGGCCGACGATCTGATTCCGTTAATAAAACAAGAAATAAAGTCAGAAATTATCACTCTTCGTGAGCGGAAGTTTCGTGTTATTCATAAACATGAAGAGCGGCTGCTATATTTTTTTGATGTAACGGAGCAAAAAGAGCTGGAACAAATCTATCAGAATGAACGAACCGTGATTGCCATCATCTTTTTAGATAATTATGATGAGCTGACCCAGGGTATGGATGATCAAATGCGTGGAAGCATCAATAATTTGGTCACTTCTATTTTGAATAAATGGGCAAATGATAATGGGATTTTCCTCAAGCGGGTTTCATCAGAGCGCTTTATTGCGGTATTTAACGAGGAAATCCTCCATTCCCTGGAAAAGGGGAAATTCACCATCCTGGATGATATCAGGGAAATGACTTCAAAACATAATGTTTCCTTTACCTTGAGTATTGGAGTGGGAACAGGGGTCTCCTCGTTGCCGGAATTAGGCGTGTTAGCTCAGTCGAGCCTTGATTTGGCATTGGGTCGGGGCGGTGACCAAGTGGCAATTAAACTGCCAAACGGTAAGGTGAAATTTTATGGTGGGAAAACTAACCCGATTGAAAAACGAACAAGGGTAAGGGCACGGGTCATTTCTCATGCCATAAAAGATCTAATAACCGCAAGTGATAAAGTGATCATTATGGGCCATAAAAATCCGGATATGGATTCGATCGGTGCCAGTATTGGCATTTATAAGGTAGCCCAGATGAATCAAAAAGATGCCTATATTGTCGTGAATATGCAAGAGGTCGATAATGGTGTCAAACGCTTAATGGATGAAATCCGCACCCAAGAGAGGTTATATTCCCGGTTCATCGGCCCGGAAGAAGCGCTGGAAATTGCCACAGATAAAACCCTGTTGGTTGTCGTTGATACCCATAAGCCTTCAATGGTCATCGAAGAACGGCTGCTAAATCGCATTGACCATGTTGTCGTCATTGACCATCATCGCCGTGGCGAGGACTTTATTAGTAATCCATTGCTGGTTTATATGGAACCATATGCTTCCTCTACGTCGGAACTGGTGACTGAGTTCCTTGAATATCAGCCAAAACGCGCTAAAATAGAGGTAATTGAAGCGACTGCTTTGCTAGCTGGAATTATTGTCGATACAAAAAGCTTTACGCTGCGGACGGGCTCGAGGACATTCGATGCGGCATCCTACCTTCGGGCACATGGAGCTGATACGATCCTTGTTCAGAAGTTTATGAAAGAGAGCATAGATACATTTAAACAAAGATCAAAATTAATTGAATCTGTTGTTTTTTATCGTAACGGCATTGCCATTGCCAAAGGCGGCGAATTTGACGTACATGACCAAGTGATCATTGCCCAGGCGGCCGATACGTTACTATCGATGGATGGCGTCCTGGCCTCCTTCGTGATTGCCAAACGGAATGAAGATGTTATTGGCATCAGTGCCCGCTCCTTAGGAAATGTCAATGTTCAAATTATTATGGAAAGCTTAAAGGGCGGCGGGCATTTAACCAATGCCGCAACGCAGCTATCAGGATTAACCATAGCTGAAACAGAAGCGAAATTAAAGCAGGCAATTGACGAATATTTTGAAGGGAGCAAAAAAGAATGAAGGTTATTTTTCTAAAGGATGTCAAAGGAAAAGGAAAAAAGGGTGAAATCAAAAATGTTGCTGATGGCTATGCTCATAACTTTTTGTTAAAACAAGGCTTGGCAATTGAAGCAACAAAAGCTAATATCAGTTCTTTAGAGGCACAAAATAAAAAGCAGGAAAAGCTAGCGGCCGAGGAGCTGGCTGAAGCCAAGAAATTAAAGGAAAAATTGGATCAGATTACAGTGGAATTATCAGCTAAAGCAGGTGAAGGCGGCAGACTGTTCGGCTCCATTACATCGAAGCAAATTGCTGAAGAACTGCAGAAAAAGCATGGCATTAAAATTGATAAACGGAAAATGGAAATGTCCGATGCTATCCGCTCCCTGGGCGTTACCAAGGTTCCGGTGAAACTTCATCATGAGGTCACCGCTACCTTAAAAGTACATGTTAAAGAAGTGTGATTTTCCAGTTCAAATTTGGACAAATCATGATAGAATAGAGATAGACTCTTATCCATGTGATCGGTTTTAACTGGTCACTTTTCTTTTTGCAAGGCTTTGTTAAAACTTGTTTGCTGACTGCCGACTCATTCTATTTGACGACATCGGCGACAAAAGCCTTCACAGATCCCTTTTAAAAAATAATCCTTCTTCCAGGAGGTTTTGCTATATGAGTGACTTATTTGCTGACCGCATGCCTCCGCAGAATATTGAAGCCGAGCAAGCGGTTTTAGGAGCCATTTTTTTAGAACCGTCTTCTTTAACATTGGCTTCTGAAATTTTGATGCCTGAAGATTTCTACCGGGCTGCTCACCAAAAGATCTTTAACGTCATGTTAAAGCTGAATGATGAAGGCAAGGCAGTCGACCTAATAACCGTCACCGAGGAATTATCAGCCACGAACTTGATTGAAGATATTGGCGGTGTCAGCTATTTAAGCGAGCTGGCCGGCTCTGTTCCAACGGCTGCAAATATCGAATATTATGCTAGAATCGTAGAAGAAAAGTCTTTATTACGAAGATTGATCCGCACCGCCACAAACATTGCAACGGATGGATATACACGTGAAGACGAAGTGGAGACAGTTCTAAATGAAGCGGAAAAAAGCATTCTCGACGTGGCCCAAAGAAAGAACGCCGGGGCCTTCCAAAATATTAAGGATGTTCTTGTTCGGACATACGATAATATTGAGCTGATGCACAGCCGTGTTGGCGATATCACCGGGATTCCGACGGGATTTACCGAACTCGACCGGATGACCGCAGGATTTCAGCGCAATGATTTAATTATTGTCGGGGCTCGGCCATCTGTTGGTAAAACCGCGTTTGCCTTAAATATTGCCCAGAACGTCGCCATTAAGGCCGGTGAGAATGTTGCTATTTTCAGCCTTGAGATGGGGGCAGAGCAGCTTGTCATGCGGATGCTCTGCGCCGAGGGAAACATTGATGCTCAAAGGCTTCGTACTGGTTCCCTGACCGATGATGACTGGGGCAAGCTGGTCATGGCAATGGGCAGTCTGTCGAATGCGGGGATTTATATCGATGATACCCCTGGCATCCGGGTAAATGAAATTCGTGCTAAATGCCGTCGTCTCAAGCAGGAACATGGTTTAGGAATGATTTTAATCGATTACCTGCAGCTGATTGTTGGAAGCGGCAGGCCGGGTGAAAATCGCCAGCAGGAAGTTTCGGAAATTTCCCGTGCCCTGAAACAGCTGGCCCGTGAACTTGAAGTGCCTGTCATTGCCCTTTCACAGTTGTCCCGTGGTGTCGAGCAGCGCCAGGACAAGCGGCCGATGATGTCTGATATTCGTGAATCCGGAAGTATCGAGCAAGATGCTGATATTGTTGCCTTCCTCTATCGCGATGACTATTATGATAAGGAATCGGAGAATAAAAATATTATTGAAATCATCATTGCCAAGCAGCGTAATGGTCCGGTTGGGACGGTACAGCTGGCATTTGTAAAAGAATATAATAAATTCGTAAACTTAGAGAGACGTTTTGATGATTCCATGGTACCGCCTGGTGCTTAATACCTTAATACGAATGGTTTAGGGATAGCCGTCATTGGCTGTCCTTTTTTGTACGCAAATTTTGCAACGGGAGTGAACCGCCCTAACGGACTCGCTAATCGGGCAGGTTTCCATTTAGTGGGCATAATTTTCCTACGTGTGTGATCCGCTTTACCAAAGCCGTCGGTCATCAATAGGTTGCTATTTTAAAAGATTGTACGAACGAATTTAGCATTTATTATACAAAATGTTCGTGTTTTATTGATTTTTGCAGTTTATATTGGTACACTATAGGGGTGGAAAATATTAAATTACCTAAAAGCGAATATTTCGGAGGTGCCTTTCATGTCATCAGTTGTTGTTGTTGGAACACAATGGGGAGACGAAGGAAAAGGGAAAATTACCGATTTTCTGTCAGAAAATGCAGAGGTTATAGCTCGTTATCAAGGGGGAAATAATGCAGGTCATACGATTAAATTTGATGGTGTAACGTATAAATTGCATTTGATCCCATCAGGTATTTTTTATAAAGAAAAGATAAGTGTGATTGGAAATGGAATGGTCGTCGATCCTAAAGCGCTTGTTGAGGAACTGGCCTATTTACATGAGCAGGGCATTTCAACCGATAATTTGAGAATTAGTAACCGGGCCCATGTAATTCTGCCATATCATATCAGACTGGACGAAGTCGAAGAATTACGCAAAGGCGCCAATAAGATTGGTACAACGAAAAAAGGCATTGGTCCGGCTTATATGGACAAGGCTGCCCGCGTCGGCATTCGCATTGCCGATCTGCTTGACTATGAAGTTTTCGAAGCAAAATTGGAACAAAATTTGGCTGAGAAAAACCGCTTATTTGAGCGGATTTATGAAGTGGAAGGCTTTAAAAAGGAAGATATTCTTGATGAATACTATGAATACGGTCAGCAATTTAAACAATATGTTTGCGATACATCGGTTGTATTAAATGATGCTTTGGATGAAGGAAAACGCGTCCTATTTGAGGGGGCGCAAGGCGTAATGCTGGATATTGACCAAGGCACCTACCCATTTGTAACGTCATCAAATCCAGTTGCTGGCGGTGTGACTATTGGTTCTGGTGTAGGCCCTTCAAAAATTAACCATGTAGTTGGTGTTTGTAAGGCCTATACTTCCCGCGTTGGAGACGGTCCGTTTCCTACAGAACTGCATGATGAAATCGGCCAGAAAATTCGGGAAGTGGGTCGTGAATATGGTACAACAACTGGGCGTCCGCGCCGGATTGGCTGGTTTGACAGCGTTGTTGTCCGCCACGCACGCCGTGTCAGCGGTTTAACCGACCTCTCTCTCAATTCGATTGACGTCTTAACAGGAATTGAGACGCTAAAAATATGTACTGCCTACCGTTATAAGGATGAAGTGATTACCGATTATCCGGCAAGTCTGAAAGTTTTATCGGAATGTGATCCGATTTACGAGGAGCTTCCTGGCTGGACAGAAGATATTACTGGTGTTAAATCTTTAGATGAACTGCCTGTCAATGCCCGCCACTATGTGGAGCGCATCACCCAGCTGACAGGTATTCCACTGTCGACATTCTCTGTCGGTCCCGATCGGACGCAGACAAACGTTGTCCGCAGCGCCTGGAGACAGATCTAATTGTAATGAAGAGTTAAGAAACCTTCCGCGTTCGGAGGGCTTCTTTAACTTTAATTGGATGCTAAGAGGTAAAGTTGAGTTGCTAGCGGACAGCAGCAGATTGTTTTTCGGAGCTTTGAAGGATAAAATAAGGTTGGTAGCTGAGGAAAGCGTCTTTCATCGGGGTTATGAAGGACAAAACCTGTTAAAAAACCGAGGAAAATGTCTTTCATCAGGGTTATGAAGGACAAAGCGTGTTAAAAAACCAAGGGAAATGTCTTTCATTAGGGTTATGAAGGACAAAGCGTGTTAGAAAACCGAGGGAAATGTCTTTCATTAGGGTTATGAAGGACAAAAAGTGTTAAAAAACCGAGGGAAGTGTCTTTCATCGGGGTTATGAAGGACAAAACGTGTTAGAAAACCGAGGGAAGTGTCTTTCATCAGGGTTATGAAGGACAAACCGTGTTAGAAAACCGAGGGAAGTGTCTTTCATCGGGGTTATGAAGGACAAACCGTGTTAGAAAACCGAGGAAAATGTCTTTCATCAGGGTTATGAAGGACAAAACGTGTTAGAAAACCGAGGAAAGTGTCTTTCATCAGGGTTATGAAGGACAAAACCTGTTAAAAAACCGAGGGAAATGTCTTTCATCAGGGTTATGAAGGACAAAACGTGTTAGAAAACCGAGGAAAATGTCTTTCATCGGGGTTATGAAGGACAAAACGTGTTAGAAAACCGAGGAAAATGTCTTTCATCAGGGTTATGAAGGACAAAACTGTAAGAAAAACAAGAAGAATTGTCTTTAATAAGATATCTTTAGGACGAAACTACAAGAAAAAGATAAAAAGAATTAAAAAAGTATTGCACTTTATACAATAAACATGCTATGATAAAAAACGTCGTCACAAACTGATAATAAAGTAGTATGAGCCATTAGCTCAGTCGGTAGAGCATCTGACTTTTAATCAGAGGGTCGAAGGTTCGAGTCCTTCATGGCTCACCATTTTTCATCAAAATTGGCCCCTTGGTCAAGCGGTTAAGACACCGCCCTTTCACGGCGGTAACACGGGTTCGAATCCCGTAGGGGTCACTAGAAAAGCGGAAGGCGCCCGCTAATCGGCGACAAGCATAAGACGGGCCGGCCTGAAGGTTGTTTTTTAACCTACTGGACGGATTGGCTTATGACCTCGAGCCGATGGAGCCTGTAGCTAGACATCGGCATTTGGCGGGTCGGTGAAAGACTGGCAAGGACGGTCTCCTTGCTGATTCGTCATTAATATTGGTCTGGTAGTTCAGCTGGTTAGAATGCCTGCCTGTCACGCAGGAGGTCGCGGGTTCGAGTCCCGTCCAGACCGCCACCATACATAACTTTGTACAGTAAAAAATTTATATGGCTCAGTAGCTCAGTCGGTAGAGCACGTCCGAATAAGCTACTTTGAATAAGCTTCAGCGTACCCATCGAGCCGCATCTTGAAGAGACCCTCTGAGATGAGGACGAAGGACGAGCACTATTAAGTTTTAGGAAACAATAACCTCATATGGCTCAGTAGCTCAGTCGGTAGAGCAAAGGACTGAAAATCCTTGTGTCGGCGGTTCGATTCCGTCCTGAGCCATCTTATTCTAAAAAACGCTTGCACATGGCAAGCGTTTTTTAGCTTCCTTCAGTTTAATTTAATTGTAAAATTCCCTTCAATTTTCAACAGCCACAAACCAATATACTCCAATCCATAAGTTTACGATGCCCCTCTCTTAGTACTAGGAAAACTCTTGAATGATAGGAATTTTAGCCTGGTCGAATGACCGAATTATAGGCAGATTTTACTGGCATATTTCATAAAAAATAGGAAAATGTCAGCGATTATACATTTATATTACATTATTAAGACTGCAACATTATTCGAAAAAAACTATGGTAAAGTAAAATAGGTTTGAAAATCTGGAAGACTTTGATCATGAGAGTACTAGTTTAAAAGGTTTAGGAGGATAAAATGGCCTTTTCGAATAAGCGATATTTAATATTAAAGACTTCAGTTATTTCAACACTGGCAGTCTCGACAATTGCATTTAGCACCGGTCCACTTGCCTTTGCTAACACAGATAAAACGAATGCCTATCAGGTTTATGTTAATGGTACATATGCCGGCAATATTAGCAATAAAAAGGTCGTCAACCCAATGTCTGAAAAACCAGAAGAGATCAGCAAATCTCAACCAACATCTGCTCCAAAAGACCTATACATACCAGAACGTGTTTTATCCAATACTGCTAAAGGCACTCAACCAATCAAAACCTTAAAGGATGTATTTCAGATAAAGATTCAAGCCGCTGCCATTGTGATTGATGGAAAGCCAGTAGTTTATCTAGATCGTAAAGAAACTGCCCAGGAGGTTATGAGAAACCTTATGCTTCAATATGTTTCCAAGGATCAATTAGAGGAGCTTGAAGCTAGAAAGTCTTCCCTGGATAAGGCTTTACCACCATTAAAGGATGATGAGACGCGGATAGTAGACGTTCATTTTTCTAAAAATGTTTCTGTCAGCGAACAGAACGTTGAGCCTGAAAAAATTTTGGCGCTTAGGGATGCCGTCACCTATTTGCAAAAAGGAACAGTACAAGATAGAAAATATACGGTTCAGAACGGCGATACACTTGAATCAATTGCCCGGCAGCATGGCTTAAAGCTAAAAGACCTCTTAGAATTGAACCCGCAGCTTTCAGAGAAAACACTTTTAAAAATTGGTCAAGAAATGAATGTTACCACACTTACCCCACTATTGGAAGTAATCGTGGAAAAGGAAACAAAGAAAAAAGAAACCATTCCGTTTGCTACCAAAACGGTTGAAAACTCAAGTTTAACCAAAGGGCATACAAAAATAACCCAAGAAGGCAAGGATGGGCTGCAATCGGTAATCTATAATATTACCGAACAAAACGGCACCGAAACCTATAAGGAAAAAGTTAGCCAACAAACTCTTAAGCAGCCGGTAAACCGTGTTGTTGTCAAGGGAACGAAGGTTATTCCTTCCCGAGGTGAAGGAGACTTTGCCTGGCCGACAGTTGGCGGCTATATTTCCAGTCAAATGGGGTATCGCTGGGGTAAATTGCATAAAGGAATTGACATTGCAAGGCCAAGTGACAGAACCATTAAAGCAGCCGATAATGGTGTAGTGGTGGCTGCTGGTTGGGGAAGCGGCTATGGAAATCGAATCATCATCGATCATCGGAATGGATTTCGCACATTATATGGCCATATGTCGTCGCTTAAGGTAAAAGCTGGGCAAGCCGTTTCCAAAGGGATGGCAATCGGTATTATGGGTTCCACGGGAAATTCCACAGGTGTCCATTTACATTTTGAAGTATATAAAAACGGTGGCCTAGTCAACCCTTTGAAATATATAAACAGATAAAATTAGAGAGATTCCACGCTAATGCGGGCGCAATCAATGTCTCTGGCTCATAATGCCGGAGGCTTTTTCATTTTAATCTGACGTCAGAGAAAATCAGCTAGGTACTTCACTTTTCGTTGTTAAATACTTCTAATTGATGAATTTAGGCGAAAATAATGGTAAAGTAAAATAGAATAGTTATGACTTTTCGCAATATGTAAGATAGATTAGAGTTTCACATTATGGAGAGGAGTAACGGTATGGAAAAGAAGATTCTCATAGTTGATGATGAAAAGCCAATTGCAGATATCCTCCAGTTTAATCTGAGAAAAGAAGGGTATCTCGTTTATTGTGCATATGACGGCAATGAGGCACTTAATTTAGTAGAAGAAGTACAACCTGACCTCATCCTTCTCGATATTATGCTTCCTGGCAAAGATGGTATGGAAGTATGCAGGGAAATAAGGAAAAATTATGAAATGCCAATTATTATGTTGACGGCCAAGGATTCAGAAATTGATAAAGTTTTGGGGCTTGAACTAGGTGCTGACGACTATGTGACAAAGCCATTTGGCACAAGAGAACTGATTGCCCGGGTAAAAGCAAACCTGCGCCGCCATCAGCAAGTGATTTCTCAATCCGAGACAGAAAATGATACGAATGAAGTTTCAATTGGCACGCTTGTGATCCATCCGGATGCCTATATTGTATCCAAACGCGGGGAAACAATTGAATTAACGCACCGGGAGTTTGAATTGCTTTACTATCTGGCGCAGCATATTGGTCAAGTCATGACTAGGGAGCATTTGCTGCAAACCGTTTGGGGCTATGATTATTACGGTGACGTTCGAACCGTTGATGTTACAGTAAGGCGTCTCCGTGAAAAAATCGAAGATAACCCAAGCCACCCAGCATGGATTGTCACTAGACGCGGGGTGGGATATTATTTACGGAATCCCGAACAGGAGTAATGACTTGTGAAAAAGGTTGGTTTCTTTCGCTCTATACATGTTAAAATTGTGATAATCTATGTCCTCCTTATTTTAGTAGCAATGCAAGTAATCGGTGTTTATTTTGTCAAACAGCTTGAGACAACCCTCAGGACCAATTTTCAAACATCGATTAAAGAACGGGTAAATTTGCTTGCTTATAATATTCGTGAGGAAATGGAAAAAGAAAGAACACCTGAAGATCCGACACTTGAAGATAGTATCGGCAAAATTCTTCGTGATTTTAAAGCAGTGGATATTTCAGAAGTGCAGGTAATTGAAGGCCGGTCGCTGAAAATTTTGGGGACATCTGAGACTAATAATCAAGGAGTTGTCGGGCAGCGAACGACAGAACTGCGAATTAAACAATCAATGGTGTTGGAAGAGGACCAAAGTGTGATTCAAATTGATCCCCAGACTGGTCATCGGATTTGGGTTCTCTCCACCCCCATCAAGTCCGGCAATAAAGTTCTTGGCGCCATTTATTTAGTGGCAAAAATAGAAAGTGTTTTTACCCAAATGAAGACGATAAATAGTATTTTTGCCAAAGGGACGGCAATTGCTTTATCAATTACCGCAGTGCTCGGAGTTTTGCTGGCTCAAACAGTGGCAAAGCCTATCGCTGATATGAAGAAACAGGCGTTGGCAATGGCGAAGGGGAACTTTTCCCGGAAGGTTAGAGTGTACGGTAACGATGAAATTGGCACGCTTGCGACAACCTTTAATCATTTAACCAAAAAACTGCAGGAAGCCCAAGCGATGACAGAGGGGGAACGAAGAAAGCTGTCATCGGTCTTGTCGTTCATGACGGATGGCGTGATTGCCACGGATCGGAAAGGCCGTGTGATCTTGATAAATGATCCTGCTACCGAAATGCTGGATGTTTCACGTGAAACAGTTCTTTCCCAGCCGATTGTCTCCGTTCTAGGCTTGGAAGGCACCAATACGTTTGAGGATCTACTAGAAGAAAAGGATTCCTTAATTTTGGATTATAGTACAAAAAATGGACCATATATTCTTCGGGCCAATTTTTCTGTGATTCAAAAAGAAACCGGTTTTGTCAATGGATTAATTGCTGTCCTCCACGATATTACCGAACAGGAGAAAATTGATGCTGAACGAAGAGAATTCGTCGCCAATGTTTCACATGAGTTAAGGACACCGTTGACGACGATGCGCAGCTACTTGGAAGCATTGGCTGATGGCGCCTGGAGCGATAAGGAAATTGCTCCGGGGTTTATAGAGGTGACACGAACCGAAACGGAAAGAATGATCCGTCTTGTCAATGATCTGTTGCAGCTATCGAAAATGGATAGTATCGACTATAAACTCAATAAGGAATGGGTCAATTTTGTCGTTTTCTATGACCGTATTATTGACCGGTTCGAAATGTCTAAGCAGCAAAATGTCACCTTTAAACGGATGCTGCCGAACCATGCCATCTTTGTGGAAGTGGATGAAGATAAAATGACACAGGTGCTCTACAACATTATCTCAAATGCCTTAAAGTATTCACCAGAAGGCGGACAGATCACCTTCGCGATCAAAGAAAAAGGCGACAATATCATTGTTAGTGTGACAAATGAAGGTGTTGGCATTCCAAAAGAGAGTCTTGGAAAAATATTTGATCGGTTTTATCGCGTCGATAAAGCTAGAACCCGTAAATTGGGCGGTACAGGACTTGGACTAGCCATTGCCAAGGAAATCATAAAGGTTCATGGCGGCAAAATTTGGGCAAAAAGCAGAGAAGGGAAAGGAACAACCATTGCTTTTTCGCTGCCGTATGAGAGTACTGAAGAGGATGAATGGTCATGAGATACGAAACAATCAAATCGGTTATTCTGACAATCTTAGTCTTGGTCAGTATTTTATTAACCTGGAATCTTTGGACATATCAGCCTGATTACGAAACAATGAAAAGCCGTAATTATGTCAATGAAGTAACCTTGAGTAAAAAACAGGAAGTCAAGAAAATTATCCGTCCCGACCTAGCAATGTTTCATATTAATGGCAAGCATTATGGCACGTATAATGATGGAGAATTGGAAAAAGTCATCAAGGAATTAAGCAAATGGACTTTTTTCGATTTAAAAAATTATACAGACAAGGTGAATAATTTTAATCAGTTGGTCCATGGCAGCGGTAATGCTGAAATCATTTTTCCCGATGAAGTACCAATTGAATTATATCGAAGTGTCCTAAACATCAAACAAAGGAAAGTCCCATCGTTTAACTTTGATCGAATTGTGATTAATGTGGAACATTCCGAAAAAGAAAACGGGATTGTCTATTTTGTTTCCTCGAAAAATCGCGATGTTTACATTAGTAATATTTCACTGGCTAATCTTAATGCTTTTTATCGCAGCTTTTTTAAAAATGGTGATGAGTATCCTGTCTATTTTGCTTATAATCCGACAAATACACGGACGATTTTTCTTCCTAAGAATGAAACAAAAATGATTATGTACAAGTATGTGCCGAAAACCCTTGATTCTGAGGAATTTAAGGAAGCGCTCTTTAGTGACCCAAGTTTTGTCAAAAAAAGTATACTAACCAACGGGGAAGAGTATACAAATGACTCAAGTAAATTGACGATTATAAATGATAAAAACATGTTGTCTTATGTAAATCCAACAGCAGAGGATAATTATACGGAAAATGCTTATGATTTGGTGAAGCGCAGCATTGATTTTGTCAATGAACACGGCGGGTGGACTGATCAATTCCGCTATGCTGCCAAGGATGAATATAAGCGAATGGTTACCTTTCGATTGTATAGCAAGGATGGCTTGCCAGTATTCAATGATGTAGGACTTTCGGAAATCACCGAGGTGTGGGGCCGAAATGAACTTAATAAATATATTCGTCCGAACATTTCCTTGGAGCTGCAATTAACAACAGAGGCCAAAAGCGTTATCAGTTCGTCAGGATATGAAGCGCTGGAAATGGTAAAAGATAGGCCAAACTATAAACCGGAGCTTCTTGAACAAATCGTATTAGGTTATCACATGGAAAAGGATCCGGAGGGGAGTAAGCTGATCCTCTTAAAGCCCGCCTGGTACTATCGCTACGATAATCAATGGGAAATGATTACAACGAAAGATGGGGGGGACCGGGACATGGATTGGAGTAAAATTAAAACCATTTTTATCATTACGTTTTTGGTCCTGGATGTCTACCTTTTATATCAATTCCTGAAAATCCGTGATGCCAATAAATATGAGATTATGAGCGATGCTTCGTTTGAAGAAAAATTGAAGGCGGCCGAAATTACCTTTGGCGAGCTGCCAAAAACATTAATTAAAGCGAAATATTTAGGTGCGACACCTAAAGTTTTTACCGCAGAGGATACGAAGAAATTAACAGGACAAAGGATTGCTTCAAAGGAACCGAGTACTGTTTTAATTGCAAATTTGGAAAAACCGCTGCAATTAAGTTCAAAGTTTGAACCTGCGGAACTGACGGCTTTTTTGAAGGGTCACGTGTTATATGGCGATCAATATCAATTTTGGGAAAAAAATGATAAGCAGCAGACGATTACCTATTTTCAACAATATGACAACCTCCCATTATATCATAATATTAATGGGATGATTTCTTTTAAGTTTAATGTGAAGAATCAGGTTGTTGCCTATCAACAAAGTTATTTGGAAGGAATAGAAGGTATGGCAGCTAAGAAGGAGGAAATTCTTTCTCCATTAAAGGTAATTGAAACGCTGCATCAAAAGGGACTCCTGAAGCCGAAAAGTAAAATTACCAAGGTTGAGCTTGGTTATTCGACACTCATTCAGTTAGCAGCATCCCAAGTTTTGGCCCCAACCTGGCGCTTTGAGGTAAATGGCAAGGAAAGTTTGTTTGTCAATGCCTTCGAAGGTCAGATTATTGATTTTAATAGTGATGAAAAAATGAGTGTGGAGTGAGTTAGCATGTCTTTACGTTACAGCATCCTGGCCAGCGGCAGTACGGGCAACGCCCTTTACGTCGAGTCAGACGAACATTCCTTTTTGGTAGATGCGGGTTTTAGCGGAAAGCAGATGGATGCTCTTTTTCAACAAATTGACCGTGATCCCAGCAAGCTTTCTGCGATTTTTGTCACCCATGAACATAGTGACCATATAAAAGGAATCGGCGTCTTGGCACGCAAATATAAATTACCGGTCTATGCCAATGAAAAGACATGGCAGGCCATGGAACACGCAGTCGGCGTCATTCCAACCGAGCAGAAGTTTGTGTTTAACATGGAATCGGTAAAAAGTTTTGGTTCGATTGAGATTGAATCATTTGGTGTTTCGCACGATGCTGCAGAGCCAATGTTTTATATCTTCCATCATTCCGGAAAAAAACTGGTGTTAATTACTGATACCGGATATGTCAGCGACCGAATGAAAGGAATCATCTCAAATGCCGATGTGTATGTGTTTGAATCGAATCATGATGTGCAAATGCTCAGGATGGGCCGCTATCCGTGGAATCTTAAACGAAGAATTTTAAGTGATGTCGGACACGTCTCCAATGAAGACGCGGCACTTGCGATGAGTGAGGTCATTGGCGACCGGACAAAAAAAGTGTATCTTGCCCACTTAAGCATGGATAATAATATGAAGGATTTGGCAAGAATGTCGGTGACCCAAACATTAGAAAGCCGCGGGATCATTGTAGGCGAACAATTTGGGCTTTATGATACAGACCCGAAGACCCCAACCATTTTAACGGCAGTATAGAATCGAAAAATGAGAATGCCATCGTAATTGTTTAATAAAGGTATTTGACAAAAGATTGATTAATTTAAAGTAAAGTGAAGGGGCTGTCCGAAAGTCCATTTTTGAGTAAAAAACACCGAAAATAAAAACCCAAGAATGCTGATATTATCAACATTCTTGGGTTTTTCTATTTTTAATTTTGGGGCTGAAAAACCACTTTTCGGACAGCCCCTTTTGTAAAGTTAATTGACCTGTTTATTTTTCTGGATCTGGAATAATATTGATCTTCTACAGAATGATATTAGGCTTCGTTAATTATTTTCTTTTAAAGACAATTTTTCCGCCAACGATAGTGTAATCTACAGGTGTCTCGGAGATGTTCTTAGGCTTGATTTTAGTAATATCCCGATCAAGCACGACCATGTCGGCTTTCTTGCCTACTTTCAATGTTCCCAGATCCTTTTCACGGAATATTTGGTAGGCAACATTTTTGGTCACTGCCTGAAGCATTTCCCGAACGGTAAGCGCCTGCGAAGCATTACGAACCATATTCTTATCTTGCTCACCCGGATATGGGCTGTTTCTGGTGACTCCTGTCTCGATCGAATTAAGCGGGCGGTAGTCAGGAGTCGGTGGGTAGTCGCTGGAGCCGGCAATCGTTACTCCTTTATCCCACATCTTCCTTGCCGGGTAAAATGCCAAAGCTCGTTTTTCACCAACCATAGATTTTTCCAACTCATAATATTGGTCTTTATAAAACCAGAATGGCTGTAATGATGCAATGACCTTTAAGGCCTTCATTCTAGGAATATCCTTATCTGAGATTGCCGAAATATGTGTGATCGTATGACGAGAATCCCGTACGCCATTGGCTTTGGCAGCTTTTTCAATTGCGTTGAGGCTCATGTTGACAGCACCATCACCAATCGCATGGATATGAACCTGTATCCCAGCTTTGTCCATAGCCGCAACCATTTTGTTGAATTCATCCACTTTCCAAACTGAATCGCCACGAAAGTTTGGACCCATTCCTGCATTTTTTGTATATGGTTCAAGGAATAGAGCGGTCTTTCCTTCGGTTACCCCATCGGCAAATAGTTTAGCCGTGTGTACTTGCAGCCAATCAGAATGATATTTTTGTTTAGCAGCTTTTATCGTTTTAACCACTTCTTTAGGATTGTCCCCCGGGTCGACAAAATAGGCGCCGGAGACACGCATCGTCAACTTTCCTTCCTTTTCCAATTCACCGATTGCATCAATAACCGGGACACCCTTTAATTGAAAGGTCATAACGCCAGTCATCCCATAGCTGTGCATTTCCTCTTGATATTTCAAAATGGCTTGTTTATATTGTTCTTTAGTTAACTTAAACAAATCACTGACTTTATTGACCAAATTCGTGGCACCTTCCCGTAAAACACCCCGTGGAGAGCCATCGGCATTGTGTTCAATCATTCCGCCTTTAGGCGCCTTGGTATTCTTCGTAATTCCGGCCATTTCAAGTGCCTTAGAGTTTACCCACACAGAATGTTGATCAATCGAATAGAGAATGACTGGTATATCGGAAACCACTGCATCAAGATCCTCTTTTTGTGGCCCTGGATTCGTCCCATCCGCTAGTTTAAATGGGCCATTTTGCCAGCCGTTACCTAAAATGATCTTATCATGAGGATGGTTCTTTCTGAAATCGGATACAGCCTTAATGTATTCTTGCTTACTTTTCAAAGTGGTAAGATCTACTTGAAAAAGCTTTGTAACCCAAAGTGACTCTATATGCGTATGGCCATCCATAAATCTCGGAGCAACCATCTTTCCCTTTAAATCAATAACCTTGGTGTTTTTATCCACATATTTTTGGACACCTTTGTACTGCCCACATAAATGATTTTGCCGTTCTTTGCAGCAATTGCCTGAGCTGTTGGCTGGCTTTTTTCCATTGTATAGACAATCCCATTTTTAAGAACTAGAGAAGCTTTTTCACCAGATGTTTTCGTTGATTTTGGACTGTCTTTGGTAAAGCCGCTTAATACTGGTAATATTGCCAAAAGAATGATGATTAAAAATGCTAGACTACGATTTTGTAGAATACCTTTCATTTGTTAAGCCCCCTTTAGTATAAGAAAATAAGCTTTTCTGTAAGGCTAGTTCGTTCTGTTTAGCAAGTTCCAACATATAGTCCTTATCCTCTGGTTAAAGCCCCCCTACACATTATTTAGACATTTCTGCAGGAATGTTTCACCTATATACTAAGGTTAAGCGTTTACAAAGGAAATAGATTTTTGAGCTATAGTTTTCGGCATTCTTCTATTAAAACATGTTTCAAATCATGAAACATGTTTTAATAAAAGAGCTGATAATCCTAGTGCCTCTGAAACATGTTTCAAACTATGAAACATGTTTCGATGAAAGAAAAATAATGAATGTATCAATGAAAAGGGATCATAAATAAAAACTCGCCGATTGGCGAGTCCGTAAAGGGGCATGGAAAAGACCGAGGTCGCTTTTAAATAAATTCCGTGAAGGGGTAATTTTTACTTTGCTGATTGCTCCATTATTTCGACCATATATTTATAAGAAATTAATTCAATAATACTAATCATGGAGATTCTTGATGTCAAATCTATTTCGTTATAATGGATATAATCCGAAAATATATACAGATTAATATGGCTCATGTTTTGTACAGGATTATTATTTGCTGATGTGATCGAGATAACAGTCGCTTTTGATTTAATATTCAATTGTTCAATATCCAAAATCAATTCTCTATCCTCTCCGCCATACGATAAAAAGAAGACAAGGTCATTGTTTCGAATTCCGCTTAATAGCATCTTGCGAAAGTAGTGGTCTTCTGGAAAAACAACTTCAAAACCGAGGCCAGAAAAAATATATTCAAAATAATGGGCAACACTTTTGTTTAAACCGCGTGCCATTACGATGAGCCTTGGCTTATTTTTAAGAAGATGAATAATTTTATCCACTTTTTCCTCATCAAGTACACGAACGGATTCATAAATATTTTTTAAATACTCAATTCGATAATTTTCCTGTGAGACAGTAAATGGATTCGTGTTTTTGATAAAGTTTGAATCTGTATATTTTAAAATGGCAGTAAATTCACTGTAGCCGGAAAAACCAATTTTTTTTAAAAAACGGCTCATGGTAGCAGAGGATACATAGCATTTTGCGGCCAATTCACGTATTGTGCTTCTCTTTACCTCTTCGATATTTCGAATGATATAATTATATAGTTCCTTTTCATTATTATTCAGAGTATTAAGGTGTTTTGATGTAATTTCAAAAAAGTCCATTTTTTCCGCCCCCAATAGGAAAGGTTTTCATTATATTTTCAGCTTTTTATCATTTGATTTAAAAAAGAATTATATAGTTTATTTAACTTAACTAAACTAAATGTAACTACTTTCAAAATTTTAGTCAATCATTCATTTTTCAGGAGGACGACCATGCTTGCGGATTATCGAAAAATTTTCAATAGATTAAATCAAGCCGTTTACGAGTTTTACCTGCAATATAACAAAGGTGCACAAAAAATAAATGAATACAACTTAACTGTTCAGCAAGAAAATATACTTCTCTATATCATGCGGAATCAAGGGGTGAGAGCAAATGATATCGCGGCAAATTTTTCAATTACAAAAAGTGCAGTTAGCCAAGTTTTATCAAAGTTAGGTAAAAGAAAATTTATAGTTCGTGAAAGTAATCCAAACAATCTTCGTGAATCTTTTATCTTTCTTGGGGAGGAAGGGAAAAAATATGCTCAATTAATTGCCGAAGCTGATGAGACATTTATTAAAAAATACTGCTCTCAGATAAAAGTGGAAGAACTGGAGCAAATGGTTCAAACAATGGAAAAGCTTAGTAGCCTTTTTAAGGAAAATAACGAAAGTTAAAATATGCAAAGGTGAGAACACTCTGTGCCTTTTTCAATCAGTATTTTCCCTTTGGCCTGAGTATAATTATATTAATAAGCCAAAATAAAAAGTATCAATCATATCGTAAGAGAGGAATGATGTAATTTGGGTTATTATGATGATCATTCACCGAACCGCTCCAGTGGACAGAAAGGTAAGGGTGGAATCTTTATTGCCAGCCTGGTAGGCGCCATTTTAGGTGCCATCTTGGTTATCATTGCCATTCCCGCTCTTTCCAACAATGGGCTTCTTCCCTATACAGTGCAGCCAAATCAAAAAACTGCCGAAACAACTACAGATAATACCGGACAACAGACGATACATAAGCAGGTTGCCTATGATGTAAAAACCAATACCACCAACGCCATTGATAAAACCGCTGCAGCTGTTGTCGGAATCAACAATATCCAATAAACAGCTTTTGGTCGGATAGTGATAACGGCGATAATTCTGATGAAACAGCAGGAACCGGTTCAGGAGTTATTTATAAACAGGCCGGCGGAAAAGCCTATGTTGTCACAAACCATCATGTTGTTGAAGGTGCAACAAGGCTGGAAGTCAGTCTATCTGATGGAACAAAGCTGCCAGCCAAGCTATTGGGAAGTGATATTTGGTCTGACTTGGCGGTCCTTCAAATAGATGCAAACAAAGTAAAAAAAATCGCGGAATTTGGCGATTCTGACAGTTTAAAAATAGGAGAACCGGTGATTGCGATCGGCAACCCGCTTGGTCCGACCTTTTCTGGCTCGGTTACCCAAGGAATTATCTCCGGGCTAAACCGGACAATACCAGTTGACATTGATCAGGATGGTGTGGTTGACTGGCAATCGGAGGTTTTACAGACGGATGCCGCGATTAATCCGGGTAACAGCGGCGGAGCCTTGATTAATATGGCTGGTCAGGTCGTCGGGATTAACTCAATGAAAATTGCTCAGAATGCGGTTGAAGGGATTGGTTTATCGATTCCAATTAATTCCGCCAAGCCAATTATTGATGATCTTGAGAAATATGGCAGTGTCAAACGGCCTTATATGGGCTTGGACTTAAAATCAGTGGATGAAATTCCTGCCTACTATCAGCAGGAGGCGTTAAAGCTCCCGCGCGATATAACCTATGGTGTGGCGATTCGCCAAGTTGTGCCGGGCTCACCGGCGGCACGCGCCGGACTTCAAGAGTTGGATGTCATTGTCGAGATGGATGGTCAAAAAATCAATGATGTCATTGATCTTCGCCAACACTTGTATACGAAAAAGAATATCGGCGAGAAAATGACCATCAAATATTACCGCAATGGCAAGCTGCGGGAAACAAGTTTAACGTTAACTTCAGATAAAATACAATAGGAATGGTTGAAAACAGGAAGGTGTTTGACTCACTTTCCTGTTTTTCTTAATGCAGTATGATATAGTACGGGTAGTCAATGTCAATAATGAGGAAAGGTGAAAGAGTAAAATGATTTATTGCTGTGAGGAACATGTCGAGCTGGGTTTAGATATCATTGTGGATGAATATGAAACATTTCCGGTATTAACAAAAATTGATGTGGATAACTTATCAACAAGTTGTGAATTTTGCTCAAACAGGGCTGTATATTTTGTGGCGAACAAGTGATTTCATACAAGATGTGGATAAAAAATGTGCATATGTGGATAACTTCTGTGGATAAGTTGTTTGTAAGCTGTGCTTAATTCCATTTAAAAGGGTTGTGGATTGTGAATATCTCAATTATTACGGTTGGAAAATTAAAAGAGAAGTACTTGAAGCTGGGGATAGAGGAGTATCTCAAGCGGCTTTCCGCCTATGCCAAGGTGGAGATGGTTGAAGTTGCAGACGAAAAGGCCCCGGAGGAGTTAAGTGAATTGGAAATGCTCCAGGTGAAGCAAAAGGAGGGCGAACGAATTCTCACCAAAATTAGTGCGGATACCTATGTAATTGCTTTGGCGATTAAGGGGAAGATGCGCTCATCAGAAGAATTGGCCGAGTCGTTGGATCAACTGGCCACCTACGGTAAAAGTAAAATTGCCTTCGTCATCGGCGGATCACTGGGACTGAGTGACGAAGTCTTGCAGCGGGCGAATGAACAGCTGTCGTTCTCGCGGATGACCTTCCCCCATCAGCTGATGCGATTGATTTTGCTTGAGCAGATCTATCGGGCGTTTCGGATTATTAGGGGTGAACCGTATCATAAGTAAATGAGGTGTTAAAATATTGGTGAAAAAGTAATGGAGCGGGCTTTAGAAAAGTAAATTATATTTATAATGTCCTTGTTGGGTACATTTAGAAATGAGACGCTTAACCAAGGTTATTACTAAGAATGATGCAGGGGTAGAAGTTGAGAAAGATATTTAAAAGTTTTCATTAATTGGAATGCAAAATACGACTGCATAACAGTAATGATAGAAAACCTATTTGTAAATGTTGTTTTTCTCAGTTGAACTCCATAAGGTGGATGTAAATATGCTTAAAGAAGTCTGTGTAGACTTTTAACCAATACCGAAGGAGAAGTGAACGAAAGTGATAAACATAACCATTCCAAAACCAGATGTTTCCATTACTAAACAGAAGAACCCGGAATTAAGTAATATTTATGGATTTACAGAATTCCACCTCATTCCTAGAGATAAGGGTGGCATTTTTATGTTCTACAGTCATAACCAAGAGCTATTATTTGTTGGTAAGGCAAGGAAATTGCGGCAAAGAATTAAAAAGCATTTTGAAGATACAGTATCCCCAATTAAAATGCATAGGAATGAAGTTGCAAAAATCGATGTTTGTATTATCGAAGACCCTGTACATAGAGAGATTTATGAAACGTATATTATTAATGAATTCAAGTCGAAGTACAATATAGACAAGGTGTTTTTTAGGTGAAAATTTCATACAGGCAATAGATTTTCCAATAACGTAAGTGTAAAAAACCTCCCTATGATTTTTATAGGGAGGTTTTTTTGAATAAAAATGAATACAGAGCAGTATGGGATGTTAATTTATGTGTTGACAAACTATATAACTACTACTAAAATTAAAAATTATTTAGAAATAGTGAATTAAATTTAATAATTAGCAGGCTATGATTGCTATGGGTCACACTATAGCAGGAGCAGCTTCTGGAGAGATCGCAGGAATTTTGCGGCGCCGAAGGGTTCACAATCTCAGGCAAAAGGACAGAAGAGTACTGAATATTTATTTGTTGTGTTGATACTATTTAGCATACCAAATATTATTTATTATTCTTTTGGAAAAGAGATTGGATATCCTCCAATCTCTTTTTTTATGGTTTAAACTAAAATATTTTATTAGGAGGAGTTAGGATTGGCACAACAAGAATTAAAGAGGGATTTATCAAATCGGCATGTACAACTAATCGCAATTGGCGGTACCATTGGTACGGGATTATTCTTAGGGTCCGGTAAAGCCATTCAACTCGCGGGCCCATCCATCATCCTTGCATATTTAATCGTAGGAATCGCCGTTTTTTTTGTTATGAGGGCACTAGGAGAACTCCTGTTGTCTAAAGCAGGTTATCAATCTATTACAGATATTGCTGAAGACTATCTTGGACCACGATATGCTTTTGTAACCGGATGGACCTATTGGTTTTGTTGGATAATGACTGCTATGAGTGATGTGATTGCCGTTGGTGTTTATGTACAATATTGGTTCCATATTCCACAATGGATCCCTGCAATTGTCTGTTTGATCATTTTACTAGGACTCAATCTACTAACTGTAAAGATTTTTGGAGAATTGGAGTTTTGGTTTGCTTTAATAAAGGTAATAACGATTCTCGGATTAATTGTTATTGGGATTATATTACTGGTGATGGGATTCAAGACAAATCAAGGTATGGTTACGATTAAAAATCTTTGGGCACAAGGGGGACTTTTTCCAAACGGAATATCAGGCTTCTTACTTTCATTCCAAATGGTTGTATTTGCATTTGTCGGTGTGGAATTAGTAGGTGTCTCGGCAGCGGAAACATCCAACCCGGAAAAAAATATTCCATCGGCTATCAATAAAATTCCTTTAAGGATTCTATTTTTCTACGTTGGCGCACTTCTTGTCCTTTTATGTATTAACCCATGGACGGAATTAAATGCAGCAGAAAGTCCTTTTGTTAAAACGTTTAGTTTAGTTGGAATTCCGATTGCAGCAGGAATTATTAATTTTGTCGTATTAACCTCAGCAGCTTCTGCTTGTAATAGCGGAATGTTTTCAACAAGTCGTATCCTATATAGTTTAAGTAATAATAACCAGGCTCCATCTAAGTTTACAAAACTAAATAAAAATCATGTCCCAGGTAACGCATTATGGATCTCCACGGTAGTCCTATCGGTGGGAGCCCTTTTGACTAAGCTTATTCCAGAACAAGCTTTTGAAATCGTGACGACCATTAGTGCGATTTGTTTTATTTGGGTTTGGGGTGTCATTCTGATTTGTCATTTAAGATATAAGAAAACACGTTCAGATTTACAGGCAGAATCAAAATTTAAAGCACCATTCACACCATTTATTAATTACGTTGTCCTAATCTTGTTTGCCATCATTCTCATTATTATGCTGTTTGCTGAAGTTACACGGCCTGCCCTATTGTTGACGCCTCTATGGTTTATTCTATTATTTACATGGCATTCAAATAGGAAGAAGGAAGAAAAAAATATTAAATTATCTGCATAGGGTCAACCATAAGTTGACGGCTATTTCTTTACATACCATCCGACAAAACGAGGACCAAATTCAATTGAACTGCGACATTGGAATAGGCCCCCCAACAACATGGTCAGATCCAATGCTTGATGGAGTATTGCGCCACTGTATCTTTTTCATTTAGGCAAAGATTATCCCTCATTGTAATGGTCAACAAAAATACGATAAAATAAAGACAAAAGACAGTAGGGGTGAACGATTGAACGACCCTGAATACATTCTTAACCTGTAATAAATGCAGCAAGAATTGAATCAAAAAGGTTAGAAAAAATGGGGGGCACCCTACTCCCCGAACTAATGACCGGTGAGGTAAGGGGAACTATTGAAGGATGAAAATGGAGAAAGGGTGAATGGAATGAGCATGAATCAACCACAGTCTAATTACTCATATGCTGATTATCTTGAGTCTTCGGAAGAAATTCGATATGAAGTGATTGACGGGCAAATTATTAGTATGTCGCCAGCACCGACACCAAAGCACCAGCATGTTCAAAGAGAGTTATTAATTGAATTTGGTACGTATTTAAGGGGAAAAGAGTGCAGTGTATTTGGTTCTCCCATCGATGTGTGCCTTTTTGCGAATCAAACAACACCAAACGAAAAGATCAAGGATTGGGTTCAACCAGATATTGTGGTCATATGTGATCGTAATAAAATCAACCCACAAAATATTGTTGGTGCTCCCGATTTGGTGATTGAAATTCTTTCTCCCTCCACCGCTCGAAATGACAGAGTCATCAAATTCAATAACTATCAAAAGGCTGGGGTCAGAGAATATTGGATTGTCGACCCCTCAAACGAATACGTGGAAGTATTTCTGTTGCAGAACAATCGCTTTATTTCATCAGGTTTCTATACAAAAGAAGATTCCATAAAGGTCAACATATTTGAAGATTTAAGCATAGAACTTAAACATGTTTTTCAGAGATGATAGTGGGAAGTAAACCATTCGGAGGAAGTGTTAGAGGAAGCTCACTTGAATAGTGAGATCTTTTGGATTCCTTTAAACTACAATTAGGAATAACAAAAGAGACATACGGGTTTAATGGAATCCTTGGTCCTTTTTGATAAAGCAAAAGAACCCGGTTCATAATAATGGCGAGTTTTAAAAACGCATGTGGTATTTTAAAAAGCATTATTTTATAACAGTTTATATTTTGAAGCACGACCTTTTCCTTCTAATTTTAATTTACCAGTATCGGAGGATGATTATGAACAGAACGAAATGGTTGCTCATTTGTCTTTCTCTTTTATTAGGATTAGTGGGTTGTAGTGCAAAAACGGATCGTCAAGTCGAAAAGATAATAGATAAGGAACATTTAACGAATGAAGAGAAACAGTTGGTAAAAGATTCCATGCTAATTGAATATGTAAAAGATACATATGGCAATATTGTTCAAATTACAGGTTTTGAAATCATTCCAGAAGAGCCGGAAGAAGCACCCCCTTATATTACGGTAAAGGTAAAAGACAGAGAGAAGGGATGGGTTGCCGAGATTTCATGTGAATTGTATTCAACTTCGAAAGGAAAAACAACATGCAAACCATACGACAATTATTTATTTAGGGCCTTGAGTGAAGAGGTTCAAAAGGAAGTGGAACCTGCTCTTAAGAAAGCATTTGGAGCGGAAAAAGGAAATGTAAGCTACTTTGCGTTTGCATCGGTAGACAATGCGCAAGAAAAACGGTGGAAGTTTCAGCAAAAGCCGGATTATGAGAAGTTAAAGGCTGAAGTTCCGATAAGCATCTATATTCATTCAACGGCAAAAGAATCGTCTATTGGAGATTATTCCAATCAACTGTTTACATTTATTCAAAGTCTTAAAAAACAAGAAGCAATACTGCTCGATTCGAACAATGGCATAAATTTTTATAAGGATGAAAAATTACGGGATCAATACGGAAATGTATATGCAAAAATCATAACACTTGATCAAGCAGACATAAAGGAAATGGAATCTCCTGAACAGCTGAAGAGCCATGTAAGAAAAGGCTATATGGATGGGTATAATGGCGAGAAAGAAAGGTTTGAAAGGAGAATGGGCGACCAATAGCTAACTTAGTGCTTAATGTTTTATGATAAAATGAAGACAAATATACATGAACGGAGTGATTAGATGCGTTGGATTGAGGTACAAGAACGTTTTCCAAATGAATGGGTTGTATTAGAAGTCATTAAACCGTATCACAAATAGAAGGTTTTTTTACTAATTTTGTAAATTGGGTTAAAATCGTTATTTCCCTTAAGAGATGGAGACGATTTTAACAAGGTCAAGATGTAGAGTGTTAATACCAGACGGATTAACACTCAGTTCACTATATTTTCAAATTCAATATGAAAAAAATTAAAAAAGGATTTAAGTAATTTGTCTAATATCTCAGAGTGATTATCCTTTCTCCATGCAATGGATGCTTCTAAAGATACATTTATATCTTCCACTTTACGCTGTATGACCCCGCCGCAAGGAGTACTGGATGAAGGTGTCAATGCTACCCCCATACCAGCAGCGACCAATGCCAAAACAGATTGGAGGTCATTGGCCTGAATCATAATTTTTGGTGCAAATCCGGCCATTTGGAAAATACTCATAAAAGTTTCGTAATACAATACACCTGCTGATTTAGGTGTCATGATAAAGGTTTCGTCCGCCAAATCACGAAGGTTAATGGAATGTTTGTTAGCAAGGGGATGTTTTTCCGGTAACGTAGCCAAAAAACATACTTTTGTTAATGGCCTTACATGAATTTTATTACTATTAACTGGAGCCGCTACAATACCGATGTCAATCCTTTTTTCATTTAAGGCTTTGATTTGATTGGCGGTATTCATTTGGTGTAATGTTATTCCAACATGAGGATAAAGCTCATGATATTTTTGAATGACTGGAATAAGATCCTGTACTGTTCCACTAAACCCAATTACTACTTCACCTTCTGCCCCAGTAGAAGATAATCGCGTGCTAACGCATGCTTGTTCAACTTGATCAAGGATTTGGTATGCTTTGTTTAGAAACACCTTTCCGGCATTTGTCAACTCAACATGTCGCTTTGTCCTATAAAACAGTTTGGCTCCAATTTCCTCCTCTAACTCTTGTATTTGCCTACTAAGAGGTGGTTGGGCGATGTGTAACCTTTCTGCGGCTCGACCAAAATTCAATTCCTCCGCAAGAGCAAGAAAATATCGGATATGTCTCAGTTCCATTTACTTTCCTCCTTCTTATTATTAATACCTATTAGGTATTAATACATCAATTTATAAGTATTTCTCTTAATTATTCTGATTATTTAAAATAAAGTCAAGAGAATAAAAAGAATGGGAGGGAAAGAAAGTGAAAGGAAAGGTTTCGGAGAATAAAAGATTTTTAATTGCATTACTTTTCTTGGGGTGGTTTATTTCTTCTCTTGACCGAATGTTTATTAACATTGCCATCCACCCTATAGCACAAGAATTACACTTAGATGCGGCTTCTATGGGAATAATATTAAGTATTTTTTATTTAGGGTATACCCTTATGCAACTTCCCGGTGGTTTGCTGGCCGATTTGTTTGGATCTAAGCGAGCAATCATTATATCGATTACTGCTTTTTCACTATTTGCTGGATTATCCGGTTTTGCTTGGTCTCTTGTATCCTTACTAATTATTCGTTTAATCTTTGGTCTTGGTGAGGGTGCCTTTCCAGGAGGAGCCACAAAACTAATGAGTGAACATTTTTCTAATGAAAAAAGGTCTCGTGTTCAGTCCATATTACTTGTCGCTATTGGTTTGGGTTCGTTCTTTGCCAGCATTGCCGGTGCGTATCTGATTACTTCAATTGGCTGGAGAAATGTTTATTTTCTTTTTGGAGCAATTGGAATAGGTATTGCGATGATATACTATTTTGCCCTTCCGTCCGTTAAAGAGAAGAGCCAACAGAAAGATCAACAAGACAAGAATATACCGATTAAAGAGTTGCTTCGTACAGCTGCCATTTGGAAAGTGGTAGTTGCGTTATTCGGCTTGTATACAGCTATGTGGGGTCTGATAAGTTGGGTACCTTCTTATTTAATAAATGTAAGAAAAATTGATTTGTTAAATACAGGAATCTATTCAGCCCTACCGGCTATTTCCACTATGCTTGGCTACTTAGCAGGAGGATGGCTGGTTGATAAGGTCTTTAATAATCGCGAGAGACTAATGATCATCATTGGAAATGCTCTTTCCGCCTTCTTTATCTATGCTATGTTTACGGCTGAATCGATAGCAGTGGTCGTCACATTTCAGGTATTAGCCGGATTTACTTTTCAGATTGCCTATATGGGGATCTTGTCCATTCCATTGAAATCACTCCCTTCTTCCATAATGGGATCTGCTTTCGGTCTGCTAAATACCGGTGCCAATCTAGCCGCTTTTGTTACTCCTGCTGTAATGGGGATTTTGATAAAACTATTTGATGGATCGTATGAAATGGCCTTTTACTATTTGATTCTTGGAAATATCCTGTCGTTGGGTTTGGGACTAACCCTTAAAAATAATCGCTTGGTACGAAATGAAAAATCAATAATTAATCAAGATAACACTCTTGATAAAAAATTTGAGGTGGAATTGATATGTTAAAACATGAATTGCAAAATAGAATGGATCGCTTTCAAAAGACAATGGAAACACATTCTTTGGACTCCTACATCATTACGGCTGAAGAGGATATTTGGTACTTTACAAATATTACCTATAAGCCAGAAGAACGTCCATTTTTTCTTGTTATATCTCCCAATCAACAACCAGTATTAGTGGTGCCAAAACTTGAAGAAGCACATGTGTATAAAGGAATCCTAGACTGTAAGGTTATCACCTATTGGGAATACCCTTCACCTGTGGGAGAAAACTGGTATGAGGTATTGAATGATTTAATTAAAAGATTTGAAAGAACAGGAATAGAGGACAATGTGAAAACAGAGGTATTTTTAAAAATCAAAGCAAAGGAACTGATTCCAAGCAAGCTAGTCGTTGAGCAACGAAAAACAAAAAGTCTATACGAACTTGAAAAAATTAGATGGAGTGCAGGAATATCGGACAGAGCGATGGAAATGATTTTCAAATCAGTTTACACAGGGGCTGCCGTTGTTGAATCTTTTGCTTTGTCAGGAAGCATCCAATCCGAGCTTATGCGGACAAAGCAATTTGATCCACTCTCTACTTCACTCCTGACGGCAGTATGGCCAGCACCCGTTAGTTCCATGCCGCATAGTGTTCCCAACTTCGATGATCGACTGGGGAAAGGACCGAACGTGGCAATGGCTTATTTTAGAATAAACGGTTATGCCTCTGAATGTGAGCGAACCTTTTTCCTTGAAAAGCCAACAAAAGAAGAGGAGGAGTTATTTCACTACATGATGAATGCCCGACAAAGGTCATTGAATGTATTGAAAGCCGGGGTAAGAGCTGCAGATGTTGATTCCGAGGCAAGAAATTATCTTGTAAAGAATGGATTGGGAGGAAATCTGTTGCATCGGACTGGGCACGGTGTGGGCTTGGGGAACCATGAGGCACCTTTTGTGGCAGAAGGTAGTGATGAAATTTTGGAAGAAAATATGGTGATCACGATAGAACCTGGTATTTATATTGATGGAGTTGGAGGTTACAGGCACTCCGACACGATACTTGTGACAAAGGGAGGGTATGAATTTTTAACAACAGCCCCTACAGAACTAACTGATGTCATCATCAAAGGGTCTAAGTAGCTGCGGTGAACCGTATCACAAATGATGGCAAAGCAGAGATTTGTAGTTATCGATAAAAGATTCGGCAAATAACATTTTTTTACGTAAAACTCTGGGGCCATAATATGACCCCAGAAATGATTTTTATAGGTTTTTGGCTACAACCATTAAATTTGTCGGTTGTGGTTATCGTTTTTTAATTTACAAAAATAGGTATCTAAACCAGTCCGTACAAACAAGGTTTACATAGACTAATGATGTAACAAGACAAAATCCTATGGAGGTCATTTATTTATGAGAAATATTGGATTCGGTGGTTATCCATGCCCACCACAACCATGTCCGCCGATATACTGTCCACCTAAAGCATTTCCTACCCAGTACGATCCACCACTATTTGATCCACCACAACAATATGTAAAAACAAATTTGTTTAATAAAGTAGTAACACATGTACACCCTTCTCATACAACTACAGTAAACAAACACATGATTAATCATCAACACTATTTCCCGCACACAGAATCATGTGTAAATGAATGCTGTGAAACACATACAATGTGCGGTGTTCCAGTCAATCCCTGTTGTCCAACAATGCCATTTGGATACTAGCTTCTTCTCCCCTCACCGTTTAGGGTGGGGGGATTCGTATTGGGAAATTAGCTGGCAACCTGACAGGGGGCACTATGGTAAGCAAATTGTGGAATTATGGGATCTGGGGCAACCCATACCTGAGAATTCCCCGAACGAGAATGGCATGTTTTAAGAACAAAAAGCGCAAGCGCCTTCGGAACAAGCACAGCTAGTTCCTGAGAGGCTTATTCTTTTAGCAGCCTTCCTTAGTGGTCATTACCGTTGGGATCATCTAATTTATAGCCAATTCCGCGAAAGGTTTTGATATAAACCGTTTTTCTGTTTTTCTCGCCAATTTTTTCTCTTAAATGGGAGATATGGACATCCACTATCCTAGTTTCGCAGGAATAGTCATTCTTCCACACAGCATGAAGCAATTGGTCGCGGGATAGCACTTTGCCTTTATTTTGAGCTAAATAAAGAAGCAATTCAAATTCCTTTAATGTCAATTCCAGTAGATTTTCACGGAAGTAGGCTTCAAAATTATCGGGAAATATGGAAATTTCACCAATGCTGATTTGCTGAACATCCATGTCATTTCTGTTTGCAATTTCCAACTGATTCTTTGTCCTTCTTAAAATAGCTTTAACTCTGGCTACAACCTCTCTTGGACTAAATGGTTTAACGATATAATCATCCGCGCCAAACTCAAGCCCCAAAATTCTGTCAAGTTCTTCATCTTTGGCTGATATCATGATAATTGGAATCATGATCTTTTCTTGCCGGAGCTGCCTGCATACTTCCATTCCATCCAGTTTTGGAAGCATTAAATCCAATACGATGATATCCGGTTCTTCTGATATCGCAAGTTTCTTACCTTCCATCCCATCCATTGCAGTTATGACTAAAAACCCTGCACGTTCCAAGTTATATTGTAGCAAGGTAATAATGGATGGTTCATCATCAATAACTAGTATTTTATTTTTCATAAGATCCCCCATATAAGCTAAAGCTTATTGATCAAGATAACCTGTGGAAAAAAATATCGATATGGACGAGCATTGGCTTACCATATCTTATTTTATGAATCAATTGTTAATCCAGTATAAAGTGAATGTTAAGAATTAGTAATTATTGGGGTATTCTAATAATTATCTAAGGCAGACGAAGTCGATCCAAATTTACACAGAATTAATAGTTATTAACTAAACATTTACCTTTAATTTATTCTCCCTTAATACTTATTTACTATAGTAATCACTGTAAGGTAATTCAAAAAATTCATAAGTTAATAGGGGGAAATTTAGCAAATGAAAAGATTAAAACATCTAAGCCTGTTTGTCTTACTTTCCGCATTGATGGTGGTCATGGCTGCTTGTGGAAGCGGCAATGCAAAGACAGAAGGTAATGCCAGCAAAGAAGCACCTAAAACAGAGGAAAAGAAAGAATTATCTGGTTCGTTGGTCATTTCGGGCTCATCGGCCATGCAGCCATTGGTAGCAGCCGCTGCTGAAGAATTTATGGCTGAAAATCCAAACGTGGATATTCAAGTAAATGCTGGTGGATCAGGTACAGGCCTTTCACAGGTTGCAGATGGATCTGTTCAAATTGGCAACTCGGATGTTTTTGCTGAAGAAAAAGAGGGAATTTCGGCTGACCAGCTGGTAGATCATAAAGTCGCCGTCGTAGGGATGACTGCTGCGGTTAACCCTAACGTTGGCATTAAGGATATTAAAAAAGCAGATTTAATTAAAGTTTTTACTGGAAAAATTACAAACTGGAAGGAGCTCGGCGGTAAGGATCAAAAGATTGTTCTTGTAAACCGTCCCGACTCTTCAGGTACACGTGCTGTCTTTAATAAATTTGCCTTGGATGGGGCAACACCTGCTGAGGGAATTACAGAGGATTCTTCGAACACCGTCAAAAAGATTATTAGTGAAACAGAAGGAGCCATTGGTTACTTGGCATTTTCCTACTTTACAGATAGTTCTGTAACACCGCTGGCCATTGATGGCATTGAGCCAACTGCTGAAAACGTACAATCCGGCAAGTTCCCTGTGTGGGCCTACCAGCACTCTTATACAAAGGGGGAAGCAACAGGACTGGCTAAAGCATTTCTCGACTTTATGATGTCTGAGCATATTCAAAATGGTCTGCTGCAAGAGCAAGGATATCTACCAGTCACAAAAATGCTCGTAGAGCGTGATGCTAAAGGAAACCAAAAGAATATATAAAAATTTCGATGCCTGGTTCCGCTGCGTTTATGTGCTGAGGATCAGGCATCTTTTATAGCAGGAGGCAGATTTGAATGGTGGGAAAATTACAGAATATCACAACAATTTTAAATGTCATTCCAAGGATTTTCCAATTATTTTTGAATATATCCCTTGTTATACTTGGGGTAATATTGTCTGTTTTACTAGTTAAGGAATTAATGGTCTTTATACAAATTTTAATCGATGGAGGCAACAATGACTTTAAGCTGTTTCTTGCCAATATCCTAATCTTTTTCTTATATTTCGAGTTTATTGCCATGATTGTGAAGTATTTTAAGGAAAACTACCATTTTCCGATAAGATACTTGTTATATATTGGGATTACAGCAATGGTAAGAATCATTATTGTCGATCATGATCATCCTGTAAATGCCTTATTTTATTCCTTAATTATTCTAATCCTAATAATTGGCTATTTCATTATCAATTTAACACCTCGTGAAAGGTCCGATCATTCACTGTTTACTAAAAAAGAATAGTGTGTATAACTTATAATAATGGTAAAAAATAGAACTGCTCTTATTTTGTATAGTTATCGAAGTAACCTTGAATATAGATCATGGGTGTTCCTTTGTCCCCGCTGCCGGAAGTCAAATCTGATAATGAGCCAATTAGGTCGGTTAATCGGCGGGGGGTAGTGCCTTGGGCTTCCATTGCACCAACTAGGTTTTCATTTTTATTTTGGATATATTCAGAAATAGCTTGTTTCAGCTCTTTTCCACTAAGGTGAGAGAAGTTGTTATCTGCTAAGTATTTTAGTTTCACTTCATTTGGTGTGCCGTCAAGTCCTTCAGTATAAGCGGGCGATACAACCGGATCGGCGAGCTCCCAAATTTTACCTACCGGATCTTTGAATGCCCCATCACCGTAAACCATTACTTCCACTGTTTTTCCTGTCACTTCTTTGAGCTTGGCCTGAATATTATCGACGATTGGCTGACAATTATTAGGGAATAGCTTGACACTGTCTTCCGTTGCTTTATTGGATCCAAGCAGGCCATAGGTCTCGTTAAATCCACTACCATTGATTGATTCCTTAAGAATATCATCCAGACCATAAACATTTTTAGCACCATTGGTTGTTAAAATACGTTTTGTTCTAAAACGGGAATGAATATCACAAGTTAAAACATTTTTGGTAAAGTCTAAAATGGTTTTTGGATTGTTTGAGAAGATAACTTCACAATTTGCGCCTTCCGCTTCTATTAAACTTTTATAATAATCAATATAGTCAACACCAGTGAATGGATGTTTGTTATAACCGAAATGCTTGCGGAAATCAGCTTCTGATAGTACATCTGTCCAAGGGTTGATTCCTTTTGTATCCAGTTCGTCAATATTTACCAGGTGATTCCCCACTTCATCAGAGGGATAACTTAACATTAAAACGATATTCTTTGTTCCTCTAGCAATCCCTTTTAAGCAGTTAGCAAAACGGTTGCGACTGAGAATTGGAAAAGTCACACCAACGGTTTCTTCCCCAAATTTACCCTTAATATCTGCTGCAATATCTTCAATCGTCGCATAGTTCCCTTGCGCACGGGCAACAATCGATTCCGTAACCGTGACAATATCCCGATTCTCAATCGAGAAACCTTCTGCCATTGCTGTATTTAATACAGTATTCACCACAATTTCTTCAATGTTATCGCCTTTTTTAATGATCGGTCCGCGAAGTCCTCGTACTACTGTTCCAACTACTCTTTCCAATATAATCTCTCCTTGATCAGAGTCTTATTTTGTTAAATTTAGTACAACTTTTCATTCGATTTAACTATAACCTTTTTAATGATATTAGTAAAATTAATGTTTATAATATTTGATATAAGGAGAGTTTATATGATTGGAAAATTAGATTTATATCGTATTTTTAACGTTGTAAGCCGAAATAAAAGTTTCTCAAAAGCTGCCCAGGAGCTATATATGACACAATCTGCGATTAGCCAATCCATCTCAAAGCTGGAGAATGAATTAGATATACAGCTTTTCTATCGAACATCAAAGGGCGTAGAATTAACAAATGAAGGCAATCTATTATATGAGCATGTGGACTCAGCAATAGGAATGATTGATGTAGCGGAAGGCAAATTATTAGAATTCAAACAATTGAAGATCGGGGAATTACGGATCGGGGTTGGAGACACAATCTCACGTTACTTTCTGTTACCCTATTTGGAGAAATTTCACTTCAGATACCCCGGAATCAAATTAACGATACTGAATGGAACATCAACAGAAATTTGTACTTTTATTAAATCTGGCAGGGCGGACTTAGGAATATGCAATTTACCGATACAAGATGAGCACATCCAAGCTATACCATGTAAGGAGATTCAAGATATTTTTGTTTGTGGAGAAAAATATAAACGAATGACGAAGAATCCGATTAGTTTTGAGTATTTAATGAAAATGCCGCTGATATTTCTTGAAAAAAAGTCAAATTCAAGAATCTTTGTAGAAAACTTTTTGAAAAGGAGGGGATTTCAGGTTTCGCCTGTATTCGAACTCGGGTCATATGATTTATTAATAGAATTTGCAAAAATAAACTTAGGCATTTCGTGTGTCATAAAGGAGTTTTCAAAGGGTTACATAGAAAGAGGAGAATTATACGAGGTATTGCTAGAAAATGAGCTTCCAAAAAGGAGCATTGGCATTTGCTATTTAAAAAATGTTTCGTTATCACGTGCTGCGAAAAGGTTTATCGAAAGTATTTGAAAAAGTGCCTGGCACCACCACATGTTGTCGAAACTTCGACATTATTCGAGGCGTGCCTTATTCAAGGATCTTTTGTCCATCCTTTGACGGGAATTTTGGCAAAAAAAGGGAGGCCCGTAACTTTCATGAGCTCCCCAAACACTAAATTATTACTTTATAAGTTTCGTTCGTTTTTAAATAAGACTTGGTAAGTCTAGGAAAGGGATTCTAAGGACATTCCTATGATATGTTAATTAGCCACACAATCATTGTTTTTACTAGATATGTTCTTATTGCTCGGCAAATGAGAAAAAAGGAAGATCCCAAGACAAACGGCAATTTATTTACATCTTCTGTGAAGATGTAAAGGACATAAATTTTATTATTACCTCCCTTCAATCTCTTATTGATATTTTTCAAACTTCAGCAGTAGCTGAGGTTTCTTTGAATATGGAAATATTTAAAAATCAAATGAATAAATGGTTGGCTGCTGTACCTAGTTATATCAAGTAATGCCTAAATATTTCTGTGTACGAAGGTTGAATATATAAAAGAATTTCTTAAAAAGGGACCTTCTTAGTCCTAGAATTCCAAGTATTTGGATTCCTTTTTTATTTACCAATTTCCAGTAGTTTCTGTAAACTAAAAAAAAGCTGTCTTGGAAAAGGTATTATTAAAAGACCTTCTGAGGCAACCTCTATTTTATTATTGGTGCCTATTAGGTAAATTATTAAAAATTAGATTTTGCCCAGCTTTTATTAGGCATTGGTGGAGCTAACCATTCTAACCCTTTAGTAGCAGCTTGATGCATTTTCTGGTATGAAGAACTGTTAGATCCCTTTAGGTATACTTCATGGTGCGGTGCTTGGTCATGTTCGCCTGATAATTTGTAATTACCATTACTATAAAATTCAGCATTAACATAGTAATCGATATCTAAAGATGTAACCAATGGATTTCCAACAGCGTGAGTAAGCTTGAATGTAATTTTTGACTTACCAAGATTTAGATTTTCTATATCTATTCCTGATGAGGAAGCTGTTCCGCTTTTTAGAAATTTTTTATTTTTGTCATAACCATGAGTTGTTCCAACAGATCTATTTAATCCTACTGAATTCCCTGCGGAACAAAAACAAATATTAACATCTGCTCTTGTTCTATAAGATGAAGCAGTTGCATTGTAACCTCTATCATCACCAGTAAACCAGCGATATTTAGAAAATAGATTTGGGTTTTCAACCCAATAATCAGCTAAAAATGTAGTATATCTAAGAGTCCATTGTTTTGTTGAGGCTGCTGCCGTTTCAAGTGAAAGAAATTTATATCCTTGAGTCTGAATGTTAATATTACTTATTTCTTTCACAATATTTATTTCATCATAATATGAGTCTTCTTTCTCTTCGGCAGTTAAAATAATATTATTCTTTTTAATTGATTCATCTAATTCCTTAATTCTATCCTTATCCATTAATTTTTTAGCAACAATGCTATACGTATAATTATCATCATGATTTATAGTAGGGTCTGTAAATTCACTATTATTAACGGTAGGCGATTTAAAACTGGTGTATAAGAAAAAGATGCAAGAAGCAAACTCAAGAAAAAGGCTGAGATTATAGCAAGTATTAAATTTCGTAACATATTATACATCCTAAAATTTTGGTATCATTTTCCATTAAATTGCACTATAATAGGGAAAGGTACTATCTAATCATTTTGGTCAAGAGTAATATTATATTAATAATACCTTAATTCTGTTAGGGGAGGACCATTATGGATAAAATTATTTTATTTGATGGGGAATGTAACCTTTGTGATCATAGTGTCCAATTCATAATTAAGCGAGACGATAAAGCTTTATATAGGTTCGCATCAATTCAAAGCAGTGTAGGAAGAGAAATTTTATTAAATTATAATGTTGATGAAAATACTGACAGTTTTATACTTGTTGAAAACAATCAATGTTATTATAAGTCTTCAGCAGCATTAAGGGTGTGTAAAAATCTAAATGGGGCTTGGAAATTCCTTTCAATTTTTCTGTTTTTACCAAGTGGATTTCGCGATTTTTTTTATGATGTAATTGCAAAGAATAGATATAAATGGTTCGGAAAAAAGGATAGTTGCATGCTTCCTTCACCTGAGATTAGAAAACGTTTTTTATAAAGTAATCACAGTATTAAAATTTCCACGACGGTACTAGGGGGAACATGTTCTTTGAATTAAATATAACATGTGTATATCATTCAGTATATAATATATATTTATTTAAAACTGTTTAGAAATTACCGGTTAAACAGGTGGTGAACTGTCCCACAAATGGGTGTGTCTTTTTAAATAAATTCCTAAAAACCGTAACTAAATGATCGAGCAAAAATTAAAAGAGGTTGAAACGAATACATTTCAACCTCTTTCTATTTAAATTATTCGGCATCCATAAATGGATAGGCAATTTCTGCGGTTGGAGCAAAGTTTTCTTTGATCACCCGCGGGCTGGTCCAACGAACCATGTTAAAGACAGAACCTGCTTTATCGTTTGTACCGGAACCGCGAGAGCCGCCGAATGGCTGCTGGTCAATCATCGCGCCGGTTGGTTTATCATTGATATAGAAGTTTCCGGCTGCGCCCGATAAACGGCGCTCCAGGTGAATAATCGCTTCACGATCTTGTGCAAAGATGGCCCCTGTTAGGGCATAGATAGATGCTGTATCAACAAGCTCTAAAGTTTCTTCTAATTGATCATTTTCATAAACATAAATGGTTAATACCGGTCCAAAGATTTCTTCTACCATTGTTTTGAAGTTTGGATTGGTTGTCACAATGATGGTTGGTTGAACGAAATAGCCAACTGAATCATCATAAGTGCCACCGGCAATAATTTCTGCTTCTTCAGAAGCGGCGGCATAGTCGATATAGCCTGTAATCGAATCAAACGCTGGTTTATCAATAACAGCACCCATGAAGTTGGTAAAGTCTTGAATATCGCCGACTTTAAGCTTCGCCGTTTCTTTCAGTAAACCAGCTTTCACTTCTTCCCATAAGCTGGCAGGGATGTATGCGCGGGAAGCGGCTGAACATTTTTGACCTTGATATTCAAACGCACCGCGAACGAGATTGGCTACCACTTTGTCTACTTGTGCAGACTCATGAACAAAGACAAAGTCTTTGCCGCCTGTTTCGCCAACTAGACGAGGATATGATTGATAGTTGGCAATGTTCTCGCCGACTGTTTTCCAAATGGTTTGGAACGTGCTTGTTGAACCGGTAAAGTGGAATCCGGACATCCGTGGGTCTGTTAATACCACTTCCGATACTTGTGAACCACGGGAAGGAACAAAGTTAATGACTCCTTTTGGTAACCCTGCTTCTTCCAATATACGCATAAAGTAGTAGTTTGATAGTAGGGCAGTTGTTGCCGGTTTCCAAACAACGACATTCCCCATAATCGCTGGTGCTGATGGTAAGTTCGCGCCAATCGATGTGAAGTTAAATGGAGATATCGCCAATACAAAGCCATCTAATGGACGGTAATCGGTACGATTCCAAATATTTTTCATGCTGCTTGGTTGAATTTGATAGATTTGGTTTGCACAGTCAACGTCATAACGTAAGAAGTCTACCAATTCTTGGGCAGCATCAATTTCTGATTGATAGGCCGTTTTGGATTGTCCTAACATGGTGGAAGCATTGATGAGATCGCGGTATGGACCAGAGATTAAATCAGCCGCTTTTAAGAAAATCGAGGCGCGGTGTTCCCAAGGCATATTGGCCCATGCTTCTTTCGCCGCCATCGCTGCTTCAATAGCATCACGCAGCTCTTTTTCCCCTGCTTGCGAATAGTTTGCTAAAACATGTTGATGATCATGTGGCATAACCACTTGCTTTATTGTATCTGTCTTGACATCTTCTCCATTAATAATCACAGGAATATCGATCACGATTTCAGATTGACGTTTTAATTCTGCCTTTAATGCTTCCCGTTCTTTTGTACCTGGAGCATAGGTATAACCAGGCTCATTTTTAGGTGTTGGGATTTTAAAAATTCCGTTACTCATTCTTTCACGTTCCTTCCTGTTTAAATTCTCTATTGCAATTAAAAAATTTACATATTTCACTTAATTATTATAACATAATTTTTCTACTAATGCGCTTTCTTTTGCCCCTTACTCAATCTGTACTCCTGCAGTATCTAGCATTATTCCAAACAATCAGCATTTTGCCAAATTCATCAACAGAATTCGGATGGTGACAGAGGCTCTAAAAATACAACCATTAAGGTTTATCATGTACATATTTTGGCAAGTCTAGTAACATAGTATTAAAATCTTAAGCTACTATTATAACTGGTAAGTTAAAAGAATTCGATAAAGTGAAACTTCCATCAGTGGGGTTTTCTTCATCCCCCACTGATGGTTAGTCCCGTTCTACTGACTCTAATCAAGGCAATCGCCTTGATAAGACTCATTACGAACCCGATTGGTTCAACTAAGCCGCTGAAAAAAACGCAGCGGCAAGTTTCACTGTATCTTACCAATCGGACCTTTACGGGCAGTTGATCCCCCACCTAGATTCCTTGTAGACTTTGACTCCCCGAGGTGGGGGGCTTACTGACCGTTAAGGCGGGATAAATATTTATAATCCGCACGGAGGACATTGATGTTTGAATCATTAACGGTTTCAGAAATTAAAAGTTTTTTTACTTCGTCTAATTATCGTAAGGGGCACAGCTATTATATGCAAGGCAAAGTGAAAGAGCTGGCCTACGACCCCGATAGAGAAGCTTGGTATGCGGTGGTCAAGGGGTCAAAGCGTTACCGGGTGGTTGTTTATGAGAGTGCGCTTGGTCTTGAGTGCGAATGCAATTGCCCAGCCTTTGATAGGTATGATCAGGAATGTAAGCACGTGGTCGCCGTGATGCTTGAAATTCATGAACAGTTGGCTGTTAAAGGAAATGCTTCTTCCCGAGATAGGAAGCTGCAAGCCATGCTAGAAGAGCGGGAGAGGATGCAGGAGGAGTACGCCAGACAACAGCAGGAAAGGCAATCCATTTATGTAAAGCAGCTCACCAATCAATTTATTGCTGTGCTGTCAAACCAGCAGGAAATTATCTACCAAGATGATTTGACAGAAAAGCAGCCATTGTTGGTGGAGTGGATTTGTAAAGTCAAACAAACGTATCAACACACCGTTCTCTCGTTAGAAATGAAGGTAGGCCATAAGCGAACGTATGTGGTGAAAAATATCGTGGATTTTCTCCGGGCGATCAGGTTGAAAAATCAGTATCCGTTCACGAAAACTTTTTCCTACGACCCGACTGAATATACGTTTACTGATCGCGATCAGGAAATCATTGACCTGCTGCAGGAGACGATTAAATATGAAGAAATGTACCGAAGCCTGCAATCTCCCTATGCTTACGGTACAACTTCAGATGTACGAGCGATAACAATTTCTCCCTTGCTCGCGGACCAGCTAGTCGAAAAGCTTGCGGCAAGGCCGATCACATTTCAAAGTAGGGACAATGTTTATCATCAGTTGAACTTCCATATACATGAACTTCCTTTTTCCATGCAACTGGATAAAGGCAGCAAAGCAGCCTTTCAATTAGATGTTTCTGAATTTGGGTTTGTTGATTACCTTGATCTGTATGGTTATGTGGTGAAGGACAATACGCTTTATAAACTCACAGCGATACAACAAACGTTTGTCAAAGAAGTAAAGAAACTTGTCCAGCTGGCGAGTACCCCTGTTATCCCCATTAGTCAGGAGCAGATTGTGCCGCTTCTTTCTTACGCCGGTCCTGTGTTGAATGAGGTGGGGCGACTTGAGATTGCGGATAGTATCTCAACGAAAATAATGAAGTTCCCACTAAAAGCTAAGGTATATGTGGACTGTATCGATGATCTCCTGCACGTGACGCTGGAGTACCATTACGGTGACCACATGATCAATCCCTTTTTGCACCAGCCTGTAAAGCCAGAGATGGATGCCATCTTAATGAGGGACAGTGAAAAGGAACAAATGATTATGAATGTCCTCGAATCGACTCAGCTGAAGTCGAATGGGCAGCTACTTTACTTGGAAGGGGAAGCGGAAATTTTTGAATTTTTATATGAAATCCTTCCAAGATTAGAGGAGATGGCAGATATTTTCTTAACGAAACAAGTTAAATCCCTTATTCTTCCAGAACAGCGGAGCCCTGTGACTCATGTCGATGTGGATTCTTCCGGTAATTGGCTGGACGTCAGCTTTGTAATGGATGGGATTGAGCAGGCGGATATTGAGCAGATCCTTTTGTCTGCCATTGAAAAAAAGAAATACTACCGCCTGCCTAACGGTGCATTTGTGCCACTTGAATCAGAGGAATTCCAACCCATCCGGAACATCCTGCATGATTTCCATATTAAGCCGGCGCAGTTGAATCAAGAGTCCTTCCGGCTGCCGCTTTATAGAGGGATGGAACTGGAAGAACTGGTTGCAGGAAAAAAAGGGAGTAAGGCGAAATTTGGAAAATTATTTCGGCAATTGCTTACCCGCCTAAAAAATCCGGAGGAACTGGACTTTGAGGTTCCTGCTTCATTGCAGGCTGAGCTAAGGGATTATCAAAACTACGGCTATCAATGGCTGCGGACTTTGCAATATTACGGATTTGGCGGGATTTTGGCGGATGATATGGGCTTGGGTAAAACGCTGCAGGCCATCGCATTGTTAGCAGCAGATCAAGAGAAACAGGAGGATCATCAGCCATCGCTTATTGTGGCGCCTGCTTCACTGGTCTATAATTGGAAAAATGAACTGGAGAAATTTGCACCGTCCTTACGAGCGGAAGTTTTGATTGGGTCTCCAGGGGAACGGTCGGATATGCTGCAGTGTGCCACCCCTCCCGATATTTGGATCACCTCCTATCCAACGCTGCGTTAAGACAGTGACTATTATCGGCAGCATGCCTTCCGCATGTTGATCTTAGATGAAGCACAGGCGATTAAAAATCATGCAACCAAAACAGCGAAGGCTGTACGGGATATTCAGGCAGCTACCCGGTTCGCGCTTAGCGGGACGCCGATTGAAAATTCCATTGATGAGCTTTGGTCGATTTTTCAAACGATTATGCCGGATTTCTTTCCGAACCAAAAGGCTTTTCGCCAGCTGCCGACGGAAAAGGTAGCAAAAATGATTAAGCCATTTTTACTGCGAAGGGTAAAAAGGGATGTATTAAAGGAATTGCCGGATAAAATTGAAACAGTCCATGTTTCCGACCTTACGAAACAACAAAAAGAGCTGTATCTGGCCTATTTGGAGAAAATTAAAACAGAAACGGCAGATTCGCTTCAGGGAGAAGGTTTTCAAAAAAGCCGAATGAAAATTCTTGCCGGGTTAACAAGACTCCGTCAATTATGCTGCCATCCTTCATTATTTTTAGAAAATTATAAAGGAGACTCAGGCAAGCTCCAACAACTCATGGACCTTGTTGTAAATGCTCTTGAAAATGGTAGGAGATTACTGATTTTCTCGCAATTTACGAGTATGTTGCAGATCATTCGTGAATCATTGGAAACGGCCGGCATTACCTTCTTTTACCTAGACGGACAAACCGGTTCAAAGGAACGGGTTCAATTGGTTGAACGGTTTAATAATGGGGAAGTGGACATCTTTCTTATCTCCTTGAAGGCTGGAAACACAGGACTGAACTTGACGGGAGCGGATACGGTTATTTTGTATGATCTTTGGTGGAACCCGGCTGTCGAAGAACAGGCTGCGGGACGCGCCCATCGAATGGGACAAAAGAATGTTGTCCAAGTCATTCGCTTAATTACAAAGGGCACCATTGAGGAAAAAATGTATGAACTCCAAGAGCGGAAGAAAGAACTTATTGAAACCGTCATGGAACCAGGTGATCAGGCCCTGTCGAGAATTACGGAAGAGGATATACGGGAGATCTTGAATATATAGATCTATTTGCACTATAGATCCCCAAGACATGCTGAATCCCTCAAAAGTCACGAGCGTTTTCGGCTCATTTATAAATTTGGATTTTTCCAAAGGGTGCAATTCCACTGTCCCTCTCCGAAGTTTGTTGAATCTATCGGCATTTTTCGGTGCGTGCCAGGCCCTGTTCTTTGAGTGGGGGTTCTTTCATCCCCCACTTTTTGTGTTCCATAATACCATGGCTAACTTTATCGGACAAAAATTAAGAATTTGTTAAGCTTGGAATGGTAAAGTTAATCCAACATGTACGATTGAGATAAATAGTTGATTGGAGGATTAGCTGATGGTAAACCCGAGAAAATTAAAGATTTTACTTGCTGCCTCGGTGATCGGATTAGGAACGGTTAGTTACATCCCACATACTTATGCGGAAAGTCAAACAAAGGTCCAAACTGCACTGGAGGAAAATCTGCTGTCAAAGCTAGAAATGAAAGGACTACAGCTTGATCAGGCGTTCTCCCCCGATGTAAAGGCGTACTCTGTTACGGTGGATAATGAGGTTCAGGAGATAAATTTGCTTTTAAAAAGCAATCATTCGGGCTCTCAAATTACCGTTAATGGGAAGCCTGTGGGAAATGGTACTTATGGCACTTATTCACTAAAAACGGGGGAAAATATTTTCATCATCACCGTCCAAGACGGCACGGGTGCCTCTGGTACTTATAAGCTTACCGTTACCAGAAAACAAAATGGAAATAACTTGCTGAAACACATCAGACTATCAAATGGGGTGCTGTCCCCTAGTTTTTCTTCCAGTATTACAAGTTATAATATTGAAGGGTTGAAGGACAAAACGAAGTTGAAACTAGTTCCGACCGCTGCCGTGACAACATCAACCATTAAAGTCAACAACAAGTCAGTTTCAAACAATGGTATTACGGTGGATATTTCTGCCGGCGAAAGCGATATCCGCATTACCGTTACTGCAGAAAACGGAAAAACGAAAACCTATACCTTACATGTCAAACGATCGGCGAGTAATGATCCGTCACCGGCAAAATCAAACCCAGGCACGGGGGCAACTAAGAAACCTGCCGCCGGTTCTTCGTCCGGTACAGGCATAGCAAACAATCAAAAAGGTTCCCAAGCTGTTTCAGGACAGAAAACGACAACAGGTACAACCGAACAGACCACAACCAGTACCGAACAAAAAACAACTAAGGCGATGCTGTTCTCTCTCAGCGTTTCTACAGGCACGTGGGATAGCTCTTTTGTAAAGGACGAATTTACTTACCATATTGCTGTCACGAAAGGAACAAAGAAAGTCACCATTTCCCCTGTGGCAGCATATAGCAGTTCAACGATAAAAATCGAAGGAGACACGAAAAAAACCATTCAGTTAGAAGCCGATAACAAAACAGTTGTTTCGGTGGTAGTCAAATATAGTGACGATGACCGAAAAACCTATGTCCTTGTGTTTGATCGAAAATCATCATAATATACCAGGTGCCATAGGAGTATGGATATGGCACCGGGAATTACCGGACAAGCTAGTGCCTCTCGTCTGATGTTCAGCATGGGCCGTGATGAAGTTCTGCCGAAGATGTTTTTTACCTATTTACATCCAAAGTTTAAAACGCCAGTTCTTAATATTTTGTTGATATGTACGATAAGTGTTGTCGGGGCACTATCGCTTCAGATTTCCCTTGTTGCCGAATTAATGAATTTTGGCGGATTAACCGGCTTTATGTTCGTCAACCTGTCTGTCATCGTTTATTATTACTTCCGTAAAAAGGAGAAAAAGTTCATTCGCTATTTCCTAATTCCGGCCCTAGGGTTTATCATTTGTTTTTATTTGTTTATCCATCTTTCCGGAATCACCTTAACAACAGGCTTTGCGTGGCTGGCAATTGGATTGATTTATTCACTCATCAGCACGAAGGTATTGAAAAAAGCCCCGCCCATTATGGAGGGTTTGTAAAAGAGATTTATGGGATATTTTGTTTAAGAAAGTGCAGTGGGGTTTTGGCGATCCGCTGCACTTTTTTTCTCTGCAAACCAGAGAGTGGAAGGGAAAAAGAGCGCATGGGGCGGCTTGGTGACACAAACTAGCGATCAATATCCTACATTTCTTACTGAGGCTTTCACTAACCCCAAAAATATAAGTGCCTGACACTGTCTGTTATTTTAAGAAATTCTTCTAAACAATTAGGTGGTGCAGGCACTTCCTATTGATTTAAGCTTTATATTTTGGTACACCATAGATTATGAATCCAGGAATGATTGATAAACACCAGGAGGGATCTGCATTGGAACTAAGACAACTAATGTATTTTATTGAGGTGGCCAAGCATAACAGCATTACCAAAGCAGCGGAACATTTGCATATTTCTCAACCGGCTTTGAGTAAGTCGATTATGTCATTGGAAAACGAATTGGGGACAAATTTAATGATCCGTTCCAATAAAACAAGCCATTTAACGGATGCTGGAAATGTGGTATTGGAATATGCCCAAAAAATGACGGCACTGGTAGATGAAATGCAATTAACCCTCAGTGATTTGACGAATCTCTCTATAGGACAGTTAAACATTGGATTACCACCCTTTATTGGAAGCTTATTTTTCCCACAGGTTATGGCGAAATTTCACCGGGCATACCCCAATATTAAAATGGATATTACCGAATATGGCGGGGCCAGGGTGGTGAAGAGTGTCGAAGAAGGCGAATTTGAGCTTGGTGTGGCCGTACTGCCTCTAAATGAGCAGATCTTTAATGTCTACCCCATTGTCGAGGAGGAAATGAAGCTGATTGTCCATCAGAGCCATCCGTTAGCGACACGTCAGGAAGTAAATATAAAGGACTTAAAGGATGAGGAATTTATTTTTTATCATGAGGAATTTGCCTTAAACGAAATAATTCGCAATCACTTTTTTATTATTGCTGGATTTGAACCCAACATCCTGTTTAAAAGCTCCCAGTGGGATTTGATGTCAGAGATGGTTGCTGCCAATTTGGGATTAACGATTTTGCCACAGTCCATCTGTGAGCGGCTGTTGGCCAAGGACATTGAAATTCTCAGCCTGAAACCGACCATCATGTGGCGGCTCGCTGTCATTACCAAAAAGGGACGCTATCTTTCCAATGCAGGCAGGACATTTATTGAATTCATTTTAAACGAAAAATTATAACCCAAAGTTATGAAACATATTCTTAATATGTATTTTACGAATGGCAGAAAACGTCGTAATATTGACTCCTAGTTCATATACAGCTATGGAAACTTACACATAAAGGAAGGTTATCTTACATTGAAACTAGGAATCATTATTATACAAGTATTATTTTTACATGTTTTTCTCTTTTTGGGTGTGGTATTAAAACAAGTCATACCCCTGCCAATCCCCGCCTCCATGTTCGGGTTAGGTCTGCTGTTTCTCGCTCTAAGCTGTCATATCATAAAAATCGAATGGGTGGAACAAGGGGCAACTTGGTTAATGGCAGAATTACTGCTATTTTTTATTCCTTCAGCAGTGGGAATTGTCAATTACCAGCAAATCATCAGTATGCAGGGAGTAGAAATTGTTGTACTGATTGCTGTTAGTACCATGATTGTAATGGGGATGACTGCCCTGACTGCTGAAAAAATTACGGCCAGGAAGAGGAGTAGTGAACAGCATTGATGATGGTTGTATTTACGTTAGCGACATATATCATTTATATATTTGCCAAAAAAACCTATGGAAAAATAGCCATTCCTTTTTTTCATCCATTATTGTTGGCGCCGATTCTATTGATTGTACTTATTTCCATCACACATGTCTCAGCTAATCAGTACTTACAGGATTCGAAATGGCTGTCACATATGCTTGGCCCTGCCACGGTAGCTTTTGCCGTGCCTATATATAAGAACCTGCCAATTGTAAAAAAATATATTGGCACCATCATTGTCAGCATTACTGCTGGAACACTTGTAGCGATTTTTACAACATTGCTGTTATCAAAATTGATTCATTTAAAATATGATTTTATTATCTCCATCCTGCCACGGTCGATTACGACACCAATCGCCATTGAGGTGTCAAAGGAAATTGGCGGCTTGCCAACCCTGACGACTGTTTTTGTGATTATAACCGGTGTCATTGGCGGTGTTGTTGGCCCAAGTGTTCTCAAATGGCTGTCCATTAAAACACCGATTGCCAGAGGTCTCGCCTTGGGGATGGGAGCACACGGTGTCGGTACCAATAAGGCGATGGAATACGGAAAACAAGAGGCAACGTTTTCTTCCTTAGCGATGATTTTTGCCGCTTGTATCACCTTGGTTTGGGGGGTGCTGCTGATTCCTTTTTTACTAAATTAGCAGCTGTTTTTCACAACTGCTCCATGAAGAAGTTGATGGCAGATGGGAAGGGTCAGTTCCTTCATACGTTAAGGTAAAAGTGAACTGGCCCCTTTTTGGTGAGTGGACTTAAGATTATAAATTATTTTCAGTTCATTCTCTGTTAATCTGGTAGCGATGGCGGTAACAAATTCTTCCGTTACTTTAGGAAGATACGACTTTAATGCCTGATTGACCAGTGGCCCCATTGGTCCACTGGCAGTGATTTCAAGCAGGCCCGTTATTCTTGTTTTGTTAGGAGCAGTTGCTTCTGCCAAGAAAAATCCCTCACCTGTGAATTTCTCATTGATGCCTTTTAAATTGAAGCTAACCTTTGTCGGTTCCACCCATTCTTTTATCGTTACCATCAGACTGATTCTTTTCTTAATAAATCCAATAATACTATTAAATTCCCAACTGGACTGACGGTTCGTGTATCTCCGATGTTGAATATATCCTGGTATAAGCGGCGCCCAGTTATCCATATCCTTAACAAACTCCCAAACCTTTTGAATCGGTAAATCCACCTCAACTTGATACATCCCGTTTGGCATACCTTTTCCTCCTTTCCATTGCAATATCAGACGTTCATTTATTTATATGTTTTTGTGGTCAAAGGGGGATTTGTACCGCGTTAGTTCTGGCGAGTTTTAATATTGGAGGCATAATTTTTCAATATGTGTTATAAATGTGAAGAATCTACCATATTTTTATAAAAATGCAACAAAATATTTTACAAATTTGTGAACTGTTATATAATACATATAAGGGTTTTGAAAACAACTAAAACAAATGATGTTAGAACAAAGTCCCAACCAATGGAAGAATATAGGTTGAGCTTTGTTTTTCTGTTTGTTTGAGTCTTGCAGCGGTCTCTTATTTTTTCAACATATAAATAGCTTATTAACTATATTAAATGTTTCAAATCTATAAATAATAGTGATAGACTATAATAAGGTTATAAATGATTCAGGAAAGATGCGTGACCAGGTTGCGCTCTAGCATGTTTGACGTCTAACCGGGGGAAACTGCACCTTTTCTGCAAATCTTAGGGGATAAGGATGGGGAAAATGAGTAGCAAACAAACTGAGACAGACGTTATCTTAATTGGTGCCGGAATCATGAGTGCCACCTTGGGGACGCTCTTGAAGGAATTGGTACCGGACTGGAACATTACTGTGTTTGAGAAGCTCGATAATCCTGGGGAGGAAAGCTCTAACGAGTGGAACAATGCGGGAACGGGGCATTCTGCATTATGCGAGCTAAACTACACTGTCGAAAAACCGGATGGTTCCATTGATATTAGTAAAGCAATTCGAATCAATGAACAGTTTCAGGTTTCCAGGCAGTTTTGGTCTTATCTTGTAAACAGCAAATTGATACGTGATCCACACGAATTTATCATGCCGCTGCCTCATATGAGTTTAGTACAAGGGGAAAAAAATGTATCATTTTTGAAAAAACGTTTTCAAGCGCTAACGAACAATCCTTTGTTCCAAGGGATGGAGTTTTCCGATGATCCGAAAAAATTAAAAGAGTGGATTCCGCTTATTATGGAAGGTCGCACATCGAAGGAGCCTATCGCGGCTACAAAAATCGACTCTGGCACTGACGTTAACTTTGGAGCTTTAACGCGGTGTTTGTTTGACCACTTAAAGAATCAAAACGTAGATATTAACTATAGACATCAAGTTGAGGATATAAAACGAACTGAAAGCGGTTCATGGGAATTGAAGGTATGGAATATCGATACTGGCAGCATTGAACGCCATTCGGCCAAATTCGTCTTTATCGGTGGCGGCGGCGGATCCTTGCATTTACTGCAAAAAACCGGTATTCCTGAAAGCAAACATATTGGCGGTTTTCCGGTAAGCGGACTATTCCTCGTATGCAACAATCCGGAAGTTATCAAGAAGCACCATGCAAAGGTATACGGAAAAGCTGCAGTTGGTGCTCCGCCAATGTCTGTGCCGCACCTTGATACACGATATATCGACAATAAAAAATCGTTGCTATTTGGACCGTTTGCCGGGTTCTCACCTAAATTCTTAAAAACCGGTTCAAATATGGATTTAATCCGGTCGGTAAAACCGAACAATGTGATCACGATGCTGGCAGCTGGTGCAAAGAACATTCCATTAACAAAGTACTTGATTCAACAGCTTTTGTTATCGAAAGAAAAACGGATTGAAGAATTGCGGGAATTTATTCCGAATGCCAAAAGCGAAGATTGGGATATCGTCGTCGCCGGCCAACGTGTACAAGTTATTAAAGATACAGTTGTCGGCGGCAGAGGAACGCTTGAATTTGGCACGGAAGTTGTCAGTGCCGCTGATGGTTCAGTCGCGGCATTACTCGGCGCCTCTCCAGGTGCTTCTACGGCCGTTCACGTTATGCTTCAAGTGATTAAAAAATGCTTCCCGCAGCATCTAAGTGAGTGGGAACCAAAAATAAAAGAAATGATTCCATCTTATGGCCTGTCACTGGCAGAAAATCCCGAACTTTTCCACGAGGTTCAGACTTCAACCGCACGGGCACTTGGCCTGAGCGAAAAAGTTCAGTTACAGGTAACGGCCAATTTTTAGATAATAGAGGGGCTGCCCAAAGGTTTTTACGCCTAACCTTTGGACAGCCCCTTTTGATTTCGAAAATTTGGCGCTTAATCGAGATCCGGTTAGTCCTCGCTAATACCTGCAATTCCTTTAAATACCTCACAGGCGATTTCAATATTTTCATCACGAAAATCATATTCAGATGTGTGAATATGAGGATAATCCTCCCCATTTCCGACGAAAAAGAAGGCCGCTTTGGCTACTTTAGCATAGTGACCAAAATCCTCGGAAGGCCGCAGTGCTTCTTTCATTTCATAAAGGGCGATCCCCTTCTTTTTGGCAACAGCACGAACCTTATCCACGCACTCCTTATCATTTTTCGTTTCAGGGAATGAGTCACTATATTCAATCTTAACTTTTAAACCAGCTTTTGCAGCTTCCTCATGAGCCAGTTTTTCCAAGCTGCCGCGGAGTTCTTCCAAATCTGCTTCATATAAGGCCCGAATCGTCAACAGCAGTTCCCCTTTGGACGCAGACATGCCGAATGCTCTTTCCCCAACGTTAATTTGGACAATGGTGCAAAGTAATAAATCTTTCCTGTTTTCCGTCAATCCAGGAATCGCATCAATGATTTTCGCAATCGCAAACGAAGGATTAATCCCCGTTTCCGGTTGGCTTGCATGAGCCGGTGCCCCTTCAAATTTAATAATCATCCCGGTGGAAGCACATTGAATATTGCCATCAAGGACATTTACCGATTGGAATGGCATCCCACTCATATTGTGATAACCATAAATTTCTTCAATCTTTTCGTCTTTTAACATCGACAGACATTGAACCGCGCCATTGCCGACTTCTTCAGCAGGCTGGAATAGGAAGAAAATGTTTTTGTCAGCCCCTTTTTGGTCGACTTCCAAGGCAAAGCCTGCTAATGTAGCGGAGTGACCATCATGTCCACATTTATGTGCCTTTCCCGGGAATTTTGAAGCCCATGGGAGATCAATGACCTCATCCATCGGCAAGGCATCAAAATCAGCTCGGAAGGCAATATTCGGTTTATTATTGCCAGCCTGATAAATAGCATAAAACCAATTTCCTTTATCAACAATTTTCAGGTTGCTCGTATGAGTTTGCAAGAATTCTAATAAATGTTGCTTTGTCCATACTTCTTCATTGGAGAGCTCTGGATGTTCATGTAATTCATGCCGTAATTGAATCGCTAAAGCTAAATTCCTTTGATCCATTTGAAATCACTCCTAATATAGCTTTGATGGCTTGTTGGCTCGAACCTGTCAGCAAACACCTAAGTTTATTGGCAAGTCCCCCACCCTTTCGTAAGCGTGGATGGATATCATGTCATATAGTCAAAAATTTCGATGTGCGGGAATTTTTTTAAGTCCCGTTCTTATTTCATCGGTAACCAAACATGAATAAATTATATTGATTATCGAATTTTTAAGCAAGGGACAAACACGCCGCAAATGGTATTACTGATTTAGTAATTTGACAAATAACTTCTGAAACAAGCGTTTAGCTTTCAAACCAGAACCTCCTGTTAAAACTGGGAGGACGAAAAAGGCTGTCTTAAAAGGTGTGCCAGACACCATTGAGACAGCCTCTTTGTATAATTTTATAATTTGGTATTGTAGAGACGACCTGACTACGAACTTGTGCGGCTGAAATTTTCACTGTTCCTAGAAGTAGCCTAAGTACCCTGACAGCGGATGTTTTCCTAGTCTCGGTCAAGTAGAAGCAGTCTAGGTGCCCGGACCACAGAAATTTACCTTTTGGGATATCCTCGCTCTATTTAGTGGTTTCGGGCCTGCCCCAGTGCTTCTCGTTTCATCGTCCGCCGCCAAGAAAAGAACGGTTTTCTTGGCAATAGCAAGCCCTTGTATTTTCTTGAATGATATTCCAATATTCCCTCCCCTAAAGCGACAAAGGAAAACATCGATAAGGTGATCATCAGCGAGCTGAATAATGGCACCCATGGGTAGGCATCCATATCAATTAACACATCAAACAAAAACATCGGCCAAATCAGTGCAGTGTTATCAATTAAGTAAGAACCGTCTATTTGCTGTAAAAAAGTCTGTGAAATGAATATTCCAAAGATGCCAAGCTGCCCCAGCAAAAATAACATGCTGCCCAAATGCTGGATAAAATAAGCGACCCACTGCGGGTAGCAGCCTGGCCAATAATATCGTTTCCACAAGCCCCAAACCCGTGAACCCGATACAATCCCTGCTTCATAAAAGGTTTCTTTTTGAATAAGTGAAACCCCTTTATATACCACTTCCCCGACTTTTCCTAATTCAAAAATAACCAAAAAGCTGATCATCCAAAACGCCCGGTGTGGTGAAAGAATAAAGAAGGGAATCGTTGAAATGATCACAAGATAAAAGAATACGGGTATGCGGGAGAATAGGTAATTCCATCCCTGCAATAGGACCCGGAAAAATTTCACGTGGGCGGCGGCGACACCGAAGGGAAGCGCCAGCAAAAAAGTAATCAACGAAATCGTAAACACAGTTGTTAAGGTACTGCGGGTGCCCATGATCAAGGCACTGTAGATATCTCGTCCCTTCTTATCAGAACCTAATGGGAATTCCTTACTTGGTGGAAATGGCGGCAGGATAAAATCCAAATTGCTCTCCGGCCCGACAATATAGCTATGAGGGGTGACATCTCGGTCAACATTGGGCAAATACGGTCCAAACAAAAAAATGAAGGCGATGAAACCGCAGCCGATAATGCCAATCCATAAAGAGAGTATTCTCCTCATGAAGCCCTGCCCCCTTTTTTAGGATTAAGAAAATATTCCAAGATTTGGCCAGTCCATTGGGCAGCCAGCAACAGAACCATCACTAATAAACTAAAGCCAATGACAGCAGGCACGTCAATTGGCAATGCCTGTCCAGCGGCAAACTTGCTCTTCAATTGGATGGCTGCTATTAATCGATAACCTATTCCATGGTACGATGTTAAAAATTCTACGACGAACATGCCGGAAAATAATAGTAAAATAATTGGCATATAGTGCTGCAGCAATTTGGGATAACAATTTTTTAGCATATGCTTCCAAAGGATGGTACGGTCAGGAACCCCTTTTGCCTTTGCGGTATGAACATAGCCCTTTTCTTCTTCCTCTTCTAATGCTTGAAACGTATACCTGGCAATCACAAACGCTGGATACATGCTTAAAAATACGATCGGAAATAAAAAGCTGTACCATTCCTCATTCCCATACATCCGCAATCGTGGAAAACCGTGACTCATTGCTAAAGATAACAGGGTCTGGACAAGGAAAACCAGAAAAAAATCAGGCACGGCCTGCCCCAGCCAGGTCGATCCCCTGCCGAAAAAACGCCCTAGTTTGTTTCGCTGCAGCCGATAATCAAATACACCTTTTGTAATACCGAGAAGGATGCTGAGAAACATGGCAGGAATCAAAACGACCATACTGCGTTTAAAGTAAAGCCACAGTTCAACCTCAACAGGCTGGTTAAAAACCGTCGTTCCAAGGCTTTTTGTCGTTTTCACTTCTTCTGCGTAATGATAGATATTGTTTTTATAGTTATCCCAAGTAAAATGGTAGGACATCACATCTTTAACACCCACTCGTTGGGATTGTGTATCTCTCGGCAATAAAACAATTAAGATCACAATGAGTGCCATACTAACCCAAAGTAAAAGGCTGCCAAAAAGGCGAAAAAAGAGATTCATATATTTATATACCTCCAAAAATTGGGGATAAAAGTATGCTGATTTCATTGTATTACAGATTAGTCTGTTAATTCAAACTATATCCAATTTCTATCTCTTTGGTTGGGAACTCTTGCTAATTTATTGAAAAATATTAGTATTTTTTTGAAGATGATTCTAACTTGAATAGATATTTGATAGAATATAAAAATGTTTTTAATATAGCAATTTTAGATTGAGGTGGCACGATTGAATCGATTGACCAATAAAGAAATCCTGTTTATTGGCTTTATGTTATTCTCGATATTATTCGGCGCAGGAAATTTAATTTTTCCGGCATATTTAGGACAGGCTGCTGGCGAAAATGTCTGGGCAGCGATTATTGGCTTTATTATTTCAGATGCGGGCCTTGCCGTATTAGCGTTTATCGCGATTGCCAAATCAGGCACATTCGAATCTTTATTAAATAGGGTTCATCCAGTTTTTGCGTTCCTTTTTCCAATCGTCATTTATCTATCAATCGGGCCGGGGCTGGCCATTCCTCGCGCAGGCAGCCTTGCGTATGAAATGGGAGTCAAACCCTTCTTACCTAATGTAATTGGCTCCTCACCGTTAGCACTTTTGGTTTATACAGTGGTCTTTTTTAGTATCGTCTTTTGGTTTGCAAAATCGCCATCGAAATTAATAGATAGAATTGGGAAGGTTTTAACACCGACTTTGTTAGTGTTAATGATTGTTATTTTTATCAAAGCGTTATTTACAGACATGGCTCAATTTAAAGAAGCTGCTTTAGCTTATAAAGAGAATCCAATTTCACAAGGCTTTTTAGATGGATATCAAACAATGGATGCACTGTGTCCGTTAATTTACGGAGTCCTTTTTACGACAATTTTTAGAAATAAGAACATTACCAAGCCGTCCTTGCAGGTAAATTATCTCGTCCGATTTGGACTCATATCCGGGCTACTTTTATCGATCTGTTATCTGATTATTGCCTACTTGGGGGCTTCAGCTTCGATAACGGGAAAAGTGGATAATGGAGCCATTGTATTAAGCGTGGTATTACAGCAATTGTTTGGGACTAGTGGAACAGTTGTATTAGGAGTCATTTTTACCTTAGCCTGTTTAAGCGTTTGTATTGGCTTGATCACATCATGTGCTCAATTTTTCTCCAGCCTTTTCCAAAAATTATCGTATATTCAATGGGCGATCCTTTTATGTGTAATCAGCGGCTTAGTAGCGAATCTTGGTCTATCTCAGATATTGAAAATATCGGTACCGATCTTGGGCTTATTGTATCCAATGGTTATTGCCTTAATTATTTTGGGCCTGGCGCATGATCGATTACCTTTTCATCAACGTCCGGTGTATGTTATGACCATTGGACTAGTCGGCTTATATAGCTTGGTGGAAGTCATCAACTCACAATGGTTGCATGGTTCCCTTTCAGTATTATTATCGAATGTTCCTTTACAAAATATGGGCTTTGGCTGGGTGATTCCCGGATTGCTTGGCTTTACAATAGGTTGCCTTGTGGAAAAATATAAGTCGACTACGGAAACAATGGAGAAGAAAGCAGCCTAAAGTGCCCCTGTAACTTCCGAATAAATGAAGAAAAACAAAAATGGAGCCTTACAGCTAAGAATAGGCTCCATTTTCATGTTTATAGTTTTGGTAAAAAATATGTCCATCACAGGCGGATGTTTGTCCATTTCAAATATTGTTCAAAACTATACAATTGATTTGTAACAATATTTTTGAAGCAATCAATTAATTTCCTTGAAAAAGTATTCGCCTGGTCTTGCCCTTTTGGCAAGGCGGCTCTAACAGCCCGAAAAGCGCTGGTCTTGTAGCATTCGGTCAAGTAGCCGGGCTCTAACAGCCCGAAATGGATGTCCATAAAGGTTGATACTCGAAATATTTTAATTTTATAATTGGAGCAGAGGTATCAACTACAGAAATGAGTGTGGAGTGACAATGGCGATTTTAAAAAATGATTGGGCACCTTTGCTTGAGGGAGAGTTCAAGAAACCATATTACCAACAGTTACGAAAAAATTTGCTGCATGAATACCAAACGCGTGTGGTCTATCCGGACATGTATGATATTTACAATGCGTTGCATTACACTCCGTATAATGACACGAAGGTCGTCATTATTGGCCAGGATCCTTATCATGGACCGGGGCAGGCACATGGATTAAGTTTTTCCGTTAAGCCTGGCGTAGGCATTCCGCCATCCTTGCAAAATATCTATAAGGAGCTGCAGACTGATTTAGGATGCTATATTCCTAATAACGGTTATCTCGTAAAGTGGACGGAGCAAGGGGTACTAATGCTCAATGCGGTATTAACCGTCCGGGCGGGAATCCCCAATTCACATAAAGGCCTTGGCTGGGAGATGTTTACGGACAAAGTGATCGAAACATTGAATCAAAGAGAAACGCCGGTTGTGTTTATTCTTTGGGGTAATTTTGCTCAACAAAAACAGCAATTGATCACATCGTCACGGCATTATATCATCAAGTCGCCTCACCCAAGTCCATTTTCCGCCAATCGGGGCTTCTTTGGCAGCCGACCCTTTTCCCGCACGAATGCAATCTTGCGGAAACTGGGCATGCAAGAAATTGATTGGCAAATACCAAATCTGTAGCTTGCTAATTTTAGAGCCTGGGGCATTATAGCTCGAAAAATCAATGAGCTAGGTTACCTACCCCCCCCTCTGAATAAAGCGTTATTAATTAGAGGTCATATAACCAGGTCCATCGTCTCCCAAAAAATTTAACGACAGCTGGAGCTCCCAAGTTCAAAAAATAGGGGCGCCATTTTGATATTATTCAAAATGGCCCCCGTCTTGATTAACTGGCAGATCTTTTGATTCGAGCTTCCTTTTGATTAGCCATTTTCTGATAAACAAGCGCTAGTAACATTGCCGGGATAGTGCATGTAATCATCCCGATAAAAGCGTATTGTGGTTCGATTGCGTATAAATAACCGCCGAATATCGTGAAAACTGCTGTACTCCAGCTAAGTGCCAGCGCCGAGTACATCCCTTGCGCCATTGAGACCTGTTCGTGCGGGACATTTTTAATGAGGTATTTCATAAAGGCATAATGTGCCATCGCGAATGAGCATGCATGCAATGTTTGGGCAATGCAGAACATCACGACATTGGGAAAGGCAAATACCAGGATCCAACGAACGGTCGATCCAAGTGCCGCCAATGTAAGTAACGAGCCTGCTGAAAATTTCCCGAAAGCCCGGTCGGCAATGGAAAAGAAAATGATTTCAGCGATGACGGCAATGTTTAAAATCACGCCAATTAAATATTGGGGCGCATGAATGTCTTGTAGGAAGATGTATCCATAGCTGTAATAAGAAGCGTGTGCCGCTTGCAGTAAAATCACAATGACGAGCACCAGGCCAAAGTATTTAACGCGAAATAATCGCAGCATGCCGCCTTTTTTTGCTTGTTCAGTTTGTAGTTTTTCTGATAAAACTGCGGGTGCAGGCATAAATCCAAGCAACACAAATACGCTTGTACCGATTAACAGCGCCCATAAAATCACTTCGTCCCCAAACTTCCCTGTAAAGACAGTTAAGATCATGCCGGCTACGACAAAGCCGATCGAACCCCAAGAACGGCTTTTTCCGTAATCTCTCAGCTGCTTGCTCTGTGCAAGGACTCCGGCCGCACTATCCAAAGCGGGCATCAAGGTGGGATAAACAATATGTAAAAGTAAGGTGATCATTAGCAGGCTGGTGAAGGTAGCTGTCGGTATGTAACCAAGAATGGCAATAAGCGTACCGAGGGTCATTGCCTTTAGCAAAGTTCGGCTGCTAAATTTCACTGATAAATAAGGAAAGGCAAATAAGGTCGATAGTCCGCGGACAACCAGCCCCAAGCTCATAATCAAACTGGCTTGGGAAATCGTAATTCCCTTTGTATGAATCATCCACCCGGTCCAATAGGGAAGAAAAACCCCCCATGTTAAATAAAAACTAAAAAACTGTCTGCTCATCCAGCGTTGTGTATTCATCATAGAACCTCCCAATGATTCTATCATATCAGGAAAATACAATTTTATAAAAGCAATAAAAAGGCCTTATGAAGGACAATAGCTGCGACAAAACTTGGTTAGCTGTCTTTCATTCCGGCCATGAAGGACAAATCTCGCAACGAAACCCGGTCAACTGTCCTTCATCCCAGCCATGAAGGACAAATCTCGCAACGAAACCCAGCGAAGTGTCTTTCATCCCGGCCATGAAGGACAAATCTCGCAACGAAACCCAGTCAACTGTCTTTCATCCCGGCCATGAAGGACAAATCCGGTATCGAAACCCAGCCAAGTGTCTTTCATCCCGGCCATGAAGGACAAATCCGGTATCGAAACCCGGTCAACTGTCCTTCATCCCGGTCATGAATGACAAATCCGGTATCGAAACCCAGCCAAGTGTCTTTCATCCCGGTCATGAAGGACAAATCCGGTATCGAAACCCAGCGAACTGTCTTTCATCCCGGCCATGAAGGACAAATCCGGTATCGAAGCCCGGTCAACTGTCCTTCATCTCCGCCATGAAGGGCAAATCACCCCGTTTTTTGCAGCGATGATTGGCTGGCTTGGGGTGTTTCTAACGGGTAGTGATGCCTCCTCCAACGCCTTGATCGGCAGTATGCAGACAATTATCGCACATCAACTTGGGCTTGATCCGGTTATGATTGCTGCCTCGAACTCAACTGGCGGGGTGAGGGGGAAAATGATTGATGCCCAAAGTATTGTTGTCGCAACCTTTTACGAGGATTGGACGGAAGGAGCTAATGCTGTCGGTTTTTCTTCCATAGTCTTGCATTGTCGGCGTTAGTGGGGATTCTGGTCATGCTGCAAGCCTAGGTGTTCCCATGGATGATCTCCCCATATTAGATTGCTTGGAGCGCCTTATTGAATGAGGGGATCTTTATCTTTTTAAATTTGAAAAAATAGGCCGCATATGAGTAACATAAAAATGATAGCATCTCTGACGATGCCCAATAAAGCAACGTACGGAAGTGAAGACATGAAATATCGCAAAATAGTTCATGGACGGCTGGACAAGCGTATAAACCGGTTTATCGCCGAGGTATTTATAAGCGGAGTAAGAGAAACGGTTCATATCAAAAATACCGGCCGCTTAAAAGAACTACTGCAACATAATGTTGAGGTCCTCTTGGAGGAGAGTGACAATCCCAATAGGAAAACAAGATTCTCGCTGATTGCAGCAGCGAAAAACGGAGGCTGGGTAAACGTTGATTCTCAAGCTCCTAATCAGACCGCCTTTGAGGCTCTAGAAGTGGGAAAAATACAGGAAATAGGTTGCGTTAACTCGCTTAAAAGAGAAGTGACCTTTGGCGCTTCCCGATTTGATCTTTATTTTGAAAAGCAAAATGAAAAAGGATTTATTGAAGTAAAAGGTGTAACGCTAGAGAAAAATGGAGTTGCGTTGTTTCCGGATGCCCCAACCTCAAGAGGGGCAAAACACGTATTAGAATTGGCAAAGGCAGTTCATGAGGGATATACAGGGGCGATTCTGTTTGTCGTACAAATGAAAGGCTGCCATGCGTTTTCCCCAAACCGGGAAATGGATCCCGCTTTCACGGCTGCCTTATTCCAGGCAGCAAGCGAGGGTGTGCAGATTTTGGCCTATGACGCGATTGTGAAAGAGGATGAACTGGTTTTGGACCAGCCGCTTCCGGTTTACTTATCGCGCCTATGACCTTGGTATCTGATAGTGAATTTACTGTCGGATGAGGCTTTTTTTACTGTCAAATAACCATGTATAACTGACGGATAGCACCTTTTTACTGCTAGATAGCCATGTTTAATTGACGTATCGCACTTTTTTTACTAATTAACTGGAACCTTACATTACAAAAAACAGCGGGATTATAGTTTTGGACCCCGTTGTTTTTTGTGTAATCTTAGTCTATATTAACAAGTTCTCAAAGTTGAAAAACGTATAATTATTTGTTAATATTTAGATGTTAAATAATTAGATATCTCAATAAGGGGAAGGGAGAAATACGAATGAGACTGAAGGGGAAAGTAGCGATTATTACTGGCGGAGCTTCCGGTATTGGGGAATGCATGGTTGATTTATTTAGCAGTGAGGGTGCGATTGTGATTGCTGCAGATATTAATGAGGCAGCTCTGGAAAAGGCTAATCAAAAGAAAAATGTTTATGGGATGAAATTAAATGTCGCTTCCGATGAAGAATGGCAGGTATTAGCGAAGGAAGTAAACGACCGTTTTGGAAAAATTGATATCTTGGTTAACAATGCCGGGATTGCGTCGGAAAAACCATTCCAGGAGATCAATTTGGATGATTGGCAGAAAATGCTGGCGATTAATGGTTTTGGTCCCTTTGCTGGCATGAAACATGTGGCACCGTATATGGCGGCGCAAAAGCAAGGCTCAATCATCAATATTTCTTCTTATACCGCACAAATCGGTCAGGGATATAATCATTATTCAGCATCGAAAGGAGCGGTACGGGCGATTTCAAAAGCTGCTGCAACTACTTTTGGCTGGCAGGGAGTGCGTGTGAATGCACTGTTCCCGGGAATCATTGAAACCCCAATGACAAAAGCTTTAAGTACATCAAAGGAACTTCTCGGTCAGTTAATCCAAGCAACACCGCTGCAGCGATTAGGCAAGCCGGAGGATATTGCTAATGCGGCCCTATTCTTGGCATCTGATGAATCATCCTACATCAACGGTGCCGAAATTGTAATTGACGGCGGATTCTCAGCGCAATAATGGGTGCTTAATATAGGCCCTTAACTAGATTAGGGGCCTATATTATAGAAAGTAGGGAAATAGTTAGATGAAGGAACAAACAATTTTTGAGCTTATTCATTTTATGGATAAGGTGACCAATAATCTAATCATTCAATGGAATAAACAGTTCAATGAAGACCTCGGAATCTCCCATGTTCTTGTTCTCACCCATCTGCTGGAAAATGGAAAAAGCCGGCCTTCTGATATTGCCAAGTCTTTAGGATTAACCCCACCTACCTTAACCCACCTGTCGGAAAAACTTGTGAAGAGAAATTTAGCCGTACGAGTCCTGGACGAGTCCGATCGGCGCATAATCTATTTGGACATTTCCGATAAAGGCATAGCCATGGTACATAAAGCCAATAAGGAAGGCGTTGCCCTTAGGGAAAATCTTTTTCAAAAGTTGACGAAGCAAGAGCTAGAGCAATTGTTAAAAATTTATGAGAAACTGAACGGGGCATTATGAGTTTCTCGGTTTTGGTTTAAAACATCTGTTAAAATCCTTAACGAAAAAGCTGATCAAATTGATAAGATCAGCTTATTTCCTTTTTGGCTCCTGTTTTTAATAAGAAAACAGTTCTTCTGCAGAAATACTTAATCCGTCAAACAGATTGGACAATATATTGTCTTCTCTCCCATAGGTATTCCAACGCTGATAGATTCCTTCAGGATATAAAATTGCAGTTTTATTTTAAAATCGCAGATAACTTCATATAAATCGCAGATAACTTCGCAAAATCTGCAGATATATTTAAAAAATTGCAGATATACCAAAAAGGAGAGCAGACCGTACCTGCTCTCCAATTACCCCTATTATTTTTCCCCTTTGTTCTAGGATCCAGCTTTAGCGCCTAGCTAGTTTTCATCCCCGATTAGTCTTCCTTGAGTATCTTGCGCAAAGCGATAGCCTTAAGCAGCTCGAGGTCAAATAACCTTTTACCCAAAAAGTCAAAAAGCGAACCTTTAGGGTAAAATAACATTTGTTTGTCGGAGCTGGCCACTAAGGAAAGCTACTGAGAGAATAAGTTTCACAGGAACAAGCTGTGCTTGTTCCGAAGGTGCTTGCGCTTTTCTTAAATTAATAGATTAATTACGAATGAGATAGTCAAAGGCACCTAAAGCGGCCGTTGCGCCTGATCCCATTGAAATAATAATTTGATTATAGGCACTGTCGGTACAATCCCCTGCAGCAAATACGCCAGGGAGGCTTGTAGCACCGCGCTTATCAACAATAATTTCACCAATGCGGTTACGTTCAACCGTTCCTTCGAGCCACTCGGTATTTGGTACGAGGCCGATTTGAACGAATACACCCTGCAATTCAATATGATGTTCTTCGCCAGTAGCTCGGTCAACATAGGTAATCCCGTTCACTTTATCAGTTCCGGTAATTTCCTTAGTTTGTGCGTTCTTGACGACCGTTACGTTTGGCAGGCTGAACAGACGATCCTGCAGGACAGAATCTGCCTTCAGCTCTGGAGCAAATTCAATCACTGTGACGTGCTTGGCGATACCGGCGAGATCAATCGCCGCTTCAATTCCGGAGTTACCGCCGCCAATAACTGCAACATCTTTGCCTTCAAATAACGGACCGTCGCAGTGTGGGCAGTAGGCAACGCCTTTGTTTTTAAACTCGGCTTCGCCGGGCACGTTCACATTACGCCAGCGGGCACCTGTTGATAGGATGACGGTTTTGCTTTTTAAGACAGCACCGCTTTCCAATTCAACTTCAATCAGGTCTTTCTTTTCTATGCGTTTGGCACGCTGCGAATTGATAATATCAACATTGTATTCTTTCACGTGCTCCTCAAGGCTTGCAGCCAGTTTCGGACCCTCTGTATATTTTGTTCCAATAAAATTCTCAATTCCGAGTGTATCCAAAATTTGGCCGCCAAAGCGTTCCGCGACAACACCTGTACGGATGCCTTTACGTGCTGCATAAATCGCGGCACTGGCACCAGCTGGACCACCGCCGACCACCAAGACATCAAAAGGTTCCTTGTTAGAAAGCTCGGAGGCATCAACTGTGCTACCCAACTTAGCGAGAATTTCCTCCAGTGACATCCGGCCGCTGCCAAACTCTTCTCCATTAAGGAAAACAGTTGGTACCGCCATGATGCCTCTCGCTTCTGCCTCTTCTTTAAAGGCTGCACCGTCGATCATTGTGTGCGTTACACCAGGATTGAGGACGCTCATGATGTTGAGCGCCTGAACCACATCAGGACAGTTATGGCAAGTTAGGCTGACGAATGTTTCAAACTGATATTCGCCTTGCAAGCTTTTTACCTGATCGATTAGCTTCTGATCAACCTTTGGAGCTCTGCCGCTTACCTGCAGCAAAGCCAGCACTAAGGAAGTGAACTCATGTCCAAGCGGAATACCGGAAAAAATGACCCCGGTATCCTCGCCAATACGGTTTACGCTAAAACTTGGTGTTCTCTCTAATGTTGCATGCTCTATTTTAATTTTTGGCGACATCGTTGCCAGCTCATCAACAAGAGTTAACATGTCTTTTGATAATTCGTCAGAGCCAGCACTGACCTTCAGCACGATATCGTTTTCCATTAATTGAAGATACTGTTCAAGCTGTGCTTTAATTTCTGCATCTAATATCATGGAATGCACTCCTTAAATTTTACCTACAAGATCAAGGCTTGGCTTAAGGGTTTTCGCTCCTTCTTTCCATTTTGCCGGGCAAACTTCACCTGGGTTGTTGCGTACATATTGTGCTGCTTTAATTTTGTCAATCAATTGGCTGGCATCACGGCCAATACCGTCTGCATTAATTTCAACAGCTTGGATGACACCGTCTGGGTCGATGATAAATGTACCGCGGTCAGCAACGCCTTCCCCGTCTCTTAATACCTCAAAGTGGTTGGAAAGGACATGTGCAGGGTCACCAATCATCGCATAAGTAATTTTGCCGATAGCATCTGATGTATCATGCCATGCTTTATGTGTGAAATGAGTATCTGTTGAAACAGAGAATACTTCCACGCCAAGTTCTTGAAGTTTTGGATATTGCTCTTGAAGGTCTTCCAGTTCAGTTGGGCAAACGAAAGTAAAGTCTGCCGGGTAGAAGCAAACGACACTCCAATGACCTTTGAAATCAGCTTCTGTTACTTCGATGAACTCACCGTTTTTGTAGGCTTGTGCTGTGAATGGTTGTACTTCTTTTCCAATAAGGGACATAATGAAATTCCTCCTAGATTTGATATTTTTAAATCATAGATAGCTTGTCCAATAATGATTGGATTAAGTTATCTATAATTATTTTTAATTTATATTAATTATTATAAACTTACGATTTAATTTGTCAACCGAAAAGTAATAATAATTTTAATTAGATACTAATTGTTACATAGTTTATCCACTTTGTAAAAGAATACACCTTTATGGACAAAGTTTTTCTGTACAAGTGCATAACTGAGAATAGAACAGGTTAAAAGAGATAATCAACCTAATTATGTTAAAAATCACACTAATTTTAATAATCGGCGGACTACACAAATCTTTCCCCGCTTATAGTTGTAATCGATATAATAGGAATGAAGAGCCTGCTACCCTGCTTGAAGTTAAGAAATGAGAATGGTCATAACAGGAAACTGTTTAGGATAAAGAGGAGGAGAAGAATTGATCGAGGAAAGTAAAAAATATCCGAAAAGGAAAACCTGGGTATTTCGTATTGTACTGAGTTTACTGATCATGTCAGTGATTTACGCCATTTTTATGTTTTTCATCACCCCATCAGGCCCTGCCCAACATAAGTTTGAAAGAGTGAAGAGTGATTATGTATTGATGATTTTACAATGTATTTTCGGCTGTATCGTGATCTTTCTTCCTTCAAGGGTGGAGCGGCGGTTTCATATTGATATACCAGACATAATGGAAATTATCTACTTTATTTTTTTATTTTGTGCGATTTATCTTGGGGAAGTCCGTAATTTTTATTTTAGAATTCCCTATTGGGACTTGATTCTCCATTGCTTCAGTGCTGTTATGTTAGGGGCATTGGGATTTGTCCTGGTAAATTTCTTTAATGAAACGGATAAGCTTAACATTGAGTTAAGTCCTTTTTTTGTTGCCTTATTTTCCTTTTGCTTTGCTCTCGCCAGCGGGGCGGTCTGGGAGATTTACGAATTTGTCGCTGACAGCCTGTTAGGGACAAATATGCAAAAATTTATTACCGCCGATGGAACGATTCTTTTTGGTCATGAGGCGCTTGCTGACACAATGGAAGATATTATTGTTGATGCTTTGGGGGCATTGGTGACCACAACAATAGGATATTTTCATTTGCGAAAATTGCAGCGAAACCGGAATCAGCCATATAAATTAGCAAGATAATCCTGGCGGTTGGTGTCGGCACGGTGGTGAAAATGAAACAGGCCGGATTGTGTTTTACTGATAAATTTAGTAGGGGGTTATCGGAATTTGGAATGTTGCTAATTTTGTCATAAAATTTTAATAGAGTAATATGTAATAAGTATTACTAAGTGGTATAATAAAAATACAATCGCTTACATATTTAAACTGTAATCGCAGAATATTGGAGGTCTGCAATATGGATTTTTTTGAAATTACAGCGAAACATATTCATTCATTAAATTTAAGTGAGAAGGATTTGTATAAATATATCATTCGGAATATGGAAGAGGTACGGGGGAGCACCATTCGTGAGTTGGCTGCCAAATGCTATGTATCTCCGGCAACGATCATACGTTTCCTCAGAAAAATCGGCTTTTCCGGATACAGCGAATTTATTGCCATCCTTAAATATACCGATACGGACATGAAGGAAAGTCATAACCCTTTTGTGGTGCCACAGGAAGATTATCGAATAGAATACTTAAAAAATATCTATGAATCTGTCCGTGTACTGGATAATGACAAAGTCGATAAAATTATTCAGCTTTTGAAGGAGAAGCCTAGATTGATCGTGATGGCTCGGGGGTTAAACAAAAGTGTAGCCCATTATTTTGAGTATGTTTTTTCCGGCTTTGGGTTTGAAGTTATTTTCCCTGAGGATCACTACTTCCGGCAAATGCTTCTAAACGGCATCCGTAACACAGACCTCGTGTTTTTCTTGACATACGGCGGAGAAGATAAGGAATTGATCAGGGAAATTGAACTATTAAATATAAAATCAAAAGCCACCGTTGTCTCGATTACATCGGCAAATAATAACCCTGTCCAAAATATGAGCCATATTAATTTATATGTGTTTGCTGATTGTATCCAGGTTGGCGGCATTGACATGACTTCCCGTATTTCAATGATTGCGATTATTGAATTACTTGCCTATAAATATATGGAGGAAATTGCCGAGAATAAGGAAACCAGCAAGCATATCTCCAATATCAGTTTAAATGAGGAATTGGGTGAAGCCCTGTTAATATAGAAAAAAAGTATTTTTAAAAAGGTCTCAAATTATGACTTCATAGTTTGAGGCCTTTTTTTATTGCCTTAAGATTGTCGAGATGACTAGCTGCATCCTGGATCGATGAAACATGTTTCATGGTTTGAAACATGTTTTTGACATGGGGGTAAAACCCGCTGATTTACGGGAATTTGTTTCGTCAATTGAAACTTTTTTAAAGGATTGAGCCCTTGATTCTAAAGCCCCAAAATCTATTTCCAAGTGCTTGATTCCGCACTAAGATAAGGGTGTAAACATTACTGCAGGAATGTTGAAGGAATAAATTTAGCTTGGTTGACGAAAGGAGAAGATTAAATGGAACGGATATTTAATAGCTTGATATTTTGTCAGCCAATGCATAAGGAGTAAAAACGATGGAAAATAAAAAAAAGCTTCGTTTATTTGACTCGGTCCTGATTGCAGTAACAATTGTTCTAGTAGCTGAATCTGTTGCACCGGCCGCATCCATTGGGCCGTCACAATTTTTCTGGTGGGCGTTGCTGTTACTCGGTTTCTTTTTACCATATGGTTTAGTTTCGGCAGAGCTTGGTACGGCCTACAATGACGAAGGCGGTATCTTTGATTGGGTGAAACGAGCATATGGCCCGAGGAATGGCGGCCGGGTTGCCTGGTATTATTGGATCAACTATCCGCTCTGGATGGGATCACTGGCCGTATTATTTCCAACCATCATTACGCAAATTAGCGGTTATGAATTCGGAACAGTCAGTTCCATTATGATTTCATTGGTATTTATTTGGGGTGTAACCGTTATCAGTTTATTCCGCGTCAGTGACAGCAAATGGATCTTGAACTTAGCGGCATTATTCAAAGTATTCATCATGATCAGTCTGGGCGGAATCGGCATTTATTTCGCCGTAACACAAGGTGTAGCTAATACGTTTAACGCAAAAACACTGTTGCCTTCACTTGATATAAACAGCCTTTCATTTATTTCGGTTATTATCTTTAACTTCCTCGGATTTGAAGTAGTCGCAGCAATGTCAAGTGAAATGAATGATCCGCAGAAGGATATACCGAAAGCACTGGTCTTGGGCGGCTTAATGATTGCAGTATTCTATATTTTGGCAGCATTCGGAGTTGGGGTTGCCATTCCATTTGACAAACTGACAACCGATAGCGGCTTAATCGACAGCTTCACGATTTTACTTGGTGCAAAAGGCGGCTGGTTTGTAACAATTGTCGGCTTGATGTTCCTGTTTACCTTAGCGGCGAACTTAATTTCCTGGGCTTACGGGGTCAACTATGTTGCCCTATATGCCAGTGAAAACAACTGTTTTCCGAAGATTTTTAAATGGAAAAACGAAAAGACTGAGATGCCTATTGGCGCTCCGATTGTCAATGGTATCGTGGCATCGGTGCTGGTCTTAATTGCACCGCTGATGACCCAGTTAGGACTGGAGGATATTTTCTGGAGCTTCTTTGCCCTTAACCTGGTTACACTGCTGGCATCTTATATTTTGATGTTCCCTTCATTCTTAAAACTGCGGAAAATCGATCCTGATCGGGAACGTCCTTTCAAAGTCAAAGCAAATGGCCCGATGTTAAAGATCATTACTTATGTACCGCTTGTATTATTGATAGTTTCGGTTGTTTTCACCGTCGTACCATTGAATGCAAGTAAAGACGAGATTATGTTCAAACTTCCTCTGATGATTGGCACCATCATTTCCATCATTGTCGGGGAATTAATTGTAAATCACAGTATAAAACAAAAAAATAAACAAGGAGTTGGACACGATGAGAACATTGCTTAGCACACCAAAAAAAGATGGATATCGCATGCCTGGTGAATTTGAGCATCATGACGGCTGTTGGATGATTTGGCCGGAGAGACCTGATAACTGGCGCTATGGCGCAAAACCGGCACAACATGCTTTCGTTGAAGTGGCGAAGGCGATTGCCCAATTTGAGCCAGTAACCATGTGCGTCAGCAAGGAACAATATGTCAATGCCCGCCATATGCTTCCTGAAAATATCCGGGTTGTCGAAATGGCATCCAACGACTCTTGGATGCGTGATGTAGGACCAACCTTTGTCGTCAATGATGAAACCGGCGATGTCCGCGGTGTTGACTGGGCCTTTAACTCTTGGGGCGGATTTGTTGATGGACTTTACTTTCCTTGGGACGAGGATGACCGCATAGCCGAAAAGGTTTGTGATATTGAAGGGATAGACCGTTATCGCTTAAATAACTTTGTCCTTGAGGGTGGCTCGATCCATGTTGACGGCGAAGGCACATTAATTACCACGGAAGAATGCCTGCTTAGCCCGGGACGTAACCCTCATTTAACGAAGCAAGAAATCGAAGATACGTTAAAAGAGTATTTAAATCTGGAAAAAGTAATTTGGCTGAAACGTGGGATTTATCTCGATGAGACCAATGGCCATGTTGATAATATCTGTAATTTTGTGCGCCCTGGAGAAGTCGTATTAGCGTGGACCGATGATAAAGACGACCCGCAATATGAAATTTCTAAAGAATGTTATGACATTTTAACCAATACAACGGACGCCAAAGGCCGCAAGTTAATCGTTCATAAATTGTATGTTCCATCTCCTGTGTTAATTACTAAGGAAGAAAGCGAAGGGGTAGACAGTGTAGACGGGACCCTGCCGCGTGTTGAAGGCGACCGCTTAGCAGCCTCTTATGCTAACTATTACACGGCCAACGGCGGCGTTATCGTTCCATTATTCGGCGATCCAAATGATGAGAAAGCCTTGGAATTGTTTCGAGAAATCTATCCTGAACATAAAGTAGTAGGTGTTTATGCGCGTGAAATCCTGCTTGGCGGCGGCAACATCCACTGCATTACCCAGCAGCAGCCTTCAGGAATCCCAGCAGGAGTGAAGAAAGAGAAAGAATTGGTTTTGGCATAATAAATGATGTCTCACGTCCCATTTCGAAAATGAAATGGGATGTGAACTCCCAAAAGCTATATTGAAGTAGAGAGAGGTAAAAACTGAATGTCAAGAATTGTTATTGCACTCGGTGGAAATGCACTAGGAAATTCACCTTCGGAGCAAAAACGGGCCATCGATGATGCTGCCCATGCACTGGTCAATCTGATAAAAGATGGGCATGAAATCATTGTGAGCCATGGCAACGGCCCGCAGGTGGGCATGATCCAACTAGCTTTTGATAAATCTTCACAGCTGGACGGCAAAGTGGCTCCAATGGATCTTCCAGAATGTACGGCCATGAGTCAAGGATATATCGGCTTCCATTTGCAAAATGGGATTAAGAAAGAACTGAGAAAACAAGGGATGCCATGGCATGTTGAAACGATTGTGACACAGGTAGTCGTTGATCAAGACGACCCGGCTTTTGCCAATCCAACCAAGCCAATCGGCAGTTATTATGATGAGGAGACTGCCAAGGCTTTAATGGAAAGCCATCCTGGCGAGGTATATGCCGAAGATGCCGGCAGAGGCTGGCGCAAGATGGTACCATCGCCAAAACCAATTGATATTGTCGAACGTGATTCGATTGTCAACCTGCTTGACCAGGAATTTATCGTCATTGCCTGTGGAGGAGGTGGTATACCGGTCATTAAGGACGAAAACGGCGATTACCAAGGAGTATCAGCTGTTATTGATAAAGATTTTGCTTCGGCAAAATTAGCTGAGCTTGTCGACGCTGATTATCTCTTTATCTTAACGGCGGTTGACAGAGTGGCGATCAACTGGGGCAAACCAGATCAAACAGAGCTGGCACAGCTTACAATTGAAGAAGCAATCAAATATTGTGAAGAAGGACAATTTGCTCCGGGAAGTATGTTGCCAAAAGTGCAGGCAGCGATCCAATTTGCCCAAAGCGGCAAAAATAAAAAAGCCGTGATTGCTTCTTTGGAAAAAGCCTCGCTGGCAATGAAAGGCTCCACCGGAACATTAATCACAGCTAATGTAGGCTGATTTTGTAATCATAAATCCTTATAAATACGTTACTAATAGAAAAATAGTTTTTGAAACTTAGGAGGAATAAACCATGACAGCAAAAGACTTTATCGATACGAACGATTTTACCAAGGAAGAATTAATGAACATTGCTAATCTATCACTTGCACTTAAAAAATGTATTAAAGCCGGCTATTATCCACAGCTTCTGAAAAATAAAACATTAGGGATGATTTTCCAACAATCATCAACTAGAACACGTGTATCGTTTGAAACAGCAATGGAACAGCTTGGCGGCCATGCTCAATATTTAGCACCAGGTCAAATCCAACTTGGCGGCCATGAAACGATTGAAGATACAAGCCGAGTGCTTTCCAGATTAGTAGATATCCTAATGGCCCGTGTTGAAAGACATAAATCTGTCGTCGATTTAGCAACACATGCTACGATTCCGGTCATCAACGGGATGTCCGACTATAACCACCCAACCCAAGAAATGGGCGACATTATCACCATGATTGAGCATCTTCCGGAAGGCAAAAAGTTAGAAGACTGCAAGGTTGTCTTTGTTGGCGATGCTACACAAGTTTGTGCTTCCCTTGGCTTTATTACAACGAAAATGGGAATGCGTTTTGCCCAATTTGGACCAAAAGGTTTCCAATTAAGAGAAAACCATATTAAGATTATGGAAGAAAACTGCAAAGTATCAGGCGGCAGCTTCTTAATCACTGAAGATGCCGATGAAGCACTGAAAGATGCCGACTTTGTTTATACAGATGTATGGTATGGCCTATATGAAGCGGAATTATCAGAAGAAGAAAGAATGTCAATCTTCTATCCAAAATATCAAGTAACCATGGATCTAATGAAAAAAGCAAACCCAGGTGCTAAATTCATGCACTGCCTGCCTGCTACTCGCAATGAGGAAGTAACGGATGAAGTTATCGATTCTGATTTTTCAATAGTATTTGACGAAGCTGAAAACAGACTGACAGCTATGCGAGGATTACTTGTTTACTTCTTAGGTTTGAGCAAACAAGATATTGAAAAAGAAACAGAAGCAAAATTTGAATTGGAACAAGCATTACAGGCAGCCTTTAAAACAGATAAGGAATTAGTTCTTTCCTAAGTCTTAGGTGGATAGGTTCGAGGCTGCTATAAATGGTGTCAGGCACCGCACCATAGTGCCTGACACCGACAGCTTCCAGCTTTAAAAAATCCGGATCAACTGACGGCGTATCGGGGTTTTTTAAAGCTGTTTGTTTATTCATTGGGAAGAATATTTCTTGTTATGACGCTTGAAACAGAAAATAAATTTTAATATGATGAATTGGTAAGTTTACTTTGATTTTGACCTGTGGCAGATAATATCTGCGCTTGATTTAAAAGCAACCGGGGACACCTCTATCATAAAAGGGTTGATGAAATTGGAAAAAGAAATATTCTTCAAGGTTGACAATGAACAGCTATTTCAAAAGGTAAAGCGGGCTATCATGCAGCTCATCAAACATTCCGCTTCGCAGAATCTAAACCGGCTTCCCCCTGAAGCAGAACTGGCTGTAATCTTGGGGGTAAGCAGAACCGTCATTAGAGATGTTCTGGCCGACTTGGAATCAAAGGGCTTTATCAGCCGCCGCCGAGGAATCGGTACGATTATTAATACCCATGTGCTGGAGGCAGGAGCCCGCCTTGATATCGATCAGGAGATACTCGAGGTTTTGGCTCAAAAAGGATACAAGCCTTCGGTTGGAAATATTCATTTTGAAAAAATATCCGCCGATGAAAATATTGCTGCCCGGCTAAAGGTGGACCCCGGTGAAGAAATTCTTCAGGTCGAAAGTGTCATCAATGCTGACGGCTTGCCTGCGGTTCACATTACGGATATGCTGCCGCTTCGAATTATCCAGGTATCATATGAGGTTCAAGATTTTGAGAGATCGATTTTTGATTTTATGAAGGAGAAGTGTTCGGAACAAATTGAATCGGATCTGTCCCACGTCAAACCAGTAAATGCTAATGCCAAACTGGCTGAAATTTTTCAGGTGGAGATCGGCCGTGCCCTTCTCTTTTTGGACGAAGTGGGCTATACAGCCAGCAATGTGCCCGTCCTTTTGTCGCAGGAATACTTTCATCCGGCTATATTTGATTTTTCGGTATTCAGAAGGAAATTATAAGGTAAGAAAGCGGCTTCAAAATCCGTATTTCTGCTTTAGAGGACAGAAAGCGGCCTTCTATATGCCCACAAAATTCATTTTTCTGCTATACCCGTTCTTTTTGCTAAAACCAGACTTTGGAAATTACCTCCATAGTATGGTTTTTTTATTGGGGATTTTTACAAAATAAAGACACAATTAATACAAATATTTTATAAGAAAAATATTCTACAATGAAGTTAAATAGGAAATATTCATTTTTCCATGTTGAGTAAGGAGGAATTAGCTTGAATTCTTCACAGGGAACATTGAAACGGTCATTGGGGATGATGGCGATTGTATTTCTGGGCCTTGCCTATATGTCACCCTTTGCCGTTTTCGATACTTTTGGAGTAGTATCAGCTGAGACACATGGACATGTTCCTGCCTCGTATGTCTTAATAACTATTGCAATATTATTCACGGCACTAAGCTACGGGAAAATGGCGCGGCTATTTCCTGAAGCAGGTTCTGCCTATACGTATGCAAAAAAAACGATCAGTTCGGAGCTGGGATTTCTCGTTGGCTGGTCGGCCTTGTTAGATTATTTATTTTTACCGATGATTAATGCCCTGTTATCAGGGATTTATTTATCCGCAAGTTTTCCCCATATTCCCGTCTGGGTTTGGATTGTCAGTTTTGTGTTCATCATTACCGTTATGAATATTGCCGGGATTAAAGTAGCCGTTTCGGCCAATACCTTATTTGTTATTTTTCAATTTTTGGTCGCTGTTCTTTTTATCATTTTAACCGCCCGGGCCATTATAAGCGGTGAAGGTAGCGGCAGCTTTACCGTAAATCCTTTCTATTCCCAGGATATCAGCTTGCGCCTGTTATTCTCCGGTGCTTCCATTCTGGCGTTATCGTTTCTTGGTTTTGATGCCGTTACCACGTTAGCTGAAGAAGCGATTAACCCGACGAAAACGATTCCGCGGGCGATCTTTCTGATTGCCTTAATCGGCGGCATCTTTTTTATAACGGTCACCTTTTTTATGCAAAATCTATACCCGGATGTTTCGCTATTGAGCAATATTAACGGAGCCTCCCCGGAAATTGCCAAGCATATCGGTGGCATCATGTTTCAATCTATTTTTACCAGCGGCGCCCTTACGTCGGTAATTGCATCCGGTTTAGCAGCGCAGACAAGTGCCTCACGCTTGATGTATGCCATGGGCCGGGATGGCGTTCTGCCAAATAAATGGTTTGGCTATATTCATAAAGAAAGGCAGACACCTGTATATAATATTATCTTTATCGGCATTTTGGCGCTGAGTGCCTTATTTTTAAACCTTGTTACGGCTACGTCGCTGATTAATTTCGGCGCCTTTACCGCATTTACGTTCGTGAATCTGTCCGTTATTGTTTATTATTTAAAAAATAAATCAACGTTAGGTTGGAAACGCTTTATTGGGTATGGGCTGTTCCCGTTGATTGGCCTGGCCTTCACGATTTATTTATGGTTCAGCCTTGATCGGCTGGCGATTATTTTTGGATTTTCCTGGCTGGTCATCGGGTTTGTAGTTCTACTGTGGATCACCAAAGGATTTAGGGTGAAACCGCCGGAATATGAATTTGTCGACAATTAAGGGAATGGCGGCATACGGCAGGTATATTGATTGTGGGCGCAAGTAAAGTTGTCGCATCCATAAGATAAATGGCGCTATGCGCAAGTAAACGAGGGTTATCCGCAAGTAAATTTTGCCAGTGACTGGATTTGACGTATAATCAATTATTGAGTAAGCAGTTTTCCGTTTTTTGAGGAGGTTTTACAATGATCGATGCGATCAATGAGATCACGAAAGAGGAATTAAACGCACTGGCGGAAAATAAATTATTGGTCAATAAATGGTTGTATGACAATCCGGCAGATTTATTTAAGAAAATACAGGACTACATCGAAATCGATCACTTTAGTTTACTTAGTTTCATATCAGCGTTAAATGCCGGGTTTCATATCATTCTTTATGGCCCACCGGGGACAGGAAAGACAACGCTCTCAGAGATCATTCCGAAATTGCTGTATCGAGCCTACCCTGATATGAACACGGCAAGCAGTGACTGGAATGTTGGAAAAGTAATCGGCGGGCGGAACATCCAATATGCAAAGAAGCCTGATGGAGGATATCAGGAACTGATTGTGCCCACGAATGGTGTCATTACCGATGGGATTATCGATTGTTATCAGAAAATGTTGCTGACGGAGGATTATATCACCACCTTTACCGTCATTGATGAGTTTAACCGCACGGATATGGATGCCTGCTTGGGACCGTTATTTACGGCATTGGGTTCGGAAAATAAAGTGTTAAAACTAGCCTACCAAAAAGGGTTCAATCAATATCTTCATGAAATCATCATCCCGAATCGCTTTCGAATGATTTGCAGCATGAATAAGTATGACCGCACCTTCACATCCGAGCTTTCCGAAGCCTTAACGAGGAGATTTAAATGGATTTTTATCGGTCCGCCGGAAGATCGGCAGAAGGAAAATGCCTTAATCATTAATTTGCTTACCAGCAAGAAAGGTCCGTTACAGGATGTCGAGCTACCGGAGGAATTGATTGAAGTCCCGGACTACGAATCGATCCAGTACTTTGAGGAAGAAGTACTGGCAAAACTAAATCAAATCATTAATGATATTAGAGTGTACCTTCCGCTCGGAACATCATTCCTGATTGATGCCTATAAAATTGCCTTTCATTATTTTAAAATACGACGGGGCTTAATGAGCAGTGAAATTTCCTTATTGGGGATCGATCCCGATGAGTCGGAAAAGCTGCTGAAAAACGATACTACCTATCGCCAATTATTGGACAATATAACCGATCAAGATAAAAAGCAGCAGTTTGCCAATCTGCTGGCCGCCATTTTCACTGAGGTTATCGATGCGGCCCTCTGCATGACGGTGATTCCCGCCTGTGAAGCGTTAGTGGAAGAACCGGATAAGCTGGACGAAGTGAAAATGATCGTAAATAGGTACCCGCACAGTTTCATCGAACTACAGAGAATTGAAAGTATATAATTTTGGGGTTAAGCAAAATGTTAGATAAGCTGAACTATTTCCCGAGACGAAATATCTTTGAAGAAACCCAACATCTTGTCGCCTCGTTTTTCTCTGCGGGTGATTATCAAACGGACTATGACGATATCACCAAAAGTCTACTAACGGATGAAGCGGACGACGAGAATAAGGCGTTTTACTATTCCTTATTTTTATTATGCCTGGTGGCAAACTTGGAAAAGACGAACAAGCTGATCCACAAAATCATCAAGAGTCTGAGGCAGCATCGCCGGGAAGTGCATTTTTTTGCAGAAGATTTATCGAGCGGCGAGCTGGATATCGACAGGTATATCCAGCTGAACAAATTGGTGAAGAACCCCGAGAAACAATACCCTTTGAAAAAAATGCAGACCACCTTTCAGGTGCCGGAATACCAAATAACTGCCAAGATTATCGCCAATTTACTTCACTTAATCGAATTCAGCTTAAAACAAATCGATGTTCATCAGGAAACGGCTGTCATTAAAGAGACGATCAGCTTAGGAAAGACGCTGCGCCAGTTTCAGCTCGTCCTAAAACAACGGTATAAGGTCAGTTTTTCTCATAAAGATACCTATATCAGGTTGAAGCATAAAGTGAGGAAGCGCTACAGAAACAGGAAAATCATCAATCCGATTTACAATGAACTGATCCAATTATATGAAAGTTTGCTGTCATTAAAAGGGCTGGCGAAGCTTCCGATCAATAAAATTGACTTTCGGATGTTTAATGAGAAATTTGATGATCGATTATTTGAAATTTGGCTGTTTTACAAGGTCGCCTTGTTTTTGGGCGATAGGGTGAAAAAGGCCTCTGGGCTGAAATTTTACCCGTTATTTAAGGCGAGAAAGGAAAACCTGCCGGCCGTCGAAATCTATACTGATCATGAAACGTATCAGGTGTGGTTCCAGAATCGCAAACGGTTTATCCAACATGCCGATATCAAATGGGCCTATGTCGATCAGGCTGGGAGAGAAAGGTCACTCGATGCCATACCGGATATCGTCGTCATCAGAATCGATCCGGCTGATCAGCAAAATCCGCCGGCGATCTTGGGCACGCCCATCCTGATTGACGCGAAAAATCGCAGCTGGGATATCGAAGCAGATTTTGTCTCAATCAAGCCGGAAATTACGCATTTAGTCTATGTTTGGGATAATTTTAAAAATTTATTCCACGACGAGTTCAAAGCGATTTTAGTGGCCCATAATCCTGACCAATATGGCGAACGGGATTTTTATCATAAGGATTACAAGGATGATGTTCGCATCAAGGTGATGTCCCTGCAATTAACCGAGGGCAATTTAACGAATATTGATAGCGGCTATCTAAATGGTTTCAGTATGTATCTGGATGGTGATCAAGAATGACTAGTTTTGTGTTTGCCGAATACAATCGACTGAAGGCCGATGCCGAGCGGATCAAACGATTTAAGTCGGCATCCGTGGAGGAAGGCCAGCGGACATTTATTTTTACAACCAATATCAAAACGCTTTCCACCTACTTAAACTACATTGAGGATGTCTATGCTAAAACAGCAGCGGTGGAGGCCGATAAACAGAAAAATAAGCATTTAGATAAAGTGAAATTTAAAAATCCCTACCACCAGACTGAACAGGAATATGTGACGAGAAGTGATATTGTCAAAAAGGCGATTGATTATTTTCATAACAAAAAATGCCCGAATGTTTATATTCTTACCTGGCTTTTGTTATTGAAAGTGCGGGAAAGTGATTTGAAGTCAGCGGGCAGTCAGCAGCCCTATATTATGGCTAGATTCCATGATATCTTTAGCAAATTGCCCTACTCCCATAAATTTCGGCTAACCAAGTATGTTAAAAATATTGAACATCGGACGGGGTTTGATGCCAAGGAAGTTTTTTCAACCAATCCCCTGCTGACTTCGATTATTCTATATGGGGACAGGGAATTGTATGAGGCCTATTTTACATCATTAACCAAAAAAGAGGATATTACCGATTTTATTAATGATGTTTTGAGTGACGGAACTTCTTCACCCATCGCCCAAAGAATCAGCAACTTCCAATATAGTGCCTTAAAGGAAGAGGCCCGTTACTTTTATTTAAGCTTTTTATTAAGAGAAACCGTTAAATCATTTCAATTAAAACTGCTGCAGCAGCAAGAAACGGATATTAATCATTTGCTGAAGGAATTTGTCGATCATATTCCCGTTGATAAGGATCTATACCCGGATTGGCTAATGGAAAAGCCCGCCGCAGGAGCTGCCACCATCCATGATTTAACTGAATTTCTCTACCACGAACTCAGCGAACCGGAATTTAATGAAATTCTGCATAGCATTTCCATCGGGACGGGGATTCCTTTTGTATAAAAATGTCAGGCGCCGTAACGAGGTGCCTGACCATTTTTTTAGTTGTTTTTCTTGGCAAGGAAAAGCAATTCAGTGATCGGTGTCTTTTTCTGGTTTTTCCGGCTTTCAAAGTTGTAAATTTGGTTGAGATTGACGACCTTGAACTCGCTGAAATGGGCTGGATTTTGAAAAAAGTCACTGATGACTTGAATGCTGTCTTCAATCGCCTCGCGATTATGATTGCTTTCACTATTGGAATAGCTGATGGCAATATAGTCTGAGTTTGATTTCATCACCAATTGGAATAACAGCTCCTCGAACGTACTCCGGCGATTATAATTGGTATAATCATACTCTTTCCCAAGGCGGTACTCCCCCGACGCCCCAATAATTCCTTTTTCGTATTCGGTTAAATCAGGAATCGTATGATACTTAGCAATCAGATTTAATAAATGATAGTTTGAATCATACAGCCGCCAATTGTATGGCGGGTCAAGATACAGGACGCTGGAAGCAGCATCGATCTCTCCAATCAAATTGAAGGTATCCTGCTGATAGACAAGATGCTCTCTGTCACTTGTAATCACCTCCGGAATCACCAAGCGAAATTCCTGCAGCGTATTTGGCCGATAAGTCTTGTAAAAGGCCTGGTAGGTGGCACTCGTATTTGAAAACAAGGCAACCGACTCCAGCAGAGAACAAAGCAAATAATAGTATTCCTGTTCGGAAATAATCCGATTCCGGAACCAATACAGAATGATATTTAAAATCAGGTCGATCCGTTCACCATGTTCCTTTGTGAAAAACATCCTTCGGCCAATATGGTTATTGCGGTTTTTCAACTTCAATAATTTTTCATAGATCCCGACAAGCTTGGCATGCACATAGGCGTCTTGCTGCACGATTTCACTTTCGCATAAGCTGCCGATTAATGATAATCCATTGGTAAACTTAGCCATCGCAAACGGCTTTTCCCCGAACGATTCAAAATAGGCGGTGACTTCATCAACAGTTTTTTCGATTTTTGCCTTTTCTTCCGGTCCCGCGGCCTCAAGCTTTGCAATTAGCTTTTTTAGTGCAGTTGCCTGTGCCTTAAGGCTTTTCCAGGTGACAAGATTGACATACTCAGAATTGGCGCCCTCTTCACAGTAATTGCGAAAAATAAAATTCTCTTCGGTTATCGTGAAGTCCGCCCCATCATCAGAGGAATAGTCGCGTCGATCGGCAAGAAACGATAAATAGGTTAACACCATCACAATCCGATCATAGTCTTCGGTTAAATGTTCCGGGTGAAAAACTTGGCTGTTTAAGGCCACAAGCTTATTCATCAAACTGGTGAAATCAGCGGAATCCACGGCTTGCTTCAACCGCCGGCAGCTGTAAAAATCATCGTTCACATCACTGAACAATCCTTTAAACGCCGGGTACTGATTATTTTCGATATAGGCTTTTCCCAATACAAAGGAAACATCATTAATATCATTAGCGATAATCCGATAACCCTTTTGTTTGAAAAATTTTCCGACGTTATTGGTACCGGCAAAGGCATCGAAAAGGGTCTGAAAATCGCCGCCGGTAAATTCAACTATTTCCTTATAAATAGAATCAAGGACCCGATCCTTGTTTCCCATATATTTGTTCATGAAAACCACCTATATTTGACAGGATATAATAAATTCCTTCGCCGTAACCCTATTTGGTTTTTGGCCAAAGTTGCGGTACATATGATCCACTTGGTTGATGTTGACGTGTTGATAATGCTTTTGACAAATTCCGATGATATCGTCAATTTCCAGGATACACTGGGACGTATTGGAGTAACTGATCACACAATTTAACCGATAAAAGCTGCATTTTTGCAGCATCTGGTCGAATTCTTCATACGCCTTCGTTTTAATGCAAAAATTGGATTGATAGCGGTCCGTGCGATAACGTCCGTTAAATTGGATATCAGGATAGTCATATTTTACCAGTGTTTCGGGAATGTGATAAAACCGCGAATAATGCGCGTTCGTATAAGGTGGATCGATATAGACGGTGCCGATCTCGGCCAAAATTTGCGCGTTTTTATCCGAGAGAAGCTCTGCATAGTCTTCGTTGAACGCTTTATTTTCAATCCGGCCATTTGTTAAAAACATTTTGATTTCGGTAATTTTCTCATTAAATAATGTTTGCACGAGCAAACGTTTTTTACCGATAATTTTTTTCCTTTCCCGCAGGTTAATCTTCAACCGCGAGCGGTCTGTGGCTTCCTGAATGATTTGCGGCTGGGCGAAATGGTCACCGACGCTGCAAACAATATTGTGGAGTACATACAGTAATGCCGAAAGATAAATATCTTTTTGCTTTGCGGTAATTTTTCCCGTTTCATAAAGCCGGTCAATCGCATAGCGAATACTGTCGATTTCGATACACTGCTCCAAACTGAAATACGGATTGCCGTAATAGGTACTAAATAGAATATAAGGAAAAACAACTGCCTTTGTTTGATATTTTTCAATATGCGCTTCGGTAAAATAGCTTAAACAATCAGCAAATGAAGCATGCTTGTTTTGGTAATCGGTGTAAAACGGAGAATGGTTATACAGCTCAATAAAATCATTGAAATCCGCATCATTGTATTGATGCAGCCTTCCTAGTAATTCCCGTTCATACTGAATCGGAGTTTGAAAGATTTCTAGAAGCGTCTGTTTATTATCGTGATAGAATTCGCTGGTAAAAATGATGTCGTCATTGAGACTGTTCAGGTCGTTCATACTCGTATATTCAATTAGCGCTTTGGCGGTTATATAGCTGTATTCCTGGATATCATTCGTGTAAACAATGAATTTTTCCTTTAAGGCCTGTCCAACGACATTCGAACCGGCGAATAAATCAAGAACCGCCTTGTCCGGCGGGGTGAGTTCTTCAATCACGTTGACGATCTCATGTAGCAGCTTCGTTTTAATTCCCAAGTACCTGATAAGTATATGAATCATCTTATTGTCCTCCAAAAAATTGCAGATATCTGGTGAAAAAATGCAGATAACCAGTGAAAACCAGCAGATATATTTTAAAAAGAATCGTGTTTAGTTACGTTTTGAAACGCTCTAAACTTTAATTATAGGGGAAATTTGTGCAAAAAAAAACCGTTTGAAACGGAAAACAGTTTTATCCAATTGTCCATATATTTTCCTGAATATGTGTGTTTTAAAAATGTGGCAAAACTTTGAATTTATCAATTCTGGATGATGATATTTGATGATTTGTGATTGTTTTTGAAACGGCCATTTATTATAAAGTCAGGAAATGAGATTTGGTTCCATATTTTCTCTGTGCCTTGTATTCTGTAAAAATTAGCCGTTACGAAGGAAACATACGCTAACGCGCAAAAGAAAGCTATGACGAGAGATTTGCTGGTTTCTAACTCTCATTATGATACTGACGGAGCATATGGGACGTTTCTAAATTGTGTAATACCCATGTAAATCTGCATGGTTAAAATATATATCTATGGATCTAGAGGAGGAATTTTTACAATGCCAGTAAATTTAAAAGGAAAAAGTTTCTTAACCTTAATGGATTTCACACCGGAGGAAATCAGATATCTGCTTGATTTGTCACATGATTTAAAAGCAAAGAAACGTGCCGGAATTTACAATGATGTCCTCAGAGGGAAAAATATTGTGCTGTTATTTGAAAAGACATCAACCAGAACAAGATGTGCCTTCGAAGTGGCCGCATTGGATGAAGGCGCACGTGTTACATTCCTTGATTCCAACAGCTCCCAAATGGGGAAAAAGGAATCGCTTGAAGATACAGCAAAGGTTCTTGGCCGTTTCTATGATGGCATTGAATACCGCGGCTATGACCAAAAGGTAGTCGAGGATTTAGCCAAACACTCAGGAGTTCCGGTATGGAATGGTTTAACCGATGTGGATCACCCAACACAAATCCTAGCAGACATGCTGACCATCGAAGAACATGTGGCAAAACCATTAAACAAGACAAAAGTAGTCTTTGTGGGGGATACCCGAAACAATATGGCCTATGCCTGGATGTATGGCTGTGCCAAAATGGGCATGCACTTTGTGGCCTACGGACCAAAGGAATTGCACCCATCACCAGAAATCATCGAAAAGGCTCAGATCGTTGCCAAAGAAACTGGCGCCATCATTGAAGTATCTGACAACATTGAAGCGATTAAAGGCGCAGACGTTCTCTACACTGATATTTGGGCATCAATGGGCGAAGAAGACCAGCTCGCTCAGCGTGTAGAGCTTCTTACTCCATTCAGAGTGAACGAGGATATGATCGAGGCAACTGAAAACCCAGATGTGATCTTCATGCACTGCTTACCATCCTTCCATGACTTCGAAACGAAGGTAGCCAAGAATGGAAAAGACACAATGGGTCTTGATATCAGAGAAGTAACCGATGAAGTATTCAGAGGCAAACACTCCGTTGTCTTCGATGAAGCAGAAAACAGAATGCACACCATTAAAGCAGTTATGGTGGCAACTCTATAATTTAAGATTATGCACAATGAAGACTGCCAGAGCAGTAACTGTATAATTTTAGAATTTTAATATAAAGGTTGGGGTTTATCCGCCAGCCTTTATATTATGCCCAATTTGCAGAAGATTGATAGAAAGAGGAGTCGAAATATGTCAAGAATTGTAATAGCGCTTGGAGGAAATGCGCTTCAGGCCAATCCAAAAGATACATCAGCGGAAGCACAGCTTTTCACTTGTAAAGAAACAGCAAAACCAATTGTTGATTTAATCGAGGAAGGACATGAAGTCATTGTTGCCCATGGAAACGGCCCGCAAGTAGGTCAGATCGTGGCAACGTACGAAGCGGCCAACACAATCGATGACGGCAAACCGGTGATGCCATTTCCAGAGTGCGGTGCCATGAGTGAAGGCTATATTGGCTATCACCTGCAACAGGCAATCAGGGAAGAAATGAGGGCAAGAGGCATCCAACGCGACGTGGCCTCGATCATCACTCAAGTGGTTGTAGATCCTAACGACCCTGGGTTTAAAAATCCTACCAAACCTGTTGGTTCCTTCTTTTCACAAGAACAAGCTATGAAGCTTCAAGAAGAAAAAGGCTATGTGATGAAGGAAGATGCCGGCCGCGGCTATCGAAGAGTAGTGGCCTCCCCAGCCCCAATTGCGGTGGTAGAAGAAAAGATTATTAAAACAATGGTAGATGCCGGCCATGTGGTCATCACCGTTGGCGGCGGCGGTGTGCCTGTCATTGAAAAAGAAGATGGCACCCTCGAAGGCGTAGCTGCGGTTATCGATAAAGACTTAGCATCTGAAAAACTTGCCGAACTGCTTGATGCCGACGAACTGGTCATCTTAACAGCGGTAGAACAAATTGCCATTAACTTTAACAAACCGAACCAAAAGAACCTTGCTAGCATCACATTAGAAGAAGCACACAAGTATATTGAAGAAGGACATTTTGCCCCTGGCTCGATGTTACCAAAAGTAAAAGCAGCGATGCAATTTGCAAAATCCAAAATGGGTAGAAAGTCAATTGTCACTTCACTTAACAAAGCAAAAGACGCACTCCAAGGAAAAACCGGAACCGTCATTATACAATAATGAAGGAAGGGCACCCGCTGTTGTGGGTGCCCTGTTCGGGGTATCTACATTCATTATGGCAATATCTACACTTTTTCTCAATAAATCTCCATTAACTATAATTAATTATTGGCTTGCATGACTAAGCCATCAAAAAATTGCTTGAGAGACACTTTGCCTCCGGTTGATGATTTTCCTTGCAAGAAGAGAATCTCTTTGTGGATATCCTTATACCCATAGAGCGTGTTAGCATACTCCATCGTTAATTCATTTTCAAAATCATCCTGGCACAGATTAGCAAGATTTACCATACCCTTTTTTATCGCTCGTCTAACCCGCTGAAAAATAATTTTCTTTTCATGAGGGTCTAGAGCAAAATGTTGATCGAAATTGATCGAGTTAAAAGAGATATTTTGTTCGATCATCACTTGGCAAATATTTAAGATATCAGCCGAACCCGCTTCCGAAGTTATTCCTAAAAACCCCAGAATAGATCGTACCTTCTTTTTTGTTTCATTAAAATGATTTGAATGTAAATCTGTAAAGCTTTCTGAAGAGGATCCTAATAAGTTTTGAATTTTTTTCAGTTTTTGTTCCATCAAAATACTTTGTTTTACGCGATCAACGATGGTCCGGACTTCAATAATATTGATGGGTTTATCGATAAAAAATTCGATTCCAGCTTTATAAGCATCTTCTCGCAATTCACTATCTCGTACTTGTGAAATCATAATAAATTTCAACTCGGGTTTGGTTTTGCCAAGTGCCTCCACTAAGGCAATCCCGTTTAGTTCGGGCATCAACAAATCGACTAATACAATATCAACATCGAGTAACATCAGTTCATTTAAGGCGTCTTTAGGCGATACCGATGCTCCAACTACCCGATTGCTCATGTCTTCTTCCACGATTCTTCGCAAGATCATCGTGACTGCAAGATCATCGTCAATAATATAAAAATTCATGACTGTTCCTCCATCGTTAGTTTTTCCTTGCTCAACGTTAAAAAGAAAATCGTTCCTTTTCCTTCTTCAGACACAACTTCTATATTCCCGCCGAATTGTTCTGCCACAATAATTTTAACGTGTGACAAGCCAATCCCCCGATAAACATCTCCCGTACGTTGATTAAATTTAGTAGAAAAACCCGGTTGAAAGATCATATCTTTAATCTCTGAAGGAATACCAGGACCGTTGTCAGCAATACTTATCAGCAACTGCTCTCCCTGATCCTTGACAATCACGGTGATAGAGCCTCCATGTTGATTTCCGATTGCATCAATGCTATTGGCAATAATATTCGACAAGATCGAAACCAAGTAGTAATGATTATTTATTTGCAGGTCAATTTGGTTCTTGACCGTAATCAAAATATCCAGTTCTCTTTCTCTAATAAGACTGCGTGAATGCATTAGGACGATTTTTAGGATGTCGCTTAAACGCATAAATGAGTCATTTTCTACTTCAAAATAACTCCCCAGCCCTTTGATCACGTTTTGATAATCTTTCTTTACTTCATGTACATCTCTGGCAATATCTAACGCAATACTTCCATTTTTGCTGGAAGGGTTTTCAATACAAAGCTCTTTATTGAGTAAATAAGCATTTTTCATGATTCTTTCAATTTCGTTAATATTCTTATTCATAAAATATACTTCACTTTTAACGGCCGAAACTGACCATAAAAAGTTATAATACCGCTGCTCATGACTCTTTTTTCGAATCATAAGCGTAAAGTAATGATACAAAAAGGCAATAAAGCAGCTAATAAGACTGCGTAGCAACGCTACTAAAAACAAGATTTTAAATAAATGGAGACTGTAATTTGAAAAATTCAACAGCAGACTAACTTCCAAAATATTAGAAACATAATCACAGAGCACAATAGTAAAAAAGAAAGAACTATCATTGCGATAGGCACGATGCCAGTATAAAAAATAGTACATACATCCGTAACAAATATAAAAAGCAATATCGGTAAATATATACTGTGCAATTGTTTCGATGGCATAATTATTGGTTATAAAAAGCAGAAGTCCTCGGAAAAAAGGTGAAGCAAATGCAATTCCAAGTGTTAATGGGATCGGATTGAGATCATCATTAAAATATAAAAAAACGGGTAATAAGATGACGGCCAGGGTCAAAATGAAGCCATCCACAAAAAACGGTATATTAATTTGTGCCGCTAACGCAATACAAGTGGCAGCAACGCTTATTCTCTTGATTTTATCTTGATTAATGTTGCGAGAAAAAAACGGAATAAAAAATCCCTCCTCATAAAAACTTGTCGAATCTTTTTGAGGTTTTTTGAAGCCTCCCAATACACTTTGATTATAGAAGTGAAAGGAGGAACAAGCAATGAACAATTTGCGAAACCTTTTAGACGATACTGCAGAGGAGATGACCTTATGAATAATGTAAGCGTTGCAAAAAACACAGATGACTTTATGAACAATGTAGATTCCAGCACAGAAAAGCGTCCAAAAAAGAAGTTTAAATTAAGAATGCCCGGAGCATTTGTCATCCTGTTTTTCTTAACAATTGTTGCTGTAATCGCGACATGGGCGATTCCAGCAGGGTCTTATTCCAAGTTATTTTATGATCCATCTAGTTCTAAATTGACAATTACTGATCCTAATGGAGATGTCAAAAGCCTCCCTAGTACGCAAGCAGAGCTTGACAAACTTGGTGTTAAGATTAACATCAAACAGTTTACTTCGGGAGCAATAACGAAACCAGTCTCTGTTCCAAACACCTATCAAAGATTAGAACAAAAGCCTGCAGGCCCTGGAGCGATAACAGACAGTATGGTTCGCGGGACAATTGAAGCTGTTGATGTTATGGTATTTATTTTTGTTTTAGGCGGCTTGATCGGTGTTGTCAAGGCGAGTGGTTCGTTTGAATCCGGTCTTATAGCTTTGACGAAAAAAACGAAGGGACATGAGTTTCTCTTAATATTCTTCGTCTCTATTTTAATGGTTATAGGTGGAACTTTATGCGGTATCGAGGAAGAAGCCGTAGCATTTTATCCGATTTTAGTTCCTGTGTTTTTAGCGATGGGCTATGATTCCATCGTTTGTGTAGGTGCCATATTCTTAGCAAGTTCTGTTGGTACCGCATTTTCTACAATTAATCCTTTTTCCGTGGTCATTGCATCGAATGCTGCGGGTATAAATTTCACTGAAGGTCTTACTTGGCGAATTGCTGGGTTAGTTGTCGCAACGATTTTTGTAGTCCTTTATTTACGTTGGTATTCTAAAAAAGTGAAAGCGAATCCTACGTTCTCTTATTCTTATGAAGACCGTGATGAATTCAATAAAATGTGGTCTGTAGCATCTTCTGAAGGCAACCAAGATTCTGCGTTTACAGGGCGTAAAAAATTGATTTTAACATTGTTTGTCGCAGGATTCCCGCTTATGGTATGGGGCGTTATGGCTGCGGGCTGGTGGTTTCCTACCATGGCTGCTTCATTCTTAGTATTTGCTATTATCATTATGTTCTTAACGGCTACAGGGAAAAACGGTATAGGCGAGAAAGGTGTAGTCGATGCGTTTGTCAATGGTGCATCGAGTTTAGTGGGTGTTTCCTTAATTATTGGTCTTGCTCGAGGGATTAATCTCGTGATGAATGAAGGTTTGATTTCTGATACGATCCTTCAATTTTCATCCTCTCTTGTTTCGCATGTAAGTGGGCCAATTTTTATTCTGGTTATGTTAATGATCTTCTTTGTTCTTGGATTTATTGTTCCGTCGTCTTCTGGATTAGCTGTTCTTTCGATGCCGATCCTTGCTCCTTTAGCTGACACGGTGGGGATCCCGCGGTTTGTGGTTGTTACTGCTTATCAATTTGGACAGTATGCTATGCTCTTCTTGGCACCGACTGGATTAGTAATGGCAACTTTACAAATGTTGAATATGAGGTATTCTCATTGGTTTAGATTCGTTTGGCCAGTTGTCCTTTTTGTTCTAGTTTTTGGTGGAGGAATGCTGGTATTGCAAGTGCTGATTTACTAGAATTGAAAGCTTCCTTATTCTCTCTAAGCTTTTAGTCTGGACTTGGCATATTCTGCAAAAATACGTCAGTGTTTCTAAAAATGTAGTCGTTGTCACATTAGTTGTCGGAAATAAAGCCTGGTCAAAGCAACATAAAATGTGATCGTCGTAAAATAAGCGAAGGGGCAGCTCCCGTTATGATCAGCGGGAGCTACCCCTCTTTTTAGCAGACAGCCAGATATCTGTGATTATTCCGCCAAGCTCTCTGATAATAGTTTTTCCTTCCACATAACCGTAATACTGAGACCAACGGCCAGAACGACAGCGGCAAAAAGATAAGGATAGTGGATATTGATGTCAAACAAGATCCCGCCCAATGCCGGGCCGACGATATTGCCTAAGCTCGTGTAGGTTGAGTTCATGCCGGCGACAAATCCTTGTTCTTTTCCGGCGGCTTTCGATAGAATGGTCGTCAATGCCGGCCGCATCAAATCAAAGGCGAGGAAAATAAAGCTTGTTACCGCCAGCACAGTCCAAAAACCTGAGATCACAGTGGATACAACCGCCAAAATGACCCCTATAACTAAGCAAATTTGGATCAGCTTCTTTTCACCAAGCAGGTCGACCATTTGCCCAAACATAAACACCTGCACGACCACCCCGAAGATCGAGCTGATCGTCACAATAGCAGCGATATCTTTAGGGGTAAAGCCGAACTTTTCGGCGGAAAACAGGCTAAAAATAGTTTCATAGGATGATAGCCCAATCGCCAGCACAAAGACAATCATAAACGCAATAAGGTAAAGCGGGTGAAGGGACCGTTTGATATCCTTCAAAAAATTGGTTTGTTTTGCGGTCGCCGAAATTTCCGCAAGCTGCTCTTTTGTCAGCGGCTCTTTCAAAATAAAGATCGATAAGAAACAGGCGAAAAAGGCAATCACCGCCGCAAAGAAGAAGGGCACGCGCACCCCGTATTCCGCGATAAACCCGCCGATACCAGGCCCGATAATAAAGCCGGTGCTAATGGCAGCTGAAAGATAGCCCATTGCTTTCGGCCGTTCGTGAAGGGAGGTAATATCCGCCACATAGGCAGTTACCCCCGGCATAATAAAGGCAGCGCTAAACCCTCCAACTACCCTTGAAAAATAAAGCACCCACACAGTATTACCTAAACCAAAGAGAAGCTCTGAAGCTCCAAAAAGAAATAAGCCGATCAGGATCATCATTTTTCTGCCGTAACGGTCAACCCAGCGACCCGCGAGCGGCGATATCAGCAGCTGTGCCACCGAAAAGACGGCAACGAGATAGCCCATGGTGCTCCCTGACAAATGCATAATATTCATAAACGACGGCATCACCGGGACAATCAGGCCAATCCCTAGAAAGGCAATGAATATATTGCTTAGAAGAATGATAAAAACCATCTTTTGTTCTTTTATTGTCTTTTTCATACAACACCTCTTTTGTGTAAAAATTAACGCTGGGAAATGCCCCGCCAAAAAACGGCCCAAGAGGCTTCTAATTTTTCCGTCAGCCGGTTCTCGTCATTACCGTAGACAAGCTCCAGCATAATCGAATCGACTACGCCGAGGAAGGCATAAGTCAGGGTTCTTGCCGTATCTCCGACTACTGCTCCGGCATCGAGCCAATCTTGAAATTTACTCTCCAGGACTGCCTGCACCTGCTCTTCGATATCGAGGACTTCTTTCTCAATTTCTTCCTCCAGATGTGCCGGCGGAAAAAAAGTCATCCGCAGCCAAAACTTCAACTGCTCATTTCGTTGAAAAAAATGAATAATTAATTGGAGAAATCCATATAAATCTGTTTCCGGATGTTGTGCATCAACATTACCAAAATATTGGAGCTTGGTAGACAGTTCCGTCTCCTTGGCATCACGCAAAACCTGCAGAAAAAGATCATCCTTACCCTTAAAATGGGCGTAAATCGATTGCTTTTTCATCCCGACTTCCTCAGCGATTTGCGCAAGGGACGCCCCTTCATAACCATGCAATGTAAAATATTTTAATGCAGCTTCTTTAATTTCCTCACTCTTCAATCATAACACCTCAAATTTAACGAACGTTCGTCAGTTATTGTAGCAAAAATAATGGGTAATGGCAAATTTTTAGTATTGGGCAATTAAGTAGCCGTTTGAAAGTGGAGGGGATCCGCTAATTAAGGTAAGCTATCCGCCAAATGGGGCAGGCTACAATAGGAGTAGGGTTATCGCCAATAGAAGCTGGCCACACGCCAATAGGAATGTGGTTATCGCCAATAGAAGCTGGCCACACGCCAATAGGAATGTGGTTATCGCCAATTGGAAAGCGTCAGACGCCAATAGGAGAGTGGATATCGCCAATTGGAAAGCGTCAAACGCCAATAGGAGAGTGGATATCGCCAATTGAAAGCAGAAATGTTCTTCATAACAAGGATGAAGGACACATAACTGGTTTTTAAAGGCCGAAATGTCCTTCATAACAAGGATGAAGGACACATAACTGGTTTTCAAAGGCCGAAATGTCCTTCATATCAAGGATGAAGGACACATAACTGGTCTTTAAAGGCCGAAATGTCCTTCATAGCGAGGATGAAGGACATTTAATTGGTCTTCAAAGGCCGAAATGTCCTTCATAACAAGGATGAAGGACACATAACTGGTTTTTAAAGGCCGAAATGTCCTTCATAGCGAGGATGAAGGACATTTAATTGGTCTTCAAAGGCCGAAATGTCTTTTTTTATTACTCGCTAGGTATCACAAAAGTGGAAAAGACAAATCTTGATCCTAACTAATAATTACATGGTCTAAACGATTTAAGCTAACCCCTTTTTTGCACTCAAATTTCACGTATCATGCTGTATGAGCCTTATAGGTCATGAACGATTTGCGCTAAACTGCTTGTTGTTTCGGAAAGTTGGCTTATGGCCTGATTGATTTCGCCAAAATAGTAAGCAAATGATTCTAGCTCGGTTTCGATATCTTTGCTTTGTGTCTTGCTGCCTTCCACCTCGTCGACAATTTTGGTGAAGAATGAAGCAATGTCGTTCATTTTTTTGGAGCCAGCTTGAATTAAATTATTTACCTGGACAATCATGGTGGTTAATTTTTCAACCTGAGTATGATTTTTGTGAATTAATTCGTTCACATCGGTAACAGAAGCTTTCGTTCGCTCTGCCAATTTTTTTACCTCATTGGCAACGACCGCGAATCCTCTCCCTTGATCGCCGGCTCTGGCTGATTCGATGGCAGCATTTAAGGCCAATAGGTTGGTTTGGTCGGCAATTTTCTTGACAATCTGGACGATTTCAGTGATTTTTTGAGAATTTTCCTGCAAAATCTTGATTTCATCAGTAATCGCATTGGTATTGACTAAAATATTGGTCATGGCTATTTGTTGATCATCAATTTCTGTTTTTCCTTGGACCGACTTTTCTTGGACTTGATTTGCCGATGATACCCCTGATGTCGCCAGCTTCACCAAATGAGTCGTCTTTTCGGTTAAAGAAGTTACCGAGGCGTTCGTATGCTGAACAAAAGAGGATAAGTTTTCAACAGTTGTTAATACCCGTTCCCGAATTTGTTTCTTCTCTTGTTCTTCCCGCTTCATTCGTTCCATCTCTTCTTGATAAGCTTCCAACACCAGCTGCTGCTCAAGGTTAAGCAGTTTGGACACGACGTTGATGGCCTCCATCAGTTCATCTTTGTCTTCAATATTTTGTTGCAATATTTCTGCAAAGGATTGAAACAGACTTTGAAAAGCTGCCATGTACCATTTGGTATGCAGCCCGATCACGAGGTGGATATGAGCAATCCGATTTCGCCGGGTAACAAATTTTCTATCAATGACCCCTGAAAATAGTTCGTAAAGATGCTTTTTCAGCGTTCCTTTCAGGCGATCAACCGTACTATTTTTCCAAATAATCTGCTCTAAAGATTTTTCCTTTTGAATTTGTGTGTAATACTCGCTGACAATCATTTCCATGTGCTGTTCGAAAAATGGCTGAATGACTTTGGCAATGGCTAAATCCCGCTTGCTTAATTGAATGATCATTAATTGATTTGGAAGGTCTTTAAATCCATCCACATCCAGTACAACTTCTTTTTTTACCAGCTCAAGATCTCTGAAAACCTTTGAAGCTTGTTTAGTATGATTCATTGTCGGCATGCCCCCTATGGTATTCTGCCAAATTCCTAATCTTTTTTAAAATAAGACAACAAATTTATATTATCCGACAGAAACGCCCTTATCAAACTGATTTAGTTAATTTCAAAAAATTGTCACTTTTTTGTGTGCAATGATGAAAAAAGCCTTTCCCGCTGTTAAGCAGGGGTGATCGACATACCTTAGCAAGACAATCATGACTTGTCGTTCACCCAAAAGGCGAAGAGGCTATTCCAAAGGTGCCTGACACCATTTGAATTGCCTCTTTTGTATGATTGGGTTTAATAGAGACGGCCTGACCTCGAACTTATGCGGCTGAAATTTCCACAGTTTCGGTCGCTTAGAGGCAGTCTAGGTGCCCGAATAGTAGATATAATCAAAGTTTGGGTCAAGTAGAAGCAGTTTAGGTGCCCGAACAGTAGATATAATCATAGTTTCGGTTAAGTAGAGGCGGTCTAGGTGCCCGAACAGTAGACATAATCATGGTTTTGGTCAAGTAGAAGCAGTCTAGGTGCCCGAATAGTAGATATAATCAAAGTTTGGGTCAAGTAGAGGCAGTCTAGGTGCCCGAACAGTGGACATAATGATAGTTTCGGTCGCTTAGAAGTAGTCTAGGTGCCCGAACAATGGATATAATCATAGTTTCAGTCAAGTAGAGGCAGTCTAGCTGCCCGAACAGTGGACATAATGATAGTTTCGGTCGCTTAGAGGCGGTCTAGGTGCCCGAACAGTAGATATAATGATAGTTTCGGTCGCTTAGAAGTAGGCTAGGTGCCCGAACAATGGATATAATCATAGTTTCAGTCAAGTAGAAGACATAATGTGGAATTTTCCCCGGTATTAAAAACCAACAAAATGAAGAGGCTAGATCCCAAAAGCTCATTTTTCAATTTCCTTTTGGGATATATCCTCCGACATAAACTCTTATTTGGCGGCTCTTTTCTAAGCAGGTGCAGGATGGCAAAGATTAGTTCAGTTGTTTTACCTGCTGCTTTAAGATTTTTCCACTGGCGTTCCGCGGCAGTTCCTCGACGAACGAATACAGCCGTGGACACTTATAATCGGCTAAATAGGCGCTGACAAAGGCGCGCAGTTCCGCTTCTGTCACCGTACCTTTAGTAACAACAACCGCTTTGACAGTTTCGCCCCATTCCGGATGAGGGATCCCGACCACACACGATTCAGAGACAGCCTCATGTTTCGCTAATACTTCCTCGATTTCCCGCGGATAAATATTGACCCCGCCGGAAATAATCACATCCTTTTTGCGGTCGACAATGTAGACATAGCCGTCCTCGTCCCTGTAAGCAATATCTCCGGTATACAGCCAGCCGCCCTTGATCGCCGCCGCCGTTTCCTCCGGCTTTTGATAATATTCAAGCATCAAACTGTCGCCCGCTAAAATAATCTCCCCATATTCGTTTGCAGCTGTCTCGCTGTCATCCGGACGAACGACCTTCAGCTCCATATTGACGGTTGGATACTTACCGATGCTTCCTGCTTTTGTAAGATGTTCATGAGGGTACAGGAGCGTGCCGTTCGGACCGGCCTCCGTTAAACCATATACCTGATAAAAATTGTCATTTTTAAACGCCTTCTTGACCCGCTCGTAGGAAGCCAGTGCCAGCGGGCCGCCACCGTAAGCAAACACACGCATGCTTGATAAGTCGTATTGGTCAATCTCCGGGTCTTGCGAAGAAAGCAAATAGGCAATCGGCGCTGCAAAGGAAAAGGTGGTTTTTTCCTGCTGAATCAGCTGTAAAAATGTCTTGGGTGCAAAATCGCCAATGACATGGGAACAGCCGCAGTACAGGCCGCTCATGAAAAAGGTATTGATCGGTGCCGAATGCGACAGCGGCATAAGCGTCAGCATCCGATCCTGATTGGACAAGCCAAAATTAACCGAAACAGCGGTGGCAACCGCCAAAATTCGTTCATGGTTGAACACGGCCCCTTTGGGAGTGCCGGTTGTTCCAGAGGTAAATAAGATTTCGCAAACATCCCGAGAATCAATCGGCAAATCCAAATTATCCGCGGAAAAACTCGCGGCCAGCGCCGCCGCCTGTTGAATCGAGATAACATGGGGAAGCGGAAGCAGCTCCTTTGTTGCTTGGACATTTGCCTGCAATTCTTCCTCGTAAAAAATGCCGGCCGCATCAACCTCTTTCAGGATCGCCGCTAGTTCCGTGGGCGTCAGCCGGATGTTGAGCGGCATGGGAATCGCCCCAAGCTTCATTAATGAAAAAAAGGCATAAAAATAATGTTCGTTGTTCCGCGACATTACCGCCACCTTATCACCTTGGTGAACACCCTGGGCCTGCAGGAGCCTGGCGAGCTGATTGCAGGTGTTATTCATCTCGGCGTAGGTCAGGCGATTAGAAGCGGTGATAAAGGCCTCTTTTTCCGGGTATTTTCTTGCATTTCTCTCAAGTACTCCATGGACAGTTGTTCCCATTATTCCAACTCCTTTGAATGAAGATATCGTTCCTTATAGGAAAGGATTTCGTCACGTAAAATTTGCAGCTCAGAAATTTGTTCGTTGATTTCGTGCAGCTTGCGGTCGGCATATTCGATGATTCGCTTTTTCTCCTCCACTCCTTCTGGATTCGTTTCGTAAAGATCAATCATTTCTTTGATTTCCTGCAGGCTGAAGCCCAGCTTTTTTCCCGGAGGATCATTTTCAGCCTTCTCCGTTCCTGGTTCGTATACTTGCGCTGCTTCGTTAAACTTTCACGTGTTTCCGAAGAAAGCATGCCAATCTCTTCATAGTAGCGAATCGTCCTTGAGCTGATATCAAACATCGCGGCCAGCTCGCTAATGGAAAAGAGATGCTCCTCTGACATTTCTATCACTCCTAGTTGACGTTAACGTAGACTTAACTTTATAATAATTCTGAATAATCTAATTTGTCAATACAAACCAAAGGAGTGATCCCAATTGATTTCTCAAGATACAGCCGTTAGAGGACAAAATGCATACAGTTTCGACGAATTCGTCGCCAAGCGTGAAGCCCTTGACTGGTATCAGGACGAACCGTTTTTGCAAAAAGTGGTGAAAAAATATACCGGTTCAGCCTATGGAGAGATTCATAAAAAATTGTTGGCCTTTTCGCCGACTGTTTCATCCCGTTGGAGCACCTTAGCCGCCCAAGCGGCCAGGCCGGAGGTACGGCCTTATTTGCTGCATTATGATGCCTTTAATCACAGGATTGATCGAATTGTTAGACCGGCGGAAACGCTGGAATTAGAAAAGGGCGTTTTTGGCGAAGGCTTGTTCTCCAGTCAGATGCCTGCTTGGGAAAGCTTTGTCAAACGGTTGCTGATTCATCAAATCGGCGAAGGCGGCGTCACCTGCCCGTTAACCTGTACCCATGGACTGATTGCCTTGTTGGAGGAGTTTCCCGATGAAGACCATCCCGAGCTGCAGGACATCCTACTGCATACGAAGGAAGGGATAAATGGCGAGTTTGCCATTGGCGCCCAGTTTATGTCGGAAATCCAAGGTGGCTCGGACTTACCAGCAAATGTTTTGGAAGCGGTTCCTGATGGAAAAAACTATCGTCTTTACGGCAATAAGTTTTTCTGTTCCGTAGCCCACGCTGATTATTCCGTTGTCACCGCGAAAATATCCGGGTCCGACAAGGTCTCGACGTTTATCGTACCGTCATGGCTGCCGGGTGATAAAGCAAAGGAAAAGAGAAATAATTATCAAATTAACCGGATTAAGTGGAAAATGGGGACAGCTGAAGTGCCAACAGGGGAAATCCAATATAACGGCGCCTTGGCCTATCCAATCGGACCAAAGGATAAGGGGATTGCCGTTGCGGTTGGGATTGTCCTTACGCTGTCACGGCTTGAAATCGGGATTGCCTGCGCCGGCTTTATGCTGCGGGCCGCACGGGAAGCAAAGCTTTATAGTGATTTCCGGACCGTTTTTGGCAAAAAAATCAAAGACTACCCGCTGGCCGCAAGCAAGTTAAAGCAAATAGAAAATGCCGCGGAGCGGACAACCGCAGGCGCCTTCAAAATATATGACCTGTTTTTACGATTGGAAAAGCCGCTGAATCCCGGTCTAAAATCGGACCGCCCGCTGGAAATGAGAAAGCAGCTGTTTAACCTGAGAGAGCTGATTTTGCTCCAGAAAATTTGTACGACCAAAAAAGGGGTCGAGGTCTTGCGCGAGGCCATCTCGGTGTTTGCCGGTCACGGCGTCATGGAGGAGTTTTCCTCACTGCCAAGGATCTTCCGCGATGTCGTCGTCAACGAACAATGGGAAGGCCCGCGGAATCTACTGTTAACGCAAATTTACCGCGATCTTAGCCGTGTCGCTGATTGGTACCCGCCCGCTGAGTTTGTCAGCAGTGTGCTGGAGGGAGCTTCTCAGGAGACGATTCAAAGCTTCTCTGTGCAGCTTGAGGAGCTGCTGCAACGGCCGGTCCTGGGTGAAGTATCGGATGCATCGATCGAAGCAGCATTGGATTGGGACGCTTTTTGCAGTGCCTTCTTTAAAGCCTATCAGGAAGTCGCATTAGCGGAAGTATAATGGGTAGGGGCGATTCCGTCGCGAACGAAGTTACAGCAGGAACCGCCCCTTATAAGTGGGCCAGAACCATTAGTGCAGGTCCCTATCTATTATGGTAACCGTTTTTGTGTTATACTGTAATCAATAGAGTGTGGAGTTTTAGTAAGATGGAGGAAATCTTAAACCAAATTTTAAGCGAAATGAAAGATTTAAAACAAGATATGACTGTTTTAAAACAAGATATAACCGTTTTAAAACAGGATATAATCGTTTTAAAAGAAGGTCAAGAACGAATCGAAGCAAAAGTTGATAATCTTTCATCAGAACTGCACATGCATTCGTTCCGATGATGAAATTTCACATCCCCCGATCACTTAATCAAAATAGGGTACGAGAACCGTTGCGATTCTGTACCCTATTTGCTGTATTGCGAACCCATTAGAAAATTCTACAGACCTCTTTTTATGCTAATCTCATCTTAAAATCCTGATAGCCAAATTGGTGGATGATTTCGCAGTTGCCGTCTTTGTCCTGCACAGCGATGGCTGGTAAGGGCATGCCGTTGAAGGTGGTGTTTTTCACCATCGTGTAGATCGCCATATCGGCAAAAACTAAACGGTCGCCGCTCTTTAACGGCGCATCAAACGAGTAATCGCCGATGATATCGCCGGTTAGGCAGGTTTGCCCGCCAAGCCGATAGGTGTACGGCTTCTCGCCCGGTTCACTAGAGCCCAGCAGCGGCGGGCGGTAGGGCATTTCCAAGACATCCGGCATATGGCAGGAGGCTGACGTATCAAGGATGGCAATCTCGACTCCGTTTTGATGGGTATCAAGAACGGTGGTAATCAGATAGCCGGCATTGAGCGCGACCGCTTCGCCCGGCTCAAGATAGACCTCCAAGCCGTATTTCTGCTGCATTCGTTTAATACAGGCTTCCAGTCTAGGAATATCATAATCTTCTCTGGTAATGTGGTGGCCGCCGCCAAAGTTGATCCATTCCATTTGCCCGAGCCACTCACCAAACTTCTCCTCGACTGCATTCAACGTCGTTTCCAAATCGTCAGCGTTTTGCTGACAAAGGGTGTGGAAATGCAGCCCGGAAACACCGTCCAGCAGCTCGGGACGGAAATGCTCTCGCGTTACGCCAAAGCGTGAACCCGGTGAACACGGGTCATAGATAGCATGGCCGATTTGTGTCGAGCATTCCGGATTAATCCTCAAGCCGACTTTTTTCCCGGCTGCCAGCGCCTTATCCTTAAATTTTTCCAGCTGTGAAAAAGAATTAAAGATAATATGGTCGCAAAGCAAGATAATTTCATCGATTTCATCCTCACGATAGGCCGGGGCAAAGATGTGATTTTCTTTGCCCATTTCTTCACGGCCAAGGCGGGCTTCAAATAACCCGCTCGCGGTGGTGCCGTCTAAATACTTGCCGATCAATGGATACAACGTATACAGTGAAAAGGCTTTTTGCGCTAAGACAATCTTACATCCTGTCCGCTTGATGACCCCATTCAGGATTTCCAAGTTTTTTTCCAGAAGCGCTTTATCCACAACATAACAAGGTGTCGGTAATTCGTGAAACTTCATCTTTTAGTCCACAAGCTCTGGGTTGAAGCTTTCCTTCCATGGTAATCCCCACTTGTTTAAAGCGTCCATGAATGGGTCTGGATCAAACTCTTCGACATTGTACACACCTGGTTTATTCCATTTGCCGGTCAGGACCATCATTGCGCCGATCATCGCCGGAACACCGGTGGTATAGGACACCGCTTGGGAACCGACTTCGCGGTAGCACTCTTGGTGGTCACAAACATTGTAGACATAATACGTTTTCTCCTGGCCGTCTTTCTTGCCGCGGAAAATACAGCCGATGTTCGTTTTCCCTTTTGTGCGCGGTCCAAGCGAAGCTGGATCTGGTAACACCGCCTTTAAGAACTGTAGCGGAATAATTTGTTTCCCTTCAAATTCAATCGGTTCAATCGAGGTCATGCCGACATTTTCGAGACATTTCAAGTGGGTTAGATAGCTTTGACCAAAGGTCATGAAGAAACGGATCCGCTTGATGCCAGGAATGTTTTGCGCCAGCGATTCCAGCTCTTCGTGGTACATTAAATACATATCACGATCGCCGATTTCCGGGAAATTGTAGACGCGCTTGATTTCCATCGGCTTCGTTTCCACCCATTCGCCCTTTTCCCAGTAGCGGCCGTTGGCAGAAACCTCGCGGATATTGATTTCCGGGTTGAAGTTGGTAGCAAACGGATAGCCGTGGTCGCCGGCATTACAGTCAAGAATGTCGATATATTCAATTTCATCAAAATAATGTTTCAAGGCATAGGCGGAAAATACGCCGGTTACGCCAGGGTCAAAGCCTGAGCCAAGCAGGGCGGTAATCCCGGCTTCTTCAAAGCGCTGGCGGTAATCCCATTGCCATTTGTATTCAAATTTCGCCGTATCTTCCGGCTCATAGTTCGCTGTATCCATATAGTGGGTTTTCGTTGCCAGGCAGGCATCCATAATGGTTAGGTCTTGGTATGGCAAGGCCAGGTTCATGACGATATCCGGTTTGACCTGATTAATTAAGGCAATCAGCTCATCGACATTGTTGGCATCGACTTGGGCGGTGGTGATTTTGGTTTTACCGCCGTCAAGCTTTTCTTTTAAGGCATCACATTTCGACTTGGTCCGGCTGGCGATACAAATCTCTTCAAATACCTCACTGTTTTGGACACATTTGTGAATCGCGACAGAAGCTACCCCGCCACAGCCGATAATAAGCGCTTTTCCCATTTTTCAATTCCCCCCAATTAATTTTTTTCAACAAAAAAAGCAAGTGCCAGGCGCATAAACGCACAACACTTGCTTTGATATAATCAGCAATATTAAAAAGCAAAAAGATACCCATAGAAAAACCATGTGGATATTTTACCAATAAAGTCACCAGACTTATGGTAGAAAGCTCTTAAATATTCAAACTATATCAAATTAGGATCAGAGTCTATATAGCAAATAATTACTTTTACCACTCTTATTGACCGTTTCACAAGTTGATGTGCTTATGCACTGGTTGTAAAGTAACCAACTTATAAAATTTGAGCTTTTAACTCAATCAATAAGGCAACTAAAGTTGCCAATCGGCATTTGACCCGGCTGTCCGTTGCCTTAACTCCTTTTTCAGAAGTGGTCAAAAATTATCTGCTGGAAAGACTCGAAGATTTGAATATCAGCTTTCCAATTAACGCTATTTCATCGTATCAGCATCCAAAATAAATAGCAAGAGGAAATTTGAAAAAAAATCACACGTCCGTATTGGTAATTTCTCCATATTGGTTAGCAATCCTCAAACAAGGTGCTGAGGAAAGAAATTTCTTCGCAAACTGCTCCTTCTCCATTGGTTTGCTAAAATAAAGCCCTTGATACGCATCAAACCCTTTGTTGGCTAAAAAAGCAAATTGATGAGCGGTTTCAACGCCGACTGCGATGACCTCAATATGGAGCTTTTGAATTAATTTCACCATTTCCAAGGCCACATTATGACTGCATTCACCATTGTTAACAATATCATCAATCATATGATGATCGATTTTGATCACGTTGAACTGGTGTTTCACGACAAAATTTAACGCGGAGTATCCTGTGCCAAAGTGATCGAGGGCAAGAGAGATTCCCAGCTTTTTAATGCCATCCAACGATTTTTTAACCTGCTTCTCCTTATGGGAGAGGACGGCTTCATTGATTTCAAACTCCAGCCATTTGGCCTCCAGACCGGTTTCAGCAAGAATTTTTTTGACATCTTTAAGAAAATGGCGACACATTAATTGCATCACGGAAATATTGACAGATACTTTCAACGGCGGATACCCTTGGTCCTGCCATGCCTTCATTTGCCTTGAAACGGTTTTTAAAATCCATTCCCCCAGCGGGATAATGAATCCCGATTCTTCGGCAAAATGAATGAATTCCAAATGGGTGATAAATCCCAGTTCAGGATGGGACCAGCGGATATATGCCTCAGCCCCGACCACTTCTTTACCATCAGGCCCGATTTTCGGCTGATAGACCATAAAGAATTGCTCTTTTTCCAGGGCTTTAGTGAGGTCATTTTTCAGTAAAAATAATTTATAGCTGTCCCGATCCATCGATTGCTGATAAATTTGATAATGGTTTTTCCCGCTATGTTTCGCATGGTACATGGCGATATCAGCATGCTTGAGCAAGGTCTTGATATCTTCGCCAGCGTCGGGAAAAATACTAATCCCAATGCTGGAGGAGATATTTAATTCATATTCCTCGACGGTAAAGGGGATACAGAAGGATTGCACGAGCGCCTCAGCCACTCCCAAAAGATAGTTCTTATTGGGGATCGATTGGATGATGATCGAAAACTCGTCCCCGCCGAGACGGCCGACAAAGGTATTACAATCAACAATACTGCTGAGGCGGTGGCCGACTTCCTTTAGTAAGCCGTCGCCAATTTCATGGCCGAGGGTATCATTAATATTTTTGAAGCCATCCAGGTCCAGGAATACGACGGCCATTTGCGTTTGTTTCATTTTGGCGGACTTTAGCGAATCTCTTAACTGGCTTTCGAAATGTCGACGGTTCGGCAGACCGGTTAAATAATCATAGTTTGCCAGATGGTCAACGATATCCGAAGCCTCTTTTTGCTTGGTAAAATCTCTCAGGTTAAAGACAATCCCATGAATATAAGGATCGTCGAGATAGTTGTTAAAGGCTACGTCACACCAGCGGATGGATCTGTCTTTATGTTTAAATTTGAGCTGATGGCGAATCGATTGATTAGGATGCTCGGCAAGATGCTGCAGGATATTTTTTCCCAGGCTGGCATCTTCAGAATGTAAATAATCGACGAAGTTTTTGCCGATGGTATCAAACGTGGAAAAGCCAAGGACACGTTCAAATGCCGGGTTGAGATAACTAATGCTGCCATCCTTGTCGATGATCCCGACAATATCGTACGAGTTTTTCGTTAACGCGCTTAATTGCTTATCCTTTTGGGCCAAGCGAAATTCCATTTCTTTTTTTTCCGTGATATCTTCTTTTAGCGCAAGAAACTGAAAGGGCTTTCCGTTTTGGTCGAGCAGCGGAGTGATGATTAACCGAACCCAGATAATTTTTCCATCTTTTCTTCTGTTTTTGATGTCGCCGCGCCAAATCTTTCCCGCCTGAATCGTCTCCCACATCTCTTGGAAAAATTCCTTTGAATGATAGCCGGCGTTAAATATTTTTGTCGACTTTCCGAGCAATTCCTCAGGTGTATAAAGGGTCAGATCAAAAATATTCTGATTGCCGTACAAAATATTGCCATCGAGGTCTGTCAGGACAACGTTCATGGCCTGATCAACCGCATACACCGTTTTTTCATTAATCAGGATTTTCTCGGGGTCATGGTCAGGAATGTGGTTCCACCTACTCCCGGTACAGTCCATATCAGGCTGCCCAACATCGGAATGGATGGCATTTGTCTGTTCTTCCTTGTGATCACCAATTGGATCGTTGTGGTCCATTGCTTGACGCCTCCATTAGCATACTGGTCTATTATAAGTATACAATAGTGTCAAGATAGGAAATTTACTAGATTATAGAAAAATTGTGACAAATTCGGGAACCGAAGCAACAGAGACTCCACTAATCTACCAGTTGGTAATATATCCAAGATAGAGTATTTCCCCATCGGTTGTGATATAATTCGACATAGATTCGTATTTTACTCGTTAGCGGGAGTTGGAGAAATGATTAACGGTTTAAAACAGCTGTTTAATGAAAGTACATATGATATCAGAAAGTTAAATAAATTAGTCGCTTTGGTCAATCAACAGGAAGCGAAGTACGAAGCATACAGTGATGAAGAGCTGCGCGGCATGACGGCGATTTTTAAAGAAAAGCTCGAGCAGGGAGCGAAATTGGATGATATTAAAGTAGAGGCGTTTGCCGTTGTCCGGGAAGCGGCCAAACGGGTGTTGGGACTGCGGCACTATGATGTCCAATTAATCGGCGGCTTTGTCCTGGCCGAGGGCTCGATCGCACAAATGAATACCGGCGAAGGAAAAACATTAGTGGCCACACTGCCCAGCTATCTTTACGCCTTAGAGGGCAAGGGTGTTCATATCATCACCGCTAATGAATACTTAGCGCGGCGAGACAAGGAAATGATGGGACAAGTCCATGAATTCCTTGGCTTAACCGTCGGCTTGAATATCTCGCAAATCGAACCAGAGGAAAAACGGCAGGCGTATCAAGCAGATATTACATACGGAACGGGAACGGAATTTGGCTTTGATTATCTGCGCGATAATATGGTCATGGACATCGACGACAAAGTGCAAAGAGGGCTGCATTATGCGATTGTCGACGAAATTGACAGCATCCTCATCGATGAAGCAAGAACCCCGCTGATCATTGCCAATAAATCTTCCGAAGGGGCCGAGCTTTATAAAATTGTCGCATCGATCATGCGGGAATTCCAAAAAGATATTGATTATAAGGTGACAGAGCAGAAGGAAGCGTATTTAACCGACGAAGGTGCCTCCAAGATCGAAGCTGCCTTTGGCATTGCCAACCTCTATGAAGCTGAGCATCAAGTACTCGTTCAGGCGGTCACCCAAGCGTTACGGGCCCATGCGGTGATGAAGCGCGATGTCGATTATATTGTCAAAGACGGAAAAATTGAACTGATCGATCCGTATACCGGCCGGGTGATGGAAGGCCGCTCCTTCAGCGAAGGTCTCCATCAAGCCATTGAAGCCAAGGAACAAATTGAAATCACCCCGGAAAACGAAACGTTTGCGACGATTACTGTGCAGAACTACTTTATTATGTACAAAACATTATCGGGGATGACCGGCAGCGCGATGCCGTCGAAGAAGGAATTCAACGAAACGTATAACCTGAAAGTCGTCGAAATCCCGACCAATAAACCGGTACAGCGCATCGATCTTCCGGACTTACTGTTCACCAATTATGACGCCAAGGCGAAAAAAATTGTCGCTGAAGTGAAAAAAATGAACGATATCGGGCGCCCGGTATTAATTGGAACAACGTCGATCGAACAATCAGAAAGACTGTCGAAGTATTTAAAGAAGGCCAACATCGTGCACGAAATTTTAAATGCGAAAACCGAAGAGGACGAAGCCCGGCTGATTGCCACCGCCGGGCAACGGGGCCATGTGATGATTGCCACCAATATGGCCGGGCGCGGAACCGACATCCTGCTCGGGGAAGGCGTGGCCGAATTGGGCGGCCTCCATATCATCGGGACGGAACGGCATGACAGCAATCGCATCGATATGCAGCTGAGAGGCCGGGCCGGGCGCCAGGGGGACCCTGGTTCTTCCCAATTCATTATTTCGTTAGAGGATGACTTGTTCCTGCACTACGATGACGAGCAGCTGAAACGCTACCGGAAGAAGCTGACCGCCGATCCGGACGGGCTGGTACTCGCCCCCGATCCAATCAGTTTTGCCAAGAAAGTGCAGGAAACGGTGGATAGCCGCCACTATTCGGCGCGCAGCCATTTATTGAAGCTGGAAACCGTCATCGACCGCCAAAGTAAAGTGATTTACCAAATGCGCGATATCCTGCTGGAAAAAGAACCGCAGGAAATGGCTGAAGAAGCGTTGAAATATATGCAAGACTACTGGCAGCAAGTGGTCGAGAATTATTTTTCCAGCGGCAGCCTGCAAAACCCGGAGGCCTTGATGGAAGAGCTGTCGGAAATGTTCGGTGACTTAGATTGGGATGTGGAAGAGCTGGAGGATCTCGATAAAAAGGCTATCGAAAATCGGGTAGAAGCGGAAATTGCCCGTTTCGCTGCCTCGATCGAGCCTTTCAAAGCGGATCTGGAATTAGGCGAACAGTTAAAGCAGTTCATGCTGTTTGAAATGGACACCAACTGGGTGAAGCATTTGGATTACATGAATCAGATAAAAGAAGGAATCGGCTTACAAGGCTATGGCCAGGAGGACCCTTACCGCAAATTTGAGGTGGCAGGGTATGAGGCCTTTAAATACCTGCTATTCACGATTCAAGGCGAAACGAGCCGGCATTTAGTCAGCTTGATCGAGGACCGGCTTACCACCGGGGAAGATGAACAAACCAGCGGGGTTGACGTAGAGGAAGAAGAAATCGGCGAGTTAAATGGAGAGCTCGAGGAATTGGAGAAGGTGGAGTAAATGGCATTATTCGAAAAAAAAGAAACCGACGCTGCGGCTAAGCAAAATACAAGTGCACAAATAGAAGAGACTGAGGCAGCAGACACAGTGGAAACAACGTTGCATTTCCCGGAGCAGTGGGACATTCCCGCGAAAGAACGCTATGTGTATCAATTTCACCATAGCAGGCTGCCAAAATTAAAAGCCAATCAGCTGTCGATCAGCGGCTATAAGTTCACTGAGGTGGACGGCAATATTGAAGTCGAGGCGTTTATTCGCAGCACCGTCGACCGGCCGGTGCAAATTGAAGCGGTAGATTTAATCTTATTCGATGAAACCGGACAGCCAGCAGCACGAAAACACGATGACTGGGACGAATTAGGGGAGCTGCCGCCGTTCTCCTGCACCCCGTGGCGATTTATCTTCACACAGGAAGACCGGCTCTCTGATGCGGCGCTAACAGACAAGTGGCAAATCCTGTTCGAGCTGAAGCAAAAGGCGGAGGAATCGCTTGATCTTGACCCGGCTTGGGAGGAACGATTGACCCCAGAGAAAAAGGCCGACTTCGAAAACCTGCTGACCAAGCTGCCTAAGTTAGGACCGAAAGAAATCAATATTACCGGGGTAGAACTGGCCTTCCTCGAGAACCAATCGCTTGAGGTCATTGTCCTGATTCGCAACGGCACTGAGCAGGAAGTACAAATCAGCCAGCTGCCGTTAACCGTGGAGGATGCCACTGGCGAAATCGTCTGCCAAGGGCAATTTACACTCCCACCGTTAAAAGTAAAACCAAAAGGGGCGAAACCGTGGGCCCTCGTCTACCCGGCAGAGTTGATTGGAAAACCGGATGCGGATTTCAGCAAGTGGAAAATATCCGTCAAACAAGATAAATAAGAAGATAAAAAATCGTTGATCAGGGATCAACGATTTTTTTACGCCATCGGTGCGCTGTTTGGCTGATTTCTTTATACATTAATGGTGCTTTGTTAAAAGCACGTATTTGTTCAGAAGATGAACAAGCGACGCGGGCTGATCAGAATTGGAGAACATTCTGATTAGCTATGTAAAGTCGGGCCAATTCTGTTGATAAAGATCGCCTTCGATTTTCTCTAATGTACGATAGCGAAATGGAATCAGTTCTTCATCCTTTTTCTTAATAAAACTTCTGGCCATTTCGAACGGGATTAAGTTATACGTCTCTTCACCTTCTGAAATCAAGTAGGAGCCGATGACATTTCCTCCGTTTTTCATATTGAGTGATAAAAACGCCGGGTAATAGGTCTCATCAGCCGCCATTAAAACAGCCTTAGCAGTGATCGTGCCGTCCTCCTCGACCTCAACGGCATCATTGCTGATGTTTTCCAATGTCTTAACAGCCCAACCGGGTCGTTTATAACCGCCAATGATCTTCGGAGGATTAGCGTTCAAGGCATCAAGAATGTCATTCGGATTGTTTGAGTTGTTCATTCAGCCATAAACCTCCATTTACTATACGCTGGGAAAGTGTTACAATTTCCCCTTTATTCTCCGCACAATTAGATTATCATATTCACTTTTTTAGTACAAACAATTTCAAGTTTCTTCAAATACGACAAAGAAAGCAAAAACACATAATTAAAAAATTTTACGCTCCAATTTGTGTACCTCACCGATAAACCATTGATATAACAGCCTTTTATTTAGCCAAAAAAAATTAAAAACTCTAATTTTTACAATTTTGTAACATATTAAACTAGAAAAGGGTGGACTTTTTGGGAAAATTGTAGTTATAATGGTATGTATTACCACAGTAATTTCAGCCCAAAATATACTAAAAAGGCTGGATTTTACTAGTGTTTTGTATTATTATAGTTTCAGAGGTTAGACTTGGCAATTAGCCCAAGTTTCTCTATCTAGTGAAGAATTTTCATTAGACTAACCTTGTTAAGTTTATTAGGCGTTGGTTGTATTGGACAGACCGATACTTCTAATGAACTAATTTTTATAAGAAGAAGGGAGAAAAAAAGGTAATGAAAAAGAAAGCTATTAAAATTGCAACAGCTTCTGTCGTTGCAGCGTCTTCATTTGCGGCTGTAGCACCTTTCTCAACTGAAGCCGCATCAAGCGTGCCGTCGACTGTTGCAAAGGCTGTAAAATCAATGAAAGCTGCCAAGACTGCTTACAAGTCACTTGGTGATAAAGGTAAAGTAGCATCTGTAGCTTCTGTTCAAAAAGCAGTAAACCAAGCTAAAGCTGACTACAGCAAGGCTAAAGCAGCCCTTGCAAAGTACAAAGGAAAAGATAAATCAAAATTAAACAAGCAGTTAATGGCTGCAATGCCAGCTTATCACAATGCTACTGCTTACATATCTACTGTAAAGTATGCTCAAAACATTAAGAAACAAGCTGATTCCTTTGCAGCTGCTGCAAAAGCAGGCAAATCAATCGACGCTAGCAGCTATGCTAAATTCAAAACAACTTTATCAAAAGCTAAAAAATATGTAATGGATAAAATCGTAGGTTACGCTGACCAAGCTGTTGTGAAAGCCTACATCACTCCAGCATTAGCAGCTCAAAAAACAGTTGACAGCTACTTAGTATCTGTTAAATCTGTTGACGAAGTTGTTGCTGTAACTGTAGACGAAGGTTCTAAATTAGAAGATGTAAATCTTCCAAAAGAAGTAACTGTTACACTTGTTAACGGTAAAAAAGCTCAAAAAGCTGTAACTTGGGATACAAAAGAGTTAGAAGCTAACCTTAGCAAACCAGGCGAATACACTGTAAAAGGTGCAGTAGCTGGAACGAAACTAGAAGCTTCTGTAAAAGTAACTGTTAAAGCGGTTAATCCTAAAGTTGAAAGTGTAAGTGCGATTAACGCTAAGCAAGTTGAAGTTAAATTCAACAAAGCTATTGATGAAGATTCAGTTCTTGATGCTGACGGTGTAGTTCAAAATATTGGATTCACAACAGTTGGAACTGCTGCTTCTACAGGTGAGTTAACTGGTGAACTATCTGAAGATGGTAAAACATTAACAATCACAGCTGCTAACACTTTCAAAGGTGACTATGCAGTAGCTACAACTGACAAAGCAATTAAATCTGCTGATGGTGTAGCATTAGATAAATATACAACTCTTGTTCATGCTGAAGATAAAGAAGCTCCAAAATTAGTTTCTAGCTCAGCTTCTGCAAAAGTATCAACAAACAAGATTTCTCTTGTATTTAACGAACCAGTTCAATCAGCTGGTGCAATTGTAACTGTCAATGGTGAGGCTGCAACTGTTTCTAAAAACGCAAGCAACCCTAACCAACTTGATGTTACAACTACTTCTGCAATTGCAGCTGGAACAACTGCAAATGTAAAAATTATTAATGTTCAAGACTATGCTAATAACTATACTACTCCTAACCCATTAGAAGTTTCAGTTGTAGTAGTAGCTGATACAGTTGCTCCAAATGTTGTTTCTGTTAAACCAGTTGGAGAAAATAAGTTAGAAGTTAAATTTGACAAAAACATGAGCCTTGCATCTTTTGCAAACCATGTACGTCTAGTAGCTGGTTCTGGTACTGTAACTAACCTTACTGCAACAGCTGGTTCAGATGCAAAAACAGTTATCTTAACTGGAAGCCTAAGCTACACTGATAGCTACAGTGCATTGCTATTTATCGACAGTGATGTTAAAGATACTGCTGGTAACAATGTTGCTGCTTACTCTACTAGCGTTGTATTCAGCAAAGATAATGTAGCTCCTACATTAACAAGTGTTGAGTATAAAAATGGTAAATTATCAGCTAAATTCAGCGAAAATATTGCTGCAGGTGGTAATACTACTGTTACTGCAATTAATCAAGCAACTGGTGTATCTACAACAATTACATTGAACTACACTGCATCAACTGGAAATGCTGTAATTTCTGGTGATACTTTAACTGTTACACAAGGTTTAGTTGATGGTACTTACCAACTACGTTTACCAGCAAATACTGTGGTAGATTTAGCTGGTTCACCAAATCAAAATGCATTAATTGTTAAAGATTTTGTTGTTAAAAATGATGTTGCTGGAGATAATACTGCTCCAACAGTAACTCAACCTACGGGTTCAACTGTTACTCCAGGTGCTCCTGGCGTAGAACAAACAGTTACTTATACTGCAGCTGATGCTGGTAGCGGTATTAACCTTGCAACAGTACGTGACCTTAACAACTATACTTGGGATGGTAAGGCACTACCTGCAGATTCTTATGTAACAACTGTTCTTACAGGAACAGCTGATAAAGCTACTTCTGTGGCTGTAACTGTTCATATTCCATCTAATAAAATCACTGCAACTAAAACTGCAGCATTTACAATTAATGGAATTAGAGACAATGCAGGTAACACAATTACAGCAGTAGGTACAGGTAACGTTACTTTAGCTGATGGTGTTAAACCAGAATTTACTTCTGCAGCAATTGCAGCTAATGGTACTTCTTTAGTGCTTGGATTTAGCGAAGCTGTAACAGGTGTAGATAAAGCAGACTTTGTATTTACACTTAATGGTGTTACTTTACCAGCTGCTAACCTAGCTACAATTTCAGTATCTAATACAGAGCCTAATAAATATGTAACAAACATTGTTGCTAACGTAGAAGATAATGATACTACAGTTGTTGGTAAAGCTGATGCTCCTAAAGACGTATTGTACATTGATACAAATGGTACACCAGGTCTTCAAGCAGATGACTTAATCTTAACAGCAGTTGACCCTGCAACTTATGCTTCTACAGATACAACTACTACGATTAATTTAAATGCAGCATACGTATCAGGTCTAAAAGTTAAATTCGTTGAGGATAAAACTCCTTCAACTGCAACTCCTGTTAAAGATACTCAAGGTAATGCTGGAGTTTACAATAAAGAAATCGTTATTAAATAAGAATTCATTCTTACAAAAACCTCTCGAAATTTCGAGAGGTTTTTTGATTAAGGGAATGGTGTCTATGTTTACCACTCCCTCGAAATATGTCAAAAGACATTTGGAGAGCCTGTTGAGAGAAACCTCACCAGGGTTTTTCTTTTTGCCAGAAACTGAATCAAATAGAATCACAAACATATATTATTTTTATGAAAAATATATTTTATGCCCTAATTCCTTTCGAGGAGTTTGGGCTATTTCTATTTGAGGAGGAATATTAAAAAATGAATATCAACGAAGCAAGCAGTCAAAAAGATATAGAGACTGTTAAGAAACAACAGCCTATTCATCAACCAAGAAAACGGGTGGACATTGTTTCAATCAAGTTAGTAAAAGAATCAAGTATTCTTTATAAGGGTCGAACCATTCGCTCTCCACAGGATGGCTTTGAATTAGCTAAACAGTATCTGGGAGATGTGGACAGAGAGCATTTCATTGTAGTATGCCTTGACACCAAGAACAATCCTACCTGCATTAATACTTGCCACATAGGAAGTTTAAATGCTTCTATCGTGTCCATTCATGAAGTATTCAAGACAGCGATAGTTGCCAATAGTGCATCTATCATTGCATTTCATAACCATCCGTCTGGAAACCCGGAACCATCGAAGCAAGACATAGACGTGACCAAGCGATTAGTGGAGGCTGGAAAAATAATAGGCATAGATGTCATTGACCACATCATTTTAGGGGATGGAAATTTTGTTTCTCTAAAAGAGAAAGGTTATCTGTAGGAGGAGCATGGAATATGATGAATCTTGATTCTTTTGTAAGGACAATGAAAAGGACATTCCATATTGTAGTAAAAAAAGATGAAGTTGGCTATGAAGCTTATGACTTCTATCGTGAAGAACTGGATGAATTGCTAATCCCAGCGGAACACCTAGTAAAACTACCCGACCCTTTGCTCCTTGAAACACTATCGTATGTGGATGATAAGGGTTATGAGTGGATTGCTGGATTTGTGTTGGGTGGAGAATCAAGGAAGAAATTGTATGAAGTGTGGATAAGAAATGGGGAAGCAATTGCCTATGAAATATACATCTAATGAAAGGAGAAGTAAGAGTGATGAAAACTTACAGTAAGATTGTAATGAATGGTGAAAAATGTTACAGAGAATTCCATGAAGATACCGGCTTTTACGGACAGACTACTCTTACCGAGCAGGAATTAACGGAACAATTGCTACTGGAAATAACGAAGGAAATCATTGAAATAGATAATGGTGAAGTAGATAAAGCCATTTCAACAATTCCAGACCAAAATCAAAGAGAAATTGTGCAACGCTATTTAGAATATCTTGAAAGGATAGCCGAATCATTCTAGTAAACTCACGACATTTCTATAGGAGAACTTACGACAAAACTAATTAGAGCAATAACTCGTTTAGTGGTTCCTATGAATGGCAAGGATTTATTATGAATTTAGCTGCAACAATCATACGGCATTATTATATTACTGTCGTGAGTTGGAAAGGAGAGAGCAAACCGTGAAACCATATCACTGGTAGAAGGCTATTGATGTATAACAGCGTACATCAATAGCCTTTTTGCATTTTAGGAGGTGAATGGAGCTTGGATATAGAGAAGTTTGAGAAATGGCTTTTTGCGGAGGGGAAAGCCCCCAAAACCATCGAGTCGTATGTGAACGATGTGAAAGGATTCCAATCGTACTTGCAGGAGAAGCTGAAGGAAATGCCAGTCCTTTCCCGCTTCTCCTTTGTGAAATACAAGGAGCATCTGATGAAGGAGGGCTATGCCGTTTCAACTATCAACAAAAAGATTAATAGTCTAAAAGTCTACAACGATTTTCTGAGAACCGAAGGAATCGTCAGCGAGTCGTTCATCCAGCTGAAACGGGACAGAATCAAAATAGCCGACGGGAGCGAGGAGTCGGTCGATGCTCTCACAGAGGAACAGGTGGAAAAACTACTCTTCTATGTGGAGGACAGGCAAAAAGTCACGCTGAGAAACAAGCTCATCGTCTATTTGCTGCTATATACGGGAGTCAGGGTGAGCGAGCTGGTCGGAATCCAAATTGCCGACATCGACTTCCTCACCAGCAGTCTGAAAGTGACCGGAAAGGGCGGAAAGAGGCGAGAAATCGGGCTCAGACAGGACGTCCTACATTTGATAAGGCAATACATGAAGGAAGAGCGTTCCGGGTCTGTTTTCAGCGATAGCCCCTATCTTTTGCTGAGTCAGAGGGCAGGGAAGATGCATCGGGATGCGGTGAGGGATTGGCTTGCCAAAATATCGAAAGAGTTGGGATTCAAATTGCATCCTCACCTATTCCGTCACACCTTCTGTACGAGATTGCTGAAAAAGGGAGTCGACCTCACCACCGTCAGCAAACTCGCCGGGCACTCGACCGTGAACATGACGGCGAAATACTATATCCAAACCACAAGGCAAGAGAAGCTGGATGCCGTCCAGCTTCTCTAATCAGACAGCAAGAAAGGAGGAATAGAACATGCCTCAATGGTTGATTGAAGTGTTGAAAATCGTCATTGAAGAAATCGGCAAACGCAGAAAGCCTTAACCCTTGAGAAGTTCCAATAGCTCTTTTGACGGATTGTCTGCGTCGACAAAAAGAATGATGTAGTCTAGCCCAACGTTTGTCGCGAGAATGGCATCACTGAAAGTCTTCCGCAGGTGGTAGGCGATTTCTTGAGCTTTTCCTTCTTCGGTTCGAATGAAATAGGTCGCCACGTTCGGATAGATAGCGGTTTTGCGAGACTTCAGCAACTCTTTCAGCCGCTTATGATGAAATTTTGTCCGCTCCACCTGCGAAGGCTTGTAGTAGCCTTTTTCGTTTTTTTGAATGCCCAACTCTTTCATGTACCTAGAGAGTGTGGATTGGCTCACTTGGATGCCATATTCTCTTTTCAATGCTCGGACAATAGCAAGTTGGCTCTTAAAGTCTTGTTCGTCTAGTAACTTAAGCAGCGCCTCCTGTCGTTCATCCATTTGCTCTTTCCGTTCTTCATTTCTGTTGTGTAAGCTGTTTTCCATATGTTTTCCTCCTTTGTTCACAAAATTGTCATATTTAAAGTCTGGTGCCAGGCACCACCCGATTTTCCTTGTTTCACAGAATGTTTCACGGAAATGTAGGAAGGCTCTGCGGAGATGTGGCTCTCCGTAGGGCTTTTCTTTTTGTTTTAAGGCTGAAATAGTAAATAAGATTATGCTAGAATAGAGTTGCAACTGCAAAGTAAAGGACGGGTGCCTGTCACTCCCCGAAATGAAAGTGCCTGTCACTCCTCGAATAATCTTGTTTCACAGGGTTGTTCCACAAGGGATGAATGGAACTGAATCTTATAGAAATACAGGAAAAGCCTTGTCGAGAGAAATCTCTGCTTGGCTTTTCTTTTTTTAGAACGGCGCCAGGCAGGCGTTAACTTTTGAAAAGTGAAAGTGCCTGTCACTCCCCGAATTATCTTGTTTCACAGAATTGTTCCACAAGGGGTGAATGGGACTGAATCTTATAGATATAGAGGGAAGGCCTGGTGGGGGGAAATATCCAAACCTTTTTTATTTTTCATTTTCTGTCCATTTCAGAAAGAAAGGTACAAAAAATGCTATAATAGAATTTGCAATAGGGCTTTCATGGGTGGTGGCTCATTCCCCGAAAGGGGGTGATGCCTTATGACAGTATTCGAGAGTTTGATTTTGATGATCTCCTTTGCAACGTTAATCGTAGCGATACTGTCGCAACAAAAAAAGTAACCACCCATTAAACGCCTAGCCAGCATTTGGGTTGGTTACTTTTTTAAACTATTGCGGCTGCTCCCTTGAAGGGCTATTGCACCTAGACCGAAGGTGTTACCGCACCTTTGGTCGTTTTTAATGTATTCATTTTCTAATTCCATTATACCCTGTTTTTCCGAAAATGAAAACATCCTCATGAAAGTGCCTGTCACTCCCCGAATAATCTTGTTTCACAGGATTGTTCCACAAGGGATGAACGGGACTGAATCTTATAGAAATACAGGAAAAGCCCTGCCGAGAGAAATCTCTGCTTGGCTTTTCTTTTTGTTTGAAACCGAATCAAGTAGAATGACAGAGACCCCACTCCTTTACATCATGCCTTTACTTTCTGCCTTTTTGGCCAGACAAAATTTGATATGGCGATTAATAAGTCAATCCCCAATACGAATGTCCATAACTTTAGTACACCAAAAAGGGCTTCTGTTCGGCTGGAGTCGTTAATTAAAAAGATTACCCCTACTAACAATCCTGCACCAATGAGATAGGAAACAACATGCCTCAACCAGCTTTTTAAATAATGGAGGGCATATTCTGGTCCGAAACGCTCCTTGGGCTTTGGTCCTTCTTTCATGATGAAATAACAAAATCTCTCATCAGCCCATTCGATCATGGATTTTCCGAAAGCGAGAGAAACTCCAATATATACAGCGGCAATTGCATGTGCAGAAGTTGCGGTTGCTCCTCGATATAAATCTACACAAGCAGTAGTCAATAAAATGAAGTCAATGACAGGGGTTAAAGCAAAGAAAAATAGCCCTAGCTTCTGTTTCTTTAGGACATATCGTGTAATAAGTCCTAACAATATGACAATCCAAAATCCTATTTCACAGGCAACAATCATCCATGCAACAAAATTCAACGCGACACCTCTCTTATTAATACGGTTGTATTATTTAAAAATGATTTTACCATGTGGATTGAAATAATACAATTGTATTGTTTAATTGCGAATACCCATTTTTCTTGATAAAATAAGGTATGCCAAAAATAGTTGACCATGATTATAGAAAAAAACTAATTGCGGAAGCGACATGGCGAGTGATCCTAAATGAGGGAATGGAAGGAGCAACGGTAAGAAAAATTGCGAAAGAAGCTGGATTGTCTTTAGGGGCATTACGTCACTATTTTTCAACACAAAATGAATTACTCGTTTATGCGATGAATCTCGTCAAAGAAAGAGCAACCGCTCGTGTTATGAAAATAGTAATGAGTGAATTACCGCCAAAAGAGAAAGTAATGAGAGTCATTCTGGAAATTGTTCCTGTCAATGAGGAAACCATGGCTGAAATGGAGGTCTGGTTTGCCTTTATTTTTTATTGTAAAAACAAGCGGGATGTGTTTGATTCACACTATGATGGCATTTTCCCAGGACTCTGTAAATTATTCACCTTTTTAGAGCAGCATCACTTACTTCGGAAAGACCTTCATAAAGAGATTGAAATAGAAAAATTATATGCCATCATTGACGGCTTAGCCCTTCATGCAATGTTAGAGCCTTCCCGGGTGAATCATGAGCGAATTGTCAAGGTACTTACCCATCATTTAAAATTGATTTGTATTTAGGGCTGGTCCAGGCACGCCCGGAATTTCATTTCGATTTATCTAAGCATTTTCGGCAAATTTCGAGTAGTACCTGGCACCGTTCAAATGTATAGTTGTAGTGAAAGATTCATAGAGATATAAAAACATAAAGGGTTGGGGGTCGAAAGGATGAAGTATACAAAGTATGTTATAAGTGGTGTGATTGTGGTGGCTGCGCTTGTTATTGCGCTTGCCTCTTTTGCAATGGTTCCGTCCGGCTATAGGGGGGTTGTATTGCAGTTGGGTGCTGTAAAACCAACCATATTCAACGAGGGGGTTAATTTTAAAATCCCATTTATTCAAACAGTTCAGCCAATGGAGGTGCGGGTGCAGAAAGAGGAAGATTCACAAACCGCCGCTTCCAAAGACCTGCAAATTGTTACAACTAAGGTTGCCGTCAACTATTCACTTGAACCGGGTTCTGTCAATAAATTATATCAAGAAGTTGGCATGGATTACCGTACCCGCGTGGTCGAGCCTGCTATTGCGGAAGCATTAAAAGCGATCACAGCTAAGTACACAGCCGAAGAATTGATTACGAAACGCCCCGAGGTTTCAAAGGAAGTAAAAGACTTGTTGACGACAAAGCTATCCAAGTATTATATGAAACTAGAGGATATCAATATTAAAGAATTTGCATTTAGCGAAGAGTTCAATAAAGCCATTGAATCGAAACAAACCGCCGAACAGAATGCTTTAAAGGCCAAAAGAGACTTAGAAAGAGTCAAAATTGAAGCACAGCAGCAAGTCACCCAAGCCAGTGCCGAAGCCGAAGCATTAAAGTTGAAAAAACAAGAAGTAACGCCAGAATTAATCAAATTAAAACAAATTGAAGTTCAACAAAAGGCTGTGGAAAAATGGGATGGCAAGCTGCCAAGTGTCACAGGCGGTGCAACACCATTCATCGACCTTAAAAAATAACGGTGCTAGGCACGCCTCAAATTTTGTCGAAGATGCCTAGAAAAACTGAAACGGAAAGTCCTGTGGAGCATGATTTTTCTACAGGGCTATTTCTTTTGCCCGCTAATTTCTCTTGATGTGTATGAAGATGGATGGGTTCTTATTTTGGGAGAATATGATAGAATGGAGGTAAAGTTATTTTTAAATAGTCTTCTGCATTTTTACTCTTCTGTTTTTCCGCATTTTTTCATCATGCTTTTCTTTATGATTTATTCCCATTTTCAATCAAAACATTCAGGATGAAGCAGCGTGAATGCTGTTCATTATAGTAAATACTGCTTTTTGGAGGTTGCCTTATGACTAAGAAGGTATCTAGTATTGGTTTAAAGGGCCTGGAAGGCTATCGAGTACAGGTTGAGGTAAAGATATCTCCTGGAACGGAGTCGATGATGATTGTGGGCTTGCCGGACGCATCTGTGAAGGAGTCAAGGGAACGGGTAATTGCTGCATTGAGTTATTTTGACATGGATGTTGCTGATCAAAAAGTGGTCGTCAACCTTTCCCCGGCTGAGCAAAAGAAAAATGGACCATTATTTGATCTGGCCATTGCAGTTGCCGCATTAAAGGAATTGAATGCAATTAAGGCGGAGATTCCCCTTGATACAGCCTTTATCGGGGCGTTGTCGCTTGATGGAGAGGTGGTGAAAGCTGAGGGGATGCTGCCGGCTTTAGTTTCTGCCCAATCATTAGGAATAAAGAAGGTGTATTTTCCTTATGATCCTTTGATACCGATTCATATGCTGCAAGGATTGGAGTGTATTGTTGTGCAACATATTGAGGAGGTAGTCCAGCATTTGGAAGGGCAAGAAAGCCTTCGTTTACAATCCCGCTTGACTACAGAAGAACAAAAGCCGATTTTTTCTGTACCACCACAAAAAAATTTCCGACATGTCATTGGCCACGAACAGGCAAAGCGGGCATTGGAAATTGCTGCTGCAGGCGAGCATAACGTCCTAATGAGTGGTCCTCCTGGCTGTGGAAAAAGCTTGCTGGCTGAAACCTTTCCCTCCATTTTACCGGCGCTGACCAATCAAGCCCAGCTCGAAGTGATGAGCCTCTACCAACTGGTAGGTGAGAAAAGAATTGCCCACCACAACGTTCCTTACCGACATCCCCATCATTCTGCATCCTCCGTTGCCATTATTGGCGGCGGTTCCACTCCAAGACCTGGTGAGATTTCCTTAGCACATCATGGGGTTCTGTTTTTAGATGAAATAGCAGAGTTTACCAAAAAGACATTGGATATGCTGAGGCAGCCATTGGAATCAGGGAAAGTGACGATTAGTAGAGCCCATTCAACGATAACTTACCCATCCTCATTTATTTTGATCGGCGCAATGAATCCCTGCCCGTGTGGTTATCTCGGCTCTAACGATCATTATTGCACATGTACACCAAAGCAAATACAAAGTTACCAAAATCGCTTGTCAGGGCCAGTTTACGACCGGATCGATATTCTTTTATCATTAAAATCTGTCAATCTCGGTCAACCAACCGACTGTCAAGAATCTTCAGAGGTAATCAGAAAGCGTGTTGAAGCGGCACGCAGAATGCAGTATCAACGATTTCAAGCAGAAATCACAAATGCTAAAGTACCATTTGAAATCATGACAGCATCCAGCCCCTTAACAAGTGAGCAGAAGAAAATGCTCATGACTGTTGCAGCAAAGCAAAACTGGAGCAATCGCGTTCAAATTAAAATTATTAGGCTGGCAAGAACAATCTCCGACTTGGTCGGAGAAAATAGGATCACAGATAAGGCAATTTGGGAAGCGATGACATTGCGACGCCGGGGAATTCATAAACAGCAAATGATAGCGAAGGAAAAGTTATAATGCCACGGCAAAAGAGGATTTGGGGGCCAAACCGCTATTATCACATTGTTTGCAGAGGAAACCGCCGTGATCCCCTTTTTCGAAATGCCAGCGATTTTCAAGCTTTCTTGCATATTCTTCAGCAACTCCATGCAAAGTTTCCCTTTCAGCTTGCCTCATATTGCTTAATGAATAATCATTACCACCTGCAGATCCGCTCAGAGGAAGTTTCGCTATCCAAATTGATGTCATTGATCAACAAGCGTTATGCTAATTACTATAATACGAAGCATCGCTTATCCGGTCATGTGTTTGAGAAACGCTTTTATGACAACCTCATTGAGGATAAAGAGCGAATGCTCGAGGTTAGTCGCTATATTCATTTAAACCCGGTAGAGGCCAAAATGACGAGAAAGCCGGAGCATTATCCTTGGAGCAGTTGTTATTTATATAAGTATCCCCACTCTGCAGCTCCTTGCTTTATGCATGTAGATAGCCTCTTGGGTTATTACGAAGGTACAAGAGAGCAAAGGAGTGAGAAGTATTGTAGGAGCTTAATGATTCAATAACCTGGTGCCGGACCATTTACTATTGGGTAGTGTCTGTGGCACCCATTTGCCCGCTAGCACGGTCAAGCGTGGGGCTGGCACTGTTCTACTGTTCTAAAACAAAAAGAAAAGCCAAGCAGAGATTTCTCTCCACAAGGCTTTTCCTGTATTTCTATAAGATTCAGTTCCATTCATCCCTCGTGAAACAACCCTGTGAAACAAGATTAATCCGGGAGTGCCAGGCACCCATCCTTTTGGTAAAGAAGTGTATCTCGTTGATTTCCTCCGAAACACTAAAGGCATTCAAGATGGTTTTGGTGTGTATGCAGATATAAAAAGCGGAAAAATTGTTGGTTATGGATAGAGTGATTAATTGAAATAAAGTAAAAACTCATTCTCAAAGAAAAAAGCACCTACAAAGGTGCTTTTTTGTACGCTAAAACAGTTGCTAATTTATACTCCAAAAATCTGTGATTTTGGTGTATTTTTATATTACTTTTTTAATTTTTCTACTTCATAACTGAACTGCTTACTATTTACGATGGCTTTTTTATGTCATATTAGGAAGAAAATGCGACGTAAGCGAAAGAAATTCCTAACGTATTTGATGCCTTGCAATGATCATCTTTGCTGCGCATAAGGCGGATTATGTGCAATATACAACTTCCAACAAAAGAATCTGTAATGAGAGGTGGGGTCTGACAACCAGATCTCTAATCTCTTAAAACCAAAAGAAAAAACTTGTAGAGATTTCTTTCCACAGAGCTTCCTTTAGCACTTTTCAGTGCTTGGGGATTGATCCCAAATCTTATCGACAAAATTAGGGGCGTGCCTGTGGATTGCGCCGTTCTACGCTGGCACCGTTCTATACAAAAAGAAAAGCCAAGCAGAGATTTCTCTCGACAAGGCTTTTCCTGTATTTCTATAAGATTCAGTCCCGTTCATCCCTTGTGGAACAACCCTGTGAAACAAGATTATTCGGGGAGTGACAGGCATCCATCATTTAGTATTTTTAACTGTAACACTGATAGGCTTTGTGTCAGCTGTTTTACCTGAATCGGTGTTAGTTACTGTAAATGTAAGGTTAGTTGTTCCATCTTTAACAACTTTACCAGCTGCATCAATTACTCCAGTATCAGAAGAGGATTTTAATTTAATTGTAAATCCATTTCCAACTGTCGGTAAAGTAATTGCGGTTCCAGCAGTTAATCCATCAACGTCTGCGAAAGAAGTGATTTTAGCAGCTTCATCATTAACTGCCTTTTGGTTAGCAGCATCAGTATCTGAAGTAGAATATCCACCAGTAACAGTTACTTTAACTGGTGCTGCGCTTACTGCTCCTAAAGATAAGACTGCATTAAATACAGAATCCTTTGGAAGTTCTGTAACTGTTGCTTTATTTGTTCCGTTACCTGTAAACACAAGGTTGCCAGAAACTTTTGATAAAGTTAATGTTGTTTGTGCTTGCGATACAACTGCAGTACCATCAGCAAATGTATCTTTGCCATCCGCACTAGTTAATTCAACTTGTGCACCATATTGGTCAGTTACAACTACATTTACATTCGCAAGGTAACTAGCAAGTGTAAACGGTTCAGCTTTAGCATAGTCAAATTTATCAACAACTTTACTAGATGTTCCAGCAATGAAAGCATCTGCATCTTCAACTACATCAATTTTTGTTACTTTTGGAGCTACTTTAGAAATTGTAACTTCTTGAGTAAGTTTCTGACCGGTTGCATTGATTGTGACAGTTAAAGGAAGTTTAATTTCATTATTGTCACCATAAGAAGTGTAGGCAGCTGCAACATCAATAGTACCATCTGCTACATCAGAATTAAACGTATCGTTTGTAGACGAAACAGTGTAATCTCCATCAGCTTTATTAAGCAACACTTTACTTCCATCCGATAAAACACCATATACTTTTACTACTTTGTCATACGCATCATTATCTGATTTCCCAGCAGCTACTTCATCATATACAGTACCAATTGGTGCTACTTCATATGAAACGTATTCAGAGCCATTTGTTACACGGATAGTAGCATCAGCTGTGCTTGCTGCGATTGGGTTTTTACCATCAGCATCTGCAAGTACAAATTGAATTGTTTCAGTACCATTCTTAGTACCAGCAGTTAATACTACTCCTGCATCATATTTTATTACATGGTTTGGTGAAGCAGCTACAGTTACGATATCAGAATCAGTATTATCCTTTACAAGAATTCCTTTCGAATTATCCTGTAAATATTTTGTTACATCAGCTGATTTCATAACACGACCGAATTGGTCTTCAACAACTAAATCAGAAACATTAATAGTTTTAGTTTTCTTAGCTACAAGTGTTAAAGGATCTTTTAATCCACGAACAGTAGTAGGAACAGCAGCCTTTTCAACTTTAATGGTTGCAGTAGCTACCTTAAATGTTGAAGATTGAGCTACTAACGGGAATACACCGTCAGCTGTGTTTGTACCAGCTGGAACTTTAATATAAAGATTTCCATCTTCACCTTTTACAAATGCATTTGAAACTTGAGTTGTTCCAAAAGTTACTTTAACACCTTTTTGGGCGTCGTTTAATACTTTTACATCTGTAATAGCTTTACCATCTTTATCGAGAACAGATGCAGGGACTAAAATATCTTCTTTAGCAACTGCTAGTGCCGGAGCTGAAAGATTAACAACATCGGTACGAGTAGCTTCAGCTACTGATACCTTATAAGAAGCACTTTTTCCAGTAGTAGTTGAAATTAAAGTAACTTGGTTTTCTCCGGCCTTTTGAAGGTTAGTTAATTTTAAGCCAAGTTGTTTTTTACCGTTAATAGTTAAATCAGTTAAAGTAACTTTATTTCCTGCACCTTCTGTTTGAATAACAGTAGGATTTGCTTCATACTTAACTAAACCAGCTGCAGCAACAGCTTTATCAGTAATTGCGTTACCATATTGGTCTTTTACGTCTACTAATAGATAGAATTCATTTGTTCCTAGAACAGTATCTTCATTTAGGTTTTTTCCATCTTTATTGTAAATGCCTGAAATTGCTACGTCAGCAACTGTAGATGCCGCAGATAAAGTAACTACTTGAGTAGCTGATTTTGCACTAGCAACATCAATAAGAGTGATTGGAAGTTTATCTCCAACTTTAGCGCCTGATGCTAAAGTAAGTGTAACAACACCGTTTGAAGCTACTATCGATGAACCATTAGTTTGTAAAGTTGTCGCTTTTGTAATGTCTTCACCATATTGGTTTTTTACTTGGTAAGAAACAGTTGCTGTTTTAGGACTAGCAGTATTATCTACAACTGCATCAGTAGACAAGATTTGAATAGACTCTACTCTTTCATCTTCTACAGAAACAGTTTTAGTTAAAGTTTCGTCAGTAAGACCTTTAACATTTACTGTGTAATCACCCTTAGTAAGTTTAGTAGAAAGTTCAAGTGCTACAGATTTACCATCTGAAGCCCATGTAGTTTTAGAAACGTTTTGTTTGATTGTAGATTTAACTACTTCAAGAGTTGCTTTAGTTGTATCTACAGCTTTGTTGAATTTAACTTCTAAAGTTTTAGCGTTAATCGCACTTACACGATTAGTATTTAATTCTCAACAATTTTGGACTTTTGTTTAACCGATGGGATCGGTTGTGGGCAGGAGGTTCTTGTTTTTTAAGTTGTATTAAAGCATCCTCTTTTGGTAATAAATTGCTAATGTATTTTATTGCAAATGGAGGTGATCACGATGAATGGAATCAATAAAAAAACAACAGGAGATGTGAAGATGAAGAAAAACATTCTTGGTAATTACTTGCGTAATCTTCGGGAACAACATGGATTAACGCAGCTGGTTTTAGCTGAACAACTTGAAGTCAGTCATGCGTTTATCAACTACATCGAGCTTGGGAAACGAATGCCTAGCATAGAGACACTTGAGAAAATTTCTAAGTTTTTCAAAGTGGACCTTCATCACTTGAGGGATTTATTAGAAAAACAAAAGCTGTTAAATAAACAGGCAGAGAATGAGACTGTACCGGTTGAATTACCTGAATCTGTTCAAAAACTGACAGAATTGCTGCTTAAAATCGATCAACCTTTGCTGGAAGGGATGGTTTTAAGTTTTATGAATCAAGTGAATGACCATTTAATTAAGATGACACCAAATTTCTCGCTGACTGATCTGCGGGATCAATATCAGAAAGTGTTGGCCTTTGAACATGATCATGGAGAACAGACTGGTTTAGAAGGCTTTCTCAAACTTCCTGAAAATAGACAAATGTTCTTCCAATTCATTCGATCGAATCATTCACTCACATTAAAAGTGCTACAATCCGATCGCAGCAAAATTGAATTATTTGAAAAATGGCTTGGCCCTCATGTTTACAGCAATCTGTGTGAACTTCGAGTACCACAAGTGCTGGAGCCGCAAAGAGGTGTCTCTTTTTGTTGGTTTTCACCAAGTATTACGATGAAGGAACAATATAACGATTTAGTACAAAAAAATCTGGATATGGATTCCGTTTTGGTGAATTCCAGCCAATTGGCTTGGTTCATTCAACAAAATGATCAAAAGCTAGAAACAGAGTATGATGCCGGATGATTTTTCAAATAAAGAATAACTTTGAAATTTACATTCAAAAGTTTCTGATGTATTTGTCCAGAAATGGATACTCAGACGAAACGATAAAAGGTTACTCGAAAGACTTGGAAAAATTTTTTCGGCACCTGGTCGGTACATACGGTGCGCAGGTAACGGTTTTGGATATCACCAAGGAAGACATTCTTGATTACCAAGATACTCTTACTCGAAATGGATATGCTAAGAATTCGATTGCCCGGCATATTTCAACGATTAAATCCTTTTCCAAATATCTGTTCAATGAGGTGGGATGTGGCGATGATCCCGGAAGTAAAGTAAAAACACCAAAGGTCTATACACCCTTAACAACGGTGCTGACAGAAGAACAGATGAAGCGGTTTCTAGAAGCTGCTAGGAGCTATTCGCCGTTCTATCATGTTTTGACCAGCTTCCTTTATTACACGGGTAGCCGGATTACACCTGTTGTTACGCTGTTAAAGGAACATGTTTATTTGCAAGAAAAAAAGGTGTATTTTCCAAAAATCAAGGGTGGGAAAGACTTGTATCTGCCCATACATGATCAGCTGCTGAATTTGTTGGACCAGCATATTTATGCATATCGCAAGGAATCAAGGTATGTGTTTCCCTCACCTAAATCATTAGATAAACCTGTAAGTACTGCCGATGTAAGATTTCATTTGAAAAAGATCCAAAAAGCAGCTGGAATACAAACGAAAATGACTCCGCATGTAATCCGCCACTGTACAGCCACCCACCTGACATTAAAGGGCGCCGACCAGAGATATTTAGCGGCGATCTTGGGCCACAGTGACTTACGATCCACGATGCGGTACCAGCATTTAAATGTCGATAATCTAAGGGATACCTTATCCATTTTGGATTAAAACATTTGGGCTCTGCCGAATGAAGCAGGGCTCTTTTTTTTTAAATAGTATCGACAAATGGGACAAGTTCTATACAAGAATTTCTTTGTCTTTTGTCAGCATTGTCTTTTTATGAGTTAACAACTTATAACCCGTGGAGTAACATATTGCTATTGAAAGAAAATCAAGCAATCCTCACCTGTACCACTTTATTTTGCTTAGCTATAAATTTTAAGGCGAATTTGTTGAAGATTATAAAAGTCAATGAAAATATATACATTTTTCATTGTTTTAGAATGTACAATTTTGACTAAAGGTTTGGTGCCAGGATTGCCTTGAATTTTATCGAAGGTTAATAGGTTCTTAGTTTAAGGAAAGTGGTAGAATAGAGTTGCAACTGCATATTGTAGGGTGGCTGGTTGTCACTCTTCTTTCCTCTATGGAGGGGAGGTGATAATACGAAGCATAGCTTAACTGCCATGTGTTTGAAAAACGCTTTTATGATAAACTCATTGAAGATAAAGAGGGAATGCTTGAGGTAAGCCGCTATATTCACTTAAATCCTGTAGAGGCGAAAATGACGAGAAGGCCAGAAAATTATCCGTGGAGCAGTTTTTACTTATATCGGTATCCTAATCTGTAGTACCTTGTTTTATGCATCTTGACAGCCTCCTAGATTTACTATGAAGGAACAAAGAATTGAGAAGTACTGTAGGAGTTTAATGAACAATTAAATATGGTTTAAGGTGCCAGATTTGCTGTCTAAACCCGTCACCTTTTTCAATTGGAATATTCTAGGTTATAATGGTTTTATAGTAAAAAAGAGAAGTGCTGCTAACACTTCTCCCTGCAGCTGCTACCGTCAAGGTAGTGGTTGTCGATGTATATTATTTATGAAAACCACCCTTTTGCTTTCGGCGGCACGTAGGGTGGTTTGACTTTTTGCTTTAAGACGTTTTTTCGAAGGAAAAAGCTGCGGTTTCCCGCGTAATACCCTTCAAAACCTCTCGTAGCAGTTCAAGGAATGCTCTCCAAAACGGAAAGAAGAGCGACAACCAACCTCACAATATCTATCAGCAATTCCGTTCAATCATTTCTCGCAAACTAAAAACCAATCAGCCTTCGACTTAATTCGAGGCGTGCCTGGCATCATACCTTAATGCTTTGGTTATATTTTTGTATAAAAAGGGAAAAATATCAGTTAGGTGTATTAACTATTGAAAGTTTGAAAGGGTTATGATAAATTTTAGCTAAAAGGAGGTGGCAAGATGGAAAGAAAAGTGATTGAACAAGTTGTCAAAGATTTGTTTTTTAGTAAGGAAGCAGCTGAATATTTAGGAATTAGTAGTCAACGTTTGAATCAGTTGGTGCACGCTGGTCAAGTAATACCGATTAAAAAAACTCCGGCCGGTTCTTTATTTTTAAGGCAAGATCTTGACGAACGAAAACGGAACTTAAAAACCATCGCTCCTGAACTTTCAACAGATAAGGATCATGAGAAAATTGATTTGAATACACCTTTTATGCACGAAGTCATGAATTATTACACGATACAATCGTTCTTTAATTACTCAGACAAAAAAACGGAACCTATTTTTAAGGAATTATCTGCTGAAATGGATATGCAGCAGAAATTTTCCAAGCTTATTGAGAAGGTAAGCGATAGGTTGAAGCTAAATGAAAATGATCTACAAAAGGCGTACAGAAAAGTTGTAAAGGGGTTTCAATCTCTTAGTAAGGGAGACATGATCATCAAAAAGGGTATGAAAGATTACCCAAAGTTATTAGCCATGACGGATGAGGCACCACCTTATTTGTTTTTGAGAGGAAATATTAGCTTACTTAAAGAGAAAATAGTATCGGTTGTAGGAAGCCGAGGTGCTTCCGAAGATGGATTAAAGAAGGCCCACCGCTTGGCACGCCATTTAGGAAATGCAGGAATCGTCGTCGCGTCAGGCTTGGCAAGAGGGGTAGATACGGCAGCTCATAGGGCGGCTATTGAATATCATTATCCAACTATTGCTGTGCTTGGAACACCCATTACCCGAGCTTATCCTAAAGAGAATGAGCAATTGCAGCGCATTATAAGTCAGGAAGGTTTGGTTGTCTCTCAATTCCCGCCATCTAGCCAAGTACAGAGATGGTTCTTCCCTATGCGGAATGCAGTTATGAGTGGCATCTCTCTGGCAACAGCTATTGTAGAAGCAGGAGAAACAAGTGGCGCTTTAAAACAGGCTGATTATGCCCTTAAACAAAAACGTCTTGTGTTTATCCCACAAAGTGCTCTCGATAATAAGAATATATCGTGGCCAAAAAAATATATTAAACGTGAAGGGGCTTCAAAATTTACACGTATTGAAGATTTGTTTGTTGCATTGGAGCAAGCGAAAATCATACCGACGATCGAAGAACAAATGAGTCTGATTGATGAAGGGACTGAAAAGGTCTATGTTCATCAGTTTAAATGAGTTGAAAGGACTTGTTGTCGATTTAGATTCTTTTCCAGAAGAATTTGATGATAATTGGGCAGATATTAATTCTTCCATTTCTATTTTGTTTTTAAGTAAAGATGAGAAAAGGTTTTCGAATATTATAAAGATTAATCGTGATTTTCTAACGCATAATGGAACTTTTGGTGGATTTTTAAATAAACGGAAAAGCCTAATTGAGGTTCTTCAAATGTTAGAAATAGAATCTTTTGAGATCGCAGTCCTTTCTCGTAATTTAGAGATTTTAAAATACCTTCAGGGAATGAATGTTTCAACCATTTACTTTTCCGAGGAAGATTATATCAATTATGAAGATGTCGGAAAACTACCCGATTTCTTAATTGGCTCAATAGAAGACATCAATCATATTATTAGTGGAGAGTTAAAGGGATTCTATTCAGAAGCGGCATCCATTATTTATAAAGGTAACCATATTGAGTTCAAACGGGGGATTGTCATTGTAACGGACAAAGAATATGACAATATAACCTCGACTGTTGTAAGTGGTGGAAGGTACTTTTCAACAAGTGATATCCGATATCCGGTACATCAACTTTCACAACGAATCATTAGGAATAAAGATTATTTTGAATCACAAGTAGGGTTATTTTCATCGATATATTCGGATTTAGTTCGATTTATAGAAGAACAGATTGAAAAAGTGGATGCTTTGACTCGAATTCCGCCAAGACCGTCCCAAGAAAAGGACCGTATGATCGATTGTGTCAATTATGTCTGCGGAAAGAAGCCACATATCAAGAATGCATCTACTTCATTGTTTTGTGTTAGAGATTATGAAAGCCAAAAATTTCTAAATCAAGAAGAAAGGCTCTCTAATATTCAAGGTGTATTTCAAGTAACTGACGATTTCAGAGGTATGCATGTGGTAATTTTAGATGACGTTATTTCCACAGGAGCTACTGTCCTCGAAGCTGCGAAGGAACTTTACAGAGCTGGAGCTAGGAAAGTCACGATTTTGGTGTTAGCTATTAATCAGTTTAAACGTTTCTTATCAATTGGTAATAAACCATTAGAGTGCCATTGTGGAGGAGAATTGAAGATGCGTTTTAATAGAGACAATAACTCTGCCTTTTTCGGTTGCAGTAATTTCCCTTCATGTAGAAATAAATCGGATTTCTTCGAAGGTGTCCAAGCCTATAATAATTTGAATAAAATTGAAGTGGATAGAGAGGAGCTGGAAGATTCGGAATGGTTTTAATATAGGTACTTTGCCATCAACCAATCATCACTTGTGATCTCCTGCATTGGTGAATAGTTGTTGTTTGAACACTTTTCTGTTATACCTCAAAGCAAATACCAGACCAAGCAGCCGCAACTGCTTGGTCTATGAATCTTTCCCGGGCCTTCACTTTGTGGGTGTATTTTTTTGCGTTTCTGTACGCGTTTAGTAATGAAATCCAATCGATCATGCTTTGGTTCGATCGTGAATGTGACCGGATTGTTTCTGAATTCTGTGGTAATCTTTTTTAATTGGTCGGCATTTTGCAGCTTCGTGTTAAAGGATGACAGCTTGTTGGGAACGAGGATGCTGCGTCCATTTCCTAATAGTACCAAAGTTTTTTGGCAACAGCACTTGGTTCTGATAATTTGATTGGGATTAAACCATATCGTGTCATCGTTCTTTGCTGACTTCGTTGGAAAGACACAAATTTGATGGATGGGATTGACCATGATCGGGCACATCTGAATATCACCAAGGAGCGATTTGGCGGTGGCAATCGCTCCTCTTAAATCAAACCCAATACGTCTAATACTATCTGCAAGAATTTCAATCGGTGAACGCTCAACAATCAATGTTCTATGTACTTCGTGAACAACCGAGAATCGGTTGCCGTATCGATCATAAAAACCTGCCATATACATAAACTCTGGTTTGATAAAATAAAATTTTTTACTGTTCAATTTATTCGCCTCTTAACATCATTTTGATTGTATTCAGTTTCGATCGATATATATACTAATAATTCGTTAGTTTAGGTTGAAATACTTAACCGAGAGCACTGTCTCAAACAGGACCGCAGCTCTTGGTTTTTTAGTAGCTCACAGCTTCATCACCACCCTTCCGTTGTCAATGATCTGTACAAGCGGTTACCAAGAAGTCGTTTTATAAAGAAGAACCAACTGTCACACGCTGGTACAACAAATCTCAGTGCTAAGTTATATGTGAAAATGTGAGCAATCTAGCCGCAAAAAATAGGTGACTGACTAGATGTGAAAAATGTATAAGCGAAATTTTTCTGACAAATAAAGAATATCATAAATAATGACTAATTTGGTAATCAAAAGGGATAAAATTATTAAATTTTTGTGAAAAAAGTACTAGAAAAACGTTAAAATTTAACATTTATTTCCTGTGCCTATTTTGTGCCTATTTAATGATAAGGAAGTTACTATTATCCTCCGAAAAGATAAAAAAATAGCGACTCAATCCTAATAGTATATTGCCAGATGGTCCTTTTGTTACAAAGCATGAAAAAAGGCTGGCAGAACTGTTGTTTCAGGTGGTGCCAGGGAATCGCTCCTTATTTTGCTATAAAAAGAGTTACATTCGAACAAAATTTTTCGAAAATTTGGTCTTTACATTATATTATTTCTTCTCTATAATCAGTTATGTATATATCACTTGTACACATAACCAAACAACTACATAAGAAACTGACGAATGGGGCTGTGTGGAAATGGAAACAAAATCGCTTGATAAAAATGATGTGGTTCCGCTCTATGTTCAATTACATAGAATCATAAAGGAGCTAATTTTAAAGGGGGAATACAAAGAAGGCGACCTACTTCCTTCCGAAACGACTATGATGAATACGTTCAATACTACAAGAGGTACAGTAAGAAAGGCGATCTCAGAGTTGGTTAAAGAAGGGCTGGTCTATCAAAATCAAGGAAAAGGAACTTTTGTTTGTATTAGACAGGTTAAATACAGTATTTGGAATTTCAGTGGATTTACAGATTATCTGAAAACTAAAAATGAAACACCTGTTTCCAAAGTTTTAGCACAAGAAAATGTTACGATTGATGGAAAAGATTATTTTAAATTGGTAAGAGCCAGAGGCGTAAAGAAAGATGGACAAGTCCTTTTTCTAACTATTGATACTTCTTTATTACCAATCAGTTTGTTTCCTAGTATTGAGAAATATAATTTTGCAACTGATTCGCTATATAGAATCATGCGTGAGGAATACAATATTTATCCAAGACACTCAGAAATTACCTTAAGTCCTGTTATGATAGACGACCGAACAAGGGAAATCCTTAGGGTTAAATCAGAAAATTCCATCTTAATGAAGGCTGAAGGAAAGGTATTAAATGAAGAAAATACCGAAATTGAAAAAGTATCCGTTATTTATGGAGATAATATTGAAATTAAAATAATGACAAATATTAATTAGGGGAGATAAGCCATGTTAAAAAAGTCTCTAGGATTGATAATAATTTTTATTTTATTAATTGTAAGCGCTTTTGGGTGTTCTTCTTCTAAAAATTCAACGGATAAAGGCAAAAAAGGATTGGTCATCGTAAATTGGAAAGACTATGGTTCAGATGATCCAGCTGTTGTTAAAGAATTTGAAAAAAAATATAACGTAAAAATCACCCACCAATATATGGCCTCGGAGGAAGAACTGCTTACAAAATTAAGAACGGGAGGGGTGGGAAAAATTGATTTAATCCTCCCTAATGCATCTATTCTTCCTGTTGCCATTAAAGAAAACTTACTTGAAGAAATTGACACAACCAAACTATCAAACTATCAATATATTTTTGACCAATTTAAAAAACTTCCTGAAAATCAGAAAGATAATAAAGTCTATGCGGTTCCATGGGTATGGGGGTCTACAGGCTTAGCCTATAATTCTAATGAAATTAAAGAAAATGTTGATACCGTAAATATCCTTTGGGATAAAAAATATAAGGGAAAAATAGCCTTTAGGGATGACTTCAATGATGCAGTGATGACAGCGGCACTAGCACTAGGACAAAATCCAAATAACCCATCGGATTTAAACGCAATTAAGAAAAAATTAGTTGAACAAAAACAATTGAATAGAACCTATTGGAAAACTGGTGATGAATTTTCAAAACTATTTGCTGGCAAACAAATTACAGTCGGGCTTATGTGGAGTGGACAAGCAGCTGCAATGAAAAAGAATGGCGAACCTATTAATTACGTAATACCAAAGGAAGGTGCCATAGGCTGGGTTGATAACTGGGCCATTGTAAAGGATTCAAAAAACTATGACCTCGCAGTAAAGTTTATTGACTATATGTTGAGCAAAAAGTTCCAGGAAGATTGGGTTAAAAAAGGTGGGCCCAACCCTGTTAATATTGAGGTTACGAAAAACTTAGATGCTGAATTTGTGAAACAAATGGGCATAAATGAGGAAACCATTGCTAAACTTCATTTTATTTCTTATCACTCCGATGCTGAAAAGAAACAATGGAATGAGATGTGGCAAGAGGTGAAATCACAATAATATTTAAAATGAGGGCAGCACGGGTGTCACTGCTGCCCTTAATTTAATGAAAGAAGGAGGGGAAATCTGAGTGAATAAAAAATTTTGGTTGGTGAGCCCACCTGTATTGTTATTAATTGCTTTCTGTGTCATTCCGTTATTTATCATGGTTTATTTTAGCTTTCTTAGCGATGGGGCCGATCCTCATTTAACCCTGTCGAACTATCTAGACTTTTTTCAAAAAGGGTTTTATTTAAAATTAACCTGGAAAACGATTTCAACCAGTCTAATCGTCACCATCATTTGTATTTTAATCGGCTATCCTATGGCTTATATTATGGCAAAAGTGATCAATAGCGGTAAAACCATCATATTAATCGCTATTATTATTCCCTTCTGGACCAGTCAGCTTGTTAGGGCTTATTCGTGGCAAAATCTGTTAAGAGATGGCGGCATTCTAGAAATGATTCTAAGAAAGTTTCATTTAATCGGTTCAGAACCTTTGGGGATTCTATTCACCCAGACAGCAGTTATTATTGCACTTGTACATATCTTTTTCCCCTACATGGTGATCACCATTTATATGTCTTTAGAAAAAATGGATCATTCCATCATTGAAGCTTCCAAAAGTTTAAATGCTGGACCGTTCACAACCTTTTGGAGAATCATATTACCTTTGAGTAAACCCGGGATTATCTCAGGGTCCATTCTCGTATTTGTTCCAAGCTTAGGCGTATTTGTAGAGCCAAGAATTTTGGGCGGAACGAAGGGGTCAGTGATTGGTACAGTCATTGAGGATCAATTTTTCGAAATATACGGTTGGAATTTTGGGGCAGCAATAGCCTTTATCCTATTAATGATTGTACTGATTTCCATAGCGATCTTGTCAAAATTTGCGAAGGAAGAGGTGTGATGATGATTAAAAAAGGGTTCGGCTGGCTGTATACAGGTATTATTTTTATATTTTTGTATGCTCCTATAGCGGTTTTAATGTTGATGTCTTTTAATAAGTCTCAATATAACTCTCTTCCTTTCCAATTTAGCATCCGCTGGTATAAGGACCTTGCCAATGATCAGACATTGATTGACGCTTTCTTGACCAGTATGTATATTGCTGCCGTAACGGCCATTTTCTGTGTCATTTTAGCTACTATGTTGATGCTATGGATTGTACAAACAAAATCAAAGTGGAAAAAATGGATAGATTCACTGGTTATCTTACCACTGACTATACCATGGTTAATACTCGGACTAGCATTATTATTGTTGTTAAACTTTTTGAAATTAGATAAAAACTATTTTGTACTACTCATTGGACATATTATTGTATCTCTTCCTTACACTGTTATGGTGATTAAGGCCCGATTACAGAGTCTGGATCTTACGATAAATGAAGCATCGGCCAGTCTAGGAGCAAATGAGTGGACTACATTTCGAAAAATCACTTTGCCTTTATTGTTTCCAGCCATGTTAGCTGGAGGTTTCCTGGCTTTTGTGATTTCATTTGATAATTTTATTTTGTCTTATTTTCTTATTCCTAGCGGGCATTCAACATTACCGATTGAAATCTACTCTTCTATTAAATTTGGATTTACCCCTGTCATCAATGCAGTGTCAACGATCATCCTGGCGGGTACAACGATTGTTATTCTTTTCATTATTATGGTGATGAAGGCTTCATTAAAATATTTATTCAAGTAGGAGGGGTAGTCATGGGATACTTGGCGATAAAAAATTTAAGCAAGTCTTTTCAAAATAACAAAGTACTTGATCGGATTAATCTTGATATAGAAAAAGGAACTTTCTTATCCTTACTGGGCCCTTCAGGCTGTGGAAAGACTACAACCCTTCGTTTAATAGCAGGGTTTGAACGCCAAGACGAAGGAACCATAAATATTGGAGGAAATATGATGGATCGATTACCTCCGTATAAAAGAAATATCGGATTAGTCTTTCAAAATTATGCACTATTCCCGCATATGACAGTCAGCCAGAATATTGCGTATGGGTTGGAGCAAAGAAATTTTACAAAAGGTGAAATCAAAAAAGAAGTTTCAAAAGCCTTGGAAATGGTACAGCTGACGGGATATGAAAATAGGAAACCGCGGCAGCTTTCCGGCGGACAGCAACAGAGAGTTGCACTCGCCAGAGCATTGGTCATTAAGCCCAGTCTTTTGCTGCTTGATGAGAGTTTAAGTGCATTAGATAAAAAATTACGGGTAGATATGCAAATAGAGCTAAGACAAATCCAGAAAAACATTGGCATTACGACCCTGTTTGTAACGCATGATCAAGAAGAGGCCATGACGCTGTCGGATCAGATAGCTGTTATGAAAGATGGAAAAATCATTCAAATGGATACACCACAAAAAATATATGAAAAACCGATTAATACATTTGTTGCCAGTTTTATTGGTCAGTCTAATTTCTTTTATGGAAAAATCAAAGATCACCTCCAATTTGAGTTACAGAACGGCCAGAGCTTTTTGCTGCCGCATGGCGATTACTCTTTGAATAAGGGACAAGACTATATCATTTCCATAAGGCCTGAGAAAATTCGCATGGACCGAAACCAGCCATCCCACCCGCATATTCAAGGTAAAGTAAAATTTATTACTTATGTCGGAAATCTTTCGATGTATCTCATTGAAGCTTTAGGGCTGGAAATTAGAGTCCAAAATCAAAATCACAATGATGGTGCTCGATTTGAAATAAATGACGAAATATTTTTAAGCTGGGATTCCGGGAATCAATCCATTCTATTTGAATAAGGAGAGTTGCATGAATCAGCATATTCTTTTATTAGGCGGTATTATCATTGATGAATATATAGTAGTAAATGAATTTCCCGCCAGAGGCGAAGATACCATCATCACAGATTCCTTTCACAAAGTTGGCGGCTGTGCGATAAATGTCGCAATGACATTGAAAAACCTAGGGTTGAAGCCTCAAATTGCCTCCGTTTTAGGTATGGATGAACGTGGGAAAGAAATAAATGATTATTTACTGGATCATGGACTGTCAAGAGCATGTATTCAAATGACCCCTAACAAAAAGACAGGCTATTGTATATCAATATTGGAAGACTCAGGTGAGCGGACCTTTCTCACATATAAAGGATGTGAGGCAGAGTTTAGCTTTGACATCATTCGTGAAGATATACTCAAGGAAACCTCCTTCCTTTTTGTAACTGGATATTATTTATTAGACGATAACTTCGCGGGAACCATTATTCAGTATATTCAAAAAGCAAAAGATCTAGGAATAAAAATTTTATTTGATCCCGGTTCCCTAGTTTCCAAGATTGATCGACACATCCTCTTATCGATGATGAATTTGGCAGATATGATTACCCCAAATGAAGGAGAGCTGGAAAAAATCATCGTGCTATTAAACATTAAAAAGGAGAATTTTTCAAGCTGGCTTTTCAAAAAAGGGGTTCGGTGGCTCGTTGAGAAAAAAGGAAAACTGGGTGTAAATTTATGGGACAATTCCAGCGGAAAACAGATGTTTATCCCCTCCTATAAGGTCTCATGTATAGATACCTCCGGTGCAGGAGATAGCTTTGCAGGGGGATTAATTTACGGATTGCTGCAAGGATATGATATGCCAAAATCCATTAAGTTGGCCAGTGCATGTGGGGCCTTTACCACTACCTTCATGGGCCCACATAAAAACTTTACGTTAAAGGACATTTTAAAAATTGTAGGTGAGAGTTGATGAATCCATTATTAGATAGAGCGTACGGCTGTCTTATTGCAACTGCCATTGGGGATGCCTTGGGAATGCCTGCCTCTTTTATGTCTATAAGTCAGATAAAACAAGAATATTCAAAGATTACAGATTTTGTAACTCCAAGTCGAGAACAAGTGGCCCATAGCAGTATTGTAGCAGGGGGAATTACGGATGATACTCAAGAAAGTTTAATTGTATCATCCGTACTCAAAGAAGCTGGAAAATTTGATACCGAGCTGTTTATTCTAAAAATGAAAGAATGGGCAGTCAAATATAACATCCTAGAATCCACAGTCATTGGTCCTAGTACAAGATTATTTTTGGAAACTATTATATCCGGCGGCAATTATCTAGAGGCTGGTAAAAAGGGTGACACAAATGGGGCCGCAATGAGAGTAGCTCCAATTGGCATCTTTCACCACCACGACTTTGAACTTGCAATTCAAGATGCCATTGCTTCTGCATTGCCTTCACATGGCAGTAAACCAGGTGTAGCCTCTGCCTGTGCCATCGCTGCGGCCGTTTCAAAGGCCATAGAAGGAAAAAGCTTACCAAGTGAAATAATGGTAGCTGCCATACTGGGGGCAATAAGAGGGGAAGAAAGTGGCTATGACATTCCTTCCCCTTCCGTAGCTGCCAGAATCCATCTTGCTATGGAAATAGTAGACCGAAATCAAGACAAGCCGCTAGAGGAAATCTGCTTACTTCTCTATAAATATATAGGTGCGGGAATGAAATCGTATGAGTCGATCCCATTATCGCTTGGCGTATTTTATGCCGCAAAGGGATCTGTTACGGATGGTTTAATAGCAGTGGTCAATTTAGGTGATGATGCTGATACGAATGGTGCCATTGTTGGTTCATTGTGTGGAGCCTATAGTGGGGCTTCTACTATAAACAAGTCTTGGATTGAAAAAATCGAAAAGGTCAATAGTATAAATTTTAAAGAAATTGCGCAAGACCTTTTAAAAACCTGTTCATAAAGAATTGTGCCACTAAAAAATGAAGAAACCTGCAGGACCATATAAAAATGGTGTAATTGTACTGGAGGTAAATGGGGGAGCCGATTCTAAAGATATGCTCGGGTATTTGTGATTGACTGAACCGTCAGGATTTTGTCCTTTGACGGTTTTCTTGAATTCATTCGTGAAATTTTGAAGGGCGTTGTGTGGGAAGCTGCTGCACATGTCATTTGAAAAAACGTTTTAGATCACAAGAAAACCACCCATCGCCGTACAAAGCAGAGTGGTCCCCAAAAAACGAACAAGCCTGCAGCGGAAATTTCCAACCCCCACTTTACTATCACCGATCACATGACAGAAATTTTCCTGCGGCAGGTCAACAAAAATAGGATTCAGAACTTCTGAACTTCATTTGAATCGTAATAATAACCTTTCCTGGTCCTCAAGATGCTGCGCCACTTTCTCAATATGATGCACCACAACTAATCCCGCAAACCTATGAATGAATGGGGATTAGCGGATTATAGGGAAAATACATCACCATTATTCGGGGAGTGACAGTGGCCATATTTTGTTCCCTATATATTTCCCCCGCCACCAATATTTGGCTTTACATCTTGGTCGAAAATCACCCCATCGATCACTTCAAAACTATCATTGTTAATATTTAAAATTCCAGTGTTTATATTAGCAAAGCCGTAAATCCCCCCCATATTTAAATTATATTTTCGGTTGGCATCCATACCATTGATCACCGTTTCACCAACATTGACATTTGAGTTCGGTTGAAGGGAATTTACATTTAATGAACCTAAATTAATAATTGAGGGCATATTTTTTCCTCCCATTTCCAATCCCCTTATCTAACCTATTATATGTACGTCTATAGGTCTTGTGAGGAATTTTGGGGTCTGAAAACACATTTTGGGGTCAGCCCCTCGCTCAGCTAAAGTTTAACGCAGTAAAGTACTGAGAAGGCATATAGGTGCTTTGTCGTGGAGTAAAAAGGGGATAGTCCACGCTTTGGATCGTATGTGGCGTGGCTATCCCTGCTTCACTTTTTAAACATGCTGTAATTTTCGTGATTCTCGTAATTCGATACTTCTGGCAGCATCATAGGCATCCCAGATGGCCTTCATTACGCTCTCCGGTTTGTCAGCGTCACCGATTAAATAAACATGATCTGCCTTTACTTGTTCATATAACTGATTGTCACTGATGTATCCGACGGAAACCACGATGTGATCGGCTTTAATTTGTGATTGCTGCGGAATTCCTTCAGCCCCGACAGCAAACATCATCTTCGCTCTGTTAGCAACGTTTGGATAGTTTTTAACCATGGTTGTAATATGGGCCATGCCATTTTCATACTTTGTCACGGAAGAAGATTTCATGACATTGATTTGATAATAATCCAGCATCTCCATCAGCATATTGTAGTTGGCTGCTGATAAGCCGAATGTATTCAAGATGGTATCAGCCGCTTCGACAACGGTTACTTTCTTGCCCTGTTTTCCTAATTCACAGGCGATTTCCACGCCTGTTAAGCCGCCGCCCACGACCACGATATTGTCACCGGTAATGTCTTTATGTAACAAGGCATCCACGGCATAGGTTACGTTTTCGGAATCAAAGCCTGGAATGGAGAGCTTCCGTTCTGTTGCCCCAGTGGCGATGAAGATATCATCGTATCGATGTTCGTTGATAAATTGTTTCGTGATTTCCGTATTCAAATGAATGTTAACACCTAAATCTTGCATTTGTTTGATATACCAATTCAGTAAACGCCGGTCGTCTTCTTTATATTCAAAGGCCGCCGCAGCGATAAAGGCACCGCCTAATTGCCCTGATTTTTCATATAAATCGACATCATGACCTTTTAACGCACAGACGCGGGCTGCTTCCATGCCGCCGATGCCACCACCGACAACAAGGACTTTTCTTTGTCGATCCGCTTTGCCAATGCCATAAGTAAGTTCTCTGCCGCAGGCCGGATTTACCGCACAGGAGATATCTTTGCCTTGGAAAATCGCAGAAAGACAGCCATTGTGGCAGCCGATGCAAGGCCGGATATTGTCTAAATCGCCCGATGCAAATTTATTGGCCATATCGGGATCCGCCAATAATGGACGTGCCATTCCCATCATGTCAATTTCACCGTTAGCAATCACTTCATTGGCCAGTTCCGGATCATCAAATTTACCGGCACAAATGACAGGAACGGATACATGTTTTTTCAGCATCTTCACATCTTCGAGATTGCAAGCTTTTGGCATGTATACTGGCGGATGCGGCCAGAACCAAGAATCATAGCTTCCATTATCGCAGTCTAGCATATCATAGCCTGCTTCAATCAGTTTTTGGGCAACTATGATACTTTCCTCATAATCACGGCCGAACTCCTTAAATTTTTCGCCGGGAAGTGCGCCGCGATTGTAGCCCTTCATATAGCTCTTCACGCTGTAGCGCAAGGAGACAGGATAATCTTTGCCACATACCGCTTTAATGGCTTGAACAATCTCAGATGGAAAACGGAGACGGTTTTCCAGGCTTCCGCCGTATTCATCGGTTCGGTGGTTGGCATATTCCATCGTAAATTGGTCTAACAAATAACCTTCATGAACGGCATGAACTTCGACGCCGTCAATCCCGGCCATTTTACATGCCAGGGCGGCATTGGCAAACATTTCAATATATTCGTGGATTTCCTGCTTGGTCATTTCTCTGTTTGTTTTGGTAGGGTCCCACACATTTGGCAGTGCACTAGGTGCCGGATCTTCGGAGTGAATACTGGAACGTCCGGATAAGGCCGTGATTTGAACCATCACCTTTGCGCCGTATTTGTGAATCCCCTCTGCTAAATACTTTTGCTGCTGGATATATTTATAAAAGCCCTCACCACGGTCACCAGGTCCCTGACCTTTAGGGAACCAGCTAACCGGGAGCAGTCCGGTAACGATTAAACCTGTACCGCCTTTTGCTCGTTCAATGTAATAATCGGCGCCATCCTTCGTATAAGCACCATTCGGACCCATAAGTCGAGGAGAGAACACCCCCATTGCCATCATGGCGATCCGGTTTTTTACTTCCATACTGCCAATTTTAATCGGGGAGAATAACGCAGGAAAACGATTGACCATAATAAACATCCCTTTCACAATGCAAAGTATTTTAACGGATTTCTTATGCTTAATTATAGTTCATGTGAGAAACTATTCATTACCATTGTTCACTTTTTCACAAATACTTCTTATCTATATTAAAACAGTGAAAAGGGGGAAAATCGGTCAGCAAAATGGGGGAATAGTATGGGTGTCCGCATTCCACAAGAGTAACCGGCTGGCATCACGGTTAATTTTTTTGAAAAAGTTTTCCTTCGAGCGGGAGGGAGTTAATACTCCCGGCCCCTCACACCACTATTTTTAACTAAGGACTTTTCTTACAATCGGAATTTTACTAATCAACAGTGAAAAAAGATAGGAAGCTATAACTGTCAATCCAAATAAAGCAATAATATAAAGAGACGGCTGTAAATCGAAAGCATTTAAGTATTGCTGGAAATATTTCGAAAAGATAATATGGACAAAATACATCGTAAAACTGACTTCAGAGATGCTTCTCGTGATTTTAAATATGTTTTTATTTGTATGAGAGATAAGGACTACGATGAAAATGGTATAAATTAAAACGTTAAACGACAAATATTTATAAAAATAGGGATGATATCTACCGAATGAAAGGGAACTAAGGTAGGTTCCGGTAAATGTCACAATTAAAGATAAAATACCTAAAGTGTAAATCATCCCCCGTTTATTTAAAAATAAATCCCTGTGAAAAATCAAATAACCTAAAATTAAATAAGAAACATAGCCAGAAAAACCAGAAAAATAAATTTTAGGACTAATATGTAAATAACTTGTACCGATGAGATAGCCGTTTTCCAATATAAAAGAAAGAATGACGTAATACAAAAGAATGTTAGTTGGTGTATTTTGAACCACCTTTCTTAAAACGGGAATAAATAAGTAAACAAAAACGATCAAATAAATATACCATAAATGATAATAAACATTTCCTGTAATAAATAGTTTTAAGAAATCTCTAATATAGAATTTTTCAAAATCGAGTGTAAACAGGATATTTCTTTTGTACAAATAATAAATAAAACTCCAAACTAAAAATGGAATTATAATTTTCGCAGCTCTCTTCTTTAAAAAAACGGATAGTGGTTCATCTTTATGTAACAAGAGGGCGCCGCTGATTAGTAGAAAAAGTGGCACAGCAAATCTTGATAAACTGTCGAGAACGTTTCCTGCAAGAAATTCATTTCCTATCGGTTTATAAAGAAATGGAGCTGTTGAATGTATCATAATAACAGCCAGTATTGCCCAAAACCTTAGCTTCATAATGTGTGTATTCATAATGATCGCCTCCGATGTCCAAACTATTTAAAAAACAATAAAAAACGGGGTTCTCCCTCGTTTCGAATTGTAGAAAAGCACCATTGCAGTCAGTTGCCTTCTACCTATTGAGACACTCAAGTTTTCCCCTTAGTCTGACACTCGTCTTCGTTTTCTGGTTACATCGACCGTTTTAGAAGTTTCTTATATGTCTATTATGTATCTTTGGCGCTGCTTTATCAATCCTTGCAAAGTTAAGGTGGTCTGGTCGGTTGCAGTCTTCCTTCCGTGGGACTACTGACGAATAAGCTGTAATTACTGTTAGATAGGTAGTTAAAGTTTAGCACGGTAAATCACTGAGAAAGCATATAGGTGCTTTGTCGTTAATTCGATCATCTTGGTTCGTAGAAGCAGTCTAGTTGCTTGAACCGAAGATATTATCAACGTTTCGGTCCAACTCCAAAAAAGAAATAACCGACAAAAAGTCCACATCAATCCCCCTGTATCTCAAATAAGGCCCATTTAACATAATTTTTTAAAAAATCCGAGTAAATAAATTTACCCCTGGGAAGACGGGAATACGATCAACATATCTTTCTTACTAATTCCTAAAATCTAGCTTTCATTTTTAACCCCTAACCTACTATAATAAATAGGTAAAATATAAAAATGGGGGTTAAACAATGAAAAGAATACTTGCAATTGGAAAAATTGTTTTGAGTTTGCTGCTTTTAGGTGCTGCTGTTTTTTCCTTTGAAAGCAGCACGAGTCAAGTTGAGGCAGCATCAGCTAAAGCTAAGGTCATCACGAAAATTTACAAAGGGAAAAAGTTCCTTAAGTATCCGCAGGTTTCAGGAGGCGTTAGCAAATCGGCTCAGGCCAAAATAAATAAGGTGCTATATAGCCATATCAAGCAATCCTATAAGGGATATACGGACTTGAAAAAGTCTATGGAAGAATTCCAGAGCGACCCTATTTGTAAGCAGTATCCGTCTAGCTGCAGCTATGAGTATAACGTTTCTTATAAGGTTCAATACAATATGAGCGGTAAGCTAAGCATTCGTATATCGGATTATCAGTTTTCCGGCGGTGCCCATGGCAATAGTGCTGTTACCGTTTACAACTTCAACTTAAAGAGCGGCAAACAATATAAGCTGACGGATGTTGTCAAAACGAAGGCCAAGCTTCAAAAGGTGTATAACTATACATATAACTATATGGCCAAACGCCCGAATCTATTTTTTGTAGAAGAATTAAAAGATAATCTAAAAATTAATAGTAAAACCCAGTTTTATTTTACTAGCGGGGGAATTATCCTAGTATTCCAGGAGTATGAAGTAGGTCCATACTCAAGTGGTACCCCGACGGTCAAAATTCCGAGCCAAGTATATAAATAAAGGCAGCCAATTTTTATAAAAAAATACCATGAACCTATGATAGGAAGCAACTGAAATGAAACGGAAATTAAGAGTTTGGGTGTAGTCTTCTAAAAGATTGTTGCTTTCTTCTCCTTGATTCATATGAATTTGCTGAGATTCTATCTTTTCGTATTCATCGACAATTTCGATCCTTGCATACACTACAAAAGCTATCGAAATATGGATTATTCAAAAAGTTCAGGGGGAAAATAGAAAAATATATTGATTCATCCAACTTTAGACCCTAAAATAAATCTATAACACCTATGATATCTTACCTACAACCATGGCAAACCCATTGAAAGATGGGGACGCAAAGCTACGAGCCTAAAGCAGTATTGCTATGGCAGTTGGGTTGCATAATAACTGATAGATTCTATATCGTTATCTTTGCCCTGCGGTCAAATAAGATTGCAGGGCTTTTTATATACTATTTTAGGAGGGGGACATGTGAGCTTGAAGGGAAAGTACTTCAAATTATTAGCAGCGATCTTCATTTGTATTTTGTCAGTGAGCAGTTTTTGCAATATACCTGTAGCTGCAAAGAGTAGTTCAAAAGTTTATCCGGCTTATGACTTCAACGGGGATGCGGGTAAATTTCCAAAGAAGCTGCCAAACAATCCATTATCGATGGTGGCGGACAGACTCAATTTACCGTTACCAGCAATCGTGATACGTTCCTTTCGTATTATTCCGGGGCAACTGGCGGGGAAATGACAACATTGGTTGGTGTCCATCAAAACGGGAAAGTATTTTTCAAAAAGAATTTTGGCAGTGGGGCAGGATTAGAGGTTAAGTTCCTCGCTTCAAATAAAGTGAAAGTGGCCATTGAAAGAGTAAAGAAAAATTGGGATCCATCCAGAGAGCCCAATGCAGCCAGACATTCAGGCATTTGGGATGTCAAGGAATATACCATTTCGACAACAGGACACCTGAAACTTGTGAAAAAGTACATAAAACATGGACTCTAAACGAACACGAATAAGGAGACTACAAGATTGAAAAAATATTATTTCCTTAAGATTTTCTTCTCGATTATAGTGACTTGAGGAGAGGTACTAGATTTTTTGGGGGATTTTTCCGTTCAACTTATTCATCAACAAAGACTGTATCATTACTATACTATCAATGGGGGAAAAAGCATGAACAAATTGGCTAAAAAAGTGGTATTTTTCTTGATTGCTTTCATCATCATCCTTCCTTCGATGACGTTCCAAAGCAATCAAGCTTCAGCAAGCACAACGCAGGACTTACCGTTTGGAACGAAAACGACCGGAAATATTACCGATTCTGACCCGGAACAAATGTATAAGATCGTCTTAAACGGCGCGGGCAGAATTACCGTCAACCTAGATTCTTATATGGATGAAACCTATCTTGATTTAATCGATGATCAAGGAAATTACGTCTGGCATAACGAAGATATCTACTATGGCCGTACGGATGACCCGAAAAAATGGTCGGGTTGGGAGGACTTAGAGCCAGGCACCTACTACATAAGAGTCCACCAATACAACAGTAGTACGGGAAAATACGATTTATCAGTTACCTATGACCAAGCCTATAATACGGATAAAGAGCCGAACAATGGCACCCTGCAAGCCCAAGAGCTCACCTTAAATACGCAAAAAGTAACTGGTTTTATCAGCTGGAATGACGATACCGACTATTATAAAATTCACCTGGATAAGGCTGGCAGGATTACTGTTAATCTGGACTCGTATATGGATGAAACCTATCTTGATTTAATCGATGATCAAGGAAATTACGTCTGGCATAACGAAGATATCTACTATGGCCGTACGGATGACCCGAAAAAATGGTCCGATTGGGAGGACCTGGAGCCAGGCACCTACTATATTAAGGTCCATCAGTATAGTAATTCAACCGGAAAATATGTGCTTTCTGCGGCCTTTAATCAAGCCAATAATACCGATAAAGAGCCCAACAACGGCACCCCGCAAGCGCAAGAGCTCAAATTAAATACGCAAAAAGTAACTGGTTTTATCAGCTGGAATGACGATGAGGATTACTATAAATTCACATTGCCGAAAGCCGGCACGATTACAGTCCGGATGGATTCCTATATCTATGATACTTATCTAGACCTGATCGATAATCATGGCAATAAGATATGGAGCAATAAGGATATCTACTACGGTGCTTTCAATAATCCGAAAAAATGGTTCGACACAGAAACCCTGTCTGCGGGCACCTACTATATTAGAGTCCACCAATATAGCAGCTCCACGGGGAAATACAGCTTACGTGTAGATGCGCCGTTCCTGCTGCCGGCTCTTAGCGTGAACACGGTTAGCAACAAAAGTACAACGGTAACTGGAAAAACAAGTAAAGACAGCACGGTTTATGTTAAAGTCGGTTCTAAAACCTACCATGCTTCCGTTAACAGTAAGGGCGAATACAAACAAACGATTGCGAAGCAACAAGCCGGGGCAAAAATTGAGGTCACAGCTGCCAACAAATACGGCAGTAAAAAGATGACGGTCACCGTTGTCGATCGAATCCCGCCAACGACGCCGGTTGTTTACTCAATTAACAGCAAATCAAAATATATTACCGGAAAAGCGGAACCATATTCAACCGTGGTCGCTACGATCGGTAATCATAAAATCGGCTCCGCCAAAGCAGATAAATACGGAAAATACAAAATAAAAATGACCCCAAGAAAGAAGGGTACCTTTATTAAGGTAGCCGCGCTCGATAAAGCCGGCAACAAAAGTTCATATAAAACCATAAAGGTTAAGTAGAAAGACAGGCATAGAGTCTGATGCTTCCTCAAGAAAATCCTCCGGCTTGTTATCAAGTGGGGGATTCCTTTGCATCTATAAACGGTGCCTGACACCGCGTGATTTCTCCTCAAGCATTAGAGTAATCCAACTTTGGGTCGTTTAGAGCGGTTCTACTTTCCCCAATCACCGGGGCAACCCAACCTTCCTTCGGTCACCTAGTACAGTTGAAATGATAGATTCTCCTTCATGGCAGCACAGTCGGGTTAACCTACTTCTTTATGTAATGGTTCGGGAATGAGGGTTGGACGTGTATAGGAAATTGTAAAAGCAAATGATTGTTCTTAAAACACAAAGCAGGTTGCGAAACCAATTTCGCACCCTGCTTGTATGTTATATTTTATTTAGTTTTATGTGCTTGCTGGTAAAATACTTACCTTTTATTGGTTATAGCTTTGGCATTGATATAGCCGATCCATTTCCCCTTGCCATCATAAAGAGATAGATATTTTGATCCGTTACTATGATAATAAACATACTTAGCAAGGTAGGTTTTATTGATTACTTTGACATTCTTTTTCTTCCAACTGAAGCTTTGATATACGTTGTAGTGCTTACTTTTTACAGTGACATACTTGCCGTACTTCAGCGGGTAGCCTTGCTTACCGTTACCTGCTTTAACAGCTTTGGCATTGATATAACCTACCCATTTGCCCTTGTCATCATAAAGCGAAAAATATTTTGATCCGTTACTATGATTGTAAACATACTTAGCAAGGTAGGTTTTATTGACTGCAGTGGCATTCTTCTTTTCCCAGCTGAAGTTTTTCCATACGGTATAGTTTTTGTTTGTTACAGTAACATACTTACCATATTTAACCGCATCCCCTTGTGGATTTGAGTCATACTTTACTGTGATAGTTTTAACACCCTCTGTATTTGGTTTGAGTGTATAGGTATATGACTTGGAAGAGGGGATGTAATACTTTACAGCTGGTAAAGTAACTTTCATTGTCTGACCAACAGTTCCCCTAACAATGGTATTAGTTGTAATTGATTTACCTGTCTTAGCATCAACATATTTAAACACTGTTGTTTGGGTTGAGCTCTCGCCAATAGAGTCCTTATAAAACTTCAGTGATTGTAAAGCATAACCGTGATTATCAAATAAGGTTTGGTTATCCCATGATGAACCACCCCAAGCAGGTTGACCATTCCAATACAATTTACTGTCTGGAAAATAACCGACGGCACCTGAACTTGCCCAACCGGTTCCGAACTTTTCAGCTATTTCTTTATTAGCTTTCCAATTGGTCCAACCAGGATAAACAGGAATCCAAGCTGGCTCCCAATAGAATGCACCCAGGCCGTTTGATTGACTCATCATTGTACTGTATAGACTTGTCATAGCATCTACTTGCCCCTGTGGTCCAACTGGGAAGGCATTCGTATTTTGCCAATCACTTTGTTCTTCACCGATTGAATTGGGTGTCCCATCGGAGTCTTTCAAGCTGTTAGTCCACGCTGTTTCCATAACAGCAAACAATTTTCCATAACTGGCAGCCAGTTTTTCCACTTTAGTTAAGGTATCAGGGGTATTGGACTTTGCCGTTACTGACCAATATGGGTAGTAAGAAGATCCAAGTACATCATAGTCGACCCCATCACGCTTCCAAGCATTCATAATATCTGTATACTTTTTAACATTAGGGGTTTCGATGTGTAAAGTTACTAAAGCATTTGGTGCCGTATCACGAACAGCCTTGACACCAGCCTTTAAATAACCATTAACACGTGCAGATTTTGTTTTATCGTTCCAAACACCAGCGTATGATTCCCCCTTATCACGGTTGGTCGTCACACCCATCATGCCATTGGTAATCTCATTACCAACTTGGACCATTCCAACATCGGCACCTACTGCTTGGAACTTTTTAATGGTGTCACTGGTAAAGTTGTAAACATCCTGTTGCAATTGTGAGTCGCTATGACCTTGCCAAGCCTTCGGCAATATTTGTTGTGCAGGGTCTGCCCAGAAATCTGAATAGTGGAAATCAAGTGATACTTTTATTCCATACTTGGCAGCTTCTTCGGCAATTTTTAGTTCATGCGCCACATCAGACTGTCCGCCACCATAGATTGCACCATCGGCATTTTTGGGATCATTCCAAATGCGTAATCTGATATAGTTAACACCATTATCATGAAGGATCTTTAACAGACTTTGCTCCTTACCTTCGTAATCGTAATATTTTACGCCCGCTTGCTTCAACGCTTCATATGATGAAATATCCACGCCACGAATGGTATCAGGGGACATGGTTGAAATCTTTTTAATTGTAACGGACTGATCCTTTAAGCCGGTATCAGCCCCAGTTTGATAAGGATCCGCTTGCGGAATATCATTATTTGTCTCGCTGCTATCGTTGTTATCTTCTGTACCGGACAACAATTGTTTAAATGTTGTTAGAGATTGGAGCGGATTCCCCAAGTCATCAAATAAGGCTTGGTTATCCACAGAACTGGCACCTGCCCATTGATCAGCACCATCTACATAGCCAGCAGCAGCCGTTGTTGCCCAACCGGTTCCATATTGCTCCGCTGCCGCTTTATTGGCTTGCCAATGGGCACCGCTATTGCCGGCATCTACAGCAATCCACACCGCATTGTCATAAAAGACACCAGCGTCGGCCGTATTGTTGCCGTCAGTTGTGATCGCACTGTAAAGTTTGCGCAGATATGTCGCTTGGCCTTGTGGACTTAGTGCCCCGATACCTTGGCTGACAATATCCCCGGCTGTTGAGCCATTACTTTGTCCATCTGAATCTTGATCGGTAAAAGGGTAGCTGACACTTAATATGGCAAACTTTTTACCAGCATTATTAGCCGCTTCCTTGGCCCCTTGTATATCCGGCATTTTATCCCATGCTGCATATACATTGGCCCCTAAAATATCATAATCGACATGGGCACTTTTAAGATTGTTTGCAATGGTTGTAAACCAGCCTGATCCGGGACCGGCATATCCTAATGCGATTTTGCTGCTGCTGTTGATGGTTCGAATTTCATGGGTAACAGCCGCCAGAATTTCATTACCAGTTGCTAAATCTTGGTTTAGGAAATTCTGAGCCATATTACTTCCAATTGTGATGATCTCAGGTGTAACGTTGTTGCCTTTCAATTCATTTAAGGCGTTATGAATATATTGAACGGCGGTCTGCTTCAAGTTATCGGTTGACCAATTTTTGGGCAGCTTTTGGTTGTCTTTAAATGTATAAAAGTCCGAGAATAAGAAGTTAATATTAACCTTTAATCCTGCAGCCTTGGCAGCTTTTGCCGTTTTAATAGCATTATCTAGAGTCGGATTTCCGCCGCCGTAGGATGCTCCTGAATCATTTTTAGGATTAACCGCAACCTTAAGATTGATATAATTGATGCCAGATTCTTTTAATAGATTCATAAACCCATTTTCATCCAGCGTTTGGCCGTTAAAATCTTTGTATTTAACACCGGCGGCCAATTCAGCTTGGTATGGTGTTAAATCTACACCACGAATCGTATCCTCTGTAACAGTGGATACTTTATTGATGGCAGCTGGTAATTTAGCAGCGCCAGTATCAGTACCGTTGCTATAAGCAGATGAGACAGTATCAGCGTATGCAAGCGGTACCGCTAAAGATGGGGCAAACGATCCCGTTAATAATGCTAACGTGGAGCCTGCCACCAGGAATGATTTAGTTATCTTATTCATGAAAGTTCCCCCTTCAAACATTTCTATATCTTTTTTATGGCGGAAAAATTTCCTTGTTGTTGATAGTTGATGACAACACCATTTCCCCACCGCATAACATGTGCTAATGCTGCTCGATTTTTCACCCCTTTTTTCCATAACAAATAGATTCTATTACCCTTAGGGTGAAAATAATAGCGGGAATTGCAGGAAATTAATTTCCAAAATAGCTTGTTTCGTTTGAAATATCTCTTCAATGTGGTTATGTTTCACTAATCTTTAAGAAATCACTTCTAGAAAGGTTGCTATTATTTTGGTAAAATTAGGAGGGTGGAGGTTTGTCAAAATTTATAGATTAATGTCATAGCATTACTATAGTAGAAAGGAATAATAGATTTTATCGGTGATGATGGCGAATGAGGGGTTAAAAGTCGATTAATCTTCATTGCCTGCATATTTGAAAAGCTTCGTTCAAAACCGCTATTAAAGCCTGAAAAGATAATATTCTATCAAATAAGGTTATATATTGGCAGATAAGTAGATGGTGTGGCAGAATCTATTACCTAACAGTCAAAATTTACGTTTAGTATCGAGGAGGAGAGGAAGTAAAATTGAAGAAGTTTTATTTGCTTGCAGTGTTATTGGGGATTAGTATTTTGGCCATGTTGGGTGTTCAGAATGCTGCATATGCGGACATGGCACCGGCCAATCCGGATAGTACGACGAAATGGGAGACGGACTCAAATGGAACAAGTCTCAGGACTCAATCATTATTACGTTCGTCCGTTGATGAGCCGGTAATTGCTGATATTTCGAAGTGGCAGGGAACGATCGACTGGAAAACGGCTAGTAACTATTTGGATTTAGTGATTATTCGCACGCAAGCTGGAAGCAGTTATGAGGATCCTCTGCATAAAGTGAACGAAAACGCCGCAATTCAATATAAAGTTCCATTTGGTGTTTATGCCTATAATAAGTCGATTTCATCCGCCGATGCCAAAGCGGAAGCGAAGGATTTTTACAACCGGGCCAATAAAAATACGCTATTTTATGTTGTCGATGTTGAAGAGAATACGAGTAAATCAGGAGAGAGTATGCGCACGATCATCAATTCGTATGTAACCGAATTACGGAAATATACAGATAAAAAAATTGGCGTATACATTGCCCATCATTTATACAAAAGTTTGAATATTGATACTTCAAAATTTGATTTTGTGTGGATTCCTAGATACAACAATACCAACACTCCTCCGAATTATGATTATGATCTATGGCAATATACCGATAAAGGAATCGTCAAAGGAATCAATACATATGTGGACTTAAACCGTCTCCATCCTGATGTAACACTCGAGTTTTTCACCGATGATAGTAATGATTCAGTAGATGCTGGCGATCCAAGTGATACCGGCGGCACAACTGATCTCGGTGATAAAACTAATCCTGGTGAAAAAACTGATGCCGGTGATAAAACTAGTCCTGGCGATAAAACTAATTCCGGTGAAAAAAACGATACCAGTGATCCAAATTATGCGGGGGAATTGCTGGATCTAGCAAAGTACTATACTGCTAATCCCAAAAAGGTAGTCATTTTAAAGACCATTTATCAGTATGCGAATCCGAATTTAACGCAAGATGCTAAAAAAACAGCCTTAACGGCCAATAGTATCGTGTCTGTAACAGGCGTAGCTTTCTCATCTAAAGGCACTCCTTGTTTAAGGCTATCTAATGGGTATTACATAAGTGCCGCTAAAGACTATGTTTTAAAGGTGACAGCGGATATTGGGAAGTACTATACAACGGCACCGAAAAAAGTGGTGGTGAAAAAGGGATTATATGAATACAGAAGTATGTTAAATATAACTGCGAACCGGATCAGGGCATTGCAGAAAAACACAGTTGTTCCGATTACCGGTATCGTTTATTCAGCAACAGGCACGCCGAAGCTAAAGACATCAAGAGGCACCTATATTACCGCTCATAAAGACTATGTTTTGAAGATGACAGCGAATATTGATCATTACTATACAACGGTACCCAAAAAAGTGAAGATTACAAAAGGATTGTATGAATACAAAAGCACAAACTGCACAACCGCGAACCGGATTAGAGCAGTGAAGAAAAACACAGTTGTTCCGATTACCGGTATTGTTTATACAGCGTCAGGCACGCCGATATTAAAGACATCAAAAGGTACCTATATTTCGGCTAATAAAAGCTACGTTCAGAAGCTTGCTTGATTGATACCACTCGGATTTTGTCGAAGTTTAACAGGAAATTAGGTTTGGAATGGCCCTGTGGAGAGGATTCTCCCCAGGGAATTTTTTTGGCCGAGAGAAGCTGCTTGGCCTAAGTGTACAAGGGAATATTTGTGAGACTAGGCAGCGCAGCCCAAAGTGATCCTTTTGGGGTGAACTACGCCACTGTCTTTGACCTTTACGGCTCGCCAATCAGCGGCTTTCCTATGTCGCATAAATTCAACTATCCCTATAAACTGCCCTAAAGGGCCCGCCAATCGCCGAGTTTTTTACAATAACCGGATAGGAATGTCTATTAAATAGGAAATTTGCCCTACTGGAAATGCCCCTCCCATATTGGTAGAATTAGGGGTGTAGGTTTGTCAAAATTCGTAGATAGATGTCATATTTATACTAAATTAATATGGGAAGAATAATAGATTTTGTAATAGCAGATAACGAAAGGAGGTATTGAAAGTCAATGGATCCTCATTGCCTGCCTATTTCGAACAGTTTTTCGACATTACTGGGTATGCCCCAAAGGAAATTATTCTATTGCTATGGCAGCTGAGTAGATGATTCGACAAAATCTATTGTTTAATAGCGTTTAGTGTCAAGGGAGGAGAGAAAGTAAAATTGAAAAAGTTTTATTTGCTTGCAGTATTATTGGGGATTAGTATTTTGGCCATATTGAGTGTTCAGGAGGCCGCATATGCAGACATGGCACCGGCCAATCCGGATAGTACGACGAAATGGGAGACGGACTCAAATGAAACAAATTTTAGCGCTCGATCATTATTACGTTCTTCCGTTGATGAACCGGTGATTGCTGATATTTCGAAGTGGCAAGGAACGATCGACTGGAAAACGGCTAGTAACTATTTGGATTTAGTGATTATTCGCACGCAAGATGGAAGCAGTTATGAGGATCCTTTACATAAGACCTACGAGAACGGTGCGATTCAATATAAGGTTCCATTTGGTGTATACGCCTATAACCGGTCGATTTCGACCACCGATGCCAAAACGGAAGCGAAGGATTTTTACAACCGGGCCAATAAAAATACGCTATTTTATGTTGTCGATGTTGAGGAAAAGACGAGTAAATCAGGAGAAAGTATGCGCGCGATTATCAATTCGTATGTAACCGAATTACGGAAATATACGGATAAAAAAATTGGCGTGTACATTGCCCATCATTTATATGAAGATCTGAATATTGATACATCTAAATTTGATTTTGTGTGGATTCCTAGATATAACAATACCAACACTCCCCCGAAGTATGATTATGATCTATGGCAATATACCGATAAAGGAATCGTCAAAGGAATCAATACATATGTGGACTTAAACCGTCTCCATCCTGATTTAACACTCGGGTTTTTCACCGATGATCCAAATGATAAGGGTAATCCAAATTATACGGAAGATTCCCTAATTAAAGCAAACTACTATACGGTCAATCCGAAAAAGGTAGTCATTTTAAAGAAAGTTTATCAGTACGAGAATCCGAATTGTACGCGGGATACTGTAAAAACCGCATTAACAGCCAATCACATCGTGTCCGTAACAGGTGTTGCTTATTCAACTAATGGTATCCCTCGTTTAAAGCTGTCTAATGGATATTATATTACCGCCAATAAAGACTATGTTTTGAAGGTAATTGCCACTATTGATCAGTACTATACCGCTGTACCCAAAAAGGTGGTCATTAAAAAAGGATTGTATGAATACAAAAGCACAAACTTCATAACCGCGAATCGGATTAGAGGTTTGCAGAAAAACAAAATCGTAACGATTAGCGGTATTGCTTATACAGCATCAGGCACCCCGAGATTAAAGACATCAAGCGGGACCTATATTACGGCTAGTAAAGACTACGTGTTGAAGGTAATTTCCACTATTGATCAGTACTATACCACTGCACCCAAAAAGGTGAAGATTACAAAAGGATTGTATGAATACAAAAGCACGAACTTCACAACCGCAAACCGGATCAGGGGATTAAAGAAAAACAAGGTCGTTACGATTAGCGGTATTGCTTACACGGCATCAGGTACTCCAAGATTAAAGACATCAAGCGGAACCTATATAACGGCTAGTAAAAGCTACGTCCAGAAGATTTCTTGATGAGGGTGGCTGTCCGTTGCGCCCCCCCAGGATAGGTGCAACTGGCCCGCCAGATTAATTTAGGTGCCAGGTACCGCTCGAATAAGAGGGATGTGAACTTCAGTATCCCATTGCTAAATTCAAATATCAATTATTAGGGGGCTGTCCCAAATGGTGCTTGACATCATAGCTTTTGGGACAGCCTCTTTTGTATTATACGGCTTAGTAGAGGCGGCCTGACTGAGTGAGGTATCCGCCCACCAATAGGAGAGGGTTTTCCGCCAATTGAGGTGCTGTTATCGCCAATAGGCGAGGGGTTTCCGCCAATAGGAGAGGGTTTTTCGCCAATTGGGGAGAGGTTATCGCCAATAGAAGTAGGGTTCCCGCCAATTGGGGAGAGTAGCCCGCCAATAGAAGCGGGTTTTTCGCCAATTGAGGAGAGGTTATCGCCAATAGGAGAGGGGTTTTCGCCAATAGGAGAAGGGACCCCGCTAATTGAAGGTGGTTACTCATCATTTTTAGAAGGTTCTCCGCTAATTATAACCGGTTACTATTTAGCTTAGAAGAAATGAAACTTTTTTTAAAATGAACCAGTATAATGTAGTGATGTATTTAGCGAGGAGTGCTAGTATGAGCATGATAGGAAGATTCCGGGAGATCATGGAACGTAACTTGAATGCCTTATTGGAGAAGGCCGATGATCCCGAGAAAATGATTGCCCTGTATTTACAAAAGTTGAAAAAGGATTTAGGAAGGATTAAGTCGGAAACAGCAACCGTGATGATGGAAGAGCAGCGCGCTAAGCGGGCGGTTGCTGAATGCGAGGAGACCATAGCCAAGATGGAACGCTATGCGGTCAAGGCAACGGAGTCCGGCAACGAAAGGGACGCTCGGCGGTTTTTGGAAAAGAAAACAGCTTTGTCTGCGCAATTAGCGGAACTGCAGGAAGCTTATCATTTGGCGGCTGCCAATTCCCAAAAAATGAAACAAATGCATGATAAACTGGCTGCTGAAATCAGCGAAGTGGAAGCAAGCCAAGACGGCTAGACGGCTGCCCTCAAAAGCAGAAAAATGAGTTTTAAGGGCAAATAGAAAGCGTCTATGCGCCCTTTAAAACAGAAAAAAAGAATTTAGAGGACAAGTAGAAAATGGCTACCTGCCCTCAAAAGCAGAAAAATCCAATTTTGAGGTCAAGTATTAGGCTGCTATCGAGGACTAATTTTACTATACTTATAGACCAGAGGGTGATGTAAAGATGATCCTTCATTATAAATGCCCAAGCTGTGGCAGTGACATGAGTTTTGATTCCGAAACCGGCGACCTGTCCTGTCCAAGCTGCGGCAGACATGAAAAAATCGAAAATTATCAGGAAGAGCTGCAGACATCTTCTACTAATGATGTTGAGACGAAAGAGTATCATTGTGAGAATTGCGGCGCCATTTTGCTGACAACCGCCGACACGACGGCGACAAACTGCAGTTTCTGCGGTGCGGGCGTCGTCATCGCCGACCGCTTGTCAGGGCAGCTCGCTCCGGCGAAGGTGATTCCGTTTACGATTAGTAAAGAAGAAGCAATTGATGCATTTAAAAAATGGTGCCGAAAAGGGTTGCTTACGCCAAGGGGCTTTATGAACGCCGACCGCATCAAAAGCATTACCGGGATGTATGTCCCCTTTTGGCTGTTCGATTTGAACAGCAAGGTGCAGGTGAGTGCCGAATGTACCAAGGTCCGGACCTATACGCAGGGAGATTACATTTACACTGAAACCAAGTATTATGATGCTTTCCGTGATATTAACCTTGATTATGTTAAAATCCCGGTCGATGCCTCGGAAAAAATGAATGACGAGCTGATGGATCGATTGGAGCCTTACCCGTACGACCAATTAAAGGATTTTAAAACTCCGTATTTGGCTGGCTTTTTGGCGGAGAAATACAATTATTCCGATGACGAGCTTTTGCCGCGGGCGAAGGATAAAATCAGCAGCTATATTGAGTCTTATATTAGCTCCACATTTGCAGGTTACCATTCTGTTTTTTATAAAAATAAACAGATTGATACGAAAAATGTGAACAGCAATTATGTCCTGCTGCCTGTTTGGATGGTCAGCTATGATTACAACCATTCGGAGCACACGTTTGCGATGAATGGCCAGACGGGAAAGGTTGTCGGCAAACCGCCAATCAGCATGGGGAAAGTGGCTGCCTGGTTTAGCGGTATTGCTGCCGGGACTTTCTTCGCTTTAAAATGTGTCTCCTTTATGTTAGGAGGTGGCTTTTGGTGATGGTCGAAAAATGGCTGCAAAATCAAAGTCTCTTTTGCTGTTTCTTCGTTTTCCTGCTGCTGCTGCCTTTCGGGACGGTAGCCAAGGGGCAAAGTTTTGACAGGAATCAGTATATTTATGATGAGGCCCAGTTGCTGACGGCAAAGGAAAAAGCTAACCTGCAATCGCAGGCGAGTCAGCTTGGCAAGAAAAGAAATACGGCATTTATTGTTGTGACGGTCAATGGAACCGATGGAAAAACGCTGAAGCGTTATGTCGAGGATTTCTATGATAAATATGCCCCGGGCTATGATCAGCCGCATGGGAATACGGCGATTCTGGCCATCGACATGCAGAAGCGGAATGTCTATTTGGCCGGTTTTCAAAAGGCGGAGAAGTATTTGGATGACAGCCGGCTGGATCAGATTCGCGAAAAAATCACCCCTGATCTGTCTGATGGCAACTATTTTCAAGCCTTTTCGGCATTTTTAAATACCTCCGATGAGTATATGAACTATAAACCAGGGGTCAATCCGGAAAATATCTTGTTTAAATGGTGGTTCCAATTGGCTGCAGCTCTTGTAGTGGCCGGTGTGGTTGTGGGGCTGATGGCCTATCGCTCCGGCGGCCGGGTAACTGTTAACGCGGGAACCTACCTGAATCACGATCAATCAAGAGTTTTGAGCCATTACGATAATTATATAAGAACCACCGTGACGAAGGTGAAAAAACCGTCCAATAATTCAAGCAGCGGCGGTGGAATCTCGAGCGGCGGCCACTCCCACAGCGGCAGCGGCGGCAAGTTTTAAAGCGCCGGGATTAGGCGGAATATTGCCGATCCGTACTATTATATCAGCGTATTTTAGCATTATATCAGCGATTTTTAAGTTTTATTAGCGAATCGCATGAATATATTAGCGATTTTTAATTTTTATCAGCGAATCAAAATGGAAGGGAGCAATTGAAGAATGTCTTTTTTTCGCAATCAATTTGCTAATGTGGTAGAGTGGCAGGAATTCAGAGATGACATGATTTTTTATAAATGGAGCAATCGTGAAATCAAAAAGGGAAGCCGGTTGATTATTCGCCCGGGGCAGGATGCGATTTTTTTAAACAATGGAAAAATTGAAGGGGTGTTTCGCGACGAAGGTGATTATGATATCGAGTCGCAGATTATTCCGTTCCTGTCGACGTTAAAGGGATTTAAGTTTGGCTTTAACAGCGGCATGCGGGTCGAAGTGCTGTTCGTCAACACGAAGGATTTCGTTGTCAAATGGGGCACGAAAAATGCGATTAATATTCCGGCGCCGGGGCTTCCAGGGGGAATGCCGGTTCGCGCTAATGGAACGTTTACCTTTAAAGTCGATGATTACATTGCCTTGATTGACCAAATTGCTGGTGTGCGTGACGAATATTTTGTCGATGATGTGAAAATTCGGATTACCGCTGTCCTCGACCAGCTCCTGATGAAATGGATTACGAAGGAAGGAAAAGATATGTTCAATCTGCAGGCCAACTCCTTCGACATTTCCAAAGGGATTCAAGAGGATTTAGATATGCAAATGATGAATAGCGGCATTTCCATTACCGGGTTTAATGTCATGAGTTTCAGCTATCCAAAGGAAATTCAAGAACATGATTAACAAAAATGCTTCCCATGGAATGGTAAGCGATATCGGCCGCTACCAGCAAATTGAGCTGACCGATGGCATGGCCTCAGGAAAAATGACTGGCGGCGGAGCGGCGTCCGATATGGCCGGAATGATGATGGGAATGAATATCGCCAATCAAATGATGAAACAAATGAATCAATCAACACCAAACCAGGGGGCGGCTGACCAGTCTGCATCTGGCCAGCCGGCACCAAATCAGCCGGCACCAAATCAGTCTCAACCCAACCAGCCGGCGCCAGCCCAATCCAAACCGAACTTCTGCCCAAATTGCGGCACAAAAACCACTGGAGGAAACTTTTGCTCCAACTGCGGACAAAAACTTGTATAAGAAAGCGCGGCTTCTGCCGCGCTTTTCTATTGGGCGGGAAGCTATAGTTGTTAATGCCGATTTACTTACGGATGGAGCAGTGTTACTTGCGAACAGAGTGGCGTTACTTGTGGATAACACTCACATACTTGCGAATAACCTTTCACTAAAGCAAATCAATTGGCGGAAAGGTGTCTTCAACTGGCGAAAACTCCACTCCAACTGGCGGCAACCCTGCTTCAATTGGCGAAAACCCCACTCTAACTGGCGCTATCCCCGCTCCAACTGGCGGCATCCCCCAATTGGCGCCATCCCCGCTCCAACTGGCGAAAACCCCGCTCCAATTGGCGGCAACCCCGCTCCAACTGGCGAAAACCCCGCTCCAATTGGCGGCAACCCCGCTCCAACTGGCGAAAACCCCCCTCCAATTGGCGAAAACCCCCCTCTAACTGGCGGTCCCCCCGCTCCAATTGGCGAAAACTCCACTCCAACTGGCGGCAACCCTGCTCCAACTGGCGAAAACCCCGCTCCAACTGGCGGAACCCCCCTCCCGCTCCAATTGCCGAATCAACGTCCCCTGTCAGTCGCGCTCCCCCAATAACAGGATGCAGTTTCCATTTTTAACATTGGTTTTCCTAGAATAAGAGTCTATAATAGTCATAGATTGGCAAATAAATAGATAAGGAGACTCTTTTTGTAATGCAGGGGAGATTTTTGAAAGGTTTTTGGTTTATTTTTGTGCTGATGTTGTTGGGTTTTGTATGTATGGCGATCAAGCCGGTCCAAGCTGCCACGTCGATTAAACAAGAATTTAAAGCATCGGCGGGGGTGACGTACCAGGATTATCGAATTAATACATCTGCCCGCAATCAGGCCGTTCGTGTGTTAAAGGCGAATTTGAGCGACCCTTATACACAAATTAAGGTGGGTATTCCCGATCCGTTAAATAAATTATCCAAGACCATTGCTAGAGCGTTGACGTATTATGCGCCGAGGCATCAAGTTGTTGGTACCATTAATGCTTCCTTTTTTGGGCCGACAGGGCTGCCTGTGTATTTGATTGCTGAAAATAACCAGCTCATTAATGCCGGAAAGCTTCCGGTTGGAAAAACGGAATATGCGAATGAGCCGATTGCTTTTGGGATGAAGGACGGGAAAGGGATCATTGCTCATTATAATTTAGACCTACATTTTGTACATAACGGCAAGTCAACCCCAATTACGGCTTCCAATAAGGCGAGAGCGACAAATCAGCTGATTCTCTATACTGCCAAAAATCCAAGCAAATATACGGATACAAGCGAGAAAGGAATCGAAGTTGTCGTTGAGAAGCTCGATGCCCCGCTTGATCTTACTTTCGGTTCAACGGTTACAGGAATGGTTACCAAGATTCGCGATTATGGGGACAAAACGAAAACGCAGATTCCGAAGGATGGCTTTGTTTTATCAGCGACAGGAACAAGTAAGGCTGCCTTAAAGAACATTCAAATAGGCGATTCAATTTCTCTAGCGGTAGATATCGATACCCTTTGGCAAGGTGCAGATTTTATGTTAGGCAGCGGGCCAATGCTTGTCAATAAAGGAAAAGTGGACTTATCGATGGATCCAAAAAGTCCCAATGCCATCACAAGGGCACCGCATACGGCTGTGGCTGTTGATAAGACCGGCCGAAATGTATTCTTTGTGACGGTTGATGGTAGACAGCCGGGCTATAGCACTGGTATGAATTTAACGGAGTTCGCGCAGTTCCTTGTCAGTATCGGTGCCTACCAGGCGCTGAATCTCGATGGCGGGGGATCGACGGCAATGGGCGTCAGGTATCCCGGTGATTCCGTTGTGAAACTGGCCAATTCCCCGGCAGACGGCTTCGAAAGATATATTTCTACCACGTTAATGGCGGTCTCAACAGCGCCTAATGGGCAGCCAACATACATAAAAGCACATAAATCGAATACTAGTGTTCTTTTAAAAGGATCGTCGATTAAGATTTTACTAGATTACGTGCTGGATCAATATTATAATCCGGTAAAAGCCTCCACGAAAAATTTGTCGATAACGAGTAAATTGGGGACGGCAAAAGGAACGGCGTTTACCGCAGCTAAGGCAGGAAAAGGGACGCTTACTGTAAAATATAGCCAGGCAGCCACCTCTCTCCCTGTCGAAATCGTTGATCAGCTTGCTAAACTGACGATCTCCAAGAGCAATTTGCTGATGCGCAACGGGGATACGGTGAAGCTATCGGTCAAAGGCTACGACCGTAAGGGGAGAACCGTCCTGATGGCGCCACATGCGATCCAGTGGTCGGTCACTGGAAAACTGGGGACCATTTCCAAAGACGGCACCTTTACCGTAACGGGGACAAAGGGCAGCGGACAAATCACGGCAGCCTATGGAAAAACAAAGGCAGTTGTCGCGGTTAACATCGGCCCTGACCAAGAGGTGTTGGACACTTTTGATCAATTAACGAATTGGACAGTTTCCAGCATTCGAGCGACGGCATTTAGCCAGAGCAGTACGAAAAAGGAGCCGGTTAAAGAAGGTAAAGCCGCTTTGAAATTCAACTATGACTTCACCGTAAGCAAATCAAATACATCCGCCGCTTATTTAAACGCAGCAAAAAGCCTTGTGTTTACAAGCAGGCCGAATGCTATTGGCGTGTATGTGTATGGTGACGGGAAGAACAACTGGTTAAGGGCCACTTTAACCGATGGAAAAGGGAAAAGCCGGACAATTGATTTTACAAAAGATATGGGTCTATCGTGGCAGGGCTGGAAGTTTGTTAAAGCAGCCATTCCGAAGGATGTGGCTTTACCAATTAAACTCAAACAAATCTACGTGGTTCAACCGCACCAGGAATTAAAAAGCAAAGGGACGCTGTACTTTGACCAGCTGCAAGTATTCTATGGATTGAAGTGAGCAGGGCTTCCATGCCGCCCTTTTAGTGATAGGAAAAGAAAAACTCTGCCGAGAGAAGTCTCAGCAGAGTTTTTACGTAGCAGATCTTCCGGATGGCAGCTGCCCGCTTAGTTAGTTTCTTTTGAGCAACTTCATTTGTATCTACTTGGAAGTATTTGTTAATCGATTCCGTGATCCGCTTAATCGCAGTTTCCGCGGTGGTAACCCGCTCTTCAACCGATTTGGCATATTTTGTTTTGATGATAACAACTTTCTTTTCAACTTTTTTCGAAATTACTTGTCGAAAAAGTCTCGGGATTACGCGCGCAGGAATGGATGAAGGGTAAAATTTGGACTTTGCCACTCCTGCCATCTATTAAAAATCGGTCCATCTGTCACTCTATTAAGCTTGCAAGCTACTGCTAATAATGGCTTCCTGTTATCGGGAATCCATGATATAATTGGTGATAAAACCAAATGTCCCCAACTTAGAAACCTCTTTCCAACCCCTTCTTAGCGCATACGTGCACAAAGGAAAGCTTCGTTAGTTTAGGCCATGCCGTTCAAAAGTTATGCTTTTGGGCGAACTGCGCCTCTGTCTTCACCTTTTGGGGATCGCCAGCCGCTTTTTGATACTCTGGGAAAATCTGCTCATTTAAAAAGTTAGAATGAATATACATAAAGCGCCAAGTCTTTTTTCATAAATTTGAACGCTAGGAAATAAAGTGGTTATCCTGCGGCCTGCGACTGGTAATGTGTCAGCATATCAATTGTCGACTGGTCAAATTCCTTATTTAGAATCAGTTGTTTTCAAAATAGAGATTTCCAACTAAAAAAATGATGGGGAGATGGAAAATGAAGAAAAAACCGCTATTGTTGTTGCTTGTTGCTTTTTTCGTATTGGCCTCGTGGATTCCGCAGTCCGGAGCCCGTGCCGCCGGTGAAATGCTGTATTGGTCCGAGGAAGATAAGGGCGTGTATGAACCACTGCTTGCATACACATTGGAATGGTCCGGGGATGTCTTAAAGTATGGCGGATTTGACCTCGATACGATGACCGTAACGACAGATAAAAATACCGCAGATGTTGTCATTAATCAGTATGGCGATATTGGGGCAAGAAGGATTGCCGAGCTTCCTCAGCAAGCGTTAACAGATCCGGTGAACTTAGACAAGATTACCTTTCCAACAGATGGGCTTGGTTACCCGTTACTATCCCTCAAATTAAAAGCCAATGGTCTCTATTTAATTGAAATGGATAATGGTCAGTATGCCAAGTTAAGAATTGATCAGTCTTCGTCGACGAAGGTAACATTCAGCTTTGTTTTACAAACAGCGGAGCCGCCGGAGGACGATGACGAGACCCCGCCGCCAACCGACGGGACGCAACCGCCAAAGGGCACTGTAACGATAATTGATTTAACCGCGCCACAACAAAACATCTCTGTAAAGACGGGAGCGGCTAGATCTGTTTTGCTTATCGCGCTATATTCCAATAAAACAAAGAAAGATGTTACCGCTGAGGCAAACTGGAAATCCCAGTATCCGCATGTTGCAACAGTCTCGAAGGGGAAAATTCAAGGGATTTCACCGGGGGAAGCCGTGATAACCGCTGAATATCGAGGTCTGAAGAAAACTTTTTGGGTCAATGTGACCGGTACTATGAAACCGGTAAAGCCAATCAAAGGGATAACTGGAACGGCGATTGCCGCAGGCTCTGACCATACGCTTGTACTGAAGAGGAACGGAACCGTATGGAGTTTTGGCTGGAATCAAACAGGACAATTAGGGAATGGAAATACCATCAATCAATCCAAACCTGTTCAAGTGATAGGGTTAAAAAATGTAAAAGCGATTGCCGCCGGGTATAATTTTTCCCTTGCTTTAAAGAAGGATGGAACGGTATGGATGTGGGGCAGTCCCTTCGCCTTAATTGACGGACCGCGACCGTTTCCTTACCAAATTCAATCGTTGAAAAACATTGTCGCAATCGCCGCCGGAGAGGAACATATGATGGCGCTGCGCAAGGATGGAACGGTTTGGAGCTGGGGAAATAATTCCTATGGCCAGGGGGGAATTGGCAGGACATCCCCGGCAACCATTGAAAGGCCCGTGAAAGTGCTGGGATTAACGAAGGTAGTCTCGATCGGTGCCGGACGCTTCCACTCGTTAGCCGTAAGGAGCGATGGCTCGGTGTATGCATGGGGAAATAACGAAAGGGGCCAGATCGGCAACGGGAAAAGCGGCTTTGATCTCATGGACAATGTCCTCAAGCCGTATAAAATTCCTTTGATCACGAAGGTAAAAAAAGTTACTGGAGGAACTTACTACAGCCTTGCAGTTAAAGCAGACGGGACGGCTTGGTCCTGGGGGCATAATGATCAACGACAATTGGGCCTTCCTTATAATAACATGATTCAAAATAGACCCGCCCAAATTAGAGGAGAAAACGGCGGGGGCTATCTGCAGCAAATGAAACAGATTGATGGCGGATACCGTCATACGGTGGCAGTGGCAAACAATGGAACAACCTATGCATGGGGTGAAAACCGTTACGGGAAATTAGGAAATAATAAAGCAACGAACGCACCCTACCCTGTCAAGGTTCCGATTACAAAAGTAGTCGCGGTTGAAGCTGGCACCGACCACACTGTTGCATTAAGGTCGGATGGAACAGTCTTGGCATGGGGCTCAAACGGATATGGTCAATTGGGAATTGGAAGTAAATACCGCCAAAGGAATGCACCGGTTAAAGTTATGAATGCAAAATAACAATGGTGTTTTAGTGTCAGGCGCTGCCTTATGGTAGTGCCTGACGTCTTTTCAGACAGCCATTCCGCCAATTGGGGAGGGTTTAGCGCCAATAGGAGAGGGTTTCCCGCCAGTAGGAGGACGCTTTTCGCCAATAGAAGAGGGTTTCCCGCCAATAGGAGAGGGCTTAACGCCAATTGAAGCTACTGATTCGCCAATTGAAAAGTGCCTTCTGCCAATTGGAGTCCATTATCCGACAACGTAGCAAAGACATATAGGGCTTTTTTCCTCATTTTATCTAGCAATCTATTTTTTTTAAATTGGTGATAAATTTTGACAAAATATTCAGATATCTCGTGCTATTTTAGTAGTAACTACTAAATTGGAGAGATTGATATGAAGAAATTATCTGCTATTTTTGTTGTCTTATTTGGACTATTTTTCTTTGCTGGTCATTCAGAAGCGAGCGGGAGCGGTACATCGCAATTATTGATTATTAATAAGAAGATTAATACCTTGGCTTTTTATGATAGCGGTAAGCTGGTGCGGACATTTAAAGTTGCCACAGGGCGGACGAGGGATTTAACTCCTGAAGGAAAATTTATGATTGTGACGAAGATTGTCAATCGCCCTTATTACAAAGAAAAAATCCCCGGGGGAGACCCGCGTAACCCTTTGGGCAACCGTTGGATGGGATTGAACGCACGAGGTACATATGGGGACACTTATGCGATTCATGGCAATAGCAATGAATATTCAATCGGCCGCTATGTCAGCGGCGGCTGCATCCGGATGCATAATGCAGAGGTGCGCTGGCTGTTTAGCCAAGTAAAAAATTACACTCCTGTTGTGATTACCTATTCCAGCAACAGCTTTGAGGCGATTGCCAAAGCCCATTTAAACGGCTGGCAGGAATTTAGCGGCGAGAAGTATTATTTAGCTAATGGCGTGAAGAAGACCGGCTTGCAGACTATCAATGGAAAAAAATATTTCTTTAACGAAGCAGGGGTTATGCAGACTGGCTGGCAAGAGAGCGGTGGTAAAAAATATTATTTTGATTCAAATGGCGTGGCCAAAACCGGGTGGTTGAACTATCAGGGCAAACGTTATTACTTTGACCAAACAGGAGCGGCTAAAACCGGCTGGTTGGCCGATGGAGGCAAACGCTATTATTTTGCCAAGGACGGAGTGATGAAAAAGGGCTGGTTGGAGGAGGATGGCAAAAAGTACTTTTTCGATCAAACCGGAGCGATGAAAACCGGCTGGCTGGAGAAGGAAAATAAATGGCACTATTTTGCTGTAAACGGCGAAATGCAGACTGGCTGGATCAATTCTGAAGGAAAATGGTACTACCTAAAGGCAGACGGGTTTATTGAAAATACCTGGTTCAGCACGAATAATCGCCCAGGTTTAGCAGAAAAGAATGACGCGGTGAAAACCGGCTGGTTAACCCTATCCGGTGATAGATATTACCTCGACAGTCAATCGGCGACAGTGACAAGCTGGTTAAAATATGAGGATAAATGGTACTATCTTGCAGTGAGTAAAGATATGGAAACGATCGCAAAACTGGATCGCGGCAGCATGACGACGATTGCGATTGCCTCCTCATAGCGATAAAAGCCGCGGAAGCTGACCGCGGCTTGTTCTTGGCTGATAGGAAAAACTTTCCTATCAGTCCCACCGTGCAACGCAAAATCAGCGCTGCACCACAAAGAATGAAAACAGTTATACTTTCTTCATGGTAGGCATAAGTGTAACTACGCCTCTGTCTTCGCCTTAAAGGTTCGCCAATCGGGGAGTTTTCTCTATTCTAATAGGAGTATAAAATTCTACCCCCTTTTATGCTTCCCTGTTGTATAAACTCAACAACGCCTTATGAACCGCTCTAACGGACTTACCAATCGGAGAGTTTTCATTTAATGTTCTTTATTCGGTAATCTTTTACTTGGGGCATTGTCGCCCTGTCTATGCTGATTTTTTCTGTTCTTTTCTTGCTTTTCATGCAATTTTTCGACAAACTCATGTGTGCTTCCTTGTTCCATCATATCAGCCCTCCTTTACCAGTCATAGTGTTACCATCCAGGCAAAAAAAATCTCCCTTTTGGGGAGATTTTTACAAACGAATGCAATGACCATGGCGTCAATGCTGATTTAAATTAACCCTTGTGCAATCATGACATCGGCAACTTTTACAAATCCGGCAATATTGGCTCCAACGACTAAGTTGCCTGGGAAGCCATACTCTTCAGCGGCATTGATACTGTTGCGGTAAATGTTAACCATGATCTCATGAAGCTTGCGGTCAACCTTTTCAAATGACCAAGCGAGTCTGGCGCTGTTTTGTGCCATTTCTAAAGCAGAAACAGCGACACCGCCGGCATTGGCTGCTTTTCCAGGAGCAAAGAGAATTTCGTTATTTAAGAACACATCAACCGCCTCAAGGGTGGATGGCATATTTGCGCCTTCCCCAACCGCTTTAACTCCGTTGGCTACCAGCAATTTGGCTGCTGCTTCGTCAATTTCATTTTGCGTCGCGCAAGGAAGGGCGATATCACAAGGGATTGACCAAATAGCGGAGCAACCCTCAAAATATTGTGCCCGTGGATGATAATCGACATATTCGTAAATTCTTTTTCGTTCTACTTCTTTCAGCTTTTTAACCGTCTCCAGTTTAATACCGTCCTCGTCATAAATGTATCCGTTGGAATCGCTGCAAGCAACAACCTTTGCCCCCAGCTGCTGTGCTTTTTCAATCGCGTAAATGGCGACATTTCCTGAACCGGAAACAACGACAGTGCTTCCTTCAAAGCTCATGCCCTTATCCTTCAGCATTTCCTCGACAAAATAAACGGTCCCATAACCGGTTGCTTCGGTTCTCGCAAGGCTGCCGCCATAATTGAGCCCTTTTCCCGTCAATACACCAGGTTCAAAATTGCCGCGCAGCTTCTTATACATTCCAAACAGGTAGCCAATTTCTCTGCCGCCTACGCCGATATCACCGGCGGGAACATCGGTATCCGGACCGATATGGCGGTAAAGCTCCTGCATAAAGCTTTGGCAGAAGCGCATCACTTCAGCGTCGGATTTTCCTTTCGGGTCAAAGTCTGATCCGCCTTTGGCACCGCCGATCGGCTGGCCAGTTAACGAATTCTTTAAAATTTGCTCAAACCCAAGGAACTTAATGATGCTGGCATTAACCGACGGGTGGAAGCGCAAGCCCCCTTTATACGGTCCGATGGCACTGTTGAACTGGATGCGGAAGCCGCGGTTTACTTGAATTTTGCCGCTGTCATCGACCCAAGGAACGCGGAAGGTAATTGCTCTTTCCGGCTCGACAATTCGTTCTAAAATCCCCTGCTCGATGTATTTTGGATGTTTCTCCAAAACCGGTACGAGAGAGTTGAAAATTTCTTCTACTGCTTGGTGAAATTCATATTCAAAAGGGTTGCGGCGTTTTACCGTTTCGAAAACCTCATTGACATAATCCCTCACCGCTTGGGTTCCTGATTGTTTTACATCTTCAATTGTTTGCATAGGAATCAACCCCTTTGTAAAAAATTTTGATTAAATGTTTACTGAAAATTCTTTTTATTGGCGTCGATTTATTTTATAATGGATGAATAATCTAAGCAATATGAATAATAGATAGGTTTAATGCCGAAATGAGATAAGTGATAACTCGCCGATTGGCGAGTCCGTTAGGGTGGTTCATAAGGCGTAGTGGAATGGATCTGACGTTGGTAAAATTTTTTCCTTTTTTGTAGTCCACCATGCAGCGCAAAAATCAACGCTGCATCACATCATAAGGAATGAAAACATTTTGTTTCAAGCTAGCTTAAAGGAACCGAGGGTTATTTTCCAGAAAGGAGTGGCGGGCAGATGGAGTTGAGACAGATTCAATATTTCATAGAGGTGGCCAAAAGAGAGCATGTAACCGAGGCTGCCCATGCCCTGCATGTTGCACAATCTGCTGTCAGCAGGCAAATTTTTAATTTGGAAGAAGAGCTGGGGGTCAGCTTGTTTTTCCGCGAAGGAAGGAATGTTAAGCTAACCCCGATTGGGGAAATGTTTTTAGGACAGATGGAGCAGGCCATGAAGCTGATTGAAAATGCCAAACGGGAAGTGGAGGAACAGATTGATCCCGAAAAAGGGACGATCCGTGTGGGCTTCCCAAGCAGTCTTGCCGCTTATACCTTGCCCACCGCCATTTCGGCCTTTCGTGAACGCTACCCTCAGGTTAAATTTAAGCTGAACCAGAGCTCTTACGCCAACTTAATTGCTGGTGTGGCTAGAGGTGATTTCAATTTGGCGCTCCTTGGCCCGGTGCCGAAAAGGGAAAAAAAGATTAAAGGCCGAACCCTGTTTACGGAAAAAATGGTCGCTCTGCTGCCGCAGTCTCACCCTCTTGCCGATAAGCGGCTCCTGAAGTTAAACGAATTGCGGGACGCCGCCTTTGTGTTATTTCCGGACGGCTATATTTTGCGGGAAATAATCGTCGATGCCTGCGCCCAGCTGGGGTTTGCCCCACAGGTTGCCTTTGAGGGAGAAGATATTGATGCAATTAAAGGATTAGTCTCGGCTGGTCTCGGGGTGACGCTGATCCCTGAAATTACGCTGATTGACGGTCTGCCGCGCTCGACCGTCAAAATTCCGATTACCGAGCCTGATGTCAGCCGCACGGTCGGGGTGATTATTCCGGCAGACCGCTCCCTGCTGCCGGCAGAAATGTTATTTTATGAGTTTCTTAAAGAATTCTTTAGCATTCTCGACCGCTATAAAAATTAGTTTTTTGATTGATGCTGGCTTTTAAAAAGCAGGTTTTTTGAAAAAGGGATTGACGACCGCTTTTAAAAATTACTGGCAATGAAGAAAGGGGTCGATCCGCAAAAAAATTACTGGCTTGAAGGAAGGATTCGGTTCGCAAAAAAAATTACTGGCTTGAAGATAGGTTTTGACTGCATTAAAATTTGCTGCTTGAGGATATAAACCTTTCCAACATACATATGTATGAAAGGAGGGTTATCACCCTTCTATCTTTGTCGGCTCTTGAAACCTCACGAAAAGGGGGAGTTTGTATGATCTTGATGAATTTAAAACGCTGCGAAGGCGGCCCGCAGTTACATGGGGTTGCTATCTGGGCGGTTTCCCCTGCCGGCGCTTTGGCGGAGGCTTGCGGTGATGACTGAGAGTGGGACCGAGCGGCTGCCAGCGGCAATTGTACTAGAAGATGGTACTTTGAATAGGGGACTGATTGCCGGAAGAGAAATCCTTTACCGCGGCAACAACGGCCGCTCGGTGGAAAGGTTTTTTATGCCTGCAGGGGAATCGTACATCTTTAAACCGTTAACGAACAATGCACAATTAGGTCGGGAAGTGTGGGTGTATGAACAGATTCTCCCCCATTTTCCCGTCGTTTTTCCTAAAATGATTGCCTATCGGATTAGCGATAACCCTCAGTACAGCTGGTTAATTCTCGAGGACCTCGGTCCGCTGTCTCATGAGTTTCGCGAGGAAAGCTTGCTGGCTGCGGTGCGGTCGGCCGCACTGTGGCACTCGCTTTCTTTGGATGGCTTTCCGGATATTCCGGTAACCGGGATAAAGCCGGGAATTGAAGAAATGGCCGTGGAAGTCTGGGCGAGCCGGAAGTTGTTTTCCCAAAAGCAGCTCCGGCTCATTGATGATTTCGAGTTTACCATGAAGCCGGTGGTATCCCACGGGGACCTGCATCAAGGCAATTTTGCCCTTGCCGGCGGTCGCTTGATCGTGCTTGACTGGGAGCATGCCCATGTGAACCTGCCTTATTGGGATCTATTTCATGTCATCGATATGGCGCACCCTGTTTTTTCGAAAAAGATGACCTGCAAACTGCGGGAAGCGGCCCTCGATTGTTATCTTGATCAGCTTGATCAGCCGGTTGACAGGGAGGTTTTTAAAAAGGAATATTACCTGTTCGCCGCAGTGTTTTCATTATGGATGCTGTTATTGATTGGGCGTGATCTGCAGGCCGATGCGGGAAACTGGTCCAAAGAACAGCTGGAAAGGCAGCGATTGGAGACCATTGGATGTTTAGAACAGCTGTGTCAGCGTGCATGTTAAAAAGCTAACCTGAGTTGCAGGTTAGCTTTTTGCTGCTGCGCTTAGTTTGCTCTTTGTTCAAATAGTTTGATAATTTCAATGATAGTTTGAGTGGCTTTGATCATATTTTCGACGGAAGCAAATTCATATTTACCGTGGAAATTTTCCCCGCCGGTGAAGATATTCGGTGTCGGCAGCCCCATGAATGATAATTGTGAGCCGTCCGTACCGCCGCGGATTGGCTGAATGATTGGCTTGATATCAAGGTTTTCCATTGCCTGCTGCGCGATTTCAACGATTTCCTTTACCGGTTCGATTTTTTCACGCATGTTGTAATATTGATCTTTCAGTTCAAGCTGAATATTGTCAGCACCATATTTTTTCCTTAAATCATTGACGATGTTTTCGATCGTTACTTTTCTATTGTTAAAATTCTCGCGGTCATGGTCGCGGATAATATAATAAAGCTTTGTCTGTTCGACATCGCCGTTGAATGAAATCAGGTGGTAGAAGCCTTCATAATTTTCCGTATGCTCTGGCGCCTCTTGTTCTGGCAGTTGGCTGTGTAGCTCCATTCCAATTTTCATCGAGTTCACCATTTTATCCTTGGCTGAACCCGGGTGAATATTGTTTCCCTTGATGGTGATTTTTGCCGCTGCCGCGTTAAAGCTTTCATATTCCAGCTCCCCGAGCGGTCCGCCGTCAACCGTATAGGCAAACTTGGCATTGAACGCTGCAACGTCAAACTTATGCGGCCCGCGGCCAATTTCCTCATCCGGCGTGAAGGCCACGCGCACCTTGCCGTGCTTGATTTCCGGGTGCTGAATCAGATAGTGCATCGCGGTCATGATTTCCGTTACCCCAGCCTTGTTATCCGCGCCCAGTAGCGTCGTGCCGTCAGTTGTGATCAGCGTATGACCTTTGTAGTTTTTAAGGTTCGGAAAATCCTTTGGTGACAGGATGACATTTAATCCCTCGTTTAAGGTAATGTCGCCGCCATCGTAATTTTCATGAATTTGCGGGTTGACATTTTTTCCAGTGAAGTCGGTCGCCGTGTCAACATGGGCGAGGAAGCCGATGGTGGGCACGTTTCTGTCCGTGTTCGCTGGCAAGGTCGCCATCACATAACCGTTGTCGTCAATCGTCACCTCTTCCATGCCAATTTCCTTTAATTCATCCACCAGCATCCGAAGCAGCGTCCACTGGCCCTCGGTTGACGGACAAGTTTCACTGTCTTCATTAGACTGCGTATCCACCTTCACATACGAGGTAAATCTTTTGATCAGTTCATCTTTCAATGTGCAGCACTCCCTTACTAAGTTATGTACATGATTATCATATCACTTTAAGGGAGTGGATACACATTTTTTGGAATACGTGTTGACACAGGGGCGCGTGTTATCAATTGGCGAGAAAGCATTATCAACTGGCGGAAGAGGCCCTTCAATTGGCGGGAAGTAAATCAACTGGTGCAAAGCGGGCTCCAACTGGCGCAAAGTCCTCTCCAACTGGCGAGAAAGCATCATCAATTAGCGAAAGTCGCCCTCCAATTGGCGGGAAGTAAATCAACTGGCGCAAAGTGGGCTCCAACTGGCGCAAATCCCTCTCCAACTGGCGAGAAAGCATCATCAATTGGCGAAAGTCGCCCTCCAATTGGCGGGAAGTAAATCAACTGGCGCAAAGTGGGCTCCAATTGGCGCAAATCCCTCTCCAACTGGCGAGAAAGTATCATCAATTGGCGAAAGCTGCCCTCCAATTGGCGCGAAGTAAATCAATTGGCGCAAAGCGGGCTCCAACTGGCGAGAAAGCATCATCAATTGGCGAAAGTCGCCCTCCAATTGGCGCGAAGTAAATCAATTGGCGGGAAGTGGGCTCCAACTGGCGCAAATCCCTCTCCAACTGGCGAGAAAGTATCATCAATTGGCGAAAGCTGCCCTCCAATTGGCGGGAAGTAAATCAACTGGCGAGACCCCCTCCAATTGGCGCAGCTAATTTTTATCAATCAAATAGGTTAAAGTTTTTGATATTCATAATATACTTCCGGTAACGATAATCCCCCTCACTTTTAAAGCTCATATTTTGCAAAATCCGTTTTGCTATATGAATATCATTCACATGCAAAAACTCCCGGCACTCGCGATTGGTGATCGTTCTCTTAAAAATCAAATACCATTCGAGCAAGGCTCGTTGATGTGCCAGGGGATCGGTTGCCTGGCAAAAAGGGCATACCCATGTTCTCGGCTGCTTAATCATTCCCAGCCTGCCGCACGTTATACATCCTACGCCTGTTCGAAAGTCGCTCCAACGAAGTTTATAGGTTTCACAAATAGGCTTGGGAAGATAGCGTTGATGACTCTTAAGCAGCTCGGCAGACAGCCAGTTAAACGTTTCGGGAGTTAATTGTTGCCCCTGCTGCGGGATCGATTTTAGATAAGTGGGAATCATGTTGGGGAATAACAGTTTCGTCCGGGGTGGGGCAGTTTTCACAATTTGTTTCGGGTATGCAAGGACGACTGCGCCATAAATCGGGAGTTGGATGCCACGGTGCAAAAACCATTCACGTAAAAACTCGCAATTGCGTTGTAATTGACTAACGGGGCTTTCGTAGCCATATTGACAGCCATCCTCCTTGGTACTGATTAATTGCGGTGGATTTTCGTTAAATTCCAGAATCCCGCTGATATTTTTCACCTCTAACACCAAGCCATACCATGGGGTTAAACAATGTGTGTCCGTTTGGAATTTTTCATCGGCTGAAGGGGATAAATCGTGAAAAATGTGGATGTCGAAGGGAAATGAAAATTGGGACAAGACCTCTGCCACCCGATCCTCGCCGCCGATCCCGGCTTCCATGGCCGCTTGCTTTGCTGCTAACACGGGCAGAATCGGATGCTCGGCGGATAAGCGGTGTCGCGCGGCAGCTAACCCTGCTAATTTTAAGGAAAAATCGCGATTTTTAATAATAATGTCAATCACCTCCACCTTGCATCGTAGCATATTCCCGAAGTCTAAACTATATCGTTCATGATTTTGTAAAAAATATCCTTAACTATCTATTGACCAGTGGAGTCAATCGAGAATATACTACAATTGACCGTTGTGGTCAAAGGAGGAGTGCCGAGGTGTTTTCGAAATTTCTCAACTTAGATAAGGAAAAACAAGACCGCATCATTAACGCGGCGATTAAGGAGTTTGCCCAGAAAGGATATGATAGTGCCTCGACGAATGAAATTGTCAAAGAAGCGGGGATCTCAAAAGGGCTCTTGTTTCACTATTTTCAGAACAAAAAGCAATTATATTTATTTCTGTTTGACTATTGCTATGAGCTGATTGCTACGGAGTTTTATCAAAAAATTGATTTATCCGAGACTGATTTTTTCAAAAGAATGCGCGCGGCGGTAACCATTAAAATGGAGCTGCTCTCTGTTTATCCGGCTCTTTTCCATTTTCTCCAAGCGGTCTATATAGAGGATTCCCGTGAAATTAAAGCGGAGTTTGCCGAAAAGTATCAGCAACTGCTGGAAACCAACTTCGCCAAAATGTACGAAAATATTGATATCACGAAATTCCGCGATGATATTGATTTGGAAAAAATCTTAAAAATCATTACCTGGACGTTTGAAAAATTAAGTGATGAGGAGCTAAACAAAGCCAAGTTTTTACCAACGCATGAAATTGATTATCAACAGGTCAGCATGAAGGCAGAACAGTATTTTGAAGTATTAATTAAAGTTTTCTATAAATAAGGGGGGCTCCCGGCGATGAATGTGATTGAGTTAAATAATCTGACAAAAACGTATGGCAAGGCAAGAGGGATTTCCAACATCAGCTTTACGGTGGAGGAAGGCGAGATTTTTGGTTTTATCGGCCCGAATGGCGCTGGCAAGTCAACGACGATCCGCACGATGCTGTCGCTGATTTATCCGACAAGCGGCAGCGCAACGATTTTTGGCAAGGACTCGGTCAAGTTTGCCCCGGAAATCAAAAAGGAAATCGGCTACCTGCCGTCGGAAGTGTTCTATTATGACAACATGAAAGTTAAGGACCTGCTGAAATATTCAGGCAGTTTTTATAAAAAGGATTGCAGTCAGCGGATCAAACAATTGGCGGAGCTGCTCGACCTTGACCTCAACAAAAAAATTGACGACCTGTCGTTTGGCAACAAGAAGAAAGTGGGTATCGTTCAAGGACTGCTCCATGAGCCGAAGCTGATCATTCTTGATGAGCCGACGAGCGGTCTCGACCCGCTGATGCAGCAGAAATTTTTCGATCTGTTAAAAGAGGAAAATAAGAAAGGGACGACGATTCTCTTTTCCTCCCATATCTTAAGCGAGGTGCAGAAAATGTGCGACCGCGTGGCGATTATTAAGGAAGGCGAACTCGTCAAGGTCGAAAAAATCAGTACATTAAAGGAAAACAACCATAAACGCTTTAAGCTGGAGACGAAGGCGCCCATGCCGCAGGGCTTTTTACAAATTGCTGGGGTGCAGAATTTGGAAATTGATGGCCTGCACGTAAGCTTTCTTTACAGCGGCAATATCAATTTAATGCTGCAAAAATTGGCGCAGCTGGAGCTGTTAAACCTGTGGATTGAGGAACCGGATTTAGAGGAGATTTTCATGCATTACTATGAAAAGGGGAATTGAGCGATGAATATATTTCTCCATGAATTAAAGGATAATCGCAAGTCGACGATCATTTGGACGCTGTCATTAGTGGCGGTTGTCGTCCTGTTTATGGCTCTGTTTCCGTCCATCGCCAAGGATTCGGAGGCGTTTAAAAAGGTGCTGGAAAACTATCCAGAATCCTTGCGCAAAGCCATCGGGATGTCACTTGATTCGATCACCTCACTGTTAGGATTTTACTCGTATGTTTTCACCTATGTGGTGTTATGCGGTGCGATTCAGGCAATGAATCTGGGAGTCTCGATGCTATCCAAAGAAACCCGTGAGAAAACGGCGGATTTCCTGCTAACCAAGCCGGTCACGCGAACGCAAATTGTTACCGCGAAGCTGCTCGCGGCTGTCGTTTCGCTCATTTTGTCCAATCTGGTAGTTATCATGGCCGCGTTAGTAGCGGCGCAGGCGGTCAGCGAGAGGTCATTTGACACCAAGGCATTCCTGTTGATTTCGCTGACGGCGTTTTTCGTTGAATGCATGTTTTTGGCACTTGGCATCCTCATCTCCGTCCTTGTTCCAAAAATAAAATCGGTGTTGCCGCTGTCACTGGGAACGGTGTTTGGTTTTTTCATTCTCAATATGTTCGGATCGGTCATTGGTGATAAGGCGGTGCGCTATCTGACACCGTTTAAGTATTATGATCCGGGTTATATTAGCAAACATCAAACCTATGAAATTCGGTTTATCGTCATTGAAGTTATTTTTATCATTGTCGCGGTCACGGCAAGCTATTTCATTTATGCGAAAAAAGATATTCATGCGGTGTAGGGGGTGTGGACAGTGAATCTATTTTGGCGGGAAATGAAGGCGAATCGGAAGTCGTTAATCATTTGGGGAATCGGGCTTCTGTTCATGGTGGTCGCCGGAATGGCGAAATATGAAGGATACAGTTCATCGGGTCAATCGATTAACGAATTGATTTCGCAGATGCCGAAGTCGCTCCAGGTAATTATTGGGACGGGAGACTTGGATTTGTCGACAGCTATCGGGTTTTACGGCATGCTGTTTTACTACTTGTTGCTGTTGGCGGCAATTCATGCGTTGATGCTGGGCGCTAATATTATTGCCAAGGAAGAGCGCGACAAAACAGCGGAATTTCTGATGGCAAAGCCAATCTCACGTACCCGGATTATCAGTTCAAAGCTGCTGGCGGCTTTGGTAAATGTGGTCATCTTTAATCTGGTAACCTTAGTTCTATCGCTGGCAATGGTGAGTCATTATCAGCAAACCGGGGAACAGCTTGATGATATTTACTTATTAATGGCGGGGATGTTTCTAGTGCAGCTCATTTTTCTGGCAGTTGGCGCGGTGATTGCGGCGGTGGGAAAACGGCCGAAGCGTGCGGCCGCACTGGGAACGGTACTACTGCTACTAACGTATCTCCTCTCCATCGCCGTCGATTTGAATGAAAAAATTGAATGGCTGCAATATGTAACGCCATTTAAATATTTTGAAGCAAAAAGGGTCTTGGCGGACGGTACGCTGGAAACTACGTTTGTTGCGATCACCATTGTAGTGGTTACGATTCTAATTGCCATTACTTACCATTTTTATCAAAAACGAGATTTGCAAATATAATCACAAAAATGAAGCAGCAGTAATGTTAGAAAACTTCTATATTGTGATGATGTGGTGGGCTTGTTGGCTGGGATGGATTAGAAGTTGAAGGATGCTCCTAAGTGGTAGGCATCCTTCTTTTTTGGTTCCGGGGGCAACAACTTGATGGGAATAAACAGGATTTTTTATACATATTAATAGTGTTTAATACATTAATAATAGTGTTAATATAATATATAAATAGGTTGGAAAAGGGAGGAATTTAGGATGTCGCAAAATAATCATCAATCGTTGCCGCCAAAAACGTGTACAATTGAGCGCTTAGTGACGTTAGAAAAGGATGTCAAGAAAGTGCTTGCCGGGGAAAAAACAGCCACCCGCCGCAATGGCCGCTATGCCGACCCGGGAGAAATCATGACCCTGGAGGGACGTCAGTTTGTTGTTGATAAGGTGTATTCCCAAAGCTTGGGTGAGCTGACAGAGGATGATGCGCGCCGCGAGGGCTTTGCTTCTGTAGAGGAATATAAACAGTCAATCCTCGCAATTCATCCAGGTATGCCATGGCTGCCGCAAATGAGAGTCTGGGTGCATGAATTTAGCGCAGTTTAATAGAAGGGTTCAGTTAGTCCACAGATCTTTGCACTGTGGACTTGATTTTTTATGGCGGGGCTACTGTAAACATGACAGCCGCTAGAAAAAAGCCATCAATCGCCAATTGAGGATGTTATCCCGCCAATTGAATGAGTTTGCGCCAATTGAAGTGCGTCTATCGCCAATTGAAGCAGCTATGTCGCCAGTTGAATTGGCAATGTCGCCAATAGGAGAGGGCTTTTCGCCAGTTGAATGAGTTTGCGCCAATTAAAGTGCGCCAATCGCCAATTGAAGCAGCTATAACGCCAGTTGAATTGGCAATGTCGCCAATAGGAGAGCGCCTTCCGCCAATTGAGATGGCTATATCGTCGATTGAAACCGGTTACCTGCCAATTAGAGAGTGTATCCGCAAGTAACACAGCTATATGTGGCCCCACATAATCGGCTCAAATATTTGTATATCACCAAAAAACATCATTATAATAGCTTTATCCCTTTTTCCGGGAGTGTAGCCCTCACCGCAAAACTTTCGTTAAACAAAGTTTTGGTGGGGTATAAGGCGTACTCCACTGATTGAGGATCCACTTCATGAAATGTTGAAAGACTTTTTGAGGAGAGAAACTCTATGAGTTATTTAGGAAAATACATCAAAAAATATTGGCTGTCTTTCAGCATTGCCGTGTTTTTTCTTACGTTAGAGGCGATTTGCGATTTACTGCAGCCGACGATTATTGCCAAGGTAATCGACGAGGGCGTGGCCCATAATGACATCCACTACGTATTGAAAATGGGTGGGGTGATGCTGCTCGTTACCGCATTTGGAGCGGTCGCCGCGTCAACGCGGAGTATCCTAGCCAGCATCGTTTCACAAAATTTTGGCGCCGAATTAAGATCCGATTTGTATAAAAAAATTCAATCCCTGGCATTTAAAAATCTCGATCAATTTGACCGCGCGTCGCTCATCACTAGGCTGACCAATGATGTCACCCAGGTGCAGATTTTTGTCAACGGATTAATGCGAATCTTTGTCAAGGCACCGCTGCTTGCACTTGGCGGGCTGGTGATGGCTACCCGGCTGAATCTGCAACTCTCGGTTGTCCTGGCGGTCGTTGTGCCGCTTGTCGCCATTCTGATCATCATCAACCTTAGGTTGGGCTTCCCGTTATTTTCCAAAGTGCAACAGGCGTTGGACGGAGTGAACCTGGTGATGCGCGAATATTTATCAGGAGTCCGCGTCGTTAAGGCGTTTAATCGTTTCGAGGTGGAAATCAACAAGTTTACTAGGGTAAACGATGAGTTTAAAAGTCGCTCGATTGCCGCCAGCCGACTGATGTCGATTTTCAGCCCGGCGATCATGCTGACCGTCAATCTCGGGATTGTTGTCGTCATTTGGATCGGCGGCTTGGGCGTTGATAATGGCAGCATCCAGGTCGGCCATATTGTGGCGTTTATCAATTATATGACACAAATTTTAACATCATTGATGATGATCACAATGGTGTTTAATATGTTTGTCCGCGCGAAGGCGTCGGCGGGAAGAATCGGCGACGTTTTTTCCGAAGAAAGCAAACAGACATGGAGCAAGAACACGCTAGCACAGAGCGGTACGCAAACAGGCCGGATTGATTTTGAACACGTCAGTTTCTCTTATGAGACAGAAGGAGCTGAGCCGGTGCTAAAAGATATCAGCCTGACGATCCTCCCGGGGGAAACGGTGGGCATCATCGGCTCAACCGGGTCCGGCAAAAGTACCCTAGTCGGGCTAATTCCCCGCTTCTATGATGCCACATCCGGTACAGTAAAGGTGGGCGGGGTAGATGTTGCGACCGTAAGCCCGAGAGCACTTCGGAAAAAAATTGCCTTCGTACCGCAAAAGAATACTTTATTTACCGGCAGTGTTGCTGAAAATATTCGCTGGGGGAAAGAAAATGCGACACAGGAAGAAATCGTCGAAGCGGCCAGGATTGCCGGGGCGCATGAGTTTATCAGCGCCACGCCGGAAGGTTATGGGACCGCGATCGGCCAAGGCGGGGTTAATTTTTCCGGCGGCCAAAAGCAGCGGCTGGCAATTGCCAGGGCATTGGTGAAAAAACCGGAAATTCTGATCCTCGATGACAGCACAAGTGCCGTTGATGTCAACACTGAGGCCAAAATCAAACAGGCCTTAAAACAATATGCCAAGGGGCTGACCTGTATCATCATTGCCCAGCGGATCACCTCCATGCTGGATGCTGATAAAATCGTCGTTCTCGACCATGGTGAAATCGCCGGGGTGGGAACGCATCAGGAATTATTGAAAAATTGTCGCGTTTATCAAGAAATTTACCGCTCGCAAATTGGCAAGGAGGTGTCCGTAGATGGCGAAAACAACCACACAGCAGCAGAATAATCCGGTCACGCCTCCACCATTAAGACCGGGCGGGGCCCATCATCGCCGTGGCCCGGTTGTCAAGCCGAAAAACTTCAGCGGCACCCTGAAACGGCTTTGGGATTATATCGGCAAGGAGAGAAAGATGCTCACGCTGATTTTCAGCTTTATTCTGATTGACGCGGTGCTGATGTTGCTCAACCCATTCCTGATTGGGAAGGCGATTGATGCAATGACGTTGAAACATGGAAAAGTTGATTTCGCGCTTTTGGAAGTAATGATCCTGGTACTGGCAATCGCCTATATCGCTGATGCTGTGCTTACGCTGATGCAAGGCTGGCTGATGGCGGGCGTAGCTGGAAGGATTGTGAAAAATTTGCGCGATGCCATTTTTCACAAGCTGCAAAAGCTCCCGGTCGCTTTTTTCGATTCCCGCACACATGGGGAGCTGATGAGCCGGCTGTCCAATGACGTTGACAATGTCAGCAACACCATCTCGCAGTCGACGACGCAATTAATGTCGGGGCTCGTTGTTCTGACCGGTTCCTTCCTGATGATGCTTTACTTAAGCCCGTTGTTAACCTTGGCCAGCATGATCACGATTCCGCTTGTCTATTTGCTGACGCGGACGATTGCCAAGCGCACCAGCGTCTTGTTTAAACAGCAGCAGGTCGAGCTTGGCCAGTTAAACGGACAGATCGAGGAGACGATTTCCGGGATCGAGGTCGTGAAAGCCTTTAACCATGAGGATAAAGTAGTCGAAGAGTTTGACAGCGTCAATGCCAGACTCCGTGAGGTCGGCCTTAAGGCGCAGATTTGGTCGGGGTTTCTGATGCCGATTATGAACGTCATTAACAATCTGGGCCTGGCAATTGTCGCAATGGTCGGTGGTGTCCTTGCTGTCAAAGGTCAGATCACGATTGGTGCGATCGCCAGCTTCATTACTTATTCAAGGCAATTCGTCCGCCCGCTTAATGACATTGCCAACATCTTTAACATCCTTCAGTCGGGTGTTGCCGGTGCCGAGCGGGTATTTGAAATGATGGATGAAGAGGAGGAATCCGTCGACCTGGCGAACGCGGTGCCGCTTCAGCATCCGCAGGGTCATGTCGTCTTTGATAACGTCAGCTTCGGCTATCGCCCCGATGTGCCGATTTTGAAAAATGTCAGCTTTGAAGCTGAGGTTGGCACCAGCATTGCGCTTGTCGGGCCGACCGGTGCGGGAAAAACAACGGTCGTCAATCTGTTGACGAGGTTTTATGATGTCACCAGCGGCAGGATCTTGTTAGATGGCCGCGATATCCGCGAATATACGAGAGATTCGCTGCGGCGCTGCTTTGGTTTTGTGCTCCAGGATACGTACTTATTTTCCGGGACGGTAAAGGAAAATATTAAATACGGTAAGCCGGATGCGACCGATGAAGAGGTGGAAAAAGCGGCCCGGATGGCGGGTGCCGCCGGGTTTATTAAACGCCTGCCGCAGCAATATGAGACAGTGCTTGCGGAAAACGGCGGCAACTTGAGCCAAGGCGAGCGGCAGCTGTTAGCAATCGCCCGGGTGATGCTGGCGAAACCGGCACTGTTGATTTTGGATGAGGCGACCAGCAGCATTGACACCCGGACTGAGCTTCATATTCAGAAAGCATTGTTAGCGCTGATGGAGAATCGCACGAGCTTCATTATTGCCCACCGCCTTAACACGATTCGTGACGCTGATATGATCATGGTCATTGATCACGGCGAAATCATTGAAAAAGGCAGCCATGAGGAATTAATGAAAAAACAAGGCCGCTATTATCAAATGTTTTTCAACCAATTTAAAAATGTCGAAAGCGCGCTAAATGAGTGAGGGACGGATCATCCCTCGCTTTTTTTGACTTGGAAAAATGAGCTGCAAATTTTTCTTTATTTTCCGTGCTGGATCTCTGCAATTTTTTAAATTATATCTGCAAAACTGTGCAAGAATATCGGCGATTTTTCAAAAGCTAGTTACAAAAGGCTCAAGTAGGAAATAAATTGGTGACAAGTGTAAAGACAGCTGTTAAAATACATGTATTGTTTCAACATACTATTTAAAAAACATGGAGGGATGAAAATGAGCAATACAAGGGGGATTTCAGGCGCACAGCCGCTTGGAATGAAGGTAAATAACAGCGACGGTATTTCCAGCCGTAAGCTGCTTGGTATTGCCGGGACGGCCTGGATGTTTGATGCCATGGATGTCGGGATGCTAAGCTTTATTATTGCGGCGCTGCAGGCAGAATGGCAGTTAACCCCGGGGCAGATGGGCTGGATTGGCAGCGTCAACTCCATTGGCATGGCTGTCGGCGCGCTTGTCTTTGGTTTAATGGCCGACAAAGTTGGCCGCAAAACTGTGTTTATGATTACTTTGTTACTTTTTTCACTTGCGAGCGGCGCCTCTGCGTTTACGAGCAGTTTGGCTATCTTTTTAGTACTCCGGTTTATTATTGGCGCCGGCTTGGGCGGCGAGCTTCCGGTGGCCTCAACGCTTGTCTCGGAAAGTGTTCCGGTGGAGAAACGCGGCAGCACGGTTGTCCTGTTGGAAAGCTTTTGGGCCGTAGGCTGGCTGGTTGCAGCGGTTATTTCCTATTTTGTGATTCCGGCTTACGGCTGGCAGACTGCCTTGATTATTAGTGCCTTGCCTGCACTTTATGTCATTTACCTGCGGCTCGGGTTGCCGGATTCACCAAAATTCGCTGCCGCCCAAGCCAAAAAGACGGTTTCTGTGTTTGAAAATCTCGCAAAAATATGGTCGAAACAGCATGTAAGGCAGACGGCAATGCTATGGATTGTCTGGTTCTGTGTCGTGTTTTCTTACTATGGCATGTTCCTCTGGCTTCCAAGTGTGATGGTGATGAAAGGCTTCAGTTTAATTAAAAGCTTTGAGTACGTGCTGATCATGACATTGGCACAGCTGCCAGGCTATTTTACCGCGGCTTGGTTTATTGAAAAATTTGGCCGTAAGTTTGTCCTGATTGTTTATCTCATTGGGACGGCGGTGAGTGCCTACTTTTTTGGGACGGCCGATTCAACAGCGTTGTTAATGACATCAGGAATCCTGTTATCATTTTTCAACCTTGGTGCCTGGGGCGGGCTGTATGCCTATACCCCTGAGCAATATCCAACGCTGATTCGAGGAACTGGCGCCGGCATGGCAGCGGCCGTCGGACGAATTGGCGGAGTGCTGGGTCCATTATTGGTCGGCTATCTCGTTGCCCAAAAGATTTCTGTGGCCATGATTTTCACTATTTTCTGTGTTTCCATCTTGATCGGAGCACTAGCCGTGTTTATTTTGGGAAAAGAAACGAAGCAGCAGGACCTCATTTAATGTTATTTTGAAGGGATTCCTTTTTATGGGAGTCTCTTTTTTCCTATTTATTCAAAAAAAATCATATTTAGACAAAATATTTTTATCCTATTTATAAAAATATATTGTTTTTAGTTTTTAACTGAGTAAAGCGATAGAATCAATAATAATCCAGACTGTTGGCATTTTTTAAATTATTTCAAAAAAACAAATATTAATACTAGACGAACGTAAAATTATTATGTACAATGTTTTCAGAATATTATCTTTTTTGCCAAGACTTCGATTACTAACTTGGGAAAATATTAAAAAATGGGGGTAAAACAATGAGAAAGAAAAAGGTAGCCGGCATTTTTGCATCATTGATGCTAGCGGCAGGGGTAATGGCAGGTTGTAACTCTAGTACAAGCGGTGGAGGAGATAGCAAAGAAGCGGACAAGGGCGGCGAGATTAAAATCGGTGCGAACCTTGAGTTATCCGGCGGGGTTGCTTCTTACGGCCAGTCGATTAAAGAGGGGATCGAATTAGCGTTTGAAGAAATCAACAAAGAAGGTGTCAACGGCAAAAAACTGAAGCTTGTTCCGTATGACAACAAGTCTGATGCACCGGAGGCGATTACCGGGGCAACGAAGTTAACCAGCCAGGATAAAGTTGCAGCGATCATCGGGGCAGCTACAAGCGGAAATACAAAAGCACAGATTGAAATTGCCCAAAGCAATAAAGTACCGCTGTTAACACCGACCGGAACGGCAGAGGATGTAACATTTAAAAACGGCAAGCTGAATGATTTCGTCTTTCGTACCTGCTTCATCGATCCATTCCAAGGGACGGTAGCAGCAAACTTTGCGCTTAATGAGTTAAAGGTTAAGACAGCTGCTATTTTCATCGACAGCTCCAGCGACTATTCGAAAGGCTTAGCGGCATCCTTTAAAGAATTATTCACAAAGGATGGCGGAAAAATTGTCAAGGAAGAAGCTTATGTTGCTAAGGATACTGACTTCCATGCACAGTTAACCAATATTAAAGGGGCAAAACCTGAATTCGTCTTTATTCCAGGTTATTACGAAGAAGTTGGTCTAATCGTGAAACAAGCTCGTGAGTTAGGCATTACCGCACCAATGATGGGGGCTGACGGCTGGGATTCTCCGAAGCTGATTAAACTTGCTGGAAAAGCAGCATTAAACAATACATTTATTACCAACCACTATTCTTCTGGCGATTCTGATCCAAAGGTACAAGAGTTTGTGAAAGCCTTTAAGGCAAAATACAGCGACAAGTCTCCTGATGCCTTTAATGCTTTAGGTTATGACTCCGCTTACTTTATTGCCGATGCCATTAAGCGTGCCGGCAGCGCCGATCCGGAGAAAATTCAAAAGGCACTTGCTGAAACGGACGGCCTTGACCTGGTAACCGGAAAAATGAAACTTGACGATAAGCACAACCCAATCAAATCTGCTGTTATTCTGGAATATGTAAACGGCGAACAAAAATTCAAAACAAAAGTTAATCCATAAAAGAAAAGCGGAAGTTACCGTTTAGCGACGTACGGCCAAGGTTGGACGCTAGTCGCTAGGGACTGGAGCTAGACAAATTTATAATTTTTAAATGAATAGGGAGCATGTCGATGTTCCCTATTCCCTTTAGAAAGGGAGTTGCTTTCATGGAACAACTTATACAGCAGCTGGTAAACGGCATTTCCTTAGGAAGTATTTATGCACTAATTGCTCTCGGTTATACAATGGTATACGGAATCGTCAAGCTCATCAACTTCGCCCATGGGGATGTCTTCATGGTCGGCGCATTTATCGGTTTTTATTCGATTACAGTTATGGATTTAGGTATTTTTCCAGCATTGCTTGTTTCAATGGCGGCCTGTGCCCTGTTCGGTGTCCTGATTGAGCGGATTGCTTATAAACCGCTGCGAAACGCGACCAGGATTGCCGCTTTAATTACGGCGATTGGGGTTTCGCTGTTTATTGAATATGGCACGATTTATATCCGCGGAGCACAGCCGGAAGCTTATCCAGACGGGATAGTTCCGCTCAAGAGTATTGATCTTTTTGGCGTCAGTATCAGCGGCCAGTCGTTGTTAATTCTGGGCGTTGCGATTGTGTTAATGATTTTACTGCAATATATTGTCCATAAAACAAAAATCGGCAAGGCGATGCGGGCTGTTTCCCATGATCAGGATGCCGCAAGATTGATGGGCATTAATGTCGATAATACCATTTCCGCAACGTTTGCGATTGGCTCGGCGCTTGCCGGGGCAGCCGGCGTTGTGTTTGGGATTTACTATACAAAAATCGAACCGTTGATGGGGATCATCCCGGGGTTAAAGGCTTTTGTTGCCGCCGTTTTAGGCGGAATCGGAATTATCCCGGGGGCGATGGTCGGCGGTTTATTGTTGGGTGTGATTGAAGCGCTCGTCAGCGCCGCAGGTTTCTCGCTATGGCGTGATGGAGTGGCGTTTGTCGTATTAATTGTGATTTTAATTTTCCGTCCTGCCGGATTATTTGGAAAAAATGTCAGGGAAAAGGTCTAGGGGGTGGCTTAAGCGATGAAATCAATGAAACATGTAAAAGGTTTTTGGCTCTCAATCGTTTTAGCCATTATTTTTTCCGTTGTGATTCAATTCCTTATTACCGGAGGAACGTTAAATTCATTTTATGTTAACACGCTGTTTTCAATTGGGATTAATATTATTCTAGCAGTCAGCTTGCATTTAATCATCGGCATTACCGGGCAGTTTTCGATTGGACATGCCGGCTTCCTTGCCGTCGGTGCCTATGCGTCGGCGATTATCACGATGAAATTGGCGTTGCCGTTTCCATTAGCCTTGCTTGTCGGCGGGATTGCAGCGGCGTTTGCCGGGCTGGTGATCGGGATTCCGACGTTACGTTTGCGCGGTGACTATTTGGCGATTGCCACGCTCGGTTTCGGCGAGATTATGAAAATTGTTTTCTTAAATATTGATTATGTCGGCGGCGCCAGTGGAATGACGGTGTCTCACCTGACAACATGGCCGTGGTTAATGGCGTGTGTCCTGATTACCATTGTCGTGATTATAAACTTTACCAATTCTACCCATGGAAGGGCCTGCCTCTCGATTCGTGAGAATGAAATTGCCGCCGATGCGATGGGGATTAATACGACGTATTATAAAGTAATGGCGTTTGTCATCGGTGCGTTTTTTGCCGGCGTTGCCGGTGCGCTGCATGCTCATAATTTTTATATTATTCAGCCAGCCAACTTCGGCTTTTTAAAGTCCTTTGATATTTTGATTTTGGTCGTTCTCGGCGGCTTGGGCAGCATGTCCGGTTCGGTTATCGCGGCAATTTTGTTAACAATTATTTCCACATTCCTATCCAATTATCCTGAGGTTCGGATGCTCATTTACAGCCTTGTGCTGATTGTGATGATGCTGTTCCGTCCACAAGGATTAATGGGTACGAAAGAATTTACCGACCTCTTAAAAATCGGCAAAGGCGCTAAAGGAGGTTCTCAAGATGTCAACAAACAAACCATTGCTTAAAGTAGACAATGCTGGGATTCGATTTGGCGGACTGAAGGCCGTTTCTGAAGTCAACCTTGAGCTCCTTAAAGGCGAATTGGTCGGTTTGATTGGGCCAAACGGTGCCGGGAAGACGACTTTTTTCAACCTGTTAACTGGCGTCTATGTGCCGACGGAAGGCAGCATTTTGCTTGACGGGGAAAAATTAAACGGTATGGCTCCCCATAAAATTACCAAAAAAGGGATCAGCCGGACGTTCCAAAACATTCGATTGTTCAATGACTTGTCTGTGCTTGACAATGTCAAGATTGCTTATCACACGCAGGCGAAGCATTCCATTGTCAGCTCGATTCTCCGCCTCCCATCCCATTTTGCCGGTGAGCGCGAAATGGAGGAAAAGGCCATCGACTTTTTAAAAATTTTTAATTTGGATGATGTGCTGTATGAGCAGGCGAAGAACCTGCCCTACGGACAGCAGCGCCGCCTGGAAATTGCCCGGGCGCTGGCGGCAGGGCCGAAGCTGTTGCTTCTCGATGAACCTGCGGCCGGGATGAACCCGCAGGAAACAGAGGAACTGATGAATTTAATCGCCTTGATCCGCGAGAAGTTTGATTTAACGATTTTATTGATTGAGCACGATATGAACCTAGTCATGGGGGTTTGTGAGCGAATCTATGTCCTCGACCACGGCCAGTTGATTGCGCAAGGCACGCCGGTAGAAATCCGAAACAATCCAAAAGTCATCGAAGCCTATCTCGGCGAGGAGGTCTCTTAAATGCTGAAAGTGAATGATATCAATGTTTATTATGGCAATATCCATGCATTGAAAGGAGTAACTCTCGAGATCCATCCCGGTGAAATTGTGACCTTGATTGGTGCGAACGGTGCCGGAAAAAGTACCCTGTTAAAGACGATCTCCGGTTTATTAAAGCCGAAGAGCGGGGAGATTTTGCTTGAGGACGAGCATGTCGCCGGGAAAGTGCCACAGTTAATTGTCAAGCGCGGGATTTCCCACGTCCCTGAAGGCCGCCGTGTGTTTGCCAATATGTCGGTCGAGGAAAACCTGGAGTTAGGCGCTTATTTGCGTAAAGATAAAAACGGCATTCGCGAGGATTTTGAAAAGGTGTATCAGTTGTTCCCGCGCCTCCAGGAACGCCGCAAACAGCTATCAGGGACATTGTCAGGCGGTGAGCAGCAAATGCTGGCAATGGGCCGGGCGTTGATGGCACGGCCACGGCTGCTGCTATTGGACGAACCGTCAATGGGTCTGGCACCGCTCTTGGTTAAAACGATTTTTCGCATCATTGAAGAAATCAATCAAACGGGTACCACGATTCTTTTGGTTGAGCAAAACGCCAATATGGCCTTATCGATTGCCAACCGTGCGTATGTCATTGAGACTGGAAAAATTGTTGCTGCCGGAACCGCGGCAGAGCTGGGTGAGAGTGATCAAATCAGGAAAGCTTATTTGGGCGGACATTGAAAAAGGTATCGGGATTCTCTCCGATACCTTTTTTTAGCCGAAAAGGAAAGCATTAACTTTCCTATTGGGTATAAGCACACAATGGAAAGCTTCGTGAGCAAAGACACCGCAGCCCAAAACCTTTGGGCGAACTGCGCCTCTGCCTTAAAGGCTCGCCAATCGGCGAGTTTTCTTTTTTACAGTTTGGCCTTCCGCTGTTCTGGTTTCAGCTTAAATTGATGGCGCTGCTCCTGGTGCAGCTGGGATTGAATTTTATTGGCATATTCTTGTAAAAGTTGCTCCAAGCCAACCATTGTCAGTGAAAAGATGTTGGCGTAATTCTTCTGTACTTCCCATTTCAGTTCATTTTTACCGCAAATGCTGTAGTTGTTGAGCTGTTCGATTTCCTTGCGTAGCTCTGCCAGTGCTCCTGCCTGGTCGGCCTCGGGGAGCACGAGAATGTGGTCGATTTTTTCAATGTATTCCTGTGATTTGGCGATTTTCCATTGAATTTCTTCGTAGCTGGCTTGGTCAATCAGCTGATAGTTTCGTTTAAATTCGTTCAGCTTTGCCGCCGCTTCATACGTCGCATTGACGATATCATCACGGGTCATTTCATTTGTTTCATAGCTTAGCATATGCTTCCATGACGGCTGGGTAATCGCCTTGCGGTGGTCCTCCAAGCTATGGCACAGCTTTTTGTAGCCGTACATTTCCGGATGCTCAAACGCCGGGCTCGCCGGGTCCAAAAACGGCGCGAGCGGAGCGATAAAGTAATAGATTCGCCGGTCCTCGTGGCAGGCAAGGTGTATTTTTTCACAGAAATCAATATTGGCGATCGCACTTTCGTACGTCTGCCGCGGGATTCCGACCATGAAGAACAGATCAATTTTTTTACAGTTATGCTTTAAAGCGAAATTCAAGGTTTCGATCACTTTGGCATTTGTACAGCTGAATTTCCCGTTATAGCGGCGAATGTTCTCATCATGTGTTTCCAGGGTGATTTCAATGCTGTATTTTGGCACGCTGTCTTCGATCAGTCTGAAATAGTCCTCATCCGCGTACTGGAATAATTCAAACACAATTTCATTTTTCAAATGAAGCTGTTTGACCCGGCTGAAAAACTCTTCGACATACTTGCGGCCCCCCTGCCGTAAGTCATGAAGAATGAAAATTGGTGCCCGGCTAAACCGGGAAATAAACTGAATGTCACTGGCAAGTTTCTCCGGTGACCGCAAGGCCAGTGATTGCCGCTGGCAGTTTTGCTGATAGGCCTCTCGCGAACCGCCGCAGATCAGGCAGTTCTGGGTACAGCCGCGCGCGGTTAACAGCGCGGTGTTGGGATAGTGCAGCCAGCCATTGTATGGCAGCGGATCAAGGATGTTGCGGTATTTAAACACCGAGCGGATCGTGTAGCGGTAGCCAGGAATATCGATATCATCCAGGTCCTTAGGTACGTAGGTCAACGGATTATAGCCGATTTGACCGCCCTTCTTCCAGGTTAAATTGGGAATATCGGCATAATAGGTGTTGCCCATTTCTAATTTATTCATCAACAACAGCATCAGCTTTTCCGTTGAATCGCCGCGCATGACAAAGTCGATAAACGGATACTCGATTAAGTCTTTATGGTAGTAAGTGGCGGATAAGCCGCCAAAAATAATCGGTGTCTCAGGATGCAGTTGTTTCACGATTTTTGCCAGCTCGATGCTGCCGTGCGCATGCGGCAGCCAGTGGAGGTCAATCCCGAATGCCCGGGTCTTGATGTTTTTTAATTTTTTTTCGACATTGAAATCCCGGCTCATCAGCATCCGGTTGGCGATATTAATAATTTTTACCCGCAGTCCGTACCGCTCCAAATAATCTGCGATGCTTGTTAGTCCGATCGGATACATTTCAAATACTGGCGATGACGGCACGACATCGCTGATCGGACCAGCCAGTACAGAACTTTTCCGAAAGTCGTAGACACTTGGCGCATGCAGCAGTACTAAATCATAGCTCATTTGTAACAACACTCCTATATATTATGAATAATCCACTTGTGACGCCTTTCACAAATAGGAATCAACTATTTACAGGTTAATAACTGTAACTTCGTTGGGAAAAATGGTCCTTGATTCCAATTAATATAAGTTTACTATAATCATTGTTTGATAAAGTGACAAATGGGTGACAAAATAGCGGTGAATTTGTGGAAATTTGCCGGGGATTCGGCTGGTTCTTGTATGACTAGAAGGGGCCGGCAAAATACTGCTATAATAGAAAGTAATTTTTTGAACAAAAGGATGAGGCAAAATGGCACATGCAAAAACTAACGCAATGCGGCTGCTCGATACACACAAAATCAGCTATGAGGTCCTGATATATGATCATAAGGATGAAAAAATTGATGGGATTTCTGTGGCTGCAAAAATTGGCAAGGATCCAAAAGAGGTCTATAAAACGCTCGTCGCCCAAGGGGCAAGCAGGAATATTTATGTGTTTGTCATTCCGGTGGCGGAGGAATTGGATTTGAAAAAGGCTGCCAAAGCAGCTGGTGAGAAAAACATGGAAATGGTGCCGGTCAAGGATATTCAAAAATGGACCGGCTATATCCGCGGCGGCTGTTCACCGATCGGGATGAAGAAACAGTACCGCACCTTTATTGATGAAAGCTGCCTGCCGCTCGACTCGATCGTTGTCAGCGCCGGAAAAATCGGCATGCAGGTGGTGCTGGGGCCCGGTCAACTGAAGGAAATCACCGGAGCGGAAATTGTTAATTTGACGAAATGAAAAATTTTCTGGGCATTCACCTATAAGAAACTCCTGCATAAGATAGGGTGAAAAATCATTGAGGTTCTCATCTGTGCAGATATTTGTTAACAAAGGGAGTGTCGACGAATGCCAGGAAAAATCAAAAATTATTTTGCAGGCGGTAATACAGCCAGAGGCTTCCACAATTTGTATGATTCCAATCTTCAAGGGTTGAATCGGATCTTTATTTTAAAAGGCGGGCCGGGAACGGGAAAGTCCTCGCTGATGAAAAACATCGCTAAAGAGTGGCTGGAAAAGGGCTATGATATTGAATTATTACATTGCTCCTCCGATAATAACTCGATTGATGGGGTGCTGATTCCTGCACTAAAGGTCGGTATTGTTGACGGCACTGCACCGCATGTGATTGAGCCGAAAGCACCGGGGGCCGTGGAAGAGTACATTAATTTAGGCGAAGCCTGGGATGCCAAGGCACTTGCCGCCCGGAAAAAGGCAATTGAAAAGCTGAGCAAGCAAATCAGCGAGTCGTTTGAACAGGCTTATGCGACCTTTAAACAGGCGTTAGAAGTGCATGATGATTGGGAAAAAATCTATATTAACAGTATGGACTTTCAAAAAGCGGATCAGTTGACGAACAAATTAATCGAGTCGTTTTTTGGAAAAATGAAGCTGAATAAACCATCCGATGTCCGTCACCGCTTTTTAGGGGCAGCGACTCCAATGGGAGCAGTGGATTTTGTCCCGAACTTAACCGAAGACATCCCCAAGCGTTACTTTATAAAGGGACGTCCCGGTTCAGGGAAATCCACCCTGCTGAAAAAGCTGGCAGCTGCAGCCGAGGAGCGCGGCATCGATGTGGAAATTTATCATTGCGGCTTTGATCCGAACAGCTTGGATATGCTGATTTTCCGGGAATTAGGCATTGCCATTTTTGACAGCACCGCCCCCCATGAATATTTTCCGAGCCGCGATGGCGATGAAATTATCGATATGTACGAAATTTTGATCGAGCCGGGAACCGACGATATTTTTGCCGACATTATCAGCAAAATCTCCGCGCAATATAAAAGGAAAATGGCCGAGGCCACCTCATACCTCGCCAAAGCCAAAGAACTTCATGACGAACTCGAAGCCATCTATGTTGCCGCCATGGACTTTTCGGTTGTCGAACAAATCCAGCGAAAAATTGAAGCCGAGATAGAGGAAATCGCGAAAGACTAATTTAAAAACGCAACTGGATTTTCACCAGTTGCGTTTTTATTTCTTCTTGTCACCTATATTGTTATTCAAATAATTGGGTCTGAACCGATCATCATCTCTTGCTGAATAAACAAAACTTACCCCAATTGCAGCAGTACCCAAAATGGAACCTACACTATAAGCAAAGATATGATACCCTAAAATAAAACTAATAATTGTTACACCTAATAAGAATAACAAAAGATAAAGAAAGATCTTGCCCATAAATCAACCTCCTCTTTTCCCTATAATACCATATACGGAAAAATTACCCGAAAGTTTCAGCGTTTTTATACGAATAAAGCATTTTTTTAATTTCTGTAAAAAAGGCAATTTAAACTAAAAGGGTAATAGGGAAAAATCGATTTCACCATTTTTAATATACTTATTAGTCCGGTGTCAGGCACCATGTGAAAAATTCACATAGTGCCTGACACCCTTTTTACTTATGCGGATTGGTTTTGCTTTGCTGGCTCTTGTTGCGTTTGTTGCCTTTGCTGTTGTCCCCGCTGACAAATTCAGCGGTAAATTCCTCTCCCATCTGTCTTGCCTGCGGTGAATTTTGATTGCGGCTGCCTTTGTTGAATTTCTTGGTCATCCTGATTGCTCCTTTCGATTAATTGCTATTGATAGTTTGGCGGCTATTGTCTGCTTTATTCTCCAATTAAAAAGGTTATTTTAGGAAAAAAGAGAATACTTTAATATGCTATTTTTTATAAAGGACTGATCGATCATGCCAATTAACATTGCCCCGTTAACAAGTCTTTTTAAGGCAAACCAAAACCCGGCCAATGCCGAACAAATGGAACGATATATGAAGAACCGCTTTCCCTTCTTTGGAATTAAGACGCCACAACGAAGAGAGATTGAAAAGCGATTTTTTCAAGAGACGGGAATAGTAAAAGAGCCGTTTCATCATGAATTAGTCCTGGAACTTTGGCAAATGCAACAACGGGAATATCAATATGCGGCTTTAACCTATATTGAAAAATCATTAAGTAAGCTGCAAAAAAGTGATGTAGCACTGATGGAAACTTTGATTACAACAAAATCTTGGTGGGATACGGTTGATGCCCTTGCTGCAAAGCCAGTTGGAAACATTGCGCAAAAGTTCCCGGAAGTTGTCGATGAGACGATTGATGGCTGGGCGACTCATGACAATATGTGGCTACGGCGGACGGCAATTCTTTTTCAATTAAAATATAAACAAGCGACAAATGAAGAGAGGTTGTATCAATACATCCGATTAAATGCCGCCAGCAAGGAATTTTTTATCCAAAAGGCGATTGGCTGGGCATTAAGGGAGTATTCCAAGACAAATCCGCTGTCTGTTAAGGGATTTATCGAGGGGAGTCGTTTAGCTCCGCTGAGTGTGAGGGAAGGCAGCAAGTATTTGTCTTGAGGCTCGATGCAGGAACAATTCGGAGAAAAATGGTAAAATACCGGTATTATTTATTTAAAGGGTGAAACAGAATGATAAAATGTATTGCTATCGATATGGATGGAACCTTGTTAAATTCGATGCAGGAAATACCCGAGGGAAATAAACAGGCGATTCTAAAAGCACAATCCCAAGGGGTTGAGGTGGTTGTGGCAACGGGCCGATCCTATCAGGAGGCCACCTATGTCCTGCATGCCGCTGGCTTGAGCTGCCCGGTGATTTGTGTGAATGGCGCTGAGGTCCGCTCTAAGGAAGGGGATGTGATTTCGGCCAACCCGATTCCGAAACAACTGGCCCGCGAGACAGCGGCGAAACTGTCGGAGAATGATATTTATTTCGAAGTTTATACCAATCATGGTGCCTACTCGACAGATGCCGATAAAGCTGTTTCTACTCTTGTTGATATTGTGATGAGCGCTAACCCCGAAGCGGATCGTGATGAAATTACTGTTGCGGCGGGGGCAAGGGTGCGCGACGGCTTGATCCACATGGTAGAGGACTATGAGCAGCTATTTGTCGATGACGAGAAGATGATTTATAAATTTCTCGCTTATTCCTTTGAGGACCCTGGCAGACTGAAGGCAGCCAGCACCGCCCTTGCAGTATATGATGAGTTAGAGGTCACTAAATCAGGTTATGAAAATATTGAAATTACCTATAAAAAGGCGCAGAAGGGGATGGCCCTCGAGGCGTTTACGAAGGCGATGGACATTGCCTTAGCGGATACGATGGCCATCGGTGATAATTTTAATGATATTTCGATGCTGGAAAAGGCCGGCCGCGCGGTGGCAATGGGCAATGCCAGTGATGAAATTAAAGCGCTTTGCGATGTTGTTACCGACACCAATGAGAACAGCGGCGTGGGCAAGGCAATTCTTGAAGTGTTGTAGGTTGAGGGAGAAATCGAGCTCGGAATTTCAAAGAATGAAGGACAAACCGATTATAGTCTTTTTTAAGAAGAATAAAGGACAAAACGGTCTTGGAATTTGGGGGAAATGTCTTTCATCGGGTGGATGAAGGACAAAAGGAGCTTGGAAATTAGGGGAAATGTCTTTCATCGGGTGGATGAAGGACAAAAGGAGCTTGGAAATTAGGGGAAATGTCTTTCATCAGGTGGATGAAGGACAAAAGAATCATAAAATATAGGGGAAATGTCCTTCACCAGGCGGATGAAGTATTAAAGGAGCTTGGAAATTGTAGGGGATGTCCTTCATAAAGAAAAGGGGGTATCTGTTGTTGGGGCGGATCGGGTCTATTTTTCTAACGCTGGTTTTGCTATTGTCCGGTTGTTCTTTTTTCGAAAAAAAGCAGACACAGGAGCCTGATAGAGACGCGGTTGATGTCCAACAGGAAGTGGAAGTGTTGGCAGAAAATTTATCGGTTCCCTGGTCTATTGATCGAGTAAATCAAACTTTCTACATCAGTGAGCGGACGGGAAGTATTGTCAAAATTACTAACCGCAAAATCGAACGGCAGCGTGTACACTTGGAAAAACCATTGGCTGAAGCGGCAGAGGCCGGTTTGCTTGGCTTTGTATTAGACCCGCAGTTTTCCGAAAATCACAAGGCCTATGCGTACTATACTTATCGGGATGAAAAGAAGGGACAGTTTAATCGTGTCGTTGTCTTGAGGACGAATGGCAACGAGTGGACAGAAGCCGCCATCCTTCTTGACAGGATTCCAAGCGCCGCTTATCACCACGGCGGCAGGTTAAAAATAGGTCCGGACCGCAAACTATACATTACAACAGGAGATGCTACTGAACCGGATTTAGCCCAGAATGTAAAGTCGTTAAATGGAAAAGTTTTGCGAATGAATTTGGATGGTTCGATTCCCGCGGATAATCCATTTCCAGGGTCATCTGTTTTTAGCTACGGTCACCGTAATCCACAGGGCCTGGCTTGGCTTGGTTCGAGGTTGTATGCCAGTGAGCATGGGCAGTCGGCGCATGATGAAATTAATATGATCAAATCAGGTATGAATTACGGCTGGCCAGTCATTCAAGGGCAGGCTAAGAAAGCGGGGATGGTGACGCCGTTGTTTCAATCAGGTGAGAAAACCTGGGCGCCTTCCGGGATGGCTGCATCCAATGGTAAGCTTTACGTCGCAGCACTAAGGGGCAATGCGGTATTTAGGTTTGATTTAGCACGGATGCGGATGAAACCGGTGATAACGGGTTTAGGAAGAATCCGCGATATTTTTGTAGATGGTGAGTATCTGTATTTTATCAGCAACAATACTGATGGCCGCGGAAATCCTGATGAAACTGATGATAAATTATATCGGGTATTGTTGAAAAATGGTAATTAAGATTTTGGCGGAATGTCTATCAGACAAAACGATTCAGCAAATGTATCGAACTGTCCCATAGGGAAATCCTATGGGACAAAACTGTGTGGAAAAAGAGTAGAAGTGTCCCATAGCAAAGCTCTATGGGACACAAGCGGGTGAAAAAAGAGTCGAACTGTCCCATAGGGAGGACCTATAGGACAAACCGATCGAAGAAACCAGTCAAACTGTCTTTAATAAAGCCTCTTAAGGACAAAATTCCCCGTAAAATCAACCATACTGTCCTTAAAAGGTTTAACAAAACTTCAAACCTGTTCCCAAGGCTACCGTCTTCAACTCCAGCGGTTATGTGATAAACGATAGGTAGCAGATAACTAGCAACAAACTTACAAAATCTCAATCTTTAGCGAATTCACCTCGGAAACGACGAGGTCTTCGTATTTTTGCTGTGCCAGGTAGAGGAGATCCTGCTCGCCGGCCTTAGGATTTTCCTGTTTAACTTGCGCCTTTACATCCTCTTGAACTTTCGAGGCGAGGACAATCAGCTTGTACTGCTGTTTTTCCATTGTCCAAAATTTCTTCTCACCGTAAGCCTTGATCAATTTCATTGCCGAACCATATTCGCGATATTGCCCGCGAGCTCGGGTAACCGCCTGGGTAACCTCGGCATCAGCAGCTTTATGGCCCTTCTCTTCAGCAAGCAGCGCCATCGCGTGCAAACGGATCATTTGCGTCAGCAGCTGATTCCGATCTTCAGCTAGTTTCGACTGTGAATCTAAATAGGTTAATTCCTCCTCTAACTGTTTGCCGCTATATTGCTTTTTCGCCGCCTCGCGGTTAATCGCAAGCTGAAGCTGGTTGATGAATTTATAAAAAGCAAGGTCGTCAGCGGTAATCCACTCGCCGTTAATTTTGGCAACTCCCTTTGGTTTTTCCACATTCAAATTCATAACCTTTTCGGTCTTTTTGCCGTCTTTCTCAAGGGTGAAGGCCGCCTCATATTTTCCGGTCATCGGCAGCTGCACCTTGCCGGAATAGATGCCCTTCTTCCCCTCGGTAAATGTTATTTGAGCAGTGCCGTGATCCATATTGGCCATTGATAATTCTGCCGTCACAGTTAAGCCCGTAACCGCCTTATCGCCTTCAGTTACCTTCACCTCAATGGGTGACGCCTTATCTTGTTGAAAATAAGGCTTATTTGTGATTTTAACCGTATAATCGGGGCTTGAACTGCAGCCGGCCAGCACCGCGGCGGCCAGCAGCACTACAAACAAAATCCGTTTCATTCCTGATAACCTCCCAAATGATGTGTTTCCAAAAATTCTTCAACCGTGTATTTTGTCATTTTTCCATCGTCTAAATAGGCAACATGGGTGCACACTTGGCGGATTTCATCGAGATGGTGCGAGGAGAGGAGGATTGTTTTACCATGCAACGACTTTAATACCTCTAAGATTTCCTTGCGCCCCAACGGATCGATGCCGCTCGTCGGCTCATCAAGAATCAAAATATCGGCATCCTGATAGAGCGTAATCGCCAGACCTAACCGCTGCAGCATTCCTTTTGAGTACTTCTTCACTTGGACATCGCGGTCATCCCAGAGGCGCACCGACTGCAGTATCTGTTCCATCCGCCCAAGATCCGCCGAACCCACAACCGCCTCGGCAAAAAATGTCATATTTTCAAGCCCGGTCAAGCTGGGGTAGAGCATGAATTTTTCCGGCAGATAGGCAATCGCTTTTTTCCACTTGACATTTTTCTTTGTGACTTCAATGTCATTAATTGTAATTTTTCCTTGCTTCACCGGTAGAAGCCCCAACAGGCTGTTAATAAAAGTAGATTTGCCGGCGCCGTTTCTACCAACAAGGGCGCAAGTTTCAGTTTTGCCGATTTCCACGGAGATAGCATCGAGGACCCGTTTTTTTCCGTAGGATTGGCTCAATTGTTCGACTTTAATCATTATTCAACCCCCTCCTTGCGGTTGAAGGCAATCGCTATGCCTATGGAAGCGGCAAGCCAGACCACCAGATTCCCCAGTAAAAAGAACACCGGCTTCGTCCACATGAAGGCCTGCAGCAGCCGCGACATGTGACCGAAGGAATAAACTCCGATGCCGGTTTCGAGAAACATTCGCACGGCCGCAAGCGGATTTAAAAAGTAACATATGGAAAATAGTTTCACAGATTCATAGCTAACCTTCGGCAGGAACGACAACAGGATGAAATCATGCAAAAAGAAAAAGTAAAACCAGACAAAAATCGCGCTTCCGATAATCTGCATCCGTGAGCGGGAAAAACTGCCGATTGCCGTGCCCATCTGCATAAATACCAGTGCCATCGACATGATCGAAAGCAGAAAAATCACATACGACTTAAGATCAAGCTGGAATTGAAACTTCAACAGTAACAGGTAGATGAAAAACCACACGAGCAAAGGCACTAACACTACCGCATAGAGCGCGAGGCTTTTTCGCAGCAGGAAGCTGGCAAAGCTGTCTTTTTTCGTCAGCAGCATGATCAGCGTCTTTTGCTCTTTTTCTTGAAAAATCGAAAAGGCACCGATGAACAGGCAAAGGATCGGAATAAAATAAATGATGGCATCAAACAAATTGATCAGTAGAATGTAAAAGCCTTTGTCAAATGAAAGGGCCGTGGAACGAAACAGGATGCTGACTGAAATCAGCCCAATGATGCTCAAAGAAAGCCAAAGCCCCTTACCCCTTATGTTTTCCTTCCATTCCTTCCAAATGTAATGCATATTTTCGTCTCCCCTTTATGAAGATCAACACCGCCGCCGCAAGTCCGATGACGATCCAGACGACCACATGATGGCTGTTATTTTTCGAAACGAGCGGGTGCGAATCTCGAAACATGACTTCATTTTCGTTCAGAGTGGCGTTGATTTTTTCATAGATTTTAATCGCCGGGCTTTTTAAAAATAACGTCGTTAATTCCTGATCCTCCATTAGTTGGTGGAGGCTGGAATAGTAAGTTATCGGAAAATCCCCGATGCCGTCCTGATTTAAGTCGGTGAGCGGAAACGATCTGCCCCAGTCGTTGCCGAAGCCTTTCTTGCTCCAGACATTGCGCTCGCCTTTGCCGCCAATCGTGACAGCGGGAATGGTGTTTTCGGAAATTCGGTTTAAGGTAAATATTTCATCATTGGAACTAGCCCACAGCTCAATTCCAATTTGATTTTGGACAATGCGGTTATTTTTGAAAAAATTCCTCGTGGCTTGGTCAATGTACAAGCCGCGCTGGTTCATATAAAACGTATTATCTTCGATTCTGTTATCATTGGCCTGCAGCAAGAGGAGGCCGAATGATTGATTGCCATAGTTGATGATAAATTGATTGTCTTTTAGAGTCAGATGATTCGAGTTCATGACGGCGGCGCCGCCTTCGTTCATGGTAAACGTATTGCCTTTAAACATATTGCCGTCGGAGTACATATAATGCAGCCCGTAGCGGGTATTGCTGATATGATTGTCATAGCTTTGGTTGTGGTTGGCATAGTCGAAGAACATCCCGTCACGGGTGCCTTCAATCGTGTTATGAGAGAGGAGATTGTCCTCGGCATACCAAATATGAAGCCCGTTGCCTTGGGCGGCGATTTCTCCCTTGCCAAGTCCCTTTATGTTGCAGTAACGAACGGTGTTGTGGAAGGCTTTGCTTAAATAAATGCCGTGGAAGGAATCGCGGACCCGGATATGCTCGATCACATTGTGGTTCGTGTAGACCTTGACCGCGGCATATTCTTCGGCAGAGTTGCGATTCATGCTGCTGCCTTCCACCGTGAAATGGCTTAAGGTTACCTGCGGTGCCTTCACACTGATGACGTTGCCGGTGCTGTCGCCCTTAATCACGGTATGTTTTTGGCCGACGAGTGTCAGCGGTTTGTTAATGACGATATTGCCTTGATATGTTTTGTTCTCAAGCTTCAAAACCGCTCCTGCTTTCATGGAGTCGATTTTCGCTTGCAAATTCTCGGCTGCCATATTTTTTTCCGGTTTTATCAAAAACAGGAGAGAAAAAACAACAAGTAGGAGCGATATTTTTTTCATCTTTTTCGATCCTTCCATAGCGGAATCAGTAATAAAATGAATGCGATAATCACGATGTAGACACCTGTGCCTAACAAGCTGTGGGTTGTAAAGTTGGCCACTTTATTGGCTCCGATAATCGGCGGGACGAATGGGTCCATGTGGATGGGCGCATGCGGGTCCAAATTGGTGCCGTATTTTTTTAACGCTGCATAAAGGTCTAACACTCCAGCTAAACCGCCAATGACGAATAGCGAGATTAACCCGTAAAGTATGGATTTTTTGCGCAGCACCGCGGTAATCAGGGTCAGGACCGCCAAGCCGCCAACAATGTAGATTAAGTAGGATAATTCCGGGAAATTTTTCTCGCTGAAATTGGACATCCCAATATAATGGTTGAGCCCGTTAATGATGTCAATTTCGCCTGCTAGTTTATTCGGATAGACGATGATATTTAGGCCTTCTGGGTATTGTGGCGCATAGAAGAGCATTCTCCACCAAGGGAAAAACATCGAAATCACAATGAGAATAGCGGAAAGTCCAATTAATAAAGCTGAACCAAGTGATAATTTCCCTTTCTTTTGATCATTCAAGATAACCACTCCTATTATGGTGTAATCTTTGTAATGGGGAGGGTACCAATTGTTCAATTGATCCCCCCGCCAAAAAAGACTGCCAGGCTTAAGACGGCTAGGGTGGCCGATTAAGCTGGGCTAATTACAAAGTGCACAAAGCATTGGCATCGCGGCACAAACATGTTGCTTTTGAGCCAACCCTGTCTCTGTCCTCGCCTTGTGGGTTTGCCAGTCGGCGAGTTCTCTTTATAATATCAGAATTTATATCGTTCAAAATTGAGAATTGTCCAGCTCCACAAGGAACGCTACGGCAGCATAAACAAGGCGCTTCCGCTTTTCTATTTCGGTTTGACAAGGAAGTAGCCGTTCATTTCCTGGTGCAGGGCAGAGCAGAAGTTTGTGCAATAGAGCGGGAAGGTACCGGCTTTATCGGCGGTAAATTCCATTGTATTGGTTTGTCCCGGCTGGACTTCCATGTTCAAGTCATAGTCATTGATCGCGAAACCGTGGGTAATGTCCTCATCGAAGTCGATGTTCGTTAAATGGATGAAGACATGGTCGCCTTGGTTCACCTCAATCACGTCAGGACGTTTTGCTTTGGAATCAAATACAAATCTTGAACGCATCGCAATCCCGTAGACATGGACTTCGTTGCCTTTGCGGACAATTTTAGTATCTTTTTGGGTGTAGACGGCATCCTTGTTTTTCGAATCCTTTGGATAGACGTTAATCGTCTTGATTTTGTCCGCCTTGATCATTTGGGCATAGTGCGGCTCCGGATCAACCGGTACCGATTGAACGATCTTCATTTTCTTGCCGCTGAGATCGATTAATTGCATTGATTCTGGGTGAGAAGGTCCAACTGATAGGTAGGAATCCTTCGCGAGTTTATTCAGCGCGATAATCCATTTTCCGTCGGGCGATACCGTGTCTCCTTCAGCGGAAACTGCGTGTCCTGGTGAATATTGAACTGGTACGCGGTCTAATGTTTTACCGGTATTTGGATCCCACTTGACAATTTCTGATGAAATGAACATCGTGGTGTAAGCCATGCCTTTATCATCAAATTGTGTATGTAGCGGTCCAAGGGCATTTTCCGGGTTGACTTCGCGTTCCATGACCGATTTATAGTTTAAAATCGGAATACCATTGCGTTTGCCAGCAAAATCTTTATTTTTAATCGCCTTGAAGGCTTTTTCAAACGAGAATACCGTCATCGCCGGGGCCAGCTTGCCGGAAGCGATGAATCGTTTGCCGTCTGGTGTTACGTCTACACCATGCGGGGATTTGGCAACAGGGACTAAATAAATGCCGCCTTTTTGTTTTTCCGGGAAAATCATTTTTTGCCCGCCAACATTTTCATATTTGCCTTCCTTAACCATTTGGGCAAGCTCTTTCCAGTTGAACAGGACGATGTAGTCACGGTCAGCCTGGGATGCTTTTACTTCCATTGTTGTAGTTGCTTCTTCAGTATTGTAAGTGGTCATTACGGCCCAATCTTTGGATATTTTCTTACCGGCATCGGAAAGGTCATAAGACCATGGCGGCAGCGCCACTTGATAGGCGATGTGAAGCTTTTCCTTTTTGTCATCAAAAGTTACCGCTGACATCACGCCGCGGTATTTCTGGCTGTAGTTGTCAAGCGATTCGTATTTTTGCCCAAGCGGAACAGCGAATCTTGTTGGTAAAAACAAGTACTCGGTATTTTCCGTTACAAACGCGGCACAGTGCGGGCCGGCTGTGTTAGGCACTTTGATAATGTCTTTGGTGGTGAATGTTTTTAGGTCAACAACGGCGGCGCGGGCATTGCCAACATCAGTGGCAAACATCCATTTGCCGTCATAATCGCCATTTGTTTCCGATAGGGCCGGGTGGTGCAGGTCGCCCCATGTATAACCGCCCATCAGCTTTTTCGAATGTTCGTCAAAGCCATAACCAGTAGCGGAGTCCGGCGAGAAGACCGGGATCGTTCTGATTTTGCGCATCGAGGGCACACCGTAAATAAACATTTGTCCGGAGTGGCCGCCAGATGCAAACAGATAATAGTCATCTTTTTTGCCAAATGGCACATAAACCTTTTGAGCATCGGTCTTGTTGCTGGCGGAAGCGGTTTCGGATTTTGGAAATGAGAAGTCGGCAAAGGTAATCGTTGCCGCGATAAAACCAGCCAGCAGGCCCGATGCGATCGGAATCCATTTTTTCATTCAGTACACCTCTCTTTGTATTATTTTTCAGATGCTTTTTTCAGTAATTCCAATACTTGCTTGCGTTCTTGGTCGGTTAATGGATTTTTGCCGATAACTCCTGACATCACCTCTGTAGTTGGTTTTTTCAGGAATTCTTCAATCGGCTTGCCGTGTTTCCCTTCCACATTGACATAAGCCTTGGATAGGTCGGGACCTACTTGCCCGCCTTGTAGATTAAGGGATTCCACGCTGTGACAGCCTAGGCAGCCCTTTTTATTTAGGATGTTGTCCTCGTCAGCGGCAACGGTTTTGGCGGCTGGTTCCGTCGAGGTGCTGCTTTTTTCAGTTGTGGCTGCTTTGTCTTTTGGACCGGTTTGTGCTGTCTGTGCTTCATGACTGGAGTTCCCAATCAGGACATCAAAGACGAGGTAGCCAAGCCCAAAGCCAATGACTAAACTAATCACAAAACTAATAATTGATTTTTTCACCTTTTCCCCTCCTTTTCTAGGTATGAACATTTTCATCCTAGACTTCGCTATTCCGGTGAAGTGTGATGGGAATCACACTAGTTCTGGTATTTATGAAAATTTTGTGAAGGGGCTATGAAAAAATTATTAACAAAGCTGGTTTGAAAAAATGAACTTTTTTTGAAATGTATATTTATGTAGGGAGGATTCCTTTTTGTGAGCTATGTCACTCATTTTTGGAGACAGGTCATTATAATAGAGGCTAATCTAAAGTGTTTTAGTGATAATGAGGATTTCTTTTGAAAAGGTGGTGGCAATTTTGGTCCAAATCAACTACTTGCAGGACGAGAATTTGGCAGTTTATCGGGAGCTGAATAAAGCGGATTTGCTGCGCAAGATTGTAATTTTTAAAGAGTTATCAGCTGCTTCGCTTGCGGTCATTGAAAGGCGGATTCAAACCTTTGAGTTCAAAAAGGGAACGCAGATTATTGCCGAGGATGAAGTGGCAAAAGGGGTTTATTTCATTTTTTCCGGAGCGGTCAAGCTGACGAAGCGGGATGAAAACGGCAATGAAATTATTGTTTGTATGAAGCAGCAGGGCGACATTTTTGCCGAGGCCTGTCTGTTTACCAATAATGCTGAGTGCTATCCGGCCACGGCAACGATGCTGGAGAACGGTAAGATTTTGTTTTTGGACAAGCAGGAGCTGGAGAAAGATCTTGCTGATTATCCGGAACTGGCGCTGCAACTGGTCCGCTATATGAGCGATGCCTTAAGGGAAATGACCGGACAGCTGCGCGATGTGGCCTTGCTCGATGTGTATGCGAAAACGGTGAAAACGCTGCAGCGCTTAGGGGCTAAATTTAATACTGACGGGAAGCGCTGGGGGATTGAAATCCCCTTGACGGTCCAGGAGTTTGCAACGGTGGTGGGGACGACCCGGGAAAGCGTCAGCCGCGTATTTTCGAAGCTGCGCAAGGATGAATTGATTGAGATGAAATCACGAAAAATTGTCATCCTCGACTGGTGCAAGCTGTGCACATTGGCGCATCACGGGTATTGAGGTAATTTGTTGCGACGGCTGGAACAGTGGATTGTAACTATCCGCTGCAAAAGTGTAGATATCTGGCCAGAAAGTGTAGATATTGTCACAAAAAGTGTAGCTATCTGGTCAAATAGTGTAGATATCGTCACAAACAGTGTAGATATCGCCAAAATTAGTGAAGATACCTTTCTATAGCGAAGAAAAAATGACGTGTGCGAAATCGGCACGCGTCATTTTTTAACTACCATGAAAGTATAACTATTTTCATTCTTTGCGCTGCATGATGGACTAATGGGAAAGCATAAGTTCAACTGCGCCTCATGATCCGTCCTTACGGAATCGTCAGTCGGCGAGTTTTCACTTATCAAATTTATAGGTCCAGAACCGCTCATTGTTGAGCCAGACCATCACTTGTGGATCCTGATTTTTCAATTTTTCCTCCATGTCAGCGAGCGTTGCCTCGGTCTGTGAGCGGTGCGCCTTGATCGCGGCCAGCTTCAGTTCATTCACCGGTGTTATGTTATTGATAATATCAGCTTCTCCAAGCTTTTCGACACAATCGTTGGAGAATGCAACACAGTGTACGGTCGGCCTTGCGGCAGCGGGCATTTTTTCCACCGCGCGGATGACGGCCGCCCCAGTGGCATTGTGGTCAGGGTGAACAGCATAGCCGGGATAAAAGGTAATAACCAGTGATGGATTCAGTTCCTCGATTAACGAGGAAATCAAATTGGTCATTTTATCGTCGTCTTCAAATTCAATGGTTTTATCGCGAAGGCCCATCATCCTCAGGTCTTGAATTCCTAATGTGCGGGCTGCTTCCATTAATTCTTTTTTCCTGATTTTCGGCAGTTCCTCCCGGTTCGTAAATGGAGGATTCCCCATATTACGTCCCATTTCGCCTAGGGTTAAGCAGGCGTAGGTGACCGGTGTGCCATTTTTTATATGAGTCGCAATTGTTCCAGATACCCCGAAGGCTTCATCATCCGGGTGTGGGAACACGACGAGGACATGGCGTTCTTTTTTCATAACCATTCTCCTTTCCGGTGATTCAAACAGAGTTGAGCCATTTTTCAAGTGGAACTGATACCTTTATGAGTTTAGTCAAACGGCGTCGTGCTGATTTCCAGGGCAACGGCCAGCTTGCCTTTATAATCGTGGCCGGCGAGTAGCAGTCTTCCTTGTGGATCCATTTCAAAATGGGTAATCCCTTCAGCGTAGACCCAGCCAAGGTTAATTTTTAGACCGACCCGGTAAGGACCGTCGCCGGTGATCTTACCTATTTCATAGCGGACAAGGGCATTACGGATATAGGCGCCGGCGGAAAAAAAGGTTTGATCATAGTGGGATGCATAGGCACCATTTGTTGTTTCCAGATGGATATAGACATCTTTGTTGGCTAGTTGGTTAATCGCTTCCTGCACGCGATTCACGTCAACAACTTCCATTTTCCGCTCCTCCTTCCCTTTACAACAGTTAAAATTTATAATGTAATTATCATACTAAAATTAATAAGAAAATGCGAAATCAATGCTTTGGTGGAAGAAAAAAGGCGCCCTTAGAAAAGGGACACCGTTTATATCATTACTTAGTTAATCCGCTGCGATAAGCGCCATGCCAGGTAGGACCGACGTATTGATTTAAGCGGAAGCCTTGCGAGATCGCGGCAGAGACAAAGTCTTTGGAAACTTGCACAGCCTCGTTGACTGATTTCCCTTTAGCAAGTTCCGCTGCAATCGCCGCTGAATTGGTACAGCCGGCACCATGGGTATAGGTTGTGTCGATTTTGTCTGATTCATATACTTTGAATTCTTTTCCATCATATAGAAGGTCAAGTGATTTTTCCTCTGTTTGCAGCTTGCTGCCGCCTTTGATGAGAACATTTTTGGCCCCTAAATCGTGGATTTTCGCAGCCGCCTGCTTCATTTCATCCAATGTTTTCGGTGTTTTCATTCCGGCAAGCTGACCTGATTCAAACAGGTTTGGAGTTACCACTAAAGCCCGTGGGACGAGCAGTTCACGCATGGCGTCAGCCGTTTCCGGATTGAGCACTTCGTCTTCGCCTTTACATACCATTACAGGGTCAATGACGACGCGCTCTAATTTGTGCTCATCCATTTTTCTGGCCACCAGTTCGATGATATCCACCGTTCCAAGCATGCCCGTCTTCATACCGTCAATGCCAACTGAGAGGACCGTTTCCAGTTGTTTTTCAACTAGGTCGACAGCAATTGGATCAACACGATGATGCCAGCCGTTTGGATCCATCGTCACGATACATGTCAGGGCGGTCATTCCATAAACGCCCAGCTCCTGGAATGTTTTTAAATCTGCCTGCTGTCCGGCGCCACCGCTGGTATCCGAGCCGGCAATGGTCAATACTTTTTTAATCGCCATTATGTAAAACCTCCTGAAAATCTGCTTCAATTCATTTTTATTATAAATCATTTGAAAAAAATTAACAGAAATGATGCATGATAAAGTGAAACTTCCATCAGTGTGGGGGTTCTTCATCCCCCCACTGGTGGTTAGTTGAACTAATCGGACCTTTACGGGCAGTTGATCCCCCACCTAGATTTCTTGTAGACTTGGACTATCGATGTGGGGGTCTTACTGCCCGTTAAGGTGGGATAAATTTTATAATGATAGGAGAGCGAGAATGAAGGGAGGCTATCCTGATCCCCTACTATTGGTTGTTGCCTCCAAAGGAGAGATATTCAGTTGAATCAATATTGGCAGAAGGTATTCCGGCTTCCAGCGGAGAATACCACAATACGGACGGAGGTCATTGCCGGATTAACTTCGTTTATGACGGTTGCCTATATTATTGTTATTAATGGAGTGATTTTGCGAACGGCCGGGATGCCGTATGAGGCGGTTACGATTGCAACGGTCATCTGTGCCTGTTTAGGCTGTCTGTTGATGGCACTTTGGGCGAATTCACCGCTGATCATCATTCCGGGAATGGGTGATAACGCCTTTTTCGTTTACACGCTTGTGTTAGCTTTTGGACTCTCATGGCAGCAGGCGCTTGCGGCCGTTTTTCTGGCCGGCATTGTGTTTTCGATGACGGCGATGACAAAGGGAGCGGTCTATTTAGCTGCCGCGATTCCTAAGTCGATGGTGCATGCGATTACAGCAGGGATTGGTTTTTTTATTGCTTTTCTTGGATTGAAAAATGGCGGCTTGATTATAGCCAGTAAAGGGACGTTTGTTACCTTAGGAAACTTACATGATCCCCATACGTTGACAACGATTTTGACCTTGGCCGTTTTGCTGCCGCTGTTTTTGCGCAATGTAAAGGGGAACTTTTTAATTGCGATGATCGTTGGTACGGCCATTGGTGCGATGTTTGGTATTGTCGACTTTTCTCAGCTGCGTGATTTTAGTATTTCTTTTAGCAGCTACCGGGAAGTGTTCCTAGCCTTGGATTTCAGCGGGATTAGCTCGGTCGATTTTTGGACGGCGGTATTTGCGCTGTCAATGGTGATTATTTTTGAAAATATGGGAGCACAGCTGGGGATGCTGCCGGATAAGGAAAAGTTCCGGAAAGCGTTTCAGGCGAATGCGATATCCGTTCTCGCTGCCGGGCTGTTCGGCTCAAGTCCAACGACGACGGCTGCCGAATCAGCAACGGGAATCGCTTCCGGGGGAAAAACCGGATTGACATCTCTGACGGCTGGCTTGTTATTTATCCCGGCGCTGTTCTTGATTCCGTTATTTAAGATTATTCCCAATGCCGCGATTGCACCGGTTTTCATCATTGTAGGCTGTATGATGATTCAAAGTTTAAAGGAAGTACCGCTGGATGACTTTACTGAGGCTTTCCCGGCCTACCTGATGATCGTCCTCATGCCGCTGACCTTTAGCATTGCCAACGGAATCGCATTTGGCTTCATCGCCTATCCCATCGTCAAATGGGCCACCAGCCGCCAAGACGAAACAACACCAGCCATGTATATCATCGCTTTATTATTTCTGCTTTATTTTATCTTTGGTTAAGGGTGCCGGTATGTGAATTTTTCACATGGTGCCTGACACCAAAAGAAGGAAGGTGTGGCTATGAACGAGGCTGCTGCCATTATTTTAGCGGGTGGGAAGTCTAGCAGGATGGGGACCAATAAGGCCCTTTTAAAAATAAATGATAAAATGAATGTTGAGAGAATTAGAGATTAACTGCGAAATAGCTTTCATGATATCATTCTGGTAACAAACGATCCAAAGGCATATGAGTTTCTTGGCATAAAAATGGTCAGCGATGATTATCCTGGTATGGGGCCGCTTGCTGGACTTCATGCGGGCTTAAAGGCGAGTGCCCGTAAGGTAAATCTTGTTGTTGCCTGCGATATGCCGTTTGTCTCGGCCAAGCTTAGCAGGTTGCTGGTCGAGCAATACCGTGGCGGTGATGCGGTGGTCCCGGTTATCAACGGCAAGCCCCAACCATTATTTGCTGTTTATAAAAAGGAAATTGCTGATAATGCAGCGAAATGTATTGAGCACGGGAAACGAAGCATGAACTACTTGCTTGACCGCTTAGTAGTCCATTACGTAACTGAAAAAGATCTGGCTGACTTTGCTAATGTAGATTTAGAGCGGTTTTTTTTCAATATGAATGAACCCCAAGACTATGAGGCTGCTAAAAAGCTGGGCTTAAAGAGGTGAAATCATTGACGTTTTATGAAATTTCAAAGGAACCGATTAACATTCAGGCGGTGATAGACAAGGTAGTCCGGCGGGAAGCAGGGGCGATTACGACCTTTATCGGAACCGTCCGGGAATTAACCGGTGGAAAGAAAACATTATTTTTGGAGTATCAAGCCTATGAAGCTATGGCAGTGAAAAAGCTTGCCCAAATTGGTGCCGAGATTGAGCAGCGCTGGTCGGGAGCCAAGGCGGCGATTACCCATCGGATTGGTCGCCTTGATATTACCGATGTGGCGGTGGTCATTGCCGTGTCCACCCCACATCGTGCGGATGCTTATGAGGCCAACCGCTATGCAATCGAACGGATAAAGGAAATTGTTCCAATTTGGAAAAAAGAACACTGGGAGAACGGCGAAGAGTGGGTCGGCAATCAGTTGGAAACGGCCGCTTATCCGAGCGGAAAACCAGAGGCAGGTGATTTCGATGAATAAAGTGCTATTTTTCGCCCACTTACGCGATGTGGTCGGCGAGGAGTTTATAATGGTCGATGCGAGCGGCAAAACTGTCGCGGAGCTGAAGGCAGAATTGGCGGCAAAGTACGATCTCCCCAGACTGGAGACGGTGATGACGGCGATGAATGAAGAGTTTGCTCCCAATGATGAAGTGATCCGCGATGGCGATGAGATCGCGTTGATCCCACCTGTCAGCGGGGGCTAAAGGGTCAGTCCGTATAAACTTATATGGATCTGACCCGTTCATGTTTATTTTTTCAATAATAGATAGACAAAGTAGGGGGCTCCAATAAAGGCAACCATAATTCCGGCGGAAATGCCGTTTGGCTCAATCAGATTATGCCCGATAGTGTCCGCAATTAATAAGAACCAGCCGCCGATTAAGATGGCAAGCGGGATAAATAGTTGATTTCTTGGACCAACCAGAGCCTTTGCTATATGCGGTGCGATTAGTCCAATAAAGGAGATGCTTCCGGTAACAGAAACGGCGGCAGCAGCCAGGGCCACCGCGATTAACAGCAGGGTGATCCGCTCTCTTTCCACCGACACACCGACACCGATTGCCACGGGTTCACCAAGACTAAGAAGATTCAAGCGATTGGCTTTGTACAACGTAATGGGGATTAATATCGCTAACCATGGAAGCAATGCCCCAATAAATGGCCAATCTGCCCCCCAAATATTCCCTGTTAGCCATTTGGCAATAAAATCCACTTTTTCCCGCTCAGCGGAGGAAATCAGGACAATCATTGCCCCGGAGAGCGCCATGGAAAAACCAATCCCAACGAGAACTAGTCTTACCGGGTCCAAACCGGTGTTTCTATGATAAGAAAACAGATAGATAAGACCAGCAGTCAAAAGCGCACCGAAAAAGGCACAAATCGGAAGGAGATAGGTAAAGGATCCGGTCTCAATCGGAAAAAACAAGAAGAACACGGCAATAGCCACACCGGCACCAGCATTAATGCCAATAATACCGGGGTCCGCCAAATCATTGCGGGTAATGCCCTGTAAAATCGCACCCGATAAAGCTAAGGCCATCCCCGCCAGTAAGGTCACCACCATTCGCGGCAAGCGGATGGAAAATAATACAAACTCCTCTTGAAATGTACCATGGCCGAAAAGCGTTGGAATCAGTCTGTCATAAGATAGAGAAGAATAACCCAGCCCCATTCCAATGATGATGGTGACGACAATCATTCCGAGAAAAAGACTGAAAAGGATTCGTTGTTTTCTTCGTAAGGCAGGGTGAATCATTAGAAACTGCCTCCCTTCCGCACAATGAATAAAAAGAAAGGAAGCCCCATCACAGCGACAATGGCCGCCACCGGTGTTTCATACGGTGAATGAATCGTCCGGCCCAATGTATCGGCTAATAGCATGAAACTAGCACCTGTCATAGCCGACATCGGAATAATAAAACGATAATCGGTTCCCACCATCGCCCGGACGATATGCGGCACCATTAAACCAATAAAAGCCATATTGCCGACAAGGGCCACTGATGCCCCAGCCAGCAGAACAATCACGATGAACAGAATTCCCTTGATTCTTGCTGTATTTTGCCCCAGTCCGACAGCTACCTCTTCACTTAAACTTAAAATGGTCAGCTGCCTGGAAAGAATCAGTGCAAGCAAAATTCCGATCACAATAAGCGGAACAATGATTTGGAGCTGGGGCCATGAAGTTCCGATTAATCCTCCGGCGGTCCACATCGAGACATTTTTGGACAGTTTAAAATAAAGACCGACCCCGTCCGCGATAGCGTATAGGAAGGCAGAAACAGCCGCCCCTGCCAAGACAATCCGGAGCGGCGAAAAGCCACCTTTTTTGGCGGCGCCAATCCCAAAAACCATGAGTGTTCCGATTGCTGCCCCGATAAAGCAGGCAATCGTAATCGTAAAATAATTGGCATTAGGGAGAAAAGCAAGGGTAATTGCCAGTGCGGCATTGGCCCCTGCTGTTAATCCGAGCAGTCCCGGGTCCGCAAGTGGATTTCTCGTCAGGCCTTGCATAATTGCTCCCGCAACAGCGAGGGCAGCCCCAACAAAAACCGCTCCTGTTTCCCGTGGGAAGCGAATTTCACGCAGCATCAATACTGTATCGGTTTTTGCGTCCAATGTTATAGCCTGCCAAACGTCTTTCAGGGATGTGTCAGCCGCTCCCAAAACACAGGCAACTATAAACATGGTGACAAAAACAACCAGACTGGTGGCTATTTTTACGATAAAAGGAATGGAAGCTTGTTCTTCTTTTGTCATTAGTCTCTCATTTTTTCTTTCGCAGGATAATGGGAAGAGGAATTCTAACGATTAGAATCCCTCTTTGGCTGATTATTTTCCTAAAAAGGAATGTTGGAAAAATTTCAATTGCTCCTCAAGTGTAAGCGGGTCATTGAGAGAAGCGCCGTTTCCAACCATTTCGAATACATGATGGTTCTTCACAGCCGGAATGTTTTTATATGATTCTGTTTTTTGGAAGGAAGTATCAGCATCTGCATATTTGCTTAGAATGACATAATCTCCGGCATATTCCGGCAGTACCTCAGCCGAAAGCGTATAATAGCCTGATTTCAGCGCCATTTGCTTAACTTTCTCTGGCATTTTCAGTTTCATGGCCTGGTATAAGATTTCCGTCCCGCGCGCCCAGTTATTACCATATACGTAAAGGCTTTTATCATAGGCTTCGATCACAGAGACGGTTGCATTTTCTCCGATTTTGGCGCGGATTTCAGCGCCTGTGGTTTGCGCCCGTTTTTTGAAGTCATCGACCCAGCCCCGCGCTTCTTTTTCCTTATTTAACAGTTTGCCAATTTCCACATGCTGTGTCAGATAATCTACCTTTCCCCATGTATAGGTTACAGTTGGTGCAATTTGCTTAAATTTATCCAGGTTTTTAGCAGTGGATAGTCCGATGATTAAATCAGGTTTTAGTTCAATAATTTTTTCAATATTATCTTCGGAAATTTCAGCGGCATGTTTTAGTTCATCCTTTAAAATCGGGCTGTTCTTAGACCAGCTATCAGTGCCGACTACATTTACTCCCAGTTTAAGCACATTTCCGGCGAAAGCTGAAAGCACAACCACCCGCTTTGGATGTGCCGGAACTTTAATGGGTCCATTTTCGGATTGATAGGTAATCGTTTCAGAGTCTTTGCCGTTATTCTTTGCGTTTTCCTTTTTTTCGACAGAATTATTACTGCAGGCACTAACGATAAGCACCAATAGAAGAAAGGGGAATAGCCATTTTTTCATTTTGATTATCTCCTTTTAAAAGATTGTAAGTAATGCACATTGGTTTGTTTGTCCTTGGGTCTCTGCCAATATGGGCGTCAATTTGGAATACTTTTCTCAAGACGTCATGGGTCATGACTTCCTCACAGTCACCGGCCTTGACAATTTGTCCGTCTTTTAAGGCAATCATGTAGTCAGCAAAGCGGGCTGCCTGATTTAAATCGTGAAGCACCATAACAATCGTCCGTTCCTGTTCGATGTTCAACTTTTGCAAAAGTTCAAGGACCTCCAGCTGGTGGGCCATGTCCAAATAGGTTGTTGGTTCATCGAGAAAAATAATCTCGGTTTCCTGTGCTAGAGCCATGGCAATCCATCCTCTCTGGCGCTGGCCCCCAGATAGAGAATCGACGGAGCGGTACTTGAAGTCGCTCGTCCCCGTGACTTCAAGTGCCCAGTCAATCACCTCGATGTCTTTTTTCGTTAAGCGGCCCAACCCCTTTTGGTAAGGGAAGCGGCCGTATGAGACCAGCTCACCGACAGTTAAGCCGCTGGCACTTTCCGGCGTTTGTGGGAGAATCGCCATTTTTTGGGCGAGAATTTTCGTGTTTTCCTTGAGAATGTCCTTTCCATCAAGCACAACCGTTCCGGACTGTTGCGGTACAATTCTGGTAATCGCCTTCAGTAATGTGGACTTTCCGGAGCCATTGGCCCCAATAATGGTTGTAATTTTGCGATCGGGGATTTCTACATTGAGATTTTTTACAATCAGCCGTTCTCCATAACCAATATGTAATCCTTTTGTATATAGGCGAACCATTGCCTGACCTCCGTTCAGCACACTGTAATTGATAATGATTATCAATATCGTTAATTAAAACTATAAACACTCTTAATTTGAATGTCAATCCGTTTTTTTAAAAGAATAAGAATGGATAACTTTCGAGTTAGAGAATTGTCTAGCTCGACAAGGAAGCTTCGCCAGTACAGACATCGAACGAAGGAAAGCGATAGCTTTTTCGAGGAGTTTGGACGGCGATGACTAAGGAAGACTTCAAAGAGAATAAGCTTCGCAGGAACTGGCTGTGCTTGTTCCGAAGTCGCTTGCGCTTATCTTATTATTTGAATGTTCTTCCGTTTTTATTGAAAACTAAGAAGGATCAGGGTATATTTATTTGAGAATGATAATCAATTACATAAGCTGCGAAGGAGTGGGCGAAAATGGATCGGAAAGAATTGTTTGATGTGACCATTATCGGGGGAGGCCCTGCAGGATTGTACTCCGCCTTTTACAGCGGGCTGCGGGAGATGAAGACAAAGATCATTGAGTACCAGCCGCAATTAGGCGGGAAATTGCATGTCTATCCCGAAAAAATTATCTGGGATGTTGGCGGACAGACTCCGATTCCAGGGGCCAAACTAATGGAGCAGCTAGTGAAACAGGGACTAACGTTTAACCCTACAGTGGTCTTGAATGAAAAGGTCGAGAAGATTTCAAGCGAGGGAGAACATATTTTTGTCGTGCAGACAGCTTCCGGAAAAAAACATTACTCAAAAACAGTTATCATCGCGATTGGAAGCGGTATTTTGAGGCCGAAAAGATTGGAAATAGATGGCACTGAGCAGTTGGAAGTGTCCAACTTACATTACACGGTGAAGTCTTTAACCCATTTCAAGGACAAAGCAGTGGTGATTTCCGGCGGCGGCAATACCGCGATTGATTGGGCAAATGAATTGGAATCGATTGCCAAGGTAGTATATGTAATCTACCGGAAAGATGCTTTAAAAGGGCATGAGGCCAGTGCAACCAAGCTGCTGAACGGTACGGCAGTTTGCCTGTTTCAAACGACAATGACAAAGCTTGATGTAAGTTCGGACGGTACAAAAATTGTTAGTGTCGAGTTGACGAATCATGAAACCGGTGAAGTCTTCAGCTTGCCAATCGACGAAGTCATTGTCAATCACGGTTATGAGATTGATGCTTCGCTTGTGAAAAATAGTGAATTGGACATTGAGATGGTGGATGACTTTTACATTGCCGGAAATGCTGTTAGCGAAACCTCTATCGGCGGTTTGTACGCAGCCGGGGATATATTGATGTACGAAGGAAAATTGCAGTTAATTGCCGGGGCTTTCCAGGATGCCGCCAATGCTGTTAATAAAGCCAAGCAATGGATCCAGCCGGATGCCGAGAAAACTGCTGTCGTTTCCTCACACCATGAAGGCTTGAAAAAGCGTAATCGGGTTTTGCTGCAGCAGATGATGAAGGGATGATCATCAGTAATAGGAAACAGGAGGCAGCGACATCTTCCATGCTACCTAAGGGAAACTTGTCGAAAAGTCTAATTTTTCGAAAAAACGGCGATACTCTTGTAAAATAGAATCGAGATTGAATGCTAGAGGTGGCGCTCGTGAATATATCAGTACAAAAGTTGTTGACAAAGATGGAAGCGGAGCTGCAGCAGGCGAAAATGGCTCAGAAACCAGAAAGCTTGCGGGAAAAGGTTTACTCGATTAAAATATTATCTGAGCTTATTCTGGACGAAGTCCAGGCTGGTGGAGCAGTGATGGAGCCTCTAAGGCAGCGGCCGCAGCCGAAATCCAGCTCACAGCCGAAAAAACTGGAATTGGATGATGAAGCAAACGGGGATTCGTTGTTTGATTTTTAACCAATGCTTAAAGTGTTGACAAGCAGAGTTGCGCCGCAGTTGGCGTTCTTTGTTTGCAACAGGAAGCATATTGGATGGAACAGGGGGGACAGGATGAAAGCTTTTATTGTAATTGGCGCTTTGAATGCCTTTTTGGCGGTGGCGCTTGGGGCCTTTGGTGCTCATGGGCTGAAGGGAAAGGTTGATGCCTACTATTTAGACATTTGGAAAACAGGGGTTCAGTATCAAATGTTTCATGCTGCAGGTATTCTGGTTGTCGGATTACTGCTGGGAAAGGTACCGGCAAGCTCCTTATTTACTTGGTCAGGTTGGTTGATGTTTGTCGGGATTATCTTCTTTAGCGGCAGCTTGTATCTGTTAACTTTAACGAATATAGGACCGCTGGGAGCAATCACTCCGATTGGCGGCGTCTGCTTTTTGATTGGTTGGGTGTTAATGATGATCGGTGCAGTGAAAAATTTTTAATCATGGCAAAAAGGCATTGGGTGTGAGTGATCCCGATGCCTTTTTTGGCTGATAGGAAAGCATAAAAACTTTCCTATCAGTCCACCATGCAGCGCAAAATCAGTGTTGCACCACAAAGAATGAAAATAGCTATACTTTCATGGTAGGCATAAGTTTAACTACGCCTCATGAACCGCCCTAACGGACTCGCCTTTCGACGAGTTTATGTGCCCCGGAAGGAGTTTGAGACTGGGCACTGCTGCTTTGCTGTTAACGCGGGGGAAAGTTGCTAATGAGGGCCCGGCTCCAAATGGATACTCGTATTCAATTTCTTCGGCAAAGGTGATGTAGTCGACGGCAACCATCGGAATCAAGTAGCGGGTTCCTACCTGCGGATCGCTTAGAATTACATGATCCCTGCCGGCAGCCTCGATAATGCCCCTAAATTCTTTGGCATTCCATTGGGGGTTGCCTTCAAAGGTAGCAAACACACTGACTAATTTTCCCTTGTTCAGTCGTAAAATATTTTCGATATATGACTGTTCAATTGGCAGCATGCCCGGTATCGCTGACCCCGCAGTGGCGGATGGCGGCGTGGGCATAGTGCCTGAACTGGTCGGCGGAAATTGCGGATGCGGCTGTACTGGAAAAAACGCCTGACCTTGGCCGCCGCCAGCGATTGGCTGTGCTCCCTGCTGTCCAGCTGCCCCGGTATACGGCTGGAAGCCTTGAGGATTGTAATATTGGTTCATTTGTTTCCCTCCTAAAAAATAAAATGTACCAATTTGCCTAACATTCTATACATACTCGATCAACCCTGAATGGATACATAAAGGGTCAAGCATTTCCCGAGATACGTTTATAGACTCGCTGTTTTATAGTATGAGAAAAAACAGTGAGATATGACTTGTAAATAGGAGGTAAAGTAAAAAAGCTTCCAAACAGGGCTGGAAGCTGTAAAGCAAAGAGCTAACCGGGCAAACGCAGTCAACACTTTTTTCAAAAAGCGCTCTGATTATTTTTATACCTGAAGGAATTGCGGCACGCGTTCTTCTGCTAAAATATTTCCGACAAAGAACGCGCCAAATTCGCCATAACGGGCACTCACTTCATCAAAACGCATTTCATAGACAAGTTTTTTAAACTGGAGGACATCATCGGCAAATAAGGTAACGCCCCACTCATAATCATCAAAGCCGACAGAGCCGGTAATAATTTGTTTCACCAGTCCGGCATATTTACGACCGATCATGCCGTGGCTCCGCATTAACTCGCGGCGCTCCTCCATCGGCAGCATGTACCAGTTGTCATTGCCTTGGCGGCGCTTGTCCATTGGATAGAAGCAAACATGCTTCGCTTTCGGCAAAATAGGATAAAGCCGTGCCTGCACCTGTGGATTTTGGTATGGATCCTCATCAGATGGCAAATAATTGCTGAGTTCGACCACGGATACATAAGAAAAAGCAGGAATGGTGTATTCTGCCAGTTTTGTTTTATTAAATTCGGTTTCAATTTCATTTAACTCTTCCATCGTCGGGCGAAGGATCATCATCATAAAATCGGCTTTTTGGCCGACGATCGTGTAGAGGGCATGGCTGCCTTCCTTGCGCTCTTGAGCCGTGTTCCATTTTTCAACGAGACCTAGAAACTCATCGATGGCGGCTTGCCGTTCGTCACTTGAAAGCATTTTCCAGGCGGTCCAGTCGACAGAACGGAAATCATGCAGGCAGTACCAGCCATCAAGTGTTTGTGCTGCTTCGCTCATTAAACTCACTCCTATATAATCATTATTCTTAGATCATCATTACTATACCATAGTTTGACCCACAGGTGCTTTAATAAAACCTTAAATTAGCGAGGTTGGATATTTTTATCAATAAACGCGCATCTTAAAACTGAGAGCGTAATTTTTTAAAAAAACTATTGCCTGAAAACGTTATCTTCGAATTGCATAGGTTGAAAAATTGTTCTGGTAAAGTATTCTAAAAGAAGAGCTTTTTTTTAAAATGGGAGGTTTTGATTAGTGAGTGATTTATTTACTGGCTTAAAGAATAAACTTGCCGGTCGCGAGTTAAAAATCGTCTTTCCGGAGAGTTTGGATGAACGGGTTTTAACAGCGGCGGGCCGGTTAGCAGCGGAAAAACTGGTAACACCGGTTTTGCTGGGGAATATTGACGAGGTGCAGGCAAAGGCTGCTGAACTGGGCGTCTCTTTGGATGCGGCGGAAATTTATGACCCTGCTCATTACGCGGGGATGGATGAACTTGTCGCCGCGTTTGTCGAGCGCCGCAAAGGCAAGGCCACGGAAGAAGATGCCCGTAAGATTTTACTCGATGTCAATTACTTTGGGACGATGCTTGTCTATCGTAATAAAGCCGACGGGCTTGTCAGCGGCGCCACCCATTCCACTGCTGATACCGTCCGTCCTGCACTGCAGATTATCAAGACAAAGGAAGGCGTCAAGAAAACGTCCGGCGTGTTCATTATGGTGCGCGGCGATGAAAAATATGTCTTTGCCGACTGTGCGATTAATATTGCTCCGGACAGCAATGATTTAGCGGAAATTGCCTTAGAGAGCGCGAAGACTGCAGCAATGTTTGATATTGAGCCGCGCGTGGCCATGTTGAGTTTTTCCACAAAAGGATCGGCCAAATCGGATGAAACCGAGCGGGTCGTTGCCGCTGTTGCCGAAGCCAAACGGCGGGACCCTTCGGTTGTGCTTGATGGCGAATTTCAATTCGATGCCGCTTTTGTTCCGTCTGTTGCGAAAAGTAAGGCCCCCGGTTCTGTCATTCAGGGTAATGCCAATGTATTTATTTTCCCGAGCCTGGAAGCCGGCAACATCGGTTATAAAATTGCCCAGCGCTTAGGCGGATTTGAGGCTGTCGGCCCGATTCTTCAAGGCTTGAACCGCCCGGTTAACGACCTGTCCCGCGGCTGTAATGAAGAGGATGTATACAAACTGGCGTTAATTACCGCAGCCCAAGGACTGTAATCTATTTCTGAGCTAGCTCTTCTTTTGGAGGGCTGGCTTTTTTTGATTGGCGGGCAGGGTTTCCACTTTATTCTAATCTTTGTACAATTGCAGGGTGATTACGCACAATTAGGCTTGGTTTTTGTAAAAAAACAGTTGGGTTTTGTAAAAAAGAGCTTCAAATATGTACAATTGCCCCCATTGATGAAGTAAGTTCCTAATATGTTCCAACTATTGAAAAATTGTTTAGGGATTACGTATAATTAGGCTTGGTTTTTGTAAAAAAACAGCTGGGTTTTGTAAAAAAGAGCTTCAAATATGTACAATTCATTGCGCTCATAACATTCTTTGGTACAATATTTACAACATACATATAAGGGGCAATCAATATGGAAGGTTTGCTGCGCCAGCCGGAGTGGCGGGTAATTGATCAGTCTGGTGTTGGACCGCTTTTTCCGGCGCTGGAGTCATTTGGTTATGATGATACGTTGTGTGCCTCTGTCGGGGCGGGAAAGGCACCGGCAACAGTGCGCACCTGGGTTCATCACAACACCGTCGTGTTGGGGATCCAGGATACGAAGCTTCCCTATTTGCAGGAAGGGATTCAATTTCTAAATGGACAAGGGTATCAGGTGATCGTCCGCAATTCCGGCGGTCTTGCGGTTGTCCTAGACGCGGGAGTTCTCAATGTTTCGCTGATTTTTCCGGAGGCGGAGAAAGGAATTGATATCAACCGCGGCTATGAAGCCATGTGGGCGCTTACGAAAAGCATGTTTGCTGATTTCCCGCAGCGCATTGACGCCGGGGAGATTGACGGCTCATATTGCCCGGGAAGCTATGACCTGAGTATCGGCGGGAAAAAGTTTGCCGGGATTTCGCAAAGACGGCTACGAAAGGGCGTAGCTGTCCAGATTTACCTCAGTGTCGACGGCAGCGGCTCGAAGCGGGCCGAGCTTGTCCGCGAGTTTTACCGCAGGGCGAAAAAGGATGAAGCGACGAAGTTCTTCTCCCCTGAAGTCGTCCCCGATGTGATGGCCTCACTGTCAGAGCTTTACCGCTGTGATTTTTCCATCAGCGATATGATGCTGCGCCTGCTTAACCAGCTGCAGCACTATGGAGATCGGCTTTATGCCGGCGGGTTAAATGAGTTTGAACTTGAGCTCTTGCCCGGATATATCCACCGGATCGTCCAGCGAAATGAACCTTATTTGGCGATGCAAACACAAAAAGAGGCTGGCTCTTAAACGGTTTATCCGCTAACAGAGCTAGCCTCTTCTTATTTAATAGAGCTGCTGCGCATTCTCTTCTCCCTGATGAATGGAACGTAAGCATTGGAATCCGCTTTATTCCGCTACTTTTTCCAGGTTCCCATTACGGTCCATTTTGAATTTGGTGGCGGGTCTTTCTTCTTCCTCAAATAAAACGAGCTTGCGGGCGCGGTTCATAATTTTCATTAAGGTTTCGTAGTCTTCCTGCATGGTTTCGGAATTTTCTTCGAGCCCCTTGATCTTGTTCTGCAATTCCTCGTTTTGTCGCTTCAAATCGGTCATTTCCCGCTTCAATCTTTCATTCTCACTTTTTAATGCTTCATTTTGCAGATTGGAATGTTGAAAGTTTTGCAAGAAGGCGATGACGGACTCCATTGTCAAACCTGTTGCTGGCGTATACACTTGGGGTTGCGGCTGTACATAGGATTCCATTGCCAATTCTGCGGTCATGTTTTGGACCTCGGAAGCTGGCACTTCTGCAATAGGTTCAGCTACTGCCGGGATTTCTGCGCTGACTGGCAGTGGACCCAACTCTTCCGGAGTGGTCACTGGCGGATTGTAGAGCAGTTTTTTCTTGCCGCCCTGATCTTTTCCTAAAATTCTTTGCCGTTGTTTTCGCTGCTTTTTCGCCAATGCCAGCGCTTTTTCATAACGGTGGCGGACGACGGCGTTCCATCTGAAGCCGCAAGCCGCAGAGGTTCGGTTCAGCTTGTCACCTACCTCTTCGAAAGCATTCAGCTGTGTACTGCCCTCTCTTACATGTCTTAGGACTGTTTCAGCCAATAGCAAATCGTTTTCATCTGTCCATGCATCTTGACGAACTTTCATTTGTTTCATTTCCCTAAAATTAATTTCCCATGAATGACATGCCTAATAATGGCTATGTTCAAAAAGTTCTAGTCTTATCATGGACAAGTTTTCTAGGCTTTATACCAATATGGTTAAAAGGATAATAGATTTTTTAAATAGCAATTTTAAAAAAGTTGTTTAGCATGGCGGGCATCGTTAAAGTTGTACGGCTTGCATCGACAAGAGAGAAAATGTAAAATACGTTAGGAGTTAATCGATCATCGTTCGTGATTTTTCCATTGTTTGCTCAATTGGTGAAATCTTAGCTGCCGGTTGGGCAAAATAATGTTATAGATTGTTGGTCATGCTTTAAGCACTCGTCTGTCAGGGGGCTAGAGCTGCCAATTGGAGAAAGGGTTGTCGGAAATGGCTAATGAATTTCGCGTTTGTGATGATTGCCAAGCCGTGAATTTAAAGACTTTGATTCCACGTCTGAAGGAGCTCGACCCCAATGCTGAAATCAAAATCGGCTGCCAATCATATTGCGGTCCCGGTCGGAAAAAGACCTTCACCTTCGTCAATAACCGCCCTGTCGCCGCCCTCACAGAAGAAGAACTAATGGAGAAAGTTAGCAAAAAAATAAAATAAATAAGGTTTGCCCAAAAATTTAATAATATTGATATATGCAAGGCTTTACAACAATAACGGAGTGCCCAAAAGTCAAAATATGACTTGCTGGACCGCTCCGTTTTTCTTTTTCAATGCAATCGCACGGTGTCACCGCATGGTGTCAGGCACCGTCCGTGGACACGATTCCACCCCACGCGGACACATAAAATGGAAATTGAAACACTGTTGTTGTCGAAAAATCCTGCGGAAATGTGCTGCTTTTTGGTATATAATAGGGCTAATGTAGTTCGGATTATGTTCTTGGGGAGGAGGGAAGCGGATGACGTATTCGACGGAAAAGTTGAGTGAGGAAAAAGTGTTTAAGGACCCGGTTCATCGCTATGTCCATGTGCGTGATCGAGTGATTTGGGATTTAGTCGGGACAAAGGAGTTTCAGCGCCTGAGGCGGATCAAACAGCTCGGGACAACGTTTTTAACTTTTCATGGTGCCGAACATAGCCGTTTCACCCATTCACTCGGTGTCTATGAGATTGTTCGCCGGATGATTGACGATGTGTTTGACGGCCGGCCGGAATGGGATCATGATGACCGCCTGCTCACTTTATGTGCCGCGCTGCTTCATGACCTGGGCCATGGCCCATTTTCCCACGCATTTGAAAAAGTATTTGATTTCGATCATGAGGATTTTACGAGAGCGATTATTTTGGGAGACACTGAGGTAAACAAGGTGCTTCAGCACATTGGTTCTGATTTTCCGGAAAAAGTCGCCGAGGTGATTGCCAAGACGTCCCCGAAAAAGCTCGTCGTCAGCATGATTTCCAGTCAAATTGATGCTGACCGTATGGATTATTTGCAGCGCGATGCTTATTTTACCGGAGTCAGCTATGGTCAGTTCGATATGGAGCGGATCTTAAGGGTAATGCGTCCGCGCGAGGAACAGGTCGTCATCAAAAAGAGCGGCATGCATGCGGTTGAGGATTATATCATGAGCCGCTATCAAATGTATTGGCAGGTGTACTTCCATCCTGTCTCCCGCAGCGCCGAGGTGATTTTGACAAAAATTCTCCACCGTGCGAAGCAGTTATTTAAGGAACATTATCTGTTTAAATATGAGCCATTGCACTTTTTCTCGTTTTTCCGGGAAAACGTGGCATTAGAAGACTATCTTAAATTGGATGAAGCGGTCATCATGTATTATTTTCAAATTTGGCAGGAAGAGGCCGATCCGATCTTAAGCGATTTGTGCCGCCGCTTTGTTAACCGGAATTTATTTAAGTATGCCGAGTTTGATCCGGCCAAGGAATATAAAAAAATGGCAGAGCTGAATGCCTTGTTCATCCAAGCAGGGATTGATCCCGACTATTATTTGGTCGTGGACTCCTCTTCTGACCTGCCCTATGATTTTTACCGTCCGGGTGAGGAGGAAGAGCGACTGCCGATTCACTTATTGATGAAAAGCGGGGAACTCCGGGAGCTTTCCCGAGAATCAGAGATTGTTGATGCGATTTCCGGGAAAAGACGGACCGATCACAAACTCTACTATCCTGCGGATTTTCTGGCTGACGAAACAACGGCTGGAGAGATTAAAAAGCAAATTCGTTCACTTTTAGAATAGCGGTCCGTTTGTGGAAATGAGCGGAGGCCGTTAAACTCGGGTTGGTATGTTTGTTTTGGAAAAATAACTCGAATACGTCGGTACAAACGCCTTTATAGGCTGACGAATATTTTTTCCTCTGAATTGATTTCAATTGTAAATGGTGACGGCGATTGCCATAAGGTTTAGATGGAGTAGGAGATGACGAATAGTGTTAAAAGATCATGCCAAGCTGATGCAGGCGATTATGGTTTCCGGCGAAATCGTCGGCCGCAAGAAACTGCAAAAGATGATATATATTGCGAAAAAAATTCACTTTCCGTTTAATGATCGATTCCAGTTTCATTTTTACGGCCCATACTCGGAGGAATTGACGACAAGAGTGGAGGAACTGTGCAACATGGGCTTCTTGAATGAGATCAAGGAGAAAAAAGGCGGCTATTTTCAGTACCGTTATACATTGACGGAATCCGGGAAAGAGTTTTTAAGTCTAAATGAAGTCGAGATGCCGTTTTTAGAAGATTGTTTCCAGGATATGAATGAGCAAAATGCAAGATTTTTAGAGCTGGTATCGACGGTTCTGTTTTTTGGTGAGCTTCCAAGGGAAGAGGTCAAAAACAAAGTATTTACGTTAAAAAGCAGCCAGCGCTATACGGAAGCGGAAATAGAAGAAGCCTATCGCTATATTGAAAGCTTGAGAGCGAAAGTTCAATAATGTCAGGTCAGGGAAATGCTTGGATTTTTGTCTTGCCATACAATCGGGTAGTCAAAAATCCAGGCATTTTTTTAAGTTTTGGGTTATATGAATTTTCTAGAAAATTTGCTATGATTTGTCTATCAGTGTGGTGAGGGAGGGTAAGGCATGGATGAATTCGTAGGCTTGGTCGCAATAGTAATGACATTTGGGATTCCTATGGTGGCGATTCTGGGTGGCTTCTCCATTAAAAAGACAAAAATAAAGGCGGGAATGGTGAAGGACCAGCTGGAGCTGGAAAGACTTAAACATGAGAACTATTTAATCGAAACCGAAAAAATGCGGCTCGAACTGGAAAAAATGAGACTTGAAGAACCAAAGGACAATCTAAAATTGTAAACCGGAACGGCAAAAAAAGTGTGAAACCTACGTATGGTCGCTTCACACTCTTTTTTATTGCCAGGCAATACCAACTACCATTTTCTGTGTCCGTGTGGGGTGGAATCGTGTCCACGAGGGGTGTCAGGCACCATGTGAAAATTTCACATGGTGCCCCCCAAAATCACATTGACTGCGTGATGGGTCTTGTGTTATTTGTCGCTGGCGCGGACGCCTGCGACGGCGTAGTGGTTTTTGCTCATTTCTTCAATAAAGACGGTGATGTTTTCTTTTGGGGCGCCGGTGGTTTCGCTGACGGCGTCGGTTACTTTCTCAACGAGTGCTTTCTTTTGTGTGTCAGTGCGGCCTTCCAGCATTTTTACCGTTACGTATGGCATGTTCGATTTCCTCCCTTCGTAAAAAGCTCTGCTTGTAGTGTTCCACAATAGACAAAAAAGTGCAATATTTCTCATATGTGGATGAGTAAAATATTTTAGGCAGCATTGACCCCGTTCAAGGTCCATTTGATTTTCATTTTCAAAGCGGTTTCATGTATACTAGAAGGAAACTAGAGATGGTACGGAGACTGACTCCGCTTTTTCACTAAGGAGGAGAACTATTTTTGGATTTTCTAGATGGCTTTTTGGCTTATCCCTTACAGATGATTCCTTATGTTGCGATTACCCTGGTATTTGCCTTTACCTTGCATGAATTTGCCCATGCCTATGTTGCCTATAAATTTGGTGATATGACGGCAAAAAAGCAGGGGCGGCTGACCTTAAATCCGCTGCAGCATCTCGATCCATTCGGCACGATCCTGATTTTGATTGCCGGATTCGGCTGGGCCCGCCCGGTTCCCGTTAACCGCTATTTTTTTAAAAAGCCGCGCCTTGCCGGTGTGCTCGTTTCGGTTGCCGGACCGTTGGCGAATCTGCTGTTGGCCTGCCTTGGCTTCATTGTTTGGTATGGTTTAAACCATTTTGGTATCAATAGTTCGGACAATTTCTATTCCTTTATGCAAATCTTTATCCGGCTTAATATCGTCCTCTTCATCTTTAATTTGCTGCCGCTGCCGCCGCTTGACGGCTACCGGATTGTTGAGGATCTAGTCCCCAATGACACTAGGGCAAAAATGACCCAATATGAGCAGTATGGAATTCTAATTTTTTTGATTTTAGTCCTTATCCCGCCGCTAAACAGCATCACGATTCAACCGCTTTTCAGCATCGTCATCCCGTGGATCTGGGACGTTTTAAATCAATTCTTTTATGGGCTGTTTTTTTAAAGGAGGTCTTACGCCATAATGGAAGAAAATAAGAAAAAAATGGGCTTTAATATCATTAAGAGTGATCCAACCGATGGGCACAAGGGCTTTGGCAAGGGGGCACTCAGCCTCGATAACGTAACGCCGGTTATCATTGATGTTGAGGCCGGAGAGGCGGAAATTGATATTGGCGCGATGCATGCCCGCAGTGCTGTCGAAAGAGGGATCAAATTTTTGCCGAATAAAGAGGAAGTACCGAACGGCAAACCATATTGGCTCGTCTGGGTAACAGTTGACCGTAAGGAAGAAGGGCCGTATTATGCCGGCGTGGCCGCCTGTTTTATGACCGTTGACCGGGAAATTCGGCGCGGTTACAAGCTGCTGCCCGAGCATGTGAACCGCATGGATAAATCGCTCAAACGCCATATTATCGTGGATGATATGGACGCCCGCTCGAAAGAAGTGCTGGCCGATTTCCTTCGTTCCCATAATGAGACGATGTGGAATAATTCGTCCGCTGAACTGAAGACGGCCTTGGCCGCTGAATGAAAAACTAATCTTGAATTTTTTTGGAAAAATGAGTAGTATTATAAGCAGTGTAAAAACACTGTAAAACTAGGACAAGAAAAAGCTCCGGAACCATCTCCGGAGCTTTTTCCATAACCTTAACCCCATGGCCATAATCGTTTATACCATGGTTTTTTCGGCACTGTTTCGCGATTATCCGGTTTGCCGCCGCCATTTTTTAGATGCTCGGTGCAATATTCGGACGGCTCGGTTCCGGCAACAAAATACGTGAGCCGGCGGACCGGGCAGTCGTCTGTCGCCAGCTTACCATTGGCTGGATCGACGTAAACGCCGACCACCCCGTCCTTTGGTGGCTTGAACGCTTTGACGGCCTTGCCTTGTAGGGCTTCCTCCATAAAATGAGCCCAGATTTTCTTCGCATATGACTTCTCGGTGGAGAGGTTAATCGGCTTCCCGACATCATAACCGGCCCAAACGGCGGTCACAAGCTGCGGCGAGTAGCCAATCATCCAGCTGTCCGTCTCGGTTGAACCGGATTTGCCCGCATAAGGGCGCGTCAGCTCGGCAGCGATCGTACTCCCGGTCACCTTCGCATAGCCGTTGAGTTTCGGGTCGAATATGCCGGTCAGCATTTGCGTCATGACATAAGCTCTCGCCGGGTCAAGGATTTTTTCAGTCTGCGATTTTTTTTCAAAAATCACCTTGCCATGATAATCTTCCACTTTGGTAATCAGGGTTGGCTCAACGCGTTTGCCGCCATTGGCGAACAGGCTGTAGGCATTGGCCATTTCAATTACGCGGACCCCCGAGCTTCCCAGCGCAAGTGACGGAACCTGGGCCATTTTTGTCGATAGTCCGAATTTCTTTGCTGTCTCCTTTAGCACCTCTTCACCTAAAAATAGATGTGTTTTTACCGCAAAAATATTATCCGAAACGGCCAGCGCCTGGGCGAGCGTAATTTCGCCGTGGGCATACTGATTATTGAAGTTATGCGGCGTGTAATCAGCCCGACCATCATCAAAATGAAAGGTTGTATCCTCACTTCGCATCGTCGATGATGGGGTGAACCCATGCTCCAGAGCGGCATAATATAGCAGCGGCTTAATCGTCGAACCAGGCTGCCTGACCGCTTGTACAGCGCGGTTAAACGGACTTTGTGCGTAATCCCGGCCGCCGACCATTGCTTGGATATAACCGTTTTTCGGGTTCATCGCCACTAGCGCCACTTGAATATCAGACGAGCGCGCTACATTTTGTTTGATTTGCTTCTCCGCTGCCTTTTGCTGTTTGAGGCTTAGCGTCGTGTACACCTTTAATCCGCCTAGGGCAATCATGCGCTCATCCAAATGGAGCTGATTTTTGAGGGCATTTTGCACGGCGTCCTGGAAATAAGGGGCTACTTTCACTTTTTGCGTCTTATGCACACCGGTGAAGACGAGCTTTTGTTTGGCGGCGGCTGCCGCTTCCGTTTTGGTGATATAGCCGTTTTTTTCCATGCTCGTTAAAATAATGGCCTGGCGCTGTTTGGCATTTTTCAATGAACTCAGTGGCGAGTAAAGACCGGGGCCCTTAGGAATGCCCGCGAGCATGCTGGCCTCTGCCAAACTGAGATCGGCCGCTTTTTTGCCAAAATAAAACTGACTCGCTGCTTCCGCCCCATAAGCCCCGTTTCCATAGTAGATGGTATTTAAATAACCTTCCAAAATATCATTTTTCGTATAGTTCATTTCGAGGCGGATGGTATAGAAGGCTTCGTGAATTTTCCGCGTCCACGTTTTGTCATGCTCGAGAAATAGGTTGCGGGCATACTGCTGGGTAATCGTACTCGCCCCTTGTACTTTTGCCAATGCGCGGATATCGGCAATCACCGCCCCGGCAATCCGTTTGTAATCAAAACCGTGGTGGTTGTAAAAATTTCGGTCTTCAATCGCGATGGTGGCATGAATTAAATCCGGCGAAATTTCCTCAAGCTTGGCCCAGTAGCGTTTTTGCCCGTTGTTGCTTTCGCCAATCAATTTGCCATCATCGGAAAAATACAATGTTGACTGAGGCACGGCGAGCGGCGGCGGTCCGAGGATCTTTGCATAGGTAAGAATGCCGGCCAAGACAATGACCATACCAGCCATGGCGATCAAACTGATGAAGAAAATAGCGCGAAAAATTTTAATGGTTTTGCGAAATCCGTGATCTGTCATGATTTCCATGTAAGCCCACCACCCCTTTTTTAGACCGATAAGAAAGTGTAAATAAACAAAGTAACCTTTGTAACCATAGGCATCGCAGCCCAAAAGTTATACTATTGGGAGAACTGCGCCTCTGTCATTGCTTTGAAGGCTTTCCAATCGGCGAGTTTTTTAAAAAAAGCAACTGTTCGGCTGAAAAATTTAGATAGTAATAGTATTGAAAAATCAGCTTGGTTTTAAACCTTTACGGGTTAAAATCTTTCAGATTTTTACTAGACAAATTCTGATGATTGTAATTCAATAGTTTGGGTAGGATAAAATTTGAAAGCGTCAGCGGGCGCTGCTTAGGAGTGATGGCTGAGAAAAACTAGGAAGGATGATTCTATTGGCTGGACTTTGGTTTACTGAAAAGCAAACTGAAAACTTTGGCATTACCATGAAAGTGAATAAAACCTTACATACAGAAAAAACCGAATATCAAATGCTAGAGATGGTGGAAACTGCCGAATGGGGCAACATGCTGCTGCTCGACGGCATGGTGATGACCTCGGTGAAAGACGAATTTGTCTATCATGAGATGGTCGCCCACGTACCGCTGTTTACCCACCCTAATCCGGAGAATGTGCTCGTTGTCGGCGGCGGCGACGGCGGTGTCATCCGCGAGGTGTTAAAGCACCCAAGTGTAAAGAAGGCAACGCTTGTCGATATTGATGGAAAGGTGATAGAATATTCAAAAAAGTTTCTCCCGGAAATTGCCGGCTGGCTCGATGACCCGCGCGTAGAGGTGCGGGTGGCTGACGGCTTCATGCATATTGCCAACAGCGAAAATGAATACGATTGTATCATGGTGGATTCCACTGAGCCGATCGGGCCGGCCGTGAATCTGTTCACGAAGGGGTTCTATGCCGGGATTTCCAAGGCGCTGAAGGAGGACGGACTGTTTGTTGCCCAGTCGGATAACCCATGGTTCAAGGGAGAGCTGATTCGCAATGTCCAGCGGGATGTTCGCGAAATTTTTCCGATTACCCGTTTGTATCTTGCCAACATCCCAACCTATCCTAGCGGCCTGTGGGCATTTACCATCGGTTCGAAGGTGTATGACCCTCTCGCCGTCAGCGACGACAGCTTCCACGACATCGAAACAAAGTACTACACGAAAGAATTGCACAAAGCAGCATTCATCCTGCCAAAATTTGTCCAGGAATTGCTGCAGTAGGTTAACGGGTAGGTTCTTCAAGGTGTAAAAAAATCTACCTGGTAAAGTCGGGGAGTCTACGCTCCCCAACGTGATGAAAAAAGGTGTTCGCGGTCAAGTAGAGGAGTTCTAGTTGCCCGAACGGGGTAAAAAAAGAGAACTCGGTCACGTAGAGTCATTCAGTCTACCATTAAAAGGGAAATATACAAAAAATGTGTCCACCCCACGTGGAATCGTGTCCACAGATGGTGCCTGACACCAATATTGTGACACTACTTTATCACCACTATTAACACTTATTACATAGAAAGAGAGGAATGCCGCGATGCGTTTTGATGAGGCTTATTCAGGAAATGTGTTTATTAAGAGTCATCCGAATTATGAGGAGAGTCAGGTTGTGATTTATGGGATGCCGATGGATTGGACGGTGAGTTATCGGCCCGGGTCGCGGTTTGGCCCGGCGCGGATTCGCGAGGTGTCGATTGGGCTGGAGGAGTACAGTCCATATCTTGACCGCGAGCTGGATGAAATTAAATATTTTGATGCCGGTGATATTCCGCTGCCGTTTGGCAATCCGCAGCGCAGCCTTGATTTGATTGAGGAATTTGTCAAAAAAATACTCGAAGCCGACAAGTTTCCGCTAGGAATGGGCGGAGAGCACCTCGTCTCCTGGCCGGTCATGCGGGCTGTTTATAAAAAATATCCCGATCTGGCCATTATCCATATGGATGCCCATACCGACCTTCGCGAACAATACGAAGGCGAAGAGTTGTCACATTCAACTCCAATTCGGAAGATTGCCGAACTGATGGGGCCGTCCAATGTCTATTCATTTGGAATCCGCTCCGGGATGAAAGAGGAATTTGAGTGGGCGAAGCAAAATGGCATGCACATTTCCAAATTTGAAGTGCTGGAGCCGTTAAAGGAAGTACTGCCAAAGCTGGCCGGACGCCCGGTCTATGTCACCATTGATATCGATGTACTCGATCCGTCCCACGCGCCTGGAACCGGCACGGTCGATGCCGGCGGGATTACCTCAAAAGAGCTGCTGGCATCGATTCATGAGATTGCCCGGTCGCAAGTAAACGTGGTCGGCGCCGATCTTGTAGAGGTTGCCCCGATTTACGATGTTTCCGAGCAAACCGCCAATACGGCAAGCAAATTGATTCGCGAAATGCTGCTCGGATGGGTGAAATAGTGATGATACCATTGAGATGTCTGCTCCCAATAGGACGGACATCTTTTGTTTTATGCAGAGCTAGACCTGGACTTATACTATATTAGCGATTTCCCCCGGTATATTAGCGGAAAAATGAGTTTTATTCGCGAATTTATAGCTTTTATTAGCGAATCCAAGCAATTTATTAGCGAATCCAAAATCCAAGCAGTTTTAAAAAATAAAAAGGAAGTGCACTTTTTTGACGACAAATGAAATACCTGTAAAAATTTCCGTGAAAACCACCATAAACGATGCTGCGCCAGTGGAACTGATCGTGTTTGGCCGCTACTTTCAAAAAGAGCGGGCTGCCTATTTGCAGTATGAGGAAGTATTAGAAGAGGTAGGCACTGTTCGTACCATCGTAAAAGTATCACAAGAGGAAATGCTGATTTTACGCAGCGGGGCCATTAAAATGCGGCTGCCATTTCGGCTGCAGCAGAAGCTCCCGGGCAGCTATGAGCTGTCGCTGGGGGCATTTGAAACGGCAACATTGGCGAAAAAAATGGAATTCACCTCTCAGGAAAATGGCAGCGGCCAAATCGATATCATCTATGATTTCGAGATGCAGGGGGCGCCCGCCGGCACTTTTCAGTTGGAAATCCATTTTCAACCGGAGCACTCGTATGAATAATATCCAAAAAAATGCAAATAGTAGTAATGTATTTTTTTGCGAGGAGTGGGCCAAATCTATGAATGTGGGAAGAGCGAAGGAAATTCTTGAGTCTGCTGACATGATTCATGTGACCTACAATGGCACGCCGGTGATCATTCAGCATGTCGATGAGAAAACGAAAATGGCGCGGATTTATTCCCGAAAAGACCCGGACAATGAACAGGATGTCCCGGTGCTCAATTTAATTGAAGACTAGAAAAGAGTCTCCGAAACCGCTCGGGGACTCTTTTCTTGGCTAATAGGAGGGGAGGTACGAAAAGTGGTTTTTCAGCCCGAAAATTAAAAATAGATAAACCCAAGAATGTTGATTTTACGGCATTCTTGGGTTTTTATTTTCGGTGTTTTTTACTCAAAAATGGACTTCCTGGACAGCTCCTCCCTATGTCGCATTAATTCAACTACGCCTCATGAACTGTCCTTACAGACTCGCCAGTCGCGAGTTTACAGTTGATTACAAAAAATAAGAAAGACAATAGGCTGTAGCTTCTTTCACCGTCCTAAGCAAATTTGGTTTTTCCAAAGTTTCCAATGACAATCGTTCGGAATCCTGAATGTCTTTTTCTAACACCGCCTTAAGGCGGGTAATAAAGACTGAATCATAGATGTAACAGTTGATTTCCTTGTTTAGGTAAAGACTGCGCTTATCAAAATTGGCAGTGCCGACGTCACAGACTTTATCGTCTACTACAAATGTTTTCGCATGATAAAAACCGTTTTTATACTGATAAACGACAGCACCCTCACGCAGCAGACGCCGAAAAAAGCGATAGGAAGCCTCCTGCACGAGCGGATGATCGGCATAGTACGGAACGACAACCAAAAGACGGACACCCCGCTTTAGCGCCGCCAGCAATTCATCCAAAATCTCGCGGCTGGGAATAAAATAAGGCGTGCCAATGATGATTTCCTTTTCTGCCATTCGGATTAATTCAATAAACTGTTTTTCCAGCTGATTGGCCTCCGTTGCAATGAATTGGTGGCGACTGGCGCCCATTCTACATCCCAAAGGAAAGGTAAGCTCTGCCGCTGCTTCCCAATTGACGGCCATACCGACAGGTCCAGGCCAGCTAAGAAAAACATCTTCACTCGTCGCGTGCTGCCAATCTAGCAAGAACTCTTTTTGTAACTCGTTTACACCTTCACCGCTGATTTTTACATGATAATCCCGCCATGGCCGCAGCTTCGGCGGGCCAGCGTCGATATATTCTTTGCCAATATTAAATCCCCCAAGATAGCCGATGTTCTCATCAATGACGGATATTTTTCGATGGTTCCGCACCTGGGCTGAATAAAACAAAAAGGGCAATTTTACAGGAGCACTAAAAGCCACTTGCACACCCGCCTGCCGTAACTCCTTCACAACTGCTTGTTTCACCTTGAGGCAGCCGAGCCGATCAAGCAGCAGCCGCACTTCGATCCCTTCCAGTGCCTTTTCTTTTAAAATCGTCAGGAATTCCTTGCTGATCGCATCATTTTTAACAATGTAAAATAAAACATGAATCTGTTTTTTCGCCTGCCGCAAACTGTTAAAATAATCGTGAATCAGCTCTTTACCATTCGTAAAAATTTCAAAATTGCTGTGGAGAAACGGGGTTTCCCGTTTCGAAACACGCGAAAGATGCTGCTTTCTTCCCAGGCTAAAATCAAGAATGAGCCAGATCATGATAAGAAATATGCAAATACCCAATACCTTCATTAGGAATTCCCCCAATCAGTGGAATTAGTTTTTCCAAGGCAGCCATTTTCTATAAGTGAGGAGAATCTTGCAAAAATAGGTTGACTGAGCGACCTTTCATACTATAATAGAGATAAGTATATTTCTGAAAATTTGGTATTTACATAATTTTTTTAAAAGAATTTAAAAGTATAAAAATAGATTGACTGAATGCTCATTCATTATATAAAATAGAAACAAGCTTAGTTCAGAAAATTAGCCATTTTCTACAACTTAAAAAGATTATAGCGGAGGATCAAACGAAAGGAGCATTTTCATGAATGGTCTACTATGGGTTAACCTCATTGCGTTTCTCGCCGTAACCGCTTACGCTGTGAGCCTGTTCACCTATGTTGTCAAAACCCGGATTGAATATATTAAGCTTGGGAAAAAGACGGAGTTTGACAACAATGTAAAGGAACGGCTGCGTAAAATTTGGGTTATGGTTTTTGGCCAAAAAAAGCTGTTAAAGGATAAAAAGAGCGGCGCAATACACGTCATGTTCTTTTACGGCTTTATTCTTGTGCAATTTGGCGCGATTGATTTCATTTGGAAGGGGATTAAACCGGGTTCCCATCTGCCGCTGGGCCCGTTGTATCCAGCTTTTACCTTCTTCCAGGAAATTGTCACATTAATGATTTTAGTCGCGGTTGTTTGGGCTTTCTACCGTCGTTACATTGAAAAATTGGTTCGCCTAAAGCGTGGCTTTAAAAATGGGCTGGTATTGATTTTTATCGGCGGCCTGATGCTTTCCGTCCTGTTAGGAAACGGTGCCGGCATCATCTGGCATGGTGAGGATCCGTCATGGACTGAACCGGTTGCTTCGGTCATTTCAATGGCTTTGGCGGGAGTCGGTGAAACGGCTTCAATTGTGATTTTCTATATCGCTTGGTGGTTCCACCTATTATTCCTGCTTTCCTTCCTGGTCTATGTGCCGCAGGGCAAACACGCCCACTTAATTGCCGGGCCGGCGAACGTTTATTTAAACCGTTTAGAAAATCCCGGTAAATTATCAAAGATTGATTTTGAAGATGAGTCACAGGAATCCTTTGGAGTAGGAAAAATTGAAGATTTCACCCAGCTGCAAATGGTTGATTTTTACGCCTGTGTGGAGTGCGGCCGCTGTACCAACATGTGTCCGGCAACTGGCACTGGAAAGATGCTGTCACCGATGGATTTAATCCTGAAAATGCGTGACCACTTGACCAATTATGGTGCTGCCGTGACGTCGAAAAAGCCGTGGGTGCCGACATTTGCGTTTAACCATACACAAGGAAACCAGCTGGCGATCGCAGCTGCCGCACAAGGAGTACAGGAATCGGCGGCCTCTGCCGTGTACAGCCCGAGCCTGATTGGCGATGTCATTACCGAAGAGGAAATCTGGGCGTGCACCACCTGCCGCAACTGTGAAGATCAATGTCCGGTCATGAACGAGCATGTTGAAAAAATCATCGACCTGCGCCGTTATCTGGTGTTAACAGAAGGAAAAATGAACCCGGATGCCCAGCGTGCAATGACCAACATTGAACGTCAAGGCAACCCATGGGGCTTGAACCGCAAAGAGCGGGAAAACTGGCGCGAGCTTCGCGAAGACGTGGAAGTCAAAACGGTAAAAGAAATGAACAAAGCCGGTGAAGAGTTCGAATACCTCTTTTGGGTTGGTTCGATGGGTTCTTTTGACAACCGCAGCCAGAAGATTGCCTTGTCATTTGCCAAGCTATTAAACGAAGCCGGCGTGAAATTTGCTATTCTTGGCAACAAAGAAAAGAACTCCGGCGACACTGCACGCCGCCTCGGCAACGAGTTCCTGTTCCAGGAATTAGCAACGAAAAACATTGAGGAATTTGAGAAAGCGGGCGTAAAGAAGATCGTCACCACTGACCCGCATGCCTATAATATTTTCAAAAATGAATACCCTGATTTCGGATTGGAGGGTGTCGAGGTCTATCATCATACGGAAATTCTCTATCAGCTTGTCCGTGACGGCAAACTCGTTCCGAAGCATGCCGTCAATGAAACGATTACGTTCCATGATTCCTGCTATTTAGGACGCTACAACGAAGTGTACGACCCGCCGCGCGAGATTTTAAAAGCGATTCCAGGAGTGAAGCTTGTAGAAATGGAGCGCAACCACGACCGAGCAATGTGCTGCGGCGCTGGCGGCGGTCTGATGTGGATGGAAGAGGATACCGGTCAACGGATCAATGTCGCACGGACCGAACAGGCGCTGGAGACTCATTCCACGATGATCAGCTCCGCCTGCCCATACTGCTTAACAATGCTGTCTGACGGAACGAAAGCGAAGGAAGTGGAAGACAAGATCAGCACTTACGATGTCGCTGAGCTTCTCGAAAAAGCTGTCTGCGGTGAACCAGCAACAATTGCAGGGTAACGTGCTCCTAGCTGGGTGCCAGGCAGTGGCAATTAGCGGATAACAGTGATCAATTGTCGGGAGGGCTTCGTCAATTGGCGGGAGATGCACTCCAATTGGCGAAAAACCTTCGTCAATTGGCGGGAGACACACTCCAATTGGCGAAAAACCTTCATCAATTGTCGGGAGATGCACTCCAATTGGCGAAAACACGCCTCTAATTAGCCTAAGAACCTATCAATTATTACAATAGCAGAGGTTGAAAATAAAATTTTGGAATTTTATGAAAAACAATTCAACTTCTGCTATTTTTTGTGTAAAATAGAAATGTGCATAAAACGCTTTCATTGCGTATTTTACGTGGGCTGGGAATCTGGGTCTGCGTTCGTTTTTTGCTACCTATTGAGCGAGCGTTCAGTCGCTCGGTAAACCATAGCTTTTATAGCTAATGGAAAAATGTCTGATGAAAGCACAATTCTTTCTAGCAAACTTCGCCTCTGTCGTCGCTCTTTGGGTTCGTCAGCTGGCGAGTTTCTATATAAACACACCTGACTAAATATTGGCAAAAGGGGGACTTTTTTGAATGGGGAGAACAGTTATTTTAAGCGGAGTTCGAACACCGTTTGGCAAATTCGGCGGGGCCTTGAGCAGCCTTTCCGCCGTTGAACTTGGGGGGATCGCCATTAAAGCAGCGCTAAAAAGGGCTGATGTGGCGCCAAAAGATGTTGGTGAAGTTATTTTTGGAACCGTTTTACAAGGCGGGCAAGGGCAAATTCCGTCGCGACAGGCTGCCCGGAACGCTGGATTACCATGGGAAGTAAAGACAGAAACCATCAACAAGGTATGTGCCTCGGGCTTACGCAGCGTGACCTTGGCGGATCAAATCATCCGCCTGGGTGAGGAAGAAGTGATTGTTGCCGGGGGTATGGAATCGATGAGCAACTCCCCGTATTTTTTACCAAAAGCAAGATGGGGCTTAAGGATGGGCGATGCGGCTGTGAAAGATTTAATGATTCACGACGGTTTAAGCTGCAGCTTCACCGGGGTTCACATGGGCACATATGGGAACTCAACCGCTGAGGAAATGGGACTCAGCCGCGAAGCCCAGGATGAGTGGGCATTTAGGAGTCACCAACGGGCACTTGCCGCCATCGAGAGCGGCAAATTTGCCGAAGAAATTGTTGCTGTTGAGGTACCGCAGCGCAAAGGTGCCCCGGTAATCGTCGAGCATGATGAATCGCCACGGAAGGATACATCCCTAGAAAAGCTGGCAAAGCTGGGACCGGCTTTTAATGGTGAAGGGACCATTACTGCCGGAAATGCCCCCGGAGTGAATGATGGGGCCGGTGCCCTGGTGCTCATGAGTGAGGAGCGGGCGGCGCGTGAAGGCCGCAAGGTGGAGGCAGTGATTATCGGGCAGGCGGCGGTCGCCGTAGAGGCAAAGGACTTTCCTAAGACACCGGGCTTCGTCATCAATGAAATTTTGCGAAAAACCGGCAAAAGCCTGGCAGATATCGATTTGTTTGAAATTAATGAAGCATTTGCCGCTGTCACGTTAGCGAGCAGTCAAATCGCCGGATTGGATCCGGAAAAAATTAATGTCAATGGTGGCGCTGTTGCTCTCGGACATCCGATCGGTGCAAGTGGAGCAAGAATTATCATTACATTAATCCATGAATTGAAGCGACGCGGCGGCGGGATCGGGATTGCCGCGATCTGCTCCGGCGGCGGCCAGGGCGATGCCGTGATGATTGAGGTACCAAAGGGGCAATAGTGAACGTACTGGTACCGATATTTGTCTATTTGTCCAAAACGTTTGAAAAAATGTCCAAAACCACCCAAAAAATGTCCAAAGCAATTTTTTAAATATCCAATCACTAAAAACAGAGGGGGAGCAATATGACAGTTGAAAAAGTAATGGTAGTCGGAGCAGGGCAAATGGGCTCGGGGATTGCCCAGGTTTGTGCTCAGGCAGGTTACAAGGTACTGTTAAATGATTTGAAACTGGAATTTGTTGAGCGTGGGCTTGGAGTGATCAACAAAAATTTAACCCGCAATGTCGACAAGGGCCGCCTTACAGAGGAGCAAAAACAGGAAGTATTAAATAACCTGACTCCATCTATCGATTTACAAGACGCGAGCGAAGTCGATCTTGTTATCGAAGCAGCGGTGGAAAATATGGAGATCAAGGCAAAAATCTTTGCTCAACTGGATGAGATTGCCCCGGAACATACGATTTTGGCAAGCAACACCTCGTCATTGCCAATTACGGAAATTGCCGCGGTAACAAAGCGCCCGGAAAAAGTCATCGGGATGCACTTTATGAACCCGGTGCCGGTGATGAAGCTGGTGGAAATTATCCGCGGCTTAGCAACGGCTGACGAGGTATATCAGGTGATTGAAGATATGACAAAAACGTTAAACAAAGTGCCGGTGGAAGTGAACGACTTCCCGGGATTTGTGGCTAACCGCGTGTTAATGCCGATGATCAATGAAGCGATTTATACCTTGTACGAGGGCGTGGCCACGAAAGAAGCCATTGATGAAGTGATGAAGCTCGGCATGAACCATCCGATGGGGCCTTTAACATTAGCTGATTTTATCGGGCTGGACACCTGCTTATATATTATGGAAACGCTCCATGATGGCTTCGGTGACGATAAATACCGCCCATGCCCGCTGCTGCGCAAATATGTCAAGGCAGGCTGGCTTGGCAAGAAGACCGGACGCGGCTTTTACGTCTACGAATAAAGCTGCTTTATCTGCAGAAATGATTTAGTCAGCGGAAATCTGGATTATATTAGCGGATCTGGGTCAGATATCGGCGGTTTCGGGTCATATTTCGACGATTCAATGCCGGATATCGGCGAATTGCTACTACATATCGGCGATTCAATATCAGATCTCGGCGAATTGCCAATCGATATCCGCGAATCAACAAAAACTATCCTCTGAAGGGGAGACCAACATGAATCTTACTTTTACAGAAGAACAACAGATGATGCGCAAAATGGTGCGTGATTTTGCTCAGGCGGAAATCGCTCCATTTATCGAAAACATGGAAAACGGCGAATTCCCTCGTGAGATTCTCCGGAAAATGGGGGAGCTCGGTCTGATGGGGATCCCGATTCCAGAGGCTTATGGCGGGGCGGCAATGGATTTCACCTCCTATATTATCGCGATCCATGAGCTTGCCAAGGTGAGCGCGACGATGGGGGTGATTCTTTCCGTGCACACATCGGTCGGCACGAACCCGATTGTTTATTTTGGCACCGAAGAGCAGAAACAAAAATACGTGCCGAAGCTGGCAGCAGGCGAGTACTTAGGCGCTTTTTGCCTGACCGAGCCAAGTGCTGGGTCGGATGCCGCCAGTCTGAAAACACGAGCTGTCCGCGATGGTGATGAGTATGTATTGAACGGCTCGAAGCTGTTTATCACGAACGGCGGTGAAGCGGATGTCTATATTGTTTTTGCTACGACCGAACCGCAACTGGGCACCAAAGGAATTGTTGCTTTTATTGTCGAAAAAAACACCCCTGGCTTATGTGTAGGCAAGGATGAAAAGAAACTGGGCCTGCACGGTTCAAGAACGGTCCAGTTGACATTTGACAATATGCGTGTACCGAAAGCTAATCTGCTTGGCAAGGAGGGGGAAGGTTTTAAAATTGCCATGGCCAACCTTGACGCCGGCCGCATCGGGATTGCTGCGCAGGCGCTCGGTATTGCCGAAGCGGCGCTCGATGCGGCCACTGCTTATGCCAAAGAGCGATATCAATTTGGTAAACCAATCGCCGCCCAGCAAGGGATTGCCTTTAAGCTAGCTGATATGGCGACAAGTGTTGAAGCAGCAAAATTATTAGTCTATCGCGCCGCCGATCTACGCTCTCATGGTCTGAAGTGCGGAATGGAAGCTTCAATGGCAAAATTGTTTGCCAGCCGAACAGCAGTAGAAGTGACGACCGAAGCGATTCAAGTGTTCGGAGGCTATGGCTACACGAAGGATTACCCAGTAGAGCGCTATTTCCGCGATGCTAAAGTAACGGAAATTTACGAAGGCACGAGCGAAATCCAAAGAATCGTCATCAGCAAGCATTTGTAAAACAAACTGCTGATTTCTAGCAGATTGCCAACTTTTGAATCATTCAGAAGCAATTTCGTAAAAAGACAATCAAATTTCGAAAAAAATCTCTGGATTATGTAAAAACAAAACGAAATTTCCAGTAAATTACCAACCTTTGAATAATCCACTAGCAATTTCGTAAAAAAATCATTCAAATTCGTAAAAAAGTCTTTAAGATACGTAAAAACAGAGTGCGATTTCCAGGGTATTACCAACTTTTGTACAATTCCATAGTAATTTTGTAAAAAAAACATCAAATTTCGTAAAAAAGTCACTCTAATTCGTAAATAATCCACAACATTATGTAAAAAAACATTCACAAAGGGGGGTTCACCCAGTGAACTTTAAATTAACAGAAGAACATGAAATGATTCGGAAAATGGTGCGTGATTTTGCCAGAAACGAAGTTGCCCCAACTGCAGCGGAAAGAGACGAGCAAGAGCGCTTTGACCGCGAACTTTTTGACAAGATGGCAGAGCTTGGCTTGACGGGGATTCCTTGGCCGGAAGAGTACGGTGGTATTGGCAGTGATTACCTTGCTTATTGTATTGCTGTCGAGGAGTTATCACGCGTGGATTCATCGATCGGTGTGACCCTTTCTGCCCACACTTCACTGGCCAGCTGGCCGATCTACAAATTTGGCAGCGAGGAGCAAAAGCAGAAATACCTTCGTCCGTTGGCGGAAGGCAGCAAAATCGGTGCCTACGGCTTAACGGAGCCGGGCAGCGGTTCGGATGCCGGCGGAATGCGAACAACGGCGAAACTCGATGGCGACCATTATGTCCTCAATGGCTCGAAAATTTTCATCACCAACGGTGGTCAGGCGGATATTTACGTCGTCTTTGCCTTAACCGACCCGAGCAACAAGCAAAGAGGAACAACGGCATTCATTATCGAAAAAGACTTCCCAGGCTTCTCGGTTGGCAAAAAAGAAAAGAAACTGGGCATTCGTTCCTCGCCGACAACGGAAATTATTTTTGAAGATTGTAAGGTTCCGGTTGAAAACCGTCTCGGCGAAGAAGGGCAAGGCTTTAAAATTGCCATGATGACCCTTGATGGCGGGCGCAACGGGATCGCTGCCCAAGCAGTCGGAATTGCTCAAGGTGCGCTGGACGCCGCTGTCGAGTATGCAAAGGAACGCCATCAATTTGGCAAACCAATCGCCGCCAACCAAGGCATCAGCTTCAAGCTGGCCGACATGGCAACAGCGGTTGAAGCTTCAAGACTATTAACCTATCAGGCAGCCTGGCTTGAATCAAACGGGCTTCCGTACGGCAAAGAATCAGCGATGTCGAAGCTGTTTGCTGGCGACACTGCGATGAAGGTGACGACCGAAGCGGTGCAAATCTTTGGCGGCTACGGTTATACAAAGGATTACCCGGTTGAACGCTTCATGCGTGATGCCAAGATTACACAAATTTATGAGGGCACTCAGGAAATCCAGCGTCTCGTGATTTCCCGGATGCTGACAAAATAAACGAACAGCGCGGGGCTGGAAAAAAGGATTCGCCACCTCAGTTGGGCGGAAACCTACACGATGCGCGGTGGGAAAAGTGATCCAACCTAGTCTTATCTAACCAAGCCACTTTGTGGTAGAAAAAGTGATCACAACCTAGTTTTGCCGTAACCCAGACAACTTCTGGCGGCGATTTTTCTAACCAGCCATCCGGCATCCGAAAACTCACAAAAAAACAAAACAAATTTCCCTGACGATGCTTTTTTTCCAAAAAGAATGGCGGTTGTCAGGGATTGCTTACTTTGAACAAAGGCGGTAGATGCATGAGTAAACGGGAAGTTCAGGCCTCGGTCAAGGATGAACGCCTTGTGCAGAAGCGACGTGATCAAATGATCAAAGGGGCTGTGCAGCTATTTAAAGAAAAGGGATTTCACCGAACAACCACAAGGGAGATTGCCAAGGCGGCTGGGTTCAGCATCGGTACATTGTACGAATATATTCGGACCAAGGAGGACGTCCTGTACCTTGTTTGTGACAGTATTTATGATCACGTCAGCGAGCGCCTGCAGCAGGATCTTGAGCTCAAGCAGGGGACATTGGAAAGTCTGAAACTTGGGGTGGCCAATTTTTTCCAAGTAATGGATGAGATGCAGGCCGAGGTGCTGGTCATGTATCAGGAAGTGAAATCACTGTCAAAGGATGCCTTGCCCTATGTATTAAAAAAGGAAATGGAAATGGTCGGCATGTTTGCAGACCTGCTGCAAAAATGTGTCGAAAACGGTGAATTGGAATTAACAGAGCCACAAATTCAAATCATTGCCCACAATATTTTCGTCCAGGGGCAAATGTGGGGCTTCCGCCGCTGGGCCTTACGAAAGTTATTTACGCTTGATGAATATATTGAACGGCAGACAGAACTGTTGCTGGCCGGTTTACGTCAGTTTCAACCAAAAGGGGGAGCAGGATGAAAAAATATCAGCCGAAACACCATATCCGCTTTGTAACGGCGTCAAGCCTGTTTGACGGCCATGATGCCTCCATCAATATTATGCGGCGCATTCTTCAATCGAGTGGTGCAGAGGTCATTCACCTCGGTCATAACCGTTCGGTTGAGGAGGTTGTCAATGCCGCGATTCAAGAGGATGTTCAGGGAATTGCGATTTCCTCGTATCAAGGCGGCCATGTTGAGTATTTTAAATACATGTATGACTTATTGCAGGAAAAAGGTGCGCCGCACATCCGCATCTACGGCGGCGGGGGCGGTGTGATCATTCCAAAAGAAATCAAGGAATTGCATGATTACGGGATCGCCCGGATCTTTTCGCCGGATGACGGCCGCGAAATGGGTCTCCAGGGGATGATTGACCTGATGATCGAGGAATGTGATTTTTCCACGGTCAGCGGCGACGTTTCTGAGGAGATTGAAAAGTTACCGACTGGCGATGTTAATGCGATTGCCAAACTGATTACCTTAGCTGAGCTGCATGTTGAGCAAAATGCCGAAGCCGCCAGTACGCTGGAAAAAGTGAAGCAGCTTGAGAAGGCCGTCCCGGTTGTTGGCATTACCGGAACCGGCGGCGCTGGAAAAAGCTCACTCACAGATGAGTTAATCCGCCGCTTTCTCAATGAATTCCCAGGGAAAAAGGTAGCGATTCTGTCGGTTGACCCGACGAAACAAAAAACTGGCGGCGCGCTGCTTGGCGACCGGATCCGGATGAATGCGATTTTTTCACCCAATGTGTATATGCGGAGTCTGGCTACAAGGGCATCAAGAAGCGAATTGTCACTGGCAATTCAAGATGCCGTCGCGGTGGTGAAAGCCGCCGGCTTTGACCTGATCGTCGTGGAAACGAGCGGCATTGGCCAAGGAGATGCGGCCATCACGGAAATCTGCGATGTATCGATGTATGTGATGACCAGTGAGTTTGGCGCACCGTCACAGCTGGAAAAAATCGATATGATCGACTTTGCCGATTTGATTGTGATCAATAAATTCGAGCGCAAAGGTTCGGAGGATGCCAAGAACCAAGTGCAAAAGCAATACCAGCGCAGCCACATGCTGTTTGAAAAGGATCTGTCGGAAATGCCGGTGTATGGCACGATTGCCAGTCAGTTCCACGATCCGGGGACAAACGCCCTGTTTGCCGCGCTGATTGAAAAAATCAATGAAAAAGCGGGAACTGATTGGGTGACTACTTTTAGCAAGAATGCTGCTGTTGAAAAACAAAATGTGATCATTCCAGCGGAACGCCGTTATTACTTGCGAGAAATATCCGAGACAGTCCGCCATTATCACAAAAAAGCGGAAGAGCAGGCGAACCTCGCTCGGAAACTGTTCCAGCTTGAAGGAGCGATGGCGGCGGTCAAGGATCAGCCCGAGGTGGTTGCCGCCTTGGAGGCCGTCAAGCAGGAAACCGAAGCAAAGCTCTCGCCGGAGTCGAAAAAGATTCTTGACGGCTGGGAAGCGACCAAGGCTGCTTACAGCGGTGACCAGTTTGTCACGAGAATCCGCGATAAAGAAATTATGACCGTGTTAAAAACAAAAAGCTTATCCGGTCTTGATATTCCTAAGGTGGCGTTGCCGAAATATAAGGATTATGGTGAAATCCTCCGCTGGGTGTATCGCGAAAATGTTCCCGGCTCGTTCCCGTATACAGCAGGGGTTTTTCCGTTTAAGCGCGAGGGCGAGGACCCGAAACGCCAATTTGCCGGCGAAGGGACACCGGAACGGACGAACCGCCGTTTCCATTATTTATCAAAGGATGACCCGGCTAAGCGCTAGAGCACGGCCTTTGATTCGGTCACCCTTTACGGAGAGGATCCGGATTACCGCCCGGATATTTACGGGAAGGTCGGCGAGAGCGGTGTCAGCGTTTGTACGCTGGATGATATGAAAAAACTGTATGACGGCTTTGATCTCTGCCACCCGTCGACATCGGTTTCGATGACGATAAACGGACCGGCGCCGATTATTTTGGCGATGTTTATGAATACGGCGATCGATCAGCAGGTGAAGAAGAAAGAGGCCGAGCTGGGCCGGTGTCTGACCGTCGAGGAGTTTAACGACGTCAAGGCCTATACGCTAAGAACCGTCCGCGGTACCGTCCAGGCTGATATTTTAAAAGAGGACCAAGGCCAAAATACCTGCATTTTTTCGACCGAATTTGCACTGCGGATGATGGGCGATATTCAGCAGTACTTTATTGACCACCAGGTGCGCAATTATTATTCAGTGTCGATTTCCGGCTACCATATTGCTGAAGCGGGGGCGAACCCGATTTCGCAGCTGGCATTTACGCTGGCCAACGGTTTTACGTATGTTGAGTATTATTTAAGCCGCGGTATGGATATTGATGATTTTGCGCCGAATCTGTCGTTCTTCTTCTCGAACGGTCTCGATCCGGAGTATACCGTGATCGGAAGGGTGGCGCGGCGCATTTGGGCCACGGTGATGCGCGAAAAATACGGCGCCAATGAGCGGAGCCAGAAGCTGAAGTACCATGTGCAGACATCGGGTCGCTCGCTGCACGCCCAGGAAATTGATTTTAACGATATCCGGACCACGTTGCAGGCGTTGATGGCGCTGCATGATAACTGTAACTCGCTGCACACCAATGCCTATGACGAGGCGATTACCACACCAACGGAGGAATCGGTGCGCCGGGCGATGGCAATTCAGCTGATTATCACGAAGGAGCACGGCTTAACCAAAAATGAAAATCCGCTCCAAGGGTCGTTTATTATCGAGGAGTTGACCGACCTTGTCGAGGAAGCGGTGCTGCAGGAATTTGACCGCCTGAATGACCGCGGCGGTGTCCTCGGGGCGATGGAAACCCAGTACCAGCGCGGAAAAATTCAGGAAGAGTCAATGTATTATGAAATGAAAAAGCATAGCGGGGAACTGCCAATCATCGGCGTTAATACCTATTTGAACCCGAATCCGCTGGCTGCGGAAGAGATTGATAAGATGGAGTTGGCCAGAGCCACGAAGGAAGAAAAGGAGCTGCAGATTCATAATTTACGTGCCTTCCAGGAAAAACATGCTTCTGATGCCCCGGCAGCGTTGAACCGGTTGAAGGAGACAGCGGTGACGGGCGGCAATATTTTTGCGGAATTAATGGAAACCGTCAAGGTCGCCAGCCTTGGCCAGATTTCCCGGGCCCTTTATGAGGTCGGCGGGCAGTACCGCCGGAATATGTAGGAGGCGCGGCACACCAGCTTTTATCAAGCGAGCGGGATGATAAAATAGATAGAAAAATAGAAGCGATAACGGTTAAAATTTTTTCATAAAAATACAATGGTGTTAAAAGCCATTGTATTTTTATGTTAAAATGTCATATAGAATGATAAACTAAGCGGACAAACATCCATGGGTATGGCAGGTGGTCAACGTATGAAGCTCAGTCACATGATTATTATTTTACTTGTTTTTGCCTGGCCATTGTATTACTTGTACGAACGGCAATTAGGAGCGATTTCTTTTCTATTGTTGGCCATTTTCTTTCTGGTGGTTTCGATCAAAGAATACAAAAAGTTTCGCGAACAAAAAGAAAAGGAAGGCGAGTAAAATTTTCGTACAAACTGCGGTTTGAACTAGCATAAACAGAGGGAATTTGTTTATAATGGTGAATATGCATTTGGGTAAATATTTAAATAATGCCGTGTTAAATAGAGAAAGGAAGTGCTGTACTTGAGTCTAGCACAATACTCAAAAGAGGAGTTATTAGAGTTATCCCTCATCGAAATGGCGTATGAATTTTTAAAAGACAGCAAACAGCCGATTTCGTTTCTTGACTTAGTCAAGGAAATTTCGGCAGCTGCCGGTATTTCTGAACAAGAAATGCGGTCTCGTCTGTCACAATTTTACACAGACATCAATGTCGACGGCCGGTTTCTTTCATTAGGTGAAAACCGCTGGGGACTTCGGGTTTGGTATCCTGTTGATACACAGGAAGAAGAAGTGGTGACCGTGGTGAAGCCGAGGAAGAAGAAGGCGAAGAAGGTTGTCGATGACGAAGATCTGGATGTTTACGATGAAATCGATGACGAGGACTATGATGACATTGATGAATTCGATGATGAAGATTTGGTCGAAGACGACGAAGATTTTGATGACATCGATAGTGTTGATGATTTTGACGAAGACGAAGAAATATTGGATGATGATGAAGCCTTCGACCTCGATGAGGATGAAGAAATTGATGAAGAACTCGAGCTTGATGATGAAGAGTTGGAAGAAGAGGAAGAGGAGGAAGACCTGTAATTTTTTTGCCTTGACTTTTCTCACGTCAACTTGTATTATCTTGTTTGGGCTCCTTAAAAAAGGACAATTCGTATTTATCAACAATACGCTCCCTTACAATATGTAAAGTGGAGCGTTTTTTTATGGGAAAAACTCCGTTTTCGTGGGGTTTTTTCATTTTACACGAGCGGAAAAGGTTTTTTTCGAAAAATGCCCTTTAACAATTTAAATTATGTACAAACTGTAACAGAGGGGGAATTTGTATGACAAAGTATATTTTTGTAACCGGCGGTGTTGTCTCATCGCTTGGAAAAGGAATTACGGCGGCTTCCTTAGGCAGATTATTGAAAAATCGGGGGTTAAGTGTCACGATTCAAAAATTTGACCCATACATCAATGTCGATCCGGGAACGATGAGCCCGTATCAGCATGGTGAGGTGTTTGTCACTGATGACGGCGCGGAAACCGATTTGGATTTGGGCCACTATGAGCGCTTTATCGATATTAATTTAAACAAATATTCTAACGTGACAACAGGAAAAATCTACTCTTCGGTATTGCACAAAGAGCGCCGCGGCGACTATTTAGGGGCAACCGTTCAAGTGATTCCGCATATTACCAATGAAATCAAGGACCGTGTCTTCCGCGCCGGCAGGGAAACAAATGCCGATGTCGTGATTACCGAAATTGGCGGAACTGTCGGTGACATCGAGTCGCTGCCGTTTCTAGAGGCAATTCGCCAAATCAAGAGCGATATCGGCCGTGACAATGTGATGTACATCCACTGTACGCTCGTTCCTTATATTAAAGCTGCCGGCGAGATGAAGACGAAGCCAACCCAGCACAGTGTCAAGGAATTGCGCAGCCTCGGAATTCAGCCAAATATTATCGTCGTCCGCACGGAAATGGAGATTTCGCAGGATATGAAGGATAAAATTGCTCTGTTCTGTGATATTGATGCTCGTTCTGTTATCGAATGCCGCGATGCCGACACCTTGTATTCGATCCCGCTTGCGCTGCAGGAGCAGCATATGGATCAAATTGTCTGTGACCACTTGAAATTAGTCACCCAAGACCCTGACATGACGGAATGGAAGGCCTTGGCTGATAAGGTACTAAAGTTGTCAGGAAAAACCCGTATTGGTCTTGTCGGGAAATATGTTGAGCTCCAAGATGCTTATATTTCCGTAGTTGAGGCTTTGAAGCACGCCGGTTATGCGTTTGATGCTGATGTCGAAGTGAAATGGATCAATTCCGAGGACGTAACCCGTGAAAATGTGGCCGAACTACTGAACGATGTTGATGGCGTTCTCGTTCCCGGCGGTTTTGGCGACCGTGGCATTGAAGGGAAAATTGAAGCGACCCGCTATGCCCGCGAGATGAAGAAACCGTTTCTGGGGATCTGTCTCGGAATGCAGCTGGCGACGATTGAGTTTGCCCGTAATGTGCTAGGCTATCATGATGCTCATTCTTCCGAATTTGTTCCGGATACCAAGCATCCGCTGATCGATCTGCTGCCGGAGCAAAAGGATGTCGAGAATATGGGTGGAACGTTGCGTTTGGGCCTTTATCCATGCCGCCTGGCTGAGGGCACAAAGGCATTTGCCGCCTATGGTGAAAAAGTGGTATATGAGCGCCACCGCCATCGATATGAATTTAACAATCACTATCGTCAAGAGATGGAAGAGGCCGGCTTTGTATTTTCAGGAACCAGCCCGGACGGCCGTTTGGTGGAAATCATCGAGCTGAAAGATCATCCGTGGTTTGTTGCCTCCCAGTTCCATCCGGAGTTCGTCTCCAGACCAACGCGTCCGCAGCCGCTATTCCGTGAATTTATTCATGCAACAATTAGTGGAAAATAAGATTTGAATATCGGCCAGTTCCCCTCATTATGGGGGAACCGGCTTTTTTTGAAGGAATTTATTTTTTGGAAAAATTGGAAATATAATTAGTGTAGATATCCGCCGAAAAAGTGTAGATATTTTTGTCACAATAGATAAAACAGGTCTTGAAGATGCCGCAAGATGTCAAAGTATTTAGACTGGCAGACTTGGGGCAGATCTACTTGCTCGAAATTAGGAAAAATAACTTTTTCGGCCAACTAGAACCGGTCTACTTGCCTAAAATTAGAAAAAATAACTTATTGGGTAAGCTAGAAGCAGTCTACTTACTTGAAATCGGGAAAAATAACAATTTGGGTCAACTAGAACCGGTCTACTTGCCCGAAATTAGAAAAAATAACTTATTGGGTAAGCTAGAAGCAGTCTACTTGCCCGAAATCAGGAAAAATAACTGTTTCAGTCAACTAGAGGAGGTCTACTTGCCTGAAATTAAGAAAAAAGCGCTAATTGGGTTAATAAGAGCGGCCCTACTTGCCTGAAATCAAGGGGAACCCCCTATTGGGTCAACTAGGGACCAGCTAGATCAAAAAAAAGAACACAATCACAGCTCGTACTCTTCCAAAATCTCATCAATCGTAAATTTTAAACCGTAATAAGCATATAGCCCGGCCATCGCCGCCGGATAACCGACCCGTCCGCCAAATTCATCGGGAATCAGGCCCATCTTCAGCCCTAAATCGATATGCACATCCGCTATTTCAGCCAGCCCGCTGTAGCCCTCTGCGTCCAGCACCGTCGAAACAGCAACAAACGGGATGTTTTTTCCTTGAAGCTCCCCGGCAACACGCAAGGCCGCTTCATCAGTGGAATTCCGCGAAAAAATAATCACCCTGTCGGCTTCGGTTAACTCCGAAACAGTCGAGTCGTCCAACCGTTTCGCCGAATTCAACGGCTCAGCCCCTTCAAGAGCCTCCAACTCGACCGCTTTCATTTCAGCGACTCCATAAATATAAATCGAGCCGTCGCCGGCAGGCGCCTGTGCGAGCAGACGTGCCCCATCTTCAAAGGAAAATTCCGCTGTATCAGCAATCCTTTTAAATAAACCAGTTAGCTGGGTAGTAAACATTTTTAACATAAAAATCCTCCTTCATTTGCTATCTGAATTATAAGCTTTCCTCCTATAAAAGAAAAACAGACAGCAATTCCTCAAAATAAATGATCACATGACAGAAATTAGCAGGAATTCTTTCAGACAAAGTAGAATAATAGCATGTATAATGGGGGATTTAAAGGTTTTATCTTAGTAAATTGGGGAGAGGTGGAAGGATGAAAGGGAATATTTTAATTGTCGACGATCAATTTGGTATTCGGATCTTGCTAAATGAGGTACTTCAAAAGGAAGGATACAAAACGTTTCAAGCAGCAAATGGAGTTCAGGCGCTTGATATCGTGACCAAGCATGCCCCGGATCTTGTCCTCTTGGACATGAAAATACCAGGGATGGACGGGATTGAAATTTTAAAACGAATGAAGGTTATCGATCCGGACATTCGTGTGATCATCATGACCGCCTATGGTGAGCTGGATATGATCCAGGAAGCAAAAGATCTGGGCGCCATTACCCATTTTGCCAAACCATTTGACATTGATGATATCCGTACAGCCGTAAGGAAATATATCCAGCAAAAAGCAAACTAGGATTCCAAATTTAAGTGGATCCGCTTTCATTATGACAGTTTGAAAAACTGTGCCCGATGAATGGTATTTCTGTTTTTGATTTGATATGATACATATGACTTTTAATTGGCGATGTACGGTTCTCAATACATAATTGACAATTTAGTAGGAAACCATTTAAATGAACTACTCAATTGAGAAGGGACATCGACCTAATTTAAGGAGGAATCATAATGCCTTTAGTTTCAATGACAGAAATGCTGAAAAAAGCAAAAGCGGAAGGCTATGCTGTTGGGCAGTTTAACATTAATAACCTGGAATATACCCAGGCGATTCTGCAAGCAGCAGAGGCAGAAAAATCACCGGTTATTCTTGGTGTCTCTGAGGGTGCAGGCCGTTATATAGGCGGTTTCAAAACCGTTGTAAAAATGGTTGAAGGATTAATGGAGGATTATAAAATTACTGTTCCTGTGGCGATTCACCTTGACCATGGTTCAAGCTTTGAAAAATGTAAAGAAGCGGTTGATGCTGGCTTTACTTCTGTAATGATCGATGCTTCGCACCACCCTTTTGAAGAAAACGTCGAGATTACCTCAAAGGTAGTAGAATATGCTCATGCCAAAGGAGTTTCCGTTGAAGCAGAACTTGGCACTGTCGGCGGACAAGAAGACGATGTAGTCGGTGAAGGCATCATTTATGCTGATCCTAACGAATGTAACGAGCTGGTTAAGCGAACTGGCATTGACTGCTTGGCTCCTGCATTAGGCTCTGTTCATGGTCCTTACAAAGGCGAGCCAAAACTGGGCTTCAAAGAGATGGAGGAAATCGGCAATATCACCGGTGTGCCATTAGTCCTTCATGGTGGTACCGGAATTCCGACAAAAGACATTCAAAAAGCGATTTCACTTGGGACAGCAAAAATTAACGTCAATACTGAAAACCAAATTGCTTCGGCAAAAACAGTTCGCGAAGTGTTGGCGGCCAATCCAGAGATGTATGATCCACGTAAATACTTAGGACCTGCACGCGAAACGATTAAAGAAACCGTTATTGGCAAAATTCGCGAGTTTGGCTCCTCACAAAAAGCGTAATTGTTGGTGTCAGGCACCATTATAAAAAGCGAACCGCCCTATTTAAAAAGGGCGGTTTCCGTGTGTTCGAAAGTTTTACCTTTCATTTCAATAAAAAAAATTGGAGGGAATGTCATGAAATTTTTTATTGATACAGCTAATTTGGATGAAATACGCGAGGCTCATGAACTTGGCCTGCTTGCCGGAGTAACGACTAATCCTTCACTGGTAGCGAAAGAAAAAGGCGTTTCGTTCCACCAGCGGTTAAAGGAAATTACCAGCCTCGTACCAGGCTCCGTCAGCGCCGAAGTGATTGCACTGGATGCCGAAGGAATGATTAAAGAAGGACGCGAATTGGCGGCGATCGCTCCAAATATTACCGTAAAAGTTCCGATGACGCCGGACGGGTTAAAGGCAGTTCATGCCTTGTCCCAAGAAGGCATCAAAACAAATGTAACGTTAATTTTTAACGCCAACCAGGCACTTTTGGCAGCAAGAGCAGGGGCAACCTATGTCTCCCCATTCCTTGGTCGATTGGATGATATTGGGCAAAACGGCTTGGATCTGATTTCCACTATTTCCGAAATTTTCGCGATCCATGGAATTGAGACGGAAATCATCGCTGCTTCGATCCGCCACCCAATGCATGTCACCGAAGCGGCATTGCGCGGAGCCCACATTGCGACCATTCCGTACAAAGTATTAATGAGCTTGACGAAGCATCCATTGACAGATAAAGGAATTGAGGCCTTCTTAAAAGACTGGAATTCCCGGACAGAGGCCTAAAAAAGTACCGCTTTTTCCATTTTCGCGAAATTTTTTTCAGATTGATACATGAAAATGAAATTTTCGTGTAAACTATAAGTTAGACAAACTGTCGGAATTTCGGTATGATGATTGGAAAAATATACCTGAAGCTGTTTAAAACCGGATTTTTTAGCTAATAAGAAAGAATAAGCTTTCTTAAGCATACATGTAACTGCGCTTCTGGCTTCGCCCTGAGGGGCTCGCCAGTCGACTAGTGTACTAAAAAATGGGGTTCTAAACGCTGTAAGCCTGTAACAATCTGTTTTATATAGGCTTAGAAGGGAGTCGAAAATGGAAAAGCTTAAAATTGCGGGCGGATATTCGTTAAAAGGAACCGTGCGTGTCAGCGGTGCTAAAAATAGTGCCGTTGCACTCATACCCGCCACTATTTTAGCAGAATCACCGGTAACGATTGAAGGGCTGCCACATATTTCTGATGTGGAAATCTTGAAAGACCTGCTCGAAGAGATTGGCGGAAGGGTAAATATTAACAGCGAAGAAATGACGGTGGACCCTTCCACGATGATTTCCATGCCGCTGCCAAATGGCAAGGTCAAAAAGCTGCGTGCCTCCTACTATCTTATGGGTGCGATGCTCGGCCGTTTCAAAAAGGCGGTCATTGGTCTGCCCGGGGGCTGTCATTTAGGACCGCGTCCCATCGATCAGCATATTAAAGGCTTCGAAGCCCTTGGTGCTCAAGTGACCAATGAACAGGGGGCAATTTATCTGCGGGCTGATGAGCTTCATGGCGCCCGGATTTACCTTGACGTTGTCAGTGTTGGCGCGACGATTAATATCATGCTGGCGGCGGTCCGGGCAAAAGGCCGGACGGTGATTGAAAATGCTGCCAAGGAACCGGAAATTATTGATGTTGCTACCCTGCTGACGAATATGGGGGCGAAAATTAAAGGAGCCGGAACCGATGTCATCCGCATTGAAGGGGTTGAAACCTTGAACGGCTGCCGTCATACCATCATTCCCGACCGGATTGAAGCAGGTACATATATGATCCTTGCGGCAGCCATGGGCGAGGGTGTGATCATTGATAATGTCATTCCTCTCCATTTGGAATCGGTGATTGCCAAACTGCGTGAAATGGGCGTCTTCGTGGAATCAGGCGATGATCAAATCTTTGTCAAAACAGTGCCGAATTTAAAAGCGGTTGATATTAAAACGCTCGTATATCCGGGATTTCCCACTGATCTGCAGCAGCCGTTTACCACGCTGTTAACGCGTGCTGCCGGATCGAGCGTAGTTACCGATACGATTTATGGTGCCCGTTTTAAACATATTGATGAGCTCCGAAGAATGAATGCCAATATTAAGGTCGAGGGACGATCGGCGATCATCAATGGTCCCATTCAGCTGCAAGGGGCTAAGGTGAAGGCCAGTGACCTTCGGGCCGGGGCGTCACTATTCATTGCCGGACTCATGGCTGAAGGAATTACCGAAGTGACCGGACTTGAGCACATCGACCGCGGCTACAGCGACCTGGTAGAAAAATTGAACGGTCTCGGTGCCACGGTATGGCGGGAAGCTTTGACAAAAGATGAGCTGGAACACATGAAAAATATTTAGTCAAGCGGAAGCGATCGGCTAAAGCGGCGGATATCTTACCGCTATAGCTGAAGCTAACGCTTTTTGGCATGCATGCCGATAGATTGCTAACGCTTTCTTCAGAAAAACACATAGACAGAGCATGTTCAACAAACCTCTTTTTGACGAAAAGAGAAAAAATGGGAGATGGAAAAGCGATGGAAAGAAGTTTGACGATGGAGCTAGTCCGGGTGACGGAAGGGGCTGCTTTGGCCTCTGCACGCTGGATGGGACGGGGAAAAAGGACGAAGCCGATGATGCCGCAACAACGGCGATGCGGAATGTCTTTGATACGGTGCCGATGAAAGGAACGGTTGTAATTGGCGAAGGGGAAATGGATGAAGCCCCGATGCTCTATATTGGCGAAAAGCTGGGAACCGGCTATGGACCGCGTGTCGATGTTGCCGTAGACCCGCTTGAAGGCACCAATATTTTAGCCTCCGGCGGCTGGAACGCCCTGGCTGTTCTTGCCGTTGCCGATCATGGGAATTTACTGCATGCTCCGGATATGTATATGGAAAAAATTGCTGTTGGACCGGAAGCGGTAGGCCTGGTGGATATTAACGCCCCTATCCTGGATAACTTAAAGGCTGTTGCCAAGGCAAAAAATAAAGATATCGAAGACGTCGTGGCCACGGTTTTAAACCGTCCGCGTCATGAGCATATTATTGCCCAGCTTCGTGAAGCCGGTGCGAGGATTAAATTGATCAATGACGGTGATGTCGCCGCAGCGATTAACACGGCGTTTGACAATACCGGTGTTGACATTTTATTCGGCACTGGCGGCGCGCCAGAGGGTGTCCTTTCAGCCGTCGCATTAAAATGTCTTGGTGGCGAACTGATGGGCAAACTAATCCCACAAAATGATGCGGAACTGGAACGCTGCAACAAAATGGGCTTGGATGTCAACAAAGTATTGCGCATGGAAGACCTGGTGAAAGGCGACGATGCCATTTTTGCCGCCACTGGTGTAACCGACGGCGAACTATTGCGCGGTGTCCAATTCAAAGCATCCTTCGCTTCGACACATTCTATCGTCATGCGGGCTAAGTCAGGAACCGTCCGCTTCATCGAAGGGCGCCACAGCTTAAAGAAAAAACCAAATTTAGTGCTCTAAGACGATTAGGTGTCAGGCAGCCATTTTGGTGCCTGACACCGATTAAAAATAAATAATAGACTCCGATTTCTCCCAGGGAGAACTCCTTCCAGATCTAAAAATTCCATTGATTAACATAAAGCCTGTTCGCATCGGCCAAAGGGATGAACCCTTAGTATTAAAGGATTTTGGCTTTGTCAAAAATATAGTTGATTAATAATTAGCTAAGAGGGTAAAATAGAAATTGTTTTATACATTATGCATAATTTCTGCAAATCTATTCATTTCATTTTTAACTTCTATTCTAATTCCTCTTTTTTTAATAAAACCATCTCCCGCTCTTTTGCGGTAAGGACGGAAAAATTTAAAAGCGTGGTGTACACATGGATTTAACAATTTCAAGTTTAGAAAATATGAAGCTGAAGGAGCTTTACGAGCTGGCCCGCGAATATAAGGTGACCTATTACAGCAAGCTAACGAAAAAAGAACTAATATTCGCGATTTTAAAATCTCGTGCTGAACAACAGGGGTATTTCTTCATGGAAGGCGTCCTGGAAATCATCCAATCGGAAGGGTTCGGTTTTCTGCGTCCGATTAATTATTCGCCAAGTTCGGAGGACATTTATATTTCTGCCTCGCAGATCCGCCGCTTTGATCTTCGCAACGGCGACAAAGTGTCCGGAAAGGTACGTCCGCCGAAGGAAAATGAACGTTATTTTGGCTTGCTGCACGTTGAAGCGGTTAACGGCGAGGATCCGGAATCTGCCAAAGAACGCGTCTATTTTCCGGCGTTAACACCGTTATATCCAAACCGAATGATGCGTCTGGAAACATCGCAAAAAAATCTTTCCACGAGAATCATGGATTTGGTGGCCCCGGTCGGGTTTGGCCAGCGCGGCTTAATTGTGGCCCCGCCAAAAGCCGGTAAAACGATGTTGCTGAAGGAAATTGCCAACAGCATTACGACCAACCATCCGGAAGTGGAATTAATCGTCCTATTGATCGATGAACGTCCGGAGGAGGTCACCGATATTGAGCGCTCCGTTGCTGGCGATGTCGTCAGCTCGACGTTTGATGAAGTACCGGAAAATCATATCAAAGTTGCCGAATTGGTACTTGATCGGGCGATGCGTCTGGTCGAGCATAAACGCGATGTCGTCATTCTCATGGATAGTATTACCCGTCTTGCCCGTGCCTATAACTTAGTGATTCCGCCAAGCGGCCGGACCCTTTCCGGTGGTATCGACCCAGCAGCCTTCCACCGTCCGAAGCGGTTTTTCGGGGCAGCCCGGAACATCGAAGAAGGCGGCAGCTTGACGATTTTAGCAACAGCTCTTGTTGACACTGGTTCACGGATGGATGACGTTATTTATGAGGAATTTAAAGGGACAGGCAATATGGAGCTGCATCTGGACCGTTCGCTTGCCGAACGCCGCGTCTTCCCGGCAATTGATATCCGCCGCTCCGGTACCCGTAAAGAAGAATTGCTGATTCCAAAGGATCATTTGGACAAACTATGGGCCATTCGCAGGTCGATGTCCGATTCGCCGGATTTTGCCGAGCGTTTCTTAAAAAAATTGCGGCAGACAAAATCAAATCAGGAATTTTTTGAACAATTGGATATGGAGCTCAAAGCACGTCGCTCGTAAGCCTGTTTTTCACACCGGAACTGGTTCATCTTTTAAAAAAATAATTGCTGTACCTAAAAATCCCAGCTTGCAAAAGTGGTAATGCGTTGGTATAATAGCATCAGTGTGTTTATAGTCACTTAAGTGCCTGTTTTAGACAAGCACGTTGTTCGATAACTCTGTTTCAGAATGATTCAGGGCGGAAGGAGATGAAAAGAATGAAAGCAGGAATTCATCCTAATTATAAAAAAGTAATGGTGACTTGCGCTTGCGGCAACACTTTCGAAAGCGGATCAGTAAAAGAATCCATCCGTGTTGAAACTTGCTCTGAGTGCCATCCGTTCTATACAGGTCGTCAAAAATTCGCAGAAGCTGGCGGACGTGTTGATCGCTTCAACAAGAGATATGGCCTTAAGCAAAAGTAATGATGCAAAAAAACAGGCAAGAAGAAATTTGACTTGCCTGTTTTTTATTGGAAAAACTATTGTTCACTAAAATGAAATTTAAGATTAGGGTTCGTAACAGGAAGGAGACGCCATTTATGTATGTGATGAAGCAAAGTGGCTGGGTTGAGGTTATCTGTGGCAGTATGTTTTCTGGAAAATCGGAGGAATTGATTCGCCGTGTTCGCCGTGCGCAATTTGCCAAACAAAAAATTGCTGTATTTAAACCAAAAATTGATAATCGCTATAGCGAACAATCCGTTGTATCCCATAATGGTTCTTCCTTTCATGCGAAGCCAATTTCCCATTCTATCGAAATTTTACACCATGTCGAGGCTGATATGGACATCATTGCGATCGATGAGGTTCAGTTTTTTGATGAAGGCATTGTCCGCGTCGTGCAGCAGCTGGCAGATCGTGGTCATCGGGTGATCATTGCCGGGCTTGATCAGGATTTCCGCGGCGAGCCATTCGGCTCGATGCCGATGCTAATGGCGATTGCCGAGTCAGTTACCAAGCTGCAGGCCGTTTGTGCTGTTTGCGGTTCGCCCGCCAGTCGGACACAACGGCTGATTAACGGCCGTCCGGCATCCTACCATGATCCGGTTATCTTAGTGGGAGCCGCTGAAAAATATGAACCACGCTGCCGTCATCACCACGAAGTGCCGAAAACCGCAGTTTACGAAGCGAGTGCAGACGCCGCCGGTTCAGGTGTCTGATTTATTTGCGAAAAAAACTGTCCAAGATATGTGTCTTGGGCAGTTTTTTTATACGGATTATCACAGATTTTATGCCGATTTTTAGGTCCACTAAAGGGGTTTTGCCAGTATTCGCTGCAAATTGGATGGTAAAAGGGGGAAAGGTACCGGTAAAGTCTCAAAATCCGTCGGTAACCACCTTCAAACTGCGACAACCAATAAAGGCCTCCCGTTGCCAACTTAACCATCCTGTTGGAAACAATTCACATGTACAGTTCCAGCCATGACTAGGGCAAGATAATAGCAATGGGAGGTGTACAACATGAAAAAATGGCTGTTTCCTACGTTCATCATGCTATTAATGTTCACAGCCGGATGTCAAAACGCCAATCGCAGCGCCGATGATACCGCCTACGATTTACGCAAAGATAACAGTCCGCCCAATTATATGTCAAACCGCTCCGAAACCCGAAATCATAACCCGGATTTCGTCGCCAACCGCGGCAAGAACGAGCAGCACCTGGTCGAAAACGACATCACCAACCAAAACCCGAATTTCCTTGATTTGGACCGAACCGGCAGCGGCGGTGAAGCTGGTGCCGGTAACCAGGGCAATGATCTTAACAAAGCGAAGGCTGTGATTGCCGCAACCGATGAGTTCGTCCCCGATTCTATCTGGATTAATGGCGACCGGATGTGGGTGTCCGTTTATAAAAAAGGAATGTTGTCCGACCGCGGGAAAATTGCCGCCGAAGCCCGCCTCCACAAAAAACTGATCAAAGCCCTGCCGCGATACCATATCGAAGTCCGGGTAAATGAAGATAGAAGATAGCATGCTCTGAAATCAGGGCATGTTTTTTATTATGTGTTTTGCATTGTTGGGTGTTCAGCATATACCCTGTAATTATTATGTTTCGCATATTAAGAAATTTTCAAAATAATCATATCTTGTACCTCTATCATTGGTATAATTTCTATTTTTATTAAGATCAATTCATATGTCTAAAGTATAGAGCATGATAATCATTTATAGTTGACCTAATATTATAATTGACCCTGTTTAACATAATTGGTATAATATGGTTGATATATCAGTTTTATAGATTTGGCCAAATCTAATAATGTTTTAATATAGAAGATTAACCAAAAATAATAGAAATAATACGAGGTGAGTATAGGAAATATGAAAAAACAGTAATGCCCTATATTTTTAGTTTAATTGTTTTGTTCAGTATTATAGCTAACACACCGATTCAAAGCGTTAAAGCAAGTGAAATTGATACAAACTCAACTGTACAGCAAAAGTATATCTCTGCTTATAAGGTATCAGGTTTTTCTAATTATCCTCCCCAAACGTATCTTTATAACGACGGAAAATTTAAAGGATGGCTTACTTTAGAAGATGCATACGCTGTAGGAACAAAATACACTGGAATATATGCAGGATATGTGTATTACCCTTTCTATCCCGACAAGCCTTAATAAAATTTCCAAAAATTCCAAAACAGAGCTTAGATAATTTTATCTAGGCTCTGTTTTGAAAATAATTTCTTTAGATGGGGGAAGATCACCGATGTCTATATTGAAAGTTGCAAATATTCAAAAATCATATGGGCGGGAATTAGTGCTGAACGGGGTTTCTTTTGAAATAAACGAACCACAAATTGTTGCGCTCGTAGGACCGAACGGGTCGGGAAAATCAACCCTGTTAAATATTTTGACAAACCTACTTCAAGCTGATCATGGAACCGTGAGAATTCTTGGAAAACCGAATTCTGATCCTAAAATCTTCAAAGAAATTTCTTTTATGCAAGACAACACCGTATTATATGATTACTTAACAGGTTACGATCACTTGCAATTTATTGCTGATATACAATCTCTGCCAAAGGAAAGAATCATTGAGACAGCTAGATTAATAGGGATTGAATCGTATTTACACAAAAAGGTGAAAAATTATTCGCTAGGGATGAAACAGCATCTGCTTCTTGCAATGGCAATTATCAATCAGCCGAAACTGTTGATACTTGATGAGCCGTTGAATGGACTAGATCCTTCCAGTGCCATTAGAGTAAGAGAACTTTTGTTAAAGTTGCGAAAAGAGGGAACGACTATTCTACTTTCATCACATAACTTAGGGGAAATTGATCGGGTAACTTCATCGATCTTATTTTTGAAAAATGGGAGTCTTATAAAAGAAGATCTCTCCCAGCTTGAAGAAACCATTTACTTTATTTCGGTGGATAAAACAGAGAAAGCAAAAAAGATGTTGCTTAGCTGCGAAATCCCAATAAAAGTGGAAAACAACCGTCTACATATTTCAGTAAAAAATCATTCCCTTCAGCAAGTCATAATGTTGCTAATAGAGAATGGTATTAAGGTAGTAGATATAGAAAAAAGAATATTTGGTTCAGAAGAACGTTATCGGCAAATTTATAGGGAAAAGGGGATGAATGATGCGGTTGCTTACATTTGAATTGAAAAAGAATTTTAAAAGGAAAAAATTCATCCTTCTTTTTCTAGTTGTCATATTGTTTTTGACGGGCCTTGCTATTCGTAATTTGCTCATGCAAGATAAAATGAGAGAAAATGCGTTGCAAAATATATATCCGCACCATCGGGAAGCAAGTGATTTAGTTAAATTATATATGGAAAAATTGAAAGATCAGCCGCAAAATGAAACATTGCGGACAAGCTACGAAAATGCAGTCGAAATGGAGAATGACATTAGCGATATCGAAACTGCCATTAACAATCGTGACTGGGGAACAATACCTAAAATTGAGGCTGATTTTTTGCGAAGAGTTTCCACCCATCTGAAATTGGGGGGAGAATATAAGTCATTTCAAGGAAATGAGTTAGAACAAAGAATAAAGAAAAATACTATTTTGTTAAAACATCATTTACCTTATGAAGATGAGAATTATTCGCTTACAATACCGCAGTTTATGAAAAACGCTGCAGTTTTATTTATAAGTGTAATAGGAGTGTTCATTCTTGTTTTAATCACAGCGGATCAAATGAGTGAAGAATTTGATCATCAAACAATTAGAATCCTATATACACAGCCAGTTAAAAAGGCGGGGATTTTGCTGGGGAAATATGCTAGTATGATGGCACTAACATTGTTTATGTTGCTCGTGTTTTTTTTAAGCAGTAGTGTAGTGCCTTTGTTATTTGGCGGAAAAGCTGGCAGTTTTTCTTACCCGCAATTAGTCCAATATACAAATGGATTTACCTATATTTCTATATTGGAATATATAATCAAGCTTACTTTTCTTTTTATTGGGGCAGCAAGTTTTGCTTTTAGTCTTGTGCTGTTATGCAGTTTCCTTTTTAAAAATAGGTTCACTACGTTTTTTGTTAGTGTTCTCATTCTTTTATGCGGGATATTGTTGACCGATCAAATGGAAGCTTGGCAGAGAGTCCAAAATCCTTTCTATCTTTTTCAAATGACGGAACTGATGGAACGGCCTAAATCTTTGGGAATTCCGGGAAGTATCTTGGTTTTGTTTGCTTATTCATTCGCGGCCCTTTTAATTAGTTATTTTTTTCAAGGGAAAGGAGTAATCTTTCGAACAGGATCGGCGACAAAGCGGCCATTTAACAAAGGACGCACCCTATGCACCCTATCAAAGGCAAGAGGCATTTTACCTATCGCCCTCTTCGAATGGAGAAAAATTTGGCGACAAGAGAGTGCAAAACAGACTTTTGCTGTATTGCTATTATTATTTTCACTAGGATATGTATTTTTAACTTATCAGACGAACGAAAAGAAACGTGATTTTGTTGAAACGATGAGAACTACTTTAGAAGGACAAAAAGGGGAAGTACAATGGCTTAAACAATATCTGCAGAGGCAGCAAGACAAACTGAATAAACTAGAAAATAAGAAATCATCACTAAATGAAAATGAGAAGACGATGTTAGCAGGTTTAAAAAGCTCAATTCCTCAGCTAGAAGAGAGTATGAAGGAAAGCCAATTGATGGTTGAAAAAGATAAAGACGTATTGGACGCCTATACCAAAGAGGATTGGCCAAGGTTTTATGAATATTGGATCTATCAAAACCAATTAGAGAAAGGGGAAATTACCGGAGCAACACATTACCAAAGCCATTTGAGTAATTTTACGTATAAAGCCAGCATTGCTGAAAAAAAGTTCTTAGCAAAACACAATGTGGAACCCACCCTTCCACCGGAATACTTGTATACCATATATGATGACCAATACTTTCCAAACCCACTTGACCGAATCGAGCAAAAAAGAAGTAGTTGGAAACTGGACAACACAGGGTTATTTACTGTCTACCAATTTTTCAACACCTTTATCTATCTACCGTTGCTATTTATACTGGTTTTTCTATATGGTGCCGGGTTCGCAGCGGAAAAGGGGAAAAAACAGACATTATTTCTATTAGAAACACAGCCTTTATCGAGAACTCAGTTATTTCTTGCAAAGTCCGGAGTGTCTGTTATTTTGTCATTAGGAATGGCACTAGGCTTCATGTTGTTAATGTTATTCCTCGGGATGGCAGGTAACTGTTTTGGAGATTGGCAATTTCCTGTTCTTCATTATGATACGGATGACACTGCAAAATTAGCGAATTATACCGGGATTACGGCACAAGAAGGAAGCTTCCATTTTATTGGAATGGGGCAATACCTTTTGGAATGCATTCTTTTGTTCCTGGGAGTAATCATATTTTTAATTGCGGTTACAGTGTTATTCTCTTTATTTGTTAATCATGTAATGACCTCGATGATATTTACTCTTATCGTAGTTTTGGGAGGATATTTTATCAGTTCAATGCCTTTTGCAGCTTCTATTAGTCATTTATCCCCATTTCTTTATTTAAATGTAGGGAAAATTGCGAATGGAGAATTAGCTGTCATGCTTCATAATAGCTCCATCCAAACGTGGACAGGTTTGTTGGTATTAGTGATAAGTGCTTTTATCTTGTTTGGTGCAGGGCTATTGTTGTTTCAAAAAACGCAAATGAAACATTCACATTTTTTAAGAGGGACCATAAAAATAGAAAAGTAAATATCGAAAAAAACGGGGTGGATCTTGTCATGGTCCGTCTCGTTTTTTCATAAAGCACAAAAGGGCAAATTTAGGTTGAATTAAGTTTTGACCTGCGTTTTTTCCTATACTATAATTAGAATGTTATGGCTTAAAAAACGAACAAAATTTTTATATAGATGCAGACTAACTATCGAGGTGAATAAAGTGTTTGATCGTCTCCAATCTGTGGAAGATCGCTATGAGCGATTGAATGAGCTTTTAAGCGATCCGGAAATTATCAATGATGCTAAAAAGCTGCGGGAATATTCAAAAGAACAGGCCGATATTCAAGAAACGGTGCAAACCTATCGGCAATATAAAGAGACCAAAGCTCAGCTTCAGGATGCCAAGGCCATGCTGGACGAGAAGCTTGATGCTGAAATGCGGGAAATGGTAAAAGAGGAAGTAAGCGAACTGGAGTCAAAAATCGCTCAATTAGAGGAACGCTTGAAAATCCTGCTGATTCCCAAAGACCCGAATGATGACAAAAACGTCATTATGGAAATCCGCGGTGCTGCCGGGGGAGAAGAGGCAGCGCTGTTTGCCGGTACGCTTTACCGCATGTACTGCCGTTATGCTGAGTCCCAAGGCTGGAAGACAGAAGTAATTGATGCAAACGAAACCGGCTTGGGCGGCTTCAAAGAGATTATATTTATGATCAACGGAACCGGGGCCTACTCCCATTTGAAGTTTGAAAATGGTGCTCACCGCGTTCAGCGTGTCCCGGAAACGGAATCTGGCGGCCGGATTCACACATCGACGGCCACCGTGGCGGCTCTGCCGGAGGTCGAAGAATTCGATATCGAGATTAATGAAAAGGATATTCGTTTTGATACATTTGCATCCAGCGGTGCCGGCGGACAGAGCGTAAACACCACGATGTCTGCGGTGCGCTTAACCCATATACCGACCGGAATTGTCGCCACCAGCCAGGATGAGCGGTCGCAGCATAAAAACCGCGATAAAGCGATGAAAATCCTGCGCGCGCGGATTTACGATAAATTCCAGCAAGAAGCCCAGGCGGAATACGATCAAGTGCGGAAATCAGCAGTTGGTACCGGCGACCGTTCGGAGCGGATTCGGACCTATAATTACCCACAAAACCGCGTCACCGACCACCGGATTGGCTTAACGATTCAAAAGCTTGATCAGATCATCGAAGGCAAGCTCGATGAAATTATTGAAGCGCTCATCCTTGATGACCAAGCGAAACGATTGGAAAATGCCTCCAATGAGTAAAAAGGTATTTGAAGCTCTGAAATGGGCTTCTTCTTTTTATTGGAGGCCGGTCGCGATGCCAATGCCGGGGAATTGCTGCTCAGGCACTTCAGCGGGATGTCCCGGACGCAGCTGTTTGCCAATATGAGAGAAGATTTGACAGGTGAAGTATGGGCGCAATTTGCTGCTGCGGTGGAAAAGCATGTTCAAGGGGTCCCGGTGCAATACATCATTGGCTCCGAGGAATTTTACGGTCGCACTTTCCTCGTCAATCCCGCTGTCCTGATTCCACGACCGGAAACGGAAGAGCTCGTCTATGGCGCCCTGCAACGAATCGGGCGGCTGTTCGATACTACCACAAACAAAGAGCTTACAATAGCCGACATTGGCACAGGCTCAGGGGCCATCGCTATCACGATGAAACTGGAGACCGAAGCAAACTGTCCACCTGGGGCGGACAAATGTCCACGAAGGGTGTCAGGCACCGATATTTCTACGGAGGCGCTGGCGGTGGCGCGGGAGAATGCAGCAAGGTTGGGGGCGGATGTGGAGTTTTTGCAGGGGGATTTGCTTGCGCCGTTTATCGAGCGTGGTGAGCGGCTTGATGTCGTACTGTCGAATCCGCCGTATATTCCGCTTCGTGATATGGAATGGATGTCAGAGGTGGTCACGGAGCATGAGCCGCACAATGCCCTGTTTGCCGGAAAAGACGGGCTTGACTTTTACCGCCGCTTTATGGTGGAGCTGCCGCAGGTGCTCGCTCCAAAAGCGCTCGTCTGCTTTGAAATTGGCGCCGGACAGGGCGACGTTGTGGCCGAAATGTTGCGAACGACATTCCCCGGCGCCTTTGTCGAGGTTGTTCATGATATTAACAGCAAGGATCGAATGGTGTTTGCTGAAATCGGCTTCGGAGCTTAGCACTCTGAGGCCTTTTTTGGTTGCTGGGAAATTTCCCAATCTCTTCTATGTCGCAGCAATTCAACAACGCCTCATGAACCGCCCTAACGAACTCGCCACTCGGCGCGTATTCATTTATAAAAAAACAGCATTCATCCTGGGTTGGCCTTGGTTACTGTGGCTTCTATTGTGAAGGCGATTGCCGATGGCTTTTCCTAATTTTGAAAAAACTAGATTTTTCAAAATTACTAGTTTAAGATTCTGGCATTTTGTCCACAATGTTGATAGGGAAGGGACGGTGCCAAAGATGAGGAGTAAATTATTAGTTTGGGGATATTTATGTGTTTTGTCGTTAGCCACGGTGCTAAATTTATATATACCAAAAACCGAAGCGGTCGCGAAGGAATCCATTGTGATTCCGGGGGAAGCGATTCGCCTCAGGATTCTCGCCAACAGCGACTTTGAGGAAGACCAAAGAATTAAGCGGAAAGTCCGCGATGCCGTCAATGCCAAAGTCGAGCTTTGGGTCAAGGATCTGACTTCCATGGAAAAGGCGCGCAAGGTTATCAAGGCTAAATTGCCAGAGATTCAAGCCATTGCCGAAAAAACGGTTAAAGAACAAGGATCGCACCAGTCGGTCAAAGTCGAGTTTCGCAAGGTTCAGTTTCCTACCAAGCTATATGGACAATTTTTATACCCCGCAGGGAAATATCAAGCCATCTTAATCACTTTAGGCAAAGGTGAAGGCGCCAATTGGTGGTGCGTCCTCTATCCGCCATTATGTTTCCTTGACTTTTCCAATGGAGTTGCCGTCAGCAGTGATGGGTTTGAAGAAAAGGAAGCTGCAGTGACAAAGGATGATGGAAAAAATAAGATAGCTAAAACAACGGAGCAAGCTGTCAAAGACGACGGGAAAAACCACGTCGCTGAAGAATCCCAGGATCAGACAGAATCAAAAGCGAAGGAAAAGCCCGGTCATAACGAGGAAAAAGCAGCAGAGGAAAAGTCTAATCATAACGATAAGAAGACAGATTCTAAAAAACAAAAGAAGACGGATACCACGGCTAAAAAAGCTCCAGTGTACACGAAAGACGATGAGCAGCCAGTGAAAGTAAAATTTTTCGTAGCCGAGTTATGGAAAAAGATTTTTTAAGAACCAGTATGGATGATTTGCTACAGTTGACGGGTAAATCGAAAAACTAGACGGGTAAAATCCAACACAAGTTTAAACCTTCATTTTCCCACTTCACCCTTTCTTCTGTTCATTGATCAATTACTAGATTTGCCGTTCTATTTTGTCTCTTTTTTCATATTCATAGAATAGAATTGAAAAAATGGGGTGGATGAAGATGCCAGGGATAATACGAAAGGCAAAAATAGAAGATTTGGAACGAGTACAACAGTTTCTTAGGCGGGCAAATCTAGGGACGGAGGGACTCACTGCGGAAACGATTGCCTCCTTTTTTATCAAGGAGAATGACAATGAGGAGATTAGCGGCACGCTTGGAATCGAAGTTATTCAAGGTATTGGGCTATTGCGGTCGCTGGTCGTTTCACCGGGACATGTGGAAGAGGAAATCATCGACCTATTAGACAAAATGGTTCAGTTGGCAATCGAAAAAGGAATCGACCGCATATTTCTTGCAACAAATAAAGCAGCAACAGTAGCGTTCTTTGAATTGCTAGGTTTTAAACGTGTCGAACGAGAGGAGCTGCCGCAGGAGTTTGATCACTCAGAACACATTCGACATGTTTTAAATGTGGATAACTCACTATTTTTAAAACTTTCATTATAAGTTTGTGGATATTTCACCATAGTTATCCACTTTTTCATAGGACTTATGCACAATTTGTGGATAAAAACTTGTATTTATGCCCACCTTCTTTTATACTTTCAGACGTATTAAGAGAAAAATATGTGTCAAAGTGCCTAGATTCGTCAAATTTCGATAAGGGCCATACAGACTCATAAAGGTGGAACAATGATGGAAACAAAGGTTTGGAAAGTGGATAAGTATGTGGACAAATTAGAAAGTAATCCACATATTGTGGATGCTGCTCATTTTTTGCGGGATAATGAAGTTGTTGCGCTGCCGACGGAGACCGTTTACGGACTTGGAGGCAATGCCGAAAGCGATGAGGCTGTGGAGAAAATTTATGCTGCAAAAGGCCGGCCGGGGGATAATCCGTTAATTATCCACATTGCTGATCGGGCTCAGCTGGATCAATTTGTTGCTGAAGTGCCAGCAACCGCCGAACGGTTGATGGACAGCTTCTGGCCGGGACCGCTGACGATTATTTTTAAAAAGAAACCAGGTGTTCTGTCAGAGAAAGCGACAGCAGGACTCGAAAGTGTTGCCGTTAGAATGCCGGATCATCCGGTGGCATTGGCGTTATTTCGCCGCTGTGGACTGCCAATTGCCGCACCGAGTGCCAACAGTTCAGGGAAGCCCAGTCCGACAACAGCCGCTCATGTGATCGACGACCTTAATGGAAAAATAGCCGGTGTCCTTGATGCCGGTCCAACCGGAGTCGGTGTGGAGTCGACGGTGGTAGACTGCTCCGAGGGAATACCAGTCATTCTCAGGCCGGGCGGGGTCACGAAAGAACAGCTGGAGGCGGTAATTGGGGAGGTTCGCATCGATCCGGCCCTGACAAAAGCTGAAGGAACAGCCCGGCCGAAAGCCCCGGGAATGAAATACCGCCACTACGCGCCGAATGCCCCGCTCTATTTGGTGTCAGGCACCAGAGCATTTTTGCAACGATTAGTGGATGAAAAACGACGGGAAGGTTTACGGGTTGGGGTGTTGACAACCGAGGAATTTACCGCTGAATTCTCCGCCGAAGAGGTTCTTGCCTGCGGCCGAAGAGCGGAGCTGGGGACGGTGGCGGCGTCGCTTTATGACACCCTGAGGAAGTTTAATCAAGCGGGTGTAGATATTATTTTTAGCGAAATGTTCCCGACCACAGGCGTTGGGCTCGCCATCATGAACCGCCTGCAAAAAGCAGCCGGAAACAAAATCATTAAGGAGTAAACACCAGCGGGCAGACTGGTGTTTTTTCTTGGCCAGATAGGAAAGTATAAAAACTTTCTTATCCGGCATAAGTGTAACTACGCCTCATGAACCGCCTTAAAGGCTCGCCAATCGGCGAGTTTTCAGTTGATTGAAAAACCTACTCCCCCACTATTTCTGCCTTCTAAATCCTGATGGACGTGCATATGCTGAAATAGTTAGTCCAAGGGGGGCGGAGCACGAATGACAGAATTTGTGGGAGAAATCATAACGCTAACCATCATGGCAGCAGCATTAGGAATGGATGCCTTCTCAGTTGGACTTGGGATGGGGATGTACAAACTGCGGCTGCGGAAAATTTTTGAAATCGGCCTGGTGATCGGCTTATTCCATGTCATCATGCCACTGGCCGGCATCCTTGCCGGAAAATTGCTATCGGAAAATTTCGGTGCACTTGCTTCATGGATCGGGGGCTTGCTGCTGATCCTATTAGGAGCGCAAATGATTTGGTCAAGCTTCCAAAAAGAAGCGGTGAGTGCGATTACACCGGCGGGTGCCGGTCTTTTGATATTTGCCTTTAGCGTCAGCCTCGATAGTTTCTCCGTCGGCCTGACATTGGGAATTTACGGCGCGAAAACGATCCTGGTCCTTTTAATCTTTGGGATCTTGGCCACTGTGCAAACCTGGGCGGGCCTGTTGCTGGGGAAAAAAGTAAGGGGCTGGATTGGTATATATAGTGAGGCGTTGGGCGGATCGATTCTCCTGGCCTTCGGAATCAAACTGTTGAGCACGTTCTGGTAGCCGGACAGACATTTTTTACAAGACAAGCATTATGGTAAAATATAATGAACGACATAATTCTGAAAGGGGCAACCATTATGCGGCACATTTTGTTTGTCTGTACCGGCAATACATGCAGGAGCCCGATGGCGGCAGCGATCCTGAAACATCGGAACATTGACGGCGTCGAAGTCAAATCTGCGGGTATCTTTGCGGCCGATGGCGGCGATGCTTCAGCGCACGCCAAACAGGTACTAAAGGACAACAAGATTTCTTACCAGCATCGCTCACAGATGTTAACAGATGCAGAGGTCGACTGGGCCGACCTCATCATAACGATGACTGACGCTCATAAGCGTTCAATCCAGCAGCAATACCCACAAGCGGCAGAAAAAGTATTTACACTAAAGGAATATTCCGGTGAAGCAACCAACCTTGACATCACCGATCCCTACGGCGGTGACTTGGAGCAGTACAAGAAAACATTCCACGAGCTGGAAAGACTAATTGATCAGATGATCGAAAAAATAACAGCAGAACCATAAGCTCTCCGCTAAAGTGAGGGCTTTTATTTTTCATAGGAAAAAAGGGGCCGCAACCTCTCCGCGAAGTGATACATTAATTTTCCTAAATCGGCTTCGATTACTTTAACTTTTCCAAGCTGTATGTCAAAATGAAGACAGATAAACGATTCAGGAGGAATTTGACATGAGAGTAGCTATAGCATCTGATCATGGCGGGATCCATATCCGCAAGGAAATCGCCAGCTTGCTGGACGAATTAAAGATTGAATATGTGGACTTTGGCTGTGACTGCGAGGGCTCAGTCGATTATCCGGACTATGCTCTACCGGTTGCCGAAAAGGTGGCCAGCGGCGAGTTTGATCGCGGTATTTTAATTTGCGGAACGGGGATTGGCATGTCCATCGCGGCCAATAAGGTGAAAGGCATCCGCTGCGCCCTTTGTCATGATACGTTCAGCGCCAAGGCAACGCGGGCTCATAATGATAGCAACATTCTCGCGATGGGGGAGCGCGTCATCGGACCCGGGCTGGCACGGGAAATTGCGCAAGTCTGGCTGACCGGGAAGTTTGAAGGCGGCCGCCACGCGGGTCGCGTTGGTAAAATTTCCGCATACGAAGAAAAACATCTATAAATTCATGAGAAAGGACGACCAGGATGATTCACGAATGGGAAAAACAGTTGGCAACGATTTTAACTGAATTTAACGAGCAGGCAGCACTTAAACCGGGTGAGCTCCTCGTCGTAGGCTGCAGTACCAGCGAGGTTGTCGGTCAGCGAATCGGAACGGCCGGAACCTTCGAAGTGGCCGAAATGATTTTTCAAACATTGAAGAAACTGCAGGAGAAAACAGGCATTGACCTGGCATTCCAATGCTGTGAACATTTGAACCGGGCGCTGGTCGTTGAACGGACTGTTGCCGCCCGCCGAGGGTTTGAGGCGGTATCCGTCATTCCCGTCCGAAAAGCTGGCGGGGCCATGGCAACCTATGCGTTTGATCACTTGGACGATCCTGTTGTCGTTGAATTTGTCAGGGCAGAAGCGGGCATTGATATCGGTCAAACCTTAATTGGCATGCATCTAAAACATGTTGCTGTGCCGATTCGGGTGACGCAGAAGACGGTTGGCAGCGCCCTAGTGACATTGGCAAAAACGCGGCCAAAGCTGATTGGCGGTGCCAGAGCCGTTTATGAGCGGAAACAAGAAAATTCCAGCTGCAGTTAAAATTCCCCTGGTTATACCTTTCTTTTAAAAAAAAACATGTTACAATGAAGAAGGAATTTTCACACTGTTTTGCTTTTTACATAATCAAGGGGGTTTGTCATTATGAAGCATTTGTCCCAAGCGGACGAGCAGGTTTTCCAAGCGATCCAGCTGGAACTGGGCCGTCAGCGTGCGAAAATTGAATTAATCGCCTCGGAAAACTTTGTCAGCGAAGCCGTGATGGAGGCGCAAGGATCTGTTTTAACGAATAAATACGCGGAAGGATACCCGGGACGCCGTTATTATGGCGGCTGTGAAAACGTTGATATTGTAGAAAATTTGGCTCGTGACCGGGCGAAGCAAATTTTCGCTGCGGAATATGTGAATGTGCAGCCGCACTCAGGAGCTCAGGCAAATATGGCCGTCTACTTTACGGTGCTTGAGCATGGTGATACCGTTCTTGGGATGAACTTGTCGCATGGCGGTCACTTAACCCATGGCAGTCCGGTTAACTTCAGTGGTATTCAATATAACTTTGTTGAATATGGTGTCGATGAAAAAACACATCGTATCGATTATGAGGATGTTCGCGCCAAAGCTCTCGAGCACAAGCCAAAGCTGATTGTCGCCGGTGCCAGCGCGTACCCGAGGGAAATTGACTTTGCTAAGTTTCGCGAGATTGCCGATGAAGTCGGTGCTTATTTGATGGTCGATATGGCTCACATTGCCGGCCTTGTTGCTGCAGGTTTGCATCAAAACCCGGTTCCATATGCCGACTTTGTCACCACGACCACTCATAAAACACTTCGCGGACCACGCGGCGGGATGATTCTCTGTAAAGAAGAATTTGGTAAGAAGATTGATAAATCAATCTTTCCGGGAATTCAGGGCGGTCCATTAATGCATGTTATCGCTGCAAAAGCGGTTGCCTTTGGCGAGGCGCTGCAGGACAGCTTTAAAGAATATGCCAAAAACATTGTGGCCAATGCTAAGCGCTTGGCGGAAAGCCTGCAAAAAGAAGGCTTGACCCTCGTATCCGGTGGCACGGACAATCACCTGCTGCTAGTGGATGTTTCGAAAATTGGCTTAACTGGTAAGACCGCTGAGCATGTCCTTGATGAAATTGGCATTACGGTCAATAAAAACACGATTCCATTTGACAGCCAAAGCCCGTTTGTAACCAGCGGAATTCGCATCGGTACGGCAGCAGTAACAACGCGAGGATTTGGTTTTGCGGAAATGGATGAAATTGCATCCATTATTGCTTTCACATTGAAAAACCATGAAGATGAGGCAAAACTTGCTGAGGCGCGTAAACGTGTTAATACGTTAACTAACAAGTTTCCGCTTTATCCCGAATATTAGCTTCCAGAATCGGCCTAACTAGTAGTAGTGGGCCGATTTTTTTCGATGTAGTTCCTCAAATATCAGCCAGGAACGAGCTTTTTTGAGTTTCGTAGAAATTCCGAGGCGCTTGTGCTTTTCTATGTTGCTCATTCAGTAGATTTTCTGTAAAATTAGTCGAAGTGTCATTATTTTTTATAAAAGGGGCGATTATTGTGGCAAAGGTTTACGTCTTCGACCATCCGCTGATTCAGCACAAACTAACGTACATACGCGATAAAAATACGGGAACAAAGGAGTTTCGTGAGCTGGTCGACGAAGTGGCAACGCTGATGGCGTTCGAAATTACCAGGGACATGCCGCTTGAAGAGATCGAGATCGAAACGCCGATTTGCAAGACAAAGTCAAAGGTGTTGTCCGGGAAAAAAATTGGCCTCGTACCGATTTTACGCGCAGGAATTGGGATGGTTGACGGTGTTTTAAAGCTGATTCCGGCGGCAAAGGTTGGCCATGTTGGCTTATACCGCGATCCGGAAACATTAAAGCCAGTCGAATACTATGTAAAGCTGCCAAATGATGTCGAGGAACGCGACTTCATCGTTGTTGACCCTATGCTGGCAACAGGCGGTTCGGCGATTGATGCCATCCATGCCTTGAAAAAGCGCGGTGCCAAGCATATCAAATTCATGTGCCTAATCGCTGCTCCAGAAGGCGTTGAGGCCGTGAAGACAGAACATCCGGACGTCGATATTTACATTGCTGCAATGGATGAAAAGCTTAACGACCACGGCTACATTATGCCAGGTCTGGGAGATGCCGGCGACCGCTTGTTTGGCACGAAATAAGGATGTTTTAGAATTTACCTGAGCCAGGCTGTCAACCGCCTGGCTTTTTGATGTGAAAATATCCAAAATCCCTAGAAATATGTCCAAAGCCTCGTAAAAAATGTTCCAACCACCATTAAAAAAGTCCAAAACTCAATGGATCCCCATGATATTCCTTATATCAGGAAAATCCAAATAACTGCATACTTTCCCCGTCAACTGAAAAAAATATTAAAAAAGGGGACTTCCTTATATGAAATTTCTACTGTCGCTGCTGCTGGCTACACAACTGTACCACCCAGCTATTCCAAAACCCACAAAAGACACGATTGCCATTGTCATCCTCGACAAGCCGCATACCCAAGAGGAAATCAAAAAGCTAATCCAACCATCCAAACATCTAAAACTAAGAAGAATTTTTCGAGAAGCCCTTGATGGCTTTTCCGTCCAAGGCCGTCCCGAGATGATCGCCCTTCTGGCCAAACGGCAAAAGCACATTGTCCATGTTTCCCCCGTCCATGAATACCGGGTGCAAACGGAGGAAAGTGTCAAGATTATCGGAGCTGAGGAGGTTCGCCGTTTTTATGACCGCGATAACAAGCGCCTTACCGGTAAAGGTGTTACCGTCGGTGTGATTGATACCGGCGTCGACTATACCCATCCTGACCTTAAACCAAACTATAGCGGTGGCCATGACTTGGTCGACAATGACAACGACCCGATGGAAACGACCGACCCGGGGAAAGCAACGATTCATGGTACCCATGTTGCCGGGGTCATTGCTGCCAATGGGAAAATAAAAGGCGTCGCCCCGGAGGCAAAAATTGTTGCTTATCGAGCACTCGGACCAGGGGGCGGCGGAACGACTGAGCAAGTGCTAGCGGCGCTCGACCAGGCGATGAAAGACAAAGTGGACATCGTTAACCTATCGCTGGGCAATAATATTAACGGCCCGGACCTGCCAATCAGTCTGGCGCTTGACCGGGCTGTTACAAAAGGGATCGTTGCTGTTGCCGCTGCCGGCAACTCAGGACCAAAGGTGTGGACAGTCGGCTCGCCTGGCACCTCCTCAAAGGCGATCTCAGTGGGTGCCTCGACACCGACGCTGTTGGTTCCCTACTTATTAATAGAAGGAAGACGGTTACCGCTGCGAATTCAGCCGCTGGAGGGCTCGACAGATTGGACGCTGGACCGATCGTATGACTTGGTCGATGGCGGCCTTGGGCGCAAGAAGGACCTCCGCCATGCAGCAGGGAAAGTGGTACTCATCAAGCGGGGAGGATTAACCTTTTCCGAAAAAGCCAAGAATGCTCAGGAAGCAGGGGCCAAAGCCGTTCTGATTTACAATAATGTGGCTGGCAGCTTTCTCGGCAATCTCGAGGCAGAAACCGCCATCCCGGTTGGTTCGTTGACCAAAAAAGACGGAGAATGGTTGCTAAAACAGCAGCCAACATTGGTCCGCCTCCTGATTAAAAAGGAAAAAGATCAGCTGGCCGAGTTTAGCTCCCGGGGACCAGTAACGGGGACGTGGGAAATTAAGCCGGATATTCTCGCTCCTGGGGTCGCGATTAACTCCACCATTCCCGGCGGATATTTGTCATTGCAGGGCACGAGTATGGCGGCGCCGCATGTGGCCGGAGCCTGCGCCCTGATCAAGCAGGCCCATCCTGATTGGACTCCGGAACAAATCAAAGCGGCGTTAATGAATACCGCCCAACCCTTAACCGCGACGAGCGAGACGCAGCAAACAAAGGCGCCCGCCCACTATCGTACATACGAACAAGGGGCTGGCCGGATCCAGGTTGCCGAAGCGATTCAAGCGGAATCACTGGTGACCCCCGGCAGTATTAGGTTTGATAAATTTTCCAACAGTAATCATGTTCATCAAGTTAAGCTTCAGGTTCACAATGTCAGCAGTCGAAGACAGCGTTACTCGTTTGCGATACCGGCCCATGAAGACGGCCTTCATTGGCGCCTGCCATTTTCGTTTATCCTTGGCCCAAAACAGTCAAAAGTCATTACGATTCGTTTAACCGTCGACCCGGCTGTCTTTAAAAAGAAAATCCATGATGGTTATTTGAGATTACACGCCGGTTCGCGAATCCTCAGTCTTCCTTACTTGTACGTCCTTGAGGAACCGGGTTATCCGAGGGTGATGGGGTTTGATTTTGCCATGGGAGATCATCCGGGCAGCTATCGTTATGAGGTGTATTTGCCGGGAGGTGCCGAGGAATTTGGGATTGCCTTATTTAACCCGGAGAGTTACCGGTTTGTTGCCTTTCTGGATACAAGCACGAGGTTGAAAAAGGGGCTAATCAGCAAAGAATTACCAGCGGCCGAACTGCCGCCGTCCGGAACGTACCTGGCCAAAGTATTTGCCAAAAAGGCGGGTAAAGAGGACTACATCGAAACACTGATTACCATTTTAAAATAATTTGTCAGAAAGGACACTATGTTTTCTGGTAGAAAAAAAGGAATAAAATGGTTCAAATTATTTGGAAGTCATAAAATGTTCACAAAACTGACACAATTTTGGCAAAAATACGATTAAATATGCCATACAATAATAATGTTTACGACTAAATATGCCATACAATAATCATTCTGACTGTAGATACCATATGGGAGAAATTATGGTAATTTCAAGGTATTAATTATGGCTAAATTAATTGACTTTGCTAGGTGCCTATTGTATGCTAACAAAGGATGTAAATGAGTGTTTTTTCACAAAAATGTCACATTTTTCTTGTGCCATAATGATTTAAATCATTTACAATATCCTTTATATATTTTTTCTCACTTATTGAAGGTGAGGATGATTTTATATGCAAAAAAACCGCAATCCATTTCAAGCGATGGCACTGATGTCTGCTATTGTCTCGCAGTTGGTTGGCTCCATCTTAATCGGTATATTTGCAGGCAGATGGGTAGACGGGCATTGGGGAACAGAGCCGATCTTTTTAATCATTGGCTTACTTTTGGGACTTGCTGCTGGAGTTTATTCAATGCTTGCTTCCATTCGTCATTTCTATTCAGGAGATAAATAACCATGCCGGATTTTCGAGAGATGTACAATAGGCAGCGAAAGTGGATATTCTACATATTAGCCATTTATGTTCTTGGATGGGGTTTTACATCTTACCAAACTTTCTTTTTAGGATTAATCCTTGGGACTTGCTTTAGTTATTTGAACCTCTGGCTGTTAGTAAGGAAGACAGAGAGTTTTGACAAGGCCATCTCGCAAGGGAAAAAAGTCCGATCGCTGGGTTCGTTGCAACGGATCGCCGCAGCAGGTATTGCCGGGGCGATTGCTGTTATGTATCCTCAATATTTCCAAATTATCGCTGTTGTGTTGGGACTAATGACATCCTATATTGTCATTATGATAGATTATTTTTATCATGCATTTCATGTTCATAAGTGAATGGGAAGCGAGGTGAGATTACATGAATCATGGTTCTCCTGATTTTCAGTTTTTAGGTCTTTGGTTTAATGCAGCGAATCTCTTGATGATTACCGTTGCAAGTTTGATTGTTTTTCTCATTGCTGTTTTTGCAACCCGCAGGCTGGCAATGAAACCTACCGGGATGCAGAACTTCTTAGAGTGGGTGCTTGACTTTGTAAAAGGCATTATCAACAGCACAATGGATTGGAAAGATGGCGGGAGGTTCCACGTCCTCGGGCTGACATTAATTATGTATATTTTTGTTTCCAATATGCTCGGTCTTCCATTTGCCCTCGTGGTAAATGAGAAGCTATGGTGGAAATCACCAACTGCCGACCCGATGATTACATTAACTTTAGCTGTCATGATCTTGGGCCTGACCCATTATTATGGAGTTAAGTTAAGGGGGCCGAAAGCATATGGAGGAACATTCTTCTCTCCAATGAAATTCTTATTTCCGTTAAAGATTATTGAAGAATTTGCCAATACCTTAACGCTTGGTTTGCGTCTTTACGGAAACATCTATGCCGGTGAATTATTGCTTTCACTGTTAGCAGCCGGTTTAGCACACCAAGGAGCCCTCGGCTTGATTGCCGCGGCACCGCTGACGCTTGTTTGGCAGGCCTTCTCGATTTTCGTCGGCACCATCCAGGCATATATTTTTACGATGTTAACAATGGTTTATATGTCTCATAAAGTGAGCAGCGACCATTAATATATTTTTGAAAAAATAAAAATACTTATCGATACATTTTAAGGAGGAACAAAGTAATGAATCTTATAGCAGCAGCAATTGCAATTGGTTTAGCAGCAGTAGGCGCAGGTATTGGTAACGGTCTTATCGTAGGTCGTACAGTTGAAGGGATTGCTCGTCAACCGGAAGCACGTGGTTTACTGCAAACTACCATGTTTATCGGGGTTGCGTTAGTTGAAGCATTACCGATCATCGGCGTTGTTATCGCGTTCATGGTATTAAACCGCTAGAACTTGATAGACTCCAAATGGCGAAGTGGGTGTCAAAGAAACCTTCGCCATTCATTTATGTCCTTTAAGGAAGAGGGGCGGAGCACAGCCTGACTCAAATGGAGAGGATTAGCTCGCTTCACCGCCTTGTTGGTAAAGGTTGTTTTTGGTTCATAATAGGTATGGTTTGCCATAAAAGTTTTCTTGTAACTGTGAGCAACTCTTGAAAGGAGTGAACCCGTAGTGTTATTGAGCAGTTTAGTGTTGGGAACAGCTGCTGAAGGCGTTACTCATATTAATTATGGGGACATGTTCTTCCAGTTGATTGTGTTTATCGTTTTATTAGCGTTGCTGAAAAAATTTGCCTGGGGTCCATTGATGGGCATTCTGAAACAGCGCGAAGAACATATTGCGAATGAAATCAATGCGGCGGAAGAAAGCCGTTTAGAAGCTAAGAAACTTCTTGAAGAACAAAGAAATCTATTAAAAGAAGCACGTAATGAAGCCCAAAGCTTGATTGAAAATGCCCGAAAGCAAGGCGACATTCAGCGTGAAGAAATTATTGCCACAGCCCGCGGTGAAGCAGAACGCTTAAAAGAAGCGGCAAAGGTGGAAATCGAGCAGCAGAAGGAAAAAGCCGTTGGAGCCATCCGCGAACAAGTGGCGCATTTGTCTGTCTTAATTGCTTCGAAAGTGATTGAAAAGAACCTAAGTGCAGAAGACCAAGACAAACTCATTAACGACTATATTAAAGAGGCAGGAGAATTACAATGAGCGGCTCGTTGGTAGCAAGACGCTATGCACTGGCACTTTTGGAAATTGCCAAAGAACAGCAGCTTCTCAAAGTGATTGTTGAGGATCTTCGCGTCGTAAAGGAAGTAATTGGATATACTCCTGAATTAAAAGCCGTTCTTCATTCTTCCAAACTGACTAAAGAAACGAAAAAAGCGGTTGTAATTCAAGGTTTTACTGCGGTCAATCCGTATGTATTAAATACCCTGTTACTGCTAATTGACCGTCATCGTGAAGACCAAATTGCCTCTGTGGCTGATGAGTTTTTGGCATTGGCAAATGAGGAAATGGGGATCGCTGAAGCGGATGTGTACAGCACAAGGGCGCTGTCAGATGCTGAACGTGAGGCTGTTACTGCAGTTTTTGCCGCAAAAGTGGGCAAGAAGTCATTAAATATTAAAAACTTTGTTGATTCCGATTTGCTTGGCGGCTTAAAGCTGCGCATCGGAAACCGAATATATGACGGCAGTTTGCGCGGCAAACTTGATCGTTTAGAACGCACATTGTTATAAGAGAATAGGGGTGAAACTCATGAGCATCAAAGCTGAAGAAATCAGTGCCCTGATAAAGCAGCAAATTGAAAATTATCAGGCAGAAATTCAAGTGACAGACGTTGGTACTGTTATCTCTGTTGGTGACGGTATCGCACGTATCCACGGCCTTGATAATTGTATGGCCGGTGAACTTGTTGAATTTTCTAACGGCGTTATGGGGATGGCACAAAACCTTGAAGAAAATAACGTCGGTATCATTATTTTAGGACCTTTCACCGACATTAAAGAGGGTGACGAGGTTCGCCGTACAGGACGCATCATGGAGGTTCCGGTTGGTGAGGAACTGATTGGTCGTGTTGTCAACTCATTAGGACAGCCTATTGATGGCATGGGTCCAATTAATGCCAAGAAAACCCGCCCTGTTGAGCAAGTGGCAACAGGTGTTATGGCACGTAAATCCGTTCATGAGCCGCTGCAAACCGGGATTAAAGCGATTGACGCACTTGTACCAATCGGACGCGGCCAGCGGGAATTAATCATTGGTGACCGGCAAACTGGTAAAACATCAGTAGCGATTGATACGATCATCAACCAAAAAGGTCAAAACATGATTTGTATCTATGTAGCGATCGGACAAAAAGAATCCACCGTCCGCGCCGCTGTTGAAACCCTTCGGAAAAACGGTGCCTTAGACTACTCTATCGTTGTTTCCGCTTCCGCATCACAGCCAGCTCCAATGCTGTTCCTAGCACCATATGCAGGGGTTGCGATGGCAGAAGAATTTATGTTCAGCGGCAAGCACGTATTAATCGTCTATGATGATTTATCCAAGCAGGCATCTGCTTATCGTGAGCTTTCCTTGTTACTTCGCCGTCCGCCGGGCCGTGAAGCTTATCCAGGGGATGTATTCTACTTACACTCGCGCTTACTCGAGCGTGCAGCTAAATTAAATGATGATCTTGGCGCTGGTTCGATCACCGCATTGCCATTTATCGAAACACAAGCAGGCGACGTTTCTGCTTATATTCCAACAAACGTTATTTCCATCACAGATGGACAAATTTTCTTACAATCAGACCTATTCTTCTCCGGTGTTCGTCCGGCGATCAACGCAGGTCTTTCCGTTTCCCGTGTAGGGGGATCGGCACAAATTAAAGCGATGAAAAAGGTTGCCGGAACATTGAGACTTGACCTTGCTTCCTATCGTGAATTAGAGGCATTCTCACAGTTCGGTTCCGACCTTGATAAAGCAACTCAAGCGAAGCTGGCCCGCGGTGCCCGTACCGTTGAGGTATTAAAACAGGATCTCAACAAACCGCTGCCGGTTGAAAAACAGGTTATGATTCTTTACGCTCTAACTCGCGGCTTCCTTGATGATATTCCAGTTCAAGATATCCGCCGCTTTGAGGGCGAATTCTATAACTGGCTAGACCACAATCGCAAAGAGCTGTTAGACCAAATCGTCACAACCAAGGATCTGCCAAAAGACGATGACATGGCAGAAGCCATCAACGCCTTTAAAAAGACATTTGCTGCTTCGGAACATTAAGGTCTAACAATTTGAACGGTGGTGTCAGGCACCACAAAAAGACAAATACCGCAAATTGTCCGCGTGGGGTGGACACATAAAATGGTAATTGTTCCAAAAAGCGTGGCCTGACATCCGCCTGACATTCTTTGAATGAGGGTGGTGAGAACCTATGGCATCATTACGCGATATTAAACATCGTATTGCGTCGACGAAAAAGACAAGTCAAATTACCAAGGCAATGGAAATGACTTCGGCTGCGAAATGGAATCGCGGCGTGTTGAACGCGAAATCATTCGTGCCTTATATGGAAAAAATCCAGGAAGTAACCACATCGATTGCCCTTGGTGCAGGCGGCGTAACCCATCCAATGCTGACCCATCGTCCGATCAAAAAGACGGGTTACATCGTGATCACATCCGACCGTGGCCTTGCTGGCGCGTTCAATAGTAACGTCATCCGCCGTGTCCATCAAACCATCCAAAGCCGTCATAAATCCAATGACGAATTTGCGATTATTGCGATTGGCCGAGTGGGACGGGACTTTTTTGTGAAGCGCGGCTACAATGTCGTCCTCGATATCGTCGGGCTTCATGACCAGCCAAGCTTCCAGGATATTAAAGAGATTACCAGTACAGCTGTCGGCATGTTCGCAGACGAAACATTCGATGAATTGTATCTCTATTACAGTCACTATATCAGTGCGATTTCGCAGCAGGTAACCGAGAAGCAACTGCTTCCGCTAACGGATATTTCCGCTTCTGCACCACACAAGCTGATATCTTATGAGTTTGAGCCGGATGCCGAAGCAATTTTGGAAGTGCTCCTGCCGCAGTATGCCGAAAGCTTAATCTACGGTGCCCTGTTAGACAGCAAAGCCAGTGAGCACGCTGCCCGGATGACCGCGATGCGCAATGCCACTGACAATGCGCAGGAATTGATCCGCAATTATTCACTAAGCTACAACCGCGCCCGCCAGGCTGCGATCACACAGGAAATTACCGAAATCGTCGGCGGTGCGGCAGCTCTTGAATAATCGATTTTTTAAAAATGAACCCTGTTGTAGGGTTCTTGACAAAGTAGCCGTTTTTGGAAACTGTTTCGTTCGTGTGAAACGTTATCCGAAAACGAGTACCAATATAGTGGGATGAACCAGGTTCATTTTTCAAGCAGCTTTGTTTGGAAAAAGTAAGTTAGGAGGGAAAAATGATGAGCAAAGGACATGTTCTTCAGGTTATGGGTCCGGTTGTTGACGTGAAGTTCGAAAACGGTTATCTTCCAGAGATCTATAATGCGCTGAAAATCGTGAAGAAAGCGCAAAATGAATCTGAAGTGGATATTAACTTAACCCTTGAAGTAGCCCTTCATTTAGGTGATGATACCGTTCGTGCCATTGCGATGGCATCTACTGATGGTTTGACTCGCGGTTTGGAGGTAGAAGATACCGGTGCACCGATTTCGGTACCGGTTGGGGACCCAACATTGGGCCGTGTATTTAATGTTTTAGGTGACGTTGTTGACTTGAAGGAAGAGATTCCAGCAAGTGCCCGTCGTGATCCGATTCACCGCGAAGCACCAACGTTTGAGGATCTTTCGACTGAAGTTGAAATTTTGGAAACCGGTATTAAAGTTGTTGACTTGCTGGCTCCATACATTAAGGGTGGTAAGATCGGCCTGTTCGGTGGTGCCGGTGTAGGTAAAACCGTTCTTATTCAGGAGTTAATTCACAATATTGCCCAAGAGCACGGCGGTATTTCTGTATTCGCCGGTGTAGGTGAGCGGACTCGTGAAGGGAACGACCTTTATTGGGAAATGACCGATTCTGGTGTTATCAAGAAAACAGCGATGGTTTTCGGTCAGATGAACGAGCCGCCAGGTGCCCGGATGCGCGTTGCCCTGACTGGTTTAACAATGGCGGAGTATTTCCGTGATGAGCAAGGACAAGACGTGTTGTTCTTTATCGATAATATCTTCCGTTTCACCCAGGCAGGTTCCGAGGTTTCAGCGCTGTTAGGCCGTATGCCATCTGCCGTTGGTTACCAGCCGACACTTGCTACTGAAATGGGTAAATTACAAGAACGGATTACTTCGACGAAAAAAGGTTCAGTTACATCGATTCAAGCGATTTACGTACCTGCCGACGACTATACTGACCCGGCTCCGGCGACCACATTCGCCCACCTTGATGCAACGACCAACCTTGAGCGTAAGCTTTCCGAAATGGGGATCTATCCTGCGGTGGATCCGCTTGCTTCAACTTCTCGTGCTTTGGCACCTGAGATCGTTGGCGAAGAGCATTACAATGTTGCTCGCCAAGTGCAGCAAACATTACAAAAATATCGTGAATTACAGGACATCATCGCCATTCTTGGTATGGATGAGCTTTCTGATGAAGATAAACTGGTTGTTGCCCGTGCCCGTCGGATTCAGAACTTCTTATCACAAAACTTCCACGTGGCTGAACAGTTTACTGGCCAGCCGGGTTCATATGTACCGGTTAAAGAAACGGTTCGCGGCTTTAAGGAAATCCTTGAAGGGAAGTATGACCACCTTCCAGAGGATGCCTTCCGTCTTGTTGGCCGGATCGAAGAAGTGGTTGAGGCCGCAAAACGTATGGGTGTAGAGGTCTAATCCAGCCAGGGAGGGTAAAAAATGAAGACGATTAAAGTCAGTGTTGTAACTCCCGATGGTCCGGTGTATGAATCAGATGTGGAAATGGTGAGTACGAAGGCTAAATCAGGTGAACTCGGTATTTTACCAGGTCACGTGCCATTGGTAGCACCGCTTGAAATTGGTTCTGTTCGTTTAAAGAAGGATGGAAAGACTGAATTTGTCGCTGTCAGCGGCGGTTTTCTAGAAGTCCGTCCTGATCAGGTAACGGTTCTGGCCCAATCGGCAGAGAAGTCTGAAGATATTGACGTGGAACGCGCCTTAAGGGCTAAGGAGCGTGCCGAGCAGCGCCTGCGCGAGCAGAAGCAGGATAATATTGATTTCAAACGCGCTGAGCTCGCCTTGAGACGTGCTGTCAATCGGATTACGGTAGCAGAACGTAAATATTAATTGTAGGAATAAAATGGGCTCCTCTGGCCGGCAAATAAAACGCCGCACCCCGAGGGGCCTTTTATGTGTGTGACTGGCAGCGCCGAGTGCAGGCCGTTTTGATGAAGAAATTTCTACAGAACTTCTTTGTGCTGGATAAAGGTAAACTGTTTGGAGATCATTGGTAAAGTTCTTATATAAGAAGGATGAAGGACAAAGATGTTGTAAAAATGAGGCAACTGTCCCATAGAAGGGGTCTTTGGGACAAAACGTCAAGATCAAACGGAGAAACTGTACCATAGGCATAGTTTGATTGCAAAAGCTCCAATCCAGGATAACACAATCTGATAATACTTCGCATGAAACTGGACATTTAGAATATGATGATAGGGAAACCTAATAATGAATATTTTCCTTATTTTCATGTTGGTATACTTTAAAATTTTTCAAAGGTTGATAAACCTCACTGACTTAGGCATGGTTTTGTTTTTAAATAGAGTTATCGAATTTATTAGGGCTATTATGGTACATACGAACCTCTTGGTTTCTGGCTCATGAAGAAGTCCCACAGCACGTTCTCAGCGAGCAGTGAGGGTGGGAACATGGACTCCAAACCAGTGTGGTGGAAACATGAAATTTTGCCTCTAAATATTTCCTATCGAGACTTGCGAAAGTTTTTCAAATGGGGCTTTTGTGAGCGAGATCTACATACCTATTTTGGATAATTTCGCGGCGGGCAGAATTCCAATTTTTAAATGGATTTGGTTTGTCGACACAAGTTTGTAACAATGTTATAATGAATTCGGTTACAATATTCGTAAGTGTTAAAATATTCAACTTGGAGGGGATGGCATGGAACTTTTAAATGTATATCAGAATAATTATCTGATAGTTTTTGTGTTCCTGTGTCTCGGAATTTTGCTACCGGTGGTGGCGCTATTTTTGGGAAAGCTTCTGCGTCCGTATAAGCCAAGTGCGGAGAAGTATACCACATATGAGAGCGGGATTGATCCGTTTCACGATTCTCGTGTACAGTTCAATGTCCGCTATTATATTTTTGCCCTGATGTTTGTTATTTTTGATGTAGAAACAGTGTTTTTATATCCATGGGCAGTTGCTTATGATAAGCTAGGTGTTTTTGCTTTGATTGAAATGGTGTTATTCGTCATTATGCTTTTAATCGGCCTAGTATATGCTTGGAAAAAGAAGGTGCTACGATGGATTTAAAAGTAGATGGCATTACCGATTTGGAAATGGAAGAGTTAAAAAGAAATGTATTTTTGACGACGCTGGAGCAAGTGAAAGGGTGGGCGCGAAGCAGTTCAATCTACCCGGTGACATTTGGTCTGGCTTGTTGTGCGATTGAAATGATGGGCGTGGGTGCAGCTCACTACGACTTGGACCGATTTGGGTCGTTTTTCCGGCCGTCACCACGACAATCCGATTGCATGATTGTTTCGGGAACAGTAACAAAGAAAATGGCTCCAATTTTGAGGCGTCTTTATGACCAGATGCCGGAGCCAAAGTGGGTAATCGCGATGGGATCGTGCGCAACTGCGGGCGGGCCGTATGTGAAATCGTACTCCGTTGTTAAAGGTGTTGATCAAATTGTCCCTGTAGATGTATATATCCCTGGATGCCCTCCGAATCCGGCCGCGTTAATATATGGAATCAACAAATTAAAGGAAAAAATCAAATATGAAGCGAAGACTGGGAAGAAGGTGATCTAGTCGATGAGCGGGGAAAAAGATCTTGAGCAATTGAAGCGGGAGGCCGCGGAAAAAGCGAAAGCCGCAGCGCTGGCGAAGCGACAGGCAAAGGCTGCAGCGGAAGCAGGTCAATCACAGGAAGTGCCGAAGCAAGTTGAGCCCGAGCAAAAGCCGTCAGAGCCTGAAAAAACTGCAGCAGCATCGGCTGGTGACGCCGATGATCTGGCAAAGAAAAAAGCGGCAGCAGCCGCAAAGGCAAAAGCGGCGGCACTAGCGAAAAAGAAACGCGAAGGGATCGTAGACGAGGAACCGGCGTCAGAAACAGTAGCGGAAGCAAGTGCCGGAGAAACTGACGATCTGGCGAAGAAAAAAGCAGCAGCAGCCGCAAAGGCAAAAGCGGCGGCATTAGCGAAAAAGAAACGCGAAGGAATCGTGGACGAGGAACCGGCGTCAGAAACAGCAGCGGAAACAAGTGGCGGAGACGCCGACGATCTGGCAAAGAAAAAAGCGGCAGCAGTCGCAAAGGCAAAAGCGGCGGCACTAGCGAAAAAGAAACGCGAAGGAATCACAGACGAGGAACCGGCGTCAGAAACAGTAGCGGAAGCAAGTGGCGGAGACGCTGACGATCTGGCAAAGAAAAAAGCAGCAGCAGTAGCGAAAGCAAAAGCGGCGGCCGCCGCAAAACGAAAAGCAATGGAACTTGCCGGTGGAGCCGCAGCCGACGGTGACAGTGCCCCGGCAGGCGACGATGCGAAGGCAAAAGCAGCGGCCGCCGCAAAAGCCAAGGCCGCAGCAGCAGCCAAAGCGAAAGCAGCCGCGAAAGCAAAAGCCAGCACAGACGGAGCAGCAGCGGGTGATGATGAAAAAGCCAAAGCGATTGCCGCAGCCAAAGCGAAGGCGAAAGCAGCCGCAGCAGCCAAAGCCAAAGCCGCAGCAGCAGCAAAAGGCGGTGCGACAGCAGCAGATACTGATGCTGCGGAAGCCAAACCATCACCAAACCAGCCATACCTTGACAAGTATGTGAAGGTCATTGAAGAAAACTTGGGTTCCGATGTTTTGGAAGATTTTTATATTAATAAACTCTCAAAGGATGTTCCAACATTAGTCGTTAAACGGGAGGCCTATTATAAACTGGCTCAATTTTTGAAATTTAATGAGCTGTTAGGGTTTGATTACTTATCAGAGCTTCATGGTACTGATTTTCAAACACATATGGAAGTTTATCTTCACTTATTCTCGTTTAAAAACCGCCAATCTGTTGCGGTAAAAGTAAAGATTGACCGTGACGACCCGGCAATCGAATCGGTACAGCCGATTTGGGCAGGGGCAGAGTGGCCGGAATGTGAGGCCTACGATTTATTAGGCATTAAGTTTACCGGGCATCCGAATTTACGCCGAATTTTCCTCGGCGAAGAATGGATTGGCTATCCACTGAGAAAAGATTATGAGCCGTATGATGTGGAGGTGTAGCCAGTGATTAGAACAGAAGAAATGGTCCTGAACGTAGGACCGCAGCATCCAAGTACCCACGGAGTTTTTCGGCTTGTGGTACACCTGGACGGGGAATTGATCACCAAGGCAGAGCCTGTAATCGGCTATCTGCACCGCGGGACGGAAAAATTAGCGGAAAACTTGCAATATACGCAGATAATTCCCTATACCGACCGGATGGACTACCTGTCATCGATGACAAACAACTACGTGCTTTGCCATGCGGTGGAAACCATGATGGGGATTCAGGTGCCGGAACGCGCGGATTACTTACGGATCATCGCAATGGAATTAAACCGTGTAGCCAGCCATCTTGTTTGGTGGGGGACATATTTGCTTGACCTTGGGGCAACAAGTCCCTTCATTTATATGTTCCGTGAACGGGAAATGATTATCAATTTGCTGAATGAACTCTCGGGCGGTCGCTTAACCTTCAACTATATGCGGGTTGGCGGGGTCAAGTGGGACGCACCGGAGGGCTGGATTGAAAAAGTTAAAGAGTTTATCCCTTATATGAGGGAACAAGTCAAGGGCTACCATACCCTTGTCAGCGGCAATGAAATTTTTCTCAATCGGGTTACTGGAATCGGCAAGTACACAAAGGAAGATGCGCTTAACTACTCTCTGAGCGGGGCAAACCTTCGCTGTACAGGCGTAAATTGGGATCTGCGCAAAAACGAGCCGTACTCCATTTATGACCGGTTTGATTTCGATGTCATCACCGAAGAAGGCGGCGATATTTTATCACGTTACAAAGTTCGGACAAGGGAAATCGAAGAGTCATTGAAAATTTTAGAGCAGGCTGTCGAGCAATTCCCGGCTGATGGAGCAATTATGGCGAAAGTGCCAAAAATCATCAAGCCACCGAAAGGGGAAGCGTTTGTCCGAATCGAAGCGCCGCGGGGAGAAATAGGCTGCTACATTAGCAGTACAGGTCAGAAAGAACCGTACCGCTTGAAATTTAGAAGACCATCATTCTACAATCTGCAAATTCTTCCGAAGCTATTAGAGGGAGAAAATATTGCAAATATGATCGCAATTTTAGGAGCAATTGACATTGTTCTCGGAGAGGTGGACGGCTGATGATTGAAGAAATGCTCCATTCCAGTCCCGGCCTGTACAACTTTATTATCTACTTTATCTTTGCCTTGGTTTTATTGCTAGTTGTACTGGGTTTCGTAACCTACTCAATTTTGGCAGAGCGGAAGGTTATGGGTTACATGCAAAACCGGCACGGCCCAAACCAAGTCGGCGGCCGCTTTGGACTGTTGCAAACCGTTGCTGACGTTCTGAAGCTTTTACTAAAAGAGGATATTATCCCGAAGGTAGCTGACAAGCCGCTGTTCATCATTGCACCGGTCATCGCCTTTGCACCATCGTTTATGGTTCTGGCAACGATTCCGTTTACAGATCGGTTCCAATTTGCTGACCTGAATGTCGGACTCCTGTATTATGTGGCGATTTCCGGAATGACCGTATTTGGCGTACTACTGGGCGGCTGGGCTTCGAACAATAAGTACTCTCTATTAGGGGGAGCGCGGGCGACAGCGCAGATGATTTCCTATGAAATCCCACTCGTTATGTCCGTATTGGGTATTATTTTACTATCAGGCAGTCTGAACTTGAATGATATCGTGCATGCGCAAAAGCATGGCTGGTTTATTTTATTGCAGCCGATTGCCTTTTTGGTATTTTTAACAGCATCGACTGCAGAACTTAGCCGGACACCGTTTGACTTGCCGGAATCAGAGTCGGAGCTTGTTGCTGGATACCACGTTGAGTATTCCGGTTTCCGCTGGGCGTTCTTTATGCTGGCGGAATATGTCTATTTATTTGCCATGACGGCATTAGTGACCGTATTGTTCTTTGGCGGCTGGCTGGCGCCAGTTAGTTTCTTGAGCTTTATTCCAGGATCCGTCTGGTTTGCACTTAAATTCAGCGCCGTGCTGTTCGTTTACCTATGGTTCCGAAGCACGTTCCCGCGGATGCGTGCCGACAAGTTGATGGAGTTCGCCTGGAAAGTACTCATGCCAATTGCACTCGCGAACATCATGTTGACGGCATTGATAAAGTCACTGTTTTTCTAAAAAGTGGTGCTTTAAAAATGTAAAACGCCAATTGGGGAGAAAAGTGCCAATTGAAGAGTGCTATCCGACAATAGGCAGTTGCCAAACGCCAATTGGAGAGAGTATTCCGCTAATTAGGGAGGGGAAACGCCCATTGGCAAGGGAAAAGTGCCAATTGAGTGATATTTTCCGCCAATTGAAAGCTGTTTATCGCCAATTGGAGAGAGTTTTGCGCCAATTGGGGAGGGAAAACGCCAATTGAAATGGCTTTTCCGCCAATTGACCGGTGTTACCCGCCAATTGACACAGCTCAAGCGCCAATTGAGCGATATTTTGCGCCAATTGCAGCGGATAACGCCAATTAGGAGGCACTTGCGCCAATTGATTTTTGGAAAAATAAGAATTTACGTTTGAAAATTTTTTAAAGGGGTGAACAACGTGCTTGGAACTGGATTAGCTAAAGGCTTGAAGTATACCCTAAAACAGTTAACGCGTGAAAAGGTAACGTATGATTATCCGAATGAACCGCTACCACTGCCGGACCGGTTCCGTGGGATTCAGAAGTTCTATCCGGAAAAATGTATTGTCTGTAACCAGTGTGCTAATATCTGTCCGACGGACTGCATCCAGTTAACCGGGAAGAAGCATCCGGACCCGACGAAAAAGGGAAAAATCATTGATACGTATGATATTAATTTTGAAATCTGCATCCTTTGTGATTTATGTACAGAGGTTTGCCCAACTGAAGCCATTGTCATGACTAATAACTTTGAGCTCGCTGAATACAGCCGTGACATGTTATTTAAGAACCTGGAGTGGCTTGATGAAAATGATGAAAACATACGGCAGGTGAATAAACCATGACCTTCTCAGGTGAATTTTTCGCATTCATGGCCCTTGCACTTGTGGCGATCATCGGCGGCGTGCTTTTATTAAATCTGAATAAAGTCGTTCACATGGTCGTGGCTTTGATTTTCACCTTCGTCAGTATTGCTGGAATTTATATCCTCTTGTCCGCGGAATTTGTCGCGGCCGTGCAGGTACTTATCTATTCCGGAGCCATCACGATCATCGTGCTGTTTGGCATCATGTTAACAAAGCCATATGACGATAGTGAAGCAAAAACAGGAAAATGGAGAAAGATTCTCGTCTTTCTCGGTGTTGTCGGGTTTGCCTTTGCGGTTTATCTCGGAATTTATCATTTCGATATCCAGCAGGTTCCAACAACGCTACATGAAGACAATGTACTGCAAATTGGCAAGGCATTGTACACGAAGTATATTATTCCATTTGAATTTGTCTCGGTATTATTACTAGCAGCTCTTATAGGGGCAATTATTTTAGCAAAACGAGAGGATAAGGAGGCGGATAAGCAATGAGTTCGGTTCCCGCTTCAGCCTTTCTGGCATTGGCACTGATTCTATTCTGCATCGGTTTGTACGGTGCGTTGACAAAAAGAAATACCGTCATTGTCTTAATTTCAATTGAGTTGATGCTGAATGCCGTCAATATTAATTTGGTAACCTTTAGTAAATACGGCTTAAGTCCATCAATCGATGGGCAGATCTTTGCCCTCTTTGCCATGGCCGTCGCCGCGGCGGAAGCCGCTGTCGGTCTAGCAATCTTAATGGCGCTGTACCGCAACAAAAAAACTGTCCATATCGACGAAATGAACGAAATGAAACACTAGAAAACCTTTAAGGTGTCACCACCCTCTGCTAATCACGGCGCAATAGCAGGGAATGAGACAGGGAATAAAGGCAATTGGTTAATTTAACCAAACTGTACGCCGTGGGTGGACAAATCACGCGAATTGTCCACGAGTGGTGCCTGACACCCATTGACACCCATTTGAAAAGGGGATTTGATAAGATGGAAAATGCATGGCTGATACCGCTTTTCCCGTTATTATCGTTTTTGCTCCTTCTGCTGATCGGTAAAAGATTGAAGGAGGCGAGCGCGTATGTGGGGATTCTGATGACGCTGGCGTCGCTCGTTTTCTCCATTCTCGTCTTGTTGGAGCGCTTTTCAGAGCCGACGTACTTATATAGGTTTGACTGGCTCACGATCGGGGAAATGCACTTAACAGCGGGCTTTGAAGTGAACCAATTAAATGCACTAATGCTGTTTATTGTTTCGCTCGTTAGTTTCCTGGTACATACCTATTCCAAGGGCTATATGCATGGAGACGAGCGGTTTCACGTATTTTATGCCTATTTAGGGCTATTTACCTTTGCAATGTTGGGCCTTGTGATCTCGCCTAACATTCTGCAAACGTATATTTTCTGGGAACTGGTTGGTCTAGGTTCCTTCCTATTAATCGGTTTCTACTATTATAAAGAAGAAGCGAAGGCGGCTGCGAAAAAAGCCTTCATCATGACCCGGATCGGCGACGTTGGCCTGCTAATCGGGATGATTCTGCTATTCTGGCAAACCAATAGCTTCGAATATAGTGAAATTTTTAAAGCTGTCGAAGCCGGTGCCATTTCTAACACCATGATTACCTTAACGGCGATCTTGATTTTTATCGGGGCAATTGGGAAATCTGGTCAGTTCCCGCTCCATACCTGGCTTCCGGATGCGATGGAAGGTCCGACACCGGTTTCGGCCCTTATCCACGCCGCGACCATGGTTGCCGCTGGGGTGTATTTAGTAGCTGCCCTGTTCCCATTGTTTTTGGCGAGTAAAACGGCGCTCATGACCGTTGCCGTCATCGGTGGGTTTACGGCAATTTTTGCCGCCAGCATCGGATTGGTGCAGACGGATATTAAACGGGTGCTTGCATACTCGACCGTCAGCCAGCTTGGCTACATGATGCTCGCACTTGGATCGGCCGGATATGTTGCCGGTGTGTTCCACTTAATGACACACGCGTTTTTTAAAGCATTATTATTCCTTGCCGCCGGTTCCGTGATCCATGCGGTGCATACGCAGAACATTGAGGAAATGGGCGGGCTTTGGAAAAAACTGAAGTTTACCGCACCGCTGTTTTTAATCGGAACACTGGCGATCAGCGGGGTGCCGGGGTTATCCGGCTTCTTCAGTAAAGATGAAATTTTAGTGGCCGCATGGGAAGGCGGACATCCGGTTCTCTTCCTGCTGGCGCTCATCGCCGCGTTCATGACGGCGTTCTATATGTTCCGCTTGTTCTTCATGGTGTTCACTGGGGAAAACCGCGGCAAGCAAACCCATGTGCACGAGTCACCATCAACGATGACCCTGCCGATGCTGCTGCTCGGGATCCTCGCAGTTGTCGCCGGTTATGTCAATACACCTTGGTTCGGCTCATTTCTTGGCGACTGGCTGACCGATGGCAATCCAGTACTAGGACATGGTCATATCGAAGGACCAGCCTGGATCATGGCTGCTGCCACGATTGTGTCTTTGGCGGGAATTCTATTAGCCTACTTAATCTACGGCAAACGTTCGATTGCCCCTGATTGGCTCAGCGGAAAAGGCGACATGCTGCACACAGTTTTATACAACAAATATTATATCGACGAATTTTATCAGATGACCGTTGTTGCCTTTGTTACAGGCTTCAGCTATTTATTGCGCTTCATTGACGTCTTCATTGTTGAAGGAATTATCAAGGGCGTCACCGGAATCATCCAAGGCCTTGGAAAACTGGGCTCGAAAATGCAAACCGGACAAGTGCAAACGTACGGTGCCGTGGCCTTTGTCGGACTGGCCGTGCTCGTGGTCATCTATGCATTAACAGGGGGGTACTTACGATGAATTTACACGCAGTCTTGTCACTCTTAGTATTCTCCCCGTTAGTAGGGATTATTGTTCTGGCAATCCTGCCAAAATCGCAGGAAATCGCCATCAAGGCCGTCGGTTTTTTAGCGACATTGCCGCCGCTTGCTTTATCATTAGCTGTTTACGCGCATTATCTTGCCGGCAAAAGTCTAAGCGATTTTTCCGTATCCGTTCCTTGGATTCAGTTTCGCGGCTTACAGCCGGACGAACCGGCCTATGCCGTTAACTACGAGCTAGCCATCAGCGGCTTCCAGCTTTTGCTCGTCGTCCTCACGTCGGTCGTTTCGACACTGGCGGCTCTAGGTGCGTGCAGGTTTATCAAAAAAGAATGGAAAGGCTATTTCATGCTCTTCCTTCTTTTAGTGACCGGGATGCTCGGTGTATTTACAGCGGAGAACATGGTGCTGTTCTTTATTTTCTTTGAAGTGACGTTAATCCCAACCTTCTTCCTAATCGGGAAATGGGGTTATTTTGAAAAAGAAAAAGCAGCTTTCAGTTTCTTAATTTATAACGGTTTTGGTTCTGCCGTGTTGTTGATTGTGATTATGATTCTGCTGGAAAAAACCGGAACAACCAATATTGTAATGTTAAAGGAAATCATTGCGGACCCGTCCGTGGGGCTATCGGCCGACTTTAAGCTGGGGCTGTTCATTGCCTTGCTCATAGCCTTCGGGGTCAAACTGCCGATTTTTCCATTGCACAGCTGGATGCTGCGCGTGCACGTTCAGGCACCGCCATCCGTTGTGATGATACACTCCGGTATTTTGTTAAAAATTGGTGCCTACGGTTTAATCCGCTTTGGCATGGGAATTTTCCCAGATCAGTTTAAACAGCTGGCGGTATTGCTTGCGATCCTTGGCGTGATTAATCTGCTTTACGGGGCGTTTCTGGCATTTATTCAAACAGACTTTAAAATGGTGTTGGCTTATTCCTCGATTTCCCACATGGGAATCGTGTTGATGGGACTTGCCGCGATGAACGAAGCCGGGATTCAAGGGGCGATTTTCCAAGTGGTATCGCACGGCTTGATATCAGCGCTGCTGTTCTTCCTTGTCGGCGTATTGTACGAGCGGACGGAAACATCGCTCATCGGCAATCTTGGCGGCTTGGCAAAAGGGATGCCGCTTACCGCTGGCTTCCTGCTGGCTGCGGCGATGGCATCACTTGGTCTTCCGGGAATGTCAGGGTTTGTCAGCGAGTTCATGGCCTTCTTAGGTCTGTTTAAAGTTGAGCCGTGGATTGCCGCCGTCGGGTCAATCGGAATTATCATGACAGCCGTCTACCTGCTCCGCGCCGTTCTTGGCATGACCTTTGGCAAAGCATTCCGTGACTTTGACGGGGTGCTCGATCTGCGCGGCCTGGAATTGGTCCCGGTGCTTGTGCTGATGCTGTTGATTGTGTTAATTGGTGTTTACCCAAGTGTCCTGAGTTCACCGCTTCAAGCCACACTTGAGACTATCATGCTTGGGTTAGGAGGGTGATTAGGATTGAGTCTTGAGTCATTTCAACAACTAAACTGGAGCATCATGACACCGGAATTTCTAATCCTCGGTGTGATTGCCATCTTGGTGTTAATGGATTTATTTATGCCGAAGCATATGGATCGAAAAATGATTGGCTGGATCGGGATCGTTGCCATTTTGGCGGCAATGGTCGCAACGGCTTCGATGGTCGGCGGACCGGTTGAGTCGATTTTGCACGACACGTTCCGGATTGACAGCTTTGCGCTTGCTTTTAAACTGCTGCTGCTTGGCGGCGGGGCGCTTGTGCTATTTTTAGCGGTCAGCTATGAACCAAAGGACGGCGTTGAGCGCTATCAAGCTGAGTTCTATTATTTGTTCATGACAGCCTTGCTCGGGGCGATGTTGATGACCTCCAGCGGTGATCTGATTACGCTTTACATTGGGCTTGAGCTGCTCTCCATTCCTTCTTATATTTTAGCGGGAATTCGCAAATTTCATTCCCAGTCCAATGAATCGGCGATGAAATATGTCATCAATGGCAGTATTTCTTCCGCAATTACCTTGTTCGGGATGAGTTATGTGTATGGTTTAACCGGGACAACCAATTTGCTGGACATGGCCAGCAAGCTGGCAACGCTGTCTGACAGCAACCATGTCTACTTGCTGACCTTGGCATTTTTGATGATTGTCGTGGGCTTAGGCTTTAAATTGGCGGCTGCACCGTTCCATATGTGGGCCCCTGACGTTTACCAAGGTGCTCCAACACCGGTAACCGCCTTCTTGAGTGTTGTTTCAAAAACAGCGGGTTTTGTGATTGTGATTCGCATTCTGCTGACGGTGTTTGGCTTTGCCGCTACCGACGGACAAGGCTCGATTCCAATTTTATACAACATGCAAAACTATCTGGCCGTGATCGCCGCCGCAACGATGATTATCGGTAACGTCGTGGCCTTAAAGCAGACGGACATTAAACGGCTGTTTGCATATTCCAGTATCGCTCACGCCGGTTACTTATTAGTCGCATTTACGGCGCTGACCCCGAATATGTTTTATTCGATCTGGTTCTATTTGCTGGCTTATTTGCTGATGAACCTTGGGGCATTTGCGATTATTCAGGTTGTGACGGAAAAAGCCGGCTCTACGAAAATTACTGAATTTGCTGGCTTATATCGCCGCTCTCCGGTGCTGGCAGTGTCAATGGGAATACTACTCATTTCCTTGGCAGGCTTCCCGGGAACAGCAGGCTTTATCGGTAAATTAAATATTTTCCTTGGCGCGCTCTATGCCGAACCGGGACATTATCTGCTGGCATCGATCATGATTGCTGCCACCGTTGTGTCATATTTCTACTATTTCGGAATCATGACGCAAATATTCTTCCGTCCGGCAGCTGATAACAGTAAATTTAATATTCCATTCGGTATTGTCGTTGTATTGCTTGTCGCGGTCGTTGGTTCAGTCCTGTTCGGCATCCTGCCAAACATCGCCTTCGACTTCTTGCAAAACAATCTCGACATCATCGCCGACTTCTTCAAATAGAAAAAGCAAGGCCAAAATTACAAGCCGACCGCACCCCTTATTACGGTGCAGCCGGCTTTTTAACATGTCATGATTTTGTCATGTTTGCAATAATAATTTAAAAATTTTAGAAACAATTCCCATTTTTGTTCGTCTATATGGTAGAATAGTCATTGTGTGTGGAGAAATTTATATAAGCTTTTGTTAATGGAGATTGCTATTGGTGACTGAATCATTGTAAAGGGGGGCAACAGAATGATAAATGATTTTGGGCAGACCGCATTGCTGGGGATCCTGTCTCACTTAGTATTTATCGCCATTTCCTGGTGGGCGTTGCAAGCATTTAACCTAGAAAAATTGCTGCGGCCCAATCGTGTCTTTCAAGCACGGTTGCTGTACATATTATTGGCGATTTTCATTGGATCATCTGTTAGTAACTTTTTCCTTGATTATCTTCAGTGGTCAAGGCAATTACCGCTCATTTTTCAATAGGAAAATATTGCTATTGCGTTAAGACTATTCAACATTTCTGACATTTTTGTGACAGGTCAGTGATAAACACGGAATTAAGTGAAAATGGAAAAAATTTAGGTCTAAGTATGTGTTCCCATTTCTTAATAAATTGAGTACAATCATCATTGTGTGGAAAAACGATATGAATAGGATTGTAAAAGAATCGCTTGAGAACACATAAAAAAATTTCTATGATAAACTTGTCAGACGTATTACAACTATGAACAGACAGCGGAAAATTTTGGTACAAACACAGATTAGGTCATTGCAAGAGTAAATTTTTACCAGCCGAAAAGACCCTGCTCTGGAGTTTGTCTAAAAGTGACGATAATTCCCAAGTATGCTCTCATTCTCCTTGGAAACACTGGTAGTAAGGGGGAGAAGAGAGATGAAAGGAAATTTTTTATGCCTGATAATCCTAATATGTTTAATCCTGGTTGTAATTGGGAACCAGCAAACCGAGGCAGTCGGGGGCCTGAATTTGTTTCAAACTGAAAAATCCAGCGGCGCAGGCGGAACACTTTTTCCAACGGAAAGTGTCAACGATTTAGCGAAAATCGGCTTGATCCTTCATCACGAACATATTCTGCTAAAAAGTTGGTCTTTCTATGCACGCGAACAATTAACAGGCTTCAAAAGTGAAAAAGAAGTACAGGAATACGCGAATAGGCTTCAACGAAGGTTTCCCACATGGGACTGGGCGATTCACAAAACCGCACAAAAGTGGGAAATAACAGCGGTATCTCCAACATCTCAACACCACAATGAAATGCTTCAAATTATGGCAACCCACACAAAACAACCTATTAATGCGTATATTATTTATCGTGTGAGTGGAAAAGAGTGGAACAAGCCAGCGGCAGCTTTTTTCACGACCGAAGATTTTAAACATAAGCTATCTGGCATATTTCGGGGAAAACCGACAGTTTTTTCTTGTATGGAAGGCAAAGTCAGTGATAAGATTGAATCGTCTGTAATGAAGACAGTGGATGCATTATTAACCAGTTTTGACGCAAAAGAAATCGAGTCCCTGAAAGAGGAGACATTCCTATCAGTTTCGGCTGCATCACCAAAATTTATCAATTCTATTGGGAAAATGAATTTACAAATTGGTGCGCGTTCCGAAGGATTGGGCGTTGGGACAACCATTATCGTAGGAACACCTATTATTACGATTGAATATTAATATAGAGAAAATGGACGCGGAGGGGAATACTCTTGGAAAAGATCATCGTCCGCGGCGGAAAAAGGCTTTATGGAACGGTAAAAGTTGAAGGCGCAAAAAACGCCGTCCTGCCTGTTATCGCTGCAACATTATTAGCAAGTGACGGAAAAAGTGTAATACGTGATGTACCTACACTCTCCGATGTATACACAATTAATGAAGTGCTACGCAATTTAAATGCAGAAGTACATTTTGACAATAATACAGTGTTTGTTGATGCATCCAGAGTGTTGAAAGAAGAAGCGCCGTTCGAATACGTTCGAAAAATGCGCGCGTCTGTACTTGTCATGGGATCATTATTGGCACGGAATGGTCGTGCCCGAGTCGCTCTTCCTGGTGGCTGTGCCATTGGCTCCCGGCCAATTGACCAGCATTTGAAAGGCTTTGAAGCCATGGGTGCCAAGGTAAAAGTGGGAAATGGCTTTATTGAAGCAGAAGTAAACGGCCGTCTTCAGGGCGCAAAGGTTTATTTGGATTTCCCAAGTGTTGGTGCAACTGAGAATATCATGATGGCGGCTTCCCTTGCTCAAGGGACAACGACGATTGAAAACGCCGCAAAAGAACCGGAAATCGTTGATTTGGCCAACTTTTTGAATAAAATGGGTGGTCGTGTCAAAGGTGCCGGTACAGGGACAATCAGAATTGAAGGCGTAGATGTGTTATTTGGTGCCGACCATACGATTATTCCAGATCGGATTGAAGCGGGGACCTTTATGGTGGCGGCAGCGATTACCGGCGGAAATGTACTGGTTCAAGGGGCTGTTCCGGAGCATCTATCTTCCTTAATTGCGAAAATGGAGGAAATGGGTGTCACGATAATCGAAGAAGCGGATGGTGTCCGTGTCATCGGTCCGGAACATTTGAAGGCAGTTGATATTAAAACGATGCCGCATCCTGGTTTCCCAACCGATATGCAATCGCAAATGATGGCCCTCCTGCTACGGGCAGAAGGTACTTCCATGATTACGGAAACCGTATTTGAAAATCGCTTCATGCATGTGGAGGAATTCCGTCGCATGAATGCCGACATTAAAATTGAAGGTCGTTCGGTTATTTTAACTGGTCCTTCTGATTTACAAGGTGCGGAAGTTTCTGCAACGGACCTTCGAGCTGCAGCTGCCTTGATTTTAACCGGGCTTGTTGCTGATGGTGTAACACGTGTGACCGAACTGAAACACTTGGATCGTGGATACGTCAACTTCCACGAGAAGCTTGCTGCATTAGGTGCGGACATTGAACGCGTAAAAGAAGCAGAAGAAACCTTCGTCGAACTACCCAAATATGTCACTGACCTCAACGCGTAAAAAGTCAATAGTTACGGAAAAACCAAAGCAACAGGACCTGGTATAAAGCAGGTCCTGTTTTTTAATGCAGCTCGGCGTTTTTTTAGCTTCGTTTCAGCTTTGGTATCGAGTCTGCATTTTAGTAGTTACAGTTTGCCGCCACTAACGGTACTATGTGAAATTTTCACATGGTGCCTGACACCGTTCGTGGACATTTGTCCACGTGGGGAGGACAGTTGCTATTACCCCAAATTAATTGTCATAAATGCTTGTCCGCCTCCATATGTTTTAATGAGACGCACCCGGGCCCAGGCACGAGTTCGGCGTCAATTTTCATTCTGGAGGCACAATCATGGAAAAATTCAAACCATTCATCGTACTTGCATCAATTCTCTTTGCCTTGACTTTAGTAATACCTGCCGTGTTGGTCCTGCCGTTTAACGACGGTAAGGCAAGCGGCAAATTAGGGGAGGAGCTCGCTAAGGGCAAGGCAAGTACCAGTAAAACGGTATCTTCCTCCAAAAAAGAAGCAGCAATCGAGGTCGCCGTGTTTCGTTCGGCTCAATCGAAAATTGAAAAAGTGAAACTGGAAGATTATCTTGTCGGTGTTGTAGCTGCAGAAATGCCGGCAGATTTTAACGAAGAGGCCCTCAAAGCCCAGGCGCTGGCAGCGAGAACCTATATTGTCAACCGGTTGATTAGCAAGACTCAACTGGGGATGCCTAAAAGTGCTTTAGCTAAAGGTGCTTTGGTTACCGATACCCAGCTCCACCAAGTGTACAAAAACGATGCCGAGCAGCGACGGGATTGGGGCAAGGACTATGCCTGGAAAAAGAAACGGGTCCAAGAAGCTGTGCGCGCGACAAGCGGGCAAATTTTAACCTATAAGAATAAACCAATTGATGCCTTGTTTTTTTCCACGAGCAACGGCTACACGGAAAGTTCCGAAGAATTATGGGGCGGTTCTATTCCTTACCTAAAAAGTGTCTCAAGCCCTTGGGATAGAGGAACGGAGAAGTTCATGTCTAAAATGGAAATTCCGATTTCACAGTTTGAAGCTCGGCTTGGCGTGAAGGTCGGTTCAGGAGGCACGATTGGAAAAATTATCGCCAGAACGAAAGGCAAGCGCGTGGCCAAGGTCGATTTTAATGGAAAAATTCTAACCGGCAAAGCGATTCGCGAAAAACTTGATTTAAGGTCGACGGACTTTGCCTGGGAGCGGAAGGGCAACAAAATTGTGATTACCACAAAGGGCTTCGGTCACGGCGTTGGGATGAGCCAATACGGCGCCAACGGAATGGCAGCCCAGGGTAAGAACTATAAGGAAATCGTCAAGCACTACTACCAAGGGGTGCAAATCACCTCCGCCGACAACATGCTGCAAACAATCACAGCGCAAAAATAGACGGAAGCCAGGCTTAATGCCCGGCTTTTTGGCTGTGTAGGGGTGTGATAGATTGTGATTGGTGGTAGTACCTGCCTTCCGGTAATGTGGGAAACTCGGTTGACAAAAGTAGCTTGCCGGTAAAGCGAAAAAATGATTGGTAACAAGAGTTCCGGGGTAGGTAACGGGTGACAATCCTTCGATAAATGCCCAAAAATTCAGGCTCAAAAATCATGATCCCCCAAGCCCGCGTACTCGGCCCAGTACCCTCCCAAGCTTCGCAAACTTTCCGCCGAACAGCGCTCTGCGAATAAAATAGAAGCACACAGCAATCCCCGTAAAGTCCTTAACCAAATCAAATAAGGAAGCGGAGCGGTACGGATAAAATGATTGATGGATTTCGTCGCTGATCCCATATAGGGCGGCAAACAAGGCACAACTGACATTCAAAGCAGCCGTAAACATTCGCCGCCGTGTTAAAAACGCCAGTACCAGCAATACATAAAGGATCGCGAACTCAATTAAATGTAAGGATTCCTTAATCGTGTGGTCGAGCGCCGAATCCGGCAGCTTGACGAACTGATCCGCCGGCAGGCTTGACTGAATCCAAACCGCCGCCATATACAGCAAGGGCAGCAGGCGAAGCGCCCATTTTAAGCTATTTTTCATCAAAAGATCCTCCTTAACGGATTTTTTTTCAAAATACATGCATAAAAACCTCAGCCCTGACAAAAAATAAAAAATTTTTCCAACCATGTGTATATAATTCTACTTATCTGTTCACAATGATTGCTGAGGTGATGAAAATGAGAGAGGAAGAAAATAAACGATCTTCTCAAGGTTCAAAAGTAAAACGCTTCTTCAAAAAGCGTTGGGTGTTTCCAGCCATTTATATTGTTAGCGCAGCAATCATTTTAACCGGAGTCCTTTGGTACCAGTCAGCAAGCAATAACACGGACAAGTATCATTATAAGTCTACTGATTTGACTGGTAAAAAGAATCCGCCGGCCGTTGAAGTCAACAAATCATTGGAAAACTTCAAAATGCCAGTGGCAAACGCAAAGTCTGCTGTGATTAAAACAAAATTCTATGATTTTAATGCAAAAGCAGCAGATCAGGAAGCAGCTCTCGTATTTTACAATAATACGTATTCACCGAACACTGGTGTTGACATCACAATGCCCAATGGCAAAACTTTTGATGTTGTTGCATCTTTAGGCGGAAAGGTTGTCCGTGTAGATGATCAAGACGCTGTTCTCGGCAATGTGATTGAAATCGAACATGCCAATGGTATTGTAACACAATATCAATCTGTGAAAGATATTAAAGTCGCAGTTAACGACGTGGTCAAACAAGGTGATGTGATCGCCAAAGCAGGACAAAGCCTGTTCAATGAGAAAGCCGGCACACATGTTCACTTTGAAATTCGCAAAGATGGCGTAGCGGTGAATCCAACGAAATACTTCGACAAACCAGTAAGCGCCTTATTGGAAGACAATGTATCGAATGTGAAAAAGACAATGGAAACACCAAAATCCGAGCAAACAGAACTCGATAATTCTGAGAAGTCTAAAGATGAGAAGTCAGTCGACAGTGACAAGTCTGTTGAAGACGGCAAGTCCATCGAAAACGACAAGTCCAGTGGCGAAGACAAGTCCACTGACAGTGACAAGAACACCGATGGCAACAAGTCTTCAGGTGAAGACGAATCTTCAAACTCAACTGAAAAGACCAATTCATAATCCAGCAAGCATCTGACAAAACAAAGGCTGGCAACCAAAAATGGATCGTGCGGCTTTCGATATTCAGTGCAAACTGCTAATAGAAGCAAAGCACTATACGGAAGCAAACACAAGCTCAAAGGGGAAGAGGAAAACAACTTTCCTCTTTTTTTATGCCGCAAAAAAATCCCCGCAAGTAAAGGAAGAAATGTAAAACAAGAAAGTTTGTGAAAATTTCACATGGTGCCTGACACCATCCGTGGACACTTGTCCGCGTGGGATGGACATTTTGTAAGTATTTTACAAGTCCCTGCAATTTTAATTATATGTCTCGTCAAGCCGTGGCTTACAAGGCCCCTCCGCCTTTCTCGGTTACTTGCCACCATTATTGTGTGGTAGAATGGGGTAAAGTAAAAGCAAGGAGGGATTTTGTTGTGAAAAAGCTTGTTGGGGTGCTGCTGACAGCGGTGCTTATTCTTGTTATAGCGGGCTGCAGTAAGGAACCAACACCGCAGGATCGCTTTGCAGAGTACATAAATTTATGGAATCAGCAAAAGTTTGATAAGATGTATGATTACCTTTCGAATAGTGCAAAAAAGAAAGTCTCTAAAGAGGAATTTACAGGCCGATATAAAAAAATCTACAGTGATTTACAGATTACCCATCTTAAACTTACCTTCAAGAAACCAAAAGACGATAACCAGGCAGATAAGGAAAAAGCCGATTATACATTCAGCGCCAAAATGGATAGCCTTGCAGGCCCTATTTCATTTACCTACAAGGCTAATCTCAAGAAGGAAGAAAAGAACGATAAGAAAAACTGGTATGTTGATTGGAATACAGGGTTCATTTTTCCACAGCTAAAAGCAGGCGATAAGATCAGCCTGAACACCATCCAGCCGAAACGAGGAGAAATCCTCGACCGCTATGGCAACAGTTTAGCGGCAAACGGCCAAGTGTACGAGGTCGGTGTTGTCGCCGGTGACTTGGATAATTCTGTCCTTGACCCGTTGTCTAAGCTCCTCAAAATGTCGAAGGAAGAGATTACGAAGGAACTTGAGGCAAGCTGGGTGCAAAAAGGGATGTTTGTCCCTCTGAAAAAAGTCTCGATGGAAGATAAACAGCGGATTGCTCAGCTAGTGGCGCTCAAGCCGGTGCAAACCCGTAAGGTTGAGGCGCGGGTGTATCCATATGGCAAAGCCGCAGCTCAGCTGATCGGCTATGTAGGCCCGATTACCGCAGAAAAACTGGAAAAATTGAAGGACAAAGGCTACACAGCTGGTGATGTAATTGGTGTCCGCGGGCTCGAGCAGGTATTTGATGAACAGTTGAAAGGCACGAGCGGGGTTAAAATCTCGATCAAGAAGGCTGATGGCTCGGAAGACCTGCTGGCGGAAAAGTCGGTTGTTGATGGAAAGAATATTAAGTTAACGATCGATGCCGATTTGCAGTCGGTCATTTATGATGAAATGGGCAAGAATGCCGGGACCGCGGCCGCGATGAATCCGGTCACCGGGGAAACGCTGGCATTGGTTTCCACTCCGTCGTTTGACCCCAATCAGGCGATGCTCGGATTCACCTCAGGCGAATGGAAGAAACTTCAGGATGACAAGCAGAAGCCATTATTAACACGGTTTAGTCAGGTATTTGCCCCCGGCTCGGTGATGAAACCAATTACCGCGGCAGTCGGACTGGAAAGCGGCTCAATTAAACCGAATCAAGGTGTCGCCATCAACGGCCTGAAATGGCAAAAAGATAAATCTTGGGGCCGATACTATGTAACCCGGGTTCACTCCGGAAGCCCTATGAATCTCGAAAAAGCATTCGTGTACTCCGATAATATTTATTTTGCCCAGGCGGCGCTGAAAATTAGGAAAGCCCATTTTTCCGCCGGATTGAAAAAGTTCGGCTTCGAAAGCGAACTTGATTATCCGTATCCGCTTGAGGTTTCCAAGATTGGCGGGCTCGATAATGAGATATTGCTGGCCGATTCCGGTTACGGACAGGGACAAATTCAGATGAGTATCGTCCATTTGATGTCCGCTTATACAGCATTTATCAACAAGGGTAATATGATTAAGCCAATATTGTTAGCGGCTGACAAGCAGGGACAAGTGTTCCAGGAAGCGGTTGTATCCGCGGACCATGCAGCCTTAATAGCGGCGGATTTGCGGCGGGTGGTTGCTGATCCACATGGGACGGCCCATGCAGCCGATATGAAAGGCTACCCGCTTGCTGGTAAAACGGGAACTGCGGAAATCAAGCAGAAGCAGGGCCAAACCGGAACGGAAAACGGTTGGTTCATAGCCTACAACCCAGAAAAACCGGATTTGCTGATTGCGATGATGGTCGAAAATGTCCAGAAACGCGGCGGCTCGCAAATCCCAGTAAAAAAAGTAAAGAACATCTTTACGAAGTGGAAATAGGCTGATTCTGGCCATAGAAAATAACACCTAAAATGGGTGTTATTTTTTTCTATATTTGCGGCTGCTTTTTGGAGTCATGTGGATTTTACCGAGACGTTTTTGGTGAATGCCAGCGCCATTTGTCTCTATAAAAATGACTAAAATACAAATATCGTCAATTTGTTAATCATCCATCAGATTTTCCACTGTGACCCACGGCGATTGCCCGTTTACCAATCGGTTTTCCACTTCACCAGAAAAGGCTGGTTTCTGATGAATAAGAATTAACCAATACCATCATTCCCATCAGGGTGCCACTGGTATTTTTCCAAGTCAATCATTCCATGCAGGCCTATCTTTACCCCTTCGGCTTCAAGGGAAAACCATTGCTCATTGTAGGATTCGTCGTCTTGGATGGCGATTGCTCCTTTGGCGTTTACGACCCGGTGCCATGGCAGCCGATAGGAGCGGCTCATTGAATGCAGAATACGGACAACCTGGCGGGCAGCGCGGGGACTCCCGGCGAGTTTGGCGATTTGTCCATAGGTCATTACTTTACCGACAGGAATACTTCGAATAATCTTAATGGTTTTTTCAGTAAACGGCGTCACAGTATTCTTCCACCCTTTCTATGTCTGAAGCTCAAGTGTGTTATATGGTTCTGATAAAATACCCACTAATAAAAGTGATAGCAATGTACAACTATATATTCCCTTCTGTAAAACCACTTTGACGGTTTTCAGCTGGTTTCAATAAAAACATTATATAAAAATGTAAAAAGTAGAGCGAGGGATAAAGTTGAAGACATTGCTTTTAACCGGATTTGAACGATTTTTGCCGTTTTTTATAATGGCGGAACTTTTTGAAAAACCAAATTAAGTTGTAAAAATGTTCCTGTAACATATTTCAAATTGCAGGGGAAGCTATACTTGTAAAAATTTATTTGAAAGGAGTTTTTTATATGAAAAGAAGGCTATTGTTCATGTTTGTCTGCTCTTTACTTTCCAGCATGGTGCTGGCCGGCTGTAACAATGATAATAATGATCAAAATCCGCCGCCGTCTGTAAATACCAATTACAACAATGACAGGGATATGGCGCCGACCAATACTAAATACGATGTTACCCCAAATGATGGAAACAACGTCATTAACAATGACGACAATTTCAGTCCGGCGGAGGACAAAAACACCGACACCGATAAGGATCCAATGAAGGACAGCAACACCAAGAACGAAGAAATAATTGAGGATGATATCGACCGGAACGACCGTGATAATAAGGATGAGTAAAGACAGGCAGGGGGCCGGTTCTTTCGCTTTCAAACTGCGAAGAAACGTCCCCTGGTTTCAATTTTTTACCTTAAGTTTCGGTTTGCTCTTCATTTTTTCTTTAAATTCAGCCAGCAGTGCCTGTCCCTCAAGCCCTTTTTGCAGCAGGTTTTCGAGCAATAGTTCAGAGTAATCGCTTCTATTACGGCGCAGGTGCCCCTCCAACAGGACGCTGATGTGCTGTTCAAATTTAAGCAAGGAGCAAATCTTCGTTTGAAAATAAGCCGGGGCATTCTCCCTTTTGGTAATCTTGGCTTCGACAATAATTTCGCGATTTTCACTGTAAATTTTATTGAAAAAATCATAAAGATCCAAATAAGTGTAAGCCTCAAGCAGCCAGGTGTTGTGCTCGTCTTCCTTATTAAGCGCCAAACCATCTTCTAGGGGAACTTCAACAGATTGATTATCTTCCAAAACATCCAAAGAGAAAAGCTTAAATGTTTTCATCGACACTCTCCTGACTTATTTTTCCTCATTATAACATATGACACTTCAAAGGGAATGTCGAAAAATCTTTATCAGAGATGAAAAGAATGAGTATTAGACCGGTTAGATACTCTCAAATTTACAAAAACGCTGTGAAGTCGCTGTTTTCTATTCATTTCTCCCCTCAATGGCGGTCATTTCGCAGTTTTACACGCATACGGTCCGGGGGCTATGATGAAATTATCAAACGCAAAAGGAGTTGACGTCTTGATCAATCAAGTTACGCTTGTCGGCCGTTTGACGAGGAATCCAGAGCTAAAATCAACAGCCGAAGGCACATCGGTAACCCAGATTATCCTCGCGGTAAACCGCAACTTTCGCAATCATCATGGCGAAATTGACACGGATTTTGTCCAGTGCACTCTTTGGCGCAAGGCTGCCGAAAACACATGCTACTATTGTTGAAAGGGCTCACTGCTCGGAATCACAGGGCGGCTGCAAACCCGGCATTATGATAACAGAGAGGGAAAACGAATTTATGTCACCGAGGTAGTCGCTGAAACTGTTCGTTTTCTGAGCAGCAGGCCGCAAACGCCCCCGGCCACTTTAGAAACGCAAACGGCTCCAGCGGCAGTGCACGAAGCACCAGTAGCATCACGAACAGCCCCGGCGGAATCGCAGGCCGCCCCAGCAGCAACAGCAGCGGTAGGGGCGGAAACGCAAACGGTTAATGATACAACGAGGGCGCAATTAGTCTCCGAAAGAGCATTCGGGGATACAGCTGGTGCCCAAACGGCATCGGCTGCATCCAACGCGGTAACGGTAGAAACACAAACAACCGCCCCAGCAGCATCACAAACAGACCAAAGGGAAACCTACGCAAAACCTGCGGCGGCGGCTGTGAGCGCCAAAAAGGAGGAAGAGTATGCATTTTAATCAGAAGGATGCCAGTAATCTTGAACAGCTACTGGAAAGTTTAATTAAAATGGTGGGAAAAGCCAATAACAATGTTTACAGCTTGCAGAAGCGTGTCAGCCAGTTAGAATGGCTTGTAAGGGAGCAGCAGCTTGAACTTAGGGAGCGGGGCCCAGCCCAAATATACTCCAAACAACTGCGGAAAAGGCAGGAAAAAATCCCAAATCATCAATGAGCACAACTCTAAATTCCCCTTAAACCCTCCTTCCATTGAAAAGAAAATCAACACAAATCCTCAATAGCTTCCTCATAATTTGACATTCCGACAGCATTTTGTCGGAATTTTTTTAGCTACCATGAAAGTATAACTATTTTCATTCTTTGTGGTGCAGCGCTGATTTTGCGCTGCCTGGTGGACTAATAGGAAAGTGTAAAATTTTTTCATTTTTTACTTTCCTATGTCACTTACATTCAACTACGCCTCATGAACCGTCCTTAAGGACTCACCAGTCGGCGAGTTTTCATTTATTCAAGAATTAAAAATTACTACCTGCCTGTATATAAATTTCCCAAATGGGTAAACTTTTAGAAAACCCCCCTGCTTTTTAAAAAGAAGCCGCTGAACTCGTCCGTTCAGCGGCTTCTTTGATGCAACGTAATTTGCCGTCCACATACCCTGGAACTTCACTGCCAGCTACATCTTGCCTTTGTGCTTGTGATTCAACAGTTTAATGAAGTCATTGAGGGCGTCAATTGCGTATGCCTTCCGTTTCGGAGGCAATAGTTGAAACTCTACAAGCGCTTTTTTCATTTCCGGATGATCCGCAAGCAGCTGGTGAATGATCGCCATATCGGGGTCGGCCGGCCCTTCCTTCATGATAAACCCCGCATGGTCCGTGTTGGGCTCCTGTTGTTCCTTGCTATCTTTAAAAAAGTCTTTTCCGACTTTATATACCTCTGCAAACTTAAGTAATGTTTCTTCGTTGGGGATCGTTTTTCCTGTTTCATAGCGACTGATCGTGGAACGATGTAAATTAATCATTTTTGATAAGGTTTCCTGAGACCAGTTTTGTTTTTCGCGAAGCATCCGTAATTTTTCTGCAATAGTCATCTTATTCACCGCCGTTTTTAACATTCCTGTCCTTAACTTAACGGGAAAAGAAACCATGAAAATTAGTTGTGCGCAATTCGCACAAATAAAACCGTGAAAGTTATGCACAATCTAGTGAATGATTATTGGTCACGGCAGGTAAATGACGAAGGATGTCGAAATAGACAGAGAATGCATCATAATCAAATATATTTGGGGGTTATGACAACGGGTTCTCTATTTTTTATTGGTGACAAAGTGGGAGAGCGGGAATGGCAGATTACTAGGAAGCCTGACTTTTATGACGCGGTCCTGCTATCATTTCAGCCACCTCAAGTGACCGCAAAGTTTCACTATGAGAGTATTTCGCTTAATTCGGCAGGTATCATTTTCAACCTCCATGAGCATAACATTTATTTTACCTACCAACATCAGAAAATAGAGATTGAAACAGGTCAAAAAGAACTATCGGAAGAGGAAGTTTTCGATGCATTCCGTAATCTGTTGATCAAAGAGGGAAAAAGGGTTTCCTACTTAGTACAAATGCCGAAAAGAAAAATGAGCCAAGTAAAAAAGAAACAAGCAGGAGTCTTAGCCGAAGCAAAAAAACTCACAATCAAAGTCACCAAATAACAAACACAACAAAAAGGTTCCGGAAGCGTGATCCTCCGGAACCTTTTTGTCGTCTATTGATGGGAAATTATAACAAAATGTCCGTGTGGGGTGGAATCGTGTATTTTTATGGTGTCAGGCACCAAAAAAGCAGCGAAAATAACAGGAATATGACAAATTGTGATGGTCTTTTAATCTCTTTGTAACATCGCTGGCATATTGTTTTGTTATAACTAGATTAATAAGGAGGGAGAAGTGTATGCAGGTGACGATCAAGACGATCAAAACGATAAAGCGTATAATTCTCGTGTTACTTACACTCTTGCTGTGTGCATCGGACACGCTCGTGACACACGCAGAAACAAACAAGGAAGCCTTAAGTAATGCCAAGCAAAGGCTGCAAGAAAAACAAAGTTTAGTAGAACAGAAGCAGCAAGAAAAGCAATCGGTTAATCATGAAATAGAAGCAATTCAGCAGGAATTGCAAACGATACATAGTTCGATCACCAAAAACCAAGAAGAAATGGCAGCAACGAAGGAAAAAATCACGGCGGTGCAGCAGCTGATCGAACAGAAAAAGGAGGAAATCGTGAAGCTGGAGGACAATATTCTGGCCCGCAGGGATATTATGAAAAAGCGGGCGGTGGCGCTTCAGCAAACTGATACCTTCGACATTTTTATTAATCTCTTATTTGAGGCCGACAGCATCAGCGATTTCATTCAACGGGTAACTGCCGCATCAACCTTATTGGATGCAGATAAGGATATTTTAACGGCGCAAAAACAAGACCTGCAACAAATCGAAAAGGATAAAAAAGAAATTGATGACCAAGAGCAGGTGCTGGAAAAAGAACAAAGCACCCTCGCCGAACAGCAGCAAAAACTCAACCAATATTTGCAAAAAAGGCAAACAGTTTTAGCCGACATGCAAAAAAAATATGATCGAATTATCCAGCAAATGAAGCTAGCACAACAGGAAAAAGCAGGCATTGAATCGCAAATGAACGACATTCAGGAAAAAATTAAGCATGAACAACAGGACGCCAAAGCGCGTGAACAGCAGTCGGGTTCATCAACGTCAGCGGGCGGCGATTCGCAGCCGAGTACGGCTGTCAGCGGCGAGGAGATGTACGTAACCGCCACCGCCTACAGCCCTGGTGAGTCACATTACATTACCGCGGCTGGCTATAATATCAAAAAGAACCCCAATATGAAATTGATTGCGGTCGACCCGCGAGTGATTCCACTGGGAAAAAGAGTCTGGGTCGAGGGCTATGGTGTAGCCGTCGCCGGTGACACAGGCGGGGCCATCAAAGGTCATATCATTGATGTCCTTCTGCCAACCAAAAATGCAGCAAGAAATTGGGGACGAAAAACAGTTAAAATCATCGTTCTTAACTAAAAAAATGGTTCCGGGAGTCTTGCCCGGAACCATTTTTTTATTAGACATAAGGTGCCTAGCACTACCATGTGAATTTTCCCCGGTAGTGCCTGGCATAAACATCCGTTATCCCAAATACACCAAATCTTTCAGCTCCTCCGTTGACAGCTCGGTGATCCAGTTTTCACTCTGGATAATTTGATCATTGAGAAATTGCTTTTTCTCGAGCATGGCGTCTATTTTTTCCTCAAGTGTGCCAGTGCAGATGAGCTTATGGACATGAACAAAGCGTGATTGGCCGATGCGATAGGCGCGGTCGGTCGCCTGGTTTTCAACCGCCGGATTCCACCAGCGGTCATAGTGAATCACATGGTTCGCAGCTGTCAGGTTCAACCCGGTCCCCCCGGCTTTCAACGACAGCAAAAATACCGGAAATTCCCCGTTCTGGAATTGTTCAATCATCATATCCCGCTGCGACTTGGCCACACTGCCATTCAAAAATGGTACATTAACGGCAAATTTCTTCTTCAATACACTCCTGATCATTTCGCCCATCTCGAGGTACTGGGTAAAAATGAGACAGCTTTCGCCCTGCTCCAACACCGCCTCGATCAGCTCCACAAGCTTCTCCAACTTATTCGAGCGCTCTTGCAGCTGCAGTTCGCGAGCTGCCGAATCTTCCTTCAAATACAGAGCCGGGTGATTGCACAACTGTTTCAAACGGCTCAGCATTTGTAAAATTAGCCCCTTGCGCTCAAACCCGGACAGCTGTTCAAGCTGCGCAAACGAATCATGAATCAGCTGCTCATATAGCGATGCCTGCTCTGCTGTCAGCGGGCAGTATTCCTTTTGCTCCAGCTTATCCGGCAGATTGAGGGCTACTTCTTCATCCTTTTTCGTGCGGCGTAGCAGGAAGGGACGAATCAGTGCTTGCAGCTGCTGAATTTTATCTTTATTTTCTTCTTTTTCAATAGGAATAATAAACTTTTTCTGAAACTGTCTAAGGCTGCCAAGATAGCCGTGATTGATAAAATCAAAAATCGACCACAACTCGGACAGGCGGTTCTCCATCGGTGTCCCTGTTAAAGCGATATGATGGCGGCCACGCAGCCTGCGAACGGCCCGGGATTGCTTCGTACCGGCATTCTTGATGTTCTGCGCCTCGTCAATCGCAATCGTTCCCCAGAAGATGGACTCAAACTCCTCAGAATCGAGATGGCTCAGGCCATAGGAAGTCAGTACCACATCGACATTCCGTACCATTTTGGAAAATTCCTGACCTTTCAGACGGTTCGGTCCATAGTGTAAATAAACCTGCAACTCCGGCGCAAACCGCTCCAGCTCCTTCTGCCAGTTCCCCAAGACCGAAGTCGGACAAATTATCAACGCTGCCTTCGCCACAGCTTTCTCTGGAGGAGGAGCAATGTCCTTTTTCTTCCTATTTTTCTTGGCGTCAGGCACCCTATCCACACCAGGAATGTCGCTGCCAAAGTTGGTGTCAGACACCCAAACCGTATCGTCACCTTGGACGGTATCAGCCACCATGCCTGCCTTATCACCATCTTCGGCAACACTTTCGATCCCCAACTGTCCACCTGGGGTGGAATTGTGTCTTTTTGTGGTGTCAGGCACCACGTTTAATGTCGCAGGATCCTTATCCAAAGGATCGTTCGCCTCCTTGACTTTGAGCAAGTAGGAAATCAGCTGGATGGTTTTTCCGAGGCCCATGTCGTCGGCGAGGCAGGCGCCGAATCCGTATTGCCGTAAAAACCAGAGCCAGCTCATGCCCAGCTGCTGGTACGGCCGTAACTCCCCCTGGAGCCCACTCGGCACTTCGATCATCGGGATTTCCAGAACCTCCGATAATTGCTTCATCATCTGCTTCCACTGCCGGTTCAACTCAATTTGAATCTTGGCAAACGCCTTTGGATTTTCCAATTCCTCCTCGGCCTCAGCCGCTTCAACCAGCTCCTGCTCCAGTAAATCACGGATATGCAAGCCTTCCTTCTCAGCCCGTTTCACCAAATCCTGAATTTGCCGAATAAATTGCGGGTCTAGCTTCACCCAGCGCCCGCGGATATAGACTAATCGCCGTTTTTCCTCGACCAGCTGGTTAAACTCCTCCTCGGACAAATCGACGCCGTTCATCGAGAACCGCCAGTTGAAATCAAGCATCGCATCGAGCCCGACAAACGAAGGGCGGTGGCTCGATGTCCCTTTCAGCGCCGCTTTCACCCGCAAATTGGCATTTTTCATCGCCTGCCACCAGGAGGGGAGAAGAATTTCCACATCAAGTGCCAGCAGCGTTTCACTTACCTCTGTTAAAAATAACCACGCTTCCTCCTCGGTTAGCCGGGATTTCAAGGCTCCAGCTTCTTCTTCACCAAGCCACGGGATCAGCCGTACCCAGCGGCGCTGTTCGCGGTCAACACGGTCGAGATGCGGCCGCCACTTTACCGGAATCCGCTTCACATCTTCGGCATCAAAGAGCTGATCAGGATTCTTTTTTCCACGTAAAAAAATATCCAGCGTCCAATCTCCTTCACCTTCAAGCGGCTCATCAAGCCGCAAGCCAATCGTAAAGGGGGCGTCGCTTTTTTTCACGCCGACCCATTCTAGCCAGGACTCCTCATCAAAGTAGCGCGCCAGCTCGCCGCCGGAGATATTTTGTTTTTTTAATAACGCTAAGCTTGGGTCCAAACAGTTCTTTCATTTTTGTATTTCGCGTTAAATACGTATTAAGCGCCACGTTAAACAAATCGGAGATGTACTGGCGCGCATCTCTGCCTGTGCCGGCAACTTCCTGCTGCCAAAAGGAGGAGGCAAATTCCTTTTTGACCCGTTCTGGAAGCTTCCAGCGGAAATCACCGTCGGCTTCGCCCCAGACGGAAAAGTCCGGCAGCCAGTCCTTCCCAAGTATCCCCTCATAAACGGAGAGAGCGGCGGCCAGACAAATCTCAGATTCCTCATTCCAATCCCACTCAACAAAGCGATTAAATGACTCTTTGGCAAACAGCGAAACAAGCTGCCAGCCGTTCAAAGTCACACCATCGATGTTTCCTGCCGACGTTTCCTCAAGCGCCGTTCCGTAAAAACTTTCCGCATGGGTGCTAAAGACGAGATCCTTCCAGACAAAAGGTGGAAGAAAACGCCCATGCTCATCCTGAGCGCTAATCAGAAAACGCCCATCCTCTAATGTTGTTGTCGATAATTTCAAAAATCTCGTTCTCAGCATAAGACAAATGCCCCTTTATATCTCCCGAGTGGTGTCAGGCACCACTTAAAAAATCCATATTCTTTTATTATACCCAAAAATAGCGGTAAGGGGAGGGGGAAGGCAGAAGGTTTTACGGTATCCCCATGATGTGTGATTAGAAAGAGGGGGCACTCCGCAAAATGGCGAGATGCTTGGCGTCAATTGGGGAGTGTGAAACGCCAGTTGGAGGTTGAGAAACACCAATTAACGAGGAGAAACGCCAATTAGAGGTTGCTAATCGCCAATTGGAGGGTGCGAAACGCCAATTGGGGGTTGCAATCCGCCAGTTGGAGAGTGCAAAATGCCAATTGGGATGCGGATCCGCAAATAAACGCACCCCATGCGCAAGTATGCACGCCCCATCCTCAAGTAACACCGCGCCTGATGATCTGCGTAGCTTGTTACCCGGATACAATAACCCAACCAATTAACTAATCAACTTCCCGCGCGCACACTCCTCATGAAATGCCCGCAGTCGCTTCGTCCGCTCCAGCAGCCCTTCGAGAAAATACTCCCAATCGTCAACCCGCTTCAGCTTTTTATACAGCGTCCGCAATTTTTTCAAATGCCGCACCGCCATCCGGTAGCTTGCCCGGTTTTTCTGATCAATCTCCTGCTGGGCCGATTGATGCAGCATCCCCAATAGCACCTCCGGCTGCTCCTTCTCGATAACCTTCACGCGATCCCGCGGTAAATCCTGATACTCCATCCCAACCAGCGCCTGCAGTTCACCCCAGCGCTCATACATCCTGCGCTCAAACAAAAAATACTCATACTCCGCATAACTATAAGGCAAACTGCACTGCATCGCTCGCTCATACACATCCATCCGGCCGTTCTCCGACACATATGGCGAAATCACCCGCAGCACCGTCCGCACAACCCCGGCCCGGCCTTGAAAGCCGCCAACAAACACTTCCGAATCCAGGTACCCCTTCAATTTATGCAAAAACAAATCAATATACCGGCCAGCCCGCTTCCACACCTTCAAACCCGACAAATACTCAATCCAATACACCATATAGGGGACAGCCACTTCATCCTCAATCCAATCAAGTGACTTAAGCGCCTTCTCATCCTCGCCGAGCAGCACATTCAAATGAATCCCGGCCAGCACCAACGGCAGTGGGTTCTCCTCGTCCGTAACCGTCCGCAGCCGCGCCAGCACCCGTTCAAGCTCCGCCTCCCGCCAAGCCGTCTTGCGAAACAGCCCGCTCCACAGCTCCCGGTACAGCTCAACCCGATGGTGCACCAAGCCCGGCACCACCGCCAGCAGCGCAAACACCTCATCCTTCAAGCCAACTATAAACTCATCAAAATCAAACGGCAGCGTCTGCATCCCGATTTTTTCAATCAAATCCTCAGCTTCCTCGACCAACGACTCAAACAAATGGCCATAAGAACGATGCACCGCATCCTCACCATGCCCCATCTGCTCACTAAGCACCGCTAGTTTGCGAAACGACACCACCGTCGCCACCAGCTCATACAGCAGCCGCCACTCCGCCTCTAATGGCGCACTCGCCTGCAGCCGTCGCCGATAAATTCCAAACAACTCTGGCACAACAAACGGGTTCGTGTACTTCTTCGTCGCCAAAAGCGCATCAAAGCTCTTCTCAAACGAATCCACCCAGCGCCCATAATCCGGCTTCAGCAGCCCGTTCGCCTTCACCAAATCCTTCGCTTTCTGCAGTCCCCAGGCGACAACCGATTTCTTCTCGCGTATAGGCTCGCGCCACTCCGTCACCCAATCGCCGACACTGCCGACCTGTGCATACGCAGCAAAAAACACCGCCAGCTGATGCCGACACAGTTCATCGGCCGGACATGAACACTCACTCAGTCCCAAAAACTGCGGATCTAGGAGCACTTTCACCGCCGCCACATCCTGCACCGTCGCCTGTATACCCGACTCCGCCACCTGCAGCTGCGATACCATCCCCTGCCGGTACAACATCAAACCCTTCTGCACCAGCCGCGCATCCTCTGGCGCATTCGGATTCAACAACTCCCGCAACTCATCTGCAAGCTCCTGAACAAACTCCATCCCTACACGACCTTTCACCGAAAACTCCATATTTTTATATTATACCCAAAACCCAGACCAATGAGGAACCCCAACCCCCTTTGGAAAAATGAACACAGCGAAGCACGCCTGAGTCTGTGACCGTTGATGGAAACGGTGGGGCCCGCCGGACTAGTGGAGGGAGCGGCGGCGGAACCAAGTGAAAGTGTCTTTCATAAGCAGGATTTACTGTTTACCCGTCATTTTTCTGGATTTGCCCGTCAAAATTGGAACTTTACCCGCCGGTTTTAATCTTTTAACCGATAAAATTAGAACATTACCCGTAATTTTGATCAATACCCGTTAAAATTAGAACTTTCCCTGTCAATTTTGATCAATACCCATTGGTTTTGATCTTTTACCCGTCAATTTTCAAAGTTTACCCGCCAACTCTTTTAATCAACCTATTTGTTTCACCTCCCTTATACATTATGAAACAAGTCAAAAACGAATGGAAAACGCCAAAAATGTTTTTACACGATTGTAGCTGATGTTTCGGTGAAGGATGATACAAAGTTATTCCTAATTGTTTCATCATGTTTTTTATCTTATAGTTGTTGCAAGAGAACAATCAGGATTTTAGGAGTTGAAGAAAATGAAGGATTCTACCCTCACTCGTTTTGGCGTGTCCATGGATAAGAAACTATTAACGGAGTTTGACCAGTTAATTGCAAATAAAGGTTACTCCAATCGGTCGGAGGCTGTCAGAGATTTGGTTAGGGATGCCCTATTGGCAGAAGATTGGAAAGACCCGGAGCAATATGTTGCAGGTTCCATTTTATTGTTTTATGACCACGGTCATAAAGGGTTATTAGAACAGATGACAGAGATTCAACATGATTATCATCATGAAATATTGGCAACAACCCACTTTCATTTAGATAAACACAGTTGTTTAGAATTAATCATTGTCAAAGGAAAAGCCGGCACACTGCAAACGCTGAGTGATCAACTGGTATCGATGAAAGGAGTACAGTACGGTAAATTTACCGTAGCACCCGTAAATGAAATAGACTAAAGCCACCCCGGGTCAGGGCTGGTCGAGGTCAAAAAGAACCAATGCTCTCGTGCGTTCGTGTTCAAGAAGTACCGTAGCACCCGTCAGTGAAATAGACAAAAAGTTCATTTGATTGTCATACTTTCCTTCGTGTTACGGATTTATAAATTTGTGTTACTTGATATAATGGACTAAGATTCACCATTCCAACAGGAATTTAAAGGACTCGGCTGACAATGCCCGTTACATCCATTTGGCAGGGAGGAGAAACTATGCATATTCCAGACAATTATCTCAGTCCATCTACTTGTATGGTGATGGGGGCGGCAATGCTCCCAGTATGGACAGTTGCCGTAAGTAAAGTGAAAACGGAAGCAACAAAGGCTAAATTACCGATGATTGGTATTGGGGCGGCGTTTTCCTTTCTACTTATGATGTTCAATATTCCTCTTCCCGGTGGAACAACCGGCCATGCCATCGGAGGAACGTTATTAGCCATCCTGTTAGGCCCATATGCCGCCTGTATTGCTATAACCGTAACGCTATTTATTCAAGCCTTACTGTTCGGCGATGGGGGCATCCTGTCGTTTGCGGCAAATAGCTTTAATATGGCTTTTATTGCTCCTTTCCTTGGCTATTTTATCTATAAATTTATCAAAGATCGTGCTAAAACAGCAAAGGGTGAATACCTAGGAATCATCGTGGGATCATATGTCGGCCTGAACATGGCGGCACTGGCGACAGCGATCGAGTTTGGCATCCAGCCGCTCCTTTTCACAAATGCAGAAGGACTGCCGCTGTACAGCCCTTATCCATTATCGGTATCGATCCCGGCGATGATGATTCCCCACCTTTTAGTTGCGGGTGTGGTCGAAGCCCTTTTTACCGTTGCTATCTACAGCTTTATAAAAAAAGTCTCGCCGGACACCATCTTTGAAGGGACAAAACATAAAATTCACCCAATCTATGGATTGCTGGTTACTCTCATTTGTCTGACACCACTCGGTCTGCTTGCTTCGGGCACCGCCTGGGGAGAATGGGGAGCGGCCGAAATTAAACATGTCGTTTCTGGTGGCAAGCAATTGGGCTTTACTCCTGCGGGAATGAAGAATGGCTTCAGTTTTAACGCCATCTTGCCCGATTACTCGGTGACAGGACTGCCGGAAATAGCAGGATATCTCTTATCAGCCGTTGCCGGAGTTGCCATCATGATGATTATTTTTAAAATCATTAGCAGCTTTCATAAAAAAAATTCAAGAGAGATTCCTAAATCATAAGGAGCATCAAGGACATGCCTGACTGGTTAGTAAAAAATGAACCGTACAGTCCTTCACCAGACAAGGATCAGTTTATCAACAAAAGCATCCTGTCGATCCTGAGGATTCTGTCGAAGCTAAAGTCCCAAAGTGGCTATCAAATGGATAAATTTCAGGTAAATGCAGCTCTTAAGGTGGCATTTACTTTTTTACTTGTGATCCTTCTGTCACTATCAACTAGTTATACATTTATCTTGGTTGTCGATGTATACCTACTGGTCGTTCTGAGCCTTATGGAAGGAAAAGAAATTGTAAAAATTCTTAGTGTGAGCTTGGCGATGGCCATTTTTACATTCATGATTCTGTTGCCAAATGTCGTTTTAGGGAACAGCTATACGAGCATGATGATTACTTTGAAGGTGCTTTCAACATTAATAGCGGTAAATATACTTTCTCATTCCACCAGATGGCATTCAATTACAAGTGCCTTGAGAAGGTTTGGCGTCCCGAATATTTTTATTCTCGTCCTGGATATCACGATCAAATATATTTCGATGCTCGGGGATTTTTCCTTGAATATGCTTTATTCTTTAAAGCTGCGGTCAGTAGGCAGAAATAACAACAAATATGCCTCGATGGCCGGAATTTCGGGAACGATGTTTATCAAGTCAAAGGAAATGGCCGAGGACATGTATACTGCTATGGAATGTAGAGGATTCACCGGTGAATACACCGTTCACAATAAATGGAAATGGTCGATGGCGGACTTGCTTTACATTTTGAAAACCGTCGCCATCATCACAGCGTTTTTATATTGGGGAAGGATATAACACATGATCGATTTAAAAGAGGTTTCCTATTCATACGAAGGTACGATAGCATTGAAAAATATCAATCTCCATATTGAGAAGGGAGAAGCTGTCGCCTTATTGGGCGCAAACGGCACCGGTAAATCAACGCTGCTGAAATTGTTGAATGGGCTGTTGTCTCCCAATCAGGGTGTTTACCGATTCAATCATCAGGAGATTACGCCAAAAAAACTGAAGGATCCCATATTTTCCAAGAAGTTTCACCAAAAAATCGGTTTCGTGTTTCAAAATTCTGATACACAGCTGTTTTGCCCTGATGTCTATGATGAGATCGCCTTTGGCCCCAGACAAATGGGGATGAATGAGAGCGAAGTGGCCCAAAGAGTAAACGATTGTCTTGATTTACTGGGGATTCAAAGCTTTAAGCACAGACAGCCTTATCATTTGTCCGGCGGCGAGAAACGCAAAGTGGCCATTGCCTGTGTGCTGGCATTAAATCCGGAAGTTCTCGTCCTGGATGAACCCATGAACGGATTAGATCCGAGAACGCAAAGATGGCTGGTTGATTTTCTGGCCTCTTTAAATCAAGCGGGGAAGACCGTAATTACCTCAACGCATAATCTTGATTTAGTTCAAGAACTTTCAAAAAGAGCGATATTGTTTGATGAAAACCATGGAATTGCTGCCGACTTACCAACCGAAACCTTACTTGAAAAAATTGACCTGCTCAAAAGAGTGAATCTTGTCGACGAAAACTATCCATTTCATTCAATTAAATATAGCTAAGCAAAAGTCAGCAGTCCGTGCTGACTTTTCAGTTGCAATTATCCCAAACCCTTTGGAGAGATCCCAAAGAGGGTCAAGAAAGTTCAAAAACCATCAAAAAGTTGAAATCTCTCAATAAAATAGAAATCCAGTCCTGACATCAAAAACAGGACTGGATTTTTTTACAGCTTTAATAAAACCTTTTGAATCCATCAAAATGTTGCTTGAAATAGCTGTCTGTTAAACTAGAAATTTGCACACCATTGATTTTTGAACCGTCATTGGCGTGGATAAATAAATTACTGCCGAGATAGATGCCCACATGGGAAATGCCTTTTTTATAGGTATTTTCAAAGAAGACAAGATCTCCGGATTTTGGCTGGTCAACATAGTAGCTGCGGCTGTAGTATCCTGCGGCGGAAGTACGGCCGATGGAAATACCGGCTTTGTTGGTCACATAATAAATGAACCCGCTGCAGTCGAAACCGTCAAGCGTAGTGCCGCCCCAGACGTAAGGAACGCCCATTAAGCTTTTGGCAACCGAAACAAGCTTAGCAGCAAAGTTAGCATCATAACCTGTATCCGATACCGCCGGTTTGGCTGGGGCGGTGTTCTCCGGTTTGGATGCGTAGACTTGACTAGGCACCTTCAACTTTTGTCCGACATAGATTATATCGGATGTGAGTTTATTCAATGATTTCAAGTTCCCGATAGTTGTGTCAAACTGGTTGGCAATTTTGCCAAGGAAGTCGCCACTTTTAACAATATAAGTAGTCGTAGCTGTCGTTTGACCACCGTTTGCAGTGGCCGGTTTTGTTGCCGCTGGTTTGGCTGCGGCCGGCTTCTTTGTACTTTGAGCCTGTTCCTTGACCACTTTGGCCGGAACTTTCAGCTTCTGCCCGACACGGATTAGGTCGGACTTAAGTTTATTGAGTGATTTTAAATGGTTCACGGTCGTGTTGTATTTTTTAGCAATTTTTTCTAAATAATCGCCGCTTTTAACGGTATAAGTAGTTGTCGACACGGAGGCAGCCGGTTTCGCCGCGGTTGTTGTCTTTGACTTAGCAGCTGACGTCTTCAGCGTCGCTGTAGACCCATCCGAAACCTTCAACACCTGGCCAACATAAATAATCGAGCTGTCCAGCTTGTTCCACTGCTTGAGTTCGCCAACGGTAACATGGAATCGGTTGGCAATTTTGATAAGGGCATCCCCTTTGACCACTTTGTAGGTAGTTGGTGTGGATGCTTTAGTATTTTTGGCAGTAGTGGAAACTTGGAGGGTTTGGTTAATGTGGATGAGATCTGACTTTAAGCCGTTCAGTTTTTTCAGTTGAGCGACACTCGTTTTATATTTGCTGGCAATTTCCGATAACGTATCGCCTTTTTTAACTTTGTATGTATCAGCGTGTGCCGTCCCCGCGTAAATGATGGAAAACAATGCGGCTGTGGACAATGTCCGAACGATCGTTTTCTTCACTAGACAAATCACCTCTATTTCCCCTATTTTTCTCTCATTTTACCATAGTTTGATAGTATTTTGGGGAGAAATAAAAAAAAGGTGTTATTTTCCGGGAAATTTTGTGGAATTGCGGTGGTATTTTGCCCTTGAAAAGCCTTGAAAAAGAAAGGTTTGAGCGCAGTTTGTCATGTTTCGAAGAGATTCAACATTTTTAGCTGGAAATAGATTTACAAATTTACAACTTTATTGTAATATGTGTAATTATAATAGTTTAGGAGGATTCGTATTGGAGAAGGAGGATTCGAAAAAAAACCCGGATATTGCTGCTTTTTCCGAAATTGTGAAAAAGGCATATGATAAAGGAAGAAACGAGACAGAACTCACCCTCGAACAATTAATGGAAGATTTGAAAGCCGATCTGCGAAATTTGTTGATTGGCTAATTAATAAATAAACGAAAAAGGTCGTCGACAACACATATCGACGGCTTTTATTTTTAATGCAAATATTTAGAAGAGGTTCACCTTGGTCGCAGGAATAATCTCCTAAACGGGAAGGATACGTATATAAAGATCTATCCTTTATATTTTCAGTATTGAAAAGATATATCCTGAATTTTATTGGAAATAATATACCTAGTGGATTGAAAAGAAGGGGGTTATGAAAATCATGAAGTATTCCAAGCCTTTGTTGCTATTGATAATGATACTTCCTTGGTTCACCATTCCATTGTTCGGTGAACGGCCTTTTAAACGTTTTTTGCCTTCAGGGGTATTCATCTCTTTACTGGTGAGAATTGTTAATATAATCGCTAAAAAGCGAAAATGGTGGTGGTGGTATGAAACCATCCACCCAAAATTATCGGGGGTCTTTCCTTTTATGTTAGGGCCGTTCTTAGTTGGTTCGCTGTGGATATTAAAATGGACTTACGGGAAATTTTTCCGATTTATGATGTTGAATTTTCTTTTTGATTCATTTTTTACATATATTGTAGTGCCTTACTTAACAAAATTTGGAATAGTGTCTTTGGTACGAATGAAAAAAATTCAATTAATGTATGTTTTTACAGTTCTATCCTTGCTTTTATATATTTTTCAATGGTTGAAAGAAAATATCAATCGTTTACTCATTAGGTTCCAAACCATCAAACGATTTACACTAAGGGAAGATCCTAAAGTATGAGTTTTCTTTTTTTTGATCATATATTATATTAGATTGTACCCGAACGAAAACGGATTAGTTTTTGCAGAAATGTGGCTTCTTGTTGTTTGAAATAAAGAGATAAAAGGAGGAGGAATGGAATTGTCCTATATCGTTGATTTTAAAAATGTCTCTACGGTTGGTTTAGAGTCTTCACCTGTGGCAGAAGCGCTTGCTGGTTTACGGGCTAATGAAGCCCGTTACTTTATGAACAAATACAAGCATGAATTTACGGTTGTACCAGCGAGCGAGTCCGGCGAGATCCTTGATTATGTGAACCGAATTTTGAAGGAAGAACGGGAGATTGAATTTGCCGCCAAACCTCTAGAAACGTCGCGTTTTCAAGTGGAAAATATCAAATGGACCTACGTCTTTTATGAGGATGGTCTCTCGGTCAACGTCATGTATACGGTGGACAACCCTAAGAAGCGGGCCGTTGGCTTCAAGCTTTCTGAGGGGATGGAGGTACCAAGGGAGTTGGAAGGGAAGTTTAAGTTTGCCAGGCAGAAGTCAAAACTAGCCGGAACGATTCGGGGATCGTTTTTTGTCATTAAAGGAGAATATTAGGCAAAGTACAAGCGGAAATATTAACGGTATTAAACTGCATCTCAATTGTTTATGCTTTTCGGCAAGAAGACTCCATCTGATTTGTTGAACATAATCTTGATGTCATTAGACAAGCAGATTACATCGTAGAACTTGGTCCTAATGGCGGTGAACAAGGAGGAAATATCGTATTTAGCGGAGACATCATTGATTTTATTCAGGCGGACACTAAGACGTCAATATACTTGTAGGTAAAAAGTACCTGTCACCACCGGCTACTATAGGGGAGTGACAGGCCGCCTATTAAAACAGTTCATTTTGCTTTGACCTTTAAGTCGTCCAGTTAAGGCCGATTATTGTTACTAGACGGCCCCCTTGTCATTGACATAACCAATTAGCCGCATTCTTTTTGGAAAAATCGGCTTGAAACCGTTCAAACTAAATAAATTGACCCGAAATGGCAGTTTGTACTTCAAGACTACTTTTCACATAATCAATAAATCTAAGTACATTTACGGTAAATTCCTTATCTCTTTTACGGCTGCAAAGATAGACAGGCCGTCTTACTTCAATTCCTTTAACAATCACTCTCCCTATTTCCCCCCGATTCAAATAGTCCTTGACTGCTAGTGATGGAGCCAGCATAGTACCATATCCGGCAACGACCGAACGAATGGATTCGTTGAGACCGTGATATTGCAAGCCAATATGGGGGATAGGGACACTCTGAATTTTGCATAATAAAAATAAGATTTCCCGCGTAGAACTACCTTTTTCTCTCAATAAAAACGGTTCCTTCATCAATTCTCCTAATGAAACTTCATGACCATCGTATTTATGACCATGGGGCACAATAAACCAATAATCAATATCCATTAAGTGATCAAGGTGAATATCAGGATGATTCCACTCCTCCTTCACGACGAAAGCAATATCAGACTTGTAGTGAAGTAGGTTTTCTAATACTTGATGGGAATTGCCGCTATACAGGTTGACTTTAACTGAGGAGTAATCCATTTTGAATTTTGCCAGCCAGACAGGTAATAAAAAATTGGCTGGTAAATAGGTAGAGGCTATTCGCAGTTCTTGCATTTCGCCATTCTTTAGCTGTAGAAGCTTATTTTCAATATCCTTTTCTATGTCAAATAGGCCTTCCGCATGTCCAACCAAAAACTCTCCTTCTTTAGTAAGCTTAATCCCTCTACCTTCTGTTTCTATTAGTTTTAGTCCGGTTTCCTTTTCCAAATTTCTGATTTGAACGGTTACTGCAGGCTGGCTGATTGAAAGGGCTTCGGCCGCTTTCGTCACACTTTTTAATTCAGCCACTTTCATAAAAATGCGCAACGCATGAAGATTCATAATCGCCATCCTTTCATAAAAATAATTTATGAATTTGCTAAAAACATATATTAGAATTATCAATAATTATTATATATTCTTTTCTTATCAATAGACGATTAAAAAGGAGAACATGATGAAAAAACAAGTAATTTTATTTCTTTTACTGGGCATAGCACTGTTCATCACAAGTACTTCACCCTTAAACCATCAGCTTATGATCCTATTTTTTATCGGAATCGTTTCTTCTTTTGTCGGGACATTAGCTGGTGGTGCCGGGCTGATTACAATTCCGGCGATGATGTTAACGGGCATTTCCATTCAAACGAGCATTGCGACCAATAAATTTTCCTCGGGAATTGCTGCTTTTTCAAGTATATTCTATCTGATCCACATGAAGCAGTTAAGGATTAAGACAATCATACAAAACTTATTTGTAGCATTTTTAGGAGGGGTTGGAGGGGCTTTAATTACGACACGTCTCGCTGAAAAAACAATGAATACAATTGCATTTATTCTCCTTTTTTTGGCCTTAGTGGTTACCATTAAAAATAAAGGATGGATTAAGGCGGCTCAAGGTGGTCAAAATGAAGCTGCTAAAAATAGATGGACATCTTTGATTCTCTTTTCTATCGCGGCTTATGATGGGGGATTCGGCCCCGGCTCGTCCACATTTAGTATTTTGTATTACATGAAAAATCAACAAACTTATTTAAAAGCTGTTCAACTTACAAGAGTTTTAATTTTTGGCAGCTGCACGGGCGCCTTTATCATTTTTTATCAAACTGGATTCCTTCAATGGCCCTACGCCATCGCAATGGCTTTCGGCTCCATTATCGGTTCCCAAATAGGCCTGTTTGTTGTCCCTAAGGTCCCATTGAAACTAGCGAGGTCATTATTAATCACCATTATGTGCTTTTTGATTACCCAGATGGTTTATAAAATAATTTAATGTGTTGACCGGGCCATGAGCGGTTCACTGGGGATTTTCCTGCAAAAAAGTGTTGATAGAAGGGTGTAATGAGGACTTCGCTGGGGTTCTTCCGCAATAAAGTGTTCGTTGAATCGTGCCATGGACACTTTGCTAAGGCTCTTCCCTAAGAAAGTGTTCATTGGATAGCACCATGAGCACATAGCAGAGGCTTTTCCCCAGGAAAGTGTCCATAGGAAGTGGCTATGAGCACATAGCTGGAGCTCTTCCCTAAGAAAGTGTTCATTGAACCGCTCCATGAACACTTCTGTATGGCTTTTCCCCAAAAAAGTGTTCATTGAGTCGGGCCAAAAGTAAATTCAATTAAGCACTGATGATAAAATAGTCTTGTCTACCGGTAATATGGAATAAATGACCTGATTTATTCTGTTATTTCTCGTTATTGTTCTTTTTTTCATCATCAAACACCATATCTTATTATACATGAAATAAAGATTTGCATTAATTGGTTGCAACACCGTGTTAGAACCACTCGAATTATATCAAAGAAGCCTGTTTTTTTTACTTGCAGTTGGACCTGTTAGGATGGACAGGCTGTCAATTACGTTTTCCATTTTTTTAATTCGGATTGCAGCTGAGCATTCTGAGGGAGGTTGGATTCTTTTTTCTATATTTTTTAAGGAAGGGGGAGAAGATCATGGAAACAGAAAGGTCCAACTTTCTGTCTAGGACGGACTAGAAAATTGACCCTGCCTGATTCTGTTATTAGATGCTGCGAGCGATGTGGAAACCTTGGTGTACAGCGGTTAGAATTTTATCTGGACGAACTGCATCACCAATTTTGTCAACATCTACTTTGCCGTTTAATTGATCATATAACTCATCATTGGCAACAAAGCCCGAAGCAATCACATAGGTATCAGCCGTTAGAGATTTTTGCTCACCATCTTTGATGTACTCAATTGCTTCATTGGATAGATTGGTTACCTTTGCATTTGCAATAGTGGAAACTCCTCTATCTTTTAAAAGCTGTCTAAGGGCTTGATCGTTATTTAAACAATGTTGAGCAGTCACCAAGATGTTATCCAGCATTTCAATGATCGTGACATTTTCTGCTTTTTCAGCACAATGGGCTGCTACTTCACAGCCAACTAAGCCGCCGCCGATGACCACGACATTTTTTCCAAATGACTTTTTATTGGTCAAGACATCATTCGCTAAGACAACCTTATCCGTTTCGTCAATGCCATTGATCGGCGGGATTAAAGCGCGAGAGCCTGTCCCAAGAATGACTTTATCGAAATAGCCTGCCAGCACTTCGTCAGCGGTTGCTTCTTTCATTAATTTAACTTTCACATTGCTGCGGTACAATTTGCCGGTTATATATTCTACATAGTTAGCAACGTCTTTTTTAAATGAAGGTCCGCCAGCGGCTAACAATGTTCCGCCCAATGTATTGGTTTTTTCCCACAGTTCGACGTCGAGTCCTCTTTCAGCTGCCACAATGGCGGCTTCCATACCGCCTGGTCCTGCACCAATAACAAGCACACGTTTTCTTTCCTTTGCCGGTGTTACCTGATAATAATCTTCACTAAAGCAAAGTGGATTGACAGAGCAGTGAATGAATTTCCCTGAAAACCCGGCAAAGAGACATTCGTTGCAGCCAATACATGGGACAATGTCATAGGTTTCATTCCGTTTTACTTTGTTAACCCATTGAGGATCGGCTAAAGATTGGTGGCCTAAGCCAATGAAATCGGCTTTTCCCCCTTGGAGGCACTTCTCAGCCAAGCCTGGATTTCCCAGCTTACCTTGGGACATGACAGGGACGTTGACATGTTTTCTCACTTCACCAGCGATATCAATTTGGGTTGGTGCTTCTTGGTAAACCGTATTGATGGCTTTGTACCATGCTTCATAGCAGCCTACGTCAATGTGAAGGGCGTCTACCCCGGCTGCTTCAAGCATTTTTGCCATCGCAATACCTTCAGGAAGCTCACGGCCTCCTTCGACACCATGGTAAGGTGTGAATTTTACTAAAATCGGGAAGTTTGGCCCACAGTTTTTTCTGATCTCAGCAATGATTTCAAGGGTAAATCTCATTCTGCCTTGTAAATCACCGCCATATTCATCGGTACGCTTATTCCACATGGTTGATTGGAATTGATCGATTAGGTATCCGCCATAGGCATGAAGTTCGACGGCATCTGCGCCAGCTGCCTTTGCCTTGGCTGCGCCTTGGCCCATTTTTTGGACAATGCCCTGAATTTGCTCAACTGAATAGGCCTTACAGGTTACATCAGGGAACCAGAAGCACTGATTTTCACTTGCGGAGAAAGGAGTACCACCCCGTGTTGGCAACTGCATTCTTCCTAGTCCAGGCGTGATTTGCACGCATAGTTTGGCGCCGTTGTTGTGAATCCGTTCGGCCAGGAAGCTGAGTTGTTCAAAAGAGCGAGGAGTATCTAGCACGTTACATGCTTTTGCTTCATATTCAAGAGTGACTTGGTTTGCACCGGTGATGATTAAACCTGTTCCGCCTTTGGCTCGTTCTTCATAATAGCGAATGGCACGGTCTGAAAAAGCACCATCAGGCTCGGTGGCTGTTCCCATTGGCGCCATAAAAACGCGGTTTCTTAATTCCATCTTTCCAATGTAGCCTTTTTCTAATAGTTTCATCTGGTTCCCTCCTGTTTTCTTGTGAATAATTGAGCATGATGGAATAGCTTTAATCAATTGCTTAATTATTCAGGCTATTTTTTATGTAAACATTCTACACATTTAAATTCTATCAGAGGCAAGGACAGATGCAATGTTGTGAAGACAAGCTTCACAAAGAATTCTTAACAATATTTTTATAGTATAAAATCATTGTGAAACGGCCGAATACTTCTAATTCTTTACTCTCTAGTCAATTATTAAAATCGTGTTATTTAAAGAGGAGGATAACTGCAAACTAAATGAAAAAACCGTTGTAAAAGGTTACCTTGATAACAAGGCTGCTTTGCCAGTATTAGAGAGTAGTTAAAAGGACATCTTTAATGGATGTCCTTTATTAAGCTAAATATCAACAATACTATTTAATGAAGCCTTTTTTAATTAGAACTAAGGATGCGTGGACACAAGAGCCGTCTAAATAAATTAATCGGTGCTTTTACAGGCAACATTCTAATCTTCATAATAGAAATCTACACTTACCTACCCAAATTGTGACAATATCTACACTTTTTCAAAAAGTAACTTCACAAAACGATCAGATTTCATCAATTTTCCTTTTTCAGGAACCACTCTCCAAGCTTCATTCCTCATACTCGATTATGATGTTCTCATCATGCCGTTTGGAAAGGACTTTGCTCTTTTTGCGATATTCTTTTGTTTTAAAAATGATGTCGAAGTTATAGTCGTTTGGGTATAGCTCGGAAGCGGCGATATAGAGACTTAACCGTTTGTGGTTGATCAACAGCTTTTCTCCTTTCACCTGAACAACATAATTCCCCTGTGGGTCGGGGCCGGTGTAGACAATACCGAACTCGTTTGAGGGTGAAATTTTTACGTTATCCCCTTGACGATAATGCGGCACTTTCTTCTCAGGCTCGACCGCTGGCTTTTGCCTGTCTTTGTACTTGTTTACGATTACCTGTTTCTCCATGTCCCGGCGTTTCCAGGCTTCCGTCGCTTCCGCTTGATACTGCTTCACTTCTTTATAGGTGATGGCATGAGCTCTTTCGATGATTTTCGGGTGCATGCCGAGCTTAAGCGCAATTGCGAACGCCTGACTCTCGCCGCCGCGGCCAATGATTAACCTGTAGGTCGGGCTCAAAGTGGTTAAATCAAACTCCATCGATCCGTTTAAAAAGCCCTCATGTGTTTCGGCGAATTCCTTAATCTCACTGTAGTGTGTCGTCGCAAAGATCACAGCTCCTTTTTCAAAAAGCATCTCCAAAATAGCGGTTGCGAGTCCCATTCCTTCACCGGGATCCGTTCCTGAGCCGAGTTCATCCAGCAGCACCAACGTCCGGCTGTTCGTTTCTTTTAAAATCTCGATGATATTGACGATTCTTGAACTAAACGTGCTTAAATTATCGGCAATGCTTTGCCCGTCGCCAATATCAACCAAGATTCGTTCGAAGAGGCTTAAGCTGCTTTCCGCTGAAGCTGGGATATGAAGACCGCATTGCACCATTAATGTTAACAGTCCGACCGTCTTGATTGTCACCGTTTTCCCTCCGGTATTCGGCCCGGTAATCACCAAAGCTCGCTGCTCGCCGTTCAGCTTAACTGTTAAGGGAACGGCTTTATCGCCTAAAAGGGGATGCCTTGCCGCAATCAATTCAATCGTACCGGATTCATTGATCCTAACGGTGGAACCGTCAATCGAACGGGAATACTTAGCCTTGGCAAACAAAAAATCATAATGAATCATGGTTTCCATTGCGAGGCGGAGCTGCGGCTCTTTGGCTTCCACTAATCCGGTTAAATAGCTCAGTACCTTTTCTACTTCAACCTCTTCATCGGCGATAAGCCAGGTTAATTGATCCGTGAAAACCGCGATTTCTTCCGGCTCAATAAACAGCGTTGCCCCCGAGGCGGACGTATCCAGTACGGTGCCTTTGATTTTGTTGCGGTATTCCTTTTTTATCGGAATGACATAGCGGCCATTCCGCTGGCTGACGACATTTTCTTGCAAGTAGGCCTTATACTTGTTGGAGCGGACCAGCTGCATTGTTTTTTCCTTAAGCCGCTCTTCTTGTATCGCTATTTGCTTTCTGATTTTTAGAAGCTCCTTGCTGGCATAATCATCGACCCGGCCATTGCGGATGCAGCGGCTGATTTCAGCTTCCAGCTCCGGCAATTCCTCGATCGCATCAATGTAGAGAGAGACCCGCGGCGCAATAAACGACTTATCCTTCATAAACCGGCGCATCTTGCCGCAGCAATCCAAAAAGTCATAAAGCTTCATGAACTGATCAGTCCTTAACGGCGCGCCTTTATTCAAATTTCCAAGCAGCTGCTCCATGCCATCGAGCCCATGGACCGGCACACTCGAGCTCTTTTTCAAAATTTCAACTGCCTCCGAAACCTCATCCAGCAGGGCTTCAATATTTCTTTTATTAAATGAAGGTGCAAGGTCGGCGATTTTCTTCTTACCTTCTTTTGTTAAGGCAAAATAGGCAATGGCGTCTTTAATTTGTTTGAATTCCAATGTCTCAAATGTGTTCTGGTTCATTTTGGTTTCCTCCCGAAAAATAAAATAGCCGCAATGAACAATGTCATTGCGGCTTACATACACGGGCAGCAGCGCCGCCCATGGTATCCCCATACTTCTTCCAATGAATCCAAAATAAAAACTGTCTACAAAAATGTACACAGCAGCATTGGAAAATAAAAAGTATGCCGATGTCGTGCCATTGTTCTTAACCTTATTCCCAACCATAGCCAAATAAGCCTTCTTCGCTCCTCAAAAAAACGAAAAGGCTGACCGGGAATGAATCTATCCAATTGATTGGATTAGTTAAGAACAACACCTAACATACAACATACTCCTTTATCAGGAAATATCTAATTCACCTATAGAATAGGCTGAATGGAGAAAATTGTCAAGGGACATTTCGGAAAAGGGCGGGACCGGCCTAGGCCATTATAATGATCGTTCTTTTTGACATTTTATCATTAAAAATTTAAATGGAGGTTTATTTTCCATATTCTTATGTGGCTCTACAATTTCTGAAATCTCTATCAGCCCATAGTTTCCAAATTCTTGTTTGATTGAATCAGAGTCATAAAAAAACATTTTTACCCCAGCCGGTGTCTCGAAATAATCTTTCCCCAGTTGTGTGCCCTTTCCAAACATGGGGGCTTCTTTTGAAATAGTCGTAAAAATCATATATCCGTTGGGCTTTAACTGATGATAGCAATCTTTAATAAACTTCTCTCTCTGATGTTTATTCAATAAGTGAATAAGTGCATAACAAAAGATCCCATCATAAAGCTTGTGATCAAAGGGCATATCGGTGACTGAACCATGAAAAATACTAATATCAAGCCCATTTTGCCTTGCTAATGCAATTGCTGTTTTTGAAATCTCAATACCTGTTACATTTATTCCGTTGTCAATAAAAACCTTCGCATTTCTACCATAACCAATACCAGGAATCAAGATATTCTTCACTTTCTTTTCCAGGAAAAAGTCCTTTGTCAAGATGGCAGAGTCTGAAGGTTCAAATCCCCACATCATTTGATTTTCGATAAAACTTGATTCCCAAAATTCTGTCATACCTCTGGTCTCCTTTACAAATTTTAAATCACTTTCATTAATTTTTGCTGCCGTTGTATAAGAAAGGCTGCATTACATTGAACCATAAAGTTTATTTTCCCTTTTCAAATAGTTTACGCTATTTGAACCAATACATCTAGTTACTGATATATTTCGTTGCAACACCATTAAACTATTTCCATCGGATGGAAAAAAATTCCTACATTATTGGAGTCAAATATTGCCGGGAGGTGAAACTTTAAAAAATTTTTAAAAGCTGATATTATTAGTAGGTGATAAAAGTAGAGTATAAGTAATTAGCAGTCTGTGTATTAAGTCTTTAAAAATTTTACATGAATGGGGATTGACACTAGTGAATTTGGATTCATTAATCGCACCGGAACACTTTAATGTCGCCAGTGAAATTACCAAACATACTTCGGACAAAGTGGCTTTAAGATGGGAGGATGAATCGGGGGAATCCCGGACAATTACGTATGATGCTTTGAATCGGCGGGCGAATCAGCTGGCCAATGGTTTTACCTCACTCGGGTTGAAAAAGGGTGACAAGTTGATTGTGATGACGACCCGCCTGATTGAGACGTATGTGATCTATCTTGCCAGCCTAAAGGCCGGACTTGTGATCAGCCCTGCTTCCGAATTGCTGCGGGCCAAGGATTTAGTCTACCGCCTCAATCATTCAGAGGCAAAAGCGGTAATTTGCTATGCTCCTTTTGTGAAGGAATTTGAAAAAATCCAGGAGGAGACGCCGTTTCTGAAATATCAGATTGCCTTTGGCGGAGAGGTTCCAAACTGGCTTTCCATGGCAGAACTGACAGACGGACAACCAGAAACTTTTCCTGATGCAGATACGTTGCGGGAGGATTCCGCGTTTCTAGCCTATACCTCAGGAACAACGGGTCAGCCAAAAGGGGTTATTCACACCCATGGCTGGGGCTATGCCCATATCCGCATTGCCGCGCAGTATTGGCTGAATATCGGGGAGAATGATCTTGTCTGGGCAACCGCTGCGCCCGGCTGGCAAAAATGGGTCTGGAGTCCGTTTTTATCAATTTTGGGTTCTGGGGCCACCGGCTTTGTCTATCATGGCCGTTTCCAGCCGCATAAATTTTTGCAGCTGCTGCAGGATCAAAAAATCAATGTCCTCTGTTGCACACCAACAGAATATCGAATGATGGCCAAATATGATGATCTTGGAACTTTTGATCTTTCGAAGCTGCACACGGCGGTATCCGCAGGTGAGGCGCTGAATCGGGAAGTCATCGATATTTTTAAAAAGGAATGCGGGATCCTCATTCGTGATGGTTACGGTCAGACGGAAAGCACGTTATTAATAGCTAATGTAAATAAGGACGAGTCGAAGCTGGGATCGATGGGTCAGCCGCTGCTGCCGGAATTTGTTGAAATCGTTGATGAAAATGGCCAGCCAGCGCCGCTCAAGCAGGTTGGAACGATCGCGATTCGCAGTGACTTCCCAGCGCTATTTAAACACTACTATAAAAATCCCGAAGCAACGGCTGCTGCTCATTGCGGTGATTATTTTCTAACCGGGGACCGTGCCTATAAAGATGGAGAAAACTATTTCTGGTACCAAGGCCGCAAAGACGATGTCATCATCAGCTCCGGCTATACGATTGGACCTGTTGAAGTCGAAGATGCATTAATGAAACATAAATCCATTAAAGAATGCGCCGTTGTGGCTGCGCCCGACCCAATTCGCGGCAATATCGTCAAAGCCTGCGTTGTCTTGAAAGATGGAATTTCTGGCACACCTGAGTTAACAAAAGAGCTGCAGTCATTTGTGAAAAATTTAACAGCTCCCTATAAATACCCGCGGCAGATTGAATACATGGACGCACTTCCCAAAACCGAATCAGGGAAAATCCGCCGCGTAGTCCTTCGCGGGAAGTAAGCAGAGCACCGCTGCTAAGTTAAAATTAAAGTGTTCATGGGATAGTCCAATGAACAGTTTTTTGGGAAAGGCCTCAGTGAAGTGTGCTCATGGGATGGTCAATGAACACTTTATTGTGGAAAAACCCCCGAAAAGTGCTCATGGTGCTGTTCAATGAACAGTTTTTTGGGGAAAGGCTTCAGTGAATTGCTCATGGGATGGTACAATGAACACTTTATTGTGGAAAAACCCCCGAAAAGTGCTCATGGTGCTGTTCAATGAACAGTTTTTTGGGGAAAGGTCCAAGTGAAGTGCTCATGGGATGGTCCAATGAACAGTTTTTTGGGAAAAGGCCTCAGTGAATTGCTCATGGGATGGTCCAATGAACACTTTATTGTGGAAAAACCCCCGAAAAGTGCTCATGGTGCTGTTCAATGAACAGTTTTTTGGGGAAAGGTCCAAGTGAAGTGCTCATGGGATGGTCCAATGAACACTTTATTGTGGAAAAACCCCCGAAAAGTGCTCATGGTGCTGTTCAATGAACAGTTTTTTGGGAAAAGGCCTCAGTGAAGTGCTCATGGGATGGTCCAATGAACACTTTATTGTGGAAAAACCTCCGAAAAGTGCTCATGTCTGTACTATTTTGGACTTTTTAAGAGGATAAAAAAAGAGGCTGTTCAAAAGCCATGGTGTCAGGCACCACGTGAACAGCCCCTGTTGCGCTTTTACTAAACCTTTGCTCCTTTTTAGGGCGTCTGATTATACAGAACGAGCTACTTCGTAAGCTTCCCAAATAGCTGCGCGGATATTACGGACTTTTTTGCTGTCGCCTAAACGATAAACATTTGTATATTCGTTCTTCAGTTCATCGTATAAAGGGCTGGTGGATTTATAGCCGACCGAGATGATCACTTGGTCTGCCGCGAGTTCCTTTTCTTCGCCGTCCACTACGACTTTCGCCCCGGCAGCGGTCACTTCAGCCAATTTGGCATTGGTGACAATCTCCACGTTATTGAAAGCTAATAAGTCACGCAGCATGAAGTCATTCATTGGCGGTAGCGGAATGCCAGACGTCAGTATATCATTCATCGCTTCGACAATCGTTACCTTTTTCCCTTTTTGTGCCAGATCCAGCGCCAGCTCGCAGCCGACTAAACCGCCGCCGACAACCACGCAGGTCTCGTCTACCTTGTTTGGATCGAGCAACACATCTTGAGCATAATAAACATAATTACTTTCAATACCAGGCAGATTCAATTTGATTGGCTGGGAACCTTCCGCTAAAAATAGATAATCTGGTTGTAACACTTCGATTATTGCTTTACCAGCTTTCGTATTGAGGTGGACATCGACCCCTAATTTCTTCAACTCGTATTCATACCACTTGATGAGTTCACGGTCGTCCTTTTTGAAATCGGGCATGCCTCCTGGAACGAGCTCGCCGCCCAAGCGATCTTTTGCTTCAAATAAGGAAACTTGATGTCCACGGATGGCGCTGACACGGGCTGCTTCCATCCCGGCAGGACCGCCGCCGACAACGACCACATTTTTCTGCTCTTTGGCCGGCTCGATACCGGTGAAGATTTCACGTCCGCATTCCGGATTGACGGCACATGAGCCGATTCCGCCTTCCAATAAACGGCCAAAGCAGCCATCATGGCAGCCCAGACATGGACGGATGTCATGCAGTTCTCCGGATTTTACTTTATTTACGTAGGCCGGATCTGCCAATAGAGGACGTCCTAAGCCAACGGCATCAATTTTTCCAGAATTTAAGGCTTCAACCGCCATATCCGGATCATCCATCCTGCCGGCGACCATCACTGGGATGTTGGCTACTTCTTTTAACTTTTCACTTAGGTGCAGGTAGACTCCTTTTTCAAAGTACATTGGTGGGTGGGCCCAGTACCAGGAATCGTAGGAACCAGCATCGGCATCAAAGGCATCATAACCGGCTTCTTGTAAAATTTTTGCAGCTTCCAATGCTTCGTCAATATCGCGGCCCAACTCCTTGAAGTCTTCACCTGGCAGACCGCCTTGGCGGAGTTCTTTTATGTAGCTTTTTATACTAAAGCGAAGAACGACTGGGAAATCTTCGCCGCATGCGGCTTTAATGCCTTTGACGATTTCGGTCGCAAAACGGAGACGGCCTTCGAGATTGCCGCCATATTTATCCGTGCGCTGATTAAATAAGGCCATTGTAAAGCAATCCAGGAGATAACCTTCATGGACGGCATGAACTTCGACGCCATCAAATCCTGAATTTTTGGCGATTACAGCCGATTCAATCATTTTTTGGATAATATGTTCGACTTCTTCGGTTGTGATTTCACGGCATTCGGCATTCGGGATCCAACGGTTAGTTGTTGGTGACGGTGCCACAAAGCCGCCATGAACAGCAGTCGGTAAGGCTGAGCGCCCGAGGCCGGCAGTGATTTGCATGAAAATTTTTGTATCATAGGTATGGACACGGTCCGTCAATTCACGGGCCCGTTTTTCATAGAATTCCGGTGATTTCGTAGGGCATGGAAAGAGGACGCCGGTATGCTGCTCGACATCATTTTCGACAAAGTGGGCCCCGGTAATAATCAGGCCGACTCCGCCCTTCGCTCGCTCCACATGGTATTGGATGCTCCGGTTTGTGTAGGCGCCATTTTCATCTACTTCCGACAAAGTTCCCATCGGCGCCATAAAGAACTTGTTTTTAATCTGGACCTTGCCAATTGTAAATGGCTCAAACAGGGGTTCATATTTTTTGTCCACATTGATCACGATCCTTATAGGTATTTTTTAAAAAATTGTGAACTACTGAACAAATTGTAAATCTTTATTTTCGGGAGAACAATGGGGGCACGAAAGTCTTAACAAAGTTTTCGAAATTGAACGCTTTAATTATAAAGAGATAACGAAATGGGATTGGATCAAAGAAAATTCAATTCCAAGATAAAAAGACTTTGAATTGCTCGATACCAGCGGATAGCAAAAAGACGGTTTCCATACTTCCTGTTATGAACAGGAGCTGGGAAACCGTCCTTTCTTTAATTTTTTCGTTCAGCGGTGGATTCCCTGATGAGCAACTTAGTTGGCAGCAATATTTCATGGATGGGATCATCACGGTTTTCGATTCTCCAGCACAGCTGTTCAACCGCTTTTTTGCCAAAGTATTTCAGGTCTATATCTACAGTGGTGATTTTGGGGGTCGATATTTGTGATAATTGTCCGTTGTCAAAGCTGCAGATGGAAACATCGTCGGGAACTTTAAAGCCTTTTTGCTGCAGAAGTGACAGGATCAGGAATCCATGTCCGTCGTTGACGCAAAACCATGCTGTTGGCTTTCTTTCCAACCCTTCAAAAAAATCAGTTAATTCATCCTGATCTTCATGTGCTGTTTTAAACATAAAATCTTCGTTCGGAGTAATGCCGTATTTATTTAGAGCGAGCAGGTATCCTTCTAACCTTTCTTGATAGCTTGGTGAAAACTCTACATCTCCAATATAGGCAATATCACGATGGCCCAGTTTTATTAGGTGTTCGACGGCTGTAAATGCCCCAAAGCGATTATTGGTCAAGATCGAATCAGCCTGCAGCCATGGTTCGTGATGGTCGATTAAAACGGCCGGGATCCCTGTTTCGAGGATTTTTAAAATATAATCTGTGCTTATATGAGATAGAATCAGGATACCATCTATATTATGGGTAGAAAGCAGAGCAGGCAGGGTTAAGCTTTCTTTCGCCTCGCGATCAATTGATTCGATAAATAAGTTCATTCCGCGCTCTCTTACTTCTTTTTCAACGCTTAAATAAATTTCTCCAAAAAAGCTTTTAAATGAGAAAGCATAATCTGAGGCAATTAGGGCAATGTTTTTAGGTGCGTTTTGTTCAGCCGGCTTTGCCTTTCGTGATTTGGTATAATCATAACCTAACTCATCGGCCGTTAGTTGGACCAGCCGCCTTGTTTCCTCGCTGACACCCGGTTTTCCGGATAACGCCTGAGAAACAGAATTTTTTGAAATGTTGAGCCTGTCTGCGATATCCTGCATGGTAATTTTTCTGTCCATATTTAAACGATCTCCTCTAAATAATCAATAGATAAGCATGATTACGAATTTAGTTTGTAATTATATTGTAACGTTACAAAATATATTTAGCAATAGTAGAATTACCTTTTTAATAGTCCTATTTCATCGTTTTGTCATAATTTGCCCCAATATTTTATTTGACATTATATTATCAAGGTGTAATAATTACATTGTAAGGTTACAAAAATAGTTACAAACGAAATAAGTAATTTAATTTGTAATTTTAAAAAGAAAGAAATAAGAAAAGAGGGGTCTTGACAAACATCATTCGATCATTACCTTTCTATTTTACTCATTTTTGATAGCGTTACCATATTATTTTAGTAGATTTGCTTTTACTAATTAGGTTTATCATGGATGGTCATAATAATAACTGGAGGGAAGAAGAATGAAAGTTAAAAAGGTTGCATCAGTCCTATTAGCGGCTTCACTTGCTGTATCCGGACTGGCCGCTTGTTCCGGGAAGGATCAAAGCAAAGGAGAAAGTTCAAAGGATGGAGTAACAACGATTGAGTTTTGGGCAGCTCCAAACCCAACACAGCAAGTATATTGGAAGGAAGTAGCGCAACAGTTTACCAAAGAAAACCCAAAAATCAAAGTTAATGTAAGCCCAATGAAAGAAAGTCCAACTTCGGAAGCTAGTATTCAATCTGCAATTGCCGGCGGCAGCGCTCCAACAATGTCTGAGAATATTAACCGTGGATTTGCTGCTCAATTAGCTGAAAGTAAAGCGCTTGTTCCGCTTGATACTTTAGCTGGCTGGGATGAAGTGAAAAAAGAACGCAATATGGAAAATACCATGAAGGGTTGGCAATTTGCCGATAGCCATCAATATGTATTGCCAATCTATTCAAACGCTATGTTGTTTGGCTGGAGAATTGATGTTCTAAAAGAACTTGGCTATAACGAAGCGCCAAAAACTTATAGCGAAATGTTGGATGTAGCGAAAAAATTAAAACAAAAATATCCTGATAAATATGTCTGGGCAAAAGCGGACCTTGCTGACCCAACTGCTTGGAAAAGATGGTTCGACTTCTTTATGCTATATGATGCCGCTTCAAATGGGAATAAATTTATCGAAGGTACAAAGTTTACCGGGGATCAAAAAGCCGGTGAACAAGTGCTGACATTAATGGCTGACCTGCAAAAGAATAAGGCGCTATTAACGAAACAAGCGAAGGATCCATTTGAAAATGCTTTAGGAATTTTCTCGGATATTGGTCCATGGACGATTGCTTATTGGAAAGATAAATTCCCGAAAATGAAATATAACGAAACCTATACATTATCATTGCCTCCAGTCCCAGATGGTGTGGATACGACGAATGTTAAGACATTTGCTGATACAAAAGGTCTGGTCATTTATGCTTCTGCAACCAAAGCACAACAAGAAGCAGCAATGAAATTTATTAAATGGGTTTATTCAAAACCTGAAAATGATGTGAAATGGCTTGAAAAAACAAGCTTACCGCCTGCGCGTGATGATTTAACAACTAATGATTCTTTTAAAGCGTTCTTTGACAAGAATCCAGCGTTACAACCATATGCTGCAGCTGTACCAAATGCAATTCCGCCAATGGATAACGCAAAATACAATGACCTGCAAACGATTATTGGTCAACAGGCATTCAATCCGGTTGTAAAGGGAGAGAAAGATCCGAAAACAGCCTGGCAGGATATGCAAAAGGCAATTGAGGGGGCTCTCAAATAATGAGAACAAAGGAAGGACGGTTGGGCTGGCTTTTTGCCAGTCCTTATCTTTTATATGCGGTCGTTTTTTTCTTGATTCCGCTCGTTTGGTCGCTCTTTTTGTCGGCGACGAATTGGAACTTAATTTCACCGACCTTTAGTTTTGTCGGAATTCAGAACTATCTTGAGGCGTTTAAAAGCCCTGGGGTACAGGCCGCCTTTTTTGTAGCCTTTAAATTTATGGCTGTATTCGTACCTTTGGTGATTGCTTTATCGATTATTGTCGCATTAATTGTTCAAGGTCTGCCAAGATTTAAAGGGATATTTTTAATTGGCTTCTTCTTGCCTTATTTAGCATCGGGTGTTGTCTCGTCTTTAATCGTTAAAGGGATCTTATCTTACAACAGCCCTGTAAATGAATTTTTGCGGAAGGCCTTTGGATTGGATATTGACTGGCTGGGGTCGCCATTTGCCGCCCTGTTCGTAGTCGCCTTGATTATCGCTTGGAAATTTACCGGATATTATGCCTTAATCCTAACGTCCGGCTTTGAAAGCATCAATAAAGAGGTATATGAAGCGGCGATGATTGATGGGGTCAATGCTTGGCAGCGGTTTTGGAAAATTACCTTTCCTCTGCTTTATCCGGCGTTATATACCGTTTTAATTTTAGCGATTGGTGTTACATTCGGTATTTTTACTGAAGTGTACCAGTTAACCGGCGGGGGACCGAACTTTGCCACGAATACATGGCAAATGGAGATTTTCAGCCGAGCCTTCACGAATCTTCAAGCTGGCTATGCATCAGCCATTGCCATTATTGCTTCAGTTGTCACATTTATTTCTATTTATGTCATTCGAAAACTATTAGAACTATGGGGGAAACGAAATGGCTGGGACTAAGAAAAAAGGTTTATGGTTTCGTTACCTAATAGCGGTGGTCTTTTTACTCGTTATGATCTTTCCTTATATCTATATGGTATTGAATTCCTTTGCGGATTGGGATCAAGTGGACAGAAAGTTAATTCCCACTCATTACACTCTCAAGTCTTATCAATGGCTCTTGGGTGGTGGAGAAGCGGTCATCCCAAGGCCATGGATTCATGCATTTTTCAACAGCTTTATTGTATCTGCCGGATCGACATTTTTGATGATGGTAACGGCTGTAATGGTTGCTTATGCCTTAGCAAAAATCCCTTTTAAAGGAAGAAATACGATTAATAACATTATTCTGTTTCAAATGTTCTTCCCGGCGATTATTTTACTGATCCCAACTTTCCTGGTTATTCAAAAGGTAGGGATGTACGACTCTTACTGGGGAATGATTTTGCCAAAAGCGCTTAGCTTATGGGCCATCTTCATGTATACAAACTTTTTCAAGGCCATTCCGGAAACCTTTATCGAGGCCGCGAAACTGGATGGGGCCAGCAACCTGCAGATTATGTTTAAAATTGTGCTGCCAATGTCCAAATCGATTACAACGGTTATTTTCTTATTCTTATTTATGGAAAGATGGACAGAGCTGTTATGGGACATGATTGTCACGAAAAGCGACAATATGTTAACGCTGAACGTCTTGTTATCACAAATGTTTGGTCCCTACGGCGGCTATCCAGGCCCCATGTATGCGGCCTCTGTTTTATTGACCATGCCAATCATTATTATCTTCTTGGCTTTCGCGAAAAAGTTCCAGGAAGGTATGCAATTTACGCTTAAATAAAATAGCCGGGAGCTGCTATCGTTATGAAGAAATGGTGGAAAGAAGCCGTATTTTATGAAATCTATATGCCAAGCTTTAAAGATGGAAATGGGGATGGAATTGGCGATTTTGCCGGGATTACCTCAAAACTTGATTATCTGAAGGAATTGGGGATTGATGGTTTGTGGCTGACGCCTTTTTATCCATCGCCAAAAGTCGATAACGGCTATGATATTGCTGATTATTATGATATCGACCCTGATTATGGAACGCTGAGTGATTTTGAGCGATTGATCAAAGAAGCCCATCAGCGGAATATTCGAGTCATTGCTGATTTGGTATTGAACCATACATCGAGCGCCCATCCGTGGTTTCAGGAATCCCGCTCCTCCAAAGATCATCCAAAGCGGGATTGGTATATTTGGCGCGATCAGCCCAATAATTGGGAATCATTCTTTGGCGGTCCGGCATGGGAATTGGATGAAGAAACTAATCAATATTACTATCATGCCTTTGCCAAAGAACAAGCGGATTTAAATTGGGCCAATCCCGAGGTTAAACAAGCAATGTTTGACGTGATGAAGTTTTGGCTTGAAAAGGGAGTCGACGGCTTCAGGCTTGACGTCATTAATTTTTTGACAGTTCATGATTTGTTTCCAGACAATCCGTTTGATGCTGCTAAACAGGAACAAATCCATGTATATGATAAGGACCAAGAACGGGGTTTTAGAGGTTATTTCGGAAATTGCTGCTTTCGTTCATCAATATCCCGACAAATTCCTTGTCGGGGAGGTTGGTTCCGAGGATTTGGATGTTTTGAAACACTATTCGGGCACCGGCAAGCTTGATGTGGTATTTAATTTTAACATTGGCAGTATCGAAGAGTTTAATCCGAAAAAACTTTATCAGGAGTTATCGGCAACTGAAAAGACTTATGACCTGGAACAAACGCCAACTTTATTCTTTTCCAGCCATGATATGCCACGGTTTATTTCTCGTTTTGGCGGCGGTGAAGACCGGGCGAAACAATTTGCTGCCTTTATGCTGACAGCAAAAGGGGTGCCGTTTATCTATTTTGGTGATGAAATTGGTATGCGTGATTGGGTGACAGATGACATTGAAAAAATGCAGGATGTTCAAGGAAGAATTGCCTATACGCTGGCATTAGAGGAAGGCAAGTCTGACGATGAAGCCCTCTTGATTGCTAATGATAAATCACGTGATAAGTCACGAACTCCGATGCAATGGAATGGAGATATCTATGCAGGATTTTCAGAGACGGAGCCTTGGATTACGATCCCAGCTGATTATCGGGAAGTAAATGTCGAGAAACAGCTTCAAGATCCAAATTCGATGCTGTCCTTTTACAAGCAATTGTTACAGCTGCGAAGGGAACACCCATCGTTACGCACGGGTGAGTATGAGTTATTTGATTATGATTCAGGCATGATCTATTTCGTTCGAAAAGATCCTTCAGAAAGGGTTCTTGTCCTATTCAATTTCACCGACCAGATCAAAACATTAGATCTAGATCGGTATTTTTCAACCGATGTGAAATTATTACTATCAACTAAGCGAAAACCAATCGAGGCTGGTAATACCGTAAAGATTCTTCCCGATGAAGCCTTGATAGTAAAGGAGGAAAAAGGGTGACCGGATTACAGAAAGGCAACGTGAAAACATGTGAACAGCTGCTGCAGGAATTTTCCGTAAGATCTGTTCAAGTTGAAAAAATCCGCTTCTCTGGAGTTGGCGAAAAGGATGTCTATAATATAACGGCACCATTTGAAGATGAAGGTGAGCTTGTCATTGCGGGACGGGTGGAAGCGCGTGACAGTGAACATTCCCAGGTTTACTTTTTTGTCGAGCGGGGCGGGCAGTGGATTCCAAGAGAAAACGCCCCTGTATTTGAGCTGCAGGATCCTTTTTTTACGAAAATAGCCAGTGAACTGGTGTTGGGAGGCGTACAAATTTTTCCTCACGCTACTCTTGCTGGTCAGCTGGGCTGGCGCACCGTACTTTATCGGGGCAAGTCGATTGCCGAATTAACTGAATTTGCCAAGGGCCCGAACGGCATGAAGGACCTCCGTCTGATTGAGCTAAAGGACGGAACAATTGGCGTGTTGACAAGGCCGCAGGGAGAAAAGGGCGGTCGGGGAAAAATTGGCTGGACACGTATTTCCTCGTTAGCGGAACTGTCAATTGAGGTCATCAATAAGGCGCCTTTATTGGAGGGACAATTTATTGACGAACAGTGGGGCGGTTGCAATGAACCACATTTATTGGCAAATGGTTTAGTAGGTGTTTTAGGGCATATTGCTAATTTTGATACGGAAGGGAATCGTCATTATTATCCAATGGTTTTTGCTCTTGACCCAGATACCGGGGAAATCTCCGATATGAAGTTAATTGCAGTGAGAAGTCAGTTTCTGCCCGGGCCTGCAAAACGTCCAGATTTAATCGATGTCGTCTTTAGCGGCGGGCTTGTCCGTCAGGCTGATGGCAACGCTGTATTATATGCCGGGATTAGTGATGCAGAAGCGCAAAAGATGATTCTGCCCGATCCTTTTTTACAATATGAACGTTAATTTATGAATAGGAGCATTAAAAATGAAAGTATATCGATATGAACAAAACCCATTGGTTACCCCTGCCGATGTTAAGCCCCATCGGGACGACTTCGAGGTAATCGGTGCGTTTAATGCTGGTGTTACCACCTATCAAGATGAAACGATTATGCTGCTGCGCGTAGCGGAGCGGCCCATTAGCGAAGATCCAAACATAATAAAAGCTCCGATTTACAATCCTGACAAGGGACAGCTGGAAATTTTAGAATTACGTTTAGATTACCCTAAATATAATTTTTCCGATCCCCGGGTCATTCGTGAAAATGACTCATCCGAAGGGTTTAAATACTTAACTTCTTTATCATATTTGCGGATTGCCAGAAGTAAAGACGGTCATCATTTTACAATTGATGACAAGCCGTTTGTGTACCCTTCTAATGAATTGGAGACGTTTGGAATTGAGGATCCGCGGATTACTAAAATCGATGATACGTATTATATCTACTTTAGTGCGGTTTCTCCTGTTGGTGTTGGAGAGGCGATGGTTTCAACCAAGGATTTTATCCATCTTGAGCATCACGGGATGATTTTTGCGCCGGAAAACAAGGATGTATTGATTTTCCCGGAAAAAATTAATGGCAAATACTATGCGCTTCACCGACCTGTTCCACGAAGTGTGGGTAAACCAGAAATTTGGATTGCTGAATCTACCAACCTTTTACATTGGGGAAATCATAAATACTTGCTGGGTTTACGAGAAGGCATGTGGGATAGCGGCCGTATGGGCGGAGGCGCCGTGCCGATTAAGACAGAAAAAGGCTGGCTCGAGATTTACCACGGGGCGTCCAAGGATGACCGCTATTGTATGGGGGCGGTGCTTTTGGATTTGGAAGATCCGACAAAGGTCATCGCTCGTTCAGATAAGCCTGTACTTGAGCCGGAGGCTGACTATGAAGTGGATGGTTTCTTTGGAAATGTCGTCTTTTCCTGCGGCGCAGTTGTTGCTGGCGACGTGGTAAAACTGTATTACGGGGTCGCTGATACATCCATGGCTTGCGCAGAATTAAGCTTGCAGGAAATCCTTGATTCTCTAAACTATGGAAACTAGTAGGTAACGGGCCATAATTGCCGCAGCAATTCTGGTCCTTTTAAGTGTGCATCTACTTTTTGAATCACTTCAGCAAAGAACAAGGCAGGCGAAGTTTCAATGAAATTAAATGATAACTGGAAAATTCGGCAATTTGATGTGGGAGCTGCTCGTGATCTTGAAGTGGCTTCCCCGGAATATATTGATTATTTTTGGATGACAACGAAGGTACCGGGTGATGTTCATTCTACCTTAATCGAGCACAAGCTGATCGATGCCCCCTTTTACGGTCATAACGATTTAAAATGCCAGTGGGTGGAGGAAAAGGTATGGTGGTATCGCAGCACCTTTGAATTTCATGCTGATATAAGTCAGGAAGACCGCTATGAATTAATTTTTGACGGACTGGATACCTTTGCCACCGTCTATTTAAACGGAATTGAGCTAGGTTCAACGGAAAATATGTTTATTAGCCATACCTTTGAAGTGACAAGGGAGCTGCGGCATGGAAAAAATGTTTTGGCGGTTAAATTTGACCCTGTTCATATTCACGTGAAGGATAAGGTGCAATATTATTGGTCTGGTTTTAGTAAAAAGCGGATTTGGACGAGAAAAGCCCAAAGCCATTATGGCTGGGATTGGGGACCTCGTCTGGTTACTGCTGGCATTTGGAAAGATGTTCATTTAGAAAAAAGAACAGCAGCCAAAATTGATGCCGTGTTTGCCAAAACGACGTTTATTTCAGCAGATCAAGCGCGAGTTGCAATTGAGCTAGAGATTGAAAAGTTTCACAGCAATAAAAGTTTCGAGGTGCAGGTCAGCCTTGTGGATTCTGATAATGCGGTTACGGTTACGGCTCATCAAAAGATTGTCGGTAAAAGCACGGTAATGAATTTGGAAGTGCCTGCTCCCAAGCTGTGGTGGACCCATGATATTGGAACACCACATTTGTATCAGCTTCAGGTAGTTTTGTTTGCAGATGGGATCCAAATTGATTGCCGAAGTGAGGATTTTGGGATAAGGACGATAGAGGTAATGCAGACGGATGAGAAAGGAAACCATCGTTTCACCTTTGTTCTAAATGGAGTGAAGATTTTTGCTAAAGGAGCTAATTGGATTCCCATTGATAGCTTTATCGGGGCCGTACCGGATTCTCGCTACCAGCATTTAATCGGAATGGCGAAGGATGCCAATATGAATATGCTTCGTGTTTGGGGCGGCGGCATTTATGAAAGGGAAGTCTTTTATCACGAATGCAACCGGCTGGGAATTTTAGTTTGGCAGGATTTTATGTTTGCCTGTGCCTTGTATCCTGATTACAACAGAAATTTCATGGCTAATGTGCGCGCGGAAATCATCCAGATTGTCAAGCGATTACGCAATCAGCCGTGTTTGGCGATTTGGTGTGGTAATAATGAGAATGATTGGCTCTACGAGGCTCTGGCAGCTTCAGGGGAAATCCCGCATCCTTTTTATGGAGAAAAGATCTATCATGAATTAATGCCCGAGCTGTTGGCAGAATTGGACCCAACCAGACTGTTTTGGCCAAGCTCGCCCTTCGGAGGGAATGACCATAACTCAAGGGAACAAGGCGACACTCATAATTGGCAGGTTTGGCATGGCAATATTGAGCCGAGAAAGTTTGGTGAACCGCAAAGGGTGGATTACAGCGTAGCAGGTTTATCGTTTAAAAACTTTAAAAACGATACAACCCTGTTTGCCAGTGAATTTGGAATGCATGCCTCATCAAACCGCTATACTTTAGAGCGCAATATTCCGAAGGAGCAATTTTTCTGGGGCAGTGAAGAAATGGCATACCGCAATAAAGATATCCATCATCCAAAGGGCATTTTGTTGATGGAAGGGTATACGGGGGTTCCCCAGAATCTCGATGAGTACATTGCTTATTCGATGTTAACCCAAGCGGAAGGCTTGAAGTTTGGGATTGAGCACTATCGCAGGAACAAACCGCATACGAGCGGAACATTGGTTTGGCAGCTCAATGATTGCTGGCCGGGAACAAGCTGGTCGGTGATCGATTATTATCTGTTGCCGAAGGCTGCTTATCATTATGCACGGAAGTTTTACAGCCCAATTTTATTAACGGCAGACCATGAACCGGGTGAAAAAATCGCCATTTGGGTTGTCAATGATCGATTATCTGCCTACAAGGATGAGATTGAATTGGCAGTCTATCACTATAATGGGGAAAAAGTCTTTTCCAAGACATGGTCTGTATTGGTTGAGGCCAATGTTTCAAAACAGATTGATATAGTAGTGGAAACTGAGGCATTAGGCGGGCTTAATCCGACAGAGGCCGTTATGGTGCTCCGCTCGAAAAATCATCAAGTCTATGAAAATATGTATTATTTCCGTGATCAAAAGGATTTAAGCTTAGGTTGTGCTGAGTTAACGGTAAAGGTAAATAAAGCTGCAGGTGAGTTAACCATTACCACGAATGTATTGGCACGGATGGTAACGATTGAACTGGATATGGAGCAGTTAATTATCGAGGATAATTTCTTTGATCTGCTTGCCTATGAATCCAAAACAATTAAAGTTTCGCAGGCGCAGGGAAAAGAAATTCCTTGGGGTACATTAAGAGTCAGTGCACTTAATAGTACGGGTATTTTTAAGTTTGGAGATGAGACGAATGAAAGCAGCGGTGTTACAAGGCGTTAAGCAATTAGAGGTTATCGATTGGGCCTATCCCAAACCGGCAGAAAAGGAAGTGGTCATTAAGGTCAAAAGCTGCGGTATTTGTGGGACCGATCAGCATATATATCATGGGCACCCGGGATCTGCCGAGGTCCATACCCCGATTGTTCTTGGCCATGAATTAGCGGGGGAGGTAGTCGAGATAGGTTCAGAGGTTACGAACTTGGAAATAGGGGACCGGGTTTCAATTGATCCCAATATTTATTGTGGGACTTGTAAATATTGCCGTAGTAACAGGGCACATTTATGTGACCATCTTCAGGCAGTAGGTGTGACCCGGGATGGCGGTATGGGTGAATACTGTACAGTACCGGCGGCAAATTGCTACCCCTTTCCTGACAATTTAACGTTTGAAGAAGGATCACTGATCGAGCCTTTGGGCTGTGTGTTGCATGGCTTTAAAAAGATTCAACTATCCCCACTTTCAAGGGTATTGATTATTGGCGGCGGCTTTATTGGACAGTTATTTTTACAATTGGTCAAACAGCAGCATGTCCAATCAATTATCGTGAGCGAGCCTGCCGAGAATAAAAAAGATCTCTTGTATAGGCTTGGCGCCGACCAGGTAATCAATCCATTCCATTCTTCTAAGTTGGCGGCAGACGTTGTGATTGAATGTGTCGGCAGACCGGAAAGTATGGAGCTGGCTGTTCGTTCTGCTGCTAAAGGCGGGCAGGTATTGCTTTTTGGAGTAGCTGCTCCGGAAACGGTTATGATGGTTTCACCGTTTGAGATTTTTTCTAAAGAGCTGACTATCAAGGGCTCGTTCGTCAATCCCTTCACACATGAAGAAGCTATTTCCTTAATTGAAAAAGGGGTGGTAGACGTCAAATCACTTATTTCTCATCGCTTTACCGTTGACGAGCTGCCGAAGGTGATGGGGGATTTTGCAAGCTTGCACGTTTCCAAGGCTGTTATTCTTTACGAATAAGAACAGGGTGTAATAAAATCTGTTTTTTGAAGGGTCATTTAGATGATAAAAATTTTTAATTCCTTTTCAACTGAGTTGAAATTTTACCTAATCATGAATGGTTTGTTTTCCTTTGGCACGTCTCTGTCAGCTATTTTTCAAAGTGTCTTTTTATGGAAATTGGACAAAACGTATTCCTTATTGGCCTATTACAGCTTATTTTGGTCGGTTTCGATTATCTTTTGTTTTGGAATATGTGCGTGGTTTGCCAGGAAAACCAGTCCGATGATTACGATGCGCTTAGGGTTTATTTTTTACCTTATTACGTATTTAATCATGCTGCTATTTCACCATAGCTTAAGCCATCACATTTTTTTGATGGGGATCTCCATGGGCTTGGCGATGAGCTTGTATTATGTCGGGGTGCATATGGCTGTACTGGACCTGACAACTAATGATAAACGTGACCAATTTTTATATATTGAGGGAATTTTGTTTACTGTTGGCGGGATCATCGCTCCTTTTCTTTCTGGGATCATTATCTCTCAATTTAAAGGGATGATCGGATACTATATTGTCTTTATTGCAACCTGTATTTTCTTTTTTCTTTCATTTTTGGTTTCGTTAAAAGTAAAGGGAAATCCTGTTTCTGAAAAAAGCTATCTCTGGGAGGTACTGAAGAATCCATCGCGGGAATGGAAAAGAATGTATCCGGTTATGCTGGCTGATGGGGTTGTTTCGGGAGTCTATACGACCTTCCTTATTACGATGATTACATTCAAGGTGGCTGGCGGGGAATTTAGCCTGGGTGTCTTTAACACAGCAGCTGAGGTAATGTCGATGTTGGCTTTTTATGTATTGGCCAAGTTTTCAAATCCCGATTATCGCATTGCTATTTTTTCGATTGGCTCCATTAGTATTTTATTAGGATCGATTTTAATCTCGGCCTATCCGGTAATCCTATCATTAATTATTTTTGCTGTGATTCAGCCAGTTGCGATGAATATGATTAACACATCGATGAATGCGATGATTTACTCTTCGATTGAAAAGGATCCACAATATAAAGTTAGACGACTGGATTATATCATTATTCGTGAAATTCCACTTGGAGTTGGTAGAATAATAGGTATATTGATCTTTTTGCTGATGAGAAAATACTTAAATATGGAACAACTGTTGCCGATTTCGTTTAGTCTTTTTCCAATTATTTATGTGATAATGGTTCCAACGTTATATTGGATTTGGAAAAAGCCAAGCCTGGTGACAAAGAACGGGAATGGTTAGTTTGCTTTTTTCAAAAAAGCATCCCGTTACTTCTGGTAAAATATATGATTGAGCGGTAGGAGGGAAATGTTAATGTTAGGGGCAATTGAAGCAGGTGGAACAAAATTTGTTTGTGCTGTTGGGGATGAAAAGGGAAATATCGTGGACCGGGTTCAGATTCCAACGACGATTCCTGAAGAAACAATTGGGAAGGTGATCGAGTTTTTTCAAGGACATTCAATCAAGGCGATTGGAGTGGGCTCTTTTGGACCGATCGACGTTGACCGCGAAAGTCGCACTTACGGGTACATAACGTCGACTCCAAAACCGGGATGGCGGAATTATCCGTTTGTCCAAACATTGAAGGATGCGTTGGCTCTACCCGTAGGTTTTACGACGGATGTGAATGCCGCTGCCCTGGGCGAGGTAACGCTGGGGGCGGCCACAGGGGTAGACAGCTGTTTATATATTACCGTCGGGACAGGAATCGGCGCTGGTGCGGTCGTTCACGGACAGATTCTTGAAGGGCTTTCCCATCCTGAAATGGGGCATATTCTGATCCGGCGTCACCCAAACGATTCTTATCAGGGCAAATGCCCTTATCACCATGATTGTCTGGAAGGCTTGGCTTCCGGGCCGGCGATCGAAGAACGTTGGGGCGATAAAGGGGTCCAGCTTGCTGACCGGGCAGAGGTGTGGGACCTAGAAGGGTATTATCTGGCACAGGCTTTGATGCAATATATTTTGATTCTTTCGCCAAAGAGGATTATCCTAGGTGGTGGAGTCATGAAGCAACAGTCGGTATTTACAGCAATCTATCGGTATTTGCCGGAGTTTGTTCAAAATTATATCTCATTGCCCGAGCTGCCTGATTATATTGTTAGCCCAGGTTTGGGAGACAATGCCGGGATTACCGGAGCGCTGATCCTGGCCCAGCATGCGTTAGACGCGTGAAAGCGTCATCGCGGCCTCTCGCATTTTTCATACTGAATTTCATTCAAGATTATTGCTATTTTTGATTCGCTAATAAAACCTTTCAATCCGCTAATAAGTGATCTGAATTCGCTAATATAACTTAAAAATTTGCTAATAAATTTATTAAATTCGCTAATTAGCTATGACTCTACACTGTATTTTGTCTTTTAAGAGTGATTTTAAAAAAAAGTTATCACCATGAAATGTAATGGGAGGTTTACAATGTACAATAATGAGCCGATTTTTTTGCAGCCAGTATTTCAGGAAAGGATTTGGGGCGGGCAAAAGTTAAGCACAGAATTTCATTATCAGATACCGTATGAGCGAACAGGAGAAGCTTGGGTAATCTCCGCTCATCCGCATGGCCCAAGCGTGATTATGAACGGCCCGCTTGCGGGGAAGACGTTGGCGGATGCCTGGAAAGATCATAAGGAACTTTTTAATAAAGATGCGGGCGAAACAGGAGAGTACCCATTACTCATTAAAATCCTCGATGCCGCTGATGATTTATCTGTTCAAGTCCATCCAAATGATGAATTTGCCCGTGAAGTGGAAGGCGTTCCTTATGGCAAAACGGAATGCTGGTATGTGTTAAGTGCGGAAGACGGGGCTGAACTTGTATATGGCCACCATGCCAAGACAAAAGAGGAATTGGTCTCGATGATTGACCAAGGGGAATGGGACAGGCTGTTAAGGCGCATTAAAGTCAAGGCCGGCGACTTTGTCTATGTTCCCAGCGGTACCATTCATGCGATTGGAAGAGGCATCGTCATTCTCGAAACGCAGCAAAGCTCTGATATCACATATCGTGTTTATGATTATGATCGGACAGATGCTACCGGTAAGAAGCGCGAACTGCATTTGGAACGGGCCAAACAAGTGACTACTGTTCCCCATCAGGATGCGGTTTTAGAGCAGACGGAAACCGTGAATGGCGGCTTAGTTGAAAAGAAATTAGTAGAAGAACAGTATTTTACCGTGTCTCATTGGCAAGTAGACGGACAGGCCAATTGTAAAATGACAGCAGATTACCTGCAGGTGAGTGTCATCGAAGGGAAAGCTGTGCTCACAATTGCTGGACAGTCCTTCGACGTCAAAAAAGGCAGCCAATTTATCCTGCCTCATGGTGTTCGGGAATATCAATTAGAGGGAAAAGCGGAATTTATTGTTTCGCATGAATAAGTAAAAATTGTCACTCAGGAGTTTTTTTAAAAAAGGGTTTAAAGCATGGGGGAATGCCCTCATGCTCTTTTCTTACGCAGGAAAGGGGGTAAAGATCTGAACGGTGTCAGCCATCGTTTATTTTTTAAATAAAGTGGTGGAAAAAGCAACGTTGAGGACGACTTGAGTGTCGTTCTTTTTTCAAACGAGGGAAATAGGAAGCTCACGGAAAATTCTTCTGGAAAATTGTCGTGTGAAAATTCAATTCAATTAAACGTTTGTTTAAAATGACAAGATTTTTAAATATTTAGTGGCCAGACTCATTACCTACCAAGGAATTGGCTATTTTTAATCAAACGATTGTTTAACTTTGCTTAGCAGGACAATGTTGAAATTTGTCAGCGGTTAAACCTGAATCATCATTTTTTCAAAAAAAGAATGATGATTTTGTGCGCTTGGCAGCGCATCGGACTAGAGGGTGAAAGTCCCGAACACACCGAAGTGGCGGAAGTGTATAGCTGACAGGTAGTGCATTGCCGTGAGGAAATGTGCAGAGGACTTGAAGGCAAAACCTGGAACAGGCGACTATTTAACCATGTTGGCTGGCTGAGTCGGATAACCCTGCAAAATAAGGGAGTGTCCAAAACCACAAGAAGGCTCTGTTAGTTAGGAGGACTGGATTCAGGGGAAAGCCCGATGACGTGACCCAAGGAGGTCTCATCGTCTCCATACATACTATGGTAAACCTTAAACAAGTCAGTGATTGGCAAGTTAAGGCTATGGATGGTGAGAAGTCAGAGCAGGGGATAGTAGTGAACAAACTTACCGGAAAGGTCGCAAAGGTAAGTGACTCAATACCTAGTTATTGAGAGGAGCCATAACCCAAAAGGTATGGACTCTATGCGAAGCCCGTCTGTCCATGGAAGAGAAACTGAGTTAGCTTAGAATACGTCATGTCCATACAGAAACCGAGAGGACAAATCCATAGAATCGGGGTCGAACAGAAGGGTAGACCGTATGGGGCGTAGTACTTTATGGATCTGTTGATATTGCCGAGGTTGGGCTAGTTAATCATCAGACTGAAAGGAAAGAAACGGAACATGAACGGAAAAGAAGACAAACAAGGTTTTCGTGAGGGAGTAAAGACTCCACAAAAGAAGAAATGGTATAGTCTCATAGATAAAATATGGGCAATGCCTAACATGGAGGAAGCCTTTAAAGAGGTAAAAAGGAATCGTGGAGCCGCAGGGGTAGACGGAGTAACCATTAAAGCATTTGAATTTGGTGTGGAGGATAATGTACAAATCCTTCAACGTGAGTTACGAGAAAAGACATACAAGCCGAGACCTGTGAAGCGTGTATATATTCCAAAGGCTGACGGTTCAAAAAGACCTTTAGGCATCCCAACCGTGAGAGACCGAGTAGTACAAGCTTCTGTACGTAGAATAATAGAACCAATATTTGAAGCTAAATTTCTTGATTGTAGTTTTGGTTTTCGACCGAATCGAAGTGCACATATGGCATTAGAGAAAATCCGAAAGGATTTACTGGATGGGTATGTGTACGTAATTGATGCAGACCTGAAATCATATTTTGATACAATTCCGCATGACAAACTTATGACTTTAGTTAGGGAAGAAATAGTGGACGGAAGTGTCATTAGATTGCTTGAAAGTTTTCTCCAAGCAGGAATTATGGAGGGTGGCAGTTTCCATCTAAATGAAAAAGGTACTCCACAGGGCGGTGTCATCAGTCCGTTACTTGCGAACATATATTTGCATCCATTGGATGAACTTATGACAGAAAGAGGGCATCGCATTACACGATATGCAGATGACTTCGTTATTTGTTGTAAATCACAAAAGGGTGCCGAAAGGGTACTTAAATCAGTCACTCGATTCCTTGAACAAAAACTCGGATTAATCATCCATCCCGAAAAGACTAAGATTGTTAATAATATGAATGAATCATTTGTTTTTCTGGGGTATGAATTTAAACAAGCTTTCTGGGTTAAACCTTCTAAGAAATCTATAAAGAAGTTTAAAAGTAAAGTCAAGGAGATAACAAAGCGAAACCAAACGGTGAACATTGAAAAACTGATTAAAGAAAGACTCAACCCATATTTAAGAGGATGGGGAAATTATTTTGGATATTGGCACTCAAAGACACTAATGGTTAAGTTTGATAAATGGATTAGAAGAAGATTACGGTCTGTTCAATTAAGAAGTTGGAGGAAAATAAGGAAACTACATAGGGAGTTACGCAGAAGAAAATGGAAAGGGGAACTTCCACAGCTTCGGATGTATGCATGGAGAAGTTCAAAGTGTAAACCCGTAAACGTAGCCCTTCCAAATGAATGGTTTTATAAAGAGAAAGGTCTTGTTTCTCTTGTGGATATTTACAATGAACATCATCCCCAACGGGGATAATCATGGAGGAGCCGTATGCGATGACCCGCACGTACGGATCTGTGAGAGGCGCATGAGTAATTCATGCGCCTACTCTATTTTTTTTTGAGCAAAAAAGTGTCTCTCGAAGATCATCTCTGCTGAAGATTTTGAAATCCGAGCAACTTTGATTAGTAAAATAATTTTTACACCAACGCAGATTCCTTATGAAAAAAGGATATTTTCCTAGAAAAAATATTTTACACGTAAAAATTTTTTTACAACAGAGAATATTGGATTCTATTTTTTCTATCCGTTCTTTTTAAATTGAGTGACAAAATGCTCACCATTTCACATGTTAGTCACAAATTCGTGATATTCCTGTCAAAATTTCAGCGGCATGATTTTAAAATTTGGCACGGATGATGCAAATATATAAGGACGAAACCATGGTTTTTAGTACAAAGAGTTTTAGTTTCCTACAAAACATTCTAATTGAAGGGTGGGTGGCTTTTTCAAAGAGAGGATTTCAAAGAATGTGTTTAGCTAATAAGGAAGTGAAAATTTTTCCAAAATTTATACTCCCTTATGTCGCATAAATTCAACTACGCCTCATGAACCGTCCTTAAGGACTCGTCAGTCGGCAAGTTTTCATTTAATCGCAAACTTAAAGCTGAAAGCAGAATACAATTCTTGAAAACCAATCTACCAACAAACTTCTCCAGGCCCATAATAAGCAAAAACAATTAGATGGACCAACATTTGGAATTTTAATTTAGGTAGGAGTGGGATCTTTATGGAACCAAATAAGAAAAAATTGAGTCTTGATCACGCCATATTTTGGCCGCCATTAATCATTATTGCTATTGTATGTGCATTCATTATCAAAAATCCTGAGCAGGCAAACAAAATATCGGGAAGTGCCTTAAGCTGGGTAACCAACAACCTTGGCTGGGCCTTTGAATGGTACGTCATTATTATGTTTGCGATCTGTATGTATTTCGTTTTTGGAAAGCTCAAAGATAAGAGATTGGGAGACGGCCCGCCAGAATTCAGTACGTTTTCTTGGCTCGGAATGATGTTTACCTCTACGTCAAGTGCAGCTCTCATTTATTGGGCATCGATTGAATGGCTCTATTATATGCAAAGTCCGCCGCATGGCGCTAAACCATACTCAACGGAAGCGGCTATGTGGGGATCTGCTTATGGGATGTATCACTGGGGACTTATTCCTGTTGCCATGTATGTAGTTGTCGGTGTAGCCATTGGATACAACTTCTTTGTTAAGAAAAGAGATGTCATTAAACCAAGCAGTGTGTGCGGCGTTTTAGGCAAGCGGAAAGAGGGCTGGCTCGGGAAAGTGATTGACGTCCTCTATATTATTGGGATGGTTGCCGGCGTGGGAACATCGTTAGGCTTAGGTACTCCACTTGTAGCTGAACTTATTTCCAAGATTTTTGGAGTTAAACATACCTTATCGCTGGACGGTTCGATTCTGATCGCCTGGATTGCCTTATTCATCATCACTCTCTATTTCGGTTTACAGAAGGGGATCAAATTCCTTAGCGACCTCCGGGTTTGGCTGGCATTTGGAGTTATCATATTCGTTCTAATTTTTGGGAACATGTCTTATATTTTAAACGGCTTTACAGATGCAGTTGGCATGATGCTGCAAAATCTAATCGTTATGACCTTTTATACCGATACATTTGGAAAATCCGGTTGGCCGCAAGGTTGGACGATTTTCTATTGGGCTTGGTTCTTGAACTGTGTATTATCTTATGCGATTTATCTTGTCAAAATTTCCAAAGGAAGAACGATTCGCGAATTTGCGCTCGGCGTTTTAGGATCGATTACCATTGGTGAAATGGTGTTCTTCGGTGTGTTTACCCCTTACAGCATGAATATTTACTATAAAGGAATTATTGATATTCCAGCGATCTTTGCAAAATTTGGAGCACCACATACCATCGTCGAAATTTGGTCTACTTTACCGCTAGCTGCAATCGTTTTACCTGTTTTACTTGTATATTGTTTTGTTTCTACTGGTACATTCATCAACGGTGTGGCTTATACGTTGGCAATGGTTACGACGAAAGGGATTACCGAAAATGATGAACCTTCAAGATTTAATCGTATTTCCTGGGCGTTGATTCTTGGTTTATTAGCGATTTCATTATTGTTACTAGGTGGACTGCAGCCGTTACAAACTTCCTCTGTTATCGGCGGCTTGCCAATGATGGTCGTTTGTATCATTATTCCGATTTCTTTCTTCAGAGAAATTAAGAAGACCGGCTGGGGCGGTATTGAGCAAGATTTAAATGCAAATGTAGCGATGAATCTGAAAAAGAAAAAACAAAGTGTCTAGAAAAAACAACCGGATAAACATTTGTAAAAAAGCAAGTTTTCTCTGCCGCTTAGGCAGAGAAACTGCTTAATTGATAGATTTAGGAGGTTTCAACAATGGATTTCAGACTTACAGATGAACAGGAATTATTAGTAAAAGGTATTCAGGATTTAATGGCAAGAGAAAACTGGGAAAGTTATTTTGCAGAATGTGATGCCAAAAGTGAATACCCTGAAAGATTTGTAAAAGAACTAGCTGATTTAGGTGTGGACAGTCTTTTGTTACCTGAAGAATATGATGGCTTTGATGCAGGATTGGTAACGGTAACAGCTGTTTGGGAGGAACTTGGAAGGCTGGGTGCCCCGACTTATGTGTTATATCAGCTGCCTGGATTTAATACGATTTTGCGTGAAGGCACCGAGGAGCAAATCGAGAAGATTATGGCTTTACGTGGTACCGGCAAGCAAATGTGGAATTCAGCAATTACTGAACCAGGAGCAGGATCAGATGTTGGTAGCCTGCAAACAACGTACACCCGTAAAGATGGAAAAGTATATTTAAACGGCCATAAAACATTTATCACAAGCAGTGCAAAAGCTCCTTACCTGGTGGTTATGGCCAGAGATTCCGAAAACTACGATACCTTCACAGAATGGTTTGTCGATATGAAGAAACCAGGAATCAAGCTGGAAAAGCTGACAAAGCTTGGTTTACGAATGGACAGCTGTTGCGAAATCTACTTCGACAATGTGGAATTAGAAGAAAAGGATATGTTTGGTAAAGAAGGCAACGGCTTTAACCGTGTGAAAGAAGAATTTGACTTTGAACGCTTCCTCGTTGCCTGCACGAACTATGGTACGGCTTATTGTGCGCTTGAAGATGCCGCGAAATATGCGAACCAACGGGTCCAATTCGGTGAGGCGATTGGAAGAACGCAATTAATTCAAGAGAAGTTCTGCAACATGGCAATCAAAGTAACGAACATGCGCAATATGTTATATGAAGCTGCTTGGAAATATGATCATGGCATGATGACTTCCGGAGATGCGGCAATGTGTAAATATTACTGTGCCAATGCTGCCTTTGAAGTGGTTGATGATGCGATGCAGGTTTTAGGCGGCGTAGGTATTGCTGGTGACCACCGCATCAGCCGTTTCTGGCGCGACCTTCGTGTGGACCGCGTTTCTGGTGGAACCGATGAAATGCAAATTCTTACTGCAGGTAGAGCAGTGCTTAAAAAATATCGTAATCAATAAATAGCAATTTTTCGCTAGGAATAGTTGTTTAACAGCAATGGTGATCCGCTCAAGAGGAGGAAATGAATCGAAATGTCAATGGAAATGAAAACTCCCGCATTTGGGAACTTACAAGGATTAAAGGTTGTTTACTCCGCTGTTGAAATTGCCGGTCCGGAGGCCGCACAGATGATGGCAGAATGGGGTGCCGATGTTACCTGGATCGAAAATACCTCCAATGGGGATTCAATGAGGGATACAACATATGTCAAAGAATTGGAACGCCGCAATCAAAAGAGCTTATCCTTGAATATCTTCTCAGAGGAAGGCAGAGAAGTATTCTTAAAATTAATTGAAACCGCCGATATTTTTATCGAATCAAGTAAAGGTCCGGCATTCGCCAAGCGTGGTCTTACCGATGAATTATTATGGGAGCATAATAAATCACTCGTTATCGTCCATGTTTCCGGATTTGGTCACACTGGGGTACCGGATCGAGTCAACCGGGCTGCCTACGACCAAACAGCTCAAGCGTTCAGCGGCTATTTAGCCCAAAACGGTACAGAAGAACAGCCAATGATTGCTTCTCCATATACAGGTGATTATTTTACATCCCTAATGGTTGTAGGATCTTCGCTAGCCGCCCTCTATAAAGCACAAAAAACAGGGGTTGGCGAAAGTATTGACGTCGCCATGTACGAAGTTATGCTTCGCATGGGTGCCTATTATATGATGGATTACCTTAATGGCGGCATTCTCTATCCGCGTGCCGGGGCAAGACATCAGAACCTCTGCGGCATCGGGGTCTATAAATGTAAAGATGGCTTTTTGAGCCTCTGTCTATATGGAGCGAAACAGAACAAAGCCCTACTTGATCGAATCGGTCTGGGTTACCTGTGGGGTACTGAGGAGTATCCGGAAGGCACGACTGCGCTTTGGCTTGATGGACCTAAGGCAGAGCTTATCGAGCAGAAACTGGAAGAATACTTATTGACGCAGCCGGTAGACGAAGTGGAAGAGGACTTCTCCAATTGCAAAATTGCTGCGAATAAAGTGATGACATTTGAAGAATTGCCGGAGCATCCACATTTTAAAGCGCGTGAGGCCTTCATTGAATGGGAAACGATGGAAGGCAAGAAGTGTAAAGGACCAAACATCTTCCCTAAATTCAAAAACAACCCGGGACAAGTTTGGCGGCCAATGCCAACACTAGGAATGGATACGAAAACGATTTTAACAGATTTGGGATATTCCAGTGAAGAGATCCACGAACTGAAGGAAAAAGGCATTATTAAAATGTCTTAAGGGAAATGGCTCACATTTCAATTCATGAAGCGGGATGTATGAATCATTTGAATTCATGCACCCGCCCTATCAAGAAATCAACGATGAAGCAGACTAATGATTAAGAAGGTGTAAAAAAATGAGAGTTATTGCATGTAGCAAAGCGGTTCCTGAAGAACAGGACATTGTTATTTCAAAGGATAGACAAGTTTCTTTTGATAAAGCGGAATGGAAATTCGGTTCCTATGACCTAAACGCAGTTGAAGCAGGGAAACAGATTGTCGAGGCTGCAGGGGGCCAATTATCCGGTTTATGTGCCGGCGGAAAAATTCTCGAAAATCCAAAAATGAAAAAGGATATCGTTTCCAGAGGGCTTGATGAGTTATTTACCGTAACAGATGAAGCGCTAGAACAGGTAGACAGTTTTCAAACGGCTAAAGTTCTTGAAGCGGCAATTAAAAAAATGGGCGAATATGATCTCGTTTTATGCGGCGCTGGTTCTTCTGACTTATATGCACAAGAAGTCGGTAATCAACTAGGTGAATTATTAGGCGTGCCGGTAGTGAATGCGGTCAACAAAATTACTCCTGAAGGAGATAAAGTGATCGTGGAACGGGCGCTGGAAAATGAAATTCAAGTGCTGGAAATTTCTCTACCTGCCGTTCTGTCTGTAACTTCAGAAATTAATACTCCACGTATTCCTGGAATGAAGGACATTATTTCTGCGAATAAAAAACCAGTCACAAGATGGAGCTTGGCTGACATCGATGTGGCTGAATTGGAACCATCTCGTGAAGTTGTCAGTACGTTAGCACCAGAGCAAGCCGATCGCCGCCTGAATATTTTAGAAGGCGATTCTGAAGAAGCAGTTGCAGAATTTGTAAAACTGATTAGTGCCGAATTGAAGTAAACAGAATAACGAGGTGAAATGAACATGACTGTAAATAAAGTATGGATTATAACGGATGACCGTAATGCTTTAGGAGAATTATGTGCTGGCGGACGCCAGCTGGGCGAAACAGTATCCGCCGTTGTCTTTGCCGATAAAACACAAGCAGAAGAAGCGATTCAACTTGGAGCAGACGAGGTTTACGTATTTGGACAGCCTTCGGAATCAGTGGTGATCGAATCTTATTCCAAAGCAATTGCCGATATGATTCGTGAGGCGGAAGTAAATTTAGTGATGGTTCATGCTTCTGTTAGCGGCAAGCTCATTGCCGGAAAAATTGCCGCCCAATTAGGAACGGGAGCATTAGCTAATATCTCAGATATTGATGTCGAAGATGGCATCGTGGTGAAACATATGGTGTACGGCGGGGCCGCAGTTAGAACGGAAAAGGCCTTATCAAAAACGGCTGTTGTTACCGTAGGAACCGGTGTATTTACAGCATTGGCAAAAGATCCGTCACGACAAGGGAGCGTAACTGAAGTAAATCCGGAACTGGCTAATACAGGAATCCGCGTCTTGGAAACACGTCCAAAACAAGGTGAGGTCGTCAATTTAAGTTCCGCCAAACGAGTAGTCGGGGTTGGCCGTGGTTTTGCCAGCAAGGATGACCTGCAAATGGCGGAAGAACTTGCTACTTTAGTTGGTGCGGAAATGGCTTGCAGCCGTCCAATTGCCGAAGGTGAGAAATGGATGAGCAAGGAGCGCTATGTAGGTGTTTCAGGTGCCGTTGTGAAGCCGGATATTTATCTGGCAATTGGAATCTCTGGCCAAATCCAGCATATGGTAGGCGTCAATCAGGCAAAAACACTTGTGGCCATTAACAAGGATAAAAATGCCCCGGTATTCAAACAAGTGGATATTGGTCTGGTCGGGGATATCTATCAAGTTCTGCCGCAAATTGTTGCCAAATTAAAAGAGCAAAAATTAGTGACGGTTTAGTAAGTGGAGGCTGCTGACAGCAGCTTCTTGCCACATCTAAACAAAAGGATAAGCAGAACGGAAGACAAGCTGCAAGGTTACAGCAACTTAGAATCAATTATCATCAAATACAACAGGGCAGAGGTGAAAAAGATTGAGCGAATTTGATGCCATTATAGTAGGTGGAGGCCTTGCCGGCTCTACTGCGGCTTATGTCTTGGCGCAGCAGGGGTTGGAGGTTCTACTTATCGAAAGAGGAAATTATGGTGGTTCCAAAAATATGACCGGCGGTCGTCTCTATGCTCACAGTTTGGAAAAAATCATTCCAAACTTTGCTGAGGAGGCACCAGTCGAGCGAAGAGTGGTTAAAGAGCGGATCAGCATGATGACAGAAAATGATGCGTTCACGATCGATTATCATTCACCGCGTTTAGCACAAGCTGGCAGTGATTCATACGTTGTCATGCGCGGTGAGTTTGACCGCTGGCTTTTCGACAAAGCGGAAGAAGCAGGAGCGATGACTGCAGCTGGTATCAAGGTAGACGAGCTGATTGTTGAAAATAATCGCGTCACTGGTGTGATCTGCGGTGATGAGGAAATGCGGGCTGACGTCGTCATTCTCGCCGATGGGGTCAATTCCTTATTGGCAGAAAAAGCTGGCTTAAGAAAAAGAGTTCAACCATCTCAGGTAGCCGTAGGAGTCAAAGAAGTATACGGGCTGCCTGCCAAGGTGATTGAGGATCGCTTTGGCTTAACAGGTAATGAAGGTACGGCTTGGTTATTTGCCGGTTCGCCAAGCAATGGCTTGGTTGGCGGCGGCTTTCTGTATACCAATAAGGAAAGCATTTCTCTTGGTCTAGTCCTCGGTCTTGAACATATCGGCGAAAGTGAAAAAACAATTGAAGAAATGATGGTTGCCTTTTCCAATCACCCTGAAATAGCTCCGTTAATTAAGGATGCCAAGCTATTGGAAAGAAGTGGACACGTTGTTCCGGAAGCCGGTTTATCGATGGTTTCAACCTTGTACGGTGACGGTTACTTAATTTGTGGCGATGCCGCCGGCTTTTGTTTAAACATCGGTTACATGGTGCGAGGAATGGATTTGGCGATTGCCTCAGGAGAGATGGCCGCAAAAGCTGTCATTGCTGCAAAGGAAAAAGGCGACTTCAGTTCAGCGACACTACAAAGCTATAAAACTATGCTGGATGAAAGCTTTATCATGAAGGATCTGGCTGTTTATAAAAATTTCCCATCGTTTATGGAAAATCTGCGGATTTTTAACCAATACCCGGCAATGGTATCGGAAATTATGGCAGAAATGTTTATCGTCAACGGGTCTCCTGCCGTTCCATTACGGAAAAAGGCCATGAAACATCTGAAGACTGTTGGCTTAATGAATCTGCTAAAAGATGGATTTAAGGGGGTTAAATCTGTATGACCATGTCTGTTGAAGAAAAATTGGGCGTCAATAAGTTTTTTGTGAATGAAGGCAAACCCCATATAGAGATCGACCCTAACTATCCCGATATGAAGGAAAAGCTGAAGCTTGTCAAAGCCTGTCCGGGCGGCTTATATAAACTGAATGAAAATGGAACATTATCGTTTGATTATGCCGGCTGTCTGGAATGTGGGACCTGCAGGATTTTGTGTTTAGGTACGGTTGTTAAGAAATGGGAGTACCCGGAAAGTACCATGGGTGTGGAATACCGGTACGGATAATAAAGTGAAACTTCCATCAGCGGGGATAAAATAGCTGAACCTTTTGAGATGCTAAGAGGTGGAAAAAATGGCAGATATAGTGGGGAACAAGACTTTACGGGATTTGTGGGATGAGCTGGTCCGTATCTACGGTGAAAAAAAAGTCTTGATCTTTCATGACTGCAATGGAAATGTCAATGAATTTACCTATCGACAGTTAAATGAAGAAATTAATAAGACAGCCAATTTATTCCTCGATCTAGGAATAAAGAAGGGCGATCATGTTGCCATTCAACTGCATAATTGCCCGGAATTTTTAATGAGTTGGTTTGGTCTGGCAAAAATCGGTGCCGTCATGGTTCCTTTAAACACACAATATACCGAAGAAGAATGTGAATACATTATCAATAAATGTGACGGTGTCGAGCTCGCCATTGTGGAAGAAGAGTTTTTACCGTTTTACCAAGGTGCCGACTCTGGCAAGATGATGGGGATCAAACACATATTGTTGGCGAGAACTGATAAGCAGCTCCCTGGTACAGTAAATTTTACCGAAAACAAAGACAAGCAGCCTGTGGAATTAACGGAACTGATCCCTTTAACAAGCGATGATACCGCCGAGATTTTGTTTACATCAGGAACTACATCAAGACCAAAGGGTGTTGTGCTGACACATTGCAATATGTTATATGCCGGTCATTTTACTGCCTGGCAGCTATCGATGCGGCAGGATGATCGCTATTTAACAATTATGCCGGCCTTCCATGTTGATTTTCAGCTTAATGCCTTAATGCCTGTGTTGACCGTCGGGGCGACGATGATTGCTGTGGAGAAATACAGTGCAAGAAGGTTTTGGAAACAAATTGTTGATTATAAAGCGACGATTACAGAATGTGTCCCGATGATGCTTCGGACAATGATGCTACAGCCTCAGCAGGAATGGGAAAAAGACCACTGCGTTCGTGAAGTGTTCTTCTACCTAGCAATGACTCCTGAAGAAAAGTTAGCTTTTGAAGAGCGTTTTAACGTGAAATTTTTAAATTCATATGGCTTAAGTGAATCTCTTGTTGGTGTTATTGGCGACTCTCCATCTGGAGAAAGGAACTGGCCTTCGATAGGGAAACCGGGACTGTCCTATGAAGCAAAAATTATTGATGAAGAAGGCGATGAGCTTCCTCCTAATGCCATTGGAGAAATTTATATAAAAGGTGTTCCCGGAAGAACGATCATGAAGGAGTACTATCATGACCCTGAAGCGACAGCAAAATCCCTAAATTCAGAGGGATGGCTGCATACCGGAGATAAGGGTTATGTGGATGAGTCCGGTTGGTTTTACTTTGTGGACCGCAAAGTAAATATGATTAAAAGATCGGGAGAAAACATTTCCACCTCGGAAATTGAAAATATTCTGATGTCCCATCCGAAAATTGAGGAGGCGGCAGTCATCGGCGTCCCCGATCCGATTCGGGACCAGGCAGTCAAGGCCTTTATTGTCTTTAAAGAGGGCGAAGAGCTTAGCCAGGAGGAGATCTTAGCCTATTGTCATTGCCATATGGCTAAATTCAAAGTGCCTTCCTTTATCGAAATAAGAAAATCATTACCAAGAACCTGCACTTATAAGGTCCAAAAAAAATTACTTAAATAAGCAGATTAGTCAGCTCTGGCTGCATGAGCGGTCTATGAAATGATCAAACGCTGATGAATAGAATGAGTGGTAACAACTAGCATTTGCTAGGCTAATAAAAAAGCGTGCCTGTCTTCCTAAAGCTTTATACTTTCTTAACGCATAAGCGCACCAAGGAAAGCTTCATAAAAGCATAGGTATCGCAGCCCAAAAGTTATGTTTTGGGCGACCTAGCCTCTGCCTTCGCCCTTTGGGGCTCGCCAGTCGGCGAGTTTTCTTTAAAATTATAGATTTAGAAAGGATGAAAAAAATGACGTCAGCAACAGAAACCAAATCAAGAATTAAAATGGAAATGGTTGGACAAACATTCGGCCCATTCGAAAGGGATTACAATTTTAAAGATTTGATCCTTTTTGCCCTTGGCTGCGGTGCCGGCATCGATGGTAAAACAGATTTGGAATATGTTTACGAGAAGGACTTGAAAATTCTCCCCATGTTTGCAGCGATGCCAATTGTCGACAGTGAAGTCACGAAAACGATTGATTACGGCTATAATTATGCCGGCTCCCTTCATTGGGGCTTTGATTTAAAATTCCACAAGCCGTTGACAAAATTATCTGGTAAACTAAGTACACATGTATTGCTGAAGGGCTTATACGACCGTGGTCCTGACAAAGGTCTGTTAGCCCAGCATGTTGGTGATACGTATGATGAAAATGGCGAATTATTATTTACCAATGAAAGCTGGGATTGTTTAATTTATGATGGTGGCTTTGGCGGACCGAAACCACCAAAAGATATTGTAGAAATGCCGGATAGAGAACCTGATTTTGAAGTGGAGGAGCGGATTCCTGAGAATCAAGCGTTAATTTACAGACTATCAGGAGATTTCCATCCACAGCATATCGATTGGGAATATGCCAAGGCAAATGGCCAAATGAAGCCAATTCTTCATGCTGTAAGTTTTGCTGGGGTTGCCTGCCGTCATTTTATTAAAACATTCATTCCTGGTGAACCGGAGAGATTAACCCGCTTCAAAACACGTATAACGGCTTCTCTTCTGCCTGGAGCAACGATTAAAACACAAATGTGGAAAATGGGTGAAAATAAGATTCATTTTAGAGTCATCGATGCTTACACACAAGCAAAGCCTTACCTGAACTTTGGCATTATTGAATGGAAATAGATTGATGATACCTAAAGGTTAAACTCACTGGAATGCGGCAGCGGAGCCTTGGTGATTGTTAAAGAGTGAGCAAGTGCTTCGCTCCACTTCCAGCCGAAGGTTTACCAAAAAGGGAGATAATGATGATGCAACCACAAAAAACCCTCGATGATTTTGAATTAACACCTTTTTTAAAAAAGATTATCATTTTTGCCAGCGGCGGTCCATTTTTGGATGGCTATGTTCTCGTTATTATTGGGGTAGCTCTGGCCCAATTAGGCCCAAAATTGCATTTGACGGCGCATTGGAGTGCATTGGTCGGAGCAGCCGCCTTGGCAGGGATTTTTATTGGCACGGCCCTATTTGGTTATGTAACCGATATAATCGGCCGACAAAAGATGTTTACTATTGATATTATCGCTATTGCCATTATTTCTATTGCTACAATGTTTGTTACTACCCCCATTCAACTTGTTATTATGAGGTTTTTAATCGGGATCGTGATTGGAGCAGATTACCCGATTGCCACTTCTCTAGTAACGGAATTTACACCACGAAAGTACAGGGCTATTTCAATCGGATTTATTGCTGCTATTTGGTATGTAGGAGCCACCGCAGCGGACATTGTCGGATACTATTTGATTGATGTTGACGGTGGTTGGCGCTGGATGCTGGGCAGTTCTTTTATCCCTTGCGTGATCCTTTTAATCGGAAGATGGGGAACACCGGAATCGCCGCGCTGGCTGGCAAGCAAAGGGCGGATGGAAGAGGCGAGAGCGATTGTAGCCAAGCTCTTTGGTCCCGATGTAGAAGTGGAAGCAGAAGAGGTTCAAAAGACTCGTTATAGTAAGATTTTTGAAAAAGGCTATTTCGGAAGGATGCTGTTTGTCGGTACCATCTGGGCCTGTCAGGTAGTTCCGATGTTTGGATTATATACCTTTGGGCCGCAAATCATGAGTGCCTTTGGCTTTGGTTCAGGCAGCCAAGCGATATTAGGTGATATCGTGATCAGTATGTTTTTCTTAATCGGCTGTATTCCGGCAATGTTCTGGCTCAATTCGATTGGCCGACGCCCTTTACTAATTGGCAGCTTTGCGATTATGACGTTTGCCCTAGCTGTTTTGGGATTTTTCCCAAACGCTAATATCTGGATTGTTGTTGCGGCCTTTGCGCTATATGCTTTCTTTTCCGGCGGACCTGGGATTTTGCAATGGCTTTATCCAAATGAACTGTTCCCAACGGAGATTCGCGCTTCGGCTGTAGGAGCCGCCATGGCCTTTAGTCGAATTGGCACCGTTTTGTCAACCTATGCCTTACCAATCTTTATGGAGGCTCGGGGAGTTGGCCCAACGATGTTTGTTGGCGTGGCCATCACAGTTCTCGGTTTAGTCGTGTCCATAGCGATGGCTCCTGAGACAAAAGGATTAACATTGGCTCAGTCAAGCTCGGTCGATTTAGGGAAACGAGTAATAGCCAAATAATCTGGTTCCTAAACCGTATGCTGAAAAATTCGAAGAGATCCTTAATCTCGTATTACATTAAAAAGTTATCCTGAAAAAGACAATGAAAAAACCTTAACATTTACGAAAAAGTGTTAAGGTTTTTTATTTGTACTATTTAATGTAAGTCTCATGCTCGATGTCGATATTCAATTTCTTTAGTTTGTAAAATAAACTTTGGCGTGACAAGCCTAATTCTTTTGCAGATTGATTCATATTCCCGTTATTTCGCTTGAGCGCTTGCAGCAATATATCTTTCTCAACTTGGTTCATAATTTGTTTAAAATCGTTTGTTTTTGGCAAAATGATCGGCAAAATATTACTTTTGAGGGCATTCTCTTGAATGAAAGCAGGTAAATGCCGTACTAACAGGGAAGTATCATTGGGATCAACCATGTTCATTGCATGCTCGATACAGTGACTTAATTCCCGGACATTTCCCGGCCAGTTATAATTTTCGAGTATTTTCATGACCTCCGGGGAGAGTCTGTCGATTTTTCTTCCCAGAATCTTATTGTATTTTTTTATATAATGCCAGGATAATGTAATGATATCCTCCTTTCGGTTTCGTAAAGATGGACATTCTAACGTAACAACGGCGAGCCGGTAATAAAAATCACTCCTTAGCTTTTCATTTTCAATCGCCTCTAAGGGATTAATATTCATCGCACTAATAATCCGTGGATTCACAGGGATTTCCTGGTTCCCTCCGACCCGGCGAATGCGATTGGTCTCCAATGCTCTTAACAATTTGGCTTGTAGAACAATACTCATGGAATTGAGCTCATCAAGAAAGAGAGTGCCATTTTTAGCTTCTTCAAATAGTCCGGCTTTATTTTCAGCCCCGGTAAAGGCACCTTTCGTTGTTCCGAACAGTATGCTTTCCAGTAACGAATCTGGAATCGCCGAGCAGTTGACGGCGATAAACGGCTCTTTTGCGCGGGAGCTTTCGTTATGAATACTTTGGGCAAAAAGCTCTTTACCGGTTCCGGTTTCCCCTAAAATCATGATGCGTGACTCTGACCGGGCCATTCTTTTTGCCGATTGAATCACACTTTGCATCGCTTCTCCCGAGCCAATAATGTCCTCGAAGCAAAACTGGGTTCCATTATTAATCTGATGATGCAGTTGATTATTAAGGGCTTTTTGCAGTTTAGTGACAATCTCTGTAAGGGCTTGGATTTTGCTGGTATCGCGGCTGATCGCGACTGAACCGGTGACCTCCTGTCCTGTGAAGACAGGAAAAATGTCCATTACGAGCTCTACAGGCCCTCCACTGGCTGAAGTATAACGTAATAGCGTATTTTTTAATACCCGTTTTTCTTTGATAGCCTTTATGTGGACACTATTTTCTTCCCCGAGTTTATAAACATCTAATACATTTTCTCCGATAATTTCACTCGTTTTATAGCCGTCCAGCTTTTCAAAATCCTTGGATGCAAAAACGATTCTTCCTGTGGCATCAACAATGGAAATATAACAGTCTTCTAAGCAATCTAAAGAGTGAATAATTAATTCCAAATCATCATGGTCCGCTATCGAATTGTTTTTAACTATTTGAGATTTCGAAAAATTGTTTATGGCCATCAATTACATCTCTCCTAAATGGCGTTCATTATTTGTTAAAAAAATCAGATAACTTACTGAAAAATCTTTGATGTCCTGTAACAGTACCGTTTCCTCTATTCTATTTTGTCACAGTTTTTCTAGCTGTGTGATTTCAAAAAATGAAAGTTTTATTAAATTTAGCTGCCTGTTATCTTGACGAAAGCTGGGATGATCGGGAAGTAAAGTTGATTGAAATTTTTTGATGCTACAATCACAATCAACATAGAAAACAATCCTAAGACGGCGATGAATCCATAAAGATTCATATTTCTTTAATTACGGGAGATGGTCATGAGAAATGCAAGACTAATTAGAATTCACAATGTTGTCACAAAGATTCGCTTGATTCTTAATTTTCTGTGTTACAATGTAATTGTAAAAGATAAATAACAAAAACATAACATCTTAGGAGACTCAACCATACGTGTTCGTTCCGTTCGTGAACGAGTAGTAAGGTAATTCCTTTACAAAACGGAATGAGGCGGAGCAAGAAGATCATTTTGAGAAAAGGATAAATCATTAATGATTCCTTCAAAATTAGCATTAGTTAAACCTAATGCTCAATTAAGAAGCAAGCTTGAAAGTGAATAAAAAAACACTTACAAGTCAGAAAAATCAATGATTTATAAGGTGAATATGAAGGAAAATAAACCGACATATTCTACCCGACTTGATCAAAAAGATCGATTGCGAAGAGGTCAAATTCCAATTGGGGAATAAAGAGTCTTAATCGGTACTAAACCGAAAAAGTTTCTTACAGGAATTTGAATTCCATTTAATATGCGAATTAATTCCTTTAACGGAACAAACACACATCGGCTAATTTTACCGAAAATCCAAATTAAAATTACTTTTAATAAGGATCAGGTTAAAATTTTAAATTGGCTGATGTCATGGTTGGGTCTCCTAAGGTGTTATTTACTAAGGAGCTGTTTCATAAAATGGAGCAGTTCCTTTTTATTATCCTAAAATCAAATAAATACTGTGAACATTGCTGAATTTAAAGAAAAAAGCCGATCAAGATCTCGATCGTTTTAAAGTTACCGTGATGGTTGGTGTGATGTTAATTGGCTTCGTTGCCTTGATGGCTGCGATTAAAAATATTTTTGATATTAATGCGTTGCGTATGGCTTGATAAATTTTCTAGGTGTAGGAATACTCCATTGGCAAATCATTGGTGTCTAGCACCGAGCGAACCATTTAATTCCAAGCTTTGTAAAATTATATTTGGATTTTGTAAAAAAGCTGTAGACTTTGTTAAATTATCCTTCGATTTCGTAAAAAAAGCCGTGGTTTTTGTAAATATGTGCTCGGATTTTGTAAAAATAGACGAAAAAGGCCCGCCATCTTCAGCGGGCTCAATTGGGTAACAAGAATAATTTCTGTTAATCACTTCATTTAAAAAAGTCAGGGAATTTATTTACTACTATTTCTTGCTAATCTAACATCATATGGAGATGGGCAGCCGTTAAAAAATTAGCTTCTTCGGGATCTTTATTGATCAATGCCTCTAGTAGACGATAGTGTTGGCTAATTAGTATTTTCAAATTAAGATCTTCTGTGGTGACCCGTAACCAGCGGAAGCGTTCAAGATGGATATTATGATCATCTAACCAGTTCCAAACTTCTTGCCGTCCCGCAATTTCAAAGCACGCTTTATGGAAAAGATTGTCGTTATGAAAAAATGAGCGTCGATCTTTTGCATTCACGGCTTTTTCTTGCTCTTCAATGAGTGTTTCCAAAATTTTTTGTGTTTCTCTTGTTAGTTTTGCACAGCATTCAATCATGACCTGTCTTTCTAAGTGCTCACGAACGAAACGAGCATTTTTAGCTGAAGCAAGGTCAATCAATGAAATATATGTTCCACTTTGTGGGATCGTATATACTAATTCTTGCTGTCGTAATTGGATTAATGCTTCTCGAATCGGCGTGCGTCCAATATTCAACATTTCCTCTAAACCCTTTTCAGAGATTTTTCTTCCTGGTTCTAAATCAGAATAGATTATTTTTTTACGGATTGCTTGATAAGCCTGTTTTAGTAAACTTGTTGTCAGCACTCCTTTTCCCCCTCTATCTTTCTTTGCTGTTATTATATCAAAAAATGTTATGGTATAAATCTAACATATCAGTTTTTGGCATAATTCTAAGGATATTAACCTAAATCATTATAAACCCATAGTAAAAATAGCGTTATTAGTAAACATTTTGTAATTGACACCGCTATCACATGGGTATATAATGCAATTAATCCCAAAAACTAATATATCAGTTTGGAGGTCGAAAGAGTGATTTCAATAAAAAATTGGCAAGAGTCATTAATAGAATTAAAGCAGCAAGGAATTGAAGTTCCGAATTTTGATGTAAATAAACTAAAAGAAAACGGTCAAAAGCATCCGGTTTGGCTCCATTTTGGAGGCGGAAATCTCTACCGTGGTTTTCATGCTGAAATTGCTCAACGATTAGCGAACCAAGGAGAATTGACTTCTGGTGTTGTTGTTTGTGAAACTTTCGATAATGAAGTGGTGGATCAAGCCTATCATGCCTACAACAACGACTTTTTAGAAGTAGTCATGCATGAAGACGGAACATTAGATAAACGTTTGATAGCAGTAACAGCCGACAGCTTTTACTGCAATCCGCAAAATGAGGCAAGTTTTTCACGTGTGGTCCGCTATTTTGAAGACCCAACGTTGCAATTTACGACTTTCACAATTACAGAAAAAGGTTATGGCTTAAAAGATCCGAATGGAAAATTTTTTCGAATTGTGGCTGAAGACATTCAAAATGGCCCAGAAAAAGCTCAACATACCATGAGTATCGTGGCTAGTCTACTGTACAAACGCTTTTTAGCAGGAGAGTTGCCAATTGCAATGGTCTCTACCGATAATTTTTCTCAAAATGGTAAACGCTTCCTAGACAGCGTCTTGACCATCGCAAAAGAGTGGCAAAACAACGAATTCGTCCCAGAAGCTTTCATTGCTTATTTAGAAAATGAGGAAAAAGTCAGCTTCCCATGGAGCATGATTGATCGGATCACACCAAATCCATCTCAATCGGTACAGAAAATATTAGAAGAAGACGGTTTTACCGATTTGGATATCATCCATACGCAAAAACATACCAATATTGCTCCATTCTCAAATACTGAAGTGGTTCATTACTTGGTGATTGAAGATCAGTTTCCAAATGGCCGGCCTGTGTTAGAGAAAGCCGGTGTGATTATGACTGATCGGAACACAGTCGATAAGGCTGATACGATGAAAGTTACGACTTGTTTGAACCCGTTGCATACAGCATTAGCAGTTACTGGCTGTCTACTCAATTACAAGTCTATCTCCGAAGAAATGAGTGATCAAGATTTAGTAAGCTTGATTAAAGAAATCGGCTATTACGAAGGGCTGCCAGTAGTAGAAAACCCCGGAATTATTGATCCAAAGCAATTCATTGATGAAGTCATTAAACGTCGATTGCCTAATCCTAATATTCCTGACACACCGCAACGTATCGCTAGCGATACATCACAAAAAGTGGCCATTCGTTTTGGTGAAACAATTAAAAAATATCTAGCTAAAGACAAAGATGCTGGTCAATTGACATTTATCCCAGTTGCAATTGCTGCTTGGTTACGTTATCTCCTTGCGGTAGACGATAATGGCGAAGGCTTCCAACCAAGTCCAGATCCATTACTTGAAGATCTACAAAAACAGCTTACTAGCATTGAAATCGGAGTACAAGACCAGCAAAAAATTCATGAAGCGGTGATGCCGATTTTAGCCAATGAGACGATCTTTGGATCTAATCTGTACAAGGCTGGTATAGGAGAAAAAATTGAAAAAATCTTTACTGAAATGTTGACAGGGATTGGTGCTGTTCGTAAGACATTGCATCAATATGTAACAGAATTTGGAGGAAAATAAACATGGAAATGACTTTTAGATGGTATGGTCCCAACGAAGAAAGAATTTCTCTGCAAGAGATTCGCCAAATTCCCGCAGTAAAAGGGATTGTCGGTACGTTGATGGATATCCCAGTCGGAGAAGTTTGGCCAAAAGAACGCATCAAGGCACTAAAAGAAGAGATTGAGGCAGCAGGGTTGACGTTGAAAGTCATTGAAAGTGTAAACATTCATGATGACATCAAGATTGGTTTGCCTACACGGGATAAATATATTGAAAATTATAAACAAACAATTCGAAACTTAGCTGAATTCGGAATCGAAGTCATCTGCTACAACTTTATGCCTGTATTTGACTGGGTGAAGTCTGCTTTGGATTATAAACTGCCAGATGGCTCTTTAACCTTAGCTTATATCGCTAAAGATATCCCTGAGGATCCTGAAGAAATCATCCGCAAAGTTGAAAATTCCAGCAACGATTTTTCGTTACCTGGTTGGGAACTAGAACGTTTAGCCCAAGTTAAATCCTTATTTAAAGCATATAAAAATGTCGATGAAGAGAAACTGCGTGAAAACTTTGCATACTTCTTGAAAGCGATTATCCCTACTTGTGAGGAAGTCGGCGTGAAAATGGCGGTCCATCCTGATGATCCTCCATACTCGATCTTTGGTTTACCACGAATTGTGAAAAATCGAGAAGACTTGGATTGGCTATGCAATGTCGTAGACAGCCCTTGCAACGGGATCACGTTATGTACTGGAAGTATTGCTGAAGATCCGGCCAATGATGTCTATGCTATCTTGGCTGAATTCTGTAAACGTGATCGAATTCCATTTGCTCATGTACGTAATATTAAATTCATCCAAGATAAAGACTTCTATGAAGCACCTCATAAATCAGAATATGGTTCTTTAGACTTATATAAAATCTTAAAGACTATGTATGATAACGGCTTCGACGGCTACATTCGTCCAGACCACGGACGCATGATCTGGGGTGAAACGGGCCGTCCAGGTTACGGTTTGTATGACCGTGCATTAGGTGCAAGCTATCTAAACGGTTTATGGGAAGCAATCGAAAAAAATAATTTATAGAAGGAGGTTTTAATATGTTGGCAGCAAAAGTTTACGGAAAAGAGGATTTGAGATTAGTAGAAGTAGAAAGACCCGTACTTTCAAAAGACTCGACTGAAGTAATTGTAAAAGTGAAGGCAGCAGGTATCTGTGGAAGTGACAATCATATCTATCACGGAGAAAATCCCTTTGCAACTTTACCGAGAGTTATCGGGCATGAATTTGTTGGAGAAGTGGTTGAAATAGGAAATAAAGTGTCTGGACTAAAGGTTGGCGATCACGTTGTAATCGAACCTATTACCTATTGTGGAAAGTGCTATGCATGCCGGCAAGGAATGCCTAATGTTTGTAAAGAATTAAAAGTATCGGGTGTTCATGTTGATGGCGGGATGCAGGAATATGTAAAAGTCGATGCGAAGCAAGCACACATCATTGATAAAAAAGTTCCATGGACTACAGCTGTATTGGCAGAACCTTACACGATTGCCGGAAATGCAACAATCAGAGGCAAAGTGGAATTAGGAAAAACCGTGTTGATCCAAGGAGCAGGCACCATAGGACAATTAATTTTAAGAATGGCTAAAGCTAAGGGAGCATCAGTAATGATTTCAGATATATTGGACTCCCGTTTGGAATTTGCAACATTAAATGGTGCTGACAGAGTTGTAAACGTTTTGAATGAGGATTTAGCGGAAAAACTGAACGAGTGGACAAATCATGAGGGAGCAAATGTAGTAATTGATGCCGCCTGTACAAGAAAAACATTCGAAAGCTGCTTTGCATACGCTTCAGTAGCTGGTGCGATCGTACCTTTAGGAATGTCTGCAGAGCCTTCCCAAATCGCACAGAAACCAATCATGCAAAAACAATTGACTGTCTATGGTTCCAGATTGCAAGCTTATCAGTTTGCCCCTGTTATTAAAGCGATAGAAGAAGGAATATTAGCAGATGACGGAATTGTCACACAGACATTTTCAATTAATGATATTCAAGAGGCTTTCAATTTAATTAATAAGGAACCAGAAAAAGTAAGAAAAGCTGTTATTATTTTTGAATAATCACCTGATGGGAGCATCAGTAATGATAACTGATGTCCCCTAAACCCGATTAATCACCTGGTATAGACAGAACTGTAAACGTTTTAAAAGTGAAAATAGTGAAAAGATGAGCGGACTTTTAATTAATAAAGAACCAGAAAAAGTAAGAAAAGCTGTTGTTACTTTTGATTAATCACCTGTCATGTCTGGCAGATAAGGAGAGGGCATTATGAAAAATAAAAATACTGACTATCATATTTCAACCAAAGAGTTAGTTAAAGTTACTGCAAGTGGCTGGTTGGGTACGGCTATGGAGTTTATGGATTTCCAACTGTATTCATTGGCTGCGGCTATCGTATTTAATCAGATATTTTTCCCGGAAGCCAGTCCGGCAATGGGCTTAATTATGGCAATGGGAACCTACGGCGCTGGTTATGTAGCTCGTTTAGTCGGTGCTTATATTTTTGGACGAATGGGTGATAAGATTGGAAGAAAAAATGTTCTAGTTGTCACTATTATGATGATGGGGATCGCTACCACACTAATCGGTGTGTTACCAACTTATCAACAAGTAGGTATATTAGCTCCAATTTTATTAATTGTGTTGCGAATTATTCAAGGACTAGGTGCCGGCGCTGAAATTAGCGGTGCTGGAGTAATGGTTGCTGAATTTGCGAAACCTTCAAAACGTGGGTTAGTAGGTAGTTTTGTTTGCTTAGGAACATCTTCTGGAACACTATTAGCGAATTTGGTCTGGACAATTATTTTGACAGTTCAAACAGAGCAGCAGCTTCTTGCATGGGGCTGGAGGATTCCTTTCTTCCTATCTTTATTAACAATGATCACGGCGATCATCATTCGTCTGCACATTAAGGAAAGCCCAGTTATGGAAGAAAAGAAAAAATTATTAATAGAAGAAAGGGAAAATGCAGTACATTCTGGATCCAATTTGTCTAAAAATAAAGCTAACGTAGCAAAAACTAAAAATGGCAAGAAAAACTTTTTCGTTGCTTTAGGTCTTCGCTTTGGACAAGCAGGTAATAGTGGGTTATTACAAACCTATATGGCAGGTTATATTGTAACAATTTTAGCTTTAGAAAAAACGATTGCAACAAATGCTAATATTATTTCTTCGCTAATATCCTTTATTACAATTCCAGTAGTAGGTTATATAGGTGATAAAATCGGCAGGAAAAAGATGTACATGATATTATCTATAGCAATGGCTATCTTTGCTATTCCGATGATGATGATGATAGATTCAGGTAATCCAGTAATTATTACTATCGCTTTAATACTAGGCTTGAATATTGGCGTACAAGGAATGTTCGCTCTCGAAAATGTTGTTTTGGCTGAACTATTCGGTTCCAAGCATCGAATGACTTTGATGGCTTTGGCAAAAGAAATTGCAGGATGTATTGCCACTGGATTTGGTCCTATCATTGCAGCAGCACTTGTCGCAGCCTTTACTAATAGCTGGATTCCACTTGCGATTATGATTATTGTCTTCTCTTTATCTGCCTTTATCAGCGCATATGCATCAGCTGATACTACTGGCAGGAATTTAAATGAACTTGAAGATGCGGCGTAAATTGTTAAAGAGAAAGAAGGATTTAAATGAAAAAAGTCAATATTTTAAATAGATTGGAAAAGGCCGGCGTAGTAGCAGTTATTCGCGGTGAATCAAAAGAAGAGGCATTAAAAGCAAGTCACGCTATTATTAATGGAGGAATGAAAGGGATTGAATTGACCTTTACGGTCCCTCAAGCCGATCAAGTAATTGCTGAACTTGCCAGAGAGTATGCTAACAACAAAGATATTGTGATTGGTGCAGGAACCGTGTTAGATGTAACAACAGCTCGGCTGGCCATTATGGCGGGGGCGCAATTTGTTGTCAGTCCTTGTTTTGATGAAGAAACCGCAAAACTCTGTAATCTTTATCAAATCCCTTATTTACCTGGCTGCATGACAATCACCGAGATGAAAACGGCCTTGACTTATGGGGTGGACATTATCAAATTGTTCCCGGGTAGTGCTTTTGGACCAAGTATCGTCAAAGCTTTCAAAGCCCCGATCCCTCATTTGAACATTATGCCAACCGGTGGGGTAAGCCTGGACAATATGGAAGATTGGTTCAAAGCCGGTGTTGTTTGTGTTGGCGTTGGAGGCAACTTGCTTGCACCAGCAGCAACCGGAGATTTTGAAAAAATTACTGAAGTAGCTAAACAGTATATGAAAAAATATCAAGAAATAAAGGCAAATTAGTTGTTAAAGAAGTGGAGGCAATTGAATGAAAGTCCTTACTTTTGGTGAAATGTTGCTGCGCTTGAAACCACCAGCTAATGAACGGATTTTACAAACACATACATTTGAAGCAACTTATGGAGGAGCCGAGGCTAATGTAGCGGTATCCTTAGCACTACTAGGAAATGAAGTCGCTTATTTATCGAAGTTTCCGAATAACTTGCTTGGTCAAAGTGCGGTAGGCACCTTGCGAAAATACGGTGTGGATACGAGTAAAATTTTGACGGGAGACGGTCGTCTAGGTATCTATTTCTTTGAAAAAGGGGCCAGCGTTCGTTCGACCAATGTTATCTATGATCGGGCGTACAGTGCCTTTTCACAAACGAAAGCTGCTGAATTTAACTGGGGAGAAATTTTTAAAGACGTCGATTATTTCTATTTTTCTGGTATCACTCCAACGATTTCTAAAGAGTTGAAGGATGCCGCTTTAGCGGCCTGCAAATATTGTCAGGCGCATGCAATCCCCGTAGTTTGCGATTTGAATTACCGGGGCAAAATGTGGACACCAGAAGAAGCCCAAACTGTTATGGGTGAGATCATGGAGTATGTCACCGTTTGTATCGCCCATGATGAAGATTTTGAAGCAACGCTAGGGATCAAAGCCTTTGATGGAGATGACTCCCGTGGAATAGAACAAAAAGAATCTTTCAAAACGGCGATGAAAAAAGTCCAAGAGCGTTATCCAAACTGCAGAATGATTGCCAGCATTTTACGCAACATCTATTCAGTAGAAGACAGTGAATGGACTGCCCTATTACTAACGGACGATGTCTTTTACGAAACCACCACCTACAAGATGCATGTAATGGAAGGTGTAGCTGCTGGAGATGCCTTTGGTGCTGGATTAATGCACGGACTATTACATGACTACACCCCAACTGAACTCGTACAGTTTGGTTTGGCAGCCAGTGTGCTAAAACTAACTGTCTCTGGGGATCTTAACTTAGTTTCAGAAGTAGAGATCAAAAACTTGATAAAAAGTAATAACGGTGCGCGACTGGCTAGATAAATGGCTTAATTTAATCTAAATTTAAAGCTTGTGGGTTTAAACTGATTACCCACAAGCTTTATTTGTGACAGCTGCTGCCTTGCTCTTCATATGAAAAAATATCCGCCCCCCTCACATTAAAACAGGCTATGGTCAAAATTCAACTTAACGGGTCCCAGCCTTGCGAAACCCATCAATGACATTGAACGCCGCAAATACAGTAAAGATGGAAATTATACCGCCAACGATCCACATTTTTAACTGACTGGCAGTAATAGAAAATAGATTGGTCAGATACGTAATAAAATCGTAGTTTAATAGATTGGGATGAACTAGTATCACAATGAATACGAGGGTTCCTAATACTTCAACAACAGAATGGCAGATGGCAACGTTTTTCGTCCATTGTCTTGCGGTTAATTTATATAGGGCCAAGGCAATCTCCAAACCGATGACCAACACAACGATTGGCCAATATTGGAGTAAAACATTTTGATTGAAAGCAGGAGTCACGAATTCAATTCCATTGTTGCCGCCTTGATAAACACCGACAAGCTGATTGGCATAAAAATAAAGTGTTGCCCAAATCGCGGTCCACATTAAACTTCCAAACACTTCAGTCTTTGAAATGGCTTTTTTCCTGGGGATATTAGGGATTTTTTTTAAATCATCAGGGGTCCATTTTTTAAGGCAGGCTGCCAGCGGTTTGTTATCTTTTCGATTATCCATTCTTTCGATCATCGCAAACACAATTGTCAGCCAAAAGAATGTCTGGATTCCCACTTCTATGATTCTCGCAATCCCTTTGCCTATTAGACTTATAATAATACCGATGACAGTTTGGTCACCGCTATACCCGATAAAATATTCCGCCAGCATCGTGATCAACGAAATAACCGCTGCAATCGGCAAAATCATTTTTAGAAGTGTCAGATAGACATCAAAATAGCGCGGACCAATTAAGTGCCTTGGCCGATCCTGATAATTGCCGGCCAACGTAACGGGGTCCCCCAACTTTTCAAGAACCGCCTTTGCCTCATCTTCGCTGTAATCAGCTGGCAGCATATCCTCAATCGTTGACCGTAACTCTAGGGCAATATCCTCCCGATTTTTTTCTGGAAGCCTTCGAGTCACTTCCTGGATATAAATCTCAATTAGGTTCATCTTCTTCCTCTCCCTTTAATAGGCTATATAGCTGTTGCGAGTTCTTCAGCCACTCCTTTTTTAATTGTAAAAAAATCTCTACCCCATAATCGCTTAAAACATAGTACTTGCGGGGTCTGCTCTCGGATGTATCCCAGCTGCTCGTCACCAGCTCCTGTTTTTCTAAACGGCGAAGCAGTGGATACAGGGTGCTTTGATCGATGGTAATTCCCGATCCCTCCAATAACTGAACAAGTGAATAGCCGTATTGTGGGGTCCGCAACTGACTTAATACCGCTAATGTCAATGTTCCTCTCCTAAGCTCGGTTGTTAATGACTGCAATAATTGACTCATTCCCCCACCTCATTTCCATTACTGTAGATGATACAGTATTTGCTATATACTATGCATCGTACACTATTATTGTGCCGAAAACAATGAAAAACTAAAAAAGAACCAACAAATTAGACCTCGTCTAAAGTGTTGGCTCCTTTTTTCAGGGCTGATTGATTTTATACAAACTATTGGAATTTTACCGGAACCCACTGGACCCTGTCACTCATTTCTCCAGCAGTTTCCCCAAAGGTTTAAAGATTCCGTCCATCAGCTCTGTCGGACCAGGCGGATTAGGAAAGAAAACAAGCATGCTTCCAAGGAACCAGCCGATTACAGATAGCGAAAGGAAAATAATTTTTTCCTTTTTCGATCCCCGCCCAAGCTTCGGCCATTCAAATAATGCCATGCAAACGAAAATGAACGTAATCCCTAGTACCGCAGCCCACTTCATTCCGTTTTCACCTCTTGTTTCGGATAAGCACCAGGTTCGGTGACGATTCCCGGTCTGCGGATTTTCGCTGTTGTCTCAAGCGTTACTTCAACCGTTGGAAAAATATCATCCCAATTCTGTTTGTATTTTTTCCAGACATTGGGGTAAGCACGGTGGAAGGCTTCGGCAAAGCCAAAAATATCGGCATTCATCTCGTGCTGAACCTGCTTTAAAGCTTCCTTCACTTTATTATCAATATCTGCCTTTAAGTCTTGTTCCAGCCTGTGAATCGTTTGCGGATTTCCAGTATTAAGGGTTGTCCCATTTTGAATAAGGTCATCTTCTGTTTTGGCTTGCATGGTGATTTTCCATTTTCCATTTTCAATTTTAGGAATCAGCCTAGAGTAGGCCCGCAGCAGTTGCATTGAAACGTATCCTTCCGTATTGTCCGGCTTTACCGTTACAACGGCTAATTCGATTTCATTTCTCAGCCATAGTAATCCCCTTGTTGTCGAGGCATCGATCGAACCAATCATTTTTCCATTTTTCAAAACGGCTGTTCCAATAATATCGGCGATCGTTTGCTTTTTATCTTGACTTTCCGGCGGAGATAATATATCGATGTAAGGCAAAGCGGCGGTTCCACTTTCCCCGATGAGCATTTCCGCGAGATCTTTCAACGTGATATCCACGCCAATCTTTAAGCCTGCCAAATTCCGCAAGACTTCTGCCAAATCCCGCTCTAATGGTGGATTAAGGCTAAATATGTTTTTCACCTTTTGTTTGCTGATAAATATGTGAGAACGTTCACGTGTTTGTGGATGGCGCATGATAAAATCGATGGTAGGGCGAAGATCTTCGTCTCTGGCCAACTCCTCATCGATCACAAACACCTCATTATGCCCCCAAAATAAATGACGGGGGAATTCCTGTTGTAGCATCGAGATCGCCTCCGCAATCGAGATGCCTTCAGCTGAACGGACTAATACTTGCTGACCTTGACCGCCGTTGCCGCCGCCCATTTCTTCTCCCACACCGGCGTTTTTCGGAATATAGACAATCACACTTAATTCAATCGTCGATTCTGTTTTTTTATCAATGCCAGCCGCCGTAATAATCGCCATATCATTCAATTCTTTTCTGTCCCAGCAGCCTGTAAGAAGGGTAACAGGCAGGAGAAGGGAAGAGATTTGCAGCAAGATATTTAATTTTGTAAAAAAAGTAATCGCTCTCATTGGCCTCTATCCTTTTTCTGTTGAAACTTCTGTTGGATCCAAGCGATGCATAGCAGTACAACCGGAATCCCCAGCTGGAGCGTTAACATATAAAAAGCCCCCGATGTTCCTAGAAAGTGCGCTAATGATTGCAGATTGGGAGCTGCCCAATGGCCGAGCACCAGTATAAGAAACCCGATTGGCAAAACAATCGGGCGATAATCAGATAGGCTGAGCCACTGAGCCATCCCAAGAACAGTGCTGTAATAAAACATGGAAATTTTTATAAAAGTTCCGGACACCCAAATGGCCATAACGATGGCTTCAAGATGCTCCAAAAAGTCAGCAATACTGATGTAGCGGACGGCAACCATGACCGGATAGGTATCCTTTATGGTCAGCTTGCCTAGAAGCATATAGGTGGACAGGTTCGTTATGACTAACAGGAACATGACACTTAGAACGGAAAGCACGCCCCATTTCATCGCTTTTCCGGAATCTTTTAATAACGGTAGGACAAACGCCATCAGGATGAACTCACTGAACCAGGCTGAGGGGACAATCGAGCCCATGAAAGAGGGCATGATTCCATTCTCCATTACGGGTAATAATTTTTTCGGATCAAGATCTTTGACGAGTAATAAGGTCATAACTAAAAAAAGCAAACTTACGACCGGTACGATTATTTGTGAAGATCTACCGATTGCCTCAATTCCGCCGTAAACGGCAAGGGCGCAAACAAGGAGCATCGAACCCATCACCACATTCATCGGTGTGGTGTTAAGAAAAGTGCCAACGACAAACTCACCGTATTCCCGGACGATAATCCCATTCAGGTGGAGAAAATAAAGCAAGAAGATCAGCCCCAAAATTTTTCCTGCTATTTTCCCCAGGATTTGCTCGCTATATTGAATAAGACTTTTTTCAGGATAGAATTTATTTAATTTACAGGAGATATAGACCGTTAACAAGCCGCTAATAGCTGCCCAAATCGGTGATAGCCACAAATCTTGTTCAGCGTGTTTGGCTGTAATCGCCGGAACTAATAATAAGGCTGTCGCAAAAATGGTCGGATTCATCATCAGCGCCAGCTGAAAGGCAGATATTTTCCCTTTTTCAATCATTGTGATAACACCTACTCCGTACCTTTGGATGGGTCTGGTTTTTGCCCCGGTGGCTGCCGATTTTGATTGTAATCCCCTGTTAAACGGGGCCGTTTGCGCAGTGCCCACCACGGCGCCCGGAACATGACATCCTTCATTTCGCTCGCTCTCATTGGACCCATTGGCGATAAATAAGGCAAGCCAAAGGAGCGCACGGTGCTTAAATGGACAATAATGGCAATCAGTCCAAGCATAATTCCCAGCAGTCCTAACGTCCCCGCCAGGAGCATGATCGGAAAACGCAGCATTCGGATGGCGATAGCGGCGTTGTAGCGTGGTATTGTGAACGAAGCAATTCCCGTAATCGCCACAACCATAACCATGGGCGCGGAAACAAGGCCTGCGGATACGGCCGCTTGCCCGATGACAAGTGCCCCGACGATGCTGACAGCAGAACCAACTTGCTTAGGAAGCCGGATTCCCGCTTCCCGTAATGCTTCGAAGGTGATTTCCATAATCAATGCCTCGACCAACGCGGGAAAGGGAATCAGTTCCCTTGACTTGGCAAAACTGAGCAGAAGAGTGGTGGGCACCATCTCTTGATGATAGGTAAGGACGGCTACATACCCAGAGGGCAGCAACAAGGCCATCACGAGAAATCCATAACGCAGCCAACGAATTAATGTGCCAATCATGAACCGTTGATAATAATCCTCGGAGGCTTGAAGCAGCGAATAGAGTGATGTCGGAACAATGATGACAAAAGGCGTTCCGTCTACCAATATCACAATCCGTCCTTCCAGGAGATTAGCCGCAGCCACATCCGGACGTTCGGTGTTCAATATTTGCGGAAAAGGGGAGTATGGATGGTCTTCAATGAATTCTTCGATATACCCGCTTTCCAAGATGCCATCAATCTGAATCCGTTGCAAGCGACTCTTAGCTTCCTCTACCAGGGTGGTATCTGCCAGCCCGTCCATATAGGCGACGATTACTTTCGTCTGTGTTTGCCGTCCAATGTTCATCGAAATCATTTTAAGCTGGGGACTTTTAATTCTCCTTCGTAAAAGCGAAGTATTGACAGCAATCGTTTCCGTAAAACCTTCCCGTGAGCCGCGAACGACTGATTCAGACAACGGTTCTTCAATCGCTCGTTTTTCCCATTTGGACAAACCGACAGAAATGGCTATGGAATATTGATCTACAAGGATGACAGGGTTGCCCGTTGAGATTTGTTCCGCTACTTCAGCAAACGTCTTGTTTTCTTTTATACTGGAAACGGTTATGCTTTGTTCCATGATTGCATGCAAATTTTCTAACTCGGCGGGTGTTTGCTGCATGAGTGGTGACAGGACGCTTTTATCCATTTCTTCAATATTAGACATGCCTTCAATATAGATCAGGAGAGCTTTCATTTTACCGGCAATGGAAAAATGACGATACACCACATCTGCACAATTGTGGTAAACCGATTGAAAGAACTGCTCATTTGTTTGTAAATTCGCGCTAAGTGAATCCTGCAATGAAAGAGACGATGGATTCGTCCCCGGCTTTTGAATGGGCTCCTTCAATCCGGTTAATTTTCTTTTTTTCAATCTTTTAAACAAACCCAACTACATCACCCCAATTCATTGCATCCTTGAACTTGTCACGATCTTCATAACATTGCCCTTTGTTAGCTAACAGGAAAGTATAACTATTTTCATTCTTTGTGGTGCAACGCTGATTTTGCGCTGCATGGTGGACTAACAGGAAAGTCTAAGTTTTTTACTCAAATTTAGACTTTCCTGACGCATAAATTCAACTGTGCCTCATAAACCGGTCTTAAGGACTCGCCAATCGGCGAATTTTCATTAATCTGCGATTTGGAATGTGATACGGGAGAATATCGGCAAACACCCCGGCAAGTCGACCACACCCCAGTATTTACATTATTCCTCTCATTTAAACCATTATCGGCAAATGGGGAATGTGGTGAATGAATGGGCGTGGCAGAAATGCGTGAGGCTGTGGTGGGAAAGTCAAAAGCATTTTTTTAACAAAAAACTCCCCAAAAACAGCGGTGTGCCCGTGTTCTTGAGGAGTTTTTTATTTTTTTTACGTAGGTATCCATTTCATCGGTTTTGACCGAGAACTTTCTACACTAAACTGCGATTTCTCCCTCTTGCTTTTCTGCTTTTTCTTTCCGTGAACGAGCCCAGGACACGATAATCGCGGCCATAATGGTAAAGCCGAGGTATCCCATGACAGGATAAACAGTTCCGACCAGCTTGATAAAGCCGATAAAGCTGGAAGCGAAGGCTAGGATGCCAAACCCGACAACAGCCGGTTTAAATTTGGAATTGCCCGGCTTTACGATGCGGGCGGCAAAGGCGTAAAGCATGCCAACCGCTGTATTATAAATCATTCCGAGCAAGGCAATCGACATTAGTGCTCCAAGCACAGGATGGAGCTGGTTAGCAAGAAGTAATGTTGGCATGTCTACTCCTTGTAACGTATCCAGCTTGGCAAACATGCCAATGTTAATGAGTAAAATTAACAGTCCAAGCCCAAGACCGCCTAAAATTCCGCCACGACCAGCGACCTTTGCATCTTTTGTTGTTCCTCCCATCACCGCAAGCATCGCTGCTCCCGCGGCTATATTATAAGAAACATAAAGAAGTCCGCCGAGCAGCCAGTTTGATGCTGCTGCCGGTTGTTTTTTGGCAACGGCTTCAAGTGCAGTAAAGCTTTGATCCATCGTTAATAAGGAATAGCCAGTAATAATGAGGACCAGCACCATTAAATATGGCGTAATCCAACTGATGACGGACAGTAATTTTTGAACATTTAGGCAAACGGTTAAAATGGTGAGGACCGCCATAACGACATTTCCGACCATTGCCGGCAACCCAAATTGCTGTTCAAAAATCGAGCCGCTTCCGGCCATCATGACAACCGTCACGCCGAATAAGAAGAAAGTAATAATGATATCCACAACCACTCCCAGATAACGGCCGCAAATATGATAAATGACCGCTTTATGAGAATCGGTTTGCAGTTTTGATCCAAGCTGTGTTAATTGCATGCCCAAGAAGGCAAAGAAAAAGGTTGCAATCACACCACCGATGATTCCCAGTAAACCAAAGCTGGTGAAAAATTGTAGTATTTCCTGACCGGATGCAAAACCGGCCCCGACGATAATGCCGATATAAGCCCCGGCAATTTGTAAGCTTTTCCTCATGATAAAACCTCCAACCTATTCGTTAAATTATTTAAATATTAAGACAATTTATGGCGTGAGAGGGGAAGACCTCTCTTACGGAAAAAATGAAAATCGCTAATAAAAGCTTTAGAATCGCTAATATATCGCTCGAATTCGCTAATAAAAGATCTAAATTCGCTAATATACCGTTCAAAACCGCTAATAAACGGTTTAAAACTGCTAGCTCAAACTAATAAATAGCCCTAATCCGCCATATACAGTGATTTTTAAGAAAACGTCTGCTCGCGAACGGTAAAGCGGTCAACCGTATTTAAGTCAACGCTGTAGCCGATTCCCGGTGCTGTTGGGACGGTGATCAGGCCATCATGGACGGTTACCTCCGGTTCGATGATATCCTTTTCCCAATAGCGTGAGGAAGCTGCGGTATCTCCCGGCATTGTGAAGTTAGCCAATGTTGTTAAAGCAATATTATGGGCTCTCCCGACACCTGCCTCCAGCATGCCGCCGCACCATACCGGGAGCCCGCGTTCCATGCAGAGGTCATGGATTCGTTTGGACTCCGTTAAGCCACCGACCCGGCCAATTTTAATATTAATAATTTTGCAGCTTCCAAGACTGATAGCCTTCCGCGCGTCTTCTACCGAATGGATGCTTTCATCAAGGCAAATCGGTGTGGCCAGCTGTTTTTGCACAACGGCGTGATCAACGATGTCATCGGAGGCGAGCGGCTGCTCAATCATCATTAAATCGAACTCATCCAGCTGTTTTAACAGCTCAATATCATGAAGGCGATAAGCAGAATTGGCATCGGCCATCAATTGAATCGTCGGAAATGATTTGCGAATTTCGCGGATGACGTCAACATCCCAGCCCGGCTTGATTTTTACTTTAATCCGGCGATATCCTTGTGTCACAGATTGGTCGATAATTGTTAGCAGTTCATCGACAGTTTTTTGAATCCCGATGCTGATTCCGACTTCGATTTCTTTTTTCTCACCGCCAAGAGCGGTTGCCAGCGGAAGATTCTCGCGCTTGGCATACAGGTCCCAAATCGCCCCTTCAATCGAAGCCTTGGCCATATTGTTTTTGCGAATCGGTTCAAATAAAGCGGAAACCTCATCCGGATGGGTGATTTCCTTATCCAGCACGAGTGGAATGAGGAAATCCTCAAGGATGTGCCAGTTTGTCTTTAATGTTTCTTCATTATAAAGCGGTGACATAAAGGCGACGGATTCGCCCCAGCCGGACCTGCCGTTTTCATCCTTCACTTCCACAAGGATAAATTCCTTATCAAGGAAAGTGCCGAAGCTTGTGGTAAACGGAAATTTCAGTTTCATTTTTAAGTGGCGCAGTGTGACATTTTTGATGTTCATTTTGTATCCTCGCTTTCTAATCGAAGTGTAGTGCGTTTTTTCAAGACATAATAATGGACTGGTTCATCACTCATTTTTATGAGCTTCACTGCAGTAAACCCTTGGGTAAACAGCGCTTGAAAAATATGCCTTGTTTTTATGCGCCAATCCAACGCCAGCTCAAAGTGCTCTTTTTTGAGCTGCTGAAAATACCTTGGGATTGGAACGAGCACCGCTTCTTGGTCGTTAAAAAATGAAGCATCCACTTCGAACGGTGTTGGCTCTCCATCTACAGTCAACTCGTACGGAATACGTTTGTAAGCGGTCCAATCATCCGTATCATTTTCATTGATGTGTGGGCTTTGAATCCACCATTCCACCTGAAAACGGTCGGAGGCGAGTCCCCGGTTAAGCGGGTTTTCCATGTCGCCATAACAGTTTTCAATATAAGTGCTGCAAATTGCTTTTAATTTTGTCAAATTTAAAAAGGCATTTGCGCTTTCAAGCGGATCATAAGTCCAGGTGACCATCTTATATCCTTTTTCAATTGCGGCCTGTCTTTGCGCTTCTTTTAACATTGCGCCAATGCCATGGCTGCGAAAGTCTTCGAGAATTCCCAGCATATGGGAGCAAAGATAGGATTGGCCGTTGTGAAAACCGGCAAACCCGTAGCTGAAGCCGACCATGTTTTCTCCATGAAAGGCACCAATCATAATGCCACCGTTTTTCACCGCAGTCAGTGTGTGGTGAATCGGGATCGGCTTCATGTTCCAAATCGCTTTTTCGAGCTGTTGTACCCGTTCCAGCTCGCTAATCGTAACAAGTTGTCGTACTTCAATTGCTTCCTGTAGGTTATTTTTCTCCAGTTTTGGCTCAACTGCTGTTGGGCCCTCTGATGCTTCCGGCATGTTGAATTCCTCCCGTTCAGGTTTAAATATGGGTGGTGTTGGCTCTTCCGTTGGAGCTTGCATATGGTGTTCCGTCAGTCTAGGCCTAGAGTCAGCTTGGATTGGCCTTCCGATTGCTTCCGTCATGCTGCGTTCCTCCCTCAAGAAACTCAAAGGTATTTAGGATGGTTTTCGTTAAAATTTCAATTCCATCAAAGATGGCGTCGCGGTTGAAAGTCATATCGGGATGGTGTAATCCCGGCTTGAGATCACAGCCAAGGCCTAACATCGTCGCTTTTAGCTGTGGTCGTTTCAACGTGTAAAAGTGAAAATCCTCACCGCCGCTGGTTGGTGCGGGTTCCACGAGATGCTCTGCCCCAAGTGTATCGGTTATCGCTTTAGCCATCAGTTCTCGTGCCTTAGGATGAACGGTCGCTCCGACCACTTCTGCTTTCGTCTCCAAGGGAATTTCCACCTCGTACATTTCAGCAAGTGCTTTTGTGATAGTTATCACTTTTTTTGTGATAAATTCCATCGCATCGTTCGTCTGGGCCCTAAGGTCAAGATGGAACGAGGCATGTCCGGGGATCAGGTTGCTGCTTTCTCCGCCCGCATGGAACTTAGTCATTTTCACCGAATAAGGAATCATCGGGTCGAGATGAATTTTGCTTAGCTCCTGAACAAGCGAGGCGCCAATTTCGATCGCATTTTTTCCTAAATGTGGCCGAGCCCCGTGGGCATCCTCACCGATAATTTCACCGGCGATAAATTTTGCCGCACCATGCAGAATCGCAGGAGCCGCCTCTCCGGCTTGGAGCTCTTGAATGGGGCGCAGATGGACGCCATATAAAAAGTCGAGGTCATCAATGACGCCTTTTTCTACCATTTTAAGGGCTCCGGTTCCTTTTTCTTCGGCTGGCTGGAAGATAAATTTCAGTTTGCCGCTAGGTTGATAGTTTAGTTTTTTCAAAAGCAAGAGAACGCCCAGGGTCATTGTCATATGAGCATCATGACCGCAGGAGTGATTAGCTTGAAACGTTCCGCCGACCTCTTGCCAGAGAGAGTCGATATCGCTCCGAAGTCCAACGGTGTAAGGCCCGTCGCCATATTCCACGACAAGCCCGGTACAATCGCAAAAGGTTCGTACCTGAAATCCCTCCGCCTCGAGCAGCTTGGAAAGATAAGCCGTCGTCTCAGTCTCCTGCCAACTTACCTCCGGATGCTGATGTAAATGATCAAATATCTCACAAAGCCTCGGCTTCAATTCCGCTAACAGCGTCTTCATAGTTTCCTCCTTTTGGAATATGGTGTCAGGCACCGCTCGTGGACATTTGTCCGCGCAGGGTGGACAATTTGCTTCTAAAACGCGGCCCACTGTTGTGACAGGATTACCTTTCAGATACTCCGTAAATTTGAGCTCGTGGGCATTTTCCTATGTTGCCTAAATTCAACTCCGCCTCATGAACCGTCCTTAAGGACTTGCCAGTTGGCAAGTTTTCATTTCGGGGACGCTGTTTGTCGCTTCCCTATACCGTTGCCATTTTTTGGAAGTCTCTGCTGTAACCTATTCCTCGTAGAACAGATGCCTGATGTCCAGTGATTCGTATTGTTGTTTTCGGTTTTCAAACCGTTGTTTGTCTTGGACGGATACTTTCGCCACGATGGCGTTTAACAATGAGAACAGTGACGGTGTTGTATCAAGGGTTGACTTGCCGGAGGGGGCGATGGTCAGCAACACATCGGCAAATTTATGGATCGGCGCCAATGGTGAATCGGTAATCCCAATGACCGTCGCTCCCCGCTGTTTGGCAAGTTTGGCCATATTAATAGTTTCTCTGAGATAGCGGTGGAATGATATTGCTACCAAGACGGAGTCTGCATTTAACCGATCCAACGCAGCCCCCAGTCCGTCAGTATCTGATTTATATAAGAAAACATTTTCCCGCATCAGCCCTAATGTGAAAGACAACCAATGAGCTGCAGCAAACGATGAACGCAAACCGGAAATCAGAATTTGTTCGCCGAAAATAAGATGGTCAACGGCTTGCTGGACATCCTTTTCATTCATTTGTGCTGCCGTTCGTTTGATGTTTTGGCAATCTTGCTCCATCACATGTGCAAAAAAATGCGGTTCGTTCAACAGTTCAAGCTTGTTCGAATAATATTGGTCCAAGCTGCTTTTTTGCATCAGCAATGCTTCGCGAACCTTCTTTTGCAATTCCGAAAATCCGTTATAGTCCAAGGAATAACAAAAACGGATGACAGTTGTTTCGCTCACGCCAACTTCCTTGCCAATTTGATCCGCTGACTTGATCGCGAACTGGTGGGGCTCATCCAGCAGGAACTTAGCAATTTTCTTTTGACTTTTGGAAAACTCTGGAAACTTCTCTTTGATGCTTCGCTGAAAGTCGGTCATGATCAACACCTTTTCTAAAAAAATAATGAAGCTTGTCATTCATTTATTACGAATAATGAAGTATACACTTCATTTTTATATATTATAAAAAGTACCATCATTCTGAAAACTCCGCAATATAAAAGACTGAAGTTTTTGAAAAATAATTTAACGGACCTTTGCCATCTGAATCCGCTGTTTTTAAAAAGGCCTCAAGGTCGGAAATGTTTTGTCAGCGGAAGACAGCATCGAACTGGTCAAAAAATGAGGCAGGCCCGCTTTGTTAAAAGCGAAGCCTTAGTAAATAGTAACAGATAAAATTGGGGATAATTTTAGCAGTAAATGAAAACGTAATCATCATGAGGTCTTCCTGCCCGTTAAAGCAGGATAAATTTTTTACACCTAGCGGAAGAAAGGCAACAGCATCAGATATTTTTACATCTTTGGAGGACAACAACATGAAATACATCATTGCCATCATTGGTTTACTGGTTGTTTTTGGCTTAGCTTACATCGTCAGTAATAATCGAAAAAATATCCGGATCAAGCCAATTATTACTATGATCATTATTCAATTGATATTATCTGCTTTATTATTAAATACAACGGCCGGTTTGGAATTAATCAAGGTGTTTGCTGGCGCTTTCGGTAAACTATTGGAATATGCTGGCGCCGGGGTATCATTCGTGTTCGGCGGCATTGCCAATAAAGGAGAATCTCCATTCTTCCTGAACGTCCTGTTGCCAATTGTGTTTATTTCCGTGTTAATTGGAATCTTCCAGTACCTGAAACTTCTCCCGTTGATTATGAAGGTCATTGGCATCCTGCTTAGCAAAGTGAACGGCATGGGGAAATTGGAATCATACAATGCTGTGGCATCCGCGATGATTGGTCAATCTGAAGTGTTTATCACCGTGAAAAAACAGCTTGGCTTACTGCCGGCTAATCGTTTGTACACTCTTTGTGCTTCGGCCATGTCCACGGTTTCGATGTCGATTGTCGGGGCGTATATGACAATGATTGAACCAAGATATGTCGTCACGGCGCTAGTGCTCAACTTATTTGGCGGATTTATCATTGCCTCGATTATTAACCCTTATACGGTAAAACCAGAAGAGGACCTTTTGGAAATTCAGGATTTGGAAAAACAAAGCTTTTTTGAAATGTTAGGAGAATACATTTTGGACGGTTTTAAAGTTGCCGTGATTGTCGGTGCGATGTTAATAGGCTTCGTTGCCTTGATGGCGGCGATTAATAATATTTTTGAGATGATTTTCGGCATTTCTTTCCAAGAAATTTTAGGCTATATTTTTGCCCCAATTGCCCTCATGATGGGCGTTCCTCTTTCGGAAGTGGTAAAAGCGGGTGGGATTATGGCCACCAAGCTGGTGACAAATGAGTTTGTCGCGATGATGGACCTGGACAAAGTGGCGAACACATTAAGCCCGCGGACATTGGGGATTATCTCCGTCTTCCTCGTCTCGTTTGCCAACTTCTCTTCGATCGGGATTATTGCCGGTGCTGTTAAGAGTCTTAACGAGAAAAAAGGAAATGTGGTCGCCAAATTTGGTTTAAAACTGTTATATGGTGCGACATTGGTAAGTGTCTTATCAGCTGTCATCGTAAGCGTTGTTTTATAATGCGTATGGCTTGATAAATTATGGAAAGACAATTTGTAAAGGTAAAAAACTGCTTTTCCTTATTTTAACGAGGGAAAAAAGAAATTCGTAAAAATGGGCTAGGATTTTGAAATAAGGACCACGATTTGCAGAGTTGCACCATTTAATTCCAAGTTTTGTATAATTGAATTGAGATTTTGAAAAATTGCCCAGGGGTTTTGTTAAATTATGCTAGGATTTTGTAAAAAAAGAATGCAAGTTGCAGAGTTAAACCATTTAATTCCAAGTTTTGTATAATTGAATTGAGATTTTGAAAAATTGCCCAGGAGTTTTGTTAAATTATGCTAGGATTTTGTAAAAAAAGAATGCAAGTTGCAGAGGGGAATCACTCAATTTCTAAGTTTTGTAAGTAAGGTTGAGAATTTGTAAGATAAAAGAAGGGGACGTATCTTCTGCTTCAGTTTGTGGATGAATGAAGCCAGAGAAGCGTCCCCACGCTTATTGCACTGACTTAAGTTCCAGCTGTCCACGATCAGTGTTTGACACCACGACCATCTCCAGCAGATCAAGCAATTTTTCCAAAACAGCACAAGGATAATGAAATAACGCAACTTAGCCAATTTCCGCTTTTTATCATGATGGTTGCAGGGGTGGCGAGAAATGCCCCCAAACCTGATAAGGTAAAGCTTTTGGTGAATGGGTAGAGGACGAGAAAGCTAATGATAATGACGAAAGCAAGCCACGGCTCAAGGGCGAGCATCCCGCCGATAAAGGTCGAAACGCCTTTGTCGCCTTTGAATTTCAACGTAATCGGTTTGATGTGGCCAATAATTGCAAACCCAAGACCGAGCAGCAGCAGAGGTTCGGCATAGTTGAGATAGCGCCCGAGGAGAATAACGGAAGCACCTTTCAGGGCATCTCCGAGAAAAATTGCCGCAAACGCAGACGCCCCCCGCAGACGCCCCCCATTCCGTGCCCCCACATTCCCGCTTCCAACCGAACGAATATCCTCCCGATAAACCAACCTCATTACCCAATAACCAAACATTACACAACCAATCAAATATGAAAAAATAAAATACAACTTATTCCCTCCCTGTCAGACAACATAAGTGGACATGTTGGCGGTATTGTCCACATGGGGTGGACATTTAAGTTGTTGGTATTTTATAACATCCCTACCTTTATTTTGCGGTTAAATGGTGAGGATTTCAAATGATTTTTTTGGCTGGGGGGTCATATTTTGATCTTTCTGGTCAAAAGATTGACCATAATTTTTTGAACATTTTTTAACAACTAGAATTAGTGTGATTTGCATCACAACAAGGGAGTGATCTTTTTCCTATCCTATTTACGATACATAAATAAGAGAAAGTGAGTGATGAATGATGTTTTGTCATCAATGCGAACAAACTCCTGCAGGCGGCTGCAAAGTTCTCGGCGTGTGTGGAAAGGATGAAACGATTGCCAGCCTCCAAGACACGATTATTTTTGGGTTAAAAGGGATTGCAGCTTATCGCACGCATGCCAACCAATTAGGATTTACCGACCCATTCGTTGATACGGTAACCCATGAGGCCCTTTATATGACGCTGACGAACTCAAACTTTAATGTCCAGGAACATATTGACATGGCGATGAAGGTCGGACAATCAGCCGTGCGCGTCATGGAAATGCTTGATGAAGCCCATACGAAGCGCTTGGGCATCCCGGAACCGATTCGTGTCAGCCAAAATAAAATTGAAGGTCATTGTATTGTCGTTACCGGACATAATCTGTTTGCCTTAGAAGAATTATTGAGGCAGACAGAAGGAAAGGGTATCAATATTTACACTCACTCGGAAATGCTTCCGGCCCATGGTTATCCGGCATTAAAGAAATATTCTCATTTAAAGGGCAATATCGGCAAAGCATGGTATGACCAGCGCCGCCTGTTTGAAAAATTCCCAGGGGCCATTTTGGCGACGACGAACTGTGTAATGCCGATTAAAGGCTCCTATGCCGATCGGATGTTTTCCTATGAAGTAGCCGGGCTTGAGAATGTCCAAAAATCGTCAATGACGACTTCTCGCCATTGATTGAAAAAGCGTTGGAATTACCTGAGGCAGCTATTGATTCAGACGAAACCTTATTGACAGGATTCCACCACGAAACGGTTTTAGGCTTAGCTCCTGAAGTGATCGATGCTGTGAAAACGGGAAAAATCAAACGTTTCTTTGTGATTGCCGGCTGTGATGCCCCTGGGAAAGGCGGGGAATACTATCGTGAGCTTGCTACTTCCTTACCGCCGGAAACGGTTATCTTAACAACATCATGCGGTAAATTCCGCTTTAACGATGTGGATTACGGTGTTGTACCGGGAACTGAAATTCCACGATATATTGATTTAGGACAGTGCAATAATTCCGTCTCCACAGTTAAAATCGCTAAGGCTCTAGCCGAAGCATTTGAATGTGAGATCAATGAACTTCCGGTCAGCATCGTGTTATCCTGGTTTGAGCAAAAAGCAGTTGCTATTCTTTTAGGCTTGTTCAGTTTGGGCATTCAGGATATCCGAATTGGACCAAAAGCCCCGGAATTTATCTCTGAAGGGGTATTGCAGGTTCTGCAAGATGCTTTCAATTTAAAACTCATTGGCACTGCCCAAGAAGATATGAAAGAAATGCTGCAACTGGCATAATTTATTAATAAGCGCTGGGGTTTTCTACTAAACTAGAAATCCTAGCGCTTTTATTTTTTTTCAATGAATGACAGAACTTGTATTCACCTCATGATGAGGACAAGTGAGGCAGATTTTCTCCGCGAGCTGTCCTCATAACTGTTCGTAAAAATTCCAAAATCTTAAAAAAGCCAGAGGAAAATTATGCTAAAATGGAATTAACTTCGAGAGAGAAGGTGATTGTGATCGAACAAAATCAAGAAATTGCATTGTGTCTAAAGGGTCTAAAAAAGGATTATGGAAGCAAACAGGTATTAAAAGGAATTGATTTAACGGTCCAGCGCGGGCAAATTATCGGCTATATTGGTCCGAATGGTGCCGGCAAAAGCACGACGATCAAGATTATTCTTGGGCTTGAAGGCGACTACTCCGGGAAGGTGGAAATTTTCGGTGAAGAAGTTACCGAACAAAGCGTTGATTATAAACGAAAAATTGGCTATGTCCCGGAAGTCGCCGAACTCTACGATAATTTGACAGCGCGGGAGTATTTGACCTTTGTCGGGGAACTATATGGGCTGGACTTTCAGACGGCCGATCAAAAAGCGCAGCAGCTGATGAAAGTTTTTGGTTTGGAGGAAGTGTACCACGCAAGGATTGCCTCTTATTCCAAAGGGATGCGGCAAAAGGTGCTGATTATTTCCAGTTTAATACATAACCCGGATTTGTTATTCTTGGATGAGCCATTGAGCGGTCTCGATGCCAACAGTGTCATGGTGTTCAAAGAAATTCTCGCCGTCCTTGCGGCACAAGGGAAAACGATTTTCTACTCATCCCATATTATGGATGTCGTCGAAAAAATCAGCAACCGGATCATCCTTATTAACGATGGAAACATTGTTGCCGATGGCAGCTTCGATGAGTTAAAGCAGCAAAATCATGAGGGGACATTGGAGCAAATCTTTAATCAGCTGACCGGTTTTAATGAGCATAAGGCACTTGCTGAGGAATTTGTCGCGATTGTCCAAGGGGTGTAAGCGATGAAGGACTTTCGAACATTACAAATTTTAGATTTATGTAAAGGTCTTTTCGAGCGGCTTGGCGTTGATTATCCCGTTATGCGAAAAATTCTCGCGGTCAAATTAACGATGGATGGGCGCCGAACACCGACCATTTTTAATCAGCAGCAGGCGAAGAAAAAGAATAAGCCGGAAGAAAACGGTTTTCTCAAATCATTGGGGATGTATGTCTTATTGAGCCTATTTATCATTCCGATTATGCTGTTCTTTGACAATTATCTTTATCAAATGAGTATTTTCTTCGGCATCGTCATGTTTTTGGTGATGACCTCGATGATTTCCGATTTTTCCAATGTGCTGCTCGATCTTAAAGATAAGACGATCCTGCAGACAAAGCCGATTGATAAAAAAACGATCAGTGCCGCCAAAACGGTCCATATTTCGATCTATTTATTTTTCCTGACCGCGGCCATCGCCGGTGCTCCCATCATTGCCGGGACGATCAAACATGGATTGTTGTATTTACTTTTGACACTGGTGGGGCTGGTTTTCGTCGACTTATTCATTGTTGTGTTAACGGCGATTATCTATTTTCTCATCTTACGGTACTTTGACGGGGAAAAGCTAAAAGATATCATCAATTATGTGCAAATTGGCCTGTCAATCACCATTGCCATCGGCTATCAGATTTTGGCACGGGCGTTTGAGTTTGTCGATCTAAGTATTACCTTTACCCCCAGCTGGTGGCATTACCTCATTCCGCCTATATGGTTTGGAGCGCCGTTTGAACTGTTTTTGAATCACGATTCAAGCGGCTACCTGGTAGGCTTTTCCTTATTGGCCTTGGTTATACCGATTTTCATGATGATGATTTACAGTAGGATGTTACCTTCCTTTGAGCGAAATCTGCAAAAGCTGGCAAGTCAAAGCGGGGAAGGGAAACGCAAAGATAACCGTTGGAAAAATTGGCTGGCCGGGATCGTCTGCCGCAGTCATGAGGAAAGGGTGTTTTTCCGCTTTGCCGATCATATGATGCGGAATGAAAGGGAGTTTCGCTTAAAGGTTTACCCAGCCTTAGGTCTGTCACTTGTTTTTCCATTCGTGTTTATCTTTAACGAAATTCGCATGAATTCCTATGCTTCTTTAGTTGCGAGTAAATGGTATTTGGCGATTTATATGGCGTGCCTGATGATCCCGAGTGCGGTGGCGATGCTGAAATACTCGGGAAAATATAAAGGAGCCTGGATCTACCAAACGGCACCGCTGACTAGTCTAGCACCTTTATTCAGTGCGGTGTTAAAAGTGTTTATCGTCAATCTGTTTTTACCGGTGTATCTTGTCCTGAGCGTGATCTTTATCGCCATCTTTGGGTGGAGAGTGGTCCCGGACCTTTTGGTAGTGTTTGTTTCTTCGATCCTCTTTACGGTTATTTTTTCCGTATTCTTAAAAGACAGCCTGCCGTTTTCCGAATCGTTTGCGGATGCCCAACAAAGCGGCGGTATTAAGATTCTTCTTGCCACTCTGGGAATTGCGATGTTTGTCGGGATTCATTTTGCCGCAACCTTAGTTCCATTTGGGGTATGGGGATATCTCATACTTTTGCTCTTGATCACCTATTTTGCCTGGAAACTGGCGTATAAAACGATGTGGAATGTTAAAACCTGACATTGGAATATTTTTGTAAAATAGCAAGGTAGTTATACAAAAAAGGCCCGAACGCTTCGGGCCTTAAATTAATCTGTTTGAACATTCAATGATAACGCCTACTGTGCTGTATGTTTGGCCAACTTCGGACTCCGATGAGAGGCTGCATATAAGATCAATCCGCTCACAATTAATAATGTACTGGTGCTGATGAAGACGGCGGAAAATCCGTAGAAGCCGGAGATGAAGCCGCCGAGCATCGGACCGACGATATTTCCAAAAAATCGTAGGCTGGTATTATAGCCGAGAACCTCTCCCTGCATCTCAATCGGGGCTTCCTGACGGATATAAGCAATCCTAGTCGGGACAACGCCGCCGATTAGGACACCAAGCACAAACCGAATGACGACAAGCTGCCAAAAATGATTGACGGCTGCTCCCGGCATGTAGACTACACCGGCTGCGATGAGAAGAATCACCAGAATTTTAGTATAGCCATACTTGTCGGCGATTCCTCCCCATTTTCTCGCCATGAATAAGTTCCCCAGCCCTGCCGCGGAAAAGGCAATCCCGGAATAAAAAGCAACATTGGCTTTTCCATGCAAATCGCTGACAAACAAGGACAAAATTGGCTGCACGCTGTAATGAGCAATTTGCTCCAGCGCAGACAGCAGCAGTACCGTTAAGAAAACGGGATTTTTGACAATGTGTTGTAACACTTCTTTGCTGGAATAGAGTGCTTTGCTTCCTTCATTTACATCCATGCGGTATTCCCTCGTAAAGAAAACCAGCAGGACAGAGATGTAAATCGCAATCGATGTCCATCTAAATGTCATCGCAAACCCTAACGAATCAGCCATTAAGCCTCCGAGCATCGGACCAAGTAAAGAGCCAGTGATGCTTCCTGTTTGCAGCGTCCCCAAGACACGACCGGCAATTTTTCTTGGCGTTTGCGTGGAAATGAAGGCCTGCGACATTGAAATAAACCCTGAGAAAAAGCCCATAAAAAACCTGAGAATAAATAGTTGCATAACGGAATCGACAAAGCCCATGAGAAAAATGGAAGTCCCCAGTCCTAATCCGGAGTAAATCAGGATTTTTTTCCGGCCGTAACGGTCACCAATTCTTCCCCAAATCGGTGAAAAGAGAAAAGCCGAGACAAAGGTAATACTGAAAGTAATTCCCGCCCAATGCTGGACATATTTTTCTGAAAAGTTACCAAACGACTCTATATATAATGAGATAAAAGGCAGAATCATCGTCATGCTGCCGCCGACAAAGAAGTTGGCAAACCACATGATCAACAGATTCCGTCTAGCACTCTTCTGTTGATTCAAGGAATAACACTTCTTTCATTAAAATACTTCGTATCACTAAATATTATCATAACGAAACTTTTTTGCAAATAGGCAGGAATTACTAGCGTCGGCTTTTGGATCATGATTTATCAAAAGAAACTGTTTCCAAATAGGGAATTTTTACATCTGGAAACAGTTTCTTGTTGAAAATATCGTTATTCGTTTTCCGTGGAGTTTCTTTCAAATCGCATAATCTATCTTAATTGATTGATTCATAAATTTTTAAGGCAATCTGCATATTAAGCATGTCATCATTATTAGTGGTGTCAATCGATAAAATATCTTCAATTCGCTTCATTCGGGCGCGAAGTGTATTTTTATGAATGTAAAGTTCATCACTTGTTTTTTTGTTGGAAAGATTGTTTTTAAACAATACTTTCAATGTGTCCAAAAGCTGTGTATTATTTTTGGTATCGTAATCGATAATAGGGTAAATAAAAGAATGTAATAATTCTTCGAAATAAATATTATCAATATCCCCCTTTTTATCGGTAAGGAGCCGTAAAAAGCCTAATTCCGTATAAAATTGATAATTTTTCGGAGAATGAATCTTTGTTAAGGTATTGAGCGCCTGTTTTGCTTCTTTCATTCCAACATATGATTTTTCGAACCTTTGTAATTGGCTAATACCTGCGTAAATGTCGTTACAGGAAAAATAATATTGAAAAAGGCTAAGTAGTTTTTCTATCGCTTTTTCCGGATTGTCGATTGATTCCCCCAGAAAAATAATTAATTTCTCATCTTTAATAAAGACAATAATTTTGGAGTAGTTTTCATAATTCATTTTCAGAAACTCTGTAATATCTTGTTCCTGTTCTACCAGCCGAATTGTTTTGTTGTTTTGGCTTGGCAATTGAAAAATACTGATGTAGTAATTATTTTCAATTAGATGGCCAATGGTAAGTTCAAATTTAATTTTTTGTGTACTGGTTAAATGTGTAAGATTTAAGATTTCATCAAGTATTAAATCATGATAATAAAGATTTGCTTGATAGATATCGCTATAGATCATATATTTCAATACGAGTATTTGGGCAAAACTTTGAATTTTTAAGATTAGACTTTTTTCTAATAAAGTAGTGTTCTCATCGATTTTGATTAAAATATTGGATATTGTTTTATTTTTATGCTGTATAGGATAAACGACCAGTTGGTATTCATTTGCATCCCTCTTTTTTTTGGGCGTATAGACATATCCCATGATCGGATGATCCTGAAAATCAAAACCGATAACAGTACTGGAATTTTTATTGATGGAAAACTGCCTTAATGCATTTGTCCAGTCAAAGTCAGATGATGCGTCAACAATTTCATTATGTTCGTCAATAATGGCAATCGAATGATGAATCGCTGGTGCAATGCTTGTACACATGTTCTCAAATGAGTGGTTCATGAGAACAGAGTTAATTAAGGCACTCTGAAAATGGTCAGACTCCAAAAGTAATTGTTGTTGCAGTTTAATGATTGCTTGCGTTATCGGTGTCATTAGCTCGCTCCAGCTAAAAACATCCGAAACAACAATGATTGGAAAGTTTAGCTCATTAGCTAATTTAATAAAATCCTCGGAAATATGTTTTGTGAATTTTTCCTTGGTAATGATGCCAGAACAATTTTTTTCATTTAGCCTTATCATAAATTCTGCATCAACGGTATTTTCAAAAAAAGTTCCTACGATTAATAATTCATTTGGTTTGATCCATTCATCGATAGTTGGTATATCCATAATGGTGATGCTAGTTACTTTTTTTGTTAAAGCATTTTTACCTGAAAGCAAATAGGCATTACTAAATTCTTTTAAAACCATTAAATCTTCGATTGTTAGATTCATCATGAAAACCACTCATTTTTACATAATATTTCTTTTTAATTTTGAAATACCCACGTGAGATATTTCACAAATTTCGTTAGAGTATTTATTTTTTAAAATTTGAATCCAAACTCTTTATGTGGTGTTTCAATTAAATTTTAGAATATCTAATCAGAAAATCAATGGTTAATCTTCCTGGCACTTATAGAATAATAGATTTACTTTGTTAGGCTACCGTAGAGTTTTCACCGTGTTTGTTCACTGCATAGGATTTGAACATTTTCAACGAAGTATAAAGTACAACTACTAAGATGATCCATTTTAAAGCGGCTAGTGGAATCGACTTCACGATAAGGCAAGCGATTAAGGCGCCGATGACACCGAAAATCGTAATGGCTAGCGAGGCTTTTCTATCATAAGTGCCTTCTCTGATAAACTTGAGACTGGCAGTTGGCTGAAGGAATGCACAGGCCGCCATCATAATGGGAAATGCTGCCGCAGGGCTCATCCCCATTGCATAAACAAGCGCCATACATGGGGCAAAAAAGCCGATCCCAATATTCATCAAAGCCCCTAAAACAAACACGACAGCACCAGCAATGATAAGGTTCACTCCTGATAAGCCAATAGCTTCCCCGCCAGCAGGCATTAATTTTAGTTGACCAAGAAGAATGAGTGCCGCGACAACGGCTAATGCGGTCCCCATTGCCAGTTGAATGAACTTTTCTGGCAGTTTAGAAATAATCCCTGCGCCAATAAATCCTCCTAAAGATGCCATTATGGTTGTAACGATTAATGTTGTCGGGTCGACTTTAATGGCTGTGACAAAAATGAATGCCTCCACTGCACCGCCAATCGTAGTCGAAACCATCAATGTCCCCGGGAGTGTTTTATCCTTTGTTAATTTAAAGTTTTTGACCATAGGTGTAATGGTGTTAAAACTGCCAATCCCTAATGAATCCAAGAATAAAGCGATAAAACCGACAATGCCCATTTTCCAAAAGCTAGTTTCCTTTTCCAACAGGTTTGCCGCCCTCGCCTGGGAAATATCCCTTAAAAAAATAACAGTGAAAAAGACAATCAAAATAAATATCAATCCTAATACTATTTTTGTTAGCACGGCTCTTCCCTCCTTCTCATTGGTTTTAAAAATTTTCCGTCGGACTCACATTCGTTGTTCCTGTCCTCCTGTTTTTGGGAGCAGGCCAATCGGAAGTACAAAAAAATCAAAATTATATGTTCCGTTATGCTTTCAGATCTCGGCTTTTTGTAAATCTATTTTGTATCTTTTTATACTACTAATATACCTCTATTAAAACGCTTTCTCTGCAAGTTTGCTATGTGAGAAGATACAATAATTCACTATGTGTTTTGTACCTTTGCCTAATTTAAACAGGTATTCAGTCCGCCTTATAATGCGATTGTAAACACCACAGCAACAGATTTGAGAGGGGACAGAAAAATGAAATCAGTATTTCAAGGCCGCAGTTTATTGTCAACGAAGGATTACAGTAAGGAGGAGTTAATGTATCTCATTGAATTTGCCGAGCATTTAAAAGAAATGAAAAAGAAAGGGGTCCCACACCGGTATCTGGAAGGGAAAAATATTTGCCTATTGTTTGAAAAAACATCCACACGTACACGTGCTGCCTTTACGGTAGCTGCTATTGATTTAGGCGCTCATCCAGAATTCTTGGGGAAAAGTGACATCCAATTAGGAAAAAAAGAAACTGTAAGGGACACGGCCATTGTCCTAGGATCCATGTTTGATGGCATCGAATTCCGTGGTTTCAAACAATCAGTTGTAGAAGAACTGGTTGAACATTCAGGAGTGCCAGTTTGGAATGGCTTAACAGATAAGGAACATCCAACTCAAATGCTTGCTGATTTTATGACAATGAAAGAAGAGTTCGGAAAACTGGAAGGACTTAAACTTGTTTATAGCGGTACTGGTCGAAATAACGTCGCTAATAGTTTATTAATTACCGGCGCGATCCTAGGTGTCAATGTCACAATTGCCACACCTAAAGAGTTATTCCCAGAAGTTGAAATCATTGATGCTGCAAAACATTTCGCCGAAAAGAGTGGCGCAGTCATTGAAATCACCTCTGATGTAAAAGCTGCTGTAAGAGGGGCAGATGCTATTTACACCAATGTTTGGGCAGCTATGGGCGAAGAGGGCCAATTTGAAGCGAGGGTTAAACTCTTAACACCATATCAAGTAAATAAAGAATTATTAGAACATGTTGGAAATGACGATTATATCTTACTCCACTGTCTGCCTGCATTCCATAATACAGATACGACGATTGGACGGGAAATTTTTGGGAAATATGGTGTTGCAGAAATGGAGATGACGGATGAAGTTTTTTACTCAAAAAATGGTCGTCAATTCCAACAAGCTGAGAATCGGATGCATACCATTAAAGCCATAATGGCTGCCACATTAGGTAATCTTTATATTCCGCGTGTCTAAAAAGTAAAAGAAAAACAGTTCCATTTAAATTGGAAAGGGGCTTGAGAAAGATGGGAAAAGAAGGTGTTGTAGAAAAGAAAAAGAAAAAAGCCTTCAAATCGCCGAATGTGTATGTCACACTGTTTCTCATCATTGTTTTTATCGCAATTTTGACATGGATTATTCCTGGTGGACAATACGAAGTAAATAAAGCTGGACAAGCTGTAGCAGGTACCTATAAACAGGTTGATTCAAACCCACAGGGTCTATGGCAAATCCTCATGTCACCGATCATTGGCATGATCGGGGGCGAAGGTATTACCGGTGCGATTGGAATCTCGCTATTTGTCATGCTATTTGGCAGCTTACTAGAGATGATGGATCGCTCGGGAGCCATAAAAATTGCCTTGAAAAATATTACTTTAAAAAATAAACATAATATGCATAAGTTAATTGCTATTTTAGTCATTATTATGGGCATTTTGGGAACAGTAGAAGGGGCATACGAAGAAGGCTTTGTCTACATGTTAATGATCATGCCGGTCATTCTTGGTATTGGCTTGGACCCGGTAGTTTCAGTCGCTATTGTCGTTTTGGGTACTCAAGTTGGATGTTTGGCATCAACGATTAACCCATTCTCAGTCGGTGTAGCTTCAGAAATTGCAGGAATTAGCCCTGGTGAAGGATTATTCATGAGGGTGATCATGCTTATTGTATTTTTATCAGTTACCATTATCTTTATTTGCAAATACGCAGATAAAGTTCAGAAAAACCCGCAGTTATCACCACAATTTTTTCGAAGAGCAGAAGATTTAAAAGAGTTTCCTTTGGCTGAAGAGGAAAATGTCGCCATGACGAAGGAGCAAAAGAGAGTTCTAACACTTTTTATCGGATTATTTGTCATCATGATTATTGCCTTAATCCCTTGGGATTCGCTTAACTCCCATTGGACCTTTTTTATCAGTCTTAATAACTGGTTGATTGGAATACCAGTAATCGGGAAAATCCTTGGTACTGATATGGTTCCATTTGGTCAATGGTATTTTAACGAGCTTTCCATGTTAATATTGGTTATCACTTATTTTTGTGGTGTTGCCATGCATATGAAATCCGGAGAAATAATCGATGTTATTCTAAAAGGAGCAGGAAATTTAGTAGGTACAGCTCTCATTATCCCATTAGCCCGTGGGATCCAAGTTGTGATGAATAACGGTTTAATTACTCCAACGATTTTGCACTTGGGAGAAACATCGTTAGGCAGCTTGTCTCCTGAAATTTTTGCAGTCGTAAGCCTGTTATTCTATCTTCCTTTAGCAGCACTGATACCGAGTTCAACCGGATTGGCTGCAGCAACTATGTCGATTATGGCTTCTTTGTCCCGGTTTGCCAATTTGCCTGAGGACCTGGTGATCACTGCTTATGCTGCTGCTCTTGGAATAGCCAAGATGATTGCTCCTACATCCATCGTTGTGATGACAGGATGCCAGCTATCTCATGTCAGCTATACGACCTGGGTTAAATATTCCTGGAAGTTTGTTGTTGGGGTCATCGCTTTAAGTGCTGTGTTCCTATATGTAGGCGCTTTACTAGTCTGATAGATAGAAATTAAACCCGCTAAGTATCGATTGAAGGTCTCATTAAAAACTCGCCAAATATAACAAGTTGTGGTTCGCTCGAGACCTCCATCTTATACTATTAAATTTGTAATAAAAGGAAGGGATTTCAAAATGTCGGAACAATTTTATGTGAAAAATGCTACAAACAAATTAGAAAAGGTTCTTGTTTGCTCACCTAAGTATTATAAGTTTAATGCCATCAATGAGATTACAAAAAGCTGGATGGAAAAAGGAGACGCCGAGAAAAATGACGTCATGGTTCATGAATGGGAGTATTTACTACAGGCCTACAGAGATAATGGCGTTGAAGTTGTCGAACTGGAACCAGATCCACAACTAGAAGTAATGACTTTTGCAAGAGACTTCGGAGGAATGGTAAAAGAAGGCGCGATTATCGGACATTTCCGTCATCCCGCACGTCAAAGGGAAACAGAAGTTTATGAAGCAAAATTAAAAGAACTTGGGATTCCTGTTATTGCCCGTGTAAATGCTGGCTGCTTTGAAGGTGGAGACATTTGGATGTTGGATGAGCATACCATCGCTTTTGGACTTGTCGATCGTACGGATGAAGCCGGTGTAGCAAACTTACGAGATCAATTGTCAAAATACGGTTACACCGTAGTGGGAGTTCCCGTTCCTCCAGCAAATCTGCATTTGGATATGGTATTTAATATTGTTACAGAGGATGTTTGTTTAGCAGCGACAAGGGAACTGCCATATAATTTCCTACAAATGGTGAAACGTCGTGGTTTTACCATTATTGATGTACCTTCAGAAGAAGTTTTCAGACATGGCTGTAATGTCCAAGCTTTAGGAAACAATAAGGTCATTGCGATTGAAAATAATCGAACGATAAATAATAAGATGAAAGAGGCAGGAGTGGAGGTTATCGAGGTTCCATTTGTTCAAGTTTTACATGGTGGCGGAGGCCCTCACTGTTTAACATTCCCACTAAAACGGGCGTAGAAAGGTTAAGGTGAGCAAAATGAAAATCCTTATAAGTGACTATCCCGAATCGATGATGCCTACTCACGATTTGGAAAAAGAAGTACTAAAAAAAGGATTAGGGAATGAAATTGAAATCGAAGTATATCCATATCATGACGCCAAAAGAGACGAATTTTATGACCGATTAAAAGATGCTGATGCATTATTGACGGCATTTATCAAAATAGATAAAGAGGCATTCGAACATGCCGCCAATTTGAAAATCGTCTCATTAAACTCAACGGGATATGATGTGGTAGATTTACAAGAGGCAACCAACAGAGGAATAGGGGTCAGTCCTGTAGGAGAATATTGTACTCAGGATGTTGCTGAAGGAACGTTAGCCTTCATGTTTGCCCTTAACAAAGGATTAAAACATTATATTAAAGATATTGATGAACTTGCCCGTTGGGATTTTGCTAGTTTCGACCCAACTCCTAGAATGGAAAAACAAACGGTTGGTATTTTCGGGTTTGGAAAAATAGGGCGCTGTGTTGCAAAGAAAGTAAAACCTTTATGCCAGAGAGTTATTGCCTATGACCCTTATGTTGATAAGTCATTAGCTCACGAATTAGATGTTGAACTTGTATCAGCTGAAGAAATATATAAACAAGCTGACATTATTTGTAATCACATGAATTTAAATAACACAAATGTCCACTTTTTTGATCATAGAGCGTTTGAATTGATGGAAAAACAGCCAATTTTTATTAATATGGGGCGTGGCTTAAGTGTAGACGAAGATGCCCTCGTAGAAGCATTAAACACGGGAAAAGTTCGCAGCGCCGGTCTTGATATTCTGACAAATGAAACACCTGATTTGAAGAATCATCCACTGGCACATCGCGAAAATGTGATTATTACACCACATGCTTCGTTTTATTCAACAACATCACTGGAGTCTCTTCAAGAGCTTTCATGTGAAAATATTGTTCACTATCTAAAGGGAGAAAGGGACAAAGTATTTAAACTGGTGAATTAAATGGTAAACTGTGTGTTTAAAAAGATGTTGTGTAAATTGCAAAAATGGTTCATTGTCAATTAAAAAGTATGCCGGTTAAGGACAGATGTATGTAAACGGAGTTCACAAAAGGATGCGGTACTTATAAAAATGAATCTTTTGGGGTGTCCAAAGCCTTAATATTGGGCCCTTTTTTTTAACCGCTTTTAAGCAGAATTACTTTTATTTTTAAAATAAATGATGATTTGGGAAGGGGAGAATAACAATGCCGCGACAAAAACTAGTAATTGCTTTAGGAGGAAATGCGCTTGGCAATAGTCCTCAGGAACAATTGAAATTAGTAAAAGAAACAGCTAAAACGATTGCCAGCTTTGCAAAAGAAGATTTCGATATTATTATCGGTCATGGAAACGGTCCACAAGTAGGAATGATCAATCTTGCTTTTGATGTTGCAAGTCTTAGCGATAACATGATCCCTCCTATGCCTTTTCCCGAATGTGGAGCGATGAGTCAGGCTTATATTGGTTATCATCTTCAACAAGCCATTCAGAATGAATTGGCAGCCCAACACATTAACCGCACTGTATGTACATTGGTGACTCAAGTAGTGGTTGATGAGGGAGATCAAGCATTCAAAAAACCTTCTAAGCCAGTAGGAATATTTTATAGTAGAGAGCAAGCAGAAAAACTGGCACAAGAAAAAGGTTTTAAATTTGTTGAAGATGCAGGACGCGGGTATCGGCGCGTAGTTCCAAGCCCATTGCCCAGAAAAATTGTCGAAATGGACTTAATAAAAGAGCTAGCTTCAAAAGGTGAGATTGTTATTACAGTAGGTGGTGGGGGAATTCCGGTAATAGAGGACGAAAATGGTTATCATGGAGTTGCAGCTGTAATCGATAAGGATCGTTCAACTGCTAAGGTGGCGATAGATGTCCATGCTGATTTGTTTTTAATTTTAACTGCAGTAGACCAAGTGTACATTAATTTCAACAGCCCTAATCAAAAAGGGTTGAGTTTTATAAGTTTAAAAGAAGCAAAGGATTATATTATGGAAGGGCAGTTTGCTAAAGGCAGCATGCTTCCTAAAATAGAGGCATGTTTATCCTATTTAGAGGCATGTCCAAGTGGCCAGGCAATGATTACTTCCCTGGAACATGCACCAGCTGCTCTAGCAGGTAAAACTGGCACTGTTTTAACGGTTTGAGAATGATTGAATTATGATTTATCAAAAGAAACTGTTTCCAAGCAGAAAATTTATCCGGTTGGAAGCAGTTACTTTTTGTAAATATCGTTTTTTGTTCATTATGACTTATTTGCAGCCTTTTCTCTTTTACCTTGCCCCAGTATAAAGAATGCGATTTCTTTTTACTAGGCGGGGAAATTTGCCAAGCCCTTGTTTTTTCAAGAATACGGTGTCTGTTAATCAGTAATGAATTTGTATCGTAAAACCGCCGCGAGGCCTGCACCATGCTTGAATTCGCCAATTTTAATTAACGTTTTTAGTTCTTCCATGGTCAGTTTATGTAATTCGATTTGCTCGCTGCTTTCCAGTTTTTGTTCAGTAGGAATTAAGCCGGCAGCGGCAAATAAGAAAATTTCTTCAGAAGTGGATCCAGGTGACGGGTAGAAGCTGCCTAATTCAAGCCAATGTTCGGCCTGATAGCCCGTTTCTTCCGCAAGTTCCCTTTTTGCTGTGTCCAGCGGAGTCGGGTCCGCCTTGTCAATCGCGCCGGCCGGCAATTCCCACTGCCAGCTTTTTAAAGCGTGACGGTATTGTTTCAGGCAAATGATTTCCGCGTCCTCGGTAATCGGGAGAATACAAACTCCTTTGGCAAAATCTAAATAGGCAAAGGTTTTTTCCTCTCCATTGGGGACTACCACCTGGTCGATCGTTACCGTATAGCGGTTTATTTTTTCCTTATGTGAAGAACGAATCGTCCATTCCATTTATTATTCACCTCAATAAATAGTTTATAGCCATTTTAAATTTATCATTTTTAAAAAGAAAACACGAGCTAGTGAGCCATTCCTTTTAAGATTATAGTAGGGAATGAAAAAAGCTACTTAACGACCGTAGGATTCAAATAATAGCTAAAAAGGGGATTTTTGGTGAAATTTCTGTTCGGAAGATGTGAATATTATATGTATATTTTTTGACAATATTAGTACTTTGAAATTTGTAATCTTATTGAAAAGTAAGATTTCTACTACAATGATTAAATAGAGGTAATAGTACTAAGATATAGGAAAAACATTTTATGGTATTAGATATGATGTCGAAAAATCAATTTACTTCATTTGGTAAAGGATATTCCTTTTTTAAATAGTAGTTAGGTCGGTACCATGTTCCGACAGGTACCTGCCCCACAGTGAGGAGGTGATAGAATGGGCAGACAAATAATTGCATTTAAGCAGCAGCAAAAAATTTCATCAAAAGCAATTCAAAGCCTACAAGTTTTAGCTCTTCCAATTACAGCACTCAGTGAATTCATAGATGGCGTTATGATGGAAAATCCCGTAATCGAACTTGATTATGAGAGGAAGGATATAGAGGTTTCAGCTCAAGAAATAGTAGATGACTCGGCTGTAAGATTAAATTACTCCCAAAGGAAAAAGGATTTAATGGATGCCTTGGCTGAAGGGGCGTTGTTTGGTAGCAATGTTCCAGAAAGTGAGACATTGCATGGATTTTTGAGATTGCAATTATTAAATTATCATTTAACTGAAGAGCAAGAACGACTAGGTGAGGAAATCATTGAAAATATTAATGAAGACGGTTATTTTGTAGGGGATTTGCGGGAGTTGTGTTATTATCAGGGCCTTAGTGTATCCGCCGGGGAGGAAATTCTAAATATTATTCACACTTTTTATCCCAAAGGTGTAGGTGCAAGAAGTATTGCTGAATGCATTGTGTTACAAATTGACCAGACCATCCCCAATTTTAAAAAAATTGTTGCCATGATTGAAAACGATCTAGAGGAATTAGCGGATCGGAAAATCATGAAATTATCAAGAAAATATGGAATGAAAAAAGATGAAGTCCAGAAAGTATTAGACTACATTCAAGCACTAAATCCCAGACCAGGGAGCGAATTTTATAAAGAGGAAATTGTCAACTATGTTATCCCTGATGTAGTGATTAACAGGGAAAACTCCACTTTCTCCATAGGCTTAAATGAACAATGTCAATATCACTTATCTATTAACAAACAATACTTGCAAATTTTGAATGACACTACAGTAAATGAAAGTCAAAGGGACTATATTCGTAAAAAGTATAATGAAGCAAAAATGATAATGAATAGTTTGGAAATGCGCGAGTCTACCCTAAAAAAAATTGCTATGTACCTTCTTCATGTCCAGAGACCTTTTTTCGAACATGGAAAGTTAGGGCTACAGCCAGTTATGATGAAGGAGGCAGCGGAATTTCTTGGCTTACATGTATCAACAATTAGCCGGGCAGTTCAGGAGAAATACATCCAAACTCCGTGGGGTGTCTTCCCATTAAGATATTTTTTCTCCTCTACGGTTTCGAAGTACTCAGACGAGCATCTTTCGCCAGAGGTAGTAAAAATAAAAATTAGAGAGATTATTGAAAAGGAGGATACACTCCATCCTTTCAGTGATTGTGACATTACGGAGATCCTCAATAAAGAAGGAATAAATATCTCAAGGAGAACAGTCGCCAAGTACCGTCAAGTATTAGGGATTCCTGGACAAATTAAACGAAATCGTTTTCACCCCCCATTAGATGCACGAGAAAAATGATTAATTGAACTATTCCTGAGTCCATCCGTCAAAGAAAAAGGAGTTTGATTTTCATGCAATACAATTCGGAGAGAGTTCTCACGGCTTGGAAAGCATTTGTAGGGAAAGGATTTTTGATGGAAGACCATTTGCGACCAGAGGTCGCTCGTTCCTGGATAAGATGCAGGCAAATGGGTGCAGACCCTTGGTCAACTGATTTCCCCAGGCCTCTGATAGAAGAGTATAAGAAAAAGAGGGAAGACAACCGTCTGTTTTTGCAAAAGGCTCATCCAGTGCTAGAGTACTTGTCAAGTATTTTTAATAGCAATGTTTCTTTCTGTGATTACGAGGGTTTCATTTTTGAATTTATCTCCCCCCTGGATAACTATCCAAGGACTGTTGGAACGTATATGGATGAGGGTATTACTGGAAGTGGTGCAATTACTATTTCATTTAAAGAGAAAATTCCATATCGGACAGACGGTTTTGAACATTATCGTATTGTTTCTCAAAGATATTCAAATGTAAGTTCCCCTGTTTTTGTGAATGAAAAATTTATTGGCGTTCTTTCAATTACAAATCCATTTTCTTCTTTGCCCGATTCAGCTCTTGATTGCTGCATTGAGGCAGCAAATATTATTTCCTTGCTATTAAACGGGAGGAATCAAGAAAGGACGCTTTTCTCTACTGCTAATATATTTGAGACGTTATTAAATGGCAGTGATGAAGGAATCATTGTTTTGGACGAAGAAGGAAGAATTCTACTCGCTAACAAAACTGGTAGAGATATTATTCCCGATTTCAATGAGATTGGTTATGGAGAACGCTCATTTGGAGATTATTTAACCAATAAGGATGATCTGGGATTCTTGATTGATAATAATTTAGAACTGGACAAAGAGAAACTTCTTCAATTTAAGAAAGTAAGTGGTGTTCAAGAGGTAACCTTGCCAATAGTTATGAGAAGGCATATATCTTTGCCTAACGGGCTTAAACATATCCTGTTAAGTTTTGAAATGAAGATAAAGGAGAAGGAAAAGGAAAACAAACCGATCCTCAGAAATGAAGAACAAAACGTCGATTATATTGGTAAGAGCAAAGCGTGGAAAGAAGTAGATCTAAAGGTAAGGAAAGTGGCCAAATTTGATGTAAATGTATTATTGCTGGGTGAAACGGGAACAGGGAAGGAAGTTGTAGCAAGAGCTATTCACCGCCGGAGTGGCAGAACTGGGAAGTTCATTGCTGTGAACTGCGGAGCCATTCCAAAAGACTTGCTCAGTAGTGAACTTTTTGGCTATGAGGGAGGAGCCTTTACTGGTGCCAAGGCAAGTGGATCAATTGGAAAATTTGAATATGCCCAAGGGGGGACGTTGTTCCTAGATGAAATTGGTGAAATGCCTCTAGATATGCAAGTTGCCCTCCTTCGTGTGCTTCAAGATAGGGCAATAACCCGTGTCGGTTCAAATAAGAGCATCCCTATAGATGTGAGAATTATAGCCGCTACAAATCGAGACATTCCCCAAATGGTTAAGGAAGGCACATTCCGTGCAGATTTATACTATCGCTTAAGCGTCATCGACATCCGTCTACCCTTACTAAAAGAAAGGGACTGTGATATTGCCTTATTAGCGGAATATTTCAATGGAATTTTATCAGAACAGTTAAGGATTACCCACCAATTACTCTCTGAAGAATTAACGAATGCCTTGATGAACTATGATTGGCCCGGCAATGTTAGGGAATTGAGAAATGTTGTTGAGAAAATGCTAATTTTATCAGAAGGTGAACCAATCACCATTGACCTCCTCCCTGACTATATAAAAAATGAAATCCATGTCAAAGAGAAAAGAACATTTTGCAATGACAGAGAAAATCCCATTTCCGAAAGAGATGCTATTTGCCTTGCATTGGAAAAATGGGGTGGAAATATTTTGAAGGCTGCTAAAGATTTGGGAATGGCAAGAAATACATTATATCGAAAAATTGAAAAATATCATATTGAGTTGAAGACTTTTGCAATAAAGAATGAATAATAAGGTGTTATAAAGTGTAACTTCGAAAGGAGTTACACTTTTTTTGAACACATTGTTCCAAGTTAAGTAATAACCGGATTACTTGATATAGGAAAGAATCGATGATGCCTACCGCCCAATTGACCTTTATCAGTCTCTTTTAAGTAAAAACTGCCACAATTGTGGCAGTTTTTTGTCTATAAGGGGTCATGGCATCGAAATTGCTCTATATATAAGTGAAGGTCGGAAGAAAGTTGCTTATCTTCCTTCAATGTTCCCTAAGGGAAGAAAAAGATACAAGAATGGAGTGGGAAAATGGACGTTATCGTTTGTTGCAAAATCGTTCCTGAAGAGCAGGATATTGTTGTATTGTCTGACAGAACCCTTTCCTTTGATCGGGCAGAATTTAAAATTGGGCAATATGATTTGCAAGCCATAGAAGCTGGTGCTCAGTTAGTAGAGGTAAGTGGAGGAAAAGTTACAGCACTCACAGCAGGGAGCAGCAGTGTAGATAATTCTAAATTAGTGAAAGGGATCCTATCAAGGGGACTCAATGAACTGGTTGTTGTGAAGGATGATGGTTTATCTGAGGCAGACAGCTTTGCTACAGCAAACATCTTGGCTAAAGGCATCAGCAAAATGGGTCACTATGATTTAGTCCTTTGTGGTGAAGGCTCTTCTGATTTATATGCCCAGCTTGTAGGAGCTCAGTTGGGAGAAATTCTTGGAGTTCCCACCATTAACGGAGTAAGGAAAATTATACAAAATGGGGATAAAATCACCGTTGAACGCACCTTGGATCACGAAATTGAAGTTTTGGAGATTTCTTTGCCAGCAGTTATTTCTGTTACGACTGATATTAATGTGCCACGGGTGCCGACTATGAAAGATATTTTAGGAGCCGGAAAAAAACCGGTTAACAAATGGCAGCTGCAAGATTTAGAAGTAGAAGATTTACAAAAACATGTGAAAACCGTCAGTACTTTGGCACCAGAGCAAGTGGAACGGAAGAGGGAAATTATCAACGGAGACGACAAAGATCAAGTACAACAATTTTTGGATAAGATTCAAAAGGCTCTTTAACAGGAGGGGAAATGATAAATGAGTTTACTAAATAAGGTCATCGTTTTTAGTGATGAGATCCAAGCTTATGAAGAGCTTTGTTCAGGAGCGAGGATACTTGGAAATGAAGTTAATGCCGCTGTCATAGGAACAAAAGAAGACGCAGAAAAAATAGCTGCATATGGAGTAAAAGTATATTGGTTAGGAGAAAAAGCAGCAGATGTTATGGTTGAGGATTATACCCAAGCCATCGCCGAGCTGGTGAAGAAGGAGGAAGCGAATCTTCTTTTAATGAAAGGTACTAGAAAAGGAAGGCTCATGGCAGGAAGACTTGGGGTGATTTTAGAGGCTGGAGTTGTTCCAGATGCCATTGAGCTGCAAGTTGAAGATGGAAAGGGCCTGTTAGTGAAGAGGCTGGCTTATGGTGGTACTGCAATCAAGACGGAAAAACCAGTAACTGCAAAAGCCATTGTATTGATAGGTTCAGGAGTTTTTCCTATTTCAGATTCTGTGGCACAAGGGGAAGTCGTAACAGTTGGTGATGCACCAGTTAAAAGCAAAATAACCTTACTTGAAACCCGAGAAAAAGAAGGGACAAGCGTAGATATTGGAATAGCTAAACGGGTTGTGAGTGTAGGTCGGGGCTTTGCCAAAGAAGAGGATTTGGAACTGGCTAAGGAATTAGCAAAGAAAATCGGTGCAGAAATGACTTGCTCACGGCCAATTGCAGAAGGCGAAAAATGGATGGAAACGGGGCGTTATATCGGGGTTTCCGGAGCGATGATAAAACCTGACGTCTATATCGCTATTGGAATTTCAGGCCAAATTCAGCACATGGTCGGTGTGAACAGTGCAAAAACAATCATCGCCATCAATAAAGACAAGAACGCTCCGATTTTCCAATATGCGGACTTTGGAATTGTTGGTGATTTATATAAAGTTCTTCCTCTGCTAGCGGAGAACATTACCAATTAAACAGAAGGAGTCTTGAGTGGTGATAATATGAGCGAAGACAAATTTGATGCCATTATTGTTGGCGGCGGTCTTGCTGGATCAGTGGCCGGATACATTTTGGCGAAAGCTGGTTTGGAAGTAGTTGTCATTGAACGGGGAAATTACAGCGGGGCCAAAAACATGACTGGTGGAAGATTATACAGTCACAGTTTGGAAAGGATTATCCCGAATTTTGCTGAAGTAGCCCCTGTAGAACGGAAAGTGACAAAAGAAAGAATCAGCCTGATGACTGACCAAAGTGCCACAACTGTTGATTATAGTAGCAATAAGCTAGGAGTAAAAGGCAAAGACTCCTATGTGGTATTAAGAGGTAAATTTGACCGCTGGCTTGCAGAAGAGGCAGAGAATCAAGGAGCCATGTTCGTTTATGGAATCTGTGTTGATGATTTGATCATTGAAGATGGAAAAGTGAACGGAGTCCTTGCTGCAGGGGAAGAAATGAGAGCTAATGCAGTCATATTAGCTGATGGGGTGAACTCCTTACTTGCCCAAAAAATAGGATTCAAGAAGGAATTAGATGCACATGAAGTTGCTGTAGGTGCAAAAGAAGTCATCCGGCTGGATGAAAAGACAATCTGCAACCGCTTTAACGTAAAAGAAAATGAAGGTCTTGCCTGGCTGTTTGCTGGTTCTTGCAGTGGCGGAAATATTGGCGGCGGATTTTTATATACAAATAAAGACAGTATTTCTTTAGGAATTGTTGCAACTTTAGGCGACATAGGGAAATCTGAGAAGAGCATTCCAGAGTTGCTGGAAGATTTCAAAAAGCACCCAGTCATTCAACCGCTAATTGCAGGGGGGGAATTGGAGGAATATTCCGCCCATCTTGTACCTGAAGGGGGCTACAGCACGATACCTACATTATATAAAGATGGGGTCCTCGTTGTTGGAGACGCTGCCAATTTGGTGATAAACATTGGCTACATGGTGAGGGGAATGGATCTAGCTATCGAGTCAGGAAAATTAGCTGCAGAAACAATATTGAAAGCGAAAGAAAGAAATGATTTTAGTCAAGCTTCATTAGCACACTATCAACAGGAGTTAGAAAATAGCTTTGTGATGAAGGATCTAAAACACTATAAGAAATTTCCAACCTTTATGCAAAACTACCGGATTTTCAATGAATACCCACAAATGCTTGATGAAATCATGGAAAAAATGTTCATGGTAGATGGCAGCGAACCTGAAAAGATCCTTTCAAAAGCGATGAAGCCGGCGAAAAAAGTCGGCCTCCTGACCATCTTAAAAGACGGCTATAAGGGGGTTAAGGCATTATGAACGAAATGACGGTGGAAGCAAAGCTAGCTGTAAACAAGTTTTTTGTCGATGAGGAAAACGCTCATATTGAAATTGACAAAGATTATCCAGATAAACAAGAGATGTTGAAACTAGTGAAAGCATGTCCAGCGGGCCTGTACAAATTTGACAAGAGCGGTGCATTGACTTTTGACTATGCAGGCTGTTTGGAATGTGGCACATGTCGTGTATTAAGCAAAGGAAAAGTGATTAAAAAATGGAATTATCCTGAAAGTAGCTTTGGCATCGAATTTAGAATGGGATAAAGCAAGATTCACTTAAAATCATACGTTGCGAACTCATTTTATACGTAAATTTTTCCGTCCAAAGGAAAATCCCCCAATTTTCTGTAGGTCGGATAAAAGGAATATCTGTCGAAAATTTATGAAGCCCATCATGGAGGGGAATCCTTTAGTGATCTTCTTCTATGAAGTGTGAAATTTATTTAGAAAAAACATGTGAAAAGGAGGTAGGAGAATGTCCCAATTTACCTTATTAAGTTCACCAATCCAAATCGGAAACCGCACATTAAAGAATAAATTGATGACAACATCCATGTCACCTGGACATGGTTATGTGTCCGATGATGGGAAACCTACACAAAGAATGCTAAATTATCTGGAAGAACGGGCAGCTGGACAAACCGCCTTAATATGTCAAACAGTAGCTTTCTTTTATCGAAAACCAGGGACCGGCCACCCTCTTCCCTTTGCTTACAATGATAGCCATATTGACGACCTGAAGAAGATGGCAGAAGTGGTTCAGAAGTATGAAGGTCTTCTGATTGGGCAGCCGTGGGCCGTTCATGATTGGAAACCTACGAATGAGGAAGAAGAGAAACCATGGGGTCCCTCTGAGACGGTGATTCTCAAAGGCATGAGACCGTTCACACCGATGACTAAAGAGCATATCGAAATGTTCAAGCATCAAATGGTCCAATGTTCCTTAATCTTGCAAAAAGCAGGATGGGATGGGGTAGAAGTGATGGCAGGAGTAGGCGGTATCATCAATCGCTTCATCTCTCCGGCAACTAATAATCGGACAGACGAATACGGTGGCTCGCTAGAAAATAGATGCCGTTTGGCAGTTGAAGTAATTGAAGCGATCAGGGAAGCGTGTGGCCCAGATTTCCTTATTCTCGTCAGATGGTCCCCTGTCGAATATGTTAAGGCTATTCAAGAAGGACATGGTATTGAAGAATCAATGAAGGTTGCTCCTATCTTGGAGAAGGCAGGCATCGATTTGCACAATTTAGCAGTCGGTTGGCATGAATCATCTGTGCCATTAACAACAAAAGATGTAGCTGATGGCCACTGGTCTTGGATTTCAGAAAAAATTAAAACAGTCACAACAAAACCGGTTGCTACAGGTTATCGGGAAACAAATCCTTATGTAATGGAAGAAATCCTAAAGCAAAAAAAAGCAGATATGATTGCTGGTCTTCGATACAGTATTGCCGATCCGGAATTTCCAAAAAAAATCATGGAAGACAGACCTGAAGATATTAATAAGTGTATCTGCTGCTGTCGATGCCTAGATGATGTTGTCAGTCAAGGAAAACCGCTGGAATACTGTGGTGTAAACCCTCGTCTTGGTCCTGAATTGGATACTCCGGTTCAGAAGACAAAAAAACGGAAACAAGTCATGGTGGTCGGAAGCGGACCTGCAGGGCTTTCAGCAGCAGTGACAGCTTCAAAGAGAGGCCACGATGTAACAATTTATGAAAGAGGTCCAAGAATAGGCGGATGCCTTGTAATGAGTGCGATATTCAGTCCTAGCTATGAACGCCTAAAAAAATATTATCAAACATATTTGGAAAAACATCCAGAGATAAAAGTAAAACTAAATACAACGGTCACACCTGAATTAGTCTATCAAGTACAACCTGATGTAGTAATTGTTGCTGTTGGGGGACATCCAATCTCCATCAATGTCCCTGGATCAGATGGACGAAATGTCGTTCAATCCCATGACTTTTTGGAAATGTTAAATGGAAAGCCACCTAAAAAACCGGGAATAGTTAATAAATTCATGTGGAATGCAGGCTCAGTCTTTTTGAAGTTCTTTTATACACCTGATTTGGCAAGAAAATTTATGAGCATTTCCCATTGGCCGTTAGGAAAGAGAATAGCTGTCATTGGTGGTGGACTGCCAGGTTGTGAACTTGGAAAAGAAATGATGCATCATAACCGGGAACTGGAAATCTTTGAGGAAAGGAAAAAAATTGGTTGGGATGTAGGGGGAAGCGAACGTTTCCATATTACATCAGCATTTAAGAAATCTCCTCATGTGAAATTGCACACACTTTCAAAAGTGAAAGAAATCACAGACAAAGGTGTCAAGGCTGTTGATAGTGAAGGGAAAGAAGTCTTTACTGAAGCGGATACAGTGGCTGTTACCCTTGGATTTGAACCGAATCTTGATTTGGCAACGGCTCTAAAAGAAAAAGTGGAGGAAGTTCATGTTATTGGTGACTGCAAAAGCCCAGCTCGGATGGCAGATGCAACAAAGGCAGGATACTTAGCAGGAGTGGCTCTATAAGCAAAAAGTGGGAAAAAATAATACACAAAAAGGGCAAGAAATCAGAGAGGTACGCGCCCTTAAAACATAATCAATAAAGGAGGGATAGACTTGAAAGACGTAATCTACAGTGATGTAAGAGAGGATGGCATTGCCTTTTTGGTCATCAATAAACCCCAGCGTAAAAATGCCATTGACGGAAATATGATGGATGTACTTTCGGAACAGTTACAACGCTTAAGCGATGACCCGGATGTACGTGTTATCATTCTCAAAGGAGAAGGGGAAAATTTTTCAGCTGGAGGAGACCTTAAACAAGGTGGCCCTGAAGGATTAACAATTGAACAAAGCCGCAAACTATTAAAGAAATATACACGAACAGTGAAAACGATTCAGCAAATATCCACACCAGTGATTGCTATGGTTGATGGCTATGCTGTCGGTGGCGGAATGAGCCTGGCTCTGGCTTGCGACATCATCTATGTTTCTGACCGGGTAAAATTTCTCCCTAACTTCCTTAAAGTTGGAATTATCCCGGAAATGGGGGCAATGATGTTTCTTCCCCAATTAATTGGACCTTACCGGGCGAAAGAACTTTGGTTCACAGGAAAAGTGGTGGATGCAGAAGAAGCTTACCGCCTTGGAATTGCCAACAAAATCTTCCCTGCTGATCAATTGGAAGTGGAAACATTAGCTTTGGCAAAAGAAATTGTCACATTATCCTATACTGCGGTGGAAATAACCAAAAAAATCACAAACGGAACGATGGGGCCAATACTCGATCTTGTATTGGAAGCTGAAACGACAGCATCACCATTTTGCACCCAAACAGAAGAATACAAATCGATGGCTGCTCGGCTAAATTAGAAAAAATCCTCACATCAATAAGGTTCGGGGTGAACAATATGAGCGGACAATTTAGTCGTTTAACACATGGAAAAATACACTATGCTTGGTGGATATTTGCAACTTGCTTTTTCGTTAATGCTTGTGTCATGGGGATTGTGGCAAATACTGCAGGGATATATCTGCAACCAGTTAGTGCAGAATTTGGATGGCCTTTGGCAAAAATGAATTTTTACTTAACTATTGTCCAAATTGTTATGACATTAACCTTGCCCATTGCCGGATATATAATTCCGAGAATTAATATCAAAATAGCAATCGGGGTTCCTGCATTACTAATGGGAGGCACTTATGCACTTAGCTCTTTGTTTCAGTCATTGACTGCCTGGTATATTGCCGGTATTGTCCTTGGAGCATGTTACGGATTCTTAATGTATGTACCTATTCCATTATTAATTAATAACTGGTTCAAGAAACATGTGGGAACTGTGCTAGGGTTAGTTGTAGCAGGTGCTAGCTTAATTGCTGCTTTTACTAATCCAATTGGAAGTATGCTCATTGTTGAGCATGGATGGAGGTTTGCCAGGGTAGTCTTGGGGGTGACCTCCCTCATCCTTTCTCTGCCTCTAATCATCTTGGTCCTACGCTACAAACCGGCTGACATTGGATTATTGCCATACGGTGCAGAAGATAAAATGGATAACACTGAGAAATCTGCTGCGGTAGAAGTGGGCATAGGCTCAAAGAAAGCATTTCGATCCCTTTCTTTTATCACGATCTTTTTGTTCTCAGGACTGCTTGTAATGACAGCATCTATGCTTCAGCAGGTCCCTGGATATGCCGTTTCACAAGGGATTCCTGCAACCGTTGGGGCGACGGGAGTTTCCTTTATTATGCTTGGTGGAATTATCGGAAAAATCATCCTAGGTGCATTGACAGATAAAATTGGCTTTGCAAAAACAGCGATACTGGCCTGTTTTTGTGGAATCGGCGGTGTCGCCCTCATCATGTCTGTGGGTAGCAATATTCCTTTGTTCTTGGCAGGTGCCAGTATTTTTGGCATTGCCTATGCATCGATTGTTATTATTCCCCCTATGGCAGTACGTGGAACATTCGGAACGAAAGACTATAGCCAAATTTATTCATGGATTACCGTGGCAAACGGGGCTTTCGGTGCCATCACACCGATAGGGGTCGGTTTGATTGTTGATATGACTGGCTCTTATAAATTGGCTTGGATTATTTGTTTATTCTCTTATGGAACAGTAATTCTTTTAACACTCTTGACAAAGGTGAGCAGCAGAAGTTACGCACCAAATTTTAAGAATCCGGCTTAGTGAAAGCTTGGCTCACAAATTGTGGGCAGACAAGGTGCTCGGCGAAGGGAGGAAATGATATGCCTTATAAAAACGTCGCCGAATTGTTACTGTTAAATACAAACCGTTTCCCGAAAAAAACAGCTATTGTCTACAAGGATCAAAGATTCACATATAGTGAGTTAAATCAAAGGGTTAATCAGATTGTTCATGCCCTTGAAGAACTTGGCGTCACACAAGGAGACAAGATAGGGTATATGCTCCCGAACTCCAATCAATTAGTCGAAGTGTATTTTGCAATTCAAAAAATGGGTGCTATCGCCGTTCCACTCAACAAATGTTTGATCCCTCGGGAAATGAAATTATTACTCAATACAAGTGAATGCAGTGTGTTGATATATACTGATAAATTTGCGGCTAAGGTTGAAGAAATCAGGAAGAACCTTGAGACCGTGAAGCTGTTTATTTGTTCGGGAAGGCAACAGGCTCCAGACCTTTGTCTGGAAGAAATACAAAGGAAAAGCAGCAGTGACGAGCCTTCTCTCTTTGAAAATGAACAGGCAATTTCCCGCATTCAATTTACCGGTGGAACGACGGGAATTCCGAAAGGCGTAATGAGAACTCATGCCAACGATTTAGCAGAGATTTTAAGTGTCATGATGTCGAGCAAGATGGGGGCAAATCCGAATGAAATCATCCTTATTCAGTGCCCGATGGAACATCATGGGGGACATAGCTGGTTTACTTCTGTCATCGGCACAGGAGCAACACTTATCATTTGTGATGCATTCAAAGAAGATGAGATTCTAAGCTTAATAGAACGGGAAAGAGTAACTTATCTCTTGTTGCTCCCGCCAAGCACTCACTTACGGCTATTGAATTCAACTAATTTTTCCAAATTTGATTTAAGTTCCGTTAAATTGGTTCAAAGTGCTGCGGGAGTAACAACACCGGAGATTATTAGACGGATCTACGCTGGTTATCCTAACTGCCAGATGAATTACGGGTGGGGGCAAACAGAAAGTGGAACCGGTTCTAGCCTTGTGCTTACTTTAGAAATGGCTGAAAAAGATTTGCCTGAAAGCAAAAGTATTGGCAAACCTATGCCTTTTCTTGAGATGAAGATTATTGATGAACAAAATCAGGAACTCCCTATTGGCGAAGTGGGCGAATGTATTGTTAGAGGTCCCTCAGTAATGACAGGCTATTATCATCTTCCTGAAGAAAATACGAAAGTCTTCTTGGAAGGAGGCTGGATGCGGACAGGGGATTTAATGAAAAAGGATGAAAAGGGCAATTTCTATTTAGTTTCCCGAAAGAAAGACATGATTAAATCAGGGGGAATTAATGTTTTTGCTGAGGAAGTATCCAGTTTGATTAGAAAACATCCGGCAGTTGAAGAATGCATCGTATTCGGTGTTCCAGATAAGATCCTAGGGGAAGCAGTAATGACTGTTGTTCAATTGCGGAAAGATCAACATTTAACTCTGAAAGAATTACAAGAATTTTGCAAGCAATTTTTATCCAGTTACAAAAAACCATTATATATGGACATTATAGATCAATTTCCAATGGATGATGCCGGAAAAATCCCCAAATACAAACTTATTGCAGAGTATAGGGAGAAGCTGCGCAAACAACCAGTGGGAACATATTGATAATAGTTCAACAGAAGGAGTGGAAAAAATGGATTTCAGAATTACTGAAGAACAGGAATTGTTATTGGAAAGTATTCGAGAAATTATGGCACGGGATTGCACAGAGGAATATATGAAGGAATGCTACGAAAAAGGAGATTACCCTACAAGATTTGAACAAGCCCTTGCCGAGAATGGCTTTAGCTTGCTAGGTGTTCCTGAGGAATACGGTGGCACCCCTGTAAATACAATGACAATGATGTTAGTTGCTGAGGAAATTACAAAGAATGGAGGACCTCACTTCGTCTTTGGACAAGCCCTTTCTATTGCTGATATGCTCGAATTTGGTTCAGATGAGCAGAAAAGAGATACCATGGAGGCAGTAAAGGCAGGTAAAGTTGCTTTCGTTCTTGGTTTTACTGAACCACAAGCTGGTTCTGACAGCAGTGCTATCGCCACCACTTTCAAACGGCGAAATGGAAAAGTCTATATTAATGGACACAAGACCTTCATGAGTAATGCTGCGAGGGCCCCATACATGCTATGCCTTGCACGCAACGCTGATGAAGCAGATAACCCAGACAAGAAAAATGCCTTTTCTATGTGGTGGGTTCCAATGGACGCCCCTGGTGTCAAAATTGAAAGAATCAAAAAAATCGGCTGGCATATGATTGACACATGCGAAGTCTACTTAGAAGAAGTGGAACTTGAGGAAAAGGATCTTGTAGGAGTGGAAGGGAACGGGTTCATGCAGGCAATGATCAATTTTGAAGTAGAGCGCCTGTACATTGCTGCATCACTGCTAGGAATGGCTGAGTGCGCCTTTGAAGACGCTGCCCGTTACGCCAATCAAAGGGTTCAATTCGGTCGCCCCATTGGAGCAAACCAGCTCATTCAGGAAAAAATCACTTATATGAAAATGAAAATCGAAAATATGAGAAACATGGTCTATAAATGTGCCTGGGAAATCGATAACGGAATTTCAGTGCAAATTTCATCCGCATTGGCAAAATTATATTGTGCCCAATCAGCTAATGAGGTCATTGATGATGCCATGCAAATCATGGGTGGAATTGGCTATACTAGCGATTGCCGGATTTCCCGCCTATGGGTCGATGGACGGGTACACCGTATTGGTGGAGGAACTGATGAAGTAATGATTCATATTGCAGGCCGGGCTATTTTGAAGGGATACAAGTAATTGATTGAGCAATCTTATTATTGGAGGGATAGGTATGGCCAAGAGAACAGAAATTCCCCAATTTGGAGTACTGTCAGGAGTAAAAGTAATCCACAATTCAGTTTCGATTGCAGGACCTTTTGCAGCAGAATTGTATGCTGATTATGGGGCTGATGTAGTATGGATTGAAAATCCAGCTGCTCCTGCAATGAATCGTGTTGGAACAGGAAACTCATGGCAACAAGATTCAAAGAACATGAGAAATATTTCGATGAATATTTTCAACGGAGAAGGCAAGGAAATCTTCCTGACAATGTTAAAGGATACGGACGTCTTTATTGAGGCATCTAAGGGAGGCCAATATAACCGTTTTGGGTTAAGTGACGAGGTGTTGTGGGAGCAAAATCCCCGCCTCGTGATTGTTCATATCTCAGGATTCGGCCAGACAGGAGAACCTGATTTTGTAAAGCGACCAAGTTATGACCCAATTGCACAAGCATTCGGAGGGTATATGGACATGAACGGATTTCCAGGGATGCCCTCGATGCCAACGAACCCATTGACAGCGGACTTTATTACTGCTTTGTTTGCCTTTGGAACATCTGTAGCTGCCCTCATGAAAAGCAGGGAGACAGGAAAAGGAGAAAGTATTGACCTAGCCCAATATGAGCTGCTCATGCGTACCCAATCCCGCTACCCAATGGATTATATTAGAAATGGTCAGAAATTCGTCAAAGAGGGAAGTCATAGCAACTTCTTTGCTGGATATGGAACGTACACTTGCAAGGACGGAAAAGAAGTATATCTCTTATATTTGGGCAATGGGGTATTAAAGAAAGGATTGCCTTTCATGGGAGTTGAATATGGAAATACTGAAGTCCCTGAAGGAAGCTCTGTAGTCAATCTTGATTCATCCGCTGGCCAAAAGCTAGAAGGGAACATCAAATCTTTCTGTGAACAGCATACAGCAGAAGAAGCTGAGAAAGCATTCATCGATGCAGGAGTCCCATGCTCAAGGATTATGAAATATGAAGACTGCCTCACCCATCCTCAATATTTAGCGAGAGAGGTATTTACAGAATGGGAGGCTGCAAATGGCCAAAAGGTGAAAGGGGTCAATATATTTCCTAAGTTTAAAAACAGTCCAGGGAAAATTTGGCGGGGTGCCCCTAATATCGGAATGGATAATGACGATGTTTTAGTAGAGTTAGGATTATCACAACAGGAAATTCAATCTTTATACGAAAAGGGTATCATAACACGGAAAGATTACATTGATCATTTATAGACTCGTAGAATCTAAAACGGAAACATTCGTCGGACAGGCTGCCAGACTGGCAGTCTTTTTTTCATAGAACCGATTTTGAGCTTATGAGGAAATAGAAAGAGCTATGCCAGGAAAGACCTGCTGCAAAGGATTCAACGACGGACAGGAAGTTATCATTCGGAGGGTTGGTAGGGGACGTAATTATTATCATAAGATATCGGCAGTAGAAATTATCACCGCTAGAAAGGTATCGAATATTGGAGTAGCTAATTGAGAAGTCTACCAAAGGTGAGGTAGGCTTCCATTTCTTTGCGGATTTTTTGACTGATTGCTTAACACTAGCTGTAGTTGAAAAAAGAGCTGTCTATAAGTGATGGGCACTTGAGGACAGCTCTCATTTGTTTATTTAGCGTTGGCGCTTTGGTTCTGGGGCCTTTTCAGCTGGGCCAGCAAAGCATTGAACAACAGAAGCATAGCGACGGGCCTCATCACCCACAACTTCTAGCTCAGTATCCATCCAGTGTCTTCGCCGAATCGAAACCAATGCCCATTCTTTGGCGGTGCCTTTAATATAATTGTCAGCAGTAGGATCACCCTTTGTCCAAATCTCTCCTGAAGGTAATTGGAGTTCAAGATACATAGGTGTATCTGGAAGATCAAAATCATTGATCCGGTAAGCAAAAGGGCGTGCTTGCCAAGATAGGAATAAAGTGCTTGTAATGCGGTCTTCGACAACTGGGTCTAATCCAAGGGCGTCATAGATATCTACTGAATGGGCCCATAGTTCCATAAGTCTCGCAGATGCGAGGGATTTTGCTGACATAGGCATTCCAGGAGCCCAAGGGATTCGGTCCTTCGGATTCATATCATAGAATGTAGCAGTCATCTGAGTCCGTTCTTCTCTCCACCATGCCAAAACTTCCTTACCTGACATATACCTGAACTTTGTAGCACGAACATATTCATCCTGCTCAGCTTCCGGTGTAATGGCCATGAGATCCTCAGCGCCCCCACGCATGAGTTTGTTTGCACAGTAATCATAGAATGCAATATGAATAATTGCATCCTTGATGTCCCATTTTTCAACAGGGACATCGATAAGCCACTGTTCCTCCGTAAGTTTGTTTACAAGGGTATCCACTTGCACTTGTTCGGCTACTAAATCATTAATAATGTCTTTCATTAAATGTGCTCCTTTCTACTATTTTACGACCCATCCTCGTAAATTCGAAAGGAATACCTGTCAATACTATTATACAATAATCCTTTAATAAGGAATGTGTCCATTTAATTAAACATAAGATTCATATATCCCCATAGATTAGGAATATTCTTAGTTGTGAAGAATTTTATGCATCCAATCGGGTATGTTTGCTCTAAGGCCAAATGAGGCGGAACAATCGTACTTATTTTCGGCTGTTTGTAAAGGCAGGATAATTTTTGTCCAAGGGTGCGAATAGCCTGAACATCAACCCCGCATCCTTCCTGGATAAAAGGAATTCCTCCATTTAAGCCAACAAAGGCATAAGCCATGGACCGTCCGTCATTTTTCAAGAGGAATACCTTTCCCCCCGTGGCTGTAAAGAGATGGATCTGTTTTTCCCAGTATGTTTTATCTCTAATAATGACTCCATTGTAATTCATTACGCTTTGTTCATAGATGCTGGCTAAAGATGGAATGTCTTGTTCTCTCGCTGTCTTAATCTGAGTCTGGTCAGATGCGTCATTGGAGACTACGTCTATTAAACTTGCATAGAAGCCTTTCCTATAGCCAAACTTCTCGTATAAAGCAAACAGTGTCTCCTCCTGGGGGATAAGAATAGAGGCAAAGTTGCCCCGTAATTTTCCAAGTTGGAAGGAGAAGTCCATTAAATCTGCCATCATTCCTTTATGCCGATAATCGGGGTGAGTGCAGACACCGTACACATACTGAACCGGATAGTTTTTATTATTGATTGTAAGTTGATATGGGTAAACCTGAAGCATAGAACAGATAGTATGATTAACACAGTACAATAAAGTATGGTCATAGGAAAAAACATACTTAAAAAACCAAGCGTCAAATCTCCCATCATCAGGAAAGCATAGCTTCCATAAGGCTTGTATTTGGTTACGGTCTTCTTGGTCTGCAAAGCGAATGTTATTCACCTTAACCATCTCCCTTTACTGTTGCCATATATTTATATGCGATGAAGGCGGGATAATAAGAAAGTTTGGCTTTTCTGAGACCTGCAACTCCTAAATCTTCCTCCCGGTTAATCCACGTCACATGCTGGCAATTTGCCATTGCAAACTGTTGGTTAATCATTTGGTAAGAACCACTGATATTGGAATCGGCCTTCTCAAAGTGCACGATAACCTGATCTTTTTTGCTCTTGCTCTGGGAGCCGATGGAGAAAGCAATGATTTCACCATTTAGGCGTAGCAATCCACCTTGAAGTTCTAAAGCAGCATAGTGTTGAAAGGCGTGTTTCAAAGCCTTCTTTTCATCAAATATGGAGCCCGCCTCCTTACGGTCTGCATTATTCTCGAACCACTTGTGGCAATAATCTTTTACCTCTTCGAGGTTTTCAAGAGTGATATCTTCATATCTCCATGAATCCCTATACATTTTCATGAAGTGGTTAATATGGTTTTTCTTACTGTGGTATTTATTCCCTTTTAGAGAAATCATATCATTGCTTTCATAAACATAATCAGCTTGATCTCGCAAATTTGTAAAATTATATTTGTTTGGAAAGGTAGTTTCAAGCGCCTCTTTTATCTCCCTTGAGATAGCTGTTATCTTGAGTGGAATATCTCTTATTGCCGCATCCACAGAGAGTATTTTCAAAGCATGTTGTAAATTTCCGCGACCGATTGGAAATATATACATGGGTGTTTTTTGCGGGTAGGAGACAACGGTTAGAAATAAGAACTGATCCTTTATACAAAATTTAGTTTGATACATGTCTTTCCAAAGAAACATATCCACAAAGGAATGGTCACATAGGTAGGATCCCAAATTATCTAAGTATGAATTGATTTCATCCATGTCTTCAATAGTAATTGGTTTGAAATCAAGCATGTTATAGCCCCTTTCTCAGCCAATCCATTTGTGAAATTCATCGGATATCCTTAGCAGCACTATTTAATCCACCATAACGGGCATAAGGCCCCACCTTTTATTTACAAAACAAGGAAGATGGAAGGGGAAACGCCCGTTAAAAACCTACGAAGGATCGGGTTTGTCTAGGTCAAATAAGTTAACGACGTGGTGGAACAATTGTAAACCGTTTAGATGACAACAGTGGGATAGCAAATATCCCAATTAGTGATGCTTCACTTTATTTGAGGATGGCACTGGTTTCGTATCTCTGTTCATATAAAAAGAAAAAACACCTACTATGACTTCCTTCAGAATTCGAAGATTAATCATTTATTAATAGGTGTATTTTCTCGTTAATCAGAGAACGTCATTGCTCATTGTTTTCTATTTAGGCAGCGTGTTGACTTGCATTTTGTTTCTGCATTCTTCTACCCATTGCTAGGATCGTTGGGATAAGAATAGCAGCTACAATATATCCTGCAATAACAATGATAAAACCTAAATTGAAGGATTTGGTAACATCATAGATTTGAGCGTATAATAATGGTGCCAAGGCACTAAAGATGAAAATTCCAGCAGTTACGTAAGAATAGATTTGGCTGTAGTCTTTAGGACCAAATGAATCCTTTGTTACCATTGGACAAACAAGTGTTAATCCAGAGTAACCACCACCGAATATCCCCATTCCAATGTAGAAGAGAACGGCATTCCCACTACCTCCAGCAAAAAAGGCTAAGGCGATTCCTGCGGCCCCACAAATGGTACTGAAGAATCCCATGACTTTTGAACCGAAGGCATCGTTTACAATACCTAGAACGAATTTTCCAACAATACCGCCGACCATGACGATGGAAACAGCCATCGCTCCTGCAGCAGCACCAAGTGAGCCTGTTGCAGCATAGCTTGGAATTTGTTGGAAGAAGGAAGCGTTAAGGCAGAATAATCCTGCTAATAAGATAAGTAGGTAAAATGCCGGGCTCTTAATAACTTTTCCGAAGCTGACACCTGTGTCTTCTGGTGCAATAGCATTTTTTTGATTTTTTCCAGTTTCTTCATAACCATACGGTTTTAGACCTATTTCTGATGGAGATTTCTTGACTAATAGTGTCAATGGCAATGCAATGACAAGTGTCACAATACCAAGGATAATACGAGTTGTTCTCCAGCCGTATGAAACGATTAGGGCATTTCCTACAGGGCTGGCAATCGCTGCAAAGATACTTAATGCTGCACCAGTAATTCCAAGAGCGAGACCAGCTTTTTTGGAAAACCAGTTATTAACTAACCAAGGAGTTGGAATGTACATAAAGAATCCCGCTGTAATCCCATAGATAACTCCGAAGGCATTCCAAGCAAGAACTGAGTGTGCTTGTGAGGTGGCAATAAAAGCTACACAAAAGACAACCACACAGGTAGCTAGAATTAACTTTGGATTGTATTTTTGCAATACTTTACCAGCAATTGGCTGAATGACAGCTGCTACAAGTGGGAAGATGGTTAGATACATGGAAGCTTCTGTTCGTGTCCAACCCATTTCATCCATTACAGGTGTAAGGAAAATCCCGGCTGTATTACATAAGACCCCTGTAACAAGTGCATAAAATCCAATACTAGCCATCAATATTTTCCAACCATAGTGCATAATTAACGCTCCTTTACTTTTTCATATTTTAATAGGTTTTTGCCTACATAAAACAAAACATTGGTTGGTTATTTCGTAGGAGGATTCATAATACCTTTTTCATAAAATGCTTGAATTTCTTCATCTGTATAGCCGAACTCATGCATAACATCTTCATTATCAATCCCATATTTTGGACCACCCCGAAAGATTTGTCCTGGGTTATTCTTGAACTTAGGAATAAGGTTAATGCCTTTAATTTTTCTATCTGTAACCTCGTCATACCATTCGGTAATGGTTTCCCGGGCTTGATAATGTGGATGCTCAAGCATATCTTTATAAGTCAAAATTTTACTGCACGGAACCTTCAATTCAGACATAATATTTGCCACTTCATCAACGGTTCGCTCTAGACAAAAATCTTCTAACGCTTTAACAAACTTTTTAGCTCTTTTTGGTTGCTGCCTGGTGATTGTTTGGATGGGCCCTTGGAAGTCTGGGTCATTTTCAAATCCTAATAACTTAATAAGTCTTCCAACTGGTCCAGCACCACCGACTGCGATAAAGATCCAACCGTCCTTGCATCTTTCTGTTCCATTACATGCCCCTGTGATATCGTGGTTGCCCATCCTGGGATATTGAATGCCCTTGTTCAATCCATCAGACATGTAGTTAGCTTGTAGTCTTGCCAATGATTCATATTGGGTAACGTCAATGCTTTCCCCTTTCCCTGTTTCCCTTGACCGGATGACAGCTGCTAGGCAGGCCCATGCTCCAAATAGGCCAGTAATGTAATCGCCTGTATATGGTTTTACAGCATAGGGTGGGTTAGGCTCTGGCATTCCGTTAATGGCCATGAACCCACTGAAGGCTTGTCCAATACTGTCAAAGGATGGAAGAGAAACATAGTCGGGATGACCTGTTTGCCCAAATCCTGAGATGTGAACAATGACAAGAGCAGGATTTGCTTCCCATAATACTTCGTCAGAAAGTCCCCATTTATCCCAAGTGCCACCCTTTGAGGACTCTACTAGAACGTCTGCATCTTTAACCATGCGCAATAATATTTCTTTTCCTTCTGGCGTGGGAATATTAAGTGAAACCATTCTCTGGTTTCTTCTTTCCACTGACCAGGCATCTCCAAAATTTCGGAACATATCCGGCACTCTTGTACTTTCAAGCTCAATTACGTCCGCCCCTTGTTCAGCGAGTAAGCCACATAGAAAAGGCCCGGCAACAACTGATGCAGCATTAATCACTCTTAAGTTTTGCAGATTTCCGAATTTCGGGATTTCATTTTTTTTCATTTAATCAACTCCTTTACTCTGCTACTGTCATAAGAAAAATTGTTTGGCACTTGACATCTATATTAGAAGCAAACCGTGTGCCAAACTCAAAAATAGACGGTGTTTATTTGGAATGGTTCATAAATAGTTCAATATTTCACAAATAAAATACCGAATAATTCCAGAACCTAGAAGGATTCATCGTCTTAAGAATATATTTTTCTAGACGAACACACTCAATTGATCTCATTAGTTAAAAAGATTTGTAACAAAGTGTTCCACTGATTACAGAATGCTCAAACTGTGGGACAAGTGGAGGACAACAACGAGGAGACATGTAGAGACCATTGAAGAGTCCCCTGTTTATAAGGACAGAGACCTTCTTTTTTTGCAACTGCTAGAAAAGGGGATTCTGTCTACTGGTTGAAATACTAGATAAGTTTCCAAGTCATTTTTTCTGCCGGGGCGTAAAATTGATGATTAGAAAGTCAAAAAAGATGGAGTTCTACCCTAATAGGTTTTCATGAGAACAGACAGGTAATGAAGATAGTTGGATTTGGCTTCATAAAGCGTTCATGAGAACAGTAATCCCGGAAAAGAGTTGTGGAAAGTTCTCATAAGGCGTTCATGGGAACAAAACACCGAGGAAAGGGCGGTTGAGAGTTCTCATCAGCCATCTATGAGAATATAAGCCAAGGAAAAAGCAGCTGCAGGTTCTCATAAACCAGATCAAAGGCACACTACCGTTTTTTTCACCCAAACGACACAAATTTGCCATTGACGAAGGTGATGGAAGCGTTTATATTAAGAGTGTAATAATAATACGTTATATAACGTTATATAAAAAACAAAAGGAGTGTCTCCAATGAACGTAGTTAATGTCATCAACGAAATCAATTCTCAGACCGAACAGGGGATTACCGAGGTATACCTGGTTGCCTGTGGCGGATCTTTAGTAGATATGTACCCGGCAAAATACTTCCTTGAAAGCGAAGCGAAAAAGGTTGTGACCGGTTTATATACCGCAAACGAATTTGTTCATGCGACGCCAAAGCGTTTGAATCAAGATTCTCTTGTGATTGTCTGCTCTCATGGCGGCAACACGGCAGAATCAGTCAATGCAGCAAAAGTGGCGAAAGAACATGGTGCCCATACGATTGGCCTGACCCATAACAAAGACGCTGCCTTGAATGAACATTCCGATTATGTATTTTTGTATGAGTGGGGCAAGGACAGCGATGTCAAAAATAATCCAATGGCGATCATCCTCCAATTAGTGGTTGAGGTTCTTAACGTAACGGAAGGATATGCCCATTACGAGGCATTCCAAAGCGGCATCGAAAAAATCAATGGCATTATACAAAAAGGCGAGCAGCAGGTTGCCGACCGTACAAAAGAATTTGCCGAAAAATACAAAGATGAAGAGCTGTTTTATGTTTTATCCAGCGGTGCATCCTATGGACATGCCTACGGTTTTGCGATTTGTTCCCTGATGGAAATGCAATGGCTTAATGCGGCTTCGATTCATTCGGGCGAATATTTCCATGGACCGTTTGAAGTCACCGATAAAGAAACACCGTTTATTTTGCTGATGAATGAAGGACGGACACGGGCATTGGATGAACGGGCGAAAACATTCCTCCTTGAATACGGTGAAAAAGTCGAAATTGTCGATGCCAAAGAGTTAGGTATTAACACGATTGCCGATGAAGTGGTGGAATTTTTCAATCCAATTTTATTTTATAGCATTATGTGTGTGTATCGGGAGGCATTGGCTGAAGTGCGCAATCATCCATTAGAAACTCGCCGCTATATGGGGAAAGTATCATACTAAAAATAGAGGGTGAATGATATGGTTAAAGTAATAGGGATCGGTGATAATGTCGTAGATAAATATGTTCATATTAAAACGATGTACCCGGGCGGAAATGCCTTGAACTTCAGTGTGTTTGCAAAAAAATTAGGCTTTGAAGCGGCGTTTATCGGAACATTCGGTGATGATGCCGAGGCCGAGCATGTTCAGCGTGTGGTCAATGAAATCGGCATCGATGTCTCGCATTGCCGTCATTTTAGCGGAGAAAATGGCTGTGCCCGCGTTACCTTGGAGGATGGCGACCGGGTTTTCCTCGGCAGTAATGATGGCGGGGTGACACGTGAACATTTACTGGAGCTGACAGAAGACGATAAAGCCTATATTCAAGAATTTTCGCTTATCCATACAGGGCTGTACAGTCATACGGGCCATATTTTAACAGAACTAAGCGCTCTCGGAGTGCCGCTATCATTTGACTTTTCCGATGATTTCCAGCAGGAACAGATTGACCAATTTATTTCTGATGTCAATTATGGCTTTTTCTCCTGCAGTCACTTGTCTGAAGAAGAGGCCAAACAATTATTAAAGGCCAATTTTGCAAAAGAGGGGCAAATTCTCTTGGCAACCCGCGGCAGTGAGCCGGCGATTGCCTTCGACGGGGCAAACTACTATTATCAAGCTCCGGAATATGTCAAAGCCGTGGACACAATGGGAGCGGGCGATTCGTTTATTACTGCGTTTCTGCTTTCTTTGATCACAGGTCATGACATTCAAACAGCGATGAAGGAGGCGGCCGGGTTTGCGGCGAAGAGCTGTCTTGTAGAAGGATCGTTTGGCTATGGTGTGCGCTATCAGTAACATGATTGGTTCCTTCTTGTGATAGAACGAAAGCTCTGGTACTCTTTTCATAAGAGTAGATAACGTTTTAAACAAGAAGGGGAACATAATGTTAAACGCGGACCATCAAGAACCATTATATATTCAATTGAAAAAAGCCATTCAAGCTGCCATTTTAAATGATCAATTTCAGCAGGGGGAAAAAATCCCCACTGAAGTGGAATTAAGTGAGCGGTACGATGTTAGCCGAATTACCGTCCGTAAAGCGGTCGAAGAGCTGGTTAAGGAAGGTTACTTAGTGAAGCGGCAAGGAAAAGGTACGTTTGTCAGCCTTCGAAAAATTGACCGCAAAATCGAATTTGATCATGTCATGGGCTTTACCGCAGCCTGCCAAGCTAATGGCCTAAGCTCGCACAGCATCGTGACGAAAAAAGAACTGATCAAGCCTGATGCTGCTCTTCGTCAGCTGCTGCAATTGGCGAAGGATGAAAAGGTGCTCTATATTCAGAGGAAAAGATATGCTGGCGATGCCCCGCTGATGCTGGAAAATAACTATTATCCCGGTACCCGCTTTCGCTTTCTGCTGGAGGAGGCGTTGGAGGGGTCACTCTATGATTTGCTGCGGGAAAAGTATGGAATCAGTCCGGAGCAATCGGGAAAAACCACTTTAGAAATCGTGTTAGCCGATGAAGAAAAGGCTCAGCTGCTGGAAACATCGATTGGGAAGCCTTTGTTCTTGATGAAGACAGTTATATTTGACCAAAACAACGATCCGGTACATGTCGGCAAACAGTATATTATCGGTGACCGCTATCAGTTTACGTTGTAGTTAATGATGTTTTGAATAAGCGCGGGATTAGCGCACACTCGGCGTTGTTGGAGCCCGAGCGATGGAAAGTTGAGTTGTTTCGGTCCCCAATAGGCTGGATAGGCGCCCGGACGGTCAAAAATTTAAGCAGTTTAGTCACCAATAAATAGTATAGGCGCCCGCGCGGCTGATAATTTGATCAGTTCGGTCCCCAATAGACGTTGTTGGAGCCCGCGTGATGGAAATCTGAGTTGCCTTGGTCACCAATAGCTCTGTTGGGCGCCCGGACGGCCAAAAATTTGAGCAGTTTAGTCACCAATAAGCAGTATAGGCGCCCGCACGCTCGAAAATTTATGTTGTCCGGTCACCAATGCTCAGTGTTGGAGACCGAGCGACCAAAAATTTAATCAGTAAGGTCACCAATAGACCGGATAGGTGCCCGAGCGCGGGAAAATTTGTGCCGCCCTGGTCGACAATAGCATCGATCAGCATAACGTTCCATATCGTTATGCTAAACTAAATCTATTTTTTCAAAAATGACAGCGTTTTAATAAAGGAGATCATCATATGCCTCATATAAAACGTCAACAAATTGCGGGAATGAATATTCACTATCTGTTCTATTCACTGGATTAATACGGGAAAGGGGGCTGGTGTCCGAATCAGTACCTAAATATTCCTAAAAGTATTTCTAAATAGTAGCAAGGCTGAACTATCTATGCTTTACCATTACCAATAGGAAGAAGTTGCTTGTATGACAAATACTGTATCGGATGAGACGCTGCAACATACCGAGGCTGCAAATAGCCGAGCGGCAGACATTGTCCTAATTTCAAATCATATTTTTTCAAGCGAGCCGGATGCAGAAGAACCGTTTGCTGGGTTTATTGCGATTCAAGGCAACAAAATTGCCGCTGTTGGCGCACAAGATGAGGCTCAGCAATGGATTGGTCAGGAAACAAAGGTGTACCAACTCGGGGAACAGCTTGTGATGCCGGGCATTCATGACAACCATGTGTTTTTCACCGGATACATGTCGATGCATCGAGGTGTCGATTTATCAGGCACCACAACGGTTGAGGAAGCATTGCAGCGGTTGATCGAGTCCGCCGTTATCCTCGATTCGGAACAAAATCTGTATGCCTATGGTTGGGATCAGGAAACTTGGGGTGGCAAACCGGAACAGCGCCTCCTTGATGAAGCTTTTCCGAACAGGCCGGTGATTGCCATTAACCGCACGAAAAGCTTTGTTTGGATGAATCAAAAGGCGATCGACCAATATCATTTTACACCGGAAAATTGCAGTGCCGAGGCAAGGGCCCATTTATTAAAAGACATGCTGCAGGACCAGAAGCAAGTGAAGCAGGAATTCCTGGACTTCTGTCGGCTGCTGGCATCCCGTGGGGTCACCTCAATTAAGGATATTGGGTTTGATCAATATGACCTGCTACCGGTATTAACCGAGCTAAAATCGGAAGAGCGCCTGCCATTAAGGGTCCACTTTGCCTTGGAACCTGTCTTGGAACCTCTTAATCTCGAAGTCGGGCAAACCTATCAAGCCCAATATTGCGATGACCACCTCCATTTTCAAGGTTTTAAAATAATGATCGATGGTGTCGTCGCTGACCATACCGGCGATATGCTCGAGCCATATGCCGACATGCCCGGAGTCAAAAGTTTACTGGATATTGATTATCAAAAGATTGAAGAGTTGGTGTTACAGGCGGACAAGCTGGGGCTCAAATGCTGTTTGACTGCGGAGGGCGACGCGGCCATTCGCCAGGCAGTATCCATTTTGGAAAAATGTCGCCAAGTCAATGGTCAGCATGATGTCCGCCATTCGCTTAGCGATCTAGAGTTTCCTCATCCGGACGATTTAAAGCGAATGGGTGAGCTGGGGGTATTTGCTGAGGTTTATGCCCAAGTGCTGCTGCTGAATCCTTCGTATCAGGAGGCTTATATGGCAGCGGTTGTCGGAAAGGAAAAAGAACATCGCTTTTACGATTATCGCGCGATGCTGGATGCAGGGATTACGGTTACCGCCGGAACCGATTTGCCGCTGTTCATTACCAGTGTTCCGGATTCTATTTATGCCGCTAACAAGCGCTTGTTCCCTGATGGCTCACCAGAGGGAGGCTGGTTCCCGGAGCGGGGCATGCCGATCCCGGAGCTTCTAAAAGCATGGACGATTAACGGGGCGAAGCATCATCAGATGGAGGACCAAACGGGCTCGCTTTCGGTCGGGAAATATGCCGATCTTGCCGTGTTTGACCGGAATTTATTTACCACTGATGCCTCCGAAGTCCGCGCTGCCAAGGTGGTTTTGACGATTGCTGATGGAAAAATTGTTTATGATCTCATAAAAGAGAACGAATGAAAGTGTTTCTTAGTTTTCGGTAATACGTTATAAAACGTTATTTTAAAAGGAAATGGGGAACTGCCATGGAAGCAAATCAATTGCAAGCAACATTCGAGGAAAAACAGCCACAAAAAACGGAAAAACGAAAAAAATGGACGCTGCCACATAGCTACACACTTATTTTTCTGATTATAATTGCTGTCGCCCTGTTGACCTGGATTATTCCGAGCGGTCAATTTGACCGTAAAGATGTAACCGTCGACGGAACAACAAGAAGTGTCATTGTTCCGGGAACATTCCACACCATCCCGAAAACAGGAGAAAATGGTGATTTACGCCAAGGTCTTTCAGGCATCCTTAGCGCACCGATGGAAGGTGTCATCAATGCCGCTGATGTCGTCGCCTTTGTGTTGGTTGTCGGTGGAGCATTTGGGATTATTTTAAAAACAGGTGCGATAGACAGGGGACTGGTCGCCCTTGCCGGCAGATTGAAAAATAAAGGGATTCTCGTCATCCCGATTGCGATGATTATTTTCAGCTTAGGTGGATCAACGTTTGGGATGAGTGAAGAAACCATCCCGCTTTATGCCATCTTTATTTCATTAATGTATGTTCTACAATTTGATTCGATCACGGCGATTCTGATTCTATTTTTAGGGACGCAAATCGGCTATGTCGGTTCGACACTCAATCCGTTTTCCGTCCTGATTGCTCAGGGCGTGTCCGGAATTGAAGGAAATCCGCAATTATGGCTGCGCTTTATCGAGTGGATTGTCTTCACCGGAGTTTCAATTGCGTTTACGATGTGGTACGCCAACAGAGTACGGAAGCATCCGGAGAAGTCGGTTGTTTATAAAAATGACCTGGAAAACCGTGACCGCTTCATCAAAGCCGATGATGGGCAGGATATTACTTTCTCTTTCAGAGATAAATTGATTTTGTCAGGGTTTGTCGTTGCACTTGGCTTAATTGTTTGGGGCATTCTTGCTAAAGGCTGGTATATGACAGAAATCGGTGCAATTTTTGTCGCCTTAGGTTTATTTGCCGGTATTGTTGCGAAAATGAATCAAAAGGAAATGGCCGAGAACTTTGTTCAAGGCTGCGCCGACTTCATCTACGCGGCTGTGATTATTGGACTGGCCCGTGGAATCCTTGTAATTGCTGATAACGGGATGATCATTGATACTATTTTGAATACATTGGCCGGCTGGATGCAGGGACTGCCGAAATTTGCTTTTACCACCATCATGCTGCTGGCTCATAATCTGATTACCTTCTTTGTTCCATCGTCATCAGGCGAGGCTGCCCTAACGATGCCAGTCATGGCTCCATTAGCGGAGCTCGTCGGGATTAACCGCGAAGCAGCGGTTACCGCCTACCAATTTGGTAACGGGTTAACGAACCTTATTTCGCCAACCGGCGGTGTGCTGTTAGCAGGCTTAGCCATTGCCCGCATCAGCTTTGGCCAATGGCTGAAATTAATCATGAAGCTTTTCCCGATCCTCTGGGTCATCGCAGCCATTTTCGGAGCTATCTCCGCTTATGTTGGGATGTAAGTAACGCTGGCTTTCAAAGCGTAGAGAATTAGGCTTATGTAAAAAATAAATCTAGTACAAAAAAGTAGGGAGCAACGTCTCTCTACTTTTTTATGTATTTCTTTTTACTCATAACTGTAGTGTTTCACCAAATTATCTTCTAAAAATTTGCTGAAGTCTTCTGATGCCATTGGCTTGGCGATATAATATCCCTGAATTTCATTACAGCCCATTTCGCCTAACACGCGAAGCTGGTCATCGGTTTCGACACCCTCGGCGACGACTTTAAAGTCTAAGGATTGGGCCAAAGAAATAATCGAACGAATGATGGCGGCATCTTGATGATTGAAAAAAATATCCTTTATAAAGGAACGGTCGATTTTTAAAAAGTTAATTGGAAGGGATTTAATATAACTTAAAGACGAGTATCCGGTTCCAAAATCATCCAATGAAATGGTGACACCAAATTGCTGTAAATGCTCTAATTTTTGAATCGTGTCTTCAATATTGTAAAGCGCAATTCTTTCGGTAATTTCCAGATTCAGGGACTGAGGCTGGAGGGAGTTTTCCCTGATAATTTGTTCGATCATTTTTGTGAAATCGTTTTGTAAAAATTGGATACTGGAGATATTGACGCAAACATGCAAATCAGAATACCCCATCTTCTGCCATTCCAAGACTTGCCGGCTGGCTTCTTCCAAAACCCATTTTCCGATCGGAATAATTAAACCAGTCTCCTCGGCAACCGGGATAAATTCATCCGGGGAAACATTCCCCAAAACAGGATCGTTCCATCTTAACAGCGCCTCTAAGCCGGTAATTTGATTTAAATGCAAGTCGAACTTCGGCTGGTAAAAAACTTTCAGCCGCTTCTCCTCCAACGCTTTGCGTAATCCTTGCTCCAGTAACAGCCGGCGATTGGCTGCTTCAACAAATTTCGCACTATAAAACTGATATTTGTTGCGACCTGTCTCTTTGGCAAAATGCAAAGAAGAACTTGCTTTTTGTAAAGAAACCTCGAGCGAATCTTCCTCTTGAATATGGACAATTCCGATGCTAGCAGACAGGCGGATTTCTATTTTTCCAAAATGAATCGGCTTTGAAAATTCCATTAATATTCGATTTGCTAATTCTTTTGCCTGGTCAGGGAGTGTTTCCGGCAGGTAAAGGATGAAATCGTCGCCCCCTGATCGTACAGCAGTACCGCCTGGTTCTATCAAAGACAGCAGCTTTTCGGCAACGAGTTTAAGTATCTGATCACCAAATGGGTGCCCATAGGAATCATTGATCAGTTTAAACCGGTCCAAATTAAAGAACATTAAACAAGCGGGTATTCTGTTTATCTTATTCTCTTCGAACTGTTTCGTTAAACGGTGGCTAAAATAATTCAAATTATATAGTCCGGCTAAGGAATCGTGAAAGGCGATATATTCCAAGTCTGCCTTTGCTTCTCCTAATTGCCGTTCCAGCTCCTTTTGCCTCCCCAGTTCCCGATTATTCCGCTTCACAAGTTGACCGACAATAACCGTAATTAGGACATTAACCAAAATCAGCTCTGCTAACGTGATTAGTCCTTGACTGACAATCCCGCTAGGTTGAAGTGATTCAGTCAAAAGAAAGAGCAGCGAACCTGCCCCTGTTGAAAGAATTCCATATTTACTGCCATGTAAAAAAGTTAAAAACAATGTTGGAATTAAGTAAAGAAACCAAAGGATATTATGAAAATAAAGGTCATTAAAGTCTATTAAATCCAACAGAGCAGGAAAACCATAAAATAGGATGATAAATAGCCATGTTTTCACAGGAACTTTGAAGAGTTGAATGGATAGGAAATTTGACATTTTGGCAACCCTCCTTAGGGGAATAGCTCAGCAATTACCTCTAAGGGTAAAAATTTCCTCAGCTTATGTCGAAAGTATATGAAGTTTGCAGAATAATGTCAACGATTGTCACGGACCTAACACAAAATGTTCAAAGTAACATTGGCGTAACTTCGGCTCAATTTAGCGCCCCACACCGCCACTTCTAACAAAATTTGTTGTTTCATATATTAATAGGAAAGTACAGATGGAGGTGGTTGGGGGATGCTAAGCGGCATGGATATTTTGTACAAGAATGATCTTTTAGAGACCATTATTATGTTGTCCCCTTCAAAATCCCTCATTTAACGGATTATTTTCTTGAAAAAATATCACGGCTAAATAATTTTCCAATATAACATTATTCAACTTCTGAAAAGTCCATTTTTGTTGCAGTACATGGGGCATCCGAATGTAATTTATTTTCTTAAAATAGAAATAATTTATGAATTATCAGTCTAAATGCCTAAAAATATGGTAAATTAGTAATTGGATTTTATTTTTAGAATAGGAGGAATGGAACATGAGTAATTTACAGACGAAACTTGGGGGCAGCATAAATAAAATCCAAGATTCCCTGCAACAAGGGAAGCAGAAGTTTCAGACTGTTCAGGAAATGGGCCAGTATAAAAAGGAGATTCAGGACATTTCCGCAGCGCGGAGCAGTCTGATTTTAAAACTGGGAGAAGAAGCTTATCAAAAAATTCGTACCGGTGAACTTTCAGATTCGAAACTTCACGGTTATGTTGTTGATATTGCAAATCTAGACAGCCAAATCTATCAAGCACAAAAGGCGCTGGAAGAGTTAAATCAAAAAAGCGCCACCAAAACATGCACAAACTGTGGGGCAACAATTGATCATGATGATAAGTTCTGCGGATACTGCGGCCAAAAGCAGGAAACGGCCACTGATATGAAGGGACAAGCTGAACTGGTCAGTTGTCCGACATGTGAAGAACAAATCCCCGCAAATGGCAGCTTCTGTCCTTGCTGCGGCAGCCGTCTGGTTTTGTAGGAGGTTTATAGGATGTATTGTAAAAGCTGTGGGGCAGAAAATCCTGCATCTGCCAATTATTGCTCCCACGACGGGGCCTTTTTGAAAAATCATAATGTAAAATATCGGAAACAAGAGCAAAGCTCCAACTATTGTCCCCAATGTGGGGGAACGGTTTCGACCCTCGCAAACTATTGTCAACATTGTGGTCAAAGCTTGGGAAAGTATGTAACTGAAAAAAGTAATACTCCAACCATCATGAAGGATCCAACAAGACTCACACCGACAATGCCGAAGCTGGGAAAATGGCCTTCCATAAGTTTTCAACAGATCAAAACAACGGTTATTCCGGCTCTGCTGGCTATTGTGATTGTTTTTGCCATTTCCTTTTTCATGATGAAATCAACGGAAAAGCTGTATAGCAACCTGATGAATGAAGCCATGTCGGATTCTGAGATCTCCAATTTGGTTGGTTCGGATGTCAAACTGCTTACGGGTAAATTTATTGGTGTGACCGATATCATGATGATGGCGAACCTGCAAAATCCCAACCTTACCGTAAAGGCAGGAGGGGACTTGGGCTTTGATGAGGGAAGTTTTTCCGTTGATGCACTGGCGAAAAACGGTTATTTGCTCTATTTATTGATTCCGTTTATTGGTTTGTTTGCCGCAGGGATGGTTGCCGGCCGGAAAACAAGGGGAGAGGATTTAGCCAGACGCCTCACTGACGCCGCAGGGATCGCGATTATTTATGCGCTTGTCTGCACGGTCATTTCTTTCTTTGCCGGATTCTCGCACGAGGTCAATATGAGCCAGATGGGAATGAAATTTTCTCTTAGCATTGATACCCATTATTCCTTTTTCAGAACACTGCTGATGACGTTATTGATCGGCTTTTTATTTAGCGGTTTTGGAATCTTGTTTTCTACTAATTTTAGAAAAATCACCGGGCATCTTAGCGGGAAGCTTCCGTTTGGAGAGTCCATCCACCAGGCAATTGCCGTACCGTTTAGAGGCATTCTCATTTTCTCAGTGATCATTTTTGCGATGTTAGTAAGTCAAGTTGCCAAACTTAAAGAGGAATTAGGCTTTGAATTGGATGGTACGCCATTAGAAGAGCTGTTGAACAAAAGCTATTCGCTGATTGCCGCTTCGTCCGTTCAATTGGGGACCTATTTGTGGAATTTGCTTCATTTTGCCTCGTTGACTTTTAGCGGAGGAGAGGATAAGAATACGGGCTCGATTTCATATCATTTTTTATCCGGATTCCACTTAAAAGGCGAAGCTGCTGATTCCGATTTTGAAGCGATTGCCAGCTTGATGGCAACGAATGACGTTGGAATGTATTTAAAGTTTGCTCTTATTATTCCAATCATCTTGCTGGTTTGGGCGGGATTCCGCATCGCCAAACAGCCGAATGTGGTTAAGAATCTGGTTATTTTCAGCGCTGTGTATGCGGTTATTATGATGGGACTGGCCTCGTTCTCCGACATTGGTTTTTCTCTCACCAGCGTGGACAATGGGGATCCTTACAGCATGTCGATGATGCTCGGATTTAGTCCATTTAGCACCTTAATTTTCAGTTTTATATTTTCCTTTATTTGCGCCTATGCTGGTACATGGCTTTATAAACTCCGGATGAAGCAATAGGAAGCAAGTAAGATTTTATGAAATATTTCACCATCAGACCGAAGGAAGTGTAACAGCATGGAAAGTTGCCATAACTGTGGACATCAATTAAACCCCGGGCAAAAATTTTGTCCAAAATGTGGTGCGGTGCAAAAACGGGAAGCGGCAGTACCGCCTCCTTCCGCCCTAGAAAATCGTTCGCGGGAAGAAAACCGTAAAGGACCGTCTTTTTTTCGCTCGAAAAAGTTTAAGGTTCTTGCCGCGGTCATTGTCATCCTGGCAATTGGATTGATTGGCGCCTATCAATATATCGCTTCAACCATGACACCTGGAAAAATTCAAGCTCAATTTGTAGATGCCGTGAAAAAGCAGAATGTCAAGGAAATGAAACAGATTTTAAACAAAAATCAAACGGAACTGGATCTTACGGATGATGCGATTTCCAATTTTCTTACGTATTTAAAAAAACACCCTGATGTATATACCAAAACGGTGTTACAATTGAAAAAGGATGCAGGAAAATTAGCCGTTAACAAGGACTATGATGATCGGAAAAGACCGGTCAGCCTTGTCCGCGACGGAAAAAAATGGCTGGTATTCGATTACTATGCCATCAATGTCAAGCCGTATGCGGTTAAACTGGAAACCGATCAAGATCCTGTGGAGATTTCGATAAATGGAAAAGCTGTTGGCAAGCTTAGCAAAAGCAATGACACCTTTGGTCCATACTTGTTAAGTGATATTGAGATCAAAGCGACGTATAAGGGTGAGTATGCAAATGTCGTGAAAACCGAGTCGATCGATCCTTATGAAGAGGATGGTCAAGACAAAGAGGGAATTCAAAACATCAACGTGAAGCTGGATTTTTCAGGGAATATCGTAACGGTTACATCGAATAATGAGGATGCCCTTTTATATGTAAACGGCAAATCGACCGGAAAGAAAATGAAAGATATTGATGAATTTGGTCCAGTTAAAACGGACGGTTCAATGAAATTGCAGGCCGTCTATCAATTGGGTTCCCACATCGTGAAAAGTCCGGAAGAACCGATTACCTCCGATGGCCAGGAAGTGTACCTGGAAATTCCGGCGACTGATTTTGTTGGTGATTATTACGATGATAGTGAATATTCCAACTATAACGGGGATTCGGAATATGATGGCGACAAAGAAGCGATTGCCCAAGCCGTCCGTGATCATTATAACTATATTTCAAGCGGCAATTATCAGGAAGCGTATGACTTATTTTCTTCGAAAAAACAACTCAACTATGATCACTGGAAACGCGGTGTTGAGAAAAATTACCGAAATATAGTAGAGATTTCTAATGTCGAGCAAATTGATGATACAAATGCCGAGGTTTCACTAAACTTAACTTCATACGACCGGAAGTCTGACAGTAAAACATTAGTTCAAGTGTGGGGGGGAACATGGAGTCTTATTTATCAGGATGGGCACTGGCTGCTCAATGCTTCCAAGATTAAGAAATTAGATTCCTATACGACGAATGAATAGGATGGATAGAAGAAAGAAACAGAAAAAATCGGCCTGGATATTATTGCTGGTTGCTGTCGTCCTGCTGGGCGGGCTGGCCTTTCAGTTTTATCATCAGAAACAAGTAACCAAATTGGCGACGCAGCAAAAACAACAGTCGGCAGAAAAAAATAAATCTGCTGCTAACAAAGAGGAAAACGGGAAGCAGCAAAAGTCAAGTCCGGCAACTGCTGCGAAAAAAGACAAGAAGCCCGCTGCGGGCAAAAAGCAGTCGACTGCAGAAAAGGTAGACAAACTGTTAAAACAGATGACTTTACAGGAAAAAGTCGGGCAGATGTTTATGGTGGGGTTTCAGAGTACAGAAGAGGATCAAACGATTCAAAGCTTGATTCGTAAACAAAAGGTCGGCGGGGTGATTTTGTTTGATCGTAACATGCAATCGCCTGAGCAGGTGGCGGAGCTTACAAACCGGTTAAAACAGGAAGCAGCGAAAAACGATGTTTCGCTTCCGCTCATGATTGGCCTTGATCAGGAAGGCGGCCCAGTGTTACGTATGCGCGACCGCGTTTCACCGATCCCCTCTCAGCAAAGGCTCGGAAGGACAGCAAGTCCCGACCAGGTATATAAGGTGGCCCGGTTAAATGGTACCGAACTTGCTGCGATGGGGATTCAGGTCGACTTCGCACCGGTTCTGGACTTGTCTGCCAATGATGAACGGTCATTTGGCCGCGATCCCGGAAAAACGACGACACTGGGACTTGAGGCAGTGAAAGGTTTAAATGCTGCTCATGTTACCGCCTCACTAAAGCATTTTCCAGGGAACGGCCGAGTCGTCGTTGATCCGCACTTGGATGAATCGATTGTAAAGGCCGATAAAGCGACACTGGAAAACGTCGATATGGTTCCGTTCAAGCGAATGATGGAAAAACAAGCGGAACAGCAATTTTTCGTCATGGTCACTCATGTAAAGTACCCGGCCTTCGACGCAAAAATGCCGGCCAGCATCTCCAGGACGATTATTCAAGATGTTCTTCGCGGCCAGCTGGGGTATCAAGGAATTGTTGTCACGGACGATCTGGACATGGGAGCCGTGAGTAAATACTATTCCTATGATCAGCTGGGATACATGGCGGTAAATGCCGGTGCAGATCTGTTGTTAGCCTGTCATGAATACGACCATCAGTTGAAATTGTATCAGGGTATTCTTCAAGCAGTTCAGGACGGGAAACTCAGCGAGGAGCGGATCAATGAGTCGGTGAAACGCATTCTTACTTATAAATTGGAGCATGTCTCAAATGATCCGGTTTCACCGGCTAAAGCCAGCCAAATCGTCCGCAGCCCGGAACATGTTGAGCTAATGGAAAGCATAACGAAATAAGTACTATTGGACAGGAGATCACACATCTCCTGTTTTTTTTACCGGATAGAAGCGGAGCACTACGGAATCCGTCGAAGTTATTTTTCCGCGGCAGAGGGTTGTTAAAGGGAATTGAGAAGCCCTCTAAAGTGGCTTTTCTGCACCAAAGGGCTGTCTCCTCCTTGAAAATTAAATTTTTTAAAGAGATTAGATAGAACGAATTGGTGTACCGGGGAAATGCAATATAAAAATCAAACCTTGAAAAAAGAGCCCCCTGGGAATTCCTAAACGAGATTTCCACAAATCTGGAATCTTTTCCGAAATTCTGGAAGGTTCGTTACACTAAAGTATGTAGACGTTTACAATCATTGTGGTATTCGTCCATTCCAGCTTTCCGGACAGGATCCATCACAAGCATAGCCACCATTACGAGTATTTAGCTGTTTCATAGATTGGCACAGTGCTTGCATAAATATAGACAAGGCAATCTAAAAAGGGGGAGATTTTTCAGGCAAAAAGGAAACCGAAAAACAGGAAATGCCGGCTGGTTAGAGGTGGAACGAAAGATCATTTCGCTAAGGGGGAAACGGAATGCTAAGCATGATTGGTCTTATCGGAGGTTTACTTCTCTTAATCTACTTAACGATGAAGGGGATGAATTTGCTCATTGCCGGGCCGCTTTGTGCCTTGTTCGTGGCGGTCTTGAGCGGTTTACCATTGTTTCCGCAGCAGGTCGGCCAAGGGGAAGCCAATTTAGTGACAAATTACATGGGCGGCTTTTCTGGATTTGTGACGTCATGGTATTTGATGTTCCTTTTAGGATCGATTTTTGGAAAGGTCATGGAAGACAGCGGGGCCGCTGACAGCGTATCGAAGTGGGTCGTTGAAAAATTAGGGATGAAGCATGCAGTGCTTGCGGTTGTTGCCGCCTGTGCAATTTTAACCTATGGCGGCGTTAGTTTATTTGTCGTCGCTTTCTCGGTCTATCCAATGGCCTTGAGCCTGTTCAAGCAGGCAGATCTGCCACGTCGCTTTATCCCGGCGGCACTGGCCCTCGGATCGGTGACGTTTACGATGACGTCCGCTGGGTCGCCGGAAATTCAGAACTGGATTCCGATTGAGTATCTTGGAACTTCGCCATATGCCGGCTGGGAAGTCAGCTTGATTGTTGCCGTCTTTATGGCGGTGTTTGGTTACTGGTGGCTGAAGCGGATGATTAAAAAAGCGGTTGCCAGGGGGAGAGGTTCATTACCCGTGACAACGATCCGAAGGTGGAGGATAAGAAGCTGCCGAATCCACTGACTGGCTTAATTCCATTATTAGTGGTTCTGATTATTTCCTTTGTTTTTCACGATACGCTGAAACAATCGGCGCTTATTATTGCCTTGTTAGGCGGGGTGATCGCGACTTATTTATTGAATCGCAGCTATTTTAAATCATTTTGGAACGCGGTTTCCGATGGAACGATGGGCGCTTTGGTGGCAATTGGTAATACCGCCGCGGTTGTTGGCTTTGGCGGCGTTGCCCAAGCGGTCCCCGCTTTCAAAACCGCAGTTGAGGCAATGACTAGCATTCCAGGAAGCCCCCTCATTGGCGGTGCGATTGCCGTCAGCGTGATTGCTGGGATGACTGGTTCTGCTTCTGGCGGGCAGGCTATTGCCTTGCCGCTGTTGGCTCCGCATTATATGGATATGGGCGTTAACGCCGAGGCACTGCATCGGACTGTGGCGATTTCCTCGGGTGCGCTTGATTCCCTGCCCCATAATGGCTATGTGGTAACGACCATCCGCTCCATTTGCGGCGAGTCCCATCAGGATGCGTATGGCGCTGTTGGCGCCTTAACGGTGATTGTTCCGGCCATTGGCGTGGCGATTGCGATTGTTCTGTTTTCACTTGGATTGGGCATTTAAGTTTGCCTGGTTTACAGGAGTAGTTTACTGCCGCTAAATCTAGGTTTACAGTTGTTTCACAATGGGTTACTGCCTGGATGTGCTTGGTTTACTGTCTTATAACTCTGAGTTACTGTCGTAAAACATTGGAATACTGTCGGATGGACTTGTATTACTGTCTTATAACTTTAATTTACTGGAGCAAAACATTGGCTTACTGTCGCTAACTCTAGATTTACCGTCGCGGAACCCCGAATTACTGGCTTATAACCTTGATTTACGCCACAAAATATTGATTTACTGTCACTAACCTGTTTGGCTGGTTTGTTGGCTGCAAAGGAGAGCTTCTAAGGGGGATCAGCCAATCGGCCAGCCCAATTTAGGAAGGAAGGTTGTTTTTCCATGGTGGAAAATAAGGTCGTTTTTATTACCGGTGCGGCACAGGGCATTGGTTTCGAGATGGGAAAACTTTTTGCCGAAAACGGCGCCAATGTGGTGTTAACCGATTTAGAAAAAATAGCAGTAGAGGAGTCCGCAGCTTCACTGCAAGATGCCGGTTTAACAGCCATAGGGCTAAAATGTGATGTCACGAATGAACAAGAATTGAAGCAAGCCCTAGCCGAAACCATTGAGCAATATGGCCGCGTTGATGTTCTAATAAATAATGCCGGTCTGCAGCATGTGGCCCCGATCGAGGAATTCCCTAAGGAAAAATTTCAATTGCTGCTTTCGGTCATGTTGACGGCGCCTTTCATCGCGACCCAGCAGGTTTTCCCGATTATGAAAAAACAAAAATCCGGTCGGATCATCAATATGGCCTCGATCAATGGCTTGGTTGGATTTGCCGGAAAAGCTGCCTATAACAGCGCCAAGCATGGGGTGATTGGCCTAACGAAGGTGGCGGCACTGGAAGGGGCGGAGCACGGAATTACCGTCAATGCAGTCTGTCCTGGATATGTTGACACTCCGCTCGTCCGCAACCAGCTAGCCGACCTTGCCAAAACTCGAAATATTCCAGTGGAGCGGGCCCTCGAGGACGTCATTTTTCCACTCGTACCGCAAAAAAGACTACTTAGTGTTGCTGAAATTGCCAATTACGTGATGTTTCTTGCCAGTGAAGAGGCGAAGGGGATCACTGGCCAAGCCTGCGTTATCGACGGCGGCTACACGGCCCAATAAGTATGTTGGAAGCCTTGTGCTTCCTATTTTTTTACATGTCTTCCAAAAGAGTGAGTTCGTGAAATATTGGACTAAAACCACCGAGGGCTTAAGAAAACGGCTGCCAATATAACGGGGGTGTAGACCCAAAAGGAGAAAGTGAGCCGCTAGTCCTCCTGGAGCGTTCATGAGAACAGAAAGTGAGGAAAAAGTGCGTTGCTAGTTCTCATAGAGCGTTCATGAGAACAGAAGGCGAAGAAAAAGCCCATCTCCAGTTCTCATAAGGCCATGACCATCCACTTGTGGTCTCAAAGTTAAGGATTTCTTAAGATTCTCCCGCTAAAATGTGAAATAGTTAAGCAAACATGCTTGAATTGGGAGGATTAGAATGAAAAAGAATTATATAAAGATGGTACTCGATTTACTGATGGCGATTACTTTTGTGTTACTGATGAATCCAAGGGTTTTAAACGGGCTGCCGTTTCACGAGATTGCCGGTTTGGTGATCGGGGTGGCCATTTTGACACATATCGGATTGAACTGGCGCTGGGTAATCAATACAACGAAAAAGATTTTTACTCCCAAGCTCCCTGGGAAAACAAGATTGAGCTATTTGTTAAACATCTTGCTATTAATTTCGATGGCGACTGTGATTATCTCCGGTATCTTCATTTCGCGGGTGGTTTTTCCAAATCTCGCTATTGAAGGTTGGCACTCGCTTCGGGGAATCCACAGTTTTTCGGCTGATGCAACTTTGGCATTAGTTGGTCTGCATATTGCCCTGCATTGGCAATGGGTGATGAGCATTTGTAAAAAAGCATTGAAAACGAAGGAAGGAAAACTGCGCAAGGGTATCCTTGCATCCGTTATTCTGTCACTGGCCATCTTGGCAGGAGGAATGCAATGGTATGCTTCGACAGCGACTCCAAGTATGGGAGAATTCTATCCAAAACAATTTCAACAAAGCGACGCGGGGCCATCCTTTAATAATGGCAACAACACGGGAAACTCGACGTTTTCGCATCAAGGGCCGCCACCTAATGGAGATTTTCGTGACGGCAAATTTCACGGAAAAGATGGACATGGCGGCAGCAATAACCCATTTCTTGAAATGTTGAACTATTTCGCGATTTGGGCAGTGATCATCGTCCCTGCTTACTTTGTGGAAAAACGAATCCTAAGGAGTAAACGCAAACCAAAAGAGGTTCAGCCTAAACTATCTTGAAGACGTGCTCTTTGCTTTTCGAATTTGTGCCACCTAAATTTTGTCGACCCTTCGACAGAATACTAGGTGGCAAAGTTATACTTGAAAATCATGACTCTTTTGTTTTAAAATAATCATATGGTTCGAATTTTCAAAATTAATCAAAAACAGACGACGAAATTTTTTTACACAAAACATACTAACTGGTCAGTCAGTAAAAATAATAAGGAGGCATAACATGGACTTTTCTTATTCACTGAAGGTACAGGAACTGCAAAAAAAGTTGAATGCATTTATGGATGAGTATGTTTATCCGAATGAGTCCGTATACGAACAGCAGGTAAACGAGCAGAAGGACCGCTGGAGCGCCGTTCCGCCAATCATCGAAGAGCTGAAGGAGAAAGCAAAGCAAGCCGGTTTATGGAACTTGTTTTTGCCGGAAAGCGAGTATGGGGCCGGGCTAACGAATGTGGAGTATGCCCCATTGTGTGAAATTATGGGGAGGTCAATGATCGGACCTGAAATCTTTAATTGCAATGCTCCGGATACGGGAAATATGGAAGTACTGGTCCGATACGGAACAGAGGAGCAAAAACAACAATGGTTAATCCCGCTGTTAAATGGGGAGATCCGCTCCTGTTTTTCAATGACCGAACCGGCGGTTGCGTCCGCTGATGCCACAAATGTCGAAGCGGATATTCGTAGAGAAGGCGACGAGTACGTGATCAATGGACGCAAATGGTGGTCGTCGGGCGCGGGCGATCCCCGATGCAAAATCGCTATTTTTATGGGAAAAACGGATCCAACCGCGAAAAAACATGAGCAGCAGTCGATGATTTTGGTTCCGCTGGATACGCCGGGGGTCAAAATTGAACGGATGGTTCCGGTTTTTGGATATGACCACGCGCCGCACGGCCATGGAGAGATCACCTTCGAAAACGTACGGGTTCCCGTTGACAATATTCTTTGGGGTGAAGGCAAGGGGTTTGCGATTGCTCAAGGTCGTTTAGGTCCAGGCAGAATTCATCACTGTATGAGATTAATAGGTGCCGCGGAACGGGCATTGGATCTTTTATGCGAACGTGTACTCAAGCGTGTTGCATTTGGAAAGCCATTAGCTGAACAAGGCGTGATCAGAGAGTGGATTGCTGATTCCCGGATTGAAATAGAACAAGCCAGGCTGTTGACACTGAAAGCCGCCTACATGATGGATACGGTGGGAAATAAAGTCGCAAAATCGGAAATTGCGATGATCAAAGTCGTTGCCCCATCGATGGCGCTTAGAGTGCTGGACCGGGCGATACAGGCCTTTGGCGGTGCCGGTGTTTCTGATGATTTCCCGCTGGCTGCCCTTTGGGCGAATGCCAGGACTCTTCGGATTGCCGATGGGCCGGACGAGGTTCACCGTGCTTCCGTAGCCAAATATGAACTGAGAAAGCATCTATCGTAGGCAGGATGAATAGGTTAAAAGAATAGCAGGGATAGTTAGCAAAGAGCATCTGTCATAGCTTAAATTAGTAGATTAACAGGAAAGAGGGATGGGTATGAAGGTATTGGAGTTGTTTGACTTAACCGGAAAAACGGCAATTGTGACTGGCGGTGGCCGCGGTCTGGGGGCTCAGATTGCGGAGGGCTATGCTGAGGCCGGTGCCAATGTCGTGGTTTGTTCAAGAAAAGTCGAGGCCTGCGAAGAAACGGCAGCCCGCCTTTCCGATTTGGGGGTGAAGGCATTGGCATTAAAATGCGACATCACCAGTCCTGACGATGTACAACATGTTGTTGAGAAAACCTTAGCAGAATTTGGTTCGATTGACATCCTCGTCAACAATAGCGGGGCCACCTGGGGGGCGCTTGCAGAGGAGATGCCGCTGGAAGCCTGGGAGAAGGTGATAAACGTTAATGTCACCGGTACCTTTTTAATGAGTCAGGCTGTAGGGAAAGTGATGATTGGGCAAAAGTCCGGAAAAATCATTAATATTGCCTCCGTAGCAGGGCTTGGCGGTACCGATCCAAGAGTGATGAACACGATTGGCTATAACACCAGTAAGGGTGCCGTCATTACGATGACCAAGGATCTTGCGGTGAAATGGGGACAGCATAATATCAATGTTAACGCCATTGCTCCCGGCTTTTTCCCGACGAAAATGTCCAAGGTAATTATTGAACATGGAAAAAATCCAATTCTCGAAGCGACACCACTCCGGCGATTTGGCTCGGACGATGATTTGAAGGGAGCCGCCTTATTCCTGGCATCCAATGCCTCCAACTACATCACCGGGAATGTCCTGATCGTCGACGGCGGCACCCATGCGCGAGGTTAACAGATTGATCGATGGCTGCGTCTTCCAAAAGGAGGGAACCTCAAGCATGCTGTGCCAGGGCACCGATACATTGAAAAAAGGAGTGAAATGATTGGAGCGTCAAGTGAACCTAGACACCATTCCTGTTAGAAAAGGAGAGCAATTAAACGAAGCGGTATTGGAGGAGTTTCTTCGAGAGCATATCGATAGCCTGCCTGATGGGCCCTTAGAGGTCCTTCAGTTTTCCGCGGGTCATTCCAATCTGACTTATCAAATTAAAATTGGCGAATGGGAAGCCGTCCTGCGCAGACCTCCTCTGGGGCCAGTTGCCCCGAAAGCTCATGATATGGCCAGGGAATACCGGGTGCTTTCAGAAATTCATCCGCTTTTCCCACAGGCACCAAAACCATTATTGTTTTCCGATAATCCCGCAATTGTCGGCAGTCCGTTTTTTATCATGGAAAGAAAACGCGGTCTCGTTTTGGATACCACTTTTCCAGAAGGAGTGGTTCCCTCGGAAGCCCTGTGCCGCCGGATATCGCAACTAATGGTCGATAAACTTGCCGACTTGCATTCCATTGATTACAAACAGACAGGGTTGGTGGAAATCAGCAATCCCGATGGCTTTATGGAAAGGCAGGTACATGGCTGGATCCAGCGCTATGAACGGGCAAAAACGGAGGAAATTAAAGAAGTTGAGCTGTTGAAAAAGTGGCTGACCGGAAATATTCCGCCAAGTGGCCAGCCTGCTATAATTCATTATGACTACAAACTAAATAACAGCATGTTCAATGAAGACTTGACTAAAATGACCGGCTTGTTCGACTGGGAAATGACAACGGTGGGTGATCCCCTTGCCGACCTCGGAGCGGCCATGAGCTATTGGCTCCAAGAGGATGATCCAGACTGGCTTAAATATGGAATGGGGAAGCCATCCGTAACCATAAATAAAGGATTTTATAGCCGTCAGCAGTTTATCGATGCCTACGCGGAAAAAACAGGCCGTGATATATCCAAGGTGAATTTTTATTTGACCTTTGCCTATTTTAAGCTCGCGGTCATCTGCCAGCAAATCTATTACCGCTTTAAAAAGGGCCAGACAAATGATCAACGGTTTGCCCAATTTAACGAGGCAGTCAAGGTGCTGATCCAATACAGCCTTCATGTCGCAGGCGAAAGATAGCAGCATAATGCTTGTCTGAGTGAATGTTTGTCGAGAAAAATGGGAATAGAAATTAAACAAAAGGGGCTGTCCTTAAAATGGAGGATCCCTAATATTCAAGGCTTTTAAGCATAAAAAGGGGTGCCAAAACTCAAAACTATGATTCTGGACACCCCTATAATTTAATTTTTCCTTCCGCTAAAGCACACAAGCTATGGCAAATACCCTCATTGGTTAACAAGTATGTAACCGGGATTAATCATTTGGTTCACTCTAGCAGGTTATAAAGTCAGCTCAGTTTTAAAAACGATGACCGCTGTACCCGAAATGCTGACTTCTACAGGTTCTTCATTGTCTATTTGAACGGCAACATCAATCGTCCCGGTTCGTTCTATTGCTTCCCCTTGTTTCGCCTTGAATTCGAAGGAAGAACCATTGTAAGGTACGAGTTTGTGATGGATCAGATAAGCACCAAGGGGCCCATTCGCATTTCCGGTTACGGGATCTTCGTTAATTCCTATGGCTGGAGCGAACATCCTCCCATTTATCAAAATATCCCTCTCGGCAGAATCCATTGTGAAAGTATAATAACCATTACAGGCAATACGTTTACTCAACTCTGTAAGAGCTTGATAATTCGGCTTGAGTTGACTTAATATCGAACTGCTTTTTAGGCCAATCATCACTTTTGAGTGACCAGTTGATACAATTTGAATCGGACAATCGGCAATTAAGTCTTCTTCGGTGAGGTTGAATGCGGCCAAGAGATATGCTCTGTTTTTTCCGTCAATAACTGAACCGAACTCAATTTTCCCCTGTTTCATAATGATTTTATAATCGTTTTGTTGCCGAATGATATCTACTGGTAAAATGCCTGCCCCAGTTTTATGATAGACTCGGGTGGTATTCAATTGTAGTTCAACAGCCCGGGCGTAATGGGCAGCAATCGTTGCATGTCCGCAGATCGGCACCTCAGTAGTCGGAGTAAAAAAACGAACATGAGCATCATACTTTGGGTTATCAGAAGAAAAAATAAACGCTGTTTCCGAATTGTTAAGTTCCCTCGCGATTTTCTTCATTTCGTTTTCAGTCAAGCCATCAGCATTTGTGATAACACCAGCAGGATTTCCAGCAAACTTGTCTTTCGTAAACGAGTCAATCTGATAGAGACGGTATTTTCTTGCCATGCCGCTTTTCCCCCATTAGGATTCTATTTTTAGCTAAGAGGAAATTTTTCCAAATTTTATACTTTCCTCTGTCGCATAAATTCACCTACGCCTCATGAACCGTCCTTAAGGACTTGCCAGTCTGCGAGTTTTCATTTTCAGCCAAAGAATAAATCAAGAATATTGGATGCCGTGGATGATTGCTTATTATAGAACTCGGAATACCCACAGTTTTTGCAATATACGACAATAAACGTGTTATGCTGAACGTCAAAAATTTTCGATAATCCGGTTCCTGTCATGGCAACTTCTTTTTTTCCTGCATCCTTGCTTCCGCATTTAATACAACCTTTTTCCGCCATCATTTAATTCCTCCCAAACGAACAGAATGATTTGTACAATAATACGGAGATAACCCGAAAAGGTTTCAGTGGGTTAGGCAAAATGTTTAGCTTCTATCTAAGAATATCATTACCATACTGATTTGGTCTGATTATCGGTCTTTCTTTTCCCATCACAAAAATTAAAATGTTCAGCCTATAATTTTTGCTGTACCGATTTCACCTTTTGTTCCATCGTGAGGTCTTTGTCACGGCGGTCATCGATGCGGATGTTGGTGCAGACTCTTTGGGCGCCTTTTTCAAATGGAAGCTCGTGCAGCTGTTGGACAATTTTCAGCAATTCTTTCAGGTCGCCTTCGATTAAGGTACTCATTGCCGTCAATTCATATTTAATCGAACCTTCATACTGCTGCAGGAACTTATGGAGTTCGGCGACATACCAGCTGACGCTTGGCGAAGCCGTCCCAACCGGAATCACAGTAATATCAACAATAGCCATTTTAACCATTCCCCCTAATTGGATAATCTACTTTCATCATAGCATACCTTATTCAAGTGGCGGTCATACGGGGCTTGACACACCGTGATTTTTCCATTTACCCAAGAGACTTTACTGTACGCATTCAGTCCAAATATGAAAATGAACAAAATAATGCCACAATATTATAAAATAAACTAAGAACCTAAATCAGAAATCTGTAGGAGGTATGTGAAGTGAGAGTCGCCATTGCACAATTAACGACAAGTGCTGAAAAAGAAGCGAATTTATCCAAGGCAAGAACCTATATTGCGAAGGCAAAAAGTTTCGGAGCTGATGTGGTCATCTTGCCCGAATATTTTATGGGACTGGCGACACCAAGAAACGGTATTTTACCGGTGGATTTGGCTGAACCGTTGGATGGTCCGTTTGTGACCGCTTTGAGGCAGGCTGCTGCTGAAAATCACATCTATGTCGTCTGCGGGGTGTACGAATCCAAAATCGGCGATGAGAAAAGAGCTTATAATACGTCCGTTTTTATCAATCGTTCCGGCGAACTTCTCCATGCTTATCGAAAAACCCATTTATATGATGCCTTTAATCATAAAGAATCGGACACGATCATCTCCGGTGAGAATCCCTATACAATAGTAGAAACAGAGTTTGGAAAAATTGGCTTGATGGTTTGTTACGAATTGCGGTTCCCCGAGATTGCCAGACAATTCGCCCTTCAAGAGGCCGCGATATTGTTCGTTCCGGCCGCATGGGTGTACGGGACGTTGAAAGAGGACCATTGGGAAACGCTCATCCGTGCAAGAGCAATCGAAAACACGATGTTCGTTTTTGGCGCAAACCAGGTTGGAAATATGTATACCGGGCGTAGTTTGATTGTTGATCCTATGGGGGTGATCGTCGCCAGTGGTGGAGAAGAAGAAACGTTGATTTTGGCAGACATTGACGTCAATCGGATAGAGCGGGTGAGAGAAAAACTTCCAAGTGTACGAGACCGCAAACCGGAATTTTACTCAAACTAGATACCTGCTCATTCATAAAGGGGCAGCACCAGGGAACCACATTTACAATGTTAAGAAAATTTCAATATTAAAAAGCCTAATTTCTCAATTTAATACGTAGAAATTAGGCTTTTTTCAGTTCTCCATTAAACAATTCTTTTTCCGGTTGGGGTTGCTAGATGCACGCTTTGTATTCGTTCATGATGTTGTGAATGATGGTTTTTACAGGAAGTATTTCGTTTATTTCGTCCACCCTTGCTCCCGCAAAAACGAGACCATTCTCGCAATCCCCATTCATTGTTGTTATCAAAGAATCCAATGTACAAAAGCGATAAGAGCAATTTTTAAGACAATCCATGCACTTCTTGATTTTTACCTTTTTATCATCAGATATGAGTTCAGTAAAATGGTTCTTTATTGCCCGACCTTCCAATCCCACGGTTGTTTTTACTAATATCGTATCTTTTTTCTTCGCCTGTACATATTTTTCTTTAAATGCTAATGGTGCGTCACACTCGTTACTAGCAACAAATCTTGTTCCCATTTGAACCCCGGATGCCCCCATTCGAATGGCACGGGCAAGATCCTCTCCTGTCATAATCCCTCCAGCAGCAATGACGGGAATCTTAACGGCCTTCACCACTTCCGGCAAAATATCGAACAATGGTCTCTCGGTCCCCAGGTGTCCACCGGCTTCATGGCCTTCGACAACAACGGCAGAAGCACCAAGACGTTCTGATATTTTTGCGAGTCTTGCTGAGGATACAATCGAGATAACCGGTATGCCAGCCTCTTTGCCCCAACTATACATATCCCTTGATATACCAGCACCCGAAATAATGAAATCGACTTTTTCCTCAATCGCTACTTTCATTTTTTTAGCAAAATCATTCATCGCAAAAAGAACATTGACGCCAATATAGCCATCCTGAATGGATTCTTTCGCCTTCCTAATGTGATATCGCAACTCATCAAAACTAATCCCAGTTCCAGAAATAATTCCTATTCCTCCGGCATTTGCAACAGCAGAAGCTAGTCCGCTTAAAGAAATACCAACTCCCATTCCACCTTGTATAATTGGAACCTTGGGTACCATATGTCCAATTTTTAATTGAGAAAAGCTCAAACGAATCCCTCATTTCTTCATGATTGTTATCCCCCAAGCTTATTGTAACGACTTGATACCAAATGAATAGTTACAAATATAATACCTAATCCTAAAGGCAGATAATAATTTTGTTATTGTCATAAAATGTTCAAAATAATAAGTACCACCGCTTGAGTTTTGTCGAAATAACATTGTAATTTTGACGTGTTTCGGGTAGTGCCGGGCACCTTAAGTAATTAGAGAAGTGCAAAGGCATTTCTCTTTTTTTAGGTTAAAAGCCTTTTCGTAGTTGGTCTGATGGTTTACAATATTAATAATATTTAGATAATAGGGGTCGAGCAAATGGTTAAACAGCCATTTTTAAACAATATGGCAATAAATCTATCAACGATTTTTACGGAAGTCCCCTTTTTGGCGCGGTTTGGGAAGGTGCGGGATTACGGGTTTTCTACTGTCGAGTGTCAATTTCCTTATGACTATTCTGTTGCGGAGATCCGCCAGGAATTGGAGCGGCATCGGCTTTCCCTTGTGTTAATCAATTTGCCTGCGGGGAAATGGCAAGCAGGCGAGCGGGGGCTGGCTGTGGATCCTGCCCGAATTCCAGAATTTAAGGAATCGGTCCGACTGGGAATTCGCTATGCCACTGCCTTGAAGGTACCAAGAATTCATTGCATGGCCGGTGTGGTTGCGGAAACTGCCGATTTAACAGCAGCAAAGCAGGTGTATATAGAAAATCTTCGCTACGTTGCGAAAGAGGCGGCGACCTGCGGGCTAACCATCCTGATAGAACCGATTAACCGGTTTGATATGCCGGGGTATTTTTTGAATGATATCCAGCAAGCGAAGGCAATTCTTGACGAAGTGAATTTGCCAAACGTGAGGCTGCAATTTGATTTTTACCATATCGAACGAATATATGGAAACGCCCTCGCAGTTTTTCAACAATATGCGAGCCTTTGCGATCATGTTCAGATTGCTGATGTTCCAGGGCGGCACGAGCCGGGTACAGGGGAGATGGATTATCAGGCGATCTTTGACTATTTAAGCAGTCATTACAATGGTTACATCGGTTTGGAATACACCCCGCTTGGAAAAAGCGAAGCCAGCTTTAAATGGCTGTAGGCAGGAGGGAATTAAGATGAAGATTGGCTTTATCGGAACAGGTGTCATGGGGGCGCGGATGGTATCACGGCTCCTTGTACACGGCTATCAAGTCCAGGTCTACAATCGGACCAAAACGAAAGTACAAACATTGGTAGAGCAGGGGGCGGTGCAGGCCGCATCGATTTCCTCGCTGTCGGCTGATTGTGATATCATTTGTACTTGTTTATCGATGCCCGAAGATGTACTGGAAGTTTACCTCGCGGATTCGGGGATCATCAACCATGCCCATCCCGGCACGATTTGCATTGACCTGACAACAGTAGGAGCCGATACGAGCAAGACCATTTTTGAAAAAGCAGGCAGCCGAGGGATCGATTATTTGGATGCTCCCGTTAGCGGCGGGCCGGAAGGAGCAGAAGCAGGGACATTAACAATTATGGTCGGCGGTTCGCACCGGGCTTTTGAAAAAGTTTTTCCATTGCTTGAGGTTTTAGGAAAAACGATTGAATATCTTGGTCCGTCTGGCTCGGGAAGCATCGCCAAGCTGATTAATCAATATCTTGTCGCTGTTCATTCGCTGGCCGCATCAGAGGCAATGGTCACGGGAGCAGCCTTTGGACTCGATGCTGAAAAATTGCTAAACATTTTAAAAGTCAGCTACGGGGACAGTAAAATGCTGCGGCGGCATATGGAACAATATGTGTTGGACCGCGAGTTCGAACCGGGCGGGGCAGTCAAATATGTTCATAAAGACGTTCGCCTTGCCAACGTACTGCTGCAACAGGCTGGTCTCCGTAAATTTACCGGGCAGATGGCAGAAAGCGCCTTTGCAACTGCTGCCGCTCAAGGTTTGGACGACCTCGATATGTCCGCGATTATTCAGCCGTTAGAAAAACAATGCGGGGTTATCGTCAGGAAGCGCTCATAATATATGGATCAAACAGAAAAAGACGATCTGCTAGTTTAAAAGCATTTCGTCTTTTTTTATGTATTGGCGGGTAAAGTGGGAAAATTGGCGGGTAAACTATTAAAATTGACGGGTAAATCGAAAAGTCGACGGGTAAATCTGAATTTTTGACGGGTAAATCGCCAAAATCGGCGGGTAAAGGCGTTACCAAAAAAGGGAAATGGAAAAATCACCTCTCTGCTTCCTCAGCTATTCTTCCGTTTAAAAACGATAATAGATAAAAAGATACTAATCTCGTAAATCAAGATGAGCGGTATGGCAACGGAAATATGTGAAATGAATTCCGGAGGAGAGATCATGCTGGCGATGATGACCAGAACGAAATACGCATATTTGCGCAGTTTTGCGAATTTATAAGGATTGATAATCCCTAATGTGGTTAAAAACATAAGCACAATCGGCAACTCAAAGGCAATGTCAAATGGTAATGTCATATTAATTAAAAAGCTAAAATATTTTTCTGCTGTAAAGGAGGCGGTCATTAAACCATTCCCCAATTTAAGTAGAAACCTTAAGATATTCGGAAAAATAAACAAATAGCCAAATGCCAATCCGCCAATAAAAAGGAAAAACATCGCAGGGATATAGGCTAACGCTGTCTTCTCTCGGCCGGCTTTAAAGCCGGTTTGACAAATAGCCACATTTGCCAAGCGGCAACGGGAATGGCGCCGGCTATAGCGATGATGGATGCCACATGAAAATAAAGGAGCATAATGTCGCTTGGTCCTAAAACCATGAGTTTATACCCCAGGTTTCCCATAAAAAAGCGAAAAATATCCTGCACAAAGACAAAGCCGACAATAAGAAAAAGCAAAAAAGCGATAGCCGAAATAATTAACCTTTTGCGTAATTCACCTAAATGCTCTACTACATTTTGTTCGCGATCATCCACATTCTACGCCTGCCTTCATTTAATTAACTGCTTATAAGAAATTTGGAAGAAAAACAACCGTTTGTCTACTTCACAAGGATGCAAGAACCACCGCACTAACCCGGTGAAGCAGAAGAACCAGGGACCGATATTTTCCTATTTTTTCGTTAAAAATTCTGATACAAGCTGGACAGCGACAGCATCATCGAGATAGCCGATTGGAAAAATATAATCGGGAATGACGTCAACAGGTAAGATGAAATATAATAGTACCCCTCCGATGATGGAAAGGTGATGGGACGAAACCTTCTTCGAACAAAATGTGTCAAACATCTCCTTTAAATGGCTGATAAAAGGTCCGATGCTTCCTAATTTTTGCAACTTCTCGTCAAAGCTCTTTAGAATCGTTGCTTTCCCTTCCTCGGTTTGGGAAAACTGTTGATATTTTTCTAATTGCTCCTCTACACGTTCAATCGTGAAATTTTGATCATATAACTGAGAGGACTCAAGAATTTTCTGAATATTATCAACAGATAAATAAAGATCATCGGAATAAGCTTTTTTCTGCTTGGACTCAATGGGATACCCAGCGGCTGCAAAAAGCTCAGCAATCGGAACATTTAGGCAGTCGGAAAATTTTTGTAAATGTTCCGGCCTTGCTTTTCGCTTGCCGTTTACAATCCGTGAAATAGTCGCCGTATCAATTTCCGTAAGCTCGCTCAATTTCCGCATGGATAAAGACCGTTTTGCCAATAACTCCTTTAACAATGGGCCAATCGATCTGCTATTATTGACTTTAGGCATTTCCTGCCCCTCCTATCCTTGTTAAAGCACCCTCTTGAGATGTTTGTCTATCATTCTATGAAAATAATATAGTTGTTGTTGACGTTTTGTCAATGTTGTTCGAGTTTTTACCGAAAAGCTCTAAAAAAACGCGGTGAAGGCAATGACGATAATTATGATCCCGCTAATAATCGTCCCAAATTGTCCCAGTGAATAGCGACCAATCCGAACTTCAGCAAGTTTTATCCCTAACTTTACTCCTCCCCAAATACTAATCAGGCTGCCAATTGCGGCTGTCAGTGAGATGGCATGAGGTGAAAATCCAAGCAACCCGGCACCTAAGCCGTTAGTCAGAGCATTTGCCGATAAGGCAATGCCAAGAATCACCGCCTCCCCCCAGCCGATCTCCCCGGAATTATCGGCATCCGCCAGTTCGGGATTTTTTAACAAATGTTTTATGTTTAGTTGGTGGGGTTGCTCATATCCCGTAAAACCTTCAGTATCGGTTACCGTCACTTTTTTGCGAGGGGCAGCCAATAAAATAATCCGAATTCCAATGATGAATAGCAGCAGCGTTCCGATTACAACCGGGAATGCCCCCGGTAGAAATCGTGCCATCCAAAGGCCAAAGGTAATGCCTGCCAAACTCATAAGATAGCAAATGACCGCAATCAGGAGGTTAGCCCCAATACCAATGCCAATTTTTCGAACTCCATACGAAATCCCAATCCCCAAATTATCTATACTTGATGAAGCAGCAAATGCCACAATAATTAGCCAAGACAATGTAAATCCCTCCTCATTTTTTTACATTGTATTGAACTGTTGATTAAATGTTGACATATATTCAACAGATGGTACAAGTGCTTTTAATAAAATTTTTGAAGGACAAAAGTGAAATTGGGCTGAGGAAAGACAAAACAGGAAAAGTAACTTTCATCAGGCTTATGAAGGACAAACCAGGGTAGAAACCGCCTAAAGTGTCTTTCATCAGGCTTATGAAGGACAAACCGAGGCTAGAAACGTCTTAAAGTGTCTTTCATCAGGCTTATGAAGGACAAACCGAGGCTAGAAACGTCTTAAAGTGTCTTTCATCAGGCTTATGAAGGACAAATCAAGGCTAGAAAAACTATAAAAGTGTCTTTCATCAGGCTTATGAAGGACAAACCAGGGTAGAAAAACTATAAAAGTGTCTTTCATCGGGCTTATGAAGGACAAACCAAGGCTAGAAATGTTTTAAAGTGTCTTTCATCAGGCTTATGAAGGACAAACCAGGGTAGAAAAACTATAAAAGTGTCTTTCATCAGGCTAATGAAGGATAAATCAAGGTTAGAAACCGCCTAAAGTGTCTTTCATCGGGCTAATGAAGGACAAACCAAGGCAACAAACCGCCTAAAGTGTCTTTCATCGGGCTTATGAAGGACAAATCAAGGCTAGAAACGTCTTAAAGTGTCTTTCATCAGGCTTATGAAGGACAAACCAAGGCTAGAAACCTGCTAAAGTGTCTTTCATCAGGCTTATGAAGGACAAATCAAGGCTAGAAACCGCCTAAAGTGTCTTTCATCGGGTTTATGAAGGACAAATCAAGGCTAGAAACCGCCTAAAGTGTCTTTCATCAGGCTTATGAAGGACAAACCAAGGCTAGAAACCTGCTAAAGTGTCTTTCATCAGGCTTATGAAGGACAAACCGAGGCTAGAAACCTGCTAAAGTGTCTTTCATCAGGCTTATGAAGGACAAACCAAGGCTAGAAACCTGCTAAAGTGTCTTTCATCAAGCCTATGAATTAAAAATTATAAATTGGTGAACACATCCTATTTTGCAGGGAAAATGGGATCTAATTTACAAAAACAAGACGGGATAAAATCATTTTCAAGCAGATCAATATCATTTTGGATGATTTTACCGTTTTTCTGGTAACTAGAAAAGGACCGCTTCGTTACGAAGGGACCTTTGGTTTGACAAGCAATTTCCTGCTGCTTTTCGAGATTATCCGCGGGCGAGACCTGGAGTTTCTTCCATTGGTTAGGAGAGGCGAGGTTCTTTTTTGTTCGCCTTTGATTTGCTGCGTTCGCTTTTACGGGATGAAGCAGAGGAACTCTCCCCATGCATTCTCCGGTATTGGGAGGGAGTTTGCTTTGTAACCCGTTTAGGATTGGGCAAAGAATGATTGGGAAGAGAAGCCGGTAATCGTAGCAATATTTGAGATCGGGTAATTAGTGGTCTCTAATAAGATCTTACTCTCTTTAATCCGGATTTGAATTAAATATTCAATTGGTGATATGCCGACTGCTTTCTTAAAGGAATGGGCGAGATAGTATTTATTAATATGACCTGCCTCGGCTAACGTATCAAGATTGATATTTTCACGAAAATGCTGCTTCATGTAATTTTTAATAAAGGCGATATCTTTGCTGATGATTTCGGAAGCGGTCTTTTCCAGGTTGAAGGTTTTTTTGCGCATCATTTTAAGCAGTAATATTTCCAATAAATTCTGACAAACCAACTCATAATCTTCTTTGCGGCTTTCCACTTCCTTTATGAGCTGCTGAAAATAGAACTGATAGGCCTTTTCGCCTTGATGATCGTTGAGAAAATTGACCTCTAATCCCGTAGCATCTGGAGATGAAAACGCCAGCCCTTGAATACCAAGTGCAATGTATTCAAGCGGGTAGTCCGCACAAGATTTTTCCGTGTGCTCCACATTTGGGTTGATGATGATGAGATCATTTTCTTTAACAGGGACTTCTTCATGGGAAAAAACAAAGGTCCCTTTTCCTCTGGTAATATATAAAAGTTCTGTAAAGTGATGAGCATGATTCGTGCTATGCCAATCTTTGTCGTACTTTGCCTTGGTAACATAGAGCAGTTTTACGGAAAGATGCTCTTTTTGAGTTTGCTTCATTTCATATAGCTCATTTGACAAAAAATGAACCCCCTATCAAAGCCTCGTTCTTCCTGTACTTTCATTTTAGTGAGAGTTTTTGTGAAAAGCAAGATATCTAAAAAACAGAACAATATGTTGATTGTGAAAGCGCTTTTTCAGCCGTATACTTTAGCTAGAAACAGGAAAAAAGGAGGAGGAGCAGGTTGAGAAAGAAAGCTTTGTTGACAGGGTTGACAGTCTTACTATCCCTTAGTTTAATAGCTTGTCAGAGTGGTGAAAGCAAGAAGACAGACTCAAAAGGCGGCAAGGCCACGGATGAAAAACAAACGCTCCATGTGGCTGCACTGGAATCTGCTTATGGTAAAGATATGTGGACGAAAGTCGCCGAAGCCTATCAGGAGGCAAATCCGAAGGTCAAAGTGGAACTGACTGTCGATAAAAACCTGGAAGAAGTTATCAGCCCGAACATGAAGGCCGGAAACTATCCGGATGTTGTGCTATTGGCAACCGGGAGAAAACTGGCACTGACTGAAACATTAATTAAGGATAAAGCGTTAGAAGACATTACCGATGTTTTCGATAAGAATGTCTATGGGGAAAATGTCAAAGTCAAAGATAAGCTGGTACCGGGCTTTACTGATACACTTGCCACTAATCCTTATAACGACGGTAAAACCTATATGGCACCAATGTTCTACAGCCCGACAGGTTTATTCTACAATGCCGCCTTATTTAAGGAAAAAGGCTGGGAAGTGCCAAAGACATGGGATGAGATGTGGGCATTAGGAGATCAAGCGAAAAAAGAAGGAATTTCCTTATTTACCTATCCAACAGCCGGTTATTTCGATGCCTTCTTCTATTCATTACTTTTAGAAGCAGGTGGACCTGATTTCTACAATAAAGCCATGAGATATGAAGACGGTATTTGGGAGTCCCCGGAAGCCACGAAGGTATTTAACATTGTCGGAAAACTAGCGAAATACACGGCACCAACCACAGTGGCCAATGCCAACGATAAGGACTTTACGAAAAACCAGCAATTAATTCTGGATAACAAAGCATTATTTATGCCAAATGGCACATGGGTAGTCGGAGAAATGAAGGATGCCCCAAGAGCAAAAGGCTTTGAATGGGGGATGACGGCACTCCCAGCCATTGACAATGGCGGTGATCGTTATGCCTTTACGTTCTTTGAACAAATGTGGATTCCGTCCCAAGCAAAAAATAAAGATGCTGCAAAAGATTTCTTAACATTTGTGTACTCCGATAAAGCAGCGGAAATTTTTGCAGAATCTGGAGCCATTCAGCCAATTGAAGGAATTTCTAGCAAACTGTCTGGCGACAATAAACTGTTCTACAGCATCTATGATAATGGTGCTAAAGCAGGTATGGGTGGATTTGCCGCAACCGAGGCCGTTGAAGGCGTCAACATGGGCGATACCTTATTCCGTACAGTCGACAGTATTGTATCTGGCGATAAAACGGTGAAACAATGGCAGGCGGCCGTTGAAAAAGCTAGCGATCAATTGCGGAAAGCCTTAAAATAAGAGAGATTTTATTCGCTACAGAATAACGGTGAGCAGCCATTCTCACCGTTATTTTCTTAAAAGGGGTGAATACAGTGAATAAAACAACCCAAAAAAGAATTTTTATTTTTGTTTGTACCGCACCTGCTCTGCTTCTGTTTACGATTTTTATGATCATTCCAACGGTTGAGGTATTCAGGATGTCGCTCTATAAGTGGGGCGGTTTCTCCAATCATAAAGTATTTGTCGGATTCAATAACTTTAAAATCTTATGGACTGATATGAATTTTATTCGCTCATTGCAAAACAGTGTGTTATTGATCGTCGCAGTTACGATCATCACGATGACGCTGGCGGTATTATTTGCTTCGATCCTGACAAGGGAAAAAATGAAGGGTAACAGCTTTTTCCGGGTTATTTTTTACATCCCCAATATTTTATCAATCGTCGTCATCGCGAGGATTTTTTCCGCCGTGTATGACCCAACAACTGGTTTATTAAATAATATGCTGGCCCTATTCAATCTTGACCACTTGCAAAAAATGTGGCTGGGCGACCAAAAAATAGCGATTTACAGCATCGGCGGGGCGCTTGTTTGGCAAGCTATCGGCTACTATATGGTCATGTATATGGCGGGCATTGCCAGTATCCCGGAAAGCTTTTACGAGGCGTCTGCTTTGGAAGGAGCCGGGCGCATCAGGCAATTCTTCGATATTACACTCCCGCTTATTTGGAATAACATTCGGACCACTCTGACATTCTTTATTATCAGTACGATCAATTTGAGCTTCCTGCTCGTTCAAGCGATGACAGGCGGCGGGCCTGATGGGGCGACGGAAGTATTTTTAAGCTATATGTATAAACAGGCGTATACGAATTCTTCTTATGGATACGGTATGGCGATTGGCGTTGTCATCTTCTTGTTCTCCTTCGCATTATCGGCCATTATCAGCCGCGTCACCAAACGGGACATACTGGAGTATTAGGGGGCGGAAGTTATGAAAAAACATGCAGGAGTAAGTGCAGAGAAAATTTATCATCTTTTTATATATGTCGCTCTCATTACACTTGCCATTTCCATTATTATCCCGGTTGGCTGGGTGTTTCTAGCGTCGATTAAGCAAAATAAAGAGTTTTATGGCAGCCCATGGACATTGCCGGAAGGGTTTTATTTTCAAAACTTCATTGATGCCTTTGAAAAAGCGAACATGGGGACATATATGTTGAATTCGGCGATGGTTACAGCCTTGGCGCTGTTGATTCTGCTGGTCGTGGCGTTGCCGGCGGCCTATGTCTTGGCGAGGTATACCTTCAAGGGCAGCAGACTAATGAATTCGTTGTTTAAAGCGGGTTTATTCATTAATGTGAACTACATCGTTGTCCCGATTTTCTTGATGTTATTAAAGGGAGATACGTTGTTACGCGAACAAATTGGCGATGGCTTTTTTCTCGATAATTTATTTGTTTTAGCGGTTGTCTATGCGGCGACGGCTTTACCGTTTACCATCTACTTGTTATCCAGCTATTTTCAGTCCTTGCCATCCACCTTTGAGGAGGCCGCAATGGTTGATGGGGCGGGGTATTTCAAAACGATGGTAAAAATTATGATTCCGATGGCACGGCCAAGTATTATTACTGTTATTTTATTTAATTTCCTGGCATTTTGGAATGAATATATCATTGCGCTGACATTGATTCCCGGACCAAATAAAACACTGCCTGTCGGATTGATGAACTTAATGGCGGCACAAAAGTCGGCTGCGAACTATGGTCAAATGTATGCGGGCATGGTTCTCGTCATGCTGCCAACCTTGATTTTATACATTATCGTGCAAAAGAAATTGACACAAGGTATGACCCTTGGCGGATTAAAGGACTAAGGTGAGGAGGATTTTTAGATGAAAAAGCCTAGAGGACGTGTTACCTTACCGAGTGAGCAAAACTTTCTCAACGAGACAAAAGAATTGATGGAACGCTGGGGTGCCGATGCCATTCGCGACAGTGACGGGACGAAACTCGATGATGAGATCAAAAAACTCGAAGCAAAAATTTACACTACTTATTTTGTGGCCCGCGGCCATAATGATTTTGCAGCCGAACATATGGATGAATGCCAGCAGCTTTACTTAATGAGTGAGTTCAATACTGCAACAGCTGAGATGCTGGAAATTGATTTGATGAAAGGATATTTTACGGAACAAGTACGGCCGGATTATCTCCATGATCCGAAAAAATATTGGGAGGTAGTCGACCGGACAAGCGGTGAAGTGGTGAACACGGCTGATTGGGAGGTTGACAAAGAGACTAACCGGGTAGTGATTGCGAAGGCGGTTCCTTGGCACGAATACACCGTATCGTTCCTCGTATATATGATTTGGGATCCGACGCAAATGTACAATCATATCACCAATAATTGGGGGGATAAGCCGCACGAGATTCCTTTTGATGTAAGGCAGCCGCATGCCAATCAGTACATGTCATCCTATTTAAAGCAATGGCTAAAGGATAATCCGGATACCGATGTGGTCCGGTTCACGACGCTCTTCTATCATTTTACACTGGTGTTTAATAACCTTGGTAAAGAAAAATTCGTCGATTGGTTTGGCTATGGTGCCAGTGTATCGGTGGCGGCTTTAGATGCATTTGAAAACGAAAAAGGCTACCGTCTGCGGCCGGAGGATTTTGTTGACCAGGGGTATTATAATAGTTCCTTTCGTGTGCCTACCCCGGCCTATTTGGATTATATTGATTTTGTGCAGCATTTTGTTGCCGAAGAAGCAAAGAAACTTGTCGATCTTGTCCATGAAAGCGGCAAGGAAGCCATGATGTTTCTGGGCGACAACTGGATTGGCACAGAACCGTACGGAAAGTATTTCGCCAGCATTGGTCTAGATGCTGTTGTCGGCAGTGTCGGCAGCGGGGCTACGCTCAGGATGATTGCCGATATTCCAGATGTTCGCTATACAGAAGGGCGATTCCTGCCGTACTTTTTTCCGGACACATTTTATGAAGGCAATAACCCTGTGATAGAAGCGAATCAGAACTGGCTGACCGCACGGAGAGCGATTTTACGGAATCCGGTCGACCGCATCGGCTATGGTGGCTATTTGAGCCTAGCTTATAAATTCCCGGAATTTGTTTCCTATATTGAAAAAGTCACCGATGAATTCCGTGATATTTATGACAAAATCAAGGGTGTGAAGCCGTACTGCGGCTTGAAAGTGGCAATCTTAAATGCCTGGGGCAAACTGCGGACATGGCAGACGCATATGGTCGCTCATGCTTTATGGTACAAACAAATTTATTCCTACCTCGGTGTGTTGGAAGCCTTAAGCGGAGCGCCGGTTGATGTTTGCTTTCTTAGTTTTGATGACGTGATGAACGATGGGGTGCCAGAGGATGTTGATGTGATTATCAATGCCGGTGACGCCGGTACCGCTTTTTCTGGCGGTGAATATTGGGCGAATGAAACATTGGTTGCTACAATCAGAGCCTGGATCCATAACGGCGGCGGCTTTATTGGGGTCGGCGAACCATCAGCCTATCAGTATCAAGGCCATTATTTCCAATTAGCAAATGTGTTAGGTGTCGATAAAGAACTGGGTTTCAGCTTATCGACCGATAAATATTTTGTTACTCCGGTTAACGAGCATTTTATTGCTGCGGATCTAACCAGGTTTGATTTTGGTGAGAGTATGAAAAATATTTATGCCTTGTCAGAGGAGACGGAAATCATTGAGTATTCCGATGGGGAAGTCCATCTTTCCAGTCATTCATTTGGTGCTGGCCGGGCTGTCTATATAGCTGGACTTCCGTACAGTGAGGAAAATACGAGGCTGTTAATGCGGGCATTATACTATGCTGCCCATAAAGAGTCGGAATTTCATCAATGGCATGCCAGCAATATGTATTGTGAGGTTCATGCCTATCCGACGATTAAAAAAATGGCAATTGTCAATAATTCGATGGCGGAACAAACGACGCTTGTTTATGATGGTGACGGCTACAGCAGAAAAGTAACGCTGGAGCCAAGCGAGATTCGCTGGGAGGATTTTTCTGATGAAAGATAAAATTCTGGTTGTCATTAAGCTGGTTGTGTTCGTCCTGAGCTTGGCATTGATTATCATCGGGCAAAAGACGGTTGGCAAACCCGAGCTTGGACTGATGCTGCTTGGCCTTTCCGGCCTGTTGGGCTTGCTTTACGATTATAATCGGAAATATGCTTAAGGGGGAAATGGGGCCGGTCCCAAAAGTTTCGACTGAAAGGACTGCCCCGTTTTTTCCATTGACGAAATGGATCTATGTTTGGTACGATTTGTTTAATTCAATAGAGCGCAATGAAGGCTGTGGATCAAACTATAGCTGGAGCAGCTTCTGGAGAGACCGCGTGGCAAATGGGCTATGTGGCGCCGAAGGATTCATAATCTCAGGCAAAAGGACAGGAGAAGGATGCTGTGCAATAGCGAAACTGTTACACACATTTTTTCCCCTGAGATTGGAGCAATTCCAATCTTTTTTATTTTTCTAAAAGAGGTGGAGGAAATGGAAACAAGACGTGCCGTTGTAAGTGTGATCGGAAAGGACAAGGTGGGCATTATTGCCCGGGTGACGACCGTATTGGCGGAAAACCGGATGAATATCTTGGACATCAGCCAAACGATTTTGCAGGATTTTTTCACGATGATGATGTTGATTGATATCTCGGAAACCGCCAACCTGCATTCCTTACAGGATCAATTGAATCAGGTTGGCGATGAGCTGGGTTTAACGATTCACGTTCAGGCCGAAGAAATTTTTCAAGCGATGCACAGGGTATAAGGGGAGGATGAACGATGAAGATTGCAATGGATGAAATTCTCCAGACGATTCGCATGGTGCAAATGGAAAATCTCGACATCCGCACAGTAACGATGGGCATCAATTTGCACGACTGCGCTAATTCCGATTTTAGCAAAATGCAGCAGCGAGTTTATCAAAAAGTTACTTCCTATGCCCGAAATCTAAAGGCGGTTGCCGAGGAAACGGAAAAGGAATATGGCGTACCGATTGTTAACAAGCGGATTTCGATTACCCCGATTGCTGAAATTCTTGGCAATGCCTCTGTCGCGGAGGCGGTGGAACTGGCGAAAACACTTGATCAGGCGGCAGCGGAATTGGGGGTCGATTTTATCGGTGGCTTTTCCGCGCTCGTTCACAAAGGGCTGTCAAAAAGTGACGAGACCTTATTGAAGGCCCTTCCCGAGGCGCTGAGTGTAACCGAGCGGGTGTGTGCCTCTGTTTCGGTGGCAACCACCAGGACGGGGATTAATATGGATGCCGTATGCGAGCTGGGCTTTATCATCAAGGAAGCAGCGGAGCGGACTAAGGAGCAAAATGGGATTGCCTGTGCCAAACTGGTCGTATTTTGCAATCCTGTTGAGGATAATCCGTTTATGGCCGGAGCCTTTCATGGTGCCGGCGAAGGTGAAGTGGTGCTGAATGTTGGTGTCAGTGGCCCGGGTGTTGTCTTAAATGCCCTGAAGCGCCACCCTGAAGCGGATTTGGGAGAAGTTTCCGATATTATTAAAAAGACGGTTTTTAAAATAACCCGCGCCGGGGAACTGATTGGCCGCGTCGTCGCAAAACGTCTCGGTGTCCCATTTGGGATCATGGATCTTTCCCTTGCGCCGACCAATGCTTTAAATGACAGTGTCGCCGAAATTTTAGAGGAAATTGGCCTGGAACGGGTCGGAACCCATGGTACGATTGCCGCGCTAGCGCTGATGAATGATGCGGTGAAAAAAGGCGGGGCGATGGCGAGCTCCTATGTTGGCGGTTTAAGCGGCGCCTTTATCCCGGTCAGTGAGGATAACGGGATGATTCGCGGGATCGAGGAAGGGGCGCTCTCGCTATCGAAGCTCGAGGCAATGACCTGTGTGTGCTCGGTTGGCCTTGATATGATCGCTCTTACTGGCGATGTCACGCCGTCGACTCTTTCGGGGATTATTGCCGACGAAGCAGCAATTGGGATGATCAATAAAAAGACTACCGCTGTTCGCGTTATTCCGGTTCCCGGCAAGACGGAAGGCGACATCGTCGAATTCGGCGGCCTGCTTGGCCGAGCTCCCGTGATCGGCGTTAATCCCTTCAGTTCGCAAAAAATGATCAGCCGCGGCGGAAGAATTCCCGCACCGCTGCAGGCGTTAATTAACTGATTCGGAAGGGCACTTCTGTATTGCAATAGTTGGGAAGTCCCCAAGCTTTGTTAAAGGAAGTGGAATTTTGCTGCTGTGGTTAATAGGAGATATTGAAGAGGGGATATGCATAGATTAAGGATGAGGGGTGTCACATGACGCCCCTCATCCTTAATCTTTTAATAGAAATAGATTGTGTTTACAAAACTCTTACATATTTATTTTTGCTTTTGTTTTTTGCTTTGTCTATTGCATAAATCGTAAGGGTACTCCGCTTTTTCTGGGCTTTAATTTTGACCTTGAAATTGCCTTTGCTGCTTACGACCGCTTTCCCTAGACTCTGTTTTCCACGGTACACATAAATCGTGCTACCTTTTTCTGCTTTACCTGTTATCGTTTTGCTTTTATAAGTCACCTTATTGACGGTGGGGATTTTTGGCGGTGTTTTATCAATTACCTTTATCACGCTTTGGCTCGTATTATTTGCAAGATCAAAAGCGATGATTTTGATTTCAGTTCCTGCTTTTTGTTTAGAAATGGTAAATGTATATTTCCCATACTTGTCCGCTTTAACTTCTTTTTGATAACTCCCCTTTATATAGAGCTTCACCTTCGCGTTAGGTTCTGTTTTTCCGTAAATGGATGTTGACTGGTCAGAAACTGGATTTATCGAAGGTTTAGCCGGCGGGGTAAGGTCTTTAATGTTTACGATCTTTTTTATTTTCCGTTCATCATCATAACCTGTAACTTCCACGGCTGTCCCGGGAGAAAGTTTAGGAATATTGATGCGGAATGGATTGCCTTTTTTGGCTGTAGCCGTTCCTACCGATTTTCCTTTTACAAGGGCCTCCAGTTTTATTGGGGTGCTGGATGTGACGGATCCGGTTATCGCCGTTTCGGATTTCATGTTATCCGTATAAATGAAAGGTGAGTCAACGATTTTCTTTAGTACCGCGCTTTTTCTTCCTTTTTTATCTTGTGCATATACTTCGAGATTTGTTTTTACGTTAAGTGAATTTAATTTAAATTCGAAAAAACCTTGTGTGTCGGCCGCATCTTTTCCAATTACCACACCGTCTTTTTTTACAAAAACTTCAGCGTTTGCTGCTGTTTTTCCTGATACTTCTTTGTCACTGTTATAAATGGAGCTTACATAAATAGGGACAGCAGGTTGGCTGGCTGGAACGGTAAATTTTTGAACTTTACTCTGATTGCCATCGGGGCTGAACGCATAAACATAAATTGTTGAACCAGCCGGTTGATCAGTTAAAGTAAAAGAAAACTCGCCATACCGGTCAGGTCTTGTTCGTTTGCTTTCTCCCTTTCCATCTTTGACGAAAATACTCAAGTCTTGTCTGTCCGTTTGACCGGTGATTTCTGTATAGTCTTGTTTTAAAAAGGTCACAGGGTCCAGTTCCGTAGGAAACAATTCCTCCCCATCAGCCAAAACAGGCTCCTCTCCATCTCGGTCTGCTGTATTATAGTAGCTATTGAGATTTTGATCCCGGTATTTTTTCAGATTACCGTATAGGTCATGTACTTGAGTGGTAAAAACATTTTCCCTTGTTGTTTCAATTGTATAAGCATTCCCGGTCTGTGCAATCTTCCCTTTCACATATAGATTTCCTTTGTCCAAAGAAATTCCCGTTTGTGTAGGGCCATTGATCGTGGTATCCCCTTCCAGCAGGACGGATCCCTTTTGGATCAACATTCCCTTCTCAGTATCCGTGTCAATCAATAAGTTTTTTATCGAAACAGATTCCGCGGCTATTGTTAAAGGGGTAGTTGGAGAAGTAACCGCATCTTTTGAGTAGGTCATTTTTACATTCTCTAATTTGCTGTTCCAGCTGTAAACTCCTACCGAAGAATTATTAAATGTCACATTCGATAAAATAAGCGGATCCAGTAAAGGCTTGGTAATGGACGACTTATCCAGAGTGCTATCATAAATTTTCAGTTCCTCGGACCCATCCATTAGGCTGTCAACCAGCTGCGAATTTTTAATTGTAAATGTATTGGTAAATCGAAATAATTTAATCGAACTATTTGTAACATTTTCAACGGAGATGCTGCCTGCAGAGTCAATATTTATTAAGCTGTCTTTTAAATGAATAAACTGTAAGCCGGGGCCGGAAAGGAGTTTCATATTTTGAGTCGTAAACGAGAACCCATTTCCATTAATAATTTTGGTAGTACCGGCAATTTGCATTTCCTGATATCTCTGGTCAATTATTATGTTGTTCTCAAAATTAATTTGTTGAATATCGGGATCTTCTAAAGCATTAACCAGTTCATTTGCTGTGCTGACAGATATCACGCTAGCGGCTGCTTTGACGTTTATCAGTGGAAAAAAAGAAAAAATTAGAAATAAGCTGACTAGTTTTGAAGTGAAAACTCTTATCCTCATAAAATGCGATCATCCTTTCATCATTTAAAAAACGGAAAAATTGGGACTTACGTGATTTTCCGTTTTTGCCATTAAACTGATTATACCTCACGCAAACACAGAGATTTTTTACAAAAAAAATTACCGTTTATTCCAATAAAGGGGAATTCCCCTCTTTTTAGTGCTATCACCGACTGATTTTGTAAGCATCCTAACAGTTTTGGTGTTGAAAATTACCACATTGTATTGCGGAATCATCCACAATGGATGGTAACCGATTCGTTTACAATAAGGATGTAGCAATTGCTAGACAAAAAAAATCGGAGAGAAGGGTTTCAATATGTTTAAAAATGTGATTGTACGGGTACCATCAAAATCAGTAGTGGAAGGAATTAGCAGTGCGAATCTAGGTAAACCGGACTATAATCTTGCACTAAAACAGCATGAACTTTATGTAAGCGCCCTCACAAAAACCGGTGTCAATGTAACAGTACTTGAACCAAATGATGAGTTTCCTGACTCTTGCTTTGTTGAAGACGTTGCGTTATGTACAAGGAAATGTGCGATTATCACCCGTCCTGGTGCCGAAACAAGAAGAAATGAATCAGCTTTACCTGACCTTCAAGAAGCTTTAAGTAAATTCTATGAACATATTGAATATATCAAAGCACCGGGGACGATTGAAGCCGGCGATATTATGATGGTTGGCGATCATTTCTACATTGGCGAAAGTGCCCGGACGAACCGCGAAGGGGCAGAGCAAATGATTGCGATTCTCGAAAAATATGGCTTATCCGGCTCGATCGTTCCATTAAAAGAAGTCTTGCATTTGAAAACCGGTTTAGCTTATTTGGAAAATAATAATCTTTTAGTTGCCGGTGAATTCGTTAAGTCTCCGGAATTTGAAAAGTATAATAAAATCATCGTTCCGGAAGACGAAGCCTATGGTGCGAACTGCATTTGGGTCAATGACTATGTATTAGTACCGGAGGGCTATCCAACTGTGCAAAAAGCAATTGAAGACCTTGGCTATAAAGTATTGGTCGTTGATACTTCGGAATTTAGAAAGATTGATGGCGGCTTAAGCTGTCTATCACTGCGATTCTAATAGATTGAAAATCCATGAGAAGAGTATGGGGAATGATTTTCTCATACTCTTTTCTATGTACGTCCAACCTAGGAGGAATTCTAAATGGGAGAGGAAAAAAAACTAAACCTTGGTTCTTTAACCGCTGTCATCATTAGTTCGATGATTGGTGCCGGGATTTTCAACTTAATATCAGATATGGCCTCTCAAGCTGCTCCGGGCGCGATTATTTTAGGCTGGCTCGTTACCGGAATCGGAATGGGTACGCTTGTCTTTTCCTTTAAAAATTTAAGTGAAAAACGACCAGAGTTAGACGCTGGCATTTATAGATATGCCAAGGAAGGTTTTGGCGATTATATGGGGTTTAACTCAGCGTGGGGGTATTGGTTATCGGCGTTATTGGGAAATGTTGCATTCGGAACATTAACCTTTAGTGCCTTAGGCTATTTTTTCAAAACATTTGGCAATGGTCAGAACATTTATTCCGTTTTAGGGGCCTCCATCGTATTATGGATCATTCATTATATTACCATTAAAGGTTCGGGCACTGCTTCCTTCGTCAATTTCATCGTAACCGTGGCCAAAGTGATCCCAATCATTATGTTTATTATCGTCGTTATTTTTGCCTTTAAAGCAAAAGTGTTTTCATTGGATTTTTGGGGAACCATTTCAGGGAATTTTGAGTTTTCATCCGTTGCCACACAAGTGAAAAATGTCATGTTAACCACCGTTTGGGTCTTTATTGGGGTAGAAGGCGGGATTATTTATTCCGGCCGCGCGAAAAGAGCGAAGGATGTCGGTAAGGCCACTTTAATTGCCTTTACATCCGTGCTTGTCCTATATGCTTTAGTCACGATTCTATCCTTTGGTGTCATGCCGCAGGATGAATTGGCCAAAATGCCAAAACCGTCGATGGCACATGTGCTGGAGAGCATTATTGGAAAACCGGGCGCGATTATTATCAATATTGGAGTCATTATCTCGATTATTGGCTGCTGGCTTGCCACTACGATGTATACCGGAGAAGTACCCTATCGGGCAGCACAGACAAAGAACTTTCCGCGTCTGTTTACAAAAGTGAACGAAAATGGTGCGCCGACAGCAGCGCTCTGGGTAACCAATATGTTAATCCAAATCTTTTTATTCACCTTTTTAATCAATGACAGCGCCTATAACTTTATGTATTCCCTTTCAGCTTCAGCCATTTTGTTACCATACGGATTAGTGGCCTTTTATCAATTAAAATACTCACTGGGTGAAGAAAAAGGGACAAAACATCGTGTTCAGAATATTATTTTGGGAATTGTCTCCAGTGTGTTTGTGATTTGGGTAACATTTGCCTCAGGAATTGAGTATTTCTTATTAACGATGTTTGTCTTTGCCGCCGGATTCTTCGTGTTTGCCTGGGTGCAAAAAGAAAACAAGCGCAAGTTATTCGCAACAAAACTAGATTTGCTTTTTGCCGCTATCGTCTTAATTCTGTTTATCACCTGTATCATCCAAATCGCGACGGGCGCAATTGATTTAAGAACGATCTAAAACAAATCATTGGCAGTATAAAACAACGTGTTCCAAACGCACTAATGAAAAATGAGCGACAGGTAAGAGATTAAAAACAGCTCCTCCTACATCTATGAGTTTGTTCAAATGGGGACAAGAACATGGATGTTGGGGGTTTTTGTTGTCTAGGCAGATTTATGCTATTGATTTACTCATCATTCCCGGAAAATCCCCATGACTGATTATGAAAAATATCAGAAATCTGTAAAAATCTTCAGTTTATATGCACAATATTGTGCATTGTTTCACAAGTTATATTGATACAATAAAACGTGTATTAAAATGAAAAGTGTTCACGAGGAGGATTCACATGAAAAAAACAGACGACACTTTATTTAACGAGGTGAAGGATAAAAAATTCACTAGGCGTACGTTCATTAAAGGATTAGGGACTATAACAGTTGTCAGTTCTATCGGTTTTGGAACCGCCTCAAGATCAAAAGATGTACTTGCAAAAGAGAAAAAAAGCGAAACAGGTAAAGTTGTCGGTGGCCTTTGTACCTACAATTGTACGTCGCGCTGTCACTTGAAAGCGCATGTAAAAGATGGCCGTATCATTACCGTCACACCTGGAGAAATGCCAGGAAGAGCAGATTATGCGAACTGCTGCTTAAGAAGCATTGCTTATAGTCAAAGACTGCAAGATGAAGATGCAAGGATTCTTTACCCGATGAAACGAGTAGGAAAGCGCGGCGAGAAAAATTTTGAGAGAATTTCATGGGAAGAAGCATTCGATACAATCGCCAGGAAACTAAAAGAGGCAAAGGAAAAATATGGACCGGAATCCGCCGGGTTTTTTACGATGACGGGGAATCTTGCAAAGCTTGCATGGGAATCTCCTATTCGTTTTGCTAACTGTTTTGGGGGAACTACTTTTGATGTGGAGGCTTTGATGTCTGACCACGGGGCAACGATGGGGATGGGTCTTGTATACGGACAGGGAAGAGGTGGGCACGATACCCGGGATTATATGAATTCGAAATTAATTATCCTTTGGGGAAGAAATGTCGTTGATACTCATACGAGTGAAACAAGATACCTTATCAAAGCAAGAGAAAATGGTGCGAAGATCATCGTTATCGATCCAAGACAATGTCCGTCTGCTGCGATTGCGGATCAGTGGATTGCTATTAATCCTGGGACGGATACAGCATTAGCTCTTGGGATGATGAATATTATTATTTCGAAAGATTTACATGATAAAGAATGGCTGCGTAAGTATAGTTGTGCCCCATATCTTGTCAATGATCAAGATGGAAAGTATATGCGAGACGGGAACCATTATCTCATCTGGGATACAAAAACGAAAAAGGCTGTCTATGCTGATAGTAAAAAGGCTGTTGGAGCTATCAATGGAGAATTTACTGTCAACGGAGTAAAGTGTAAGCCTTCATTTGAATATCTCGTTGCTGAAACCAAGAAATATAATCTAGAAAAGACCGCAGAAATTACCGGCATTGACAACCAGGTCATTGAAACCTTAGCAATGGAATATATCACGATGAAACCCGCAGGTATTCGTATGGGACAGGGCATGCAACGGGTATACAACGCCCATTCCCCATTCCGGACAGTCGCGACACTAGCCGCTGTTGCTGGATACATCGGAATTCCCGGAGGAGGCGCATCTCACATGGGAGGAACCTCTGCTAATAAACCATTGCCGGGTGTAACGACACCTGTTTTTAACTATGAGGATTGGACGGATTATGGCGGGAATTCTGGTAAGATGCAAAAAAGTTCGCTTATGTATGACATGATCACGAAGAAGGATCCCTATCCAATCGATTTTTTATGGCTTGCCGGAACGAATTTCTTGAACCAAAATCCAGATCCAAACAGAGTGATTAAAGAGGTATTCCCAAATATCTCATTTATTGTCAGTGTCGATCCTTTTTGGACATGGACTTCCCTTTATGCCGATATTATTTTACCAGGTAATACATATTGGGAAAAATGGGACTTTTATGATCGAGCACCTTGGGTTTTTATCATGCAGCCAGCCATTAAACCAATCGGTGAAAGTAAATCCGATCCTGAGATCTTTGCCGAATTGGCGAAGAGATTGGACTTTGGCCATTTATGGAAAAAGACTGATGAGGAATGGGTTAAAGGGTTTATTAATCTTGAACATCCGGCATTTGAAGGCTTTGACTGGGATAATGTATTAAAGGATGGTGTATGGGGGCGTAAAGATGGAATTTATGAACCTGTTTTCGCCTTTGGGCCTGAATACCAATATCAAACACCTACCGCTAGATTTGAGTTTTATACAGAGAGCTTGAAAGAATTTAACCAAGAGGTTCCAACGTATACACCAGGATTAGAAAACCCTAAATCCGAATTAGGGAAAAAGTATCCGCTATTAGTGTTTAACTACCATGACCGCTTTAACGTCCATAGCCAGCATGTATTAGAAGAGTCGTTGAAAATTGTCCAAAAAGAACCTGAAGTATGGATCAATACGAAAGATGCTAAAAAACGAGCGATCAACCATGGTGATGTGGTACGGGTATTTAATGATCGCGGATCCTGTACACTTAAAGCTTTTGTTACGGAAGGAGTCGTACCAGGGGCAATCGCTCTGGCCAGCGGCTGGCAGCCTGAAAGTTATATTGAGGGACATCACCAAACCTTAACTCAATTAACGATTAATCCGGTTGAAGAACAGATTAGTGCAACGAATACCGCCTATGGCGATGTATTAGTACAAGTAGAAAGAGTATAGGAGGTGCGAAAATGGTTAAGAAAATTCAATACGGCATGGTGATTGATACAACGAGGTGTATGGGCTGCCATACATGCGTTGTTACATGTAAGGTTTCCCATCAAAATCCAAAAGGGGTGTATTGGAGTAAGGTTAAAACGGTTGGAAGCGATGTTAATTACAAACCAACGGGAAAATACCCAAACCCTGAATTAGTTTTCCAACCATTATTATGCAATCATTGTGAAAACCCTGCTTGTGTAGCTAATTGTCCAACAGGTGCAATGCATAAGCGCGCTGATGGCATTGTAGAAGTGAATCAGGAAGTTTGCATAGGCTGTCAATATTGCAGTTGGAATTGTCCATATGATGCCCCTGTATTTGATCCTGTAAAGAAAACAGTGAGTAAATGTAATCTCTGTGCGGAACGGATTGAAGGTGGAGAAGAACCATATTGTGTGGAAGCCTGCCCTGCTGAAGCACGTCACTTTGGGATGATCAGTGACCCTTCCAGTGAGATTTCTAAATTGATTGCCGCTAAAGATGCTAAGCCATTTAAACCACAATATGGAACAAAGCCGTCTGTTTATTATATTTAATTTGTAGGAGGTGTAAGGAATGAGCGAACTTCCAATTTCATTAATCGTGTTTACGTATCTTAGCGATATTAGTGCTGGTACGTTTATCTTTTATCTTCTTTATCAAGCATTCTTTTCAGGGAATGCAACCGTCGAAAAAATACAGCAACGGAAAGGTGGTATCTTTACTTCTATAGACGCAAAAGTATCCGTACTTTCTATCATTTTATTGGGAATAGGAATGCTGGCCTCAGCACTTCATTTAGGCCATCCTTTCCGATTTTTAAATGCTTTACACAATCCTAATTCGATGATTACCCAGGAAGCTTACTGGTCTATTGGATTTGGAATTCTGTTATTAATCGTTACAATCTGGGCCTTTAAGGGAAAAAAGCCTTCTTTCGCTTTAAACTTATTAACTGCTTTAGCCGGCTTAGGTCTATTAACGGTCACAGCTTTAGCCTATGCGAAACCAAAGGGTATCCCAGCATGGAACCAAGGGCTAACCCCGATCATCTTTATCATAAGTGCGTTGATTATGGGAAGTGTCGTTTTCTTACTGTTATTAGTACTTCAGTCTAACGATACAGATGTACTCAAAAAGATGGTATTTATTTTCCTTGGGTTGTTATTTATCCAATTCTTTGTTGAAATTGCCTACTCTATCCAACTTTCGATGGGAACGTATGGTGTAGAGCTTCCTGACTTGCTTACCCTAAACATCAGCCGATGGTTAATTGGTTTACTTGCTCCATTGGTGGTTCTGTTTGCATTATTCAAAAAATCTTTAAAAATGAAAACGGGAATTACTCTCATATTTGCTACAATCATAATAGGGGAAGGCATCTCCAGAATCATCTTCTTTATGAATGGGGTACATTTATAGACTGGATTTCGGATCATGTTTGTCAAGAGGGGGCAAAGAGTTCATCAATCCTTTTCTCCCTTTTCAGTTAGGGAGGAACTAATATGAGCAAATGCATAAATCCCTTTATTTCTTCAAACGAACAATTAAAATTATTTACAGATATTTTTTCCAACCATTTAGTCCCTTTTTCAAAGAAAAAAGTCAAAAAGGATGATATTATTTTTCATCCTCAGTCTTCCCACCAATATAGCTACTATGTAAAAAGCGGTTTGATTAAAATTTCCGCTTTTGGCTATGAAGGAAAAGAAAAGGTTCTATTTTTCCACCAATCAGGGTCGCTGTTTGGTTTTCAAAATATTAATCTAAAAAAAATCACCATTACAAAAGCAACCGCTGTAACAGACTCAGTGTTATATCAATTTGAATATGAATTCTTCCATGAGTTTTTACGGAACTCACCTGACTATTTTTCTTTATTTCTAAGCTATATTTTTAACATGATGGCTTTACAAGCCGAGGAAGCGATTAATCTCTCTTTTTACCCAACCAACGAACGATTAGCCGGCTTATTGATAATTCTTGAGGAGGAATATAACGGAAGTGCGAGGGAAAACGAGCTCCTTCCGTATAATAATGATGATTTAGCATCAATGTTAGGAGTTTGCCGAAATTCCATCAGTCATGCTATTGGGCTCCTGCAAGCCGATAATATCCTAAAGAAGAAACGAAATGGAATTATAATAAAAGATTTGCAGAAGTTAAAGGAATATGCAACGGATATCGGCATGGAGGCTTAAAATAATGCCAATGGAAAATTTGTTCATGAAAACAAGGGTAAACAAGAATCTGATGGGGTTGTTTACCTCTGTTTTTCTAATCTTTAGTTATAATAACATTTTTATGACGATAACACCTGTCTATTTAATGAAATTAGGAGGAAATCAGTTTCTTGTAGGACTCCAAAGCGCTATTTTCCTTATTTCAGCAATAGGGTTAAGGTTCTTCTTTGGGCCGCTGGCGGATGTAAAAGGTCCAAAACTGACGATGTTCATTGGAGCAGGGGCTTTTTTGGCGGCCGGCATCCTCTTTATTTTTAGCAGCCATGTATGGGAAGTCTTTTTTCTTCGGTTTATTCAAGCCATCGGGTTGGCAGCTTATTTTCCAGGTGCCACAACAACTGTCATGAATGGGGCACCAGAAGGAATGGTAGGAAGATACGTAGGTATTTATCGCTTAGTAACCACATCGACATTACTTTTTGGACCGGTTTTTGCCTTGGGATTAATCGCTGCACAGGGGTATGAAGTATATTATCTCATCATGGCGGTAGTGGCATTAATTGGCTTACTCTTGATTCTGCCGATTCACAACCGAATTCAACCCTTCAATAACAATCGCAAATATAGGCATAGTTTAACAATCGAGAACTTTAAGGGTACATTTGTGATATACTTTACTACCTTTGTTTTTGCCATCGGCTACGGACTTTTATTTAACTTTACGATCTTATTTGTAACAGCACATACCAACATTTCTAACCCAGGTCAATTCTACACCCTATTTGCTATCGGAGGAATCATAGCTAGTTTGACGCTTGGGATGATGTCAGACAAAATTGGGCGGTTAAGAGCTATGACTTTCGCCCTTTTCTTTCTGGGGATTGGGATAGGCGGTTTCTATTTCATACCAGGAGCATCTAGTCTTTTTTATCTTTCGGGGTTATTCACAGGCTTTGGCTATTCCGGCGGTATTGTCATTTCCGTGGCCTGGATTGGTGATTCAGTAAGTCAAAGGATTCGGTCTACCGCTCTTTCATTCCATCAAAATTGCATTGATTTAGGAATTGCCTTTGGCTCCTCTACTTTTGGAATTGTTCTAGGAAAGTTTAATTATTCTCCCATGATTTTTGCCTGCATGGGAATAGGATTGATTGCATATATGCCCATCTTACTTCATTCGAATAGAAAGATAGACAGGATAAGATCTAACGGGGGTGACTTCAGTGGGTCTAATGGAGAAATGGATAGAGAGTCTCGACTATGACTATGAACTAGTCAAATCAGCATGTGTTCGTTACAAGAGCCCCCGGTCAACATGTGATGCCTGTGTTACTGCCTGCCCAGGAAATTCTTGTTTTAGTTTTGGCGTTAATTATTTTTGGGCCAAAGAAACTTCCTTAAATTGGAAGTTCATTTGGACAGACATTACGAGAATTTAAAAAATCCACGAAGGACTTAATTGACGAAGACGAAGAAAAAGAGACTATCAGTTCCTCACCACTTGATAAAAAATAGACTGTTGTGAAATTGGTAACTAGCTTGGGGCTAAATGTTAGCCTAGATTCAATCGAGAATACCACTATAAGAAAAATTAATGATGGAAACACCAAAATACCATCCATTTTAAAAGGAATCTTTGCAGCAAAAAAACTTGAGGTAAAAGTGAATATGGTAGTTCAAAAAATGTAAATGACCAGCAAATATTGCCCATTGATTGAAGGCAAGGAAAAATTGAAATGTACTATATTAGAGGATAAGGAATTCGGTAAGAAAGGTAAAAAAACAACAAAAAGTTAAACAAAAGGCACTCTATCATAATGTTGCGTTAATGACAATTATGATAGAGTTTGCCAATTAAAAAGCTATTTTTCATTTTTAAATAGCTGAAGAAATCTATTTAAAGGAAAAGATAATTTCCGCTTACTTTAGCCTATTTAGAAAATAATCAGGCTGATTGATGATGATCTGTTTATTGTCATTTTGGGAGATGAGTTTGTCCTCTTTTAATTCTTTAAAAATATGGGATACCGATTCTCTGGATGCCCCCGATAGCTTGGCTATTTCCGTTTGGGGGATCGGGATATCTATGATGATACCGTTTTGAATTTTTGTTCCATAATAAATCATTAAATAGGCGAAGGTTAATTCAATCCGGTCTTTAACGTAATTAGTCGTGATGATTTCTATTCGCTTTTCGTGCTGTTCCATGATGCCTGTTAATATTTTGACGACGTGAAATAATCGACTTTTATCCGATAAAATAAAGTTTTCAAAAATAGTCATTGGGATATAATAGACAACGATATCAGTAAGGGCATATGCTGAGAAATGATAATATTCATTTGTAAACATTCCGCGGTAAGGAAAAAAATCGTTTGGTTTTAAATAGTCCAAATACAGGATCGTTGCTTCTTGATTGAACCGTTCCAGCTTAACAAATCCCTCAAGCAAAAAATAAATTTTATCACGCGGATCACCTTCTGTAAAAAGAAGTTGATTTTTTTTGTATGTCCGCTTATACATGTGCTTCTCTAATGATTTAAAATCTTCCTCATCACCTAAGGAAAAAAGTTGACTTTGACCTAGATTCATGCCGAGTTACCCTCTCCTTCCTCCCAGTCATTTCACTCACTTCCAAAAGAAAAACAACTAAATACTATTATACAAAAGTAAAGTCGATAATTTACGTATTTGCTGAATCTTTTAAAAATAATTCATAAATGTTCAGCTGGTATGCGGCCTAAAATTGCACAGAAACAGTGCAAAAAAAGTACTTTTGCTAACATTCATAAGTACAACTTTTGCACAAATAGTTGAGCGTGATTTGGTCTACACACGCATTAAATCAAGGAGTATATTAAAGTCAAGCAATTGCTCAAAGTAAATAAATATACTTTTTTGCACAAACTATTTGTGCAAAGGAGGTACTTTAGATGTCACTAACGCAACGCAGTACTGCCATCTTATCCCATTTAGTAAAAGCCAAAACATTTGTATCTGTTGAAGAATTAATCGAGAAGTTTCATATCTCCAGAAGAACGATTTATTACGATATTGAGAAAATCAATGATTGGTTAAAAAAGAACAATCTGCCAGCCGTAAAACATGTGCGGTCTGCCGGATTTATGCTAGAAGAGGAAGCCATAAACAAAGTTCCGGATAAACTCAGTTTTTTGAAAACCGATCATTATGAGTATTCTGCCAAGGAACGCAAAGCGTGGCTGGCCATCTGCCTAATGACGAGAGATACCCCGCTTTTTCTCGAAGATTTAATCGAGATTTTCCAGGTCAGCCGTAATACAATGCTCGATGACCTTAAGGGGTTAAAGACCGAGTTGAAACGGTTTGACTTAACGCTGGAAGCGAAACGGAAACATGGTTACGTCATCGTTGGGAAAGAGGATGATAAGCGCAAGGCGATTGTTCATTATCTGCAGCATGTGCTGCCGAATCAAAATTGGCAGTTATTATTAACGAAAATTCCGCTCATTTTAAATGCTCACAATGATGGTCTGGATCTGTTTGATTTCGAAAAAATGAAAACGGTTCAAAAAATCATTAGCGACAGTGAACAAGAATTAAGCGTTCAGTTTACGGATGAATTTTTGTACAGCCTAGCGATACGCCTGCTGCTGTTTGGCAAACGGGTGTCGCAAGGGAAGAAAATAACCATTGATCCGGTGGAAAAGGATGTTTTAGCAGAAACAAAGGAATACGTGGCTGCCGAAAAAATAGCTGAAAAGCTTTCGACCCTGTTTGAAATTGAATTTCCCGAAGATGAGATCTTCTATATTACCAAGCATTTGCTTAGTTCAAGAGTGCAATTTTCAGGTGATTTACAACTTGACGCCCATACCGATGCTCGGATTCTTGCCGATGTGGTGACAGAAATGGTGACGGATTTTCAAAAATACGCCTGCGTCTTTTTTGAAGATCGCAAAGAAATGGAGAAAAATCTATTGCTTCATGTAAAACCGGCGTACTATCGGATCAAGTATGGGCTAGAGTTTGAAAGCGAAATGACCGAATCGATCAAGGAGCAGTATCACGATATTTTCGTGATCACGAAAAAGTGCATCTCCCATCTCGAGACAGTTGTTGGAAAACATGTCAATGATCACGAGATTGCTTTAATTGCGATGCATTTTGGCGGCTGGATGCGGAAGGTGGGGATCAAGCCGGCCTCCCGGAGAAAAGCCCTGCTCGTTTGCACAAATGGTGTTGGAACATCACGGCTGCTGCTGCATCAATTGGAAGGTTTATTCTCGACGATTGATTTAATTGGCAGTGTGTCGCTAAGGGAATATCAACAGCAACACTGGGATGTTGATTTCATCATTTCGACGATACCGCTGGAAGAAAAAGAGATACCGGTTTATGTGGTCAGCCCAATTCTCACAGAGAAGGAAAAAGAGAGCCTGTTAAAAAAGGTGGTGGGACTGGCCGAAACGAGCGGCAAACAAAAATCTTCCATAGATGCGCTAATGGAAATTATTCAGAAGCATGCGACCGTTCATGATCAGGAGAGTCTCCTCCGGGATCTCAAGCAGTACCTTTATAAACCGGAGAAGGTTGGCAAGGAGATCGGGAAGCCGAAATTGCGCGACCTCCTGAGACAGGAAAACATCCAAATAAAACCGGAAGTAAGCAATTGGCAAGAGGCCATCCGGACAGCGGCCGAACCGCTGCGGGAAAAAGGTTTCATCACACCAGGTTATATTGATGTGATGATTGATAACCTTGTGAAAATCGGTCCCTATATTGTCATTGCCCCAAAGGTCGCGATCCCGCATGCACGACCGGAGGATGGGGTCAATGAGTTAAGCATGAGCCTGTTAAAGCTTGAAAAAGCGGTGTCTTTTTCGGATAAAGCGGATCACGATATTCAACTTGTGATAGTCTTGGCAGCGATTGATGGGGAAACTCATTTAAAGGCACTTTCTCAATTAACAGAGATGCTTTCTGATAAAAAAAGTTTTACAAAAATCATCCAAGCGAAATCGGCAGTGGATATATATAATGTTATAACTGCCTTCTCTAAAGAATAGCAAGAATTAAAAGGGGGTGATGCAAATGCTTGAAAAATATTTAACAGCAGAAATGGTTCAGTTTAAAGCAGACAGTGAAAATTGGCAAGAGGCGATTAAATTAGCCGCTGAACCATTGGTTCAACATCATTTTGTAGAGCCCAAATATGTCGATACGATGATTGAAAATGTCAAGCAATTTGGTCCTTATATCGTCTTACTGCCAAAGTTTGCGATGCCGCATGCAAGACCGGAAGACGGGGTCAATAAATTAGGCTTAAGTTTATTGATTTTAGAAAAAGCAGTTGAATTTGCTGATGGGAAGATTGCCAATGTTTTCTTGGTGTTAGCAGCGCCTGACAAGGACTCCCATTTGTCCCTGCTTTCCGAGCTGTCCGCTGTTTTAGCCAGCGAGGAAAAGGTGGAGGCAATGGCTTCAGCGAAAACGTATCAAGAATTAATTAAAATTATTTAGGAGGAATTACGAATGAAAATTTTAGTTGTTTGCGGAAATGGCTTAGGAAGCAGTTTTATGATGTCGATGAATGTACAAAAGGCAATGAAGGAATTAAATATTGAAGGAACTTGCTCGCATACAGACTTGGCAAGCGCTAAAACGGAAAATGCCGATTATTACATCGGTTCACCTGAAATCATGGATCAATTAAACGATGGAAAAAGAAAAACAATTCCGTTAGTCAATATGTTCAGCTTGGAAGAAATTAAAAAGGCATTAACAACACACATTTTAAAGGGGTAGATGATCATGTTACATTTAATTATGAATGATATACTGGGAACTCCTGCGATCCTGGTTGGTTTATTTGCACTTATTGGTTTACTTTTACAGAAAAAAGGTGCCGCAGATGTTGTTTCCGGTACGTTAAAAACGATCATGGGCTTTATCATTTTAGGTGCAGGGGCAACGGTTCTCGTTGGTGCACTTGATTTATTTGGTCAAATGTTTGAACATGCATTCCATATTAAAGGGATTATTCCAAATAACGAAGCGATTGTCGCTTTAGCGCAAAAAACATTTGGTGCTGAAACAGCCATGATTATGGTCTTTGGTATGATTATTAATATTTTACTGGCCCGTTTCACGAAATTAAAATATATTTTCTTAACAGGGCACCATACAATGTTCATGGCATGTATGCTTGCTGCCGTATTATCAGCAGGCGGTATGAAGGGGGCGACGCTTGTTTTAGTTGGTTCTCTTATTCTTGGCGCATTAATGGTTGTCATGCCTGCGATTCTTCAACCATATACACGTCAAATTACTGGTTCTGACGATGTCGCTGTTGGTCACTTCGGTTCAATTGGATACTTTGTTTCCGGTACAATTGGGAAATATTTTGGTAATAAAGAAAAGACAACTGAAGAAATTAAAGTGCCAAAATCCCTAGGATTCTTACGCGATTCCTCAGTAGCTCTAGCTTTGACAATGGCATTGATGTTCCTAGTCGTTGCCGCTTTTACTGGTCCAGCTTTTATTGAAAGTAAATTGAGCGGCGGCACAAACTTCGTCGTCTTCTCAATTACGCAAGCGATTACATTTGCCGGCGGCGTTTACATCATTTTAGCTGGTGTTCGGATGATTATTGCGGAAATTGTTCCAGCATTTAAGGGGATTGCCGATAAAGTCGTTCCTAATGCCAAACCTGCATTAGACTGTCCGATTGTCTTCCCATTTGCGCCAAATGCTGTTATTGTTGGCTTCTTATCCAGCTTTATTGCCGGTGTTATCAGCATGTTCTTACTTCCGGTTTTCGGATTATCGGTTATCGTTCCAGGACTTGTGCCTCACTTCTTTACAGGTGCAGCTGCCGGGGTGTTCGGTAATGCCACAGGAGGAAGACGCGGTGCGATTCTCGGCTCATTTGCCAATGGTTTAATTATCAGCTTCTTACCTGCTCTGTTATTACCGGTTCTTGGCTCACTTGGCTTCAACGGCACGACATTTGGTGATGCAGATTTCGGTGTTGTCGGTATTTTACTAGGTAATCTATTAAAATTAATCATGTAATTCTGGGAAGCGGAGGGTGATCGTTATTCACCCTCTATGTTGATGGCTTATAGAAGGCCGCTATCTGCCCTCTAAAAATAGAAAAATTAAACTCAGGCAAAACAAAAGGGGCGGACCTATGTGTATAGCATAAGATCCGCCTCTTTGCTTGCTTTAGCTCCCACCTTTCATCCGTTCGGGCAGACTCTGGATCGATTGGACCACTAAATCGAGCTTTGCTTCAATCCGGTAAAGCAGATAAAGGGTCACGACGATAGGAAAGCCAACCTCGCTGATGAGCGGTACGATTTCCTCCACAATGATTCTCTCCTTTCATTAATATTTTGAAAAAGACCGGATTTCACATGAAACCCGGCCTGCCTTTCGTTAGATAATTTCATATTCGGTAACGTTGCGGTCGATAACGCGTGCGCCCTTCGCAACGGCAAATTTGCCGCTGGAAGTGAAGAAAATATCAGCTGCAATAATTTGCTCCATCGCTTGCTTTACAAGGGCCTCATCAATCGGCTCCTTCGGATTATCAACAGAAATCCGTGCCATCTTACCCGAATCCGTTCCAAACTGCAATTCCAATGTTTTCGCCATTTCATATCACCTCCTATTTGTGTGTGGTGTCAGGCACCGCTCGTGGACATTTGTCCGTGTGGAGTGGACAGTTGATGCTCAGTTCAATCTTACTTCCTGCCTGCCGTTGGCAAACTATTCAGCGAGAATCTCTGAGCTGTCGTTGCGCTCAAGGTTGTTGAGCATGTCGTCGGTCAGCGAGGTAATTGCTGTTGCTGCCTGAAATAATTGATCAGCTGTTGCCTCTTTTCTGACATTACTGAATGTTTTCGATTTTAGAATGGCATTCCCCTCGTCATCCATGCCAACTTGGAATACTAGGCGCAGCTTTGTTCCTTTCAATAATGCTTGTGCCATAGTCTCTCACCTCCTCTCACCCTCTATATAGGGGGAAACGAGGGAAAAAGACATGGTGCAAATAAATATTTTTCATAGTGTCAATTGCCCTTGCATAAAGTTCTTATCTTAAATAATCGCGTCAATTTTACAAAATATTCATAAAAATTTACTTTGAATTAATGCTCCATCAATAATCAAGCATTAATCTTAAACATGTTAGGAAATAGATCAATCAAGGAGGATGGACTATGAAAAAAAGAAGTACAGCTATCGCACTAGCATTGGCTTTAATAATTCCTGCCCTCACACCGGCAGCGGCTGCAGAGAACAAGCAGGTAAAAATTGAGTCGGTGAAGTTTAATGGCATGCCAGCACCAACGACCATCAAGCAAATGGTAGATACTTATTCAACGGCCTCAGTGGATGTCAAATACAGCAATGGAAAGATAAAAAGATTCCCACTCAGCTACAAAAGGCTTTTTAAATCAGAGGATAAAGTGGCAATAAATAATGAAAAACTTATCCCTGCAGGCACTCCGATTGATTATTATGGTGCTCCAATTATGGATCAAAGTGTTCCAGGAAAGCTAACACCCTTTGTTTCTGATGCACCCGATTCCAATAGCTTGCTGAATCCAATTAATGGGAAACTATACATGGTGACACACTATGAATATCAGACATTAGATGCTGCCGGTAATTCCGCATACGGTATTGTGCCTGCCTCCATGTCGTTAACAACGTTAGACCAGGATAAGAAGACTGGTGAGCTAAAGGCGAAAGAGGTTAAGAAGATTGATTTTTCAAGCGTGAACGGACTTTGGATTCCTTGTAATGGTTCGCTCTCTCCCTGGAATAGCCACTTAGGGTCGGAGGAATACGAGCCGGATGCCCGCAAATTTGAATTTGATCCGAAGTCATCAGCAAGAACCCAGGTTGAAAGCTTTGCCCAGCTTTACTTTGGCGACAAATCAAAGGCAAATCCGTATTTCTATGGCTATATCCCGGAAATTCACGTCAAGAAAAACGGTGGGGTAAAGGTAGAGAAACATTATAGTGTTGGTCGTTTTTCCCATGAATTAATGAAAATGATGCCTGACCAGCGAACCGCCTATTTTGGGGATGACGGCGGTAACACAGGTTTGTTCATGTATGTGGCCGATCAAGCAGGGAAATTATCTGCTGGGACGTTATATGCTGCGAAATTCCTGCAAACGGGAACGGACAATGGCGGTTCCGGCAAGTTAGAGTGGATTAAGCTGGGACATGCTACAGATAAGGAAATTAAAAAGCTCATTGATAAAGGGATTAAGTTTAGTGATATTTTTGAAACGTCAGAAATTCCGCAGGAAGGCTACAAAGCTATTAAGCAATATTCCTACGGAAAAATAGAATATCTGAAACTAAAGCCTGGCATGGAAAAAGCAGCAGCATTTTTAGAATCACGCCGCTATGCAGCATACCTTGGGGCGACAACTGAATTCAATAAAATGGAAGGTGTCACCTATAACGCCAAAGATCAAAAGGTATATATTGCAATGTCTTACCAAAGCGGGGGCATGGAGAAGGACACCTCGGGATCGGGATTGCAGGATGATATTCAATTGCCAAGGATTGATGCTGGGGTAACCTATCAATTAGATTTAAACAGTGGTCAAAACGATCATAGTGGTAGCCGCATTCTTAGCGAATATGTTGCAACATCGATGTCTGGTTTAATTGTCGGTGAAGACCTTGCCGCTCCTGATGCTTATGGAAACACCGCTAACGTGGACAAGGTGGCAAACCCTGATAATCTAAGCTTCTCTGAAGCAATGAGAACATTGTTTATCGGTGAAGATAGCGGTATGCATACCAATAACTATGTATGGGCGTATAATGTCGAAACGAAACAGTTATCACGGATTTTATCAAACCCGGCAGGTGCTGAAGCCACTGGCTTATTTGCCGCTGATGACCGAAATGGTTTCTCTTATATCATGAGTAACTTCCAGCATCCTGGAGACGAAGTAGACGGAAAGGCGATTACTGCTGTTAATAAAGCAGAGCTGTTGATAGCGATGGAAAAAGAAATCGGAATAAACAAAACAGGCGGGATTGGCTATATTTCAGGTCTTCCGTCATTTACAAATATGCCGGATTTCACTCCGCCTGCGACTCCAACCATTGACAGAGTGACAGACCAAACAACAGCAGTGCAGGGGAAAACTGAAGCAAACGCTACGGTCAAATTATATATTAATGGAAAATATCAAAAAAGCACCATCGCTGATAAAAATGGTCATTATAAATTTTCCATTGGCAAGCAGCGTGCCGGAACAGAAATAAAAGTCACCGCGACCGACGAAGCGGGGAACGTAAGCACTGCTAAAGTGGTGAAGGTAATCGATCAAACAGCACCAGCTAAGCCATCTGTCAATCCAGTAACGACTAAATCTACTAGTATTACAGGAAATGCCGAAAAGGGGTCGACAGTCTATGTTTATAGTGGAAAAAAACAACTAGGCAAGACCATTACCAATACCAAAGGAAAATACTCTATTAAAATCAAAGCTCAGAAAAAAGGCACAGCCTTAACAATCTACGCTCTAGACAAAACCGGCAACAAAAGCAAACCGGTTACGATTAAAGTGAAATAAGGTGAGCGAAACTTTGGTGTCAGGCACCACTCGTGGACATTTGTACGCGTGGGGTGGACAGTTGGTAAAGCATGGGACGGCTCTGCTGCATGGATGGGAGTTTAAAGATTGTATCGATTTTTTTTGGAAGATAAAAAGTAGAAGAATAATGGTAATCAGTTTTTCGGATACCTCATTAAATATGGATTAATTGAAAAGGCCGTTCTTTCACCACGATAAGTCGGTGTAGGGGCGGCCTTATTGAAAAAATGAAAACCATGCAGTCGGAGCGTAAGGTTCTAGAGAGATTTCAGCGAGGTTTCAAATAAAGCTTCTAATAATGCATAGCAATCTTATTGCATTATGTGCACAAAGATAATGGTAATGTTCGACTGCTTATCTTTTATCCCAATTTTTCACGAATAAAAAAAGAGGTAGCAGTTCAGCTACGCCCTTAATTCCTTTATTTTGCTGATATAGTTAAAAAATAATAATAAAATTTACTCTTTATAGCTGTTTTCTTAATTTCTATACGGAGTAGAGATCGCTATATATGTTATTATTTGATGATGTCCTGTCTTTTATCATAAAACTGAGCACACAAAGAAACAAAGCCATTAGATGATTTCTTATACTGTTGCAATAATCAATTCGGGAGAATATTCAAGTATAATTACCTAACAATCCTGAAAATATGCTATGTGATAGTTGCCAGGGACAATTGATTGAAATTAGCTGTACAATTGTACTTGAAGAAGAGGTAAGGAAAGTCAATTTGCCTATTCTATGTTTTTCATTATCGCTTCGGTGTGTAAAAGTTAATTAATCCTTTTGATAAAAAAGCATTTGTATGTGATCAGCGCTAAAGTAATTAAAAATTCTATTGCCATTATATAGAAAATGAGCATAATAACTTTTTGATTATTTACGCTGTTATTTACCAATGTAAAGACGGTAATGAGAACGCCTGTATTTAGTACAAATCTTCCCATTGATTTTGCTAAAATGTTGATTTGCTTATCTGAGAAATTTTCCTTATCAAAACCGGCTATTAAAAATAGAGCTCTTTTCTTGAAAAAAAGTATTGATATGCCAATGAATAAAATACCAATAGAATATCCCAATAGTGAATCAAATAGTGACATAATTTTACCTCCTAGTATACTGATGGATTCTCGGCATTCCCCGAGTTCAGCGGACAAGGATTCCCTCTCCTCTTCAAATTGACTTTCCCTCGTATTTATTTCCAGCAGACTGCAAGATGGAATAGTCACCGAGAGAAGTACTATACCCCTGGGTACTCATTTTACAAGATCAATGTTTGTGATAGTCCGGATAAATTTAATTGCTATGGAAACTGCTACATAATTATAACGTATTATTCCATTTATTAGAATACAAAAAACGGAAAATTATACATTTTCCACTGAAAAATGATCTATGAGAACAAGGTGCTTGAATTTATTGAATAACTTTTCAGCCACAAGGTTCAAAATTATTATAAATAACACGATCAACTTCTTTTGCACAATAAGTATCGGCAAATAGTGTTGCTAATACTAAGGTTTGTGCGATACTTTCATTTAATATTATTCACTTCCACTCAGTAGTTTGGAACTTACATTAATGTATCCCACCTTTAATAGAGCTCATATCAATCTATCCTAAAGTACAAATATTATCTGCCCCTATCTTCCGTATAAATACAAACATTCAGTTGGCATATTTTGTACAAAAAAACACCTTCGCAAAAATGCAAAGGTATTTTTCATAAAAACTATTTTAACTTTCTCACCTGGTTGGTTACTTCTTCGATCGCTTTTGCCACGTCCTCGACTTCTTTTGTTTGCGTTTCAATGCTGTAGTCTAATCCTTCGGCTTGTTTCATGACGTTGCCCACTTCAGCTGCAATTTCATGACCATATCCTGCTTGGTCATTTGTGGCGTGCATCATTTGCTGCACCATTTCTTTAATGTGGTTGATGTTTCGTGCGATTTCATCGGCGGCCTTTGCCTGTTCTTTTGTGGCATTGGTCACCGAGCCTGATTGCTGGGTCACATTTTTAATTGCTTCTACGATGGCGTGTCCGCCTTGAGCTTGTTCGGACGTTGCATACGAAATTTGTTGGACTTGGCCTTTGGTATTGATAATCCCCCTGACAATTTCTTCAGCTGTAATTGATTGCTCTTTCGTTGAATGCGTCATTTCAATTGTTTGCTTGGTCACATTGGTAACTGCCTGGGTAATTAATTCACTATTTTTCCGTTGTTCTTCCGTTGCTTTTGCAATTGAGTTCATTTCCTCTGATACTTTGGAAATCCCTTCAGAAATTTTCTTAATGGCTTGGTTTGTCTTTTCTGCTAATTGATTGCCAATCATTACTTTCTCGGCCCCTTCATTGATGGAGGAAACGGCAACAGCGGTTTCTGCTTGAATTCCTTTGATCAGGCCAGCAATTTCCTTTGTTGCCTTGGCAGAGCGTTCAGCAAGCTTGCGAACCTCATCGGCGACAACAGAAAATCCCTTTCCATGCTCTCCGGCCCTGGCTGCTTCAATCGCGGCATTAAGGGCTAACAGATTCGTTTGTTCAGCAATTTCATCAATCACTTGAATAATGCTGCCAATTTCTTCAGAACTTTTTCCAAGATTATGCATGATTTCACTGGCTTTATGAATCACTTGGGAAATTTCCTGCATACCATTTAATGTTTCATTTAAGGACATCGTCCCGTTGGCGGCATCCTGTTTAACCGAGTGGCTAAGCTCATTTACGCTTTGGGCAATGTCCGCCACTTGCTTGATGGAGATAATCATCTCATCAACTGTTTTGGAAGTTAGTTCCGCTGTTTCAGTCAGGCTTGCAGCATGTTCACTGACCCCTCTGATGGACGCACTCATTTCTTCAATCGCAGCCGAAATTTGCTCCACCTCAGTACTTGCATTTCCAACATTTCCAGCTACTTGCTCAATCGAAGCCATCATTTGTTGAATTGCCGAGGATGTTTCTTCAGCAGAAGTCGACAAGGTGTTCGCACTCGCTGCCACCAAATTAATCGAAGCGCTCATTTGTTCCACAGCTGCGGAAATTTCATCAACACTTGCAGCTGTTACATTGGTGTTTCCAGCGACCTGTTGAATCGACTCGACCAACTCGCTGACAGAATTATTCGCTTTGTTCATGGAAGCGTCTAATTCTTGAGCACTTGCAGCAGTAAATTGAATCGACCTTTTAATTTCACTGACAGAGTTCGTCGTTACCTCCACACTCTTGACCAGCTTTTTGACCATTCGGGAAATAGCCCGTGTCATGATAAAGGCAATGATCGAACTGAAAATGGAAGCAATTACGGATAGAATCAGAATTTCATAGTTGTCTATGTTGCCTTCGTTATCGGATTGTACGATCGTTTTATGAGCACTCTTTTGTGCAGATTCGTTTAGTTTTTCAAGTGTTACTTGATTTTCTTTATTTATTGAATTGAGTTGATTCAGCTGTGATTCGGTTGCGGTGTAATCATTTTTCCTTGATTCTTCAATAAAGGCAGGAATGAGTTGATTGTAGTTAGAAAAGTTTTTACTTAACTGCGAGAGGTATTCCTTTTCATGAGCGGAATTTTTTAGCTTCTGTACCTCCACCAGTCCCTTTTGAAAGTTGGCAAGGTCTGCATTAATCTGCTTTTCAATTTCCGCTTTCTTGCCGCTGTCGCGCTCAAAGGCATGTTTAACAATATGCTGATGAAGGCTGGAAAGATCCCCTTTTAATTCCCCTGCTAAAACAATTTTTGAAATATCCGTTTCCCCAATTGAAATAATATGATCCCTTAAGTGGTTGATGTTATTATAGGACACGTCTGTAATCACAATAAAAAACAGGATAATAATGATATAACTCCCCATTTGTTTTACATTCATTGACAATTTTTTAAACATACTCCCGTTCGCCCCTATCCATATTCTACTAATATGATAATAAAATACCATTAACACCTACAAAATGGTAGGTAATAAGATGGATTGTTGCGACATTTTTTTTACAATTTGGTGAAAAGGGTCGAAAAAATGTAAATTTATGAGGTTAATGTGATATAAATCATTGGAATATGAGAAGAGTTATAAAATTGAATGAGATGATAGGTCAATCACATCCCTTTTTCAACGAGAAAATAAGGCGTTTTAGAAAACCCGTCTATGGGACAAACCCTCGCATATTTCAAAGCAAACTGTCCCATAGAACCCCCTCAATGGGACAGTCCCCTTTCAATCACCTCTAATTATTACTGAACGAAGGTCGGTCCTACTAATGACTCGGGGTTTTGGCCAAGAACGAGCAAGCAGAGTTTAGCATATCCATTACTCTTATGTTCCTTTAGGATGGCTCTTAATGCTCGGATATTCTCATCATTTTTTAGTTGTTGGATTTCCCTTTTGTAGAGGCGAAGCACAGAACTATGGACAAATCCCGGGGTATTCTCACCGGGGTCCTCGTCCATTAGTAAGCATCCCATATATTGGTATTTAAATTGAAGAGCCCGTGTAAGGTAAATAACATCCAAAAATTTTTCAAAAAGATCGGGATGTGTTTTGTGAAGATCCCTAAATGCCTCCTGGGCACTGGTGAGATCGCCAATACTTGATAATGTAATCATTCAAATTCCCCCTATGATTTGTACCGTGACCGATTTCCAACGAGTTTCTTACAGCAAGATTCCTATTCTTGTTCTCTAACAGTGTTTAAAACATCCCCAAAACAGAAGAATTATTCTAATATAGGATAAGTGTATGTTATATAACAGATAAAGTAAAATAGTTAAAATTTATCCAAACTATAGATATTATCTATGAAGGCAAGAATGGAAATGCGCGGGATAAATAGTCAGACTAGAAGGAAAAAGACAGCCTATTATAAAAATAAGCTGTCTTTTTCCTTATTCCTTTACAAGATGCTGCTTTATGAAGTGAAGCCAGTGTTTGGCGGCGAACGAAAGGTACTGGTCTTTGCCCCAAATGATTGCTAAATTCCAGGATATCGTGGGGTTTCCCACTTTTATCGCCTTTACATTTTCAGGAAGCTGTCGGCAAATACTTGTGGGCAGAAGGGCAATTCCGAGATTAAATGCCACCATTTCTTTGATAAACGAATGCTGGGCACTTTCCGAAACGATATTAGGGTGAAATCCCGCAAGGTTACAGGATTGAATGATGCGGTCGTTCAAGACAAAATCATTATTAAACAAAATAAAGGACTCTTGGGACAAATCGATTAAACTGACTGCATCCCGGACGGAGAGCGGATGTGATTTGGGCAGAATTAGTTGTAAGTCCTCTTCCAAAATTGAAAAATAGTTAAATAGCTCCGGCTTGGTAGGGAGGACGACCATTCCGACATCGAGAAGATTGCTTTCCACATCCTCTTCAATTCTTTTTGATCCTTTCTCCACCAATTGAAACGTTATCCCAGGATATTGTTCGTGAAACTTGCTCATTATTTCGAGAAAATGATGGGCAGCAAATATGGGCGGCAGCCCGATTCGAATCTGTCCCTTTTTTAGCTCTAATAGATTACTTAGTTCCATACTTACATTTTTCATTGCATGATCAATCAGTTTGGCATGCTCCAGGATGACGCGGCCGGCATCTGTTAACGTTAATTGTTTTCGCGAACGGTCAAAAAGAACGACCCCCAGCTCTTGCTCCAGATTTTTAATCATTTTACTGATGGTAGGCTGTGTAATAAACAACGCATCGGCCGCACGTGAAAAACTATTCAGCTTGGCCACTTCAAGAAAATACTGTAAATGCTTGATATCCAATTGTTCCACCTGCCTCCTGTGCGGGAAGCAGATTTATTCTTCTCCGTGCTTCCCCACATGTTTTCTGGCGATCTTAACGTAATTGGTGAAGATGCCGTCAACATTCCAGCTGTTCAATTTTATCATAGCGGTTTCGCTGTTGACCGTCCAGCAATGAACAAGGAGGCCGTGCCGATGGGCTAGTTTTACAAATTCTTCGTTAAGGGTGGAAAAGTTTGGGCCGACACCGTCGGCATATTGGGCGATTTCCGCCAGCTTCATTTCAGCTGCATCCTCGCCCAATTGGATGAGGAGCAGTTCAGGTGCTTTGTGGCGCAGGTATTTCAGACTGTCCGAATGAAACGATTCGATGATGATCTTTCCGCGGTCAGCAGGGCCTGTACGCTTGCCAATCAATTGCTGCTGTCTTAAAACCCTTAGCAATTCATCAGCCATTTTTGGAGTCTGCTGTGGTTTTTTTATTTCGATATAGTAGTTGATAGATTTTCCATAATGGTTGATGACCTCGGCTAGAGTGGGAATTGTTTGTCCGTGGTAATACGGCTGCGCTTTTCCCGGGTATTTGTGGTTAAACCATGAACCGGCATCAAGCTGCTTTATTTCTGCAAGTGTAAAGGCGTGCACCTTTCCGCTGCCATTTGTGGTCCTGTCAAGAGTATCGTCATGAATGGCAATGAGCTGCCGGTCTTTCGTCATATGTAAATCTAATTCGATATAATCGGCCCCCTGTTCGACAGCAAGCTGATAGGCGGCGATTGTATGCTCAGGGGCGTCTCCAGAAGCACCGCGGTGAGCAATAATGGTCATCCTTTCCTTACCAAAACCTGCTGCTGTCGTATGGACTGGGAAGGTCACTAACCATAAAAGCAAAAGAACACGCACATCATCACCACTCTCCTGTGAAGGCTTAAAAAATTTTCACGGATATCATGTCATTTTAGTATATTTTAGCTAATAGAAATATGTAAATTTTTTACAATTGTTATCCTTTCCTATGTCGTATAAATTCAGCTACGTCCCATGAACCGCTCGAACGGACTCGTTAAATGGTGCGTTTTCATTTAATATTTGATTTGTAAGAAAAATCATTCGCTATTATCGGGAGAAATGTGTAAGATATAGTCGAATATCCATGATTTACTAAATAAATGGGAAACAACACAAATGAAGGGAATGGGACTGTGTGGTACGGACAAATCGACACCTTCACTATTTATGGAAGGAACACGGTCTAGTTATTGTAATATCATTCATCATTCTGATAAGTGCGGTCATTTTTCGTCAACCTTTATATGGAATTTTTGGTGAACAAAACTATCTGGCGATTCATTTTCTCATGGAGTCGCTCATTTTAACGATTGCCCTTATGATTACAACGCAATCTTGGACGATTTTCCCGCATAATTTATCAAAATATCGCCTATGGATTGGTTCAATCTTTTGTTCCGTTGCCCTTTTAGAAATGGCTCACATGTTGACTTACAAGGGAATGCCGCATTTTTTTGGTGATAGTTCGGCGTATAAGGCGACATGGTTCTTTATTGTCTCACGCTTAACAGAAGTATTCGGAATATTGTCGGTTGTCGCTTTGAAAGATAAGGTGGTGACCTATAAAAGCAGAATGATCGCTTATAGCCTTGCCTTTATTTATTCGCTTTTTTGGATTATCGTAATTTTTTATCCAAAGCAATTACTTCCACACCTTGTAATTGATGGAATCGGTACAACCAGCCTAAAGGACAATTTGCAGTATGTTGCCATGGGGGCGGAATTTCTCATTATTATTTTGTTACTGTTTCGGATTCGATCGAAGGAAATTTTTAATACGATGCTGATTGTGGCCTCGATCTATATGATTTGTGCTGATTATTTATTTACAACGTATAAAAGTGTGTATGATATTAATAATTTTGTAGGGCATTGGTTTCAATTGGCCGGCTTCTATTTTTTACAACGGGCCGTTTATCATTCCGCGATTGAAGAGCCCTTTCATAAACAAAAGGAGGTGGAAGATCTATTAATCCAAAATGAGCGCTTTCTTCAAGCAATCACCTCCAATATGGGTGAAGGCCTTGTCGTAATGGATCCAACTGAAAAGGTAACGTATATAAATAGAGAGGCGGAGCGGTTACTCCAATGGTCAGCGAGGGACATCCTCGGCAAGAATTTTTATGAGCTTGTTCTGAGAAAAAACAAGGCGGCAAACCGGGGCAGCGATTTATTCAAAGATGGAGAGGAAATGCTGCTGAAAAAAAGCGGAGAGCTTTTCCCAGCTTCAGTTGTGGAGACGCCATTTTTTGAAAAAGAACAGTTGGCTGGCTCTATTATGGTCTTCCGGGATATTACACAGCAAAAAAAAGACCAGGAATTGATTCAATACATGGCTTTCTATGATGAGTTAACGACTCTACCCAAAGCGCGGTTTTTACATGATAAATGGAGCGAACTCGTGCAGCGAGATCCGAATCAAAAACGAGCGATCTTGATTTTGGATATTGACCGCTTTAAAAAAATCAACGAAGCTCTGGGGCACTCTTTTGGTGACGTGATTTTGTGGGCAACAGCGGAACGGCTCAAAAGTTATCTGTCGCCAGAGTTGATTTTGGCGCGGCTGACAGGCGATGAATTTGCCTTAATCCTGCCAATTTTCAACCAGGAAGATGATGTTACCGTCGTAGTGGAGCAAATTCACACGGCTTTAAGGGAGCCCCTTCAAGCACAAAATCAATTCGTCAATGTCACGATGTGTATTGGGGCTGCTGTTTATCCCGATCATGGCAGAACGACTGAAGAATTACTGCAGCACGCGAACATGGCACTTATGGAGGCTCATGCCCAAAATCAGTCGTTTGGATTCTATCATCCATCAATGGATGGGAAGGCGCTCGACCATCTCGTGTTAGAGAATGATTTATATCATGCATTGGAAAATAATGAATTATACTTGGTTTACCAGCCGCAAATTAATCTGGATAATGGCGAGATAACTGGTGTCGAGGCGTTGCTGCGCTGGCGTCACCCCAAATATGGAATTGTCTCGCCGGCTAAATTTATTCCAATTGCCGAAGAAACGGGACTCATCGTGCCCATCGGGGAGTGGGTATTGCGGACCGCCTGCCGTCAAGTGAAGCAGTGGCATGATCAGAATCTCCCGCCAATTGCTGTCGGCGTCAACTTGTCGGTACGGCAGTTTTATCAACAAAACTTAGTTGATAAAGTACGGCAAATCTTAGCGGAGACCCAGCTGCCGCCGCACTATCTGGAATTGGAAATTACCGAAAGCATGATGATGAATATTGATCATACCCTTAAAATGCTGCAAGCGTTGAAGGAATTGGGGGTACATATTGCGATTGATGATTTTGGGACTGGATATTCTTCCTTGTCTTACTTGAAATATCTAAAAGTCGACCGCATCAAGATTGACCAGTCATTTGTCCGCGATCTGCTGTTGCATGAAAACGAAACAACCATCGTATCAATGATTATTTCAATGGCACATCACTTGCATTTTAATGTTATTGCCGAAGGTGTTGAAACAGAGAAACAAAAGGAAATCCTTCATCAGGAAAAATGCCAGCAGGTCCAAGGCTATTTATTTAGCCCGCCGCTACCGTTTGACCAATTAGTCGATCAATTTGGACTTAAAGCACAGGAAAGCTCAGTTACAGGCGAAGGGATCGAGTAAAAAGGCAGCTGTCAATCCGTTTGATAGCTGTCTTTTTTAGGGGGAAATGTCGAATAATGTCGAAATTATTTTGAAAGGGATAACAAAAAATATATTTTGAAAACAATAGATTGATGCTATACTATAACAGACTGGTAATGACATCATTACTAATGAAGTTTCATGTTTATCAATCTATCTGCATGGGGGTGGTAAAGGCCACAGAACTTAATAGGGTGGGATATAAGAGAAAGTGGGCCTATTTTTTATGCTGATATATAACAGTTGATTATAACTGGTCATAACATCGTGATGTCACTATTACCCTGCTCAAAAATCTATTAATCTGTTAAGAAGGAAGGGAAGCATTGTGAAAAAGTGGTTGATTATGTTGGTAGCCATAGTGTTGGGATTATTAGGATTAGCCGGATGCAGTTCAAGTGATAAATCATCCGGGGAATCGAAAGATGGAAAAGTTGAAATTACCTATGGATTTTGGGATAAGAAACAAGTTCCGGCAATCAACGAGATTATTAAAAAGTTTAACGAAAAATATCCAAACATTAAGGTGAAAACAGAAATTACTCCGTATGGTCAGTATTTCCAAAAGCTTGAGACCGCAGCAACAGGCGGGGCATTACCAGATGTTCTATGGATGAATGGGGCTCACGTGCAGCAATATGCAGAAGGAAAGGTTATTATCCCGCTGAACGACCTTGTTAAAAAAGACGATTATAGTTTAGATAACTATCCGAAGTCATTGGTTGATCTCTATACAGTCAATGACCAAGTATACGGAATTCCAAAAGACTACGATACGATCGGCTTATGGTATAACAAGAAGATCTTTGATGATGCAGGTGTAGCTTATCCTGATGAATCTTGGGACTGGAACAAATTAAAAGAAGTGGCGAAAAAGCTGACAAATAAGGATAAAGGGATTTGGGGTTTTGCTTCTACACTGATGAACCAAGAAGGATACTATAACTTCATTTGGCAAAATGGCGGTGAAATTGTTTCTGCTGATGGGAAAACCGCTGGGTTTGACAAACCTGAAACAATTGAAGCCCTGAAATTCGATGTAAGCTTTATTAAAGAAGGTTTATCGCCAACACAAGCGCAAATGACAGAAACGGCCGCATCTGAATTATTCTCATCAGGAAAAATTGCGATGATGTTCGATGGTCCGTGGATGGTTCCGGAATATAAGAAAAATCCTGACATTAATGTTGCCGTACTGCCAAAAGGCAAACAACGTGCTGTTTCGATCCATGGTTTAGCCAACGTGATTGCGGCCAATACAAAGCATAAGGATGCAGCTTGGAAATTTGTCCAATTCTTAGGATCAAAAGATGCGGCTGAAATATTTGCCAAAACCGGAACAGTCATTCCGGCCTATAACGGCACGCAAGATGCTTGGCTAAAATCAGTTCCGAATATGAATCTTAAGGTCTTTATCGACAGCGCCGAATATTCTGTGCCCCTTCCAAGTGTGAAAGCAACAGGGGAAATTTGGCAATATGAAGTGGATGTGTTGAAAAAAGCCTGGAGCTTGGAAGTTAGTGTTGAAGATGCCGCCAAAGAATTAAATAAAATGGCAAATGATGCACTCGCCAAGAACTAGAATAAATAAAGAGGGGAAATGGATCTTTCTCCTCTTTGTTTTCTAAAGAAAACTCGCCGATTGGCGAGCCTTTAAGGCGAAGACAGAGGCGTAGTTCGCCCAAAAGCACTACTTTTGGGCTGCGATGACTACCCACAGGAAGTCTTCCCTTGTGCACTTATACCTGATAGGAAAGTTATACTTTCCTATCGGCTAAAAAAAGGAGGGAAAACAGTGAAGGAACTTCCTCTGAATGGTGATGTGAAGGGAAAAAGGAAAAAATCCGTCTCCAGTTTAGCAAAGACGAAGAAACGGTCTGACTACTTCTGGGCTTATGTGATGATTGCTCCAACGATGCTGGGCTTGTTTATTTTTTATCTCTGGCCGATTCTCCAAACTTTTTACTATAGTTTTACTGAATGGGGTGCGTTTGGACAGCATATTTGGATTGGATTGGAAAATTATAAACGAATGCTCACTGACGCAAACCTATTTCAATCGATTAAAAATACGGCCATTTACATTATTTTTACCGTCCCGATTGGAATTTTTCTTTCGATCCTGGTAGCTGTTCTCCTGAATCAAAAGATAAAGGGAAAAACCGTATATCGAACCTTGTATTTCCTGCCTGTTATTACTATGCCTGCTGCGATCGCTATGGTGTGGAGATGGTTATACAATGCAGATTACGGTTTATTGAATTATCTCTTATCACTGTTCGGAATAAAAGGGCCACATTGGGTTAGTGATCCAAAAATAGCTTTATATTCAATTATAGTAGTAGCCATTTGGAGTGGAGTCGGCTATAACATGGTTATTTTTCTTTCTGGTTTACAGGGGATTCCCAGAGTTTATTACGAAGCGGCGGAAATTGATGGTGCCGGGCCGTTCACGGTATTCTTTAAAATTACGCTGCCATTGCTGTCTCCTGTCATTTTCTTTGTGACGATCATGTCCTTAATTGGCGCTTTTCAAGTATTTGATTTAATTTTTATGATGATCGGCAAAGGCAGTACAGCGTTGGAACATACACAATCCATTGTTTATTTATTCTATCAGCATGCCTTCGTCTTAAATGATAAAGGATATGCAGCTGCAATCGCTGTCGTATTGTTGATTGTCATCCTAATTATTACGGCGATTCAAATGGCCTTGCAGAAAAAATGGGTTCATTATGATTAAAGGAGGGGGAACCATTGGAAAAAACAAAACGGCTTTTTACCGGTAAGACATTTTTGATTCATTTCATTCTCATTCTCGGCTCTGTGGCAATGGTAGTGCCCTTTTTATGGATGATTCTCACATCATTAAAGACCTATGGTGAGTCGATTCATGTTCCCCCAGTGCTGATTCCAAAGGATTTACAATGGGGGAACTACAAGGAAGTTTTCGATTTGCTGCCCTTTTTTAAATTCATGCTGAACACGTTTATCGTAACCGTTGCCCGAACGGCTGGACAGTTGTTTTTGTGTTCGCTCGCAGCTTATGCTTTTGCTAGAATCGAATTTCCGGGCAGAAACTTTTTATTTTTGCTGGCGCTTTCGGTTTTAATGGTTCCCGGGCAGGTATTTTTGCTTCCACAATACATGATCATGGTCAAATTAGGCTGGTTAAACACCTTGCAAGCAGTCATTGTTCCCGGTTTATTTAGTGCCTTTGGGACATTCTTATTGCGGCAATTTTTCATGGGGCTTCCAAAGGAACTGGAAGAGGCCGCCCGGCTTGACGGCTGTAACCATTTTCAAATCTATTGGCGGATCATGCTGCCTTTGGCTCAGCCAGGGCTGATTGCTTTAGGAATTTTCACCGCTCTATGGAGCTGGAATGAACTAATGTGGCCAATGATTGTCAATAGTTCACCAGACCAAATGACATTATCTGTAGGCTTAGCTTCACTACAAGGCCAATATTTAACCAACTATCCAATTTTGATGGCAGGTTCGTTCTTAGCAATTTTGCCAATGTTAATCTTATTTATTATCCTGCAAAAGCAATTTATTGAAGGGATTGCCTTAACAGGTGGAAAATAACAGAATTCACAAGCAGGGAGGAATCATAATGATACAAGCAGCGTTAATTGGTGCAGGGAATAGAGGATTCTATGCCTATGGTTCATATGCATTAAGGTATCCTCATGAAATTCAGTTTATTGCCGTAGCTGAACCTGATAAGGAAAAACGTAATAAATTTGCCGAGGCACACGGGATTCCGGAGAGTAGGAGATTCGCAGATTGGACGGAACTGTTAGAAAAAGAGAAACTATGTGAGGCATTGTTGATCTGCAGTCCTGACCGTGATCACTATAAACCTGTGATGCAGGCAATTGAGAAAGGCTATAGTATTTTGCTGGAGAAGCCAATGTCACCGATCCCGCTTGAGACATTAGAAATTGCCGAGGCGGCTGAAAAGCATCAAACAATCTTGACCGTTTGCCATGTATTGAGGTATGCCCCATTTTATCAAGCATTAAAAGAAATCATCGATAGAAAAGTAATTGGGGATATTGTTTCCGTGCAATGGAATGAAAACGTCGGTTTCTATCATCAGGCACATAGTTTTGTCCGCGGCAATTGGCGCAATTCCCAGGAATCGAGCTCAATGATTTTGCAAAAATGCTGCCATGATATGGATATGCTGGCATGGTTAATTGATACGGAATGTAAGAGTGTTTCTTCTTACGGCAGCTTAACCTATTTCAAAAAGGAAAATGCCCCTGAAGGTGCCGCCTTACGCTGCCTTGACGGCTGTAAGGTGGAAAAGGAATGCCCATATTCCGCTGCTAAATGGTATTTACATGACCGCGATGAATGGCCGGCCAACGTGATTACCGCCGACTCAAGCCTTGCCAGCAGATTAAAGGCGATTCAAGAAGGACCATATGGGCGCTGCGTCTACCACTGTGATAATGATGTGGTTGACCATCAAGTCGTTAATTTATTATTTGAAAATGAGGTGACCGTCTCCTTTACGATGACCGCCTTTACGAAGGATATTTGCCGCCACTTTAAGATTATGGGTACAAAAGGTGAAATTATTGGAAATGATGCAAAAAATGAACTGCTGATAAACTATTTTTCCGGTCAGACGGAAATGGTTTACCCGGCAACCGTGAAGGGCGGACATATGGGGTCTGACACGAAAATTATGGCTGATTTCATCCAGCGGGTAAATGAGAAAAATCATAGCAGCTTAACATCAGCACGGGCATCGGCTCAAAGCCATATGATTGCTTATGCCGCCGAAGAATCCAGAGTAACCGGGAAAACAATTTCCTTAGAGGAGTATGTCTCCAATTTGAAAAAGGAGAAAGCAGAAACTGTTTAATAAAATTCACAGCTGAGGTGGTAATCTTTTCTAACTTATGTATATAATAGAATAGCAGAAAACTGGTCATAACAAAGATACCACTTTAAAGGAGTTTATCATGGTAGAAAAGGATTCTCGACTCCCACTTTATCACCAACTAATGGATATCTTGTTGGAAAAAATTGAATCAGGTGAGCTTGGAGAGAATGATCAGCTCCCATCTGAACGGGAATTATGCGAAACTTATGAAGTCAGCCGGACAACGGTAAGGCAAACGATGCAGGAACTGGAAAAGGAAGGGTATATTTATAAAATTCATGGAAAAGGGACATATGTTTCCCCGAGAACATATAAACAAAGCCTGGTGAAATTTTATAGTTTTACCGAAGAAATGAAGAAAGCAGGGAAACATCCAACGACACAGGTGATTTCCTTCAGTAAGGTGGTTGCTGATAGCAAATTGGCAAAAGTCATGAACCTGCGGGTCGAAACAGAACTTTTTAAAGTAACTCGCCTCAGGCTTGCAGACGAAGAGCCGATGTTATATGAAACCTCTTATTTGCCGGTGGATGTTTTTAGTAGCCTTTCCCGTGAAGACTTGGAGCATGCCCCAATGTATGAAGTATTTCGAGAACAATACAATGTAAACATCTCGAGTGCAGTGGAAAGCTTTAAAGCAGTAAGTGCGGACAAAATGGAGGCGGACATGTTACAGATCGTCGAAGGCTCTCCATGCTTACTGTTAGAACGAATCACGTATGATCAAAGCAGGGTCATTGAATATACCGTTTCCATTGCCAGAGGTGATAAATTTACTTATACAGTAGAGCTGAAATAGATGCATTTTGTGTCTATTTCCAGCTAAACTGGTAATGACGACATGAACAGTTGTAAGGAGGAGAATTCATGGACCTTTTAAAGTCTAATGAGACGGTGAGAATGAAGGTTGGCGCCGTCCATACTGCTAAAGAAATAGCGCAACAGCCGGGGTTATGGAAAGAGACTTTGGAGATTCTTTTAGATAATCGTGAGCGGATCATTCAATTTATCAAGAGCATCGAAAAAAAGCACGAGCAAGTGCGCGTTATTTTAACAGGGGCAGGAACATCGGCCTTTGTTGGCGAAACGGTGCTTCCCCATTTAAAAGGGATTGTTAATTACAAAAAAATAGTCGTGGAAAGTATTGCGACAACCAATATTGTTTCGAATCCCTACTCCTATCTGGATGCAGACTTTCCGACGATTATGATTTCCTTTGCTCGCTCAGGAAACAGTCCTGAGAGCCTGGCGGCGGTTCAGTTGGGTGAACAAATGATCAAGGATTTTTACGGTATTATCTTAACCTGTAATCCTACAGGGCGCTTAGCTGAGGAAAAGAAACATGATGAAAACCACTTGGTAATTTTTATGCCTGAAAAAGCGAACGACCAGGGCTTTGCGATGACGAGCAGCTATACGACCATGCTTCTTTCAGTGCTTTTGCTATTTCACATTGATCAGCTGGAGGCTCAGGTAACCACGGTTGATGAAATCATTCACGCCGGTGAAGCGGTCATTCAAGAAAGCGAAGAAAAGATTAAACAACTGGCTGGATTATCATTTTCCAAGGTTGTGTATTTAGGTTCCGGAGTCTTTGAAGGTTTATCACGGGAGGCATCGCTAAAACTGTTGGAATTAACAGGTGGAACGATTTCAACAACCTTTGATACATCGTTAGGGTTTCGGCATGGTCCGAAATCAGTTTTAGATAAGGAAACGATAGTATTTGTATTTTTATCAAGTAACCCTTATACAAGAAAATACGATCTTGATATTTTAGAAGAAATTTATCGTGAGCCGGACCGCGGGAAGTTGATTGCGATTTCTTCTGTTAAGGATGAGGCTGCTGAACAATATTGTGATGTTTGCTTCCATCTTAATCTCGAGAATATCGCTGACGATATTTTCCTCGCCTTCCCTTACATTTTGTATGCTCAAACCTTTGCCCTGTATAAATCAGTGGAACGCGGCTTTATACCGGACAATCCTTCCCCTTCAGGTGTCGTGAACAGAGTTGTGAAAGGTGTAACGATCCATACTTATCAAAATGAATAACGGAGAGGAGTAGCAGGATGATTATTTCAAAGAGTACAATTTTACTAGATGCTCAGTCAAAAGGTTATGCTGTGCCGGCATTTAATATTCATAATTTGGAAAATTAAAATCCTTGAAAAGGGGCGGAGATCAGTGCGGATGAGCAGATGCTATTTTTGCACGAATTCGCGGAAATTCTTGTAAGTACGAATTTGTCAAGCAAATCAAGGTACATGATTTAACGAGGAGGTCTTAAGTTGGACTATATCGCCTGCTTTGATATTGGTGGCACGTTTATCAAATATGGCCTGATTGATCGCGATGGCCAGCTTCATTTGAAGGATAACGTGCCGACCCCGAAAGAGAATCTCCAAACGGAGCTTCCCGAGGTTTTAACAGGAAAGATTAGGGAATTAACAAGAGCATTTCCTCTTACCGGTATTGGCATTTCCTCCTGCGGTCTTGTTGATTGCGAGAAGGGGGAAATTTTGTTCTCGAGCAATCTTAAAGGCTATTCCGGCATGAAACTGGCAAAAATTTTAACCGCTAAAACCAACTTGCCGGTTAGTGTTGAGAACGATGTAAAAAGTGCCTGTTACGGAGAAATGTGGAAAGGCGCCATTAAGGGAAAGAAAAATGTTGTTTTTTTAACATTAGGAACAGGTATTGGCAGTGCCATTATTATCGATGGGAAAGTTGTTAATGGTTCGGGTAACCTGGCCGGGGAATTGGGCCATACGGTAATTGTTGACAATGGGCGGCCGTGCAGCTGCGGTCGGAAAGGCTGCTATGAAAGATATGCCGCCACTTCTGTGTTAGTCCAGGACTATATCGAAAAAAAACAGCAAAATAGCGAAGTGATTGAGCACATTTCCGGAGAAGAAATAATTGCCCTCGTCGCGAGGCGGGATCCGCTTGCTGTCGCAGTGTATGAACAGTTTATTCATTATATTTGTGTCGGATTGGCAAATGTAACGCATCTGTTAAACCCAGAGGCGATTGTGATCGGGGGCGGCATCGCCGAGCAGGGTGATCAGTTTTTCGCCGCCATTAACAACGGCTTGAAACAGGAAATTATGCCCCTCTATCATCAGGACACGCTTGTATTTCCGTCTGCTTTGGGCAATCTTGCCGGTCTGTACGGTGCCTGTTATTTGACGTTAAAAAAATTCAAACATCCGATTGCTTAAACCCGCCGATAAATCGGCCCAACAGGTGATGATGTCGTTCAACTCGCAGTAAGCTGATTTGAAGCAAGGGAGCTGTCTCTTGCTTCTTTTTCGTGTTGGCGGGGTCGAAAGCTGTTTTGGTTGAAGTTATGACGTATAATATATATAATGTATAAACAATTTTCTCCATAAATAAATCAAGTTTGGAGGTTCCCAATGAATTTACACGAGTTTAAGCGGATCATTTTAGAATATCATCGTGAAATAAATGAAAATGTGAATACTGCTTTCCGTTTTTTAGGGGTAAATTATGGCTTAACCATGCTGCAGTTCCGGCTTCTAATGGAAATATACCGTCAAGGACCGCATACAATCGGCAGTCTGGCTGAAGCCTGTGGGATCGCCGGTGCCAATATTTCGACGATGTGCAAAAAGCTTGAAAAGCAAGGCTTTGTCAGGCGGATGAGGGACCAAACCGATGAAAGAGTAGTTCGAATCCGATTAACTGATTTCGGCGAAGGGACAATTCGCGAAATTGATCGCTATTTAAATGACAAGTTGACCCGTATTCTCGCAAACGAGGCCGAGGAAACTTTTGAAATGATTACAGCGGGAATGGGCAAAATAAGCTCATTGCTGCTAAAAATGGGTAGTGATGACGAAGGAGAGGCAGGAGAAACACCATGAAAGAAATCAAACCGCCAAAAAAACCGCTTATTTTTTATTATGGAATTATTCTAATTGTTGTCCTATTGTTAAATTCGGTGATTTTTCCGGAAATTACTCGCCATTCGGTAAAAGAGGTTGATTATGGAACGTTTTTAACAATGGTCGATAAAGGACAGGTAAAAGAAGTCCAAATTGAGGAGAATTATATTGTTTTTAAACCAGAAAATGCCGGTAACTATAAGTACTACAAGACGGGCGTCATGGACGATCCGCAACTGGTGGATCGGCTCCATCAAGCGAATGTGAAATTCACCAAGGTCATTCCGAAGGAAAATTCGCCGCTGTTGAATTTCTTCTTGACGTGGATTCTCCCGTTTCTGATTTTTATCGCGATTGGCCAATGGTTAACGCGCAAATTCCAAAGCAGGATGATGGGCGGCGGCAATGCTTTGTCGTTTGGAAAAAGTAATGCCAAAGTTTATGTCGAAGCGCAAACAGGCATTACCTTTAAAGATGTTGCCGGACAGGACGAGGCAAAAGAGGCATTACAGGAAATTGTTGATTTCCTCGATAATCCGAAAAAATATAAAGAAATTGGTGCCAATATTCCCAAAGGGGCGCTGCTCGTTGGACCTCCTGGTACCGGGAAAACGTTGCTGGCCAAAGCTGTTGCCGGAGAGTCAAAGGTGCCGTTCTTCTCGATGTCGGGATCTGAATTTGTCGAGATGTTCGTCGGCATGGGCGCGGCGCGGGTCCGCGACCTTTTTAAACAAGCACAGGAAAAAGCTCCGTGCATTGTGTTTATCGACGAAATTGACGCCATCGGGAAAAGCCGGAATTCCGGCATGGTCGGCGGCAATGATGAACGCGAGCAGACCTTGAACCAGCTGTTGACCGAGATGGATGGTTTCGATGCTGATAAAGGGGTTGTTATCCTCGCTGCAACCAACAGACCTGAAACATTGGATAAAGCCCTGCTTCGTCCGGGGCGGTTTGATCGCCGTGTTCCAGTTGAATTGCCAGATTTAGCAGGCCGCGAGTCGATTTTACGAGTTCATGCAAAAAAGGTGAAGCTTGACGATAACGTTGACTTTAATGTGATTGCCAGGGCAACATCGGGGGCCTCTGGTGCGGATTTGGCGAATATTATCAATGAAGCGGCGTTGCGTGCCGTCCGGCTTGGGCGCAATAAAGTTACGCAAAGTGACTTGGAAGAGTCGGTTGAAGTGGTCATTGCCGGCTACCAGCGGAAAAATGCCGTGATTTCGATGAAGGATAAACTAACGATTGCCTATCATGAAATTGGCCATGCTTTGGTAGCAGCGAAACAGAGCCACTCAGCGCCTGTTCACAAAATTACGATTATTCCAAGGACGTCAGGTGCCTTGGGCTACACGATGCAGGTCGATGAACATGAGACCATTTTGATGACAAAAGAGCAGGCATTAGATAAAATTACCACCTTTATGGGGGGCCGCGCCGCGGAAGAAATTATTTTTAAAACAATCACGTCTGGCGCCTCCAATGATATCGAGCAGGCGACCAAGATTGCCCGCTCGATGGTAACAAGATTCGGGATGAGCGATGAATTTGACATGATGGCGCTGGAAACGGTGAATAACCCATATTTGGGCGGGGACACCACGTTGATGGTCTCAGCCGAAACAGCTTCAAAGGTCGACGACGAAGTGCTGAAAATCATCAAGGCCAGCCACCAAAAGGCCAAGGATATTTTGCAGGAAAACATTGACAAGCTGCATGAGTTAACGAAGTACCTTTTGGAAAAAGAAACGATCACCGGTGAGGAATTCATGGCGATCCTAACTGGAAAGCAGGAAGTTGATCTTTCTAAGTCCCTTGTATAAATTCAGGATGTCTTGGAAATGTTTGTTTAGGAAAAACATGATTGGAAAAATCGGTGATTGTGTTTAAGCACGGGGTTCCTCAGGATAAATTGGTTCAAACTGTCCTTCATCGTGGCGATGAAGGACAAAATGGCATGAAAAATCGGCCCAACTGTCTTTCATCGTGGGGATGAAGGACAAAATAGCATGAAAAATCGGCCCAACTGTCCTTCATCGTGGTGATGAAGGACAAAACGGCACAGGAAATCGGCCAAACTGTCCTTCATCGTGGTGATGAAGGACAAAATAGCATGAGAAATCGGCCAAACTGTCCTTCATCGTGGTGATGAAGGACAAAATAGCATGAGAAATCGGCCAAACTGTCTTTCATCATGGCGATGAAGGACAAAATGGCATGAAAAATCGGGCAAACTGTCCTTCATCGTGGTGATGAAGGACAAACCAGCATGCAAAAACATCAACTTGTCCCATAGCGGAGTTCTATAGCATATTCTCATTCGCAACCACCGTTAACCTGTCCGACAACGATGAATGCTATTACCAAAAAAGCTTGGGTATTCCCCCCAGCGCTCCCTAATCAAAATACCGCCGTAGCAAGTAAGCCACCCACTTGCAATGGGGATGCTTGCGGATGTTTTCAAGCAATCCTACAACCACTGCTGGCGGGAACTTAGGTTCAAGCAGCTCCTCCTTCAGCAAAACCAACGATTCTTTTTCAAGCGATTCTTCCATTTCCGCTATTTTACTGTCGACGACGGTGATAATTTGTTCCTTCGTCACCTCTTCATTCAGCGGCTGGCATAACCTAATCAAATCAACCAGATCCTCCGAAATAAATGGGACGGTCATATGCTTGGCCAGCAGACTTGTTTTTTCCACAAGCGACTGTGCCAGCACGTTTAAATCCAATGGTATGACAAAAAACACAAATAACTGGGCATACGTATTGATCAAGCCTTTAACGCAGTACATCAAATCGTATTTGATCTCCTTGACTGCTTCGCCAAATAAACGGTCTATCATCGAAAGGATGCTATTTGTTAATAATTTATCGTAGTATTGCATCTTTAAAATCAGCGCTTTGTTAAAAGTTTGCGATTGTTCCTTAAAGAGAACTTTTGCAAAATCAGAATGCTTATAAAAATATTTATAGATCGTATAAAAAAACTGATATAAAAGTTCCTCTTCCTTCGTGTTTCTGACTATGTGGTCAATATCGGAGGTAATCTGCCTCATAAAATGGTCAATTAAGGCCAGGATCAATTCATCCTTTGACTTGAAAACTAAGTAAAAGGCTCCCTTTGATATTCCGCAATGCGATGTGATTTCCTGGACGGATGTTGCTTCAAATCCCTGTTTTGCAAAAAGCTCCAACGCTGTATCCATAATCAATTGTTTTTTTGACATTTTTACATCCGCTCCCATGTCTATTTGTTGACAAATGACTAACCGGTCATTATTATAAATAATTGAGTCTTATTAGTCAATTAAGGGTAGGTGTAATAGTGAAAGGATTAGTCAATTTTGTCATTCGGAATAAATTAGCAGTGTGGCTTTTAACCATTATCATCACGGCATCTGGGATCTATTCAGGGACAAGAATGAACATGGAGACGATCCCAAACATCTCTATTCCATACTTAATGGTGACGGATGTTTATCCGGGGGCCACTCCTGAACAGGTAATGCAGGATGTGTCCAAGCCGATTGAAAAAGCAGCCGAAGGTCTTGACCATGTAAAGGCGGTTTATTCCAATTCCTATGCCAACATGGCGAGCATACAAGTGGAATACGAGTATGGTATTGACATGGACGAGGCGAAGCGTGAGCTGAAATCAGCGCTGGACTCGATAAAATTACCGGAAGATGCGAAGGAACCGACAACTTCAGCGATCAGCATGAACATGATGCCGGTCATCGCCTTAAGTGTCAGTAGCACGAAAGAAAATATTGTGGATTTAACGTCAACAGTTGAGGCGAGCTTGCTGCCAAAGATTGAAAAACTGGATGGCGTTGCCTCGGCAACGATTACCGGTCAGCACATCGATGAAGTCGACCTGACATATAACAAAGCAAAAATGGATCAATTTGGCTTAACCGAAGATAAAGTCAAAGAGATTATCCAAGCGAGCAATATGTCTGTTTCCTTAGGCCTGTATGAGTTCAAGCAAGGCGAGCAGGCCGTTGCCATCGACGGCAAATTCATGACTGTAAAAGAACTGAAGAACATGAAAATCCCGGTCACACCGTCAGCGGCACATCCATCACCATTTGTTAAACTGGGTGATATCGCCGACATTAAAAAGGTCGGTAAAGTCCAATCGATCTCACGGACAAACGGTAAAGACGCGATCGCGATTCAAATTGTCAAAGGTCAGCGGGCCAATACCGTCGATGTCGTCAACAAAGTAAAAAAATTAATTAAAGATGAAAAGGCGAAAATCGATGGCTTGGTGATCAATGTTACCCTTGACCAAGGAAAGCCAATCGAAGAGTCGATTTCAACAATGGTGGAAAAAGCTGTATTTGGCGGCTTGATTGCCGTCCTTATCATCCTTTTGTTCTTACGTGATTTTAAATCGATGATGATTTCAATCATTTCAATCCCAGTGTCCATTTTTATGGCATTAATGCTGTTGCACTGGCTCGATATTACCCTCAATATTATGACGCTCGGTGCGATTACCGTTGCGATTGGTCGGGTCATCGATGACTCGATCGTCGTCGTCGAAAATATCTACCGGCGCCTGCATTTGAAAGAGGAAAAACTAAACGGCCGGGCCCTGATTCGCGAAGCAACGATTGAAATGTTCAAACCAATTTTAGCCTCAACATTAGTAACGGTAGCTGTATTCGCGCCATTAATGTTTGTCGGCGGGATGGTGGGCGAACTGTTCGTACCGTTCGCTTTAACGATGGCCTTTGCGCTTGGTGCTTCATTGCTGGTGGCAATCACTGTCGTACCAGCATTCTCCCACACCTTATTTAAGAAAAAGCTCTACGGCGAGAAAACGGAGAAGAGCCACAAAGAGGCTGGAAGACTAGCAAAATGGTACAAAGGTTTTCTCGATAAAGTGCTGAACCATAAAATTATCGCCTCGGTTCTTGCCTTACTTTTATTAGCCGGCAGTGTAGCTTTGACACCACTGATTGGTTTTAGCTTTATGGGCAGTGACGAGGACAAAGTGATGTACTTAACGTACACGCCAAAGGCTGGCGAGCTTCATGAAGAAACTGTGCAAAACGTCAAAGTCGTCGAAGATAAGATGCTGAAACGCAAAGATATTGATACGGTTCAAGTATCGATTACTGAAGCCGGTGACGAATCAGCAGTGATGATGGGCGGCGGTGGCAGCGGCGCCTTAATGTACCTGATCTTTGATCCGGACATGAAGAACTTCCCGGAAGTTCGCGATAAAATTGAAGATGAATTGAAAAATATCAATCAATCTGGCGAGTGGAAGAGCCAAAACTTCTCATCAATGTCGGTCGGCGGTAATGAGGTCAGCTATACCTTCTACAGTGAAGATCTCGGTAAACTGAATAAATCAGTTAAGATGGCCGAAGATACGTTGAAGAAACAAAAAGGCTTAAAAGATGTTACTTCCAGTGTTGAAGATGCGTTTGTTAAGTATACCTTCCGCGTGGAACAAGATAAATTAATCAATTACGGTCTAACAGCCGGTCAGCTGGTCATGATGCTGAACCCGCAAAGAACGGAAAATGTATTAACGACGATTGAAAAAGATGGGAAATCGATGGATGTCATCGTGCAGCAGCCACAATCCAAGCAGCCTAAATCGATTAACGAGATGTTAGACACACCGGTCCCGACAGCGCTTGGTAAGACCATGCCGCTCTCTGAGCTTGTCACGGTGAAAAAGGGCACAACTCAAAACACCCTGACACGCAGTAAAGGCGAATACTATGCCACGGTTACCGGGAAAATCACCGACAAAGATGTTTCCAAAGTCACTTCGAGTGCCCAGAAAAAAATTGATAAGCTGGACTTGCCAAAAGGGGTGACAACCGGTGTTGCCGGTGTCCAGGCCGATATGAATGAAACGTTCACACAGCTTGGTGTCGCGATGCTTGCGGCGGTGGCGATCGTTTACTTTATCCTGGTGGTTACCTTTGGTGAAGGTCTCGCGCCGTTTGCGATTCTGTTCTCGCTGCCATTTGCCGTGATCGGTTCGTTCGTTGGCTTATTCCTAGCCGGCGAAACGATTTCTGTTCCGGTCATGATGGGACTGTTGATGTTAATCGGAATTGTCGTAACGAACGCGATCGTGCTTGTCGATCGGATTATTCATAAAGAGCGGGAAGGTCTCGTCATGCGTGAAGCGATTCTCGAAGCGGGGGCAACACGTCTTCGGCCAATCTTGATGACCGCCATTGCGACCATTGGTGCACTGATGCCGCTCGCGTTTGGTGCAGGAGGCAGTGCCCTAATTTCCAAAGGCCTTGCTATTACCGTTATCGGCGGTCTCACCAGTTCAACGCTATTAACGTTGGTGGTCGTACCGATTGTATATGAAATCTTATCCAAGCTCTTCAAGAAAAACCGCAGGGACATTGAAGAAAACTAAATAGCATGAAAGACAGAGGGCGAAAGGGCTCTCTGTTTTTTATGGAAAAGGTGGAGTTATTTTTGGAGGCAGTATTTACTTGCGGAAAGTCACCTGTTACTTACATGTGCAGAGGTTACTTGCGGATGGGTCTCCTCACTTGCTGGCAGCTCTCTGAAATTATTTTTTTGCTTGACTATTTAAAAAACAAGGAATATAATTTGAATAAATTTTCAAAGTAAATAAGCAAATTAAAGCGTTGAAGAGGGAAAGTACGATTCAGGTATTTTTCACAGAGAGCTTCGGTAGCTGAAAAGAAGCAAAAGTACGAATCCGAAAAATGGCCTCAGAGCTGCGTGCTGAAACAATCTATTCAAGCATGAGCACAATAGATTGAAGTAGGTTCCGACGAGATTTGGTACTCGTTATCAATACCACAGTATAAAGAGCGGCATTCGCGCTCTCGTACTTGCAGAGGCTGATTTGCGTGAGCAGACAGCGAATTAAGGTGGTACCACGTGGATGATTTAACCACGTCCTTATCTATTTTCTAACAATGGATAGGGGCGTGGTTTTTTATTTTTCCCGCCTTAACGGGCAGTAAGATCCCCACCTCGAGAGTCCAAGTCTATAAATGGAATCTAGGTGGGGGATCAACTGCCCGTAAAGGTCCGATTGGTTCAACTAACCATGAGTGGGGGATGAAGAACCCCCCCACTCATGGAAGTTTCACTTTATCTAAAACGGTCAAGACCGAGCATTTTACGAAAGGGAGGAAAATACAATGAATAACAATCTCGTATTGCAAACAGATTTTGGCTTAAGTGATGGTGCCGTCAGTGCAATGTATGGCGTTGCGATATCAGTGAATCCGGGGATTCGAATTTTTGATTTAACTCATGACATACCGCAGTACAATATTTGGGAAGGTTCCTACCGCTTGTATCAGACGGTTGCATATTGGCCGGAGGGAACGGTATTTGTATCCGTAGTCGATCCGGGGGTCGGTTCGGAGCGTCGCAGTATTGTCGCCAAAACCGCTTTGGGTCAATATATTGTCACACCTGATAACGGCACGCTGACACATATTAAAAGCTGTATCGGTATAGAAGAGGTGAGAATGATTGATGAATCGGTCAACCGCCTGCCGAACTCCGGTGAATCGTATACATTCCATGGGCGTGATGTTTATGCCTACACGGGTGCCAGGCTGTCATCCAATATCATTACATTTGAACAAGTGGGACCAGAAGTGCCGGTTGATTCGGTAATTGAGCTGCCGAAGGACGAGCCGAAAATTACCAACCAAGTCCTGACAGGAAACATTGATATTCTTGATGTTCGTTTTGGTAATTTATGGACCAATATTGACCGCAAGCTGCTAAAGGATTTAGCCGCTGATTATGGTGATTCCTTTGAAGTGACGATTGAAAATGATACCCGCCAAGTCTATAAAAATATCATGACCTATGGCCGGACATTTGCTGATATCCATTTGGGCGAGCCACTGCTTTATGTCAATTCACTGGATAAAATTGGCGTAGCGATTAACCAAGGCTCTTTTGCCAAAGCATACCATATTGAAACGGGGGCATCGTGGAAAATTTCTATTCGCAAAATACCGAAGATTGTTTACAATTGAAGTAGAAAAGCGGAAGCGCCTTGGTCATCGCCGTACAAACTGGAGGGGCTTCGACTGAGATAAAGGAAACACGATGAACGTAGTGAATCGATGTTGACTTATCGTAGGGAGGAGACCTGAAGTTTGCTAGGCGATAGGCGCTGGAGCTAGACAAGTAGAAAAGCGGAAGCGCCTTGGTCATCGCCGTACAAACTCCTCGAAAAAGCTAACGCTTTTCCTTCGTGCGATGTTGATTCTGACGAAGCCTTCCTTGTGGTGGGGCTTCGAATGAGATAAAGGAAACACGATGCTCCTGCGCCAAAGACGATTCGAGGAAGTGAATGTTCAGCTCGTCGCAAAGCTCCATGATGATTTTTCATAGAAGCTGCTTTGTTGACTTATCGTAGGGAGGAGACCTGAAGTTTGCTAGGCGATAGGCGCTGGAGCTAGACAATTAGAAAAGCGGAAGCATCTTTAAATGAGATATTAATAGAAAAACAGGAGGAGAAAACAATGAAAAGAAATCAGTTATCAATAAAAACGATTGTAGCGATCGGAATTGGTGCTGCCGTGTTTGTGATTTTAGGGCGGTTTGCGGTAATTCCAACAGGGGTTCCGAATACAAACTTTGATACATCGTACGGCTTTTTAGCGTTAATGGCGATTATCTTCGGACCGGTTGCCGGCGGTTTGATTGGCTTAATTGGCCATGCCTTAAAGGATGCCATTTTCTACGGAACACCGTGGTGGAGCTGGGTCGTTGTGTCTGGCCTAGTAGGCTTCTTCATCGGCTTAGCTACGAAGAAAATCAATATTGAGTCCGGAATTTTTAATGTAAAAAAAATCATTCTCTTTAATGTCGTGCAAATTATCGTTAACGCAATTGGCTGGATGGTAATAGCGCCAACATTGGATGTCCTGATTTATGCTGAACCAGTAAACAAAGTGTATTTGCAAGGCATTGTTGCCGGTTGCCTGAACATCGTAACAGTCGCTGTTCTCGGTACACTGCTATTATCTATCTATGCCAAAAGCCGCGGCCAAAGTGGCAGCCTCACCAAGGACGTGTAGTTCCTGCGGTTATTGGGAGTAGTATCCGATATCGACAGCAGTTTCGCTGGTATCATCAAAGGAATCGCCGATATCGACTGCAAAATCTCCGATATCTAGAGGGAAATCACTGATTTCGACAAAGAATTTCCGTTATCATGTGAGAAATCACTGAAATCATCATGAAAAATTCGCACATAACCAAATTTAACACATTGTTTTTTGAAAAATAACAGCCAAAACGAGCTTTGTACTGCTAGGAGATATATTCTATGAGGAAACCGGTCATTCAATTCGAGAATTTTAGCTTTCAGTACCGCAGTCAGACGGCACCAACATTACAGGACATTAATTTAACGATCTATGAAGGGGAAAAGGTTCTCATTGTCGGTCCTTCCGGGTCGGGAAAAAGCACCCTTGGCCATTGTCTCAATGGCCTTGTTCCCTTTTCTTATAAAGGGAAGGTGACAGGCAGTTTAACAATTGACGGTGAGGATACCCAAGGGCTCGACATATTCTCCCTTTCGAAAAAAGTCGGTACGGTTCTGCAGGACCCCGATGGTCAATTCATTGGTCTGACGGTGGCTGAGGATATTGCCTTTGCCTTGGAAAATGACTGTCTCCCGCAGCCGCAAATGATCACGAAGGTATCCGAAGTGGCAAAAATTGTGGATATGGAACCCCATCTGGAGGCCTCGACCCATCAGCTATCTGGCGGGCAAAAACAACGGGTCTGCCTCGCCGGAGTCATGGTTGATGAGGTCGAGATTTTGCTGTTCGATGAGCCGCTGGCCAATCTGGACCCGGCAACTGGAAAATACGCAATTGAACTGATTGATCGGATTCAGCAGGAAACAAACAAAACGGTCATCATTATTGAGCATCGTCTAGAAGATGTGCTTCATTGCCCGCTTGACCGCATCATCGTTATCGACGACGGCAGGGTGATTAGTGACATGACTCCGGATGAACTGCTGGCCTCGCCTGTTTTAGAGCAATGCTCAATCCGCGAGCCGCTGTATGTAAGAGCGGTAAAATATGCTGGCTGCCGGCTGACGCCGGAACTGAGGCCTGCCCATCTAGATACCTTTCAAATCAACGCTTGTAAAAAACAACTCCACGATTGGTTTGAAAAAGTGGACATCCCGAAGGCCAGAGATAAGACAGAAACGATTTTGGAATTAAAAGCGATTGATTTCAGCTATTTTCCGGGGCAGCCGACGATTCACGATGTATCTTTTTCGATCCAAAAAGGTGAGATGGTCAGCATCGTTGGCAAAAATGGCGCCGGGAAATCAACGCTGTCAAAACTAATTTGCGGCTTTGAAAAGCCAAATGCGGGGAAAATTTATTACCGCAGTCAGGACATTACCGCAGATACAATTAAAGAGCGAGCATTGCGGATCGGTATGGTGATGCAAAATCCGAATCAAATGATTTCGAAACAGATGATCTACGATGAAGTGGCCCTCGGCCTTGTGATCCGTGGCGTCCCGGAAGCAGAAATCAAAGAACGGGTCCTTGCTACATTGAAAATCTGCGGCTTGTATCCATTCCGCAACTGGCCCATTTCAGCGCTCAGTTTTGGACAGAAAAAGCGCGTCACCATTGCCTCGATTTTAGTGCTGGAACCGGAGGTCATCATTTTGGATGAGCCGACGGCCGGGCAGGATTTCCGCCATTATACCGAAATCATGGAATTCTTGCTGGAGCTGAATCAGCGGGGTGTGACGATCATCATGATTACCCATGACATGCATTTGATGCTGGAGTATACACCAAGGGCGATTGTCATTGCTGGCGGTCGGAAAATTGCTGATGACACAGCGGTCAATGTCCTCACGGATGCCCGCATTATTGAAGAGGCGAATTTAAAGGAAACGTCGCTGTTTGAATTAGCAGTTCGGGCGGGAATCAGTGAACCGAAGCAGTTTGTCGAGCGGTTTATTGCCTATGATCGGGAGGTGCGGCAATAATGGCAGTCGAAATGCTTTCTTATATTGAACGGAAGTCTCCGGTGCACCGGCTGACAGGAGTCACCAAGCTGCTTTGCTTTTTGATCTGGTCGACGGTGGCAATGCTAACCTACGATACCCGGGTGCTCCTGTTCTTGTTCCTGTTCAGTGTCGCGATATTTAAAGTTTCCAAAATAAAATGGAAGGAAGTCGCCTTTGTCCTCCTGTTTATTTTAGTATTTTTATTGATTAATAATCTGGCAATCTATGTTTTTTCGCCGCAAGAAGGGGTGAAAATTTACGGAACGCGTCACGTCCTTTTGGATATTGGCGGCGGCCGCTATTCACTCACGCTGGAGCAATTGTTTTATCAATTCAATGTTACGCTGAAATATTTTACCGTGATTCCGGCGGCGCTGTTGTTTCTCGTAACGACGAATCCGAGTGAATTTGCGGCGTCGCTTAACCGCATCGGCGTCAGCTATAAAATCGCTTATGCGGTTGCCCTGGCACTGCGCTATATTCCTGATATTCAGCGCGATTTCCGCAATATTTCATTGTCACAGCAGGCACGCGGAATTGATATGTCACGCAAGGAAAAACTGTCGAAGCGACTGAAGAATGCCGCCTCCATTATTGTCCCACTGATTCTTTCAAGCCTTGATAAAATTGAAATGATCAGCAACGCGATGGAACTGCGCGGATTTGGGAAAAACAAAAAGCGCACCTGGTACCGCGCCCGACCATTTCAAAAGATAGATATCATCACGCTTATGTTATTTATCATCATGCTCATCGTATCACTTTATATTACCTTTTATGACGGCAACCGGTTTTATAATCCGTTTTAAAGGAGTAAACACGGAGGATAAATCGGGTCTTGGCACCACATTGTAATAAAAGCAAAAAGAAGATTCTTGACGTCAATACAACGAATTTGCCAACATAGGCAGTAGGCTCAGTCTTATCAAATTGAAAATAGACCACCTAAAGATTTTTGAGGTCAAGGGGTGGTCTATTTGTCTTTTCTAGAAAGTGGCACATGAAGATCCGAATTGAATCATCATTTTTCCTGGTTTGACCTCCAATGCTGATCGCTTCTGAACCGGAATCGTCCGTACTGGTGATAAATTGTCTGCTGTATATTATCACCTCATAAGGAACATGCGCTTAATTGAGATATTGTAGATAGTATTGAGAGAATCATCAAAAATAGTAGAATGCTAAATACAACAGTCCTTTCTTTTCTAAGAATAAAACATAAAAAGACACTAATAAGGCCTAACTTATAGATTAGTTCTAAAAGGAGAATATCCCAAAATAAACTAATAACCATAACTATTAAAGAAGGCATTATTAGCATTGCTTTTATTGAAGATAAGATACCCCTTATTCCGTTTTCTTTGGTTTTCCAATTTCCGATTAGATTAAATGTTTTAATTGTCGCACTGGAAGGATCAAAAATTCCATCGAACTTCACATATGCTGGTTGCAAATAAGGGGCGCAACCATTCAACGATTCTTGTCCCCAATAGAATGGAGTATTATTAATATAAAGTGGTTTAATTATTATCGACTTTTCCACACAATTTATATAAGAAGGTGAGAGTTTAATTTCGGCATCTTTTGAAAAAATAATTCTTTGTCCCTCTGTTTGGCCAAAGTATTTTTTCCAATGCATAGTTCTTATGTTGCTAATTAAAAAACTAAATCGATTATTCTTTTGTATATTAGCCATACTCGTATCTACTGAAAACCATCCTATATCTTCTAAGAAAATTTCGTTCCACGCATGACCATTCATTTTTCCGTTTGACCATCCGCCAAAAATCGTCCTTGTTGGAATCCCAATGGATCTACATAATGAAGAAAACAAAAAGGAAAACTCCCCACTAAAATGGTACCTATGTCAAGGACACAATAAAAAAAGAGGTTAAGCAACTAGAAGATGATTTCTATATTGAATAGGGGTCATCTTTTTTAAATTCCATTGATATCGATAATTGTTATAGTAAACCATATAGTGATTTATTTTTGCTTTTAGTTCTTTTAAGGATTTACAAGATTGATAGTCTACTTCATCTTTTAAATGACCAAAGAAAGATTCTTGAGGGGCATTATCCCAACAGTTCCCTCTTCGAGACATAGATTGGCCTAGGCCATATTTTTTTAATAACTTTTGATATCTTGGGCTCGTATAATGGCTCCCTTGATCAGAGTGGATGAAGGCATCTTTATGCAGTGTAATCTTCTTGTTTTTCATTAGTTTGTGAATCGTCTTTGTTGCGATGTCTAGGGTGATACGGTCAGAAACATGGTAAGCCAGGAGTTCGTTAGTGGACGCATCTTTTATGGTTGACAAATAAGCCATAGAATTTCCGTTATATGGCAAATAAGTAATGTCCGTTAATAACACTTTTCCTGGAACTCCTTGTTTAAATTCCCTATTTAACTTGTTTGGAACAACCTGATGCTCCTTGGTTGCTTTAGCAATCCTTTTATAAGGATTTGGCTTTCTATGAGGACAGACGATTCCATATTTCCTCATGATTCTTTGTATCTTTTTACGGCTAAAGAGAATGTTAAATTCATTCTCCAATATCATTTTAATGGAGCGTGAACCTTTCTTATATCCGCGTCGATCAAAGGCCTTTAAAATGATTTCCTTCGCTTCAAGGTCCAATTTCTCCTTTGCTTCCCGGAAAGAGGCAGCCTTTAGGTAGCTATAATATCCAGACCGGGATACCTCTAAGAGTTCACATAAATACTTGGTCATCCCCTTAAATCCATTTTGTTCAATAGTCTCCTGAATCAATTGATATGCATTATTCGGATTTAGATTTTCGCTTGAGTTTAGCAGCCTCCTTTCTGTCGTTTCTAGCTTTTTTAACAGCTCAACCTGTCCTTCCAACAGCTCGATTCTTGCCTTTTGTCTTTCAATCACTTCGGACGGTGTAAGCTCACGTTTCAAGGGTCTACCGGATGCGTTTTTCCTCGTATCTGTAAGCCCAATCAAACCATTCTTCTCATAGGCTTTTTTCCACCTGCAGGCTGACTGTTCGATTCGTTTTATTCCTATAACGTCCACATCGAAGCCGTTCTCCGCAAAGATCTGACGAGGGAGTTTGCCGGCTAGGTACTCATCCATAAATCTATTTTTAAAATCGTCAGTATAGGTAATAGACCGATCGCTGACACGATGTACATTTGGATTCTTTTGAAGTGTGTTTATCTCTTTGATTGAAAAAGTTATTTTACTCATGTTGTCCCCTAATCCCCATATTCTGAAATTCAAGTATATAAAAAAATACCTGTAGGTGAAACACTCTTTTTCAAGTGTCCTACCTACAGGTACCATTTTACACAATCTCCTTCTTTTGCTTTTAAAAATGATAGTGCTCCTCTACTTCTAGGTGGATATTTATATTTAAAATTATTAACAATATATTCAAATATATCACGCGCTTGATCCTTTTTAGTATTTTTTCCTTTAGTGATTTCCATCGCAAGAGCAGTTATTTCTGCATTAATAGGTGATAAGATAGTATTTCTTAAATAATATTTTTCTTCTTCATTGTTCAAATAAACTTCATAGCTTTTTGGGTTGTACCAATCCACGTCAAAATTCAAATGGATTTTATCATTTTTATGAAGAATGAAATATCCTAGACTTTCTTCGGTGGGAACTCTATGGACTTGTTTAGGTTTTACTGATTGGTTCATTCCTTCTTTAGGAAGCATCATCCATAATTCTACCTTATCGAATAATGTGTTCTCATACCAATAATCGATATTTATTGATTTCTTCAATCCATTTTCACCCCCATTTAAATTAAATACTTGTTAGTGTTAATTTCAAACTGACTTTGAAATAGGTTCTATGATTGTTTCTTCTTTTTTTCTAAATTTCAACATCTTTTGTCTGGAAAATGAGTATATTTTTTTGTAATCATTATCACTTATAAGTACTGTATCAATCAATACCATAGTCAGTGAGAAACTCACTAATCCCATTACGAATGCTATACCAAAATGCATTAGTACAACAAAAAATAAAGCAATGTATTTTGTTATTCTATTGAATAATAAAAAAGGGAAAGCAACTTGCAATATCACGGTGAAGTAAGTTATAAATACTATCAAAATATCAGAAGAGAGAATTAAATTACTTATCCAAGGTAAATTGAATTCCTTAACTTGTAAAATGTAATAGATAGCAGTACCATTTTGCCATTGTTCACCCATAACCTTATATAAAGATGAATTTAAATATACAACACACAGCTGTACAATTATTGAGAGAATACCCATATTATGAAGTATATTGGAGTAAATATTATCTTTTTTATTCTTCCTCAGGTGTTTATCTATAGACAGATATTCATTGGTCTTAACAAATATTAAATAGATGGATATTATAAGCATAATATTATTTCCACCATCTAGTATAGAACCATTTTGATGGTAGATTGAATATAGGAAAATGAAATTTAATATAGTCATAATTTTTGTTTTAAAGCCCAAAGTAAACAACATTGCTATTACAATTCCTAAATGGAAGATGAATTCAAAGTATATAATGGAGTCACTAAGGCTGAATAGGGTAAACTCTCCCAATTGTTTAGAATAATCCGTATTAGTTAAACCATTAGGCCCCACAAGAACTGTCGTTGTGAATAGTTTATGGCATATGAATAGAGAATTATGATGCCAAATCCTACCCTTAAAATACTAGCACCTATTAAAGATCTTTTAATTGAGGCGAATCTTATTATATTATCTAACACTTACAATTCCTCCTTGCACAGGTTCCCAGTCATATGTAATATAAGATTTTTGTATCTTGTAATTTTTATCATTTCTTTTTGAAAAGGGAATTGGTTCTTCTCTTAACACTCGAATTCTAATTTTGTGAATATTTTGTTTCTTGAATTGTTTTTCTACGTAAAAATATCCAAAATTATACAATTGATGTTTTCCATCCTCTTGATAATGTTTTATCTCTTTATTTACATTATTTTTCTCAACTTTTGATTGCTGATGATCTAATTCCTTCTTTCTTTGCTCAATCTTATCAAGTAACTCATTTGAATGAACAGATTGCATAAATGCGCTAGTTCCTATTCTTACTAGTTTATTTACCGGAGAGAATCTATTAGTATGATTAGCTTCGTATAGAGGAGTAGAAATGTCTATCCATTTTGATTTTTTTCCAGATGGGTCCTTCACTTGTATATAAACGTAGTAATTATTTGATAATGGGTTTGGAGCGAATAACTTCCAATTTTGGGTAAACAGCGGTTCCATGTAAAAGACATTGAGATTATTTAATTTATTTTTAATTGGATTAAATGGAAGTACATAAAGCGCTGTCATAGTGAAATGAAAGAGAAATACTACGCAAACAACTACAAAAAAAATCTTAATTCTCATAATCTATTCCTCTCTAATGTTATAAGAGTAGAGCCTCAATCAAAAGTAATTGAGGCTCCTAGCTTTTTATGATTAATCAAAAGCTAATTCAGAATCTTGTGGTACATCGCTAGATTTGGCCCCTATTCCTGTGATTTTTGAGTATGCATCAGCGCCCGCTGCAGCTGCAAATCCAACTGCCACAGCTTTACCAACTGCTTTTGCGGCTTTTACTCCTGCTTGTGCTACTCTTGCTGCTTGACCAATTGCTGCTAAAGCAGGAAGGTATTGTGGTTCAGCAGATGATAATTCTTGTGCATCCTCGAAGTTTTCGTGTTCTACCATTTTTACATCTGTTGTCGATGCTGAAACAGCAGAGACACTAACAAATGTGGCAAGAACAACAAGCATAAGAATAAGAAACTTTTTTACTGGAAATAATCACCTCCTAATACGATAATTACTAATTAATATACTACATAAATACCTAATAGTAAAGTATTTCCTAAAAAGTTTAAATTTCCCATATAATACTGAACTCTCTAATTTTGAAGCGCCTATAATAATCATATAACTCGAAGCCGTTGATACTATTACTGGTTTCAAGTATTTATTCCCTATCTTTGTCATATTTCAGATATGGATTATTGTGGTAAAATATAAGTATCTATAGTTTTTGTATATCGTGTGGGGGAGATCATATGTTTCTTAGAAAACAAAAAAATAAAAAAACAGGTTGAAAACATATTTGACTATCGTACATAGCTCTCGTGATAATGCCACCCAAAAAACCAGAGCAAAAACAATTGAATCTCTTGGCTACCTAGATGAATTGGAAAAACAATACGATGATCCAATTGCTTTTTTTTGAAGAAAAAGTCAAACAAATGAATGAACAATAGGATATGGATCGTTCGCCTATTACCTTAAGCATCAATAAAGCAGAACTCATTCAAATGAATACATAGATCGAGAAAATTTAGGCTATGCTGGACTGAGCAAAATCTATCACAAACTATATAAAGGGTAAAAAAGAATCCTCAATTAAATTTAAAGGTATTTTAGTTGGACTTGCCTTAATATTATTTCTAGTTTTCTTTAGGGCCGGGCTATTATGCCAAAGCGAATAATGTGCTCTTGCTTTCAAAGATAGACTGGTCGACTTTCCAAATCAATGCTTTGTCTCGCTTGTCATTATAAGGCTATTAGATCGCCACTTGAAAGGAAAGTATTCGGTTACTGACGTGCTTGATATTCTAAGAAAGATCTCCTACAGCCAAATACAGGAAAGTTATTATTTATTTGATCATTATGATGAGGTGCTTTCCGATATAGATATAGAAATGGGCATCGATTTGAAGAAAATTCCAATTATTGGGTGGGATTAAAAATTTTTAGGGGCTGTCAAGGAGGATTTACACTACAACTACCTGACAAATAGAAACAGTCAAGAAACCAGTATTCATGCGGTATCGAGGCTGTTTTGTTTGTTATAATCGCAAAAGTAAGGATGTGAGATGTCCTTTACTAGTGGATTTGGAAGGGTTACCACCTAAAACCTATCGATTATAAAGACTTTTTCTGTGCATAAAACAATAAAATTGAACATTGATAGTATCTTTAATGGTGAAATTATATTAATGAAACATTAGTGTTCAAGTAAGCATGACTTTCTAATCAGGAGATCATTTTTTGTTTGAGTTGGATATGAAAATATTGAATTTTCGGCGGGTAAATTCGTAAAATAGACGGGTAAACTCACATTTTTGACGGGTAAAATTGAAAAACAGACGAGTAAACTCACATTTTAGCTAAAAGCGAAAAAGAGTCAGGCACTAACCAATGGAGTGCCTGGCCTTTTTCTTTAGCACTTGTGCTAAGATAAAATAGACAGTTTAGAATGATCTCTTTAAAAAGTCATACATTACGATTTTCCACTTCCAGGGGTGAAAATATGAACTTAAAAGCGAAGTTACTTGCGTTTTTAGATCAGGAGACGGAAAGCTTTGATATGAACAAACCCTCCGATCGCCTAACAGCGAGTGTCATGTCGGATTACTTTTCTGTCAAGCGCAACACAGTAAGCCATTACATTAATCAATTGGTAGAAGAGGAAAAAGTAATCAAAGTTAATACAAGACCCGTCTATTTTTTAAGCCGAGCCAGCTTTGAACGAAAATTTTTTCCACTCCCAATTCATCATTTTCATAGCTTTCAGGAGATGCTGGAGTTTAAGCCAGAGACAAAGGATGAACAAGATATTTTTGACCGCTTAATTGGTGCGGAAGGCAGTTTGAAGCGAGCCATTGAACAGATTAAAACCTCCATTTATTATCCGGGCAGCGGTCTGCCGTTGATTTTGGTTGGTCCAACAGGGGTTGGCAAAAGCTTTACAGCCGGCCTTATCCATCGTTATTGTGTAGAAAAAGGAATACTTGCGAAAGACGCCCCGTTTATCAGTTTTAATTGTGCCCAATATGCCAACAACCCCGAGCTGATGTCCAGTCATTTATTCGGCTATGTCAAAGGTGCCTTTACCGGTGCTGAAAGAACGAAGGACGGTATGCTTGCAGCGGCTGATGGAGGAATTTTATTTTTGGATGAAGTCCATCGCTTAAACGCAGAAGGGCAGGAAAAATTATTTACCTTTCTTGACCAGGGGGTTTTCCGCCGCATGGGTGAAAGCGAAGGAAATCATCAAGCGAATGTTCGGCTGATTTTTGCAACAACGGAAAATCTAGAAGAGAACTTCTTGCCTACCTTTCTGCGGCGGATTCCGATTCGAATTGTTATTCCAAGCTTGGATGAACGTGGTAAGCAAGAGAAGCGGCAATTTATCTACTTGTTTTTATTAAATGAAGCCAGAAAATTGCGCAAACCGATTAGAATTACCAGCCGCATTCTTGATGCTTTGACCAATTATCATTACTCCGGGAACATGGGGGATTTGAAAAACACGATTCAATATATTGCCGCTTCCTCGTTTGCAAAAAACCGCGAAGCGGAAGAAGTCCAGATCATGTTACAGCATCTGCCGGACCCCATTTTAGAGGAGGCCCTGCACCATACGGATCATAAAGTAAGGCAGAATCATGATATCCTGATTAAACCTGATTCAACCCTTGAGCAATTATATGAGACAAGCCTTACGCAAGTACAATTAATTAAGAAAACCTTTGAACAGATCTTGTGCCTGTATGAGGAATGCCACGCGAAAAAATTACCAGTAACATTTAATGAGCAAAAAATATTTCAAGAAATTCTCATTCTCCTTGATCAACTTATTTTTACCAATAGAAAAGAAGATGCCGGAGTCAGACTGGAACTAACCACCATTAGTGTTCAAGAAATCATTCAATATTTAGAAAATAACTACCAGGTCAAATTTAATGGCAATAGCATCTATGCGATTGCTCATTTTCTCTATTACAAAGGTCATTCCGTGATGAGATGGTCAGAGAAACAAGAGGCGGCCATAAATAAGCTGGCCCACTATATGGATCGGTTTTATAAGGTGGAGCAACAGTTGGCGAAACATTTTGTCCATTTGTTGGAAAGTAAATTGGAGGTAAAGCTGGAGCAAATGGATGAAATCTTTCTATCTTTCTATTTGCGAAGCGTCGCCATTGAACAAACGAACCAGCAGGTGAAGGCGCTTATTTTAGCACACGGCTATGCAACAGCAAGCAGTATTGCCAACGTGGTAAACCGAATGCTAAAGAAAAATGTGTTTGAGGCCTTTGATATGCCGATTGATATATCCGTACAAGAAATTGCAGCGAAAGTATTCAATTATATTGATCATCATGATGTCTCAAAAGGACTCGTTCTGTTAGTCGATATGGGTTCATTGAAGGATATTTATTCTCAATTCAAAAATTATGTCAATGGCCCGATTGCGATTATTAATAATGTTTCTACGCAAATGGCCTTATTTCTCGGCAGTATGCTGGAGAAGGATTTATTTTTGGAAGAAATGATTGAAAAGTTAAGACAGGCGAACCAAACAGAATATAATATTATTTATCCGGAAAAAGAAAAGGAAAAAGTCATTGTCACCACATGTTTAACAGGAATGGGGACGGCAATACAAATCCAGAAATTACTGGAGGACAGTATTCCCAAGGACTTATCGATACAGGTTTCAGCTTACGATTACCACCGCTTAAAGGAACTGGGGACTTCGGAAGCGATCTTTCAAAGGTTTGATGTTCTTACGATTGTAGGAACTGCCAATCCCGGTATAGAAGATGTGCCCTATCTCTCGATAGAGGATATTATTTCCGGAAAAGGCGAAGCGACCATGCGGAAAATCTTCCTGCCGATCATGGAGGAAGGGCGGTTTAAAGAAATCAATGATAACTTGGTCCGTAATTTCTCTCTGCAGCGGGTGATTGAATCGATCACGATACTTGATTCGGAGAAAATTCTCTCCCATGTGGAAGAATTTATTCACCGCTTGGAAATTCGCCTAAACCAACGTTTACCCAATGATAAAAAAGTTGCCCTTTATGTCCATGTGAGCTGTTTGGTTGAAAGGTTAATTCGCCAAGCCCCAATAGAGAATTATAACAATCTTGAGGAATTCGAACAGTGTCAAAAGGAAATGATAAAAATGATAAAAGAAGCGTTTAGTGTCATAGAAAACATTTATAATGTCAAAATTAACACCGCTGAAATCGGATACATTTACGATTATTTAGTTGCAAAATCAAGCCTTCATGAAGATTTTTAAAAAAAATAAAAGCGTGCCACTATGGTTGGCACGCTTTTTGCATTAATAAAAGTGTAGAAAGTAAAATTTATCAATCATACAAAAGGGGGTGAAACAAATGAGATATATTTTGTTGGCCTCACACGGCAGGCTTGCCGAGGGAATGCTTCAGACCGTAGAAATGATCATGGGTGCCCAAAGGGATATTTGGACATTGAATGCTTATGTGGAGGAACAGGTTGATCTTCATTCCCAGATAAGAGAGGCGTTACAGAAACTTGGTGGGGACGACGAACTCATTGTTGTAAGCGATATCTTTGGCGGCAGTGTTAACAATGAATTCATGAACACGCTGGAAGATAAGCGAATTCATTTAATAGCAGGCATGAATTTGCCGTTAGTTATTGAACTAATAACCTTAAAACATATAGAAATGGATACGAAGCAGTTAATCCAAACAGCTTTAAAAAATTCAAAAGCTTCCAATAAATATTGTAATGCAACAGTGGCAGTAGATTTTGAGGATGAGGAATTTTAACGGGAGGATGGATTGAAATGATTAAATTGTTACGTGTAGATCATCGTTTATTGCATGGACAAGTCGCTTTTTCATGGACAAATAACTTAGGGGCTGACTGTATTTTAATTGCCAATGATGATGTACCGGTAAATGAACTGCGAAAAACAACGATTAAGCTGGCAAAACCTCAAGGTGTCCGCTTGGTCATCAAAAATATTGCGGATTCCATCGAAGCGTTAAAGAGTGGTGTGACCGATAAGTACAAGCTATTTATTGTCGTCGAATCCGTAGCTGATGCTGAAAAACTTGTAAGCGCCTTTCCGGAAATTAAACATGTTAATTTAGGTGGTATCAAGGCTAAAGAAGGCACAAGAAATATTTCAAAGGCAGTCAACCTCCTGCCTGAAGAGGAAGAACTTGTGAAAAAGATGATTCAACAAGGCGTTGAAGTTGAAATTCGCCAAGTACCAAGCGATAAAAAAACACTCGCACAAAATGTGTTATAAAAAATTTGTTTAGGGAGGGATCCCCATGTTAATGACTGCATTACTTCTTGGCTTGGTTGCTTTTATTGCTCAAAGTGATTATGCGTTAGGAACAAGCTTGATTACCCGCCCGCTTGTAACAGGGTTACTAGTCGGCCTTGTGATGGGTGATGTTAAAACAGGTGTAATTATGGGCGCGACTTTAGAGTTGGCGTTTATTGGTTCCTTCTCCGTTGGCGCAGCTATTCCGCCTGATGTGGTAACAGGAGGTATTCTCGGGACTGCATTTGCCATCTCCTCAGGGGCAGGAACGGAAACTGCCTTATTATTAGGCTTGCCAATTGCTACCTTAACACTTGTTTTGAAAAATGTTTATTTAGCCTGAATTATTCATACCTGCACATTAGTCAATAAAAAGAAATCTAGAAATTCAATTTGGTGCACAATTGCCATTAATTTATTTGTAAGTTACCTATTCATGGAAATCGCTAAGTGGCATGTCTTAAAATGTTAGGTTTTTGAGCATACTACTCCCTTGGTCTTGAAAGTTGTTTTTAAATATTGGCTGCATTACATTTGTCTGTTGATTTCCGTTCCGGGCGCTTGCTTTCCGCAGGGAGGAAGTCGAGCCTCCTCGGCGTTCCGCCTGTGGGGTCTCGACTTTTCCTCTACATCCCGCAGGAGTCAAGCGCCCTCCACTTCAATCAACAGTGTGTAAAAATCAAAATCGCACATTAACACAGCCCAAATTAGATAGCAGATAAGTTTTATTCCAGCTTTAGCAGTTGAATTCTCTGTAATACTTTCCAAAAGAATTCTTGGTACACAAAACTGGAAGACAACTTAAAGTAAAGTGATCGTCCTGATTTCACTAATTTACTTGCGACCTTTATCAGTCTTGTTCGAATGGTTTCGATTTGTATGCTTTTTTGTCCCTCTGGAAAACAAAGCGTACGAAGCCAATTTGTTAGGTTATATGCCAACAAGCTCAACATCATCTTGGATTCATTTACTTGAAAAGAATGGCTGTTCATTTTATCCAAACCAAATCCATTCTTAGCTTCCTTGATATAGTTTTCCATTGTGCCTCTTTTTTTGTACGCATTCACGATATCCTTCGGGGAAAATGCGTCTATCAAGTTCGTTACAAAAAATGAATTCGTGAAAAACAATTCGCCCGCAGGGCGAACAGATTGGATGATAACTTTTCTAGGCTTAGACCATGATTTTGCTTGATATTCGGTTTCCTCATAATAAATCTCTGGTTTTGTTGTATCGGCTGGAATGGAGGCAGGATGTAGTTCATCAGCGAGACGTTGCAAATTGGCATTTGATTTTAAACGAATCACATAATAAACCGACTCTTCCTCACACAAATCATACAAAGCTGGAACAGCAAAGCCACTATCCCCTCGTAGGAATGGGACAATCGCTGGGAATTTCTCATTATAATGTTCGATAAGAGGCTTGACAAATTCCACGACACCGTTGGAAGTATAGACATTTCCCGGTCTTAGTTGGGCCTTTAAAAAATCACCAGTTATTCCATCAAAAGCAACCAATGGATGGAAACCAACTGTTCCGTAATGAGAATTGTAAGATGTGGATTCCTGTTTTCCATACGTATCGGCATGTGTAGAATCCAAGTCGATAATAAGTGCCTTAGACTCTCTAATTTGATTCACTTTGTCTAAAAGTGCTTGATTAGCTTGATTTAATTGCACAATAGATTCCTTATCAAACCGTGCAAAAAAGCGGGATAAGCTAGGTTGGGAAGCTAATGCTTCTGTTCCAATGATTTGCGTAAACACGGGATCCTTCGTTAATTGATCAGCTGCATCATCTTCGGAATATCCAGCAACGATTTGATAAATCTTTTGACGAAGCAAGTTTTCATTCGAATGAAAAAAGTAGAGTCTTTCGTCTTTTAGTTGTAGGTATTTAGTTAATGTCTCTGAAAACCCTATTTTCTCATCGAATTCTCTAAAAATGAATTCACCGGTATCAGAAGAAAGGGAACCTCCATCATTTGACAATTTAATTTGACGATTGAAATTTAGGGTTAATTGCGGTAAAGTAGCCATTATAAGAATCCTTTCTGTGGTTATTTCGTAGTTGTTTTAACCTTATCAGAAATGGATTCTTTTTTCATTTATTAAGTGCATTAAAAATCGACTGAAAAGCTGATTAAATAGGAGAAAGCAGCCTATTTCAAAAAAACTGTGAATAATTCAGGTTTAGGACTCTTCTTACCTGTTTTATCCCACAAAGCGGATAAATATGCGGAGGAAGGAAATACCCGTGGAATTGAGGCCATGCACTTAATCGGTGGTTTTGGACTTTCCCTTATGCTTGCCATTATTGTAGCCGTTTCATTCTTTGCCGGTAGTGACGCGATTAAACATATCCTGAATGCGATTCCGGACTTTGTTCAAAACGGTTTGCAAATTGCAACAGGCATCCTTCCAGCTCTAGGTTTTGCGATGTTAGCCCGATTATTGATTAACAAAAAAGTTGTCCCATATTTCTTCTTAGGTTTTCTTATTGTTGCGTATTTAAAAGTTCCGATAACGGGTATTGCCCTTCTTGGAGCCATTGTATCAGTAATTATGGTGAATATAATGAATAATCAGAAGGTCAATTTAGCAGCCAATCAAGGAGGAGTGGTGAGTGATGACGACGATGAAGACTTCTAATCAAGAACCAGTTCAGGAAAAGGCAGAAGAAATCGAAATTAGTAAAAAAGACTTGAACCGGATTTTCTGGCGGTCCTTTCAGATGGAATTTTCTTGGAACTACGAACGACAAATGAACATGGCCTATACGTATGCAATGATTCCCATTTTGAAAAAATTATATAAGAAAAAAGAAGATTTAGCGCAAGCATTAAAACGCCATCTAGAGTTCTTTAATACTACTCCGCATATTGTTACGTTTATGCTGGGGATTTCAGCTGCAATGGAGAAACAAAATGCTGAGAATAAGGATTTTGACTCATCATCGATTAATGGTGTCAAGGCCTCTTTAATGGGACCGCTGGCGGGATTAGGTGACTCGTTCTATTGGGGAACATTACGGCTGATCGCAACTGGTATTGGTACTTCACTTGCCCTTCATGGGAATATTCTTGGGCCAATTTTATTCTTGCTTGTTTTTAACGTTCCACACATTTTGCTGCGTTTTATTTTTACGAGACTTGGTTTTAAAATGGGGACTGACTTTTTACAACGTCTCCAACAGAATGGAATGATGGAGAGTTTAACGCTTGGAGCCGCGATTCTTGGGTTAATGGTCATCGGAGGTATGAGTGCTTCGATGATTAGCCTCAGTGTTCCGCTGAAGATCGGCAGTGGGGATGGCGCAACCAAAGTTCAGGAAATATTAAATGGGATTATGCCTGGTCTCTTGCCATTAGCAGCGTTCGGCATCATTTATTGGTTGCTGGGGAAAGGGTATAAGGCCACTACCATCCTAATCGGAATCGCTGTAGTTGGCATATTAGGAGCATGGACTGGGATTTTGGGATAAAAAAAGAATAGAAATAGGTGATGATTTTGCAAGAAACAATGATGACCTATATACATGAAGAGCCACAAGTATGCAGGGAAATAATTCATAATGCCGACAATCGGCTGACCGTGTTCAAACAATTGGTGCAAGCAAAACAGCCGAAGACATGGTTAGTGCTGGCGACCGGGTCCAGCGCCAATGCAATGCAAAGTGCAAAATACTATATGGAAAAAAACGCTGGTGTATCCATTGAAATTCAAGAGCCGTTCAACTTTGTTCATTATGAAAAAGTGAAGCCGTCGATTGATTTCGTTCTTGCTGTTTCCCAAAGTGGCCACAGCTATTCAACGATTGAAGCATTAAAAAAGGTTCATGCTGGGGGAAAAGTACCGACCGCTGTGATGACCTCCAATTTGGACAGCCCGATTACGGCTTATGCCAATACCGTGATTGATATTGGCTGTGGAGTGGAGAAAGTGGGGTTTGTCACGAAGGGATTTACTGCTACAGTTCTTACTTCCATGTTAATGGCGATCTATGCAGGGGCTGCTTTCGGGACATTAAGCACCGAAAAAGTAAGCTTAGAAATTAAAAAACTTAGCAGCTTAATCGAGCACATTCCAACGATCATTGATCAGACGGAAAGCTTTTATACTCAGCATGCTACTGAACTAACTGCCATTCCACGCTTTGCGATAATCGGTTATGGTCCAACTGTCGGGACAGCTAAAGAGGGCGAAACAAAATTTACGGAAACGGTTCGCATCCCTACCCAAGGATTTGAACTGGAGGCCTTCATGCATGGTCCGTATTTAGAAGTGAACCAATCCTATGGACTCATTTTTATAAAAACAAAAAGTCTCTTGGCCGATCGCGCTGAGATGCTAAAGCAGTATTTAAACAGATATACCCCTCATTGTTTTTCGATTTCCACCGATTTGAACAATGTGGATGAAAAGACATTGAACTTAGAGCTGGATGTTGATGAATGGATGAGCTCGTTAATTCTGGCGATTCCATTGCAAATCTTGGCCTATCGAATTGCTTCAGGAAGAGGCATTGATTTAAGCATTCGTATTTTTGATGATTTTGATAAAGTGTTAAAAAGTAAAGTTTGATAGATTGAAAAGCATTAAGGAAAGTACAGCTGTCTTACTCTTCGCCGCGCAAACTCTTCGAAAAAGCTATCGCTTTTCCTTCGGGTGATAGGCGTTCCTGGAAAAGACGATCTCCTTTCCTTAATGCAATGTCCAGGCTGCCGAAGCTTTCCCTGTGGAGCTGGACAAAATGAAGGAAGACTTGGAGGGATTCAACATGTTAAAATTCGATAAAGATATTTATATGGAAAATGGCCGGATTACCTATGAAACCCGTGAACAAATTGAAAGAATTGCTGACGAGATTTCGGCTGAAGGCTTTAAAAATATCTTTTTCATTTCAGTTGGCGGATCGATTTCCATCATGTGGCCAATTCAGGAAATGTTAAAGCAATTGACTGACATTCCGGTCTATACTGAGCAGGCTGGAGAAATAATCTTAACAGGACATAAACAATTGACGAAAGATTCACTTGTCATTATGGCTTCAAAATCCGGCGATACGAAAGAAACGGTAAAAGCAGCGGAATGGTGTAAGGAACAAGGAATTCGTATTGTATCATTAGTGGGCACTCCGGGAACTCCATTGGAAAAGGCAAGCCGCTGGGTGATTCCAAACAAGGCAAAAAACGGCGTTGAATTTGAATATATGCAACTATTTATGCTTGTCTTTAAATTACTCGATAATGCTGGTGATTTTCCGGAGTATAAACGATTTGCTGATCAACTTGGAGCTCTTCCGGAAAATCTATTACTTGCGAAGGAAAAATTTGAGCCACTTGCTGACGAAATTGCCAAGACTTATTATCAAGAACCGTACAATATTTGGGTTGGCGATGGGGAAATGTGGGGCGAAGTCTACTTATTTTCCATGTGCATACTGGAGGAAATGCAATGGGTTCGCACAAAAGCTGTTTCCTCTTCGGAGTTCTTTCATGGTACACTAGAATTAGTCGATAAGGATGTACCCGTATTCTTAGTAAAAGGTGAAGGGAAACGACGGACGCTAAATGAGCGTGTTGAGAAGTTCTGCCGGCAATATACTGATAAACTGGTGATTCTCGACACGAAAGATTACGAGTTAAAAGGAATCGATGAGGAGTTCCGCTGGATTTTGGCACCAACGATTTCTTCTACTCTGTTAGTCGATCGGTTAGCTCGCCATTATGAAAAATATACTGGACATGATTTGGACATGCGCCGCTATTATCGACAATTTGATTATTAATAGGATAGCTACTTTTGATGAAGGTATTCTAAGATTTTGATGCATTGCGCATCATGAAAGAATAGGCAGGGAGTTGATCTCTCTGTCTTTTTTCAACAAGGAGGCTGAAAAATGAAAGATGTAAAATTAGTAATCTTTGACATGGACGGACTGCTGTTTGATACGGAGCGTCCCTCTTATGAAGCGATGAGACGGGTGATGAAAAGACGAGGTTACGAGTTTCCAATCGAACATTATAAGCCCATTATTGGGGTAGCTGATCATGAATGCAATATGATTATGAAAGAAATATACGGCTCGGATTTCTCCTTTCCTGCGATCGTGAAGGATTATCGGCAGGAGTTTGATAACATCCTCCGTGAAGAAGGGCTTCTGATAAAGCCGGGGGCGAAAAACCTATTAGCTGCTCTTGATCGGAAAGGAGTAAAAAAATGCATTGCCTCTTCGAGCAGCAGGGCTACCATAGAATACTATTTATCGCTTACCAGTTTAACAGATCGCTTTGACTATTACGTAAGCGGGGAAGAAGTTGAGAACGGAAAGCCAAATCCTGATATTTTCCTGGAAGCCTGTAAACGCGGAAAAGAGGAAACGGCTGCATCCCTCGTTTTAGAAGATTCACTTAACGGCTTAAGGGCTGCAGTCAGTGCCAAGATTCAGTGCATTATTGTCCCTGATCTGATCGAACCAAATGAGGAAATGAAAACAAATGCCTATCAAATCGCGGACGATTTGAATCAGGTTATTGAGCTGATTAAGTAGGAAAAGTCAGGCAGCAGCCAATAGGATTTGGCAGGCGGCCTGGCTTTTGCTTTTTCTTACAAACTATTTTTCTTGATTTCCTTTTGGTGGTTTGACTGTTGCGATTGCTTTGACTACTTCAGATCTAAAGGAATCTATCCGAGTCTGTGATATTAGCAATACTGCTATACCAGTGATTGGCGTAGTTGACTTGGTTGTTCTAAGTAAGGCAGTCATACCACACTTTGGAACAAATCAGCTTTTAGTCTCTAATTGGAAAAAACAATTAATACTTGTTGCTTTACATTTATCTCAATTTAAAATATTATTAATTCAAGATAATAGTATTTCTTTTTAGTAACTAATATATAATAGTGGAAAACAAAAAGGGGGTAAACAATAGCATGGAGAAGTTTCACCAGAAACCGACTGTTTTTGTTGGTGAGGTTAACATAAACGTGAAAAACCTTGAATCTGCCGTTTCTTTTTATCAACAAATGATTGGCTTTCAAGTATTGGAAAAGTCTCACCATCGCGCCGTTTTAACGGCAGATGGTCAAACTCCGCTGCTGACACTCGAACAGCCGGTAAATGTAATCGCAAAGGAAAAGCGCACGACAGGTTTATATCATTTTGCGATTTTACTGCCTTCACGTACGGACTTTGCGGCATTCTTAAGGCACCTGCTGCAAACCGGGTACCCGCTCGGTGCCGCCGATCACTATGTGAGTGAAGCACTATACCTGAATGATCCGGACGGCAATGGGATTGAGGTATACCGCGATCGCCCATCGCATGAATGGACGTGGAAAAATGGCTTAGTTGAAATGGCCACAGAACAGCTTGACGTCGAGGCGATTTTGGCGGAAAGTAACGGCCAATGGAGCGGCCTGCCGGCTGGAACTGTGATGGGACATATTCATCTTCACGTGGCTGACTTGCCAACAGTGGAGGAATTTTATACTAATGGCCTTGGCTTTAACGTGGTCAGCCACTATCCGCAAGCTGTGTTTCTGTCGAGTGGAGGTTACCATCATCATATCGCCATCAACACCTGGCAGGGTGTCGGCGCCAAGCGGCCAGCGCAAAATAGTATAGGGTTAAATTGGTTTTCGATCATTTATCCAGATGCGGCTGCTAGAGACGCCGTTGTGAAAAAACTACAACAGCTTGGGGCGCCCGTCGAGGAGGAATCCGCTTATTATTTGACCAGCGACCCGTCAGGTAATCGAATCCGGCTTGTCGTATAAATTTTTTTAAAAGTAAAAGCAATGCTGGGGCACTCTTTTAATAATGCCTGGCATTGCTTTCGCTTTTTGTAAAAGGAAGTTGTTTTAATCATACATCGATTATGAACCAGCTAGAGTCGTGGTTGTTGTTTTTTCTATTACAATCTTCCATTGCGAATGACGTTAATCATCATGTCGGTATTGGGATAATCGACTTGCTGGTAAAGTTTGCTGACTTTTTCCGTATCGTAGGAAACGCGTTCAATCGATGTCCGCAAGTTTCCATTGGTAATCTCTACTAAACCGTAAGAGGCCTTGGCTAAGCCGTCGAATGGGAGACCAACGCTGCCGATATTCATGATCATTTTTCCACTAAGGTAACGGATATATGGTGTATGAATATGGGCATACATGTAAACTTGAGCGTCTGCTGCTGCAAAAAATTTCTGCTCCAACTCCTCATCACTTGCATGTGGTGGAACCACCTCAAATAAACTTGAGGGAGTAGCGTGAAACGCGGTTATGTTTACATCATCATACCTAAAGTTTAGCTGTTCGGGCAATTGCTGTAAATAATCGATGTCGGATTGGGTTAGATTTTCAACCGTCCATTGCCGCTCTTTATTCATTAGCTCCAAAGCTTTGTCGGGTACTTCTCCTTCGCGAACGCCGCGGACAACCCATTCGTCGGCGTTTCCTTTGATCACATCAGCATTTAAGGAGCGAACTAATTCCAGGGAACGCTTCGGTTCCGGACCACGATAGCAAATATCACCTAAAACACAGATTTTATCAATTGATTTTTTTCGAATATCCGTGAGCACCGCATCAAGGGCAACGGCGTTCCCATGAATATCGGAAATAAACGCAATTTTCATGAGTCATATGACCTCCTTTGAAAGAATCTATTTACTATGTCCTTAACGCTCACATGCGATACCGTCTTTGTCGCGGTCTTTCGTTATATTGGCATTATAGAGCGCCTTGGAAACAAATGGCCTAAACTTTGTTTTTCCGCCTTTGTTTTTCACCTTGGAAGACTTGGCCACACCGCCTTTATACACCTTGTTCATCTCCTTGCAATTTTGATACTTCACAATCTTCGTTTTCGCCTCAACAACGTGAACAGATTCCGACATACCATAAGATGCCCCGGCAACAACGCCAAAAGCAAGAAAAACTTTTAAAAATCGCTTCATTCCCATCCCCCACCTTATTCATATAATCATGCTATTTCTCCCACCATCATAAATAAAATTTACAATATTTTCAATATGTTTAAATGAAAATTGGTGCCTGACACCACAGAAATACATGATTCCACCCCAGATGGACACTTTGTAAAAAACTTACATAATCTCTGCCGTATGATGCTTTTCGACATTTTTTGATAGAGTCTTACACCATGCCCTTTGTAGTAGTATAATTGTCACTAGAAGTCTATTAAGCTAGTAATGAGGGAGGAAACATGAGGAAGGCGGTCTTCTTAGTTTTGGCCATAATGTTGGTGGGGTTTGTTTTCCCGGCTCAGATGTGGGCTGCTGGAACATCAAGCTTCAAGGTAAATGATTATATAATGGATAATGGTCTGGAATCTGCGAAGGTAGAATATCAACATAAGAGTATTTTTCCAAAGTTTAATTATCGGTACGGGTACGGTGAGGTGGAGGGCATCGTCGCCCATGAAACCGCCAATGATAAGTCCACGATTAACGGTGAAATTTCTTACATGTTGCGAAACTATCGGAGAGCGTTTGTCCATGCCTTTGTCGATGATCGGCATGTAATTGAAATCCATTCCCCAAGTTATGGTGCATGGGGTGCCGGCTCCGTTGCCAACCAGCGTTTTGTCCACGTGGAATTAGTCCGGGTAAAAAAGTCTGAAGAAGCTAAATTTGCCAAATCAATTAATAATTATGCCACGTACATAGCCTCCATACTTTATCGTTATAATTTGCCATTAATTGATGCAGAAATGACAGGCAGCGGTACGTTATGGTCCCATAATGCCGTCAGAAAATTTCTGGGAGGTACAACCCACGAAGATCCTCATCAGTATTTTAGCAGCAGGGGATATAGTTGGGGTCAGTTTGTCCAGTTAGTCAAAGCGAAATATCAGCAGCTACCAGCCAAGACAGCCAATACCAGCCGCTTAGGTCAAATCCGCAGTAGCAGTGTAAAAATTTTGCAAAACTATATGGATAGTCAGTCTGCTGTGGCGGCAGGGGTCGGGCATACCGGAAAGACGTATTTTATAAAAAAAGTAGCCTTTGCTCAAGGACAGATTTATTACCAGCTTAGTGAGCAGCCAAGCAGTACCAACGGAATGGTTGGCTGGGTAAAGGCTGAGGATGTCATTTCCTATCCGAATAGAGTTGTCGATCAAAAAGAAAAAATATTATACTTTACCGGAAAAGGCAGCGCCTATAGCAACGCCTGGGGAGCGAAAAAAGACGTCATTTATGGTTCACTTTCTACCTATAAAGATCGGCAATTTAAGATTAATAGAACGGAAACCGTTGGCAGCGATCTATGGTATTACGGAAGTTTGGACGGGAAAAAGTTTTGGGTTAAATCAACCAATGTAGCAGCTAAAGTAGAGCGAGCGACGAGCCGATTAGCAAAGGTTCGCAACAGCGGAGTTACCATTTTTAAAACGATCGGCAATCCGGCAGGGGCAATTCGGGCCGGCTCGACTTATACTGGTTCGGTTTACTATATTAAAAGACAAGCTGTTTTAGGCAGCTCAACATATTATCTACTTAGTAACCAACCGAGCAGTGTGAAAGGAATCATCGGCTGGGTGAAATCCTCTGATTTAATCAGCTACTCCTACACTAGTGTCGATCATAAAGCCAAAACCATGTTTTTTAACGGCAAGGGCAGTGCCTACAGTAAGCCATGGGGCGGTAACAAAGACGTTGTTTATAAAAAACTCTCAGCGTACAAAAAACGCAAATTTATCGTCCGCCAAACGGTAAAAGTAGGCAACACAAAATGGTACCAAGGCGTCATCAAAGGAAAAACGGTCTGGCTGAAAGGATAAAACCACAGAATTAATAGTGATCTAATAATGTTGTAAATGGTGTTAATAATGGTGCCTGACACCGCTCGTGGACATTTGTCCGTCTGTGGTGGACAGTTTGTGAAAATTTCACATGGTGCCTGACACCACTTGTGGACAAATGTCCATGTGGGGCGGACAGTTTGCGAAAACTCAGGTGGTGCCTGACACCATTCAGCAAAAATTGCTGCAAGACTATTTGTCTTGTGGCTTTTTTTGTGAGATTGGCGGGGGATTTGAGTAATTTTTGCCAAAAAATATAATACTACTGGTATCAGTTGTGAAAAGGGGATGTTCCATGTTTAGGCAGAAAGCTGGGGAGAAATTAATCGAACTATTGGTGGAGTGGGGAGTCGATCATATTTATGGAATGCCGGGAGATTCAATTAATTCCTTCATCGAGCCGCTTCGCAAAGCACAGGATAAAATAAAATTTATTCAAGTACGGCACGAGGAGGCCGGTGCTTTGGCCGCTGCCGCATATGCAAAATTGACCGGCAAATTGGGGGTCTGTACGGCGATTGCCGGACCGGGGGCGATTCACCTGTTAAATGGCTTGTATGACGCCAAGCTTGACAGGGTGCCGGTGCTGGCGCTTGCAGGACAGGTGGAATCGGATCTCCTTGGTACGGATTATTTCCAAGAAGTAAACCTAGAGAGGATGTTTGATGATGTCGCCGTTTACAATCAGCGGGTTATGTCGGCGGAACAACTGCCGGCAGTTGTAAATCAAGCAATCCGAACTGCGTATGTCAAAAAGGGCGTGTCTGTCCTGACGATTCCCGATGACATACCCCGTTTTGAGGTAGGCAAAAAAGCATTGATGACCTCAAATTTTTATGTCAAGCAGGAGGTCCGTCCGCTTGAAGAAGACCTTGAGCGTGCGAAAGAATTACTTAATAATGCCGAGCGGCCGATCATCCTAGCAGGGAAGGGAACACATGGCCTCCGGGAAACATTATTATCTTTTGCCGAAAAAATTGCCGCACCGATCGTACTAACCTTGCCGGCTAAAGGATCGATTCCCGATAAGCATCCATATTGCTTAGGCGGGCTTGGCCTGCTCGGCACGAAGGCAGCCTATGAAGCGATGCAGGATGCCGATCTGCTGCTGCTGATTGGCACCTCCTATCCGTTCACCGGGTTTTTACCAGAAAACACGAAAACTATTCAAATCGACATTGACCCTTATCAAATTGGAAAGCGCTATCCGGTAGATGTTGGCCTGGCAGGGGAAGCCGGTTTCACCATCGAGTGGCTGATTGAAAATGTTCATGATAAACAGCATCGGGAATTTTTAGAAGAATGTCAGCAACGGATGGAGAAGTGGTGGGCGCGGCTCGAGCCCCAGGGAGAGGATGCCTCTGTGCCAATTAAACCGCAGCGGGTGATACGGGCTTTGCAGGAAGTTGCTGCAGACGATGCCATCCTCTCAGTCGATGTTGGCAATGTCACCGCATGGACGGCACGACATTTTTATATGACCAATCAAAAAATGATCCTCTCTAGCTGGCTGGCGACACTTGGCTGCGGGCTGCCAGGGGCAATTGCCGGAAAAATTGCCTATCCGAATAGGCAAGTGTTTGCAATTTGCGGTGACGGCGGCTTTGGCATGACGATGAATGATTTTGTCACCGCTGTGAAATATCGGCTACCGCTCGTCGTTGTCGTGTTAAATAACCACAAAATAGCGATGATTAAGTTTGAGCAGGAGGTCATGGGAAATATTGAATTTGGCACAGATCTCCATAATCCCAATTTCGCCAAATATGCCGAAGCTTGCGGCGGTGTCGGCTATCGTGTCGAGCATCCGAATGAGCTGCAGCCTGCTTTTGAGCAAGCCGTTAAGCAGACGAAACCATGTATTATTGATGTTGTTGTTGATGCAGATGAAGCGCCGATACCTGGCAATATTACTTTCGCCCAAGTGGCCGGATACACGAAACATATGTTGAAGGTATTTTTTGAAGAAGGAAAAATCGATCTGCCGCCAATTTGAGGGCTTTTACCAAAGGAAGGCTACAGCCCATTTTAGGATGAGAACTGCTCATTTATTAGGTCTGTTACATAGTCTGTGGTGTATAGGAAAATAAATGAAAGCAGGTGTCGGTATGCCTCCATTTTACGGCGGTTTTGGTTACCCGATGATGGGATTTGGCTACGGTCCGTTTGGCTATGGCGGATTCGGCGGTTATGGTCCATTTGGGTACGGTGGTTATGGATACCACCACCATCCTTGGCATCATTATCACGGGTATGGCTGGTAAAAAGGCTGCAAGATAATATGTAAACGAAAAATGTCCCATAGAAGATCGCTATGGGACATATTCATGGGTAAGCAGGAAAGAATTGACTCGTAGAAGATGGCTACGGGACATTTTCATGAAAAGCGAGTAAGTTTCACTTTATCCCAAAGAATGCCCTTAACTCTACCTGCTTTGGCAGACCATTATATGGAACTTTTCCCACAACTACTGTGACAGTTTCGGCAGGCAGACAATTGAGGTGGTTCTATACAAAATTCATCCATTATCTCGAAAGGCCATACCACGGCTTAATTTTTGATATTGTGGCATACTACAGACAAAATGACACGAAGGTGGGGAGTGGATGAAAAAGTACCTGTTGCTTTTGTTGATATATATTTTCTGGGGATTCCAATTACCGGCGGCATACGCCGAACGGCCCGTGCTGATTTTAGTATATCACTCGATTGCGGAATATAAGGGAACGGGGTCGAAAGAGTTATATGTCACGCCGGAAAACTTTGAAAAACAAATCAACTATTTACGGGACAATGGATTTACGTTATTAACGTTTGACCGTTGGCAAGACAGGAAGAAAGTAAAGAAGCCGATCTTTTTAACCTTTGATGATGGCTATAAAAACAACGAAAATGTTTATCTGATTTTTAAAAAACTGGCCTCACCCCAGTTTCAACCGACGGGCACGCTTTTTGTCATCTCCGACTTTATCGGCCGGGAGAACCGCTTGACCTCAACCGACTTAAAACGGCTGGCGAAATCGGGGTATTTTTCGATTCAATCCCATACGGCGACCCACGTGGATTTGACGAAGACTAAGGATTTTACCCATGAACTAAGGGATTCTAAAGAAATGATTGGCCGAATTACCGGTAAACCAGTGATTGCCCTAAGCTATCCTTATGGGAACTTTAATGAGAAAGTGGTCGAGGAAACGAAGAAATACTATTCATTTGGCATCACGACAACGCCTGAGCTTTTTTTCGAAAAGGGAACCAAGGACGAGCTTTACTACCTGCCGCGGATATATATCAAATACTCGACAACACTGGCGGAGTTTGCGAGAATCGTCGATTGACATCTATTATTAAAAATAGCCCCTGTGAACTGCCCCCCATTGTTAGTCACACAGCTAGCAATTGGAGGGGCAGTTTACTGAGCGTTGTCTATGGGGCTGCTTTTTCAATCGGAAATGATTCACTTAACTCTGGTTTCTTCTGCTTCTGACTTAAAAATAAAAATACACCTATCAGGACGAGGACACCGCCGGCAAGCTGCCATGAAGTCAGACGCTCGCCCAAAATAAAGAAAGCGAGAACGGAAGCGCCAACCGGTTCTCCCAAAATGCTCATTGAAATCGTGGTGGCGTTAACATAGTTCATCAGCCAGTTGTTGATCACATGGCTGACAGTCGGAACGACAGCAAGCAAGAGAAAAATGCCCCATTCCTTTGCCGGATAGCCGCCCAAATTCACCTTCGTTGTCAGGTTAAAAACAATCAGAAACAGTGTGGCACAGGAAAAGACACAAAAGCTGTAAATCCAGTGTGACAGCTGTTTGACGATCGTTTGCCCAATTAGCAGGTAGCCAACAACGGCAATGACGCTAAAAAAGGAGAACAGATCCCCTAACATCGCGTTTCGGCTCAGCCCGAAGTCTCCCCAGCCGATCATTATCGCACCGATAATCGCGATTCCCATCGTTAAAAGGGTGGAACCGGTTGTTCGCTCTTTAAAAAGAAAAAAACCGCCAATCAGCGAAACAATCGGCTGTAAGGCCAGAATGATCGTCGAACTGGCAACCGTTGTGAATTTCAACGAGCCGAACCAAAGAACAAAATGAAACGCGAGAAACAAGCCGGAAAAAAATAAAAACAGTGCTGTTTTTGGTTTGATTTTTCGCAGCTCCTGCCGGTGTTTCCAAACCATTGGCGTTAATAATAAACTGGCAAAAAACATTCGGTACATGCTCAAAATAGAAGCCGGAGCGTCTGACCATTTCACAAAGATGGATGAAAAGGAAATCGCGATGATGGAAACAGTGAGCGGCAGACCGATCGATCTTGATTTTTCTTGTAACATAATTCTTTCCTTTCCAGATGTAACATTTAACTAAACTATACCATAATTTTAACTGTGGTTAAGCTGAAATGCTCACTCGCTTTTCAGCGATTTCAGGGTATTTTTTGCAGAAGATGTGTCAATTTTCTCTGCCTTTCCAAAAAATAAAACCCTTATCAGCTAAGGGTTTCTCCAGGATCAGGCGGTTGTTCCTGAGGGGGTTTCTTTTGCAGTTCTTGGTCGTGATGATGCGTTAAACCTGTGCTTGAACGGGCGAAGTTGTTGCGGTCACCGTGAATATTACCAAAGCCTTGGCTGTGTTTTTTACTGCTGCGAAAGTCTTCGATAAAATTATTGCCAATACTAAAACAGGAGGCATTTTCAATGCTGTCAATTTTAATTGTGCCGATGTGAAATGTCGGCGATAAAATAGGGGAGGCCATGAATTACTCATCCTTCCTAGTCACTGTTTTCACCCAATAGCCTTGATTGAGTATATTATCCTTACCGGAAATGGAACCAACGACCTCTTCCAAGATGGTATCGCTTTGAAATTGTTTTAGGGTGTTTGTTTCTCCAAAGAAAACCGCGGAGGAATTGCCAATGCTTGAAATGTGAATATTGCCCAGTGATAACTTCATCAAATCAATCCTTTTTCAATATCCTATTCCATTTTTAGGCGATTGCCACCCATTTCTCTCACAGTATCATGAGTGAAAACATAATCTATAGGGTAAACAAGGCTAAGATAACGTGGTGAGATGGAATGACCGATGCTTTTGAATTTCAATTTGCCGGAAATATCAATGTCCAATCAATGGATCGGCAATCAGGCATTTTTATTGGTGAGAACAATAAAGCCATTGGTTGGAGTGCCCATGGAAAAACAAATAATGTAATCGGGAAAATTGGCGGGCAATCCAATCTTATTTATCAAAATCTATTGATTTTAAATGATCCAGATTATATCGACACACCGATTGATGATCGCGATATTAATCTGTCCTTTGAAACCGCCGGGGGGAAGAGACCAAGAATTTTACCGTTGACAACGTTAATGTGAATGCGATGCAGCAAAATTGTGTCGTGGCGATCGGGGAGAGCCGGGTAACAGGGATGGATGCCAACGAAAAAGTGAATCAGTCACATGGCGGCGTTTATGGCAACGGGAACCATTCCATATTAAATCATAATGTGAATATTGATGAGGATGGGTTAGATGCTATAATAGAAGATCGGGATATTAAAATGGCCAATATCCGGAAGAATGATTAAGATGTTATCCAGTTAATTACAATCTTTGTAAAATAGGAGTGGAATTTCGTAAAATTGTCCATGGATTATGTAAAAAAGAGCCCTGATTTTGTTAAATACATTCTTGGAACTAAGAGAAGGTATTGCGAAAACGAAACCCTTTCGCGGTTTTTGTCATGTTTGGTTCATCAGGGGACGCATCAGATGGGGGTTCGTTTTTGGCCCTTTCTTTATCAATCTTTTGAACAAGCGAGGCGGCAAAGTCTCCGGAGCCACTTATATTGGTGCCAATTAATAACTTACCGCTGAGCTCGTCAATTTCGATATTATCAAGGCGAAAAATGATATTTTCCAAATGATCAATTTGGACATGTTCCAGGTGGATGAGTCTTCCCACGGTTTCGGTTCGCGTATCTTTTTGCTGTTTTTCGAGAAGCTCGATGATCTGGTCTAATTTTGATAAAAGAAGTGAGTCTATGTTGTCCTTTTTTTCGGGTTGCTTTTTTTTAAAAGAAAAAAATTTCAAGATAAACTCCCCCCCTTTATGATGCAAAAAGAATCCCCGGTCCCATATTCCTAACTATATGAATTAGCAGTCGTTCTTATTCGAGCGGGCTTTGGCTTGGGGAACCTATCGGATTGGCGCGATTTCCTTAAACTTGATCATACTTTGTGAATTTCTTTCCATAAAATTCGGCTTTATTTGGAAATAATGATAGAATATAGTTGGAGTTACTTGATGGACCATCAGCCGAATAGTTTTCAACTATAGTGTAAAGCAGATCAGGCTGATGTCCCAGTTTGTTGTGAATCATTGGTGACAAGGTAGGGTGAAGTGAATGAAAAAAGTAAGAAAAGCGATTATCCCGGCAGCGGGACTAGGGACACGGTTCCTCCCGGCAACCAAAGCAATGCCAAAGGAAATGCTACCGATCGTCGATAAACCGACAATTCAATATATCGTTGAGGAAGCGGTTGCTTCGGGAATCGAGGATATTATCATTGTTACAGGGAAAGGTAAGCGGGCAATTGAGGACCATTTTGACTTTGCGCCTGAGCTTGAACAAAACCTGTTAGAAAAAGGAAAAACAGATTTATTGGACAAGGTACGTTACTCCACAAATCTTGCTGATATCCACTATATCCGCCAAAAAGAGCCTAAAGGACTTGGGCATGCTGTTTGGTGTGCCCGTAATTTCATCGGCGACGAACCGTTTGCTGTTCTGCTTGGCGATGATATTGTTCAGAGTGAAACCCCTTGCTTAAAACAGCTAATCAATATATTTGAGGAAACTCATTCATCAGTGATTGGCGTACAAAAAGTGCCAATGGGAGAAACCCATCGTTATGGAATCATTGATCCGGCACAGCAAACCGGCAGACGGTATCAAGTCAACAATTTGGTGGAAAAACCAGTACCGGGAACGGCACCATCTGATCTGGCAATTATGGGACGCTACATACTGACACCGGAAATTTTTATGTTTCTCGATAAGCAGCAAACCGGTGCCGGCGGCGAAATTCAGCTGACCGATGCGATTCAGGAACTGAACCATATTCAACGGGTATTTGCTTATGACTTCGAAGGCAAACGTTTTGATGTGGGAGAAAAGATTGGCTTTGTTAAAACAACGATCGACTTCGCGCTGCAGTATGACGAACTACGCGATGAGGTTTTGGACTACTTGAAAGAAATTGTCCGGACAGAAAGCGAGCAAAAATAAGCAAATAGAAAAGGCCGGCTTCATTAAAAGAAGCAGGCCTTTTCTAAGCTAATGCGCCGGAACAGGCTGAGCTTGTTCCGAAGGCGCTTCCGCTTTTCTAATCATCCAAAGAAGTTTCTGAATGATTGCAGGGTTACCTGGCGGTTAACCTGGGCGATCGAAGTGGTAAGCGGAATGCCTTTCGGGCATACTTGGACGCAGTTTTGTGAGTTTCCGCAGGAGGTTATGCCTCCTTCTCCCATAAGCGCTTCGAGCCGCTCTTCCTTATGCATAGCCCCAGTCGGGTGGGCATTGAATAGCCGCACTTGGGAAATAGCGGCAGGGCCAATAAACTTAGATTTTGCATTGACATTTGGACAGGCCTCAAGGCAGCAGCCGCATGTCATGCATTTCGATAATTCGTAAGCCCATTGTCTTGTTTTTTCAGGCATTCTTGGACCAGCACCTAAATCATAGGTTCCGTCAATCGGTACCCATGCTTTAACCCGTTTCAACGCATCGAACATCCGCTGGCGGTCCACCCTTAAGTCGCGGATAACCGGAAAGGTTGTCAGCGGTGCCAGATGGATTGGCTGCGAAATTTTGTCGATCAATGTGGAGCAGGCTTGGCGCGGCTTGCCGTTAATCACCATCGAGCAGGCACCGCAAACCTCCTCTAAACAAACCGATTCCCAAACAACAGGAGTCGTTGTTTCGCCTTTGGCATTCACCGGATTTCGTTGAATTTCAATCAGGGCCGAGATGATATTCATGTTCGGTCGATAGGGAATCAGAAATTCTTCGGTGTACGGATCCGAGTTGGCATCTTTTTGCCGTTTAATGATTAAATGGATTTTTTGAGCAGTTTCCGACATCTTTACTTGGCCCCTTTCTTCGATTTTGTATAATCACGTTTCCGCGGCTTAATCAAAGAGATATCGACTTCTTCATACGAGAGTTCTGGCTGGCCAGTAGCTGGATTATATTTGGCAATGGTTGTTTTCAGCCATTCTTCATCATTTCGGTCAGGGAATTCCGGCTTGTAGTGTGCCCCGCGGCTTTCATTCCGTTGATAAGCACCAAGGGTAATCACTTGAGCGAGATTCATCATCCCTTCCAGCTGACGGACAAAGGAAGCACTGGAGTTGTTCCATTTGCCTGTATCCTCCATATTGATCCGTTTATAGCGCTCTTTGAATTCCTGAAGTTTTTCAAATGTGTCCTTCAATTTCTTATTTTCACGGACAACCGTTACGTTGGCTGTCATTAATTCGCCCATTTCTTTATGGAGTAAATAGGCATTTTCTGTTCCATCCATTGCCAGAATTGATTCGTACTTGCTGACATCTTCCTTGACCTGTTTTTCAAATACCGAAGAGGCCACGGCATCTGCAGATGTTTCCAAACCTTGAATGTATTCCAAAGCTTTTGGACCGGCTGCCATGCCACCGTAAACGGCCGATAATAAGGAGTTGGCTCCAAGGCGGTTGGCACCATGCTGCGAATAATCACACTCGCCAGCTGCAAAAATTCCTTTAATGCTTGTATGCTGTTCGAAATCTACCCATAAGCCGCCCATTGAGTAGTGGACACCAGGGAAGATTTTCATTGGAACTTTTCTTGGGTCATCACCGACAAATTTTTCATAGATTTCCATGATTCCGCCGAGACGGATATCCAATTGTTTCGGATCAATATGGGTCAGGTCAAGGTAAACTTTATTTTCACCATCGACCCCAAGTTTTTGATTGATACAAACATCAAATATTTCACGGGTAGCAATGTCCCTTGGAACTAGGTTGCCGTAGGCTGGATATTTTTCCTCCAAGAAGTACCATGGTTTGCCGTCTTTATACGTCCAAACCCGGCCGCCTTCACCACGGGCCGATTCACTCATTAGCCGGTTTTTGTCGTCTCCTGGTATGGCGGTTGGGTGAATTTGAATGAATTCACCATTGGCAAACAGGGCACCTTGTTGATAAAGCCGGGCCGCGGCATAGCCAGTATTAATAATTGAGTTGGTTGACTTACCAAAAATCATTCCCAGTCCGCCGGTTGCCATGATCACGGCGTCAGCAGGAAATGCCTTGATTTCCATCGTGCGAAGGTCTTGAGCGGTGATACCGCGGCAGACACCATCGGGGTCAATAACCGCTGAGACAAACTCCCAACCTTCATATTTCGTTACCAATCCTTTTACTTCAAAGCTGCGAACCTGTTCATCCAGTGCATAAAGCAGCTGCTGTCCGGTTGTCGCACCGGCAAAAGCGGTTCGGTGATATTGGGTGCCGCCAAAACGGCGGAAATCCAGTAAACCCTCTGGCGTACGGTTAAACATAACGCCCATGCGGTCAAACATATGAATAATTTTTGGGGCTGCTTCACACATCGCTTTAACAGGTGGCTGGTTTGCCAGGAAGTCGCCGCCGTATACGGTGTCATCGAAATGCTCCCAAGTGGAGTCGTTTTCGCCTTTTGTATTTACCGCTCCATTAATCCCGCCTTGGGCACAGACCGAGTGAGAGCGTTTGACTGGAACGACCGAGAATAAGTCTACATGCACATCTTTTTCTGCGATTTTAATAGCGGCCATCAAGCCCGCCAAACCGCCTCCTACGATTACAATTTTTCCTTTGCTCATTTGTTTGTCCTCCCTATCTAGCTCTTAAGCAAATGCCAAGATGGCGCGGATTCCGACGAAGGCCAATCCGAAGAATAAGACGATCGCAATATATTCGGTGATCTTTTGTGATTTGGTTGATGCGGTAATTCCCCAAGTGATCAGGAAAGTCCAAAAGCCATTAATAAAATGGTAAATGCAAGAGAGAATGCCAATGATATAGAGTGTAAGCATCCAGCCATTATCGACAATCCCGGCCATTAAATTATAATTAGCCTCGACTCCGTTAAATTCCACTTGGACTTTCGTTTCCCATACGTGCCAGATTAGAAAAACAAAGGCAATCAAACCAGTGATCCGCTGGAAAAAGAACTTCCAGTTGCGGGCGTAGTGATACTGACCGACATTTTGTTTGGCCTGAAAAGCAATGACCACCCCGTAAATTCCATGGAATAATAACGGTAAAAAGATGACAAATAACTCTAGAAAATATTTAAACGGCAAATTTACCATAAAGCCAGCAGCTTTATTATAGGAGTCGATTCCCCAAACAGCTGAATAGTTTACGAGCAGATGGACGGTCATAAATACTCCGACAGGAATGATTCCCGCAAGTGAGTGCAGTTTACGGAAAAAGTGCTGGTATTTTCCGTGTTCCATATAGTTGTACCTCCTTTGATGTGATGGTAGAAATGTTAATGGTGGTGTGGAAAAAGATTGGTCGTCCTTGATAAAACTTATACATAAAAGAGTTCACTTTGCTCTTTCCAATCTTTTAACATCAATTAATCTTCAAGTCTGTAAAAACAGTCAGGCGCCTGGCCTCAAAGCTAGGCGTCTGCTGGATTATTTTAAACGTGAGCTGTTTCTTTTTGTTGGCGTTTTTTCTCAATTAGTTCTTTAGCAGCGATTCCAGGTTTAGTCATTTCAAATGGATGTAAGATTTGATCTAACTCTTCAGCGGTTAAAACACCTTTTTCGAGAACAATTTCTCTGACTGGACGGCCGGTTGTAATCGCTTCTTTGGCGATTTGAGCAGCCGTTTCATAGCCGACATGCGGGTTAATCGCGGTAATAATGCCAACGCTGTTATTTACGTAAGCTTCCATTCTTTCTTTATTAGGTGTAATGCCGCTTAAGCAATGCTTGCGGAATACGGTAAAGACATTGGTCATAATTCGGATTGATTGCAATAGGTTAAAGGCAATCACAGGTTCCATAACGTTCAATTCAAATTGTCCGGCTTCCGAGGCCATGCTGATCGTTAAATCATTACCGACAACTTGGAAAGCACTTTGGTTCAACACCTCGGCCATGACCGGATTTACCTTACCAGGCATGATGGAGGATCCTGGCTGACGAGGAGGAAGATTGATTTCTCCTAAGCCGCAGCGCGGACCGGAAGTCATCATCCGTAAATCATTGGCAATCTTTAACATATTTAACATGCAGACTTTAAGGGCTGCAGAAACTTCAATGTAAGCGTCGGTATTTTGTGTTCCATCGACAAGATCCTCGACACCGACAATTGGCAGACCGGAAACTTCCGCCAGTTTGACAACAACTTTCTTAATGTATTCAGGGTCGGCATTCAGGCCTGTTCCAACGGCAGTAGCCCCCATATTAACAGCATATAAATGGTTGCGGGTTGCTTTAATGCGCGCGATATCTCTTCTTAATACTCTTGCATAGGCTTCGAATTCCTGGCTGAGCTGAATCGGTACAGCATCTTGCAAGTGGGTCCGGCCCATTTTTAGAATGCCATCAAATTCATTAGCCTTTTTCATAAATTCATGATGGAGTTCATCCATTGCTTCAAGTAAAGTATTTAACGTCATCAATGTTGATAAATGGATACCAGTAGGGAAAGCATCATTTGTTGATTGAGCCATATTGACATGGGAGTTTGGGCTGATAACCTTGTAATTTCCTTTTTTCTCACCAATGATTTCAAGGGCACGGTTAGCAAGAACTTCGTTCGTATTCATATTGATGGAAGTACCTGCACCGCCTTGAATCGGGTCGACGATAAATTGATCGTGAAGTTTTCCTTCAATTACTTCATCGGCAGCAGCCATGATGGCATCGGCAATTTTCCGATCCAATTGTCCGATTTCCGCATTGGCAAAAGCGGCAGCCTTTTTCACCATCGCCATTGCTTTGATTAAAGCCGAGTCAAGAATGATATCCGGTAATTGGAAAGTTTTCTCGGGCACGCATCGTTTGGACGCCATAATAGACATCTGCCGGAACCTCTTTTTCCCCTAGGAAGTCTTTTTCAATACGGAAATTCTTTGAAGTACTCATTCTAGTCATCTCCAATAATATTTTTTTTTTAAAGGCGGGCGCTTTAGGATGCACCCGGGAGTGTCAAGAGACACCCCCCGCACACCTTTGTAAGCAATAGTTTTATGGAATTACTATAGGACTACCATACTTAGCAACATCCCAATGACGACAGCCCCGGCCGTGGCGACAAGGCCCGGCATCATGAAGCTGTGGTTTAATACATACTTCCCAATTCTTGTTGTACCGGTTGTGTCAAAGTTGATCGCAGCGACAACGGTTGGGTAGTTTGGAATAAAGAAGTACCCGTTGACAGCCGGGAACATGGCAACCAACAATGCCGGATTAATACCAAGTGCTACACCAAGTGGCATGAGCGTACGAACCGTTGCTGCCTGGCTGTAGAGCAAAATGGACAGGGCAAATAATGCAAGTGCGAATAACCATGGTGCTGATTTAACCATATCGGAAATGGAACCGGAAATTAAATCAAGGTTTCCTTGGAAGAAAGTGTCACCCATCCAAGCGATACCAAAAATAGCAACAACGGCAGTTGCACCGGCTTTAAACACACTGCCGGAAACAATATCATCAATTTTAGGTTTACAGAAGATAATCATTAAGGCAGCAGCCGTTAGCATAACAATTTCGATTGCAGGCGGCATAGCCATTCTAGTAAACACACCTTCAATTTCCCATCCAGGACGTAAAGCTTCAACGGAACCTAAAATGACGACAAGAAGAGCAGCAGCAAGGAAAAAGATGACAGAAAGCTTTGCTCCTTTTGTGGCTTCAAATGCTTTTTTGTCCTTTTTGATTGGAGCCAATCCCTCTTCCAAACGTTTCAAATACTCTGGATCTTGATTAAGTTCTTTTCCGACTTTGCTGCAGAAAAATGCTGCAATCATGCAGGCGATAAAGGTAGACGGAATACAGATTAACATTATTTGCAGCAGGGAAATTTTAAAATCAGCCAATAACGCCAATAAAGCAACCGTTGCGGCCGATATTGGGCTTGCTGTAATCGCCTGTTGTGAGGCAATAACGGCAATTGACATTGGCCGTTCAGGTCTTACTCCTGATTCCCGTGATACTTCAGCAATAACAGGTAAAACGGAATAGGCAACGTGTCCGGTTCCGGCAAACAATGTAAATAAGTAGGTTACGATTGGTGCAACAAAAGTAATTTGCTTCGGATTTTTCCGCAACGCTTTTTCAGCAAGATAGACAAGGTAATCCATCCCGCCAGCTGCTTGCAGAACCCCAGCAGCTGTGACAACAGCTAAAATCATCAACATGACATCGATTGGTGCTGAAGTTGGTTGTAAGTGGAAGACGAAAACCAAGATGGCCAGTCCAACACCACCCATAACTCCAAGACCGACACCGCCTAATCGTGCCCCGATAAAAATACAGGCCAATACGATTAAAAATTCAATCCAAAACATGGCGATACCCCCAATAGGTAATATGAATTTTTTACTGCAAGGTTAGAAAACAGATACTTTTTCGGACCATTCTCACCCGCTCTCCGGTTTGCGAACGCTTTCGCAATACTTAAAAAGATAAGGACATAAAAATAAGATCTAACTCGAACAAATCCCTTTGTCTTTGTTCTTACTTGAAGCTTATCAAGTGCCCTACAAGAAACTACAAAAAACGACAGTTTGCTTCAAAACTTAATAAATTTGTCATTTTTCCGGGAGAATTTTCGCTGTAAATTGTTTACTATTATAGTAGGGGAAAGAGTTCGGCTGTGGTGGAGTGATAGTGTGCGCGGGAAACTACTTACCTATTTATTTATAATGATCGCTGTTCCAATCGGCGGCGAGTTGAAATTTTATCCGCTAGAGGGTGAAGGACTGCGGGTTAGTTTAGGAACGCCGATATTTTTCTTCATATTATTATGGTCGCGAAAGATCCACCCGCTTATCGCCGGGGTGACTACAGGGGTTTCGGTCGTTCTCTTTCGAATTTGCTTATATAAACTGCAATTTGGCGCAATTGCGTGGAATGACTTATTTTGGATGCATTTTCCGGCCTTTTTTTATTACCTGACATTCGCCTTCTTTTTTTATCTATTTAAAATTCATAGTTTATATGATCGGCCATTATTAATCGGTGTGTACGGTGTTGTGACTGAAGTGATTGCCAGTATTGTGGAAATCTCTGTTCGGAATTTATCATTACAAGTAACAAACACCATTTCCACCTTTCTAACCATCGGCGGCATCGCTATCATCCGCAGTTTCTTTGTTCTTGGCTTTTTCAACATTCTGATAGTGCGGGAAACCAAGCTTGCCGAAGAAGAACAGCGCAAGCGAAATGAGAAAATCCTCCTGCTCATTTCCAACTTATACGTAGAAATGCTACAGTTGAAAAAAACGTTAAAAAATGCAGAGGAGCTGACTGGCTCCTGCTATTCACTGTATCGTGAATTAAAAGCCATCAGCCAGCGGGAAATGGCCCGGACGGCCTTAAAAATTGCCGGAGAGATGCATGAGATCAAAAAGGATAATCAACGGATTTATGCCGGATTGTCGAAGTTAATGACGAAGGAAAACCTCGATGACTATATGGATATCAATGAAATCGCCGATGTCCTGGTTCGGGCAAATAGGACGTATGGAGAAATGCTTGGCAAGACAATCGATTTTCAGGTCTATATTTACGGCAATCATCCTTATTATCATACATTTAAGCTTTTAACCTTCATTAATAATTTATTGGCCAATGCAGTTGAAGCGATTGAAGCCAAAGGCTGGATTAAGCTTTCAGTCACACGGGATGAAGATTTGGTGGAAATAAGAGTAAGTGATAACGGCTCCGGCATTTCCGAGAAAAATAAACCGTTAATTTTTGAAGCTGGTTTCACAACCAAATTTGATGATTTAGGAATCGCCTCCAATGGAATTGGTCTCTATTATCTAAAAAATAATATAGAGGATCTTGGTGGAAAGATCAGTCTTCTCGATTCCACACCGCGAGAGACAACTTTTGTGGTAGAACTTCCTATTGATGCTTTAACAGAAAGAGGATGATCATATGAAGTTTTTTATTGTCGATGATAGCCTAACGGTTAGGGCAATGCTGCGCAATATAATAGAAGAAGAGGGTTTGGGGATTGTTGCTGGTGAAGCAGAAGACGGTTCAGAGGTATATGCTGACGAATTGGCTCTGCAAGAAATTGATATTCTGTTGATCGATTTGCTGATGCCGAATCGTGACGGTATTGAAACAGTCCGGGAAATTGCTCCTCGTTTTCGTGGCAAAATCATCATGATCTCTCAGGTTGAAACGAAGGATATGGTTGGAGAGGCCTATGAGCTTGGGGTAGAACACTATATTACCAAGCCCATTAATCGATTGGAAGTCGTGAATATCATCAAAAGAGTCTCTGAACACCTGCTGCTGGAAAAATCGTTGCATGATATTCAACAATCATTAAGCTTTTTAAATACGCATGCCCAAAAGCCGGATCCCAGGAAAAAATTACGAATTAATCATTATCCGATTATTATGGCCGGGAAAAATATTTTGCTGGAGCTCGGGGTAATTGGCGAAAGCGGAATGAAAGACTTACTCGACGTATTAATGATTTTATCAAAACTGGAGGAGCATGGGATTCGCGAAACACCGCCTTTAAAGGAAATTTATAAGCGGGTCATTGAGAAGCGGCTGGGGCCGGATATTTCAGCGGAAGAAGTGCAAAAGGAAATCAAGGCTGGGGAACAGCGAATCAGAAGAGCGGTTCATCAGGCCTTTAATCATATTGCTTCCATGGGGTTAACAAACTCTAGTAACCCGATATTTGAAAATTATGCAAACAGTTTCTTTGATTACACGCAGGTACGGATGAAAATGCTGGAATTGGAAGGAAAAGTGGAACCCGACCCGGCCCATTCACGGATTAATATCAAAAAATTTATCCAGGCCTTGTATATGGAGGCAAAGCGAATGGTATAGACACCATCCTCAAATGATGGTGTCTATTTTTAAGGACGTCTCTGATTAACTTTAGTGGTGATCATACATTTAGTTAGCAGCACCATTAGTCCTTATTCCCCGGAGCTGACCGCTTGGCAAAATCCTCACCAAAGTTATTGGCGATAAATTCCTTCTCTTCGACACTATCCAGTTTGCCGTACGCTTTACCAATGGTCCCGTCTTGATACCTCCAGAAGTAGTTATGGTCTTCAACTACCTCGCTGAATTGGCCATTTTTCCATTTTTCAAGGATCGCTAGTAAATCGTCCTTTATGTCAAAATCACTATTTCTGACAATCTCGTAAACTTGATTAATCGTATCAGGAATCATTGGAACAGCACCCCATTTTTCCTCGGCTTTTACTTTTTGATGGGTCATTTTATGCATGATATCGATCACTTCATTTTGCGAGCTGTTTTTATCCAGGTCAATCTTATATTGGACGCCGCCAATTTTCTCTGTCTGCTGCTTGTCTAATTCTTCTTCATCTACAGTAACAGAGACTGTTTCAGCTTTTTTCTCTGTCTGAGTAACTGGCTTTTTCGGCGCACTAGGGCTCGTTTTGTCCAATAATTTATAAAAACCAAATATTCCTCCAACTAAAACAACCAAAACAATAGCAGATAGCAGTAATAATTTCTTCAAATTCTTTCCCCCTGTCTTTGTTCTGGATAGTTCAACTTTAACAGAAAACTGGAAATAATTCTAGAGATGAAGCATTTTGTAGAAGCAGTCTAAGTAGGCCAACAGAGGATGATTTCTAAGTTTCGGTCACATAGAAGCAGTCTAGGAGCCCCAACAAAGGATAATTTCTAAGTTTCGGTCACATAGAAGCAGTCTAGGTACCCCAACGGAGGAAATTTTCTAAGTTTCGGTCATGTAGAAACAGTCTAAGTACCCGGGTCACAGAAATTTACCTTTTGGGACATCCTTAGATTGAGTTTCAGTAACAGTACAGGGACAGAGAATTGGCGAGTGAAAAGGTTCTTAACCAATCCACTCAAAATTTTCAGGGTCGTCCATATCGAAATGTCTAGGTATTACTCCTTCGGGGACTTCACCATCATGTCTAAGGTAGTAGTGGCGCACGGGTTTTAAGGACTCGTCTAGTTCGTAGACAAGCGGAGTATTGTTTGGAATATTAAGGCTGACGATGTCTTGGTCTGAGATATTGTCAAGATACTTTACTAGTGCCCGTAATGTATTGCCATGTGCCGAAATAATCACCCGTTTATTCTGCTGCAAATCGGGAACTATTTGCTCATTCCAGTAAACAAGCGTCCGCTTTTCAGTATCGATCAGGCTTTCTGTTAAGGGAATCATTTCGCTCCTGACCACCCTATATTTTGGATCCATTTGATCAGCCTGATGGCCCTCCGGAGAAATCGCAGGAGGGCGGACAGCAGCCGAGCGCCGCCATTCATTTACCTGTTCCTTTCCAAAACGTTCCATTACCTCGTCTTTATCCATACCTTGCAAGGCCCCGTAATGGCGCTCATTTAACCGCCAGCTTTTATGAACCGGAATCCAGACCAAATCCATTTCATGAAGCAAAATCCACAATGTGCGAATCGCCCGTTTTAAAACAGACGTATGGGCGACATCGAAGGTGAAACCATGCTTTTTTAAAATCGCTCCCGCTCCCCTGGCCCCATTATAGCCTTCATCAGTTAAGTCGATATCTCTCCAGCCGGTAAAGCGATTTTCTAGATTATATAGACTTTGACCGTGACGAATAAACACCAATTTTTTCAACATAACCACCTAACAATCTTAGTAAAAAATGGTGTCTGGCAAGGATGTCAGGCACCATTTTTAATAATATTTTTCTTCTTTTCTGAACTGCTTCCTAAATAAAGAGGCTTATAGCTGTTTTCATATTACCAATCATCATCGTATTCGTCATCAAAGTCCATAATCCGGCTTTGCTCCCATTCCTCACGGGTGATCCCGGATGAAAACAGTTCATTTTGAACTTCTTCACTGTTCCATTCTTCATCCCATTGATTGCCACGATAATTTGGATCTAAAAACAACTTGATCACCTCCCAATGTTAGCTTTGCCCATTTTGCAAAATTTAACAGGGAAATTTTATGGCAGCATGAAAAAACCGGCAGACCATGCCGGTTTCTTTAAAAAACATACTTTATTAGCGATTTTTACAGATATATTAGCGAATTTATAGGTTTTATTAGCGAATTCGTGTTATATATTAGCTGATTGAAGGGTTTTATTAGCGATTCAAAAATAGCACAATCTTTAGAAAAAACCTTCATTATTATTTTTGCAAAAATGCCAGCTGAATAAAAAAGAGGACAGCGAACACATACACTAAGGGATGAACATCGCGCCACTTTCTTCTAACTATTTTTAAAAGTGGATAGCTGATAAATCCAAGGGCAATACCTGTTGAGATACTGGATGTCAAGGGCATGCTTAAAATGGTCAGAAAAGCCGGAAAGGCCTCGTCAAGCTCGTCCCAGCGAATTTTGGCAATACTGCCCATCATCAAACTTCCGACAATGATTAAAGCAGGTGCGGTGATCGCCGAAAGTCCGGAAACCGCACTGACAAGCGGCCCGAAGAAAGCAGCGAGAATAAACAGAACACCAATGGTAAGCGATGTCAGCCCGGTCCGGCCGCCAGCGGCAACACCTGATGTCGATTCAATAAAGGCCGTTGTTGGGCTCGTCCCAAACATTGCCCCAACCGCCGTTCCTAATGAGTCGGCAAGTAAAGCATGGCGGGCTCGCGGCAGTTTGTCGCCTTTCATTAAGCCAGCTTGGTTGGCAACACCAACCATTGTTCCGGTCGTATCAAAAATTGTCACCAAAATGAACGAAAATACAACAGCGTAGAGGCTGTGCTGAATGACATCGCCAAAGGCCGAAAGCGGATTGGCAATGATCAAGCCTTCCGGCAAAGACGGAATCCCAATAAAACCTTTGTCAAATGAAAGCTGGCCTGTAAAGTAAGCAATGATACCTGAAATGATCATTCCGAAAAATAACGCTCCATTCACCCGTAACAATAGTAATATCAGGGTAATGGCGAGGCCGACGATCGTTAATATTGCTGACGGTGTGTGCAAGTTCCCGAGACGAACGAGATTATCAGGGTCAGCAGTAATAATTTTGGTTAAGCGTAAGCTGATAAAGGCAATAAATAGGCCAATTCCTGCGGTAATTCCGTACTTCAGATTTTCGGGAATGGCCTCAATCAATTTTTCCCTCAGTGGGGTTAAAGATAAGATAACAAAGATAATTCCGGCAACAAATACAGCAGCGAAAGCTGTTTCGTAGTTAATGTGCTGCGGACCGCCGACGACTGAATAGGCAAAGTAAGCATTGAGCCCCATCCCGGGAGCGATCGCAATTGGATAGTTGGCAAACAGTGCCATCCAAAGGGTTCCGATAACAGAAGCAATGATCGTAGCGGTGAAAACTTGATTAAATGGAACACCGGCATCCGAAAGAATAACCGGGTTCACCACTACGATGTAAACCATGGTAAAAAAGGTAGTAATTCCGGCGATTAACTCAGTTTTAACGTTTGTTCGATTTTCTTTTAGTTTAAACATGCTGTTCCTCCGTAAACACGAACATTTTTTAAAAACAATTAATATATTATTCGTTTTTAAATGGAATTTCAATAGTGAATTTTATTTTTCCCTGAATAATGTCTGTTCATTCCTACCTAATCCAAGCGGAGATTGTCTTTTTTGAAAAAAAACCGAATGGTGCCTGATGCCGAAGGAAAGAAAAAAGACCCGTGCGACAGGTCTTTTCAGCAGTGGCTTGGCAACTCTCGATTGTTAAGGGTTGAGGTTTTGCCGGGTGGTTTCAAGGTGTTGAATCGAGGTGTGAAGCATTCTTTCATATATATCTAAAATGGTTTGCCCGTAATTTCTACCGGGAACAGCCCATTTTCCGTTTAAGGCGATCCATGTTGGAGCAGAGCCTCTTTCAACTAAATGAAAGCGGGGGTCTACGAGTGGATAGCGGCTGGGCAGATTTTTTGTGGTAGCGTAGGCATATAAATGCTGAAGATGTGCGAGTACCCCTTCTTCCGCTGTTTTAAAGCTTGCGCCTCGGGCTTTGGATCCTGTAGCACCTAACCCCGAAAAGTTATTTTGCTCAAGAGTCACATCCCCGGTAAACCGAAAATAGTCTGTTTCAAGTAGGGCTTGTGCAAAAGCCACGTCTCCTCTAATCCCATAGTAATCTCCAAAGGTTAGATAATAACTTCCCAGTTCGGGTGCTTTGGGGTTTATATTTTTGACAAACCGATTCATTTGTTCAGGGGATAGGAAAATCGGTCCTAAAATGGTGAAGCCGGATGGGCTGCCGTTCACCGGGTCGACCGTCGTACTGCCGGCGGAGGAATTGCTGCTTGAGTTTTCACTGGAACTTTCGGTTGCGCTAGTGTTTCCACCATCTTCTCCTGTTTTTTCGCCGGAATTGATGCTGTTCTCGCTGGAATTGGTGCTGCTCCCGCCAGCATTGTTGCTGTTCTCGCCGGAATTAGTGTTGCTCCCGCCAGCATTGTTGCTGTTCTCGCCAGAATTAGTGCTGCTCCCGCCAGAATTGGTGTTGCTCCCTTCGGAATTTGCGATGCTCTTGCCGGAATTTGCACTGGTTCCGCTGGCGGATTTTCCACTTTTATTGTCTGAGGTGCTTTCTTTTTCGATTACAATAAAGGAGTCATTATATCCTACCTTTTCCAGCTTGTTTAACAGTGCCTCCGCTTTTGGGCGGCTTGTAAAAGACCCAGCTTGGACCCGATACCAGGTGGCACCTGATATTTTGGCAGTCACGATCGATGATTTCATGCCGATCTTGCTTAGGGCTGCGACTCTTTCTTGGGCATTTTCCTTTGCTTTAAACGAGCCGACCATGACTTTATAGACTGTTGCCGCATTGCTGTCCGCTGCTTTGGTTGGTTCTTTCGGCTTGGTGGCAGGCGCTTTCTTTTTAAGTTTAAAAGCCTTCGCCAGACCGTTTGCGTGACCTTGGGCGACATCCTGGCGCCAAGAGCCCTGTTTCATTAACGCGGCATCGTGGGCATTATCGATAAAACCGTTCTCGGTTAACAAAGCCGGCATGGCTGACTCCCGAAGCACGTGAAAATTGGCCTTTTTCTCGCCGCGGTCCTGTAACTTGTTCATTTTTAATACTTCGGTGTGAATAATATTTTGATATTTTGCTGTTGTAGAAGTGCTTGCTAAATCGCGATATATATAGTCTTCGTAGCCTTGAGCAGTCTTGCTGTCGGAATTGATATGAATCGCTAAATAAAAGTCTGCTCCCCATTTGTTGGCCTCTGTGGTCCGCTGACTTAAACTAACGGTAGTATCACTTGTACGGCTCATTTTCACGTCGACATTTTCATAGTCATTGAGGAGGATTTTGCGCAGTTTGAGCGCAATATCCAAGGTAATGTCCTTCTCATTCAACCCATTCCCCTGGGCACCAGGATCTTGTCCGCCATGTCCTGGGTCTAAATAAAGCTTCATTTTATCTCCTCCATTCAAATTAAATAGATGTTACATAATATGGTATGGTACACGCGGAAAATCGTTCCAGAATAGACCGTTCCGCCGATCTGAGTACCTCCATAATCTATATATTGAAATAAAAGGATTAAGGACGTGGAGGGTTTTCAGCAGTTTCTAAACTTCCATAACGTATAACAAGCGGATATGTTTTAAAAATGTTATAATACTTAACGTAAGAAGAATCTTATTTTTAAGGAGCAATGTACTATGATTCTCGTTGTCGGCGGAGCTGGCTACATTGGCAGCCATCTTGTGAAGGAATTAGTCGAAAAAGAAGAGGTTGTTGTGTTGGACAACTTGTCAACCGGTCATCGTGAAGCAGTCGATAATCGGGCGATTTTTGTAAAAGGTGACCTTGGTAATGTAGATGATTTATTAATGGTGTTCAGAAGCTATCCAATAAAAGCCGTCATGCATTTCGCAGCAAACAGCCTAGTTGGGGAATCGGTAGTCGACCCTTTAAAATATTACGAAAATAACGTAGCATCCACGATCATGCTGTTAAAAGTAATGATGAGATTCAAGGTGAAAAACTTTATTTTTTCATCGACAGCAGCAACTTACGGTATTCCAAATGTTGATATGATCGATGAAACAACTCCTACTGCACCAATTAATCCGTATGGTCGTTCGAAATTAATGGTTGAGCAGGTGCTTGCTGATTTTTCAAAAGCCTATGGATTGAAGTATGTGGTCCTGCGCTACTTTAATGCGGCAGGTGCTCATAAGTCAGCAGTAATTGGCGAAAGTCATGATCCGGAAACGCATTTGATTCCAATTGTGCTGCAGCATCTCTTAGGACAACGGGACAAGGTTTCGGTGTTTGGCTCGGATTATGAAACAGAGGATGGTACATGTATCCGTGATTATATTCATGTCACCGATTTGGCTTCTGCTCATATTCTCGCCCTTGAGGCGTTATTGTCTGGGGAAAAATCAGCGGAGATTTATAATTTGGGCAATGGACTCGGTTATTCGGTCAAAGAAGTGATTGAGACGTGTGAGCGCGTGACGGGCCTAAAGGCCAATATCGAAATGGCGGACCGTCGCCCGGGCGACCCCGCAAGACTCGTGGCGTCTTCCCAAAAAATCGACGACGAATTAGGCTGGAAAGCGGAAAGAAACTTGGAACAAATTATCGCCGATGCCTGGAAATGGCACCAAAACCAAACATACTAAAAATAGAAAGGTGCATGGAAAATATATTAAGTACTTCGCACCTATAGAAAAGCCCCAGGTGATTTCCCTATCACCTGGGGCTTTTGTGTCTAATAATTTTATTTTAAAATCTTTACTTTTACCGTTTTTCTTCCCCATTGAAGTGCTTTCTTCTTGGATGGAATGAAGACATCAATTTTTTTGCCACGCATGGCACCGCCAGTATCAGCTGCAACGGCATAACCATAGCCTTCCACATATACCTTTGTTCCTAATTTAATTAAGCGCGGGTCGACAGATATTACTTTCAGCTTCGGGTTTTTTCTGAGATTTAAACCGGTAGCTGTAATTCCTGAACAGCGTTTGCAACTGGCTGTGTAGGCAGTTGCCGTAACCGTCATTGATCTGATAACCTTTGATTTCTTCGACTTACTTGTTGAAGCTTTTTGTACTTTCTTAGATGCAGATTTAGTCGAACTGTAGACGGCCAATTTCTGCTTAGGATGAATTATATTTGATTTAAGGTGATTCCATTTTTTTAAATTGTTTACCGAAGTTTTATAGATTTTGGCTATTCGGTAAAGTGAGTCCCCGCTTTTTACGGTATATGTATTGGTAGCGGCTGAAGCTGCGTGATTGCTTCCCAATAAAACAAGACCTGCTAAACCAAATGTTAGGAGGAATTTCTTCATATTCAAACCCCTTTCTATGTTTAAAACGATAACATACTAGTATTACAGGATTATTTCAGTAGTTTACTAGTTTCGTGACAAAATATTTTCAAATCAGTAATAATTTCCATTAATATCTCCGCTGGCTAGAGTAAGAACCCCCCTGCCAGCCCAAACCTCCCCTTAATACGCGCAATAATCCAAGGTATTCAGGCACCATGTGAATTTTTCACATGGTGCCTGACACCACAAAAAGACATTTGCCGCATTTTGTCCACCTGGGGAGGACAATTTTCCATTTTTTGTGTCCGTCTCAGGTGGATTTGTGTCCATGGATGGTGCCTGACACCAAGTTATATTCTCCTGTTTATTACAAATAATAGACTTTGTTTGCATCTTTTTTTATAAAGGGAGGATTTTTAACATTGGAGAAGCAGCTTTTGGTGGTGGTGGTTTTGCTTTTTTTCATAGCGATGCAGTTGGGTCCAACTGAGGTATTAGCGGCTGAGAAGGGTTCTGCCGGACGTGTTGGTTTCGGTAGTGGCAGTGGTAATAAAATCAATGGTGGTGATAGTACGGTGCAGCTGCGCTTGCTGGAGACTTCGGATCTCCATGTATACTTGGCGAATTATGACTATTACCAGACAAAAGAGGATAACAAGGTTGGTTTGGTTAAAACAGCAACTCTCATCAAGCAAGCCAGAAATGAAGTGAAAAACTCTATGTTGTTTGACAATGGCGACCACATTCAAGGCAATCCTCTCGGTGACTATGTAGCCGAAAACAAAGGACTAACAAAGGGCTACGTTCATCCGGTTTACCGCGCATTTAATCTGCTTGGCTATGATGCCATTACTCTAGGTAACCATGAGTTTAATTACGGCCTTGATTTTTTAACTGAGGCACTTAAAGGGGCGCAAATGCCTGTCGTGAATGCTAATATCCTAGATGCCAACGTTCCTCATGGAAAAAATAAACCTTACTTTCCACCATATATCCTGCTGAAAAAGAAAGTCATAGATGAACAGGGAGAACAGCACATCCTTAAGGTAGGAGTAATTGGCTTTACACCGCCGCAAATAAGTGAATGGGATCGAGCGAACCTGGAAGGGAAAGTGATCACAAAATCGATTGTCGAAGCGGCGCAGGAATGGGTTCCAATCATGAAAAAGAACGGGGCCGATGTCATCGTTGCCTTGGCCCATACGGGGATTAGCGCCAAAACCTACCAGCCAGGAATGGAAAACGCTGCGTATTATTTATCAACAATTAAGGATATTGATGCTATTTTAGCAGGCCATCAGCACAATACCTTTCCAGGACCAAAATATAAGGATCTGCCTCACACGGATTTGGAGAAAGGCACGATCAACGGTAAACCAGTGGTGATGCCCGGGGCATTTGGCAGTCATCTGGGAGTGGTCGACTTGCAATTACAGAAGAAACACGGAAAGTGGCAGGTCGTTGACGGGAGCGGTTCATTAAGGCCGATTACTGATGAAAAAGGATACTCTCTAGTAGCGACTGATCAGAAATTAATGAAGGCAATTTTACCAGAGCATAAAGCTACGATTAATTATGTCAATCGGGCTGTCGGCGAAACAACCGCACCAATCTTCAGCTATTTTGCACTTGTTAAAGACGACCCTTCGGTGCAAATTTTGAACAATGCCCAGACCGATTATTTGCAGGAAAAATTGAGGGACCCAGTTTTCAGCCAATATGCCAGTATTCCTGTGTTGTCTGCGGCAGCACCGTTCAAAGCAGGCGGCCGCGGGGGAGCCGATTATTATACGGATATCCCGAAAGGCAGCTTGGCAATTAAAAATGTTGCCGATCTATATGTCTATCCAAATTTGCTTTATGCGGTTTTGGTGAATGGCGCCCAACTGAAAGATTGGCTGGAGATGAGTGCGGGCCAGTTCAATCAAATTGATCCTGGGAAAACAGAGGAGCAGCAATTAATCAATCCTGATTTCCGTTCTTATAATTTTGATGTTATGGATGGGGTAGAATACCAAATTGATGTGACGAAGCCGGCAAAATACGACGTTAATGGCAATGTCCTGAATGTGAATAACACACGAATTGTCAATCTTACCTATCAGGGTAGGGCGGTAACGAGAGAGCAGCGGTTTATTGTGGCGACTAACAACTACCGCGCTTCAAGCACCATTTTTCCTGGAGTTAAGCAGGGAGAGATCATTGTAAAAACACCAGTCGAAAGCCGACAGATTATTGCCAGCTATATCCAGAGGAACAACACGCTCAATCCTTCTGCCGACCAAAACTGGTCGATCGCGAAAATCAAAGGCAGAACAATAACGACATTCTACTCATCACCAAAAGCGCAAAACTATGTCAACCTATACAAAGATATCCAATACCTCGGACCATCAAACAACGGCTTCGCCAAATATTCAATAGACCTTAACCAATAGTCCATGATGAGGAGCCTTCGATGGGTTCCTTTTGAAAGGTGCCTGACACCGTCTGTGGACACAATTCCACCTGGGATGGACACAATAAATGGAAAAGTGTCTTCTCCAGGTGTACAAAATGAGGAAAGTGTCTTTTTGTGGTGCCTGACACCCACAGTTGTTGTATGATATTAGGGAAAAAATATTTTGTATAGGACGGCTTATGATGAAGCGATTGTTGAAGGATATGTTGTTGATTTTTATTGGGGCGCTGGTGTTTGCGCTTGGGGTCAATTTTTTTACCATTCCAAACAGGCTTTCGGAGGGTGGCGTTTTAGGGATTACAATTATTACCCACTATTTATTTCATTGGTCACCAGGGGTGGTGAATTTCGCTTTAAATGCTGCGCTGATTGGACTTGGTTATAAATTTTTTGCCAAAAGAACGTTTGTTTATACGCTGATCTCTCTTGCTGCCTGCTCCCTCTTTTTGTTTTTAACAGAAGGCGCGGGCCGGCGGTTAACAGAAGATACACTGCTAGCCTCAGTGTTTGCCGGCTTATTAGTAGGAATTGGTCTGGGGCTGATTTTTCGCTCCGGGGGAACGTCGGGAGGAACAACAATTTTAGCCCAGCTGGCGAACCAATATTTTGGCTGGAGTATCGCCAAAGCAATGTTAATTCTTGATGTTACTGTGGTAGCAGCTTCTGTGTTGATCATCGGCTTGGAAAAAGCGATGTACACCCTGTTGGTAGTTTATATTGGTGCGAAAGCAATTGATTTCATTGTTGAGGGACTGGATGAACGAGTTGCGGTGTTAATCATTTCTAATGAGCCTGAGCAGGTGCTGACCAATATCACGGAAAAAATGTCACGTGGACTCACTGTTTTAGACGGTCGTGGAGGTTACACCGGTCAAGACAAAAAAGTACTGTATATTGTTATAAATAAACAGGAAATCGTTCAATTGAAACATATTATCCGCGAGATAGACGAGCATGCGTATGTCACTGTCCATAGCGTTCACGAGATGATGGGCAAAGGCTATAAGGCTGTTTAAGTAAAATTGGCTGCCTATGTTATTTTAACAATTTTTCGAAAGCTTTTTCTAGAGGATTTACCTTGTGGTTAATCTCGAGTATGATGTGAATGGTAATAATCAAACATTAGATGTTGAAAGCCGGTGGTATCAATGAAATCATTTTTTAAAAATTACCGTTTCACGATTATTTTGCTCGGGGCAATTGTTATTGGCGGAGCAGCTGGTCTGATTTTTGGAACCAAAACTGCCGTGGTTAAGCCGTTTGGGGACTTATTTCTTAATTTGATGTTTATGATCATTGTCCCTTTGGTGTTTTTCAGCATTGCATCAGCGATTGCCAATATGCATGAAATGAAGCGGCTGGGAAAAATCATGGGCAGTATTTTGCTTGTGTTCCTGGCGACCGCGTTGGTAGCAGCAGTGCTTGGGTTAATCGGCGCTTCCATCATTCACCCGATTCAATCTGCTGATATCGGAGCGATCAAGAAGATCATGACGGATGCAGCTGTAGATGCAAAACAGGAACATGTGCCTGTTCTCAGTCAATTGGTCAACACTTTTACAGTGTCTGATTTTAATCTGTTGTTATCACGAAGCAATATGCTGCAACTTATTGTGTTTGCGCTGCTATTTGGCGTTTCAACAGCGCTTGTTGGTGAGAAGGGAAAACCAGTCGCTAACTTTTTATCATCAGCGACAACCGTCATCATGAAGATGGTCGGCATGGTGATGTACTATGCGCCAATTGGCCTCGGCTGTTACTTTGCTGCTGTAATTGGCGAGCTGGGACCGCAAATTTTGGAGGGCTATGCCCGCTCGTTTGTCTTATATTTAATTTTAACTGTGATTTATTATTTTGGATTTTTTACCCTATACGCCTTTCTAGCTGGCGGCAGGGACGGAGTGAAGATTTTTTGGAAAAATGCTATTACCCCATCCGTCACGGCGATCGCAACTTGTTCAAGTGCAGCTTGTATTCCGGTTAACCTAGCGGCCGTTCGAAAAATGGGGGTTTCCCAGGATATCGCCGAGACGATTATTCCGCTTGGTGCCAACACTCATAAGGACGGCTCTGTCTTCGGCGGTGTACTAAAAATTGTGTTCTTATTTGCCCTGTTTGGCAAAGATATGACCAGCATTTCGAGTATTTTAAGTATCCTTGGGGTTGCCTTTTTGGTTGGGGCCGTCATGGGGGCGATTCCAGGCGGAGGCATGATAGGCGAGATGCTAATTATCAGTGTATACGGCTTCCCGCCGGAAACCCTGCCGATTATCGCAGTCATCAGCACGATCATCGACGCGCCAGCGACTCTCCTCAATTCCACTGGAAACACTGTCACCGCTTTAATGGTAACAAGACTTGTGGAAGGGAAAAAGTGGATAACCAAAGCCATCCAAGGAAGTGCTTAATTGCTTTTGTAGCGCCCACTTTTTAGTGCTTTTTTTGGTGCATTTTTGTAGCTCTTTTGGTGCCTGACACCATTCGTGGACATTTGTTCGCGTACGGTGGACACATTTTTTACCATAATTCTTATAGCTTTAAAAAAATGCTGCAGGACATTAGGTTCTTGCAGCATTTTTTGGTTTGTTTCCAGCAATGGTTCAGATTAGTTGTTTCAAGTTTACAACCTAATCAAGTTGATTTTGCGTTTTTTGAAAGCTGTTTTGCCGAAGGCTGTAAGTTTCCCGGGAAATATCACTATATTTGGAGGCCGTCTTACAGGAATTTTTATATGTAATGAAACTATGAATAATAATAGGCAGTGAAAATGGGGGAGAAATCACTACCGGATTTTTTAGCACAAGTAGGCTGATTCGGCGTATAATACTACGAATCAGAAAAATAGGAGGTGTCGCCTAATGTATCCCTTCACCAATTACTACGATGCTATATACAGGCAAACCAACAAATTTGTCGGTGATATTGAAAAAGCGATCAATGGTGAGTATAGTGCAATTGATTGCTATGCAAAGCTGGCAAATTTAGCTCCTAATCAAAAAGAACGAGAGCGTATTCTCGAGATCCGGCAGGACGAGATTAAACATTATCAGGAGTTTGTCCGGATTTACCGCCAATTGACTGGTAGGCAGCCACAGCCAAAAATTGTCGAGCAATGTCCAGGTCATTATCGTAACGGTTTGGAATTTGCACTCCAAGATGAGCAAAAAACCGTAGATTTTTATATGGAAATTGCGGATGCAGCGACCGATCAATTCATAAAAGGGGCTTTCCACAGGGCAGCAATTGATGAACAAAATCACGCAGTATGGTTCTTATATTTTTTTCAAAAAGCAAAGTGAATCATTTAAAAAAGCCCTTGTTCTGTCGGTTATTTAACCAAACAAGGGCTGTTGACTTTTTGTGAAAAAATAATTGTGTTTACAAATTGTTTAACGTGATAACATTTAAATTCAGTCACTGTCGCCTCCGTAGGAATTACTGCTTCCATCCGAAATTCCGCCTCCATCAGAGTCTTCGTTATCATAGGCTCGCTCATTGTAACCGTCATGAGAATCATTGGTGCTATGTTTGGAGCTTTCCCTTTTGCTAACACTTGGAATTATCAATAATGCCAGGATAATTAATATAGTGCCAAAGAACTCTTGTGTTACAAAAATAAGATAAACTCCACCCGCTAGCAGAAGAACACCGATAATCCGTTGAATCAGTCTAACACTTTTCAGAGACATCCCCCCTCTTTGAAAGCTATACTAATAAATATTAGCGCCAGAGCCTTTTTATACTTCATATAGGTGTTTTGGCTTGGTCGTTTTTTCGTTTCTTGATTGACTGAATTTTGATCAGAAGGCGAAGGCTTTGTGAAAGTTTGTTGAACTTACCATTTTCGAAAGTTTTCCTTGTATAATGATATAAAGTAGAATGGTTAGGCCCCCAGACAAAACTTGAAAAATCCAATGTGCCAACCCGCTTTCACATCTGCCTGTTTTTTTATGTCAATTGGTATCACTCCGTAAACTTACTGTCGGTAATCCTTTCCAGCTGCCTGTTAATTTGTGTCACTCTGCAATTCCGCGACTTTAGCACGGGCAAAATAAATTCACCATACCTTGATGATTCATCCAATATTTTTTAATAAAGGAGTTGTTGACCTTGGTTCGTAATCTTCGAATTTGGTTTGAAGGTGCGAAGTTTCATGTGACATCCAGAGGAATTAGGAGGAGTTCATTGTTTTTAGCGGATCAAGATTATAAAATGTATCTTTCACTGCTGGAAGAAACGATGATGAAACACCCTTTTATTCTCTACAGTTATTGCTTAATGACTAACCACATTCACCTGCAGCTTGAAACAATCGATACCCCGCTCAGCCCCATCATGAAGCATCTCAACACAAAATATGCCAAGTATTTTAATAAAAAATATGATTATTCCGGTCATGTATTCGACAAGCGTTATGGTGCGGAACTGCTCAATTCTCTAGAATACGAGATTGATGTCAGCAAATATATCCACCTCAATCCAGTAGCAGCAGGAATCGTTTCAGCGCCAGAAGATTATCCTTGGAGCAGTTATCGAGCCTACGCTTTTGCCGAAACGATCCCGCTTATTGACCCCAATCGGCTTCTCTCCTCCTTTCCCGATCCGCCTTCCCTGCATTATCAACAATATATGAAAGCCTTGCCGACGGACAGGCTGATTTGGAAAAATAATAAGCTTTATCTGGCAAGTTTGGAGGAACCAATATGTGGGCGCAGGTAAGTAGCATTGGCTTAAAAGGAATGGAAGGCTATCGCCTTCGTGTAGAGGTAAGCACTTGTGTAGGAGCGGATTCGTTTAAAATTGTCGGGCTGCCCGATGCGGCAGTAAAAGAAGCGAAGGAGAGGATAAGGGCTGCTCTCGGTTCCTTGGGCTATGTCATTTCCGGACAAAGAATTATCATAAACCTTTCTCCGCCTGATCAAAAGAAAATGGGTTCATTGTTTGACCTGTCGATGGCGATTGCGCTTTTAATCAGCCTTCATGAGCTGGAAGGAGCAGTCGCGGAAGATACTGGCTTTATCGGGGCATTATCGCTGGACGGATCGCTTCAGCCGGTTGAAGGGATGCTTGCAGCAGTACTTGCGGCGAAAAAGGTAGGTCTCAAAAGGCTTTATCTGCCATTCGATGAAAAATTGCCACCGCTTGATGTTGTAGGGGTAGAACTTATTTTTGCTCACTCATTGCAGGATGTTATCGGGCACTTATCCGGACAGTGGATTCCACCTCATTTTTTAAAACCGAATGCGGTGGAGCAAATGGATGAAAGGGGGGATTATCCCGACTTTCAACAAATTATTGGACATTCCTACGCCAAGTTCGCCTTAGAAGTAGCGGCAGCAGGCGGACATCACGTATTGATGACAGGGCCACCAGGATGTGGAAAAAGCTTGCTGGCCTGGAGTTTGCCGACCATTTTGCCTGCTTTAACCCGAAAAGCCCAGCTTGAAGTAATGAGTCTGTATCAATTAGCACATATAAGCTATTTGTCGACGGCCGTGCCGCCCTTTCGGAATCCGCATCACTCTGCCTCGGGTGTGTCGATTATTGGCGGTGGTCAATATCCAAAACCTGGTGAAATATCGCTTGCCCATCATGGCGTATTATTTTTGGATGAAATAGGCGAGTTCTCGAAAAAAACATTAGATATGCTGCGCCAGCCCTTAGAAAATGGAGACATTACTATCAGTCGAACTCACGCCACGATTACATACCCTGCCTCGTTTATCATGCTGGCAGCCATGAACCCTTGCCCTTGCGGCTATGCCGGGTCTAATTCGCATTATTGCATCTGTTCAGCGAGGCAAGTACTTGCTTATCAAAACAGGATTTCAGGGCCTTTACGGGATCGCTTTGATATCCAACTTTCATTAAAGTCCGTGGATCTGGGGATTGCCGGCGGAGATGGGCGACGGTTGGAAGAGTCGTCCAAGATGGTGCGGAAGCGGGTAGAGGCAGCACGGCAAAGGCAATACGAGCGATTTGGCAGGGAAATTACCAACGGCAGGGTGCCCTATGATGAATTGATAAAAGCAAGTCCCTTGACTCCCGAGCAGCAAAGCATGATACAACAGCTGCTTTATCAAAAAGACTGGAGCAACCGCACCCAAATCAAAATCATCCGCCTCGCCCGCACCATCTCCGACCTCTCCGATGAACGAGGATCGCAAATCAGCGACGAAAGCATCTCTGAAGCAATCAAATTAAATTCGGTGTCAGGCACCGCACGTGGACAAAATCACTAATTTGTCCACGTGGGGCGGACACTTTGGATTTATTTGGATTTTTATATAAGTAGATTCTCATTAAAAGAAAAATCAGTAGCGTTCAAAAGAAAATTGTTTTTCATTAGGTCAAGGATAAACGAACCTGTGAAACAGAGGAAATTGTCTTTAATCAAGCTTTTAAAGGACAAACCAGCCTTGAAATCAGCAAATTGTCTTTAATATGGTTATTAAAGGAAAGCCCCCCGATTCTATTTAACATTTTTAAATAAACAATAATAAACTCAGGGCCATCACGGCCATTCCGCTAATTAAACCATAGATTGATAGATGGGCTTCGTCATATCTTTTTGCAGCGGGCAATAATTCATCGAGCGAGATAAACACCATGATTCCGGCAACGGCCGCAAAAATAACCCCGAACATCACTTCATTTAAAAACGGCATTAAGAACAAATAGGCGGCGAAGGCCCCGATTGGCTCTGATAATCCAGACAAAAATGAAAGTTTAAAAGCTCTTTTTTTATCGCCAGTGGCAAAATAAATAGGAACGGACACGGCAATCCCTTCTGGAATGTTGTGGATGGCAATCGCGACGGCAATGGCAATCCCGAGCTTAGGATCTTGCAGTGCCGAAGTGAATGTGGCGATTCCTTCGGGGAAGTTATGAATGCCGATGGCCAGCGCGGTAAATGTACCCATTTTTAACAGATCCGTCTGTTTATCCGACTTTTCTGTCATACCGGGCGACTTCATATCTTCGACAGTCCGCAGCTCGTGCGGGTTGCTTTGTTTTGGGATGAACTTGTCAATGGTGGCAATCAAAAGCATTCCGGCAAAAAATCCGCCCACAGTTACCCAGTTTCCAGGCCCTGGTCCCAGCGAATGGATGAGGGCATTTTTCGCTTTAACAAAAATCTCAATCATTGATACATAAATCATTACACCCGCGGAAAAACCGAGGGTGACAGAGAGAAATTTCGTATTGGTATGTGAGGTGAAGAAGGCCAGCAAACTGCCAATCCCAGTAGAGAGGCCGGCAAATAATGTTAGTCCAAATGCTAAAAGAAGATTCTCAGACACTTTTATGTCACTCCTTTAAATGCAAAGAAATGAATTGAACGCAATATTGTATTTATATTGTATATGCCTAGAGGTAGAAATGTTTCCTCGGAGAAACATTTTATCAGTAAATTTAGGTATTCCAGCCGCGAATTACTTTTCCCTGCGACTACAGATTTGTTATCATGTTAGTAAGTCTCACCGATATTTTTTTAAAAAAGGAGATTCACTTGGAGGTACTTATGAATATGAACCCGTTAAAAGTAATGACGGTTTTTGGGACGAGGCCGGAAGCGATTAAAATGGCCCCGCTTGTAAAGGAATTAGAAAAATATCCAGATAAAATCAAGTCGATTGTAACCGTGACGGCGCAGCATCGTCAAATGTTAGACCAAGTGCTGGATATTTTTGCGATAACCCCTGATTATGATTTAAATATAATGAAGGAAAGACAGTCACTGGCAGAGATAACAACCCGTTGCCTAGAAGGGCTAAGTGATGTTTTTGCACAGGTAAAACCCGATATTGTGCTGGTTCATGGTGATACTACGACAACGTTTGTGGCCAGCTTAGCGGCGTTTTATCAACAGATCCCAATTGGGCATGTCGAGGCCGGACTTAGAACTCACAACAAATATTCGCCATACCCCGAAGAAATGAACCGGCAGTTGACAGGAGTATTAGCAGAGTTGCATTTTGCGCCAACAGTTCAGGCAAAGCGAAATCTAGTAGAAGAAAATAAGCCAGAAGAAGCCATCTTTATAACTGGAAATACGGCTATCGATGCGTTAAAAACGACCGTGAAGGCACAATACTCACATCCCGTTTTGGAACAGATCGGCAGCGATCGCTTAATCTTGATGACAGCTCACCGCAGAGAAAATCTTGGGGAACCGATGGAAAATATGTTCCGCGCGATCCGGAGGCTGGTAGAAAAGTATCCGGATGCCCAGGTTATCTACCCTGTGCACATGAACCCGGTAGTACGGGAAATTGCCGAACGGGTCCTTGGAAACAATCGTCGAATTCACCTCATAGAACCGTTAGATGTGATTGACTTTCACAATTTTGCCGAAAGAGCTTATTTGATATTAACCGACTCCGGCGGTATTCAGGAGGAGGCACCATCGCTTGGGGTTCCTGTGCTAGTTCTGCGTGACACAACCGAACGTCCCGAAGGAATTGCCGCAGGCACACTGAAACTAGCCGGTACAAATGAAGAAACCATCTTTAGACTTGCGGATGAACTCTTATCCAATCAAGCAACCCATGACCAAATGGCCAAAGCCTCCAACCCGTATGGAGACGGTCATGCCGCTAAACGGATCGTCAACGCCATCCTCTATCACTTTGGTGTTAACAATACAAGACCGAACGACTTCTAAGCATAGGTGCCAGGCACTAGTTTCCATTTTATGTGTCCGTGTGGGGTGGAATTGTGTCCACGGACGGTGTCAGGCACCATGTGAAAAATTCACATAGTGCCTGACGGCAAAATCAGTCTTAAGTCCTAGAATTGTTTCCGTTTGTGGTCTATGGTAAGCAGGAGTTTTTTCGTGTATTGTGGAAGTAAGAATAATAAATGGAAACTATGTTGTGCTGTCGAAATATGAAACATTCATTTGAGTGATTCGTATAAATAGTAAGCTTTATTTAATTTGTTAGGAGTCGATCATTATGAACCCTGTTGCATCGTTCATTTTACGGTCGTTTGTGGCTATTCCCGTGACAGTCTTAACTGGGTTTATCAGCTTTGTTTTCTTTAGGCAAAACTTTCTGCCGTCACTCGGCATCGCGATCGCCTGCGGGATTGTTGTCTATATGATCCTCGCCATTGCTCAGAGCCGCAGTTTTTTAAAAAAGCATCAGCTGACCAGAAAAGAATACCGCTATATTAGAAAAAATTTATCAGAAGCAAATAAAAAAATTAACCGTCTCAATAAATCACTTTTTACCATACGTGATCTATCATCCGTTAAACAAAGAATTGATATTCTTCGTATCACTAAAAAAATCCAAAAAATGGCTGCTAAAGAGCCGAAACGATTTTATCAGGCGGAATCATTTTATTTTTCACATTTGGATTCGATTGTCGAGTTGACAGAGAAATACAGCTTCCTAGCTTCCCAGCCGAAAAAAAATCTGGAAATCAATCAATCCCTCATCGAAACCCGGCAAACTCTAAATGAACTGACTAAAGTGTTAGAGAATGATTTGTTTCAGGTTGTTTCTGATGATGTTGACCATTTAAACTTTGAAATTGATGTAGCAAAGCATACAATAAAAAAACAAAAAGATTCCAAATTTCCCGAGGAGAATAGGTGGTTAAAATGAGCGAAAATACTCCAAATTTAAATAAACAATCCGGTGATTTATTGAATGATATTTTAGCCAATCCGTTTGGCGACGAACTTGAGTTGGCGAAGCAGCCTGCTCCAGCGGTACAAGCGGCTGAGGCAAAGCCAGTTAAATTAATCGATGTCATCCCGGAAGAACACCGGGCTAAGGCCTACCAACTTGCCGCCCAAATTGATCCAACAAACCATCAGGCGATGATTCAATATGGCACGCAAGCACAAGGAAAACTGCTCTCCTTCTCGCAAACGATGCTTGAACATGTGCAGAAAAAAGATCTCGGGGAAATCGGCGACATCATTAATGATCTCATGAAGCACTTAAATCAAGTTAATCCGGACGAATTAAGGGATGAAAAACCATCCTTTTTTGCGCGTATGTTCGGAAAAATTTCCGGATCACTTCAGGAAGCACTATCCAAATATCAAAAAACCGGTGCGCAAATTGACCGCATTACCGTAAAGCTGGAGCGCAGCAAGAATGTTTTGCTTTCCGATATAAAATTGCTTGAACAACTCTATGAAACAAATAAAGAATATTTTCAAGCCCTCAATGTTTATATTGCTGCTGGGGAATTGAAACTGGAGGAAATGCACGAGAAAATTATTCCCGAGTTGAAAAGACAGGCGGAGGCAACCAATGACCAAATGAAATTCCAAGAGGTCAATGACATGATTCAATTTGCCGACCGCTTGGACAAACGTCTCCATGATTTGAAATTAAGCCGTGAAATCACAATTCAAAGTGCACCGCAAATCCGTTTAATTCAGAATACGAACCAGGCGTTAGTGGAAAAAATTCAGTCGTCGATTGTAACGGCGATTCCGTTATGGAAAAATCAAGTGGCCATTGCCTTGACCCTGATTCGTCAGCGGCATGCCGTTGAGGCACAAAAACAAGTGTCTAAAACGACAAATGAGTTGCTGCTGAAAAATGCGGAAATGCTGAAAACCAACACAATTGAAACGGCCAAGGAAAACGAGCGCGGGCTTGTTGATATTGAAACGCTAAAGAAAACGCAGGAAAACTTGATCAGCACTTTGGAAGAAACATTGCGGATTCAGGAAGAAGGACGGCAAAAGCGCCGCCTCGCCGAGCAAGACCTAGCAACGATGGAAAACGAACTGCGGCTAAAGCTATTGGAAATCAAAGGAAATTAAGAGCAAGAAAAGCTCTCGCTAAATCTAGCGGGAGCTTTTTTGACTTCTGCAATATATACAGATGCGCCGCTGAAATAGAATGAATCGCCGATAACCGATACAAATCGCTGATAAACCATAAAGAAGCGCCGATAAATTACCCGAATTCGCTGATAAAAACTATAGATTCAGCGATAACCGGACAATCGTCAGCGCTAGTTACCCCAATCATCGGTTCAATCCGGTTTTCGAGCAACTAGGCCAGTGCTAGTTACCCCAATCATCAGGTCAATCCAGTTTTCGAGCAACTAGGCCAGTGCTAGTTACCCCAATCATCAGGTCAATCCGGTTTTCAAGCAACTAGGCCAGTGCTAGTTACCCCAATCATCAGGTCAATCCGGTTTTCAAGCAACTAGGCCAGTGCTAGTTACCCCAATCATCAGGTCAATCCAGTTTTCGAGCAACTAGACCAGTGCTAGTTACCCCAATCATCGGTTCAATCCGGTTTTCGAGCAACTGGACCAGTGCTAGTTACCCCAATCATCAGGTCTTTTCCCTTTTTAGGCATAAATCGTTAAAAAACCACCATTGGCCCGATTACTTACTTACCGGAATGGCTTTAAAGTATTCTTCCAGGGTCATGCCGCGAGTGGCAATGTCTGCGGCAATTTTTTTGCCCACATAGCGGAGGTGCCATGGTTCGTATTGGTAGCCGGTGATTGCTTCCTTTCCTCTGGGGTAGCGGATGATGAAACCATATTCGGCAGCGTGGTCCTCAAGCCATCTCGCCTCTGGACTGCCGCTAAAGCAGTCCTCTGCGGCGCATTTACCGTCAGCGCCAGTCACATCAATGGCGAGCCCTGTTTCATGTTCGCTTGTCCCCGGGAGGGCACTGTAGGTTTGCGCTGTTTCATAACCGTCTTGACTAACATAATAATGAAACAAAATCTCCTGTGCTGCCCGTGAACGATAGGCTGATACACCAAGAAGAGCGATCCCATCGGCGTGGGCGGCAGCGAATAATTTTTCAATCGCCGTCGCTGCTTCCGCGCGCATTTTTCGCTTTTCCGATTTCTCAGAAAAAATAAAGGAAATATCGGGTTCAACTAAATCGTTGGGCTGGTAGCTTTCCGGCAAGATATTTTCTTTGTTCACGAGGACGGGAATGCTTTCCGGATTGGCAATAACTTTTGCTTCATCATCATGATTTTTAAAGGTGGATTTATTTACCGGAACAACGGCTTCACCGTCGTCAGGGGCCATTTGTTTTTTCTCCAGGCAGCCTGTCAACAAGGTTGCCAATAAGACAACACAGGCAAGTTCCAAGTGAAATTTTACCATCGTAAGCATCCTTTTTAAAAAAATTCATTTATGTTCTCACTATCGACACGTTTGATATTTTTTAAAACCTTTTCATTTCAGAATGCTGGTAATGGAGTAAAAAAAATAAATTTAAATTTGTCTGTTTATCGCTTTTTAATAAAGAAATTAATTTAAGGTGATTAAAGGTTGTATGAAAGACTTTGAATGTAAGCTGCTCCAGAAAGACAGGACGGTAAAAGTTTTCCCAACTTTCCCGGAAGCGAACTAGGACTTTCGGCCCTTTAATTTTACAAACTAGTTTCATATATTTAAGAAAACACATAAATCGTACGAAACGGCAAACTTATTGAAAAATGAGGACGCAAAGCTATAGGGGCTGTAGTCTACAGGGAAAAGGGCGAAGCGGCGCAAAGGCAAACCAATATAAGTCGTGAAATAAATATTTTGTGACTCCAGTGAGAAGCCGGGCTCTGTTCACGCCACCTTTATTGAGAAAGATGGTTCGAATGTCATTCCAGTTTAAGACAATGCTCGCCAGCTGTCGAACACGAATCTCCTGCGGTTTTATGTCAATGGCAGTGATTAAATTTAAGGGAGGGCTTTTTGTGTTGAAATTATTTTTAAAAGGAAAATACTTGTACCATGTCCTGCAAAAGCGTCACAACGAATTGTTGCAGCAGGACTGTCTATGCGAGGAATTAAGATTAAAGTTTAAGGTTAAGGCTACCTACCATCGCAGCAAGGCTGTGGAACTTGGTTCAAGAATATAATTGATGGCTCATCGTTGGCCGAGTCTTGAAGAACGATTCATAGATATCAAAAAAAACAGCGTCGGGATCCAGAGAACCTGAACGCTGTTTTTTAGCTGCTAGAAAAGTATAAAATTTCATCCAATTTTATGCTTTCCTGTGTCGGATTTATTCAACTACGCCTCATGAACCGTTCTAACGGATTCGCCAATCGGCGAGTTTTCATTTTCTGAATTAGTGGGCCATTACTTCGGTGCCATCATCTTTGCCGTCTTTTGTCACTTTCAGGACTCCATTGGCGCCTTTCGTGGCATCGTTGAATTGATGGGTAACAATCGGGTAGCTGCCTTCCTCTGTTACAGTGAATTCCACTACGGCACCGCCGCTCGCCGGCAGCAACACGGTTTGCATGCCTTTTAAGTGATTGTACGGATTTCCATCCATATAGACATCATCAAAGGTGGTTCCGACCACATGGAAGCTAGAAACTTCGTTTGGACCAACGTTTAAGACATAGAATCTCACTTTATCGCCAACTTTTGCAAGCAGAGGATGATCAACTAATGCACCGACGGTTCCGTTTGTATTCATCTGCCCATCTTTAAGCGCTTTTGTAGAAAATACGACATATTTAGGTTTACCATTGGTCATATCATCCATATCATTATATTTGTACCATTCATTTTGAATCACGACGTACTCACGGTCGACTTGAGAATCAGTTGGATAGCCAGTTGTTGGTTTGACAATAATCATTCCGTGCATCCCGTTGGCAATATGCTCAAGCACCGGTTTAGTGCCGCAGTGATACATGAACACTCCCGGGTTATTAGCAGGGTAGCTGAATTTGCCGGTTTTGTCCGGCATGACGTCGGCAAAGTTCTTAGATGGCGCTGTATGAACAGCGTGCATATCCATGCTGTGTGGAATCGCCGGATCCATGTTTTTAAGGTTAAAATTAATTTTGTCCCCTTGATTAACGACAATTACTGGGCCCGGAGCTTCGCCGTTGAATGTCCAAGCTCTATACGTATCGTCTTTGGCAATTTCAATATCGGTTACCTGTGCGGTCATTTCGACATTTACTTCATGTTTGCCAATTCGCTTTATTTTAATCGGAGTTGGTTTTTGATTTACATGTTCATGGGGAGCAAATACCTGTGTCGCAGTTTTCGTTGTTGTTTTTGCCTCAGCCTTTTTCTCAGTAGCGAGCTCAGCCTTGCCACAAGCACTTAAGATCAACACAGAGGTTGTTACCATAACTGCTGCAAACTTTGTCACTTTTCCCATCTTTATTCCCTCCAATTTAACTTTAAAATTTAATTAACTATCATTTACACTTTTATTTTAGTGTTTTTATAATTCATTCCTGTGACTTGAGTCACTATAACACGGGGGGTTGGTGAACATTTTGTGAAGTGATGAGCAAAATGTGGAAAACTTCTGTAGTAGTCAATAATTCGGTATAAATAGGGGAATCCTTTGTGGACAAGGAGGTTTTAGTAATGAAAAAAGACGAGGAACAAACGAGTGAAGGATTAAATCAGATTTTTGAAATAATCAATGCCAAAGGGGACGAAGGCGAGCTGCGGGAGATTGTCGAAAAAACCGGTCGAATAACAGAAACAGAAGAATAGCATGAAAGTGGGAGCTGTCCAGAAAGTCCATTTTTAATTTTCGAGCAGAAAAACCACTTTTCGGAGAGCCCCTAGAACCGGCAGTTCCGGTAAGTAAGCATCATTGTGGATAATATGTGTATAACACCGGAAATCTGTTGATAATCCGTATAAATTTGTGAATAAGAACTTTTATCCCTGTAGATATTCTCAATTAATTTTCAAATATGTGAATAATTATGTGGATACTCCAATGGATTTTGTGGACAACCTCAGAAATAAGTGGATAACTCTTGTGGATAGCAGAATTGCTATAATAGTTATCCACATTCAAAAAAACAACCCTTCCATTTTAAACAAGCTCTGCACCTATGAGCCGCCCAATTACCGCCCTTTCTCAAATTGACAACCTTCCCTGGCATGCTCTTTCGAATAGATTATTACTAGTCGTAAGGGGGGAAGCCAATTGTGAAAATATTAATCATTGGTACTGGTTACGTGGGGACAACTACAGGGCTGATTTTTTGTGAAATGGGTCATCAAGTAACCGGCCTGGACCTTGATGATCGGAAAATTCAAGCATTACAGCGAGGAGAGCTGTATTTTTTTGAACCGGGTCTTGAAGACCTGTTGATAAAACATGTCCAATCGCAACGAATTTCATTTACAAGCAACACAGAAATGGCGATAAAAAGCCATGATGTGATTTTTATTTGTGTCGGAACACCGCAGGACCTAGATGGAAGTGCCGATCTTTTGTACGTAAAAAATGTAGCCGAAGCAATTGGTCAATATATGAACAGCTATAAGGTTATTGTGACCAAGAGTACGGTGCCTGTCGGAACAGCTGAATTAGTGACAAACTGGATTAAACGCCAACAGCCTGTACCCATTCCCTTTGACGTCGTATCCAATCCCGAATTTCTCCGCGAAGGTTCCGCCCTCCAAGACGCCCTCCGTCCAGACCGCATTATTATTGGCACGGAGAGTGAAAAGGCAAGAACAATCATCAAAGAATTATATCAAAATTTCCAATGTCCGATTGTTGAAACGAATTTGAAAGCGTCAGAAATGATTAAGTATGCGGCCAATTCCTTCCTCGCCATGAAAATTTCCTATATCAACGAATTAGCCAGGCTGTGTGATAAGTTAGGGATTAATGTGAACGATGTTTCAACAGGAATTGGCCTTGACCACCGCATTGGTCCGCATTTTCTCCAAGCTGGTATGGGCTACGGCGGCTCTTGCTTTCCCAAGGACGTAAGTGCGTTGCTGCAGACCGCAAGGCAGCATGATAGTCCCCTTTCCATCCTTGAAAAAGTGGTTGAAGTAAATAAAGACCAGTCCGTATATTTTATCGAAAAAATGAACCGTGCCATAGAGGGCGGGGTGAAACATAAAACGATTGCTGTCCTCGGTTTAGCATTTAAAGCCAACACCGATGATACAAGAGAATCCCCAAGCTTGCAGCTGATCGAACATCTTTTACAGGCGCAGGCGGTGATTAGAACCCATGACCCTGTTGTCAACATGGCCTCAAAACTCCCTCAATTTTCAACCATACCAGAAACGGTGTCAGACAGCGATGCTGTAATCATTTGTACGGATTGGGATGACTACAAGACCCTTGATTGGGCGGCTCTTAAACCGTTAATGAAACAGCCGATTGTTTTTGACGGGAGAAATATGTTGAACAGGGCTGAAATGGAAACCCTTGGTTTTTTTTATCATGGGATTGCTAATTATTAGATAATGGTGAAAAAGGGCGGGGTTCCCTCGCTCTTTCGATCATCTCGATACGGCAATCCTTCAAAATGGACAACTCTTCCTGCGTGACAAACTTGGAGATGACTCGTCATCGTAGGAAAGGGGGCTGCCGCAGAATGGGAACCGCTTTGAGATTCAAAACGGGATTATTCGCGAGCAATGCGGCCAAGTAGACGTATGGGAATGATTGGACAAGTGGAAATATACCAATGTCACCGTTTTTCCTATTTTTGACTCTGGAGCACCAACTGCAATCCCAGGCCAATATAAATCGAGCCAACTATTTTTCCCTGCCAGTGGGCCATCCAATTATTTTGATTAGCAAAAAGCTTTTCGCCAATCGAACTGGTCAACAACGCCAGCGTTGTTGTGTATAAAATACTCATCAACACGAACGTCAGACCAAGCGCCAACAGCTGCAGAAAAACCGGTGTTCCATTATGGTGGACAAACTGTGGCAGGAAGGCAAGGAAAAACAACGCTGTTTTTGGATTTAACAATTCAATTAGCAGCGCCTGGCGAAACGATACAGCGTCGGTGATAGTCTTTTTGACGGCAGCTGGTTCCGCATGCTTTTTCGCCTTTTCCAGGAATGATTTCACCCCGATAAAAATTAAATAGGTGGCACCCAAGTATTTCACGATCTCGAAAGCCAAGGCGGAGGTCATTAGGATCGCCGATAGGCCAAGAACAGCAGCTAATGTATGAATCAGGTCGCCAACAGCAATCCCTACACCGGTAAAAATCCCTGCTCTTCTCCCACCCCTCGCTGTTTGCGTCACCGTCAGAATGACCGCCGGACCGGGAATAAGAAACAACACAAGCACAACGAGAATAAATGACAGCATGGCTCTACGCCTCCAAGTAAAGAAGTTTAATATGAATATATTATCATAAAATTAGAAGTAATTAGATTATTATATTTTGAAAAAAGAGACCTTTAGAAAAAATAACAAATACATATATTAACCAATTATTAAGTTGGTTACCACAAATAATATTATATGTAAAGTTTGTTAAATATTGTAGATTAATGTTAGCCTTTATATTAAAATAGACAAGGATAGGTCATTTTTTAGGTGGAGGTGACTATACAAGAAACAAGAGAAAAAGTTATATCTTTCTTTTTTGAGAATCCGTTCATTTGTCGACGCACTCACTTGCTTTAACAGAAAAATCTAGTAAATTAGTAGATTACATTTAAAATCATTACGAGTCTAGGGATAAAAAAAGGAGGTTGTAACCATTGAAGTTGTTTAAGAAGCAACTTTTTATTTTACTCACAGTCGCGACATTTTTTGCCAGCTATGTTTTTCCTCATTTGCCACAAGCAAGTGCAGCTGAGGCAACGACCAATAGTGCGACTGAAACGGATACAACAAAATATATATTTGGTCAATTATCTGCAAGTAACCAGGCTCATTCTGATAACATGAGTAGAGAAATTTTACCACAAGCGTCCAAATCCATAGATATAAGGATTATGCATGTGAACGATACCCATGCAAATGTTGAGCAATATCCGAAGTTAGCAACCGCTGTAAAAGAAGTTCGCGCGGAAAGACCGGACGCCTTGTTAGTCGATGCCGGCGATGTTTTCTCGGGAACGCTTTATTTCAATCAATACCTTGGTAAAGCGGATTTATGGTTCATGAACCAGCTTAAGTACGATGCGATGACATTCGGTAATCATGAGTTTGACAAAGATTCGAAGGTACTGGCTGATTTTATCAGCGAGATGAAATTCCCGCTTCTGAGCGCCAATGTCAATGTAACAAAAGATCCGGCTTTAGGGCCGATGTTTAAAAATGAAATTCCCTCTTCTCCAGAGGGTGGCAAAATTTATCCGGCGATGGTAAAAACAATTAACGGGGAAAAAGTCGGCATGTTTGGCCTGACGACGGAAGATACCACATTCTTAGCCAGTCCTTCTAAAGAGATAGTGTTTGAAAATGCAGTAGAGAAGGCCAAATCCACAGTTGCTGCCCTGAAACAACAAGGGATCAACAAAATTATTGTTCTATCCCACTTAGGCTACGGACCGGACCAAGAGCTGGCGAAAGCAGTCGATGGGATTGACGTTATAGTTGGCGGACATTCACATACGAAGCTCGACAAACCGGTTGTGATTGACAAAGCTGAGCCGACCGTGATTGTTCAGGCAAATGAATATCTGAAATATTTGGGCGTCTTGGATGTAACTTTTGACGCTAATGGAGTTGTAACTGCTCAAGACGGCAAGCTGCTGGATGTGAACACTTATGTCGCGGATGCCGAGGCACAGGCCAAGGTGGACGAATTTAAAACACCGCTGGAAGAGTTGAAAAAGACCGTCATTGGTGCTGCGACAATAGACCTTGATGGAGAACGTGGAAATGTTCGTACGAAAGAAACCAATCTTGGTAACCTGGTTTCCGATGCTATGGCTCAAAAAGCTAATGAGGTCTTGAAAAATGACACTGTGATTGCAATGCAAAATGGCGGTGGTATTCGAGCCTCCATTCCAAAAGGTGATGTTACACTTGGGCATATTCATACCGTTATGCCATTTGCCAACCTGCTGGTGACACTGGACTTAACTGGCCAGGAAATTTGGGACGCACTTGAACATAGCGTCAGCAAGGTGGAAGAAGGGGCCGGTCAGTTTATGCAGGTGTCAGGAATTCAATTCAAGTATGACCCTAAAAAGCCTGCCTATGACAGAGTCTGGGAAGTAAAGGTGAAATCCGCCTCTGGCTATGAGCCAATTGACTTGAAGAAAACATACTCTGTTGCCACCAATGCCTTCGTTGCGGATGGCGGTGATGGCTATACGATGTTCAAAAAGGCTAAAGATGACGGCCGCATCCATGAGCTATTCATTGTCGACTATGAAATCTTAACCGAATATATTGCACAAAACAGTCCTGTTGCTCCTGCTGTTGAAGGCAGAATTACTGCCGGAGAAAAACCTGCAGAAGTAAAAAATGGTTGGGTAGTGGAAGAAGGCCATACTTATTACTATGAAAATGGCAAAAAAGTGACTGGTTGGAAAGTTATTAAAGCCAGTAAATATTACTTCGACAAAGACGGAGCCATGCAAACCGGTTGGCAAACAATAGCCAAGAAAAAATATTACTTCGGTAAAGACGGTGCCATGCGTACGGGCTGGCAAACTATCAACAAGAAGAAATATTACTTCGGTAAAGACGGAGTCATGCAAACCGGCTGGGTAAAAATTGGCAAGAAGAAGTATTACTTCAACAAAGACGGAGTCATGCAAACCGGTTGGGCAAAAATCGGCAAGAAGAAATATTACTTCGATACAGACGGAGCAATGCGCACGGGCTGGCAAACTATCAACAAGAAGAAATATTACTTCGACAAAAACGGAGTCATGCAAACCGGTTGGGCAAAAATCGGCAAGAAGAAGTATTACTTCAACAAAGACGGAGCCATGCGCACGGGCTGGCAAACTATCAACAAGAAGAAGTATTACTTCGATAAAAATGGTGTGATGCAAACCGGCTGGGTAAAAATTCAAGGGAAAATGTATTACTTTAACTCAGACGGAGTATATGCTAGTAATAAAAAGTCAAATGGAAAAGCTGGGTAAGGATTGAAAAATCATAGTTAGAAAAATCTAGTTAAAGACTTTCTCAAATGGTGTCAGGTATCACTAAAATCTAATTAGGATGCCTGACACCATTGTTATTTTAAACAACCTCTTTTTAAAAGGATAGTATTCTATAAAAATGAACCAAGTTGAAATTTGTAACTATTTAGCGAAACTTTTTTGAACAAAAATTATGTTACAATTGTTACAGATGTGGTATTGTTTAAGAATAAATAGAATACTTGCGAGGTGTAACAAAAGGTGTTTCGACGTTTAATAATTGGTTTAATCGTTTTATTCTTAGGATTTATGAGCTTTCCGCAGGCTCCACAAGCGAGTGCAAGCGCCAATCAGCAATTAATTATCATTAATAAAAAGATTAATAAACTTGCTTTCTATGAAAAAGGTAAATTAGTAAAAATATACCCTGTGGCAACCGGGAAGACTCGGAGTCTTACTCCGGAAGGAACTTTCTACATACGTGCAAAACAGAAAAACCGGCCATGGTATAAGGAAAACATCCCGGGAGGCGCCCCGAATAATCCATTAGGGAAGCGCTGGATGGAGCTAAGTAAATGGGAAAATGGTTACCCATATGGAATTCATGGAAACGCTAATGAAAGCTCGATAGGGAAATGGGTTTCACACGGCTGTGTCCGGATGCATAACTGGGATGTCGAAAAGTTATACGATATGGTAAAGGTTGGAGCCAAGGTGAAAATCACTTGGTCATCACAAACATTTAATCAACTGGCGAAGCCATTCTTCAAAAATCTTGATGCAACAGCACCGAAAATTCCAACAGTCAATACCGTTGGTGATAATTCCACAACAGTAACTGGTAAAACGGAAGCGAAAGCAACAGTAACCGTGACTATTGGCTCTAAGAAATATAGTAAAACAGCTAGTTCAAAGGGGAATTTTTCTATTAAAATTCCAAAACAAAAAGCTGGCAAAAAACTTAGCGTTACAGCCACGGATAAAGCCGGAAATGTAAGTAAACCGAGAAGTGTTACCGTCCAAGATAAAACGGCTCCAGTTCTAACTGTTAAACCAGTTTCGGATAAAGACAAAGTTATATATGTAAAAACAGAAAAAGGTGCATCGGTAACGGTTAAGAATGGAACTTGGACATCTAAAGGAACCCAAGCGAAAACAAGTGGATATTTCAAAATAGCATTACCAAATAAGCCAAAAGCTTATTCAAAAGTGACCGTTATCTCTAAAGATAAGGCAAAGAATGCGGTAACGAAGAGTGTCACTGTCGCAGACAAAACGATTCCAACCATCACCGTTAATCCAGTTTCAGATCAATCAAAAACGGTATCTGGAAAAACCGAGGCTGGAGCAACAGTTACACTGAGCTTTGATAAGAACCATCCTGTTAAGGCGGATGGAAATGGGAAGTTTTCATATAAACTTTCGAAAAATCTAAAATCAGGAACGAAATTTACAGTGACTGCTAAAGATAGAGCTGGACATGCGAAATCGGCAACTGTGACTGTTGCTGACAAAACGGCTCCATCGATTTCGGTTGATCCAGTAACAGACCAGTCCACACAAGTAACGGTAAAAACGGAAACGGGTGCAGCCGTTACTGTGTCAATGGGGTCTGGAACTTCGATCACAGCAACAGCGATAGATTCAAATGGAACATACCAAGCCACGATTCCACCGCAAGAGGCTGGTACCATCATTAAAGTAACAGCTAAGGATAAAGCCGGAAATTCAAGTACCGTAACAATTACTGTAACGAAAACTACCAATGACCCTGAAGGTAATCCTGAAGGAACAGACACAGTTACGAATAATCAATAAAAGCTTGTAATCCAGCAAAATATTTACTAGCAGCACTCTGCCATTTTCGGTCAGGGTGCTGATTTTTATATCATGCATAAATTTAATGATGAATACCGTAAATAACATGCTAGAATATAAGTAAATAGATGATGAAATTAAAAGAATAGTAACGGAGGATTACGAGTGAAAGCGATATGGTCTTTAAGCCTTTTTTTTCTAAGTCTGACATTTATGGCATCTACTGCGACTGCAGAGGGAGTAAACGAACAGCCGAGACAAGTTAATCCGGAAGTTCAGTTTCAGGATCAGCAGGAATTTGTGGCTCGGGAATTAATTGTTAAATTTAAACCGGAAGCAACTTCTGAAGAACAAGCAGCCATCCTAAACAAAGTGAATTCGGAGGAAAAATCGCAATTGCTGGATGGTGATTTTTCTGTTGTTAAAGTACCAAGCGGTGCCGATTTAAAGACCATCGCCAAGACTTTGTTAAAGAATAAGCTTGTGGCATTGGTGGAGCCAAATTACAGGTTCACTCAATCCTATCTTCCAAAAGAGCCAAAATATCAGCAGCAATGGTATCTGAATAAAATACAGGCGCCAAAGGCATGGGATAAAACCAAAGGTTCATCAGCGATTACAGTCGCTGTCATTGATGACGGTGTACAGCAGGACCATCCCGAGCTAAAGGGGAAAATTGTCTCGCCCTATAACGCCGTAACCGGAACAACCAAATATAGTCCGCATTTACATGCAACACATGTCGCCGGAATCATTGCCGCCAGCTTTAATCGCAAAGGGATTGCCGGGATTGCCCCGAACGTGAAAATCATGCCGATTAATGTATTTACCGGTGATGAGGCAACAACGGATTCAGTCGTAAGGGCCCTGCAATATGCTGTCGATCATCATGCCGATATTATTAATATGAGTTTGGGTGCTCCAGGATATAATTATGCGATTGATTCCGCAGTAAAATACGCCCGATCAAAAGGAGCAGTACTGATTGCCGCTGCCGGTAATGAAGGGAGTTATCAACCGGAATATCCTGCTGCTAGCGAAGGGGTCCTAGGAGTCAGCGCTACAACACAAGGTGATAAGATTGCCTCATGGTCAAATCGCGGCAGTTATATTGATCTGGCGGCTCCCGGAGATCGTATTTATTCTACGATAACCGGTGGTTCTTATGGTTATGAGAGCGGAACATCCATGGCAACACCGGTTGTTTCCGGAGTTGCAGCGCTTGTCCGCTCAAGAAATCCGTTTTTAAGTTCCGGCCAAGTTGAAACGATTTTAAAAAAATCAACCGTTGACCTTGGCACAAAAGGGCGGGATTCTTTGTACGGCTACGGTAGAATTGATGCCAATAAGGCGGTTTCTAACACGGCCCTGCCAGTTTCCACGATCAGCGTTCCCAAAATCTTTACGGCCAAAGGAACAAATAAAGCGGCCATTTCATTTACTACAGCAGGTACTGGCAAAATTTCGCTATCGGTTAAAAGTTCAAAAGGAACCACCTTAAGAAAGGTCGTTACCGATAAAAGCACCTCCGGCTCGAAGTTTACCCTTTATTGGGACGGGAAAACCGACAGTAAAAAGGTCGTTTCTTCCGGCACATACAAAGTTGAAGTGAAAATGACCAACGGGCGAAAAACGGTCTACAAAAGTACCACGATCAAAGTTAACAATCAAACAAAAGCTGATATCATCGTGTCGGGCATCTATGCCTTCTCGCCAAAAGTAAGCGGAAAAATAAATATCCCGTATGAATTAACGCAACAAGCAAAAATCATGGCCGTGATCAAGGATCAAGCCGGGAAAACCGTGAAAACGATTCTAAACAAAAAGTCCGTGTCAGCCGGTAAGCACTCCGTCATTTGGGATGGAAAGAATTCAACGGGTCTGCCAGTAAAAGATGGAACATATAGCTTGGAAATGTTGATCATCGACAGCCATAATAAAGCGGGAACAGCTAAAAAAGTTCAAATAAAGGTGGATACTATTCGGCCTGTGGCTGGATTCGCATTAAGCCCGCCTGTTTTTAAAATGGATAATCAGACAAACTATACAGCTCAACTGGAAGTAAAAGAAACTGCTACCGTGATTGCTTATGTTAAAAATGACAAGGGGACAATCATCAGGAAATTAATTAATCAGCAATTTAAACCAGGAAAGATAGCGGTAAGCTGGAATGGGAAGAACGATCAAAACACTCCAGTACCTGAAGGGAATTATTATTATGATGTCCAAGCTAAAGACCCGGCAGGAAATACAACAACCATTACCGGCGCTTATTTTTCAGTCGAGGATTGGCGCACACCGGAAATTCAGGCAAGTAAGGATGTTTATTTAAAAGCAACTGGGATGATGAATATTGATTACCTGCTCAGCAAATCCGGAACAGTGACTGTCGGTATCTATCAAGGTGCCAATCTCATGAAGAATATTAAGACGGAAGAGGCAGAGGCAGCCGGGAAACAAACATTCCAATGGGACGGAACTGATCTTGAAGGTAAACAAGTACCAGACGGAGATTACCAATTTAAGATTCAAGTAATTGACAAATATAATCTTTCCCAAACCTTTACAGGAACCGTTCATGTCGAGTTGACTAAAATAGATATTCTTTATCCTTCCATTGTGGCTTTGGACCTTGGGGAAACCCCTGCTGCTGAAGTGTATTACCAACTGTCGCGCGGCGGGAAAGTAACAATAGAAATTCTAAATCAGCGAAATGAAAAGGTGAAGACCATTCAAAAAGACGTACCTATAAATGATGGAACACAATCCTTTCGCTGGGATGGTAAAAATGAAGATGGGTACTATGAGGGTGACGAATTCTATTATTTTGTCATCACAGCGGAAAGTAGCGGCGGACAGAAATTCAGTGTCAAAGGAAAAATGAGCTCGACGGAGAATCCATCTTGGCTAAAAAGCCATGAGGTATCATTTAATGATGTGTCTGACTATAGTTTTTATCATGATAAAATGAACTTGAAAATTCAAACCTCCCAGCAAGTAACGCTGACCCTTTATGTGTATGATGATACCTATGGTACGGCGCGGCTCGACCTAAAAAGCTACACGTTAAAACCGGGAGAAAATACGATTACTTATCAAAAACCTTCGACCGATTACTTGTATTATCAACTTAAATACCAAGATGCATTAGGGAATCAATACTGGTATGATATTGATGAATGGGAATACTTCTAGAAAGAAAAAAGGCTGCCTGTATGGGACAGCCTTTTCATTTATTTATTTATTTCCAATTGCGCCGCTAACTCATCATGCAGACGCTGTTTTTCGGCGTCGGGAACGATATAGTAATAAATTCCGTTGATTTTTGTGCCGCTGCCTTTAATCGTCATTTGCTCGACATTTCCGGCAGCACCTTTGTAGTTCTTTTGAATGTCGATCATTTGATTAAACGTAAGATTGGTTCTGACATTATTTCCAAGTGCAGCAAAAATACTCTGGTATTTGGTCAATGAAGTAAGACTTGCTCCTTCTCGCATAACTCCCTGAATAATTTCACGTTGCCGCAATTGACGTCCAAAATCACCGCGTGGATCATCATGTCTCATCCGGGTAAAAGCCAAAGCTTTTTTACCATCCAAGGTCACCTCGCCTTTAGGAAAATGGTAGCCGCCCTGTGAGAAATCCAGGTCATTGTTCACCGTAATACCGCCAACGGCATCAACGATATCCTTGAAGCCTTCCATGTTGACTTTAATGAAATAATCGATGGGTATGTCTAAGAAATGTTCGACTGTATTCATCGACATTTCTTCATTACCAAAGGCGTAGGCATGGTTAATTTTATCGATTGTGCCTTTTCCAACAATCTCAGTCCGGGTATCACGCGGAATACTTAGCATTTTCACCGAGTTTACCTGTGGATTAACCGCCAACACAATCATCGTATCGGAACGGCCTTTATCTCCCTTCCGCTGGTCGACCCCTAATAATAAAACTGAAAAAGGCTGTTTATCTTTTAAAGATACATCTTCCGAACGTTTATCAGATTTGCGATCTATCGGCTGATGCATCGTTTCAACAGCATTTGTTAATGATTTATATACAGAATAAGCATAACCGCCAATACCAATCAAGAGCACTAAAACAACAATTCCGGTAATCCGGAGCCATTTTCTTTTCTTCTTTCTCCTCTCAGATCTCATTTAACGATCCTCCATCAATAAAAGTATCCGAACATGTAATAGAATAGCAGATTTCGACGAAATTTTATACATATATTTGAAACGGTGTTAAAAAATTATTGGGGAAATTGGAAAAGTTTCTGCGATCCGATTGTACTATTAGATAAAAATGTGACTATTCTCCTAGAAATATGGGAAAAAAAACTCTAGAATATAAATTGGGTAAGTATACTATTAGGGGGTCCACAGGTGAAAAAATTAATTTTACAGAGTATTATTTTCATAGTTGCCTTTGCCTTTTCCGTAAATCCAGCGTTTGCCATGACGGCTAACCAGGAAAAGGTGTTTAAGAAATTATCCAATCCGATTTCAGAGAGCGAGCCTAATGACACGAAGTCAGCAGCCAACCGGGTTAATCTGCGGGATGTGGTCCAAGCAACTTTAGACGATGAAGATGTTGATTACTACGAATTAGTTATTCCAAAAAGAGGAAAATTATCGCTGGCTTCCTATTTAGGAAACGATGAGGATGAAAATGATTACTACTACAATGATTATTCTATTACTCTTTATGATGCGGATGGGAATCAATTAGCTGCAGGGGGCTCGATTGTAGAAGCGGGATCTTATTATTTGGCATTGCAAGCATCCTTGGAAGAAGGGACATATTACATTGCTGTAAAGCCGGATGAGTATTCTTATATGGGAAGTCAAGATTATTATCTTGGGTTTAATTTCGATTATGATGTTGATTTTCAAATTACCAATCTCGCTGCAGATGTAGCGTCACCGCAAACAGAACGGAATCCAGTTACGTTTACAGCAAGTGCCAACAAAGCGGGTCTTGAATACCAGTTTTCCGTCCAAGGAAATGTTGTCAAACAATTTAGCACAGATAATACATACCAATGGACACCAACCGTCCCGGGAACGTACACAGTTAAAGTTGAAGTTCGTGACCCTGCTTTTCCCGATGCCGTAGCACAAAAGGAAATATCCTACACGGTAACAGCATATAAGCCGGATTTCACGATTCAATCATTAACACCTAATGTCAAATCACCTTATCTCGCGGGAAAGACCGTTACATTTGCCACGAAAACGAACAAAACTGGTTTGCAATATCAATATTCGCTTAATGCTAAGGTTGTTCAAGCCTTTGGATCGAAAAATACATATGTTTGGAATCCGGCAAAGCAAGGTAAATATACTATCAAAGTCGAGGTTCGCAACCCACAATATCCAAATCGGATCGTGGCAAAGCAAATTAGCTATCAAATTGTTGATGGAAAAGTTTCCGTTTCTTCGTTAAAGGCCAATTTATCATCACCGCGGCCAACAGCTACTTCGATTAAATGGACGGCAGCTGCAAAAGGTGTAGATCTTGAATATCAATTTAGTGTGTACCAAAATAAAACATGGAAGACGATTCAAAACTATTCTACGAAAAATTATACGTATTGGAAACCGAAAAGTGCCGGGGCCTATAAAGTCATGGTAACCGTCCGCAGCAAGTTATCGAAGAAAACAGCAACGAAAACAGCTGGTTACACGATCTATAAACCTTCATATTTTTCAACACCGACGCTAAAATCTAATAAAAGTGCAAAACAGGCTTCAGGGACGTATTTCCACTTTACGGCAAAATCGTCCGGAAAATACCTTGAATATCGTTTTAGAGTCTATAATGGCTATTATTGGCAGACAATTAAAGATTATTCAAGCAGCAGATCATTATCTTGGTATGTTGGTTATAAAGGAAAATATAAAGTAGCAGTAGATGTACGGCAAAAGGGAACAAAAAAAGTGAAATCAAAAACGTTATCGCTGGATATACGCGAGGCCCCAAATGCAACGTTTAATGCTGACTACAATATTTACTATAATTTTGGCTATTTTAAAGTGTCCAATTATGGCTATAGCAATTTGAAAGTAACCAAGATGCAAATCCTAAATAACGGGAAAGTAATTTACACCTATCAGCCGAAGAACTGGGTAACAATCGGGCGTACTTACCAAACATATTATTTTTATCCGAAAAAATCGATTACCCAATTTTCTTATGACAGCTTGATCAAAGTTTATTATACGTATGATGGATTGACACATACATCCTATTTATATCGATAAAGTGAAAGATCGAAAAGTGAGTATTTCCATGCGTTTCAGCGGGCAAATTAAAGGTATCCAATGAGGATACCTTTTTGTTCTTAACTTTTTAGACAGGGAGATAAGAGAAACTATATAAAAATATGGTTGTATTTGCTAGAATAATAGAGAAAAACTACCAAGAATATCAAAAAAGGATGTGGAAAGGTGAAGGGTGGGTACATATTAAAAGGGATTGTGGCTGCTGTTTTGCTGCTTTCACTGATTTTTCTAGGTGTTAGCATGCGTGCAGAAGCGGCAGCTTCAAGTTTTTCTGCCGATTTATCAAAAGAGCTAAAGAACTACATAAAAAAATCCGGCGGTACAGTGACATTGCAATATAAAGATTTAACATCCGGTGAGGTTTTTCAACTAAACGGAAAAACATCGGGGCGGGCTGCCAGTACGATAAAATTGCCGCTTGCCACCTACGTGATGGAGCAGGCTGCAAAGGGGAAAATCAACTTAAACAAAAAGCTGCAGTATAAAAGCTACCATTATTTTGGTGGCACCGGGATCATCCAAAAGAAAAAGGTCGGAACAAAGTTCACAATCAGACAGCTTGTGAAATATGCCATGGTTTATAGCGATAATATCGCCTTTATCATGCTTAAAGAATACGTCGGTGCTAATAATTTTTACAAATATATGAAAAGCTTGGGCGGCCAATATGCCTATCCGGCAAATGGACTAACGGTCACTTCAGCCAATGACCTCATGATCTATGCCAATAAGCTGTATCAATTTTCGAACAAAAGCAAGTATGGCCAAGAGCTTGTCAGCTATTTGAAAAAAACGGTCTACAATACGACCATTCCTCGCGGGATAAAGGGAGTTTCGATTGCTCATAAGGTTGGGATGATTCCGGCATCACTTATTTATAATGATGTCGCGATTGTGTTCGACAAGCGGCCGTTCGTATTGGCGATTATGACTAGGGGGCTGTCTAACAGTAAGGCCGAAAAAGTCATTGCCGACTTAGCAGCGATGGTTTATAAACATCACAAGGCAAAACCGATTCCTACAGAAACAGTACTTAAAACAGCAGCCAGCGAAGCGAAAGTGATCTATTCTAAAGTCTATTCTGGCGGCAAACTGGTGAAGATCAATCAATCTTACCCGGGTAGTGACCTGATTCAATATAGCTATTACCTGAATATCGATCAGACACTCAGGTATGCCAAACAATTTGAAAAAAAAACACAAAAGGTTTCCAGATATTTTCAATATTATCCAAAAACATCCTTTGGCCAGCGTGGGGAAAATATTAAATTCACCTTTGATGCCAATTCATCAGGATATATCACCAAGGCAACCTTGAAAGAAAAAGGAACAAAGCGGGTTCTGGCCACGTATCAATACAAACCAAAGACGGTTTACGGAAAACATGCCGACCGAATTAGCGGTAAAACATTAAATGTTCCCATCATTAGTCAAAGACCGCAGCTTCCGACAGGCTGTGAGATTACTGCCGTGACGATGATGCTGCAATATAAAGGGGCGAAGGTCGATAAAGTAATGTTAGCCAAGAAAATGCCGTATTCATCAAATCCGAGCAAAGGATACGTTGGCAATCCGTTTACGAGCCACGGCTGGACGATTTATCCGCCTGCTTTAATGAACCTAGTGAAAAAATATGCTGGAAGTTCCATCAATCTAACCGGTAAGAGCCATGCAACGATCGAAAAACAACTGCGAAATAACAAACCAATTGTCGTTTGGGTTTCACCGATGCACGGTTTTACTGTCCATGCCTTGGTTCTAACCGGATATGATCAAAATAATTATTACTTCAATGATTGCTGGACTGGGAAGAAAAATGTCAAAATCAGCAAAAATCAATTTAACCGAATGTGGGGAAATCAACATAAACGGGCTATATCATATTAAATTTGCGCAGGGGGAGGTTCCCCTGCCACTTTTATACATATACATATCGAAGAGTTGAATCAATTTCCAGGTTATAACAGCTTAGATAGATAATGGGGGAGAGGAAATGTTAAAAAAATTATTTTCCGTATTTTTAGCATTGTTGCTTTTGGTTAGTGTGGGCATTGTTCCAGTAAATAGAACCGAGGCAGCCAGCCAAGCGGTGAAGAAAATTGTTTACTTAACGTTTGATGACGGGCCGAACCAATACACACCTAAAGTCTTGGATATTCTAAAACAGAAAAAAGTCCATGCCACCTTTTTCATGATAGAGGGCAATATAAAAAGCCATCCGCAAACAGTCAAACGGATGATTCGGGAAGGCAACTACCCGGCACTCCATAGTGTTTCCCACAGCGTTCAAAAGCTATATCGCGGCAGTTCTCAAAATGTTGCGATCGAAATGGAGAAGACCCGAAAAACACTATTAAAGGTCGCAAACTTTAACAGCAAGCTAACACGGGCACCATATGGCAGCAAGCCCTATATGAAAAAACCGTTCCGCGATGCCTTAGCAAAAAAAGGTTTTAAAATGTGGGACTGGACCATCGATACACTAGATTGGAAGTATAATAGAACCAGTCCAAGCACGATCACCGCAAGGGTCAAATCCGGCCTCAATGGTCAAAACGGTCCCATCGTGATCCTCTTCCACGATTCACGCGGCACAGCCCAGCAGTTGCCGACTATTATTAACTACTTGAAAAAGAACGGTTATACATTAGAAGTGTATAATCCCAAACACCATGTTGTCGTTAATTTTTGGCATGATAAGCGGTTTTAATGAGAGGGCTGCCAAACTATGGCAGCCTTTTGAAGATTAAAGAAACGGAGGACTATTTTAGAATGAAGCTCTACAAATTTCTGGCGGCTTTCCTGCTTGCGATGGCTATTTTCGCCTCTCCTTCAGCGGCGGCGGCTTCTAAAGTATATACAATTTCACCAGGCAGCAAGCCTTACAAAGGCTTAATGACCCATTTTAGCACCTATAATACATACACTAAGCACTATTATCTGCTTCGTTCCTATTTGGAGCAGCTGGAGCACATCGGCGGAGGTACGCTTATTATCGAAAAAGGAACCTACACTATATCCAACACATTATATGTCCCTTCTAATGTTACAATTCGTTTTAAAGATGGAGTGAAGATTATAAAGGGAACTAAAACCGGAACGAAAATGTTTGGTCCCAGTAAAACAGTTTTTCAACTGATAAAGCCCTCTGATTCTTTTAAAAAAGGGGTACGCAGTAAATATAATGGAGAAAAAAATATTTCCTTCATAGGCGAGGGCAAGGCAATCATTGATTTGAGATATATAACGGATGCAATTGCGATTGTAGCTGGACATAATCGTCAGCTAAAAATCGAAAATATCCAATTTGAGAACTTGAAACAAGGACATTTTATTGAAATGGATGCTACTGATACTGCGCTCATTTCAAATAATCGCTTCATTAATTCACAACCATCCGAGAATCGGAATAAAGAAGCGATAAATCTTGATACTCCGGATAAGCTGACAAATGGTTGGCACAATCCATGGAGTACATATGATAAAACACCTAACAAAAATATAACCATCACAAATAATACATTTACTAATCTTGATCGGGCAATCGGCACCCATAAATATTCAGAAGGAAAATACCACGATAAAATCATCATCCGCGGGAATTACATAGAAAAGATGCGCCAAGATGCAATTCGGGTGATGAATTGGACCAATCCTGTCATTGAGAAGAATACGATCAAAGATGTCGCTGACGGAGGAGGAACGTTCCGCGGAATTTTAGCCAGCGGTGTGAAAAATCCAATGTTTTGCTATAATACATTTGAGGATATCGCTCGTCCAATTGGGATCATGCCATGGAAAAACAACGGACCCGGATCGGAATATAAAGTAACATATAATACGATTAACCAACAAAATATTGAAGCATTAAAAACCAACCACATAATAAATACAACAGAAAATTTTGTGAGGATCTATTTGCAGTACAATGTGTTTGACCGCGATAGATTAATAATTCCTCTTCCATAACGACATAACAAAGAGGTTGTCAGTAGACAGACAACCTCTTGTTCTATTATTATTCATTTAGCATTCTCCGTCCATAGCCTTTTTAATGGGTTTAATATTTTCTTCGATTTCAAAATATTTTTTTGAAGTGAAATCTTTTACTTACGGATTTGTATTAGGAAATAAAAACATTTATCATAAGATAGAAGTATTTTTAATTCACGCAAGAATGTATGGTGATTTGCATGTTGTTTCAAAAAAAGAAAAAAAGCAGGTTTCTAAATGAAAAAATCCGCATAGCCCAGCATGATCAGATGATGGAGGTAGACGGTCATTTATCGAACAGCCATTATCAAGTGACGGCATTATGGCTCCATCCCCGTAATGATGAAGAGGCTATAAAAGTTGAGGGGAATTCTTCAGGCGGTGGAGAATTTCATTTTAAGGTGGACCTTCTTCATTTAGTCAAAAAATTGCTTTCCTATGAAGAGGTTAATTTTGATTGGTACCTTCAGGTTAAGGTTTCGATGGATTACTTAGATGAATCGGAACTAGAAAAGATAGGCAAACAAGCAGATTTCATTGAAGAAAATGGAGTGAAATATGCCGAATATTTTGTCCGTCTTGGCCGTTTTCAACACTCCCGGATTGAAGGGTTGGATTATATTTTTATGGCTGAGACAAGGGCGATTTGTTATCTTACCGAGAAGGGAAATTTGTCTCTGGCCCTGAATAAAGAGCCGTTTATTCCGCCTACTGTGCAAATTGATCGTTTAAAGACTGCCCCTAATACCTTAAAAATTGAGGGGAAGATTTTTACAAAAGGTTCAAGAATTGTAGACGGCAGCCTGATTATAAAAGGGAGGGACAGTAAAACAGAATATAATACAGGGGTTTCCTTTATCTGGAACGAGGAAGAAACAGCATTAAAATATGGCCTTAATCGCTACTATTACAAAGCGGAGGTAAATTTTAAAACCCTAACAGGTGATACTAACCTAAAAGAAGATATTTACGATATATTTTTAAAGATCAAATTTCACAACATAAGTGAAGAAAAGTATATTCGTGTCGGTCGCCCAACATTAAGAGCAAAATTATTTATCAAAGAGCTTTATTCGATCGTCGGAAATAACGTTTCCATTATTACACCTTACTATACGTTTAAAGGTTTCAACTTATCGTTGGAAGTGTTTGAATTTGATAAAGAAACCTTTGAATATTTGCAGCGGAAATTAAAAACGGTTTGGTTAGAGCGGTTTTTTAATAAACATAAGGATATTTGGGTTATTGGGGAAAGACCGTATAAGGCGCAGGATACCGGGTATTACTTTTTTAAATATATGCGTGAAAATCATCCCGGTAAAAATGTCTACTATGTGATCGAAAAGGATTCTCCAGAGCGAAAAAACGTGGAGCATCTTGGAAATATTCTTGACTTTCAATCAAAGGAACATATTTGGCATGTGTTGATGGCAATGAGAATTATCGGTTCGCATCATCCTGACTATTTGTATCCAGTTAGAAGCAGGAGATTTAAAAGAGCTGTAAAGGGAATAAAGGTATTTCTCCAGCATGGTGTCATGGGTACGAAAAACATGGTCGCCAACTATGGGAAAAATGCCTCCAGTTTTAAAACGGATGCCTTCCTCGTCAGCTCAGATTTTGAAAAAGAAATGATCGTCAACGACTTCGGATATAATCCGAAAGAGGTATTTATCACGGGGTTATCCCGTTTTGACAGCCTTTTGGCCGATGATGTAGAGGTCAAAAGACAATTATTAATCATTCCAACATGGCGGGATTGGATTACCACTGACGATGTATTTTTAGAAAGTGAATATTTTCAAAGGTATAAAGACCTTGTTTATCATCCTAGACTGCATGCATTGGCGGAAAAATATAACCTGGAAATCATTCTTTGTCTGCATCCCAATATGCAGAAGTTTTCTTTTCATTTTCAAGATGCCCCTGTCAGGGTGATCAATCAAGGGGAAGTGGATGTCCAATATTTGTTAAAAGAAAGTGCGATCATGATTACCGATTATTCAAGTGTTGGTTTTGATTTTAGCTTTTTATATAAACCGATTATTTACTATCAATTCGATAGGGATCGCTTTATCGGGAAGAGACCGTCACATTTGGATTTGGAAAATGATTTGCCGGGAGATATCGTCACGAACTTAGAGGAAATATTAGAACGGCTTCATTACTATGCTAAGAATGATTTTAAAATGTCAGACAGAAATAAACAAAGAGCCGACAAATTCTTAAAATATCGGGATCTTCATTTTTCAAAGAGAATTTATGAAGTGGTCAAAAATCTGCCGGTAAAGAAGACAGTATTGGAAAAGGTAATTGACTCCGACCTCTTCATTCGGGTGGCCAATCGCTTTAGAAGAACGAAATGGTACTTCCCGGTTATGAAATGGTATTATAATTTCGCAAGAAGAATCCTGCCTGTCGATAAAAATCTTATCTTATTTGAAAGCGGCGTAGGCAAGCAGTATGCCGATAGCCCGCGTGCCATTTATGAGGAAATTTCGAAACGGAATCTGCCTTATAAAAAGGTTTGGGTGGTTGACAAGAATATCCGCTTTATGGATTCTAAGACGATAAAGGTAAAACGGTTAAGCCCACAATATTACTACTACCTGGCAAAGGCCGGTTATTGGATTAATAATCAGAACTTCCCAACCTATATCAAGAAAAGGAAAGAGACAACCTATATTCAAACCTGGCATGGAACACCGCTGAAAAAGATGTTATTCGATATTGATCAAGTGCAGGGAAGAGATGAGGGTTATCTTGACAGGGTCTATAGTGCAACACAAACGTGGGATTATTTAATCTCCCCAAGTGACTATGCAACAAATGCTTTCAAAAGTGCCTTCCGTTATCAAGGAAATATTTTGAAGATTGGTTATCCAAGAAACGACCTGTTTTATCAAGATGTTCGAGAGGAAATTTCCAATAAGGTGAGAAACAGCCTGAGGATTCCTGCCAATAAAAAGGTTATCTTATATGCCCCGACATTTAGGGATAATGAGACGAGTGGTAATAACAAATTTGTCTTTAATATCAATATGGATTTAGACAGATTAAAGGAAAAGTTTAGCGACGAGTATATTTTGTTAATGAGAATGCATGTGGTGATCAGTAATAAGCTGACAATTCCTGAAGAGTTGCAGGATTTTGCCATAAACGTTTCAAACTATTCAGATATACAGGAGCTTTTATTAATTAGCGATATTTTGATTACAGATTACTCCTCTGTTATGTTTGATTTTGCCAATACTGGAAGACCGATCATTTTTTATACCTATGATTTAGATACGTATAAAAATGATGTTCGCGGCTTTTATATGGATTTTGAAGAAGAGGCTCCAGGCCCATTGGTGAAAACAAATGATGAATTAATCGATGCCATCCAAAACATTGAGGATATCCAGAAAAAGTATCAGAAAAAATACGATCAATTTTATCACAAATACTGCCCATTAGAAGATGGTTTTGCGGCAAAACGGGTGGTTGATATTGTTTTTCATGAAAAAGAGGAAAATAAAATGTAATTTTTAGGAGGCTGTTAATCAGAGATTTAACAGCCCTTTTTATATTTTTATAAAAAAGACAAATACTAGGAAAAGACTATACCCAAAAGTCTTGAGAAATTTGGTGTAGTTTGTCGAAAACTTGTGGTATAATTTCCTTTGTGAAAAAAAGGTATTTTTTTCCTTGCAAACATCGATATGACTTTGGGTGTAAAATAAACGAGGAAAGAAAAAAGTAATTTTTTTAGAGGTGCAATATGAAGTTTTTTGGGAAACATAGGACATCGATTAAACCACAGTGTTCTTTAAATAATATAAAATATAAAAACGGCAAGGTATTGATCGTTTTAAAATTTGTTTATGCGGAGGCATATTCTGCTATATTTTTCAATTTGCATAAAAGAGACACTCAAGTGTCATTAAAATTTCCAGTAAGTGTTGAAGCTATATCCGAACATTCCTGCTTCTTAAAGTTGGAAGTTTCTATGACAGACTATGCCGAATCGTTGTTACACGGTTTTTGGGATGCCAATTTACTTTTGGAGAATATGGGACAAGAGAGCAAAGTACGAATTGCCAATCACCTGACAAATTCTAACGAACCTCAGCCTTTCTATATAAAGGGTCATGATAAGAATTTTGTACCTTATGCTACTATGAATGGAAATCTATCTTTTAAAAGTGAAGACGCTGCACCAATATTAAAAACACAAACAATTGTCTTGGAGGAAAATGGCACTCTCCGACTGAGCGGTTATTTACTTGTTCCATGGTGGAATGTCCAAAATAACGAAGATGTACAAAAAAGGCTTATTCTCCGTTTTGGAGAAGACGAGCGAGACATCGTCATGACTGATGTATTGCGGACTGATATGACCACATATTATCAGCAGGAAGATCAAGCATATGAGTGGACTGGATTCGCTGTTGAATTTAACTTCCCTAATTCTACATACGGATTGCCCGATGGAGCTCCTGCGGATTTATTGTTGGAATATGAATATAACCATTCAAGCATCACCTTACCAATCACTTTTCCGTCTTCTGGGGTTTTGAACAGGACTTCTACCTTTCAATCCTTCGATGGCATTCAGCAACTTGCCATTAAGAAAAGGATGAAAACGAATGGAATAGTCTTGTTATTAACAAAGGAAGAATTGCATGCAGAAGTCGATGAGATATACTCCGAGGGGGGGCAAATCTCTATTCATGGCAGGATCATTACGATAAACAAGGGAGAACGGGTTTCGTTTGAAGACACCTTTATTATTATAAAAAATCGCACTTCAAAAGCGGAGTATTCATTTAAAGTAAAAATCGACTCATTTCACTTCAACTATACATTCGATTTATCAAGTCTTGTGAAAAACGAAGATATTTTTAGCGAAGGATTGTGGGATTTGTTTTTGCAGGTTGATGGTGTCATGTATCGGCTTGTGACTCGCCTTGATGGGATTAAAAATAAACAAAATAGAATCTCATTTCCTCCCTATAAACTAGCCAATAAAGATGGGGAAATTATCGTAATTAAACCCTATTACACATTAAAAGACGAATTGTCGATCATGACAAAACCATATATTGCTGCCAAATCAATCAGTAAAGCTGAAATTCATAACAGTATCTTTTTGATTGACGGCAAGTTGCATGTGCAAATTCCAAATAAAGATCTGCCAGAAATTTCTCAAGGGCATATCATGATAAAAGGACAATTTGGTAAAAACTATGACATCCCTGTCAGCTGGAAGTTGCAAAAAACGGAGAATACTAAGAACGAATTTCACTTTACACTTTCGGCGGATTTAAAGGCGGCAGGGTTATTAGAAGAACGTGATGTCTTACTAAGAGATATAAATTTTGATCTTATTTATTGTGAAATAGACTTTGAAGATGGAAAAGCAATTTTCACGATGAATGTTACACCAGAAAAAGTAGTTTTAACACTAGAGGATCGGTTAAAGCAAAACGATAAATATAAGGCTTTGTTATCAAAATGGGGGCTCTTGGTTTATAAACTTTGTTTTAAGTTTCTCCCGGTCAACCGAAAGGCTGTTGTATTCCAAAGTTTTTACGGGAAAAGTTATTCTGATAATCCAAAAGCCCTCTATGAGGAAATGCTTGCTCAGCATCGTGATATGAAGGCTGTATGGGTAATAAATAACCTTAAAGCAGATATTCCTGGGAATCCAATTCTGGTAAGACCTCGTTCTTTTAAGTATTACTACTATATGGCGATAAGTACCTATTTTGTGAATAACGGGAATTTTCCTGACTTTTTCCAAAAACGAAAGGGAATGACCTTTTTACAGACATGGCACGGGACACCCTTAAAGAAACTGGGCTTTGATGTTGATCCAAAAGCATTAGCTTATGAAGAAAATACCTCTCCCGCTTTACTTAAACGGATAGAAAAATGGGATTATTTAATTGGTCCTAATCTGTATACAGCCGAAATTCTAAAAAGGGCATACAAGTATAAAAAGAAGATGCTAAATGTCGGTTATCCGCGCAATGATATTTTTTATAAAGAAAATATCAGGACAAAAATTATAGATATCAAGAAAAAGCTAAATATTCCTTTAAATAAAAAAGTAATCTTATATGCTCCAACATGGAGAGACTATGAATATCAAAATGGAAATCAGCATAGGGCATATGAGTTTAAGTTCGATTTGAAAACATTCAAGGAGAAGTTTGGGGAAGAGTATATTTTACTTTTGCGACTTCATTATTTTGATGCCAGTCGGATCAGACTTCATCGTTCTGATGACTTTATTTATAATGTTTCCAGCTATGATGACATTGGCGAATTATACTTAATTTCTGATTTAATGATTACTGATTACTCTTCTGTGATGTTTGATTATGCCAATTTGAACAGACCGATGATATTTTTTACCTATGATTTGAAACGCTATGGTTCTCAGGTCCGCGGATTTTATTTTAACTTTGTGGGGGAAGCTCCCGGTCCCTTTGTTACAGATCAAGAACAATTATTTGATGCGATAGAACATATTGATCGGTTACAGAGTGAGCACCAAATAAAATATGATCAATTTAAAGATAGATTTTGCCATTGGGAAGATGGACAGGCTTCCAAGCGTACAATTGAAGCCGTGTTTAAAAATTTATAAGAAAGGAGAATGACTGTGAAGATTTACTTTTTAGTATTTGATATTTTTGGGATGGGCGGAACAGTAAGAACGGTGTTAAATGTAACGAACTATTTGGCACAGTCAGGTTACGACATTGAAATTATTAGCGTTTTTCGCTATCGGGAATCTCCTTTCTTTGAAATTGACCCACGAATTAAAATTCAAGTACTGCACGATGTTGTAAATAGAAAAACAGATAACATCGGCTTTAAAAGCACGATTGTAAAAAAATTATCCAAGATGAAGAGCAGACTAATTCATCCTGATGATGAAGCATACGACTTCTTTTCCTTACTGACGGATATGAAAATGTTTAATGCTATTAAGGAAATTACTTCTGGAATTTTGGTGACAACTCGTCCAAGCTTCAATATATTTGCAAGTAAATATCGAAATAAAGGTGTTTACATTATTGGGCAGGAGCATCTGAATTTTGCCATTTACCCAGAGCGAATGAAAAACTCCATCTTAAAGCACTATAAAAATTTAGATTATTTAGCAACGTTAACAAATGATGATACGGAAGATTACAAACGGCTCCTTGAAGCGAACAGCAAAAAAGTAAAAGTAAAAAAAATTACGAATTCTATTCCTAAGCTGCAAGGGGTTACTTCATCGCTGGAAAGTAAAACGATCATTGCCGCAGGGCGTTTAGCCCCTCAGAAAGGGTTCGATTTATTAATAGAGGCATTCAAGATTGTCCACCCCAAATTTCCCGATTGGAAGTTACGAATTTACGGTTATGGCAGGGAAAAGAATAACCTTCAAGCAATGATTGAGGACAATAAACTGTATAATCATGCGATTTTAATGGGGCCTACACAGCATATTGAGACGGAATTATTAAATGCTTCTATTTATGCCTTAAGTTCCCGGTTTGAAGGGTTTGGAATGGTTATCGTGGAAGCAATGCAATGTGGTGTGCCGGTTGTAAGTTTTGATTGTCCTAAGGGACCCAGTGAAATTATTTCAAACAATGTTGATGGAATTCTTGTGGAAGATGGGAATGTAGAGGAATTTGCTAAGGCCTTAATGGAACTTATGGGCAATCCCGAGAAAAGAAAGCAGTTTGGAAAAAAGGCAGTTGAAAATGTGAAACAATATGAAATTGAAAACATAGGGAAAATATGGCGGGATACGATTGATGAAATATCTCAAAGAAGCGGGCTTTAGAAATGATAAAAACGGGAGGATGTACAAGGGGAAAAATGCTTTGAATCATGCATTTTCTTTAGTCGATGGTATTCATTCAAATTATAGTGAGGAGAGCGGTTCTTTTGTTGTCAGCCATAAAAAAATCGCCGGTGGTCAAGTTCGTTTATAAGTTTTTATTTCAAGTTGTTTCCTTGCTGCCTGCGAAAAAAAACTTAATCATATTTGAAAGCTTTCTTGGCAAGCAATATAGCGATAATCCAAGAGCCATTTATGAGTACTTAAAAAAACATCATCATGAATATGAAATGGTATGGAGTGCGGATCCCCGATTTGAAAAAGGATTTCTTGAGAATGGAGTTCCTTATGTCAAACGTTTCTCTGTTAAGTGGCTGTTTTTGATGGCTAGGGCAAGATTTTGGGTGACCAATAGCCGGATGCCATTGTGGATACCAAAGCCAAAACACACGATTTACTTGCAAACTTGGCATGGAACCCCATTGAAAAGATTGGTTTTTGATATGAAAGAAGTATTAATGCCGGGAACAACAACAGAAGCCTATAAAGAGCATTTTTATCAAGAATCAAGAAATTGGGATTACTTAATTTCCCCGAACCGTTATTCAACCGAGATTTTTAAACGGGCATTTAAATTTGAAAAAGAAGTAATTGAATCTGGGTATCCAAGGAATGATATTTTTTATAAACCAGAGCGGATCGAAATCGCCAGGAAATTCAAGGAAACCCATCAATTGCCGATGGATAAAAAGGTTATTCTCTATGCCCCGACTTGGCGGGACAACCAGTACTATCAAATAGGGAAATACAAGCTGGATTTACATTTGGATCTAGGTAAACTGAAAAAAGAATTGGGGGATGAATACATCATCATTCTCCGCATGCACTATTTAGTGGCAGAGAATTTTAACCTGGACAGTTATAAAGGTTTTGCCTATAATTTTTCGAGACACGAAGACATTCAGGAACTGTATCTTATCAGTGATGTGCTCATTACGGACTATTCCTCTGTATTTTTTGACTACGCCAATTTAAAGCGGCCAATGATTTTCTTTGCCTACGATATTGATGAATATAAAGAAGATATACGGGGCTTTTATTTTGATTTTGAAAAAAATGCCCCGGGACCGATTGTGAAAACGACGGATGAAGTCATTGAGGCGATAAAAAAATTATCGGAACCAAATCAATTCACCAGGAAATTGAATGAATTTTATCAACAGTTTTGTTACCTTGAGGATGGTCATGCAGCCAGCAGGGTTGTAAAAGAGGTTATTTTAGCTAACAGGAAGCTATAAGATTCAACTACGCCTCATGAACCGTCTCTGAGGACTTGTCAATCGGTGAGTTTTCATTTAAAAAAATTTAAAATCATCACCGTCTGCTTGGTGGTGATTTTTGATTTTGAACGAACCATTAAAGATATATCAATATAGTATTTTAGAAGAGGTTTTAATATTTTTATATTTGGTAAATTATCCCATTTTGCTATAAATTCAGATTGATAAAAAAATAGAAACAGTGTATAGTACTGTATAATGTGTTTTTACTGAGATCATAACTCCAATAGAGTCCCAGTAATTTTGGGGAGTGTGAAACAAGTCAAATGATTGATTTACATACAGGAAAGGTATCCATTATCATTCCTTATTATAATTCTAATGAATTTATCAAAGAGTGTTTGGATTCTATTTTTCAACAAAGTTATCCAAACTTAGAAATTATCATTATAAATGATGGATCGTATGCAGAACATACAGCGTATCTTGAGTCCTTATTAACGGATGATCGGATTATTTATGTAAAAAATGAGAAAAATAGGGGAGTGGCCTTTTCACGAAACAAAGGCTTGGAGCTTGCCACAGGAGAGTATGTTTACTTCCTTGACAGTGATGATGCTCTAACCCATGATGCGATCGAAGTTCTCGTTCATCATATTCAAGAATTTCCGGTTATTTCAGGCCGAAAAAAACGATTAGTAAGATCATCGGATTACGTTCCACTGCCGTCAGCCAAATCTGCTGATACCGATGATGCTGAGGCCGACAACGATGACGAAACGATTTCAGATGATGAGTTTGCACTTGGAACCATGCCAGAATCTGAAGATGTAAAGATTAAATATAAGCAGACGTTTTCTTCGAGAGAGCGAAGTATTCTTAATCTATTAATGAAACGGGAATTTATTGAAGAAAACCAGATTAGATTTTATGAGGGTACGAGGGGATATACAGATATCTCTGGATTAGTGCAGATCTTTTCAGCCATTGACGCGCTGCCGCAGATTAAAGTAAGAACCTATTATAAGCGCATTGGCATTGCTCCCATTATGAAACCAGCACTTATTCAAAGGCCAATTGAGGAAAGGACTATTGACTTTATTCAACTGTACCTGGATCTGAATAAGCAGTATCGGGAAAACGAACAAGCAAAAAACTATCTTGATAAATTATTATTAGGCTTTTACCGTAGATCCGCCATCTTTATTTTTCGTGAGCCCCATAATTTTGACAAGTTCTTCCAACTTATAGCCGGAGCGCTCGATTGCTTTAACTGGCAGCTTCTGGCCTCACAGCCACGTCATATTCGGATTGAATTTGGGTATCTAAAACAGAAAGATAGAAATAAGTTCAGGAAAACGATGCAATTTCATATTGCTGCAAGGGAAATGAGAAATGCGATTAAAAGACCAGCAACGCTAAAAAGGTATGTTTATAAAAAAACGTTTCAATTTGTGTCGAAAAGGCAGACGGATCCAAAGCTGATTATGTTTGAGAGTTTTCTTGGGAAGCAGTATAGTGACAATCCACGGGCAATTTATCAATATTTGAAGGAAAATTATCCTGATTATAAGATGTATTGGAGTATCGATCCACGCTTTCGCAGTGCCTTTCCTGACAAGGGTGTCCCTCTTGTTAAACGGTTTTCGCTTAAATGGCTATTTTTAATGGCAAGAGCAAGGTTTTGGGTGACGAATAGCCGCATGCCTCTTTGGCTTCCAAAGCCGGAGAACACCATTTATTTACAAACGTGGCATGGGACACCGCTGAAAAGACTTGCGCAAGATCAAAAAGAAGTGCTAATGCCGGGAACGACAACTGATAAATATAAGAAAAACTTTTATAAGGAATCAAGAAACTGGGATTACCTCGTTTCGCCTAATCAATACTCAACGGAAATTTTTAGACGGGCCTTTCAATTTGATAAAACGATTGTCGAATCTGGATACCCAAGAAATGATGTCTTTTATCGTCCGGACCTGGCAGAAAGGGCCATGACGTTTAAGAAAAAGCATCGGCTTCCGTTGAATAAAAAAGTGATACTTTATGCACCTACTTGGAGAGATAATCAATTTCATCAAGTAGGGAAATATAAAATGGATTTGCAGCTGGATTTAACAAAACTTCAGCAGGAATTAGGATCGGAATACATTATTATTCTTCGGATGCATTATTTGGTTGCCGAAAACTTTGAACTTGGACCATATGAAGGCTTTGCTTATGATTTTTCGAACCATGAGGATATTCAAGATTTATATATTATTAGTGATTTATTGATTACTGACTATTCTTCCGTGTTTTTTGATTATGCCAATTTAAAGCGGCCGATGATTTTCTTTACCTATGACATCGATGAATACAAGGGAGATATCAGAGGATTTTACTTGGATTTTGAAGAAAAAGCCCCGGGTTCGATAGTGAAGACGACTGAAGAAGTAATCGAAGCGGTCAAGTTCTTGTCGCAAGGGAATATTCCAAATGAAAAATTGAATGAATTTTACCAGCGCTTCTGTTCCTTAGAAGACGGACATGCTTCGGAAAGAGTGGTTAAGGAAGTCATTTTAAAAAATGAATAATTGTTAAAGTGGTACATGGAAGATCCGGGAACTAGGTCTACCATGTACCTTTTTAAATGGCCCTCATGTATACCTGACTGATTTGTGGGAAGAAATGTATGGTGTAGACCAGACACAATTAAACAGGTATAAGGGAGCTGTAGAGTTTTGATTAACAAAAAGGTGTTAAAGAGGCGGGTTAAGTTTGTTGTTGACCCGTTATATCAGTATCTGAGAAAGGAAAGCCAGCGCCGAAATTATCAATACATACGATACTTTGAAAAATGTAAGGTGTGTGATCACACGATATTTTATGAAAGCAGAGATGGAAAGAGTATTTCTGATAGTCCATATGCGATTTTTCAATATTTATTGCATCATCCTGAATTCAAGGATTACCAGCATATTTGGTCGGTGTCCAGCCTAAATGGTTTAGAACACGTCATAAGGCAATATAAGCAGAGGAAAAATGTATTATTCGTCCGGCGTCATTCCAAGGAATATGTTAAAAGACTGACGACTTCTCAGTATCTTATCAACAATTCGACCTTTCCGTCGTATTTCACCCCAAAAGACGAGCAAATTTATATTAACACTTGGCATGGGACACCACTAAAAAAAATGGGCTTTGATATTCCCGGAAATCCATCGCTGTCACAGAATGTCGTTCGTAATTTTCTAAGTGCCGATTATTTGTTAAGCCCAAATGAACATACGACAAGGATGTTTCTTGAAAGTTATAAGTTGAAGGGAATCTATCATGGTGAAATCCTTCAAGAAGGGTATCCAAGGATTGACCTTACGTATCAAAGCAATCCCGAGAAAGTGAAAGGCTATTTATCACAATTAGGGTTAGCCATTGACGTGAACAAACAGACGATTTTGTACGCTCCGACGTGGAAGGGGAGCAATATCGCAAAAGCTAAAAATGATATGCTCCAAATTATCGCCGATATCGCCTATCTGCAGAACATGGTAGGAGATAGCTATAATTTACTCATCAAGGTGCATCCTTTTTTATATGATACAGCCAAAAATTATCCCGAAATTAAGGATATTCTCATCCCCGATTATATTGACACAAACGAACTATTAAGTATGGCAGATGTATTAATCACCGATTATTCCAGCATCTTTTTTGATTTTTTGGTAACCAATAAACCGATTCTTTTTTATGTTTGGGACTATGATGATTATAACGAAGAAAGAGGCCGCTATTTACGCGATGATGAATTACCGGGTCCAACCTTGTTTACCATTCAAGAAGTGGCAACGGCTATTCGGGAGATCGACCAAATAAAGGATGAGTACCAAGAAGTTTATCAACAGGCCAAAAAGAGATTTACCAAACATGATGATGGAAATGTAACCGAACGAATTGTTAACTATATATTTAAGCAAGCAGAGACCGTATTGAATGTCATTAAACCGTTGGCAGAGGAAAAGAAAAAAGTTCTTATCTATCCCGGTGGAATGCGAAACAATGGGATCACTACTTCATTTATCAATTTGATGGATAATATCGATTTTCAGCAGTTTGATGTCAGTATATTTATGCAGCCAGCGAATTCAAAAGAAGTATTAAATAATATCGCTAAGGTCAATAAAAACGCCCGCTTTTTGTTTCGCACAGGGCAGCCGGCCTATAGCTTTGCGGAGGTATACCGCGATAAATGGATTCATAACCGTGGAGCCCATACTCGTTTTACCAAAAGGCTTTATCCGGAGAAGGCCTATAAACGGGATTTCCAACGTCTTTTTGGGCGTGCGCAATTTGATTATGTGATCGATTTCAGCGGCTATAGCTTATATTGGGCAAAATACATCCTTGCCGCTGATGCCAAGAAAAAAATCTGTTATATGCATAATAATCTATTGGCTGACAGCGAGCGGACGATTAATGGTCGCAAACCGCATCGGATTAATTTGAGAGGGCTGTTTTCTGTTTATCATCGGTTTGATAAACTGGTCAGTGTTTCTCCGGGAACAATGGAGGTCAATAAACAAAACTTAGGCCAATACGCGGATGAAGAAAAATTTGATTATGTCATGAATTCCATCAATTATGAAAAAATCTTACGTTTAGCGGATGACAATCCGTCCGTTCAGCCGGAAGAACAAGGAACTGCTCCATCCGCTTCGACCATTAGTCAAGTGGTTTTCAAGTCTCCGGCCATGATTAGGATGGGGAAAGACCATTTTGTCTGGAATCGCCCTCCTGGAATTAGCGGTGCCAAGAAGATCGCCTCAGCTAACGATTTTTTGCAAAAAGAGGCAACGATTACACGGAAAGCTCATGCCGGGGAAAAAATTTATTATAAATTTTCGATTGGAGACCGAATTGTTGGCTGGCTGGATCAAGAATGTTTCGAGCTTTTACCTGACCGAATCCTCTCTGAAATGAAAGTGAATAAATTAGCGATCATCAGTTATGTACTAGGTCAGGACATTTGGAATCAGCCGTACAAAACGGATGGAATCAAAAAAATATCTGCCGCTAAAGAATATCAAGGAAAACTGGTTAAGGTTGATAGGGAGGCACGAACCTTTCACGGTGTTTATAGCAGGTTTTCTCTCAATGGTACGGTCATTGGCTGGATTGAATCTTCCGCATTATCTAACTTGCAAGAAACAGCTTTAGCCAGCTTGAAAACGACGGTCTATCAACTGCTTACTTATAAGAAACATCAAACCCTTGTCTCCAATCGGATATTGGAAGAAAGAAATTTATATGAGCTTGCGGCGATAACAGATCCGGGGAAATTCACCATTTGGTCAAAACCTTATCCCAATCCCGGCTGTAAAAAGGTGATGGAGGCCATTGAACTTCTGGATGCAAAAGTGATTGTCACAAATAGTGCCAGGACGGCGAAAGGAACCTATTACTTTTTCTACAATAACGGAAAAAAAATTGGCTGGCTTGATCAAAGAGCCTTTACGATCATTACTGAGCCGATTTTCTTTACCACAAAGGAAGTGAAAAAAACAGCCGTGATTCGATTAGTGGATGATGATGTCATCTGGGACACTCTTCCTGATTCCGCCTCTGCAAAAGTATTGCCTGAATTCGGAGCCTATAATGGAAAAAGCGTAACCGTTGATCGGGAGGCAAGAAATATCGATGATGTGTATTTCCATTTCAGTTATGAAAATAAACCTGTTGGCTGGTTGAAGAAACGATCATTCGAACATATCATGACCTTGGGAATACACCAAGGAAACCGGTTTATTCCTGCCCCGACAAGCGATAATTATAACTTTATGAATATGGGGAGGCTTTCACCGGAAAAAGGCCAAGATAATTTGATTAGAGCTTTTGCCCGTTTTCGTCAAGACGTAAGGAATGCAAAGCTTTATATTTTAGGTGAAGGCCCGCTTAGGAATGATTTGGAAGCTTTAATATTAGAACTGGGGCTTGAGAATGATGTGTATTTGACCGGACAGGTTGAAAATCCGTTCCATCTGATGAAACAATGTGATTGCTTTGTTTTGTCCTCACATTATGAAGGACAGCCAATGGTTTTGCTTGAGGCAATGACCCATGGAATGAAAATCATCGCAACGGACATTGTTGCCAACCGAACCGTTCTTGAAGATGGGCGTTATGGTCTTTTAGTTGAAAATAGCATAGATGGTCTTGAAACCGGCTTACGGCAGATGGCTGATAAAGAATCTCATTATAACATGGATGTATTTGTCCCAAGTGAATACAATCATCGAGCAATGGGGACGTTTTATAAGATTTTCGAATAACAAGACGGATTCCGCTTTCAGATAAGAAGGTATAAAACTTTATCACACCACAGTTCATTGATACTGTGGTATTTTTTTGAGTTATTTTACCAGTTCGAATGGTTAGACGGGTAAATCCGCAAAACAGACAGGTAAACCCTTATGAGCTGTTCTTACGGACTTGCCAATCGGCGAGTCTACATTTATATATAGGAAAAAGCACCTATTTTCCCGACTTGATGGCACTAATTCCAAGCGATCTATTTAATTTTTTTACGTAATACGAGATAATAAGAGTTAATTCGCGGTATTTTTCCATTGTTCATTTACTAGAATTGTAGATTCCTGTAGAAAGGTAGAGAAATAGAGAGAAAAGGAAGTGATTTCATTGAAAAACATTGGCAAAGTGGCGGTTTTGTCAACAAGTCTTTTAATTGGCAGTTACAGCACTTGTACGACAATACCGCATCTATTCAAAAGTATCGACCATGCCGAAGCTGCAAGCCTGGTTAAGTTTAGTAAAACTTCTTATCAAACAACTGCTAACTTACGCTTGCGAACAAGTCCAAGTACGAAGAGCAAAACGGTTCTTACGATTCCAAAAGGAAAAACAGTTACTTCATCGCAAAAACAGGGTAGCTGGTATAAAGTATCTTATACATATAAATCAAAAGGGAAAAATATCACGAAATCCGGCTGGGTCAGCGGGGACTATATCAAAGAATATAATGTTTATACAAAAACTCTAGGTACTTATTATTCTACGAAAAAGACAGCCAAACTTTATGCAGCGCCAAATACAAAAAAGGCAATGGTAACGGTTCCAAGTAAAACTGTTTTATACTCGACACAGCGAGTTTTGAACAGCAACAGCCAGACTTGGTATCGCGTTTCTTATAAAAATAAATACTACTATGTCTATGGCAGTGATGTCAGTAAGACCACGAAACCTAATGACACACCTGCTGAAACGCCAAAGGAAGAAAAAACGCATTTGGTGACGGCCAATTTAAATTTGCGTGAATCTCCAGAAGGAACCAGCGTGTTGATTACAATTCCTAAAGGAACCACTGTAAAGTCTTCCGAGATATTAAATGGAGACTGGTATAAGGTAACGTATCGCGGAAAAACCGGTTATGTTTATTATCAGTATTTAAAGCAATATGACTTAACTGACTATCGTTTTATTGATTTGAGGACGAAATCAACGGTAACAGCGCAGCAGATCAATGCCTACATTGCGGCGAATTATAAACGTTATGGGTCTAAAAGCGTCCTGCTTAATAAAGGGCAGGCATTTATCAATGCCGGAAATACCTATGGTGTCAACGCTCTGTATTTAGCGGCTCATGCCATCCATGAAAGTGCATTCGGTACATCTAACATCTCAATTGGAAAAAATAATCTGTTTGGCTATGGGGCCTATGATGCCACGCCATTTGTCGGTGCTTATCGGTTTTCCTCCGTGGAACAATGCATAAATTATGTTGCCCAAAAAATGAAAGCTGATTATTTAAATCCAAACGGGACCCATTTTGAAGGGGCGATGCTTGGCTATAAGACGAAGGATTCTAAGGGAAAGACGATTGCCAGCAAGAGCATCGGGATGAACTATTGGTATGCCAGTGACGAAAATTGGGGAAATAAGATTGCTGCCCATATGCAAAAAATCATGGCATTTAATAAAAAAACGTATGAAAATCCGAAAATCAATACAAATTATCCTGCCATACCGGCAATTCCGTCTGGCAGTGATAAATTCCCTGCAGGAATTCAAGCGATTGCCAAAAAAGATTTATCCAGCACCATTAAAAAGGGAAAAATTTTTACATTGCTTGAAAAGACAAATAATTTTCAGGTGAAAGTGGATTACAACCAAAAAACGTACACACTTTCGAATATTAGTTTTTCATCATACAAAAATTATATTTCCGTCTATAACTTAGGAAGAGTTGTCAATGCATCATCCTTAAATATTCGTTCCACCCCTTCAACAACTGGCGAAGATATTGGTGACTTTAAATTAAATCAATATGTTTCGTTAGCATTAGACAAAGAACATAAGCTGATTGAGGATGCAACGAAAAAATGGTACAAGGTGAATATGTCTAATGGTAAAACAGGCTGGGTAAGTAAATCGTACATTAAGAGAGAACTTCCTTAATCGGGGAATTCAGGCACCGTGTTTCACATGGTGCCTGATTCTTTTTCTGGAGGAGCTTCCTGATTATAATTGGGTATTTATTGGGAAAGAAAGGATTGAAATTTAAGAGTGGTAGTTTTATAATAGTGTGGTGACAATTGACAGAACAAAATTCGACTTTTATTGAATAAATAACGGATTATTTCCAACAATAATATTAGGAGGAAATCTCTAATGAAAAAAGTAATAACGTACGGAACATACGATTTGCTTCATTTTGGTCATGTTAACTTATTGAGACGTGCTAGAGAGTTAGGCGACTATTTGATTGTCGGTCTGTCGACTGATGAATTTAATAAAGGGAAGCATAAAGAAGCCTATCACAGTTATGAAAATCGAAAGTTGATCCTTGAATCGATCCGCTATGTGGATGAAGTGATTCCAGAACAAACCTGGGACCAAAAGATTCAAGATGTCATTAAACACAATGTTGATATCTTCGTCATGGGCGATGATTGGGAAGGAAAATTTGATTTCCTCAAAGATTATTGTGAAGTGATTTACTTACCAAGAACAGTCGGCATTTCCACCACCAAAATTAAAACAGATTTGAACATGGTAAAGAATGGCTAGAGAACTAGCCATTTCTTTGTATTTGTTTGTCTTTAAGTGCGTATTTTCACTCTTTCATCACCTGCCGCTTAAAGATAAAACAACTTTTGTTATCAGCTTCGGCGATAACAGTTATTATGTCTTTAAGGAAATGCAACGGCAAAACATCCACACAGAAGTAGTATTTCTGTGCAAAGGAAAAGCGATTGAAAAATTTAGGGAATACCAGGGTGTAACAACGATTCCGTTGGAAACAGCGAATGTATTGGACTGGTGCAGGTCCATTTATCATTTGGCGACTTCACGATATATTTTAATCGATAATTATTTTGGCTTTTTAGCTTCTGTCCGCTTTAAACCGGAAGTGGAGTGTATTCAGTTATGGCATGCTTCAGGCGCGTTAAAAAAATTCGGACTTGAAGATGAATCGGTAAAATATCGCAGCAAGCGGGCCAATCGACGCTTTCGGCAAGTGTACAACCGGTTTGATAAGGTGGTGGTTGGTTCGGATGTAATGGCTGAGACCTTTATCAGAGCTTTTGGGCTGAATGAAAACCATATTTTGAGAACCGGCGTTCCAAGAACCGATTTCTTTTTCAACGAAGCGGCAAAACAACGGGTCATGGAAACTCTATTGAGTAAATTTCCTGAATGGGCCGGAAAAAAACTAATTCTTTATGCTCCGACCTATCGTGATACGGAGTTGAATGAATTCTCACTGCATTTGGATATAAAAAAAATGCGTCAGAAGCTGGGTAATGATTTTATTTTAATGTTAAGGCTGCATCCGGCTGTGAGAACTTCGTTACATTCGGATGATTTTATGCCAGATTTTATATATGATTTTTCATCTGATGAATATGAAATCAATGAGCTGCTGTTGGTTGCTGATATATTAATTACCGACTATTCGTCGATCCCGTTTGAGTTTTCTTTGTTGCATCGTCCGATGATCTTTTTTACGTATGATTTGGAGGAGTATAAAGCGAAACGCGGGCTCCTAGACGAATTTCCAGCAAACTTGCCAGGTCCGATCGTGAAAGATACTGATTCCATTATTAACCTAATTAAGGAAAATAACTTTAACTTTAATAAAATCGACCAATATGCCAAGCAATGGAATAAATACTCCAATGGCCATTCAAGCGCCAACTTGGTTCGCTACTTATTTCAAGAAAAAAGCAGCCCTCAAGCATATGAAAAATTGCACGATTACAGTTGAACAGAAGCTTCGAGATTGTTCATTGCTCGAAGCTTTGTTATTTATAATGCTCATTTGGAGAAATTAATGTATAATGAACAAGGTTATACTTGTTAAAGGAAGGACTAATTTTTCATGAAGTCAATGATCACTATCATAAAGGAGCAAATTAGTTCCTTTTATCTGATCTTAAGATTGTCTGCTTTTGAAATGAAAAGTGCCAATGTCAACAATTATTTAGGAAGGTTCTGGGAAATATTAAACCCTGCGATCCAGTTGGCCATTTATTGGTTTGTCTTTGGAATCGGAATTCGTGGCGGGCAAAAAATCCCCTTGGAAAATGGGGTTCAAGCGCCGTTTTTTATTTGGATGGCGACAGGGATGGTCGTGTGGTTTTTTGTGAATCCGATGATCACCAGCACTTCCAGATCAATTTATTCAAGACTGCAGTTAATTGCCAAAATGAGTTTCCCGATGAGTGCCATTCCTTCCTATGTCATTATGGCTGGGTTTTATTCGCATTTAATGCTCGTTGCTTTGGTCACGATTATTTTACAATTTACCCAGTTTAAAATATCGGCCTATTTTATTCAACTGCCTTATTTTATGCTGGCAACGCTCATTTTCCTGTTGGCGCTTGCACTTATTACGTCAACGCTGGCAACTATTATTAGAGATGTACAGCAAATTATTCAATCGATTACAAAAATGCTGCTTTATTTTACACCGCTGCTATGGCATACGGACAAATTGGAATTTCATCATGTCGATTTGACTTTTTTATTAAAATTAAATCCGCTATATTATATTGTTGAGGGGTATCGGGCGTCATTATTGGGGACATCCTGGTATATTTGGAAATACCCTTCCATGACCTTATATTTCTGGGGAATTACACTTGTCTTTTTCATCATTGGCTCGGTGCTGCATTTGAAATTTAGAAATCGGTTTGTCGATTATTTGTAGAAGCTTGCTTGTGCTTAAAATTGAGGTGATTCTTAATGACTGAATCCGTAATTGTCAAGAATGTCTATAAAAAATATAAGATGCATACAAAGCCAACGGAGAAATTGCTCGATTTAATCTTGCCGGGCGGTTATGGAGAAGATTTCTATGCTCTGCAGAATATTTCTTTTACCGCCAAACAAGGTGACGTCGTTGGTTTAGTTGGGGTGAATGGTTCAGGAAAGTCCACTTTATCGAATATCATTGCCGGTGTCATCCCCCCTACCACAGGGACAGTCGAAACCGTTGGACAAACATCGATTATTGCAATTTCATCGGGGCTGAATAACCAATTAACAGGGCGGGAAAACATTGAATTAAAATGCTTAATGCTCGGCTTTAAAAAGAAGGAAATTCAGGCGATGGAGCCGGAAATTATTGAATTTGCCGATATTGGCAAATTTATTGATCAACCGGTAAAAAAATATTCCAGCGGGATGAAGTCACGACTCGGTTTTGCCATTTCTGTTACCGTTAATCCAGATATTCTGATTATTGACGAGGCCTTGTCCGTAGGGGATCAGGTTTTTGCTCAGAAGTCCCAAAATAAAATGTTCGAGTTTAAAGAAAAAGGAAAAACGATTTTCTTTGTTAGCCATTCCATGACGCAAATTAAAGAATTTTGTGAAACGGCTATTTGGCTGGAATACGGCGAAATTAAACAATATGGTCCTGTTCCAGAGGTGATTCCGCAATACGAGAAGTTCCTAAAGAAATATAAATCGATGTCGAAAGATGAGCAAAAGAAATTCCGCGAAAAAGTGATGCAAAAACAAAGAGGGCTGGCCACCATTTAACGCTTATTGACCCAGATAATATCATAACCTAAATGGCCGTGCTGTTTAGGTTTTCTTTTTGGACAATGAAATTCAGATAAAGAGGTTTTTTCGTAATGGAAACAAATATAGTCCCGATATTAGGAATTCACTTTGTCAATAAATCGTTTGATGACGTCGTGGCTCAGCTTGAGGAGTATATTAAAAGCCAACAGAAAGCATTTATCGTCACCGCTAATCCGGAAATTGTCATGTACGCTGACGGGCATCCTGAGTATAAGTCGATTGTTCAAGCTGCCGACCTGGTAGTTCCAGATGGTATCGGTATTGTGATCGCCTCCAAGATCCTAAATAACCCGATTCAAGAACGTGTGGCCGGATTTGACTTAACGGTGCGCCTGCTGGAGCTTGGCAATAAGCGGAAGTGGCGGATTTATCTTCTTGGCGGCAAGCCGGAGACCAATCAAAAGGCGGTCGAGAATATTCGCAGCAACTATCCGCAGCTGCAGATTGCTGGAAGCCATCATGGCTTCTTTGATTGGCAGGATCCTACTGTTACAGAGGAAATAAAGGCTGCGAACCCGAATATTGTGTTCGTTGCCTTGGGTTTTCCGAAACAGGAAAAATGGATTTTTGAAAATTTACCGCAGTTTTCAAAAGGACTGTTTATTGGGGTTGGTGGCAGTATTGATGTGTTGGCGGGGGAAGTAAAGCGGGCACCGTTATTTTGGCGGAGATTAAATTTGGAATGGTTTTATCGGTTGCTGATGCAGCCGACAAGATGGAAAAGAATGCTGGCGCTGCCGAAATTTTTAGGAAAAATGATTAAAATAAAATTGTCGAAATAAGTGAAACTTTAGCAGATTAAATCCGTCTATCCTTATGGGTCTCAAAAATATATTACTGAAATAAAACGATAATGGCTATGTTTTATCCCAAAATGAAAAATGTGTGCTATAATATGAACGTTATATGTAGAAATATGTGCCTGTTTCGAAGTGACCCTAGAGGGGCACCATATCCGTAAGGAGGATCTACATGCTGTACCTGACCTTTATATTATGTTTTTTATGCTCCATTCTTATTACTCCTTTCGTAAAAAAACTTGCTTTTAAAATTGGAGCTACCGACCAACCAAATCAACGCAAGGTACATCATAAAGTTATGCCCCGGTTAGGCGGGTTGGCTATTTTTATCAGCTTTCTGTTAGGAATATTGATCTTGCAGCCGGAAAGTCCTTATGATGCAGCTCATCCAGCGATTGTGGCTGGCGGCTTCATTATCTTGGTGACAGGGATTTTGGATGATATTTTTGATCTTTCTGCCAGGGTAAAGTTTTTATTACAAATTGTTGCCGCGCTTGTGGTTGTCTTTTGGGGTGGAGTGGATGTAGAGTTCATTAATCTGCCATTTAACGGGCGCATTGATTTCGGTATCTTTACCATTCCCATTACGGTGCTTTGGATTGTCGGTGTCACCAATGCGATCAATTTAATTGACGGTTTGGACGGATTGGCAGCTGGTGTATCATCCATCGCTTTAATTACGATAACAGGTATGGCGGTTGTGATGGGAAATGCCTATGTGGTTGCCATGGGCATCGTTCTCATTGCCAGTACCGTTGGGTTTTTAAAATATAATTTCTATCCGGCCAAGATTTTCATGGGAGATTCTGGTGCGCTGTTTTTAGGCTATATGATTTCCGTTTTGGCCCTCCTTGGATTTAAAAATATTGCGGTCATTTCGTTTGTCGTGCCGATCCTTATTTTGGGTGTTCCCATTTCAGATACATTGTTTGCGATTATTCGCCGGCTATATAATAAAAATCCATTGTCGGCTCCGGATAAATCACATCTCCATCATTGCATTTTGAAGCTGGGTTACAGCCATCGGGAAACGGTATTATTGATCTACGCGATGAGTGCAATGTTTGGACTGGCAGCTGTTATTTTTACAATGACCACTGTTTGGGGCTCGATTATTTTTATTACGATCCTTCTTTTAGCGATTGAAATATTTGTCGAGAACATTGGTTTAATCAATAAAAATTATCGTCCATTGCTTCGGATCATGGGAATGATAAAAACAGAACGAAACCGATAGTGAGCATGAATTCGCATGCTGGCTGTCGGTTTTTGTTTTGCTAGAGTGTTCGGATGCAGCAATATGTTATGCTGTTTACCGCAAACAAAAAACCCGGAAGTGTGTTCCGGGTTAATTGGTAGTAGAAGTTGTATTGTTGTTGGTGAGCTGTAATTGATTCTGTAAAATTTGTTTAGTTTCTGCCAATTTGGCTTGATCTAATTGATAATAGTAAATTCCATCGATATAAGAGTCGGAACCGGCTAGACTGAGCGTTTCAATATTCAGGCTGTTTCCAGCTTGGAGGTAACCGAGGAAGGATTTCATTTGATCAAAAGTTAAATCCGTTTCCATATTTTTTCCGACTGCATTCATAACGTCTGCGTAATTAGCCAGCGACTTCACGGAAGCTGCCTTCGTCATGATGGCCTTGAGAATTTGTTGCTGTCTCTGGCCCCGTTGGATATCACTGTCTTTTTTCCTTGTGCGGGCCAGGGCCAGGGCTTGTTCACCATTTAATGTTTGGACACCTTTTTCCAGCGTAATCGCTTTAGGATGGTCTTTTGAGTCTTGTTCTGAGAAAGTATAGGGAACATCGACGGTAATTCCATCAAGTGCATCGACGACATCGATAAAGGCATTGAAATTCATTTTTACATAGTAATCAACTGGGATATCGAGCAGTTCCTCGACTGTTTCCAGTGTCAGCTTGACACCGCCATAAGCATGGGCATGGTTGATTTTTGTATAAATATTTTTTTCCGGAATGTGAACATAGGAATCACGCGGAATGCTCAGCAGCTTAACAGATTTTTCAGTTTTATTAAAAGTGGCAAGCATTAGGGCATCAGAACGGCCTGGACCATTCTTTTTCCGTTTTTCGCTGTCATCGACACCAATAAATAAAATCGAGGTTTTGTCAATCGTCAGCGGCTTTGCCCGGGCACTGTCGCGGTCAATCGGCTTATACGACTTATTCATGACCGATTCCGCCTTATGGTACAATGTTCCGGCGTAAACACCCGCACCTACAAGCAATAATAATATTGGTGTCAAGATCCAGAACCAAATGCGTCTCCACTTTTTTTTCTTTTTTTGACTTTTTTTATAAGATTGTCTATCAATAGACATGCCGTTCCTCCTCAACGTAGAAAAATGTCTAATTCTGGCTAAAAAACTTGAATACTAAACTTTATTTTATAATAGATTACCAGATTGGTAAAATATTTTTTTGCAGACGCCGCAACCCCTATGTTTGGGCCCTAAACGAAAACCAAACTTTTTGCGATGGCGTGATTTTTTTCCCAATTGTCATTTTATGCAAGTGCCAATATAATCATTATCAAAGATGAACCTTTTTTATCCAACGTTTTCCTCTAAATAAACGGTTTCTCCCTGGCGGATGGTGCATTGTCCGTTGGTTAATTCAATCATCCATTCTCTGAAGCTTGGAACCAGGCCTTCATCGACGTATGTTTCGATTTCAACCTTGTCTAAATAATGAATTTCTTTTATTTTATGTTCTGAGACCCGCAGTTCCTTTTCGATTTTCCCAAGCCATGTGTAGTCGATCGTCGTATGAATTACTTGTTTCAATATTCGCTCGACAATGCCAATCGTATCCAGTCCTTCAGAGGTTGCTTTGCCGTAAGCGCGGATTAAACCGCCGGCACCTAATTTAATCCCACCAAAGTAACGGGTCACAACGACGACGGTATCTTTAAGGTTTCTTTTCTTCAACACTTCGAGCATCGGGACACCGGCTGTTCCCCCCGGCTCACCATCGTCATTGGCTTTCTGAATTTGATCATGTTCTCCGATAAGATAGGCTGAACAGTTATGAGTGGCGTTCCAATGCTTTTTCTTAACTTCTTGAATAAACGCTTGAGCTTCAGTTTCCGTTTCAGCACGTTTGATTTGTGCAATAAAGCGAGACTTTTGGATGATAATTTCATGTTCACCATATTCTTTCACGGTAAAGTAGCGCGACAGCATCAAAATTTTTCCTTTCTTTTTAAAAAAATTAATGAAATATACCTTTAATATTGGTGTAAAGTTCGAATGTTATAATATACAGGTGACGGCTGGCAAGTGAAATTTGCCTGCTATTCATTTATTATACTATTTTTTTAGGGATTTGCGGGTCTTTAGGGCGATTGGAAGGGGTTTTTAATAGGGTTTCGCCGCATCTATCGGTAAAACGTGATAAAAGACCTAAAGGGAAATGATAACCCTGGAGGAAATGAGAATGAAACTTGAACAAATACAGGTAAAATCAATTGATGAGATTCGTCAAGAAATGCTCGAAACCGTAACTTGCAGTAAGAGTGATATTTTTCAAATCAGTGAGCAATGTCGTCAAGATTACAATAAATTAACAAATGAATTGGCAGAAATCAAGTTGACCATGGCCAAGCTGCTGGAAGAAGGTGAACAGCTGCGGTCACAGGTTCAGAAGGCGCGAAACAAGCTGTCAAAAGTCAGCAGAAATTTTAAAAACTTTACGGAACAGGAAATCCGTAAAGCGTATGAACAGGCGCATCAGTTGCAAATGGATCTCTCAATAAATGACCAGCTTAAGAAGCAACTGCTTGAAAAAAGCAATGACCTGGAGTATCGGCTGATTGGCCTGACTGAGACGATCGAACGGGCAGACCAGTTGATTTCGCAAATCTCAGTGGTGATGAATTATTTGCAAAGTGATTTGAAACAGTTTGGTGAAGCCTATGAACACGCAAAAGCAAAGCAGGACTTTGGCTTGAAAATTATCGAGGCCCAGGAAGAAGAACGGAAACGCCTGTCACGGGAAATCCATGATGGACCCGCGCAAATGCTTGCCAATGTCATTGTCCGCTCTGATTTAATTGAACGTGTGTATCGTGAGGAGGGGCCAGAAGCCTCGCTAGTTGAGATTCAAAGCTTTAAAAAAATGATTCGCTCGGCGCTTTACGAAGTCCGCCGGATTATCTATGACCTTCGTCCCATGGCCCTTGATGATTTAGGCTTAGTCCCTACCCTCAGAAAATACTTACAAACGATCGAAGAATATCATAACCACTCACGTATTGAATTTGAAATGATCGGGCACGAACTAAGACTGCCGCCAAAGTATGAGGTTGCCCTTTTTCGTCTGATTCAGGAATCGGTACAGAATGCCTTGAAACATGCTAATGCCGGCCAAATTAAAGTAAGATTGGAACTCTCTACTACCGCAGTGTTGGTGATGATTAAGGACAATGGGGTTGGCTTCGATATGAATCAGAAAAAGCCGGAGTCCTTCGGGATGATCGGTATGAAAGAACGGGTCGATCTGCTAAATGGCGAAATCACCTTTGATTCAAAAATGGGTAAAGGTACCACAGTATCCATTCGTGTTCCATTAATCAACTAGTGTTACTTTAAGAAATGGGTTATCGAACGATCTTTCGGTTATAGGGTGGAAATAAATTTAGCTGAGCTTCGTACACACTACCTTTATTTTCTAAAAGAGTAAAAAGGATCAGGAGGGGTACATAAATGACTACAAAAATAATTATTATTGATGACCACCAGTTGTTTAGGGAAGGTGTTAAAAGAATATTAGAGTTTGAAAAATCGTTTCAAGTGGTTGCTGAAGGGGATGATGGGACTGAAGCATTAACGCTTGTCGAAGAGTACCGCCCGGATGTCGTGATCATGGATATCAACATGCCGCAAATGAATGGTGTCGAAGCAACTCGCAAACTGGTTGAAAAATACCCGAAAACAAAAGTCATCATTTTATCGATCCATGATGATGAAAATTATGTGGCCCATGCGCTGCAAACCGGGGCAATGGGCTATCTATTAAAGGAAATGGATGCCGATGCCCTGATTGAAGCGGTCCGCGTTGTTGCTGACGGCGGCTCATATCTGCATCCAAAGGTGACGCATAATTTGGTGAAGGAGTATCGCAAGCTTGCGGCCGGTGTCTCTCGCGGCGGTTCTTATCTGCCGGCAACTGAAATTCGCCGTCCGCTGCATTTATTAACGCGCCGCGAATGTGAAGTGCTGCAAATGCTGACCGATGGAAAAAGCAATCGTGGCATCGGCGAGGCCTTATATATCAGTGAAAAAACGGTCAAAAACCACGTCAGCAATATTTTGCAAAAAATGAACGTCAATGACCGCACGCAAGCCGTCGTTTCCGCCATCAAAAATGGCTGGGTGGAAGTCCGGTAAGAATGAACGGAAAATGAATAGCTTTATCAAAAGCACGCAGGCCGCTGCGTGTTTTTTCATGGAGCTCCTCTAGTGCCTTTCTTTATTTTGCACCGAAATGATAGATATGTCAGGGGCCTCTTATCTTTCTACTCCATAAAGAATATGTATTTTCAATTTCACTCCACTAATTAAAATGAGATTCATAAATGAATACAAATTTCATAATTGAAATTGACATTATAAAATCTATCTTTACCTAAATCTGAATTTACTGAAAATTATAGTAATTTACCATTGGCACAAGATTTGCATGGATTACTCTATATTACTACCACTTTAAGGAGGCGTAAAAATATGCAAGAATATCCGAACAAAAAAATAGGCGTTCCTACTTCAGAACATCTTGATAGTGATGCTGCACACTTGGCTTCACTAGGATATGAATCTGAATTTCGCCGCGATATGAGTCCTTGGGCAAACTTTTCACTAGGATTCACTTATCTTTCCCCAGTTGTAGGTGTGTACACGTTATTTGCGTACGCACTTGCGCAAGGTGGTCCGCCAATGATTTGGAGCCTTATCATCTGCGGTCTCGGACAATTACTAGTTGCCCTTGTCTTTAGTGAGATTGTTGCACAATTCCCGGTTGCAGGAGGGGTTTATCCTTGGGCCCGAAGATTATGGGGACGCAAATTTGCGTGGATGACCGGCTGGATTTATTTAATTGCTTTGTTTGTAACCATTTCTAGTGTTGTATATGGAGCCGGGCCATTTCTGGCACAGATTTTAGGTTTTGAAATATCCGTGAACTCAACCATTGTTTGTGCAATCGTTATTCTTATACTTTCGACTATCATTAATTTTTTGGGCACAAAAGTTCTTGCAGCTGCAGCAGTCATTGGTTTTTCTGCTGAGCTTATCGGTGCCCTTGTAGTTGGTTTTTGGCTGCTTGCCACAGAAAGACATCATGGTCTCGGGGTGTTATTTGATTCTTTTGGTGCCGGGGGCGGCCATAACTACTTTTATGCATTTGCCGCAGCTGGATTAATTGGAACTTTTCTATATTTTGGGTTCGAGGCTTGTGGTGATGTGGCAGAAGAAGTACCCAATCCAGGTGTTCTGATCCCAAAGGCCATGCGCCGGACGATATATATTGGCGGGGCTGCCGCAGTTTTTGTTAGCCTTGCTTTAGTGCTTTCCGTTGCTGATATTCCAGCAGTTATCTCTGGTAAAGACGTTACACCAGTTGATACATTGTTAACAAATGCATTTGGTAAAGTTGGTGCAAAGATCGTTCTAGGGATTGTCTTGATTTCTTTCCTTTCATGTGCAATCAGCTTACAAGCGGCAGCCAGCAGACTAGCCTATTCATATGGACGTGATGATATGATTGTCGGCAGCCGATTCTTAAAAAAGTTTTCACCTGCTCGTCACATTCCACCTTATTCGTTGCTTCTTGCAGCTATTGTTCCAGCAATCATTGTTCTTGGCTCAAAAGTGTCTGAAGATGCACTCACAAAGATCATTAGTTTTGCATCATTTGGCATTTATATTGGATTCCAAATGGTTGTTCTTGCTGCACTTCGAGCTAGACTAAAAGGTTGGAAGCCAAGCGGGAAGTATCAATTGGGCAAGTGGGGACTGCCTGTGAATATCGGTGCGCTTATCTACGGAATCATCGCAATGATCAACATGTGCTGGCCCAGAACACCGGAGGCACCTTGGTATGACAACTATATCGTGCTCATTTCAGGGGTCATTGTTATTGGTCTCGGATTACTTTATATGATGATTCATCGCAGCTACGGACATAGTGACATGCCGTATGATGATGCGATACCAAAAAAATATGTCTCTCCGCATAAACAAGCGCAGTGATCTATCATATTTCAAATGGTGTTAATAGAGAAATGAAAAAAGAGGGTGCTTCCAAAAACTTTTGTAAAGTGGCACTCTCTTTTTTTGGCGCTAGTAGCTATTGGATCCTTCGTATTTCCAAGAGGCTTTTCCACATTCAACCCCCCATACTTTTTTTGGCTAATGTTGAGCAAATCTCCTAATGCGTTTTTAACATATTCTCTATTTTCTTTAATTCTGTTTCAATATACGATCTCGTATGGTCAAACCCAATAATGGCTAAAACTTTTCCAGTATGATCCGTTAAAGGAGCAAAACTTGTTTTCCATTCTCCATAAATATCTTTATATAAAGGGGTTACTCCTGGCTTCCCATTCATCGCCTCAAATGCAACTTTCATCATTTCCGACGGACCTTCATATGTATGTCCCACTGGAATGATAAAATCTTCATCGGCAACAATCGTAAGAAATTTGTTATAATCTACCGGTTTAAAAATGTAGACCCACTCAATGATTCCTTCTTGTTCTCGTATTTTGGTTAGTTTTTCTTGAACCTTTTTATAAGTGGGGGTGGATGTTGAAATACTAGAATTATTCACTAATTCAGTGATTTCTTCCGGAAGAATGACAGCTGAAGTAACAATCGCCATAGATCGTAATTGTTTATTTAAATGTTGCTCTAGTATTTGTCTTTTATTGGAAGGAGAAAGAACTGCCTGTTGTAATTTCTCACGAATTTTTTTATACTTTCTGCTCATTGTAGGTTGACTAATATCGAGTACTTTTGCTGCAAGTTTAACCGATTTATATTTTTCCATAGCCATATTAATCAGCTGTTCTTCAATCAAATCAACTGCTTCTTGCAGTGGCATTATTTGATGAACAATCGGCGGTTCTTCAATTTCAGTCTTTTTCCATGGAAGATAATGGTGAATTAGTTTTGAATCCACGTTTAATTCTTTGCTCGTGACGACAATTCGTTCAATCGTATTCTCTAGTTGCCGAACATTCCCCGGCCAATCGTAAATACAAAATAAATCAATCGCATCTGGTAAAATATGAATGTTTCGCTGATATAACGTATTATACTTAGCTATGAAATGATAGATTAAGTACGGGATCTCCTCTGTTCTCTCCCTTAAAGATGGGATTTCAATTGGTACGACATTTAACCGATAATATAAATCTTGTCTGAATCGTCCTTCTCTGACCATTTTTTCTAATGATTGATTTGTTGCAGCAATAATCTGGACATCAACATGAATCGGTTTTGAGCTTCCTAATGGGGTAACTTCTTTTTCTTGTAAAACTCGAAGTAACTTTACTTGCAAGTTCAGTGGCATTTCGGCAACTTCATCGAGAAAAATGATCCCTTCATTTGCTAGTTCAAATTTTCCGGGAGCCCCATTTTTGTTAGCACCGCTAAATGCTCCGCCGACGTAACCGAATAATTCACTTTCTAATAAATTCTCGGGAATGGCGCCGCAGTTAACGGCAATAAACGGTTTAGAGCTTCGATTTCCTAATTGATGAATGGTTTTCGCGATCATTTCTTTTCCGACACCGGATTCCCCTAATAAAAGAACGGTTGTAGATACTTTTGAAACCATTTCGATCGTGTGAAGTACCTCTTTCATTTTTGGACTATGGACGACAATCGGGGAAGTTTGTTGGGTATTTGTGTCATCGGATAGTTCCATTGGCTCTATGACATGATCGGAAATACTTTTTAATCCCCATATGATTAATTCTTCACCCGCATGATTGGATGTAAATACGGTAATGAGAATATGACTGCCATTCCATGCCTTTAATTGAAGAGAATGTACCTCGCTTTTTAATAATTTTAAAATGGGATCACCAAAGAATGAAATTTCCTCGAGCTCGGTAAACATTCTTCCTTGCAAGGAGGTCGTGTTTGTAGACCAAAAGTTTTGCAGTTTTCCGCTCCGAAATAAAATCATTCCCTGTTTATCTGTTACAATAATTTCATTGTAAATGGATAGAATAATTGATTGATAGGCTTGAAGTAATTGTTCATTCGCTAAAATCATGGACACTCCCATCGAACACTTCCTTTTCAGTAGTTTGAATTTTTCTACTATTCTAAATAAATTATTTCATATTTGAATCGAAGTTTCAAATATGAATTTGTGGAATATAGGAAATGGATATGGTAAGGATTTCAATATTGAATGAATATTTTGTAAATGAAATTTTAACAATATTGCAAAGGTATAAAAACTTAGGAAATCAATATTTTAAAATTGGCACAGTTATTGCATTACTAGTGAAGTAAATAATATAATTTTCTGATAATTTATCCGAAAAATTATATTATGATCCAAAATCAAAGGAGGAATTTAGTGTGTACGAATCAACTAATCTCGATCTATTTCCCTACCCTTTTCATAATATTAAAGAAGGTTCTAACTATCGGTATTCCAACGACTTAAGAAAACTTGAAAAGGACCATACAAATTGTGTTGTCATCACACCAGAATATGAAAAACAAATCAAAAGAAAAAGAGAATTACTGAAAGAACAGCCTGCAGTAAGATTCCAATCCTATCCACATACGATGGAAATGCAATGGGAAGTAGTAGAAATGCTGATTGAAATGGCGGTTGAACGCTATCCGGAGCACTTCCAGGTGGAAAAGAACGGTAATCATTGGACTTTCCATAACTACATCTTAAATGAAACGGAATCGTTTATTTTTGGAGATGCATCAAGTATCGAGCTTGAGCCGCTTGATTTAATTGGCCGTCACTTCACCACGGACTTCGTTTTAATGGTTCACAGAGATGGTAATCTATATTTGGAAGTCGCCCAAGAATCTTATGCCGCTTTATTCTCACCTCACTGGAATAAAGGAATGACCTTTGACGAAATTCACGCACCGGTGCCGTTTGTGTCACGCACGGGTGTGCCGCTGGCTGAAAGAGTTCGCAATTTCTTAATTCGCAATGTTTTACCAGGCGAACCTTGGACGAGAATTAACTGGAACTTGATGGCGAATCGTTGGGATGTAAACTATGAAACCTTTGATACTTGGGGGCCAACACGCTTTTTGGTCACTCCTGAAAATGCCGGCGATCTCGTAAGACTACGTGTAGAAGAACAATTTTTCTATCGTATGCCAAGAAGTAATGCGATTTTGTTCGTGTTAAATACGCAGTTCCTGGCAATGAAAGATTTAGTATTAAGGCCAGAATGGCTGAAGCAAACCTACTCGATTCTATCAGACATTCCAAAACCAATGGCTGATTATAAAGGGTTTACGCCATTTATTGAGCCTACAGTAGAATATTTGAAAAACTTAGTCGAAAAACTGGAATGGCAAGTAAACTAAGTCTTAATGATTGGGGGTATGAAAAGTGGTATATAGCAGCCCGGTATTATTCGATCAATCGGTAACCATTGTAGAAAAATTTACAGTAAGACAGAATGGCAGAAAAATACTGATTATTTCTGCTGAACCAAAAGAAGCAGACGCCATCCAACAATTGATTGACGAAATAAATGGTCAAATAGAATATGAGCTCATTGAGGTTAATGATGAAATCCAACTGAGCCATGTTAATGAAATATTAGATCGGCAAAAAATGGGAACGCAACTTTATATTTCAGCTAAATGGGAGGATGCTGTATCTATTTTTGCAGCGGCCATTGAGGCCGGCTTTTCAGAAGGTGAAATTCAGACACTAATTTCTGGCAAGAAGAAACGTTATGTTTATTGTTTAAAATGCTATCATTTGCAAGAAGCAGCAGAAGAAGAAACGGATATCATCTGCAGCCATTGCCAAATCAGCCTGGAAATTGGCCCTTTCTTCTCAAGAGAGCGCAAAGGATATATTGGCTATCCTTACAACCCTGCTTTTGCAACGACAAATTAACGGAAGGACATAACGATGGGAGTGATTTTGATGAAAGCATTCGGAAAGATTGAAGTATATGTAGGAAAAATAGTTCAGGAAACAAAACTTATAAAGCGCTTCCACTTGTATCCAGCTGATCGGGAATTACTGCCTGCCTTTACCGGGGGATCCCATATTGCCACTTATGTAAAAAATGGCGCTGAGACCATTGAAAGGAACTACTCACTTGTTAGTCATCCAACCGACCGTACCCAATATGCGATTGCTATTCGGAAAGACGACCATTCAAGAGGCGGTTCTGTTTATTGGCATGATGAAATCAAAGTGGGAGATCGGTTAGAAATCAGTTGGCCAAAAAACCATTTCCCACTGGCTTTTAAAGCAGCAAAACATCACGTGTTTTATGCAGCTGGAATCGGGATTACTCCATTTATGACAATGATGGAAGATTTAACAGCTGAAGGTAAATCCTTCGAATTGCATTATGCAGCAAGAACAAAAGCGGATTGCGCGTTTTATGATTATTTAATGGCAAAATATCCTGGAAAATGTCATTTCTATTTCTCTAGAACAAAGATTCCGAAAAAAATGACACCTGTTACACTGGCTGAACATCGAATTGGCTCACATGTCTATTTCTGTGGACCCGCTTCAATGGTAAAAGAGTTTCGAGAAGCCGCTGAAAGCTATGGTTACCCAAGCCATGCGATTCATTTTGAATTATTTGCTATTGCTGATGAAAGACCCAAAAATCCTTTTGTTGTAAAATTGACGAACAGCAATAAGAAAGTGGCAGTTTCTGAAAAGGAAACGTTATTAGAAGCGCTATTAAAGGCTGGGGTTCAGGCTCCCCATTCTTGTAGAGTAGGCGGATGTGGAAGCTGCGAAGTGCAGGTGGTGGAAGGAGAAGTGGATCATCGTGACCACTTCTACAAAGATCATGAAAGGGGGTTAAAGAAAGTTATTTTAACTTGTTGCTCCAGAGCCAAAGAATCCGAAAAGGAGCTTGTTCTGGAACTGTAACTTTTTTAATAGATTCATATTTTATGCCAATTGTACCACGCTCTTGAAGAGCTATTTAATATAATCGGAGGCGATCGTTATGACAACAACCACTCAAGTAATCGAATTAAAAATGTATATTAATGGGGAATGGCGGCTTTCCAGTAATCAAGATACCAATAAGGTGATGAATCCAGCAAATGGTGAATTAATTGCGATCGCTCCCAGAGCAACCGTTGAAGAAACGGAGGAAGCCATTAAAGCGGCAAAGGAAGCTTTTAATAGCGGTATTTGGTCTAAGATCAGTGCACAAGAACGTGCGGAATACCTCCTGAAAATTGCCGATAAAATCGATGAAAAACATGATGAGCTAGTAGAACTTGAAGTAAAAGATAATGGAAAAATTAAAGCGGAGGCCGATATTGATATCCATGATGCTGCATCTTGTTTCCGCTATTATGCAGGTCTGATTAGAACTCCGGATGGAGAAACGTACCATGTTGCCGATCCGGTACAAGCAATGGTTATTCGTGAACCAATTGGGGTTACAGGACTAATTGTACCATGGAACTTTCCATTCTTAATGAGTGTGTGGAAATTTGCTCCGGCATTAGCAGCTGGAAACACTATTGTCTATAAGCCTGCTGAGGTAACTCCAGTAACAGCGACGAAACTGGTTGAAATCATTGAAGAGGTTGGGGTTCCTAAAGGTGTCGTGAATCTGGTATTAGGAAAAGGTTCTGTAATTGGTGAGGTAATAGCGGCTAGCCCAGATGTCGATATGGTTTCATTTACCGGAAGCACTGAAGTTGGTAGAAGCATTATGCGCAATGCTGCAGGCAATTTGAAAAAAATCTCGCTTGAACTGGGTGGCAAGTCACCAAATATTATTTTTGCCGATGCCGATTTCGAAGCTGCTGTTGATAATGCCTTAGTTGGTATTTTCTTTGGTTCCGGTCAAGTATGTTCTGCGGGAAGCCGAATTATTGTCGAAGACAGCATTTATGATCAATTTGTTGAGGAGTTCGTCAGACGCGCTAAAAATATCAAAGTGGGACCAGGATTAGAAGAAGGCTCTGAAATGGGGGCCATTGTTAGTGAAGCACAATTGAATACCATTTTAGAATATATTGAAATTGGCAAACAAGAAGGTGCTACGCTCGCTTGCGGCGGTAACCGTCTGACGGAAAATGGGTTAGACAAAGGATTTTTTGTTGAACCAACTGTGTTCATCGATGTAACTCCGGAGATGCGAATTGTAAGAGAAGAAATCTTCGGGCCTGTTGCCGTGATTCAAAAATTTAAAGATGAGGAAGAAGCCATTAAACTGGCAAATGACACGATCTATGGCCTTGCAGGTGGTGTATTCACATCAGATGGTGCCAAAGCAATGCGGGTAATAAAGGAAGTACGGGCTGGTATTACTTGGATTAATACGTATGGCCCAACCTATAATGAAGCACCATGGCATGGATATAAACAAAGTGGTATAGGTTCAAGTCTTGGAACCTTTGGGCTGGAAGAGTTCCAAGAAGTAAAACAAATTAACATTAATCTGGCGGTAGCACCAACAGGCTGGTTTTCAAACAAATAATAAGGAATGAGAAAAGAGGTTGGTTTAAAGATAGCAGCTGTCTTTGAATCAACCTCTTTTTAGTTATTAACTGTTTTCGCGTTAATTAATGCAATTTCTCTCCTTTTCGGATAAAATATTAACTATGTAGATAGTTAGTAGAAAAAGATAAGGATGGTTGCGATATGAAAACGGCAGTAGTAACCGATAGTACCGCGTACATTCCAAAGGAAATGCGAAAAAAAGCGAATATACATATGATCCCGTTGAATGTAATTTTTGGGGATGAGGTCTATCAAGAAGAAATCGATATCACCTGGGACCAGTTCTATGAAGAGGTCAAGACGAAGGAACTGCCTACTACATCACAACCGCCAATTGGCCAATTTGTCGAGTTATTTGAGAATTTAGCTGAAGATTACGACGCAGTTATCAGCGTCCACCTGTCCAGCGGTATTAGTGGCACATACCAAGGGGCAATTACAGCAGGTACGATGGTGGAAGGGATAAAGGTATATGCGTTTGACTCTGAAATTAGCTGCATGGTTCAAGGTTTTTATGCTTTAGAAGCTGCGGAATGGGCTGAACGGGGCGAGGACCCTGAGGTGATTATCGCCCGCTTGGAGGAATTGAAAGCAACAGCACGTGCTTATTTTATGGTAGATGATTTATCACACCTGCAGCGCGGCGGCCGTCTGTCGGGAGCTGCAGCCTTCTTTGGAAGTTTGTTACAGGTAAAACCGCTGCTGCATTTTGAAAATAAGGTTATCGTTCCGTTTGAAAAAATTCGAACACGGAAAAAGGCTTTAAAGCGAATTGCCGATTTGTTGGGAGAAGACGCTGCTAAAGGCGGGCAATATCGCGCCGTGATCATTCACGCTAACCGTGAACAAGAAGCGCTGGAATGGCGTGATGAGCTGGCTGCCATGTATCCCAACGTTGAATTCTCGATTAGCTATTTCGGCGCAGTCATCGGCACCCACCTTGGCGAAGGCTCGATGGGGATGGGGTGGATGAAGAAATAAAACCGAAATTGAATTTGCTGCCATTCCGGTCTTGCTGGAATGGTTTTTCTTAATCGTTAAAGTTCAAACAAATTTAACAATATCATTCACTTTTGGGGAGGGATTTTGACATTCTATGTCAAAGCAATTCAAAGGTATTTAAATTATTCCAAAAGAAGGTGCCGCTATGCGTTTTCTCCTAAAAGATGGCAGGCTGACGTTCCAGAAAAGTTTTTCAAAGGACTCTCAGCGCATTTCGGAAATCCCAGATATCCCTCAGCCTCCGCTAAATCCCAATTTTCCATTCGACCCCAAACTCCAGCTATTCTTAACCGGAAAACAACTCCTATTAGATGATCTCCCGTTCTCACTCGCAGAAATCCAAGCCCATTATGACAATGGTTACATAACCTGCCGCAAAGGAATTGAATACGACGGAAAAAAGCTGTTATGTGCCAGGTGCGGCAATCAGGAGCCACACTGGTTCGCGACTTTCCCATGTGCCCGCTGTGGTGAAATCTGCCGCTATTGCCGGCATTGTCTGATGATGGGGCGAATCAGTGAATGTACACCGTTAATTGGCTGGAATGGCCCGGTTCCTGACACCGGCTCACCACAAAATATATTGGATTGGCAAGGGGCACTTTCCGAAGGTCAATTGGAAGCCTCCAATCGGGTGACTGAAGCGATATTGCAAGAGAAAGAGTGGTTAATTTGGGCAGTTTGCGGAGCGGGGAAGACAGAGGTGCTGTTTGCCGGGATTGAGGCCGGGATTGCAGCCGGCAAAAGAATTTGTATTGCAACCCCAAGAACAGATGTCGTGCTTGAACTTACTCCCCGGATAAGAGCAGCATTTCCGAAGATAGAGGTTGCTTCACTTTATGGTGGCAGCCAGGACCGCCATACGTACGCCCCGCTGACGATCGCAACTACCCACCAGCTGCTGCGTTTTTATCATGCCTTTGATGCGCTCATTTTAGATGAGGTTGATGCCTTTCCTTATACAGTGGAGGAATCGCTTCAATATGCAGCGGTTCAGGCACGCAAACCGGAGTCGGCGATTGTTTACTTAACGGCTACCCCGAATGTCAAATGGCAAAAGGAATGCCTTTCCGGAAAAAGAGCATTTACCGTCATCCCCGCTAGGTTCCATCGCCATCCTCTGCCTGTCCCTGAATTCGTCTGGTGCGGAAATTGGCAAAAGCAGCTTCAGCAAAATAAACTCCCGACAAATCTACTCAAATGGATTCAAAAACGGCTGGAGGTCGGCAAACAGGCGCTAGTCTTTTTTCCACATATTCCGCTAATGGAAAAAGCCCTCCACATTCTAAGAAAGTTTGTCCCCAATATTGAAGCAGTTCATGCCGAAGATCCTGAACGGAAAGAAAAAGTATTAAGAATGCGCTCCAAGGAAATCGCGTTGCTGCTGACGACTACGATTCTCGAGCGGGGCGTTACTTTCCCTAATATCGATGTTGCGGTTGTCGGAGCGGAGGATGACATTTTTAGCGAAAGTGCCCTGGTACAAATCGCTGGTCGAGCCGGCAGGAGTAAGGACTTCCCTGATGGGGTGGTGACCTTTTTCCACTATGGAAAAACTGAGGCAATGGTAAGTGCGCAGCGGCAAATTGTATCCATGAACAAAGAAGGTGTTAAGCGCAAGTTGATTGATCTGTAACACTCCCACGGCTAAAGCCAGTGGGATTCTAAGACTAATACACCTGTAAGAAAGGGGATATTTCAAATGGTTCTTTTTCCAGAAAATTATTGTCTGATTTGTCATCAGCGGATGATGCCGGAGATTGGCTGGAGAGCAATTTTTTCAGTAGAAAAAGAACGGCTGATTTGCACCGAATGTAAAGGGAAGCTGGAGAAAATCTCCGGGGAAACATGCCGAATCTGTGGCCGCCCATTATGTTTGGTTGAAGAGAAATTTCGCGATGGCGATCTCTGTCACGATTGTTTCCGTTGGGAGGAGGATGGGCAATGGCAGGGGTTTTTGACAAAAAACTACTCGTTATTTCTTTACAATGAGTTTGTAAAAGAAGTGATTGCTAAGTATAAATTTCGCGGCGATTATGCACTTGCCAGAGTGTTTGCTGCTTATTTAAAGGAGGTCATAAAGAACCTGGAAGCTGATTTATTTGTCCCGATACCTTTAAGCGAAGTAAGGCTGTATGAGCGCGGCTTTAATCAAGCGTCTGCACTGTTGGTGGAAGCGGGTCTGCCTTCTTCGGAAATCCTCACCCGCATCCATTCAGAGAAACAATCAAAAAAGTCAAGATTAGAACGGATCCACCATCCCCAAGTATTCAAGCTCATCCCCGAAGCAGATATCCAAGATAAAAAGATTCTTCTCATCGATGATGTCTACACCACCGGCTCAACCGTAAGGCACGCAGCAAAACTGCTCAAACAAGCAGGAGCCCAAAGCATCCAATCGGTAACGCTTGCCCGATAATCGTGTCAATAGTGGTGCGTTACAATAGTGGTGTCAACAATAGTGGTGTCAGGCACCACAAAAAGACAAAAACGCCATTTTGTCCACTGGAGATGGACACATTTTTTGCCAAAGTGTCCATCCCATACGGACAAATGTCCACGAGTGGTGTCAGGCACCAGTGAAGGAACCATCAAGATATTTCAATAGCGCATTTTTAGGGCTTTGTTGGCGTTTTCGATGTCGTGGCCGAGTAGGCGGCCTAAGTCGTAGGCCGGATAGTAGCCGTGTTTGTGCATGTAGTTGAATACTCTTTCATGGCCATGGATGGCGCCTGTAAGCTGACGGGTTAGAACCTTACGCAATGAAGGTGTTGCTGTTTCCGTAATCGCCGCCGCAAGATTTCGCACCAAACTTTTGGAAAGGGCGAGCAAGTCAGCAGCGAAAAAGCCCAAGTCTTCACGAGCATCATTGTCACGCGATTGATAGCCTTGCGCCTGTGGGTAAAATTTAAGCAGTTCATTCAAATTTGTTTCAAGATCATGAATACCTTTTCGATAAAGCTCCTTTAATTCATTATCGGTTACTTTATTAATTGACATTTTTAACTTCATTAATCCGGTTGCTTGGAAAGCAACTAATTCATGCAGCTCCAATGTTTCGTGCCAGGCAAGCAGTCTTCTCTCTTCTTGAGTCATCACGGGGCCCTCCTTAATTTTTACATCAATTTACCTTATTCATGGCCCTTTTTACTGGAAAGTTGTCCCTTGTAATATTAAAATATAATTGAGCCGTTGCTCAGGTATAAAATTACCTTCCCAGGAAAAGGTGGTGTTGAAGCATTGTCACTATTTACCCAATGTTTTTGTCAATAATTCGACAAATAATTTCTTCCTAATTAGCAGGAGAATCATAGGGTAAAATAGAAATGTAACTACATAGCCTTAAAAAAAGGAGGAATCCACAGATGAACTATAACGTACGTGGTGAAAACATTGAGGTAACTCCAGCAATTAGAGAATATGTTGAAAAGAAAATTTCTAAATTGGAGCGTTATTTTACTGAAGCACCCGATGCAAAAGTAAATGTTAATCTTAGATTCAATCCAGATAAAACATCAAAGGTTGAGATCACCATTCCGCTGCAAAATTTAGTTTTACGTGCGGAAGAGACCAATTCTGATATGTATGCGGCGATTGACTTGATTGGTGACAAACTAGAGCGTCAAATTCGGAAACATAAAACAAAAATTAACCGCAAATTCCGTGAGAAAGGGACCGTTCCTTTCCAATTTACTAATACAAATAACGATGTTCATGACGATGATGAACTAGAGCTAGTCCGTACAAAACGCTTTGATCTAAAGCCAATGGACAGTGAAGAAGCGATTCTGCAAATGAACCTGTTAGGTCATAACTTCTATGTATTTACTAACGCTGAAACAAACCGCACTAACGTGGTTTACAAGCGTAAAGACGGCCGCTATGGCTTAATTGAAGCACAATAATTAGAGTTCTCAAAAAACGCTGCCCCTGTTTCCAGGCAGCGTTTTTTGGCTAATAAATAAGCAGGAATTGCTTGCGGATAGGCAGTCGTTACTTGCGCCGGCTTAATTCCCTGCTAACCCAATATGGGGTACCGCCAACATTTCGGAAATTTTGAACGCTAAACAAAATTCAACATAAAAAAGCCAAGAACCTGTACGCAATGGGATTTGGCTTTTGTTATTGATTAATTATTTTTCAAAGGTCTAGCATCTAGCATGTTAGCAGGTATTTTATTTGAATCAAACTTGTATTCCCCCAAGAAGATTAATATGTTCCCAGCTCAGTGGTGAAATATGTGGGAGTAATTCCTCCTTCAGGGCATGATTCTTCTTAAATTCTTTTGTTGCTTCTCCTAAAAACTCCGTGTTCCAAACGCTTATCGCATTGATTATATATTTAAAGCACTTGCCCTTTGTAGTTGATTCTGTACACCACGCTCTCTTAATTCCCCACGCTTACCAAAAAATAGGGCACCGGCTAGTCCATTCATGGCTTCTCCCTTATTTAACCCAAGATGTCTTCTTCTTAATGTTTCATTCGTAATGTAGTCAAGAATAAAAATTGTCTTTTCAATTCTTCCAATTTCCCGAAGTGCTGTTGCAATGTTGCTTTGTCTTGCATATGAGCCTAGTTTTCCCATCATTAATGACCCAGAAGCCCTTCCTTCCCTAATTGAATGTGCCAGCCTTAATACATCATCAAAATTTTCATTAATGACCTTCGTGTTAATCTTGCCTCGTAATATGCCTTTTATATTTGGAAAGTCATTAGGCGAAGAAATGGTATATAACTTTGCGTCACTTATATCTCTTAGCATTGGTGCGAAACGGAATCCCAATAAATGACTTAACCCAAAAACTTGATCCGTAGCCGACTGCCTTCAACCTAAACATCACCAGAACGGATATGGTTTTTGAGTTCTGTTAAGGCCGCCATTTCATAATATTGACGAATAGTTTTTTACTTTGCATATAAGAAATAGTGATGCTTTTGTTTTTTTTTCCAATTAACCATAAATATATATTGATTATTTATCCATTTAAGTATAAAATTTGCATCGACTAGACTGTTCAGTTCAATTATTAAAATAGACTATCTATTATTGGGGTGTTGACAATGAGGGAGAAAATTATCCAAGCAGCCTTAAAACTATTTTCGGAAAAAGGTTATCATTTGACTAATGTTCAAGAAATAGCAAATTGTACAGGAATCGCACGGGGGACTCTTTATACCCACTTTTCCTCAAAGAAGAGCATCCTTGTAGCTATTTATGAACATTACCTAGATTGTCTTTATAAAAGTTTGGGTAAGGAACCCCCCCATGTAAAAGGAACGTTTGACCAGAGAATAGATTATTTGCACGGCGTTTTAAAGAGCTATTTGTCGGTTGCTTTAGAACATGAAGATTTCCTTATCATGCAAATGAAGGAACAGAATATAAATGATGAATCAGTAATCGGGTTTATTCAAGATAAACGGAATAAAATCTACCGTAGATTTCAAGAACTGATGAAATATGTTGGTGGAAAAGAATTGAATCATTGTGTATTAGATATGGCTATTATTCTAAATAGTCTGATTGAGGAATACTCTGCAGTTGTCATCCTGGATGGCGCCGATATTTCTATTGATGATTTGGTTGGTTTTATATCAGACACGATTGTTTGTGTATTTAATGGATTCAAAAGCAAAGAGATAGAACCAATTTTAAGCGAAAACTATTTGCAGAGAGTAGAGGCAAATGATAAAAACATTTACATCGGTGAAATCTACGAAAAGCTCTGCTCTATTAATAAAATTATTCAAAGCGTTTATCTGTCCCCAGATTCCATTCGCGAAGTAGAATCATCGCTTATTTTAATCAATAGTGAAATGAAGAAAAAGAACCCAGATATCATCATCGTAAAAGGGATGTTACGAAATATCGCCCAGGTTAATGAAGTGAAATTCATTGCGGAGAATTTACTTGAAGTTTTTGAAAAACTTGAAAATAATAAGAGGTGAATTTAAATGTTGGGTGAACTAATCGAGGTTGTAAAATTTTTAATAGAAATTTTTAAGGGAAATATACCAGGAACTCAATTATACGTTATGTTAGGAATTATAATCATTGTTGTTGCTGCTGAAATAATATATGAAATTAGAAAAAAACAATATAAAATATTGAATCTGATTGTAGAACGTTTCTTTTTAAATACAATAGGAATAATTTTTTATTTGAGCTTTTATATGTTTAGCTTAAAGTTGATCATGAAGGTATTGCCTTCACTGATTCCTGATTATTCCATTGAATTAGGGAGTTGGCTGGCTATTATATCTTATACAAGTATGATCATATTAGCTCCCCTTGCTATATATGCAGCTAAGCATAAGAATCCGATAGTTAAGGTTATCGGGGCAACCATTCACACAATCATAATTGGGCTTTTAATTAATTTGATGAATTCCTATTGGAAACCAAATATTGAATTTCCAATTCTTCTGTTAATTCTTAACATGTTCGTTAATACTGCATTAAGCTTTGTGATTATCATATATGGTACAGCAATTGACAATAAAGAGAAAATTAAGCCAAAATCTAAAACGACTTCCTCTTGAGGGAGTCGTTTTCTTATATATGTAAATGAACAGAAAAGTCAAGAACAAAGCAATAATGTTAGAAGAATGTAATACAAGTAAAGTTTTAGAAATACAAAATTCCACCATAAAATATTGTTAATATATTCTTAAAATGGGAGAAGTTGACATACATGAGGTTGATATACTAAATTTTTAATTGTGATCGATCGCAATTAAAAATATTGGAGGAATAGAAATGGAAAAGAAATTTGATTTAGACATTCAAAAAAACGCAGTTAAACTCCAAGGAGAAATACAGCCAAATACAATTGGAACAATTATTAGGCAGTCTCTTCGCCGTTGTCCAACTGCTATCTGCATCTCTTTTGGATGCGGGAACAAATAATATCTAAAATAGCGATGAATTGAACAGTCTAAGTTAAGGTTCATCCCGTATGTATGGTACGGGATGAACTATTCTTTTATATTTCAGAAAGGAAACTTTAGTGATGCATAATCGATATAGGAATGAGCCTAATGGCAGTCAAGGATTTTTCGAGATTATTGATCAATTTATGGTTCGTACTCCTATTTTGCCCGTGAATTTCTTTTATAAACATCTAGTAAAAACATTTAACAACAACTCTTCAATAGATACACAGCTTTCTTATTATAAAAATTTAGTTAATGAAAATAAAATGATTAGAGAAGCTATAGCAGTATCAAGTTTAACACTTCTCGAATCCATAGACACAATCACTTTGGAAAGTAGGGAAAAAAGTAAGAAGAATGTAATTAAAGGGATTTTTAGATATTTAAATCGTCTTTCAACCCGTCCAACACCATTTGGGTTATGTGCAAGTGTCGGTCTGGGAGAATTTTCGAATATGGATAACGGAATAAATAAGACTACTGGATCTTTTAAAAAGCAAGTTCGGGCGGACAGAGAGTGGATTGGAAAGCTGATAAGATTGCTAGAAGCTGAAAAACAGGTTTTAAATGGAATAAAAGTCGCTGTTAACCAGGGAATTCTCATTAATGGGAATAGAGCAAAATTAAATTGCACGACAGAGATGATTAATGAGCAATCAAAAGATAAAGAATTGATAGCTACTTCAATTAATTATAACGAAATAACTGAAGTGGTTTTCAAGATGGCGAAAACTCCCATTTTATATAAAGAGCTTGTTTCAAGTATACATAGAAAATACAAAGAGGTTAGTTTGGAAGTCGTAGAGAATTATATTGTTCAATTAATTCAGCAAGAATTTCTTACTACCGAATTACTGCCTCCCAACTCAAAAAATTGTTTAACCCATGTCTTAGAGATACTTATTAGAGAAAATGAAGATCTTCCTATAACAAGTTTGCTGATCGAGATTGAGACACTTATTAAAAAGTATGAACAAACTGAACTAGGGGAAGGACTGGATCTCTATTCAGAAATTATTGAGAAGATGAACAGTATAGTAAAAACAAGGTCTCCTCTAAAAATAGACTTAATTACAAAGGGCACTCCTTATCAATTAGCTAGTGAACATAAAAAGGATCTTGAAGAGGTTGCTGACCTCCTGTGCCATTTGAATGCATATAATGGCGGTTATAAAAACCATGAGCTAAAAGAATATCATTCAAAATTCTTGCAGAGTTATGGACTGGAAAGAGAAGTGCCGGTATTAGAACTATTGGAAGAAGGTATAGGTTTGGGGCCTCCTGGTGATTATCAATATCCTCCTGCTAAAAACCGAATTAGCAGTAATAGTAAAACAGTTGGGTTGGGAGAGATAGATAAATTTTTTCTGGACTTAATAATAGAATGTAATTTAAATGGTTCTCTGGAGCTTTCGCTAAATGAACATCATTTAGAAAAAATAAAAGTAAATAGGTCTGTAAAAGAGATGGATTTCCCAATTTCTATGGATATGTATTTTTTAGAGGTGAATGAAGGAAACGGTAAAATAAAGTTCCTTTTGAGCCATAATCCTTATGCAGCAGGAGCAGGAAATACATTAGGGAGATTTACTCCTTACTTAGAGAACGAAGAAAAAATAATTTGGAAAGAAATTGCTAAAAAAGAACAAGAACATTTTGCTGATAGCATTTTGGCAGAAGTAATTCCTGCGCCAATTAGTGAAAGAAACCTTAATATATGCCAAACTGATGAAAGAAGAGAGTATTCAATTAATATTACTAACAAGATAAATTCTCAAAATAATATCGATTTAGAAGATATTGCGGTAGGAGCTACTCATGACGGACTTTATCTAAAATCAATATCCATGGGGAAGGAACTGATACCTTTAGCAAGTCATATGCTAAACCCTTCCTTGTGTTCAAACATTTATCGATTTCTATTCGAAATGGGGGAACAAAGAACAGGAAGTAATTACCCGTATTTTTTTAATAATATCACTAATTTAGGGCTTCCATTTATCCCGAGAATTGCATATAAAAACTTTATTTTATCACCTGCGAAGTGGAATATAAGGTCAAGTACCTTTCAAGACTGCGGTTCAGAAGAATCGTTCATCGAAAAATTTAGTCAATATAGAGAAAAATACAGTATAGATCAGTATGTATTTTTAGTGTATTTTGATAACAAAATCTTATTTAACTTGGATAATCATGAACACTTGAGAGACCTTTTCAAAGAAGTCAGCAAGTTAAAGGGTTCCACTATATTAACATTGACAGAGAATCTAGAAGCTCTGCCTACCAATGAAATATGCAGAGAAAATGTCTTTTCTTTTTTTAATAAGAATATTAGAGATAAAGCGTCTGTTGTAATTCGGAATACAAATAAGTTTCTTCCACTTATAAATCAGAAGAGGAGGATGGAATACCCCTTTGAAAATTGGATTTATCTTAAGCTCTATTGCCCTGAAGACCGTCAAAATGAATTAATTGGTACTGGCTTGTATGAATTTATACAAAATCACGAGTGGTTTGATTCATTTTTTTTCATGCGGTATAGGGATCCCGATTTCCACCTTAGAATTCGATTCAGGGCGCCTTCAGATATGTTAATTCATCAAGGACTACCTACATTAGTTAAATGGTTAAAGAAGCTAAAGGAAACAGGGATTGTTTATAAGGCTAACTTTGATACTTATGACCCTGAAATTGAGAGGTATGGGGGTCCAGTTCTTATAGAACAGGCTGAGGATATATTTTATTACGATAGCCTTATTGCACTAGAATTAATTAAAAAGATGCGTTTTGAGGGTATGCCTGTTTCTACCGACATTATTGCATTTATGAATATCAATCATTATATGAAATGCTTTGGCTTTGAACCTTTAGATCAATTGGAGTGGTTAAACCAGCGGGTTAGTTATAAAGAGTGGCTGGCTGAATATCGAAAAAATAAAAAGGTATATGCTGATTTTTTTGATAGGTTTGTGGTCCGAAATTCAGAACAATCACCCTTGGATAATAGCTTGGAAGAATTACTGTCTTTACGTGAAGTGCCATTACATTTTTATTCAAATTCCATTACAAAATATATTAAGAGCGACTTATATTCCACAAAAGCGGACATTTTAGACAGTCTAATTCACTTACACCTCAATCGCCTAATAGGCATAGACCGAGAATATGAAACAAAGATCTTAACTTTATACCGTCATGCTATTAAGAGCTTTTCCCAGCAATTTATAACGGTTTAATAGGTTTATAGGGAGGTCTCCATGCAAGCTTCAACTCAATCTGAAAAAACGGTTAGTTTAAGAAATATTGTGTTTGCATTTTCCTATTGGCCAAGAATTTTTAAAATTTTATGGAATGCTAATCCCTTACATTTCTTATTGATTTTGATTTTTAATATAACGAGTGGCCTAATTCCTGCCTTACTCCTTTTGGCTTCTCAAAATATTGTAAATACAATCGTGAAAATGCAGGAAACAGATAGTTTTTTTCCTATAGCTAATGCTGTAGCTATTTTTGTTGGAATAACACTACTGAACGAGATTATCGCAATATTCAATACACATAGTAAATCTATTTATCAAACCTATATTTCAAACTTTGTAAATGTGGAAATTTTTAATAAAGTAGGCAACATGAGTTTGGCAAACTTTGAAAATGCCTACATACAGGATCAGCTGCAAAGATCTCAGCAAGAAGCAAACTATAGACCTTACGAGATTTTCGAACAAATTCTTGGAATATTAACTGGGTTTGTTACCCTATTTTCATCGGCAGCGATCTTAATAACATGGAACTGGATTATTGCGTTATCACTCGGTTTAATTCCTGTGTTATTCTTTTTTGCTTATTTGCATTTGGGGAAAAAAGAATTTCTGATTCATTACTCAAGGATTCCACGCCACAGGAAAGCTTGGTATTTGACATTCTTATTAACAAGAGATTCCAGTTTTAAAGAAGCAAAGTTATATCAACTACATGCTCATTTTTTAAGTGAGTATCAATCAATCATTAACGGTTTCTTAAAGGAAGATAAAAGTCTTGCTAATAAAAGGACAGGAATATCACTGTTTTCCCAATTGATTAGCAATATCTTAATAAGCGCTATCATCATGTATATTGCCTATTCAGCATTTACCGGTGAAATCAATATTGGTAATTTTGTTGCCTATATTTCTGCAGTAACTTTAACATTTACTAATTCACAAAATATCGTATTTAATATAGTAGATATTTGCAAAAATAATTTGTATGTGGAACAACTCTTCAATTTTTTGGATTACCCACGCGCAATAAATATGAAGGAGGCTGTAAATCATTCCGAATCTAACAAAAAGATATCATCCGGTCAAAAAATTAGGTCAATCGAATTTAGAAATGTTTCCTTTAAGTATCCAGGTACAGATTTTTATGTATTAAGAGACATTTCATTCAAATTAGAACAAGGAGAAACACTTGCGATTGTTGGAAAAAACGGGTCAGGTAAATCTACGCTTGTCAAACTGATTACACTTCTTTATTCAGACTATGAGGGAGATATACTAATCAACGGTGGGAACATTAAATCTTTTACCGAAAATCAATTGTATAAAGAAATTGGAATGGTCTTTCAAGATTTTGTTCACTATGAAATGTTGCTCAGAAACAACGTGGGATTCGGGGATATTAAAAATATTGAAAATGACTTTGAAATTAATAAAGCTCTCGAAAATGCGGGACTTGCCAGCCTTACATGCCAATTACCCCGCTATTTAGACACACAACTTGGTAAGTACTTCCAAGATGGGTATCAGTTAAGCGGCGGACAGTGGCAAAGAATTGCTATTTCCAGAGCATTTATGAGAGATGCGTCTTTGTATATCCTGGATGAACCAAGTGCAGCCCTAGATCCTGAGGCTGAAAAAGATATATTTAAGAGGTTTAACAATCTGGTAAATGACCGAATTGGCATTTTTATCTCGCACCGTTATACAACTATTCGATATGCTCATAAGATACTTGTTCTCGATGGAGGAAAAATTGTGGAAATGGGTACACATAAAGAACTTATGGAAAAGGATGAAATATATGCGGAACTGTACAATATGCAGATCGAGCAATTTCAAACCGCTCATTAGAAAACTTTTTCCCAACTCCATTAATAGAAGGGTAGGTTAGTATGATCATGCAGGTAATTGAAACGGACTTGAATCAAAGTATTAATCGGATCATATCAAATTTCACAGATAAACTAATTATGGATTTAAAAGAGCCTGAGATTCTTATTGCAACTTTAAAACAAGTGGAAAATGCTCAAACTTTGGATGTGGACTATACACTTGCTTCCGGAATATCAGGTTTAATTTCTTTCCATTCGCAAATTAATAGCAACAGTTCTGTTTTAGAAGAGTACGGATATAAGATGTTGGTGCTGTTAAATCAAACCATATCAGAGGGGAAAGTAAACAATTTATCACTGTGGGGAGGACTCACTGGAATTGCCGCTTCCGTTTATTTGCTATCAGATGGAAAGAATTATTCAAGCTTTGTCAGTCAATTAAATGATTTAATACTTGAAAATATAAGCCTTTATATACAGATTGCAACTAAAAATCTGAATGAAGGCCAAACCACAAGTTTGGATTTTGAAACGGTTTATGGATTAGCTGGAATAGCCAGATATCTTTTAATTTTAAAGGAAAATAACCAAGCGGAAATTTCCATTAAAAATATCTTAGAATATTTTATTCGATTAAATGAAACTGTTAACTATAAAGGAAACAGAATCCCCAGATATTTTATTACCATGAAAAATCAACTTAATAATGATTCGGAAAATTATCCCGGAGGACATTTAGATTTGGGGATGGCCCATGGGATATGCGGCCCCCTATCGATCATGGCTCTAGCCATAGAACAAGGGTATGAGCTTGTTAATTTGTCCGAAACCCTTCAGGATATGGCAGATGAGTTAGTATCTTGGGTTCAGAAGGATGAATTTGGAATTTGGTGGCCTTCGAAAGTAAATTATGATGAATATGTAAATAAATCTTTATCGGATAATCAAAAAGGAGCTAATGGATGGTGTTATGGAACACCGGGCGTAGCGAGGGCTTTATGGATTTGTGGAAGGGCTTTAAAAAATGAGAAGTATAAAAAAATGGCTGTAACTGCTTATAGATCATTGAGTAATAGAAACTTTGAAGATTTAAACATTATAAGCCCTACCTTCTGTCATGGGCTTGCAGGACTTATTCATTTAACACATTTAATGTATATAGAAACATTAGATGATGACCTATCAGTATTCAAAAACCAATTAATCACCAGACTGCTTAATGAACTAGATGAAGATAGTTTACTAGGCTTCGAGGATGTATCTTTTGACGGGGTAAAAAGGACTTCAATTGGCTCATTGGACGGAATCAGTGGAATCTACATGGTGCTACAATCCATTTTAATCAAACAAAAGCCTACTTGGTCATTCATATATTTAACAGATTAGTAACTTTGAAGTTCGAATAATAGGAGGTCGGCATATGGCAGATAAAGAGAAGAACAAATCATCAATAGTAGTTGCGGCTGGCGTTTTTGTATTAATTATAATAATTGCTGTAAAATTCCTATTAGGGAATAGTATAGTATATTACTTAAGAAGTTTGTTTAGCTGAAAAGGCATTTTAATAAAAATTAATTGATAATGAAAGCCAAATCCCTTAACGTACAGGTTTTTGGCTTTTTTCGTGTCGAATTTTGCTTAGCGTACAAAATTTCCGAAATGTTGGCGGTACCCCAATATGAAAAAAAGAGCACCGACTCCATCAATAGCCGGTGCTCTTAGCCTATCTTTTATACTGCTGCTCCATGGCAGTTTTTGTATTTTTTACCGCTGCCGCATGGGCATGGATCGTTACGTCCGATCCGCTGTTTGTTTACTTTCGGCTTCCGCTTGACGGTTTCGCCGTCTTCCTTCGGATTTACCGCATGTCCATGAGCAACCTCTTGGCGCTCAAGGTTATTACGGATTTCCGCCTTCATAATATACATCGCGGTTTCATCCTCAATCGATTCAATCATCGCCTCGAACATCGCAAAGCCTTCGTGCTGATATTCGCGAAGCGGGTCAGTTTGTCCGTATGCACGCAAATGAATTCCTTGACGAAGCTGATCCATTGCATCGATATGATCGATCCACTTGGAATCGACAGCCCGCAGTGTAACAACTTTTTCAAACTCACGCATTTGTTCCGGTTCGAGAAGCTGTTCTTTTTCCTCATAACGTTGCTTCACTTTGGCAAAAATCGCTTCGACCATTTCTTCCGGATCCTTTCCTTCCAGATCGGATAAGGTGATATCGCCTTCCGGAAGCAGGTTGGCATGGACATAGTCAACAATAGCTTGCAGGTTCCATTCCTCTTCATCCACATGAGCAGGTGCCAGTGCGTTAATATGGCGTTCAAGCGATCGTAAAATCATATTTTGGACAATGTCGCTTAGGCTTTCAGATTCTAAAACTTCGTCCCGCTGCTTGTAAATAATTTCCCGCTGTTGGCGAAGAACATCATCATATTGCAGTAATTGTTTACGAGCATCAAAGTTGTTGCCTTCAACCCGTTTTTGCGCTGATTCAACAGCCCGTGAGACAATTTTGCTTTGAATCGGCTGAGTGTCATCCATTCCGAGTTTTTGCATTCTGTTTTTCATCGCATCAGAACCGAAACGACGCATCAACTCGTCTTCCATCGATAGATAAAACTGTGTCACCCCAGGATCGCCTTGACGTCCGGAACGTCCGCGCAGCTGGTTGTCAATCCGGCGGCTTTCGTGACGCTCTGTACCGATAACGGCAAGTCCTCCAAGCTCGACCACACCCTCACCGAGCTTGATGTCGGTACCACGGCCGGCCATGTTAGTGGCAATCGTTACCGCACCTTTTTGGCCGGCTTCGGCGATAATTTCCGCTTCTCGGGCATGGTTTTTCGCGTTTAGGACATTATGGCGGATGCCTTTTTTCGTCAGCATTTTTGACACAAGTTCAGATGTTTCAATGGCCACCGTACCGACAAGCACTGGCTGTCCTTTTTTGTGACGTTCAGCGATGTCCTCGACTACAGCACGGAACTTGCCTTCCATCGAGACGTAAATTAAGTCAGGGCGATCTTCACGAATAACCGGTCTATTTGTTGGGATTACAATAACATTCATATTATAAATGTTTCGGAACTCTTCTTCTTCCGTTTTCGCGGTACCGGTCATACCGGCTAATTTTTGATACATTCGGAAGTAGTTTTGGAATGTAATCGTCGCCATGGTCATGCTTTCGTTTTGAATTTCGACGCCTTCCTTGGCTTCAATCGCTTGGTGCAAGCCTTCAGAATAGCGGCGTCCCTTCATTAGACGGCCGGTAAATTGGTCAACAATCACAATTTCACCGTCTTGGACAACATAGTCGACATCCAGGTGCATCGAGACATTTGCCTTTAAAGCCTGGTTAATATGATGGTTTAAGGTAACATGGGAAATGTCAAATAGATTGTCAATTCCAAAGGCTTTCTCGGCTTTGCTGATGCCTTCCTCGGTCAGCATGACTGCTTTTGTTTTTTCATCATACGTATAATCGACATCTTTAGACAGCGTCCGCACAAAGGCATTCGCCTGAATATAAAGAGTGGTTGACTTCTGTGCTGAACCGGAGATAATCAGCGGTGTCCGCGCTTCGTCAATTAAAATCGAGTCAACCTCGTCAATGACCGCAAAATAAAGCGGGCGCTGCACTTTTTGCTCTTTATAAAGAACCATATTATCACGCAAATAGTCGAAGCCAAATTCGTTGTTGGTCCCGTAGGTGATATCGCAATTATAGGCTGCCTGCTTCTCTTGGCTGTCCATGCTGTTTAGGTTTAAGCCAACTGTTAAACCTAGGAATTCATACAACTGCCCCATCTCGGTAGCGTCCCGGCTTGCCAAGTATTCGTTGACGGTCACGACATGAACGCCTTTACCGGAAAGAGCGTTCAAATAAACCGGCATCGTCGCGGTTAAGGTTTTCCCTTCACCGGTTTTCATCTCGGAAATATTCCCTTCATGGAGGGCAATCCCCCCCATTAATTGCACGTGAAACGGATATAGACCGAGCACGCGGCGGGAACCTTCACGGACAACGGCGAATGCTTCGACAAGCAGGTCGTCAAGTGTTTCTCCTTTTTGATAGCGTGCCTTAAGTTCTGCTGTCTTTTCGCGAAGCTGTTCGTCGCTGAGTCTTTCCATTTCCCCAGCAAGTGCGTCAATTTTTACGGCAAGCTTGTCCAACCGCTTTAACTCGCGCTTGTTCAGATCAAAGACTTTATTTAAAATCCCCATAGTTGAAGAACGCTCCTTTTTTACTTAAAAAGCATTTTTTTAAAATAAGACTGGTTACTTCCGATAATTTTCCTTTTATATATTACCACTTAAACAACAGCAGTGACAACAATGATCCATTGCGGCAAATTTTGCTATCCTATTATTATACCTCCGGCTATTCCTCCGCTTCAAGCAAATAAACAGTGCTCCCAGCTAAAACTAATGTTTATCGGAATATTTGTGTTTTGAATTTTTCCCAAGTCTTACGTTATAATGGAAAATGGAAAAGTGCATGCAAGCAATCTGCAGGGATATTTGGAACGATATTTATTTTATAGAGGTGGAAAAAATGGAATTAGCAGAAATTCGCAATACCCTTGAAAAAATGGCTGCCACGTTAGCGGACTTTAGGGGGTCTCTTTGACCTTGAAAATAAGGAGGCCAGGATTGCAGAACTGGATGATATGATGCTGCATCCAGACTTCTGGAATGACCAGGAGCAGGCCCAGAAAGTTATAAATGAGGCAAATGCCTTAAAGGATCAAGTCAATGAATTTAAGGAAATGAATGAGTTATATGAGAATCTGGAACTCACCTACGAGCTGGTGAAGGAGGAAAATGATGCTGAGCTGCAGGCCGAACTTGAAACCGAGCTGGAGAAACTTACGAACCGGCTCGACCAATATGAGCTGCAGTTGCTTTTAAGCGATGAGTATGATAAAAATAATGCGATTCTGGAGCTTCACCCGGGAGCAGGGGGAACAGAGTCTCAAGACTGGGGTTCGATGCTTTTAAGAATGTATACTCGCTGGGCCGAAAGCAAGGGCTTTAAGGTGGAAACGCTCGATTATCTGCCGGGTGATGAAGCCGGGATTAAGAGTGTGACGTTAGGCATCAAAGGCCATAATGCTTATGGCTATTTGAAAGCGGAAAAGGGCGTTCATCGCCTTGTCAGGATTTCGCCGTTTGATTCCTCGGGCCGCCGCCATACCTCCTTCGTTTCCTGTGACGTGATGCCGGAATTTAATGATGATATTGAAGTGGAAATTCGTCCCGAGGATCTGCGGATAGATACGTACCGTTCGAGCGGTGCCGGTGGTCAGCATATTAATAAGACGGAATCGGCTGTCAGGATTACCCACCTGCCGACTGGGATTGTTGTCTCCTGCCAAACGGAACGTTCCCAGATCCAAAACCGCGAGCGGGCGATGAATATGTTAAAATCAAAACTCTATCAAAGGGAACTGGAAGAGAAAGAAAAGGCTTTGGCGGAAATCCGCGGCGAGCAAAAGGAGATTGGCTGGGGCAGCCAAATCCGCTCCTATGTCTTCCACCCATATTCGATGGTGAAAGACCATCGTACCGGTGTTGAAACTGGTAATGTCCAAGCGGTCATGGATGGTGACCTCGATCCATTTATCAATGCTTATCTTCGTTCGAGAATTTCATAATGTCATTCAAAAAGCCTTTGCCGGTATTGTTTGGCAAAGGCTTTATTATTTCAAAGCTGGTCGAATAAAGTAATTTTACTGCTTTACCACGGCAACTTAATGCCATTTACACTATTTTTTACCCATGCTATACTCACTGCGAAAAGTTTGCTTTTAAAGGGGACATATCATGACTAGACTAGGTAATTTGGCCGACAGAAATCCGAAAATCCGCATGGTTAGCGACTATTTGCTGGTGCTCATCGGCTCGGCCATCATTGCAATTTCGTTTAATGTATTCCTCCTGCCAAATAGAGTTGCTTCAGGAGGGGTTAGCGGGATCAGTACGATTTTAAAATCTGTCTGGGGACTCGAACCTGCTTATGTCCAATGGGCGTTTAATATTCCGTTATTTATCGCCGGGGTGATTTTATTAGGCGGGAAACAATATGGGGTAAAAACGCTTGTCGGGACCATTTTTCTCCCGTTCATTGTGTTTCTAACAAAAAGCTGGGAGCCGTGGACCCATGATGCACTGCTTGGAGCGTTGTTTGGCGGCATTGGTGTCGGCCTAGGGCTGGGTATCGTGTTTCGTGGCCAGGCCTCAACGGGGGGAACCGATTTAGCGGCCCAGATTATTAATAAATATTCCGGCATTACATTGGGAAAATGTGTCGCCCTGATCGACGGGTTGATTGTCCTAACCGCGGCGATTGTGTTTGATATTGAAAAAGCGTTATATGCCTTAATTGGCCTGTATGTTACCAGCAAAACGATTGACCTGATTCAGGTCGGATTCGGCAGTTCGAAGATGGCGATGATCATCACCAATAATCATGAGGAAGTCCGATCGGGAATTTTGAAAAAAATTGACCGCGGTGTCACAAAATTATCAGCTTATGGTGGATTCACCGATCATGAGCGGCCGGTTTTGATGTGTGTTGTCGATCAAACGGAGTTCACAAAATTGAAACAATTAGTGAAAAGCCTTGACCCGTCTGCATTTGTCGTTGTTATGGATGCCTCAGAGGTACTTGGAGAGGGTTTCAAACGCGCCTGATATTGGTATAATAAAGAAATGATGGCATTATTTACACATGTAGGGGGAGTGGCAATAATGAAGAAAAAAATCGTCACATTTTTACTAGGCTCATCTTTAGTGTTAGGCCTTGCAGCCTGCGGCGGCGGTTCCGATAGTGGTAGCGGTTCTGATGGAGGCAAAGATACCGCTTCAGCAGGGGAAAAGATTTATAATCAAAAATGCTCCAGCTGTCATGGCGGCGACCTAAAAGGCGGTGTCGGTCCGGATTTAACAAAAGTTGGGGCCAAATACAAAAAAGCTGAAATCCTCGATATCATTAATAAAGGAAAAAATGGTAGTATCGGTTCTATGCCGGCAGGCCTTGCTGCTGGTGACGAAGCCGATCAAGTAGCTGAATGGCTGGCAGCAAAAAAATAATCGTTTCATGGAGCGCTCTGTCTAAAGTGGACAGAGCGTTTTTTGTCGAAAAATTTTTTAGGATCATTCGACATAATGAGCATGATCATCCGAAAAAATATCGCCGTAAAGCCTTATTCCTGCCAATAATTTACTTCTTTGAAATGAAACTGTAATATTTTTAAAGCTTTTTTTGATACTTTTTGATGTTATAATAAAAACAATGCAAAACTTTGCACTCCATGTTTGTGATTGCGGTCCATTTTGTCGAAATGATAAGAATGATGTCGATGATGCTTTATCTTAACTATGAAACTACGGGTGATTACTGATGATAGAAATGCAAGATGTGTATAAGAAGTACCCGAATGGCGTAACCGCTCTTAACGGGATAAATGTTCGCATTAATCAAGGAGAGTTTGTTTATATCGTCGGTCCTAGCGGTGCTGGTAAATCGACTTTTATTAAGTTGATTTACCGTGAAGAAGTGCCGACTTCCGGTACGATCCTGATGAATGGCGTCAATTTGGCAAAATTAAGACCCAAAAAAGTACCGCATTACCGTCGTAATATCGGTGTGGTCTTCCAGGACTATAAGCTTCTCCCGACACTGACAGTCTATGAAAATGTTGCTTTTGCTTTAGAAGTTATTGAGGCACAGCCGAAATATATTAAAAAGAGAGTGATGGAGGTACTTGACCTTGTTGGCTTAAAGCATAAGGCAAGAATGCTTCCTAATGAGCTTTCCGGCGGGGAACAGCAGCGTATATCGATTGCTCGTTCGATCGTGAACTCACCTAAAGTGGTGATTGCCGACGAGCCGACTGGTAACCTTGATCCCGAAACGACATGGGAAATTATGAAGATATTTGAAGAGATTAATAATCGCGGGACAACCCTTGTAATGGCAACTCATAATAGGGATATCGTGAATACGCTGAAGCGGCGTGTTATTGCCATAGAGAGCGGAAAAATTGTCCGTGATGAGCAAAGAGGTGAATACGGTTATGAAAATTAGAACGATTGGCCGTCATGCCCGTGAGAGCCTTAAGAGTCTAAGCAGAAACGGCTGGATGACCTTTGCCTCTGTCAGTGCCGTAACCGTGACATTAATATTAGTGGGTGTCTTTTTTGTGATTATGATGAACCTCAACCGAGTTGCGCAAACGGTAGAGGAGGATGTCCAGATCCGCGTTCATATTGATGTGGCTGCAAGCAAGCAAGACCAGGATTTATTGAAGTCAGAGATCCAAGCTATTCCTGAAGTCAAAACGGTCACCTTCTCACCTAAGGAAAAGGAACTAAATGATTTAGTTAAAAGGATGGGTGACGAAGGAAAGGCCTTTAAGCTGTATAAACAAGACAATCCATTAAATGATGTGTTCATCGTTAAAACGGTCCATCCAACCGATACGATGAAGACTGCGAAAAAAATTGAAAAACTTAAATTTGTTGCTAAAGTAAAATATGGCCAGGATAAAGTTGAAAAACTGTTTAAGTTTATTAAGGCAAGCCGAAATGTTGGCGTTGTCCTTATTATTGGCCTGTTCCTAACAGCCGTTTTCCTCATCTCGAATACGATTAAAATAACGATTATTGCCCGACGCCGGGAAATTAAAATTATGAAATTAGTCGGGGCGACGAATTCGTTTATCCGTTGGCCATTTTTCCTCGAGGGACTATGGCTTGGTATTTTGGGGGCCATTTTACCGATTGTTCTGATTTCTATCGCCTATTACCGGGCCTATGATTATATCAATCCGAAACTTGCTGGCACATTTATTAAGCTGCTGCCATTTGATCCATTTATGTATCAAGTTTCCGGTATCCTGTTGTTAATGGGAGCTTTGATTGGAGTATGGGGCAGTGTGATGTCCGTAAGAAAGTTCTTAAAAGTGTAATCTCAGGTCAGGATGGGACTGTCTGTTTGTCCCTCCTGATTTCTTTTTTTTCAGGCCTGCCACTATGGGAAGCACTGACCACTTTACTGATTAGCCTCTCCAGTTGAACTCTACAAAGAGCGCTGGCAATATCAATCCAATGGGAATCGTACCATTGTAAAAGGGTGAAGCGATTATGCTTCGCTCTTTTTTCATCTTTCTTCTTATGGTGTCAGGCACCGAAAAATTCATAACTCGTCCATTTTTTACATAACTATTATTAGTCAGGCAGTTTGCCAAGCAGAAACGTCAGGCATTTTTATAAGGAGGGTTTCGATGAATCGTAAAGCGGTTGCCTTATTGATGACACTTTCGCTTTTAACCGGTGCCGGGGGAACATATGCCGGTCTACACTTTTTTGAAAAAAACAAGCGAGATCCGCAATGGAAGAAGCCATCATTCCGAAAAGTATTTCGGTTACAACTAGCGGAGCCGTGAGTGATGACCTCGAAAAGGTCGAACAGGCGTATGAGCTCATCTTAAATCGTTATGTCGAAAGGGTGGATGAAGGAAAGCTGGTTGAAGGCGCAATCCAAGGAATGCTTTCAGTGTTAAAGGACCCCTACTCCGTTTATATGGATAAGGAGACAAGCCGGCAATTCACCCAGACACTGGAATCCTCGTTCGAAGGGATCGGTGCCGAAGTCGGCATGGTTGATGGGAAAATGGTGATTATCTCGCCATTCAAAAATTCACCGGCGGAAAAAGCCGGCATCAAACCTAATGATCAAATATTAAAGGTGAATGGAAACAGTGTTGATGGCCTGGATCTGAATCAAGCGACGATGAAAATCCGGGGAAAAAAAGGGACGTTCGTTACCTTGGAGATTGCCCGATCAGGCTTGAAGGAGCCGCTGGAAATTAAAGTCAAGCGCGATGAAATTCCGCTTGAAACCGTTCATAGCGACGTAAAAAAACAAGACGGCAAAAAAATTGGTTATTTGGAAATTACCTCTTTTTCAGAAAATACCGCAGAGGACTTTAAAAGGGAATTAAAGGTCTTGGAAAATGATCATATTAACGGACTGATCATTGATGTTCGCGGTAATCCCGGGGGGCTGCTGATGAGCGTCGAGGAGATTTTAAAAGAATTGGTCCCGAATGATAAGCCATATGTGCAAATTCAAGAGCGTAATGGCGAAAAGAGACGTTTCTTTTCAAGTATTTCCGAGAAAAAAGACTATCCGATCGTCGTTTTGGCGAATAAAGGCAGCGCCTCTGCTTCGGAAATTCTAGCTGGTGCCTTACAGGAAGCAGCTGGCTGCAAGGTTGTCGGAGAAACAACCTTTGGCAAAGGAACCGTGCAGCAGGCTTTGGAAATGAATGATGGCAGTAATGTGAAGTTAACGTTATTCAAGTGGTTGACACCAGATGGTAATTGGATTCACAAAAAGGGAATTAAGCCTGACGTCGAAGTGGCCCAGCCTGCGATATTTACCACCCATCCGCTGCAAATTAAGGAGCCGCTGGTAGTCGATATGAACAATGAACAGGTAAAGAATGCTCAAGAAATTTTAGCCGGTTTGGGCTTTGCTCCGGGACGAACTGATGGTTACTTCAGCTCTGAAACAGCCACTGCGGTTAAAGGCTTCCAACAGTACAATGACCTGGCGGTAACCGGGGAAATTGATGAGGTAACTGCCACCAAGTTGGAAGAAGCCGCCATCGAGGAAATGAAAAAGCCGAAAAATGACCTGCAGCTGCAAACTGCATTGCGATTAATTGTAAAATAATAGTTTTGCTTGAACCTCTCAGCTTGGGAGGTTCGTTTTTTTCAGAGAATACTTGGGATATGCCAAACAAGTGTCGCTTATGGGGGAAGCATGGCGAATTTCCTCGGAAATAAAACGCCATTTTCCAAGGAGTCATTTTTCAAGGTCTGCGCGATGTATCCCACTCTCATGGCCCCAATCCCTTAACATGACATAGTTTCGGGTAGGAGTTTGATGGAAAATGGACCACCCAATAAAATTCTACGATTTTTTCCCTTTTTTCTATAAACTAGCAATATGTTTTGCCATCCTAATTTGGTAAAATAAAGAGTAAGAGTCTACTAAAATATAGTTGAAATTTTTTATTGAGGCGGTGGCAGGTATGGTGCAAATATGGCTTGTGGAGTTTCTAAAGGGAGCAGGCAAGTTATTTCTTCATCCTGTTTTATACTATCTGGTGGTCTTATCGGGTATTTTGGGCGTCATGCGAGTAAAACGGGAGCGGAAAAATTTCCATATTAGGGCGCAGGATGCTTATTTCGAACTGCGGCAATTGATTCCGTTGGGGCTATTCCTCGGGCTGATCCTTTCGCTTATGGTTGTTGGCACAGGGCTAACCGTGCCATTTGCAGCCATCGTTTTGATTGCCGGGTTTACTGTTTTATGGTCACTGACAACCAATATTCGCTGGATGTCACCGGCTTATACCGTCAGTGCCACTTTTTTTGCTATCATCTTGATTGCTCATAACAACTGGTCGTTCTCTCTTTTTCCCAAGGCATTTGCAGCCTTAGATGAGCTGGTCTATCCATCCATCGTCATCATTCTCGGACTGTTGCTCATTGCGGAAGGCATTCTGATTGTGAAAAATGCTACGAAAGGCACATCTCCAAAACTGGTAAAAAGTAAACGCGGGCAGGTAGTTGGCGTGCATGAGGTAAAACGTCTCTGGCTGGTGCCGCTATTTATGCTCGTCCCAGGCAGCGCTCTTGATCTTCCATTTAGCTGGTGGCCGGTTTTTCATCTGGGGGCCAACGAGTATGCGCTGTTTCTTGTTCCGTTTGCAGTAGGCTTTCAACAGCAAATTAAAGGGATGTTGCCGGCGGAAGCGATCGGGCAGCATGGTCGTCAGGTTGTTGGCTTGGGCATTGCTATCACGCTGATCGCTATTGCCGGTTATTGGTACCCGATTGTTTCGATTGTGGCTGCTACGCTGGCTCTTATCGGTCGCGAAGCATTGGCTTATATTGCTCATATTCGAGATGTGAACCAGCCGTTTTATTTTTCGAAAAAAAATAATGGTCTGATGATTATTGGAATTATTCCGGATTCGCCTGCCAGCAAAATGGAGCTTAAGGTGGGAGAGGTTATTGTTAAAGCAAATGGAATCGCCATCAGCGATGAAAAGGCCTTTTACGAGGCATTGCAAAAAAATCGTGCTCATTGCAAGCTGGATGTCCTCGATACGAATGGCGAAATTCGCTTTGTCCAACGCGCGCTATTTGAAGGTGATCACCATGAACTCGGGCTCCTCTTCGTCCAAGATGGGCACAAGTTTGGCAAAAAGACGGGGTAATAAAGGATATGAATGAGCAAACACGCCTTGAGGGATCCTCCTTTAAGGCGTTTCGTTTGACAGGTATTGCTAAAGAAATGTTATTCGTCCTGCTTGTAAAAAAGACCAACCAATGGAGGAACAGACAGATGAGTCCTATCCAAATGTTGCCATTATTGTTTCAAAAAGATAGTATCCCAAAAGCGGAGGTACCTCCTTTAAGGACGGGGCAGGTATTATTTGGCCGGGTAGAGGAATTGTATCACAATGAAACAGCATTAGTTCGGCTGGGGAATTTCCAGGTGCAGGCCCAGCTCCAGGCACCGCTGGCGGCTGGGAGCAGTTATTGGTTTCAAGTCCAGTCAAGCGGCGGCGACGATCTTCAATTAAGGGTCATCGTCAAACCTGAGCAGAATAAACGTGCGGCGGAATCGATCTTAAGACAGTTTCAACTGCCTGATACAAAATCTAACCGGCAGCTGCTGCATTTTTTTTTAGAAAGGAATTTGCCGATTACACCGGACACGTTCAAGCAGGCAGCGGAGTGGATTGGCTCTAAAACAGACCCTACTAAAGGGCTAAACGCATTAGAATTCATCTTCAACCGAAATTTGCCGTTTACGAAGGAAACCTTTCAAGCCTTAGTGGCTGTTCAAGAATCGACGTCGTTTTTTCAGGAACTAAAGCAGCTGCAGCAATTTTTAGCGGAACCGCAGTTTGCTTCCTTGAAAACGATTGCGCCCTTGAAACAATTGGTAGCGGATATCCTCAGGGATGGATCTGCTGACTCAGGGATTGTAAGGTTTGATAGCGGTGAAGCAGTCAAGCAGCTGCTGCAGGAAATCATTCACAAACTGGGACTTACCTATGAAAAGGAAGTAGGCGTATGGTCGCTGGCAGGAAAAGACAGCATGAAACCGCTGGATACGTTCAAACCGCTGCTCATGAGTGCGATGGCGGAACTTGGAGCAGCCGGAGAGAAGTTGGAACCGCTTTTGCAGCGGCTTACAGGGATGCAAATCATCGCGCAGGACCCGGCGGCGCCAATGCAGCAACTAGTGATGCAGCTGCCAATTTCATTTGGACATGCGCAATCAGACGTGACGATTCAATGGAACGGAAGGAAAAAAGATAACGGACAAATTGACCCGATTTTTGCCGGATTTTATTCTATTTAGATTTGCAGCATCTGCGGCAGACGATGCTTGATATGGTGGTACAAAACAAGGTGGTTCATATTACCGTCGTCAACGATACGGAGGGAATCGAGCCGATTGTTACGATATGGAAGCCTGTGTTGAAGGAAAAGCTGGAGGGCCTTGGATATCAGCTTTCTTTCATTAACGTGAAACCTTTTTTCAAGGAACAAATGACCGAATTTCAGGAGAGGCAATCAGTTTCGCTGCCTAAGGAACTTTATCAAGGGGTGGATATTAAAATATGAGCGGGCCTAATCAACCTAAACCAATGAAGGCGGTAGCCCTGTCGTATAAGGCAAACGAACAGGCAGCACCTTCAGTGGCCGCCAAAGGAAACGGACTCGTGGCCAAAAAAATCATCGAAAAAGCCCAAGAGCACAACATTCCGATCCAACAGGATACATCCCTGGTTGAGCTCCTCAGCCAGCTTGAAATCAACGAAACCATCCCTGAGGAACTCTACCAGGCCGTCGCTGAAGTCTTCGCCTTCATCTACCATGTCGACCGGCATCGCGGTGAACACGAAAGTGACCAACAGGGGTAAACATTACGGTGACTATTATGGTGCCTGACACCACTCGTGGACATTTGTCCATCTGGAGTGGACACTTTTCAGGTTGGATAATTTAGGAAAAGTGTCCGTCCCAGGTAGACAAATTGGGGATTTTGTCTTTTTTGGGTGTCAGGCACCAAAAAGGCACCAAAAAAGGAGGGGAAGTTCCCTCCTTTGTGAGCGGTTTAGAGTGTTCGGTATTTTTTTAAGGCAAGGATGTTTAGTACGATAAAGATGGCTGCGAAGATCATTAGGGCGATGAGGTCGCCGCTGATTTCACCCAGTCCCATGCCTTTATACATGACTGCTTTTAGGGCGTCGCCGGCATAATACATCGGCATTATTTTGGCGATGGCCTGAAGCCAGTTAGCCATCCCATCAAGTGGAAAGATCCCGGCAAAAAATACTTGCGGAACCACGGCAATCGGAATAAATTGCATCATTTGAAATTCCGAGGCCGCAAAAGTCGATAATAAAATGCCTAAGGAGAGAGCGACTAAGGCTAGCAGCAAATTAATCAAAATCACATGAAAGATAGAACCGACCAATACAATATCAAGAATTGTGATCGAAAACGTCACGACGATGATGGTCTGAATGACGGCAAAGATCCCATAGCCGGTCAAATAAGCAGTAACAATTTCCCAGCGGCGGATTGGCGTTGACATCAGCCGTTCCAAGGTCCCCGTTGTCCGCTCGCGCAAAAGTCCGATTCCGGAAATGATAAATACGAAAAAGAATACAAAAAAGCCAACTAAAATCGGACTCAATACATCAAAAAAGACGGTATCTTTATCACCGTAAACATATGTTGTGTTCATTTTAGCGGCTATCAAGTTCGCGGCTCCGGCAGGATTTTGCTGAATCAGTTTTGCCTGCACCTGGGCAGCAGCGACTTGGCTTATTTTCATTTGCAACGCTTTGGCCTTACTTGGGTCGTCATTTTGCAGGGTTAAGGTCATTTTCCCGGTGGTGGCATCCACCTGTAGCAAACCATCCAGATGATCATCTACAACGGTGTTTTTCGTAGCTTTTTCATATTCTTTAACCTTTATATCAACCTTTTCCAACCCCTGTACTAGGCCGTGATCAACTCCGACAACGCCTAATTTCGGGTCAACTGTATTGCCATTAAATAAAAAGTACATCAAGGTCAAAATAAGCAGCGGGGCCACAAACATTAACGCTAGTGTTCGTTTATCACGCAGCAATTGCCGGCTGATTCTTTTAATTAACGCTGAAATTCTCATGCTTGGTTCACCCCTGCCTTTAAGAAGACTTCATCCAAGCTGCCCACATGATAACTGTCCTTAAGCTCTGTTGGTGTGCCGCTCGCTAAAATCCGGCCGTTCCGCACCATCGCCACAACATCGCAGCGTTCCGCTTCGTCCATGACATGAGTCGTAACGATAATCGTTTTGCCCTCTTCATTTTTCAGCCTTAATAGCTCATTCCAAATCGATAGCTTTAATTCCGGGTCAATCCCGACGGTTGGTTCATCCAGGATTAACAGCTTTGGATCCTGCACCAGCGCAATCGCCAGTGAAAGCCGCCGCTTCATTCCCCCAGAATAGGCGGAAACCCTTTTCTTCAAGTCTGGGGTCAAATTCACTAAATCGGCTGCGTAGGCGATCCGTTGCTTTTGTGCGCTCTTACTCAATTTAAAAAGTGAGGCAAAAAACTTCAGATTTTCTTCACCGGTCAGTTCTGCATAAAGGGCATCCGACTGCGCCATATAGCCGATTTCTTGGAGAATCGCGAGGTTCGGCATTTTTTTATCCAAGACATGAATGGAGCCCGCATCTGACTTCTCCATCCCGACAATCATTTTGACTAATGTAGTTTTTCCAGCTCCCGAGGGCCCAATCAATCCATATAACTGCCCCGATTCAATCGTTACATTGATCTCATTTAATACGGGCTTTTTTCCGAAGCTTTTTGTCACATTTTCTACTACTATGGTTGGATTCATCTAATCCCTCCTCAAAGCCGTTACGGCAATGAACACCGTGTTGACTATTTCTATATCAACATCTTAAAATGCGAAGCAGAGAATTACAATGAACAATTAGCGGCAATGTGTTCATTTTATTAGAATCGCTAATAAACGGTTGAGATTCGCTAATAAACTCTAATAATTCGCTAATAAAAGATATAGAATCGCTAATAAGCACTAAAGAATCGCTAATAAGGAGTTCGAAGTCGCCTATAAATTCAAAACTGTCCCTGATTATTTTTTCAATCCTGTCACATAACCAGGCCCCAAGAGAGTCATTTTTGCTAAAATTAATGTCATTTCCTGTGGCGTTTGTTTCATTCCTGTTTCCAGCCAGTGCTGAATCACGCCAACGTGAGCCGAACTGACATAAGAAATCAAAAATTCCTCAGGAACAAGCATATCTTTATTTCCTATCACCTTAGCAATTTTTTGCAGAAAAGTCTGTTTAATTATTTCCTTAAGTTTCACTTGAAACGCGGCATCACCCTTTGGACCAAGGACGACTCTCATGAAACCGGCATTCTCCTTAAAGAATTCAAACAGCCTCAGGATGATCGGAAAGGGTTCACCTTGACTTGTATAGGCTATAGCATCCTGAGGCTTGATTTCCTTGACAATTTGTTTAATCCCCTCAATAATTTCGTCTTCGCTTTGCTCCAGAAGATCGTACTTGTCGCGGTAATGCAAATAGAAAGTGCCGCGATTGATCTTCGCCTGATCAGCGATATCCCGTACCGTTACCCCTTCAAAACCCTTTTCCTCCATCAGCTCGGTAAGCGTATCGCGAATCAGCCTCTTCGTGCGGGCAGTCTTTTGCTCTGCTATGCGTTCAGACATGGCTCAATCTCCTTTTAAGGATTCTTATATTCATTATACAGCCAATTCTATCTAAATTTTTCAAAAATATGGTTGATTTTATCTCGCATCCATAATATGATAGAAAACAAGTAATCCAATCTAAATACTCAGAAATACCTATTGGTGGCTGATCAGACAAACTGAAGGGCACTTATCTATGAAGCTGGATAAGTGCCCTTTTTGTGTTTCTATGCATAATGAATTATGCGCTAAAATTTATCGTCAACCCCAAATCTTGACTGAAATACTCAACATTGAAAGGAGGACGAAGATGAAAGTATCGAGCAAAGGGGAATATGCGCTGCGAGCTTTACTCCTGCTGGGAAATCACCAAGGAAAAGTTCTGGGAATTCAGGAAATTGCAGATCAGAACATTGGTAACAACCAATTATTTGGAGCAGATCCTCCTCCAGCTCAAAAAGCTGGGCTATTGTCTTAGTAAACGAGGGGCCAGGGGCGGCTACATGCTGCAAAGGAATCCGGAAGACATCAATATTGGTGAAGTGATCCGCCAGTTGGAAGGTCCGCTGTCGCCAATGGGCTGTGCTTCCATCAGCAAATATGAACCATGCCCGCTAGAGGAGGGATGCCAGTTAAAGCCGTTATGGTCATTAGTCAGAGACACGATAGCTTATGTGCTTGAGCGAACAACCCTTGATGATTTACTGCAAAATCGAATTAATACTTTAAAAGGAGAGGATTTCGTTGCCATTAAAAGGACGTCTGGATTTGCAAGTGATCGAAAAAATAGCTAATATGCTGGAAGGCTTGGAGTTCGGGATGGTGCAAATCACTGTCCATGATTCCCAGGTAACCCAAGTCGACCGACTGGAAAAGCACCGCTTTCCACTGCAGAAAAGATCAAGTCCTCAGCATCCTAACCAGATGAGGAACCGGTATTAAAAATGAATATCCGCCGATCGGACGCCCGAAGGCCCTTTAGTTCTGCCGTACATGAGTAGGTACGGATGAAAACTATAGGGGCTTTTTTAATGAAAAAAGCTCTCTAAAATGAGGAGGATAAAGAGTGAAGAAACTTTCAATGCTACTGTTAACTTTCATGATTCTTTTAGGAGCTGCCGGGTGTTCAAAACAATCGGCGAATCATGAGGCAAAGGGTGATACAGCTAAAAAGGAGATTGAACTGTTAAATGTTTCATATGATCCGACAAGGGAGTTATACGAACAATTTAATCAAAGTTTTGCCGCCCACTATGAAAAACAGACTGGCCAAAAGGTAACAATTAAGCAATCACACGGCGGTTCCGGCAAACAGTCGCGTTCGGTCATTGATGGTCTTGAAGCGGACGTCGTGACATTAGCTTTAGCCTATGATATCGATGCAATTGCCGCGACGGGGAAGATCGCAAAAGACTGGCAATCGAGATTAGCAGATAATAGTTCACCATATACGTCAACGATCGTCTTTCTTGTCCGTAAAGGCAACCCAAAGGGAATTAAGGACTGGAGTGATTTAGTCAAAAAGGGAGTCTCCGTGATTACACCGAACCCGAAAACCTCCGGCGGGGCCAGATGGAATTATTTAGCGGCTTGGGGGTATGCGCTAAAACAGAATCACAACGACGACCAAAAGGCAAGGGATTTTGTCACCAAGCTTTTTAGGAATGTTCCCGTATTGGATTCCGGTGCCCGCGGTGCCACAACGACATTCGTCGAAAGAGGAATTGGTGATGTCTTGCTGGCTTGGGAAAATGAAGCCTATCTAGCAATCAATGAACTTGGTAAGGATAAATTCGAAATTGTCAATCCATCTGTCAGTATCCTTGCCGAGCCGCCGGTCGCCGTAGTCGACCAAGTGTCCAAGAAACATGGTACAGAAAAAGTGGCAAAAGCGTATCTCGACTATCTCTATTCAGAAGAAGGTCAGGAAATTGCCGCAAAAAATTACTACCGTCCGCGTTCAAAAGAAGTGGCAGAAAAATATCGAAGCCAGTTCCCGGAGATCAATTTATTTACCGTTGATGAACTTTTTGGCGGTTGGAGCAAAGCGCAAAAGACGCATTTTACTGACGGCGGCGTCTTTGACCAAATCTACAAACCATAGGATGAGGAGTGTGTTTCTGTAGTGAAACCATTTAAACACCATCGAGTTCTTCCCGGATTCGGGATCTCGATGGGCTTTACCCTTGTTTATCTTAGCTTAATAGTCTTACTTCCGCTCGCTGTTCTTTTTTTAAAAGCAGCAACATTGAGCTTTGCTGACTTTTGGCAGACGGTCACCAATGAGCGGGTCATCGCTGCCTTTCGCTTAACCTTTTATACGTCATTCGCGGCGGCGCTGGTGAATGCTGTGTTCGGTACACTGATTGCCTGGGTGATCGTCCGCTATGAATTTTTGGGAAAAAGAATTGTCGATGCCCTCGTCGATTTGCCGTTTGCCATTCCGACTGCTGTTGCCGGGATTGCCCTGACGACACTCTACGCACCGAATGGATGGTTTGGCCAATTTTTTACGTCGCTGGGAATGAAGATTTCCTTTACCCCAGCAGGGATAATGATTGCTCTAATCTTTATTGGCCTGCCCTTTGTCGTCCGCTCTGTTCAGCCTGTTTTGCAGGATATGGAGAAGCAGTATGAGGAGGCGGCAGCAACGCTTGGAGCCAATTCGCGGCAAATTTTTCACAAGGTTATCCTTCCAGCAATCTCCCCGGCGATTCTTAGCGGATTTGCTCTGGCATTTGCCCGGGCATTAGGCGAATATGGCTCGGTTGTGTTCATTGCCGGAAATATGCCGATGAAAACGGAGATTGTCCCGCTGTTAATTATTACGAAGCTGGAGCAATTTGATTATGCCGGGGCTGCTGCAGTGGCCGCTGTGATGCTCCTGATTTCCTTCATACTTTTACTGTTGATTAATCTCTGGCAATGGCGGACAGCCAAGAAACATCAAGTGATATAGAGGGGAGAAGCAATGATAATGCTTGATGCTGTAAATAATGTGACCGGAAAGAGAGCCTCCCGCCTTGCCTTGGTGGGAAAGTATTTATTGATTGGGATCGCTCTTGTCTTTCTGGGAATATTCTTGTTTGTGCCATTGGCTGCTGTGCTGACGGAAGCACTCAAGAAGGGAATAGCGTTGTATGTTACCGCCTTAACTGAGCCGGATGCCCTTGCGGCGATTAAGCTGACACTGCTGACGGCTGCGATTGCCGTGCCGCTCAATACGCTATTTGGCGTCATGGCCGCCTGGGTAATTACGAAATTTAGTTTTAGGGGGAAAAATATATTACTCACCCTGATTGATATTCCATTTGCGGTTTCCCCGGTTATTGCCGGATTGGTGTTTGTCCTGTTATTTGGTTCCCAAGGTCTGCTGGGGCCGCTCATCGAGTCCTATCACATCAAGATTATTTTCGCCATCCCCGGAATTATTCTCGCGACTATTTTCGTTACATTTCCCTTTGTCGTTAAGGAACTGATACCGATGATGCAAGAGCAGGGCAATGAAGAAGAGCAAGCGGCGCTAACACTAGGTGCGAACTGCTGGCATATGTTTTTCCGCGTTACCCTGCCAAATATCAAATGGGGCCTGCTATATGGCATTCTCCTTTGTAATGCCCGGGCAATGGGGGAATTTGGCGCTGTTTCAGTTGTCTCCGGCCATATCAGAGGGGAAACAAACACGCTCCCGCTGCATATTGAAATTTTGTATAACGAGTACCAGTTTTCCGCAGCTTTTGCGGTCGCTTCTTTGCTGGCCCTGCTGGCGCTGGTGACATTGACGCTGAAAAGTTTTATTGAGTGGAGAGCAGGTAGGAGTAAGTTTAAAGTATAGGAGGATATCAGACATGTCGATTACGATTGATCAAGTCACTAAAGATTTTGGTGAATTTTCCGCAGTTAAACAAGTGAGCCTGGAAATTTCGACGGGAGATTTTGTTGCTTTATTAGGTCCTTCCGGTTCTGGCAAAACAACTTTGCTGCGGCTCATCGCCGGTTTGGAAAGGGTTGATTCAGGCAGAATCTTATTTAATGGAGTTGATTATTCTAATAAGTCAGTGAAGGAGCGCAAGGTTGGATTTGTATTTCAGCATTATGCCTTATTTAAGCACATGACGATTTTTGAAAATGTGGCCTTTGGGCTGAAGGTGAAAACGCGAAAGCTGCGCCCCTCCAACAAGGAGATTAAGGAGAGAGTGTTGGCGTTATTGAAGCTGGTCAAATTGGAAGGAACAGCCAGACGCTACCCAGAACAGCTTTCCGGTGGTCAGCGTCAGCGGGTGGCTTTGGCTAGAGCACTAGCCGTTGAACCGGAAGTGCTCCTCCTTGATGAACCATTTGGGGCACTGGATTCCAAGGTACGCCAAGAATTGCGGTACTGGCTGCGGGAAATTCACCAACAGCTAAATATTACCACTGTGTTTGTGACCCATGACCAAGAAGAAGCACTGGAAATGGCCGATACGGTCGTGGTGATGAATCAGGGAAAGATTGAACAGATTGGATCACCTGCAGAAGTCTACCAGAACCCTGTGAATGCCTTCGTCTACAGCTTTTTAGGCAGGGTGAATGAATTCCGCGGCGCAGCATTGGCAGGGAAGGATAAGGAACTGGAAAAATCAATCGGCTATATCCGGCCGCATGAAATTGTTTTAACGCGAACGGCTAAGGAAAATAGTATTGCGGCGGAAGTCACTCACTGCAATATGGTCGGCTCGACCGTGAGGGTAGATTTAAAACGGCTTGATACTGGTGATTTATTTGAAGTAGAAATCACATCAGAGCAGTACGAGGAGCTCGGACCGCTAAAAAAAGCCGACCGGCTCTACGCAGAATTTAAGAGAATTATGATTTTTCGTCATGAGGGAGTAGGTGCCTGACACTAGTGTCAGGCATTTCTGCATATTTTTGCACTGTCGGGTTCACTCTAATAATTGGAAAATATCGGACGAAGGGTGGGCTATCATGTTTAGTCTTTCAGAATATCTTGCAGTAGATGGGATGTCGGCAATCCTCTTTTATTTTGCCGTTTACTCCTACTTGGGGTGGCTATTGGAAAACAGCTATAATTTGATCGTCAATCATAAGTTTTTTAAAGCCAATTTTCTCTTTGGTCCTTTTAAACCGATGTATGGCATTGCACCTGTTTTGCTAATTTTTTTCATTTCGTCGGAAACCCATTGGGGTGTTGTCCTGTTGCTCTGTTTTATCATCCCCACCATGGTGGAATATTGGTCAGGAGTTGTGCTGCAAAAGTTTTTTGGACAGCGGTACTGGGATTATTCGGATACACCGCTGCAGTTCCAGGGTCATATTTGTTTGCCGTTTTCCGCCTGCTGGCTTGTGTTATCCTGGGTTTGCCTAAAATGGATTCACCCGCAACTTGTTGATATGTATAGGGCTGTTGCACCTTTTTGGGGCTGGGGTGCCTATGCGATGGCACTTTATTTTATGACTGATGTCTTTTTTACGATAAAAAAACATACAACAAGACAGCTTGTCAAAGAGGTGCCTGATATTCCATAAATGTGAAAAAGGAAGGGGGAAGCGTGAAATTGTTCATCTCCATTCTTACCCCTTCACTATTTTCAACGGAAAAATAAACGCCTCTTTTCTGGGCGAGAAGTGAACAAGCTGCGGCTCACCTGCCGTGGCGACCGGAGAAATTGAATTTGCCAGGATTTTGATAGTTGCCCCGCAAACACGCCAACTTTCATGGCTGATTCGGCCCTGTAATAATAACGGTCCCAGTTTTGTGAATAAATAGTAGCGCTCTAACAGCCAATGATCCAGACTCCCCAATTCAGTCGCCGCAGCCGGGCCGCCAACCGGTTCATAAAGCACCGAAAACTCCCCGTTGCCAAACACTTGCTGGCAATAAAAAGCAAACTGCTGATCTTGCTCAATCATGGATATCCTCGCGAGCCGATACGGCAGTGAGGCTATTCGTGCCCCTAAAACGCTGGGCAAATGATTGGCATCAAGCGAGAAAAAGTACACCCCTGCTTTCCCCCGATGCTTGACATATGTCCTCACGTTTAACTCCAAATAGCGATTTAAAAAGGGGATTTCTGGCAGAAAGCGAAACCGCTGATGGCTCACCTTAAATGGCAGCATTGTCAGCCAGGCCTTTCCGTCGAACAAATCTAACTCTAACTCGGCCGGAATAAGATCCCGCACTTGCTCCGGCTTCAAATTCCAATGACTAAATAATACATATTCCCACGTTTGCTTCATAATCCAGTCCATTTTTAACATAATCCTCCTAAATAATTGACATTCAAACCGACATTTGAATATAATATAGTCAAATGAACATTTGAATGAAGAAGGTGACGCAATGAAAGAACGCGATGTTTGTGAGATTACTTGTATCCATAGTGAAAAAACAGATCACGTTAAGCGGGAGCTTTCAAAAACTCAGCATCTTTTTGAAGTGACGAAGCTTTTTAAAGCATTATCTGATGAAACACGGCTAAAAATTGCTTATGCGCTGACACTGGAAGACGAGCTTTGCGTTTGCGACGTCGCCCATATTGTCGGGGCAACGACAGCTACGGCTTCCCACCATTTAAGACATTTACGCAGTTTAGGGTTGGCCAAATACCGTAAAGAGGGTAAGCTCGTTTATTATTCCCTTGATGATGACCATGTTAAACAATTAATTCATATCGCCTTTGAACACCAGCAAGAGGTGGCAGAGCGGCAGTAAGTCAAAGGAGGGGGCGTCCATGGGTAACGCACTTGAAAAACATGTCTACCGTGTGCAGGGTTTTTCTTGAGCAAACTGTGCCGCCAAGTTCGAAAAGAACGTTCAGCACCTGGATGGTGTTGTTGCTGCACAAGTGAATTTTGGAGCTTCCAAGCTGACGGTCTATGGAAACACCAGTCTGGAAAAATTGCAGGAAGCCGGAGCTTTTGAAAAATTAACGATTTATCCAGAAAAAGAACGTCCAGCAGCCATCCCGAAGGAATCATTTTGGAAACGATATGCTCCTCTAGGGGTATCACTGTTGTTGCTGTTGGCCGGGTACCTTTTTTCTACCAATCTTCTTTTTGCCGCGGCCATCATCGCCGGAGGTTTTCCGCTTTTTAGAACCGGTGTGAAAAATCTGCTCCGGCTGGAATTTGATATGCGGACCTTGATGACAATTGCGATCATCGGTGCGGCGATCATCGGAGAGTGGAGTGAAGCCGCCGTTGTCGTGATTTTATTTGCCATCAGCGAAGTGCTTGAAGGTTATTCCATGGATAAAGCAAGAGACTCGATTCGGTCATTGATGGAAATGGCACCGACGGAGGCCCTGATCGTCCGTAACGGCCGGGAGATGCTGGTGAAAGCGGAGGATATTGAAATCGGCGATCTGATGCTGGTCAAACCAGGGCAGATGATTGCAATGGATGGGATGATTGTCGAAGGAGCCTCATCCGTGAATCAAGCGGCGATTACCGGTGAATCAGTTCCTATAGAAAAAAGGCTAAATGATGAAGTGTTTGCCGGGAGTTTGAACAGAGAGGGCTTTCTAAAAATCAAAGTGATCAAACTGGCTGATGATACGACGATTGCAAAAATCATTCAATTAGTCGAGGATGCCCAAGCCGAAAAAGCTCCGTCGCAGCAGTTTGTCGACCGCTTCGCTAAATATTACACACCGGTAATTATCGGAGTTGCTGCACTTGTGGCCATCGTCCCGCCGCTATTTTTCGGAGCCTCCTGGCAGGAGTGGATTTATCAAGGTCTGGCGGTTCTTGTAGTAGGCTGTCCGTGTGCACTGGTCATTTCGACGCCAGTTTCGATTGTCACCGCCATCGGCAATGCCGCCCGCCATGGGGTATTAATCAAGGGAGGCAGCTATTTGGAGGAGCTTGGTGCATTAAAGGCGATCGCTTTTGATAAAACCGGCACGTTGACAAATGGCACTCCGGTTGTCACGGACTATATCAATCTTTCAAATGACGCCGATCTGCTTGGAAAAATTGCCGCGCTGGAAAGCCTGTCTCAGCATCCGCTTGCCGCGGCCATTGTCCAAAAAGCTGGATCTGCTGCCAAGGATTATGAGGTTACGAACTTTACCACACTAACAGGAAAAGGCATAAAAGGGACAATTGCCGGTGTAGAATATCAAATTGGCAACAGGAAACTATTTACCTCCATTCCTGCTGACATGATCGATCAGATTACCGCGCTCCAAAATGAAGGAAAAACGGTGATGATCACCGGGACGGATACAGAAATTCTCGCATTGTTGGCCGTTGCAGATGAAGTGCGGGAGAGCAGCCGCTCGGTGATTGAACGTCTCCATCAGCTCGGAATACAACAGACGATTTTACTTACAGGGGATAATCAGAAAACGGCCGAGGCAATTGGCCGCAGCACAGGTATTACTAGTATTGAAGCAGAGCTCCTGCCAGCGGATAAATTGAATTTTATCAAAAAATTACTCGACCGGTTTGGTCGTGTCGGCATGGTGGGAGATGGTGTCAATGACGCCCCGGCACTGGCAGCGGCAACGGTCGGTATCGCGATGGGCGGCGCCGGAACGGATACAGCACTTGAAACGGCAGATGTTGCCTTAATGAACGATAATTTGAACAAATTGCCGTTCACGATCCAATTAAGCCGCAAAACGCTTAGGATTATTAAACAAAATATTACGCTGTCACTTGTCGTAAAGCTGGCGGCACTCCTGCTCGTTGTTCCCGGCTGGCTGACACTGTGGATCGCCATTTTTGCCGACATGGGCATGACGTTAATTGTCACATTAAACGGGCTGCGGCTTTTACAGGTAAAAGAGTAACCCCGCGCCAGTTGGAGAGGGCTTTGTGCCAATTGGAGGGCGTCTTTCGCCAATTGACCCTGCTTTTCCGCCAGTTGGAGGGCGTCTTTCGCCAATTGATTCTGCTTTTCCGCCAGTTGGAGAGGGCTTTGCGCCAATTGGAGAGGGCTTTCCGCCAATTGGAGGGCGTCTTTCGCCAATTGATTCTGCTTTTCCGTCAATTGGAGAGGGCTTTCCGCCAATTGGAGGGCGTCTCTCTATTAATTAAATCGTGTGTTTCGCCGCCAATCGATTTGAATTCGCCGATAACACGCAGGCATCTCCGATAAAAGAGAGAGTAGAACAGGTAATGGAGGATCAACTGGAGGAAGCTGGGGGTAGCAACCGTTGAACAATCATTGGAACAAATGGATATATCGATTGTGGTCGCCGGTCTATGATTATTTTTTTAATAGAGGGCCTTTCCTAAAGGCAAGGCGTAAAGTGTTCGACGGTGTTGACTTCCGACCCGGTGACAAGGTTTTATTCATTGGCGTTGGTACTGGGGCGGATCTGGAACTAATCCACTTTGAAGAGCTTGATATCACTGCGATTGACTATTCAGAAGAAATGCTGCGGCAGGCGAAAAAGAAATTCCCGCCCGGAACCATCAGCTTCCGGCAAATGGACGCTCAAGATTTGCATCTGCCGGATAACGCGTTCGACTATGTGATCGCAAGCTTAATCCTTTCCGTTGTCCCAAATAGCAATAGGGCATTTGCGGAAATGATTCGGGTAACAAAGAAAAATGGACAAATGATCATTTTTGATAAATTTGCCGCAAAGCCGTCATTCGTGAAAAAACTGCTGCGGCCAATCATAAAAGTTCTCGGTACCGACATTGGCCTTTCTTTTGAAAAATTAGTTAAAAAACATGAAGGTTCAACGATAACAATTGTCGAAGACCATCCTGTTATGCTTGACGGGATGTATCGAAAAATATTGATTCGAAAAGGTAAACCTTAATTGCAATGTTCTTACTTTAAAAAATAAAGGGCCACCTTCGTTTTGGCTCTTGGAGGGATAAACATGGGTCACCATCATGGGCATTCGCACGGCCACTCACATACAGCTAATAAAACTGCATTGCTCAGTGCCTTTCTTTTAATCGCTGCGTTTATGATTGTGGAAGTCATCGGCGGTGTCATTACCAACAGTTTGGCATTGCTTTCAGATGCTGGTCATATGCTGAGTGATGCGGCCGCGTTAGGACTAAGTTTTTTTGCCATAAAGCTGGGGGAAAAATCGGTTTCGCAGGAAAAGACATACGGCTATAAACGGTTTGAAATTATTGCCGCAGCGCTTAATGGGTTAGCGCTGATCGTGATTTCGTTGATTATCTTTTATGAAGCGATCCAGCGTTTCTTTGCACCGCCGGAAGTACAGAGTACCGGCATGCTGATTATTTCTGTCATTGGCTTAGTGGTCAACATTGTTGCGGCCTGGATTCTCATGAAGGGCGATAAGGATGAAAACTTGAATGTCAGAAGTGCCTTTTTACATGTGATTGGCGATATGCTCGGCTCGGTCGGGGCGATCATTGCCGCACTGTTGATTATGTTTTTCGGCTGGGGGATCGCCGACCCGATTGCCAGTGTCATCGTGGCTGGGTTAATCTTGGTCAGCGGCGGGCGGGTAACCAAAGATTCGTTTCATATATTAATGGAAGGATCACCAACGGAAATCGATGCTAACGAGGTTAAAGCGGCATTGGGGCAAATCCCACTCGTCAGGGAAGTTCACGACTTGCACATTTGGACGATTACCTCCGGATACCCGGTTTTAAGCTGCCATATCACGATTGCAGATGAAGGCGTTCATGACGAAATCCTCGCCCAATCGCAAAAAATCTTACATGACCACTTCGACATCGAACACAGCACCGTCCAAATCGAAAAAGAAACAAACGGCTGCCCCAGCCCGCACGGAACATGCAATTAAACAGGGGGATACTGCTCCAAAGTTGGTGCCTGACACCATCCGTGGACATTTGTCCGTCTGGGGTGGACAGTCGATCAATAAAAAATAGTGAAAACCTTATTTTCAAGTGGTACGATAGTCCATGGGAATAAGGTTTTTGTTGTTTCTTTGGCTTTCGGGAACAATAGACCTAGCTAGATTTTACCTATTTAAGGAGGAGTCCTTTTTGAAAAAGCCATTTAATTCGAAGGACAAGCGCTTTAAGGTAGCCCATCGCGAGGCGTTGATCGGTGTCGTTCTCGTGATCATCAACTTTATTTGGTGGTATGGGTTTGCTTATGGACTTGGTTCGGACAAGGTTGAAAATTATACATACATATGGGGACTGCCGGCTTGGTTCTTTTATAGCTGCATTGCCGGCTTTATTGTGATGATCGTGATCGTCAGCCTCACCGTAAAATTTTTATTTACAGATGTCCCCTTTGAGGATGAAGAGGAGGGGCACGAACACAAATGAATTGGCCTGTCATCACTCCGTTGGTTATTTTCTTACTGATTATTTTTGCAGTTGGCTTTTGGTCACATAAATTTGTTTTTCAAACGCATTCCTTCCTGGAGGAGTATTTTTTAGGCGAGCGGCAAATGGGCGGTTTCATCCTGGCAATGACGATGGTTGCTACATACGGCAGCGCCTCAAGCTTCATCGGCGGTCCCGGGGTTGCCTATACGCAAGGGCTCGGCTGGGTGCTGCTGGCGATGGCTCAGTTGGCAACTGGTTATTTCACACTGATGGTTCTGGGGAAAAAGTTTGCGATTGTGGCAAGGCAGTACAAGGCAATTACGTTAATTGATTTTTTAAAAGAAAGGTACCAGAGCAAAACGGTTGTGTTACTCTCGGCGGCAAGTATTGTGATTTTCCTGTTCTCCTCGATGACGGCCCAGTGGATTGGCGGCGCCCGACTTGTCGAGAGCTTAACCGGCTTGCCCTACACGACAGCCTTATTAATCTTTGCCTTTTCCGTGCTGATCTTTGTCATTGTCGGCGGCTTTCGCGCAGTAGCCTTAACTGATGCCGTCCAAGGAGTGGTTATGTTCACGGGGACGTTAATTTTGCTGGTTGCGACGATTAAGGCTGGCGGGGGGATTCCAAAAATTATCCATGACCTCGCGGCTGAAAATCCCAATTTGATCTCTCCGTTTGGTGCGGAACGGACGCTGACACCTGCCTATGTATCCTCCTATTGGATTTTAGTAGGGATTGGGGTGGTTGGCTTGCCACAAATTACCGTCCGGGCCATGTCCTATAAAAATTCCAAAGCAATGCACAGCGCGATTATCATCGGTACGATTGTCGTCGGCTTTATCATGCTCGGCATGCACCTGATCGGCGTTTTTGCCAGACCAGTCCTTCCTGGTGTCAAAATTGGTGACACGGTGATGCCGTTGTTATCAATGAAAGTGCTGCCGCCGTTTGCTGCCGGCATCGTTCTGGCGGCTCCAATGGCAGCGATTATGTCAACCGTCGATGCCCTGCTAATTCTCGTCAGCTCCGCATTGGTCAAAGACGTGTATTTAAACTACATCAAACCAACAGCCGGCGACAGTCATGTGAAAAAAATCAGCTTCAGCGTAACCGCGATTATCGGCCTTATTGTCATCATTTTGGCATTAAGTCCGCCTAATCTCATTATTTGGCTGAATTTGTTCTCCTTTGGCGGCTTGGAGTCGGTGTTTATCTGGCCGGTTATTTTCGGTCTGTACTGGATGAAGGGCAATAAATACGGAGCGATTGCTTCGATGGTATTAGGAATGAGTTCGTATATTTTGTTCGATCGCTTCTATCCAAATGCACTTGGAGTTCACACGGTTGTGTTGCCGATTCTCATATCGATGCTGGGGTTTGTTGTGATAAGCTTGTTAACCCAGCAGCGTAACGGTTTAGAAAAAACTTATCAGCGGATTTGAGTGACTTATCAGCGATTCTGGGTGCTTTATCAGCGGATTTGAGTGACTTATCAGCGATTCCGGGTGCTTTATCAGCGAATTGCGGTCACATATCAGCGGATGGCGGTAAGTGTATCGGCGATTCGAAAAAACGACCGAAAATTAGGCAGAATAATCACAGAAAAAGGGTGCTCTCTCAGTTTCAAGGAACCCCCGCCTTATAGCCTTTATCAGCAACACATTTTTGTTGCATTTTTGTCGATAAATTTCTAGAATAAGTTAACAGAAATTATTTAAAATGAGGTGCACTCATTTGGAATTTATTGTGATTAGATATTTGGCGGGGCTCACTTTGCCAGGGTTGCTGGTCTTGTTGTTCACCCGGGTTACTTACAACCGGTTTATTGGTCTTGTGTTAACGGTTGCCTTGATTGCGGGTTCGGTTTACAAAGGATATACGAATACATTTATTTTAATTGTCGTCGATGCTTTTTCATTGACAGTCGGCTTCTGGCTGGCGGCAAAAATGAAGCCACGTTCTGTGAAAAAGGGTTAGTTTTGAGTAGTCTGTCTGTTGAGGACAGGCTTTTTTGTCAATACGAAGGTATTTCCATTTGGTATGTAGCTCAGCTTGGCTCAAATTTTTATTTCCGAATATTAGTTCGCATATTATTGGTTTGTTTTTGGGGTAATGTGGTAGAATGTTATTATTGAATGGATCCATCACACTTTTCGGCACCATCCCGGTCCATAACATGGTTCTTATGCTGTTAAGTGCTATGAACGACTCGAATTTTTAACACGGGAGGGAGACTTTGTGGAGAACCAATTTGAATTGGTATCAAAATATTCACCCCAGGGAGATCAGCCGGAGGCGATTAAGCAATTAGTCGAAGGTATCAAGCAAAACAAGCGCTATCAGACACTTCTTGGGGCAACGGGTACAGGGAAAACTTTCACGATTTCTAACGTGATTAAAGAGGTAAATAAACCAACATTGGTCATTGCCCATAATAAAACCTTGGCCGGCCAGCTATATAGCGAGTTTAAGGAATTTTTTCCAAACAATGCGGTTGAGTATTTTGTTAGCTACTATGATTACTATCAGCCGGAGGCTTATGTGCCGCAGACGGATACGTTTATTGAAAAGGACGCCAGCATTAACGATGAGATCGATAAATTGCGCCACTCGGCAACATCGTCATTATTTGAGCGCAACGATGTGATCATCATTGCCAGTGTTTCCTGTATATATGGTCTCGGTAATCCGGAAGAATACCGTGAGATGGTGATTTCTCTCCGAACGGGAATGGAGATTGACCGCAACCAGCTGCTGCGCCGCCTTGTCGATATTCAATATGAACGAAATGATATTGATTTTAAACGGGGGACCTTCCGTGTCCGCGGTGATGTCGTCGAGATTTTCCCTGCTTCCCGCGATGAACATTGCATTCGCGTCGAATTTTTCGGCGATGAAATAGACCGGATTCGTGAAGTCGATGCCTTGACTGGGGAAATTATCGGCGAGCGCGAGCATGTGGCCATATTTCCGGCCTCCCACTTCGTAACGCGAGAAGAAAAGATGCGCAAAGCGGTGGAGAATATCGAACAGGAGCTGGAGGAGCGGCTTGCGGTTTTAAAAGCGGAAAATAAATTATTGGAGGCGCAGCGGCTCGAGCAGCGGACCCGCTATGACCTCGAAATGATGCGGGAAATGGGCTTCTGCTCGGGGATTGAAAACTATTCCCGTCACCTGACACTAAGACCGCCGGGTTCAACGCCGTACACATTACTCGATTATTTTCCTGAGGATTTTCTGATTGTCATCGATGAGTCCCATGTGACGCTGCCGCAAATCCGCGGAATGTACAACGGCGACAGGGCGCGCAAGGAAGTGCTGGTCAATTATGGTTTCCGACTGCCGTCCGCACTCGATAACCGCCCGCTGATGTTTGATGAGTTTGAAAAACATATCCATAATATTGTCTTTGTTTCAGCCACCCCGGGTCCGTATGAATTGGAACACACACCGACGATGGTTGAGCAGATTATCCGCCCAACCGGCCTGCTTGATCCACTCATAGATGTCCGGCCGATTGAAGGGCAAATTGACGACCTTATTGGAGAAATCCAAGATCGCGTGAAACGCAATGAACGTGTCCTGGTGACAACCCTAACGAAAAAAATGTCCGAGGACTTAACAGACTATCTGAAGGAAATCGGAATTAAAGTCCAGTACCTGCATTCCGAAGTGAAGACGCTCGAACGGATTGAAATTATCCGCGAGCTGCGCTTGGGCACGTATGATGTGCTGGTCGGGATCAACCTGCTCCGGGAAGGTCTGGACATTCCGGAAGTATCGCTTGTGGCGATTCTTGATGCCGATAAAGAAGGCTTCCTGCGTTCGGAGCGTTCGCTGATTCAAACCATTGGTCGGGCAGCCCGGAATGCCAATGGTAAAGTCATTATGTACGCCGACCGAATGACTGATTCGATGGAAAAAGCGATCAGTGAAACAAAGCGGCGCCGTTCGATTCAAGAGGAATACAACCGGAAGCATGGAATTACGCCGCAAACGATTCAGAAGGATATCCGCGATGTTATCCGGGCGACACATGCCGCGGAAGAGACGGAAGAATACAAACCAGCAGCATCGTTTGCCAAAATGACAAAGAAGGAAAAAGACAAACTGATTGCCGGTATGGAAAAAGAGATGAAAGCCGCGGCCAAAGCGCTCGACTTCGAACGTGCCGCCGAGTTGCGTGACTTGATTTTGGAACTAAAAGCGGAATGACAACAGGTGCATAGAATTTAATGCAGATATCGTTTAAAAAAATGCAGATATCTGCGCCAAATTACAGATAAAAATTTTAACCTGCAGATATCTTGCAAAACCTGCAGAGATAGTTAAAAACTGACCAGATGAAGAGCCGCTGCTTGAAATTTCCAAGCGGCAGCTCAATCTATTTATTTAAAGCGGAAGGATGACTAATTCATGGCGATGGAAAATCTTATTATTAAAGGCGCCAGAGCCCATAATTTAAAAAATATTGATGTCACCATTCCGAGAGATCAGCTTGTGGTGTTGACGGGACTTTCCGGGTCGGGAAAGTCCTCGCTGGCGTTTGATACGATTTATGCCGAGGGGCAGCGCCGTTACGTGGAATCGCTCTCGGCCTATGCCCGGCAATTCCTCGGACAAATGGATAAACCGGACGTTGATGCGATTGAAGGACTGTCCCCGGCGATTTCCATCGATCAAAAAACGACAAGCCGCAACCCGCGTTCGACGGTCGGAACGGTGACGGAAATCTATGATTATTTACGTCTATTATTTGCCAGGGTTGGACATCCGACCTGTCCCAACCATCATATCGAAATCTCCTCACAAACGATTGAACAGATGGTCGACCGGATTATGGAATACCCGGAGCGGACGAAGATGCAAATCCTTGCTCCGGTCGTTTCCGGCCGCAAAGGGATGCATGCCAAAGTCCTAGAAGACATTAAAAAGCAAGGATTTGTCCGCGTCCGCGTTGACGGGGAAATGCTCGACCTTAGCGAGGACATTGAGTTGGAGAAAAATAAGAAACACTCCATTGAGGTCGTCGTCGACCGAATTGTCGTAAAGGAAGGAATCTCAACCCGGGTGGCCGATTCCCTAGAAACGGCTCTCCGTCTCGGTGAAGGAAAGGTCATCGTCGATGTCATTGGCGAAGAAGAGTTGATGTTCAGTGAAAACCACGCATGTCCTATTTGCGGTTTTTCCATCGGAGAACTGGAACCGCGGATGTTTTCCTTTAATAGCCCGTTTGGCGCCTGCCCAGATTGTGATGGCCTTGGTTCCAAACTGGAAGTCGATCTCGATTTGGTGATTCCTAACAAGGACCTCACCCTCAAACAGCACGCGCTTGCCCCGTGGGAGCCAACGAGCTCACAGTATTACCCGCAGCTCTTGGAGGCAGTCTGCAATCATTACGGCATCGATATGGATGTCCCGGTAAAGGATATTCCAGAGCATCTAATGGAAAAAATCCTCTACGGTTCCGATGGCGAAAAAATTTACTTCCGCTATGAGAACGATTTTGGGCAGCTGCGTGAGGGCTATATCGAATTTGAAGGGGTCATCCGCAATGTTGAGCGCCGGTTTAGAGAAACAAGCTCCGATTATATTCGTGAGCAAATGCAAAAATATATGGCCGAACAGCCATGCCCGACATGTAAAGGACAGCGCCTGAAAAAGGAATCGCTGGCCGTTCTGATCAACGGACATCATATTGCCGAAGTGACCGACCTTTCGATTGAAGAGGCGCGGGAGTTTTTTGCAAACCTGGAACTGACGGAAAAAGAAACCCAGATTGCCAGATTGATTTTACGGGAAATTAACGAGCGGCTTGGTTTTTTAGTGAATGTCGGCCTTGATTATTTAACGCTAAGCCGCCAAGCGGGAACCTTATCTGGCGGCGAGGCCCAGCGGATCCGCTTGGCCACGCAAATCGGTTCACGCCTAACCGGTGTTCTATATATATTAGACGAACCGTCAATTGGACTGCATCAGCGGGATAATGACCGCTTGATTGGCACGCTGAAGAACATGCGCGATATTGGCAACACGTTGATTGTAGTCGAGCATGATGAAGATACGATGCTTGCCGCTGATTATTTGATTGATATCGGTCCCGGCGCCGGGGTTTCCGGCGGCGAGGTGGTCTCCGCCGGAACACCGGCAGAGGTAATGGCGGATCCCCACTCGTTAACCGGCCAATATTTGTCAGGGCAGAAGTTCATTCCACTGCCATTAGAACGCCGCATACCGGATGGTCGCTATGTGGAAATCAAAGGGGCAGCTGAAAATAATTTGAAAAATGTCAATGTCAAGATTCCGCTCGGAATGTTTATTGCTGTCACGGGTGTTTCCGGATCGGGGAAAAGTACCTTGATCAATGAAATCTTGTTAAAATCGCTGGCGCAAAAATTGAATCGCGCAAAAACAAGGCCAGGAAAGCATAAGAGCATTAAAGGAATTGAACATTTGGAAAAAGTCATTGATATTGATCAGTCGCCGATTGGCCGAACACCGCGTTCGAACCCGGCAACCTATACCGGCGTGTTTGATGATATTCGCGATGTGTTCGCCGCGACCAATGAGGCGAAGGTGCGCGGCTATAAAAAAGGCCGCTTCAGCTTTAATGTCAAAGGCGGACGCTGTGAAGCCTGCCGTGGTGATGGGATTATTAAAATTGAAATGCACTTTTTGCCTGATGTTTATGTTCCTTGCGAGGTCTGTCATGGACAACGCTATAACCGCGAAACATTGGAAGTAAAGTACAAAGGCAAGAGCATTGCCGATGTCCTGGATATGACCGTTGAAGATGCCTTGAAATTTTTCGAAAACATTCCAAAAATCAGCCGTAAACTGCAGACGATTTATGATGTCGGGCTCGGCTATGTCAAGCTCGGACAGCCGGCAACCACGCTTTCCGGCGGAGAAGCCCAACGCGTCAAGCTTGCATCCGAGCTGCACCGTCGTTCAAACGGAAAATCCTTCTACATTTTGGATGAACCGACAACTGGTCTGCATGTCGATGATATTTCCCGTTTGCTCGTCGTCCTGCAGCGTTTGGTTGAAAACGGCGATACTGTATTGGTGATTGAGCATAATCTTGACGTTATTAAAGCCGCCGATTATATTATCGATCTCGGTCCTGAGGGCGGCGATAAAGGCGGCACGATTATTGCCACGGGAACCCCCGAGAAGGTCGCAGAAACTCCAGGGTCGTACACCGGCAAATATTTAAAGCCGATTCTCGACCGCGACCGCGAGCGAATGAAACAGCAAATAGAAGACAAAAGCGCGATTAACGCTTAAATCAAAGAGCTGAGACCCAAGCCTTGTGGTTTCAGCTCTTTTCGTCTGCAGAAATTTCCAATTGCTCGATAAAAGTACGAAACTTTCAGCGTTTTGAAACGTACATATAGGATAGGAGGGTGGACAAGATGGAAACAAGAAAGGTGCTTTCCGGTTTGTGTTATTTTAGTATCTTTTTCGCGGGGTTTATTTTTCCGCTTATTGTTTTATTGGCGAGCAGTGATATAGAGACAAAACAGCATGCGAAAAAAGCCATGCTTTCGCATCTGATCCCGGTGATTCCAATGATTTTCATGGTGTTTGCGATTATCTATGAAGCGATCAATATCCAGGCGAAACTGCCGGTATGGACGATTATCAGCATTGTCATAACAGCGATTGTTTGGATTGTGGTAGTGATTTGGAACATTATTAAAGGAGTAAAGGTATTGATTGCCGAATAGGAAAATAGAATAGGATAGGAAAATAATGAAATATTGAGGTGGAAATGATGAAAGAGGAGCGTAAGCGGATTTTACAGCTGGTCGAGGCGGGAAAGCTGACAGTTGATGAGGCCTTAACCTTAATTGAAGAGCTCGACAAGGCGGAACAAACGGCTGAACAGAAAAAGGAACAAATGGTCAATGAACTTTCGACAATGGTGCAATTTGAAGAGGCGAAAAAGGAAGATCCGTTTCAGACGAAGTATCAATCTACAAAAGATAAGATTTTGGAGTTTGTTGATTCGGCTCTAAAGAAAATAAAAGAATTTGATTTCGATTTAAATTTCGGGCAGTCTGTCGACCTGTCGCATATATTCCATCATGGCGATGTGACCCTGAATGATATCGATATCGATGTCGCCAATGGTTCAGTAAAAATAGCTGCCTGGGACCAGCCGGATGTTAGGATTGAATGTCAGGCAAAAGTATACCGGGTCGAAAACCAGGACGAGGCGCGGAAAAACTTTTTACGCGATGTCGTTTTTGCTGTTGAGGGGCAGAAGCTTAAGTTTATCACCCAGCAGAAATGGATGAAGGTTGAAGCGGTGATATTTGTACCAAAGGCCCAAATGAATCGTGTCCGGATTCGCTTGTTTAATGGTTCCATCACTGGCAGTGATTTGAACGTGGACGATCTCCGCGCCAAAACGGCCAATGGCAAAATCGAACTTGACCGTATTCAGGGAAAACGGGGAGAAATGGAAACGGCGAATGGAAGAATTCATGTTCTCGCGAGCCAAATTGATGAGCTGGAGGCAGAAACAATCAATGGTGCGATTAAGCTGGAGGGAGATTACAAAAAGTCAGAAGCCCAGTCTTTCAATGGTAATATTCATTATGAGTTACGTGGCAATCGTTGTGAGTGGATCCATGCCAAGACGACATCGGGAGCAGTGGATTTATTTGTTCCCGAAAACTTGCCGCTGAACGGAGAACTGAAGACGAATCTTGGCGGCTTTAATCTCAAGCTTGTCGGGGTTCAGATTCTCGAGGAGAAAAGCGAAATGATTCAAAAATTGCTTCGCTTTCAGTCCGTCGATCACCCGGATCAAATGCTAAAAATCTACGCAGAAACAAAGACCGGTTCCATTAGTCTGCAAAAAGCGACGGTGTAATTTTTTAAGCTAAAAGGAAGCATAAATTCAACTGCGCCTCATGAACCGGCATTATGGACTCGTCAGTCGGCGAGTTTTCATTTAAAAATAATAGGGGATTAGTTTATGAGATGGCTGATTGGGTGTTTGATTAATGCTGTATTATTTATGGCGCTGGCGGGATATTTTCATGAGAGTTTTTATCTCTCGGGGTTTTCAGCGGCCCTTCAGGCGAGTATTTTATTATCGATTTTAAACGTGCTGGTGCGGCCGCTGTTGATCTTATTGACCTTACCGGTGACCGTTTTAACAATGGGGTTGTTTCTGTTTGTGATCAATGCCATGACATTGGAGCTGACCGATTATCTTATGGGAGATTCCTTTGATATCGACGGTTTTCCAATGGCGTTGTTTTTTGCGGTGTTGATGTCGCTCGTGAACGTGGTCATTCAAAAAACAATCTTGGAGCCATCGCGCTCTTCCAGAAAGAAATAGGAAAAGGTGTGTGTCCCGGCAATGGGGTATGCACCTTTTTTCGTCCTTGGCCGCTGGGAAAGTATAAAAACTTTCCCATTCGGCATAAGCGCACTAAGGAAAGCTTCGTAAGCATAGGCATCGCAACCAAAAGTTAGTCTTTTGGGCGAACTACGCCTCATGAACCGTCCTTAAAGGCTTGTCAATCAGCGAGTTTTCTTAAAGGTATGGTTCTTGAGCGAAAAAATGGTAAAATAGAAAAAATGAATTTGTTTGCCAAATTGCAGCTTGTTAAGGAGGAACACTTTCTTGCCAAAAGTTCGCACGAAAGATATATTGGAAAAATTTAATCTGGAATTAATCAGCGGTGAAGAGGGAATCAATCGTCCCATTACGATGAGCGATATTTCCCGTCCCGGGATTGAAATGGCCGGGTATTTCGAATATTATCCCGCTGAACGGGTTCAGTTATTAGGGAAGACGGAGTTGTCCTTTTACTCCGGACTCTCATCACGGGATAAGGCATCGAGGATGGAACGGTTGTGTACCGACATTACTCCGGGAATTATAGTAACACGGGGGCTGGAGGTTCCCCCGGAGTTAATCGAAGCATCGGAGCGGGAAGCGGTTCCTGTGCTGCGAACAAACATGAAAACGACGCGATTCTTCAGCCGTCTGACGAATTATTTAGAAAGCATGCTGGCGCCAACAACGGCGGTACATGGAGTTTTGGTGGATGTTTATGGCATCGGTGTGCTGATCACGGGTAAAAGCGGTGTCGGGAAAAGCGAGACCGCGCTCGAACTTGTCAAGCGCGGCCATCGGCTTGTTGCTGACGACTGTGTAGAAATTCGTCAGGAAGACCAGGATACCCTAGTCGGGACCTCGCCGGAATTAATTGAACATTTGTTGGAAATTCGCGGCTTAGGAATTATCAATGTCATGACATTATTTGGTGCTGGTGCGGTACGAAGCAACAAGCGGATTACACTGGTCATCAACCTGGAGCTATGGGATCCGAAAAAGCAATATGACCGTTTGGGTTTAGATGAAGAAAAGGTGAAAATCATTGATACCGAGGTCACCAAGCTGACGGTTCCGGTTCGTCCCGGACGAAATCTTGCCGTTATCATTGAAGTAGCGGCGATGAATTATCGCTTGAAAAGAATGGGAGTCAATGCAGCACAGCAATTTACCGCGCGTCTTTCGGACGTAATTGAGGACGCTGAGCATGACTAATACGGGTTGTCACTTTATTCAGCAGAAGTCCCTCCACTCCAATAAGTGGTGGAATGAATGCGAGTACGAGTAAACCATTCAGCGGGGGATCCAAGCCCAGCTGAATAAAGTTAAGCCTCCGGCGGATGCCTCAGATTTTTAAAGGAACGTTTTCGAGCTAGCGCGAAAAAAATCTGGGCACAAATACGTCAAGGCGCATTTGATTAGGAAGAGGGGATGAGAATGAACGAAACAATCCAACCACTCAACCCGATTGCTTTTCACCTTGGTCCGATTCCGGTTCATTGGTACGGGGTGATTATCGGTTCGGGTTTGGCACTAGGGCTCTATATCGCCATCCGGGAAGGGAATCGCCGCAAGCTGCCGCAGGATACGTTTGCGGACTTAATGCTATGGGCGATTCCGATTGCGATTATTTGTGCAAGAATCTATTACGTTATGTTTGAATGGGATTATTACTCACAGCATCCCGCTGATATCCCGAAAATTTGGGGCGGCGGGATTGCGATTCACGGAGCATTGATTGGTTCGGTATTAACGGCCTACTTTTTTACAAAAAAGCGGGGAATTTCGTTCTGGAAACTGGCCGATATTGCCGCCCCGAGTATTATCCTCGGACAGGCGATCGGACGCTGGGGAAATTTCATGAATCAGGAGGCCCATGGCGGCGAAGTGTCGCGGACCTTTCTCGAAAACTTGCATTTACCGGATTTCATTATTAATCAGATGTATATTAATGGTGTTTATTACCAGCCGACATTCCTCTATGAGTCGGTTTGGGATTTCGTCGGTTTTATCTTGTTAATGTTATTGCGCCGGGTAAATTTGCGCCGGGGAGAAATGTTTCTCTCCTATGTAATCTGGTACTCTGTCGGCCGCTTCTTTGTAGAAGGCATGCGGACAGACAGCCTGATGCTCGGGAGTTTAAGGATGGCACAGACGATTTCAATTGCTTTAATCATTGTCGCGGTGATGATTCTGATCTATCGCCGCAAAAAAGGATTGGCAGAGGCGCGTTATTTGGATGAGAGTAATACTTAATGATCACCGCTGCTTAGTCTTTGCGGTTATCACAACAGTAAAATATGAGAAAGAGGAGAATTGGGGGAAATGCTTCTTAGTTCAATAAAAAAAGGGTTTCTGGTTGGTTTAAAAACAACCTGGACGTTGGGGAAAATTATTTTTCCAGTCACGCTGATGGTTGCGGTTCTGCAATATACACCGGTTTTGCCATGGATTATCAAGCTTTTGACCCCAGTGATGAAACTGATTGGCTTGTCAGGAGATGCCGCGATCCCGCTTGTCTTAGGTAATTTCTTGAACCTTTATGCCGGGATTGGGGCCATCTTATCACTTCATTTTTCCGTAAAAGAAGTTTTTATTCTAGCAGTTATGATGTCCTTTTCCCATAATTTATTGATTGAATCCGGCGTTGCCATGAAAGCGGGGGTAAAGCTGTGGGTGATTCTCACAACCAGACTTGGCTTAGCGTTTATTTCAGCGGCTGTGATCAATCTGGTCTGGCATGGCGGCGGCGAGCCGGCAAAATATGGCTTGATTGAGGGGCAAACGCAATCTGCTTCCAGCTTCGCGGAAATTCTCCTGCAGGGCTTGGAAAAAGCGGGACTGGGAATCCTACAGCTGGCGATAATTGTCATCCCCTTAATGCTGGTGATACAAATTTTAAAAGACCTGGAATGGCTGCAAAAATTTTCAAAGGTGATGGGACCGATGACCCGCTCACTGGGGATGAAGGAGAACACCTCAACGACCATGGCGGCAGGGCTGATTTTTGGGCTGGCTTATGGTGCCGGTGTAATGATTCAGGCAGTGCAAGAGGATGGGGTCAGTAAAAAGGATATCACATTAGCGTTTATCTTTCTCGTTGCCTGCCATGCGGTTATTGAAGATACGTTAATCTTTGTTCCGCTCGGCATACCGGTATGGCCGTTATTTATCATCAGGCTTGGAGTCGCGATCATGTTAACCTTGATCGTCGGGACCATTTGGAAACGTTCGGGTATGGTGACAAGAAAGGAAGCGTCATATGACTAACAATATCAACACATTACTATTTGATTTGGATGGAACTTTAATCAATACAAATGAATTAATTATCTCCAGCTATTTACATACACTCGAAAAGTATTTTCCTGGTAAATATCAGCGTGATGATGTGCTGCCGTTCATGGGGCCGACCCTTCATCAGGCATTTGCTAGCGTCGACCCGGAGCGGGTGGAGGAAATGGTTGCTGACTACCGAGCCTTTAATATTGCTCAGCATGATGCTCTCGTTAAGGAATTTCCCGGTGTTTATCAAACCATGCAAACCTTAACGGAAAAAGGGTATAAACTTGGTGTTGTGACGACCAAAAAGTTTGATGTGGCGATGAAGGGGCTGAGCTTGATGAAGCTGGATCCTTTTTTTGAGGTGGTTATTGCTATGGATCATGTCAAAAAATTCAAGCCTGAACCGGAACCGATTTTGATGGCGCTGGAACAATTCGGTTCGACACCTGCGGAAGCGATCATGGTCGGGGATAATTATCATGATATTCTAGGTGGAAAAAATGCTGGCACCTCGACGGCTGGTGTGGCCTGGTCGATTAAAGGCCGCGACTATATTGCCCAATATGAGCCGGATTACATTTTAGAGCAGATGCCAGATTTATTAACGATCCTCGGGGTGTGACGAGATGAGGAAGACAACCCGCTATCCTGTGGAGGGCGCTAACTCCCTCTGGCATGTTTATAAAACGGTCCCATTTTGGAAGGTAGTAAAGAATTTTATGATCATTCAGCTTGCCCGCTACACCCCCTTCTTGGGGATGAAAAATTGGCTTTATCGCACGTTTCTGCGGATGAAGGTCGGCGAACAGACCTCGTTCGCATTAATGGTCATGCTTGATGTAATGTTTCCGGAAAAAATTTCGGTAGGTCGCAATACGGTTATTGGCTACAATACAACGATTCTCGCGCACGAGTATTTGATTAAGGAATATCGGCTTGGAGAAGTGGTCATTGGCGATGAAGTGATGATCGGTGCCAACTCGATAATCATGCCCGGTGTTACCATTGGGAACGGCGCTATCATCTCTGCTGGCACGCTTGTCCATAAGGATGTCCCGCCTGGCTGCTTCGTCGGGGGCAACCCGATGCGGATCATTTACACAAAAGAACAGCTAGCCGAACGCTGGGCGGATGATCCAATCTATAGAAATAAAGAAAGAAGTCTGGACTTTGATAGCTGACTAGGAAAATTTCGCCACACCGCAGTCCTTGATACTGTGGTATTTTTTTTGATTATTTCCTAGTTTGAATGGTTAGACGGGTAAATTCAGAAAACAGACGGGTAAAATGACCATTTTGACGGGTAAAGTCAACCATTAGACGGGTAGTTCGCCATTTTCGACGGGTAAATCCGCAAAACAGACGGGTAAATCCCAAGTGGGAAGGAGAGCCACCGCAACAGTAGTGGAAGGCTGTTGCAAATTAACTGAATTTTTACATATGTTAGTGAAATTGTAAAAGTCCATTAAATCAAATTAAATGAAAAGAATAGTCACACTTTTTCATTGACGAAAGCGATCACGAGGAGTACACTACTAATTAATTAACTTTAACTCTCTAATATATTAGTAGACTAAAGCAAATGAAAAGGATGAACAATATGAGCCGCTTGTTTATGTTTGAAAAGCCGTTAGGGATGCGTGATACACTGCCAGAATTATATGAAAAAAAATACCACATCCGTACGTGCATGGCGGAGACGTTTAAACGATGGGGCTATCAGTTTATGGAAACTCCTACGCTGGAATATTATGAAACGGTCGGCGCGGCATCGGCGATTCATGATGCCCAGCTGTTTAAGTTACTTGATAAAGAAGGCCATACGCTGGTGCTGCGTCCGGAAATGACGACACCGATTGCCCGGGTTGCCGCCTCAAAGTTATTGGAAGAGGACCTTCCCATCCGCCTAGCCTATTGTGCGAACGTCTTCCGCTCCCAGCAGCGAGAAGGAGGAAGGCCGGCGGAGTTTGAGCAGATTGGGATTGAATGTATGAATGAAGATACCGTTGCCGCGGATGGCGAAGTAATCGCATTATTGATTTCTTCTTTAAAAAAAGCAGGGCTTGGTCAATTTCAAATTTCCGTCGGACATGCTGGATTTGCCCAGGAATTATTCGTGCAAATTTTAGGAACAAATGGCCGGGCCACGGCCTTAAGGAAATTTTTATACGAAAAAAATTATGTTGGCTACCGCGAACACGTGAACGCATTAAACCTCTCGTCGATTGATAAGCAACGGCTGCTCAAGCTGCTGCAACTGAGAGGCGGCGAAGAGGTCATGGATGCTGCCGCCGATATGATTGAGCAGGGCAAAGGCAAACAAGCCATCTCTGAATTAACACAGCTTTGGTCGGTGATCAAAGACTACAGTGTTGAAGATCATGTAAAGTTTGATTTCTCCATTGTCAGCCATATGAGCTACTATTCTGGAATTTTATATGAAGTTTATGCCGGAAATGTTGGCTTTCCGATCGGTAACGGCGGCCGCTACCATTTACTAGAGAAGTTTGGCAAAAAAGCAAGCGCAACCGGATTTGCCGTCAGGCTCGACATGTTGCTGGAGGCTTTGGGCAGCGTTCCCTACGAAACTGATACACATTGTATTTTTTTCAGCCAAGAACGGCGCAGGGAGGCTTTTCAACTGGCGCAAAAGCTGCGGGAACAGGGAAAAAAGACCGTTCTCCAAAATATTACCGGGGTCAAAAATCTCGATGCCTTTACCAAACGATTCATCGATACTACCTACCTGATTGGAGGGCGATCGAATGAATGATTTTTTAACCATGGCGATGCCGAAGGGGCGGATTTTTGAAGAAGCAGTGGAATTGCTGCGGAAAGCTGGCTATAAGCTGCCCCCGGAATTTGACGACTCCAGAAAACTGATACTCGATGTTCCGGAGGAAAGCTTAAGGTTTATTTTAGCCAAACCGATGGATGTCGCTACCTATGTTGAGCACGGTGTTGCCGATGTCGGCATTGCCGGCAAGGATGTGCTGCTTGAAGAGGAGCGAGATGTTTACGAGCTCCTGGACTTAAAAATCAGTCCCTGCTATCTGGCGGTTGCCGGCCTTCCCAATACGAAAATGAACGATGTGGCACCAAGGGTGGCGACTAAGTATCCGAATGTGGCCGAAGCCTATTTCCGTGAACAAGGGGAACAGGTAGAAATCATTAAATTAAACGGTTCGATTGAGCTGGCCCCGATCATCGGCTTATCAGACCGGATCGTCGATATTGTCTCAACAGGCCGAACGATGAAGGAAAACGGACTTGTGGAATATGAAAGAATTGTCGATGTAACATCGAGGCTAATTGTCAATCCCGTCAGCTACCGGATAAAAGACGGGCAGATTGATGAGCTTGTCAGACGGCTTCATAACGTTGTTGCAGTGGAGGAATTTTAACATGAAAATCGTAAAGGTAAATGATCTCGTTTCGATCAAGCGGTCGGTAGAAGCAGGAACATTGGAACAGGAGGCTGCCGTCAAGGCCATTATTGCCGCTGTCCGGGCCCGTGGCGATGAGGCAGTCCGAGAGCTGACGGAAAAATTTGACCAGGTGCGGTTGGCTGCTTTTGCGGTCACGGAAACAGAAATCGAAGCCGCCTACGGGCAAGTTTCCGCGGAATTTGTCGGCATTGTCCGGGAAGCTGCGGGAAATATCCGTGCCTTTCACGAAAAACAGCTGCGCCCTTCCTGGATGACAACCGAAGAAAACGGGACGGTTTTAGGGCAAAAAATAACTCCGCTTGATTCAGTCGGCGTGTACGTGCCAGGTGGGACAGCTGCCTACCCGTCATCAGTACTGATGAATGTGCTTCCGGCAAAGGTTGCCGGTGTGAAAAGAATTGTCATGGTTTCACCGCCCGACCGTGCCGGACGTTTGCCGGCGGCCGTGCTGGTAGCGGCAAAAGAGGCGGGGGTCGAAGAAATTTATAAAGTCGGCGGGGCGCAGGCAATTGCTGCCCTTGCCTATGGAACGGAATCGATTTCCCCGGTTGATAAAATTACCGGCCCGGGCAATATATTTGTTGCCCTTGCGAAACGCGAGGTCTTCGGAGATGTTGATATTGATATGATTGCCGGTCCAAGCGAGATTGCGATTTTAGCAGATGAGACGGCACTTGCTGATGAAATCGCCGCCGATCTGTTGTCGCAGGCGGAGCATGACCCGCGGGCCTGCAGTGTTCTCGTCACGCCTTCATTGGCGCTGGCCGAAGCCGTTTCGGTCGAGGTGGAGCGGCAGCTTGCGGTGCTTCCACGCTGTGGAATTGCTGAGCGGTCGATAACCGATTACGGCGCCATCTATGTTACCGCGGATCTTGATGAAGCAGCAGAGGTTGTGAACGAGCTGGCCCCGGAACATCTGGAGTTGATGACTGCGGATCCAATCGAACTGCTTGGGAGGATTCGCCACGCCGGCGCGATATTTATTGGACGATACAGTTCAGAGCCCGTTGGCGACTATTTTGCCGGGCCCAACCACGTATTGCCGACAAATGGCACAGCCCGGTTTTCCAGTCCGCTAAACGTTGATGATTTTCAAAAGAAATCCAGCGTGATAATCTACAGTAAGAAGGCTTTTATGGAAAATGCCGGGAAAATTGCTGCGTTTGCCCGAATCGAAGGACTGGAAGCCCACGCCCGCGCAGTGGAGACCCGTCTCAAAAATAAAAAAGATTAGACTGTCGCCATTGGGACAAAACACCGTGAAAAAATAGTGAAACCGTCTTTCAGAAGGCTTCCAAAGGACAAAACGCATCGAAAAAATAGTCAAACTGTCTTTAATAAGGTTTCTAAAGGACAAAACGTATTAGAATAACTATGAAACTGTCTTTAATAGAAACGCTAAAGGACAAAGAGCCCTATGAAAAAGGCAATATGGTCTTTCATCAAGATAAAAACTTACTAAAGCGCACCATCCAAATCAAGGAGGCATGAACCTCATGGAAAGAATGGCAAGTATCGAACGCAAGACAAACGAAACCAATATTCAATTAACATTAGCAATTGACGGGGAAGGCCGCGCCAACCTTGAAACCGGCGTTCCTTTTCTGACCCATATGCTTGACCTGTTTACCAAGCACGGCCAATTCAATTTAACCGTTGACGCCAAAGGCGATACCGAAGTGGATGACCACCACACAACCGAGGATATTGGCATCTGCCTGGGACAGGCACTGCGTGAGGCGCTGGGGAACAAGCGGGGCATCAAGCGATACGGTAACGCTTTTGTCCCGATGGATGAGGCGTTAGCCCAGGTGGTGGTTGACCTCAGCAACCGCCCTCACTTTGAAATGCGCGGTGAGCTTCCGGCCCAAAAGGTGGGCACATTTGATACGGAGCTTGTCCATGAATTTCTCTGGAAGCTGGCGTTGGAAGCCCGGATGAATCTCCACGTAATCATTCATTATGGAAAAAATACACATCATATGATTGAAGCCGTTTTTAAAGCTCTGGCGCGCGCTCTCGACGAGGCAACCACTGTGGACCCGCGGATCAAAGGGGTTCCTTCGACAAAAGGGATGCTATAAAAGAACCAGTATCGCAACGCAAAGACACAATTTAAAAATAACAAGTATTTCAGCGCAAAGACACAATATAAAAATTTCGGGTGGTGGTAGCCACGATGATAGGAATTGTAGACTATGGCATGGGAAATCTGTTCAGTGTCAGCAAGGCATTGGAACGGCTCCACGCCGACTATTTAATAACTTCTGATAAACACAAATTGCTGGCAGCTGATGCCTTGATTCTTCCCGGGGTTGGCGCCTTTCGTGATGCGATGGATCAGCTGCCCGCCGATACAATACAACAATTTGCGGCTAGCGGGAAACCGCTTCTCGGTATTTGCCTCGGTATGCAGCTGCTGTTCGAAAGTAGTGAGGAGAACGGTTTTACCAAAGGCCTCGGTCTGCTTCCGGGCAGTGTTCGCCGTTTTCCAGGAAAAACAAATGACGGGACAGCTTACAAAGTACCGCACATGGGGTGGAATCGGCTGGAGTTTATCCAGGATTCGCCGCTATTAACCAACCTGGAAGAGGATTATGTTTATTTCGTCCATTCTTACTTAGTCAGTGCAAAAAACTCACCGGTTACCCTGGCAAAAACCGACTACCATGAGCAGGTGGCTGCGGTTGTTGGTCGAGACCATATTTTTGGCATGCAGTTCCATCCGGAGAAAAGCAGCAAGCTAGGCATGGCGTTGCTAGGCAATTTTTTAAAAATAGCTGCGGAAAGGAAAGCGGTTCGATGAGGTTTACGATTTATCCGGCGATTGATATGCGGGGCGGAAAATGTGTCCGTCTCTTGCAGGGAGATTATGATAAGGAAACGATATACGCTGATTCCCCTTTTGGTATGGCAAGCCAGTTTGCAGCCGAGGGAGCGGAGTGGATTCACATGGTTGATCTTGATGGGGCCAAGGATGGCAAGCGGGTTAACAATAACTTTGTGATCAAAGCGGCAAAAAAGCTGCCAAAGGTAAAAATTCAAATTGGCGGCGGAATCCGTACCGAGGCCGATATTGTTCATTATCTGGACAACAAGATAGACCGCGTGATTATCGGCAGCATCGCCGTCTCCAACCCGGAGTTTGCTATCGAAATGATTAAAAAATACGGCTCACACATTGCGATTGGCATCGATGCGAAAAACGGCTATGTTGCTACCCATGGCTGGCTTGAAACTTCGGCAGTAAAGGCAATGGAGCTGGGCAAGCGCTTTGCGGACGCCGGTGCGGAGACATTTATTTTTACCGATATTGCCACTGATGGGATGTTGTCGGGACCTAATATAGCGGCTGTCAGCGAAATGGCCGAGGTTACCGGCAAAAACGTAATTGCTTCAGGCGGGGTTAGCAGTCTCACAGATCTCAAGGCATTAGCAAAAGCCCAAACGATCAGCGGTGTCATTATCGGAAAAGCATTATATGAAAAACGCTTTACACTAGAGGAAGCGTTGAAAGAGGTGGGCTCCCAATGACCCTTACCAAAAGGATTATTCCGTGCCTCGATGTAAAAGATGGACGCGTTGTCAAGGGAATTCAATTTGTGCAGCTACGTGATGCCGGCGATCCGGTCGAGCTGGCTCGCTTTTATGATCAGCAGGGAGCGGATGAGCTGGTGTTTTTAGATATTTCTGCTTCAGTTGAAGGCAGAAAAACAATGGTGGAGGTTGTCAAAGCCGTCGCTTCGCAGCTGGCGATTCCGTTTACGGTCGGCGGCGGGATAAACACCCTTGAGGATATGAAAAAAATTCTCCGTGCCGGAGCCGATAAGGTGTCGCTTAACACAGCTGCCGTCGAAAATCCCGGACTAATAAAACAGGGCGCCGACTTTTTCGGCTCGCAATGTATCGTGGTGGCAATTGATGCCAAGTTTGACCCGGACATCGATACATGGCGGGTCTATACTCACGGCGGCCGGAAAGCGACCGAGAAAACGGTGCTCGACTGGGCACGGGAGGCAGCGGAGCTTGGCGCCGGAGAAATTTTGCTAACAAGCATGGACAGTGATGGTGAAAAAAATGGCTTTGACCTCAAATTGACAAAGGCAGTTAGTGAGGCGGTAACCATTCCGGTCATTGCCTCGGGCGGTGCTGGAAACGCCGAACATTTTGCTCAGGCCTTTGAAAAAGGCAAGGCAGATGCAGCCTTGGCGGCTTCGATTTTTCACTATAAAGAAACCTCAGTGCAAGAAGTGAAAAGCTATTTGCGGGAAAAGGGAGTGACGGTTCGATGAATTCGAACGAAATCAAATTTGATGAAAAAGGACTTGTTCCGGCGATTATCCAAGATGCGCAAACCTTGGCAGTCTTAACGCTGGCCTATATGAATAAGGAATCGCTTGAAAAAACGCTTGCCACCGGTGAAACCTGGTTCTTCAGCCGTTCCCGCCAAGAGCTGTGGCATAAAGGGGAAACAAGCGGCAACACGCAGACCGTTGTCGACATTCAGTACGATTGTGACCAAGATGCGCTGCTCGTCCTCGTAAATCCAAAAGGGCCGGCCTGCCACACCGGTGCCGTTAGCTGTTTTGCCCAAGGAGTGGCGGAACGAAAAACCAATCTGGGTGATTATCAGATTCTCCAAACGCTGGAACAAATCATCCAACAACGCGAGCAGGAGCGTCCCGAAGGTGCCTATACCACCTATTTGTTTGAAAAAGGTGTCGATAAAATTTTGAAAAAAGTCGGGGAAGAATCGGCCGAAGTGATTATCGCCGCGAAAAACCGCAGTCATGAGGAGCTGAAGTGGGAAGCGGCAGATCTTTTGTACCACTTGCAGGTGTTGTTGGTCGAGCAAGGCCTGCCCTTCACTGAAATATTAAAAACATTAGAAGAAAGACACCATCAAAAAGACCGGTCCTAACCGTGTAAAAAGATAAGGATAAAATTTTGTCACACCACAGTCCTTGATACTGTGGTGTTTTTTCGGATTATTTTACCAGTTTAAATGGTTAGACGGATAAAATCACAAAACAGACGGGTAAAATGACCATTTTGACGGGTAAATTCAACAATTAGACGGGTAAATCTCCATTTTCGACGGGTAAATCTGTAAAACAGACGAGTAAACCCAGCCAAAACATTTTCCAGAAACAGCATTCGGAATCCCTTCTCGTTTGCCATCCAAATATGTTATACTTCATAGGGTATGAAAGGATGATGGAGGACTTCATGAGTAAAAACGCAAAAGCAACAATTCATAAAGGAAAAATTGTTTCATTTATTCCGACGGGGGAATATTACTTTAAAAAGGGAATCAAGGCATATCATCGACGTGATTTTTTAAACGCAAAAAAATATCTGGAACGGGCGCTTCAGCTTGAGCCGGGTGAACCGATGATTGCCTGCCAGTTGGCGATTGTGTCAACAGAACTGGGCGAATTTGAACATTCCAATCGGCTGTTACACCTCATCCTTGAAGATCTTGATCACGAAATGGTGGAATGTCACTACTTTTTAGCGAATAATTATGCCCATCTAGGATTTTTTAAAGATGCCTATCACCATGCGATGCTGTATTTACAAGCAGACCCCGATGGTGATTTTTCTGAAGATGCCGAGGAATTGCTTGAACTGCTTTCGTTTGAAGCAGGCGAGCTTGAAGATGAATTTTACCAGCAGGATGATCTGATCGTGAAACAGGAACAGGCACGCGACCTCCTGGAATCGGGCTACCTGCCCAAAGCGATTGAGATCCTTAAGGAAGTCATCGAAGAGTACCCTGAGTATTGGTCGGCTTACAACAACCTGGCGCTGGCTTATTTTTATCTAGGCAAACCTGAAAAGGCCGAAGCCATTTTAAATGAAGTGTTGGAGCGAAATCCGGGAAATCTTCATGCCCTCTGCAACAAGATGATATTTGCCCACTATCAGGGACGCTTTAAATATGTCGAGCAATGCATGGCCTCGTTAAAAAAAATTCAGCCGCTCTTAAGCGAGCATCAATTTAAGCTGGGGACCTCGTTTGCCTTGGTAGGCGAATATGAACTGGCCTATGTTTGGCTGAAAAAATTATATAAAACCGGTTATGATGGCGACGGTCCATTCTATTATTGGCTCTCGTACTCAGCCTTCCATACCGGTCATGAAACGTTTGCCAAAGCCATTTGGAATAAGCTGCTGGAACTAAATCCGGAAAAAGAAGGCAGTGAACCTTGGAATGACAATCAGGACCAAATCAGTGGGTTAGAGAATATGTCAGGCTCCATTTTTCAAAAGATGGAAAGTGACTATGTGGAAGAACGGTTATTTGCCTTGTTTCTGACGACTGTTTCAAATAAAAAAGAGGAGATTATCACCTCGAAAAAATTGTTTCAAAATCATAAGTTTACCGCTTTGGAAAAGGAATATATCTCTTGGATTCGCTCCGGCAAACCATCCCGGACAGCGGACGCACAAGAAATAGCAGAACTTTTTTATGAGAATTACCAGCCGATCGGAACCATCGAAGCAGGTCTTTACTTGATGTGGTTTTCGGTGTTTGCCGAAGCATCTAAAGCAGGCGTCCGTTTGAAAAATAAACGCGCCTGGGCAGGTGCAGTGGAATATACCTGGCACAAGCTGCGCAGCGAAAAAGTATCGCAGCAGGAAATGGCCAAACGCTATGATATTTCGACTGCAACAATTGGCAAATATGTGAAATTGGTTCAGGAGTTTTTACGCTAAAAGCAAGCAGATTTTTGGACTCTATTTGAAATATTTATTACGATTAAGTAGGGAATACTAATGCTTAATCGTTTTTTTTTGTAATTTATAGTTTGGCACATATTGTAAATGTTCTAGCTTTTTTATAAGGAGTGAAATTAAAAATGACAGAAGAAAAAATTTATGATGTCATTATCGCTGGTGCTGGTCCAGCGGGGATGACTGCAGCTGTTTATACATCGCGTGCTAATCTGTCAACGCTGATGATCGAGCGGGGCATGCCAGGCGGGCAGATGGCCAATACCGAAGAGGTGGAAAACTATCCGGGCTATGAGAGCATTCTTGGTCCTGATTTATCGACAAAAATGTTTGAGCATGCGAAGAAATTCGGGGCTGAATATGCTTATGGTGATATAAAAGAGATTATCGACTACGGGGACTACAAACTGGTCAAAGCCGGTTCAAAGCAATATAAAGCGTATGCCGTTATCATTGCTACCGGTGCAGAGTATAAAAAAATTGGCGTTCCCGGTGAGCAGGAGCTCGGCGGCCGCGGCGTTTCTTATTGTGCCGTGTGCGATGGGGCCTTTTTCAAAGGGAAAGAGCTCTATGTGATAGGAGGCGGTGACTCCGCGGTTGAAGAGGGAGTGTATTTAACCCGCTTCGCTTCGAAGGTAACGATTGTTCACCGCCGCGATCAGCTGCGGGCACAAAAAATCCTTCAAGATCGTGCCTTTGCGAATGAGAAAGTTGATTTTATCTGGAATCATACGGTGAAGTCGATCAACGAAAAGGACGGAAAAGTGGGCAGTATCACGCTTGTATCAACAAAAACCGGCGAAGAACAGGAACTGCCGGCAGACGGTGTGTTTATTTATATTGGCATGGTCCCGCTGACAAAGCCATTTCAAGCACTGGGAATAACCAATGAAAATGGTTATATTGAAACAAATGAAAATATGGAAACGAAGATACCTGGGATTTTCGCTGCTGGGGATGTTCGTGAAAAAACACTGCGCCAAATTGTTACAGCAACAGGTGACGGGAGTATTGCCGCGCAAACGGCTCAACACTATGTGGAAGAATTGAAAGAAGCAATGAAATTAAAGAAATAAAATAGTAATTTGATTATCACTCAACTGTAACAACTGTGAAATATTGTTAGGGTATGATAAGAGTAATTGACCCCCTTTAAGAATATATTTTTTCGTGCGCAGGACCAGCAGCCTGTGCTTTTTTTTACGCTGCCAAAATAGTATAATGAAATGAACAAAATTTTTTTGGAGTTTGAAGCACTCAACGCTTTTTCAAAGAGAAGGTGAGTAGAATGCAGCGGGTCACCAATTGTGTACTGATTAAAGACAAAAAGGTATTATTGCTGCAAAAGCCGCGTCGCGGTTGGTGGGTGGCTCCCGGTGGCAAGATGGAGCCGGGTGAATCGGTTCGCGACTCCTGCATCCGGGAATTTCGTGAGGAAACCGGAGTATACTTAAAAAACCCTCAGTTAAAAGGGATTTTTACGATGATTATGAAAGAAGGAGACCAGCTTCTTTCGGAATGGATGATGTTTACGTTCGTGGCAACCGAATCAGATGGGGTGGATCTCGACGAATCTGAGGAAGGAAAGCTCGAATGGCATTCAATTGAATCGATCAAAGCGTTGCCGATGGCTGCCGGTGATTATCACATCATTGATTACATGATTCACGGCAAAGGAATCATCTATGGCACTTTTACCTATACAAAAGACTTTCAGCTCATTAATTATCGATTAGATCCAAGTTAGGGGGAAAAACAATGAGTACCGGTTCGACAAGTGATATCCAAATGGTGATCATTACCGGAATGTCCGGCGCTGGGAAAACTGTTGCGATTCAAAGTTTTGAAGATCTGGGGTTTTTCTGTGTTGATAATTTGCCTCCTACGCTGCTTCCGAAATTTCTTGAACTTATGAAGGAATCCGGGAATAAAATGAATAAAGTGGCCCTTGTCATGGATCTTCGGGGCAGGGAATTTTTTGACCATCTGTTTAAGGCTTTGGATGATTTGGCGGAAACCTCATGGGTGACCCCACAGATCCTATTTTTAGATGCTGATGATGCCACATTAGTCCGCAGATACAAGGAGACAAGAAGGTCGCATCCGCTTGCCAAATCAGGACTTCCGCTTGAAGGAATAACCCTTGAAAGAGAGCTCTTGGAAGAGTTAAAGGGAAGGGCCCAGTTAATTTACAACACTTCCCAGATGAAACCGCGAGAATTACGGGAGAAGATTGTAACGGAATTTACCGCAAATAAGCAATCCATTTTTACCGTCAATGTCATGTCATTTGGCTTTAAATATGGACTTCCGATTGACGCTGACCTCGTGTTTGATGTACGCTTCTTGCCCAATCCCCATTATATTGAGCATATGCGGCCCAAGACAGGACTGGATGAGGAAGTATCCAGCTATGTTCTGAAATGGAATGAAACGCAGCGATTTCTTGAAAAAGTGACAGACTTGCTGGGGTTCATGCTCCCACATTATAAACGTGAGGGGAAGGCTCAGCTCGTTATTGCGGTTGGCTGTACCGGCGGGCAGCATCGGTCCGTCGCCTTAGCTGAGTATATCGGTCACTATTTTGAAAAGGATTACAAAACCGTTATTTCACACCGTGACATTGAGAAGAGAAAGGAAAAAACTACATGAGTGATTATGAGAAGCCCAGAATTGTTGTCATCGGCGGAGGAACAGGGCTGCCGGTCTTGTTAAGAGGCCTAAAGCAATATCCTGTTGAAATAACCGCTATTGTAACGGTTGCCGATGATGGCGGCAGTTCAGGCAAAATTCGCGAAGACCTGAATATTCCACCGCCGGGGGATGTCCGCAACGTACTGGCGGCATTGGCGGATGTGGAACCACTAGTTGAGGAAATGTTTCAACATCGGTTTAAAACAACGAATCAACTTTCAGGACATTCACTTGGCAATCTCATTTTAGCAGCCATGACCTCGATTACCGGTAATTTTGTATATGCGATTCAGGAAATGAGTAAGGTCTTGAATGTTCGCGGCAGAGTCTTGCCCGCGGCCAACCAAAGTGTAGTATTACATGCTGAAATGGAAGATGGCACCATTATTTCGGGGGAATCAAAGATCCCTTATTCCGGGAAAAAAATCAACCGGGTGTTTTTGACGCCTGAAAATATTCTTCCGTTACCGGAAACCCTTCAGGCCATTCATCAGGCTGATTTAATTATTATCGGCCCTGGCAGTCTCTATACGAGTATTTTGCCAAATCTACTAGTCCCCGGATTAGGGGATGCTGTCTGTCACGCAGCGGCAAAAAAAGTGTATATTTGTAATTTAATGACCCAAGCCGGAGAAACCTACGGCTTTGCCGCAAGCGACCATGTGAAGGCGATTTATCATCATATGAATTGTGCGTTTATCAATACCATTCTGGTCAATAACAGAGAAATCCCGCAGGATGTGCAGCTTCGTTATAAGGAAGAACTGGCCAGCCCGGTACGATATGATTTACCGCAATTATATGAACTGGGAATCGAGGTCGTCCATGCCGATATTGCCAACCTTGAAAATGGAGCATTACGGCATGATCCCAAAAAAGTGGCAAAAATTTTATATAATTTGCTCATTAATGAAACTATATAACGGTATGAAGCGTAAATAAATTATATAGTATGGGAAAGAGCAAAGGGAGCACTTTTTAAGGACCCCCGCAAGGAATTTTTCAGTTGAAAATGGATGTTTTTTTAGTGTCTGAGGAAATAAGGAAATAGTCTCTGAATTAAATTCTACAGTATATGGCGGTGGGGAATACCATATCTATTTTTAATGGAGGTGAGGGAATGTCTTTCGCTTCGGAAACGAAAAAGGAATTAACCAATCTGGAAGTGAAAAGCTGCTGTATTCGTGCGGAGCTGTCGGCTCTTATTCGCATGAATGGTTCCCTTTCCTTTTCCAATCGTGGGGTAGTTGTTGACATCCAAACGGAAAATGCGGCCATTGCCAGGAGAATTTATACTTTATTAAAAAAAAGATACGACGTCCAAGTTGAATTGCTGGTACGAAAGAAAATGCGCTTGAAAAAGAATAATGTCTACATTGTCCGCTTAATGCAACAAGCAAGAGAAATTTTGGAAGATACGATGATCTTAGGTGAAGGCTTTACATTTATTCATGACATCTCACCTGAACTTGTAAAGAAGAAATGCTGCAGGCGTTCCTATTTGCGCGGTGCTTTTCTGGCTGGGGGTTCAGTGAATAATCCGGAAACATCATCCTATCATTTGGAAATTTCCTCCCTTTACAAGGAACATAATGATTCTTTATGTGAATTGATGAATTCCTTTAGGCTCAACAGTAAGACACTCGAGCGGAAAAAGGGCTTTATTACGTACTTAAAGGAAGCGGAGAAAATTACCGAGTTCTTAAACATTATTGGTGCACATAATGCCTTACTCCGTTTTGAGGATATCAGGATCGTCAGAGACATGCGTAATTCTGTTAACCGGCTGGTAAATTGTGAAACCGCTAACCTCAATAAGACGATCGGGGCGTCAATTAGGCAGGTCGAAAATATCCGTTATATTGATCAAACCGTAGGTCTGCAGATTTTGCCCGATAAGCTGCGGGAAATTGCTGAGCTTCGCCTGCAATATACCGATGTTACGCTGAAAGAACTGGGCGAGCTGGTGACGGGAGGGGCAATTAGCAAATCCGGAATCAATCATCGCTTAAGGAAAATTGATGAGATTGCCGAAAAGCTGCGTGCCGGGGATCTGCCCACGAAGGATAAACAGATTTAAGTTTGTGAAAAAATAAACAAGAATAGAGAGAATTTGAGGAGGAATTTGGATTATGTTAGAGAAACAAGTGGAAGTAAAACTGAAAACGGGGCTACAAGCGCGGCCGGCAGCTCTGTTTGTGCAGGAAGCCAATCATTTCTCGGCTGATATTTTTTTAGAAAAGGATGGCAAAAGGGTGAATGCCAAAAGTATTATGGGGCTAATGAGCCTGGCAGTCGGTTCCGGTGTCGAAATTACGATCATTGCTGACGGGGAAGACGAAGAGACTGCGATTCAAACGTTAACTGATTTTATCGAAAAGGATCACTAAACATAAACAAGCGGGCTGGCCAATGGGTTAGCCCTTTTTATTGTAAAAAAGAACAACCAACAGGTTAACGCTGGTTGTTCTTTGAAAATTGTCTAGCACCACAAGGAAAGCTTCGTCAGCATTGGCATCGCACGAAGGAAAAGCGATGGCTTTTTCGAGGGGCTAACCAAGGCGCTTGCGCTTTTTGTTTTTATTTATCTTTTTTGTCCAAGATATTGCGGGAAATGATGTTGTCAATCAAACCGTATTCCTTTGCTCTCTCAGCTGTCATGAAGTTATCGCGGTCAGTATCGCGCTGAATCACTTCAATCGGCTGACCGGTGCGTTCGGCTAAAATACCGTTTAATTTTTCGCGCAAGAAAAGGATGCGTTTAGCAGCAATTTCGATTTCCGTTGCCTGCCCTTGGGCACCGCCTAAAGGTTGGTGAATCATGACTTCGGCATTTGGTAAGGCAAACCGTTTTCCTTTTTCACCAGCTGCCAGCAAAAATGCTCCCATGGAGGCCGCCATCCCAATGCAGACCGTCGATACGTCCGGCTTAATATACTGCATCGTATCATAAATGGCCATACCGGCAGTGATACTGCCGCCTGGGCTGTTAATATAAAGGGTAATATCTTTTTCTGGGTTTTCCGCTTCCAGGAATAGCAGTTGTGCGACAATACTATTGGCGACGTTATCATCGATGGCACTTCCAAGCATGATGATCCGGTCTTTTAACAGACGGGAATAAATATCATACGCTCTTTCACCGCGATTTGTTTGTTCAATGACTGTAGGAATTAGATTCATTTTTCTTTCCTCCTTTAATTAAAAGGCTTAAAACTATGTATTGTTATCATACACTAATGGTCAATAAAGGTCAAACAATATACCCTTCATTTTTTTCGCCATCTTTCCTTCAATCAGCTTAACCAATTAGGCTGCAATTTAAAACAAAATTTGCACTTGCAAAGTGAAGCAAAGTGACTTATAATATGTAAGTCGCTAATATTAAGCCCTCGTGGTGTAACGGATAACACGCAAGATTCCGGTTCTTGTACTGGGGGTTCGATTCCCTCCGAGGGCGCTAGGGTACACTCAAGGAAACCTTCTTATCTGTGTGATAGGAGGTTTTTTCTTTTAATAAGCGATTTTTTGTTATTTGTATTTTCTGACAATTGAAAACAAAAATTGAAGATTGAACAATTTTCCATACACCAAAGCTCTTGTTTCATGTAAAATAACCTTAAGGAGGGGAGTGTTATGAATTTAAAAGCAGGTTTATGGCAGCAGCAAACACTGAAGCTCACAATGACTCAAGAGTTGTCACAGGCAATTGCTTTGTTGCAATATTCTACGCAAGAGCTGACGGAGTTTTTGGAGAATAAGGCACTTGAAAATCCTTTAATCCAAATTGACCAAGTGAATGTGCAGCCGATGAATCCCCTAATAGACCGAAATCGTCGGAAGCATCAAAAAGTGGAAAAGGACTGGATTGAACAAATTGCTGCCAAACCATTTTCACTAGAAGAACAATTAATATCGCAACTTAATATAAAAGCGTTATCAGATGACCAATTACGCGTGATTCGCCATTTAATTTATAACTTGGATGAAAACGGTTACTTTACCGGAGATTTGGCTGAAATTGCAGTAAAGCTGCAAGTAAACCAAGAATTGGTTGAAGCTTGCTTGATGATGATTCAGTCGCTGGAACCGATTGGAATTGGAGCACGAAATCTGCAAGAATGCTTGCTTATCCAAGTGGAATATGAATATCCCGATAATGAACTGGCCAAGAAAATCATTTCCGATTATTTTGTCCCCTTTGCGGAAAAGAAATGGAAGCAAATTGCCAAGGAACTGCAGGTAACGCTAAAGGATATCCAGGATGTTTTTGATGAAATTCAACTATTGGATCCAAAGCCGGGTGCTGTATTGGGGAGTGAAACTTCCGCTTATATCATTCCGGACGTGATTGTCGAACAAACTCCTGAAGGCTTAACGGTTCGAATGTTCGACGATATGCTCCCGAAAATCAGCTTTAATCAGCAGTACTATAACCAATTTAAGAATCAGGATCAGCAGGTTAACCGCTTCTTACAAGATAAGGTTCAGGATTATCAATGGATTCAGAAAAGCATTGAACAGCGCCGTGAAACATTGACAAGGGTTGTCACCAAAATCGTTGAAAAGCAAACCGCTTTCTTTGAAAATGGCCCTGAAAGCTTGGTGCCTATGACGATGAAGGAGCTGGCAGCCGAACTGGATATTCATGAATCAACGGTCAGCCGGGCTGTCCGCGAGAAATATGTGCAAACACCGATCGGCACTTTTACCTTAAAATCATTTTTTACCAGCACGATCCAAACGGTTGGCGGCGATGAACAAACCTCTTCTGCCCAAGTTAAAAAGGCCATCACCCGCTTAGTCGAAAAGGAAGACAAAGCAAAACCACTGTCCGACCAAGACATCGTGGAACAATTAAAAATAACCGAAGGAATCATCGTGTCACGCAGAACCATCGCCAAATACCGTGACCAACTAGGCATCCCATCCTCATCCAAGAGAAAAAGATTTAACTAATTTGGTGTCTTTAATTTGGTGCCTGACACCATCCGTGGACATTTGTCCGTCTGGAGTGGACAAAATACCAAGTATTACCACGCAAACGCAAGTTTAGAAAGGAATTCTAATAATATGCCAAGACGAGTCGTAACGATATATTCGAGGAAACGTTGTCCGTTATGTGATAAAGCGAAGGTTGTTTTGCTCGAGTTGAGGGAAGAATATCATTTTACGTTGGAGGAAGTGGATATTGAGACAAGTGACGAACTCACCGAGCGCTATGGTTTGATGATTCCGGTCGTCCATATCGACGGTGAAGAGGTTGCTTATGGAATTGTTAATAAAATTGACATAAGTAACCGCTTGCAAAATGGAGCAAAATGATTGAAATTGGCCATCACTACTGCTACAATAAAAAACGTAGACGGGGTGATTTTTTTGCAGCAGGCGGGACATAATATGTCTATGATGGACATTTTTTGACCAACTGCATATAATAATAAAGGAGAAGCAAAGATGCAGTCTTTTATTGATATTACCAAAAGACTATTACCTGATTTCCTGCCAGTGTTGCAAAAACGCTATGCGATCCTTCGTTCTATCAGATATTTGCAGCCTGTGGGAAGAAGAAGTTTAGCCGGCAGTCTTGATCTAACGGAGAGAATTCTCCGTAGTGAAGTAGACTTCCTCAAAGATCAAAATCTTATTACCGTCAGTAATACGGGAATGAGATTAACTCAGGAAGGAAAAAACCTCCTTGAGGATTTAGAAGGGTTGATGCGCGAATTAAAAGGGATTGATGTCCTGGAGCTGGAACTCAAGCATCGCTTAGGCATCAAAAAAGTCATCATCGTACCGGGAAATGCGGATGAGTCCCCTTTTGTGAAAAGTGAACTGGGCAAAGCAGCAGCAGCCTGTATGAAAAAGCTTTTGCAAGGGGAAAATATCATCGCCATTACTGGCGGTTCAACAATGGCGGCTGTGGCAGAGAAGTTAACACCGGAAACGGAGGAAAAGAAATTGCTATTTGTGCCAGCTCGCGGCGGAATCGGTGAAGATGTTCAAAATCAAGCCAACACGATTTGTGCGATAATGGCCAGAAACACAAATGGCAAACATCGGGTATTTTATGTGCCTGACCAGGTGAGTACAGAAATCTATCAATCCTTGATTAAAGAGCCGGATATCGAAGAAAATTTACATTTAATAAAGTCAGCTAACATGATCCTTCATGGGATTGGAGATGCTATTACAATGGCCAAGCGCCGGAAAAGCACTCCCGAGCTGCTTTCGCGGCTTGCTGACAACCAGGCTGTGGGGGAGGCATTTGGCTACTATTTTAATGAGGCTGGCGAAATTGTTCATAAGGTGCTAACACTCGGAATTCAGCTTGAGGACCTCGAGGATATCCCCCATGTTTTAGCAGTTGCTGGAGGAGCTTCAAAGGCAAAGGCAATCAAAGCCTACATGAAAAAAGCACCCGCATCGACGATTCTGATCACCGATGAAGGGGCTGCAGAATGGTTAATAAAAGGGTAATCCCTTTTTAATAATTTATCCTTATCCAAATAAAGGAGGAACTATATCATGACAGTAAAAGTTGGTATTAATGGATTTGGTCGTATTGGACGTAACGTTTTTCGAGCAGCATTAAACAATAGCAATGTTGAAATTGTGGCAATCAACGATTTAACAGATGCTAATATGTTGGCTCACCTTTTAAAATTCGACTCTGTTCATGGAACACTAAAAGAAGATGTTACCGTTGATGGCGAATACCTCGTTGTTGGCGGCCATAAAGTAAAAGTGCTTGCTGAACGTGATCCTGCACAACTTGGCTGGGGCGACCTTGGTGTTGAAGTTGTCATCGAATCAACTGGCCGTTTTACAAAACGTGAAGATGCTGCAAAACATCTTGAAGCAGGTGCAAAAAAAGTTATTATTTCTGCACCAGGTAAAAACGAAGATATCACCATTGTTATGGGTGTTAACGAAGATAAATATGATCCGGCAAACCACCATGTTGTTTCCAACGCCTCTTGTACAACAAACTGCTTGGCACCATTTGCAAAAGTATTGAATGACCATTTCGGTATCAAACGCGGTATGATGACAACGGTTCACTCTTATACCAATGACCAGCAAATTCTTGACTTGCCGCACAAGGATTACCGTCGTGCCCGTGCTGCTGCTGAAAGTATGATCCCAACGACAACGGGTGCAGCAAAAGCAGTTGCGCTTGTATTACCGGAATTAAAAGGTAAATTAAATGGTATGGCCATGCGCGTGCCAACTCCAAACGTGTCAGTAGTAGACTTGGTCGCGGAACTTGAAAAAGATGTTACCGTCGAAGAAGTCAACGGAGCATTAAAAGCAGCTGCTGAAGGACCATTAAAAGGAATTTTAGCTTACTCTGAACTTCCACTGGTTTCTCGTGACTATAACGGAACAACTGTTTCTTCAACGATTGATGCTCTTTCAACGATGGTACTAGAAGGCAACATGGTGAAAGTATTATCCTGGTACGATAACGAAGTAGGTTATTCAAACCGCGTCGTTGACCTTGTTGACTACATTGCCAAAAAAGGACTTTAATTCTTTTTTGGTTATGAATGGTATTTTTATCACAAACTGTTTATAATAATTATGGTATTCCATGGGGAGCGGGGAGTTTGCTTTAACGAGCCCCCGCTCCTTTTTATGTAAATGGCGCCTTTTTGACCGGTAACCATTTTTCAAAAGGCGTTTGTACAAAAAGCCAAATACATAGGAGGTCTTTTTGATGAACAAGAAAACGGTAAAAGATGTCGATCTCAAAGGAAAACGGGTTTTTTGCCGGGTCGACTTCAACGTGCCAATGCAAGATGGGAAAATTACCGATGAAACCCGGATTCGTGCAGCTTTACCAACGATTCAGTATTTGGTAGAACAAGGTGCCAAAGTGATTTTAGCGAGCCATCTTGGTCGTCCAAAGGGTAAAGTGGTGGAGGAAATGCGTTTGACTCCGGTAGCGGTTCGACTATCCGAGCTTCTAGGGCAAGAGGTGAAAAAAGCAGATGAAGCTTGCGGCGATTCTGTCAAAGCCATGATTGCCACGATGAACGATGGCGACGTATTGCTGCTTGAAAACGTGCGTTTTTATCCTGGCGAGGAAAAGAATGATCCTGATCTTGCCAAAGCTTTTGCCGAGCTGGCCGACCTTTATGTTAACGATGCTTTTGGTGCGGCACACCGGGCTCATGCCTCAACAGAAGGGATTGCCCACTATCTGCCGGCTGTCAGCGGCTTTTTAATGCAAAAAGAACTTGATGTCCTCGGTAAGGCACTGTCCAATCCGGAACGTCCATTTACCGCAATCATTGGCGGGGCCAAGGTAAAAGACAAAATTGGAGTCATTGAGAACTTGCTTGAATTAGTCGACAATCTCATTATTGGCGGCGGCCTTGCCTATACGTTCGTTAAGGCACAAGGCCACGAAATCGGCCAATCACTGCTTGAAGAAGACAAAATTGACCTAGCTAAGTCGTTTATGGAAAAGGCAAAGGAAAAAGGTGTACATTTCTATATGCCAGTTGATGCGGTAGTTGCTGATGAATTTTCAGCAGATGCTAACACCAAGGTAGTTGCCATTGAAGATATTCCTGCTGACTGGCAGGCGCTTGATATCGGTCCAAAGACAGCGTCCATTTATCGTGATGTCATTGAAAAATCGAAGCTTGTCATATGGAATGGACCAATGGGTGTGTTTGAAATGGACAAATTTGCCGGCGGTACGAAAGCAGTTGCTGAAGCACTTGCAGAGGCTAAAGATACCTATTCCGTCATTGGCGGCGGTGACTCTGCAGCCGCAGTTGAAAAATTTGGCTTAGCCGATAAAATGAGCCACATCTCAACAGGCGGCGGTGCGTCCTTAGAGTTTATGGAAGGAAAAGCACTGCCAGGCGTCGTTGCATTGAATGACAAGGAATAAGTTGTTATTTCTAATGGTGGATATCTACTTGAAATGTGGTCATATTGATTTCAGGTGAAATCTACATTTCTTAAGTAGATTCCAACACAAATTATGACGATATCTACCCATTTTACTTTTTTACAACCAAAGAATAAGAAGGGGATGTACCAGCATGCGGAAACCGATTATTGCAGGTAACTGGAAAATGCATAAGACACTTTCTGAAGCAAAAAGCTTTACTGAGGAAGTAAAAGATCAAGTACCAGCTTCAGAAGAGATGGATTCAGTCATTTGCGCCCCAGCATTATTTTTACAAAGCCTTGTGGAAGCAGCCAAAGGGACTAGAGTAAAAATTGGAGCACAAAACATGCACTTTGAAGAAAGCGGTGCGTTCACCGGAGAAATCAGCCCGAAAGCACTAGCTGATCTTGGCGTTGAGTACGTTATTATCGGCCATTCGGAACGCCGGGAAATGTTTAATGAAACCGATGAATCAGTCAACAAAAAGGTTCATGCTGCGTTTAAATACAATTTAACACCAATTGTTTGCTGCGGCGAAACATTGGCCCAGCGAGAACACGGTGAAACAATGGATTTTGTTGGCGGTCAAATCCAAAAGGCATTAGCCGGATTAACCGCTGAACAAGTGAAACAAACAGTCATTGCGTACGAGCCAATCTGGGCGATTGGAACGGGTAAATCGTCTACTTCTACCGATGCCAATGAAGTTTGCGCCCATATTCGCAAGACCATTGCCGAACAATTTACCCAAGATGTAGCTGATGAAGTCCGGATTCAATATGGCGGCAGTGTAAAGCCAGGTAATATAAAGGAATATATGGCTGAGTCTGACATTGATGGTGCGTTAGTTGGCGGGGCCAGCCTCGAACCACAATCATTTTTACAATTATTGGAGGCAGGCAAACATGAGTAAAGCTCCTGTAGCCCTTATTATCTTAGATGGTTTTGGTTGTCGGAATGAAGTGAAAGGAAATGCCGTTGCTCAAGCCAAGAAACCCAACTTTGATCGGCTTTGGAACACCTATCCGCATTCTCATTTAGGAGCAAGCGGTGAATCTGTTGGTCTTCCAGATGGACAAATGGGCAACTCCGAAGTCGGCCACTTAAATATCGGTGCCGGCCGGATTGTTTATCAAAGTTTAACCCGGGTTAACATAGCCATCCGCGAGCATGAATTTGAGAAAAATGAAACGTTCCTTGGCGCTATGGAGCATGTGAAGAAATACGGTACCAGCCTCCATTTATTTGGATTGCTTTCTGACGGCGGCGTGCACAGCCATATTGACCATATGTTTGCTCTCTTAAGGTTGGCAAAACAAGAAGGCGTCGAAAAGGTGTATGTCCATGCCTTCCTTGACGGTCGTGACGTTGGCCCGCAAACGGCAAAGACCTATATTCAGGAAACGCTGGATAAAATGAAGGAATATGGAGTTGGTGAATTCGCCACCATTTCCGGTCGCTATTATTCAATGGATCGTGACAAGCGCTGGGAGCGTGTGGAAAAATCCTACCGGGCTATGGTTTATGGCGAAGGTCCAACCTACACCAATCCAATAGAGCTTGTAGATGATTCTTATGCTCACGGAATTTTTGATGAGTTCGTGATTCCATCTGTAATGGTGAAAGAAGACGGTTCACCTGTCGCCACCATTCAAGATCATGATGCCGTGATTTTCTATAACTTCCGTCCGGACCGGGCGATTCAAATTTCTAATACCTTTACGAACAAAGATTTCCGTTCGTTTGACCGTGGACCCAAGCATCCACATGATTTATATTTCGTCTGTTTAACTCACTTCAGTGAAACAGTCGATGGCTATGTTGCCTTCAAACCAACCAATCTTGACAATACCTTAGGGGAAGTCCTGTCACAGCATCATTTGAAGCAGCTGCGGATTGCCGAAACGGAAAAATATCCGCACGTCACTTATTTTATGAGCGGCGGCCGCGAGGAAAAATTCCCTGGTGAAGAACGGATATTAATTAACTCACCGAAGGTTGCAACCTATGACCTGAAACCGGAAATGAGTGCTTACGAAGTAACCGATGCGTTGCTGAAAGAAATCCAGGATGATAAATTTGATGCGATTATTCTAAATTACGCAAACCCTGATATGGTGGGCCACTCAGGGATGCTGGAACCAACGATTAAAGCAGTGGAAACGGTCGACGAATGTCTCGGGAAAGTGATCGATTTAATCCTTGAAAAAGGCGGCGCTGCCATTATCACAGCCGACCATGGAAATGCTGAAGAAGTGGTTACCCTTGAAGGCAAACCGATGACGTCGCACACAACCAATATTGTCCCGGTCATTGTCACCAAGAAGGGGATTGAGTTACGCGACGACGGGATTCTTGGGGATCTGGCACCAACGATGCTCGATCTGTTAAATATTGAAAAACCTGCCGAAATGACAGGAACATCGATCATAAAGTAAATCTGTTGCTGTGTAAAATTATATTTTATAAGGAGAGATTGACATGCCATTTATTACTGAAGTTTATGCACGTGAAGTTTTGGATTCCCGCGGTAACCCTACAGTGGAAGTTGAAGTTTATACTGAATCCGGTGCTTTTGGCCGCGCCCTGGTACCTAGCGGTGCTTCTACCGGAGAATACGAAGCCGTGGAACTGCGCGACGGCGACAAGAGCCGCTACCTTGGCAAGGGCGTTCTCAAGGCTGTTGAAAATGTAAATGATATTATTGCACCAGCGCTGATCAGCGAAGAGTTCAGTGTTCTTGACCAAGTGGGTGTTGACCAAGCCTTAATCGAATTAGATGGAACGGAAAATAAAGGTAAATTAGGTGCAAACGCCATTCTTGGTGTGTCTATGGCTGTAGCCCGTGCTGCTGCTGACTACCTTGGTGTTCCTTTATACCAATATCTTGGCGGCTTCAATGCCAAACAGCTTCCAGTACCAATGATGAACATCTTAAATGGCGGCGCTCACGCTGACAACAACGTTGACATTCAAGAATTCATGATCATGCCTGTTGGTGCTCCTAACTTTAGAGAAGCACTTCGCATGGGCGCAGAAATTTTCCATAACTTAAAAACCGTCTTAAAAGGTAAAGGCTACAACACGGCGGTTGGTGACGAGGGCGGCTTTGCGCCAAACTTAAAATCAAACGAAGAAGCGCTGCAAACGATTATTGAGGCAATTGAAAAAGCCGGCTACAAGCCTGGTGAAGAAGTCATGCTGGCCATGGACGTTGCTTCATCTGAAATCTATAGTAAGGAAGATGGAAAATACCATCTTGAAGGCGAAGGTAAAGTGAAAACGTCTGAAGAAATGGTTGATTGGTATGAGGAACTATGCTCTAAATACCCAATTATCTCCATTGAAGACGGTCTTGATGAAAACGACTGGAACGGCTTCAAGCTGTTAACGGAACGCCTTGGCAAAAAAGTTCAATTAGTTGGTGACGACCTATTCGTAACCAATACGAAGAAGCTTGCGGAAGGAATTGAAAAAGGCATTGCCAACTCCATCCTGATCAAGGTAAACCAAATCGGTACTTTAACGGAAACTTTCGATGCGATTGAAATGGCAAAACGTGCTGGCTACACAGCCGTTGTCTCCCACCGTTCCGGTGAAACAGAAGACAGCACGATCGCGGACATTGCCGTTGCAACGAATGCCGGTCAAATCAAAACAGGTGCGCCATCCCGTACCGACCGGATTGCTAAGTATAACCAACTGCTTCGCATCGAAGATTTATTAGGCGAAACAGCACAGTTTAATGGGATTAAATCTTTCTATAACTTGAATAAGTAATCTCATTACAGACCAAGGCAGCCATTTCAATCATGGCTGTCTTTCTATGTAAATCGCACCTATAACCGAGCACCCGGATAACAGGTATTGTGAAATGGCCGCTAATGTGGTAAATTTAAAATACTGTGAAGTACGTCTACAGGAGGTTACCTTCATGCATACATTTTTTGTCGTCTTATTAGTGATCGTAAGTATCGCCCTTATCGCTGTTGTTTTACTACAATCGGGCAAAAGCGCTGGTTTGTCCGGTGCCATTTCCGGCGGTGCGGAATCCCTTTTCGGTAAGCAAAAGGCACGAGGAATTGATTTAATCCTGCACCGGATTACCGTTGTTTTATCCGTCCTATTCTTTTTACTTACACTTGCCGTTACTTACTTTAAAATCTAATAGGAAACGATCAAAACCCGGTCACTGTAACCGGGTTTTTTGCTATGTTGGGGAATCATAAGTCTTTTTTCTGGATTGTTATAAGCGGCTGTGCTTAAACTAAAGAATAGTGAGACTTTATTGCATCGAAGGAGTTTTTTATATGAAATTGACAATGCCAAAACCATTTACCTTTGAGAGCGGAAAACGAGCGGTTCTGTTGCTGCATGGCTTTACCGGAAATTCAGCCGATGTCCGGATGCTTGGGCGCTACCTTGAAAAAAGGGGCTATACCTGCCATGCCCCGCATTACAAAGGTCATGGGGTGCCGCCGGAGGAACTCGTCCACACTGGTCCGGAAGATTGGTGGCAGGACGTGATGAACGGATATCATTTTTTAAAAAATAGTGGTCATAAGGAAATCGCTGTGGCAGGACTTTCCTTAGGTGGCGTATTTTCCTTGAAATTAGGTTACACTGTACCTATAAAAGGAATTGTACCGATGTGTGCACCTATGTATATCAAAAGCGAACAGGTCATGTACGAAGGCGTTCTTGAATACGCCCGGGAATTTAAAAAGCGGGAAGGAAAATCGGAAGAGCAAATCGAATTGGAAATGAATGAGTTTAAAAAAACGCCAATGAACACATTAAAGGCGTTGCAAGAGCTCATTGCCGATGTCAGGGAAAATGTTGATACAATTTTTGCCCCTACATTCGTTGTTCAGGCCCGACATGACAAGATGATTAATACCGAGAGTGCCAATATTATTTATGAAAATATTATGTCACCGATTAAACAAATCAAGTGGTACGAAGAATCGGGTCATGTGATTACGCTAGATAAGGAACGCGACAAGTTGCATGAGGATGTATATGACTTTTTAGAAAGCCTGGTTTGGCACGATTAAAATTCCAATTTAAAGGAGGGATTGCCGTCATGGAAGATAACATAAAAAAACAGATCGACCGGTTGCTGCAATATATGAAAGAAGAAACCTATAAACCGCTCACGGTTCAAGAACTGGAATCCGCTTTTGGAATCCAGGATTCAAGTGATTTCAAGGATTTTGTCAAAGCATTGGTCAAAATGGAGGAAAAGGGATTAGTGGTCCGTACCCGTGCCAATCGCTACGGTCTCCCGGAAAAAATGAACCTTGTTCGCGGTAAGCTGACAGGCCACGCCAAAGGGTTTGCCTTTGTGGTGCCTGATGAGCCAGGGATGGATGATATTTTTATCCCGCCAACCGAAACCCATAATGCGATGCACGGTGACACCGTATTAGTCCGCGTCTCCTCTGCAAGCTCCGGACAGCGCCGTGAAGGCAGCATCATCCGGATTATCGAACGCGGTGTCGAGCAAATTGTCGGGACTTACGTGGAAAGCAAAAATTTTGGTTTTGTTATTCCCGATGATAAAAAATTTGCCAATGATATTTTTATCCCAAAGGAGGCCTCCAAAGGGGCGGTTGAAGGACATAAGGTTGTTGTTAAGCTGACCACATATCCCGAAGGAAGAAAAAGTGCCGAGGGGGAAGTCGTGACGATTCTGGGGCATAAAAACGATCCCGGCGTAGACATTCTCTCCATCATACATAAACATGGACTGCCGATTGCTTTTCCGGATGAAGTCTTGCAGCAGGCCAATGCGGTGCCTGACACCATTGATGAGAGTGAACTGGTGAATCGCCGCGATCTTCGCGGGGAGACGATTGTCACGATCGATGGGGCCGATGCGAAGGACCTTGATGATGCGGTGACAGTGACCAGATTAGCGAACGGCAACTACAAGCTAGGTGTGCATATTGCCGATGTCAGCTATTATGTGAAGGAAGGATCGCCCATCGACCGGGAGGCAGCCGAGAGGGCAACGAGTGTGTATTTGGTTGATCGTGTCATTCCGATGATTCCGCATCGCCTGTCCAATGGGATTTGTTCGTTAAATCCACGGGCGGACCGGCTGGTGTTGTCCTGTGAGATGGAAATTGACGGGGAAGGCCATGTGGTTTCCCATGAAATTTTTCAAAGTGTGATCAAAACAACCGAGCGGATGACGTACCATGATGTGAACCGAATCCTTGTCGATCAGGACGAGGAAACACGAGCCCGCTATGAGACCCTCGTGCCGATGTTTGAATTAATGGAGGAGCTGGCGGCGATTCTTCGTGAAAAAAGAATGAAACGCGGTGCCATCGATTTTGATTTCAAAGAGTCAAAGGTTTTGGTTGATGAAAATGGCAAGCCGACCGATGTTGTCTTACGCGAACGTTCCGTGGCAGAGCGGCTGATTGAGGAATTCATGCTCGCTGCCAACGAGACCGTCGCCGAGCATTTTCATTGGCTCGATGTTCCGTTCATTTACCGGATTCACGAGGATCCGAAGGAAGACAAGCTGCGCAAGTTTTTCGAGTTTATCACCAACTTCGGCTATATTGTCAAAGGAACCGCGAATCAAGTTCATCCTAGGGCACTGCAGGAAATCATTGAAGAGGTTCAAGGGAAGCCTGAGGAAATGGTCGTGTCAACCGTAATGCTGCGCTCGATGCAACAGGCAAAATATGATCCGGAATGCCTCGGGCACTTCGGATTATCAACACAGTTTTACACTCATTTTACATCGCCAATCCGCCGCTATCCGGATACGATCGTTCATCGTCTAATTCGTACTTATTTAATTGAAGGAAAGCTTGATGAAGCGACCCGGGAAAAATGGAATGCCCAGCTGCCCGAGATTGCCGAGCATTCTTCAAAAATGGAGCGGCGCGCGGTTGATGCTGAGCGGGATACGGATGAATTGAAGAAAGCCGAGTATATGGAGGATAAGATTGGCGAAGAGTATGACGGCATCATTAGTTCGGTCACCAATTTCGGGATGTTTGTTGAACTGGGGAATACGATTGAAGGTCTTGTTCATGTCAGCTATATGACCGACGACTATTATCGTTTTGATGAACGCCATTACGCGATGATTGGCGAGCGCACGGGGAATGTCTACCGGATTGGCGATGAAATCACCGTCCGCGTGGTTAAAGTAAATAAGGACGAGCACTCGATTGATTTTGAAATCGTTGGCATGAAAGGTACGCGCCGCCGCGAACGTTCGGAAGCGCCAAAAGTGTTTAAAACCGGCAGTGGGACCCACAAACCACGCCGTAATAAACAGGATGGGAAAAATCAAAAGACTGCTGTGGCTGGAGAAGGGAAAAAGCCGAAAAAGAAACGGAAATTTTACGAAAACGTCCCGGTCTCCAAAAGCACCAAACGGAAAAAGAAAAGATAAACCTGGTCTATGTACCCCCAACAAGGACGAAAAAAGCAGATCAAGGTCACGTAGAAGATGTCTACGTGACCTTATGCTTGGCAGCACAACAAATTCGGGCAACTAGAGTCATTCTAGTTGCCCGAATGAATGGGGCTTCATACATTTCAGGCAGTTAGAACCAGTCTAGTTGCCCGAACGCGTGGGATCACATACACTTCAGGCAGTTAGAACCAGTCTAGTTGCCCGAACGCGTGGGATTTCATACATTTCGGGCAGTTAGAACCATGCTAGTTGCCCGAACGCATGGGATTTCATACATTTCGGGCAGTTAGAGTCATTCTATTTGGTCAAAAACTCGGCAGGGACCGGGACAAATGCCAAAACAGCTAAGAATTGTGGAGGGCAAGCATTTTTGTTAAAATAAAGGCCTAAAGAGGAGGTGAAATAAATGCCAAGAGGAGAAGGAAAGACTGTCGCGCAAAATAAAAAAGCGTATCATGACTATTTTATCGAAGAAACGTATGAGGCCGGAATCGTTCTGCAAGGGACTGAAATTAAGTCGATTCGCGCCGGTCGCGTGAATTTAAAGGATGCTTATGTAAGGATTCAAAACGGCGAAGCGGTGATTTTTGGGATGCATATCAGCCCGTACGAACAGGGAAACCGCTATAACCATGATCCACTGCGGACACGTAAGCTGCTGCTTCATAAGCGCGAAATTAACAAGCTATATGGTGAAGCCAAGGAAACAGGTTATGCCTTAATTCCCTTGAAACTATATTTAAAAAATGGTTTTTGCAAGGTTCTCATTGGACTTGCCAAAGGTAAGAAGAACTACGATAAACGGGAAGACTTAAAGCGCAAAGAAGCGAAACGCGAAATTGAACGTGCCTTCCGGGAGCGTCAAAAAATGTAATCTGGTACGTCTTACAAATACTTACAATTGAAAAATTCATTGAGTATGTTATAATAAATATGTCGTTGAGATAGCGATAAAAACTTTTGCTCTTACAACTTGCCAGTTTCCTAACGTTCTTGCTAGTATATAGCATTTTTATATGGGGACGCTACGGATTCGACAGGGGTAGTTCGAGCTTGAGTTGCGAGTCGAGGGGATCGGCCTCGTAAAAACGTCAAAGCCAATAACTGGCAAAACTAACAACAACTTCGCTTTAGCTGCCTAATAAGCACTAAGCGGTTCGCCCCTCCATCGCCTGTGTGGTAGGGTAGCGGACTCAACTTTAGCAGGCTACGCCGGATTCCACCGCCTGAGGATGAAGGAAGAGAACAACCAGGCTAGCTGACCGGACGCCTGTCGATAGGCAAAAGGCTCAGCGAATCGCCAATATATCGACTACACTCGTAGAAACTTAAGTGCCGATATCTTTGGACGTGGGTTCGATTCCCACCGTCTCCACCAAATACATATTTGGTGGTTTTTTATTTATTATGTGACGTAAAGCATAAAATTTCCGTTTGGAAACTTTATGCTTTATTTTTTTTTAGGAAATTTTATGCTTGATTTTTTGCATGAATTGATAAGTTTATTACGTTTTAAAATGATAAATGAATCAATTTCATAAATCCCTATTTTAAAGAAACACAGACCTACAGAATATTGGTTGTAAAAAAATTTTTTTGTTTTACTTCATCAACATTGTGTTGATTTCCGTTTCAGGCGGACGCTTTCCGCGGGCGGGCCGTGAGCCTCCTCGTCACTTCGCTCCTGCGGGGTCTCACCAGGCCACGCTTTTCCCGCAGGACACTGAATTACTTCTTGAACAGCCCACGCACGAAGGAAATGCCTTAGCATTTTCGAGGAGTCGCCGCCTTCCACTCCAATCAACAGGTTTGGAAATGAAAACAACTATTATATACTGCCTAGATTTTAAGCAACTTGTTGTTGATTTAACGATGCATTGATACGATCTACAGCTAATTTTGAAGCATTATAAACTAAGGTTACGAGGTCAAAATGAACCTTGGCACGTTTTCCGGTACGATAACGGACATTGTCTAATTGAAAGTATAACTTGAGATAAGCATTCACCCGTTCCACTGCGGTACGGCGTTTAAAGATGGTTTTCCAAGCTTTAGAGCCTCGGGCTGGTGCGGTATATTTCCGAAGATCTGTCGTGATTTTCACTTTATAGATCTTTTGACAAATACCTTCATTTGCCAAAGGACAATCTTTACATTCCTTTGGGCGTGTATATTTAAGCGTTTCGTATTTTTGATCAAAACTATCATATCGGTAGGAGTGTTCACGAAAACAAGTCGGAGCGAAATGTTTATCAAACCCTTCGGGTTCAGGTTCATTACGCTTATTATAGGCAATAACCGATTGTTGACCCATTTTGTGTATCTGTTCATAAATCGGTTCATAGTCATAACCAGCATCCATCGTTTGATAACGTAAAGTTGAAAGTTGAACACGCTCATGGATTCCTTTTAACAAAGGGATCGCTGCCTTTCCGTCATTCAAATTTCCGGAAGAAAAGAGAGATTGAAGAATATATTGGCTTTTTGTTCCCACCGCTAAATGCGCCTTATAGCCATACCAAAAAACATTCTTTCCTTCGCTGTTTTTCTTCACACCCCACTCCGGATTTTGAGGAATTTCAGCACGAAGTTGATCTAACGGAACGTTTAATTGGTTTTCTATCTTCTTTTCAAAAATAGGTAGGTTGGCTTCGCGTTCAGCTTTTTCAATTAATCATTGTTCTCTTTCTTCTTTTGATTTTCGCCCACGTTTCTTGGGTTCGGTTTTTGATTTTTCTCCCTTTGGAGGTGCTTGATCCTTGGCTTCAAAGTGTGTGGCATCTATAGCCACCGTATCATCGGTGATAAACCCTTCTGTCATGGCTTGATATAGAATCGTTTCTTTAACCTCTTCAAGAACATTAGATTCGCTAAGAATGGTCACCATTCTTGAATAAGCTGCTTCAGATGGGACAGTATCAGATACTAAAAAGCCGCAGTCTAGTCGGAATATCATGTCGTTTTTTAATCGTTTTACCAAATCTTTAATAAATGGAATTCGTTCCGTTAATCGAGCAACTAAAGAGTAAATCATCGCTGCATAATTCAGATCGACAGGCCTACCAAAACGAGATTTCTTCGTTACCACAGCGAAGATGGGCTCAATGTCGATAGCTGAAAAAACAGCTTCAAAACGATGGGTAGGTTCTAAATCATATAATTCTTGTAGCCCAAACAGGCTTCCTTGCCTTATAATAGTCATAGGGAGTCTTCCTCCAGTCTTATAAGTTTGTGTCGTGCTTACTTATTTCGACATTTTGGGGAGGTACTCCTTTTTTTAGTGTTTAAAAGCCTTGAGCCCGTAGGGCTCATAATTATGAAATTGATTCAATTGAAAAAAATATGATAATTTAAGGAAGAATATTTTATTATCTTTAGGGTATGAAATGTAATTTTTGAATATTTATTTTAAAAAATCCCCTACTGTTATTTATGTGAATACAGGTGTTGGGGATTTTGTTTATTTAATGGAAATTTTGCCAATTTTAAAGGAAGGATCTTTATTAAAAAAGGTCATAAATCCGGAGAAATTACGATAAACCATAAAATTCCCTAGATCAAAAAAATAAAGCATAAAGTTTCATAGAACAAAAATATAAAGCATAAAGCTTCCCAAAGTTATACATATACTGATGAATAACTTAATTTTTGGGAGTTAGCAAAATTGATTTAGATTTTCTGAAAGCCAAGTGGCTCTAAGCGTGGAAGGTTTATGCTTTATTTGGTGGAAAAGTAATGGTTTATGTCACAATTATTGTCTTACCCTATTGGGTAAGTGGATTGAAATCACCATATGTAAGGTGGATAACAAGACTAGCAGTATTGTGACAGGAACCATAAAATTTCCGTTTGGGAACTTTATGGTTCCTATTTATTATGTTATATTTTTGGGCGATTACCATTTTTAGATCATACAATCAAAGATAATTTAAGGTTGCTATTACAACAAGAATATGCTGGTAGCTTAAAAATGATTGCTCAACTATAGTTTGTTTAAAATCATCTCTATTCTCTAAAGATTTTTAGAGAATGGAGATGATTTTTTTATTAGAGAGTCGCTAATTCTTATAGAAGTAAAGGAGGTAAGTTAGTGGAAGAGTCCAAGATATACATATACAATCGGGCCATTTAGTTGAATAAAGACAAAATCGACTTGACTAAAAAAGTCTAATTAAGCTATACTCTTAATCCCGTTTAGTCTAATTAGACCTATGTAAACAAAGAAAGAAGGTTTTTCTATGAAATCTATATTATTAATCGGACAATCAAATATGGCAGGTAGAGGATTTATTGAGGATGTAGCGCCGATTTATAATGAGCATATAAATGTGTTGCGAAACGGTAGATGGCAAATGATGGCAGAGCCGCTTAATTTTGATCGCCACGTATCTGGTGTTGGGCCAGCAGCCTCTTTTGCTCAGGCTTGGACGGAGGATCATCCGGGTGAGTCCATTGGGTTGATCCCATGTGCTGAAGGAGGAAGCTCTATTGATGAGTGGACAATTGATGGACTATTAACAAGACATGCGATTTCTGAAGCAAAATTCGCGATGGAAACAAGTGAAATCGTGGGAATTCTGTGGCATCAAGGAGAAAGCGACAGTTACGGGGAACGTTATAAGACGTATGAAGAAAAGTTGCTTTCATTATTTAAACATTTGAGAGAAGAATTGAATGCACCAGATATCCCGATTATTATCGGTGAGTTGGGACATTATCTTGGAAAAGTCGGATTTGGAAAAAGCGCAGTAGAATATAAACAAATCAACCAGATATTATCTAAAGTTGCTCATACCGAAAAAAATTGCTATTTTGTAACATCAAAAGGCTTAACAGCAAATCCAGATGGCATTCATATTAATGCTATCTCCCAAAGAAAATTTGGATTAAGATACTATGAAGCTTTTTCAAAACAAAAGCATGTTTTAGATATTTTAGACATAGAGGATGAATGGATTGAAAAGGTAGCAAAACGTGACCTAACTAAAAATGAACGTATATTTGTTCAAAGTACGAAATTTGCTTTAGGACAATTGAGTTTTGGGGAGTTTTCTATTAATATCTCCAATATTAATGAAAGTAGGTAAAACAAAATTGTTAAATAATCGGGCGCTTTCCTGTAACAAGGATGAGCGCCTGTTTTCATTTTAGGGCCATTTAATTGAATAAATTACAATGATTGTGAATGGATGAACTTAAACTGACGGGGCAGTTTAGTTCAACTAAATATTGTATCCTGAATTATTCACAGTTTTTTTGAAATAGGCTGCTTTCTCCTATTTAATCAGCTTTTCAGTCGATTTTTAATGCACTTAATAAATGAAAAAAGAATCCATTTCTGATAAGGTTAAAACAACTACGAAATAACCACAGAAAGGATTCTTATAATGGCTACTTTACCGCAATTAACCCTAAATTTCAATCGTCAAATTAAATTGTCAAATGATGGAGGTTCCCTTTCTTCTGATACCGGTGAATTCATTTTTAGAGAATTCGATGAGAAAATAGGGTTTTCAGAGACATTAACTAAATACCTACAACTAAAAGACGAAAGACTCTACTTTTTTCATTCGAATGAAAACTTGCTTCGTCAAAAGATTTATCAAATCGTTGCTGGATATTCCGAAGATGATGCAGCTGATCAATTAACGAAGGATCCCGTGTTTACGCAAATCATTGGAACAGAAGCATTAGCTTCCCAACCTAGCTTATCCCGCTTTTTTGCACGGTTTGATAAGGAATCTATTGTGCAATTAAATCAAGCTAATCAAGAACTTTTAGACAAAGTGAATCAAATTAGAGAGTCTAAGGCACTTATTATCGACTTGGATTCTACACATGCCGATACGTATGGAAAACAGGAATCCACATCTTACAATTCTCATTACGGAACAGTTGGTTTCCATCCATTGGTTGCTTTTGATGGAATAACTGGTGATTTTTTAAAAGCCCAACTAAGACCGGGAAATGTCTATACTTCCAACGGTGTCGTGGAATTTGTCAAGCCTCTTATCGAACATTATAATGAGAAATTCCCAGCGATTGTCCCATTCCTACGAGGGGATAGTGGCTTTGCTGTTCCAGCTTTGTATGATTTGTGTGAGGAAGAGTCGGTTTATTATGTGATTCGTTTAAAATCAAATGCCAATTTGCAACGTCTCGCTGATGAACTACATCCTGCCTCCATTCCAGCCGATACAACAAAACCAGAGATTTATTATGAGGAAACCGAATATCAAGCAAAATCATGGTCTAAGCCTAGAAAAGTGATCATCCAATCTGTTCGCCCCGCGGGCGAATTGTTTTTCACGAATTCATTTTTTGTAACGAACTTGATAGACGCATTTTCCTCGAAGGATATCGTGAATGCGTACAAAAAAAGAGGCACAATGGAAAACTATATCAAGGAAGCTAAGAATGGATTTGGTTTGGATAAAATGAACAGTCATTCTTTTCAAGTAAATGAATCCAAGATGATGTTGAGCTTGTTGGCATATAACCTAACAAATTGGCTTCGTACGCTTTGTTTTCCGGAGGGACAAAAAAGCATACAAATCGAAACCATTCGAACAAGACTGATAAAGGTCGCAAGTAAATTAGTGAAATCAGGACGATCGCTTTACTTTAAGTTGTCTTCCAGTTTTGTGTACCAAGAATTCTTTTGGAAAGTATTACAGAGAATTCAACTGCTAAAGCTGGAATAAAACCAGTCTTCTATCTAATGATCGGGCTGTGTTAATGGGCCATTTTGATTTTTACACACTGTTGATTGAAGTGGAGGGCGCTTGACTCCTGCGGGATGTAGAGGAAAAGTCGAGACCCCACAGGCGGAACGCCGAGGAGGCTCGACTTCCTCCCTGCGGAAAGCAAGCGCCCGGAACGGAAATCAACAGACAAATGTAATGCAGCCAATATTTAAAAACAACTTTCAAGACCAAGGGAGTAGTATGCTCAAAAACCTAACACTTTAAGACATGCCACTTAGCGATTTTCATGAATAGGTAACTTACAAATAAATTAATGGCAATTGTGCACCAAATTGAATTTCTAGATTTCTTTTTATTGACTAATGTGCAGGTATGAATAATTCAGGGTATATAATTTTGGATAATTACAATGGAATTGGGGGATTCCGGATGTTAATAAGAGAGATACAACCCGTAGATGCCGAAAATTTTATCCTTTTCGGCAAGAAGACTCCATCTGATTTCTGTTACGGGCGAAAGCCCAACAATTCAGGTGGAGATGAATTGCCGTCAGACGATAGGCTGAACTTTTTTACGAGTTTTCTATAAATTCTCTTACCTTAAAGCGAACAAATATTCGCCAATTTTTTTGTCCTATGGTATAATTAGTCGTAGATGGGAAGTGAATGAATATAATATTTTACTACAGGTGGTGCACCTATCGAAATCATTCGCCAATATATTGAGTCGCAAGGAATGAAATAATCCTATATGATTCATTGAGAAAGGTGGTGAACACCATGACTAGGAAGAACCCAGTTAAAGTATTGCGTAAACAAAAGAAAACAGAAAACATTCAACGTTTCACTCAAAAACAGAATATCGGACGTAATATCCTTACAGCTAAAGAATTTCGTCTGCTTCAACGTATGTCACATAGCTCAAAGGCATTGCGAAATGTTGGATTGTATACGATTAAACAGAGCCTCTTGAACAAGGGCAAGATGGCTACTGTAAAAGAAGTTGATGCTGCCATGAAGGCAGATGTTAATTATTGGGGCGTTCAATCAAACTCTGCTCAAGCCATTCGCCGAGCATTGTTTTCTGATGTAAAGAGCTTTTTTAAAGCATTAGAACAGTGGAAGAAAAGCCCAGAAAAATTCACTGGTCGTCCTAAGTTTCCAAAGTATTCTCGTTCTACTGAAAAACGAATCATCGAAATCTATCAAGTTCCGAAAGTTGATAACGATGGATACTGGATGATTCCAATGAATGTTGAATTTAGAAAACGGTTTGGTTCTATCAAAATCCGAATGCCTAAAAACTTGTTAAATAAAAAAATAGCCTACATTGAAATTGTACCCAAACAAAAAGGTCGGTTCTTTGAGGTGCATTACACTTATGAAATGCAAATCTCTCAAATGAAGAAGCAGCGGGCGACCACAACGAATGCTTTGAGTTGTGATTTAGGTGTAGACCGATTGCTGAGTTGTGCAACAAATAAAGGGGATACATTCTTAATGGATGGCAAAAAACTAAAATCCATCAACCAATACTTCAACAAAACGATTAGCCACCTGCAACAGAAAAATATCGACAACGGGATTTCAAAAAGGATCATGACGAACTCTATCGCAAAGCTTTGGAAAAAGCGTGAAAACCAAATCAACGGTTATATCTCGCAAACTGTAGGTTTACTGTTCAAAAAAGTAAGCGAATTCAACATTGATACGATAGTTATCGGCTATAATGCCGGATGGAAACAAGAGTCTGATATGGGTAAAAAGAACAATCAGAAGTTTGTTCAAATTCCCTTCCATAAACTGATTTCTGCCATCGAAAACAAATGTTTGAAAGAGGGTATTCGTTTTGTAAAGCAGGAGGAAAGTTACACATCAAAGGCTAGTTTCCTAGACAAAGATGCGATTCCTGTTTGGTCAAAAAATGACCCTTTCAATTACTCCTTTAGCGGCAAACGAATCCATCGTGGACTATATCGAAGTAAAACAGGACAATGTATTCATGCTGACATTAATGGCGCATTGAATATTTTGAGAAAATCTGAAGTTGTGGAAATGGGCGGATATCTCCAAGTGAACACTCCAATCAAATTAGAGGTGCAAAAACGTAAGGCTGTTGCTTTGCGCATAGCTTAGTGGGTGCGTCAACCATCCATGTGTACTCGACTTTTTGTCGGGGCTTGTATGGCTCTTTTTCGAAAGGGTGGTGCAAGTGGGAAAACGATCGTTCGTCGCCAGTACCGACCAAAAACAGTGCTTTGGGGAGTACTGAACAGTGCTTGCCACTCAGAGCGTCACTCGTCTCAGACGAAAAGACCTGAGTGGCTAACTCAAGCCCCCACTGAAACAGGCACCATAAGGTTCTCAGTGGGGGTACGTTGACTTTGACACCAATGATTACCTTAGAGAAAAGTCCTCAAATGAGTTGATGATGAAAAATATTATTATGGAAGGTGAAAAATTATTAACACAAAATAATAATGATAATGATTTGTATTTTCTTTATGGAACATTGGGGAATCTATATAGAATTATTGAGCAACCCCAAAAGGCTTTAGCATTTCTTAATTCTTGTCTTGACTTTGCACAAAAGAATGGGAATATACAGAAAGAAGTAATTACCTTAATACGAATTGGAGAAGCATTGAAGTATGATAATCAACATCTAATGGCAATAAGAGCTTTTAATGAAGCTATACATAAATGTAAAGACCTCGAAATTTACGAAGATTTCATTTTACAACATAAAGGGAAATGTTTAATGGAGTTAGGAAAGTTAGAAGAAGCTGAGCGATGTTTGTTAAAATCTTTAAAATTAAGAAAAATTAAAAATGATTCTTCCTTAATAGACTCAACCCAAAAAGCAATAGATTATGTATATCGATTGAAAAATATACTTTAATGAGTGGTTAAGAATGTAAAAAAAATACTAAAACAAAAGGGGGAACTTCGTAAGATGAGAATGGTAAAGGAAGCAGAAATAATAGAAAGGGCCTTACCTCGATGTCATTACAAAATGCTGATAATAGTGAAACGCCTTCCTTAAGCATGTAAGAAAGGCTCTACAGCTCCTCTGTATTTTCTTTAATCGTATCGACAATTTCTTCAAATGTGTATTTATGATTCACAACATCCACAGTAAAGTCTTGTTCTTCCTGTATTCCCATTGTCCATCTATAATGATTAATTTTTAAGAATATAATAAGTGAAGCGAGAGCTGTTCGTTTATTTGCGTTGTGGAAAGCGTGATTTTTAGCAATAGATTCAAATAGGGCAGCAGCTTTTTCATAAATTGATGGATAAGCATCATTACCAAATACCGTTTGCTTGGGGCGGTTTATTGCTGAGTCGAGTAGACCCGGATCTTTTACTCCAACCGGTTCTTGTGGTGAGTATAAACGAATTTGTACCGTATTAATTGCAATCACTTGATTGGTTGTTAAATAAACGATTTCATCCATCATCTGTCCACTAGCCCTTTAAATGCTTTATCATGCTCCTTAATTACATCGTTAAGAATTTCCATAAATTCAGCATCTACTCCATCTGGAAGTTGTAAATGCTCTTTTTTTCGTAAAATGATCTTTCCATCTTTTACTACTACTTGTACGTCATCTCCTTGAGATATCCCTACTTGCTTTAAAACTTCTGGAGGTAGCGTGATTCCAATACTGTTCCCAATTTTGGTCACTTTTCTTTCAATTTGTTCCACACTTTTCACATCCTTGTTATTACTGTTATAACGATTATAACATTTGCTCACCTGCACTTCAAATGATGGATACATGAACAACCGGAGCAGGGACTTCCTGGATGTGAACATTTTGGAAGTCTATAAATAATGAATCTGTATCATCTATTATGATTTGTATTTTTGCACAAAAAATCAAATGAAAATGTTGATAATTTTTTATTTGATATTCCTGATATGAATGCAGTCTCAATAGATAGTCTAACAGGGGACCAAAAGCTAGTTGCCATTTCTTAGTTAATAGGAAGTATAAATTCAACTACGCCTCATGAACCGTCTTACGGACTCGCCAGTCGGCGAGTTTACATTTATTGTTTCATACCCTTGAAACCATACTTTTTAAATGTCTTCATTGATTTATCATTTTGAAGATACTCGTAGAATCGTTCTGCCTCTTTAGGGTGGGTACTGGTTTTAATCACACCAATGGGATAAATAATCGGATCGTGTGTGTATTCGTTTGCGGTTGCAACAATGTTCACCTTATTAGAAGTTAATGCATCGGTCTTGTAGACAATGCCTCCATCAACATTATTTGTCTCAACGTATGTAAGCACTTGACGGACATCCTTGGCATATACCACTTTTCCTTCAACTGAATTCCAAATGTTTAACTTTTCTAATGTCCCTTTTCCATATTGTCCTGCTGGTACCGATTCCGGAGTACCAAGGGCAATTTTATCAGCTTTGGTGAGGTCTTCGAAGGATTTGATTCCTTTGTTTGAACCTTTCGGAACCACCAACACAAGTTCATTGCCTAATAGATCTGTTCCATTTTTCTTTTCAATGAGTCCGTCTTGTTCTAATTTTTGAAACTTATCTTTAGCAGCAGAAAAGAATAGATCGACAGGCGCTCCCTGAGAGATTTGTTGTTGCAATGCCCCTGAAGCGCCAAAATTATAAGCTATTTTTACATTTGGATATTCCTTTTCAAAAGAGGCTTTTATGTCAGTTAAAGCATCCTGTAAACTGGCTGCTGCTGAAACCGTCAATTCCACCTTTTTATTAGATGATGTTTGTTTCTGTCCGTTTGTTGATTTCGATTGTTCATTGTTGGAACACCCAGCCACTGCTAGTAAAAAGATCATGAACGAGAAACACAAGAGAGAAACTTTTTTCATTATCTACCCTTCCTTTCAAATTAGTTATAATTAGTTATAACTAGTTATAACTAATTATAATATATATAGGTACTGGAGTGTCATATTTTTTTATCGTTTACTCAAATTATATTTTTCTTAGGGAATAAGCTAAAATAAATGGTGGAGGGATGCAAATGTCAAAGGAGCTTTCCTATACGATTGAAGAAGTGTCGCAGCTTTTAAAAGTATCTAAATTAACACTTTATGACCTTGTAAAAAAAGGGGAACTTCCTGCTTTCCGAGTAGGAAGACAGATGAGAATTGACGCAAAAGATTTGGATATTTATATTAACAGCCAGAAGGTTAATCAAAATACAAAATTTTATGCATCTGAACAGGAAAACCACAGGAATCATACAAAGGATCCTTATAATATTGTCATTAGTGGACAAGATCTAGTGTTAGATATTCTTGGAAAATATATTGAGAAGTCCTCACCCTATAAGCCATTACGTTCTTTTACAGGAAGTTTAAATAGTCTGATTTCTATGTACAATGGAGAATGCGATATTGTTAGCTTGCATTTGTTTGATGGAGAAACAAGGGACTATAATCTGCCCTACATAAAAAAAATTTTAGTGGGTCATGAATATATTTTACTTAACTTACTCTCTCGAAAAGCTGGTTTTTACGTTCGTAAGGGAAATCCGCTAAAGCTCACAGCTTGGTCCGATTTAAATCGTAAGGATATAAAAATGGTGAATAGAGAAAAAGGTTCAGGGGCAAGGGTTCTCCTTGATGAGCAACTTCGAATCAACAATATTTCTTCAAGAGAGATTAAAGGATATGACCATGAAGAATCTTCCCATTTAAGTGTGGCTTCCGCTGTATCTTCTGGATTGGCCGATGTAGGAGTTGGAATTGAAAAGGCTGCAAAAATTGTCGGGGTCGATTTTGTTCCATTAGTAACAGAACGTTATGACTTGGTTATTCTCAAAACCCCCCAATCTGAACAGCTAATTGGGGCAGTAAAGGATATTTTATCATCCAAGCAGTTCCAGGCAGAGATTCATTCTCTGGGAGATTACGACATATCGCAAACAGGAAAAATCATATATGAGACATACTAGTAGGAGGCTGCTTCAGTACCTCCCTCTATAAATGTTGATGTACCAAGGGTTTGAGCCGTTGGTACGGTGTCAAAAAAATATTTTTCGACAAAGTTACCTGAAGTATTTTCATAATATGTGAAACTATTCCAACAGGTGGGTACGCTACGCGGTCACTACTGGATAATGGTGGAAAGTAGTGATAGGGAATTATGCGATGCACAATGGATCTCTGCGTAGCTTATGATGACGTACCCTCCCATGTCTCTGGGCATCAGTGTGCCTACATTCCTTCGTTCGGTCTAGTCATAAGGCAGAGGCTAGCGAAGCTCCTTTAGGGACTCGAGGTCGAATGGAAAAAATAGTGCCAGCTTCTCCGTGTCATCCTGTTGTCTAGGTCTTTTAAGGGGATGTAGGGCTTACATAGCCTCTGCGAGACTAGGAATATCCTTCATCATTCGCTGTGCGTCAAACGCTTTGTGCTTTGTGCTAATTCCATGTAATACTTTTAATAGCTTTCCGCATAGAACCACGATGGATTGCTTCTTGCGTAACGGGTTAACCTGACGGTTTGTGTAATACTCATGTAGTTTTCTAAAGGCTTCGTTGTGGCGAATCATCGGCATCATTACTCGGAACAGGAGGGCACGCAGCTTTCTTCTGCCTCGTTTGGAGATGCGTTTTTGTCCTTTGTGCTGTCCGGAGGAATTTTCACGTAACGTTAATCCCGCGAGTTTGATTAGTTGGCGTGGATCTTGGTAGTGCGAAAAGCTTCCGATTTCAGCTAACAGATCGACAATGGTTGTATCTCCAAGCCCTTGAACCGTTGAGAGCCATTTGTATTCTACGGTCGTTTTTACAAGCTCAACTAAGTGTTGAGTAATGCTTTCGATATCTTGTTCTAGCTGGTGGTAACGGCGGACTAGTGTGGCGATTTCGATACGGGCCATCTCACGTCCTTCTGTTACTCCGATTGAGTTGGCAGCGACTTCTATAAGACGCACTGCTTTTGGTCTCTGGGGGGATTTGAGCCCCTCGACCTTGCGATAAAGTGATAACACCTCATCGGGTTGTTTCTGGTGAAGATCACTTGGAAATGGTGTGCATTCAAGTACAGCTAATGCCATTTTTCCGAATGACGGAAACACCTGAGTGAATTCAGGAAAATAGCGATCTAGCCAGCGGATCATCATGTTTTTGACAGCACCAAGTTCCTCTGTCAGCTTACTTCTAAAGGATGAACCGACACGCAGTTCGGCCTCCATGCCTTTAAGGATACGAGGGTAGCTGAAGCGTCCATCTTTTACAAGACGGGCAATTACCAGTGCATCTTTGCGGTCATGTTTGGTTGGTAGATTGTCGTCTAACTCTTTTGAACGCTTGACATGCATGGGGTTAACCATAGCTAATGGAATGCCTCGCTCCTCTAGGAAGTAGGCCAAATTGAGCCAGTAATGGCCAGTAGGTTCAATCCCGACAATGACTTCTGTTTTTTCGTTTTCTTTCATGGCTGCCAATACACGTTGATAGAATAGCTCGAATCCACCTCCATCCTGTTGTACGGAGAATGATTTTTGGAGCACCCGGCCGCGGTCATCCACAAAGCAAGCGTAGTGTGTCTGCTTGGCAATATCGATCCCTACAACGAGCGTTTTATCGGTGACTTGATTTATTTTTTGGTTTTGTTTAAAATCCATTATGGAGTCCTCCTTGGTTAACAAATTAGGGGTCAATTCGTCGACGCTTTGACACCCCGTATCATACCAAGAGGGCTCTTTTTATTTCAAGTCCCCTAAAATCCTTCTAACAGGAATGCTCCTTTTTATTTTTAGATAATCAGGATCCTATTTTCTCTAAACTGATGTTCAATCAGCCTTGCTCCAAAACTTGTTTGATTAAATTTAAAAGGAACTCCTGAAGAAGGGGATATGGGTTGGGCGACCTCCCCTCACGTTCAGAGAGCTCCGGAAGTAGACGTATTTTAAATCGATGCAAATTTTTCAACTAACACTCCCATTGAAGATGAAAATATACTTAACCTTATTCTGTAAATTCCCAAGCGGGATTCCAAACAACTTCCCACAAATGTCCGTCCGGGTCTTGGAAGTATCCAGAATACCCTCCCCAAAAGGTATCGTGTGCTGGAACTGTAATAATTGCACCAGCCTTCCTTGCCTGTTCCATTATCATATCAACCTCTTCTTTACTGCCGACATTATGGCCAATCGTAAATTCTGTTGGACTTATTGGTGTCTGGTCTATCCTTGTGTCATGTGCTATATCCTTACGATTCCAAATGGCAAGTTTTAAACCTAATTGTAAATCGAAAAATGCAACGGCCCCATGCTCAAATTCTTGACCTACGATTCCTTGTGTAGGTAGCCCAAGTCCATCCTTGTAGAATTTAAAAGACCTTTCCAAATTGTCTACACCCAATGTTATAACTGAAATTCGTGGTTTCATCTAATACCTCCTAACAAATTTATCCCGTAACAGAGACCTTTGATTAGTACGGTTATAATATAGTTTTTGAAAAAATTGATGCGTTTTTAAACTGTTGGGAAATTTTTCCATCTACTAATTCAATGATTCTATTACATTTTTTTGCAACCTCAATATCATGAGTTACAACAATGATAGTTTTTCCTTCCTTATTTAATTGCAGTAGTAAATTAATAATCTCCTCGCCCGTTCTTCTATCTAGGTTCCCAGTTGGTTCATCAGCTAAAATTAATTCCGGTTCACCTACTAAAGCTCTTGCGATTGCTACCCTTTGTTGCTGGCCTCCTGATAATTCATCTGGTGTTTTATGTACTTGCTCCTTTAAACCTACTTTTTCTAAATATGATTTGGCTTTATTTATTCTCTCTTTATGGCCTAATTTTCTATAGGTTAATGGCAATACAACATTATCAAGAACCGTATAATCTTTTAATAATGCAAAATACTGAAAAACGAATCCAATCATATCATTTCTTGTCTTATGGATTTTGTTTTTTCTGATTTCTTTTAATGACTTACCCTTAAAAAAATATTCGCCTTCAGTGGGAGTATCAATTAATCCTAATACGTTTAATAGAGTACTTTTACCTGAACCTGAAGGACCCATTATGGAAATTAATTCACCTTGCTGAATATTTAGGTTTATGCCGTTTAACGCAAAAGTATTATTATTTCGATTGCTATATATCTTTTTAATATCTTTTAGTGTGATAAGTTCCATCATTCCATTCCTCCTATCAATGACTTTGACTCCATTTTTCTAATAAACAAGAATACAAAAAAGTTTGATAAGAAAATAATGAGCAATAAAACCAAAAATACCGCAAATAAGATAGGTGAATTAAACTTAAAATCTAATACACTTGCCATATTCATTTCACTTGAAAATTTCAAAAGTCCATTATATTTCCAGGCAAAATGAGCTAGTGATAAACCCATACCAACTATAATTGGAAAATTTCGGTGCATAAGTTAGACATTTTCACCCGGCCAATGTTTTTGAGCGGATGAACAACGTTGACATTATCATCAAAGATTTCAAATGGATAGCCTGATTCAAATTGGGCCTTTTTTATTTCTGTATAAAGCTTTCTGGCATTAAGTCGCTTCATTTTTCGGATATTAGGATTATCCAGTAGCTCGTAATACATCTCTGTCATCGAAATTTCCGACATGCGTTTGCCATATTCTTTAAAAATATCGTAGGGACTAAACAACACCATATCTTTATCTCGTTTCATTAGTTCAAAGAAGATCGTTGGAATAATGATCCCTATGGATAGAGTGGCCAGTCGAATTTTATCATCGGCATTTGGTTTTTTCGATGAAAGAAAGTTTTCTATGTCCGCATGAAAAATATGTAAATAGGCAACACCAGATCCATTTCGTTGTCCAAGCTGATTAGAATAGCTAAATGAGTTTTCTAACAGCTTTGCGACTGGTATGACACCACTTGCACGGTTTAAAATTCCTTTAATCGGATCACCTAATGGACGCAAATCGGTTAAGTTTACCCCAACACCGCCGCCAAGACGTGATAATTCCAGACAATATCCGATATTTTCGGCAATGCTATTCATCGTGTCATCCATGGATAATTGATAGCAGCTAACTAACTCGCCGCGTGCTTTCTTCCCGCTATTTAAAGCAGTGGGTGTAGCAGGTTGATAAGACTCCATCATCGCTTCCACTGCCTGTTCTGCTAGTTCCGTATTGCCTTGTGCTAAATACAAGGCAATAATGACAATCCGATCTTCATATTTTTCTAGAATTTCTTTACCGTCGCGGCTTTTCAGGCAATAGCTATCGTAAAACTTGCTGGCACTCATAAAAGATGGGAAACGGAAGTGATACTCATAAGCTTTTTTGTACATTCTTTTAATAAATTCCATATCGTACATGTCAATAAACTCTTTTTCATAGTAGCCTTCATCGACTAAATAACGAATTTTTTCTTCTATATCCATAAAGTAATGCAGGCGTACATTTACATATTCTAAAAAGTAACGGCGCGTTGCTTCTCGGTCTTTTTCCAATTCTAATTGTCTTGTTGTACTATAACGATTTAGGACATCATTATTTAGTTTTTAATACGTTTTCATTCCTTCACCCTCGTTTCATAAAACTTTTGAATGGCTTCATAATCGGCTTGATATCCTCGTAAATCTAGTTTGCGCACTAGGGGGATATGATAAGTCGCTGCAATTTTCTCACCAGCACCGCCAAATACTGTATGACCGAAGTTGCTATTGCCACTAACAACGACACCTTTGCAAAATTTGGCATTTTGTTCTAAAAAACGGATCACCTTTGCAGGAATATCACCTAACCCATCTGTGTATGTTATTAATAGGTAGGGCTTATTCACCATTAATTCTTTAGAAATCTCAATCGGATCCGCCGTTAATTTGGAGGCAATATATCGGACATTGCCAGTGCGGCTGGTATAAACAATCATTGTGCAATCAGCTCAATTTGGGAAATAACTTCCTTTACATCACCGATAAACTTCCCTTCATATTCAAGAACAGGAACACTTAAAAAGCCTGCTTCCATGATGGTTTGCTTTGCTTGTTCATCGAGATCAATGTTAATGATGTCTGCTCTAAGCCTGGCACGTTGTAATTCGGATTTTACCCAGAGGCATTTAGGGCAGATTGTTTTCGTATAAAGTTTCATGTCATCCCTCTTTTCGTCATATAAAAAGGCTATCTCTGCGAGTGAGATAGCCTAAAATGGAAACGTTCAGCAATAAAAAATAGTTACGTCTCCATTTCTCAATCCCCGAAGAAATGATCAATCTATTTTATATAGGCAGGTCTCCTGGCTTTGCTTCATTCTCCGATTCCCTTCCCATGCGAATGCATAGTGGTATTGAATCATTGTCAGCTTTACAGTTGCGGGGACAGCGTCGGTATTGCACCGAACTTCCCTATTAAACTACATCTAGTAGTACCTATATAAAATTTACACCATATATTGTTTTGATAGTTTTAAGTTTAGCACGCTTAGAATGAAATGTAAATCGTTAAAAGAACACGATAAATATTCTCCGTTTGCTAATTGTGATGTTGAAATAGTTGTGAATTGATTGATGAAAGAGAAAAATACGAAGAAGCATTAATTTTTTCATTGTTCTATTGAATTGTCAAAAAGTATTACTTATAATAAAAGTAATACTTGGATGTGAGGAGGGGATAGAATGGAATTAATGAGTGGAAAAATGACAAGCAAAGGACAAATCACTATTCCAAAAGAACTCCGAGAGTTGTTACGTGTTAAAGAAGGCGACCAGCTCCTCTTTTTAGTGGAGAAGGACACAATCAAAATTGAACCTGTCAAAAAGAATTTGTTAAGTCATGTCATAGGTCGTGTGGAAGTAAGTGAACCTATTGATGTAGAGCATATGCGACAAGTTACTCAAAAACAAGTCGCCCAAAAGATTTATCGAGAGGAAATTGGTGAGTCAAATGAATAAGTTTTTTGTCGATACCAATGTTCTTATTCGATTGATTGTGAAAGATAATAATGATAAATTTCGTACCATGTTGGAATTAGCTAAGAAAGTTGAAAATCATGAATTATCATTAATTATTCCTACGGTAGTAATAGCCGAGTGCTGCTGGTTATTAAAGTCCTTTTATCAGTTAGAAAAATCGTTAATAAAAGAATATTTAACGGACATCCTTCAATCAGTCAATGTAGAACCTGAAGAAGAAACGGTAATAGAAGCCTTACGGTTATATGCCGAAAAAAACGTAGATTTTGCGGATGCTTTGTTAAGTGTCAAATCTTCGAGTACCTTGCCTGTTTTAACATGGGATAAAAAAGATTTTAAGAGGTTGAATTGCGAATATTTCAGTCCAACCGAGTTAATCCAAATGGAAAAATAAAGAGTAAAAATAACGATAAAAAGCAGAGTAACCTATATGCCTATTCAGTATAGGAATCATCTTCTAGCTGCTTAATCTCTTTTTTTATTGTGTCCTTGACATGGGTGCCACTTTACTTCTGTCTGGTCCCCTTTATATAGAGAGAATCTGCCGCAATCGTACGCAATTCCGAAGCAAATTGCGATCTTTCTTTAAGTTAAGGACCGGTTTGTTCAATAACATCCTTAATTGCCATTTTCCCAAGTTGCATTAAATTAATATAACCATTAACATTTGATTTAGGGACAAATTAAATAATTTGATGCCATTATCAATAGAATAAGGAGATTGACAATTGGATAGAAACAGATTTTCAGCCATTGCCCATCGTAATCATGCATTTAGTAATCCAATTAATGAAGCTAAAATTATGAAGATGATTGACATGGTATTATTAAAGTCAGAAGATAAAGTGATAGATATTGGGGCGGGAAAATGTGAATTGCTGATTCGTCTTGTAGAAAAGTACAATATTTCAGGCACTGCTATAGAATTGTACGGCGGAGCTATCGAAGAAGCAAAGAAAAATGCTGGAGGCAGAATTCCCGAAGGCAGCATAGAGTTTATTATTGACGATGCCAACGTGGCGATTGAGAAATTTGAACATGATGAATTTGATTTAGGCATATGCATAGGCTCTACTCATGCTTTAGGTGGACTAGATACTACACTAAAGAAGATGAGACGTCTTGTAAACAAAAGCGGCTACATTCTAATAGGTGAGGGCTACTGGAAACAGCGTCCAAGTCACGATTACTTACAAGCTCTTGGCGGTGCAAAAGAGGCTGATTTAAAATATCATGATGAGAATGTAAGAGTTGCCGAGGAATTGGGGTTAGTTCCGCTTTGGTCATATGTGGCTAATGAAGATGACTGGGATGAATATGAATGGCTCTATTCCTCATCGATTGAAAATTATTGTCACGAAAATCCCAATGATCCAGATTGTATTGTCATGCTGGAACGAATCCGGGCATGGAGAAGGACTTACTTACAATGGGGCCGGGATACCTTAGGATTTGGATTGTATTTGTTCCGTAATTAACACTCAAATCCTATTTATGGTTCAACATGAAAAGAAAGTAATCTAGGCGTTGCTTAGCAACTCCTCAGGCTGTCGGAAAACATTCGGCAGTCTATTATTTTATCTATTATCCTTAATAATTCACTTCTTCATCCTGCATGAAATACTCCTAAAAATCCCCTCTTTCTTTCATTGATCTTTACTCTTTTATTTTCCAGCGGAATTTTTGTCATAAAACCTTCACAAGTTTATCGAACCATCATGTCCCTTTGCTCCCTTTAACCATATATAAACTATGGAAGATATTTTTATAGTAGAAAGGATCGTGGTTGAGGGTAGTATGTTGCGGCAGGTATCCGAAAAAAAAAGAAATTCGCGACCTTTTTGAATCTTTTTGTGAACAGAATAAGACCTATCCCGATTTAGAAATGATCGATCCAGATGAACATGATACATATATGGATCCCGAAGCGGTTGACGAGTCGTTGGCATGTCGTCGTACGATAGGTGGGCAAAAAGAGATTTTTATGTCAACTTTAACATATTTCTTCCTCCCGGTTCTCTTTCTTCAATAAAATAATATTTTTAATGATATTCTACTAAAAATTGATATAATTGGTTCATAATATATTCATTATAGTGAAAATTTAGAAAATTAAATAATTATCACAAGCATAAACAATTTTTTATCAATCTATTACCTTAGATATCCTGATGCTATTAAGCATCAAATTTGATGCTAGATGCCATCTATTTCACAATGGCGGGTCAGTTGAGCCGTGTTGTAAGCGCTTTACAGGTTGGCACGAATCTTGCTTTATATTTTAGTGAGTATGTTAAAAACATACAAATACAATTGAAAGGAGGCTGGGTCTTGAAGGAAGTTATTGTATTAGGGGCAGCCGGAACGATTGGAAATGTAATTATGAGAGATCTTGTTGAAAGCGGGGTGGAAGTAATTGGAGCCGACATGGATATAAACCGGCTTCAACAACTAAAAAATGAGCTAAATGCCAAAAATTTGGCTGTTTACTCTCTTGATATTAGAGATCATCAGAAAACGACAGAATTATTACAAAAAGCAAAAGTATGCGTAAATGCTACCAACTATATTTTTAACATGGATGTCATGAAAATGGCAGCTAATGCAAAAGTAGATGTACTTGATTTAGGTGGACTCTATAATGTAACGAAAGAACAACTTAAATATGATGATTTCATGAAAGAGGCTGGAGTTCTTTCCATTCCGGGAATGGGGTCTGACCCGGGCATTTCCAATGTGCTAAGCCGATATGGAGTGGAACAATTGGATACCGCCGAAGAAATCCATATTCGCTATGGGTCCACAACTACTGGTGCAACCTTTCCCTTTGCGATTGATACCATCATAGACGAGGCAACCAAAAGTGCTATGGTGGTGAGAAATGGCCATTTATATGAAATCCCACCTCTGAGTGAGGAAGAAGATACCATTTTTCATGAAAAGCTTGGTGTGCAAAGAACCTATTCCATACTTCATTCTGAGTTAGCTACATTACCTCTAAGTTTTCCTCAAGTAAAAGAAATAACTTATAAAGATACATGGGATCCTTCAACAATTGAGAAAATTAACATGCTGGAACAATTTGGGCTGTTAAATAATCACCGTCATAATAACTCTCTCTCGGCCAGACAAAAGCTAGTGTCTTTACTTAAAGAAACAATTTCTGAAGACCCCAAGTGGGGAACAGACGAACTGATGGTCGAAGTAAAAGGAACGAAAGCTGGAAAAAAAGCCTCGATCAAATTGGAATTATTATGCGGCTGGCAGGAAAAGTGGAATATCAATGCATTGGCATATGTTACCAGTATGCCGGCATCCATCGTCGCTCAAATGCTATTAAATAAAGAAATCGAAGGAACAGGTGTAAAACCGCCTGAACAATGTATTGACCCATCAAAGTTTATTTCATACTTAACGCAAAAGAATATCACACTGCTCTCTACTTATTGTGAAACAGAACAAATTCAAAAAAATCCACAAACGATTTTATCTAATATATGAAATTTATAGTGTAATAGAACCTTTTATTCTATTAAAATGTTTGTTTTAAAACTGATCAAGGCATCAATTAAAATTCAAATACCCATAAAAATGAAAAAGGAGTTGTCACTATGCAAACAAAAACGGCTGTATTGAGGAATTTTATTAATGGGGAGTGGAAAGAGTCCGCTAGTATAAACGTACGTGAAATCGTGTCTCCTGTTACAGGTGAAATCATTTACCGAGCTCCAGATTCCACTGAAGAAGAAATTGCTGCAGCGGTTGCAGCCGCAAAAAAAGCCCAAGTCCCCTGGGAAGCTGCTACTGCATGGGAACGTGGCCGCGTTTGTTATGCCATCGCTGATGCCATCGATCGGAATAAAGAAAAATTAAGTCGCGCCCTCACGCTGGAACAGGGCAAACCATATGAAGCGGAAGCATTACCAGATATTGAGGAATCAGCAGAACTATTTAGAATTGCCGCAGAAGATGCAAAACGGATGGAAACAGCGATTATCCCTTCACTAGATAAAAATAAACGAATTTTCACCTTCCGCAAAGCAAATGGTGTTTATGGAATTATTATACCGTGGAACTTCCCAACACTGATGCTGGCAGAATTTGTCGCTCCGGCCATTGCAGCGGGAAATACCATCGTTCTTAAACCTTCAGAGTATACGCCGGGAATCATCAGTCTCTTTACCGAAATCATGCACGAAGCTGACATCCCGCCGGGCGTGCTTAACATCATCTATGGTGATGGAAAGGTCGGACAGCAGCTGATTGAACATCCAGGTGTTGATGCCATCGGATTTATTGGCTCTCATACGACTGCTGAAAAAATCGTCCGTGCTGCCGGGTTAAAACCGTTGATTATTGAAGCAAGCGGTAATGGTCCAACGATTGTTTGCGAAGATGCTGATCTGGATGCAGCTGCCAAAGGATCTGTTCATGGAGGATTCTTCAATGCAGGGCAAGTGTGCTGCGCTACAGCACGTGTCCTTGTTCATGAAAAGGTTCACGATGCATTCGTAGAACGTGTAGTGGAAGAAGCAGAAAAATGGCCATTAGGAGATCCATTTGATGTGGCAACGAAAGTTGGGCCAATGAACAATGAAGCGACAGCCTCCAAAATGGAATCACATGTACAAGATGCGCTTGCAAAAGGTTCAGAAGTTCTTTTAGGAGGCAGGAGACAAACAAATTGTCCAACCAATCTTTATTTCCAACCAACCGTTATTGATAAAGTTGGCTTAGATACGTTCATTAATAAGCACGAGACTTTTGGGCCAATTGTGCCAATCATTACGGTCAAGAGTGATGAAGAGGCTATTGAAATCGCGAACGATTCCTATTTAGGATTACAGTCTGCTGTGTATACAAAAAGCTCTGCACGTGCCTTCAAATACATGAATAGCTTAAAAACGGGCAATACCATTATCAATGAACACGGAGGTTATTGGGAACCACATGTACCGTTTGGAGGCGCAGCTGGGACTCGTACTGGCTGGGGACGTATTGGCGGCAGATACACAATGCTGGATATGACACATCTTCGCACGGTTACTTGGGATTTCTCTATTTAAGCTTAGCATCTGGTTGTAAAAATATGGTTGCGAGCATAAATGTTCGCAACCATATAGGTAACCGTCTCCATTTCTAAATGAAGCACCTAACAAATTTTAGATTTTTTAGGAGTAAAAATATGGATAATGGAAAATATCATATTTACAACGCTGTTTATATTTCGTGGCCAACTACCATTGAGGCAATTCTTTTAAAAGCGTTAGAACTAGATTGTCAGTGGTTTATTTTGCAAGAAAATGATCAGACCATAGGCTATATAAACCGGTCTACTTTATCTAAAAAAGTAAAAGAGCTCGGTTTCAATCATATTTTAAAATTTCCTTTAGAAAAACTTGTGATGAAACCTATACTTAGTGATGGAGAAGTAAAATCATCAGAAGCGATTAATAATGCCTTTTTGTTAAAAACAGAATTTGAAAAAATAGAAAGTGTTATTGATTGGAAGATTGGTAACCGAATAAGTAATCATATTGCTTCAGATAAATGGGTACTTAAAGAATTAGAGACAATCTTCTATAATTTTTTCCACAATATACTCATTACCGATGGATATGGAAATATCACATTTGCTACCGCTGAAGATGACCAGCAATATTTAGGGAAAAATGTATTTGATTTAGAAAGACAAAAAGAATTTTATCCCTCAGTTACTGCGAAAGTACTTAGTACCGGAAAAAGAGAAAAAGGATTGCAATATACAAAATCTGGAGAAGTTTTTGAAATTGAATCCGTTCCAATAAAGGATAAAAACGGGAAAATTGTGCGGGTTATCTCGATAACCAAAGATTCATCAGAGGTTACTGAGTTAAAAGAAAAGATTCATGAGGTCAAAAACCTTTTAACTAGTTATCAAAATGAAGTGATCAGCATGCAGCAAGAGCATTCGGGTACAAAACCTTTTATTTACGCCAGTAAGGAAATGGAAAATCTAAGTGATCTTATTAAATCTGTCGCATCTTATGATACCACGGTTCTTATTTTAGGTGAAACAGGTGTTGGCAAGGAAGTGGTTGCCAATAGAATCCATAGCTTAAGTAATCGATATGACAAACCATTTATTGCCGTAAACTGTGGTGCTATTCCTGAGACCCTGATGGAATCAGAATTATTTGGCTATGAGGATGGATCATTTTCTGGAGCTCGGAAGGGAGGAAAAATCGGAGTTTTTGAATTAGCTAACAATGGCACAGTATTTTTGGACGAAATAGGTGAGATGCCTTTACACCTTCAAGTCAAACTTCTTAGAGTTTTACAAGAAAAAAAGCTAAAAAGAATCGGTGGACTACAAGAAAAACCTGTAGATATGCGTATTATAGCAGCTACAAATCAAGACCTAGCAAAAATGGTAAAAGAAAAAACCTTTAGAGAAGATCTCTATTATCGACTGAATGTCGTTCCCATTACTATTCCCCCACTTAGAGCAAGAAAAGAAGACATAGAGGCCTTAACATTTTATTATCTGCAATTTTATAACCAAAAATATAATAAGAGTGTTGAAATAAATGAATTAATGTTAGAAAGATTAAAAAGGTACTCGTGGCCAGGTAATGTTCGTGAACTTCAAAATGTCATTGAAAGATTTGTTATTACTGGTCAAGAGGTTTCCTTTACTGCTGATCAACCTTTATCACCGTTATCAAACGGAGTGATTATGAGTGCGAATAGGAAGTTTCCACAATTATTTGATTATCTTGATAAAGTGGAGCAACAACTATTATTGGAAGCAAAAACAAAATCCAAAAACACAAGGGAAATGGCTAATCTCTTAGGTGTTAATCAATCGACAATTGTTAGAAAGTTAAAAAAGTATAATTTATAAGTGATTTTCCACAATCATTAATGATGAGATAATTTATCTGAATATTATTTATTTTCAAATTAATATTTGTGTTTTATAAGATTCGTTTTTCAATCATTTAGGAGGTGCTAAACGATGGAGAATACAAAAGTAAAAGGTCAATGGACAATGCTCTGGTTATCATATTTGGCGTTAGTAGGTTGTTTCCTTCCTTATATTGGATACTCGACTCAAATAACTCAAATTATGAAAGACACATCCATTACTTACGCTCAGACCGGGATGTTGGCTTCCGCGACTGCTTTAGTTGGAGGTTTAACTTTACCCTTTGTTGGGGTGCTGGTAGATAAGTGGGGGGCTCGAAATGTTATATTGTGGGGACTATTGATTAGTGCGGTAGGGCAAATTCTTTTCGCTTATATGCCAAGTTATGCAACACTAGTTTTTTCTAGGGCACTTATTGGTTTAGGTGTAGGCTTATTGTTTGTCGGACCTTACACGATGGCAGCCCAATGGTTTGAAAGATCAAATGGTGTTGGTTCTGCAATGGGGGTCATGTTTACATCTGACGGGATTGGTACAGTGTTTTCTCTTTACTTATTTTCATATGTTCTTACAGCCGTCGGATGGAAAAATGGATCGGCTCTTGGAGGTATATTCCTCATTGTTATTTTAATTATTTCTTTCTTAGTATTAAAGAATCCTCCTCATATCACGGATCGTCAAAATTCTGTAAAAGAATCAGGGGAAAAATTTAATTTGAAAGACTATCTAAAAGTGATCGGAGATAGAAATGTCATTGTGGCGTCCGCCTTTTTCATTGGTGAATGGGGCTTGTATGCGGTTATTGCCTATTGGGTACCGACGATTCTTATCGAAGATGCTGGTTGGTCCGAAGGCCTTGCAGGATTTTTAACGTCCTTATATGTCCTAGTTGGTATAGTTCCTTCTATTATTCTTGGATTAGTATCAGATAAAATGGGAAAAAGAAAGCCGTTTATCATACTTGCAGGCCTATGGATGACTCTTACTGTAATCATTCTCACAATAGCATTAGCCAATGGCAGTTATGGCCTCGTTGCCTTTATGATGCCACTTGTTGGCATTGGAGTATATTCGGGAATGCCAGTAGCATTAGCTTCAGCAGTGGAATCCGTGGGAACTAAGTATGTTGCTACTGCCAATGGATTTATTTTAGGAATTGGATTTTTAGTAGGTGGGTTTTTGTACCCATATATAATGGGCTATATTAAAGACGCGACCGGGGCCTATACAATAGGATTTATTGGCATTATAGTGGCTACCTTTATCCTGAATTTTGCTGCTGGATTAGTAGGTAGGGATCCGAAAAAAAACGAAAACATGAAAACAACTGATGATGTAGTAATCCAAAGTTAACATAATTCATCGACAAAAAGATGGATTAGAGCCTATCGATGGTTTTAAAAAATTTCTTAGCTGATGGATAAAAAAATTGCAGATTTCAATACATTTTTCAGATAAAAAGCGGGCTGTTGCTGTAAAGGTAACAGTCCGCTTTAATTACGTTATCTTTCATATTTAAATTGCTGTGACATTTTCTTTAATTCTTCCACCATCGATGATAATAAGTGGGCTGATGATGAAATTTCCCGCATGGAGGCCAATTGTTCCTTTGCGGATGTCGCAACTTCTTCAGAAGTGGAAGCATTCTTCTGAGCAATCTCTACCATTTCATTGGTTGTCGCAGTTACTTCTTGAATCGAAGCTGCTATTTGTTGAGCCATGGTTGAAACCTCTTGCATTTGTGGCGTGATCTCTTTTGTACTTTGAAGAATGATGGTAAACTTCTTGATCGCTTCATTGGAAATATCGACACCATTTTTAACATCATTTGTTACACGAGTCATGATATTGACGCTATTTTCCGATTCCTTTTGAATTTTTTGCACAATCTCATGAATTTCTTTTGCGGAGCTTTGCGATTGTTCCGCCAGTTTACGTACTTCGTCGGCCACTACGGCAAACCCTTTCCCATGTTCTCCGGCTCTTGCCGCTTCAATCGCGGCATTTAAAGCAAGCAGGTTGGTTTGGTCGGCGATCCCGGTGATGACATCCAAGATAGAGGTCACTTCTTTAAGACTTTCAAACAGCGATTTCATCGTGGTATTTGATTCCAGTACGGACTCATGGATCGATTCCATTTGCGAAACGGTATTTGCAACGGCTTGTTCGCCTTCACTGGCTTGATTCATTGTGTCGCTGGTCAGCTCTGCAACCTGCTGCGAGTGATGGGCAATACTAGTAACAGTGGCCGCTACTTCACTTAAGGAATCAGCCGCCTTATCCACTTGATCTGTTTGTTTTTCCGCATTATCGGATACTTTTTGCATTGAAGAAGAGACTTGGGCTGTTACGGCACTATTTTCTTCCGCACTTGCGGATAGCTGTTCGGCTGATGCCGCCACCTGGATCGCGCTTTGTTCCACTTTTTCAATAATCATTTGCAGCTTTTTCTGCATTTCGTTAAAGGCGACTCCCAGTTGGCCAATGATATCATTCGTTTTTACCTCAACATGCTTGGTCAAATCTCCTTGACTGACAGTGATCGCTGTATTTTTTAACTCTTTCAGCGGTTTAATAATCGATTTCATAATGAAAAATACGCAGATTGCACCAATTAAAATGAAAAGGACATTAATCAGCAGCGTATGTTGAATGATAGGTGCTGCTGTCTGGTCCACCTCTGAAGAATTTAACGTGCCGGCAAGCTTCCAACCGGTAGTCTTATTCGTTACAAAACTGAGCATTTTGTCTTTACCGCCAAGTTGATAGGCAAATTGTCCTTTTTCTTGGTTATATAATTTTTGATAAAAGCTATCTTTCACCTGGGTTCCCAAATCTTCTGTAGGATGGGAAATGACCATTTTATTTCGATCGAGAATAAAGGTATACCCTTTTTCTCCGATTTTAATTTTGTTGGCTAAAGTCGTTAATTGCGATAAGTTGATATCTACCGCCACAACACCGGAATCGTCATCCAATGTTTTCGATACGGTAATGACCATCTGACCGGTTGTAGAAGAGACATAAGGTTCGGAAATAACAGTGGTTCCTTTATTTTCTAAGGCACTTTTATACCAAGGTCGTTCTCTTGGGTCATACCCCTTTTTCTTCGCCACATTTGGCTCGCGAATAAACAAGCCATCTTTCGTTCCGACATAGACGGCTTCTGCCTCCGGATGTGTTTGTTCATACATATTCAATACTTTTCGTACCGCTGGGCTCTGTTCACCTTTATATTGGTCTGACTTGATCGATTTTGCGTAGATGGTCATATCGTTTAATTTAGGCTCAATAAAAGTATTAATTGATACATCTAATAACTCGATGTTTTCATCAATACTGGACAATATTTGTTTTTCAACCGCCTTTTTAGCGCTATCATATGATAAGATCCCAACAAGTACTGAGGGAATGATTAAAATTAAGGCATAGGAAAGAACTAATTTTACATTTAAATTTTTGAATATTTTTAGAACATTTTTCATTTGGCTAGCCCCTCTTTATATGTATTGAAAAAGCAAACAACCTGTATGGCAACAAAAATTGTAATTTTTATACCGCTTCCAATTCTTAATCTTAACACAATTGTTTTAGCCAAAGTATTTAAATTTTTGAATATTTTTAGAACATTTTTCATTTGGCTAGCCCCTCTTTATATGTATTGAAAAAGCAAACAACCTGTATGGCAACAAAAATTGTAATTTTTATACCGCTTCCAATTCTTAATCTTAACACAATTGTTTTAGCCAAAGTATTTAAATTTTTGAATATTTTTAGAACATTTTTCATTTGGCTAGCCCCTCTTTATATGTATTGAAAAAGCAAACAACCTGTATGGCAACAAAAATTGTAATTTTTATACCGCTTCCAATTCTTAATCTTAACACAATTGTTTTAGCCAAAGTAGGAACGGAATCACTTTTGTGATACGTTTCACATAATTTTCACTTTTTTTAACAAACGTATTTCCCTTGGTTTTGATATAGCTGATCGATTTTGTGTGCAATCAAATAGTGGAAAACAGAGGGGCTGCCAATTTGGACAGCCCCTCTTGTTTTAGCTATTAAATTTCCTCTGAAGAACTTTTACTTTCTAAACAACCTAGGACAGTAGGCTATTTTAGTATCTTAGTTTATCAATCTCTTATTGAGGAGTTAGAAAGAAGTACATATTATTGGGGATTGACAAAATTTTCCGAGGTTTCCCCTCTAATTTAGAGAACAAGAACACTGTTTTCTTTTGAAGGAATAGTTACAATTTTGGCCCGATACTTGCATTAGTTATTTGCAAAACAACTACATTCGTTTGGAGGGGATGTTATGGACTATAAAAATATTTTAGTTTATCAAGAGGAAGGAATTGGAGTTATTAAGATGAATAGGCCTGAGGTTAGAAATGCACTTGATGCCAGGTCACATCGTGAAATTGAAGATGCACTTAATCAGTGGGAAGAACAAGAAGAAATACAAGCAATCGCATTTATTGGAGAGGGTGAAAAGTCATTTGCAGCTGGTGCTGATATAAGGCAACTTAAGCTAAAGGATGCACATGATGCCCTTTTACCAGGTCTATCAGGAGTATGTCAAAAGATTGAAAACAGCAGTAAAGTAACGATTGCAGCAATCAATGGTTTTGCCTTAGGAGGAGGGTGTGAACTTGCTCTCTCCTGTGATATTCGTATTGCCGCTGAGCATGCAAAGATTGGCCTCCCAGAACTAAATTTATCAATTATTCCAGGAGGGGGAGGAACACAGCGCCTTGCCAGAATCGTTGGAAAAGGCAGAGCCCTTCATATGATCTTGACTGGAGAGATTGTAACAGCTCAAAAAGCGGAACTAATTGGTCTAGTTTCAACTGTTGTTCCGATGGAAGAACTGTGGAAAACAGTAGTGGAATATGTAAATAAAATTGCAAGAAAAGGACCACTTGCTCTTAAACTTGCAAAAATGGTTGTCAACCAGGGCTTTGATACAGATTTAAAGACAGCTTTGATGTTGGAGAAATTTGCACAAGCCATTCTATTTAACTCGGAAGATAAGAAAGAAGGAGTGGAGGCTTTCCTGGAAAAGCGGGAACCAGTCTTTAAAGGGAAGTAAGAAAAATAAACACATATGTTCAATATTTTAACAAATAGGTGTCGTATCCTTAAGAAGATATTTAGGAATTGCGGGTATATCAATGAAAAAACTTGGCACGATTCATGCTAGTAAATAAAGTGATTAATCAAAATATATCATTTCAAAATGATCACAAATGAAATGGGGAAGTTTACTATGAAGAAAATTGCAGTGATCGGTGGAGGAATAATGGGCAGAGGAATCGCATACGCCGCTACAGTAGCAGGTTTCCAGGTTCACCTTCATGATCTTTATCCGGAAGCTTTAGAAAAAGCTAAGACATATCTTGAAACGGAATTGAGAAAATCAGTACATCACGGGTTTATAAGACCTGGTGAAGATGAGGCAAGCTTGAATCGAATTACTTTTACCACAAATATGGAGGAAGCTGCCGTAGAAGCTGATTTAGTCATTGAAGCTGTTCTTGAAAAAATGGAAATTAAAGTGGACGTCTTTAAGAAATTGGATAAGATCTGTCCTTCGCAGACAATACTTGCGACAAATACTTCAACAATGAGCCCGACCGAAATTGGGGCACAAACATCCCGCCCAGAAAGGTGCATCGCGATGCATTTCTTTAATCCAGTTCACAAAATGAAACTGATAGAGATTGTCAGGGGGCTTGATACTTCAGATGAAACGTTTAGAATTGCAAAAAAAGCCGCCGAAGCCATGAATAAAGAGGTGGTTGAAGTCAATGAGTTTCCTGGGTTTGTCACAAGCAGAATGAACTGTTTAATTGGAAATGAAGCAATGAATATGCTAATGGAGGGTGTTGCCTCCGCTGAAGATATCGATAAAGCAATGAAATTAGGATTGAATCATCCAATGGGGCCGCTTGAGTTAGCTGATTTAGTCGGTCTGGATACACGCCTGCGAAATATGGAATATCTCTATCAAACATTAGGAGAAAAATATCGTCCGTGCCCATTATTAATAAAATACGTGAAGGCTGGAAGATTAGGAAGAAAATCTGGTGCGGGTTTCTATAAATATGATAAAGAGTAGGAGTGATTTTTTTTGCATCGGGCTGTAATTGTTGATTCAGTAAGAACGGGTATTGGTAAATTAGGCGGAAGTTTAAAAAATATAGAAGTTGATTTTTTAGCATCAAAGGTGATTGATGAGATTATTGCAAGGACGGGAATTGAAAAAAACATCATTGATGAAGTGATCATGGGACAAGGAAAACAGAGTACGGACTCTCCTAACATGGCAAGGATTGCTTTATTAAGAGCAGGCCTTCCAGTTGAAGTACCCGCCTATACGATTCATCGTCAATGCGGATCAGGTCTTCAGGCCATAAATAATGCGGTTCAACAAATTCAATGTGGCTTGTCAGATATTATTATTGCTGGCGGGGCTGAAAGCATGAGCACAGCACCATATTATTTACGAGGAGCCCGATTCGGTTATGGAGCTGGTAATGGAGAATTATTAGATCCTAATACAGAAAGTCAGCCCCGGTCCCAGCCAATCAACCAATACGGTTCATTAACGATGGGAATGACGGCTGAAAACTTAGCAGAAAAATATCATATTTCTCGTGAGGAGCAAGATGAATTCGCTTTAAGAAGCCAAATCTTGGCTCTTCAGGCGATTGAAAGCGGAAAGTTCAAAAAAGAAATCGTAAGCTATGAAATTCGAAATCGAAAAGAAACGATTATATTTGATACTGATGAGCATCCAAGGAGAACAACTTTAGAAAAACTCGCTGCATTAAAGCCTGTTTTTAAGAAAGATGGTACTGTTACAGCAGGAAACAGCAGTGGAAGAAACGATGGAGCAGCAGCATTATTAGTGATGTCAGAAGAAGCTGTAATGAGGTATGCAATGAAACCAAAGGCAAAAATTATTGCACAGGCATCAGCAGGGGTTTCGCCTGAAATCATGGGAATCGGTCCTGTACCTGCAACGAAGAAAGCGCTACAAATTGCTGGACTTACACTAAATGACATCGGACTAATTGAGCTCAATGAAGCTTTTTCAGCACAATCTTTAGCGGTGATGAGAGAATGGAGAACGGATATAAGCAAGATAAATGTTAATGGGGGAGCTATTGCTTTAGGACATCCAATCGGTGCGTCAGGAGCCATTCTTATGACAAAGCTTCTTCATGAAATGGAACGTCGTGGAGAAAAATATGGCCTTGTAACATTATGTATTGCCGGTGGAATGGGGATTTCAACCATTGTTGAGAATTTGCAAGTTTAATAATTGGTGAAAGAGGTAGATATTGAAATGAATATTTTTGTTGTCATGAAACGCACCTTCGATACTGAAGAAAAAATAGTATTTGAAGATGGAAAAATCAATAATGATGGGGCAGAGTTCATTGTGAACCCATACGATGAATATGCGATTGAAGAAGCTTTGAAATTACGTGAAAAACATGGTGGAGAAGTTACTATTGTAACAATAGGTGAAGAAGAGGCAGAAAAAGAGCTCCGTACAGCTTTGGCAATGGGTGCAGATAAAGCTGTATTAATTGAAAATGAGGATCTTGATGATTGGGATGCGTTTTCTACAGCAAAGATATTATCTACATATCTCAAGGACAAGGAAGTTGACATTGTTTTAGCAGGAAATGTAACGGTTGACGGCGGCTCCGGCCAGGTAGGTCCACGACTGGCAGAAGAATTAGGGATTTCTGCAGTTACTACAGTGACAAAGCTCTCAGTCGATAATGATAAAGCAACAATTGAACGGGATGTAGAAGGGGATAGTGAAATTTTAGAAGTTTCACTTCCATTATTAATTACTTGCCAACAAGGATTAAATGAACCTCGATATCCATCATTGCCTGGAATAATGAAGGCCAAGAGGAAACCGATTGAGACAGTGGATATGAATGATCTCCATTTAGAAGAAGATGAAGTAAGAGCAAAAACAAGCATCGTAGAAATTTTCCTCCCACTAGTAAAGAAAGCAGGAAAGATACTTGAGGGAGAAATTTCTGAACAAGTTAAAGAATTGGCGTCTTTATTAAAGACTGAAGCAAAAGTCATATAACAGGAGGGATAAACTTGGCAAGAAAATTATTAGTTTTAGGAGAAATAAGAGAAGGGGTATTACGTAATGTTTCTTTTGAAGCCATTGCTGCAGCAAAGCAAATAGCCGATGGAGGAGAAGTAGTAGGTTTGCTATTAGGTGGCAGGATTAAAGAACTGGCTTATACGATGATTCATCATGGTGCTGACCGTGTTGTGGTCGTTGAAAACAGCAATTTACAAGATTATACGCCTGAGGCATATTCACAAGCGATTATGCAGGTTATCGATGCCGAAAAGCCGGATGGATTTATATTAGGTCATACAGCGATTGGTAAGGACATTTCACCCAGAATTGCTTCCAAAATTAAGTCAGGATTAATTTCTGATACTGTAAAAGTGGACATAATAGGGGATGAAGTTATCTTTACACGTCCGATTTATTCTGGAAAGGCCTTTGAAAAGAGAGCAATTCAAGAAGGGATTATATTTGCGACCATTCGTCCCAATAATATCCTACCATTGGAAAAGGATGTATCACGTTCAGGGGAGATATCTTCCATTGATGTTCAAATAAAAGATTTGCGTACAATTGTTAAAGAAGTAGTAAAAAAAGCCTCAGGGGGAATAGATCTATCAGAGGCAAAAGTTATTGTTGCTGGTGGACGAGGAGTAAAAAGCAAGGATGGTTTTAAACCACTTGAAGAATTAGCAAAGGTACTTGGCGGAGCAGTAGGGGCATCACGTGGAGCTTGTGATGCAGAATTCTGTGATTACTCGTTACAAATCGGGCAAACTGGAAAAGTGGTAACACCTGATCTGTATATTGCTTGCGGAATTTCAGGTGCAATTCAACATATTGCAGGAATGTCCAACTCAAAGGTTATTGTTGCTATTAACAAAGATCCTGAAGCAAACATCTTCAGCATTGCTGATTATGGAATTGTTGGGGACTTATTTGAAGTCGTGCCCCTATTAATTGAGGAATTTAAAAGTGTAGCCGTAACCTAATTTTTATTAGCATTCTTTAAAACTGTTTAAATATTATCTGAGTTTATAGGGTCTTGAATTTACGACTAAATTTTAAAGTTTAAATTAAAAATACGATAAAACTGACGCTCAGTGCACTGAGCGTTTTATTTAGCTACTAGGAAAGAATAAAATCTCATCCAATTTTCCTATTTCGCATAAATTCAACTACGCCTCATGAACCGTCCTAATAGACTCGTCAATCGGCAAGTTTCCATTTATATTAGATGATCAATCAAATTCGTGCTAGGAATTCTATTTTAATAAATTGAAAAAATAATTCATTTTTAAGATTCAAATGATTCTTCTATTATTTTGGTACAAAATTTGCATAATTTCCAAATAATAAAAACTTTGGAGGGATTTATTTTGAATTATGAAAAAATTATTGCTTATAAAGATGGAGGAATGGGAATCATCAGAGATGAATAACCCCGAATGTGAAAATGTCCTCGATTCAATAGCTCTTCAGGAAATGCACAACGTTATTAAGCAATGGGAACATCATGATGGAATCAAATTGATTGTTATTACAGGCGAAGGTGAAAAAACATTTGCATCAGGACCCGATATTAACCAGTTGCTAGATAAGCGAGCAAAAGATGCCTTCATTCCAGGTCTTCAAGACATTTGCCATACAATTGAAAGCAGCAGTAAGGTAACGGTTGCTGCCCTAAACGGCTATGCTCTTGGGGCTGGCTGCGAATTGGCGCTGGCATGTGATATTCGAATTGCTGCTAATCATGTCAAAATGGGCTTCCCTGAATTGGATTTATCAATCCTTCCAGGTGGTGGTGGTACTCAGCGTTTAGCTCGTATTGTTGGTAAGGGGAGAGCGATTGATATGATTTTCACGGGAGAAATGATTTCCGCCCAAAAGGCAGAACAAATTGGCCTTGTTTCGACTATTGTCCCATTAGAAGACTTATGGGAAGTAGTTTTGGAAAAGGTCAACCATATTGTCAAAAAAGGCCCGTTCGCTCTTAAACTGGCAAAAATGGTGATTAATCAAGGTTTTGAAACAGATTTAAATACTGCGCTAATGCTAGAGAAGCTGGCCCAGTCGATCTTATTTAATTCCGAAGATAAACAAGAGGGGGTTAATGCCTTTTTAGAAAAACGTGATGCTTACTTTACAGGTGAGTAGATAAATCCTCGTCAAGAAAATTAACAACCTCGTTCAATATGTAAACAAAAAAATAACTGGATGGAAGCAGGATGTCTTGAATGGAGGGGGAGTCAAAATAAATAGTTGGCACGAATTATGCAAGATATAGACTCGAAGAGTGTATATATAACTTAGGAGGAGAAAAAATGGACTTTAATTTAACAGCAGATCAACTAGAGTTACAAAAATGGGCAAGAAATTTTGCAAAAGAGAAATTTTCCGAAAAAGCTTATACATGGGCAAAGAGTGGGGAGGTTCCGTGGGAAAATGCCAAGATTCTTGCCGAACATGGATTAATGGGAATGACGCTGCCTGAAGAAGATGGTGGTCAAGGTTCAGCACTAATTGATGCCATCATTGTAATGGAGGAAATCGCGAAGGTTTGCCCAAATACCGCTGATATGTTTCAGGTGGGAAATTTCGGTGCCATTCGTCAGTTATCTGCTTATGGGAGCAAAGAATTAAAACAAAGGGTATTGCCATCCATTTTATCAGGTGAAAAGCTTATTTCCGTTGCCATGTCAGAACCTAATGCCGGTTCGGCTGTTACCGATTTAAGTACAAGAGCCAGCATTGAAGGCGATAAAGTCATTATTAATGGATCAAAAGTATTTAATACCCATGGACCGCACAATTCTTATTATGTTGTATGGGTTCGGTTTGGCGAGGGTGTGAAATCCTCTGGTGCTGTTTTAGTGGAAAGAGATGCTCCAGGCTTCACCGTTGGAAAAACGGAATACCATATGTCAGGGGAGGAGCATTGCGCATTATATTTTGATCATTGTGAGGTCCCTGTAGGAAACATCCTTGTTCCAGAAGACGGCTTTAGAAAATTGTTTATGATGTTTAATATCGAAAGAATGGGAAATACAGCAAGATCATTGGCTCTTGGCCAGTCTGCGTTTGATTTGGCAGTTGAACATGCCAAGGAACGCAAGCAATTTGGTAAGCTGTTAGCCGAATTCCAAGGAATTCAATGGAAAGTAGCAGAAATGAAAATGAAATTGGATGCAGCCAGATTGTTATTATACCGTGCAGCAACAAATGCCGATAAAGGAGCACCAAGTCCAATTGAATCCTCGATTGCAAAAGCCTATGTAAATACAACTGCATTTGAAGTAGCACACGAGGCGGTACAAATATTTGGAGGCTACGGCTATTCTACTGATTACCCACTGGAATATATTTTTAGAAGAGTAAGAGGTTGGATGATTGCCGGAGGAACCCCTGAAATGATGAAAAATAAAATTGCTGAAGATGTATTTGGCATGAGATTTAGCCAAAGAAAAAAATAAATAGGGTTTTTAGGAGGATATGAGTTGGCAGAAAATAAAACTTTATGCGCAGGGCTTGGTACAGATATCCAGTCTGGGGCATTTTTAATGGAACATGAAGGAGCCGACCTTTTACGAAAATATGAACTGCCTATCGCAAGATCAACGATTGCTAAGAGTAAAGAGCAAGCCTGCCAAATTGCGACAGAGATTGGTTACCCGATTGTGTTAAAAGGAATGTCCAGAGAAATTATTCATAAATCAGATGCTGGCGTTGTGAAGGTAAATCTTAAGAATGAAGATGAATTGACATCTGCTTATGATGAGATTGTAAAAAACGCGTTAAAGAATAACCCAGGAGCGGACATTGCTGGTGTCCTTGTTCAGGAGTTTGTACCAAAGGGGATGGAATTAATTTTTGGAATAAAAAAGGATCCAACCTTTGGTCATCAATTAGTAATTGGCCTTGGCGGCATATTTGTTGAAATCATTAAAGATTTTTCAATGAGAATGATGCCGGTTTCCGTTGATGATGTAGAAGAAATGCTGAAAGAATTAAAAAGCTATCAAATGATTGAAGGCTACAGAGGGAAAAAGGGCATAAATAAACAGTTAATTTATACAATCTGTCTTTCATTAAATGACTTGATAGAGGAACATCCTGAAATTGAGGAACTAGATTTGAATCCAGTGATATTTACGGATAATGATGCCTATATCTGTGATGTAAGGATTTTAATCACTAAACATAAAGAAAAGGAACTGGTGAGAAAAGATTTAAGTCATTTGAAGCAGATGATCAACCCGCAATCCATTGCCGTTATAGGGGCATCGACGAATGAAAAGAAAAATGGCGGCAGGTTATTTAAATATGTTGTAGAAAACGGTTACAAAGGTAAGCTCTTTCCGATTAATCCTGGGGCTAAGGAAGTGAAAGGGTATAAAGCATATCCAAGTCTTTTAGAGGTTCCGGATGAAGTGGAATTAGCCTGCATAATTGTAGCAGCCAAACATGTTCCAGACGTAATGGAAGAATGTGTGGCCAAGGGAGTAAAGGCAGCCATCATCTATTCTTCCGGATTTGCGGAAACTGGAGAAGAAGGGAAAAAGCTCCAGGAACAGATTTTAGCGATTGCTAAAAAAGGGAATATCCTTGTTCTTGGGCCGAATTCAATTGGGATTGCCAGCCCAAATAATAATATTTATACAGCCTTTGGAGCAGCACTTGAAACAAAAGTAAAGGTTCCCGGAAACATTGGCTTTGTTTCCCAAAGCGGCGCGATGGGTAGTGCGTTGTTAAGCAGAGCCTGGGAGCAGGGGGCGGGTTTCAGCCGTTGGATTAGTGTAGCCAATGAAGCTGATTTAACAACAAGTGACTTTATGGAAGTATTGATTGAGGATGAGTTAACCAAGGTAATCACCGTCTTCATGGAGGGGATTAAGAATCCGAAGGCCTTTTCATTAGCTTCCGCAAGAGCGCTTAAGGCGAAAAAGCCTGTGTTAGTATACAAAACTGGTAGATCCAGCATTGGCAAAAGAGCCGTTCAATCCCATACAGGTTCGATTGCGGGGGATGATGCAGTCTATTCATTTGTCTTTAAAAAATTTGGAGTATTAAGAATTAACCGGATTGATGAAATCATTGATGTTTCGCGGGCCTTTACTGTGCAGCCTTTACCAAAGGGGAAAAGAATTGGGGTTATTACCGCTTCGGGTGGTGCCTGCAGTATTATTGCTGATCTTTGTTCAGAAAAAGGGCTGGAAATACCCGAGTTAGTTGACACATCGGAGGAAATAAAAAAATATATTCCTCCATTTGGCTCTGCCCAAAACCCTGTCGATGTGACAGCAGAGGTAATTGCCGTTCCAGAGATGTTTAAAAAAGTAGTCGAAAATGTCATGAAAGATCCCAATATTGATGGTATCATCGTCATGCTGACGACCAATGCAGACCCGGGTGCTTTCATCATTGCCCAGTCATTAATTGAAATTTTTAAAGAAAATGACAAACCGTTAGTAATCGGACGTTTAGGGGCAGATAACATTGCACCGCAGGCAATGGAATTATACAACAAAGAAAAACTACCTGTATATCCGACACCGGAAAGAGTAGTCAGTGTCATGGATTATTTGGTAAAGTACAGTGAAATATTAAAAGAAAAGGGTATAACTTGAAACTAAATTTGAACACAATCAAATGAAAATAATAGAATTATTTCTAGTCGATGTTCCTTGGAATATCGACTATTTCATTATAAACTAATAATAAGACAAAATAATACAAAATTTTAAATATTTAAAATAGTATTTCAAACTATTTTTTAATAAGTTTTTAAAAAAGACTTAACAATTAAAAAAATAGCTTTAATAATCTTTTGTACTTAGTATCTCACTATCCCATTGGTTTTGGGGGATTTTGAGTTTGGTTTTTTAAAGTAAAGGGAGGGTATGGTTGTGAAATATAAAATGATCATGACTTCTGGTTACCCGGAGATGACAAAAATGATTGAAAAGGTAGCTTCTGAGTTAAATTTTAAGGTGACAGTTGTTGAGGGGATTCTGGATGAAGCCGTTCGGGAAGTTATAACGCTAATTGCAAAAGGCGGATATGAAGTTGTTGTAAGCCGAGCTGGAACTGCGAATGCGCTTAAAAAGGTAATAGACCTACCGGTAATATATAGCGATTCAACTAACTCTGATATTATGCAGGCACTTATCCGGGCTAAAAATTTGGGTGACAAAGTGTGCTTTATCACCTACCCAGAAGAGGGGTTTCTATTTGATTTTGATACCATGTTTGAAATTATCGGTTTTAAAGTAGAAATCCTAACTTATAAAACACAGGAAGAACTAGTCAAACAAGTTAAGGAAGCCAAAAGATTGGGAATGGATGTTGTGGTTGGTGGCGGAGTTCGCGTTAAAGATCTTGCCCGGAGTCATGGCATGAAAAGCATGTACATTACACTTGGAGAAAGATCCATAAAGCGTGCTTTGATTCTAGCTGATAAAGTTGCACAAGATCGTATAATTATGAAGGAAAGGGCAGAGAAGTTGAACGCTGTCATAAATGCTTCGGAAGAAGGGATTTTATTATTAAATCAAAGCGGGGAGATTGAAACGTTGAACCCTGCGATTGAACGTATTTTTAAGGTCAAGGAAGAAGCAGTAATTGGTAAAAAGCTCAAAGAAGTAGCCGATTCAAAGATAGTCCAATTATTAAAAGATAAAAAGATTAATTCCGTTCAAAAAGGCAGTTTTACATTCCAGGAACTGATTGTCACCTATGAACCTGTTATTGCCAATCATGAGAGAGTAGGAACAGTTGTAACCTGCAGGGAGTTTAGTAAAATACAAAAATTAGAAAGTAAGGTCCGCAGGGAACTTCACTCAAAAGGTCTTGTGGCAAAGTTTACACTTGATGACATTATTTATTCAGGTCAAAAAATGGAGAATGTGGTTCAGGTTGCTAAAGAGTATGCCCATACTGATTCAACCGTTCTCATTTTAGGCGAAAGCGGTACGGGGAAAGAATTGATTGCCCAAGGAATACATAATGCCAGCAAACGAAAGGACGGCCCTTTTGTCGCGGTAAACCTAGCTGCGCTGCCGGACTCCTTATTGGAAAGTGAATTATTTGGATATGCGGAAGGAGCTTTTACAGGTGCAAATAAAGGAGGGCGACAAGGTTATTTCGAACTGGCACATGAAGGAACCATTTTTCTTGATGAGATAGGAGAGATTCCGCCGCACATTCAAACCCGTTTGTTAAGGGTGCTTCAAGAGAAAGAGGTTATGCGGGTTGGAGGGGATCGGGTAACTCCTGTCAATATCCGGATTATTGCAGCCACTAATCAAAGACTATGGGAATTGGTGAAGGAAGGGAAATTTCGGTCAGATCTTTATTTTCGGCTGAGTGTCTTGCATTTAAGGGTACCCCCTCTAAGAAAGCGAAAAGAAGACATTCCTGCATTAGTAAATAATAGCTTCAAGCAAATAGGCACAGATAAAACCTTCCATCATTTTTCCAAAGACATTCAAAATTTTTTCATATCATACAGTTGGCCAGGAAATATTAGACAATTGGAAAACTTAGTCGAACGTTTACAGTTAAGGGTGAAAAATCAAAAAGATGAAAATGAATTTATTCAGGAATGTATTAGAGAAACAGAGGAAAACAGTGATGTATTTAATGAAGATATAATGATTGTTAACCATGGAACGATGGAGCAAATTGAAAAACAAGTAATTGAACAAATGCTCGAACGTTATGACAACAATCGTACTCTTGTAGCTGAAATGCTGGGAATTAGCCGAACGACTTTATGGAAGAAATTAAATGAATATTAATTAAAAGCCCTGAGGAAACACCGTTTAATATCTTAACGATATTTCTACATCATGATTTATTTTTGAACACTTATAAAAAATACATTTAACTTTTATTAAAGTGATGCAGATAATGGAAGATTGCACGAATTAAAAATCTTGGTATTTTAGTAGTATTTCAAAAAGTAGTGGACATTTATGTAAGAGATCCACTCCCCGACTTGGCATGATTTTTGCATATATATAAATTAAAAGTGATAGCTGGTGATTTTAAAGTCCCTTCCTGTTTTCTACAGAACTAAGGTGGAATCTTACGGCTTTCCCTATTCTGAAAATTCAATATTTACACAAACTTATTTTTTAATTAGGAGGAATGGATCATTGTCAAAAGCTTTATCAGGAATTAGGGTTCTTGGCGCTACAAGAATGCTTGCAGGGCCCTATGTAGAAATGTTACTTGCTGATATGGGAGCTGAAGTACTGCATGTTGAATTGCCGGGAGGAGGAGATGACTCTCGACATTTTGCTCCACTTATAAATGGTGAAGGTTCATGCTTTTTAGCTTCAAACAGAAATAAAAAGAGTATTACCCTCAATCTTCGGACACCGGAGGGACAGGAAATATTTCGTGATTTAGCGAAGATTTCAGATATCGTGGTTGAAAATAACCGTCCAGGAACAATGGATAAATGGAATATTGGTTATGAACATCTAAGAGAAATTAATACCGGGATTATTATGACATCTGTTTCCGGATTTGGGCAGACAGGACCATATTCCAAGCGTCCTGGACTAGATATTGTTGCCCAAGCAATGGGCGGTATGATGTTCATGACCGGAGAAAAAGATGGCCCACCGGTTCGAACTGGAAATGCGATGGGTGATTTTTTAGGTGGTTTATATGCGACATATGGTACATTGTCAGCGCTGTATTATCGAGAAAAAACTGGACTTGGGCAGCATGTCGATGCTGCGCTTCTCGACAGTATCATTGCTGTACTGGAAAATGTCATACCTAACTATGTCGGATTAGGAAGAATTACCGAAAGAATGGGAAGCAGAATTCCGGGTATTGCTCCTTATAACTGTTATTTAGCAAAAGATGGCTATGTTGCCATTGGGGTATCTTCTAATGCATTATGGAAACGTTTTGTAGAAGTTTTGGGTAGGCCGGAGCTTTATGATGATCCAAAATTTAATTCTCCGAGCAAAAGAGTCGAAAACGTCGAAGAAGTGGATAGTATTACACAGAATTGGGTTGCAGAAAAAAATGTGAATGATGTAGTGGAATTATTGAATGAAGCAGGTGTCATTTGTGGACCTGTATATAGCGTTGATCAGCTAATTAACGATCCACATGTAAAGGCCAGAAATATGGCGCCGGAAATAGAACATCCCATAGCCGGAAAACTAAGAGTATCCGGAATCACACCAAAACTTTCCTTAACCCCTGCGGGAATTGAAACTCCACCGCCGTCCTTAGGTCAGCATAATGAAGAAGTTTATAAGGGATTATTAAATTTTTCTGACGAAAGATTGAAGTTGCTTGCTGAAAGGGGAATTATTTAATGATATTTGAATTGACAGAAGAGCAGAAAATGATGCAGCAAATGGTAAGAAGTTTTGCAGAGGAAATGGTGAAGCCCCACGCTGCTGAAATTGACGAAACCGACGAATTCCCCATGGATATCTTTAGAGAGGCTGGAAAACTTGGACTTCTTGCTATCAATATGCCGGAAAAGTATGGCGGAAGCGGAGCTGATTCCACCGCTGCCGTTATTGCCAGTATTGAGATTGCCAAGGCTTCTGCAGCAGTGGCCAATATTTTCTCTTCCGTCCGCCATCATTTGTTCTGCATGTACCATTATGGGAATGAAGAACAAAAACAGAAATTTATACCGGCAATGGCTAAGGGAGAAATAATTGGTTCTTTTGCCTTATCTGAAAGCGGTTCCGGTTCTGATGCTTCAAGTATTAAGACGCAGGCCAAATTGGACGGTGATGAATATGTTATTAATGGAAGTAAAATGTGGATCACAATGGGCAATGTTGCAGATTTTACAATTGTCTTTGCCGTTACGGACCCGGACAAAGGCTCCAAAGGAATCAGTGCTTTTATAGTTGAGAAAGGAACCCCCGGATTTACGGTAGGAAAACGAGAACGCAAATTAGGGCAAAAGGGAAATCCAGTATGTGAATTAATGTTCGAGAATGTTCGGGTTCCAAAAAGCTGCATGTTAGGGGAAGAAGGTCAAGGGATAAAAATTGCTCTGCATTCGCTTGACAGCGGCCGGATTGAAGTAGCTGCATTGGCGGTCGGGCTGATGCAGGCTGCACTGGAGGAAAGTGTAAACTATGCAGAGAATCGGAAACAATTTGGCCAAAAAATCAGCAGTTTTCAATTAATCCAAGCGATGATTTCCGAAATGGCTACTGATCTTGATGCTGCCACCCTTCTTACATATCGTGCAGCCTATTTAAAAGATCAAGGGAAAAAGTTCACCCGCGAAGCATCGATGGCGAAATGGTTTGCAACGGAAGCGGTTATGAAGCATACAACAAATGCGATCCAGATCCACGGTGGGTATGGTTATTGTAAAGATTACAATGTCGAACGCTATTTCCGTGATGCCAAACTAACACAAATTTTCGAAGGTACGAATCAGATTCAGCAAATTGTCATTTCCAGGGAGGTATTAAAACAATGGGCGAAATGAAGCTAGCCGGTAAAACAGCCATTGTTACCGGAGCAGGACAAAACATCGGGAAAGCAGTTGCATTCAGGTTGGCAAAAGAAGGAGCTGCGGTTGTGGTTGCTGATATAAACTTAGGAACTGCCGAGCTAGTTGCAAGAGAGCTTAATGAAGCAGGATTCAAAGCCATGCCCCAGTATGTGAATGTGGCAGTAAAAGAAGAAGTTGACGAAATGGTAAATAAAAGTGTCGAACATTTTGGAAGGATTGATATTCTTGTCAATGTTGCCGGAATACTGGGCCCTTCCGTTCCTTTTAAGGAAATAGCTGAATCGGATTGGGATAAGGTGATAGCTGTTAACTTGAAAGGAACCTACCTTTGTTGCCAAGCGGTAGTCGGCGGCATGATGGAGCAAGGTTACGGCCGAATTGTAAATATATCTTCCGTTTCTGCAAAGGAAGGAAATCCAAGGTTAGCCCCATATGTATCCGCAAAGGCAGGGGTAATCGCACTGACGAAATCAATTGGAAAAGAGATTGCTAAAACAGGTGTAACGGTAAACTGCGTAACGCCAACCATGATTGAAGGTGAAATGGTGAACAACATGACCGAAGAATATTTCCAATCATTGCTAGCGAAGATTCCGATGGGGCGTCTTGGGAAACCGGAGGAGGTTGCAAACGTAGTGAATTTCCTTGTTTCCGATGAAGCGGCATATGTAACAGCACAATGCTATGACTTAAGTGGCGGCCGATCTGTTTACTAGAAGAATTATTTCAATCTAAAATCTATTATTACCTTTAAGGAGTGTTTGAGAATGAAAGCCGTTGTAAAAACAAGGCCAGAACCAGGATTTGTCGAAATTAAAGAAGTACCGATTCCAAAAATTAAACCAGATGAGGTCCTCGTTAAAATCCATGCAACCGGAGTATGTGGAACCGATATTTTACTTGCTGACTGGAAATATGTCGGCAGAAGTCCGGTAAATCCACCGATTATACTTGGTCATGAAGGGGCAGGTGAAATTGTCGAAGTTGGTGCAAATGTAAAACATGTAAAGATTGGTGACCGGGTTGGTATGGAGGCGTTATTAGGCTGTGGTCACTGTCATTATTGCCGACAGGGAAATATCAACTTATGTCCAGATTGGGATCATCTCGGGATTGATTTCGATGGGACTTACGCCGAATACATCGCCTTTCCGGCTATTGGCGTCCATGTGCTGCCAGACAACATTTCATATGAAGAAGCGGCGTTCCTTGAACCAATCTCCATTGTTGTCCATGCGTTGGAATCCAATCCAATCACGGCTGGAGATACAGTGGCCGTAGTAGGTCCAGGGCCGCTTGGATTGTTTTCGATTCAAGCAGCTAAAGCAGCAGGAGCGGGAAAAATCATCGTTGTAGGGACTTCAGTGGATGAAAAGCGCTTGCAAATTGCCAAAGGATTAGGTGCTGATATAGTTTTAAATAATGGTGATAGCCATGCAGCTGAAACCGTAAAAGAATTGACAAACGGGCTGGGTGCTGATGTAGTGATTGAAGCTGGAGGAACTGGAACATCAATTGAGCAAGCCATTGCCATGGCAAAAGGTGCAGGCGAAGTGTATTTAATGGGCTTTGGTAAAGAGTCCACAATTAAGCCGCTGACACAGGTTGTTCGGCAAAACTTAACGATTAAAGGGGTAGTTGGAAGTTTACCGCGTCATTATGAAACGGCTAACAGATGGCTTGAAAATGGTGTTGTAAAGATTGACAAAATGGTCACCCATACATTAGGTTTCAATGATGCGCTCAAAGCTTTTGAATTAATGAAAAATAAAGAAGCTGGCAAAGTTCTTTTTAAAGCAGAACTGTAAATTCCTGATATGAACGCCTTAGAAAAGCGGTTAAGAGGGAATAGATAATAATGGAACAACAATAGAAATTGAAATGGAGGTTAACAGATGCTGGCACAATCCTATGTGAATGGAAAATGGCTGGAAAATGAAGATAACTCTTTATCAATCTATAATCCTTATACGAAGGAAGAAATAGGAAAGCAGTTTCAGGCATCAGAAGCGGATGTTGAAAATGCCATCGCTTCCGCATATGCTGCCAAAAAAGAAGTTGCAAGTATTCCGGCACATGAACGGGCAGCAACCTTGAAGAAGGCTGCGCAGTTACTTGAGGAGCGAAAAGAGCAATTTGCCAAAATTATATCTCAAGAGTTGGGTAAACCGTTACGCTATACGTTAGATGAAGTAACCCGTTCAGTAGAAACGCTGGAGTTATCAGCGGAGGAAGCCAAAAGGCTATTTGGGGAAACGCTACCTGGTGATACATCGTCACGGGGAACAAAGGCAATTGCGGCAACATTTCGTGTTCCGGTTGGTGTCGTTGCGGCGATCACCCCTTTTAATGCGCCGCTAAATTTAGTTGCCCATAAGATAGGTCCGGCCTTTGCCGGGGGAAATAGTGTCATCTTAAAACCGGCTACCCCCGCAACATTAATTGCAACCGAATTTGTGAAACTGCTATTAGAAGCAGGTTTTCCTAAAACATCTATTAACATGGTTCTTGGAAGACGGGATGCCGTACAGCAAATTGTCAAAGACGACCGAGTAAATGTGATTTCTTTTACCGGTGGTCTTGTGGCCAGTAAAAATATTTGCCAGCTTGCAGGCATTAAGAAGGTTCTTTTAGAACTGGGCGGGAACGCCTCCACCATTGTCCATGAAGATGCCGATATAGCCCGTGCTGCCAAAATGTGTGCAAGAACAGGATACAGCAATTCGGGGCAAAGCTGTATTTCTGTCCAGCGAGTTTATGTGCACGAATCAGTTATTTCCGAGTTTACTAGGTTATTTAAAGAAGAAGTAGAGGCATTAAAAGTCGGTGATCCTCTTTTACCTGATACAGATGTCGGAAGTATGGTGGATGAAGCTAACGCAAAAAGAATTATGGATTGGATTGACGAGGCAGTAAGTATGGGAGCCGAAGTTCTCAGCGGCGGCCAGAGAGACGGGGCGATTGTTAAACCAACAGTCCTTTTAAGGCCACCTCATCATAGTAAAGTCGTTTGTGACGAAGTATTTGGACCGATTGTCAGTGTGATCCCATACAAAACAATCGAAGAGGCCATTGAAGCAACGAACAATTCAGAATTTGGCCTCCAAGCGGGAATCTTCACCAACCAAATGGATTTAGCTTATAAATTTGCTCAGGCCCTTGAAGTAGGGGGAGTTGTGATAAACGGAACTTCTAATTTCAGACTGGATCATTGGCCTTACGGGGGCGTGAAGTATAGTGGTATTGGCCGTGAGGGCCCACGCTATGCAATTGAAGAGATGACGGAGATGAAAATGATCGTTTATCAAATCGTAGATTAATATCTTGTATTTCGGTTAGGGGGCACCACATGGAAGAAAGCATCCTGCTAGAGAAAAACAATGGTATCGCTCAAATATATTTAAACGAACCAGAGAGCTTAAACGCTTTAAGTTCTAATTTAAAAGGAAATTTAATGAAAATTGTGAATGAGCTGGAGTTCGACCCGAACATTAAAGTGATTATTCTTGCAGGTAAGGGGAGAGCCTTTTGTACCGGCGGGGATATAAAAGGGATGGCAGAAGCGGAAGGGTACAGCCCGGCTCTGATTAAGCAGAAGATGGATCTTTCCTCGAGTATTATCGAACGTTTGCGAAAAATGCCAAAAGTTATAATTTCCGCCATACACGGCTATGCTGCCGGGGCTGGATTTAGTCTAGCCTTGGCATCGGATCTAATTGTTGCTGAAGAAAATACCAAATTGATCTTATCCTTTAAGAATGTGGGTTTAACTCCGGATTTGGGAATTCATTATCATTTGCCTAGGATTGTAGGAGAATGGAAAGCCAAAGAATGGATTTGGAAAGGGATGAAGATTACGGTAGAGGAAGCCGTAAAATACGGATTTTCGATGGAAATTGTTCCAAAAGGGCAGCAGATTGACAAGGCTGTTGAATTAGCTAACGAAATTTGCGAAGGTCCATTTCAAGCATTAGTATACTCCAAATTAATCATCAATCAGTCCGCACAGTTTAAATTTGAAGATATTCTGGCAAAGGAAAATGAAATCCACACAATTCTGAGGGGTACAGAAGACCACCGGGAAGGAATTAACGCATTCTTAGAAAAACGAAAACCAGTATTTACTGGAAACTAGCATTCTATTAAGGAGGCATTAAAAATACGTGAAAGAGTTAGTATCTAGACAATTAGTGAAATACTTAGAACACCGCGGAATTGAACATATTTTTGGACTTTGCGGACACACCAATATTGCCGTTTTAGCTGAGTTAGAGAAAAGTTCGATTAAATTTATCAATACCCGCCATGAACAGGTTGCCGGACATATGGCAGATGGGTATGCCAGAGTAACAAAAAAGGCATCAGTTGTTCTATCCCATATTGGACCGGGACTGACGAATACGGCAACGGCAATTGGTACTGCGGCATTAGATTCCATCCCGATGGTTGTCATTGCGGGGGATGTTCCAAGCCATTACTATGGAAAAAATGCTTTCCAAGAAGTGAATTTGCACTCAGATGCCTCTCAATTTGAAATCTTTCGGCCGATTGTCAAACGGGCATGGCGGGTGGAGCGGCCCGAATTATTCCCTGAAATTATCGAGAAGGCCTTTCAATTAGCGGAAAGCGGGCGCCGGGGACCGGTTTTAGTATCTGTTCCTATGGATATTTTTTCAAAGGAAATCGATACGAGCTTGTTTGAGAGACTTAAACATCATACCAAAAAGTTAACCAAACCGACCATTGATGTGGAAACAGCAGAGAAAATCATTCTGACTTTGATCAATGCCGATAATCCACTGCTATATGTTGGCGGTGGAATAGTAATTGCTGATGCGGCTGAAGAAGTAAGGGAGTTGGTTGATCATCTCAATCTTCCAGTGGCTAACAGTATGAAGGGTAAAGGGGTTGTATCGGATGATCACCCATTATCGCTAGGTTTGGCTGGTTATTGGGGCTCGAAACTCACCAATGAAAAAACCAAACAAGCGGATTATATTTTAGCAATTGGTACCAGATTTTCAGAGGCTGACAGCAGCTCTTGGGAAGAGGAGTATACGTTTAATTTTCCGCCCACTAAATTAATTCATATTGATATTGATCCAAATGAGATTGGCCGGAATTATCCGGTTGAAATCGGTGTTGTTGCCGATATTAAAGAAGCATTAAAAGTGCTAAACAAAGTAGCCAAACGATTAGTACCAGCAGGACTTTCCAATGAAGATTTAAAGCAGGAAATTAAGGATTTTAAAGAAGGATTTACGAAAGACAATGAGCAGCATGTTAAGGATGAAAGCTTCCCAATGAGGCCGGAAAGGATTTTACAAGAAGTTCGGGAAGCGTTGCCCAAAGATGCCTTTATTACAACAGATGTTGGCTGGAACAAAAATGGTGTTGCCCAAAGATTCCCTATTTATGAAGCAGGAACCGTGCTTACCCCAGGGGGATTTGCCACAATGGGATTCGGTTCACCGGCAGCTGTCGGTGTGAAGGTGGCAAAGCCTGATCGGGTGGTTGTTTCATTAGTCGGCGATGGGGGCTTTGGACAAAATCCTGCCGTGCTGGCAACGGCTGCAGAAGAAAATATTGGTGTTATATGGGTCATTATGAACAACAGCTCCTATGGGGTTATTGCGGGACTGGAAAAGGCCCATTTTGACACGACCTTTGGAACGATCTTTTATAAGGATGGAAAACCTTATACTCCAGACTTTGCCGCAATGGCCCGGTCATTTGGTGTCGAAGGGATTAAAATTGAATCGGCGGCTGAATTTAAACCGGCACTGGAAAAGGCGATTGCCTCCAATAAACCATGTGTCATTGATGTATCCATGGTGAATGTTCCTACACCAACAAACGGCCATTGGAATATTAATGATATTTATTCGCCAAATGAGAAAAAATCACACGTAAGTGTGCCTTTATAATTCTCTGATAATAAGGGAGGGATAGGAATGTTAGCGCCTATCTCTTCTTTTAGCTCTAACAGAGAAAGTGGATCATTTTACATACGTTTTTAGACATAAAGGAGAGAGCTTATGCCAATCGGTCCAATAATCAATGGTTTAGCGATTATTTTAGGCGGCTTTTTAGGCGCATTTTTCCAAAATAAAATTCCCAATCGTTTATGTAAAATAATGCCGTTAACTTTTGGCGTGGCTTCCATGGGAATGGGAGTTAATTCAATTATTAAAATCGATTCACTTCCACCGGTAATTTTGTCGTTATTAATCGGGAGTGCTATTGGGGAAATTATTAAGCTAGAAAAAGGAATTGAATGGTGTGTCAATAAAATTCGGACGCCGACGGAGTGGTTTTTCTTCAAAGACCGCTCAAGTAATGTGAATGAGGATGTCATGGAAAAGTTTATTGCCATTGTGGTCCTTTTTTGTACGAGCGGAACAGGAATTTTTGGTGCTTTAAATGAAGGAATTACCGGGGAGGCTTCCCTGTTGATTTCGAAAGCCTTTCTTGATTTATTTACGGCTGCCATATTTGCCACGACTCTAGGCTATTTGGTCATGACAATTGCTATCCCCCAATTTCTGGTTATGATTACGTTATTTTTTAGCGCAGGCACCATTCTGCCGCTTACAGAGCCATATATGATTAATGACTTTTCGGCAGTCGGCGGTCTGATTATGTTAGCTACAGGCTTTCGGATCAGCGGAATTAAATCATTTCCGATCGGCAACATGCTTCCAGCACTAATCATCGCCATGCCGATTTCTAAATTATTTGCCATTCTTTTTTCCTAGTTTGATATTTTGTATCCCACTTAATCGATGCAAGTTTATGAAAGGACGGACAATCAAAATGACAAAAAGATTTTCATTAGCTCATCTGACCGTGTTGGAATATAGTCCTGCAGAAATGACTTATATGGCTGCAAAAACAGGGTATGATTATGTTAGTTTTCGAACCATCCCTCTAGGGACGGTCAATGAACCACAATATCCCTTAGCGGAAAAGAAAGAAATGCTTCGTGAAACAAAACAGGCTCTACAGAATACTGGGATTGAGCTTTTGGATATAGAAATGGTCCGAATTTATGATGGTGTCAATCCAAAAATCTATGAACCTGACTTTGAAGCAGCTGCTGAATTAGGAGGCAAGCACGTGCTTACAACTGTTTTAACAAATAATCGTCCGTTTGCGGTTGAATGTTTTGCCGAAATTTGTGAGCTGGCTAAGCCATATGGCTTAACGATTGATTTGGAATTTATAACTTGGTATCATTGCGCAACATTAGCCGATGCTAAAGAAATCGTTGGAAAAGCGAATTGCGACAACGGTGGAATACTAATTGATACACTCCATTTTCATCGCTCAAAAATTGGTTTAAATGAATTGCTTGATGTACCAAGGGAATGGCTCCATTATGCCCATGTTTGCGATGCGTCAGGAGAAATTCCAAATACTACAGAGGGACTTATTCATACAGCACGACAAGAGCGGCTTTATTTGGGGGAAGGGGAAATTGATATAAAATCCATTATCAGTCACATGCCAGAAATCCCTTATTCATTAGAAATACCTCATTCTGATCTTGTACGCGAAATAGGCTATGAGGAGTATGCACGACGTTGCTTGCAGAAAGCCAAGGATTACTTTGCCTAAACACAGATCGGAACTGGTACGTCCGCAAATTGAACATTTGCAAAAAAAGGAGATGATGCAAAAGTGAACGCCAAAAGGGTTATTTTGAATAAAAGTTATTTTGAAATTGTTAAATTTATAGTATTTTCTGATATTCATGGAGTATGAAATACAATGTAGGTAGGACTCAAATCCCATTTTGGATACTAACATTTCGATTTCACTTTATATGTTAAAGTGAAATTTTTTCCTTTTGGCACGTGTTTTGCAAATTAAGATATTGCCATGCTGTTATTGAAAAATCTTTTATAAAGGGGAGAACAATTTGACAAGACCTAAAATCAAATGGGAAATTCATTAAACGTATGATCTTCAAAAAAGAAATCCCCCACTGATGGAAGTTTCACTTTATCAATCACGGAACCTTTCGTTTAAAAAATGAACAACAAATAAATGAATAGTTTTATATATGAACAATTACTTCGTACAAAACCAAATATATTGCTTTTGTTATTTGGCACGATATTTGCATTATAAACAGTAGACAAAGTTACAAGTTAATTTATTCGTATTTTTGTTGAATATTACTTATTAAAGGGGGAGTATCATCGATTTGTTTTGAAAAGGTATAGTCTCAAAAGTATTTTCTGTTAATTTTAAATAATCGGAATTGAGTTTGATGAAATTAATTATAAAGGATGAAAAAAATGGTTGAGACACTTACATTCCATGATGAATTACTTCAGATAGTAAAACGGATTACAAAGGAACAAATTATGCCGCGTGCGGCTGAAATAGACCGTACAGATGAATTTCCGCATGATATCGTAAAGATATTAGGTGAAAATGGTCTATTAACAATGACTTTACCAGAAAAATATGGTGGTATAGAAGCGAATAGCTTATTGCTGGCAAAAGTGATAGAGGAAGTCAGCAAAGGAATGGCCACCATAGGAACGACATTATTATCTACGCATTCTGTAATACGTATGGTTGCATTGTTGGCAAATCCTACTCAATTGGATAAATTTTATTCGAATTTAGCCAACGGTCATAAGCTTTGCTGTTTTTGTTTAACAGAATCAAATGCCGGGTCTGATGCCAAGGCATTAAGTACAACAGCGAAAAAGGATCCTAATGGTGGTTATATTTTGAACGGAACAAAGATTTTTGCCACACTGTCTCAAGTGTCTGAATACTATCTAGTTTTTGCGAAGACAGAAGCAGATGAAATTTCAGCATTTCTTGTCCATAAAGACAGTCCCGGATTAAGATTCGGAAAAATTGAAGATAAAATGGGGCTCCATGGAAGCTCTACAGGGGACGTAATTTTGGAAGATTGCTGGGTTGATGATGATTCCTTACTGGGGAAACCAGGAGAAGGCTGGGAAATGTTAACTAAAGTTGGAACCAGTATGCTGCGTTCCTGGGGCGCCGCTGCTATTGGATTAGGAATTGCTCAAAGCGCCTTAGATCATGCGGTTGAATATGCAAAGGAACGCAAACAATTTAATAAACGAATTGGGGATTTTCAAGGAATCCGTTTTATGCTGGCCGATTGTGCTACCCAATTAGAAGCCGCCCGCTGCCTAGTCTATGAAACAAATAAAAGGGTTGACGAGGAGTACCCCAACATTTCAGCATATACCTCTGCTATGGTATCGATGTCAAAGTGTTTTGCAACCGATGTAGCCATGAAAGTGACAACTGATGCTGTTCAAATCTTTGGGGGATATGGATATATAAAAGATTATCCAGTCGAACGATTAATGAGAGACGCGAAAATTTATCAAATTGTCGATGGTACAAATCAGGTACAACGTATGCTGATTGGCAGCATCTTAATGAAACAATAGAAATCTCTAAATGGAAATTAAATAGGTTGGTGGATGATGAGGAAATATTTGGTTATAAATGGACCTAATTTAAATCTGTTGGGAACTCGTGAGCCAGAAATCTATGGGACAGTAACACTTGATGAAATTGAAAATAGGCTAAAGAAATTGGCTAAAGATTTAGGAGTTTCAATAGAATTTTTTCAATCCAATCACGAAGGAAGTCTGATTGATTGTATTCATGAAGCAAAAGATGTGATTGATGGTATCATCATTAATCCTGGTGCTTTTACCCATTACAGCTATGCCATAAGGGATGCATTGTCTTCAATAAATATACCTTTTATAGAGGTTCATTTATCCAATCTACATGCAAGGGAAAGCTTTCGAATTTCAGTTATGGCTGACATTGCCATTGGTCAAATTACCGGTTTTGGGGCATTTGGGTATGAAATGGCTTTACAAGCAATCGCATTACCTCATTCTAGTGGAGGAGAATAATGGAAAACTTCCAATCATTTGATCGTTTAAGTTTAAACCAAGCGACAACACAGAGATGGAACCTTCGGGAGGCAGTTGATGGCTGCGCCCGCGCTGAAATTCCTTGGATTGGATTATGGCGTGATAAGATTGCCGAAATAGGCCTGAAAGAGAGCAGTAAACTGGTTCGGGATGTTGGATTAAAAGTGTCCGGCATCATTAAAGGGGGCATGTTCCCATCCGCTTCAGTCGGAGAGTGGCAAAGGATCATCGATGAGAATCGGCGTGCTATCGAGGAAACGGCAGAATTAGGTGCCAACGCACTTGTGATGGTCGGCGGTGGGTTACCTAATAAAGACCTGGATTACGCCAGAAAACAGTTTAAAGAGGGTATCGCAGAATTGGTACCTTTCGCACAAACCCATGGAGTTAAGTTAGGGATTGAGCCGCTTCATCCAATGTTTGCAGCCGATAGATCAGTTGTTGTGACATTAGCTCAGGCGAATGAGATAGCTAAATCCTATCATCCTAACGATGTAGGCGTGGTTATAGATGTTTACCATGTTTGGTGGGATCCGGATTTATATAATCAAATTTCTTACACAGGAGAGCATATTATAGGTTTTCATGTATCTGATTGGCTTATACCAACTCCGGATATGCTCAAAGGAAGAGGGATGATGGGTGATGGCATAATTGAGATTCGCCGGATTAGAAAAGCGGTAGATGCTGCCGGGTATACCGGGCCGATTGAAGTAGAAATCTTTAATCAACAATTATGGGATCAACCTGGCGATGAAGTTTTAGAAGTTGTCAAAAAACGATTTTTAGAACACGTTTAGTTTCCACATTCTTAATTATGAGAATATTGATTCCAGATTAAGAGGATAGGGTTTTATAAGTTTTACATTGTAAAATCACAGAGGATGTGAGGAAAATGGCTGATTTAGGACGTATTGATGGTAAAACGAAGTTAATTGGTTTTTTAGCAAAGCCTGCTGGACATTCTAAGTCTCCAGCCATTCATAATGCCGCCTTCCGAAAGCTGAATCTTAATTATGCGTTTATGGCGTTTGAGGTGGGAAATGAACAACTTGCTGATGCAATAACAGGTATTCGAGCATTAAATATTCAAGGCTTTAGTGTATCCATGCCGAACAAAATAGATATCTTGCCTCTTTTAGACGGGTTATCGCCTGCAGCAGAATTAATTGGCGCGGTAAATACAGTAGTGAATCATAACGGTCAATTGATTGGGTATAACACAGATGGAATTGGCTATATGCATTCTTTAGCTGCAGCAGGCGTGAATTATAAAGGAAAAAAGATGACCATTTTAGGGGCAGGCGGTGCAGCTACAGCGATTACCATTCAAGCCGCCTTAGAAGGAGTAGCTGAAATTTCTATTTTTAATCGTGAAGACCAGTTTTTTCCCAATGCTTTAAGGAATGCTGAAATCATTAATAAAAAAATGAAGGATACTAATTGTATTGCAAGAGTTTATCCTCTTGAAGATTTAGCTAGATTGAAAGAGGAAATTACCACAAGCCAGATACTTACAAATGCAACAGATGTAGGAATGAAACACTTAGAAGGTCAGAGCCTGCTGCCCGATCCATCGTGGTTACACCCAAGTCAGATAGTGACAGATATTATTTATTTTCCTGACAGAACAAAACTGCTGGAGCAGGCCATAGCTATTGGCTGTAAAACCATTAACGGACTAGGAATGCTGTTATGGCAGGGGGCAGAACAGTTCAGAATTTGGACAGGACAGGAAATGCCGATAGAAGATGTGAAACAGCAAATTTTTGCAACCGCTAACAATTAAAAATGATATAAAGGTGGTCAAGTATATGAAAAATAAAAGAAAAAGCATTTTTAAAGGAATGATTCTAAGTACGCTTGCAGTATTAGCATTGACGGCATGTAATTCTCAGGGTAAAAGCAACACTTCAAAAAGTTCTGGATCGTCTACAAAGGACAGTAAGGTGATCAAAATTGCTCAAATTGGACCTTTTAGTGGAAATGCTGCATCATTTGGAAATTGGGATAACCAAGGAATTATGTTGGTAGTGGATGAAGTGAATAAAAATGGCGGTATCCATGGAAAGAAAATTGAAGTAATCAAGATTGATGATCAAGCTAATCCAACGGTTGCTGTTAATGCCGCACAAAAAGTTGTCAATCAAAATATTGTAGCTGCATTTGCCACTCCATTGAGCACCGGCACTCTTGCTACATTGCAAGTATTTGATCAAGCAAAGATTCCACAATTGACAGCTGGGCAGGATACGTCCATTACGACAAAAGGAAGCAAGTATATTTTCCGTTATAATGCCAACAGTGCTGCTTATACAAAAACAGCCGCAGACTATATTGTTAACAAATTAGGAAAGAAAAAAATAGCTATCATAACGAATTCCGGTGCTTATGGTAAAGGGGAAAGAGATTCTTTCACAAAAGCTTTAAAAGAGTTTGGTGTTGAACCTATAGCAGATGAAGTCGTAACTCCAGATGCAAAAGACTTTACGGCACAGTTAACTAACATTAAGGCAAAGAATCCGGAAGTACTCTATATGGGGACAGAAAATATTCAAATGGGCTTAATAACCAAGCAAGCTATCGCCTTAGGATTAAAAGCTCAAAGGGCTGGGGGATCTGCTGCAGACCCGATTTTCGTAAAAACAGCCGGTGTCGAAAATGCCGAAGGAACCATTTTTACAACTCAATATATTCCAGATGCAAATGAAAAAACGAAAGAATTTAACGAAGCAGTTAAGGCGAAATATGGAATTGAAGGAGAGTTTCATATTGCCAAGGCTTACGATGGAGCAATGATGCTTGTAGAAGCCTTAAAAAACGCCTACCCCAATTTAGATGGAGAAACAGTTGCTAAAGAATTAAGAAAATTAAACTATAGCGGAATTACTGGAGACTACAAATTTGATGAAACAGGAGAAGGTACGGATAAAGCACAAATGGCTGTTATTAAGGACGGCAAAGCTACACTACTTCAATAAACGATAAAAAAGGAGCCAACCGATGAATGGAACAGTATTGATTCAAAGTTTAATTGGCGGATTAGGTATTGGCAGTATCTATGCATTAGTTGCTATCGGCTACTCTCTAGTTTATCGGACAATGGGATTAGCAAATTTTGCTCATGGAAATATTCTGATGGTTGGGGCGTACATCGGGACAGTTTTTTATGTCTCGATGCATACCAACTTTATTATCGCCATTATTATCTCCTCCATTTTAATAGGTATTCTAGGAATGGTAATGGAAAGAATACTTAGGCCACTCGGCAAAATGGATCTTATCTATATGATGCTTGGGACATTAGGGATCGGGATTGTGTTGCAAAATTTAGCCATCATTATTTGGGGAACTGATGGAATTGCTGTTCAATACCCAATTAAAAATGAGCCCTGGGTTATTGGAAACATTTCCATTTCTCCTTATACGCTAGTTATTATTTGTGCTTCAGCAACAGTAGTATTAGCGTTGCAGTTTTTCCTCCATAAGACAAAACTCGGTTTAGCAATGCGTTCATCTGCCCAAGAAAAGGAAATGTCGTTAGTCTTAGGAATGAATGTAAACCTGATGAACGCATTAACCCTAGGTTTGGGATCGGTACTAGCTGCAATAGCGGGGGTGATGGTAGGTCCAGTTTTCTATGTAAGCCCGGATATGAGTAGTTCCGTAGGAATAATTGGTTTTGCTGCAGCCATTTTGGGTGGATTTGGAAGTATACCAGGGGCCATTATTGGTGGACTCACGTTTGGTGTCCTGCAAACAATGGTGGCAACCCAGGTTTCAGAGTGGAGTCAAGTAATTGCCTTTGTTATTTTTGTTTTTGTCTTAATCATTAAGCCATCTGGCATCGTTGGAGAAAGAGTGGTGGATAAAATTTGACCTTAAACAAAGTGGCTGTAGATAAAACAGCAAACGAGCGAATGGATAACCAGGCTGAATTAACCTTTAGTTTAAACGAACGGAAGCTAACTAATTCCAAAAGCAAAGCCAATTATTGGATTGCATTTGCAGTTGGCGTGGGACTTTTGTTGCCATTTGCAGCGAATACTTACCAAATTCATATACTTAATTTGGTAGTTTTATATATTATGCTGGCCATTGGATTGAATTTAACAATGGGCTATTGCGGACAATTAAATCTGGCACATGTTGCCTTTTATGCTGCAGGCGCTTATACATCAGCGATTCTTACAACTACCTACCAATTTAATTTTTGGTTAGCTTTACCGATATCAATTTTAGTCAGCGTGTTTTTAGGTGTATTAATTGGCCTTCCCTCATTAAGGGTTCGAACGCATTATTTGGCGATTGCTACGTTAGGTCTTTCCATTGCGGTGAATGAAACCATAGTGAATTTGGATACTGTCACAGGCGGGCCCGTAGGAATTACAGGAATCCCGAAGCCTTCTTTTTTCGGTATTTTGCTTATCACCGAATATAGTTACTATTATTTAGTTTTTGCTTTTACACTACTGTTGTTCTTATTCTCAAGGCTGGTCGTGAAACATGGTATCGGACGCAGTTTCAGAGCTGTACGTGATGATCATATTGCCGCCCAATCCCTAGGAATAAATGTTGCCAAACAACAAATTTTGGCCTTTGCTTTTTCCGGTTTATTTGCCGGGGTTGGCGGGGTTTTATATGCTCACATGCTTTCATATGTCAGCCCGGATACGTTTACATTTAATGAAATGATGTTCATTTTAACCATTGTCGTTATTGGCGGACTCGGTAATATTTACGGTTCCATTGCAGGTGCTGTTATTCTGCTAATCTTGCGGGAATGGTTGCTACAATTTGAAAATTGGCAGCAGGTTTTATACGGGGCAATGATTGTGGCTTTAGTGGTATTTATGCCAGGCGGATTAGTTAGTATTAAATCGCTTTTTCAGAGACGAAAAAAGGCAGGTTCGTCCTAATGCAAATAATAAATTTACACAAAACTTAAAAGGAGATAGCCGATGGAACTACTAAAAATCGCCAAGGTTTCCAGAGAATTTGGGGGGCTGAAGGCTATAAATGATGTGTCTTTTTCTGTTAAAAAAGGAGCGATTCATGGGGTAATTGGCCCAAATGGTTCCGGAAAAACAACTCTTTTCAACGTAGTCAGCGGTCATTATAAACCGACCAGCGGTGAAGTGTGGTTTGAAAATAAGCCAATCCATAAGCTGCCACCATATAAAATCTGTAGAGCCGGTCTAGCCCGGACCTTTCAAAATCTGCGACTGTTTAAACAAATGACGGTTCTAGAAAATATTTGTGCCGTTTTGGACGAATCATCAGGGGTTCGTATTTTGGATTATTTCCTTTTTCCAAATCGGGTTTTGCGGATTGAAAAGGAAACGGTCTTAAAGGCCGAGAAGTTGTTGGAGGATTTTAATTTAAGTGAATGGTGGAATGTCCAAGCAGATAGTCTACCCTATGGGGTTCAAAAAAGAATGGAAATTGCAAGGGCACTTGCAACAAATCCGAAATTGCTCTTGCTGGATGAGCCGGCGGCCGGTTTAAATCATACAGAAACTGATGAATTATCAGGTATTATTAAACATATCCGGGATGATTTAGGCATTACGGTTGTCTTAATTGAACATGATATGAAAATGGTTATGTCGATTTGTGAAACGATAACGGTCCTTAATGAAGGTCATCTGTTAATAGAGGGTACACCGGAAGTCGTTTCGAACGATAAACAAGTCATCTCGGCCTATTTAGGGGGGGAATGGTAATATGCTGGATATCCGAGATTTGGACATTTATTATGGGAAAGTCCATGCTGTTAAAGGGGTTAATTTATCAGTAGAAGAGGGTGAACTTGTCTCCATATTAGGGGCCAATGGGGCTGGTAAAACCAGCATTCTTAAGGCAATCTGCGGTATTACAAAGGCAGCGGGAGGACAAATTTATTTAAATAGCAAGGATATTTTGAATATGAAGCCCCATAAACTAGTCAAACAAGGATTAGGGTATGTTCCTGAAGGACGGAAAATTTATCCGCTTTTAACCGTAAAGGAAAACCTAATGGCGGGTGCTTATCATCGTAAAGATCGGGCAGGAATTGCTGCGGATTTGGAACGGATCTATGAGTACTTTCCTATTTTAAAAACGAAAAGTAATGTATTGGGAGGAAATCTTAGCGGGGGACAGCAGCAAATGCTGGCAATCGGCAGGGCACTGATGACAAAACCCAAGTTCCTTATTTTGGATGAGCCCTCTATGGGTCTGGCGCCAAGTGTGGTGGGTCAGATTTTTCAGATTATTGGGCAGTTACGGAAGGAAGGGATGACCATTCTTTTGGTTGAGCAGAATGCTTTTCATGCTTTAACCATATCTGATCGTGCATATGTCCTAGAAACAGGAAGAATAGCACTTGAGGGCAGTGAACAGGAGCTGAAAAACAATAATCAGGTTAGGGAAATCTATCTTGGAATGTAATTCAAAAAAGGTGTAGTACATGTTTGGAGCTACAGGGCTTTATATCCCTTCACAAATTAGGAGAGAATGAAATACATGCAAACATTTAAAGCAATTGTACTTGATATGGATGGTACACTGTTAACAAAAGATGGAAAAATCCCAAACAAAACGAAAAACATTCTGCTGAAATTAAAAGATAAGGGGATAAAAATCTTCTTGGCAACAGGGCGCCCAATTAGTACTTCTTTACCATACCACCAAGAACTTGATTTGGAAACACCGCTGATTTGTTTAAACGGGGCTGTTGTTTATGATCGCTTAAAGCAAAAGGTATTAAGCCAGGCCCCTATTTCATTTGAACTTATCAATCTTGTAAAAGAGACCGTAATGGATAATGCAAAAGCAATGGTTTGTCAAACTTTTCAATCAAATTATCAGCTTATAAACTTAATTGGTGAACAGATCGAACGATATTGGCCTGTGGAAAAAGCAGGGGTCATGCCGGGAAATGACGAACCATTTCTAAAAATGAAAATCATGTTCAACAGTAAAAGCTTTGCCTCGTACATAGTGAACAAGTTTACCCCGGTCTTACAGGTTTCAAACTGGGGGGATTGGTTTGAAGTGACAAGCCAGTCTGTCACAAAGTGGACCAGTTTCCATTCGGTTATCAAACAATATGGGATTCATGTAAGAGACGTGATTGCGTTCGGGGACGGTGTAAATGATATTGATTTAATAAAAAATGTTGGCATAGGAGTGGCAATGGAGAATGCCCTCCCCATTCTTAAACAAGTAAGTAAATATTCTACTTCGTCAAATGAAGATAATGGGATCTTTCATTTTTTAAACAATTATCATGTTTCTTAAATTATTGGAGGAAAAAAAGTGAAAAATATTAGAATTGCCGTTTTAGGAATGAATCAAGGATATAAATTTGCCAAGGATGCCTTAACCATTCCAGGGGTTGAACTTGTCGCTGTGGCAGGGAATAATGAGCAGGCCGAAAGGAGAGCACAAGAACTGGAGGTCCCGCTTTATAAAAATTATCAAGAGCTGATTGAAGAATGCCAGGACTTAGATGGTATAATCATTACCCTTCCAAATGGTTTACATCGTGAAGTAGTTGAACTATGCGCAGAAAAGGGGATTCATGTTTTAGTGGAAAAACCGATTGCTGCAACTGTTGAGGATGCGGAGACAATGGTAAATGCAGCGAGAAAAAATCAAATTAAATTGCTCGTCGGCCATCACCGCCGTTTTTCGAACAAATTAATAAAGTTAAGAGAGATTATTTCATCAGGCGCTCTCGGAGAATTAACGGGTGTCAATATGTTATATATGCTTGCAAAGGATCATTCTTACTTTTCCGAAAAATGGAGGCTGACCCAAGGGGGAGGTCCGATGCTGATTAATGGGATTCATGATATTGACACTTTATTATTTGTGACAGGTTTAACGATTAAAAGTGCCTATACAGTTATGCAAAACAAAATTAGAAATAATCCTGTAGAGGATACTGCTGCGATTATACTCGAAACAGTAGAAGGGCCAATTATTAATTATTTCCTCTCTGACGGAACACCTTCCCCGTGGTCATATGACTCAACCGCTAAGGAAAATCCTAAATTTGCCCAGTATGAAGAAAATTGTTATAAAATATTTGGGACAAAGGCAAGCATCGCCTTCCCAAGTTTTGAAATTTACACTTATGATGAAAATCATTTTGGCTGGGAACATAAATTACAGAAGAGTAAAGTTGAAGTAGTTGATAATGACCCAATGATGGCTGAACTGCTGCATTTTATAAATATATTAAATGGAAAGGCAGAGCCATTTGTGACTGGAGAAGATGGACTTGAAACATTAAAAGTGATAACAGCGATAAAATCATCGGCGGAACGCAAGCAGAAGGTTGAAATTAATCTATATCAACAAAAGAAAAAAATTACTCAATAATGACATTTTAATAAGATATAAATTTGATACAACACAAGGGAATCTCTCTGTTAATCCTTTGTGTTTTTATTTTCGAAAATTGAGCTTACAATTAAACATCTTAACATACTATTATTACCAAAAAAAGAAACCGGACAACATTGTGATACGTTTCACATAATTTTCACTTTTTTTAACAAACGTATTTCCCTTGGTTTAGATATAGCTGATCATTCCCATACTAACGATAGCAAATATTGCGAATTGGAATCTTCTCAGAGGTGAAACCCGTTTGGAACTGATTTACCGTGCAGTAACCGTCTTTATGGTCGGATTTTTATTTTTGCGGCTGACAGGAAAAAAAGCCGTAGCCGAAATGCACTCTTTCGACTTATTGTATATTTTTGTTCTTACGAATATTATTAGTACGCCGGTGGAGGTCGCTAGCCTTGGAAAAGCGATTATGTATGCTGCCATCACCGTGATGATTTATAAACTAATCGTTCGTTTATCTTTACATAACAAACTTAGATGGATTATGTATGACAGTCCTACGGTCTTGATTCGCAATGGGGACATTGATCGGAAGGGACTGAAAACGGTGCGGATGCCGGTGGCTGAATTATTGGGGCATTTACGGGTCAAAGGGTATTCCGATACGCAAAATATTGCTCTGGCGGTGATGGAGGAGACAGGGGAGATCAGTGTCATTCCTAAGTCTGAATACAGACCGGTGCAACCGAATGATCTTCAATTACAAGTAAAGCAAGAATATCTGCCGATTCCCTTAATCATGGACGGACAAATTATCTCTCATAATTTAAAATACCTCAACCTGGACTTAGACTGGCTTTTACAGGAGGTTAAAACAGCAGGGCAAAAGGTAGAAAATATTATCTTGGCCACCTTTCAAGAAAACGGCAAGCTATTTATTGATCATAATGAGATTCAAGAGCATCAACATAATCCTTATTACTATAGACCAGGGAAAGATCATTAAGAGGTGTCCAAAGGTACCTAAAAAGGATAATAAACTATATGAAAACACTAAGTATAAAGTAAAGGGCTGCCAAAAGTGTATTTTTGGACAGCCCTTATAAATTTACTTACTGGAACATCTAGTTTCTACTCCATGACTTATTCGTAAAAGGCGCTTGGATAAAATACAAACGACAAGTAAACAAGCTGCAGAGAAGAAAAACACTGAAGAAACACCCATTTGTTCCGATAAAAAACCAACAACCAAGGTCGAGATCCCGAAAACTGGGGTATAAATCGTATGAAAAGCAGCATAGACAATGGCTAACTGTTCTTTGGGGGTTACTTTTTGGAACAAGGTTTGCAACGGTATCCCTTTCAACTGAGAACCAACCCCGACAAAGAAGGAACATACAAGTGCGATCAGTCCTACACTTGTATAACCAAATATGAATGTTGCTCCAGCTGATAGTATCGCCCCGCCCAATACGACAACCTTCATTCGTTGCTGTACCCAAGCATCAAAGCGAATCATTAATAAACTGATTCCGATCATTCCCGCAAAAAATGCCGCATTAATGAAGCCCCACCAAGCGCTTGATTGTCCTAATACTTCTTTCACATAGACAAGTAAAATCGCTGATACCCAGACAGCTGATGCCGCACTTTCAAACAGATCAATCCATAAAAAGCTTCTTTGCAGCTTACTTTGAAAAATAATCTGAAATCCTTCGGTTACTTGTTTGAAAAGAGAACGATTTTCTTCTTTTTCAACTTGAATTTTAGCCAAAAAGAAAAAGGCAGTAGCTGCAATTCCATATAGGCAAACGGAGAACAAGATAACATTTTCAGCTGAAAGCCAAAGCAGCAGGGAACCTCCGATCATCCAGCTGGCAATTTGCATTACCTGGTCAATGGATTCGGCTATACTATTCGCCTTCATAAGCTCCAATTCAGCTACATACTGCGGAATCATACTTTGCTTTAGTGGATTTGCAAACCCATCCAAGAAAGAAATACAAATAATGAAAAGCAGCAGAACGAAGATCGATGGATGATGAGTCATGATGACAATCAGCCAAACCATCGTTAATAAGATTGTTTTAACGAACTGAGTGATCGTTAACAACAAATTGATGTGAATTTTTGCCAAAACAAGTGGTGTCACTACCCCGGCCGCAAAAAGTGAAAAGGTCATGACAAAAGGTATCCATGAAGCATAGAAGGCCGAACCGGTTGTATTATAAACAAGGCTGATGATTGCAACAATATAAAAGATATCTCCTAAATTTGCTGCTGTTTGTCCGAGTAACAGACGTAAATAGTTTTTATTTTTAAACATGCCAATCCCCCATTATTTACTCAAATTTAAGTGAATAACAGGGTTTAAATTAGCTGGTTCGGCATCTAAACGCTCCTTTCTCTATGTAACCGGCTTTTGCAAGAAATGGGGGAATCTTGCAAAAACGTCTATTACGGAATTTTGAACTCCCAGCAAAAGATTAAAACCACCATGATCTTCAGATGTTGGGAACCCGTCAGCATTTTAAAAAATCGTACGCTAAGGATATAAGAAATCGACTTTTTTATTATGAAGTTATTAAGGAATAAAATCCATAACAGTCCGATAATACCTTAGGGAATATCGGCTTTTTATTCAAATTAGCGTGGGCTTATGTTTACTTCCTATGCAACTTGGGTTTTAGGTACTTTAATTGGAGAATTGTTAGCCCATTTTATACCTTTATCGATTAGTTCCATAATGTCAATCTCTTTGTATGCCATGTTTATCGGATTATTAGTTCCAGCAATTCGTAACTCTTGGAAGCTTATTTTAATTGTAATACCTAGTGCTCTATTAAGTTATTTATTTGGTTTGTTTTTAAAGGGTGGGTGGCCAATAGTTATTGCTACAATTTTAGGAAGCGCATTAGGAATGGTTTTTAAAATGGAGGAGGATTAAAAGATGTGGGTAATGATTACTATTATAGGAATGGCCATTGTTACGTACATTTCTCGCCTTGCCCCTGCATTTATTATAGGGCGGTTTACTATACCCAATTGGCTTGAAAATTGGTTAAAATGCGTTCCTTATGCAGCTTTGGCTGCCTTAATCTATCCTGGAATACTTACAGTAAATGAACACAAACCTTTCGTAGGATTAATTGGTGGGTTTGTTGCAGTTGTATTAGCTTACTTTCGTCTGCATATTTTATTTGTGATTATATGCGCAATTATGACAGCATTTGTGCTGTCATAATTTTGTGCGCTTGGCAGCGCATCGGACTAGAGGGTGAAAGTCCCGAACACACCGAAGTGGCGGAAGTGTATAGCTGACAGGTAGTGCATTGCCGTGAGGAAATGTGCAGAGGACTTGAAGGCAAAACCTGGAACAGGCGACTATTTAACCATGTTGGCTGGCTGAGTCGGATAACCCTGCAAAATAAGGGAGTGTCCAAAACCACAAGAAGGCTCTGTTAGTTAGGAGGACTGGATTCAGGGGAAAGCCCGATGACGTGACCCAAGGAGGTCTCATCGTCTCCATACATACTATGGTAAACCTTAAACAAGTCAGTGATTGGCAAGTTAAGGCTATGGATGGTGAGAAGTCAGAGCAGGGGATAGTAGTGAACAAACTTACCGGAAAGGTCGCAAAGGTAAGTGACTCAATACCTAGTTATTGAGAGGAGCCATAACCCAAAAGGTATGGACTCTATGCGAAGCCCGTCTGTCCATGGAAGAGAAACTGAGTTAGCTTAGAATACGTCATGTCCATACAGAAACCGAGAGGACAAATCCATAGAATCGGGGTTGAACAGAAGGGTAGACCGTATGGGGCGTAGTACTTTATGGATCTGTTGATATTGCCGAGGTTGGGCTAGTTAATCATCAGACTGAAAGGAAAGAAACGGAACATGAACGGAAAAGAAGACAAACAAGGTTTTCGTGAGGGAGTAAAGACTCCACAAAAGAAGAAATGGTATAGTCTCATAGATAAAATATGGGCAATGCCTAACATGGAGGAAGCCTTTAAAGAGGTAAAAAGGAATCGTGGAGCCGCAGGGGTAGACGGAGTAACCATTAAAGCATTTGAATTTGGTGTGGAGGATAATGTACAAATCCTTCAACGTGAGTTACGAGAAAAGACATACAAGCCGAGACCTGTGAAGCGTGTATATATTCCAAAGGCTGACGGTTCAAAAAGACCTTTAGGCATCCCAACCGTGAGAGACCGAGTAGTACAAGCTTCTGTACGTAGAATAATAGAACCAATATTTGAAGCTAAATTTCTTGATTGTAGTTTTGGTTTTCGACCGAATCGAAGTGCACATATGGCATTAGAGAAAATCCGAAAGGATTTACTGGATGGGTATGTGTACGTAATTGATGCAGACCTGAAATCATATTTTGATACAATTCCGCATGACAAACTTATGACTTTAGTTAGGGAAGAAATAGTGGACGGAAGTGTCATTAGATTGCTTGAAAGTTTTCTCCAAGCAGGAATTATGGAGGGTGGCAGTTTCCATCTAAATGAAAAAGGTACTCCACAGGGCGGTGTCATCAGTCCGTTACTTGCGAACATATATTTGCATCCATTGGATGAACTTATGACAGAAAGAGGGCATCGCATTACACGATATGCAAATGACTTCGTTATTTGTTGTAAATCACAAAAGGGTGCCGAAAGGGTACTTAAATCAGTCACTCGATTCCTTGAACAAAAACTCGGATTAATCATCCATCCCGAAAAGACTAAGATTGTTAATAATATGAATGAATCATTTGTTTTTCTGGGGTATGAATTTAAACAAGCTTTCTGGGTTAAACCTTCTAAGAAATCTATAAAGAAGTTTAAAAGTAAAGTCAAGGAGATAACAAAGCGAAACCAAACGGTGAACATTGAAAAACTGATTAAAGAAAGACTCAACCCATATTTAAGAGGATGGGGAAATTATTTTGGATATTGGCACTCAAAGACACTAATGGTTAAGTTTGATAAATGGATTAGAAGAAGATTACGGTCTGTTCAATTAAGAAGTTGGAGGAAAATAAGGAAACTACATAGGGAGTTACGCAGAAGAAAATGGAAAGGGGAACTTCCACAGCTTCGGATGTATGCATGGAGAAGTTCAAAGTGTAAACCCGTAAACGTAGCCCTTCCAAATGAATGGTTTTATAAAGAGAAAGGTCTTGTTTCTCTTGTGGATATTTACAATGAACATCATCCCCAACGGGGATAATCATGGAGGAGCCGTATGCGATGACCCGCACGTACGGATCTGTGAGAGGCGCATGAGTAATTCATGCGCCTACTCTATTGAGCATGGCGAACAATGCGGTCAAGAATCGCATCTGCTATCTGTGCCTGTCCCAGCCTAGAGTGCCACCGTTCGGGCGAGAATTGGGAACAGAATATAGTAGAAGTTCTCTTTATTTTTGCCTCAATAATTTCCAAGACGTGAAGGGCATTCTCCTCTAAAAGCTCAGTTAATAACCATTCATCAAGTATCAATAGATCAATCTTCTTGTATTTTTGGATGAGTTTACGGAAGCTGTCTGTTTCCTAACATATTTTTACTCCTCATTAATATCATGGTAATAAAGCCGGGGGACTCGCAGCGTCTGTTCAGTAAGAGACAGGGAAGGGAATCCATCAAAGATAAAATGACAAGGAGTGAAGGGATTTGGCGAAGGTTGGGAAGGATGATTTTGTTACTGGGTTTGTACCGCATCATAATCACGGTTCGGTGGATTACACTTCAATGGAAGCAGGGCATGTTCATCAATGTTTAGATGTAACGTCTCCACCGATACCGACACAGGATGGCAGTCATATTCATTATACGGAGGGCTATGTTGTGTTTGAAGACGGCCATACTCATCATTACAAAGCCTACTCGGGGCCGGCCATTCCTGTAGGAAATGGGATGCATGTCCATTATTATGACTTTTATACAAGTGAGGACGACGGCCACCGCCATCATGTAACAGGAGTAGATAAAGCCGCTCCTGGTAATAGGTAATACTAATACAAAATCAACCTAGATACTTTGACGGAGTCATTCAGCGTTTTGAATTTACCTTTGAGCTTGGATGGAAGAAGAAATACAAAAAATAAATTAGCTATCCCTTCTTGCTGAAAGGATAGCTAATTTACGGTTTAATGCTTCATATGACAGCGGTCTTTGAACAAATAATCGCCTTTATTAGCTCATCATTGCTGCAGCACTTAAAATAACCATGATCACAACGGAAATGACGACAACTAATTTCCAAACATGTCTTAGATAGGTGCTGTATGGAATCCGGGCAATTGCCAGAGCACCCATGATAACAGCACTCGTTGGTGTAACTAAGTTGATGACACCTGAGGCACTTTGATAAGCAGTGATCACCAAGTCGCGGCCGACATGAGCAAAGTCTGCTAAAGGTGCCATAATTGGCATTGATAAGGTTGCCAAACCGGATGTTGAAGGTACCAAGAAAGATAACGGCAGGTAGAATAAGAATGAAATATTCGTAAACGCCACTGAACCTAAATGTTCCAGTGCACCTTCGCCCCAGTGAAGCACAGTTGCTGTCATTCCACCAGCATTCATAACAACGGTAATCCCGCGGGAAATACCGATAATAATGGCTACACCTAATAAATCAGCAGCGCCTCTCATAAACGTGCTGGTATATTCTTCCTCGCCCATTTTATAGATAAAGGCAATGATGATCGAAGAAACGAGGAATAACATCGTTAATTCACCAAACCACCAGTCGCCAAGCGGAATCATCCCGCCCAATAATTTTCCGATGAACGGAATCTTTCCAAGCCAATTGACCAAATCTTCAAAAATGGTAACGTGGAATTTTGCAGCCCATGGAATAACCCCTAAAATCATGACCACAAAGGTTAAGCCAAACACTGTTAAAACAGCTTTATGACGGCTGGTAAATTCAACGTCTCCTGTTTGTTGAGATAAGAAATGCTTTTCATTATCTTCTTTCATATTGGCAATCAGTGATTTGGAAGGGTCGTCTTTCACCTTTTTGGCATAGCGCATCACAAACAGGATCGAAATGATTAAGGTAACAACCAGAATAATCACACGTAATCCTATACCATCACCAATGGATACGCCGGCAAATCCAGAAGCAATCCCTGTAGCAAACGGGTTAACGGTTGAACCTAAGCAGCCAATTCCAGCCCCGATGGCGATAATGGAGACTGCTGTTAATGCATCATAACCAGCGGCAATTAGAACTGGAATTAAGATTGGATAGAAAGCAATTGTTTCTTCCGCCATACCGTAGGTTGTCCCGCCGATCGCAAACAACGTCATCAAAATGGGTATCAGCCACTGCTCTCGTCCTTTTAATTTCCGGATAACTCTGGTAATTCCGGCATCAATCGCACCCGTTTTCATAATAATACCGAGGAACCCTCCGATTACAAGAACGAATAAGGCAATATCGACGGCATCAAAGAATCCATTGATTGGGGCATTGAGAACCTCCCAGAGTCCTTGCGGAGTTTGCTTATCAACGGGCAGCTGATGATAAGTCCCAGCGATTGGAATTTGTTCACCTGTCGCTTTGTCTACTTTTGTATCGTACTTACCGCCTGGAACAACCCAGGTTAAAGCGGCGATGACAACAATAATTAAGAATAATAACGTGTAAGCTGTGGGCATTTTAAACTTTTTTTTCATGATAATTCCCCCCATTATATAAGATATTTAAATCTAGTGGGTTAACTCGTAAACAGCTCTTGCGTAAATCTCCATCGCCCTGAACAATTCTTTTAATTCAACATGTTCGTTTGGCTGATGTTCAGTTTTCGCTTGATTAGGGAAAATAGCACCGAATGCCACAAAGTTTTCCATTGCTCGGGCATAAGTGGCACCACCTGAAGAAATCGGCTCTGATACGAGATCACCAGTAACTTCCTGATAAACCTTCATCAATGTTTTAATTAGAAAATGATCTTTTGGAACATAAATCGAACGTAAAAAGTCAAATTCTTTGTATTCCAAGCCATATTTCTTGGCTGCATCGGCTAATTGGCGGACAACCTCATCCTTGTTAGCCGTAACAGGAATACGCATATCAATCGAAAGTTGTTCCATCTCATCGGTTATGGCAATCTTTCCAACATTGAATTTCAGTTTTCCGGAAACTTCATCTTCACATTCACCGAAAATTTTCACGGCAAACGGATCTTCCTGAACTAAATCATTAATAAATTCGATTGTTTTTGATGTAAAACCGATTTTTTTCAATGCCATTAATAGTCGGTTAATCGCATTGATTCCTTCTTCGGTTACTTGAGCATGAACCGCTTTCCCTAAAACGACAATTTCCTGGCCTTTTTGTTCATAGGAAAATCCCAGTTCATCCAAAGCAGCTGCTAATTCAGTTTGCTTTTCACCGCTATAGTGGGCAGAGTCAGGCACCGCATTAAAGGCACTGCCGGATTGCAGCCGCAAGCTTGTTTCATTTTTTCCTTGTAAATGAAGCTGTAGCAGACCTTTTTCGGCATAAACTAATGGAAATGTCGAGTCCGGTGTAAAGCCCATTGTCGGAATTTCTTCGATTTCGCAGTAGCGTTTCATGTCGCGCCATAAGGTTTCCTCATCGGTTCCAAAAATGAAGCGAACGCGCTTATTAAAGGTAACACCGAGATTCATTAGCGCCTTTACGGCAAAGAGGGCAGCAAGAGTCGGTCCCTTATCATCCTGGGTACCGCGCCCATACATAATTCCGTCTTTTATGACCGCTTCAAATGGTGATGTCTGCCATTCATCGAGGCTTCCAGCCGGGACAACATCAAGGTGACCCAAGATGCCAACCATTTCTTCTCCTTCACCAATTTCAGCGTAGCCGTAATAACCTTTTGGATCATAGTAAGTACGAAAGCCTAACTGCTGACAGATCTCTAATGCTTTTTTAAGAGCTAGGTCAATTTGTTTTCCAAATGCGAAATCCCTTTCATTTTCATCAATAACACTAGGAATGGCGATTAGCTCTGTCAGTGCCTGATGAAAATCTGATTCAACTTTGCGCAGTTCAGGAATTAAGTTATCTAAGCTCATTGTGATCTTTCAGCCTCCTTTAGAAAAATTTTTTTAGCCGATAGGAAAGGATAATCTTTCCTATGAGGCATAAGTGCAACTACGTCTCTGTCTTCGTCTAGAGGCACGCCAATCGGCGAGTTTTCTTCAAGATAGGAAAGAGATCAATTGAGTAATAAGCTGTAATCACATTTCTCCATTCATATAGTTGCGTATTCGCCTTCATTTTAGTATAGCTATCTAATAATTCACATGAATAAATTGTGAACATTCTCACGATGGCAAAATTAATAATTTCAAGGATTCACTATATTTTTTTAATTCACAACAAAAGGTTATATGCAAAAAAGAAAGTAATGTTTTTAGGGTTACCATTTTCTCTCCATTTCAATCAGAATGTTAATGGCAGGAAAGGAAATATATCACCCAAGGTTTTCCTCAGCTAGGTGTTTGTTTGATGTGTTATGTAAAAGAGGAAATTCCTTTATCCTAGAAGGACCGGGCGGTTTTTCGCCCGGTTTTCTTATTGTCCAGCTTCAGCGCCTAGCGGCTAGTGTCCTTCGCTCTCCGCCCTACGATAAGTCAACATCGAATCGCCTCCTGCTTCTGCGCCAAAGCTTATTCAACGAAGCTGATGTTCAGCTCGTCGCAAAGCCTAGGAAGCATTTTCAGGTAGTTACTTGGCTCTTCGTGTTTCCTTTATCTCAGTTGGAGCGCTCCACAAGGAAGGCTTCGACAGCATTTGCATCGCACGAAGGAAAAGCGATAGCTTTTTCGAGGAGGCCATACGCCGCTGACCAAGGCGCTTCCGCTTTTCTGGTCCTAAATATTGATTTGTCCTGTTGCTAACATGATAATAGCGACAATCGCAAGGATGATGAAAATAATCGCCCAGACCAGTTCAAAGGTTTTAAATGTCTTCTGGCCATTTTCCTTTTGGGCATATCGAAAGACCAAGATTCCAATTGCATACAACAATGAAGTTAGCACTAAATAACTAAGCCCTGCTGCATATAACAGCCATACCCCATAGATGGAAGCAATAATACCAATGACCATTTGCTTGGTATCCTTTTGCTGGCTGCTATATTTCACTTGATAGAGAGTAGAGAAAAGATAGGGTACTAAAATTGCCGAACTGGCTAACGAATAGGCGAATTGGTATGGTTTGTCGGAAATTAACAAGGTAAGCAAGAATAATTGCACCAACACATTGGTAATAATTAACGAATTTACTGGTGCCTTATTCTTATTTTCTTTAGCAAAATATTTTGGTAAAATTCCATCTTTTGCTGCGACATAAGGCAACTCAGCAGCCAATAGTGTCCACCCTAATAAGGCACCTAAGAGGGAAACGATTAACCCTAAATTGACGATCGCTGCTCCCCAAGGGCCGACAACTTCTTTTAATACATAAGCCATAGAAGGGCTCTTTAAATTTGCCAGTTCTGCCTGTGACATAATTCCATAGGATAACAAGGAAATCAACACGTAAATAACCAAGGTGGAAAGTAAACCAATGACCGTCGCTTTTCCGACATCTTTCATATTCTGGGCTCTACTTGACAGAACAACTGCCCCTTCGATCCCAATAAACACCCAAAGGGTAACAAGCATGGTACTCTTTGTTTGACTCAATACATCGGAAAGATGAAAACCATTCTTCCCCCAGAAATCGAGGCTAAAGGTATCGATATTAAAGGCAAAAATGACAATGATGATGAAGAGGAAAATCGGCACAAGCTTACCAATGGTAACAACTAGATTTACCAGTGCTGCTGATTGAACGCCCCGTAAGATGAGAAAGTGCATGAGCCAAAGAATTATGGAAGCGCCGATAATCGAAGCAACATTTCCTCCGTTAAATATCGGTATAAAATAGCCAATTCCACTAAATAAAAGTGTTAAAAATGCAATATTACCTAGCCATGCTGACAACCAATACCCCCAGGCTGAATTAAATCCCCAATAATTACCGAAACCTGCTTTGGCATAACTAAAGACACCGCCTTCTAAATCAGGCCGTTTATTGGTTAAATTCTGAAATGAAAACCCTAAGGTGATCATCCCGATTCCAGTGATAATCCAGCCAAGTATGACCGCTCCGGCACTGGCCCCTGAGGCCATATCAGAAGCGATATTAAACGCTCCACCGCCGATCATCGAACCAATGACCAAGGCAATGAGCGAAATCAAACCAAGTTTTTTTTCATTTTCCAAGTGAACACCTTCATTTCTTTAAGGAAGTTATGCTGCCATCCCCATGATGTCTGTCCTTCTTTAAGCTAATAGGATGGATAAATTCAATTGTGCTCTGTCTTCGTCCTTAAGGGCCCGCCAATAGGCGAGTTTTCATTTATTGTGACAATTTGAAGGTGTCTGATACCACAGGGAATAGTCAGCGCTCACGATAGCGTAGCCGCTATTACTGCTTTGATGATTATAATATTTGTTTATGGAAAGGAGTATCCAAGGAGCTCCGAAGTAAATGGAGCTCGATTGGAATGACTACTCCAAATCAATAATTTTAAGCGATAACTGGGGCCCCATGCATGGAAACGACTGTTCCAGCTGTGCCGTTTAGCGCGTTAAATGCTTGATCTAATGAAGTAATGATGGTTTTGCGTTCAGGGTTGGTTTTCGCAAATTGGATCGCTGCTTCAACCTTCGGAAGCATGCTGCCGGCTGCAAAATGACCAGCCTCGATGTAAGCATTTAATTCATCAATGGTGACATCTTCAAGTTTCTTTTGAGTTGGTTTATTAAAATCGATATAAACATTATCAACTGCTGTTAAAATGATTAACGCATCTGCACCAACAAGCTCAGCAAGCTTTTCGGAAGCAAAGTCTTTATCAATAACAGCCTCAACGCCAGTAACTCCAGCTTCCGTTTCAATCACAGGAATGCCGCCGCCGCCAACAGAAATAACAATATGTCCCTGTTCAACGAGAGAATTGATAACGGCATGTTCTTTTATGCTGACAGGTTTAGGTGAAGGAACAACTCTTCTCCAGCCGCGACCGGCATCTTCTTTAAAGCTGGCACCGGTTTCTTCAGCAATTCTTTTAGCTTCTTCTTCACTGTAGAATGGCCCAATTGGCTTTGTTGGATTGCTGAATGCCTGATCCTTTTGATCGACAACAACACGAGTAACAACGGTTGCTACATCCTTTTGGATACCGCGCTCTTTTAATGCTTTTTCCATTGCATTTTGCATCCAGTACCCAATCATGCCTTGGCTCATCGCACCACATGTATCAAGCGGCATAGCTGGGTTTTTAACAGAATCAGCGGCAGCCTGCTGTAGTAAAATATTTCCGACCTGAGGGCCGTTACCGTGGGAAATAATGATATCAATTCCCTGAGCGATAAAATCAACTAATTGTCTCGCAGTTTTTTCAAGTGCCTGTTGTTGGGCAGCAGCGGTTGCATCTCCGGATTGGATGGCATTTCCGCCTAAGGCAATAACAACTTTTTTATTTTTCATAGTATAAACCTCCGGGTCGTAAATATACTGATAAGAAGGAAGGGATGTTCCTTCAGAAACAATATTTTATAGATAACTTTTATAGATAACTAAAGAAAGGAGAGGGAGACAGACTCCTTCTCCTGCATTAAAGAAATTAATCTAATTTGCCAAGAGTTGCGGCCATGACGGCTTTGATGGTATGCATTCTGTTTTCAGCTTGGTCAAATACTTTTGAATGTTTGCTGCGGAATACTTCATCAGTTACTTCCATTTCAGGAAGACCATGTTTTTCATGAATATCACGGCCATACTTTGTTTCTAGATCATGGAAAGCAGGTAGGCAGTGTAAGAAAATTACATTGTCATTGCCTGTCTTTTTGATCATTTCCATGTTGACTTGATATGGAGATAGAAGCGCAATTCTTTCAGCAAATTTATCTTCTTCACCCATAGATACCCATACGTCAGTATAAATTACATCGGCATCAGCAACGCCTTCTGCAACATCGCTGGTGATGGTTACACGACCGCCAGATTGTTTTGCTAAGTTTTCTGCTAATTCCACAATGTCATTAGCTGGGAATAATGACTCAGGAGAACAAATCCGTACGTCCATTCCAACAAGGGCACCGCCAACAAGCAAGCTGTTAGCAACGTTGTTACGGCCGTCGCCAACATAGACAAACTTGATGCCTTCAAGATGGCCAAAGTTTTCTTTTACTGTTAAGAAGTCAGCAAGTGTTTGGGTTGGATGCCATTGGTCAGTCAAACCATTCCAAACCGGAACGCCGGAATGTTCAGCCAGCATTTCTACCTTTTTGTGTTCAAAGCCACGGAATTCAATCCCATCAAACATGCGGCCTAATACTTTTGCTGTGTCTTCGATTGATTCTTTTTTACCTAATTGGATATCGTCTTTTCCTAAATATTCAGGATGTGCACCAAGATCAATACAAGCAACTGTGAAGGCACAGCGTGTACGAGTAGATGGTTTTTCAAATAACAATGCAATATTTTTACCTTCTAAATAACGGTGTTTGATGCCCCGTTTTTTCTCGTCTTTTAATTTCATTGCTAAATCGATAAAAGATACAAATTCTTCTTTTGTAAAATCCATTTCACGAAGAAAGCTTCTTCCGTGTAATTTAGATACAGTTGCTTCCATATTTAATCTCTCCTATCAAACAAATTACTTACGAAGATCCTCACGAACAATTGGCATGCTCATGCAGCGAGGGCCCCCACGGCCACGGGATAATTCCGAGCTTAAGACTTCAATGACCTCAATTCCGTGCTCACGTAACAATTGATTCGAAATGTAGTTGCGGTCATATGTCACAACAACACCTGGGGCAATGGCCAATGTGTTGGAACCGTCATTCCATTGTTCACGGGCAGCAGCAATTTCATCACCGCCACCGCAAGGGATAAGGATCAGCTCGCTGAGTCCAAGAGCTTCTTTTAAAGCTTCTTGAAGGTTGTTGCGATGTGTGATATTAACATGGTCTTCATCCGGACCTTTTTCAAGGATGTATACGTTCATGTTGCCTTCTGGTCCTTGAATAGCTGGGTGAATCGTAAACTTGTCATAGTCTACCATTGTAAAGACGGTATCTAGGTGCATGAAGGCACGGCTCTTAGGAATCTCAACAGCTAGAACTTTCTTGAAGGAGCTGTTCTTTTTAAATAGATTAAGAGCCAGTTTTTCAATTGCTCTTGCAGATGTACGTGCAGAAACCCCAATAGCAATGACTTCATTACTTAAAATAAGTTCGTCTCCACCTTCAATTGGGAATTCATAATCACGATCTAGCCAAACTGGAACATCATGACCGGCAAATCTTGGATGATGTTTAATAATATATTCCATAAATAAAGATTCACGGCGGCGTGCAGGCTCACGCATTTTATTAATCGTTAAACCATTGCCCATACTTGCTGCAGGGTCACGAGTGAAATAAAGGTTTGGCATTGGATCCAAATAAAATGGATAATGGTCTTCCATTAACTCGTATAAACGGGTCTTCTTGCTCGTTTCGATTTCCTTTTTGAGGACACCGCTCATGATTTTATCAACCATATCTGGGGTTGAGAATGACAATAAATATTCTTTTAATGCTTTTCCAGCACCATTGACATTTGCGTTGCTTTCGCGTAAAATGTCATCAACAAATTGATTTTTTAGTTCTGAATTATTGAGTGTTTCAGAAACTAATTTTTCGAGGTATAGTACTTCTACGCCTCGATTTTTTAATGTCTCGGCAAAGTAGTCATGTTCTCTTTGGATAATTGGTAGATATGGAATGTCGTCGAATAATAGCCGTTGTAAATACTCTGGCACTAGGTTTTCAACTTCTTTTCCAGGCCGTTTCAATAGAACGGTTTTTAAAGTACCAATTTCTGATGTGACATTGATCGGATGACTTAATTTGGTTGTTTCTCTCTCGCGTGTCGTCTCTTGAATACTGCTCATCTTTCTTCCTCCTTTTTATTAACTTCCTTGCTACAACTTTATTTTAGGCAATGTGCAAGAAAAATTTTGTTTGCCTCTTCACAATTAAACTGTTAAATTCATTACATTTTTTTGTTGTTTGTATAAGGGGATTTGCATACTTATGAATATATTCATAAAAAATATTGATTTTTAAAGGAAATAATTGAATAACCAACGGATGTCACACAAATGACAAAGATGAATTCGCAAAATTAAAACGATTAGTAATAGAAGAAAGGTTGGCAAATTGCCAACCTTTTTAACTATATTTGAATTTTTCCTGTTGCTAGCATGATGATTGCAATAATGGCAAACAGAATAAAGAGACATGCCCATAAGAGTTCAAATGGTTTAAACGCTTTCTGCTGCTTTTCTTTGGCGGCGTATAAGAAAATGAGAGTACCCAGTGAATATAATATCGATGTCAATAATAAATAGGTCACCCCTGCTGCATATAAGATCCAAAAACTATAGATAGAAGCAATGATACCAATAATTATTTGTTTTGTTTCTTTATGCTGCCAGCTGTACTTCACTTGATATAAAGCCGAAAAAAGGTAAGGCACTAAGATGGTCGAACTGGCCATCGAAAAAGCAAACTGGTAAGGCTTATCGGAAATTAACAAGGTTAGAAGGAATATTTGAATCAAAAGTCCCGTGAAAATAAGGGAGTTCGTGGGAACATTATGCTTATTTTCCTTCGTGAAAAATTTCGGGAAAGTTCCATCTTTTCCTGCCAGATATGGAATTTCTGCAGAAAATAAAGTCCAGCCAAGCAGAGCCCCCAGTAACGAGATAATCAAGCCAAGATTAATAAACATGGCCCCCCAAGGACCCACGATACTTTCCAGAACATATGCCATCGAAGGGCTTTTTAGACTTGAAAGTTCCCCTCGGGTCATGACACCCAAGGATAATAAGGAGATTAAAATATAAATCGTTAAGGTGGACATTAAGCCGATGACCGTCGCTCGGCCAACGTCCTTTTTCTTCCGAGCCCGGCGTGATAAAACAACAGCCCCTTCCACTCCGGTAAAAACCCATAGTGTGACGAGCATCGTACTTTTCGTTTGGGTCATAACGTTTGCTAGGTTAAATGACGTGCCACCCCAAAAATCTAATGTGAAGGTATGAAAATGAAACGCAAACAGGGCAATGACAATGAATAAAAAGATCGGGATGAGCTTCGCAATCGTCACAACGATATTCATGATGGCCGCGGTTTGAATTCCTCTGGAGATAAAGAAAATTAATAACCAAAGGAAAACAGAAGCCCCCAGCACGGAAACGAGATTAGCGCCATTGAATATCGGTAGAAAATAGCCGATCGCACTGAACAGCAGGGTTAAAAAGGCGACGTTTCCGAGCCAGACAGACAGCCAATAACCCCAGGCAGAGTTAAATCCAAAATAGCTGCCAAAACCTGCCTTGGCAAAACTGTAGATTCCGCCATCTAAATCCGGCCGTTTATTGGTTAAATTTTGAAAGGTAAAAACTAATGCGATCATGCCAATTCCTGTAATGATCCAGCCAATGATAATTGCGCCGGCATTTGCCCCTGCTGCTAAATCAGAAGCAACATTAAATACGCCACCGCCGATCTGTGAACCAATGACTAGGGCAATTAATGCCAAAATACCTAGATTATTTTCTTTGTTTTCCATTATTACCATCCTTATATGTAAAAATTAAAAGGCCAGCCTATTGCACAACGAATGGGTTAGTGCAGTAGTTGCTGACCCCTTCTTAAGTATTTCCTTAAAGATCATCAAAATAATCTGGCTGATGAAAGCAAATCTTTTTCTCTTTAACGGAGATAATTCCTTCTCTTTTTAATTGATTCATAATCAAGCTGACTGTTTCCCTTGTGGTACCGGAAATTTTCGATATATTTGCGGCAGTAAGCGGGCAAGGGATCATAAGTTCATGTTCACTGATTTCACCAAGGTCTTCCATCAAGAACTTAAGGGCATGAAGGACTCTTTCCTGGGCATTCGGTACGATGATTTGTTGCATCCGCTGTTGGTGAAGTTCGAGAATGGTAGAGAGTTTTGAAATGGTATGGATTAATGTCTTTGCACTGGACTTAAGCATCTCTTCGAGTATAGGTGTTGGCACAAAATAAACCATGATATCGGTAGCGGCAATCGCCGTGTTTTTATAGCACGGATCGTTGAAAATACCGCAGTAAGGAAACATTTGGTTCTTTTTTACATAGTCAATATAGTGAATGCTGCCATCTTCATTACTATTTTCATACATAACATAGCCATCCAATAAGAAGAAGATTTTATCGCGCGGATCACCTTCCATAAAAAGGCGTTGATTTTTTTTGTAAGAACGAAAATAAAAATAAGGAATATACTTTTGTAATGTTTTGGCTGGGAGTAATTTTAAATTGGGAAACTGCTGCAAATCAGAAAGTACATCCATTTGTAAGACTGCTGAATTTAGCAATTTTGTTACCCCTTTCTAGGTTAACCTAATTAATGATTTAGCAAGTCAATTTGCTGTTGAATATGAATGGCTTCCTCAGGAGAGCGGCAGATGATTAAGCAGGTATCATTACCACAAATGGTTCCAGCTTTTCCTTCCAGGTCCATTGAGTCAAACAACGCCCCAAAGGAATGGGCATGTCCAGGCAGCGTTTTAATGACCACAAAGTAGTTGATCGCTTCCATGTTCACAAGGGCGTCGCGCAGCTTGTGCTTTAATTTTTCTGATATGATATATTCTTGGTCCACTTTAAAGCTGTACTTAAAGCCACCGTCTTTAGTTGGTACTTTGATCAGCTGCAAGGCATGAATATCCCGGGAAATGGTTGCTTGGGTTACCTTCAGTCCCTTTTCCAAAAGCAGTTTTTGTAGCTCGTCCTGCGTGCTTACTTCGTATTTAGAGATCAATTGAGTAATAAGCTGTAATCGCATCTCTCGATTCATAAAGCGAACTCGCTTTCATTTTAGTATATATATATGATAATCCAATTTGTTTAAAATTTACATGGATAAATGGTGAACATTTTCACTATGGCGAGATTAACAATTGCGAGGATTCACCATTTTTCTTCAATTTCAAAAATTAAATCATGTACTATTTCTTTTTAAAGGTTACCATTTTCCTTCCATTTTAGTAAAATAAAATAGGAGAATGATAGAGAGAAATCTATCACCTGAGTTTTTTTACCTTTTTAATAGAATTGTAATTTTTTTAATACATTTGAAACATTTTAAAGGCAATATCGTCTATAATGGTGATAAAGGGGAAAATAAAAACAGCAGCAGAGAGGGATCTTATGAATGAGAAATTTAGGCGCATTTGGTCAATCTGGTCTTTAAGCCTAATCATTGTGATTGGAGTTGTGTTTGCCGGAATTTCGATTACAAACTATTTTCAGGCAAATGCGGCGAGCAAGCCTATGAATCAACCAAAAACGGAAATTGCCGAGCACCCTGTCATGAAGAAGGCCAAACCAGATGTGTCAAAACAAAAAATAAGGGATGAAAGACAAGATAAGGAATGGATTCCAAAGCAGCAAGATCAGGCGCTTGCGAGGGAAAATGTAAAAGAGATTAGAAAAGTGCCATCAAAAACGACTCAAGATACAGCCGCGGCACCGTCTGCCACTAAGGATAAAGCTACTCCTCCACCTGTAAAGAAAGAATCCAAAACAATCGTGTCCGAACACAAAGTAAACAAATCAGGAAGAGACGAACCCAAGAATAAAGTGGTTTATTTAACATTTGATGATGGACCGTCGCCTTTTTCCGGTGATATCATTGAACTGTTAGATAAGCATCATTTTAAAGCGACATTTTTTATGATTGACGGAAATATTCGCCGGTTTCCTGAAGCAGCTAAATTAATGGTGAAGTCAGGTGAAGCTGTCGGGCTTCATAGTGTCTCTCATGACGTCAAACGGTTTTATGCCTCAGTACATTCCGTGTTAGGTGAATTAGAACAAAATCGCAACACTTTAAAAGAAATCTCAGGTGTTGATTCCTATTTAATAAGAACCCCGTATGGCAGTGTACCGCGGATGACACCAGAATATCGGAAGGCTGTTATTGAAAAGGGTTATTCGATGTGGGATTGGAACATCGATAGTAAAGATTGGTATTTCAAAGACGGCCGCTATGTAACCAGCGTGATCGAGCAGCTGAGGAGAATCGAACATCATCAGGAACCGATTGTGATTCTCTTGCATGAACGGAAGGAAACCCTGGCAAACTTACCAAAACTACTTGACTTTTTAACAAAGAATGGCTATAAAAGTCATGCGATTAATAGCTCCATGACGCCTTTTCAATTTAAACAAAAGTAGCTACAATAAGGTGTCATAAAGGACAAAACAGCGGTATATTTGCTATAATATACAGGAGTTAAAATACTTTCTATTCTGAAAATAATGAGGACCGATAATTGTCTATGATCAATAAATTAATGCAGAGCAGTTCACTTAAACGGATTTTAATTTTTGCCATTATTGCCCTTGTTTTATATGCCATGAGGTCGATGATCAATTTAATTTTACTCACCTTTATTTTTACTTTTCTAATGGATCGGCTAGTTCAATTCATCCAAAAGAAAATTCCCCTTAATCGAAAATTGCTGGTGGTGATTTGTTATTCCAGTATTGTCGGCCTGCTTTCATACGGGTTAATTATGTATTTGCCGATGATTGCTGGTGAAATTAGGGCATTAATCATCCAATTGACTGATTTTTATACAGCCAAGCATGACAATATCGTCTTGAATTATATCGTGACTCGAATAGAGGAAATCAATATTTCAAGCTATTTGGAGCAAGGGGTTACTTACTTATTAAAGTCCTTTAGCGGCATTAGTAAAGTTGGCTTGCAAATTCTGTTAGCTCTGTTGCTTAGTTTATTTTGCCTGCTTGAAAAGCCAAGATTAATTGAATTTACCAAGAAATTTAAAACGAGCAAAATTTCATCGATTTATGTCGAAATTGAATATTTTGCTCGAAAATTCGTTAGAACCTTTGGGAAAGTCATTGAAGCGCAATTGATTATTGCCGTTGTGAACTGTATTCTTACGACGATTTCATTGTGGCTGCTTGATTTTCCTCAGCTTGGCGGTTTATCCATTATGGTCTTTGTTTTAGGCTTGATTCCCGTTGCCGGGGTCATCATTTCATTAATTCCGCTTGTGATTATTGCCTATAGTATTGGCGGAATCATGAAGGTGCTCTATGTCGGCCTGGCCATTGCCGTCATCCATGGGATTGAGGCCTATATATTAAATCCAAATTTAATGAGTTCGAAAACAAATCTCCCGGTTTTTTATACATTTATCGTCTTGATTTTTGGCGAACACTTTTTTGGAGTATGGGGTTTAATCATTGGGATTCCCGTGTTTGTTTTCTTTTTAGATATCCTCGAAGTAACAGAAAGCGAATAGATGACAGAATGAAAAATGGGATCGTCGTGATTTTTACGCTGATCCCATTTTTTATTTGAATAATTTACCCCCTATTTTGGGAATCTAGTCTTATAGATGTTTTAGGGGAGGATTATGAATGGTCGAGCGCAGTATTAGATTGTCGAGTGCGGAAATCTCCGGTTTATGGGAAGTCTATCTTCAAGAGAATCTGTCCGTTTGCCTGCTGACCTACTTTTTACATCATAATAAGGATGAAGAAGTTGCCAAGCTGCTCCAAGATGCGCTTGCTTCATCCTCTGAATTTATCAAAAAAATGACCGATATATTTCAATCAGAAGGGATCCCGCTCCCTGATGGCTTTTCCGAAAAAGATCTTGATTTGACCGCCCCACCATTATTTTATGACATGTTCGCTGTTAGTTTAGTCTATTGCATCAGCCGCTTCTCCATGATTAACACGGGTTTTATTACCTCGAATGTTGCGCGTAAAGATGTACTGGATTTTTTTGTGACGATGCTGCAGCAAATGGCTGATTTATACAAAAAATCGACAAAACTGATGCTGGCAAAAGGAATATATGACAGGCCACCTATGGTGCCTTATCCTGAAAAGGTAGAATATGTGGATAAATTCTCTTATATTAGCGGTTTTGGTAAAAAGCGGCCCTTAAATGTAACGGAAATCACGGAAATCTTTTTTAATACGGAACGGAATTATTTTTCAGTATTACTTTGTACGGGGTTGCTTCAGGTTGTGAAGGACAAAGAAATCCATCAATATATTGCTGATGGGAAAAGAATCTCTGAAAAGCAAATCAATACCTTTAACGATATCCTTATGAGGGAGGAACTATTGGGGAATGTCTCTACGTCTATGGAAGTAACGACGGCAACGGTCAATCCGTTCTCCGACCGGCTTATTGTGACTCTTTTCAATTTATTGAATGGGATTGATATTACCTTAATTGGTCATGCATTGTCCTTATCTCTGAGAACCGACCTTACGGCTTATTATCAAAAATACAGTCTGGAGGTCTTAGCCTATACAGCAAGAGGTTTTAAGCTAATGGTTGAACGCGGTTGGGCACAAAAGCCGCCACATGCACCGGAACGAAGAAAACTGCAAAAATTACAATAAACTTCTCAGGCATCCCTCAGGATAAAAATTAGGGGGGCCTGAGAAGTTTTTGGGTCAGTCGTTTTTCATCAACTATGGTACATTAATAGATAAGGAAAAACAGGAGGGGTCAAAATGAGTTTACAAGCACAAATAATGAGGGATTTACATGTCTCTTCCACGATTCAACCGAAGGAAGAAATTCGCAAGCGAATTGATTTTCTGAAAAATTATTTATGGAAGACAAAGGCAAAAGGATATGTTTTAGGGATCAGCGGCGGTCAGGATTCCACTTTGGCAGGACGGCTGGTACAGCTGGCAGTGGAAGAGCTGCGCCAGGCAGGGACGGATGCTGTTTTTATTGCTGTGAGACTGCCGTATGGACGGCAGCAGGATGAAGAGGACGCCAAACGGGCATTGGCCTTTATCAAGGCTGACCAAGAAGTAGTATTTAATATTAAAACAGCCGTAGATGAGCTGCAAAAGGAATATAATCTAATTTCAACCAGCCAGCCTTTGAGTGATTATCAAAAGGGAAATGTAAAAGCAAGAATGAGAATGATCGCCCAGTATGCCGTTGCTGGGATGGCTGGCCTGCTTGTCGTCGGCACCGATCATGCAGCCGAAGCGGTTACCGGGTTTTATACAAAATATGGCGATGGCGGGGCAGACATTACCCCGTTAACGGGATTAACGAAGCGTCAAGGGAGGGCTTTGTTAAAAGAACTCGGGGCTGAAGAACCGCTCTATCTGAAAGTCCCAACGGCGGACCTGTTGGATGAAAAGCCGGGACAGGCGGATGAAACAGAATTAGGAATTTCCTATGATGAACTGGATGATTATCTGGAAGGAAAGCAGGTCCCGGCGGAAGTAGCTGCTAAAATTGAAAAGCGCTATCTTATAACTGAGCACAAGCGTCGCATGCCTGCCACCATGTTTGATGAATGGTGGAAATAATGGAAGAAGAGAGATTGCCGCATGAGGCAGTCTCTTTTTTACTGGTTCGCGACGAATAAAGAAAAGCTTGAACTTTTCTTTATAAAAGGTTCATAAAATTGCAACAACCTCACCCGTCATGGACTGTTAAAGCGTTCTATAATAAGAATTAAAAATATAGAAACGGAGGTGAATACATGAAGACTCACCTAACCGAAGGGAAATTTATCATTTACTCCGTCGCAGCCATTGTTCTTTTGATGATGGTCCATCTGTTCCAATCACCGATAAGCGTTCTCTATAACCCTGAAAATTACGTGGGAATCCATATCCTTTTAGAATGTATCAGTATATGCATCTCGGCTGCCGTTTTCATTTACGGACTTAAAAGTTATCAGCAGACAAGATCGAGCCAAATGCTGCTCTTAGCGATCACCTTCTTCCTCGTAGGATCAATTGACTTGCTCCATACCTTATCCTTCAAAGGCATGCCCTACTTCATTTCAGAAAGTTCCGTTGCAAAAGCGACCTGGTTTTGGGTGATCGCAAGGGTGATTCAAGCTGTTCTGATGCTGCTTGTGCTAATTATTCCTGAGCGCAGACTCAAAAGGGATTATCGCCTTGGCGCTCTGGTATTAGGGATCTTAATCGTTTGTTCCATCGGATTGATTGTATTCTATTTTGAGAAACAACTGCCGTTGCTGATGGTTGAAGGAAAAGGCACAACCATGTTAAAAAATGCAATGGAGTATGGGATTACTTTCATTGAATTTATTTGTTTGCTGATAACCTTATATCAATATCATGTAGAAAAAGGTGAAGAAAAATTATCCGTTGCTTTAGCGTTTGTCTTTTTACTGTTAATGGAATTAGTTTTTACCATTTATAAAAGCGTGTATGATATTGATCATTTTATCGGTCATATTTTTAAAACACTGGGCTTCTATTATATCCTAAAAGGCTACTACTTTTTGAACGTTCATGAGGCGGCGGAGCGGGAACTGCCTGAGCAAAAAAATCAACAACAAGGCCTGAACCAAATCCAGGATAAACCAGTTAGAAAAAACAGTGAAGCAAGTTAATCGAGCCGATTGCTTGCTTTTTTTTAGGCTCTGTTAAAGAATATTGTTAATATTTGAAACCTCTCCAGTATTTGAAATGACTGACACATATGACAGTTTGCGACTATCAAAATTCAATGTATAGTTCTGATTCAACCAACGAAATACTTGAACATTCATTCTAAATTAGAGGGGGATTTTATGGGTAAAAAACGAAAATTAGTATTATTTATTTCAACAAGTTTAGATGGGTATATCGCTACAAAAGATGAATCTCTTGATTGGCTATTCAAAGTTGAAGGTGAAGGAGATAACGGTTATTCTGAATTTTATGAAACGGTAGATACGATTTTATTTGGTAAAAGGACCTACGATTGGGTAATGAAACAAGGTATAAAAGAACTCCCATATAAAAACAAAGAATGTTATGTATTTACAAGGTCTTCTCTTGATGATAAGGAAGATGTAAAATTTATTAATGAAGATGCGGTTCATTTCACCAATAAACTTAAAAATCAAGAAGGAAGAAACATTTGGGTTGTTGGTGGAGGAGAATTGTTACATTCTTTTATAAAAAATAAATTGGTTGATGAATTCATCATTAAAGTTGCCCCAATTTTACTAGGAACAGGAATTCCTCTGTTTAGAGAAGGAGATTATCCATTAAACCTCTCATTGAAAGGTGTAAGGAACTTCAATCAATTCGTTGAACTACACTATGAAGTTAAAAAATAAAGACACACAAGAACAAAGGAAACCCTAAAAAATGGGGTTTCCCTTACTTAATCGCAATTATCAACATTAAAATTTAACAGGTCCTTGTTTTAAAGGTTTCTGATAAATTGCGTAGCCTTACGGAATAGTATGAAAAAGGGAATAGTTTACATCTTCCGATAAAAGTTTTGTTTGGTGGGCTCCCGTTATAGTTGATATATTTATTATAACAATCTGTGTCTATATTTACTCTAGCATCAGTGTTACTCAGTAATCGCTCGCGTTTGTTTACTATAACAGAAGTTATTTCTTTGCTTTATCTGTCCATACAACTTTGTATAAAAAAGCAAGCTCAGTGTCTTTAATACCTTCGGGGAGTTCTCCATTTTCTCCCCCAACAGAACTCAGTCCGTTTTTTGTAGTTCCTGCCCACGCTGCTAAATAAATAGGTTTATTTTTCTTTAAAGTAACTTTTTCTCCTATTAGCTTACTGAAAGAAAAAGATGTCATGTTATTTGAATACGTTGTTGAAGCAAGTCCAGATGGTATCCCAGATATCAGTTTTAAAGAATGGGCTTTATTTCCGGTGTCACTTATTCCAAAGGAAACGAAGCTGTCTTTATATTTTGTTCCAAGCTCATCCCAAGTCTTTAGCAACTCTTCTTTAAACTTCCCATCTTCATATACCTCTACTGAAAATTGCAAATCTGCATCTTCATTCAGGATGCCATTCAGCTTGAAAAATTCAATATGTCCTACACCAGTCTTGCTAATAAGCAGGTTTTCTTTTTCATTCATATTAAATGAATCAATGGTTATTTTCATATTTGATGGAGATTTTTCTTTTGCTACAGATTTTACTTTTTCTACACCTGCGCACCCTGTTAACAACAAACTGAAAATGATAATTAAGCAGCAGCCTTTAATATGTCGCATTTTTTACTCCCCTGATTAATGCAATGTTTCATTAAATTATTTCAAAATTCACCCATTTTCGCAATAAGGAAATAATAATTCTGCTCCCTATTTATCCATAAGATTCCCATTTAAAAATTAAATTACTGTAAAAAATATTGAATTTTAGGAAATAATAGGTTGATATGATACTTTGTTTATTAGTAAACAAAAAGAAGAGCTAAGTATTCTTCCTATAGCAAAAAGTGGTAAAAACATCTTTGTATCAATTGGAAATATTAGTAAGGAAAAAGAAACCTACAATGTTATTGCTTTAAGTAATTGGAAACAAGTACCTTTTATAAATAATGAATTAGTAGGCAATGTATCTGTTGATCCTGGAGAAAGAAAAATTTTTAAGTTTAAGCTTCCATTTGTAAAAGAAAATTCAAATTTTCAAGTTATTGCTTTCCCAACTCCCTATAAAATCAGTAAAGATAACTTTGATAGTACGTTAGTCTATGGGTCGATTCGAACGATGATAAAACCTTAATCCCTTTAGAAATTTAAGTTTATCCATTATTTCAATTAACAAACAGCCCTTCGCCTGACAACTCAATAGCTCGAGGCTTATTCTTATTACTGCATTTTGTTAGCTAATAGGAAATTCAACTACGCTTCACGAACCATCCTTAAGGACTCGCCAGTCGGCGAGTTTCCATAAAATAAAAAAATTGGAAATCAGGAAAAAGTACCCCCGGGCTGGCATAAATCAGATATACTGGAATTAGGAAAATTGAAACCTTTCCTTCTTTAATCCGTATATTTATCATACATAACTTTTTTAAAACAGAAGGGATGGATGCGATGGATTATTAAGGTTTGAAGCCCATTCTGCACTTTCCGTTGTATTTCTTGCCTATCATGATAAAGGGATGATGCGTATGGAACTATTTGGCGTGCCGATCGTAACAGTTTACTTGTATGGTCTGATTATTTCGGGCATTTTAACGTTTATTTATGTTTTATTTGCCGATGTGCTGCATGTTGACACCGGTGATGGGGGGTTACACTTTTTAAATCCTGTCCTTGTATTTGCCTTTATGACCATTCTTTCCGCCAGCGGCTACTTATTTGAACGCTTATCTTCACTGCATTCTCTACTCATTTTAGCGATTTCAGCCGTCATTGCTTTTATTCTGGTAACCTTGTTAAATGTTTTTGTTTTAGTACCGATGTCATCGGCTGAGGAATCTCTTGCCTATCAAGAATCGGATTTACGGGGGCGGATTGGAACCGTGATCACGCCGATCCCTGCTGATGGTTTTGGTGAGGTGTTAATTGAGAGCGCGAGCGGCAGAATTGCCAAACCGGCATCAAGCTTTGATGGCGGAGAGATTGCTAATGGAACAAGGGTGCTGGTGGTCCAGGTAAAGGATGGTGTCTTGCAAGTAACCGTCCATCAAGAAAATGAAAGTTTTATATAGAGGAAGAGGAGGCTAAAATATGGAATTTAGTTTTGTATGGATTGTCATTGGGATCGTTGCCCTTATTCTTATTGCCCTGATTGGTGTATTTATTACAAAGTACAGAACGGCTGGTCCGGACGAAGCCTTGATTGTAACCGGGAGTTACCTGGGAAACAAAAATGTCCATGTCGATGAAGCCGGGAATAAAATTAAAATTATTCGCGGTGGCGGGAGCTTTATTTTACCGGTTTTTCAACAGGCACAGCCGTTAAGTTTATTATCTAGTAAACTGGAAGTCACTACCCCGGAAGTTTATACTGAACAGGGTGTACCGGTTATGGCCGATGGTGTGGCGATTATCAAAATCGGCGGTTCGATTGGCGAAATTGCCACAGCCGCCGAGCAGTTTCTTGGGAAACCGAAGGAAGATCGAGAAAATGAAGCAAGAGAAGTTTTAGAAGGTCATTTGCGTTCCATTCTTGGTTCGATGACCGTTGAAGAAATATATAAAAACCGCGATAAGTTTTCTCAAGAGGTTCAACGCGTGGCCTCACAGGATCTCGCAAAAATGGGTCTGGTGATTGTTTCGTTTACGATTAAAGATGTCCGTGATAAAAACGGCTACTTGGACGCTCTCGGTAAACCGCGGATTGCCCAGGTTAAACGTGACGCCGATATTGCTACAGCTGAAGCCGAAAAGGAAACGCGAATTAAAAAGGCTGAAGCTGCCAAGGAAGCGAAGCGCTCCGAATTAGAACGGGCAACCGAAATTGCCGAAGCGGAAAAAGTCAATCAGCTGAAGATTGCCGAGTTCCGCCGTGAACAGGACATTGCCAAGGCACGTGCCGATATGGCCTATGACCTCGAAAGTGCAAAGGCCAAACAGGATGTTACCGAGCAGGAAATGCAAGTTAAGATTATTGAAAGACAAAAACAAATCGAGCTCGAAGAAAAAGAAATTCTTCGCCGTGAGCGCCAATATGATTCGGAAGTGAAGAAAAAAGCCGATGCCGACCGCTATGCTGTTGAGCAGTCTGCAGCCGCAGAAAAAGCGAAACAAATGGCCGAGGCGGAAGCGAATAAATACCGGATTGAAGCAATGGCGAAGGCCGAGGCGGAACGGGTTCGCATCGACGGTTTAGCCAAAGCGGAAGCACAAAAGGCACAAGGTCTTTCCGAAGCAGAAGTTATTCGGATGAAAGGTCTGGCGGAAGCCGAAGCAAAGGAAAAAATCGCCGAGGCCTTCGAACAGTTCGGTCAAGCAGCGATCCTCGACATGGTCATCAAAATGCTGCCTGAATACGCGAAGCAAGTGGCTGCGCCGCTTTCCAATATTGATAAAATTACCGTTGTCGATACTGGCGGCGGTTCCGGTGAAAATGGCGGGGCTAACAAAATTACTAGCTATGCCACTAACCTGATGACAAGCCTCCAGGAATCATTAAAGGCTTCAAGCGGTATTGATGTCAAAGAGTTGATCGAAAACTATGCAGGTAAATCCAATGTGAAAAATAGTATTGCCGAATTAACCGATACGATTAAGAAGAAAGATGAATAATGAAAAGAAAACTCGCCGATTCGATATTGGCGAGTTTTTTTACTCAGTATTAGTTTAGCAAATCATTTACATTGTATATTTTTCCGCTTTCTACATTCCCGCTGAGTGTCAAATCAATCAGGGCATTGGCTACCATATCCGGCTTTAACAGCATTCCTTTTTCCTGATATTCTTGAAATTTCTTCAGGTCCTTAAATGCTTTTTCGGAGGATGACCTAATGGTTGCTTGCATGTCTGTATCCATGATCCCCGGGCTGAAGGCAATAATACTATGCTTCGTTTGTAACGCTGCCTGTTCGCTGGCAACCGTTTGGGTAAACATATTTAAGCCCGCCTTGGCACTGCAATAGACACTCCAGCCTTGAATCGGACGAACTGCGGCACCAGATGTAATATTTATAATGTGAACGGCTGTGTCGCTAAACTGAGCTTTATGTAAAAATAGATTGGTAATCATGATGGGTGCCGTTAAATTCACTGTAATATTACGGTCAATCGGCGTTTTATCCAAATGACCGACCGTTGCAATCGGTTCGATGACGCCAGCATTATTAAAGACAAAGATATCTGACGGCTCTTTTTGAAAAACGCGATGAGTAATTTCCATAAAAACTTCCTGTACTTCACTTTCCAATGAGAGATTACAGGAAAAATGTTGATAGCTGGTTCCTTTTTCTTGTGCCATCATTTTCAGTTTCTCGTTTTCTGTCCGCGAAACGGTAACAACAGCGAACTGTTTTGCGATTAGACTTTTTGCGATGGCTTCACCCAATCCTTTGGAAGCACCGGTAATCACTGCATATTTCATGATAACTCCCCCCAACCAGCAGCTGTTTATAAATAAATTGTATGTCCCAAGTTTTTAAAAAGCAATCTTAAAGTTCACCTATACGTCGCGGCTTGTGTAATAGTGAGCAAATAAAATGGGGATATGGTATTTTTAAATTAAAATGAGCGAACAGGAAAATAAAGAAGAAGCGGCTTGAACATGTTTTCGAGCCGCTTTTCTAAGATTATTTTTCCTAGTGTGAATGGTTTGACGGGTAAATTCAGAAAACAGACGGGTAAATCCCAAAAGGGAAGGGGACCCAACATAACATGTACTTAAAACTTCCCGGTAAACTGGAAAAACAAGACGAGCAACCCTAATGCCCAGACATAGATGGCGAACGGCTTTAAGGAATGCTTTTTCAAAAAGCCAATCATCCATTTGACGGCAATATAGCCGAAGAAAGCCGATGAGATTATCCCGACAAGCAGGGCGGATAACGAGATTTCCTCCCCGCCGCCGCCAAGCAGATCCGTTGTTTGTAACACAATGGCCCCGACAATGGCCGGCGTCGATAACAGAAACGAAAAGTAGGCGGCAGTTTCCCGGTCCAATTTGCGCCAGAGGGCGGCGACAATCGTCATTCCGGAGCGGGAAATGGCCGGCAAAATGGCAACGGCCTGAAACGAACCGATAATCAAAGCATCCTTATAGCTGATATCCTCCATCCGCTTATAGCCATTTTTCGCCGAATCCGCAAGCCAAAGAAAAAGACCTGTCAGCAGGAATTCCCAGCCAATCGTCACCCCGGTTTTCGATATATCCTCAATATAATCTTTCATCGCCAGACCCAAGACCACTGCCGGAATCGTACCAACGATTAGTAAAAATGTTAATTTACTAAATGGCTTTCGGAGAATTTTGATAAATTCGTCCTTGTAAAAAACAAACACGGCCATGAGTGTTCCCACATGGAGCATCGTATCAAGCAGCAATCCCGCTTCCTGTAAGCCGAATAAATTTCTTCCCAAATAAAGATGCCCGGTGCTGGAAATCGGTAAAAATTCTGTCACTCCTTGAATGATTCCTAGAATCAGTGCTTCCAGTTTTGTTAACATAACGTCCCTCTCATTCTTATGAAGTATATGCCTGTACCATATTGATATGCAAAATTCTCTCGGGCTATGAAATTATCAAAACAAAATGTGTGCAATGGGAGTCAATCCTCCCATAAAATAGGATTATAGACTTGCGAAAGGGGATAAGCGTTTTGGAAACGAAACATCTTTACTTTAATACGTCGATTGGTGTACAGAAACCTGAAAGTATCCGTAACAAAGAGCAAGCCTGCCCGTTTTGCGCCAGAGATGAACTGACCAATATTATTGCTGTTGATGGACCGATCATTCTTTTGAAAAATAAATACCCCGTTTTGGAAAATGCTTATCAAACCGTGTTAATCGAAACGGATGATTGTCACGGCGACCTTTCGAGTTATTCCAAGGAACATTTGCACCGATTAATCCAGTTTGGGATCAAGCATTGGCTGGAAATGGAGCAAACCGGAAAGTATCGCTCCGTCCTGTTTTTCAAAAACCACGGGCCGCTGTCGGGAGGTTCGATCGCCCACCCTCATATGCAAATTGTCGGTCTCCATCATTTAGACTACAGCGTCACAGCTGTCCCCGAAATGTTTGCCGGAATTGTGATGGCTGAAGAAAAAGACGGTCCGCGCTTCACATTATCGACAAGGCCGCGAGTTGGCTTTTATGAATTTAATATCGAAATGGATGATAGTTGCTATCAGGAAAGATTTTCGGAGTATTTGCAAGTCGCCGTTCATTATATCTTGAATCATTTTCCATTCAAGACTTCTAGCTATAATGTCTTTTTCTATCATTTAAATGGCAAGATTTACGCTAAGGTGATGCCGCGTTTTGTGACAACGCCGCTGTATATCGGCTATGGGCTGCCGCAGGTGCCCAGCAATCTCGAATGGATGGCAGAGGAATTAAAGCGGATCTATTTTAGTTAATAGGAGAGTGTAAAGTTTCCCCAGATTTTACACTTTCCTATGTCGGCTAATTCAACCTTCCATTTACAGTGCGCAAACCACTTTGTAAAATAAATCCAAATGTTAGTTGGAAGTTGAGATTTGCTGCTTTTAAAAATATAATGGAGGAATGTACGAGTTTTATATCAAGGTGGAGACACATCATGACATCCAATAAAAACACAACTTCTAAACTGGATTACAGTCTTGTTTTAATATTAATGCTTTTGTTCCTGGCCAGCTGTGCGGCAATTTATAGTGCCCAACAAAGCGGACAATATGATCGGAACTTTTTAGTGATGCAAATTGCCTGGTATGTGGTAGGGTGCGTAATTGTTGCAGTGGTAATGCATTTTGATTCAGACCAATTGCGCAAGCTGACATGGTATGTTTATGGGGCTGGAATTGTCGTGCTCATTTTGCTGATTTTGGCACCGGAAAGTATCGCTCCCAGAATCAATGGCTCGAAAAACTGGTTTCAACTACCCGGGATCGGGACAATTCAGCCATCTGAGTTTATGAAAATATTTCTGATTCTAGCATTAGCCCGCGTGATTGATGATCACCAGCAAAAAAATGTCATGAAGACGCTGCAAACTGATTTCTGGCTGTTAACGAAAATGGGGCTTGTCACCATGCTACCGCTTGTGCTCATCGTTAAAGAGGACTTGGGAACAGGACTTGTCTTTCTCGCCATACTAGCCGGAATGATTTTTATCTCCGGGATTACCTGGAAGATCATTGGTCCGGGTATTTTGGCCGGAGTGCTGATGGTGGGGACGGTCTTTTATTTTGTTTTGTGGAACCCGGATATTCTGGAAAAGTATCTGGGGGTAAAGCAATATCAATTTGGTCGGATTTATTCCTGGCTTGATCCTTATAATTATCAAAGTTCAGCCGGTTATCAGCTGATTAAATCGATGCTGGCAATTGGCTCCGGGCAGACAAGCGGCAAAGGCATCGGCAACCGCGATGTCTATCTGCCGGAAAGTCAAACGGATTTTATTTTTAGCGTCGTCGGTGAGGAATATGGCTTTATTGGCGCCAGTGTTTTAATCAGTTTATTCTTCCTGTTAATTTACCACATTACGAAGGTTGGCATGGAAACGAAGAATCATTTCTACACGTATATTTGTGTCGGGGTGATCAGCATGATTACCTTTCACGTCTTTCAAAATATCGGTATGACCATTGGCGTTTTACCAATTACCGGGATTCCACTTCCATTCATTAGTTATGGGGGCAGTTCGTTAATGGGAAATTTTATGGCGATCGGCTTGATTTTTTCGATCCGTTATCATTATAAAAAATATATGTTCTCGACAACCTCATAAGAAGAGTAAAAGAGCAGGAGCTATTTCGCCTCCTGCTTTTTATTACCCCTTATAACTTCTAGATAAGTCAGAAAAAATAAAAGATAAGAAATATTCTATTGAAATATTATTATTGAAATTTTATAATATTTTAGTGGAACCCTGTTGTATAACACCTTGGGGTTAGAATCTATTTTACAGCATTTAAAGGGGGAATTTTTTTGATAGACAAACTGGTAACCAATGTTTCCGGCTATTTATGGAGTGCACCACTGGTCATTTTCATCGTTTTTGTGGGGGTGTACTTTAGTTTCCGCACAAGATTCTTGCAGATCCGGCACATTAAAGAAATGGTAAAGTTAATCAGCGTCCGGGAAGGGCTCCAATGAGGGGGTTTCGTCGTTCCAGGCATTGGCTATGTCTTTATCCGGCCGGATTGGGGTAGGGAACATTGCCGGCACGGCAACAGGTATTTACTTTGGGGGACCGGGTTCCGTCTTCTGGATGTGGGTCATCACCTTTATTGGTGCCGCATCCGCCTTTGTTGAGTCGACTCTGGCGCAAATTTATAAAGAAAAGCAAGATGGAGAGTATCGCGGCGGACCAGCATTCTATATTGAAAAAGGACTTGGCTGGAAATGGTTTGCGGTTGTGTTTGCCGTTGCAACCCTGCTCGCAATGGCTGTTTTAATGCCTGGTATTCAGACAAACTCCATCGCAGAAGGCATTAAAAATGCCTTTGGGATTAGCCCTACTATTACTGGAGCCGTAGTTGTTTTGCTGATCGCGGCAACGATCTTTGGCGGGGTAAAGCGGATTGCCAGAGTGGCAGAATTTATCGTTCCGTTTATGGCACTCGGATATCTGCTTATCGCTATTTCCATTGTGGTGGTTAACTTTGACAAAATTCCAGAAGTTTTCGGTCTTATTTTTAAAAGTGCTTTCGGGGCAGAAGAAATGTTCGGGGGAATTCTCGGTTCAACGATTATGTGGGGAGTAAAACGGGGTCTGTATGCAAACGAAGCTGGTCAAGGTACTGGTGCTCACCCTGCCGCTGCCGCAGAAGTATCACATCCTGCTAAGCAAGGACTGGTCCAGGCATTTTCCATTTATCTTGATGTGTTCTTAGTTGTTACATCAACTGCGATGATGATTTTATTTACCAATTCTTACAATGTCGTAAATGGTTCAGGAAAATTATTAGCTGAGCACCTTAAAGGAGTGGAAAGCGGCCCTGGCTACACGCAAGCGGCAGTTGATACTTTACTCCCGGGATTTGGTCCAGCATTTGTAGCGGTCGCTCTATTTTTCTTCGCCTTCACGACGATCTATGCGTATTACTACATTGCCGAAACAAACCTTGCCTTTCTGGTAAGAGGCAAAAACAGAAAACCAGCCATGTTTATTTTAAAATTGGTCCTTTTAGGTGCGGTTTATTATGGCGCAGTTAAAACAGCCACGACCGCATGGGCAATGGGGGATATCGGATTAGGAATCATGGTTTGGCTGAACTTGTTAGCCCTTTTCTTCTTAGGCAAACCGGCGATTCTCGCCTTAAAAGATTATGAAGCGCAGCTGAAGCAAGGCAAAGATCCGGAATTCAATTCAACGGAATTAGGTATTAAGAACGCTGAATTCTGGGCTGATGGGTACTACAAGTCCGAACAAAAGGAAAGAAAAAGTTCGTAAGTACAAAAATGAGCTTACAGGTAAGCGTGTTCCGGCACCATATTAGGTTCCGGCCCACGCTTACTTCATTTTTTATATTGATTGTTTTGGCTGTTTTGTTTATCGACCCCGCTGGCTTCTCGGCCGGGGCCAGCATTGCCCTTCACGCTTGCTGCACTTACGCCGGCTTTGGAAGGATTTTTCTTCATTCTCGCCATGATGATCACCTCATCCGATAGATTGCCCTAAGGTAACAAAAATATGGCGATAAGTCAGTTTTCAAAAAAAATTCAATTTTCCACGTTTACTGATTGCACAATTTTTCAAAATATTTTATTATTAGTAATAACAAGGCTCATTCACAGGCATATTTTTTTTAACAGAAAAATGAATGAGCATTCATTCAAAGCTTATGAAGGGGGAGACAATGTTGAGTCGATTGATTAAAAAAGCGGCCGTACTAGGATCAGGGGTCATGGGATCTGGGATTGCTGCCCACCTGGCAAATATCGGTATTCCAACATTATTACTCGATATCGTGCCACGTGAATTAACGAAGGAAGAACAAGCAAAAGGACTTACATTAGAAGATAAACAGGTGCGTAACCGCATCAGTGCCACAGCGATTCAAAAACTGTTAAAGCAGAAACCGGCACCATTAACAACGAAAAAAAATCTTGCCCTTATTGAGGCCGGTAACCTTGAAGACGACTTAGTCAAACTGAAGGATATCGACTGGGTTATTGAAGTGGTAGTGGAAAACCTAAATGTAAAAAAACAAGTATTTGAAAAAGTAGATCAGTACCGTAAGCCAGGGAGCATTATCAGCTCCAACACTTCTGGAATTTCAGTAGAAGCCATGGTGGAGGGGCGTTCCGACGATTTCAAAAAGCATTTCTTAGGGACACACTTTTTTAACCCGCCGCGCTATCTGAAATTATTAGAGGTCATTCCGACGCAATATACGGACCCGGATGTTCTTTCTTTCATGAAAACTTTTGGTGAGGATGTTCTCGGGAAAGGTGTTGTCGTGGCCAAGGATACACCGAACTTTATTGCCAACCGGATTGGGACTTATGGTTTGTTAGTGACCGTCCAAGAAATGCTTCAATCAGGGTTAAGCGTCGGGGAAGTCGATTCCATTACCGGTCCGCTGATCGGCCGGGCAAAAAGTGCCACCTTCCGCACCCTTGACGTCGTTGGGTTGGACACATTTTACCATGTTGCCGGCAACGTCTATGAGAAAGTCGAAGGAGAAGAAAAGAAGGTCTTTGAAGTACCGGCATTTTTGAAAAAAATGGTTGAGAATGGCTGGCTTGGCAGCAAATCAGGTCAAGGCTTCTTCCTGAAAAAGGGCAAGGAAATCCTCGAACTGGATCCCAATACACTTGAATACGGTCCGCGTAAAAAGCTTTCAACACCGGCTGTTGAGCTTGCCAAACAAGAAAGAGGAACGGCCAACAAACTGAAAGCGCTTGTCTATGCTAACGACCGTGCCGGGCAATTCCTCTGGAATACGTTTGCCAAGTCGTTTGTCTACTCTGCAAAGCTTCTAGGTGAAATTGCCGATGATATTGTCGCGATTGACCGGGCCATGAAATGGGGCTTTGGCTGGGAAATGGGCCCATTTGAAACATGGGATGCCATCGGTGTGGAAAAATCGGTCCAAAAAATGCAGGAATCGGGTATTGAAGTTCCTGCATGGGTGACAGAAATGCTCGAAAAAGGCCATACCTCCTTCTATATCGAAGAAAATGGCGAACTCTTCTTCTACCATCATGGTGAATATCGATTAGTCGAGTTCAATCCAAAGGTAATTGACCTTAAAAAAATCAAGAAACAAAAGGGTGTCATTAAAAAGAATAGCGGTGCCAGTTTGATTGATCTTGGTGACGGTGTCGCTTTGCTTGAGTTCCATTCACCGAACAATGCAATCGGGATGGATATCGTACAAATGCTGAACTACGCGATTGATGAAGTCGAGAAAAATTATAAAGGTCTTGTTATCGGCAACCAAGGTAAAAACTTCTGTGTCGGTGCCAATTTGGCGATGATGCTGATGGAAGTTCAAGACGACAATATTTATGAACTCGATCTGATTGTCCGCCAGCTTCATAAAGCATTATTAAAAGTGAAATACAGCTCGAAACCGGTTGTTGCCGCACCATTTGCGATGACGCTAGGCGGCGGCGCTGAAGTTTGCCTGCCTGCTGCCCATATTCAGGCTGCTTCGGAAACGTACATGGGACTTGTTGAAGTTGGTGTCGGTTTGCTGCCTGGCGGCGGTGGCAACAAAGAGCTTTACATGAAACACTTGGAAAACCTGCCAAGCGGTGTGCCATATGATCTGCAGCAAGTTGCCATTAAAGTGTTTGAAACGATTGCGATGGCGAAGGTTTCCACTTCGGCTGAAGAGGCCCGTGAAAATGGCTTCCTAAGCAAATCCGACGGGATCAGCGTGAACCCTGATCACCAGCTGTATGATGCGAAACAGGCAGTGCTTGCTCTATATGAACAGGGTTATAAGCCGAAAGTGCGCAGAAAGGTACCGGTCACAGGAGAAACCGGCTATGCCACATTATTGCTTGGTGCCGAAGCGATGCGCCTATCCGGCTATATCTCCGAGCATGATATGAAAATTGCCAAAAAGATTGCTTACGTTATTTCCGGCGGTAAACTGCCGTTTGGGACAGAAGTCGATGAAGAGTACTTATTGGATCTTGAAAGAGAAGCATTCTTAAGCCTGATTCAGGAACCAAAATCGCAGCAGCGCATGCAGCATATGCTTGTAAAAGGGAAGCCGTTAAGAAACTAGAATGAACTGGGGCAGAAACGGTCAGCCCCTTTAAAAAATAGACTCGTATTTTTACAAATTGCAAGAAAGAGAGGGAATGGCATGAGAGAAGCGGTAATCGTTGCCGGAGCTCGGACCCCGGTAGGTAAGGCAAAAAAAGGAACGCTTGCCACTGTACGTCCTGATGATTTAGGAGCATTGGTTGTAAAAGAAACAATAAGGCGGGCCGGAAATTATGAAGGAAATATTGATGATTTAGTGATAGGCTGTGCGATGCCGGAAGCGGAGCAGGGGAATAATGTCGCCCGTAATATTGGGGCGTTGGCAGGACTGCCGCATACAGTGCCGGCGATCACCGTGAATCGTTTTTGTTCATCAGGTCTGCAGTCGATTGCTTATGCAGCGCAGTCGATCATGCTTGGACATGCCGATACGGCGATCGCTGGCGGTGTGGAATCGATGAGTATGATTCCAATGATGGGGCATGTGGTGCGCCCGAATATTAAACTGGCAGAAACCGCACCGCAATACTATATGGGAATGGGCCATACAGCTGAAGAGGTGGCGAAAAAATACGGTATCACCCGAGCAGAACAGGATGCCTTTGCGGTAAGAAGCCATCAGCGTGCCTTTAAGGCGATTCAAGAAGGTAAGTTTGTCGATGAGATTGTCCCGGTTGACGTCACCATCCGCACAGTTGATCAAAACAATAAACTGGTCGAAAAAACCATTCAATTTTCCCAGGATGAAGGTGTCCGCCCGGATACGAATCTTGAAACGCTGGCTAAACTTCGTCCCGCATTCTCGGTGTCAGGCACCGTAACCGCCGGAAATGCTTCACAAACAAGTGACGGAGCGGCCGCCGTGATGGTGATGGATCGTGAAAAGGCCGAATCCCTTGGGCTTAAGCCATTGGCCAAATTCAGATCGTTTGCCGTTGGCGGAGTACCGCCAGAAATTATGGGAGTCGGCCCGGTTGTCGCTGTCCCCAAGGCATTGAAGCTGGCCGGCCTGGAAGTTTCCGATATTGACCTATTTGAATTAAACGAAGCGTTCGCGTCTCAATCGATCCAAGTCATCCGCGAGCTTGGTCTCGATGAAGACAAAGTGAACGTCAACGGCGGGGCGATTGCCCTTGGCCATCCGCTTGGCTGTACCGGTGCAAAGCTTACCTTAACATTAATTAACGAATTAAGACGCAGACAGCAGCAATTTGGTGTCGTAACGATGTGTATTGGCGGCGGAATGGGTGCCGCCGGAGTGTTTGAGTTACTTTAATGCATTGTTGGGGCCAGGGAACCCCTGGTCCCGTTTGAAAAATAACAATAGGAGGAAACAATCATGACTGAAACAAAAAAAATAGTTAAAGGCGGAAGCTTTTTAATTGAAGATTTATCATATGAAGATATTTTAACGCCGGAAGATTTCACCGAAGAGCATTTAATGATTGCCAAGACGGCCGAGGATTTTGTCGAAAAAGAAGTGCAGCCAGTGCTTGAGCGCCTCGAACAGCATGAATTCGATATTACCGTCAATCTGTTAAAACAAGCTGGTGAATTGGGACTGTTGGCGGTTGACGTGCCTGAGGAATATGAAGGCCTTGGCTTAGATAAAATCACCTCTTCGCTGGTAACAGAGAAAATGTCCGGCGGTGGCGGATTTGCCCTTTCTCATGGCGCCCATGTTGGGATCGGCTCATTGCCAATCGTTCTATTCGGGAACGAGGACCAAAAGAAACGCTATTTACCGGCACTTGCTTCCGGTGAAAAACTGGCGGCCTATGCTTTAACAGAGCCTGGATCCGGATCGGATGCCCTTGGCGCCAGAACAACGGCGAAATTAAATGCAGAAGGCACTCACTATATCTTAAACGGCGAAAAACAATGGATCACTAATGCTGGCTTCGCCGATGTGTTTGTTGTTTATGCCAAAATCGACGGTGAGAAGTTTACAGCTTTTATCGTTGAACGCGACTTTCCAGGTGTTTCTACTGGTGCCGAAGAAAAGAAAATGGGAATCAAGAGCTCATCCACCCGTACGCTTATTCTAGAAGATGTACCGGTTCCGGTTGAAAACCTTCTGGGTGAAATTGGCAGAGGTCATGTCATTGCCTTTAACATCCTTAATATTGGACGTTATAAATTGGCAGTAGGGTCTGTCGGTGGTTCGAAAAAAGCATTAGAGATGACGATTCAATATGCAAACGGCCGTCAGCAATTCAAAACACCGATTTCGCAGTTCAATTTAACCAAAGAAAAGTTCGGAACATTGGCATCTGAAATCTATGCCGCAGAAAGCTCCGTCTACCGTACCGTTGGCTTGTATGAAGATAACCAAGGCCGACTTTCCACTGAGGAAGCAAAAGACATTAAAAAAGTGGCCAACTCAATTGCCGAGTACGCGATTGAATGTTCATTAAATAAATTCTTTGCCAGTGAAGTATTGGCCCATGTTGTTGACGAAGGCGTGCAAATTCATGGCGGCTACGGATTTATGCAGGAATACCCGATTGAAAGAGCCTACCGCGACGCCCGCATTCAGCGTATTTTTGAAGGAACGAACGAAATTAACCGTTTATTAGTGCCGGGAACACTGGTGAAAAAAGCACTAAAAGGCGATCTTCCATTATTCCAAAAAGCCTTGGCGTTGCAGGAAGAAATCATGATGTTAATGCCGGAAGAACCAGGTGATGAGCCGCTTGCTCAAGAAAAATATCTTGTCAAAAATGCCAAGAAAATTGCGTTGTTAGCAGCTGGCCTAGCCGCACAAAAATATGGTAAAGCCCTAGAAATCGAGCAAGAGGTACTGGCAAATATCGCTGATATCATTTCTGACGTTTACGCCATGGAATCCGTTGTCTTACGGACCGAAAAAGCAATGGCCAAAGACGGCGCAGATAAGAGCAAGCAGAAGCTTCTGTATACGCAAATCTTCTGCCAGGAAGCTTTCAATCATATTGAAGCCGTTGCCAAAGAAACGCTTGTTGCTGTTGAGCAGGGCGATACACTGCGGATGATGTTATCTACCCTACGTAAATTAACCCGCCACACCCCAATTAACGTGATTGCGAAAAAACGCGAAGCGGCTGATGTCCTTATTGCTGCAGAACGCTTTGTCGTTTAATGAAAGAAAACAGGGCTTCCTCCCATACTATGAGGAGGCCCTTTTGATTTTTATTTTTGGCTAAGAAGGATTTCGGAGAATCATGTCGAAATTGTTTGAATGAGATGGGGTTTGTCTGTTAGGATTTTCTAATAGAATATGATACTATTCAGATGGAGGCCTGTGGGCTTATTTTTCGTAAAAGGCGGTGAGGTTGAGTGTCTCTGACTTTTTACTGGTATCCTAAATGCGGTACATGTCGAAATGCTAAGAAATGGCTAGATGCCCATCATTTTTCCTATGAAGCTATACATATTGTGGATAATCCACCGTCACGTGAACAATTGGAGAAGTTCTATCGAAGCAGCGGTTTGGAATTGAAAAAATTTTTTAATACCAGCGGACAAAAGTATCGAGAATTAGGAATCAAGGACAAAATGAAGTCAGCCGGTGAAGCTGAACTTTTGGACTTGCTGGCATCTGACGGCATGCTGTTAAAACGACCAATATTAACCGATGGGCAAACGGTTACAGTTGGCTTTAAAGAGGATGAGTATGAGAAAATATGGCTGAAATAATTCAGCTGGCTTTTTATGTTCCGGGAATCGATCATATTCGATGATAGATTTTAGAAAAACAATGGAGGGATTTTTTGCTATGACTACACCAAAAGATTTGCGTTATACCGAGGAACATGAATGGGTGAAGGTGGAAGGGGACAAAGTGCGTGTCGGGATCACTCACTTCGCACAATCAGAACTGGGGGATATTGTTTTTGTAGAACTTCCGGAGGTCGGCGCTGAATTAACCGCCAACGAGCCATTCGGCAGTGTAGAATCTGTTAAAACGGTATCGGAACTTTACTCCCCTATCAGCGGTAAAGTGGTTGAGGTAAACGAAGAGTTAAATGACAGCCCTGAATTTGTCAATGAGTCACCATATGAAAAAGCTTGGATGATTGTAGTTGAATTATCAAACAGCAGCGAGCTTGATGAACTGATGACGGCTGAACAATATGAAGAATTAATAAAAGAAGACTAGTTTTTCGGAGAAAGGGCACCTGATGGGGTGCTTTTTCTTTGGGTGATATTTCCACGTTACCTGCATGAGGAATGGGAAAACTAGGTTGAAGGCAAAAAACTATTTTAAAATTGACAATCATGATATTGTTAACATACATAGTTGAAGCATACTTCATGGTATTAGAATATGTTAACAGTAAACCACTTCTGCCAGGTGATGGATGATGAATGATTCGTATGTTGACAAAGTTCTTATTGTCGAAGGAAAATCGGATAAAGATAGGGTAAAGCGGATTGTCAAGGAACCCGTTGAAATTATTTGTACTAACGGGACGATTAGTCATACAAAATTGGAAGAATGGATTGAATTCCTCGATGACAAGGATGTCTATATCCTTGTGGATGCGGACGAGGCCGGTGAACGGCTCCGCAAGCTATTTAAGCGTGAATTTCCTAATGCAGAGCATTTATATATAGACCGGATGTACCGCGAAGTCGCAACAGCCCCGGTGCATCATTTGGCGACTGTTTTATTGGGCGCTAATATTGATGTTTATACAGAGTTTTTAGAAATGGGATAATGGCTTATGAATGAATGGAACCGTGATGATTTATCATTATTTTTAAATCAGCGAGGAACGGGGGTAGTGTATTTTTACACACCATTGTGCGGCACTTGCCAGCTCGCCGGAAAAATGCTGGGGGTGGTGGAACACCTCGTCGAAATAGAAATGGGAAAAATGAATCTTAATTATTATTCGGATCTTGCTGAGAAATGGGTGATCGAGAGTGTCCCCTGCTTGCTGCTAATTCGGAACGGGGAAATCGTTGATACCATTTACGCCTTCCACTCGGTCCCATTTCTTTTGGAAAAAATAAATAAAGAGTTAATACAAGCAGATGCTTAAGAAGTGTCTGCTTTTTGTATGTGGTCATTTCGGTTTTAATCAATAATCCGGACAACTCACGGTGAAATAGTGAATGCCGAAAAGAATGAATACACTCAGCACATATTTCGAAAAAACGACATATTTTTCAGGACTTCAGCAGAAAAGGTCGAGTGAAGATGAAAGGATTTCCGGTTTCCATTCCGAATATGTAAGTAGGAGTAATGAACCGGAGTGATAGATGATGATCGAAATCGTGAACCACTTTATCGAGGCATTGAAAAATCAAGAATATCTTCATGCCATTATTCAGCAGGCTGATTTCCGGATAAACCTGGCTGCTGACGGCCAGGTGATCCAACTGGTATTTTATAATGGTGAAATCACTGTAGAAAAGGAAATATCCGACAGCCTTACAAGATTTGAGATTTCCGGCAGTCAACCGGCGATCGCGCAGCTGTTGGAGGGCAAGGAAAGACTGAGATTATTGGAACGGAATGGATGTTTAAAGGTTGTGGCCCCATTGAGAATGGTATTGCTGCTCGAGTCCATATTTTACTTAACAAGGCCCGATCACTATTTAGAAAAAATAATTTAATCAAACCTATTGACTCGGAATTAAACTTCGGGTAAGATATTTTTAAAATATTCTACCAATAAACACAATTCAATAAAGATTCTTATCACGAGCGGCGGAGGGAACTGGTCCAATGATGCCCGGCAACCGGTTATAAACACGGTGCTACATCCAGCAGAGCGGCTTGCTCTGAAAGATAAGAAGAGTCCCCTCTCTTCTTATGAAGCGGGGGTTTCTTTATAAATTGTGACAAAAGGAGCGAGTGTCGAATGGCTGAGAATCAAAAAAAATATCGTTTTGAAACATTAAGTGTACATGGTGGCTTATCACCAGACCCGGTAACGGGGGCTCGGGCAGTTCCGATCTATCAAAATAATGCCTATCAATTTAAAAACACGGAACATGCCGCAAATCTGTTTGCTTTAGCAGAACCAGGTTATATCTATACCAGGATTCACAATCCAACGACAACTGTTTTTGAAGACAGAGTGGCCCTGCTGGAAGGTGGCGTCGGCGCACTGGCGGTTGCTAGTGGAATGGCGGCGATTACTCTGGCGATTTTAAATATTGCCGAAGCTGGTGATGAAATTGTCTCGGCATCCACTCTATACGGCGGCACCTACAACTTATTTGCTGTGACACTCCCGAAATACGGCATTGATGTGAAATTTGTTGATCCGAAAGATCCGGAAAACTTCCGTGCTGCGATCACGGAAAAAACAAAAGCGGTGTTTGCTGAAACGATCGGAAATCCCAGCTTAACTATTTTGGATATTGAAAAAGTGGCCAAGATTGCCCACGAGGCTGGTGTGCCGCTTATCATTGATAATACGTTTGCGACCCCATACCTCTGCCGGCCAATCGAGCATGGTGCCGATATTGTCGTCCACTCTGCGACAAAATGGCTGTTAGGCAACGGGACAACGACGGGCGGCATTATTGTCGACGGCGGTACGTTTGATTGGAATTCACCGAGGTTCCCGGGCTTCACGACACCAGATGACAGCTATCATGGCCTTGTTTATGCCGAGGCCATCGGGGCCGCTGCCTATATCGTTAAAGCCCGTGTTCAACTGTTGCGTGACCTAGGACCGGCTCTTAGCCCGCAAAATGCCTTTCAATTTGTGCTCGGCCTTGAGACTCTTCATGTCCGGATGAAAGAACATGTGGCTAATACCGAAAAGGTGGTCGAATATTTAACGAACCATCCTGCTGTCGAATGGGTCTCCTATCCGGGGCATCCGTCACATCCTGATTATCAACTGGCTCAGAAATACCTCCCAAAAGGGGCAGGCTCAATGGTTGTTTTCGGCATTAAAGGCGGCAAACAGGCCGGGGCAACCTTAATTAATTCGATCAAAATCTGGGCCCATGTAGCAAACGTTGGGGATGCTAAGAGTTTGATCATCCATCCGGCCAGCACGACTCACCAGCAGCTGGACGCAGAAGGATTAAAGGCAGCCGGCGTTTCGGAGGATTTAATCCGCCTGTCAATTGGGATCGAAAATGTCGATGATCTCATCGAAGATCTCGAAGATGCCATTGCCGCGGCAACCGGCTTGACTTCCTTAAAAACAAATGTCTGAATGTTTCGGGCAGATGTGAGAGAAATTAATTGACACCTCTTTTTATCCGTGGTACGATTTCATTTGTACTTTATAGAAGCGCACTTACATAATGTGCTGCTTGAATAATGAATATAGGATTTGTTATCTCTTATCAAGAGAGGTGGAGGGATGTGCCCGATGAAGCCCGGCAACCGTCATTATTGAAATGGTGCCAATTCACACAAAGCAGTTGCTTTGAAAGATGGGAGAAAGGTTTGATTAGTTGTGCCTTTCTGCCTGTGCGGAAAGGCTTTTTCTATGAATAGGCTTGTAACGGCGTGATGACTTTCACGATTTGACCTTAAAGAAAAAGAATCTTTCCATTCAAAAAATCAAACCCTATATATTAGGATAAGAAGCGGGTGATTTGATGATTTCAATCAAAAATGTCCGAAAGATTTTTCCTTTCAAGGAAGGACAATTAACTGCCGTTGATGATGTCAATTTGGAAATTAACGACGGAGAAATCTTTGGTGTTATTGGTTATAGCGGCGCCGGAAAAAGCACGTTAATCCGGATGCTGAATGGACTGGAACTTCCCACAGAAGGAACCATTACCGTCGCCGGACGGGATATTTCAAAGATTAGGGGCAGCGAACTTCGCAAAGCCCGTCAGGAAATCAGCATGATTTTTCAACACTTCAATTTATTATGGTCCCGAACGGTCAGTGAAAATATCGCCTTTCCGCTCGAGATTGCCGGCATAAAAGGGCCGGAAAGGAAAAAACGGGTGGCAGAATTGATCAGGCTGGTGGACTTGGAGGGCAGGGAGAATGCCTATCCATCACAGTTGAGCGGCGGCCAGAAGCAGCGTGTCGGAATTGCCAGAGCGCTTGCCAATAATCCAAAGGTATTGCTTTGTGATGAAGCAACTTCCGCCCTTGACCCGGAAACAACCGATTCGATTTTGGACTTATTAGTCGATATTAATAAACGGCTTGGCTTAACGATTGTGTTAATCACTCATGAAATGCATGTCATTCGAAAAATTTGTCACCGGGTAGCGGTAATGGAAAACGGCAAAATCGTTGAAATAGGTTCTGTGTTGGATGTGTTTAAAAACCCGCAGCAGCCCATCACCAAACGGTTTGTCCAGCAAGTGTCCGAACCCGAAGAAACAAAAGAAATCGCTGAACACCTGCTTAAATGCTATGATTCCGGACAAATTATCCAGTTAACCTTTATCGGCGATTCCGCTGAACAGCCATTGATTACCAATTTGATTCGCCGTTTCCATGTCAATGTCAATATTTTGCAAGGGAAAATCTCGCAAACCCAAAAAGGCTCCTATGGAACATTATTCGTTCATATCGATGGGAACGAACAAGAAGTGAATAAAGCTGTTGACTTTATTCGTTCCCAGCAGGTAGGCGTGGAGGTGGTTTCAAATGGCTAAGTATTTCCCGAATGTTGACTGGCAAATCATGTGGGAGGCAACCAATCAAACCTTATTTATGACCGGGATTTCCGTTCTTGTTACATTTGTTTTGGGAATTATTCTTGGTATGCTGCTGTTTCTCACCGGAAAAGATAATATGTGGGAAAATAAACTGATTAACACGGTGATCGGCGCGATTGTGAATATTTTTCGATCTATCCCGTTTATTATCCTTATTGTCTTGTTGATCCCATTTACCGTTTTTTTACTTGGGACGATGATAGGTGAAACAGCAGCATTGCCGGCATTGATTGTCGGAGCGGCACCGTTTTATGCAAGAATGGTGGAAATCGGCCTCAGGGAAATTGATAAAGGTGTAATCGAGGCGGCGAAATCAATGGGAGCGTCAACATGGACGATTATTTGGAAGGTGCTGCTTCCCGAATCGCTGCCAGCACTTGTTTCTGGAATTACTGTAACGGCCATTGCCCTCGTTGGTTATACGGCCATGGCGGGGGCGATTGGTGCCGGTGGCTTAGGAAATCTCGCTTATAATTACGGTTATCAGCGAAATCAAAATGATGTCACGGTTGTCGCAACTGTCATTATTTTACTGATTGTCTTTGTGATTCAATTTATTGGCGATACAATCACAGCAAAAATTGATAAACGTTAAATAAAGTCTTGCCCGATGGTGATCCAATTGAACAGTCCATAAGGCGGGGTTTTCAAATTACTTAAAAGGGGATATACAAAATGAAAAAATGGCTTGGAGCACTTTTAGCATTAGCACTTGTACTGGCATTGGCAGCTTGCGGTACATCAAAACAAAAATCGGAAAGCAACGGAAACGGCGGAGATCAAGCAAAAACGACAAAATTAGTCGTCGGTGCATCACCAGTTCCCCATGCTGAAATTTTGGAACAGGCAAAGCCGATCCTCAAGAAAAAGGGAATCGATCTTGAGATTAAGACATTTACTGACTATGTTTTACCAAACAAAGCCCTTGAATCTAAAGAACTGGATGCGAACTACTTTCAGCACATTCCTTACTTAAACGCACAAATTAAAGAATTTGGCTATGACTTCGTAAACGCCGGCGGCATTCATATTGAGCCAATCGGGATCTATTCTAAGAAATACAAAAAGTTAAGCGATCTTCCTAATGGAGCTCATTTAATTATGAGTAACTCCGTTTCTGACCATGGTCGTTTGTTATCACTGCTTGAAAATGAAGGACTTATTAAGTTAAAAGCAGGAATCGATAAGACAACTGCTGATATAAAAGATGTCACGGACAATCCCAAGCATCTAAAATTTGATGCCAACTATGAACCGAAGCTTCTGCCGCAAATCTATAAAACGGGTGAAGGCGATGCGGTCTTAATCAACTCAAACTATGCGATTGATGCTGGTTTAAATCCATTAAAAGATGCGATTGCCATCGAAGATAAGAATTCACCATATGTTAATATTATTGCCGTTCGTAAAGGCGATGAAAACAAACCGGCGATCAAAGCGCTAGTCGAGGCATTACAATCAAAAGAAATTCAAGACTTTATCCTGAATAAATACAAAGGTGCTGTCGTTCCTATTTCAAAATAAAAATAGTATTAAAGAAGGTCAGTGGCACTCCACTGGCCTTTTTTGGCTAATAAGAAGGTATTTAATTTTTTCTGAATTTTACGCTTTCTTAAGTTGCATAAATTCAACTACGCCTCGTGAACCGTCCTAACGGGCTTGCCCGTCGGCGAGTGTTTATATATACATGAATCTGGATTTTTTGGAAAAAAATAGATATTATCAAGCGTTGGAAATTGAGCCAAAAAAGGAGTATCATTTAAAGCGGATTAAGTTTTACATATATTTTTATCTGTATTTTTCGTAAAAACTTATTTCATTCTCATTTATGATTAGTCCATTGAAAATAGGAATAGTTATTTCTGCTTATTAGTTGATAATAGTTTTCATATGTTATAAGATTGTAATGAGAATAAAGTGAGAATAAAGGGAACAGATCTCTACGGTCTGTGAGATACAAAATTTTCGGAGGTATAGATATGGCTGGATCAACTTTAATCATTAAGGACCTTCATGTTGCCATTGAAGGAAAAGAAATTTTAAAAGGTGTAAACCTTGAAATAAAAGGTGGCGAAATTCACGCGATCATGGGCCCGAATGGAACTGGTAAATCCACACTATCATCGGCGATCATGGGCCATCCAAAATATGAAGTAACAAGCGGCAGCATCACCTTAGACGGTCAAAATGTTTTGGAAATGGAAGTAGATGAGCGCGCCCGTGCCGGGTTGTTTTTAGCAATGCAATACCCAAGTGAAATTAATGGTGTGACAAATGCTGATTTCTTACGTTCGGCGATCAATGCCCGCCGTGGCGAAGGAAATGAAATTTCATTAATGAAATTTATTCGTCAAATGGATAAGCAAATGGAATTTCTTGAGATGGATTTAGATATGGCACAGCGTTATTTAAATGAAGGCTTCTCCGGTGGAGAGAAAAAACGCAATGAAATTCTGCAGTTAATGATGCTTCAACCTAAAATTGCCATTTTGGATGAAATTGACTCCGGACTTGACATCGATGCTTTAAAGGTTGTCTCAAAAGGTGTCAATCAAATGCGCAGTGATGACTTTGGTTGCTTGATTATCACTCACTATCAACGTTTGTTAAATTATATTACTCCTGACTATGTCCATGTGATGATGGATGGCCGGATTGTTAAAAATGGCGGTCCTGAACTTGCGCAACGTTTAGAAGCGGAAGGTTACGACTGGATTAAAAAAGAACTTGGCATTGAAGATGAAACAGTTGAGCAAGAAGCTTAAGTCTTAGGGTTAGGAGGATTAACATGACAACTGAAATAAAATTACCATTCGATAAGGCTTTCGTCAGTACTTTTTCTAGTGCTATGAACGAGCCTGCCTGGTTTGCGGCGCTTCGTCTAAAGGCCTTGGAGCAATTTGAACAGCTGCCCATGCCAAAAACGGAAAAAACAAAAATTGAAAAATGGAATTTTACCCAATTTCGCCAGCATACAGTGAAAAGTCAGGCCTATTCATCTCTTGCTGACCTTCCGGAAGAAGTAAAAGCATTAGTAGATATAGAGACCAGTAAACATAATCTTTATATTCAGCGCAATCAGACACCTGCGTTTCTAACACTGTCGGACGAATTGAAAAATAAAGGCGTTATTTTCACCGACATTTTTACCGCTGCGAGGGAGCATGGCGATCTGCTAAAAAAATATTATATGACGCAGGCAATCAATGCAGATGAACACAAATTGACAGCGCTTCATGCGGCACTTGTTAACGGCGGTGTTTTCGTTTATGTACCGAAAAATGTGGAGATCACTGAACCGATTCAGGCTGTATTTGTTCATGATGACAAAGAAGCCAACTTGTTTAACCATGTTATCGTGGTAGCAGATGATAATAGTTCTTTAACATACGTTGAAAACTATATTTCCACAGTGGAAGAATCCGATACTTTGGCCAATATTTTAACGGAACTTGTTGTCAATACAAATGCTCGAGTTCAATACGGTGCTGTTGATCATTTGGCAAAAGGAATGACCGCATATGTGAACCGTCGCGGAGTCGCCGGCAGAGATTCTGAGATTGATTGGGCCCTGGGGTCAATGAACGAAGGAAATACCATTTTTGAGAACACCACGAACTTACTTGGTGACGGTTCTATTGGGGATGCGAAAATGGTTGTCGTTGGCCGTGGAGAGCAAACGCAAAACTTCACGACGAAGGTTGTTCATTTCGGAAAACATACCCAAGGAAATATTTTAAACCATGGCGTGGTAAAAGATAGTGCAACTACGATTTTTAACGGTATTGGTAAAATTGAACACGGTGCCTCCAAAGCAGATGCCGAGCAAACCTCCCGGGTGCTGATGCTCAGCGAAAAAGCACGCGGTGATGCCAATCCCATTTTGTTAATCGATGAGGATGATGTCATGGCCGGGCACGCCGCTTCAGTCGGACGGGTAGATCCGGTACAGCTTTATTACCTGATGAGCCGCGGGATTCCACAGACCGAAGCAGAGCGTTTAGTCATTCATGGCTTCCTTGCACCGGTTGTAACGCAATTGCCAATTGAAAAAGTGAAAAAACAATTATCTGAAGTTATCGAAAGGAAAGTAAAATAATGAATATCCAGGATATTCGCCGTCAGTTTCCGATTCTAGATCAAGAAGTTAATGACCACCCGCTGGTTTATCTAGACAGCTCTGCGACGTCACAAAAGCCGATTCAGGTCATTGAGGCGGTTAATCAATACTACCGCGAATACAATTCCAATGTCCATCGCGGGGTGCATACATTAGGAACAAAGGCAACAGATGCATATGAAGGAGCACGGGAAAAGGTTCGTAAGTTTATTAATGCCAAATCACTCGAGGAAGTTATTTTTACCAGGGGCACCACTACATCACTGAATACCGTAGCGGCAAGCTACGCTGCCGCAAATTTAAAACAAGGTGATGAAATTGTTATTACCCATATGGAGCATCATAGTAATATCATCCCATGGCAGCAGGTGGCAAAAAGAACCGGTGCCAGGTTAAAATATATTCCGCTCCAGGAGGATGGTACTCTTTCTCTGGAAGACGTTCGGGAGGCGATTACGGACAACACAAAATTGGTTTCGGTAACCCAGGTGTCAAACGTTCTAGGGACGATCAATCCAATTAAGGAAATCGCTAAAATTGCTCACGAACATAATGCCGTTATCGTCGTTGACGGTGCCCAAAGTGCCCCGCATATGCTGGTCGATGTCCAGGATTTAGATTGTGACTTTTTCGCTTTCTCCGGTCATAAAATGTGTGGTCCAACCGGGATCGGTGTTCTTTACGGTAAAAAGCATTTGCTCGAGAACATGGAGCCAATCGAATTTGGCGGAGAAATGATTGATTTCGTCCATTTATACGAATCAACTTGGAAAGAGCTTCCATGGAAATTCGAAGGGGGCACACCAATTATTGCCGGTGCTATCGGTCTTGGCGCTGCGATTGACTTTTTGAATGAAGTTGGGTTAGAGCAAATTGCTGAGCATGACCATAAACTTGCCGCTTACGCACTGGATAAACTGTCTTCTGTCGAGGGGATTACAATTTACGGCCCGCATGATGCTGCAAAGCGTGGCGGACTGGTAACATTTAATCTGACCGACGTCCACCCGCATGATGTGGCAACCGTATTGGATGCAGAAGGAATTGCGGTTCGTGCCGGACATCATTGTGCCCAACCATTAATGAGATGGTTGAACGTTACAGCAACGGCACGTGCCAGCTTTTATTTGTATAATACAGAAGAAGATATTGACAGACTGAGCGAAGGCCTTGTCAAAGCAAAGGAGTATTTCAGCGATGTCTTCTAATTTAGACGCCTTATACCGAAGAGTGATCATGGATCATTATAAAAAGCCGCGAAACCGTGGCATTTTAGAAGATGGCAGCCATACGATAAATATGAATAACCCGACCTGCGGCGACCGGATTCAATTAACCTTTAAAGTGGAAGATGGAATTGTTGAGGATTGCCGCTTTGAGGGGGAAGGCTGTTCCATCTCGATGTCATCCGCCTCGATGATGACGGAGGCGATTAAAGGGAAAAAAGTAGAGGATGCCTTGAGATTATCGAAGATTTTTTCTGATATGATGCAAGGCAAAGAAATAGATGAAGACATGGATTTAGGTGATATTGAAGCACTTCACGGTGTTTCCAAATTTCCCGCCCGGATTAAATGCGCAACTTTAGCGTGGAAGGCGATGGAAAGAGGGTTAACTGAAGGGGAAAAAGAATAAAACGACGAAGCGGTGGAGATTGGGATGATGTCTAGCTCCAGCGCCTAGGGGGCTCGAGGTCATAAGCCAATCCGACAGGAAGGTTAAAGAACAACCTTCATGTCGGCGCATCTTTGCTTGTCGCCCCTTACCAAGGCGCTTCCGCTTTTCTAAGAAGGAGGAATACGACAATGGCAAAAAAGATGCCTGAAATCGGTGATTATAAATACGGTTTTGCCGATAAAGACGTTTCCATATTCCGGTCAAAACGTGGCTTGACCCGAGAAATTGTTGAAGAAATCTCCAAGATGAAGGGTGAGCCACAGTGGATGCTGGACTTCCGCTTGAAATCACTGGATATCTTCTACAGCAAGCCAATGCCGATGTGGGGCGGAGATTTAAGTGGGTTAAACTTTGACGAAATCACATATTATGTAAAACCGTCCGAGAAGTCCGAGAAATCATGGGATGAGGTCCCAGCTGAAATCAAGGCCACTTTCGATAAACTGGGAATTCCGGAGGCAGAACAGAAGTATCTTGCCGGTGTATCGGCCCAATATGAGTCTGAAGTGGTTTACCATAACATGAAGGAAGACCTTGAAGCCTTAGGAATCGTCTTTAAAGATACCGATTCCGCTTTAAGAGAAAACGAAGATATCTTCCGTGAACACTGGGCAAAGGTAATCCCTCCAACAGATAATAAATTTGCGGCATTAAACTCGGCGGTTTGGTCTGGCGGTTCGTTCATTTATGTTCCACCAGGTGTAAAGGTTGATACGCCATTACAAGCCTATTTCCGGATCAACTCGGAAAACATGGGACAATTCGAAAGAACCTTGATCATTGTTGATGAAGGCGCCAGTGTCCACTATGTTGAAGGCTGTACCGCCCCGGTCTATACAACCAATTCGCTTCACAGTGCCGTTGTTGAAATTATCGTTAAAAAAGGCGGCTACTGCCGTTATACAACGATTCAAAACTGGGCCAACAATGTTTACAACCTGGTTACGAAGCGTACGGTCTGTGAAGAAAATGCCACAATGGAATGGGTTGACGGTAACATTGGCTCCAAATTAACGATGAAATATCCGGCTGTCATCCTGAAGGGTGAAGGCGCCCGCGGCATGACATTATCGATTGCAATTGCCGGCAAAGGCCAAGTTCAGGATACGGGTTCAAAAATGATTCATTTGGCGCCAAATACTTCTTCGACGATTGTTTCGAAGTCAATTTCCAAGCATGGTGGTAAAACCAACTATCGCGGCTTGGTGCACTTTGGCCGTAAAGCTGACGGTGCTCGTGCTAACATTGAGTGCGATACGCTGATTATGGATAATAAATCAACTTCTGATACGATCCCATACAATGAAGTACTAAACAACAATATTTCACTTGAACACGAAGCGAAGGTTTCCAAAGTTTCCGAAGAGCAGCTCTTCTACTTGATGAGCCGCGGCATCTCTGAGCAGGAAGCAACAGAAATGATCGTCATGGGCTTCATCGAACCATTTACAAAAGAACTACCAATGGAATACGCCGTTGAAATGAACCGATTAATCAAGTTCGAAATGGAAGGTAGTATAGGTTAATCCTCTACAAACCTTGGTGTATCAATGTTTGAGAGCAATTCAATAACCTAATAAAAAGTAGTCGTGCCGATTTCGTGCCGATTCAGATTTTACGTTTAGTGTAGGAGGCGGACTTTTGAAGTTCGTCTTCTTCTATTTTTTCGGTAATTTCGAGATAAGTAAGGCAGAAAGATTGTAAGTCTCAATTCGGTTGTCTTAATTCAATTGATTTTTTGCTATGATTAACTGCAAACGACTCTCCAATTTTTTAGTAGCTATTACATATATAGCTGCTCTTTTTTCGAACAATATAGAAAAGTTCTACCTTTTTTCAAAAAATTTCCTGCTTTGTATTACCTATATCAGCAAGGGTTATGCCGACTTTGTATACCAAACCAAATGATTCAAACCTTTAATGAGCTAAATGAACTGATTAAACCACAATCAGAGGAAGAACCACAGAATTGGCTAACCCTTTCGTTTGATAAGGAAGTAAAGGTACAATTGGTTTTAGCTGCTGAGAATGCAAAGATGAAGCTGGAGGAATTTATTCGAGCATTGGTTTGGGCAAAGATGAAGAAAGTTCAGCAATTGCGGAAAGAACGAGATGAAAGAATGAAAGAGAACTTAAGGAAACATTCTATCCAAATTATTAATGTTCGATTGACCAATGAACTACTGGACAAGTACGAATCCAAGTTTGAACAAATCAAAAGCAAAACTAATGTTGAAAATAAATTGAAGGATTTGTTGTTAAAGGAATTAGGATAGTCCCCCCTCATTTTCATTTGTGAAATGCTTTTGTGTACCGATGGCGGGAGAAGAATTTTTCTGCGTGATGCTTACATGAGTTTTTTTGGAAAGATGTCAGGATATAAAGCAAAATATGTAAACCTCCGATTATTTAGGCTGCTTTTGAAAAAGTAGCTGATCTTTTTATTTATCGAATAAGTGAGTCCAGAAACTTATCAAAAAACCTAAGGATGTTACTCTTAGTCCAATGTTTATATGAAAATAAAATGCATCCTTTAATGGCTGCATTTTTGGAATTATTCATTTTTTTCTTTTTCATCATTAACCAAATATTGAATCGAGGATTCCGCCGCATTAGTCGTAAAAATTTGAAATAAATTATAAATAAAGCTTTTTATTTCAATCAAAAAGTACAGTATTATTACCAAATATAAAGAAATAAGAACCGCAGCGATGTATTCATTTGTTAATTTTGAAAAAAAACTTAAACACCAATCTACAGGTAAATATTTGAACGTAACTAACAATAATAAATTCATAATAGTAATTCCGAGGTAAAATATTGATAAACCGTAAAAATACACATTGTAAGTTGAGAATTTATCAAGTTGTTCTTCATGCTTTACAGCTATTAGTCTGATTAATGTACTTCCATTTGATAAGGCTTGAAAAATTGAGTAACCAGTTATAATAACTGCAAAAATAGGAATAATAACATAATTTATATTCACAGCTATATCGGCAATAACACTTATTGCTGAAGTCGTTGGATAAATTAAAAACTTTTGGGTAAGAAATATAATAATAAAAAGAACTCCAAGAATTTTCATTCTTTGCTTACTCAAAGTAAATCTTTTCAGACTTAACACGAATAAATCAAAAGAATTTATTTTTTTTAAATTTACTAATTCCTGCGTATTATCAAATAACTTTTGATTGTCCATTTATATCACCTTTAAAAAGGTTTATTTATCTTAAGAACTTATTATATAAACCTTCAAGTTTAGTGAAAAACCTATCATAAATCTTTTTATTTTCGGGACTAGTTTCATTAAATTCTTCCTTGTTGATTAATTTGCCTGCAATTACATCAATATTTTGCAGGAATGTTTCTTCTTCATCGACGGGGATACTCATTTCTTCTGTAAAGGAGTCATCCTTAAGTGTTCCAGAAGTACCGTTTTGAAATTGAACCTTTACAGTGGGCTCTAATAGTCCCTTTGTATCTTTAAGAATTTGAGTTACGTTTTCTTTATTCTGCGGTGAGTTAAAACGTAAGTGTCCTGTTTTACTCCCTAAAGATTTCAATGCTTCTGTTAGTTCATCAACAGTCTCATTCTCCATTATATCCCCGTTTAGCGGATAAAATTTCAAAGTTATGTTATTTATCTTTTTTACATCTTTTAGTTGCTCTTCAATTGTACCTTCAAAAGGTATTGCAACAACATTTAAATTGGGCAGTGGTAATTTATCATTCTTATTAATGATATTTTTATTTTGTTCTCTGATAAAATCATACAGGACATCTCTAGCTGTTGAAGAAAAATTTTTTAATGTTGGGCTACCGTTTTGATTTTTAACTAAAACCATTCGATGGTTCTTCAAATTAATAAGAAAATATGAATATGGGTCAGATGGATATACTTCATCAGTGCGTACCAATTCGCCGTCAATAATCCTAGACTTCACTTCAAGACGAGTACTTTTTACAATTAATCCAGCTAAAACAAATTCTCCTTTAACATTAGTAAGTTTAACCTGTTCAAAAAAGAAGGTTGTCTTTTTATTTTTCTTTCTATTTTCTTCCTTATAATTTCGTGTAAACGCAGGAAAAATTATATTTTCAAATTGAGATAACATTGGCTCGTTTTCAGATCCAAAAGTCAAATTAAAATTAGCTATATATGATGTCTTATCAATAATCAAGTTAATTTCTCCCCTTCTATTAAAATATTCTATGAAAATAGTACCATTAATGCAGGAGAATTTGACATTTTTTTTAAAAATTTTTAACTTTAGACACATTATAAGTGTGCCAATATTAGACGAATATCAGGTGAAGGAGTCCTGCGGATAGTTTACGCCACAGAAGATCAGGGTGCACAGGTACTGCTCGAATTTTGTCGAAGATTGATAGGTTTTTTGGTATGTAGAAAATGTTAGAATAGAGTTGCAACTGGATATTGTGAGGGTGGCCAGGTTGTCAGTCTTCTTTTCCTAAGCTTTAGGGAAGGGAGGTGATAATCATGGAACATTTCTTGAGATGCTACGAGAGATTCTGAAGGGAATTGTACGGGAAACCGCTGCCTTTATCTTTCAGAAACAACTTTTAGATAACAAGAAAACCACCCTACGCCGTCGGAAGCACAAGGGTGGCTTTCGAAGATAAATTTATTTAGACAACCACCACCCTGACGGTAGCAGTTGCATGGAGAAGTGTTAGGAGCACTTCTCTTTTTTATTATACATTCATTATACCCTAAAATATTCTGAATTAAAAGGACCTTATCAAATTCCTCTAGGCATTTTCAGGAGACGTTTTTCATGTAATCATGAATTGACAATCATACTTTTTCAATGTTAAAACTCCTTTTTTTAAAAAAGGTTATGCTATTATAAGGTAATGGAGCTTCGATTTTGCATTTAACAAGTCTCAGCTTAGACTATGGAAGGTGAAAACATGGAATGGATTGTATTAGTTATAGTCGGGATTTTTGCGAGCTCACTGGGTTCGCTGATCGGTATGGGGGGAGGAATCATTGTCGTTCCCACCTTGCTTTATTTGTCGACACTTGCGACCTTCAGCCATTTGACGCCGCAGGTAGTGGTAGGGACATCCTTATTCACGATGATTTTTACCGGCCTTTCCTCGACATTGGCGTATATGAAACGGAAAACAGTTGATTATAAAAGTGGCCTCATTTTTCTCATTGGAAGCGGTCCGGGGAGTATCCTTGGAGCTTGGGTCACAGAAAAATTAGATTTGCACTCATTTAATATTTATTTTGGTCTGTTTATCCTGTTTGTTTCAGTTGTCATGGTGGTCAGGGACAAACTAAAACCACTTCCTTATAAAAAGGAAAAAGGGATTGTCCGCAGCTTTACGGATAATAGCGAAAAAACGTTTGAATATGGCTTTAACCCGGTGTTGGCGGTGATTATTTCCTTCATCGTTGGCTTTTTGTCAGGGATTTTCGGCATTGGCGGCGGCTCGTTAATGGTTCCAACGATGATTTTATTATTTTTCTTCCCGCCGCATGTGGCTACCGCTACATCGATGTTTATGATCCTGCCGACATCGATCCTAAGTTCGATTACGCATATTGCCCTTGGCAATGTCAATTGGCTTTATGCCCTGGCATTAGTGCCCGGTGCTTGGATTGGCGCAAAAATTGGTGTCTATTTAAACTCAAAGCTGAAGAGCAAAACCATTGTTTTGATCATCAGGATTATTCTTGTTGTTGTCGGAGTCCGGCTCATTTATCAAGGAATTATAGGGTAGTGTTGTACTATGGAAAAAATCCATCTTTATCATACCAATGATGTTCACAGCCATTTGGAAAATTGGCCGCGAATTCATCAGTTTATAAACCAACAAAGACAGCAGCATCTCGCAGCAGGCGACGAGTTTTTTCTTTTTGATATCGGCGATTTCATTGACCGTTGGCATCCGTTGACGGAGGCGACAAAGGGAAAAGCCAATATTGCTCTGTTAAATGACAGCCGCTATACGGCAGTCACGATTGGCAATAATGAGGGAGTAAACCTCCCCCATAGTGATTTGCATCATTTGTATGATGAGGCTCATTTTGATATTCTGCTGGCAAATCTTTATCAAAAAAATGGAGAAATCCCGGATTGGGCCCAGCCATACAAAATTTATCAGACAAAATCGGGAACAAAACTAGCTGTGATCGGCTTAACCGCAAATTTTTCCCAGCTTTATACTTTGCTTGGCTGGAAAGGAACCGACCCTTTTTTGGAAATAAAAAAGCGGCTTAAACAATTAAAACAGCAAGCCGATATCGTGATTTTACTTTCCCATCTAGGAATTCGCGATGATGAACGGATGGCCGAACAATTTCCGGAACTGGATGTCATTTTAGGTGCGCATACCCATCATGTTCTGGAAAACGGTAAATTGGTTAACCATACATTGTTGGGGGCCGCCGGGAAATTTGGCTATTATGTCGGTCATATGACGCTGGAATTGGACGAGCAAAAATCGGTGATGAATAAACAGGCAACTTTATATGAGGTAGACAAGCTTCCAGCCGTTGAAAAAGAAAAGGAGCAAATTCAGTCCTATCTTGATACGGGAAAAGACCTTTTAAAAACGATGGTGACCTCGTTAGATCATCCGTTTGCTAGTGATCCGTTTCAGGAAACGGAGCTGTCGCATTTGTTATGTCAGGCGGTAAGGGAATGGTGTCAGGCAGATTGTGCGATGATCAATGCCGGGCTTCTGCTAGGTCCATTAACAGGTGAAGTAACTGAATATGACTTATTATCGGTTTGTCCCCATCCGATCAATCCCTGTGTGGTTGAACTGAGTGGAGAGGAACTTACAAAGATGCTGGTTGAATCAATGGATGACAGCCTGCATCACAGGCAAATTAAAGGGCTTGGCTTCAGGGGAACGATAATCGGTAAATTTGTTTATGACCAAATTCAATTCCGCTCGGGCTGTATCTTCATCGATAATGAAAAAATAGTAAGCAACAAGACTTATACGTTAGCTCTTCCCGATATGTTTACTTTTGGTCATTTTTTCAAGGATGTCCTCCCGGGTAAGGAAAAACGGTATATCCTTCCGGAGTTTATGCGGGACATCTTAAAATGGAAGCTTGAAAACTAGTCCTTTGCCTAAGACACTTAACCGATCCTTGACATAATGTGTTAGTAAGGAAAGGAGCGTGGGAGCCTTTGATTAATTTATCTCCTATTGAAATTAGCGGCCACACATTTCTGGCTGTTTCCGTATTGCTTCCGAAAACAACCTTACTGGCCGTTACCAATGATAAAGGGTATATCATGTGCGGTGCCTTAGATGTTGGTCTTTTAAATGAAAAACTTAAGGATCGAAAAATCATTGCCGGCAGGGCAGTCGGGGTGCGGACGATTGACCAGCTGTTAGATGCCCCGCTGGAGTCCGTCACATTGGAGGCAGAGGAACTGGGAATTTATCAAGGCATGATTGGCAGGGAAGCCCTGCTTAAAATGATTTAAAGGCTTGCAGTGATGCAAGCTTTTTGTATTGCCCGCCAATTGAAAGGCGCAAACCGCCAATAGGAGGTCGGAAGCCGCCAATTGAAAGGCGCAAACCGCCAATAGGAGGTCGGAAGCCGCCAATTGAAAGACGCGAAACGCCAATTGCGAGCTATATTCCGCCAATTGCAAGGTATACATGCCATTTTTCAAAGCAAAGTTTTTTGGGCTAGTTCTTCTTAATCAAGCATAAATATAGCTTGAAGGGGTGATGGATTTGGCTAAATTTCGTAAGCGACGTCTGCGGCGGGGAGCGCTGCCATTCCGATATGTAATGCTGTTAACCTTTGTTTTTTTTCTGCTATCTACAGCAATCGGAGTATTGCTGGTCAATAAAGGTATTGAACCAACGCTAATGCGTTATGCCGAATCAGAGACGCGTAATATCGCATCAATTGTTATCAACCGCGCCATCACCAAACGAACAACAAACGTGGGAGAAAATAATAAGGTCATAATTGTCTCACCAGGCGAAAATGGAACTGGTCAAAATGCGGAATTAAACACTGATTTAATCAACCGGGTATTGGCCGAAACAACCGCACAAATTCAAAAAAATATCCGGGCGGCAAAGCAAGGGAGACTCGCTTCCTTAGAACAGCTGACAGATGTCGAAATTGAGACGGAGGATGCACCAGCAGACAATGCCATTCTGTGGTATGTCCCATTAGGACGGGCGACCAATATCGCTTTGCTAGGAAACCTTGGGCCGAAAATTCCGGTAAAATTCCAGGCGGTCGGTGAAGTGGAACCGGATGTGAAAATTAAAACGAAAGAAATGGGCATAAACAATACGTGGATTGAAGTTTCTGTGGAAATCGAAGTTTCGGTTCAATTTATCACCCCATTTGCAACAGATATTACAAAACTGCAGCAAAGTATTCCCGTCGGCGCCGGAATGATATCCGGACCGGTACCACAATTTTATAACAGCAGCGGCGGTTTGATTCCGTCGGTTCAGGTTCCTAATCAGACCCCGGATAACAAAACGGAAAAGAAGAAGGAGACAAAAAAATCAGGTAATTAAAAGGACTATCCATTGGACAGTCCTATTTTCTTCTCATTTCAATTCGTTCTATTTGTTTCCACCTTGCCAGATGTGGATAAGGGTCAAAGGACCATTCAGTTTTCCCATTATCTTTATACATTCCGTAATGCAGATGGGGCGGGAATTTTCCGGAGGTTCCCGGTGGACCATAGCCGGAGCTCCCGACCCCGCCAATCACCATCCCCGGTTCCACAATTTGGCCAACCTGAATATCTTTCGCAAAGCCGCTTAAATGGGCAAAGTAATGGTACGTATTATTGATATCACGAATCCCGATGCGCCAGCCGCCAAACTTATTCCAGCCCTTAATTTCGACGACCCCGTAGCAAGTAGCTCTAACAGGAACACCGTAGCCGGCAAAAATATCGGTGCCTTCATGAATCCGCCGCCCGCCCCAGCCACGTTTATCACCCCAGGTACTGCGATAGCTATGATTGCTGCGGAGCGGAACCGGAAATACCCGCTTGTCCAAATCAAGCCGGCCAAAGTGGCGGTACAGCTTGGCATATATGGCAATACTGCCAACCGTCCGATCACGTTTATAATAATTCCATAATCCGATTTTTATATTATCGTGATCGATTCCGTAAGAAAGGAGATAATTGGCGATTGCATATAACTTGTCCTCATCGTCTTTTAAACTGGCCTTTCCATCCCCATTTCCATCCACTCCGATCCCGTTAAAGAATTGAATGATGGCCGGGTTTTCTTCAAAAGGGTTGGGATTGGCTGGACCTGCCCATACTTCCGGACGAAAATAGATCCCCAGCGTTCCGTCCGGTTTCGGCAAGTCCCGGCGGACCAGGCGGATGTTTCTTTCATATTGATCAATGGCTGCCAAATAGTACCAGGGAATTTGCGTAACAGCTTCCACCTTCTCATAAAGTCGCATTCTTTCCTGATATACGTTTGGATTGGGCTCTTTGGCATTGACCTTGTTGCCGGAAAATGCGGTGGTGAAGCATAAAAGAAAGGTTCCAATGAATAGAGCAACTCGCAAAGGAATCCTCCTTCCGATTAAAAGTACAAGTTTAGTTTATGAATAATAAGAGATTTCATTATCGCTAATAAATGGTAAGTCTCTAGGTTGATTTTTGTAAGAGAATGTTTATTTGTCCAAACCCAGTTATCTTGTCCTTCTAGCTAAGAGTATGGTAAAGTGGCAGAGAAGAATGATTTTAAACAAGGGGGACGAAAATGAGCAAAAGGGATGAACTTTTAAGAAAGCCGGACTGGTTAAAAATAAAGCTAAATACCAACGATTCCTATACAGGTTTAAAAAAGCTAATGCGTGAAAAAAATTTACATACTGTCTGTGAGGAAGCCCGCTGTCCCAATATTCATGAATGCTGGGGGGCACGCCGAACGGCAACATTCATGATTCTGGGGGATACGTGCACCCGAGCCTGTCGCTTCTGTGCGGTGAAAACAGGCATGCCAACGGAATTGGATTGGGCCGAACCGGAAAGAGTTGCTGATTCTGTCCAATTCATGAATCTTAAACATGTCGTCGTCACAGCGGTGGCCCGCGATGATCTAACGGATGGCGGTGCCGCTGTTTTTGCCGAGACGGTGCGGGCGATCCGCCGAAAAAATCCGTTTACCACCATTGAAGTGCTTCCGTCTGACATGGGCGGCAAGGAAGAAAACTTAAGGATTTTAATGGAGGCCAAGCCAGACATCTTGAATCATAATATTGAAACAGTCAGACGCTTGACTCCGAGAGTCAGGGCCCGGGCCCAATATGACCGCTCGCTGGAATTCCTTCGCCGGGCAAAAGAAATGGAGCCAACCATCCCCACTAAGTCTAGCCTAATGGTTGGACTAGGGGAAACAAAAGAAGAAATTATCCAAGTAATGGATGATCTTCGGAAAAATAATGTAGACATTATGACAATTGGACAATATTTACAGCCAACAAAAGCTCACCTTCGGGTTGAAAAATACTACAGCCCGGAAGAATTTGAAGAGTTACGGAAAATGGCTATGAAGAAGGGCTTTAACCATTGCGAGGCCGGTCCGCTCGTGCGCTCGTCCTACCATGCAGACGAACAGGTAAATGCCGCCGCCAGACAAAAGCAGCTGCTTGGCGAACAAAAGGCACAAGAGGCTTAAGCAAAGAGAGTTCAGATCCACATATGGGCCTGAACTCAACTTTTCTATTTTCCTTGTGGAGATTTTTTCATTTTATTAATCACGTAATTGACTTGTGAGCGGGAATGGCGGTTTGTCGAATCAAGACTTGCCAGATTCGCGACATCCTGCATTAGGGTTTTATCGTCCGTGACATAAACCCGAAAGTATCTCGGGACGACCGACATGGCGGTTCGCCTCACTTGATCAGCAGTTACGTTACGATTTTTTGAATCGGTGGTATAGGCAACCAAGACCTCTTGATCGGTAACAAGTGTTGCGGCATCATGGACATTTGGGAGGTTGACACTATATTTACTAATAATATGGGCTAACTGTTCACGGTCAAGCGCTATCCGGGTCTCGTTTGCCGTATTATCGTTCATGACCGGGCTCTTTTGATGACGAACATAGCCAAAGTCATTGCTGACATTCCGGACACTCTGCCCGGCACCTTCCCGGTACAGCTCATGGCGCTTATTATTGACATTGATGGTATTACCGGATTCCTCATAAACATCGCGGTTCCCGATATCCTTAGAACAGCCGGTTAGAGCGATTGCGGCGCATAAGCCAGCGGTGATGGCCAAGTTTTTCAAATGAAACACCTCCTTTTATTAGATTTGCCAAAGCGAATATTTTTTTTCTTAGTAATTGATGGTTTATCGGTTATAATGAGAAGTAGACTAGAGGTGCCGAGTTAGAGGTGAAAGACATGGTGACGATTATTAATAACACTACATATGAAGTCATCCAAGAATATCGCAACGCTTTTAATGAAGAGGCCTTTAAAGCCAGATTCAGTGATATTTTATCGAGATATGATTACATTGTGGGGGATTGGGGTTATGGCCAACTGCGGTTAAAAGGTTTCTTCGATGACCAAAATCAAAAGGCGACCTTTGATACAAAAATCAGTACACTCAGTGAATATCTGTTTGAGTATTGTAATTTTGGCTGTGCTTATTTTGTGTTAAAAAAGGTAAAAAAATAAAACTCGCTTATCAAGGGCGAGTTTTTTAGCGGTGAATAGAATCATTGTAAGGCGGCTGTTCTTCGCCGTTGGGGTCATCATGGGTTGGATGGGAACCAGCCATTTGCCGCGGCAAATCTTGATGCAGTGATTTATTTTCGTAATTGAAGGCACTGTAGCGGCGCTGACCATCCTTCCAAGAGGTACTCTTCAACTGAACAGGCTCATCTTGGCGAATCGGAGACCCAAACGGACCATCCGGAAATTCTTCGGCCGCTAGGTAATTCCGTTGTTTCTCGACATTGGAAAAGTCGACGTATTGTTTTTCTTTATCAGCCATGTGTTTCACTCCTTTTCCTTAGTATGGCAAGGGAGGTGAAAAACATGTGGATACATTTAGATCACTTCTATCAGGAAAGACCTGAGCTCCTCCGCGACCTCTTCATTTATTTGAAAGGCAAATTCCAAATAGCCTTCCTCCTGTAAATCATCCTGCCCAATGATGGCAAAGCGGTTTCCCTGCATATCGAGAACCAGCTGTTTTCCATAATGACGGCCTGTTTGGATAATGGCTAAATCAAACCGTTGGTGTTCACCAACAAAACTGACAAATCTTGTTGTCGTTTCCTCTTTATCATCATAGAGAAAAAAGCGTTCAGTCATAAACGATAGTCTCCTTTTTCCATATTTCACATCTCCTTAATAGTAACAAATAAACCTGGTGAAGGGGAATTTATAAGATTGTAAAGTCAGACAAAAATATTTTCAGGAAAATATGTTACAATATAGCTGGAAATTGGTTAGAAATCATAAGGAAGTGGAATAAATGTATTTTGTTGATCGGGAAAAAATAGAAACCACATTAGTCTACTTAGAAGCGCAAATTCGTCTTTTTGCAAGCAAGAAGGAGTGGGAAACGCCTTTAGAAAAAGCCGCATTAGAACGAATTACGCAAATGTGCCTGGAATCCGTATTGGACGTCGGGAATACCATGATTGACGGATTTATTATGCGCGATCCGGGAAGCTATGAGGATATTATTGACATTCTGATGGATGAAAAGGTGATTTCCCAGGAAACCGGGGAGGCGTTAAAGGTTCTGATTAGTTTTCGCAAGCCGCTTGTTCAATCTTATACGGATATTGACCATCAACAGCTTCTTGAGCAATTCAGCCAACATTTACCGGCGTTATCGATTTTTGCGGAAAATGTTCGTGACTATTTAAAGAACGAATTAGGGCCGGTTTCCGCCTTTAGAAACTAACTGTCGTGCCGCAGATGACATTAAGGCTATGGAAATATTTCTACCCGAGCTTTGCTTATACTGCCTATCAAGAGCATTTAGACATACTGGAGTGAATGTAGTGAAAAAGTATAAAGGATACCTCATTGATTTAGATGGAACAATGTATCGCGGGTCGGAGCGAATTGAAGCTGCTTCTGACTTTGTGAAGGGGTTGAAGCAAAAAGGGATTCCTTATTTGTTTGTTACCAATAATTCTTCAAGAACGCCGGCACAGGTTGCCGAAAAACTTATTGGCTTTGATATTCCTGCAGCACCAGAGCTCGTGTTTACCACCAGTCAAGCCACTGCTAATTACATATATGAGTGTAAAAAAGATGCCTCCGTCTATGTCATTGGTGAAGAAGGAATTAACACTGCGATTTCTGAAAAAGGATTTCACCCTGGCGGAGAGCATGCTGACTTTGTTGTAATGGGCATCGACCGCGCGATTAGCTATGAAAAATTGGCGGTTGCCTGTTTAGCGGTGAGGAATGGGGCCACTTTCATTTCGACGAACGCCGATATTGCCATTCCAACTGAAAGAGGATTGCTGCCGGGAAATGGTTCATTGACATCTGTCGTTGCCGTTTCCACCCAAACAAAACCGATTTTTATTGGCAAACCGGAATCGATTATTATGGAGCAGGCTTTAAAGGTGTTAGGGACACCGAAGGAAGAGACGCTGATGGTCGGCGATTATTATGATACCGATATTTTGGCGGGGATGAATGCCGGAATGGATACCTTATTGGTTCATACCGGAGTGACAACAAAAGAACTGTTGGCGGGATACGAGAAAAAGCCGACATATGCCATTAATTCCTTAATGAATGGGAATTTTAAAAAAACAGGATGGGTGTGCTGCACCCCATCCTGTTTTTTAATCTTTGTCAATCCCCGCTGCTCTGTGTGCCAATCTGCTTGAGGCAGCAGCGGCAATAGCCCCGACAATATCATCTAAAAAGGTATGAACCTCTCCGGTTGATTTATCATTTAAGTGAGCCAATATCCCTGGCTTTTGTTTATCAATATAGCCATAGTTAGTAAAGCCAATTGAACCATAAACATTAACAATTGAAAAGGCCAGAATTTCATTTACCCCGTACAAGCTTTCATCCGTTTCAATAATGGTTTGCAGCGGTTCTTCCAGCATCCCTTTTTCTGCCAACATGTCTAGTTGAATCCCGGTTATAATGGCGTTTTGGACCTCACGTTTTGTGAGCACACGCTCGACATTCTCGATACAATCTTCCATTTTTAAATTCTCATGATATTTTTTCTGTAAATAATAGACCAGTTCGGCAATATCCTTAATTTGGACACCCCTTTCTTTCAACCATCTGCGGGCAGTTTCTTCAGTCAGGTCAACTTTTTTATTATCTGCCATTCCTACTATCACCTTTTCTGTATAATTTGGCTAATCCCATACTCCCATTAATTTATCATATGCAAAATGAGGAAAAACAATCAACTAAAATACATTGCTAATTGCTATTTTTTAAAATAAGGAGGTCAACAAGTTTTTTGGTGTTGCTACATATACATGAGTTTAGAGGGGAAAAAGAAGAGGTGGAACACAATGTTACCCACACTGTTAGAAACTCATTATGGGATCACGGCTAAAGAACAACTCAAAATGAAAACCTATGATGCCGTAAGAGGAAATGGCTGGATCTACATCATCACCAATCCCAACAATCGAGAAGAAGCCGATGTCATCGAATTAAGCGGAATCTCACAGCATTTAAGGTCGTATGGCGACAAACAGGTCCCGATCATTATGCAATCAAAAGACAGGAGCTATCTCACTAATTGGGAGCAGCAAAAATATTGTGTACTGGCAATAAGAGAAGTTGACCGCCAAAAACGGCACACAAAATTAGGGAGGAGGCTGGCCAAATTCCACGAACGCGGCAGAAGGGTGCCATTTCAAATAGAACGGACCTCGAGGATCGGTCAGTGGAAGGTACTATGGGAAAAACGGCTTGAACAGATGGAAAAAGTTTGGAATGGCTTGCTGTTTCAAACTCCTGAGGACGAATTTGAACGGATGTTTATTGAATCGTTCCCTTATTATATGGGCTTGACCGAGAATGCCATTCAATATTTGGTCGATACAGAGCTTGATGACGAGCCGCAGCCAACTGACAGCGGTACCGTTTGTCATGAACGTTTTACCGCAAAAACGTGGGGGAAAGCGATCATATCAAAAACCCGTTTGACTGGGTATTCGATCATCGCAGCCGTGATTTGGCCGAATGGACAAGGGAGCGATATTTCCGTAATAATCAAACCTATGATGTTGACGTAAAGCAATTTTTTGCTGAATATCAAAGCATTGCCCCATTATCTTCGTTTTCATGGCGGTTGTTGTTTGCACGGCTGATTTTCCCGCTCCATTATTTTGACTGTGTTGAAAGTTATTATGGATCTCAGTCAGAGCAGGAAAAAAGGTCATTGGAAGAGTGGCTCAGCAAAATCATTAAACACTCAGCGGAGAACGAACGTTTTTTGGCAGGCTTTTATCAAATCAGCGGGGCTCCGCTTCACAGAATGAATCTCCCTTTGTTGGAGTGGTTGTATCAATAACGATATTTTCGGAAACGAAACACTGGATGAAAAAAAGCGATTGCCGCTGTTAGCCGCAATCGCTTTTACCATCATATTAAAAGACTTGTTCAACTTCGACAATTCCAGGAACTTCTTCAAGGAGTGCTCTTTCAATCCCTGCTTTCAGTGTGATTGTAGAGCTTGGGCAGGATCCGCATGCACCTAATAAGCGAAGTTTCACGATACCATCCTCAACATCAATTAGCTCGCAATCTCCGCCATCGCGAAGAAGAAATGGACGTAATTTATCTAATACTTCTGAAACTTGTTCAAACATTTCTTGTTCTGACATCATAATCGACTCCTTTCCTACATTATATTATACTGACACCAGCTTGAAAAATCCATTATCAGAAATCGGGGAAAGGTACAATTGAGTAATTTTCTTATATTTAGATTATGAATATAGTAAAATAAAAGAAAACGGTGAGGAATGATGTTATGGAATTTACTGAAGTGGAAATTATTCTATATGGGGCTGAACAATTATGTCCAAGCTGTGTGAACCTGCCGTCATCCAAGGAAACATATGAATGGCTTGAAGCAGCCATTTCCCGGAAATTCCCCAAGCAGCCATTTAAAATCAGCTATGTAGATATTTATCAGCCCCCAAATGATCCGGTCAAAGCAGAGTTCGCCAAGAGAGTCATTGAGGAAGATATGTTTTATCCTGTGGTTCTTATTAAGGAAAAGGTCGTAGGCGAAGGCAACCCCCGGCTTAAAACGATTTTTGCCGAGCTTGAAAAATACGGTTATAAAGCAACATGATGAAGAAAAGGCTGACCAAAGGAGTCAGCCTAATTTCTTATCCATTATGGAATTTGTATAACCATAAGACCCCTGACTTTAACAGCCTGGCGACACGGCCAGTTATGGCCCGGTCGGCCATGACGCCAAATCCCTGTTTTTTTCCAAGCGAACCAAGGACACCCTTCAGTTTAATCGGCGGGAATTCAACAGGTGGTTCTTCTCCATTCCAGCGCTTTCTTAACACCTCAACGATTTGCACGGCTTGCCCCTCAGCCAGTTGGGCACTCGGTGCATGCGGCAGGCTGGCACAGTCCCCCACAATGAAGATATGTTCATCCGTAGGCAGATGGTGTCGTGGTGTGATGACCAATCTTCCGGAACGATCTTTTTCCGTATCGATATTTTGTACAACTTTATTAGCTTGAATCCCAGCAGTCCAGACAATGACATCACAGTATATCGGATTGTCATTATTGTAAAGTGTATTTTCTTCTACTCTAGTAATATTGGAGTTGTTGATAATTTCTACATTGTGTTCTTTAAACCAACCTTCAACGTACTTGCTCAAACGATCCGGAAAGGCGGAAAGAATATGCTTACCACGGTCAAATAATTTAATGTTAAGGTCACGGCGGCTCTCCGTTAATTCACTGGCAAGCTCCACTCCGCTAAGTCCAGCACCAACAATACCAACAATCGATCCTGGTCCTAAATTATTCAAGGCTGAGTACGTTTGGCGGGATTTTTCAATACTTTGTATACTATAGGTAAATTGTTCGGCACCGGGAACATCATGATACTTATCCTCACAACCTAAGCCAATCACTAAATCATCATAATTAAGTGGTTCCGCATCTTTTAAAATAACCCTTTTGTTCTGCAACTCCACTCCAATGACTTCGGCAAATTTCACTCTAAGCCGGGGATGCTCAGGAAAGTCAACCCGAACTTCTTTGTCGGACACCGTACCGGCTGCAAGCGCATAATATTCCGTTTTTAAACAATGATATGGAACCCGGTCAACTAACGTAATCATGACGTCTTCCGGCAGGTTATTGGGAAGAAGTTCATTAAGGATCTTCATGCCCCCATAACCGCCTCCAAGAATTACTAGATTTTTCATTCTGATTCCCCTTTGTTTAACCATAATAATGTTAAATTCCCAAAAAAATACTATAAGAATAGTAATTAAATGAATAGTTTTGTTCAACTCTCCCCATTTTGCACACAATTATGAGTATATCGAAAATATGTCAAAATAACAACACTTATACGTTCTATCTTGACAAATATACTAAAAACATGGTATTTGACGATACTGTTTAAAAATAGTAGGATAAATTATTGTGGAGAGGTGAAAGTATGTTCAAGCCAATCATTGAATTTTGTGTCAGCAACTTGGCTGAAGGTTCACAGAAGGCATTAGAAAGATTAGAAAAAGATCCAAATTTGGATATTATAGAATATGGATGTCTAAGTTACTGCGGGATTTGCGCCAGGTCTCTTTATGCCCTTGTTAACGGGGAAGTTGTGACCGGTGAGACAGCGGATGACTTGGTGGATAATATTTATCAATACTTGGAAGAAAATCCAATGTTCTAATATCGGGGAGCGGATCGCTCTCCTTTTTTAGTACAAATTCATATACTAATACAGAAGTTGGATTGCTTGAGTAGTTTTGGGCAACTGTTTATACTAAAGGAAAGCCTCAATGAAGGAGGGGAAATTTCTTGAGTAAGGATATTATCTTTTTAACGGAAGCTGCCTCACTGCAAATCAAAGACATGATGAAGCATAATGAGGAAGAAGATGCTTTTCTGCGTGTTGGGGTAAAAGGTGGCGGCTGCAGCGGTTTATCATATGGTATGGGCTTTGACCATGAGGTTAACAAAGGTGATTACCAGTTCGAACAATATGGCATCCGCATTTTAGTCGATAAAGAAAGCGCCCCCATTCTCCAAGGAACAAAGATTGATTATAAACAATCGATGATGGGTGGCGGCTTTACCATCGATAATCCCAATGCGATTGCTTCCTGCGGCTGCGGTTCATCGTTTAAAACCGCGACAAATGCAGGCGCGCCAACGGATTGCTGACCGAGATATTAAACGGTAATCGAAGCGGAAACAGCAGGCGGGGTTGCGGATAACGACTAAAAATCCGCGAAAAACAACCTCACGATTGAATAAAAACAACCCGAAAACGGGCGGTAAAGGGTTATTAATAACGACCTTTCTTAGCGATGAAATAAATTCGTCGTTAGGGGAGGTCGTTTTTGTTTTGGCGCTAAAGAAACGAACACGCATAAATAAACTTGCTAATTCTTCGAAAACTTATCCGACGCTATCATTCGACCAGGCAATCGACGTAGTCGTTTCCGGTAAACGCGCGGAGGGAGTACGAGACAGAACAATAAAAGACTATGTAAAAATGTGGGGCTATTTTACCGATTGGTTATTCGCTAACTATGAAGTTAAAACGGTGGACGAGTTGGAAGCGGATGTTTTTCGGAATTACATTAATTTCATGAAATACGACAAAAAACGTTATGACGGACATAAATACATTGACGCAGGTAAGCAAGGCATTGGGCTTGCAGATACGACAATTAACATTAATCTTCGCTGCTTGCGTTCATTATTTAATTATTTACAACGTGAGGAACTGATCGAAGTAAATCCGATGGAAAAGGTTCGCTTAATCCGCCAGGACGTAGATTTGACGAATTGCCTAACGGATGATGACGTTAAAGCGATCTTAAAGCAGCCCAATTTAAAGGACTTCGTTGGATACCGTGATTTTGTGGCGATTAACTTGCTATTAGATTCGGGCTTGCGAATCAACGAATTAATCGAGCTAAGAGCGGCAGACATTGACTTTCAATCGCGGTTTATCACGCTGCAAGGCGAGCGAAATAAGAATAGAAAGCCGCGACTAGTGCCTATTTCAACGCATGTAATGAAACTGTTATTACAGCTACTAACCGAGAACAAGACGCACTTTAAAACGGACAGAGTATTTCTGTCATGCTACGGTGAACCGTTAGGAATGAACCAATTTAACAAGCGGTTGAAATATTACGCTGAGAAAGCCGGCATTAAGGGGAAAAAGGTAACGGCACATGTCTACCGCCATACCTGGGCGAAAAATATGATTCTCGCAGGCTGCGACCCGTTTACCTTGCAAAAGATAGGCGGTTGGGCAGACATTCGAACGATGCGGCGTTATATACAGATGGACACCGAGGAAATGCGACGGAGTCATGACGATTATTCGCCAATTAATCGCTTTAAAAAATAAAAATCCATAAAAAAAGAGCGCCAGCCGTTCACAGCGGCAAGCACCCAACACAAGTTACTTACATAATAGCGAAAAAAAGCGTTAAAGTCAACGTTTGTTTAGTCGTGATTAGTTAACCAAACATATATTCTCTACTGTTGGGCAGGCGTTCCGGAAATGGAGCCGGAATTATGAAAACAATCGAAGAACTAAACGCAGCAGTTAGCGAGCATCGTCGCAACAATGAACTAAGCGCCACCGAGCGCGAAGTCCTCGACGTGTTGTCGCGCCATTCATGTAAAGACGTCGGCCGGTCGTGGCTGGCTAAGTCAACGATCGCGGAACTGGTCGGCAAGTCACGCCGCACGGTTATCCGCGCCTGCAATCGCCTGGAATCGCTTGGCATTATCCGCCAGTATAAACGCATGCGGCAAACCGGCGACAAGCGCCAAACCAGCAATTTAATCGTAATACAGGCGCCGCCAGCGCCAAGTGTCACACCGGCATGTCACACCGAAGAAACTCCGTCAAGAAACACAAATAATACATATAAAGCTACGGCAGGCGCGTTAAAACGGTCTATTCCTGCGCCATTATTCAAGGCCTTGGCGCCGTACTTTAACGACGATGAAATGTACCGCGCGGTTGGCATTCTTTACCGTGCTAAGGCCAGCGTTGATCGCAGTATCACGGTCGAGGACCACGCTAGCGAGTTTATTGACGGCTTGCAGTCGGTTATATTTGCATACAAGCGCGGGCGTGTGCGCAGTCTATTCGGCTGCCTTTACGCTGCATGGCGACAAGTTGCCGTCGAGATTAAGCGCAGGGAAGTATTCGCGGACATGTACGACTGGCTTGCGTCTTAAAAACGCTAGGAGCCATCGGAAGTAAACGTGTTGATTCGCGGGGAAGTATACAATTCCGATATTGTTACTCGGATATATAATAGAAGAAACTCGAATATTTGCGTAACATTTCTGTTCAACATTACGCAACATTTGGCCGTTTTTTACTTCCGATTTTAAGCAAATTAATCCGCACCGACCGTCCAGCGGACACGCCCGTCCAAAACTCAGGGGGTTTGCCAAATAGCGTCGACATATCGCTTGCATGACGGCTTACAGCGGAATGAATACGATTGCATAAATAACCGTTTATCATTACGCATAATAAACATTTTACGTAATAATCTATATGTGGAATAGCGTCATATCAACGCTTAATCGTTACGTAAATAAAAGCTTCATGCAATATTTTATACATCCGCATAGTGGAGCGGTTTGTTGGCGCTTGTAATCGGTTTGTTACCAGCTACCGCTGCATAAAATAGGGCGGTCAGTGGCGGCATTATGAGACTTGCAAAAGCGCGTTAACGTCGAATATCCGCGTTGTTTGAGCAGTTTACATGTCGGATGCACTCAAACCCCCCAAGCCCGGCATAATTTCGACCGTCATTTGACGTTTTCAATTTGCGAGCAATTTTTCGAACTCGGGGTGATTACCTTACATCCTGCTCTATCCGCTCGATCGCCTTCGCCAGTTCTCCGTTAATCTGCCGGCCACTAAATCGCATCACCTTCCATCCCTGCGCCTTTAAATAACGATTCTTACGCCTGTCTCGCGCCTTCGCTTCGAGCGATGAATGATACGTCTTACCGTCACATTCTATCGCGATACGAGGGCCATATAACGCCAGATCAATATGATATTTTCCGCATGGCACCTGTGTATTAACTTCGTATCCTCGCGATGTCAACGCATCGTATAACCGCCTCTCGATGTAACTTTCGCATTTATTACGGGGATTTGCTGGCGCTGGATCGTGTTTAGAGCGGAATATGTACGCCAGTAAGCCAGCGGCAAGCAAGCCGAAAAATACAATATACTCAATCAATCGTAGCACCTCCAAAAAGGAATTAGCCGCTATTTGTCGAATTAATATAGCGAGGTGACCGCAATGACCGTACATAATAAATTGAAGGAGCTGCGCCACGATCACCGCATGAATCAAACGGAGTTTGCCGAGTTTCTCGGAATTAGCGTTTACTCCTACAATCGCTATGAGAACGGCACTCGGATACCAGTGCTAGAAGTGGCGCTGCAAATTAGCGAGAAGTTAAAACGACCAGTTAACGATATTTTTTATCGCGTGAATGAGACGTCAAAATAGGCGTCTACTTCTCGGCATGGACTTTGCCAAACGGAAAAATTTTAGCCGAACAGGCAATATTACCACAGTATCTACATAGGTTATTAACAAGTAGCTACTCATTAGCATTACCGCAGTTTAAGCTTTATGGACGTTGACAATTAGCAAAATAGGAAATCTGTTAAAAAAGGAGGAATTCGAATGTTATTCGGGCCTAGCGTAATAATTGCAGGCGGCAGTTTTATTGCGGTCGCCTTGCTCGACAGAATAGCCGACAACTTCGGCATTACCTGGCTTGGTGTCGCGTTAAAGTTAGCCGTTCCGCTTGCCGCAATGGCACTGGCTGTTTACTTTCTCGAAACAAATGCGCTTGTGAGGTGGCTGCGTTGACCTTATGGGCGAAGTTGAAAGCGAGGCACAAATTAATAAAGGCATTTCGCGCCGGCAATATCCACCTTACGTATAAAATGATCGACGGCACCGACCGCACTATTCTACCGAAAATCCACGCAGTAACAATAAACGATTCCGCAACTACTCTAATATTTACGCTACCAAACGGACTCAATCCAGACTTGTTAAAGAAGAATTTCTACGTATTTCAGCAGCATTTTGGCAAAAATATCGAACTATCCGGAGAAATCAAACGCTACACCTTGCGAATAAATCACGACTCACTGCCGAAAGTATTGCCATACAATTACGCGACGTTACAACCGCACTTGGAAGGCGTCGAAATGCCGATCGTATGCGGCAAAGATAGCGCTGGCAAATGGATGATTTATGACGTGATAACCGAGCCAAATTGCCTTATTTCCGGTGAGCCTGGCGCCGGCAAGTCGACGCAATTACGCAGTATATTAACGACGTTAATTCAACGGAAATCGGCAGACGACTTGCACATATTTTTAGGCGACTTGAAAATGAGCGAATTTTTCCTCTTTAAAGGCGTCGCACACGTCAAGAGTGTCTGCGTTTATCCGGAGGACATGGCGCGAATGCTGGCGCACTTACACAGCGAAATGAAGCGACGGGGCGAACTGCTTAACAAATACAAGGTAACGCACGTCATGAAGCTACCGCCAACCGTTAAGGTGCCGTTTATTCTGCTCGCGATTGATGAATTCGTCATGATTATGGACGACCGCGAAATGAAGCGAATTATCGTTCAATTGGTCGCGCTTGGCCGTGCACTCGGCATTTATTGCATACTGTCGCTACAACGTCCGTCTCACGACATACTCGATACTAAGATTCGTGGGCTTTTAACTGTTCGCATGGGATTCCGGACGACTGATTTTTCTAACTCGCGGATAATTGGAACGCCAGGGAGTGAACGCATTAGCAAAGAAACGCCCGGGCGATTCCTTATTAAACGCGATGAATTAACGGAGCTACAAGCGCCATACTTAACCGAAGAAGATGCGGAGGCTATTCTTGCGAAGTATAAAGCGGATGGCTGGACGGATATGATCGCAAGGGTGAGCTCGTCGGAAATTCCGATAAACAAAAGTGAAGAACTAACGGAAAGCGACGTATTTTACGACTAAATGGGAGGGAGTAACATTGCTGACTAAACGTGACAAGGCGATAATCCGCGACTTGAATAAATTTCGCGTTATGGATCGTGACTCGATAGCCGAGCTACATTTCGCAGGTTTAAAGAATCCGGTTACGGCAGCGAATTCTGTTTTGCTTCGCCTGCTTCGCGACGGCCATATTCAGCGGTCAACGAGCTTTCAGCCTTATGTTTACTTCGGGGCTGACACGCAGATAAAAAAGAACAGCGCTAAAATAGGCCACTGGCTTGCAATTTTGAACGTATATAAGGAAATGCGAAGCTTTGGCCGGCTGGAAACGTTTCTTGTCGAGCCTAAATACGGCCGCAAAGGCAATGCGGAGCCGGACATTTTCGCAATCTATCGAAATACGCCGTTTTTTATTGAAGTGCAAAAGTCGATATACTCGGAAAAGCAAATGGCAGATAAGATGGCGCGATATGTTGACTTTTACAATGCGGGCATTATGCCGAAACCGTTCCCGCACATTCTTATTTTATCCGAACAGCGTTATGCGATTGATGGTAGCTATCCTTTCAAGGTATTTCAATCTGAATCGTTCGCGAAATTTAATCGGTCATTAACGCAAAAGCCAGCGCAGCCGGTGCCAGCCGGGCGTGGAATAAAAATAGTTGTGCAATAAAAAAGGCGCCTTAGTTGGCGCTTTCTTCGTCTACTAATATTAAAATGTCTTTAATTTCTACGCCTAACACTTCGCAAATTCTTCCGATCGTGTCGCGTTGGTACTGCTTTGTTTCATCATTGTATAAACGACGCAAAGTTTCAAACTTTAGCCCGGACATTTCTTCTAATTTTCGAATGGAAATTTTTCTCTCATCCAAAATAGCTTTCAAATTAGATTTAGCACGCATGTTAATTCCTCCTCGAAATTAATTATATTATAAGTCGACTAAAAAAAGTAGTCGAAATGTATTGACAACGGAATATTGTCAGGTTATTATTAGGTTACAGACAACAAAATGTAGTCAGATGGAGGGCGAATAAAATGGGTTACCTGATGGCGTACTTATATTTTATTGGTGCAGGCATCATCGCAACTATTTTCGTAAAGGCGGTGATTAGCGGTGAATAAAAACGTCAAACACATCGCATTTTACACTCGCAAGATCGCGCAGCTAGGGGCAATTCATCCGTCGAGACGCACAGCAAGACACGACAAACGCAGCGAACGCCTTAAACAGTACAAGCAAGCGCTAAACAAGCGACTAAAGGAGGAAGCGAAATGACACCGATTAAATTATTGGCGCATGATTTTGACGTCGTTGCTGGCGAACACTGGCAGGAGGAACTTGATGCGTTCCTTGTTAGCGATAACATTGTTGTCCGATTTGAGGACGATCACGAGCTAATTGTGTATAAATTTCCGCAGTCACTTGCCGGTCGAAGTTCCGTTGATTATTGGCCAGGTGATGGCCGTGTTAAGAAAATGACCGTATTTTTTGATCGTGTAACTCGGTGGCAGCCGTTTGACTTGGCGAAACCGTTCAGTGAAATAATAATCGAATTAATGGAGGCTAAATAAAATGGGACAACTCGTAAAGGTGGAGTTTTTATTTAACGGTGTCGTCGACGAAACCGAGAGCGATCGTGGCTTATTATTAGGCGATAAAGTGCTAGTGGCAAGGCGGGGCGCTGGCGTTTGCTTGTATGACGCGTTGCCATCACAGCTGGGCGAGCCTGGCGTCGTGATGGTTGATCTCGACAACGGCAGCGGTGACTACTTGGACTGTAGTCAGGAAATGTTAATCGATATTATTTACAAGGTTGTTTAAAGGATGCCATCACTATGGTTGGCGACATAGTGGTGACGGTGGCGGTGGATTGAGCGTACTGTTGGCGCAGTACGACCTTACCACTTAAAGTTCGTATTCTGTAGGCGAGAATATGAGCGAATAAAGTTCCGGCGCGGCAACGTTGGAACTTTTCTTTTTAAACTGATGATCGCGGAACACGGGGCGGAGGTTGTGCGGAAATTTATCGATGGGTGCTTCGAGGAATATCGCCCGACCGCACAATATCCCGGACTTAACTTCGCGTTCATGTTTACGTATCAGCGCAGCCGGATATTACCGAGAGTGTTGGCGCAAGTGGCGGAGGAGCAACGGAAGGTGGAACGCCAAGAGCCGAAAGTTGACGTTGAAGAATTGGCGGAATGGTTGTAACGAAATATAAGGAGGAAATGGAATGTGTGAATTAATGAAGGGCGGTGGCACGAGTGAACTATCGCAAGACATAAACGTTATAACTGCGGAAATCAACGCATATCAACGTGTGGCAGGCGAAGCAATATTCGAGATTGGCAGACGGTTGAAACACGTGCGGGAGTCAATATTTACGGAGAAAGGACATTTATCGGGAAAATGGTCAGAGTGGTGTAAGGAAATAAATATGAACGTTACTACGGCGAAACGATTCATTCAAGTATATGAAAAGCTGGGAGACAACCGTGACACGTGGCACGGGTTAAGTATGAGGGTGCTTTACGAAATCGCAACCTTACCGCATGAACAGCGCGAGCAACCGCACACGATCCCGTCAACAGGCGAAACAAAAACAGTCGACGAAATGACAGTACGAGAGTTGCGAGAAGTGAAAAAAGCATTAAAAGCCGAGCAAGAAGCGCGCAAACTAGCTGAACAAAAACAAGAATTAGCCGAAAGTGAAGCAGCGACTCTAAAATGATGGATGCTGCAAGAGAATTAGAACGGTTAGAACGAATGAAAGACCCTATGCAAAATTTTGCAGACGGTGATAAGGGCACCACTAGAGATAAGGTTGCTGAACAAATAGGTTTAGGTAGCGGGGAGCAACTAAGAAAAGCGAAATTTATCGCAGATAACGCCGACGATGAAACCATTGCGAAACTAGACGAAGGTGCGAGCAAGCGGAGCAACGAGAACGTATGGCACAACGCGACTAAGAATCGTCGAAGAACTCGGAACATCGATGTTCCGAGCAACGAGAACGTATGGCACAACGCGACGCCGACATCTTACGTGACAAACTCGAGTCAATCGAGGAAAAAGAGCCGGAGATACGTAAAAAATTTTCTAAACTTGTCCCAATTTTGGGCGGTTTTTTGGGTATGTATAGTGAATGGCGAAAATGATTAAGATTTTAAAGCGAGGGGAGCGATTGATTATGAGTAATGTTGTTAGTTTGGGAGCAGAACTAATAAAGCGAATTACACCGGGGGAATGGAAGAACGCTATCGAATTAGCTATTAAAGAGCGTCCAAGATTGGAATTGGAACTTAAACAAAAATTAATAGATTCCGGGATTGTATCCATAAATGAACCTTCAAGAGGTAAGTATTTATTCATGGGGATTTTTATGGAAGAAGGGTGTGAACCTATTTATATATGGGCGGACTCATCAGAAGAAGCAATGATTTACGGTGCTGAATATGACCTTTGGATGTGCGAACAGGTAATCGATGAAAACGGAAATATCGCAGAATGGTAAAACGCCCGGAACTCGTCGGGCTTTTTGCGAAAAATTGAACGGAGTGGCTTACTTTCACACCAAAATGCACGTATTAACATATGAATGGGTAACGCTCGCCAGCGATGTCGGGATTTTTTTAAATGCAGTTTTATTACCAATTGTGGGAATACGGCTTACTTTTTTCCGAATAGTTGGCCTTATAAGTAGAGGGCGGTTTAAGTAGCGACAAAAAGGTAATAGTGAAATAGTCGCAGTAAATTTATTTATTAATAGGATGGCAGAGTTACCCTCATGGCTCTGCTATTCTCTTTTTTTGCGTGAGGGTAAACAAAATTAGAATTTTAAGGGGAGATTATTATGAATGCAAAAGTATTTCGTTTTATCCGTCAATCAAAAGGGTTAACGCAACAAGAGATGGCGGACATGCTAGGCGTTAGTAAACCGTTAATTTGTTTGATCGAGCGCAACAAAAAGAATATCAGCGATAAAGTAAACCGTAGATTACGAGAAACGTTCGGCCACGAATATATAGAGAAATGCCGCGCGTTTTTAGAGCAACAATAGGGAGGAGATTACATGGGGGATAAGAAGGAAAAAGAGTACCCGTTTAAAATTTCGGAGTACTATTCGCCTGGGCTTAACAGTTTAAAGCGAATATATACACAACATCCGGATTTTAACGGGAATGTCCGATTGATCTACGAGTTACTATTTGATAATTGGAACTCGGATTACGGTTATGCGTTTCCAAATATATGGAAACTTGCAGAAGAATCCGGACTAGGGGAGGCGACAGTTAAACGATGTATTAAAACGTTGGTCAAGCTCGATTTAGTAGAAAAGAAGAAATCAACTGTCGCGCAGAATAACGTTTATATCCTCAAGAAGCCAGTTACAACGATTGAAGAACTAAAAGCGAAGTTTCCGGAGGTTGAGCCGTATATGAAAGAAAGACTTGCGAAAATAAGAGCGAGCGAGGCGGCCAGCAAGGCACGGTTTGCAAAGAAAAAGCCCGACGCTGGGAACGTCGAGCCTGCGAAAATATCTGATAGCACTAATATAGCATCGGGAAAGACAGGCGGTCAAGACATAAATGGACTAGACAACTGGCTTTAATTATTCCTACGTATCATTTTGATACGTATATACAGATCATTTTGATACGTAGCTACGTATCATTTTGATACGTTAAATAAATATACCGAAATAAATATACCGAAATAAATATACATTGCGCCATATTCGCTAACGCTCATATGTCGCTGCGCTTATATGGTATTTTTCGCAAATGTTTTTCTGAAAGAAAACCAAATAAAGATACACGCTACGTATCATTTTGATACGTAGGCATTACAGAAACGTGGGGGAATAAACATGGGGGAAATCATTTACAGACAACCGGGAGGAGGCGCTATCGAGTTCGCGAAACAATTAACGGAAGGGCTAACACGAGAGCAAGCGGCGCCGGTAATTGCTGCGTTATTAAAAGGCGAGCTGCACGACGCATCGGACAAGCGCATTAAACGTTGCCAGTATTGCGGTTATTACTGGCGCGATGATAGTTTGCGTAATACAAGGCGGACATGCTCGGACGATTGCAAACGGAGCATTAAAACGATGCAAAGGGCCCGACAACGGGCCGACGCTGAACTGCTTAATCCAAAACCGCGCAAACGTGTCTTAATGGACGATTATGTATATTGGACGGAATATCCGTACTGGATTAATGAGTACTCGATGGTAAAAATAGGCTGGAAATACGAAAAGCCGGATGGCCTTGCGGTGATGGATTATATCGAGGCAAAGCGAAGTATTTACGGAGAAGGTAACCGCAATAAAATGACGATTGACTTCGATTTTTAAGTGGCGACAAAAAGGTATATGTAGAAAAGCCCGTTACAGGGCGGTATTTTTTAGAAGTTTGACGGAATAAAAGGGAGGTTATAACGATGAACGGAATAAAAGCGAAAGCACTCCGTTATTATGTCGGAGAGTCGATGGAAGTATTTGGCAAGCGCATCGGAGTTGCAGCGAGTACAATTTGCGCGATTGAAAATGGCCAGCGTGATTTATCTGATTATGTTCGCGCTAAACTAATTCGTCTTGAGACGCAGATGCCGGACGAATTTTTTATTTTTTACGAACGTTTTTGTGAAAGCACATAGGTAGCGCATTATATCATTTTATTAAGTTTTTTTATATTTTAACTGAACTATCACAAGAAAGTCAAGAGGTGAGCGAGTGGATAAGGGAACGCGAGTTGAGCTACTTATCGCCTATTTGCAAGCGTTATGTAATGCAAGCAGATCAGGCGTTAAAGTTTACGAGGAAATCCGCAGGGTAATAGCGGGAATAGAACAACTATTGAGTGAGGGAGAGAGTGAGAATGGAGAAGATTTTTACAAGTAAATTGACGTTTTGGGCATTACTGGCGCTATACATGATTGGCGGTGTTGCGGTGTGAGAACTTGCACACGATGCCAGCAATCGAAGCCGTTAGACCAATTTTACAGCGTCGACCGTAGCCACTGCACCGACTGCGAGCGCAAAACAGCGCGCTGGCGAATGCAGCGGCAGAAAAATAAAATCCGCACTGCCTGGCGCGACGCAAAGAAGCAAGCTAAAAAATACGGCGTCGAGGACACGTTAACGCTTGACGAAGTTGCTTATATTTTCGCATTATCGGGCGGGCGATGTGCTTATACCGGCAAGTTTGCGGTCAAGCCGACGCTGGAGCATATTATCCCGATGTCACGCGGAGGGGCTAACGCGGCCTGGAACGTGATTGTCGTCGACTTCGCGCAAAACTATCAAAAGCAAAACACGGATCCGTCGGATTGGTTTCAATTTAACTACGGCTACAAATTCGAGTCGGAAATCGTAGCATTAATGGCGGCACGTAAAGGCGTAACCGTCGAGGAGATGCAAGCGGAGTTACTTGAGTTACAGCGTAAATATAGCGAGGAGTGGTATCGCAAGCATGTTACTAAAAAGGCGGTGGCTGGCGGTTGAGCTATTACCCACGCGATGAACAAGAAACCATTTACCATTACGACGCAATCAACGGAACCTGGCGCGTTTATTCGACTTACCCGCCACATATCCGGAAAATACTGGGCAATTCGCATATTATACGGACACACAAAGACGCAGACGGGCGCGTGATTGCTGTCGAAGGCTATGCAGACGCTAACCAAGTGCGGTTATATAAACCGAGGTTGTAACGGCATTTTTGGCAGATTAGTAGACGGGTAGACTTATTATACTCGGCGATGATTAGGAGTGTAAAAAAGCGGGTTGCAAGCCTGAAATTTTAGCAAATACAAGCTAATAGCACGCCTAAATGCTAACGGGAGGGACTGGCGATGAAACGCGATAAGTTAAACATCATGGTATGTTTGCCATGTGCTGAAATGCCGGCAAACGATAGATTAATAGTTGTTAAGGCGACAGACGGCAAGAGAACGCAATTTATTAAGTTTGGGCGGCATACGTCAATGAATACGATCATGTTCCGGACACCAAGTATTTTTATAGATAGGGCCTACGATGAAAGACGTAAAAGACGGAAGGTGAGGGCTTAATGGTCGAATGTCTAACGCTAGTTAATGAGTATTGGGGCAACAACTATTCCGGCAGTTATTTCGAGCGAGCTGGCGAGCATATTTTCGGCCTTGTCCGTAAGGCGATAATTCGTTTTGAAGTAACGCAGACCGATGACGGCAGTTATAACACGTTTTTCGAAGTTGTGGCGCCACATGGTGAGGTTGTTGCAACCGAAAAGCGATACGATGAACGGTATTTATCGAAATATACTGCTCTAATGGGAACGATTGAGCAGGCAAGAGATAGGGCGATAATGTTTGGCGCCATGTCTTTGAATTTGACGCTAGAAAATGGGCGAAATGTTGAAGATTATTTGACGTATTTGCAAGCGCAGGAGACACGGAGACTTAAAGACTTAGAAACTACGGAAGGTGAAAAAGAATGTCTTTGTTCTTAAAATTTTATAAAAAGCGAGGTTGCAAGTTATGACTGAAATAAAGGTACTATGTCGATTTTGTGAGTTAAAAACGACCTGCAAGCGGCGGCAACAAAAGCAAAAATACGAGGATGCAGGCTGGCAAACTTATTGCACAAGCGCTAAACCAATAAAAAGGAGCGGTAACAATGGACAAAAAGGCAGAACGCAAAGAAGCACGCAAGCGGCGCGACCAAGAACGCAAGAGAAATAGGCGAGATAAAGAAACGTATGGATTTACGATGGATGCAATTATAGGCGAGGAACAAACGGACAAGCTGCGGCAGGTGGTGCGGTCATGACGTTTTTTATAAGAGATTACAAAAAACGCAAATATATTTTGTCTTAACAAATAAAACCTATGCGCTAGATTGCGAGAGTTTGATAATACCGCAATCTATTCATAAAAACAAAATAAAAGGGGGAATAAAGATTGGAAGAAAAGCAAACGGAAGTAAACGAGCAACATCAAGAGCCGGACATCGAAACGATCCAACGGGAATTGGATGAAACAAAGGCGACACTTCAACGAAAGTCCATAGAATACGATTTTTACCGTAGAGCCAGTGCAAAAGGTATCAGCAACATTGACAAAGTGATGCCGTTCCTAGATTTCTCAAAGGTTAACGATGCAGAAGGTGTGGATACCCTTGTGGAAATGATTGATATTCTCGCTGGCGTGTCGGGTTCAAAAAAAAACATCCAAAAGCCATTGGGTGAGCCGTCTAACTCCGGGAAAATAATCCCGGACAAATCGCCCGATACATTACTAAAAGAAGCAGGCGACAAGGCGCGCAAGTCCGGAAAATTAGAGGATATTGCCGCTTTTAGTGCATTAAAACAAAAACTATTTGGAGGTAACAAATAATGACATTAATTTACAATTCTGATTTAATTGGAAAAAAACAATCGGTGGTTGACGAAATTTTATTATTAAATCCAAATCAAACGCCAATGATTAACCTTTTAGGATTTAGTGATCCAGTCATTTCTACCACGCATGTATGGTACGAGGACGAAGTTTTTGCTACCAAATCAAAAGTCACAACGGCAGCAACCGCCGCAGCTACGGAATTAGTAGTCGAGAGTGTTGAACCATTTCGTGGTGACGTAGTAGCGCAGATTGACGAAGAAATGGTACTCGTTAAGTCCGTTGATTCGACAGCGAAAAAGCTGACGGTCGTTAGGGGCTACGCAGGTTCAACCGCAAAAGCAATTGCAGCAAATACTGAAATCGAAGTTCTCTTCGTAGAAGGCGAAGAAGGGGCAGCAGCAAGGGAAGCCCGTTATAAACAACGCGTAAAGGTTGAAAACTTAACGCAAATCTTTGACGATAGCGTCGAGGTTTCGGGAACGGCTCAAACAGTCGGTCAGTACGGAATCAGCGACCTATACGGCTATGAGAAAGCCAAAAAGGAATTAGAGCTCGCGCTTCAACTTGAAAAAGCTGTAATCAACGGCTTGGCATTTGATAACGGGAAAGTTCGTCAAATGCGCGGAATCCGTAACTTTATCCAAACGAATGTTACCGACGCTACCAAAAAGGATATCACAATTGACATGCTGAATGATATTTCGCAAGGTGTTTATTCTAATGGTGGATTTTCTAGCGGCGGACAGTATGCGTTTATCGTGCCCGCCAAGCAAAAACGCAAAATCAGCGACTTGCAAAACGATAAATTGCGTCTTGTTCGCGCTGAAAATACTCGCGGTCAAGTAGTCGACTATATTCAAAATGACTTCGGAATGTTCCCGGTTGTGATGAACGACAACTTAAAAGCGGACGAGTTGCTATTCATCGACACTAACCGTGTTAAAATTCGCCCGTTGGGTGACCGCTCATTTTACCACACGTTATTAGGAGTAACAGGCGACCGCACACAAGGCATGTTAGTCGGTGAGTACACGCTTGAATTCCGACAAGAAAAAGCTCACGCTCGCATTAAAAATCTAGCTTAAACACTTTAACGCCAATAAAAATAAGGCGTTTTTATTTTGCGCAATTAAACTGCGGTTTTGGCATTGCCGCAGTGGAGCGCAGACAGACCTCCGAAATGGCCAGTCCCGCGGCTGGCCTTATACATAACTTCGCGATGATGGTGCTAAAACGTGCCGGAGCGGGAGAAATTTAACCAAGGAGGCAAATGAAATGGATGGAAATATGGAGTTACTGCGGTTTGGCTTACTCGCAAACAAAGTTACACTTTACCGGATGATGGTGCCGCAAAGCGTCATCAACGAACTAGCAGACGCTAAGCGAACAATGACCACACTTCAAGGCGATAAAAGGCTCGGCAGAATAGCGACAAATATCGTTGGCATGGTCGACCAATTAATTGAGTATGCAACGGTATTAAATGGCGGTAATAGATATCGCGCAAGCATAATAGAGGGCGAATTACAGTCAAAATGGCTCGAAATTGAAGCGATGATTGACGCTCTAGCAGACGAAGAAGGGAGGCAGTAACGATGGCTTTTGATTTACGTGCAAGGTTAAGGTTAGACGACCGCATGAGCGACCCGTTGCGTAGGATTGCACGCCAGGCAGAACGCAACCAGCGCATAATTAGCCAATTAAACCGCACTACCAGTCAACTAGATAGAGCGAATCAACGCTGGATAGATTCAAACGGCAGACTTCGCGATGGATTAGGTCGATTCGCGCGTCAAACGGAAAGTAACCAACGAGCAATGGAGCGATTAAACAGGACGACTCAACTGACAAGAATAGAGACTGGACGACTAGGCGACGGATTTAGACTATTAGGAGGCACGGCACGCGGAATATTTTCGCTTAAAAATGCGTTCGTTGGCTTAGCGGCTGCAATCGGCGGTACAGCGGCTGCGAGAAAGGTTTTTGACAATACGATTGGCGAGGCGGCAAAGTACGAGCAAAGTGCCGTTACAATAGAAGCAATGTTTCAAAACAGTAAAAAGGCATCTAAGTATATGAATGAAATGAATAAACTTGCGATAGACTCGCCGCTATTAAATTCGCAGGACATCTTTGCAAACTCGAAGTCATTTATCGCCTTTTCACAGTCAATTCCGACACTCAAGAAGATGTTTCGATTGGCCGAGCGATTTGTAGCGCTAGATCCTTTTCAAGGGGTTGAAGGTGCAGTGTTCAGTATGAAGGAGCTATTTTCCGGCGATGCATTCTCGATTCAAAGGCGATTTGAAATAGGCACAAAAGCGGAGTGGAACGCGATTAAAAAATTGCCCGTCAAAGAGCAGATAGGCGCAATCGATAAATTATTGAATAAGTATCGGATTACCGATGATTTGATAAAGAAAATGGGAAATACAACTTTAGGCATTTGGAATCAGATAAAAGAAAAAACGCAAGTTATTATGCGCGATATGGGCAAGCCTGCGTTAACGGTAATTAAAAAATTCATTGACGAAATTAATAAAGGCATGGAAGGCGATAAACTAAGCGGATTTCAAAGAACTGGCGCAGATATTTTAAAAAATATTGCGACTGGGTTCGTTGAGGCCGCTAAAAGTATCGGTAACTGGATTCAGAGCATCCAAAACGACTCGGAGTTTAAAAAGAAAACGACGTTATTTGGCAAAGTAGAATGGATTATCTCGGACATTTTCGATTCCTTTATAAACTGGCTAGATGGCGGTGGAAGTGAAAAGATCGCTAAAACAGTTGATACGTTAATCCAATCACTTGCAGCCGTAATTGAGGCGTCAACTAAAGCATTAATGCCGGTAGCGATTAAAGTTGGCTCGGCAATTGGTAGCGGTATTGTCCAAGGAGTTAACAAAGCAATTAAAGACTCGTGGGTGCTTAATATGCTGGCGGACTCTAAAACGCGAAATGAATTTTTAACAAATAAAGCATCCCAATTTGTCGGTAAAAAAGTAATTGATTACGTGATCGGTAAGAAAAAGAAATCGAGCGGCACCGGCAACGGCAGCAGTAGCGCTGGCAAATTCGGTCATAAACCTAAATCTTATGCAAGCGGATTGACTCGCGTACCTTACAACGGCTATCAAGCGACTTTGCATAAAAATGAGCGCGTTTTAACGCCAGAGGAAGCGAAGGCATATAATGATGGCGGTAGCGGTGGAAATACGTACCATTTTGGTAATATCATCATTCAAGGCGGTGCAACCGACAGGCAAACAGCAAGGAAGCTACTCGAAGCAATTACACGTGAGATTGAGCTTGCTGGAGGTGCAGGCGCATAAAAAAAGGCGATCAAGTAATCGTCATTGGCGATGATGATAGCGATAATTATTTTGTGGTAGATGCAGTTGATTAAATGCGGCTGGCCTTGCGGTTGCAGGGCTGGCGTTTTTTACATATTTCGCTTGTACTTGCGGAAAAGTTTGGGTAATATAGAGTTAACGACATACATCGCTATGAACTGGCGTTGTTAATAATCCTAACGAACAAAAACAATCGTCAAAAAGCTCTGCAAACGTTGATATTATCGCGTTTAATCGACCGTAAACGTAACCGACTAATTTACCATCGATAATCCCAATGCGATTGCTTCCTGCGGCTGCGGTTCATCGTTCCGCACTGCAACGGCAGCGGGTACACCGGAAGAATGCTGAATAGCAAAAAAGGCGTCCAATGGTGGACGCCTTTTCTAATCTATTTATCAAACATGGAAGAACTGTGTAATGGCTGAATTCTTGCCTTTGGATCCATAAAGGCCTTTGCATTGTTTACGGCGGTTGGCGCTTCGCCAAAACCGGCTGCAATTAATTTTACTTTTCCATCATAGGTACAAATATCACCGGCAGCATAGATTCCCGGAATATTTGTTTCCATTTTGGAATTGACAACGATAGAATTCTTTTGAATCTCGAGACCCCATTCTTTAATTGGACCAAGCGATGAAACAAAGCCGTAGTTACAAATAACGGCATCCACATCAATTGTTTCCCGGCTCTTGTCAGCAACGCTTTCCAGCACTACTTGTTTAATGCCATGATCGTCGCCAATTAAATCAGCAGGAACAAATGGTGTTTTTACTACTACTTTAGAATTAAATAAGTTTTCAACACTATGCTCATGGGCACGGAATTTATCCCGACGGTGGACAATCGTCACTTTTTCGGCAATAGGCTCAAGCATTAAGGCCCAGTCGACCGCAGAATCTCCGCCGCCAAATACGACGACTTTTTGACCGGCAAATTGATTGAGATCCTCGATGAAATAATACAGATTTTTTCGTTCATATTTAGCAGCACTTTCCAATTCTAACCGGCGTGGTTGAAAGGCGCCATTTCCTGCGGTAATAATAACCGTCTTTGTATAATGAACTTCACAGTTGGTTGTTAATTTAAATGTTCCGTCTTCTTGTTTTTCTAATTTTTCAACCGATTGTTCCAGTGCCACTGTTGGTTCAAATTTAGCCATTTGTTCTTTTAGGTTGTTAATTAATTCTTGAGCACGAATTTTAGGAAAACCGGCAACATCATAAATATATTTTTCCGGATATAGTGCAGTTAATTGACCACCCAGTTGCGGCAAGCTCTCAATAATTTTCACAGATGCTTGTCTCATTCCCCCGTAAAAGGCAGTAAATAAGCCGACGGGTCCCCCACCAATAACCGTAATATCATATATTTTTTGATCTTCCTTCACAATGATCCCCCCAACTAGTAGTTGCAATTCCCACACATTATCATACCATAAAACAAAAAATTTCTCCTAACTTTCTGCAAAATACGCATTTTTTCGGTTGTAACTTAATGAGATAATTTGCCTCTTTTCTATTTAGTAAAAATAAATGATGTAAAGTAAAAATAAATGATGTAAATAGCTTGAATTTGTGAGAAAACTAGCATAAGATGTATTAGGGAATATTGTTAAGATTCTGTGACAAAAAAAGTACATTTTTATGAAAAATAGTAAAGTGAATGGTAATGTTGAAAGGTTGACGGGAGTATATTTTTAAAAGCCTGGAAACCAATTGATTTCTTTGCATTTATTCGTGAAGTTTATCACATACATTTTCTTACTTTTTAAAATAAAAATGTACAGAGCAGTGGAAAATAAAATAAACATTATTAAAAAGGGTGGAAGTGATTAAGTTGAGAAAGCCAAAAATCGTGATCCTTGGGGCCGGATACGGTGGATTATTAACGACTGTACGCTTGCAAAAGCTGGTCGGGGTTAATGAAGCAGATATTGTTTTGGTGAACAAAAATGACTATCATTATGAAACAACTTGGTTACACGAAGCTTCAGCGGGTACACTTCATCATGATCGAGTACGTTATGATATTCAAAATGTCATTGATCACAGTAAGGTGGACTTCGTTCAAGATACAGTGGTTGAAATCAAAAAGGATGAAAAGAAGGTCATTTTGGAAAAGGGCGAAGTGGAGTATGACTATCTCGTCATTGCACTTGGCGGTGAACCGGAAACATTTGGTATTAAAGGCTTAAAAGAATATGCTTTTGGCATTACCAGTGTTAATTCGTCACGTCAATTACGCGAGCATATTGAATACCAATTTGCCACTTATAATATGGAAGAAGAAAAAGACGACAATCGGTTGACGATTATTGTTGGCGGAGCAGGTTTTACCGGGATTGAATTCCTTGGAGAATTAACGAACCGCATCCCTGAACTATGCCATGAGTACGATATCGATCAAGGAAAAGTGAAAATTATTTGTGTTGAAGCAGCGCCAACGGTACTTCCTGGTTTTGATCCGGAGCTGGTCGATTATGCAGTGTCGCAGTTACAACGGAGAGGCGTGGAATTTTTAATTGGTACCGCCATTAAAGAAGCTACTCCTGAAGGAATTTTAGTGGCCAAAGGCGATGAAGAGCCATGGGAAATTAAAGCGGGAACAGTCGTTTGGGCAGCCGGTGTCCGCGGAAATTCAATCATTGAGAAATCTGGCTTTGAAGCGATGCGTGGACGGGTGAAGGTCCAACCCGACCTCCGCGTACCGGGATATGATGATATCTTTGTTATTGGTGACAGCTCGCTTGTGATTAATGAAGAAATCAATCGTCCTTATCCGCCAACGGCACAAATATCGATGCAGCAGGGTGAAGTGGTTGCTCGCAATCTCGCCGCGCTGATCCGTAATCAGTCACAGTTGGAAAACTTCAAATTTGATAACAAGGGCACAGTATGTTCATTAGGGGAAGATGATGCGATCGGCGTTGTGTTTGGTAAAAAACTGACCGGCAGCAAAGCCGCATTTATGAAAAAGGTAATCGACAATCGCGCCCTTTATATGATCGGCGGTGTCTCCCTTGTATTGAAAAAGGGAAAATTGAAATTATTATAATTCGATCTTGAGCGATGAAGGACAGGGATTTTTACATCCTTGTCTTTTTTTGTCCCCGATCCGACAGGACGGGCTTCAACAGCCTTTCATCGTTTTTTGGGGGGACATGCCTCTGAAGCATATATTTTCATTGACTCCTCCATTTCCATTCAGTACACTAAAAATTGATGGTTAAAGGGGGATTTTGATGAATATTGCGTTTTTGCTCATCTCAATTGTACTATTTTTTGTCCTGTTTTTTGGAATCGGCTTCATTTTAAATATGATCCTGCGCATGACCTGGGTTATGACTGTGATTTATCCATTTATTGTTATTTTTATTATCGATAAAGTGCGTGTTCTTGATTATTTTGTAAAAAGCAAATATGCCTTTCAGGAATTAGGACAGCGGATAACCTCCCTAGCTTCCGCCGATATTATTATTTTGCTTAGCGGCCTTGCCGGAGCGATTGCCTCAGGGATTACCATCAAGCTTTTACGAAAAAAAGGATATCAAATGTTTTAATAGCCTCTTGCCTGTCGGTGAGAGGTTTTTATTTTTTAAAATTTTTCCCCTTCTTTTTTGAATATTTCCTAACATCTTGGGAATGAATATTTTGGGAGGAGTGAAAAATTTTAATGAATAAAATGAAGAAGTGGACAAAGCGTTTCGTGATGACATGTTTATTCATGATCGCATTATTTGTAACATTCCAATCGCTGTCTGGAGTGGACGCGAAAACATTAGTCAGCCGTTTGGCCAATGTTCTCTCCACCAGCAAAAATGTATCGGGGACCCCTTCCTTGGAAGAAGCCTTTGACTGGTCCAAGTACCCAAAATATACGGTGACAGCCACAGGCTACACCGCTGGATATGAATCAACAGGAAAAAATAGAAACCATCCGGAGTACGGAATTACCTATTCCGGGGTTAAGGTAAAACGCGACCTATTTTCCACGATAGCTGCAGACTTAACGGTATTCCCAATCGGTACGATTCTTTTTATTCCAGGATATGGTTATGGGGTCGTAGCCGATAAAGGGGGAGCGATTAAGGGGAATAAATTAGACCTGTATTTTGAAACCGTTGAAGAAGTGTACCGCTCATGGGGAAAAAAACAGGTCGATGTGTATGTCATTCAAAAAGGTGATGGCTCATTAACGGAGAAGCGGTTGCTGGCCTTAAATGAAGATAAGGCATTGCAAGTATTCCGCCAACAATATATGAAATCAGAAAAAAGATAAACAGGTCACGCACCTGTTTTTTTTGTTGCCAGGAAAAATAAGGTTCATCGGAAGGATAGCTCAGCTTTGCTTAAATCCCCTTTTTTATGGTACTTTTTTGTTTAAGTATATTTGAAGGTGGAGACCGGGATGAAGGACTTTCCAATCGAGTATTATGAGTTTTTTGTCAGCTTTAATGAAGGGGATTATTATACATGTCATGATTTATTGGAAGAAATATGGATGACAGATAAGCAGAATTTATTTTTAAAAGGGTTATTGCAAATGTGTGTTTCCCTCTATCACTATTCCTACGGAAATGTGAAGGGTGCGAGGATGATGATGCTTACTGCCTATTATTATTTACAGGACTATCGACCAAAATATTGGGGTCTGGATTTGGAGCAGGTCTATCCTTTCATTGAAGAGTGCCTGATGACATTTCCCAAGGATCTTGATAGTATCCCTTATGAAAGAATTGGTGAACTGCCCCAATTACCAACTTTACTGCTATATTTAGAAGATGATTAGAAAGTCGAAATAATGCTGTTTTTTCGCTATAATTGATACGAATAATGCGGAGGTGATGATCATGTTTCAAGTGAAAACAGAATTAGATTTATCAGCGGAACATGAAGGCTTGATTATTGGTCTATTGGACCAACCAGAGAAGTTTTCCGGTCCGTTAGCAATACTGGATGAACGTTTTGCTGGAATGCTGACAGAGCTTGTTAAATCCGGAGATATTTCGGCTAAGTTAAAATCGATTAGTAAAGTACATAGTTTAGGAAAAATTGCTGCTAAACGCATCTGGTTTGTCGGGCTTGGAAAGGAAAAAGAACTATCCTTTGATCAATTACGCGAGTCATTTGGTAAACTTTTTAAAGAAGTGAAGAACAGCCGCTTGACGGAAGCTGCCGTTTATTTAGATTCCTTCATCACTGAGAAATTCGATGGACGGGATGCCGCACATGCGCTAAGTGAAGCCGTTGCTCTTGCCAGCTATCAATTCGATGGCTATCGGCAAAAATCGAATGAACCGGAGCGAAAGCTTGAGCAGCTAACGGTGTACAGTGAATCGGCCGATGAAGCGGATGTTCAGGCATCTTTAACGGTTGGCTATGCTTTTGGCAGGGGAACAAATTCGGCAAGAACGCTTGTGAACACTCCGGGAAATATGTTGACGGCAACAGATTTAGCAAACTATGCTGCTGAGTTGGCTGCCAAGTATGATTTTGAAGTCGAAATATTAGATAAACCGGAAATTGAAAAGCTAGGCATGGGGGCATTTCTGGCGGTTAACAAAGGTTCTGACGAGCCGCCAAAAATGATCGTGCTCAAATATCAAGGTAAAGACGAATGGAAGGATGTCATCGGTTTAGTCGGAAAGGGGATCACCTTTGATACGGGCGGTTATTCGATTAAGACAAAAACCGGAATCGTCGGAATGAAAACCGATATGGGCGGCGCGGCAGCTGTTCTTGGAGTGATGGAAATCATCGGTGAGCTTCGACCGGAACAGAATGTTGTTGCCGTTCTTGCCGCTACCGATAATATGATTAGCGGCGGGGCTTTTAAACCGGATGATGTGATCACCTCGATGAGTGGAAAAACAATTGAAGTGCTAAATACCGATGCTGAAGGGCGCTTAGTATTGGCGGATGCCGTGACCTATGCGAAGCATCACGGTGCCGAGTATTTGGTTGATGTTGCCACGTTGACCGGCGGCGTCATCACTGCACTAGGGGTGCATACAACTGGAGCGATGACCAATTATGAGCCGCTATATGAGCAAGTATTGGAGGCATCGATGGAAGCCGGCGAGCAAATGTGGCAATTGCCGCTGTTTGAGTCGGAAAAGAAACGCGTCCGTAACAGTAAAGTTGCCGATTTAAATAACTCGCCTGGGAGCGAGGGACATGCGATTGTCGCTGGTGCGTTTATTGGTGAGTTTGCCGAAGAAACCCCATGGGTCCATTTAGATATTGCCGGGACCGCCACCGCTTCCAAAGACTATGACCTCGGTCCTGCAGGGGCAACAGGCGTCATGGTTCGTACGCTTGCATTGTTCGTTGAACGATTCGAACCGATTGAAAAATAACGGCAGCGGTTTGGGAACCCAGCGACCAAGAAAAATCCTGGAAATGATCTCATGAAGCGTTTATGAGAACTGCGGAATGATGGAAACAGCCGGAAATGATCTCATGACCCGTTTAAGAGAACCTCCGGGCCGGAAAAAGTTACTGTTCAGTTCTCATAGCTCAAACAAATCCGAAGCAATAACCACAGCCCGCCCACTCAAAAGGCCCGCTTCCGGCATATGAAATAGTATAGTAAATATTAAGGAGGTAAGGCCTTCATGTACCCATATTATCGCAGTCCCTATCCGGTTCCGGACCAAAGATTTTTCGGTTGGGGCTGGCCGTTATTGGCAGTAGGCGGGTTGAGCTTTTTAGGAGGATTAATTGGCGGTGGTATAGGCGGCGGACTTGGTGCTGCTTCAGTGCTGCGTCCACCGTTTGGATATGGTTATCCCGGTTTTGGCTATCCAGGCTTCGGATTCCCCGGTTTTTACTAGAAATGAAAAACAGCTGCGGCTGTTTTTTTTTATACAAAAAAAAGGAAAATCATGATGAAAGGGAGAATAGTGTATAGGAAAATTTCCTAATTGGGGAAATCAAACTGATAAAACATGGAGGCAGAAAATGATTGAAAATACGTTAATTGCTGCGTTAGGAATCGAAATTACCCATCTGGAAGAGGGAAAAGTCATTGCCACGATGCCGGTTGATGAAAGAACGCGCCAGCCATTTGGCATCTTACACGGGGGCGCTTCGGTTGCCTTAGCCGAGACAGTAGCGAGTCTTGGTGCCTATGAATTGGTCAATAAAGAAACAGAGGCAGTCGCAGGACTTGAAATTAACGCCAATCACGTGCGTCCAAAAGCAGAAGGTCTTGTAACTGCGGTTGGCACCGTCCTTCATCGCGGCAAAACAACGATGGTTTGGGATATTAAAATTACGGATGAACAGGATCGGCTTATTTGTGTTTCCAGATGTACCATGGCGATTATTAAAAAGACTAAATAATGTTGAGGATGGTATAATAGACCATCTTTTTTTGTAAAAAAATGCTTGTGAAATCGTGTTATAATGAAATAAATAAAAATAGAAAAAAAGCACAGTTTTTTGTACATGTTTCGCTATATAATGTATTACAAGACCAATGGTGATAAAGGGGGTGAAGACCATGAGAACGGAGCGGCAACATTTATTTATTGATTTCGAGTTTTCAATGCCGGAACGGAATGTCAGGATGAAGGATTTTTATGCGGAAATCATTGAGGTTGGGATTGTCTCAGTCGTGAATGATCAGATTATCGAGCAATTTTCTTCTTTTGTGACCCCTCTCAAATTTCCAAAACTAACCGAACGTTGTAAGACATTCTTACATATTACACAGCAGCAAGTTGACTCGGGGCTGTCCTTTTATGATTTTATTCGGAAACTGGAAGAATTTAATAAAAATAATTTAGACACTACCATTGTCACTTGGGGAAATATGGATATGAAAGTTCTACGTCATAATTGTCTAAAGGCAGGCGTAAAATTCCCTTTGAATGCTGTTGAATTAGATTTATCGATGGAATATAAACGTTTTTTTGGCGACCAAAATCAAACAGGTCTTTGGAAAGCCGTTCAGGAATATGGCAAGGAAGGGACAGGACGACATCATCGGGCACTTGACGATGCGCTGACTACCTACAATATATTCAAGCTGGTGGAAAAGGATAAACGCTACTTGGAAAAACCGAAACCGACGACGATTGGGGATCGGGTGGATTTCTCGAAATTATTAAATGAATTTGCGTAAATGGCCAAATCGTTCAAATTGATTTGGCCATTTAAATTATGCTTTAAAATAATCTTTTTCTAATAAATGCAGATTTTTTAGACTCATTTCTGCCCACTTTGTCGAATTTGCCTCAAGCTCCTGCTTCATTTTTTCCACTGCTTCCTTTAGGGAATCCCAATAATTTGGGATTTCCTCGGTAAATGGCTTGACCATTTGTTTTTGAATATTGGCCTGCTCTCTATAGGCAAGTGCTCGGCGTTCATGAAAAATCATCACATCTGCGTCCTTTGGATTGTGCAGATCCCCTTGCATAGGATGCTTCAACACCCCAAGTATTCTAACTAAATAATGCTGCGGACGGATATCCGTTATTTCCCCAATATATTTTCCTGTCTTATAAATCCCTGTTACGATAGTCCCGATTTGCAATTCAGGCATATGAACACCCCTAAAAGTATTTTGATACTTCTATTTTAGTATGAATTCGCGGAAAATGAAAAACAAAGTGTAATAAAGTGAAATTTAGAGGAAAGATAAGATGAAGAATTTCTTACCTCTGCTTATTCAAAAAAAGGTTGTTCCTGGGTTGGCACCAGTGTCTCAGGCATGTCAGTAGCGCCAAAACAGAACAGAAGGAAGGAGATCAAAAAGTGGCAAATTCCGTTTATCCTCAGCTGACGACAGAAGTGGCTGAGAACGAAAGGCTCGTAGAAATGGAAACATCGATGGGGAATATTAAGATCAAGTTATTCCCGGAGTATACGCCAAAGGCAGTGGAAAACTTTGTAAAGCACAGTGAGGAAGGTTATTATGATGGGTTGATTTTTCATCGGGTAATTAAAGATTTCATGATCCAGGGAGGCGATCCTTACGGTAATGGTACCGGCGGGGATAGTATTTGGGGGAAACCGTTTGAGGATGAGTTTGTTCATAATCTTTACAACCTGCGTGGAGCGCTGTCGATGGCAAATGCTGGTGCCAATACAAACGGGAGTCAATTTTTTATCGTGCAAAGCAGAAAACTCGATCCATCGATGAAACAACAGATGGAACAAGCCGGCTATCCAAGCGAAATCATTGAAGCATATGATAGAAATGGCGGCACTCCCTGGCTTGACCATCGCCATACGGTATTTGGACAAGTAATCTCAGGAATGGATGTGGTAGATCAAATTGCCGCTGTACCTGTTGATGCGAAAGACAAACCGAAACAAGATGTGGTGATCCAGACGATAAAACTATTAAAATAAGCCGGTTTCTTGGTATGAAGCATTTTTTACTGCTATAATTATGGTTAATAAGCTCCTTTAAGAAGGGAAGTAAAAAGATGTTTCATCCACTTGTATTGTCTTTGTTTTTATATTTTCCTGAAGATAAATCAGAATATATTCCGGCAGCCATCAGCTTTATGATTTTTTTAATCGGGGCATTTTTCACAATGCGCCTGATTATCAAGGTTTCTAAAAGGGAAGCAGATAGAGCTAAGGAATTAGAAGATAAAATCCTAAAAAAGCAAACTCCCAATCAGGACAGCTAATGACGGGCTGTTCCTTTTTTTACCTTCCAGATTAAATCAGGACTGATTACCATCGTATAACGACTGAGGAAAATCCCCATACTAAGGGCAAATTGTCGATCTTGGAGGTATTACATTGAGGAAGATTTGGATGATTGTTCCGCTGCTCCTGCTGACTGGGTGTACGGAAAAACAAATAACAAAGACAAATGTAAAAATGTATAATGCAGACGGGGATTCACTTGGGACGATTAAGCTGGATGAACAATCAAGCGGTGTAAAACTTACGGTGAATTTAAAAGGGCTGCCACCAGGTGAGCATGCGATTCATATTCATAATAAGGGAAAATGTAAACCGCCCGATTTTAAATCGGCCGGCGACCATTTTAATCCCGAGAGTAAAGACCATGGACTTCTCTATCCAAAAGGGGCACACGCCGGGGACCTCCCTAACCTGGTTGTGGAAGATGACGGCTCCGTTAAAACGGATTTAATGGCACCCAATGTTACCCTAAAGGATGGGAAGAAATCATTGTTTACCAAAGACGGTACCTCCATCGTCATTCACGATGGAAAGGACGATGGAATGACACAGCCGGCAGGCAACTCGGGCAAGCGGATTGCCTGCGGCGAGATTTCTAATGATTAGCAGAAAACCCCTACTGATGGAAGTTTCACTTTATGGTGAAGTGTTCAGTTTCATAAAAAACAGGGCGTCTTCCCATAGAGACCGCCCTTTTTTCTTTTTATAGGTAAAAATCTAAGCTTATCCCAAATTTTGTACATACACTACCATGAGATTGTATAGGAGGGATTTAGATGGAAAAAAGGCAATTCGGCATGTATCCAGGTCAGTATTTCCCGCATATGGGTTATCCACAAATGGGGGGGTTTCAAGGCTATCCGCAAATGGGCTACCCGCAAATGGGCGGTTATCATGGCTATCCGCAATTTGGAGGTTACCAAGGCTATCCGCAAATGTCGGCTCCATACTATGGCATGCGAAAAACAGACAAGAAATAAAGGAACGAATTCATTTGGTTCTTTGGAAGAAAGCCTGTTGCTGTTAAAGGACAGGTTTTTTCCGCTTTTTAGAGGTATAATTCAATTACACCTTTTTTTGCCTGTAATAGATTCGTTGATCAGCAGTTTGCTTTCAACTTGATTTATTTTTCATTTTTATTAACAATTAGGATAGAAGTTTACCTAATGGGAGTGCGAAACGATGACGAACAAATTATTTTATACCGACCCATATTTACAATCATTTTCAGCCGTAGTTTTAAAGCAGAGCCAGGATGAGAATGGCAGCTGGTACGTGGTGTTAAATCAGACGGCTTTTTATCCGACCGGCGGTGGGCAGCCATATGATACCGGAATGATTGGTGACAGCAAAGTAATCAATGTAGAAGAGATAGACGGGGAAATCCGCCACTATCTTGAAGCCCCTTTGTCGGAAATTGAAGCGGAGAAAAACTGTCAGATCAACTGGGAAAGACGATTTGATCACATGCAGCAGCATTGTGGCCAGCATATTTTATCAGCCGCATTTGAACAATTATTCGATTACGATACAGTCGGTTTTCATTTAGGGAATGATATTGTCACGATTGACTTGGAGACTGAACAATTAACGGAAGAGGAAGCAGCCCGAGCGGAGGAACTGGCCAATCAAATCATTATCCAAAACAGGCCGATTGAGATAAAATGGGTCACTGAGGATGAGTTGTCCCAATACCCGATGCGGAAAGCGCCAAAAGTAAAAGAAAATATCCGGCTTGTCATGATCAAGGACTTTGATTACAACGGCTGCGGCGGAACCCATCCGCATGGAACCGGTGAGGTCAGTGCCCTTAAAATCTTGACCTGGGAAAGACAAAGAAAAAACATCCGCCTGCAATTTGTCTGTGGAAAACGTGTCATCAACCAATTGGGACAAAAGCAAAAGGTATTGCAGGACTTAACCAAGCTGCTTAATTCCCCGGAGAGCGAAATGGTCCAAGCTGTCACCAGGATTTTGGAAAATGGAAAATTGCTAGATAAATCATTGGAGCAGGCACGCGAGCAATTGCTGCAATATGAGGCCCAAGAATGGCGGCGAACAAATCTTGACGAGAACCATGTGATTAGCCGCGTCTTTCATAATCGCTCGATTCAAGAGCTGCAAAAGCTGGCCAGAACGATCACAATCGAAGATGACGCAGCCTTGGTTCTAGCTGTTTCCGAAAATGAAAACCGCCTTCAGCTTGTATGTGCCAGGGGGAATAGAAGATCAGAAAATATGAAAAACTTGATCGCTAATGCTTTATCATTGATTAACGGCAAGGGCGGGGGCAATCCTTCATTTGCCCAAGGCGGCGGGGACTTATCTATGTCCGGCGAACAAATTCTTGAGCATCTGTTCACGCTGCTAAAACAGGAAAATGTGCAAGCATAGCCGTAGAAAATAGAGTGATAACCACGTTTGTCATCACGAAAAAATAATACACCATGAGAGGATGGTTTAGGTGCAAAAACAACAAATTGGTGTGGTGGGTGTCGGTGTAATGGGGAGAAGCCTGGCACTTAATTTTGAAAGCAAAGGCTTTTCTGTAGCTATATATGACCTTTCAGAAGAAAAGGTAAATGAACTATTAGCAAATCATCAAGGAAAAAATATTGTTGGAACAGCGAACATTCAAGCTTTCATACAATCGCTTGAACATCCGCGGAAAATTCTTTTAATGGTCACTGCCGGAGTGATTACCGACCGAGCAATTGAATCGTTGCTGCCTTATTTAGATAAGGGCGATATTTTGATCGATGGAGGTAATACTTTTTTTCAAGATACGATCCGCCGGAATAAAGAACTTGCTGAAAAAGGGATCCTGTTGATCGGCGCTGGAGTGTCCGGCGGTGAACAAGGGGCGCTTAAAGGGCCGGCGATTATGCCAAGTGGACAAAAGGAAGCATACGAGGCAGTTGAACCGCTGTTAACGGCTATATCTGCCAAGGTGAACGGTGAGCCGTGTTGTACATATATTGGTCCCGATGGTGCCGGTCATTATGTGAAAATGGTTCATAATGGCATCGAATATGGCGATATTCAGCTGATTTGTGAATCATATCATGTAATGAGGTCTCTGCTGGGATTATCGGCCAACGAACTTCATGAGGTATTTAAGGAATGGAATCAAGGAGAACTTGATAGCTATTTAATTGAAATCACGGCTGATATTTTTACAAAAATCGATGAGGTGACTGGCAAACCACTAGTCGATGTTATCCTCGACCGTGCCGGACAAAAGGGAACGGGTAAATGGACAAGTCAAAATGCGCTTGATCTGGGTGTTCCATTAACAATGATTACCGAATCGGTTTTCTCCCGCTTTCTGTCGGCCATGAAAGATGAACGTGTGAAGGCAAGTAAATGGTTAAAAGGACCATCACAGAATAAAGTTGTTGGCAATAAAAAGGAAATTATTGAGCAAATCCGTAAAACACTATATTTTAGTAAAATTATTTCTTATGCTCAAGGTTTTTCCCAATATCAAATTGCCTCCAAGGAATATAATTGGAATTTGCAGCTTCGTGAAATTGCCAAGATCTTCCGCGGGGGCTGTATCATCCGAGCGGCATTTTTGCAAAATATCATGGATGCGTATGAACGAAATCCTCAGTTAGAGAATCTGCTGCTTGATTCTTATTTCCAATCAGTAACGGCGGATTATCAGGAGGCGGCTCGTGAAGTTGTTTCGGCGGCAATCAAAGCCGGCATTCCCGTTCCCGGCCTTTCGAGTGCTCTTGCCTATTATGACAGCTATCGCAGTGCGGTGCTTCCGGCAAATCTGCTGCAAGCACAAAGGGATTACTTTGGCGCTCACAGCTACGAGCGAATTGACAAGCAAGGAAGCTTCCATACGGAATGGTTGGAAAAATAATCATCAAGCCGGACGACTTTATTTCGCGTCCGGCTTTTACTAAATCTGAGATTTAACCGTTATTTCAAAGCGTTTTTCAAACGCTTGAGTCCTTCGATTAAGTAGTCCTTCGGGCAGGCGATATTCATGCGGACAAAGCCTTCGCCGCCAGGTCCGTATTTTGATCCCGGTTCTAAGGCCAGCTTTCCTTTTTGCAGCAATGCTGTTCGCAATTCCTCATCCGATAACCCAAGCTTGCGGCAATCAAGCCAGAGCAGGTATGTTCCTTCCGGCTTAACACAACTGATTTCCGGTAAATGTTCCTGCAAAAATCTGAGCGCATATTGTTTATTTTCTTGTAGGTAATCGATTAAGTCCTCAAGCCAGGCTTCACCGTCACGATAAGCCGCTTCCATTGCAATGATGCCAAAGGTATTGAGGGAAAAATAACCCTGCCGCTTTAATGTCTCGTCAAACTGTTTTCGCAGCTTGGTATTTTTAATAATCGCCACCGAAGCTTGCAGGCCTGCTAAATTAAACGTTTTACTGGGAGCAATACAGGTAATGACATTTTCCGATAGATCATTTGTTAAGGAAGCAATCGGTATATGTTTATACTCTTTATAAACTAAATCGGAGTGAATTTCATCGGAAAGGATCAGGCAGTTATATTTTAGACATAACTCACCGATTCTTGATAGCTCCTCTTTCGTCCAGACTCGGCCCCCGGGATTGTGCGGATTGCATAATAAGAAAAGCTTGCAGCCTGATTTTAGTGCATCTTCAAATCTGGTGTAATCTATTTTATAGCCGTCATTCTCAAGAATAAGCGGTGCATTCACGACGATCCGGTTATTTTGTTCAATCATATTAAAAAATGGCGTATACACAGGGGACTGCAGTAATACGCGGTCACCCTCCTCTGTGAATGCCTGAACCGCGGTACTAATGGCCTGTACAACACCGCTGCAGTAAATAAGCCATGAAGGATCAATGGACCAGCCGTGTCTTTTTAGCACCCATGCTTGAATGGCTTGTTTGGTCGATTCGGGGATAAACGTGTAGCCAAAAACTCCATGATCAGCTCGTTTTTGAATCGCCTCAATCACGGCCTGCGGCGGTTTAAAGTCCATATCAGCCACCCACATCGGCCACAAATCAGCTTCGCCAAATACCTCTTTTGTTGCTTCCCATTTGACCGAAGCGGTGTTTAAACGGTCAATTTTTTCATCAAATATCGTCATAACTACGCCACCTCCAATAATTTCAATCCTACCAGTTTCACTTAATATGATAAATGATTCCAAGTAATTGTTAAACACTAACTGTACATAAAAAAAGTGGACAAACCATGGCGGTTGTCCACTAAAAAGGGGGGAATACTAGAAAGCTTATGTGATTATATTTGCCAAATTTCCCCTATTCTATACGTTGAAGTTTAAAAAATGCTAAGTTTTGTAGCAGCACGAGTCACTATTTTTTTTCATTGCTGGGCTGGGTAGGGATCTTTTCCAAAAGATCTGTAACCGCAATATCCAGAACAGTAGACAACTTTAAAATCGTTTGCGTACTCGGTATTTGTTCATCAGATTCATATTTTTCAATTGTATGCGTACCGACTCTAACTTTTTGGGCTAATTCCTCCTGCGACATTTGCTGCATTTCCCGAGCGGCCTTAATTGTTTCACCAATCGTATTCATACTGTTCACCCCTTATAGAAAATATACTTTCTCAATATAAGATTAACATGATAATGATTATTTTTTTAGACTTAATTTGAACATTCTGTTACGATTTTCGGATATTTTCACATTGGTTAACGATCTTAACCTTGTTTGTCCCGAATAGGTTTTGATTTAAACGGCTTCAATATGTTATAATTTTATACTGCGTATAAAAGGGTATAAATAAACTTATTTAGGAGTGTTTTCATGACAGGTAATATTGAAATAGGTAGTATTTTAACAGGTAAAGTAACGGGAATCCAACCATATGGTGCATTTGTTGCTTTAGACGATCATAATCAAGGACTTGTCCACATATCCGAGATCACCCATGGGTACGTGAAAGATATTCACGATCACCTTAAAGTGGGCGACGAGGTTAAGGTGAAAGTTTTATCCATTGATGAAGAAGCAGGAAAAATCGGTCTATCGATCAAGGCCACTGAAGAACCACCTGTAAACCAGCCAGTACGTTCAAGAAAGCCGCGGAGACGCCAGGCGGCAGCCATTATTTCCGAAGGCGACGGGCAACAGGGTTTCAATACTTTAAAAGAAAAGCTTCAAGAATGGATTGATCAATCCCAACGTGAAGAAATCAAAAAATAATGTTATAAAGCCTAAGATGCCCGGTTGCAGACTAGGCTTTTTCTTATTTTTTGGCTGAAATTGATATTGCTGACTTATTAAAGTTTTGTGAACTATTCACTCTTTTTTGTTCCTAGGCTACAATAGTAGTATGTACATATTTCTATGGAAAGTGAGGGAATGAAAATGACTGAAACGCAAAAATCACAAAACATCATTGAACAAACAGAGAAATATGGAGCACATAACTATCATCCGCTACCAATCGTTGTTTCACGAGCAGAGGGAGTGTGGGTGGAGGATCCAGAAGGCAATAAATATATGGATATGCTTAGCGCCTATTCCGCCGTCAACCAAGGTCATCGCCACCCGAAGATCATTCAAGCATTGAAGGATCAGGCTGACAGGGTAACGTTAACATCCAGGGCCTTCCATAATGATCAGCTTGGACCGTGGTATGAAAAAGTTTGTAAACTAACAAATAAAGATATGGCATTGCCGATGAATACAGGAGCCGAAGCTGTCGAAACGGCCTTTAAGGCGGCACGCCGCTGGGGCTATGATGTGAAGGGAATCGCCGCTGATCAGGCTGAGATTATTGGCTGCACAGGTAATTTCCATGGCAGAACGATGACAGCAGTTTCCTTGTCCTCAGATGAAGAATATAAACGGGGATTCGGCCCGATGCTGCCGGGAATTAAGCTTGTTCCATACGGAGATTTGGCAGCCTTAAAGCAGGCAATTACGCCAAATACAGCAGCATTCTTAGTGGAACCGATTCAAGGTGAAGCAGGGATTGTGATTCCACCTGAGGGCTATCTTAAGGCAGCATTTGAACTTTGTAAGGAAAATCATGTCCTGTTTATTGCCGATGAAATTCAAGCAGGCTTGGGTCGGACAGGTAAAATGTTCGCTTGTGAATGGGAAGGAATTGAGCCTGATGTTTATATTCTTGGCAAAGCGCTTGGCGGCGGTGTTATCCCGATCTCTTGTGTCGTTGCCAACAAAGATATTTTAGGAGTCTTTAATCCCGGCTCACATGGCTCAACATTTGGCGGAAATCCACTGGCATGTGCTGTTTCCATTGCCGCACTTGATGTGATCGTGGATGAAAAACTGGCCGAAAAGTCATTGGAGCTTGGGGAATATTTTATTGACAGGCTAAAGCAAATAAACAACCCTGTTATTAAAGAAGTACGCGGCCGTGGCTTGTTTATTGGCGTAGAATTACAAGATAAAGCCCGGAAATATTGTGAGCAATTAAAAGAAGAAGGGCTGCTGTGCAAGGAAACACATGAATCTGTTATCCGCTTTGCTCCGCCGCTGGTCATTACGAAAGATGAATTGGACTGGGCATTGGAACGAATTATGAAAGTACTCGGGGCATAAAATGGTAAGGGAAATTACCAAGTACCCTTGAGACTAACAAGTGAAAAGGGAATAATGAACCGGGCAGAGGATCGTTTGCCCGGTTTCCTTTCTATGTTCGATTGACTTCAGGCTTGTTCATGTAATCATCATTTGTTTGAAACAGAAGTCCAAGATTAATCAAACCGGCAACTCCGACTAAGCCATAAATAATTCTTGCAAGTGGATTATTGCTGCTGCCAAACAGGCTCGCTACAAGATCAATTTGGAAAAAACCGATTAATCCCCAATTGATTGCGCCGATAATCGTCAGCAGCAAGGCAATCCGTTGAATAGCGCTCATGCAGATACCTCCTTTTTGGATTAGTATTAGGCTTTGACAGTTGATGGCAATTTATTCAAATGAACCAAAACTGGTTTTTTAAAAAAAAATACATTATAACTAATAGGAGAATAGCATAGGAGGGATACACCTTGGAAAATTTCACATTTTATAATCCTACAAAATTAATTTTTGGAAAAGGGCAGCTCGAGAAATTAAAATCTGAAATTCCCCAATATGGAAAAAAAGTGCTGCTTGTCTATGGGGGCGGCAGCATTAAGCGATCTGGTCTTTATCAACAGGTAACGAGCTTGCTTGAGGAAATCGCTGCAGAAGTCTTTGAACTTCCCGGTGTTGAACCAAATCCTCGGGTTTCAACTGCCAGAAAAGGGGTTGAAATTTGTAAACAGGAAGGCATTGATTTTCTTCTTGCCGTGGGCGGCGGCAGTGTCATTGATTGTACAAAGTTAATTGCTGCGGGAGCCAAATATGACGGAGATCCTTGGGATTTAGTGATTAAGAAGGCATTTGCCAACGAAGCTCTGCCTTTCGGGACCGTATTGACACTTGCGGCAACAGGATCGGAAATGAACTCCGGCTCAGTGATTACCAACTGGGAAACGAACGAAAAATACGGCTGGGGAAGCCCTGCCACATTCCCGAAATTCTCGATTCTTGATCCGGTAAATACTTTTACGGTGCCAAAGAACCAAACCATTTATGGAATCGTCGATATGATGTCGCATGTGTTTGAACATTATTTTCACCTTGAAGAGAACACTGATTTCCAAGACCGGATGTGTGAATCCCTGCTATTGACGATCATGGAAACAGCGCCAAAATTGCTCCAAGACCTGGAAAATTATCAACATCGCGCCACCATTCTCTATGCCGGAACGATGGCATTAAACGGCATCTTGAATATGGGCTACCGCGGTGATTGGGCAACGCATAATCTGGAGCATGCCGTTTCGGCCGTTTATGATATTCCCCATGGCGGCGGGCTGGCCATTCTCTTCCCGCATTGGATGAAGCATCATCTCGCTGTGAAACCGGAGCGGTTTAAGCAAATGGCTGTCAGAGTCTTTGGGGTTAACCCTGAAGGAAAAACTGCAGAACAAGCAGGGTTGGAAGGGATTCAAAAATTACGGGAGTTTTGGAACAGTATCGGAGCACCGAGTCGGCTGGCTGACTACGATATTGATGACAGCAAGCTTGATGTTATGGCGGACCGGGCAATGGCGAACGGTGAGTTTGGTACCTTTTCTAAATTAAACCGGGAAGATGTGTTAGCCATCTATCGTGCCTCCCTTTAAAACAATTGAGTGTGAAAAAATGTCCGATGTGTGGTCGGACATTTTTTTGGCCGATAGGAAAGCATTCCTGTATTCAAGCAAAAATGAAGTTTGAAACAAAAAAGTCCTCTTGGTATGATACGAGGTGTCCAGTGCACAGGACCCTTAACTTGAACCAAGGAGGACTCAAATGAAGTATAAACAAAATAATAAGATTTTACAACTTACTGAAGACACGTTAATTATTGGAATCGATATTGCTAAGCATAAGCACGTAGCCCGTGCCCAGGATTTTAGGGGAATTCAGTTTGGAAAACCGCTTACGTTTAAAAATTCTTTATCAGGATTTACCAGTCTAATAAACTGGGTTAATACATTGAAAATAAAGCATGCAAAAACAGTTGAAATTTTTGGCATGGAGCCTACTGGACATTACTGGTTACCACTTGCCTATTGGTTAAAAAACAAAAATTTAAAGGTTGTTGTAGTTAACCCAGCCCATGTAAAAAAGTCAAAGGAGTTGGATGATAATTCTCCAACGAAAAATGATGTAAAAGATGCCCGGGTAATTTCAAGATTAATCGAAGAGGGACGCTACTCAGAACCTAATTTGCCCGAAGGCATTTATTCAGAGCTTAGGGAAGGTATGAACCTGTATGATCAGCTTATAACGGATCTGCAGGCTGTTCAAGGGCGCGTTCATCAATGGCTTGATCGATACTTCCCGGAATATATTGAAGCATTTGGTAAATGGGAAGGGAAAGCATCATTACAAATCTTACGAATGGGTTTATTTCCCGATGAGCTGCTGGAACGATCGGAAGAAGAACTCCTTTCTGAAATTCGGAAAGAAGTAAAACGTGGAGTAGGAATAAAAAAAGTGCGAAACCTCCATGAAGCAGCTAGTAACTCAATTGGAATCAAAGAAGGGAGAAGTCTGGCTAGACTTAAATTACAAACCTTATTAGCCCAATATTCCCTTATTAAAGAACAACTAGAGACGGTCTGGAGGGAAATAGAAGAGATTCTAAATCAAATTCCTGGCGTTGAGGAAATGATTTCAATAAAAGGAGTAGCTAAAACAACAGTTGCAGGGTTTTTCGCTGAAATAGGAGACCTTCAAAATTATGAATCACCAGAACAAATCATAAAATTGGCTGGGTTAAATCTTAAATTAGCGACTTCAGGAAAGTGGAAAGGGAAAACAATTATAACCAAAAGGGGACGGCCTAAACTGCGTTCTTTATTGTTTAAAGTTGTTCTTCCGCTAATCGCTCAGAACCCTGCATTTAAAGCTTTACATCAATATTTTACAACTAGAAATGAAAACCCATTAAAGAAAAAACAGTCGATGATCGCTTTATGTTGTAAGTTAATCCGTGTTTTGTTTACGGTTGGCAAAAAGAGAGTAGCATTTAGTCCAGAAAAAATGTTAAAGGATATCCCCCATTTTCAAGGGATGGAAGATCGTATAAAGCAGGCTGCATAATCCTCGCAATAAAAATTAAGGAGCAGTTGGCAAGTTTTTATACTAATGGGCGAAGACCCCGTAAGAAAGCATCGCCGACCCCATCTTGTGAAATATGTCAGACAGAGGAGATACTTCCGTTTCCCATGAAAGCATGGAGTATATCCTTCAAAAATATGAGAAACTTATGTTTAAAAAGGCTATTTATGGAGAGGAAGGTTACTTTTGCTCTCCTCCTCCGAAGAATAAAGAAATACAAAATATATGATTTAACAGGTAACGCTTTTAAATTTTGTAAGGTTAATTGTTTTCATTAGATTTTTAACAGTGTTAAATTGTTTTTTGACATCAGAAGCTCGGAGCAGTCGGTAATATTTATACTTTTGGGCAAAGACCCCGCAGGAAAGCAACACCGACCCCACTTCATTGGATAGGCAGAACGAAGGAATGTATGCGCATATGGATCATATGACGCCGTGAGAAATGGGAGGGTATGCCGCCATGAATATTGTGGGTCCGTTGAGCGACCATATTATTCATGAAAACCCTTTTTCTGTAAATATGAAAGAGGAGGGTTTATTTAGTTATGCCCTCCTCCTAACAAAATAAATATTCTTGACTGTCATTCATATAGCGTTCAAACAAAGTAATACGAAATACTGAGAAAAACAGAGAAAACAAGAGAAAAACTTACTTTTATGAGGGAGTATAAAAACTTTCCTATCAGGCATAAGTGTAACTACGCCTCATGAACCGCCTTAAAGGCTCGCCAATCGCCGAGTTTTCTTTATAAAATAGGTTGCGCTTACATTACAGGGGCTTCCTTGATAATCTAATTTCCATCATGTAAAGTGATTATTGAAAATAAAAGAATGGAGGATCAGGAGATGACACATGTTCGTTTTGATTACTCGAAAGCACTCGCCTTTTTTGGTGAACATGAAATTACATATCTACAAGATGCCGTCAAGGTGGCACATCATTCCCTTCATGAAAAAACAGGAGCCGGCAGCGATTTTTTAGGCTGGATCAACCTTCCCACTGACTATGATAGGCAGGAATTTGCCCGAATTCAAAAAGCGGCTGCAAAAATCAAAGCTGATTCCGACGTCCTTCTCGTCATTGGGATAGGCGGTTCTTATCTTGGGGCAAGGGCAGCTATTGAAATGTTGAATCATAGCTTTTATAATGCCTTGGCGAAGGAAAAACGCAATGCACCGCAGATCATTTTTGTCGGCAATAATATTAGTTCATCTTATATGCGAGACGTGATCGACCTGATTGAAAATAAAGATTTCTCGATCAATGTTATTTCCAAATCAGGAACGACGACGGAACCGGCGATTGCCTTCCGAATTTTCCGTAAGTTGTTAGAAGAAAAATATGGTGCGAAAGAAGCGCAAAAACGGATTTATGCAACGACAGATAAAGCTAGAGGAGCTTTAAAGACATTGGCGGATAACGAAGGCTATGAAACTTTTGTAATCCCGGATGATGTCGGCGGCCGCTACTCAGTGCTCACAGCAGTTGGCCTTCTGCCGATTGCCGTAAGCGGAGCCAATGTTGAAAAAATCATGGAAGGAGCAGCTAGAGCACAAGCGGATTTTAGCCAATCTGAACTTAAAGATAATTTGGCTTATCAATATGCTGCTGTAAGAAACATTTTATATAACAAAGGGAAAACCATCGAAATGCTGATCAATTATGAACCGGGTCTGCAATATTTTTCCGAGTGGTGGAAGCAGTTATTTGGTGAAAGTGAAGGCAAGGACCAAAAAGGAATCTATCCTTCCTCTGCAAACTTCTCGACTGACCTTCATTCTCTTGGGCAATATGTTCAGGAGGGGCGCAGGGACTTATTTGAGACCATCATCAAAGTTGAACAGCCGCGTCACGAGTTAACGCTTGAAGCGATGGAAAATGATTTAGACGGGTTAAATTATTTGGCTGGAAAAACGATTGATTTTGTCAATAATAAGGCATTTGAGGGCACCATGCTTGCTCATACCGATGGCGGAGTGCCAAACTTAATCGTGACGATTCCGGCAATGGATGAATATACCTTTGGCTACCTCGTTTATTTCTTTGAAAAGGCATGCGCGATGAGCGGCTATTTGCTTGGGGTGAATCCATTTGATCAGCCCGGTGTCGAGGCCTATAAAGTCAATATGTTTGCCCTTTTAGGCAAGCCTGGCTACGAGGAGAAAAAGGCCGAATTGGAAAAACGGTTAAAATAAATAGATGCATAAATCACGATTGAGGAGGGATTATCATCATTCCCTTCTCTTTTTTGTGGATTATTCTGCGTTTGCTTGTGCCATAAAGTATAATTTTTCCGTCTTTGCACAGTTTAAAGGTAAAACAACCCATTAATACGAGATTTTTGAGGTGCAGGTAATATCATGATGGAAACGAGAAACGAGCGGAGATTAATTGTCTTGGCTTTGATTGTGATCGCAATCTATCTCTCGCCGCTGTTTATCTTGCAGGAAAATGCGCATATCCGGGTCCATGATAATTTGGATTCCAACTTGGGCTGGTATAAGGTGCTGGCACGAAGCGGGGAACTATTTGGCGGGATTCATGGGGTCATTCCGCAAATCATCAACGGCCTGTTGTCACGTAACGCCTTTGGAACAGAGTACAGCGTGATCGTCTGGCTATATGCCCTGTTCCCAACCATGGTGGCCTATGGTTTCAGCCAAGCCTTGACAAGGGTTGTTGCCTTTTTCGGGATGTATTTGCTATTAAAGACTCATTTGCTTCCCGGAGTGAAATGGCAGCAGCTTAATATCGCCACAGCCCTTGCCTTTGCCCTGACACCGTTTTGGCCGTCCGGAATGCTGAGTACATTGGGGATGCCGCTTGCACTTTGGGCGTTCCTGAATATTCGCAATGGCACGGGCTCGTTGAAGGATTATCTCGTGCTGACATTTTTACCTTTATATTCGAGTATTGTCTTAGGGTTTTTCTTTTTCCTAACGGCAATGGGAATTTTCTGGCTGGTCGATGTAGTCCGTGGGAAAGGCTGGAATTTCCGTTTTTTGTTATCAATTCTCTACATGTCATTTATTTATCTGCTGGTCGAATATCGCTTAGTGTATTCGTTTCTTTTTAAAGGAGAGCCGAATAGCCGGGATGAATATTTTCATGCTGAACTGCCCTTTTGGCGGGCGGTACGTCTGACCTTTAAAAACTATATCCTTGGTCATACCCATGTAATGACAGTCCATACCTTATTCATTCTGCCGGCCACCTTGATTGCGATTTACTTTGTCTATTCGAAAAAGCTCTGGAAACAGGAAAAAGTCTTTGTGTTTCTGTTTGCTGTAAATTTTATCCTCTCGCTTTGGTATGCCTTTTGGTTTTATGAAGGCTGGCTGCCATTAACTAAAAAATTCCATTTTATGGACACCTTTAATTTTGCCCGCTACCATTTTTTACGACCGCTTGTGATTTATGCCAGCTTCGCTCTCGCTTTAAAGATCATTTCTCTCCAAGGTTTCAGCTGGGCGAAAACTGCTAAGTGGCTGGCAGTGATGCAAATATTATTATTGGGACTATTTAATGATGAAATCATTTATCATAAAAAACCGACCGTGAGGGAATTTTATGCCGAGGAATTGTTCGGGGAAATCAAGGAACATATTGGCTTGCCACAGGATGCGTACCGCGTGGCCAGCATTGGCATCCATCCTGTGATTGCTCAGTACAACGGCTTTTATACCCTTGATACGTATAATAATTTTTACCCATTAAGCTATAAACATCAGTTTAGAAAAATAATCGAAAAGGAATTGGCAAAAAATAAAACGATTCGCAAGTATTTTGATAAATGGGGCGGCCGCTGCTATATTTTTACTGCTCAGCTCGGGAAGCGGTACATGATCAAGAAAGACTCCAAGCGGCATTTGAAGGATTTGCAGTTAAATACTGCTGTGTTTAAGCAAATGGGCGGACGTTATATTTTTTCCGCACTACCGATTGATAATGCTGAGGAAAATCAGTTAACGCTGGAAAAAGTATTCGTCTCAAAGCTGTCGGCATGGAAAATTTACTTATATAAGACAATGTAGACTTCAGGGGGTAATCTAGCATGAGCGACGCAGTCCTTACTATTGTTGTACCGTGCTTTAACGAGGAAGAAATTTTACCGGAAACGATTAAATGCCTTCATGGACTGTTGACTGGGCTGATTGATGAAGCACTCGTCTCCGATCGCAGTAAAATTCTCTTTGTCGATGATGGCAGTAAGGATCGGACATGGGAGATTATTTATAAAGAAGGATTAAGAAATCATTATGTCAAGGGGCTGAAATTGGCCCGCAATGTCGGCCACCAGAACGCATTGATCGCGGGAATGCAGGCAGCAGCCGAACGCTCCGACTGTATTGTTTCAATTGACGCTGACCTGCAGGATGATATTCAAGTCATCCGCGAATTTATCGTAAAGTTCCATGATGGTTGTGAGATTGTTTATGGAGTGCGGAAAGGCCGTGAAACAGATACGTTCTTTAAGCGAACAACAGCACAAGGCTTTTATAAAATAATGAAAAGCCTGGGTGTCGACCTTGTCTATAATCACGCAGACTTTCGCTTAATGAGCCAGCGGGCAGTCAAAGAACTGGCGCGGTTTAAAGAGGTAAATCTGTTCCTGAGGGGAATCGTGCCGCTTCTCGGTTTTCGTTCCGATGTTGTCTTTTATGACCGTTTGGAAAGAAAGGCCGGTAAAACGAAATACCCTTTGAAAAAAATGCTCGCCTTTGCCTTCGATGGCATCACCTCTTTTTCGGTTTCGCCGATCCGTTTCGTGCTTGTTATGGGCATGATTTCTTTTCTGTTGAGCCTCGCCTTTGGCAGTTACTTTTTAACACTAAAGTTTCTCGGCTATACTCAGACAGGCTGGACATCACTGATTACTTCCATCTGGCTGATTGGCGGCCTTCAATTAATCGCCATCGGCCTGATTGGAGAGTACATCGGGAAAATTTATAAGGAGACGAAGCAGCGGCCCAAGTTTATTATTGATATCGATACCTTTAATTTGCCGATGCCAAAGCGCCATTTGCTATCGCAGCCGGGAGAGGAAGACCTCGTTCGCCGTGATTATCGAAAGATATCTGAAACGAGCAAATAGAAATTTCTCTGCTAATTTTTATGTCGTACAACCCCCGCAACGTGAATATGAATAGGTTGACAGGCTTTTTCACAGTCGGGGAGGAGAATGAACATGAATATATTTTTGAGCTACATTTTGCTGGGACTATCGCTGGCTGCTCCGATTGGTCCTGTTAATGCAGCCCAAATTGATCGCGGCATCAGAGGGGGATTTTTACATTCTTGGCTTGTGGGAGTCGGAGCAGTCATCGCTGATGGGATTTATATGCTGATCGTTTACATAGGCGTTGTCAGGTTTTTGGAAACAGAATTTATGCAAACATTGCTGTGGCTGTTTGGTTTTTTTATCCTTATCTATACCGGGATTGAAACGATCATGAATGCCGGAAAAATCCACTGGCAATATGCAAGAACGAAAGAGCCGCTAATCAAAGCTTTTCTCACCGGCTTCCTGATGTCAATCTCTAATCCCTTAACGATTCTTTTTTGGCTAGGGATTTATGGATCTGTTCTTGCCAAAACCGCGGCGGTTTATAAGACCAGTCAATTAGTGCTTTACAGCGGCGCAATATTTATTGGGTTGTTAATCTGGGATATTGCGATGGCGAGTGTCGCTAGCAGTTTCCGCAAATATTTAACCTCGCAGCTTTTAGTGACCATCTCATTGTTATCCGGTCTGTCGTTAATTGGCTTTGGGTGCTACTTTGGCTTTCAGGCCTTTGAAAATTTATTTACCTAAAAACAGCTAGCATGATAAGCGCTAGCTGTTTCCTTTGTCCAGTTTGCCATTGGGGACTTTAAATGAGACATCACACGAAAACGGATTATCTGCAAGGCGACTATTTGTCAATAAACGTATCCTGCCATCTGCTGCTTAGGCAGTCGGCCATGGGGAGAGTACTCGTTTCCGTTTTTTTTTCCACTTTGCCTGCATAATCAGAGTAATCCCGCCAATTACAGCAATGAAGGCTAAGCTGATAAACAACCCCGGCCTGCTTGTATGATGAAAAAGTGTTCCGCTGACTGCGATTAAAATCAACACAGCCCCAATGACATATTTAATTTTATCGCTTGTCGAAAGCTTCAGCAGTTTTCTCGTCGAGGCAAGGATAAACATCCAATTATAGAGCAGCATTAACCCGGCAGCAGTCGTAATATATTCATAAATACGATTAGGCATTAATAATGCGGAAATAACCGAAGCGGCAATTCCCAGCATTGTCAGGATCAGGGTCGGCAGCGGTACCTTTAATTTTCCTTTCTTTGAAAAACTTACGGGAGCATCGCCTTCTTCAGCTAAGGTAACTAACACGCTTGTCACCCCATAAAGGGAAGCAACCATTGTAGAAAACCCGGCAATAATTAAAGCCCCGTTAAAAATATGCGGGACAAACGAAAGGTTATAGGCATCCAGGGCGATAACAAACGGACTTTCTTTGGCGTTAAATTTATGCCATGAGACCATGGTAACGGCAAGGCCAATTGCCAGGGCATAAATAATCATAAGTGAAAACAACATCACCCGTCCGGCTTTTGGAGCTTCCTTCGGATCCCTCAATTTGGTGGCCATCAGTCCTAATATTTCAATCCCGCCAAAGGCGTAATAGGCAAAAATGGCTGCTGACCACAATCCGATAACGCCGCCGGGGAATATCTCCTTCATTCTATTTGGATATGCAATCGGGCGGTCGCCGTCAATAATCCCAAATAAAGCCAATAACGCAAGGATAACAAACATTAAAATGGCTGATATTTTAATCACGGCTAAAATATTTTCCAACTTATTTAGCAACCCGACACCAATTAAAACAACCACCAAGCCAAGCACCGCATAGCCTGCTGCAAACAGCCAAAGGGGCACTTTGGGGAACCAAAAGCGGGAAAAAATCGCCAGAGCGGTCATTTGGCTTCCCATAATCAGCACCTCCGAGACCCAATAGACCCAGCCGCTGCTAAAACCTGCCCAGCGGCCATAGGCTTTTTTGGCATAGGACCTGAACCCTCCATCGAGGGGTTCCTGTGCAGTCATCCTGGAAAGAGCATCAAAGGCGATATACGTGCCAACGGCAGCCATCATATAGGCAATTAACAACGAAGGTCCTGTCATTTTGATCGCCAAGCTTGAGCCAAGGAAAAATCCTGTTCCGATTGTGCAGCCGACGCCAAATAATGACAGCTGCCACCATTTCAAGTTGTTTTCCTGCGTCCCAGACTTAGATTTTCCCATCCACCTTCTCCTTCTTAGCGGCCAGTCGCGCCCGGCGATTTATCCGTAATGCCTTGATTATTAAAATCCCGATCGTTGAGTCCGGCTCTTTGTTTGCGATCTGTCCCTAAATGTTCTCCCTGGTGCTTCTTTTGAATTTGATTAAATCTTTCAAAATCAGGATTGATCATGTGAATCTCCTCTTTTCCTAAGTAATTTATTCATTCTTAAGATACACCTCAGGTTGTTTCTTATGCGGCAACGCTACTTGGATTTTGATGGAATTAAATATTTAGTACATAATCAACTGCAAAACAATTGAAAATATAGGAGAGCTATTTAATCCTTTGAACTTAATTTGTGATCTACACGCGCTTTTCTCTGAAAGGAGTAGATACGATGTTATCAACAGAAAAGCTGGCTGATTTACGTTTACAATTATTAGCTGAAAAGGCTGAAGTAGAAGAGCATCTAAAGCAGAATGATCATTTTGGTTATGAGCGAGGCTTTTGGCATGAGTCGATGGGGGAATTATCGAGCTATGATAATCATCCTGCTGACGAAGGAACTGAGCTATTTGAGCGAGGGAAGGACAACGCCTTGTTGGAGCACTACAAAATCCAGTTGAACAATATTGATAAGGCGCTCGCCGCAATGGAAAATGGCACTTACGGGAAATGTGAAGTTTGCGGTAAGGACATTCCTATTGAGCGGTTAGAGGCATTGCCCAATACCACCTACTGCCTTGAACATAGCCCAGATCAGGTTACTTCCCATATTCGCCCAATTGAAGAGGGGGTCTTACTGCCTCCATGGGGAAAGTTCGACATGGACAAAAAAGACGAAGATGTGGCCTTCGATGCAGAAGATTCGTGGCAGGCGGTGGCAGAATGGGGAACATCGGAAACCCCTTCTGATTTAGCCTCTTCGATGGATCATTATAATGACATGTATATAGAGTCAGAAGAAAACATTGGCTACGTAGAGGATTTTGAAAATTTTGTCGGTAATGATATGTATGGAAAAAATATCACGGTCTACCCCAATATGCAGCATGAACAATATGAAGACGCACTCGATGAAGAGGGCACTATGACAAGCTTTGGTGACCTGCCGGCATTTGAGCATGATCCGTATGTGGAGGATGACGAATAGCGGAGAAAGGAACTTAGCCTTCTGTTTTCAAGTTGGAAATGCAATCTATTTTACTCATGCTTCATTCCGAGTTTTAGTCACGTTTTACCCCCATACCTTAAGAAAACAGCTTTCCCTTTGAAAAGCTGTTTTCTCTGATTTTTACCCTTGGTCACTGTTGTGCAGTGGTACCTGTTTCCCGGTTCCATTATCAATAACCGCACCAATTTCACCCTCAGCATAGACGTCGCTAACCTGCTCATGGGTTTCCGCAAGTCCTGAGGAAAGCTGATCATGTTCATGATCATAACTTGGGTGATAGAAGCTCCCGGCAACCTCCTTTTTGGGATTTGCTTTTTGTTTCTGTTTATCCAATTCGTATCACTCCTTTTTAAAATGGATTCAACGGTATTTTCGTCTTTTTTTGTCAGGATTACTCATAAAAAATCAAAGGAGTCGCCTATATGAATAAAAAAACTGACTTTCCATCCCGTAAACAGCTGGATGAAGCGTTCCATTTTCTTCATGACCAAATCAATAGAATCGCGATAATGGAAGAAATTGAAATGATGAAACAGGAAAACGAGGAGAACGATTCGATTCGATAAATTTTGACAAAATGATTGTTTTCCGTGTTAAAACGATGTATAGTTTCAATGGTTCTACTGGATTGTAAAAGGTGGTCTATCAATGGTCATGAGAGAAACCCTGGCTAAAAAAATAGCCTGGATTAGTCTAATATGTAACTTGGTTCTTACCTTAGGGAAAATTATCATTGGCTCGATTGGAAATAGTGACGCGGTCTTTGCAGACGGGATCCATTCAGCAGCTGATGTATTTGCCTCTGTTATTGTCTTGTTGGTGATTAAAATTTCCAATAAACCGGCCGACAAAGAACATCCATATGGTCATGGAAAGGCTGAAGTGATCGTCTCCGAAATTGTTGGGATGCTGCTCCTGCTTGTTTCCATTTATGTTGCCTACGAAGGTATTGCCGGATTCTTTCAGGAAGTGGAATCACCAAGCATCTTAGCGATGTGGGTAGCCGTTTTTTCGTTTGCTGCAAAGGTGATTTTATACCGCAGCTCCTTACAGGTGGCAAGGCAGAATAGCAGTAAAGCAATTGAAGCAATTGCTTTTGATCATAAAGCGGATATTGTTGCTTCCATTGCAGCTGCCATTGGGGTCCTGTTCTCGATTATTGGCCAGCGCTTCGAGATCCATTTCCTTTTATACGGTGATAAGGCTGCCAGTATATTTGTTGCCTATTTAATTTTTAGAATTGCCAAGGAGATGTTAACCGAAGCCTTCGATATATTGCTGGAGCGGAATATTAACAATGAGATCATTCAGGAATATATTGATATTATCAGCGCATTTCCCGATGTGAAGCGAATTGACCGCATTAGAGCAAGGGAGCACGGCCATTATGTTTTAGTCGATCTGAGAATTTCGATTGATCATTTTAAAACAATCAAGCAAGGACATGATTTGGCTAAGGCTATCAAAAAAGAAATGATGGTACGGAACGATAACATTCATGAGGTGTTGATTCATTTAAATCCTTATTTTGCGGATAAAAATTAATTTCCAAAAAAACTGGTTTGTACTTTCGGAAGAATCGGTTTATGATAGGAAGGGATTAAAAAATTTTCATTCTGACGGTATGGAACATGACCGTCAGACCCTAATAAATGGTTATTGTAAAGGAGATGATATTTTTGAGTTATTCCATGGATCCAGACCCTAGCAGTAGGCAGGGGGAAGTCAATGTTTTCTATGAATTGATCAAGAATATCAACTCTGGAAGGGTTGTTGACTTCCCCAATTAAAGTAAGTGGGGAGGTTTTAACATGCTGGAAATTTTTAAAAGCACCGAAGCTAGGAAATTAGAAAAAGTTGATGTCATTTCAAAAGGCTGCTGGGTAAATGTGTATGCCCCAACGACTGAGGAGATTAATAAAGTATCCAATGATACTCAGGTGGATGTAGATATTATTAGGGACGCTCTGGACGATGAGGAACGTCCACGGATTGAACGTGATGATGGCCGGGTTTATATCATTGTCGACTTCCCATATATCGTTCATGATGAATCTGGTATGGCTGTATATGAAACGATTCCGATTGGAATTGTCCTGACTGAGGAAAATATGATTACGGTTTCCTTAAAGGATTCCCCGATCATTGAGGAATTTCGCACCAACCGTGTGAAGGAATTTTTCACCTTTAAAAAGACACGATTTGCCTTGCAGCTGTTGTTTGTTATCTCATCTTATTATCTGCGGTACCTAAAACAAATTAATAAGAAAACCAATGATATTGAAAAGGTCGTCCATCAATCATTGAAAAATAAAGAATTGTACGCTTTTCTGGCATTAGAGAAAAGCTTGGTTTATTTTACGACTTCATTAAAAGCAAATAAAGTCGTCTTGGATAAAATTTTGCGCTTCAATTATTTAAAAATGTATGAAGAAGATAAGGACCTTTTGGAAGACGTCATTATCGAAATAACCCAGGCGATTGAAATGGCGGAAACGTACCATACGATTTTAACAGGGATGATGAATGCTTTTGCTTCGATCATTTCAAATAACTTGAACATCGTTATGAAGTTTTTAACTTCGATTACGATTATTCTTGCCTTGCCGACAATGGTCGCTAGTTTCTATGGGATGAACGTCAATATTCCATTTCAACATATTCATTATTCCTTTGTTATCCCGCTAGTCATTTCTGGGTTTTTTGCTAGTTTAACAGCTTTTGTTTTTTGGAAAAAGAAATATTTCTAGATTGCCAGCCTTGTTCAGGCTGGTTTTTCTTTTAAAAAATTTAATCTTTGAAACAGGGATATCAAAAATTTTCCCAACTTTTTTGCTAAAATTTAAATAGTCAGAATAATTATTTCGAAATAAAAGCTAATAGGGTAAAATAATGATAAAAAAGAGACGAGATGGGTGATGAAATAATGGAATTTGGAGCCCTCATTAAATTTTACCGGACTCAGAGAGGATTGACCCAGGGAGAATTGGCCAAGGGAATTTGTTCAGTTCCCCATTTGAGCAAGATCGAAAACAATTCCAAAGAAGCAAACGAGGAAACGATCGCGCTTCTGCTCGAACGCTTAAATATAAGCATGGAGGAGGTGGAAGCGAATGAGGAGCAAATTAAACTCCTGCTGCGGGAATTTAGCAATAACATTAACTTTTATTTAAAAGATGAGGTTGAACAAACCTATCAGAAATTGAAACAGATTGAACATCTGATTCCATTCTCTCATTATATCCATATTTGGGAACTTTATAAATATCGATATCTTTTATTTAAAGGATTACTGGATGAAGCGGGGTCTCAAAAAGAACTTTTACATAAGCAAAGGAAAAATTTTTCCCAACATGAAGACTATTTATTTCGCTACTATAATGCGGTATGGTTAATGTGGAAGGGCCAATATAAGAATGCTGATGAGATTCTTGACTCCTTGCATATGGAAAATTGTTTTCAAACAACAGATGGAGAATTCCTTTATCATCGTGCACTGATTAAAAGTTTGCTTGAACAGTCGGGCCATGCGATCCATTTTGGTAAACAGGCGTTGCAAATCTTTATGAATGAGCATAATTTCTTGAGAGTCCTTCACACACTAATGCTGCTGGGGATTAACTATACCCACTCCAATATCTATGAAGAAGCTGAAGTGTGTTTCCGTCATTTAATTCGCAATGCCGAAATCATGAAGGAAGAAGCATTGTTGCCGCAGATCTTTCATAACATGGGCTACCTGCAGCGAAAAATGAAAAATTATAAGCTGGCACTCTACTATTTTGGGAAGAGTTTAGCTTTGCAACCAAGCCGTAATCATGATTATCTTGTAACTTTATATGTCATCGGGGAACTGCATTACTCTCTCAATGAGATGGAAAAAGCAAGGAAATGTTTTCAAGATGTTTATTCTTTGGCCAAAGAGCTGGGGAGTAAAAAATTTCGGCTGTTAGCGGATTTTTATCTGCTCCACATGGACTCGCCGGAAAAAGGGTTTAAATATTTAGAAACAAAAGTCATTCCTTTTTTAGAAGAGGCGAATGAGCATGCTGATGACATTACTCACTTTTATAAAATGCTTGCCGATTATTATACGAGGCAGGGAAATGCAATGGATGTAGTAAAATATTTAAATAAAATAACTGTGCAATAAAGGAGGAAAATCAAGTGAAAAGAATTGCGTTACAATTAGTTACATTTTCAGCAGTTTTGTTAGTTACTGTTCTAACATATCCAATTCACCCGCCAATCGGTTGATGAAAAAATCCCTGAGATTCTCAGGGATTTTTTTCGTTTATGGCTTGTTGATTTCCTAGAATAGGGCATAATGGAATTATGTGCTTTTAAATTTGGCTGTGAGCGAGGAGGATTTTTATGAAATCATTTGTTGTTAGCTTTCATCAAGAAGATAATGTCGATACGATGCAGGTTCAAAAATTAAATCAGGAGGATTTTGATAAGGCCACAGAAGGCGGGACAAGGCACTTATTTGAGCTGGATACCAACATTGGCTTTTTTGTCTTTTTCGATGCTGCCGATAAGGACGGCGACCTATCCTACATGGTGCTGCAATATGAGGAAGACAATGAAGAGCCTACTGCCTGTTATGCCTTTCAACTAAGTGATTTTTACGAGTTTATGGCTTTGTATTTGAATGATATGGAATTTAGTGAGGAAATGGATGAAGAAGAAGAAGAAGAGGAATACGGCCCGATCCATCATCTCGCCCACTTATTATTCCATGTAGTTGAAGAAGGTAAAGATCTTGAGGTATAAAAAATTAGCACTGGACCGCAACGGTTCCAGTGCTTTTTACTACCCTCGTGCAGATTCTTTATGGATGACAATCCGGGCTTTTCCCATGAAAAAGATCGTAATCGCGGCAAGCCCGATTGGGATCAAAGCGAGCAAGAAAGTTTGTGTAATCGATGCCGACATGGCATCAATAATTTTATCCAAAATAAAACCGGGGATTTTTGCCCTTTCACTTGCTTCGAAAATTTCCCGCGGATCGCCCATTTTAAATGTCTGTCCACCGGTTCCGCCCATTCCTTTAAATGCTTCTTTCAATTGGTCGGTAAAGACATTATTCTGAATCGTTCCGAAGATGGTAATCCCCAGTGTCATGCCAAATGAACGCAGAAAGGAGTTAGTCGAATTGGCTGTCCCGCGGAATTGCGGCTCAAGATTATGAATCGAAGCCGTCGGCAGCAAGGAGAAGGAAAAACCGACTCCAAAGCCTACGAGAATCATATAAACCGTAAGTATGATTCTAGCAGTATCAACTGTCATCGTCCCAAGTAAATACATTCCGGCAAGATATGAAATGATGGAGATCACCATCAAATTTCGATAAGAGGTTTTCGTCGAAAAAATCCCACCAATTGCACTGCCGGCAACCGACCCGAGCATCATCGGCGTCAAGATCAAGCCGCCATTTTTTGCTGTACCTCCATAAACAGCTTGAACGTAAATCGGAATAAACACAGTTAAAATAATAAATGTGCCACCATATAAAAAGGCGAGGATTTGCGAGGCGGCAAACAGCCTCCGCTTAAACAGCCATAGCGGTAAAATCGGCTCTTCTGCTTTAACCTCGGCAATAAAGAACACAATAAAAAGAATAAAGAAGCTTGCGAACAGACTGATAATGGGCGTCGAGTTCCATGCATATTCCTTGCCGCCTAATTCTAAAGCAAACATGAGGCTGATAACGGAAATGACCAATGTAATCGCACCAAGCCAATCAATTTTTTGCTTGGAATGCTGCAAAGATTCATGGTAATAGCGGATAATTAAAACAATAGAAACTAAACCAAGAGGGATATTGACGTAAAAAATCCAGTGCCAGCTGATGTAATCAGTAATATAAGCACCCAAAAGCGGACCTAATACACTTGATGTGCCAAAAACAGCTCCGAGCAGCCCCGTCATCTTTCCACGCTTTTCTGGCGGAAAGATATCAAATACAATAGTAAAGGCAATCGGCATCAGTGCACCGCCGCCAATTCCTTGAATCGCCCGGAAAATACTTAATTGTACAATTGTTTGGGCAATCCCGCATAAAGCAGAGCCAATTAAGAAGACAGATAATCCAAACATAAAAAAGCGTTTGCGGCCGTACATATCAGACAATTTCCCGAAAATCGGCATTCCGGCCATGACGGCAACCATATAGGCCGAGGTTACCCAAACAAACTTATCAAGTCCGCCAAGGTCCGCGACAATAGTTCCCATAGCTGTAGCAACAATCGTATTATCCATCGCCGACATGAGAATAGCCAGCAATAGACCGGTTACGACAAAATGAATCTTATTGTCCTTAGTGATCATGTAGAGTCTCCTTGAAAATAGGGATTTTTTTGAAATGATAAAGAAATTTTAATGGGAAAGGCTGTAAACTGTCAATGATTTTTTACTTAAGGAAAAAAAGTCCCCTTTTATTGGGGACTTAAAGTGGTATTTAAGATTTTAAAATATCATGGTCAACGTAGCGTTCGCCATTTAATTCACTAATTACGTTAATGGCAACCTTGGCTCCGTCACCGGCAGTAATGATCGTATGCATGCTGACCCCGGCAATGGTACCGGCTGCCCAGATGCCGTCAACATTTGTTTTTCCAGCAGCATCAACATCAAGAATGGTTTTTACCCTTGGTTCAGTACCTGGTTTTGTGTTAAGACCAGCCTTTTCCGCCAAGTCTGCGAGCATCCCCGTTGCCACGATAACATGTTTTGCTTCATATTGATGGTTATCTGTTTCAACTTTAAAACCGTCATTGGTTTTACTAATATTGGTTACGGTAGCTTGGACAATTTCAGCGCCAAATTTACTGGCTTGCTCTTTACCAATCTCTACGAGGTCGGGACCGGTAATTTCTTTTACCCCATAATGGTTTTCAATCCAAGCCCTTTTGGTTACACTTTTGTCATTGTCAACGATAAGTGTTTTCTTGCCAGCTTTTGCTGTAAAAAGAGCAGCACTTGCGCCAGCGGGACCTGCACCTACAATAACAACATCAAACATATGTAAAACCTCCTAATTGAATTTTTTTACAACTATATTATCGGCTAATGAGTGTCAAAAGTAAAACAAACTGCTTATTTCATAAATTTAGAAAAACGAAATAAGCAGTAGTTAAATAATTTTTGCATCTAAAAAAATAGCTTCCTTATAACAAGATGTTATCCAGTTTATACCAAACATTGTAAAAAAGAAGCGAGATTATGTAAAATTGCGCCCGGATTACGTAAAAAAGCACTCCGATTTTGTAAAATAAATTCTTTGGAATAAGGAGTGATCCAGTTTATACCAAACATTGTAAAAAACAAGCGGGAATATGTAAAATTCCGCGTGGATTACGTAAAAAAGCACTCCGATTTTGTAAAATAAATTCTTTGGAATAGGGAGTGATCCAGTTTATACCAAACATTGTAAAAAAGAAGCGAGATTATGTAAAATTGCGCCCGGATTACGTAAAAAAGCACTTCGATTTTGTAAAAAATTATTATAGATACCTGAATTATTCATACCTGCACATTAGTCAATAAAAAGAAATCTAGAAATTCAATTTGGTGCACAATTGCCATTAATTTATTTGTAAGTTACCTATTCATGAAAATCGCTAAGTGGCATGTCTTAAAGTGTTAGGTTTTTGAGCATACTACTCCCTTGGTCTTGAAAGTTGTTTTTAAATATTGGCTGCATTACATTTGTCTGTTGATTTCCGTTCCGGGCGCTTGCTTTCCGCAGGGAGGAAGTCGAGCCTCCTCGGCGTTCCGCCTGTGGGGTCTCGACTTTTCCTCTACATCCCGCAGGAGTCAAGCGCCCTCCACTTCAATCAACAGTGTGTAAAAATCAAAATCGCACATTAACACAGCCCAAATTAGATAGCAGATAAGTTTTATTCCAGCTTTAGCAGTTGAATTCTCTGTAATACTTTCCAAAAGAATTCTTGGTACACAAAACTGGAAGACAACTTAAAGTAAAGCGATCGTCCTGATTTCACTAATTTACTTGCGACCTTTATCAGTCTTGTTCGAATGGTTTCGATTTGTATGCTTTTTTGTCCCTCCGGAAAACAAAGCGTACGAAGCCAATTTGTTAGGTTATATGCCAACAAGCTCAACATCATCTTGGATTCATTTACTTGAAAAGAATGGCTGTTCATTTTATCCAAACCAAATCCATTCTTAGCTTCCTTGATATAGTTTTCCATTGTGCCTCTTTTTTTGTACGCATTCACGATATCCTTCGGGGAAAATGCGTCTATCAAGTTCGTTACAAAAAATGAATTCGTGAAAAACAATTCGCCCGCAGGGCGAACAGATTGGATGATCACTTTTCTAGGCTTAGACCATGATTTTGCTTGATATTCGGTTTCCTCATAATAAATCTCTGGTTTTGTTGTATCGGCTGGAAAGGAGGCAGGATGTAGTTCATCAGCGAGACGTTGCAAATTGGCATTTGATTTTAAACGAATCACATAATAAACCGACTCTTCCTCACACAAATCATACAAAGCTGGAACAGCAAAGCCACTATCCCCTCGTAGGAATGGGACAATCGCTGGGAATTTCTCATTATAATGTTCGATAAGAGGCTTGACAAATTCCACGACACCGTTGGAAGTATAGACATTTCCCGGTCTTAGTTGGGCCTTTAAAAAATCACCAGTTATTCCATCAAAAGCAACCAATGGATGGAAACCAACTGTTCCGTAATGAGAATTGTAAGATGTGGATTCCTGTTTTCCATACGTATCGGCATGTGTAGAATCCAAGTCGATAATAAGTGCCTTAGACTCTCTAATTTGATTCACTTTGTCTAAAAGTTCTTGATTAGCTTGATTTAATTGCACAATAGATTCCTTATCAAACCGTGCAAAAAAGCGGGATAAGCTAGGTTGGGAAGCTAATGCTTCTGTTCCAATGATTTGCGTAAACACGGGATCCTTCGTTAATTGATCAGCTGCATCATCTTCGGAATATCCAGCAACGATTTGATAAATCTTTTGACGAAGCAAGTTTTCATTCGAATGAAAAAAGTAGAGTCTTTCGTCTTTTAGTTGTAGGTATTTAGTTAATGTCTCTGAAAACCCTATTTTCTCATCGAATTCTCTAAAAATGAATTCACCGGTATCAGAAGAAAGGGAACCTCCATCATTTGACAATTTAATTTGACGATTGAAATTTAGGGTTAATTGCGGTAAAGTAGCCATTATAAGAATCCTTTCTGTGGTTATTTCGTAGTTGTTTTAACCTTATCAGAAATGGATTCTTTTTTCATTTATTAAGTGCATTAAAAATCGACTGAAAAGCTGATTAAATAGGAGAAAGCAGCCTATTTCAAAAAAACTGTGAATAATTCAGGTAGATATTTTTCCACAAAAAAGAATTCCGCGGCCTCCGCGGAACTCTTAACTAAATTCTATCTTAATACATTAAAATATCTGGCTTCTGGGTGGGCGAAGACCATTGCTGATACAGAAGCTTCTGGTTCCATCATGCAGCCATCCGTCAGCTCGACGCCGATTTCTTCTGGATGAATCAAGCCAAACAACTTTTTCTGATCATCTAAATCTGGGCAGGCCGGGTAACCAAACGAGAAACGCTGTCCCTGGTACTTTGCGGCAAACCGATCCTGCATGGTAAACTCAAGCGGATCAGGGAAGCCCCAGCGATCACGCATTTGCCGGTGGATGAACTCAGCCAACCCTTCCGCACTCTCAAGCGCCAAAGCCTGTAAAGCGTGACTCTCAAGAAAACGCCCACTCTCCTTCAACTGTTCAGCGACTTCACGAATTCCTCCTCCGGCGGTCACGGTAAATAAACCGACATAATCGATCATTCCGCTGGAGACCGGCTTCAAATAGTCTGCCAAACATAGATGTGGCGCTGATTCCTGACGTGGGAAATCAAAGGTTTCCAGGACAACATTAAGATTCTCAGGGTCATAAATATAAATTTTATTCCCCTCTGACTGCGCTGGGAAAAATTGATAAACGGCCCGCGGGGTAATCCAATTGTTGGCAGAAGCGTCAGCCAGCAATTGATCAACCATTTCTTTTACCTTTAAAGCCTTCTCATCCTTTTCGGCTAGTAACTTAGCGACTTTCCCTTTCACCCCAAGATGGTGGCTCAGCAGCATTTGCATATTAATATAAGGTTCAATATGCGATAAAGAATACGATTTGATGATATGCCGTTTAGTATCCTTTGGAACAAACACCGGGACCTCAGTCGAGACAGCCGGTCTTGTTTTCACTGCTACGGCCGCCGCCGCCCGTACCGGCAAATCAAGCGAAACAGCAGCAGCCGCCAGTTTTTCCTGTTTCGCATTGAGCAGCTTTTCCCGCTCCTCTGGTGACTGAACCTGATTGGCAAGTGACAAACCGGTCATCGCATCTTTTGCATAAAGGACGAGCCCGTCGTACTCTTTGGCAATTTTCGTATCGGTGAACTTCCGTGACAGGGCAGCACCGCCAACTAAAATCGGCAAGTTGATACCCGCTGCCTTCATATCTTGAGCAGTTAGCACCATTTGCTGGGCCGATTTCACCAACAGTCCTGAAAGGCCGACAATATCCGGCTTTTGCTCACGAATTGCCTTAATCAGATCCGCCGGTGCCACTTTAATTCCGAGATCATGGACCTCATAGCCATTGTTACTTAAAATAATGTCAACAAGGTTTTTACCGATATCGTGGACATCGCCTTTAACCGTAGCTAATAATACTTTCCCCTTCGCTGCCGACACATCGCCTTTTTCCATATATGGCTCTAGGAAAGAAACTGCTGTTTTCATCACTTCCGCACTTTGCAGAACCTCGGCAACAATTAATTGATTATCATTAAATAGACGGCCGACCTCCTTCATCCCGTCCATCAATGGGCCATTGATAATATCCAATGGAGTCGAGTACTCGGCTAGAGCAAGTTCCAAATCCGGAATCAGGCCTTCTTTCGTTCCTTCCACGACATAATAAGCAAGCCGCTCTGCAAGGCTTAGATTAAGTTCAGCCGTTTTTACTTGTTTCTTTTTCTCCCGATAAAAATCAGTAAACGAAGCCAGTGCTTCATTTGTTGTTGCAAACAACAGTTTTTCTGCTAATTCCACTTCCTCCTTGGCAATGGAGGCAAACCGTTCGAGCTTTTCCGTATTGACGATCGCGTAATCGAGTCCCGCTTGGGTACAGTGATACAAAAAGACTGAATTTAAAATTTCCCGGCCGACCGGCGGCAGCCCGAAGGAGACGTTGCTGATGCCCAGAATGGTTTGCACACCCGGTAGCTTTTCCTTAATCAGGCGGATTCCGTCGACCGTTGCTTTAGCGGAGCCAATATATTGCTCATCCCCTGTACCTACGGGAAATACTAATGGATCAAAGATAAGATCCTGCGGCTTTAGCTTATATTTGTTCACCAACAGGTCATAGGAACGGTTAGCAATCTCCAGTTTCCGCTCTGCCGTAACACCCATGCCTTGTTCATCAATCGTTCCCACAACGACGGCCGCGCCATAGCGGTGAATCAGGGGAACAATCGCTTTAAAGCGGTCTTCGCCGTCCTCAAGGTTAATCGAATTAATAATCGCTTTCCCTTGTGAATATTTCAGCGCTGTTTCAATCACCTTTTCATCCGTCGAATCGATGACGAGCGGTACTTTCACCTTTTTAACTACTTCTTTGATGAAATTTTCCATATCGGCTAATTCATCGCGGTCAGGGTCGGCTAAACAAAGGTCAATGACATGTGCACCGTTTTTTACTTGGGCGCGGGCGATTTCCGCTGCTTCTTCAAATTTCCCCTCGGCGATTAACCGCTTAAATTTGCGTGAACCAATGACATTGGTCCGCTCACCAACAAAGATCGGCCGCAGTGTCGGGTCATCGTAAACAAATGGCTCGATCCCGGAAACCATGTGAACATTGGCACGGCCAAATTCCCTCGGGGCGAAATCTTTCACTGCTTCTGCCATTGCCCGAATATGGGCCGGTGTCGTCCCGCAGCAGCCGCCGACAATATTTAGCCAGCCATGGGCGGCAAAATCAGCTAATTTTTTCGCCAAAGTTTCCGGGGTTTCATGGTAATGACCTTCTTCATCGGGCAGTCCTGCGTTTGGATAACAGCTGACCGCTGTATCCGCCAAGCCTGCCAGCGAGCGAATATGGTCCTGCATGAATTCCGGACCGGTGGCACAATTCAGCCCAACAGCGACAGGATTCATGTGTTGGACGGAAATATAAAAGGCTTCAATCGATTGGCCGGCAAGGGTTGTACCCATTGGTTCAATGGTGCCGGAGATCATGAGCGGCAATGTTTTGCCTGTTTTGGCAAAGGCATTTTGAATTCCGACATAGCCGGCTTTAACATTTAACATATCCTGGCTTGTCTCAAGCAGTAATAGATCGACACCGCCGTCAATTAAGCCAAGCGCCTGTTCCTCGTAGGCAGCAGCAAGGGTATCAAATGTTGTTCCGCCGGTGACGCTCAGCGTTTTGGTCGTTGGTCCCATTGAACCAGCGACATAGCGCGGCCACTCGGGTGTGGAAGCTTTTTCTGCTTCCGCGACTGCGATTTGTGCTGCTTTTTTATTTATTTCATAGGCTTTAAACCCGAGAGCATATTCGTCAAGAACAATGCTCGTGGCACCAAAAGTATTGGTTTCAATAATATCGGCTCCGGCCGCGAGATACTCGCGGTGAATATCGGCAATCACATCAGGGGCGGTTAAGTTCAAGTTTTCGTTACAGCCTTCATACTGCTCGCCGCCAAAATCAGCGGCAGTCAGTCCTGCTTGCTGCAGCATCGTTCCCATGGCACCGTCGATAACGAGAATGCGTTTTTTCAGTTGCTCAGTAAATGGTCGTTTCAACATAGCTGTTCCCCCTAAGAATACCTGCCCGTTCTTTAGCATAATGGGCAAGCTCAAGCGTTAGTTCGTATCGTAAAAATGGCGTAATTAAATAAATTCCATTGAATAAATCCAGGGCGGCATCAATGAGTTGTTTCGTAATTTCAATTCCTTCGCGGGCGGCTTGCTCTGGATCATTATTATAGGCAAACATCTGCTCGCGAATCGAATCAGCAATCTTGATGCCTGGCACTTCATTATGAAGAAACTCGGCATTTTTACTGCTCGTCAACGGCATCAAGCCGATATAGATGGGTGTCTCCAAATGTTTCGTATTTTCATAGACTTCGAGCAGCTTCTCCTCTGAAAAGACCGGCTGTGAAATAAAGTAGTCGGCACCATAGCTGATTTTTTTCTCCAAACGCTTAACTGCTTTTTCAACGGAGCGGACATTTGGATTAAAGGCAGCAGCAACGCTGAACACTGTTTTTTCGCCTAAATCTTTCCCGGAAAAAGATAAGCCTTGATTCATCTGCTTGATCATTTGAATCAATTCAAAGGAAGAGACATCGTAAACGGAAGACGCTCCTGGGAAATCCCCGACCCGGGCCGGATCACCGGTAATCGCCAAAACATCATTCATACCAAGGGTGTAGAGCCCCATTAAGTGCGATTGCAGGCCGATCAAGTTGCGGTCACGGCAGGCGATATGAATAAGCGGCCGCACGCCCAGTTCTTTTTTTACTAAATAGCCTAATGATTCATTGGAAATCCGCACGGTTGCCAAGGAATTATCAGCCATTGTTAAGGCATCAATCCCGGCTTGCTTCAGCGCTTTCGCTCCTTCAAAAAACTTCTTCGTATTCAGCTTTCTCGGAGGATCTAATTCGACGATGATCGAAGGCCGTCTTTTGACAATATCCTGAAGCGGCTCGTATTCAGGTTTAGCCTTAGGAGCTTTCTCTTTCATGACGATTTCCTTTTGCTTAAATTTTACTACTTTATTGGTAACGGGTGTACGGTCTTTTAAGGCAGCTGCAAAGGCTTTGATATGATCCGGAGTCGTGCCGCAGCAGCCGCCCAGCAGGCGGACGCCTTGGTCGCGAAAGCTTTCAGCCGAGCTGCGGAAGTAATCGGCATCACCCACATAATGAAACTTCCCATCCGTATAGGCTGGAAGGCTGGCATTCGGGTAAGCAGAAAGAAAGGCTTGCTGCGGAAGCTTGATTTGTTCCAATGTTAATAGCATATGGTAAGGCCCGAGCCGGCAATTAAGGCCAACAACATTGGCACCAAGTTCCTCTAATCTGGTTAGGGCATCATTGATGGGCGTACGATTTTGTAAAACACCCGGCTCTTGCAGGGAGACCTGAGCAATGATTGGCAGCTTCGTTTCCTTACGGGCAATCGTCAAAACCGTTTCCAGCTCTTCTAAGTCATAAAAGGTTTCCAGCAGCAAACCGTCGACCCCTTCCAGTAAAAGGAAGTCCAGCTGTTCACGAAAGCTTCGTTTGATGTCTTCTATTGGAATGGATTCCGGTTTGATACCGCGGTTCCCGCCCATCGTCCCGACAACAAAAGTATTCGCCCCGGCCGCCTGCTTGGCATGGCGGACCGCAGCACTGTTAATTTCTTTAACTGAATCTTCGATGCCGTAGCGCTGCAGCTTTAAATAGTTGGCCGCATACGTATTCGTCTGAATTACATCGGCACCAGCTTCAATATAGGCTTGATGAATCGCCTGGATTTGTTCCGGATGGGAGAGATTCAGTTCCTCAAAACAGCTGTCCGTTCCATAAGAATAGAGAAGTGTCCCCATCGCTCCATCAGCAATCAAAATTTCCTTGCTTAATTTTTCTAATAGGTTCATATTCTCATTCCCCTCGCAACAGTTCTGGCTGATCTAACTGTTCCAAACTGCGGGAGAAATCTTGAATCAGATCATCCGGATTCTCAAGGCCGACCGACAAACGCAGGAGACTGTTTTTGATGCCGCGCTTTTCCCGCTCCGCCTGCGGCATCGCCGCATGGGACATTTTTGCCGGATACGATAAAATCGATTCAACTGCCCCGAGACTGACAGCAAATACAGGGATTTTCACGCCGGCGACAAACGTGCGGAGAGCGGCTTCACTTTTAAGTTCAAATGATAAAACAGCCCCGGCCCCTTGAGCTTGGTCCCGCTGCAAGTGATAATGCGGGTGGCTGGCCAGTCCGGGATAATAGACAGTTTCGATCAACGGATGTGCCTGTAAAAATTTCGCGATCTTAAGCGCAGTATGTTGTGAAAAATCCAGCCGGACACTGAGCGTTTTCAAGCCGCGCAGTACGAGCCAGGCATCCTGGACCCCGAGAATAGCACCAAACGAATTTTGCAAAAATCCGAGCCGCTTCGCCAGCGCCTCATCATTCACCACAGCCAGTCCGGCAACTACATCGCTGTGGCCTGATAAAAATTTTGTGGCACTGTGGAGGACAAGATCAGCCCCAAGCTCAAGCGGCCTTTGCAGTGCTGGTGTTAAAAACGTGTTATCGACAAAGGTTAAGGCCCCAATCTCTTTCGCCAAGCAGCTGATCGCACGGATATCTGTCACTTTTAATAACGGATTCGATGGTGTTTCCACATAAAAGGCTTTTGTGCTTGGCCGGATCGCCTGTTTCACCTGCTCTAAGTCGGTCATGTCGACGAAGGTGTGCTCAATCCCAAAGCGAGATAGCACCTCAGTCACCATGCGGAAGGTTCCGCCGTACACATCCTCGGTGATGACCACATGGTCGCCAGCCGACAGCAACAGAAAAGCGGTGGAAATCGCCGCCATTCCGCTTGAAAAAGCAAAGCCTTTTACGCCGCCTTCAAGCTCGGCAATCACATCCTCAAGTGCTTCCCGAGTCGGATTTAAACTGCGGGCATAATCATACTTTCCAAAATGATCAACATCAAACTGGTGAAACGTTGAGGCGTGCTGGATTGGAACACTCACAGCGCCTGTTGCCGGATCGATTTTATGCTGATTATGAAGTAATCTTGTTTCAAAATGATATTCATCGTATGTCATTATACGGTCACCCCTTCATGAATATTAGCAAAGGCCTGATCTAGGTCAGCAATTAAGTCTTCTGCATCTTCTATACCGACAGAAAAACGTAACAAACGGTTGCAAACCCCTTGGGCAATCCGAATTTCTTCAGGAATATCGGCATGGGTTTGGGTTGCCGGGTAGGTTATGAAGCTTTCCGTTCCCCCAAGGCTTTCAGCGAAGCTAATCAGTTTTAACCCTGTTAAAAATGGATTGACCCAAGCCTCATCCTTGATACGGAACGAAACCATCCCGCCGTGACCGGGATAAAGCACATCTGTGACATCAGCATGGTTCGTAAGATATTCAACAATGGCCTTCGCATTTTTCTCATGCCTTTCCATACGCAGTGACAAAGTTTTCATTCCGCGCATTAACAGCCACGAATCAAACGGGCTAAGCACACCACCGGCGCCGTTATGATGAAATGCCAGTGCTTCGCAAAGTTCCGCGCCCTTCGCAACAATCAGACCGGCTAGGACATCATTATGACCGCCTAAATATTTCGTGGCGCTGTGGATGACAATATCGGCGCCAAGCTTAATCGGCTGCTGCAACAGCGGCGTGTAGAAAGTATTATCAACAATCAGTAACATTCCGTGTCGTTTGGCAATCTCCGCAATGGCGGCGATATCGGCCTGCTGCATCAACGGATTGGTCGGTGTTTCGAGGAAAATTGCTTTTGTATGCGGTGTAATGTTATTTTCAACGGTTTCCGGACAACAGGTATTGATATAGTGACAAGTCAGGCCCCATTTTTTAAAGCCTTGTTCCAATAAACGGTAGGTTCCCCCATATAAATCCTCGCTGACTAACCATTCATCTCCGGATTTGAATAAGGACAGCAGCGTAAAAATCGCCGCCATTCCGGAACTGCAGGCAAAGCCTTGATCGCCGCCTTCGAGATCCGCGATTGTTTTTTCAAGAAGCTGCCGCGTCGGATTTCCGGTACGGATATAATCAAAACCCGTTGACTGCCCGATTCCATCGTGGCGGTAGGCGGTTGAAAAATAAACCGGCGGGTTGACGGTTCCAGTTGTGGTCTCACTGCGATTGCCAATTTGGGCTAATTTGGTGTCGATTTTGTACATTATGCATTCTCTCCTTTAAAAAATTTTAGCAACTCGGTGCAGTCATTTTTAGCGGAGGCGGCTGTCTTTCCTAGACTAGCTCCAACGCCTTGTGACTACTCCGGATAGGGGGCTTTCGTTCTCCATTAAAAAAAGCCTTCTATAAGAAGAAGACTTTTGTAAGCACGAACCACTCGGTCATTCTTCTTATCTCGCAAATTACTAAAAATTTGCAGGACTTAGCACCTTTTCAATGGAATCCCACTGAAGGTTGCTGAGGTGTCATTGGGCCCTTCCCTCAACCTCTCTTGATAAGAAAATCGAATATTTTGATTTTCATTAAATTTACTACACTAAGACAATAGTGTCAATATATATTCAAAAGGAGGATGGTTGCAGAAGTTAAATACTTAGCAGTCTGTTCTTCCTAGTGAACAATTGATTAATAGCGAAACAAAAATTTTTTATAAAAAAGGGTTTATTTTTTAGGTAAATGGGATTATAATGTTCTTAATTAAGTACAAAAAGATTAGTTAAAAAGTAATAATTTTGAAAGGTTTATTTTTTTGCTCAATACGTTCTATAAAAAGAACGAAATAAATTTTGAGAATTTTGGGTGATGTCTCCTTACCATTATCAATGGAGACACTCGGTCATGCTGTGGGTAGAAATACCTTAGACGCTAGTCGTCGAGAGTGTGATGTGAGGGCGGGTTAGATGCCCATTTTAAAATTTATAAGTTTGTTCTTTTATTGATGGAGAGGATAAACTTATAAATTTTATAAAGAAAGTGGGTTGAGGGATGACGTATATTCAAAGATTATCATTTTTTATTTTTATTGATTCATGGCTAGTTTTGGCAGCCATTCTTGTTAGCAGTTTTTTAATTAAAGATGAGCTCGAAATTTTTTCCTTTTCTTTTACTCTTAGTTTAATTGTAATTTTACTTGTCCATCATTTTCTCTCGTTTCAATTCAAGTTATACAAAAAAGTTTGGGCATATGCGAGTGTGGGGGAGTTAATTAGTATATTAAAAGTCGAAACATTTACGATCCTCTTTACAGTAATCATCCAACAGCTTGTGTTAGATGAAGTCTTTATTCGCTATCTGATCGTAACTTGGATGCTGAATTTGTTGTTTGTTGGTTCTTCGCGTTTCTGTTTCAGATGGTTCAGAGATTCAGTGCTTAATAAAACAAATAATAAAAAAAGAACATTAATTATAGGTGCCGGATCAGCTGGGGTGATGGTGGCCAGGCAATTAAAAAAAACAAATGAAGCCAACCTTTTGCCAGTTGGGTTTATTGATGATGATGAAAAGAAACACAAACTTGATATTTTAGGGATTCCCGTCTTAGGTGGAATCACAAAAATTGAAGCAATAGTAAAGAATTTTAGTATTGATCATATTGTGATTGCGATTCCTTCCCTTAATAGAACAGAATTGAATAAAATTTTTGCAGAATGTGTGAAAACAAGTGCAAAAACACAAATTCTTCCAATGCTCGAAGATTTAGTAACGGGAAAAGTTTCGGTCAAACAATTTCGTGATGTGCAAGTAGAGGATTTACTTGGGAGAGAACCTGTGGATTTGGATATACAAAGCATCACAGCAATTGTCACGAATAAAGTTGTTTTGGTTACCGGTGCCGGCGGTTCGATTGGATCTGAAATTTGTCGCCAACTTGCCGCATTTTATCCTAAACAGCTGATTTTATTAGGTCATGGGGAAAATAGTATTTACACCATTGAAATGGAATTAAAAGAACGTTACCAACAATCACCCATTGAATTTATTTCTGTGATTGCGGATGTACAGGATGAGAGAAAAATGATGTCAGTGATGAGTACATACAGACCGGATGTTGTATATCATGCTGCTGCACATAAACATGTTCCATTGATGGAAGAAAATCCAGAGGAAGCAATAAAAAATAACTTGATTGGAACGATCAACACTGCAGAAGCCGCCAGATGGAATGGGGTAAAAGCATTTGTCATGGTTTCTACGGATAAGGCGGTTAATCCAACAAGTGTAATGGGGGCAACCAAAAGGCTTGCAGAAATGGTAATCCAATACTTGAATACAGAAAGTGAAACAAAGTTTGTTACAGTCCGATTTGGTAATGTTTTGGGAAGCAGGGGAAGTGTCATTCCGCTTTTTAAGCGACAAATAGAAAAAGGAGGGCCCGTTACCGTAACCCATCCGGATATGGTGCGCTATTTTATGACGATACCCGAGGCCTCTCGATTGGTACTGCAGGCAAGTGCCCTGGCCAATGGCGGGGAGATTTTCATATTAGATATGGGCCAGCCGGTAAAAATTCTCGATTTAGCAAAGAACCTTATTAAGCTTTCAGGTTTTTCTCTGGAAGAAATTGAAATTGAGTTTACGGGAATAAGACCAGGAGAAAAGCTTTTTGAGGAATTACTTAATGAAAATGAGGTTTATCAGCAACAAATCTACCCAAATATTTATGTAGGTAAGCCGTCTGATCTGTTTATTCAAGAAATTGAAGAATTAATTTCCCATTACTCAAACCTTGAAAAAGACGAAATTAGGAGCAGGGTTATTCAGCTTACAAATCGGAAAGAGGTAAAGACAAAGTTGTCGGTACCGATTTAATTGGGGTTTAAACATTATTATAAAAAAGAAAAGTTTCATAGACTGCGAAGGTGATAATTTTGGTCATACTTATTACCGGTGGAGCCGGGTTTATCGGCACCCATACGATTGTGGAATTGCTAGCTGCCGGATATGAACCAGTTGTTGTTGATAATTTTTTGAATAGCAAACCTGCATCATTACAAAGAGTACAGGAACTAACAAAACGAAATTTTAAAATATATAATATTGATTTATTAAATGAAACCAAGCTAGAAACTGTTTTTTTGGAAAATCAAATTGATGCGGTCATTCACCTGGCAGGAATTAAAGCTGTTGCTGAATCAGTGAGCAATCCTCTTTGGTATTACCAAAATAATATTTTGGCTACAGTAAATCTTTGCAGGTTAATGAAAAAATACCATGTCAAAAAAATGGTTTTTAGTTCATCCGCAACGGTTTACGGAATACCTAAAAAAGTTCCGATTACAGAAGACTATCCTCTTGATGCTTTGAATCCATATGGCCGGACAAAACTGGCGATTGAATTAATGTTGAGGGATATATATCAATCTGATCCAGAATGGAGCGTAGCCTTATTAAGGTATTTTAATCCAATTGGGGCTCATAAGAGTGGAAAAATTGGCGAAGATCCTAAGGGAATTCCCAACAATTTAATGCCTTTCATTACTAGAGTTGCAGCCGGCAAATTAGAGGTTCTTCCAATATTTGGTGATCATTATCCAACGGTTGATGGTACTGGTGTAAGGGATTATATTCATGTTTCGGATTTAGCCACCGGCCATTTAAAGGCTTTGGAAAAAGTAATCCAGTCTGCAGGGATAGATGCTTATAATTTGGGAACAGGACAAGGTTATAGTGTCCTAGAATTAGTGTCTGCGTTTGAATCGGTGACCGGTATTCGAATTCCTTATCAAATAACCTCTCCACGGCCTGGTGATGCTGCAATATGTTATGCCGATCCATCAAAGGCAAAAAATGAACTGGGCTGGAGGGCGGAGAGAGAAATTAAGGAAATGTGTGAAGATTCCTGGAGATGGCAATCTCAAAATCCGAATGGATATTTGGATGATGAAGAACTGAATAATCTTTTAGAAATACCAGATTACCAGAGTAGTAGTTAAAATTTTTAATGTTTCTTATTTTGAATTACAGCTGAGTGGTTTGCAGCAGATAGTATTGGTTTCCTTGTGATAAAAAAGTAAATTATTACATTGCTCGTAATTGAAGGGATTTTGTGATATGAAAAGATTGATGGATATATTTGGTTCATTATTATTATTGATAATATTCACACCGGTTATTTTGATAATAGCCATTTTGGTTAGAATAAAATTGGGTACACCAATACTGTTTAAACAAAGACGACCAGGATTAAATGGTAAAGCTTTCTATCTTTATAAATTTCGAAGCATGACAGAACAAAGGGATGCTTTTGGAAGACTGCTTCCGGAAGAACAAAGGATGACACCATTCGGTTCCTTTCTGAGAAAATTTAGTCTAGACGAACTCCCTCAACTAATAAATGTATTAAAGGGAGAACTAAGCTTAGTAGGTCCTAGGCCGCTATTAATGGAGTATCTTCCATTATACACTAAAGAACAGGCAAAGAGGCATAATGTGAAGCCAGGAATTACCGGGTGGGCTCAAGTTAATGGACGAAATGCAATTTCATGGGAAAAGAAATTTGAACTGGATGTATGGTATGTGAATCATCATACATTATTACTAGATATAAAAATATTGTTTTTAACCATTATTAAGGTAATTCGTCATGAAGGTGTAAATCAAGGGGAACATATTACGATGGAGACCTTCACGGGAACAAAAATAGAAGAAATAGGAAAGCATGGATAACTGAAAGGACAGTTATATCAATATCGGAGGTGATTCACATGCTGCAAACGGTCAAAAAAAATAGAATTTTCCTTTCCCCTCCCCATATGAGTGGAATGGAAATGGAATATATTCAAGAAGCGTTCGAATCCAATTGGATTGCTCCTTTAGGGCCGAACGTTGATGCGTTTGAAAATGAAATAGCAAGTTTTCTAGGAGTCAATGGGGCTGTTGCGGTGAGTTCAGGTACCGCCGCCATTCATTTGGCTCTTATTTTATTAGGAGTGAAAAAGGGTGACACCGTTTTTTGTTCGAGTCTCACTTTTGTAGCAACAGCTAATCCTATACTATACCAAGGTGCAGAACCGGTATTTATTGATTCGGAACCGGATACCTGGAATATGTCACCAAGAGCGCTTGAAAATGCATTTAAAGAAGCAGTTTCATTAGGGAAGCTTCCAAAAGCTGTTATTATAGTAAACCTTTATGGACAGTCTGCCAAGATGGATGAACTCGTCTCCATTTGTAAAAAGTTCAACGTCCCGGTAATTGAAGATGCAGCAGAATCCCTAGGCAGTCAGTATAAAGGAAAGATGAGCGGCACATTCGGAGATTTTGGCATCTTTTCATTTAATGGCAATAAAATCATCACTACATCTGGAGGAGGAATGCTTGTTTCCAATCATACAGAGGCGCTTTCAAAAGCCCGATTTTTAGCCACACAAGCAAGAGATGCGGCCCCCTATTACCAGCATAGTGAGGTAGGGTTTAATTATCGAATGAGTAATATTTTAGCAGGGATTGGGAGAGCACAACTTATGGTATTGACAGAAAGAATTGCGGCAAGAAGAAGAATATTTAATCTATACCAACAGGAGTTATCCCAACTGCCGATTACTTTTATGCCGGAATTAAAGAACACCTTTTCAAATCGCTGGCTAACCGCGTTTACAATAAACAAAGAAAAAACGACTATTACGATTAACGATTTATTAGCCGCATTAGAGGCGGAAAATATCGAGGCACGGCATATATGGAAACCACTTCATATACAGCCTCTGTTTAAAGAATATAAATACTATTCGCACGATGAGAATAGCAGTTTTTCAGAGGAACTTTTTGAAACCGGAATTTGTTTGCCTTCAGGTTCCAACATGACAATTTCAGATCAAATGAGGGTTATTGACTGTATTAAACAAGTATTTTCCAAATTAGCAAGGGGATAAAGAGGGTAGCTCATGATTGGAGAAAAAATTGCGGAAATACGGAAACAAAGAGGGTATTCCTTAACAGAGCTGGCGGAATTAGCCAATATATCAAAGTCATATTTAAGCAATATTGAACGCAATTTGAACAAAAATCCTTCTCTCAAAGTAGTGATTAAAATTGCAAAAGTTTTAAAAGTAGACTTATTAACACTACTAAAAAACGGAAGTGACCTTGAAACTCATATATATATCGAAAAGGAATGGGTCGAATTTGTGAATGAATTGAAGGAAATGGGAGTGGAAAAGGAGCAGTTGGAACAATACAAAACCCTGATAGAATTTATCAGGTGGAAAAATCAACAACCAGAATAAAATTTCTAGGGCTGAATTTTTTTGGAGGATTATATGGAGGGAACAATCAGTTTAATAGATATGATCAATATACTTAGGAAGCGCTGGAAGCTAATCGTCCTTCTGACAATAACAGCGGCGGTCGTGAGCGGGATCCTTTCTTATTATTATTTAACACCGGTCTATCGCGCTTCAACCCAGATTTTAGTTAATCAGAAAAATGAGAAAAACCAGCTCGACTATAGTCTGCTTCAAAGTAATGTCGGATTGATCAACACTTATAGCGCGATTATTAAAAGTCCAGTTATTTTGGAAAAAGTGATTGAGAAGCTGGAACTGAAAGAAAGTGTCGATAGCCTTAATCAAAAAATGACGATTAATAGCCAGGATAATTCACAAGTATTTTCCATCATCGTCGAAGATGAAAATGCTCAGGAAGCGGTGAAAATTGTTAATGCTATATCCGAAACGTTTCAACAGGAAGTCAAAAGTATTATGAGCGTAGATAATGTTAGCATCCTTGCGAAAGCCGTTTCGAAAGAGAATCCTGCCCCGGTAAAACCCAATCCTATCCTAAATATCGGAATTGCCGTTGTAATAGGGATGCTTGCTGGAATGGGAATCGCCTTCCTTTTAGACTTCCTGGATAATACCTTGAAAGATGACCGGGATGTCAATGCGATTCTCGGTCTGCCGGTGCTGGGAACGGTTAAGAAAATGTCTCGGAGTGAGAAAAGGAAAAGGGTAAATCGAACTGCCCGCAACGTGGGAGGGGAAACAATTGTTTCGTAAATTTAAAAAGAAAGATAAAAGAAGAGTACATTTAATTGCTCATTATAATCCAACGGCATCTGTTACGGAACAATATCGGCTAATAAGGAATAATTTGCAGTTTTCTTCGGTGGATAAAGAAATTAAATCGGTTGCGATTACATCACCGGAAGCATCTGACGGAAAGTCGACAACGGCGGTCAATTTAGCCATTGTCCTGGCACAGCTTGGAAAACAGGTATTGGTGATCGATACAGATTTAAGAAAGCCGACCTTCCACTATTCTTTTAGCGTTAGCAATCTGGATGGGCTGACAAGTGTCCTTACGAAGAAAATTGACCTAAAACAGGCCATATCGCATACAATTATTCCAAATTTGGATGTTTTAACAAGTGGTCCTACTCCCCCTAATCCATCAGAGTTATTGGATTCGAAAGCGATGGAAAATATCATGATGGAATTAAAAAATACGTATGATTATATCGTTTACGATACACCGCCATTGTTGGTCGTAACAGATGCCCAAATCATGGCGAATAAATGTGATGGCGTTGTCATGGTCGTTTCTAGTGGGAAAACGAAAAAAGACGGGGCACTGAAAGCAAAACAATTATTAGAAAAGGCCAATTCGAATATACTTGGTGTCGTCGTAAATGGAGTGGAATCGAAAAGGAAGAATAGTTATGGCCATTACAGTTAAACGGCCCATCAATAATTGGATCAATTGATTAAAAAGAGGGAAGAACAAGATGATTGATATCCATTGTCATATTTTACCTGGTATAGACGATGGTCCCCAGCACTTTCATGAGAGCATAGAGATGGCAAAAGCGGCAGTAGAAGAGGGGATTACTCATTTATTTGCTACACCGCATCACCTGAATGGACAATATGAAAATGTAAAGAGCGATATTCTGAACTACGTACTAAGCCTTAATCAACATTTGCAATCCGAAAAGATTCCCATTACGATCCATTCTGGCCAAGAAATTAGGATTCATCGAGAATTATTGTTTTCCCTTGCAAACGATGAAATATTGACCCTGGATAATAGGCAGGAATATTTGTTATTGGAGCTTCCTTCCGGAGAGGTACCGAAATACACCCTAGAAATGGTATATGAATTGAAACTTAGAGGGCTCACACCGATCATTGTCCATCCTGAAAGAAATAGAGGTTTTATCGAGAACCCCCTGCTTCTCTTTGAAATAATCCAAGAAGGAGGTTTGACACAACTTACCGCCGGAAGTGTCAGTGGTCATTTTGGGAAAAAAATAAAATCGTTTTCCGAAACAATGATCGAACATCATTTGGCGCATTTCATTGCATCGGATTCACATTTTACCAGGTCAAGAGGGTTCTTTTTTCAAAAAGCGTATGACACGATTACAAAGAGGTTTGGTATCCAACATACTTTTTATTTTAAGGAAAATGCTCAACTACTTTTATCCGGCCAACATCCACATATTGAAAAGCCGCTTCCAATTAGAAAAAAAATACTGGGGGTTTTTTGAAGGACAATGTCGGTATTGTGCTTCAAACCTAAACACGAAGACGGTGATGATGATTGAATATATTGTTTCTAACTTTAGCAACTATGGAGGATATTCATGAAAGGGGAATATATACAGACCTTGTAAGGGAACTAGCAAGTAAAGGCAATAATATGTATGTCGTCTCTCCAAGAGAGAAACGTACAGGACTACCTACTGAGGTAAAGATAGAAGAAAATATCAAATTATTAAAGGTAAGGACTGGAAATATCACCAAGACAAACTTTTTTGAAAAAGGTGTTTCTACTCTCACGATAGAGAACCGTTATCTAAGAGCAATAAGGAAATTTTTTTCGGGTGTTCACTTTGATTTAATCCTATACTCCACTCCGCCGATAACGTTTGAAAAGGTCGTTTCCTATTTTAAGAAAAAGCATCAGAGTAAAACCTATTTAATATTGAAAGATATATTTCCACAAAATGCGGTGGATTTAAATATATTAAAAGAAAATAGCCTTGCTTGGATGTATTTTCGCCAAAAAGAGAAAAGACTATATAAAGTATCGGATGTCATTGGCTGCATGTCAGAGGGGAATGTGAATTATGTATTAAATCATAATTCTTTTATCGAAAAGCATAAAGTGGAAATCTTCCCTAACTCGATTGAACCGGTTGAAAGATTGTCGAAAGCAGATGCGAGTAAACAGTTTTATAAAAAATATAATATACCATTTGGTATTACCTTATTTGTCTATGGAGGAAACTTGGGTAAACCGCAAGGAATTGATTTTTTGTTAGAGGTTACCGATAACTTCCATAAGATTGAAAATGGATTCTTGCTCATTATAGGGTCAGGAACTGAATATGAAAAAATCAGAAATCATATGGAAATGCATAAACCTAAAAATGTAAAACTGTTTAAAAAGCTTCCTAAAGAGGAATATGATCAGCTGCTGGAAATTGCAGATGTAGGGTTAATTTTTCTGGATAAAAGATTTACCATACCAAACATTCCTTCCAGGTTAACCTCTTACATGGAATACTCGCTGCCGGTCCTTGCCGCGACTGACAAACAGACAGATTTAAAAGATATATTAATGGATTCAAATAGCGGATTATGGTCTGAAAGCGGTGATATGAAAGCATTTATAAAGAATGCCAGAAGACTGGCCAACGATAACAGTTTAAGAGAGCAAATGGGAATCAGTGGGAGGCACTATTTGGAAGAACGTTATGACATTAGAAAAACGGCTCATATCATTACGAAACACTTGCAATAAATTTTAATGGGAGGAGTGAAGACATGTTTAGTAATAAAACGTTACTTATTACTGGAGGAACCGGCTCCTTTGGAAACGCGGTAATGGAAAGATTTTTAAATACTGATGTCAAAGAGATCCGGATTTTTTCACGCGATGAAAAAAAACAGGATGATATGCGAAAAAAATATCATCATGAGAAACTCAAATTCTACATAGGGGATGTTCGAGATCTCTCCAGCGTAAAAAATGCTATGTATGGGGTAGATTATGTTTTTCACGCTGCAGCCCTAAAGCAGGTTCCTTCCTGCGAGTTTTTCCCCCTCGAAGCGGTAAAAACAAATGTGTTGGGAACGGATAACGTCCTGACTGCTTCGATCGAATATGGGGTAAAAAAGGTGATTTGTTTATCTACGGACAAAGCAGCCTATCCCATTAATGCAATGGGAATATCCAAAGCAATGATGGAAAAGGTATTTGTCGCCAAATCAAAAACGGTGTCTCCTGAAAAAACATTGATTTGCGGGACTAGATACGGAAATGTGATGGCTTCCCGTGGTTCAGTTATTCCACTGTTCATTGAACAAATTAAAAGCGGACGAACCATCACGATAACTGACCCGAATATGACCCGATTTCTTATGAGTCTTGAAGAAGCGGTAGAACTGGTTATTTTTGCGTTTCAACATGCTGAGGCTGGGGATATTATGGTTCAAAAGGCGCCGTCCTGTCTGATTGGGGACTTGGCCCAGGCATTGAAGGAATTATTTGCTGCCGATAATGAAATCAAAATTATCGGAACACGCCACGGAGAAAAGCGGTACGAAACACTGCTGACAAAGGAAGAATATTTAGTTGCTGAAGATATGGGGGATTTTTTCAAAATCCCTGCCGATAAGAGAGATTTGAACTATGACAAGTATTTTATTGAAGGAGATAAAAAATTATCAGCAGAACAAGAATATAATTCTCACAGTACAAAAATATTAACAGTTGAAGAGATTAAAGAAAAACTGCTTGAACTCGACTTTGTTCAGAATGAACTAAAATTTACCCAAGTAAAAGCGAAGGCGATCTAATAATACACTGGTATCAGAAAGGCTTGATGATTTGTGAAAATCCTCGTTACGGGAGCAAATGGCTTTGTCGGAAAAAACCTTATTGCTGAATTGGAAAACAAGGGATATAAAGACATCTATAAGTTTACGAGGGATACAGATTCCTCCAAGTTAGAAACGTATGCGCGGGAATGTGACTTTATCTTTCACCTTGCCGGCGTGAACAGGCCTAAAGATGAAAAAGAATATTTGGAAGGAAATGTCGGGTTTACACTAAAACTAGTCGAACTGTTAAAAAAACATCTTAATCCATGTCCAATCCTTTTTACATCCTCTACCCAAGCTGCTTTGGATAATCCTTATGGTCAAAGCAAAAAGACGGTAGAGGATGTATTGTTTTCATACAGTAAAGAATATGGAGCCAAGGTGCTGATTTACAGATTGCCCAATCTGTTTGGTAAATGGTGCAGACCCAATTACAACAGTGTGGTTGCAACCTTTTGCTATCACATTGCAAGAAATAAAGACATTCAAATTCATGATCCTGATAGAGAGTTAACACTGTGTTATATAAATGATTGTGTAGCGGAATTTTTACAGGCATTGGAAGGAAAGGAAACAGTGAATGGAGATTTCTGTGTGGTTCCCGTCACTCATAAAATTACTTTAGAAGCGTTGGCAGAAAAGCTTTACTCTTTCAAGGAAAACCGTGAAACCTTAGTAATGCCATCATTAGAAAATGAACTGGATAAGGCGTTGTACAGTACATTCCTCTCCTATCTGGAAGAAAATCAATTTTCTTATAAATTAACAAAGAATGCGGATCACCGCGGCTGGCTTGCAGAGTTTATTAAATCGAAAGCAAATGGACAAATCTTTATTTCGAAAACAAAACCGGGTGTTACGAGAGGAAATCATTGGCATCATACCAAAGTGGAGAAGTTCCTTGTTATACAAGGGGAGGCGGCCATTCGGTTTAGAAACATCAATAGTGAAAATGTACTGGAATATAAGGTGAATGGGGAAGTTCCGGAGGTTGTTGACATCCCACCAGGCTATACACATTCTATCGAAAATACCGGGATGGAGGATGTTATTACATTATTTTGGGCCTGTGAAATTTTCAATCCGGAAAAACCTGATACCTATTTTGTGGAGGTATAAGGATAGTGGATAAATTAAAAGTGATGACGATTGTGGGCACAAGACCGGAAATTATTAGATTATCAGAAGTCATCAAAGCTTGTGACCGCTATTTTAACCATATTTTAGTGCATACAGGGCAAAATTGGGATTACACCCTTAATGAAATCTTTTTTGAGGAACTTGGACTGCGGCAGCCGGATCATTTTCTCGGTGTTGTAGGGGAAGATCTTGGTGAAACAATGGGAAATATTATTGCCCGTTCTTACAAGATTTTGAAACAAGAACAGCCGGATGCCTTGCTGATTTTGGGCAACACCAATAGCTGTTTAAGTGCTGTCTCTGCGAAGCGATTAAAAATACCAATCTTTCATATGGAAGCAGGAAATCGCTGCTTTGACCAAAATGTACCGGAAGAAATCAATCGAAAAATCGTCGACCATGTTTCAGATATCAATCTGGCCTATACCGAGCATAGCCGCCGCTATTTGTTATCTGAAGGAATTCGCAAAGAACATATCTTTGTGACAGGTTCCCCGATGACAGAGGTATTAAACAAAAATATGGCCCGAATTAAAGACAGCACAGTGCTTCAAGACCTAAAACTCGAAAAAGGCAAATATATTCTTGTCTCCGCACACCGTGAGGAAAATATCGATCATGAGGGAAATTTTCAATCATTGATGAATGCAATTAACTATATCGCTGAAAAATATCAGCTTCCTGTTATTTATTCAACTCATCCGCGGAGCTGGAAGAGGATTGAAGAGCGGGGATTTAGGTTTCATCCCCTTGTTCAAAAGCTGAAGCCATTTGGCTTTTTGGATTATAACCAATTGCAGCTTAATGCTTTTACTGTTCTATCGGACAGTGGAACACTTTCAGAGGAATCTGCAATATTAGGTTTTCCTGGAATCCTGATCAGGACATCAACGGAACGCCCGGAAGTTCTTGATAAGGGGACGGTCATAATAGGAGGGATTACAGAGGGAGATATCGTTCAGGCAGTAGAGCTGGCAAGGGCGATGTGGGAGAACGAGGAGAAGACATATGTTGCAAATGATTATCTTGATGAAAATGTTTCGGTAAAGGTTGTGAAGATTGTGCAAAGCTATACGGAAATTATTAATCAGGTGGTTTGGAGAAAAAATAGATGGAAATGAAAAAATACAATTTAGATATATTGTTTTTGGGGGGAGTTTTTAAAGAAGGAGAAATAATGAAACAAAGCAAGAGCAATGTGCAGTTTGCTGCCAATGTTCTTCAATGGAATATAATAGAAGGTTTAGATTATTTAAATGAGCAACCTGTAAATTTATTAAGTGCTATATTTATTGGATCATATCCAAAGTACTATAAAAAAATTCTGATACAAAGAAAAGACTGGTCCCATTTACCAGGAGCTAAAGACAAAGAAGTAAAGTTTTGGAATATTCCAATTCTAAAAAAATTTTCACGTGGGTGGAGTTTATCGAAAGAAATTATGATTTGGGCACAACAGAAAAATGAAAGAAAAAAAGTAATTATTGCATATTCAATGGATTATTCTATATTGAGTGCATTGAAGTCAGCAAAAGTAAGTAATTCAGAAATAATAACTTGTCTTATTGTTCCGGATTTACCACAATTTATGAATCTTTCCTCTTCAAAAAACTATAGTTATAAACTGTTAAAAAATATAGAAAGTGATCTAATTTCTCAACTCCAAAAATATGTGGATTCTTATGTTTTATTAACAAAGCATATGGCTGACTTTTTGAAAATACAAAATAAGCCATATGTAGTTATTGAAGGAATGGTAAACTTCAAGGATCAGACAACATATTTAGATAGAAGAAGGGAAGAACAGGAGAAAAGTCGTAAAACCATTTTATATACTGGGACGCTAAATGAAAAATATGGAATTTTAAATCTTTTAAAAGCATTTGAATTAATAAAAGATAAGAATTATAGATTACAAATATGTGGAACAGGGGAAGCAGAAAAAGACATAGTGGAAATGGCGAAACAAGATAATAGAATTGATTTTCGTGGACGTGTGTCTAGGGAAGAAGCAATACTTCTCCAAAAGAATGCAACGGTTCTAATAAATCCTCGAAATAGTGAAGGGGAATTCACCAAATATTCCTTTCCCTCTAAGATAATGGAATATTTGGTTTCAGGTGTACCAACAATTGCTTATTCATTACCAGGGATGCCTGAGGAATATAAAGATTATATGTACTTTATTAAAGATAATACAGTACAGGGCATAGCAAATACAATAATTAACGTATGTGAAACAAACCCGATTCAATTAAAAAAATTCGGAGAGGCATCTAGAAAATTTGTTTTATCCGAAAAAAATAATATAAGGCAGGTAGAAAAGATAATGAATATATTATGATGATTCAGTAAGACAATTTATGATTAAATCATTTAATCTTAACCATCCAAATGGTTCACATTAGTTAGTGAGGGGAAAAAATGCAATCAAATAAAAAACAAATAGAATTAATCAAATACGATTTTAAAACCAGCAAAATAACTAATGTAAACCCGCTCACAACTATTAATGAGTGGATAATCATACTTATGTGTATTTGGATTTCATGGCAGTATTTTAATTTTAAATTAGGAGTTTTACCTTTTTTAGCGCTGACTGCAGCTTGGTTTATTTCGTCTGATTATAGGTGGGCCTTTAAAGGTCTGCCTTTAGATATTGTGATGATTATCGTGTGGGGTTTAACATTCCTGCCATATATGGTAACGGGAAATTTCTTTTATGGTGGCTTAGATATTAAATATACAATAATAACTTTTATGTTATTTACCTTTGGAATATTTATAAATTATTACTATATGTATTACAACAATAATCCAGCGGTTTTAGGGAAAATTGTGTTTTTTACCATGTTTTTTTATTTGATTTCTTCCATTCAAACCTATATCGGCTTGAAGAAATACCCGCTTGCTGCTCGGGAATTAGCAACAGGAAGTGATCCATCGCAGGGTACCTATTCATCATTGGGAATTGGCGGCTTTGGTTTTATCTATAGTGCTGTTTTCTTAAATATTGTGATACTATATTTTGTTTTAATTAATAATCGAGTATCCAAAAAATATAAATTCTTCGCCATAACTGTTTGTTTTATGATTACGATTATGCTAATTTCTGCCTCATATGCTACATCTTTAATAATTGGTTTTTTAGGAGCATTTTTGGTAATTTGTGTTAGAGATAAAAAATGGTTTATCTTAAGCATGATCTTAGCTGTATTATTTTTTATTGCATTTCCTAAAGAAATAATTGGTTACTTTTTAATAGATATTGCTAAGTTATTTGACTCATCCTATGTGATACAATCAAAATTTTTAGATTTAGCACAAGGGTTTTTAGGTAATACATTAGGATCCCAGACTTCCGGAAGAAAGGAGCTTTATTTAGCATCATTACAAACATTTTTACAAAATCCATTTTTTGGGATTTATGGACCGTTTGGTAATGCCTTTCATGCAAAAGTAGGTGGCCATTCTGGTTGGCTGGACCTTATGGCTTATTACGGATTATTTGGATCGCTCCCATTATTTGCAGCGATCTTTTTTAATTTCAAAAAACAATTAAAATTTTTTTCTAAACATCCCTATTACCGGTTTTTGTTGACGGCGCAAGCTTTATTTGTCCTCTTTGGATTTATCAATCCAATTACCTATATTTACCAAGTGGGATTTATTTTATTTGTTGTAGCACCAGCAGTTCCATTTTTACCGCAAGCATTTGTAAAAAGAAATTTAGAGAAAGGGAATAGGAAATGAAAATACTTTGGGTTACTAATATTCCTTTACCGGAGGCAAGTTTACTTATGAATGAAGAACCAGCCTCTTCCGGCGGTTGGTTAATAAATGCTGCGGATGCATTAGCAAGAGAAGAAAACATTAAACTCGAAATCGCCTTTCCTAAAACTGGAACTAAAAAGGTAGGTACATTAAAAGGTGAGAAAGTATGTTATTACTCATTTCCTTTTATTCATTATCGTAATCATCAATCGATAAAAGATAATACAAATCTGTTAAGAATTATTGATCAATCACAGCCAGATATTGTGCATATTTTTGGAACAGAATTTGCACATACTGCTGCGATGGTAAATGTATGTAGACAAAAAAGCAAAAAGTTTGTCATTTCTATTCAAGGTCTTGTATCAGAGATTGCAAAACAATATACAGTGGGACTACCGAGAAAAGTGCAGTACAAATTTACATTTAGGGATTTTATAAAACAAGATAGTATTAAACAGCAACAAAGGAAATTTGAAAAACGTGGAAAACACGAAATAGAGGCACTTCTGAAGGCTTCACATATTATTGGGCGTACCACATGGGATCGTGCGTGTACATCATACATTAACCCAAGTGCTGAATACCACCACTGTAATGAAACATTGCGAAGTGTTTTCTATCAACATCAATGGAATCACAATAAATGTGAGAAATACTCCATTTTTTTAAGTCAAGGATCCTATCCAATTAAAGGATTACATTTTCTGCTTGAGGCTTTGCCGCTAATTCTAAATCGGTTTCCTGATACAAGGCTATATATTGGAGGTCCTGACATTACTAAGACGAATACATTGAAGGACAGATTTAAGATTTCCTCTTATGGAAAATACATTAAGGAATTGATAAAAAAATATCATTTACAAAATCATATCATATTTACTGGTATTTTAAATGCCGATCAAATGTGTGAACAGTATTTAAAATCTCATGTGTATGTATGCTCCTCTATGATAGAGAACAGCCCGAATTCTTTAGGTGAGGCGATGATTCTTGGAGTTCCATCTGTAGCAGCTGATGTTGGAGGGATAGCCGACTTATTAACTCATAAAAAAGATGGATTCATTTATCCTTCTAATGCGCCTTATATGATGGCTCATTATGTTAATGAAATATTTAGTAATAATCAACTTGCGCTAGAATTTTCGAAGAAAGCAAAAATAAAGGCTTCTATTATCTTTAACAAGGAGACAAACAATAGGGACTTATTGAGGATTTATCATCAAATTATCACTAATAATGCTGAAAGCTATGATAATGATCAATTAAAAGTGGGGTATTTGAAGTGAAAGTAACTTTTTTTTCCAACTTTTTAAACCATCATCAATTACCTTTATGTTTTGAAATGTATAGGTTGCTGGGGAATAATTTTAAATTTGTAGCAACTGAATATATTCATGAGGAACGATTGAAAATGGGTTACAAAGATATGAGTAATCAATATCCATTCACTTTAAATACTTATAAAAGCCACGAGGAATTTCTTAATGGATTAAAATTGGGAGATGAAAGTGATATTGTCATTATTGGTTCAGCACCGGACATTTTTATTAAAAATAGATTAAAAGAGAATAAAATAGTTTTTCGTTATAGTGAAAGAATATTTAAAAAAGGACAATGGCGAATTGTTAATTTAAGAAATACATTATCCCTAATAAAAAACCATACAAAATTTTCCGATAAGAATGTTTATATGTTATGTGCTAGCGCTTATACGGCAGCAGATTTCAACTTAGTTGGTGCTTATAGAAATAAAAGTTATAGATGGGGGTATTTCCCCGAGGCGAAAGAATATAATATTGAAGATTTACTATTAAGCAAGGAAAATATGCTTCCAAAGTTATTATGGGTAGGACGATTAATTAAGTGGAAGCACCCAGAATATGCAATCGAAGTAGCAGATAAACTAAAGCAACAAGGCTGGAAATTTACTTTGGATATTATAGGATCTGGAGAAATGGAAAGTGATATGAAGAAAATGATAAAAAGTAAAGGATTAGAGGATTGTATTAATCTACTAGGCAGTATGAGCCCAGATGAGGTAAGAATATATATGGAATCTGCAAATATCTTTGTATTTACTAGTGATTTTAATGAGGGGTGGGGGGCTGTACTGAATGAGGCAATGAATAGTGGTTGTGCCGTTATTGCCAGTCATTCAATTGGTTCAGCTCCATTTTTAATCAAAAATAATATAAATGGTTTAATTTATGAGAACGGAAATATCAATAGCCTATTAGAATGTGTTAGAAGGGTATTAGAGTCAAGTGAATTTCGCAAAGTATTGGGGGTAAATGCATATAATACCATTGTAAATGACTGGAACGCAAAAAAGGCAGCCGAAAGGTTTTTATATGTATCTGAAAACCTTTTAGCTGATAAAACTATCTTTTTTGATGACGGGATCTGTAGTAAGTCAGAAATATTAACTCAGAGATTTATTTATTAATTTTGGAAAGCTGTTAGTGGAGGTGAAAATACAATGGATATAAAAGTGAGTATTAACTGTATCACATATAATCATGAGAAATACATTGCAGATGCAATCGAAAGCTTTTTAATGCAGAAAACTAACTTCAAATATGAAATTCTTATTGGAGAAGATTGTAGTACTGATAACACTAAAAAAATTGTATCTGCATATGTAGAAAAATACCCGGATCTGATCAGATTGATAACATCTGAAAATAATGTAGGGGCGATGAAAAATTCACAAAGATTATTTGAGAATGCCAGGGGAAAATATATTGCTCTTTGTGAAGGTGATGATTTTTGGATTGATCCTTATAAGTTGCAGAAACAGATTGATTATATGGAGAGCAATCCTGAATGTACGATATGCTTCCATAACGCGGAGGTAAGAGATAAAAATAATGCTCCAATTGGAAAATTACATGTTCCTTGGTCAGTACATCAGCGGAAATATTATTATGGGAAAAATTACAGGTATTCAGCGGGAGAGATGGCACTACTGGACTTTATTCCAACTGCTTCAATCGTCTTTTTAAAGGAGTGCCTCAGTTCTCCACCTGATTGGATTAATCATTCTATAGTTGGAGATACCCCCTTGAGATTAATCGCTTCCAGTAAAGGATATGCTTTTTTTATAGATGAGGTCATGTCTGTTTATAGGCTTGGTGTAAATGGTTCGGAAACAGCAAGAGCAAATATTGAAAATATGGATAAAAAGAAATTAATTATCCGATTAAAAAAGCATATTGAGATTATAGATAACTTTAATGACTATACCAACTATCAATACGCTAATGAATTAAATAAAGCTAAAGTGTACTGGGAGGTGCCTTTATTATTACATACTCGTCAAATAGATAAATTGAAGAATCAAAAATATAAGGAGTATCTTAATAACTTAGGGTTCAAGGGTCTTACACACCTGTATCTCAGTTATTATTTCCCGAAGATTCATTCCAATATGACAAATTTAAAGCGGAAAATTAGAGGAATTTTTATAGAAGATGATTTGAGGGATACAAATGGTTAATCCAGAAACCTTAAAAGGAAAGACAATAAAAGGGGTGTTTTGGAGTTTTACAGATATTATGGCAAATCAGGGAGTACAATTTATAGTTTTAATGATTCTTGCTAGACAGTTACTCCCTGAGCATTTTGGAATTATTGGAATGATTACGATATTTATTTCCATATCCAATTCATTAATTGACAGTGGATTCACTCAAGCTTTGGTTCGAGAACAGGAGCCAACTCAAGAGGATTATTCCACTGTTTTTTATTTTAATCTCCTAATGGGGGTTATAGTGTACGGAATTCTATTTTTTTCCGCAGGATTCATTAGTTCCTTTTTTAAAGAACCAAACCTCTCATTTATTATTAGAATACTCGCAATAGTAGTTATTATTAATTCTGTTACGATTATCCAAAGAGCAATCCTTATCAAAAAGGTTGATTTTAAGACACAAATGAAAATTAATATTATTTCTGGAATAAGTTCTGGAATTACAGCTATTATTTGTGCAGGGTTTGGATTAGGTGTGTGGAGTTTAGTTATTAAAACATTGTTAATGCAAAGTGTTACTTCTTTTCTACTTTGGATTCATAATAAATGGAAACCATCCATAGTTTTTAATTTTAGTTCTTTCAAGCGCCTTTTTGGATTTGGATCAAAAATGATGATTTCTGGGATCATTGACACGATATATACGAATATTTATTATGTGATAATTGGAAAGTTCTATTCTTCTACTCAACTAGGTTATTATTCAAATGCTGTGAAATTAAGCGATGTGGCATCACAATCAATAACTTCTTCGATTCAACGAGTAACATATCCGGTTCTTAGTACTTTACAAAATGACCAAGAAAAATTGAAATTCGGCTATAAAAAGATAATGAAGGTCTCTGCTTTTATCAATTTTCCAGTAATGGCAGGATTGGCTGCAATTGCTGTCCCGTTAGTTAGTTTAATCTTTGGTGAAAAATGGATACAATTGGTTCCATATTTCCAGCTATTATGTTTAGCATATATGCTTTATCCGTTTCATGTAATCAACTTAAATATTTTACAGGTTAAAGGGAGATCAGATTTATTTTTACTACTTGAAATAATTAAAAAAATAGTAACAACTATATTGATTGCACTTGCCATATTCCTACATTTAGGGATAATCGGTTTGATATGGGCGGCAATCATCAATTCATTTATTGCCCTTTTTATAAATTCCTTTTTCTCAGCAAAAGAAATATCTTATTCGATATCAAAACAAATTGTTGATATACTTCCCCATTTTCTAATTTCTATATTTATGGGGGGAATAGTATACATCTTAGGAACTGTAATACAGGCTAATATAGCCATAAAACTAATTGTTCAAATAGGTTGTGGCGTATTATTGTATATCGCCTTTTGTTGGATGTTTAGGTTAAAAGAGCTCGAAATAATGTTTCAATTGCTAATACGACTTTTCCAGAATAGAAGGAAAAGAATAAAAATTGGAGGAATATAAAACAATGAAACTGAAAAATAATAGTTATCAAAAATATAAAGATATTTTTTAGAAATTTATAGGGGATTTTAAAAAAGTCATTTCAAAGAAGGTGATTTAAATGAAAGGGATCATTCTAGCCGGCGGCAGTGGCACAAGACTTTATCCGATTACGCTTGCTGTGTCCAAACAACTGTTACCCATTTATGACAAGCCTATGATTTATTATCCGTTATCCGTTCTCATGCTTGCAGGAATTCGGGATATTTTGATTATTTCCACCCCAAAAGATGCACCCCTCTTTAAGAATTTATTAGGGGATGGTTCTAATTGGGGGATTTCACTTCAATACGCAGTACAAAAGCATCCGCGTGGTCTGGCGGATGCTTTTATTATTGGTGAAGAGTTTATCGGTAATGATAACGTATGCCTTATTTTGGGAGATAATATCTTCTATGGGCAAGGATTTACTCCTGTCCTGAAAAGAGCCGCCAGTATCAAAGACTGCGCGGTTGTGTTTGGTTACCAAGTGAAAGATCCGCAGCGTTTTGGTGTAGTAGAATTTGACCAAGAATTTAACGCCATATCGATTGAGGAAAAACCATCCCACCCAAGATCCAACTATGCAGTAACCGGTCTCTATTTCTACGATAACCATGTAGTGGAGATTGCCAAGAATGTCCAGCCATCTGTTCGGGGAGAACTTGAAATTACCGATATTAATAAAGAATATTTAAAACAAAAAAAGCTCAAGGTGGGGCTTCTCGGAAGAGGATTTGCCTGGCTTGATACGGGTACAGTTGAAAGTTTCTTGGCAGCAAGTCAGTTTGTCGAGACAATAGAGAAACGCCAAGGCTATAAAATTGCCTGTCTTGAGGAGATTAGCTATCGAAACCAGTGGATTTCTTCAGATGAGGTTTTGGCTAGAGCGATTCAGTATAAAAATGATTATGGCCATTACTTATATGACTTAGTGCATGGGAGGTTTCATGATGATTCCAGTTACACAGCCGTTTCTGCCTCCCAAGGATGAATATGATCACTTGATATCAAGGCTATGGGTTTCCAAATGGCTAACCAATAATGGTATCTATGTGAGACAATTAGAGGAGGAACTTGAAGAATATTTGAATGTTCCTTCTTGTTATTATGTAGGAAATGGCACGATTGCTCTTCAACTGGCCATTCAATCACTTAAATTGAAAAATGAAATTATCACTACTCCTTTTTCATTTGTGGCTACTACAACATCTATCCTGTGGGAAAATTGTGAGCCGGTATTTGTAGATATCGATCCCAATACATTATGTATCGATCCAAATAAGATCGAAGAGGCGATTACAAGTAACACAGAAGCAATCCTTGCCACTCATGTATATGGGATCCCTTGTGATGTTGAAAGAATTGAGGAAATTGCCAAAAAGCATCATCTAAAAGTAATTTATGACGCCGCACATGCTTTTGGTGTTCGTTATAAAGGAGAATCCTTGTTGCAGTTTGGTGATATTTCCACACTCAGTTTTCACGCAACCAAGCCCTTTCACACAGTAGAAGGCGGAGCCATTATCAATAATATGGGGGAAAGAGTTGATAACCAAATTGCGTTATTAAGAAGTTTCGGTTTTCGTGGTGATGATTATGTTACTGCCGGGATTAATGCGAAAAACTCAGAATTTCATGCTGCGATGGGTTTATGTAATTTGAAATATATCGATGACATTATCACAAACAGAAAGAAAACTTCAGAAACATACGATACATTATTAGAAAACAGGGTTGAAAGGCCATTTATTTCGGGGGATGTGCAATATAATTATGCTTACTATCCGGTTATTTTTGAAACGGAAGAGGAACTTCTTCATGCTAAGAGCCAATTAGAGAATAACGACATTGAATCGAGAAGATATTTCTACCCATCTTTAAATACAATGACATATTTAAAGAATACAATATCTTGTCCAATATCAGAAGACATGGCAAGAAGAATCTTATGTTTGCCCCTTTTTAGTGGATTAAATGATGAAGATGTTGAAAGAATAGCAAAAATAATAATAGGAGAGAAGATCAATGAATTTGCTCATAACCGGCGGAGCCGGCTTCATCGGGTCTAACTTTGTTTCATATTTATTGGAGCAGCGAAAAGATATTCAGATTATAAATCTTGATCAATTAACTTACGCTGGGAGTCTTGATAATCTTAGGGAAGTGATCGACCATCCCCGCCATATCTTTGTGGAAGGCGATATTTGTAATCGCACCCTCGTGGAAAGGCTGTTTGAAGAGTATCAAATTAAAGGGGTTATTCATTTTGCAGCAGAATCTCATGTGGATAATTCGATTAAGAACCCAACCTTTTTTGTAGAAACGAATGTACTTGGTACATCTATCTTGCTTGAAGCAGCACGCGAATTTTGGATGGATGGGGAGGGGATTTACAAATCTGATTTTGAGCATGCCCGGTTTCATCACATTTCCACTGATGAGGTTTACGGAAGCCTTGGGACGGAAGGGTACTTTACGGAAAATAGTCCATATGCTCCAAACAGTCCTTACTCAGCTAGCAAAGCGGCTAGTGATATGATGGTACGCAGTTATTTTCATACTTATGGTATGAATGTTGTTATAACCAATTGCTCGAATAATTACGGACCAAAGCAGCATGCAGAAAAATTAATTCCAACTATTATTCGTAAGGCGATCTCTCTTGAGGAAATCCCTATTTATGGGGATGGCCAGAATGTTCGTGATTGGTTATATGTCCTTGATCACTGCCGTGCGATTGAAAAGGTATTTTTTGAAGGGCAATCAGGTGAGACCTATCTAATCGGCGGCCATAATGAGAAAAGTAATACCGAGATCGCTCATATTATTTGTGAAATTCTTGATTCGTATCAACCAGTTCCCAAGAATCAAAAAGGGGTTACAAAATATGAGCAATTGATAAGGTTTGTAAAAGACCGGCCTGGGCATGATTTTAGATACGCCATTAATGATAGAAAATTACGAGATAGTTTGGGCTTTCAGAATGAATATAAGTTTAACGAGGGAATTAGGAAAACCGTTTTATTCTACCTTGGAAAATCTAATGTGAAAATGAAGAGGTAAAAAACATATCACTATTTGTAAAAAAAGTGAGGTAAAGATGGAAACTAAATCTAACGTTACCCAATTGAACAAGAAAAAACTATCCGTAAGACATATTATATTTTCGGTTTTTATTATTTTCATATTACTGTTGGTGATTTGGATAAGTCTTTTGCAATTTCAAACTCCCAAGGTAATTACTGTAGAAAGTACAGAGACAGATCAGTTTTCTGCAGAAAGAGCAATGAGTTATCTAAAAAAATTTGCCGTAAAACCTCATCCACTGGGATCAAAGGAGCACGATAGAGTAAGAGATTATTTAATGAAAATTTTACGAGATTTAGGAACCTCACCCGAAATTCAAAGTGTAGATGGTATTTCCCAGAAATGGGGAATTGAATATGAAGGAAAGATAGAAAATATTGTAGCCAGAATACCAGGTAAAGATTCTACCAAGGCGATTATGATTTCTTCACATTATGACTCAGTAGAGAACAGCCCGGGAGCTTCTGATGCAGGCTCTGGGGTATCTGCGATCCTAGAGACAGTAAGAGTTATAACGCAATTTTCTCCTTTAAAAAATGATCTAATTATTTTAATCACCGATGGAGAAGAAGACGGATTGTTAGGGGCAAGGGCATTTGTTGAACTTCATCCATGGGCAAAAGAGGTTGGATTAGTGTTTAATTTTGATGCCCGAGGAAATACTGGTCCTTCCATTTTATTTGAAACAAATGAAGGAAATGAACGATTAATAACTGAGTTTAAAAAAGCAGCACCTAACCCAGTTGCCCATTCCTTTCTTTATGATATTTATAAAATATTGCCGAATGATACTGATTTTACTATTTTTAAATCTGCAGGTATGTACGGATTAAATTTTGGTTTGGTGCAAGGGTTATATAGTTACCATACTCCTGAGGATAAAGTAGAAAACATGGATATAAATAGTCTTCAACATAATGGCGAAAATATGGTTCACTTAGTTCAACATTTTGGAAATATGAATCTAGTTGCAAAAAAAGATGGGAACAAGATATTTTTTAACGTATTTGGAGAGAAAATGATCCTTTATTCTGAGAAACTGGTTATCCCATTTATGATAGTTGCGATATTGATCTTTTTACTTTCATTTATTCACGGGTATAAGCTAAAGAAACTTTCATTTGGCAATACAAGTAAAGGGTTTATTGTATTTGCAATCACGTTTTTTTTAGCCTTTTATTTTGGTAAGGCACTATGGTTTCTAATTAGGGTTATTTTCCATGACTATTCTTGGACAATTGAAGCGAATCCGAGTATAAGTATTCAGTTTTTTGCTTGCTTTATTTTATTCTTACTTATGTTCATCGGTGTTCTTTATCATTTGGCCTCAAAAAAAATGAAAGAACATAATTTTACAATGGGTGTTCATTTTGGTTGGCTTATATTGGTTATTATTACCAGCACCCTATATAAAGGCTCAAGCTATATTTTTTTATGGCCATTTTTGTTTGGATTAATAGGGTTGAATATACAAATGAGAATGAAAAATGAAAAGGTCTTTAAGAATCTTACAATCCAAATCATATTTGCAATACCACTGCTACTTATAATGGTACCAGTAATATATTTAGTATATATTTTACTGACTCTGGAAAAATCGGGTATATTATTGGCTCTTATTTCCTTAGTTGGAACATATTTATTACCAATATTAAATTGGGTAAATTTACAATTTGCCTTTCGTGAAAAAACGGTTGAAACACGAGGTATATAAGGGGAGTAGATGAAATGATAGCATCACTTGCAAGTGTACAAAAATATCAGGAAGTTTTTTATCATAAAGGTCTTGAATTAGAACTATTGACTAAAAGTGCGGATGATATGAAGAGGACAGAAAGCGTAATTATTCAGATAGACCCTAAAAATTTTTCTCCGCTAAGAAAGCAAGAGCTAATGAGAGATTATACAAAAAAAATACTCGAATATGGATACAACTTTATGTTGAGAGATGGAGATCAGGATATTGCTTTTTTATCCATCTATGGAAATGATCAAATGACAAAAACGGCATTCGCAAGTATTATAGGAATCATACCAACCTATCGTGGGGAAATATTGTTATTCACTTAGTCAGATTTGCTTTGGATTTTGCAAAAGACATTGGAATGGAAAAATTTAGGGCTGAAATTCATAAGGAAAACGCTAAATGGCTAAAATACTTATTGCACAGGCATAATTTTTTTATTGAAAGTGAAACAGACAATAATACAGTAATGATTATAAGGGATCTTTAAAGAAAGAATAATGTAATAATCAAATTTCGCCTATATAGTTATGGAATGATTTTAATGTAGAGAATGATTATTGCTTACGTCTTAGAATGGAATTAACGCACGCTCTTTTATTTTTGAAAATGTTAGAAAAAATGAAAAGAAATGAAGTGTTGATAAATGAAAAAGCTTCTTTTATTAGGTGGATCCACTCAACAGATTCCGGCAATTGTAAGGGCTAAGGAACTTGGACATTATACAATCCTATGTGACTATTTACCTGATAATCCAGGTCAGCATTATGCACATAAATTTTATTGTGTTAGCACAACGAATAAAGAAAAGATTCTAGAGGTTGCTCAAAAGGAACAAATCAATGGTATTCTTGCATATGCTTCTGACCCCGCCGCACTAACAGCAGCGTATGTTGGGGAAAAATTAAATTTGCCCACACAACCTTACCGCTCTGTAGAAATTCTTACAAATAAAGATTTATTTAGAGTGTTTTTGAGAGAGAATGGTTTTTTAACCCCAAAAGCAAAAGGATATGCTTCGTTTGAAGAAGCTAGGGCGGAAATAGAAGAATTTAGATTACCTGTCATTATTAAGCCTGTTGATTCCTCCGGAAGTAAAGGTGTGGGTATGTTAACAGATGTAAAGGATTTGGACAAATATATAGTGAATGCTTTACATTTTTCTAGGGTAAAAAGATTTATTATTGAGGAATTTATAGAAAAGAATGGATTTCAAGTGGCGGGAGATGGTTTCTCTATAGATGGGAAATTAGTATTTAGATGCTTTTCTAATAATCATTTTAATAAAGAATGTATGAATCCTTTTGTTCCGGTGGGGACAACTTTCCCAAGTATTAAGTGCCAAGTCATTCAAGAAAAGATACATGATGAGATTCAGAGATTGTTAGATCTTCTAGGAATGAGAACGGGGGCATATAACTTTGAAGTATTCCTAGATAGTAACGAAGATATTTACTTAATGGAAGTAGGTCCGAGAAATGGTGGTGACTATATTCCTCAAGTTATTCGACATGCTACAGGAATTGACTTGGTACAATATTCAATTAAAGCTGCCTTGGGGGAAAAGTGCAGTGAACTACAAATGAAAGAAACAAGCGGGTATTGGGGTTACTATGCAATTCATAGCAGAAATGGCGGTTATCTAAAAGAAATAAAAATGGATGAAAAAGTAAAGATTCAAAACTTGGTAGAAAGCTATTTAAATTACAATGTCGGTGATTATGTTCCTGCCTTTAATGGTTCTAATTGTACATTAGGGATTATCATAATGAAATTTTCTTCCATGAATGAGATGTTGGATAAGTTTGAAAACCCCCATCACTGGATTGAAGTAGACGTGGAAGAGTCCAGCTTAATGGGAACATTCAATTAATAATAGAAGAATAGGTGATAAAATGAAGTCGAAATCACTTCGAACAGCATTTATTTTTCAAATTCATAAAAATCCCAATCAAGTAAATCAGTTTATACATCAGATTACCTCAAGTGGAGAGGCTGATGTATTTATTCATATTGATAAAAAGAACTTTGAAAGTATGGCAGGGAAGATTGTTAGAGGAGAAAATATTTATATATTACATCAAAGTGTTTCTTGCGAGTGGGGAGATATAAGCCAGATCGATGCTACTCTTCTATTATTGCAGGAAGTCATAAACTCCCATAATGAATATGATTATGTCTGTTTACGAAGTGGTCAGGATTTATTGGTGAAAAATGGATTTAAAGAATTTCTAAAGGATCAAAATGGCAAAATATTTATGAGCTACCGCCAATTGAATAGGGATAGTTTAGGTTTAATGAAGATAAATTGGCCTAAAGCAACGCGAAAAAGATATACGACACCCCATCCAATTAGGGTGTATAGAAGAATCCTTTTAAGTTTATACGCTAAGGGGATTAATGTCTATCCAAATTATCACAAATGGCCAAAGGAATTTTCATTTTACAAAGGGTCACAGTGGTTTACCATTCCTTTTGAAGTCGCAAAGTACATGATCGACTATTTGAATGAAAATGAATGGTATTATCAATTCTTTCAAAATACGTTAGTTCCTGATGAGAGCTTTTTTCATACACTTATTTTGAATTCACCGTATAAATCTCGTGTTGTAAATAATCATCTGTTTTATTTGAAATGGGGCGAAAGTTTAAGTGATCGTAATTCACCGCAGGATTTGACGTTTGAAGATCATAAATTAATCGATGAATCCAATCTTTACTTTGCGAGGAAATTCGATGAAACCATTGACAAATCAGTCATTGAATATTATGTCAAAAATATAAGGTTTGGAGGAAAATCAAAAATCAGTATATAAAAATGTAGTGAGGTTAGGATGAATATGAACTTTCTGCAAATTAGAGACCTTGAGCAGCAATTTGGGTCTCCCTTTTTTTTACTTGATGTCAATACATTAAGAAATAATCATAAAAAGATCGATGATGCATTTAGAAGCAGATATCCCCGGTTTATTATTGGATATTCCTATAAAACGAACTATTTACCATTCTTATGTAAAGAAATGAGAAGGTTAGGTGCTTATGCTGAAGTAGTATCTCGGTTAGAGTACAATTTAGCACTAAAAATTGGTGTAAACCCCGAAAATATTATCTTTAATGGACCATTAAAAACAGCAGAGGATGTTGAACTGGCTTTAGATAATGGAAGTTTATTAAATATCGATTCTCTTTATGAATTAGAATATATTAGGGACTATTGTATTGAAAACCAGTATAAAATGGTGAAAGTTGGATTAAGGGTAAATCTCAATATTTATAATAATAGTGAAACTAGAATTCAAGAGGGATATAAAATAAGCAGATTTGGCATATGTGTTTCTAATGGTAATTTTGAATATGCAATAAATAAACTGAACAAAATTAAGAATCTTAAAATTGTGGGATTACATGGCCATATTTCGACTAGTGAAAGGAAAGTTTCGACCTATAAACAGATAACGATGGAACTATGCAAATTGGCCCATGATTATATTGGAGATTCGCTAGAATATATTGATATCGGCGGAGGGATTTTTGGGGAACTTCCGGCATCATTTCATATTCAAGCTCCGAGTTTCGATGATTATGCAGAAGCCGTTAGTTCCGTCCTGAACCAAGAGTTTAGTGAAATTGAAAATAAGCCATATTTAATACTGGAACCAGGCATTTCTATGGTAGCAAATACCTTTACATTTATTTCAAAAGTGGTGGAAGTGAAGAAGGTTCAAGATAAGTATTTTGTCTTGATTGACGGTAGCGTCCACAATATTAAGCCTACTTTGCATAAGCGCAACTTGCCTATGGAGGTAGTGAAGCAGTATAACGAAACGACGCCAATTGAAACCTACAATGTTGTTGGATATACCTGTATGGAAAAGGATTATTTAGCACATAATGTCTTCGGGGAGCTGCCGGAAATAGGAGATTATATCCTTTTTGAAAATGTAGGTGCCTATACGATCGTATTTAATCCACCGTTTATCAAAGAAAGGCCGGGAATTGTGGCTGTTGATCACGGTGCTTTTTTTATTGTCAGAAGAAAAGAAACTCTGAATGAATTTGTTAACGAGAATCTATATGTATTCTAGAAATGTAGGGGTGTAGAATGAATATTTTAATATGTAGTGCAGGAAGAAGAGTCAAATTAGTAAAATATTTTAAAGAAGAGCTTAAGAAAGTTGGGGGAGAAGTTATTGCAGTTGATTGCGACGCATCAGCCCCGGCACTGCAATTCGCGGATATTGCCCATATAGTACCACGTATTACTGACAAGGGATATATAGCCCATATTATGGAGCTATGCCGAAAGTATAAGGTTGATGCCATGCTATGCCTGATTGACCCGGAATTAAGTTTATTAGCGGAACATAAGGAAGAGTTTGAACAAGAACATGTTAAAGTGATTGTATCTGATAAAGACGTGGTAAATATTTGCTTTGACAAATACTTAACCTATCAATTGCTACAAACACATGGACTTCCGGGAATACCGACCTATTTATCTATTGATGAAATAGTTGAGGAAATGGATCAACAGCGACTTGATTTTCCATTAATTATTAAACCAAGAAACGGCAGTGCCAGTTTAGGAATATCTATCGTACATTCGTATGCGGAACTAACTGCACTTTGGAAAGATCATGGTAATTTCATTGTCCAGCCATTCATTGAAGGAAATGAATATGGTGTAGATTGCTATATTGATATATTAAATGGCAAACCAACGAATATATTTTGCAAACAAAAAATAAAGATGAGGGCTGGGGAAACAGACAAATCCATTGCCATCCATGATCCTAATTTAGTGCAATTAATTGAAGAATTGCTGTGCATCTTACGCCCTATAGGTCCAATTGATATTGATTGTTTTAAAACGGATAAAGGCTATATGATTTCCGAAATCAATCCAAGATTTGGCGGAGGGTACCCCCACGCACATGAAGAGGGACAAAATTTTGTTACATGCATTGTGAACAATCTAATGGGAATACCTAATAAGGTTGAAATTGGTAACTATGAGCATGGTTCTGTCATGATCAAGTATGATGATGTTGTATTACTGAAATCAATCGATATGATGAAAGAACAAGGTAATTTCCAAAAGTCCTTTATTGAATAGAGGAGCAAGGGCCAATTGATTTTCACCATCTGGTAAAATTTTAAAAATCTATCAAGCCGGAGTGGTTAGTATGGTAAAAGCACTGGAGTTAGTCAGCTCTTTAAGTATAATCAGGAAAATACCTATTGGATGGAAATTAAAACTTCAATATTTAATATCGAAAAAACCAAGTTATCCATTATTATCTAAAAATGACTTAAAAGTAATTGTTACCCTTGCAGCTGATTATGGAAATCTAGGCGATATAGCTATTACTTATGCACAAACAAAATTTTTGAAAGAGCATTTTCCCGATCGTCAAATTATAACAGTGCATGTTAAAGATACTTACATGCTTAATATTCTGAAGAAATCAATTGGCCCAGATGATATTATTACGATTATAGGCGGAGGAAATATGGGAAATGTATATGAGAGTTATGAAGGCCGTAGACGCTATATCATTCATTTATTTCCCAATAATAAAATCATTTCATTTCCTCAATCCATTGATTTTAGAACAAAAAAGTCACTAAACAAAAGCGTAAAGATATATTCTAAACATCAAAATTTGCATATCTTTGCGAGGGAGACTAAATCATTTGAATTAATGAGGGCCAGTTTTATTAATAATTATCTTTATTTAGTTCCTGATATTGTTTTTTACCTTAATAAGGTTATGCCGACTTTCCACCGGGATGGGATTATCCTGTGTTTACGAAATGATATTGAGAGAAGTATTTCAAAAAATCAATGGGCTAGTCTTGTAACTTTGATAGAAGGAAAATATCAAAATATTCAATATTACGACACCTTTATCGGTGATTACCAAAAAGGTAAGGAGGATGTTGAATTAGATAATATATGGAGTGCTTTTAAAAAGGCTAAGGTAGTTGTTACCGACAGATTACATGGAATGATTTTTTGTGCAATTACTAACACTCCGTGCATTGTGTTACCAAATGGTAATCATAAGATTTCAAGTACGTATTATAAATGGTTAGATCATTTAAAGTTTATTATTTATATTGAGCATTTTGATGAAAAGCAAATAGTAGAACATATAGATTCTATTTATCATAACAATCCTGAGAATGGAAAGTTTAGTTTAAATCTAACTAGTAAGTTTAGATCGTTATCAAAGGTTCTAAAGAGTGAAGAAACATAATGTAATGATTGAGGACGATTTAAATGCTATTAAAAATATACAGGTTTTTTATTTCATTGCTCCCTATTGCTTACATGGTAATTATTTGGCTGCAATCCAGCCATTTTAACCCAAATTCCATCGGAAATATATTAACGATGGTGAATAGTTCCATTATTTTAGTTATCGGCACACTGTTAGAGCTTGCCCATTTAATTGAATTTGGAATCCTTTATTTTTTCATTGTAGTGGTGTTTCTTTGTTATGGATCCTTAAATAAAAGGAAAGAATTTATAGCAATCATCATCTCAGTTTTGTATGGATTAACCGATGAAATCCATCAGATATTTGTTCCATTTAGATCATTTTCATTAATAGATCTGTTAAAAGATAGTATTGGAGTTTTGGCAATTTGGTTCCTTATTCATAAGATTTATTATGCAGGAAACGATACAAGATTTAGTTTATTTTTAAAAGGGATCTCAGCTGCCTTTAATAGTAAAAAATAAGCTTTCTATTTCTATTTGACGACAGGATAAGACGTCCTCTTATCCTGTCTCCCCATTTAGTCATGCAAAAACTTCACACAAACCGGTTGCGGCACGGCAATATCCGATTCCATCAAAGTCAGCCTCCCCGAGTCCTCGTCTCTGGCAAACAGCACAAGATTTCCCGACTCCTGATTGGCCGCCACGATAAATTTTTCGCTTGGATCCAAAGCAAAATCCCGCGGCCAATCGCCCTCAGTCGAAGTATTTTCGATAAAACTAAGCTCCCCTGTTCCTTGATTTACGCTGAAAACGGCAATGCTGTTATGGCCCCGGTTGCCGGCATAAACAAAGCGTCCGTCGGAAGAAATGTGAATCGCACTGCATTGGTTATTCTCTTTAAAGTCTTCCGGAATGGTGGAGATGTATTGTTTCTCGGAAAAACGCCCATTTTCATAGTCCAGCACAATAACCTCGGAGCTTAACTCTGTCAACAAATAGGCAAAGCGGCCATTTGGGTGGAATTCTAAATGGCGCGGCCCGCTTCCGGCTTTTAATGGAAGCAATTTAACCTTTGTTAGTGTGGCATCATCATGAACCTGATAGGTAATTAACGCGTCGATGCCGAGATCAATCACTGCCAGAACCTTTCCATCCGGGGTGAATCTGGAATAATGACAGCGGGCCTTATCCTGTCTGGGATCTGGACCTCGGCCTTGATGCTTAATGGACGATGCTACCGGCAGAATCGAGCCATCATTTCTGTTAAGAAGATGTGATTCTACTATCCCCTTATGATAGTTAGCACTAAATAAGTATTGATTTTTATCATCTGCACTTATGTAACATGGTGGTGCTCCCGGCGATAGTTGTTGATTAATGAAACTTAATTCTCCGGTTTCATTGATCGAAAAGGCTGCCACGCCTCCGTTTTCTCCATCTTTCACGATTGAATAAAGAAAGCGATTATCGCTGCTGATGGCTAAATAAGTAGGGTTTCCCAGCTCCGCCGCGACTTTAATATCTTCAATCTTTTTTTCATCCGTATTTAACGTAAAGCAATATATCCCCTTGCTTTCTCCTTTTGTATAGGTTCCAATATAACCCTTATATTTATGTATTTCCGTCATTTTTAAGCTCCTTTAGCAAATTTAGTCGTCTTATTATAACAAAAACGGTTAGTTTTTATGAAAAGGAATGCATAGCAAAGATAAATCAGTTATACTGACAGAAAGAAATAGGATGATGCACTCTTTTATTGGCAATATTGAAAGAGTTGGGTATTATTTAAACTGTATGGGACTATATTTTGTGCCTTATTTTCTGTACATATAACCGTTCGGAAAAGGAGTTTGAACATGGTAAATAAAAAAAATACAAAGCAGAGAGCGAAATCCTCATCTAAATTTGTTTTTTGGATGATCGGGTTAGTGGCTGTTTGCCTGTTGGCGTTTATTTTTATTAGTAACATGAATGATAAACCGGAAACCGCAAAAACAAAGACCAATGAGATCGATTATGCAAATCAGCCCTATCTTGGTGAAAAGTCTGCACCGGTATCGATAGTTGAATTTGGTGATTATAAATGCCCAAGCTGCAAAGATTTTGCCGAAAATGTTGTACCAATGATCCAGAAAGAACTGATCGATACGGGAAAGGCCAAGTTTTATTTTATGAATGATTCGTTTATCAATGTTGACTCGAAGCGATCGGCGCAATTCGCCGAAGCTGTTTTTCAAGAGCTGGGTAACGATACATTCTGGAAATTCCATGAGCTTCTATATAAAAAGCAGCCCGATCCAAAATACGAAAAGACCGATGTCTTTACGGAGCAATTTTTAATCGATATGTTAAAAGAAGTGGCTAGTGAACAGGAAACAGAGAAGGCAGTAAAAAATTTTAAAGCCAAGAAATCGATGAATGCCTGGAAAAAAGATATGGACTATGTTGATAAGTTAGGGGTGACGGGGACCCCAACCCTATTTATAAACGGCAAGATGTTTACTGGCAAAACAATCGATGATTTGAAAGATATGGTAGAAAAAGCAGCAAAGGAGAAGTAATATGAATAAATCCCTGCTTCTTTCTTGGATTGCTGCGATCATTGCAACGCTCGGCAGTCTGTATTTTAGTGAGGTCATGCACTTTATTCCGTGTACGTTATGCTGGTACCAGCGGATTTTCATGTACCCATTGGCGATTATTTTAGCAATAGCCGTATACCGCAATGATACCGGTATTTATAAATATGTACTACCACTATCAGTGATCGGTATGCTGATTTCGGGATATCATATTTTGCTGCAAAAGGTTCCGGCGTTGCAACCATTTGAAATGTGCAAATACGGTGTACCTTGTTCAAGAGATTATCTTAACTGGCTTGGGTTTATTACGATCCCGATGTTAGCCTTTACAGCATTTACGATAATTACTGTATGCATGATCATGATTGCCCGCAGCCATAAGCAAGAATCTCATTAATAGCTATTGAAAAAATACCACGGTTGTTGAAAACCGTGGTATTTTAATCGTAAAAAACATTAATTCATCGGGGTCTTACATATGATGGCAGTCAGGTAATGTTCAGCTCACCGTTTGATTTCCTAGGAAATCGAGGATGCGTTTATACAGTTCTTGTGACTCAGGTAAATGGGTGTTCCGGTCATAGTCATGTTCGAGGCCGTGGACGGTGTATAGCTCGTTTTCTGGTATCCATTTTGCCATGGTGGATGTGATTTGATAGGGCACATCTTGATCGTCCGTACTAGCTGACAAGAAGGTCGGTGGCAATTGTCTTACCTCTTCTTCCGAAAGCGAGTAATTTTCCAGCGAGTCATTTTCATTCAGCAAAGAATAGACCCATTTGCCCGTTTGCCGGTAGTAAACATAGAGCGAATACCTTTTTTCAATTGGTCCCGCGGTTATCGGTTCATTTCCAATTAGATTCTTTATTGTTGTGTACTGGAATTTCGGGAATTTTAAATAATGACGATTTGCCGCCTTTAATGATCCATTCATTAAAGAATAATAGCCATATAAACAAATGATCGCTTTTGGGCGCTTGGCAAGATGGCCTTTGGTCAATAATAAACTGAGATAAGCCCCGCTTGACCGGCCAAATAATATAAAATCGGTTGATTGAAGATCTAATGCAGCGGCGCCCTGTTGTAAAAACCAATTTACCCCGCTGGCAGCACACATAACAATATCCTTCAATTTCGTTTCAGGTGCCAGCGGATAATCGATGGCGAGAAAATCATATCCGTTATCAATGAATTGGCGGAGATAAGCTTCCGGTAAATCCAGCCGGTTCCCATAAACAAGCCCGCCGCCATGAATATAAATGATCGTTTGTTCTTTGCGGTTAGTTAGCGCTTTGGTAAAAGTCGCCTCTAAGGGAAGACTGCCCAAGCTGCCATATGGAATGGTTGTTGATTGCATTGCATTTTACTCCTTTTGCTGTGTATCGTTTTTTGCTTGTACTTATCCATGATAATTCGATTGCTAGTAAAAAATCACTTCAAAAACTCCAACACCCGTAATCCAATGTTGATTAGTAAGAGTTCTTCCGGGTCATTCAAATGGATATTAGCGATTTCCACAGCCCGTTCAATTCGATATTTTGCCGTTTTTGGATGAATATACAACACATCGGCAGTTGCTGTGAAGTTTTGGTTATGGTCCAAAAATACCTTTAAGGTCCGGTTCAGTTCCGGATTGACTTGTTCTATTTTCCGGATTTTATCAGGAATAAAGGAGTCCAACTCATTGATTTTACCTGCTTCCAAAAATAAACGGTAAATACCTAAATCATGATAGGAGACAATTTTATTCCACTTACCTCCCTTCCTCAACAGCTTCAAAATATTATTTGCCTGCCTGTTGGCAACGGGTAAATCACGGCAGTTGACTTTACTGCTAATACTTATATTTTTCGGCTGGTTTGCAAATAGAGACCTTCCGGCAAGGGAACGTACCCCCGAAGTAATCTGTTCCTTAAATGTCAACTCATCATCATCATTGGCAATGATAAAAATGATTTTGCCTTTTTTGATTAAGGAAACATACTTTTTCCAAAATTTATTGATACATTTTGAAAATTCAAGGGCGATGGTAGTACTTTCTTTCCATTTGCCTTCACTCACTTTTAAATGATCATCAATATCAAGAGTGACAATGGTAAACAAGTCAGATTCGTTAAAACGAAGATAATCTAAAATCTCCAACATTTCATCATCTGAATGATAACGTCCCAAAATGAGGTCATTGATCAGCTCATTAATATGATTTAAATGAAGCTGTTCCAAAGCATAATTTTTGATCAGCTCCATTTGCAGAAAGTTGACAGTATTTTCAAGCACCATAAAGTTTTCCGCACTCATTCTGCTGTTAAAGCAATGTATAATCAATTGATATGAATCAGTACCCAAAGAGGGGACCTCAACAACCAGCTGTGATTGGGGAGCCTCTTTTTCAATGCAGGTATAGCTTACCATGCGCTGGATGTATTCATAGCTTGTATATTTTTTTTTCGGCAGTGTGGTTGTTCTAATGACTTGGAAATCATCCAGTGTCGGGTCGGTGCTGCAGAATGCGGGCTGAAGATTTTTGGATAAACTGACATGCATGCCGATCATCTTGTGTAAATAATCGATGATATCCTTAGGTTTCGGTTCGTCAAGCGCCATTTTAGTATATTGCTGATTTATATCATAATAATAGTCCAAAAGAATCTTATTCTTATTGATCAACGTTTCCATGACTTTGGTGATAATTTCCTCATATTTTGTTTTTTTTGGAATTTTTATCAATGGGATATTGTACTTGTTACATTCTTCAATAAAGTTATCAGGAATCAGTTGAACGAGGCGCTCCATCTTGACAATAATGGCAGCGATACCGATTTTGTATACCTTGGCGAAAAACTCCTTTGTCTGGGCATCGGAAAAATCCCTTAGTGCGAAAAAGCTTGTTAAAATAATTTCTCCAGATTTTCCCCAATGCTCGATGTCTGGTGCTTCCATTACCATAATTCCCGTAACTTCTCTTTGCAAGCCGTTTGTTCCGGCAATCAGCTTCGAATTTTGAAAAATATCAAATTCGATTGTATCTTGAACGGTTAATGGCATCTTTCTCTCTCCTTGTATTTCCCTGAGTTGTTATCCAAAACGGTGAAAACTCTATTTATCAAAAATATATAATTATTTCAAAATAACAATATCATAGATTCACATTATCCACAACGGATAAAAATATGCTCAATATTTATCTTTTTTCACAAATGAAATCACTTTCTCACGGGATTATACTTTAAGTATCAAAGAAAGGAGATAAAAAAATAATGCTATACACAATTATAAAAGCAAATAGCTACCAGGATTCCATCAACCTAATGCTGTTGACCAATGCTGTAAACGCATTAGAGGGCGTCAATAAGAGCCAGATTATGATGGGAACTGATGCCAACAAAGATATCTTCAAAAACTCAGGTTTGTTGACACCGGAAGCTGAGGCCGCGAGTCCGAGTGACATGGTAATTGTCGTTGATACAGATGATAAAACAGTTGTCGACCAGGTATTAGCAGAAACAGAACGGTTTCTGAATGACTTGTCCGTAAAAAACAATCAAAGTGAAAGTGTTAAAAGTGTTAAAAATTGGAATGCGGCACTTGAAGCGCTGCCAGATGCCAATTTGGCGCTTGTTTCCATTCCGGGCGAATACGCAGCCGACGAAATTGAAAAAGCGTTGGACCATAATTTACATGTATTCTCCTTCAGCGACAACGTTTCCCTTGAAGATGAAGTAAGGCTGAAAAAGAAGGCACATGAAAAAGGACTGTTATTAATGGGTCCTGACTGCGGAACAGGAATCATTTCTGGCATCCCGATGGCATTTACAAACGTGGTAAATCAAGGAAACATCGGGATTGTTGGAGCAAGTGGAACCGGCATTCAAGAAGTTACCGCGATGATTGATAAATTAGGCGGCGGTGTGGTTCATGCTATCGGCACCGGTGGACGGGACTTAAGTGATAAAGTGGGCGCTATTACGGTAATGGATGCCATTGTCGGCTTAGAACATCATGATCCAACAGAGGTAATTGTTGTCATCTCCAAACCACCGGCACCGGCAGTCAGAGATAAAGTCGTACAATTGCTCCAAGATGTATCTAAGCCAGTCGTAGCCATCTTCCTTGGCGAAAAACCAGATCATCATGAAGGAAATGTGTACTTGGCCCATACATTGGAAGAAACGGCAAGAATGGCTGTCGATTTAGCAAATGGTGAAAAGGTAAAAGCAAATTACTATGAACCTGTCAGCTTTGAAGTAAAAGAGCCTCTTGCTGAGGGAAAAACAGCAAAAGGTCTCTACTCCGGCGGAACCCTTGCAGCCGAAGCAGCCATGCTGATTTCCGAAGCATTGGATTTAGGTGGCCTTATCAAAGAGGAAGGCTACATTTTAAAAGCAAACGGATTCGAAGTCATGGACCTCGGGGATGATATCTATACCCAAGGCAAGCCGCACCCAATGATTGATCCTGATGTAAGAATTAACAAAATTAAAGAGTATGCAAAGGATCCGGCAACCGGTGTTATCTTACTTGATTGTGTGCTCGGTTATGGATGCCATCCGGACATGGCAAATGCATTGGCACCAACCATTAAAGAAGCGATTGCAACAGCCAAGGCTGACGGAAGAGAGTTGTATTTTGTCGGAACGGTCGTAGGAACCAAACAAGACCCGCAGGACTACAATCAAGCTGTTAGAACGTTAGAAGAAGCCGGCGTCATTGTCGAAAAAAGCAATGCCAAGGCCGTTCAGCTGGCACTGAAATTCATGGGGAAAGAAATGGTGGAGGCAGATAAAGAAGTCATTCCGTACACGAAAGAACGGAATCCGCTGCCAAAATTAAGTGCAGCTGTTGATGAACTGTTAAATTCTATGCCTCGTGTCATTAATATTGGTCTTGAAAGTTTCACTGAGCCAATTATTAAATATGGCGGCGAAACGGCTCAATTTAGCTGGAAGCCAATGGCTGGCGGCAATAAAAAATTAATTAAGATCTTGAATGCATTAAGTAAACGGGAAGACGAAATTAAGGTCTGGAATGAAGAAGTAATTGAAAGAATGAAAAACTCACAGCCATTTTTACTGGATGTTGTTCCGGCAAAATCCGTCATTCCGGAATTAAACGGCAAAGTATTGCTTCATGCAGGCCCGCCAATTACTTGGAATGAGATGACAGGTCCAATGCAAGGATCCTGTATCGGAGCTTCGCTTTTTGAAGGATGGGCACAAACGGAAGAAGAGGCCGTGAAGCTGCTTGAATCCGGTGAAGTATCCTTTATGCCATGCCACCATGTTCACGCTGTTGGTCCAATGGGCGGAATCACTTCAGCCAATATGCCTGTGTTGGTAGTCGAGAATAAAATTGACGGCACAAGAGCTTATTGTACCATGAATGAAGGCATTGGTAAGGTGTTACGTTTTGGCGCCTACTCTAAAGAAGTGATTGACCGCTTAACTTGGATGAAGGATGTTTTAGGTCCTGTTTTGAGCCAGGCATTAAAACAAAAAGACGGCGGCATCAACCTAAATGTTATTATCGCTAAAGCCATTACCATGGGGGATGAATTCCACCAAAGAAATATTGCGGCATCCCTTGTCTTCTTAAAAGAAGTGGCACCGTTAATCCTTCAATTAGATATTGAGGAAAGCAAGAAACAGGAAGTAGTTCAATTCCTGGCAGATACCGACCAATTCTTCTTAAATATCATGATGGCAACGGGCAAATCAATCGTTGACTATGCTAGAAAATTTGATAAAGGTACTGTTGTGACAACGATGACGAGAAACGGCAAAAACTTCGGTATTCGCATCAGCGGCATGGGTGACCAATGGTTTACCGCACCGGTTAACACACCAAAAGGATTGTACTTTACCGGATTCTCTGAAGAAGACGGAAACCCTGATATCGGCGACAGCGCGATTACTGAAACGGTCGGAGTTGGCGGCATGGCGATGGTCGCAGCACCAGGGGTAACCCGGTTTGTCGGTGCCGGCGGCTTTGCTGATGCTTTAAATGTATCTAATGAAATGGCAGAAATTTGCATTTCACATAACCCGAACTTTAGTATTCCAACATGGGACTTCAAAGGAAGCTGTTTAGGGATTGATATGAGGAAGGTTGTGGAAACAGGTATTACGCCAATTATCAATACCGGTATCGCCCACAAAAAAGCTGGACTTGGACAAGTTGGTGCTGGAACCGTAAGAGCTCCATTGGCTTGCTTTGAAAAAGCTTTGGAAGCATATGCCGAGAAATTGGGAATTGTTGTTGACTAATAAACCTTGCCCTTTAGTCGTGGAATATGGGACAAAAAGTAATTTTTTGTCCCTAATCCTGACTAGACCTTTACGGGGAGAAATCCACAGTGTATTTCAAACAAGTTTCAACATCCGGATTCAGCATTCCTTGATTCACATCGGGGCACTGGGAACTCCTTTATCTGCCTTTGGCATCAATATACCCCAATCGGTGCTGCAAAAATTCCTGGTAAAACTAAAGGCAGGCATGCCGATCATTTATCAAGCAGGATACTTGCAGATGGATACAGCCGATCAGCCATTTATCATCCGGCTTGACAAGCTTTCAAGCATTGATTTAAACGTGAAGCCGTTACGGATTAGGAAAGAATGGTTGGAAGAAAACGAGATCATAAAGGCAATAAAGAAAATAGATTTTGTTCAAATGACAGGGATTATTCAGGTAAAACAGGACTCTGCTATGTTGGAAAGGCTAACCAATGCGGCCCCCACCGACACGAAGATAGCTGCAGAGTGCATTGCCCATTTTTTTGGCAGAGGAATTGGTCTTACACCAAGCGGTGATGATTTTCTCTCGGGGCTTTTAATGGTGGAGGCTTTCTTTACTGATCATGCCGTTTGGAAGAATACATTAAAACGGTTTTTAAAAAACCATATGACCACAGATGTCAGTTATAGTTATTACGATTGCCTTTTAAATGGCTATGTCAGCGAGAATTTTAAGAACTTATTTTGTAATATATCCATCCAAGTTGATAAAACCAAAGCAAAAAGGCTGATAAAAAATGTTACAAACTATGGGCATACATCTGGTTATGACACTTTATTTGGGATTTTGACGGCTCTACATCAAAATTATTGGAGGATTGTTCATGGAAAACACAGCAAAAAAGAACCAAGCTGTTGAAGTTTCAAACCAGTATTGGTGGAAAGTTGTTATCTTGTTCACAATTGGCTGGGCATTAATGTATGCTGACCGCACGATTTTGAATCCAGTTCAAAACATTATTGGTGAACAATTTGACTTAAGCAATTCACAGATTGGTTTAATCAATAGCATTTTCTTCCTTACCTATGCGATTACGCAAATTCCTGGGGGGATTATCGGCGATAAATTTGGAAGAAAAATGATTATCTCAGTAGGTTTTATATTATTCGGTTTAACAACGGGTTTAACCGGTTTGGCAGGGACCTTTGGGATCTTTATGATTTGGCGGGCACTTACTGGTATTGGTGAAGGATTCTATTACGGACCGCAATACGCTTTGTCAACAGAATCGATTCCAACGAAGAATCTGACTTTAGGTACGGCGATTATTAACAGTGGTCAGGCCTTGGGTATCTCAGGCGGTTATCTGTTGTCCAGTAAATTAGTCCTTGCAGAAGGCGGACACTGGAGCCAGCCGTTTTACATCATGGCGATTCCAACGGTTATTGTCGGAATTTTATTCTACGTTATATTGCATGAAAAAGTTATTCGCCCTGAGGATAAGGGGAAAGACAGTAGTACGAAAACGAATGAACCAAAACAAAAAGTATCCCTGGGGTCTATTTTTAAAAATAGGAATTTACTGTTTATCTTCATAATGTGTTTCTGTTCCTTGTATGGCTTTTTCGTTGTAACTACTTGGCTTCCGCAATTCTTACAAGTAGAAAGAGGCTATGCCGGAACGGAAGTAGGATTCATTTCCTCATTGGTTCCTTGGGCTTCGATTCCAGGTGCGATTATTTTTGCAAGGCTTTCGGATAAATTAAAGAAATCGAAACTATTTATCTTTATTCTCGTTCCATTAGCCGCCATTTCCATTATTGCAATTGCAAATGTTCAAAATCGCACAGCACTGATCATTGCATTAATTTGTTACGGTTTATTCGGTAAGTTGGCACTTGACCCGATTATGGTTGCCTTTGTATCGAAACATGCACCAAAAATGGCCTTATCAACTGCTTTAAGTGCTTATAATTTTATCGGCATGTGCAGTTCCATCTTGGCGCCATATTTTACCGGTTGGTTCGCTGATATAGTCGGATCCATGGAAATTAGCTTCTATATTTCAGGCGCTCTGTTAATTATTGGAATGATATTCATACTGTTTACGAAAGAAAAACCTGACAAAGCAGCAGCGTAAAAATGGAAGTTTTACAGAAAAGGAACAATGGAAGAGGAGTATAAAAATGGGAAAAAGAATTGTCGTAGCATTAGGTGGAAATGCGATTTTAACAGATGATCCAACGGCGCAGGGACAACAAAACGTTTTGCGAGAAACCGCCGAAAAATTAGTTACATTAGTAAAACAGGGACATCAATTAGTGATTGCTCACGGGAATGGCCCGCAAGTCGGCAACTTGCTTAATCAGCAGCTGGCGGCTAATTCTGAAAAAAACCCGGCATTGCCACTGGATACTTGTGTGGCTATGACACAAGGGAGTATCGGCTACTGGGTACAAAATGCGATGAATGATATTCTAATAAAGGAAAACATTCAAAAGCAGGCAGTTTCAGTCGTTACTCAATGCTTGGTCAATCAAGACGATCCAGCATTTCAAAACCCTTCAAAGCCGGTTGGTCCATTCCTAACTGAGGAAGAAGCAAAAGCTGCCTCCGAAAAAGATGGGGCCCATTATAAAGAAGATGCCGGCAGAGGCTGGAGAAAGGTCGTTCCATCACCAAAGCCGGAGGAAATTCTTGAATACCCGATGGTAAAGAATCTAATTGACAACGGCTTTATCACGATCTCCGCAGGAGGCGGCGGGATCCCGGTAATTGCTACGGAAGATGGATATAAAGGGGTAGAGGCAGTGATCGATAAAGACTTTGCAGCTGCCAAGCTGGCGGAAATGCTGAATGCCGACTACTTTATTATCCTTACTGGTGTGGACAATGTGTATATTAATTTTGGTAAGGAAAATCAGAAAAAGCTTGAACAAGTCCATATTTCCGAATTAAAAGAATATATCAGCCAGAATCAGTTTGCCGCCGGTAGCATGCTGCCGAAAGTGCAAGCAGTCATTCAATTCCTGGAAAAGAGGCCGTTTGCCCAAGCGGTTATTACTTCACTCGATAATCTGGAAAACTTATTGACAGGAACGGTTGTCTCCAATTCAAGTTTAAAGGCAGTCAACCAAAACGCATAAGTAAAGTCGGATTAAATGCAGGACAAGTTGATTATTTACGATTATATGGTGTGAACCGGCTTTATTGGTCTGGGGAGAATATCAGTCTGCCCCAGACCCTTTATTCCCCTCCGATGGCGTTCCCCAGGTAAAATCATCAACATGTCCGGGTCAAGAGTAGAAAAGCTAGGGGAGGTACACATGGATAAAATCAAAAAAATGAACATGACCACTCAGATTATTATAGCTACTATATTGGGCGTGCTTGTTGGTGTACTGTTTGGGGAACGAATGACGGCAATAAATGTCATTGGAAATATTTTTCTGAGGCTGATCCAAATGTCCATTGTCTTATTAGTAATGGGACAAATTATAGAAGCTGTCGGCAACCTAAACCCCAAACAATTGGGAAGGCTCGGCCTCAAAACGGTCATCGTATTCATGGTGTCTTCGCTATTGGCAGCTTTCTTCGGTACGCTGATGGGGGTTTTTTTTCAGCCGGGAAAAGGAATTGATTTCAGTCTAATAACGGGTAAAAAGGTTCCTAAACTGGGTGCTTCCAGTTCACTCCAGGATACCATTTTAAATTTCTTCCCGAATAATATCATCCACTCCATGGCACAAGGGATGATTGTTCAAGTCATCGTGTTTGCTGTCCTTTTTGGCTTGGCGATAAGTTTCGTAAGGCTGGAGAATCCGGACAATAAATTATTGCAAATCACAATCGATTTCAACTCTGTTGTGTTAAAGATGATCAGTTTCATTATGAAATTTGCCCCGATCGGCATCTTTTTTATCCTTGCTTCTACAGTTGGCAAAATGGGAATAAAAGTATTATTGCCATTAGGAAAATATCTGGCTGTTTATGGTCTTTCGACACTTCTCTTTTTGTTCATATGGATCATAGTGGTGGCATTGTACTGTCATGTCCGTCCTGCCCGGTTAATAAAAAATATGATGCAAATGTCAATGATGGCTCTGGCAACAACATCCTCTGCAATCACATTACCTGTTGAGTTGAAGGATGCTCAAGAGAAATTGGGTATCAAAGAGAAAGTGGCAAAATTGGTGCTTCCGCTGGGAATGTCCTTGAACAGCAATGGTTCAGCGATGCATATGGCGATCACCCTAGTGACAATCTCACAAATTTACGGTTATTCTCATTCGGCAGGCGGTTATTTTTACATCGTTGTTCTATCTACCTTGGCTTCTTTGGCAAATGCCGTTGTGCCAGGTGCCGGTTTGGTTTCCCTGTCCATTGTCATCCCGCAAATGGGACTGCCGATGCAAAGCATTGCCTTGTTTGCCGGTGTAGATTGGTTCGTCGGCATGCTGCGGACCATCCTCAATGTAGATTCCGATGTATTTAGCGCCTTAATTGTTGCCAAAGGAGAAAAAGCCATAGACTACGCTATATTTAATCGAGACAGTCAAAGCGTAAAATTAGAAATGACAAAGATCCGTTAGGAAGCATGGGGAGCGTACCCATGCTTATTTGTTTCATTAGTTTACTCATTCGAACTGTGCCCCCATATAACAATAAGCCCAACCAGTAAAAGTTGGGCTTTCGCAACGTGTTTCTTCTATTTATATTGCTTTGCCAAGAAAGGCAGTTAACATCCAGACATGCTTTTCCAATCCGGAATGAATGGCCAGCAGCATATCACCAGTCGTTTCATCATGCAGCTCATCGGCACGGCTCATTCCTTCTTTTAATTCGCCAATGATGATTGAAAAGTCATTAATAATGGATTGTACCATTTCAGTGGCCGATTCATTTCCCGTTGCTTCCTGGATAGAGGAAATTTCCAGGCATTCTTTCATTGTCGCAACAGGGCTTCCACCAATTGCCAACAGCCGTTCGGCCAATTCATCTGACATGGGTTCCGGCTTCATTATAAAATTCCTCGAATTTAGCGTGTAAAGTGAAGAACTGATCACCTTTCACATACCAATGGTAATTATGTAATTTGACATACATAACAGACCAATTAGCGACTTGTTTGTTCAATACGTCCACTAATTGTTTATCCATCAATAAAGCCTCCTTTTTTAGCTAATAGGGATAAAATTTGTACAAATTTTATCCTTTCCTATACCGCTTAAATTCAACTACGCCTCATGAACCGTCCTTACGGATTCGCCAGTTGGCGAGTTTTCATTTAATACATATATATTTTACCCGAGTTGAGGTGAAAATCTTCGGTCAATTTTGTGAAAAAGTTGTCGATATTGTGAAATTAAGTGGAGTTTTTTGGATTTACAATGTTACTTTTTTGTAATCGTTTGTAATATTGTATCCTTCTCCAACCAACTGTGGATAATACCGGAAATAAAACACGATCGGGTAAAATTTCCAACCTGTATGAAAACATTATCATAATAGGAGATAAATCATCTTTTTTATAGTTACCATATTTTGGGTAATGATTAGCAATGTTACAACTGATAGCCTTATAGATAGATAAGCCGAGCAACTATCTAGGAGGTTATGAACATGAAAAAATTAAAAAAGCTAGTTATTTCAGCAGGATTAATTTTATCAATGTCGGCATTTACGCTGAACGGAACAACGGAAGCAGCAACAACACATAAGGTTCAGTCTGGAGAAACGTTTTGGAAGATTGCCGTAAAATATGGAGTACCAGTTAAAAGTCTTTTAACGGCTAACCATAAAACTGGCAGTCTGTTATATCCAGGAGAAAATCTAGTAATCCCAAATTCTTCGGTTACAGCGGCTGAAAAAGACTTAATGGCACGACTTGTTCATGCTGAAGCTAAGGGAGAACCATATGCCGGTAAGGTTGCCGTTGCCACCGTTATTCTTAATCGTGTAGCCAGCCCGGATTTTCCGAATACGATAAGCGGGGTAATCTATGATAAAGAAAATGGCCACTATGCGTTTACACCGGTAATGAATGGTGCGATTAAACAACCTGCTGATGCCGCATCAAAGAAAGCTGTCAATGAAGCATTGGCATTTAGAGGCCAAGGCAGTGGATCCCTCTTTTTCTATAATCCAAAAACTGCGGTCAGCAAATGGGTTGCCACGCGCCAAGTAACAGTAAAAATCGGCAACCATGTCTTTGCAAAATAATCATTTACTCTTAGAATCTCAAAAATCATAGCATTTTATCCAAAAAGCAGCGAATCCAAAAACGGATGATCGCTGCTTTTTTTGCATGTCTGAATATGTTCTTAAGGAACAAAGTTGTTATGCAGCTACGAGTAACTTATGCAAAATGACATAAATATTAACTGAATAATTTAAAATTTCACTGAAATGGATAGTGTAATTTTGGCATGAAAATTGCAATTATTTAAAATAATTAATTAACTCATTCCTAAAGGAGATGATCAGCCTGTTATAAGGAATTGTATGTAAGAGCACTCCAGTAAATAAATGTAAGGGATTTCATTCGAAAGATAAACAATTGGGGGATGATAAAATTGGGCACAAATACTTCGTTAAAACGGTCATTAGGGTTATGGGCAATTGTTGGACTAGGTTTAGGATATATGACACCAACAGTCGTATTCGATACGTTTGGAATTGTATCAGAAGAAACGAATGGTGTTGTTCCGCTTGCCTATCTTACAGCACTGCTGGTGATGTTGCTGACAGCCATCAGTTACGGAAAAATGGTCAAAGTTTTTCCAAGTGCAGGTTCGGCATATACGTATACAAGAGAAACCATGAGTCCGCACCTTGGTTTTTTGGTCGGTTGGGCAGCACTGCTTGATTATATCCTGCTGCCGATGGTAAATGCCTTAATTATTCGGATTTATATGGTTTCGGTGTTTCCGGATGTCCCGGCCTGGATTTGGGTAATCAGCTATGTGGCTGTGGTAACGGCCATTAATGTTTGGAGTATGGGGAAAACCTCTAATTTAAATTCCTTACTGGTTGTTTTTGAAATTGTCTTAATCGGGGCATTTATTGTTTTGGCATTTATTAAGCTTTCGCAGGGAATGGGACAAGGTACTATTTTTACAGCTGAACCACTGTTTCATTCAAATGTTCATTTGGGAGCAGTTTTAACAGGAGCAACGGTAGTTTGTTTCTCGTTTATCGGTTTTGACGCGGTAACGATGTATGCCGAGGAAGCCATTGATGAAAAAACATTGCCGCGGGCGATTATGTTGACGGTGCTGATCGGCGGCGCGATCTTTTTTGTTGCCGGTTATTTTGCCCAGTCGCTGTTTCCAGATGTATCTGGTTTTAAAGTAACAGATGACACACTGCCGGAAATTGGCTTGTATGTAGGGGGAACCATTTTCAAACTTATATTCCTTTCCGGTGCTTTTGCGGCAACCGTAGCTTCCGGACTTGCCTCTCACGCCAGTGTATCACGGCTTTTGTATGTAATGGGACGTAATGGGGTCCTGCCAAAGCGGTTTTTTGGTTATGTCCACCCAAAATTCCGGACACCGGCTTTTAACGTGATCATTGTTGGTCTTGTTTCACTTCTGGCGATTGCACCAAGCTTGGAATTGATTTCATCCTTTATTAACTTTGGAGCGTTAATTGCCTTTACCTTTGTAAACTTATCGGTCATTGCTTATTTTATTTTCCGGAAAAAAAGATATAAAACCGGGAAAGATATATTTTCCTACTTGATTATGCCGATTCTCGGGGCCGGCTCAACCGGTATTCTGTGGGTAAACCTTCAGGCTGATGCTCTTATCGGAGGAATCGTCTGGGTTATCATCGGGTTTCTCTATCTGCTTATCCAAACCAGATTCTTTAAAGTCAATATGGCTGATTTTGCATTTGAGGATGCTGATCGAAATACAACATTATAATGGATACAGGAGGAGCAAAACTGCTCTTCCTTTTTTGGTTACTAAGAAGGCATAAGTTTAACTACGCCTCATGCCAGCCGGTAAGCTTTCATTTTCAATAATATTATTCAATTTTGCATAATAAAGTCATTTCTTCATAATGTTTTTATTCACTTTTGCAACAATGACTGAAAAATACACCGAGAATCTCCTTTTCTAGGTGTTGGCACGGAACTTGCTTAGTGTTTTTATAACAACTATAAATGAGGTGTTAACATGGCAATCGACTCACTTGATGTCAAAAAGAAAGAAGTTTTACCGGAGGACAATGCCTTAATCGAGTTCCAGGAAACGCTTAAAGAAGCGGTTGAAATTTTACATTATCCGGAACAGGTTTATGAATTTCTAAGGAAACCGATGAGATTTTTGGAAGTAAGTATTCCGGTTCGAATGGATAATGGACAAACGCAAATTTTCCAAGGGTTCCGGGCCCAGCATAACGATGCAACCGGACCGACAAAAGGAGGGATTCGCTTTCATCCGGATGTGACAGCGGATGAGGTGAAAGCGCTGGCCGGCTGGATGAGTCTGAAGTGCGGTGTGACCGATTTGCCGTACGGCGGGGCCAAAGGAGGAATTATCTGCGATCCGCGAAAAATGAGTCAGGATGAGCTGGAACGACTAAGCAGAGGCTATGTCAGAGCAGTCAGTCAACTGGTTGGACCGACGAAGGATATTCCGGCACCGGATATGTATACAAATTCGCAAATCATGGCTTGGATGCTCGATGAATATGATCATATTAGGGAATTTGACTCACCAGGCTTTATTACCGGCAAGCCGATTACCCTTGGCGGTTCGAAGGGCAGGGAAACGGCTACATCTAAAGGGGTTTTATATACATTACAGCGGGTTTGCGAATTAAGAAAATTGGAGTTAAAAGACACCCGTGTTATCATTCAAGGATTTGGTAATGTTGGCAGCTATCTAGCAAAATATTTATATGAACTTGGAGCAAAAGTCATTGGAATTGGTGATGTGCTAGGCGCGTTATATGATGAAAATGGTTTGGATATTCCGTACTTATTAGAAAATCGAGACTCCTTCGGGATCGTCTCAAACCGTTTTGATGACGCTATCAGTAATCAGGAGCTATTGGAAAAAGAGTGCGACATATTAATTCCAGCAGCTATATCCGGCGTTATTAATCAGCATAATGCAGATAGAATCAAATGTCAGATTGTCATTGAGGCGGCAAATGGCCCTACAACGAAGGACGCGCTAGCCATATTGGATGAACGGGGCATTCTTGTTGTTCCAGATATATTGGCCAATTCCGGCGGTGTGATTGTGTCTTATTTTGAGTGGTGCCAAAACAATCAGGGCTTCTATTGGACAGAGACAGAAGTGGATACCCGGCTTAAAGAAAAAATGAATACAAGCTTTGAAAATGTTTATCATACGGCAAAAAAATACGGTGTCAATATGAAGATTGCCGCTTATATTGAAGGAATACAAAAGTTAGCAGAAGCTTCCAGGCTGAGAGGATGGTTAAAATATTGATCTTATAAGGGGGAATAAATGAATGAATCTTGAAATCTTATCAGAATTAAAAGAACACCAGCTGCTGCGCTATTTTTGCCTTATTTCCAATAATCACCGTTATGATTTAACGGTTGGCTATTCCGAACATTTTTTTGGAAAAGCAATGGTAACGTCGATTCAGACAGGAAAGATGGTGCTGCTCTGTAAGGCTGATATAAATGAAGATATCTACTGGGCTGACAGGCTGGGAATTCAACAGGAAGATATTGCTGAATTCAAGGATTTCTTTGGAATGGTATTACAAAAAAGTCCCTTTCAGGAGCAATATTAAAATGAGGTTAGAAGGTGATTATATGTGTTTTGGTGTTCTCCTCAGCCCTTGTTATGGAAAAATAGCGACGATTCCGATTAAAGATGCTGATCGAATTTACGAGTGGGAACCATTGTTTACAATCAGGCGAGAAGATGGATCCTACGAAATTGTTCAAACCTCCTTGAGCGGAAGAATTGAATCAATTGAAGTGCAGGAGGGCGATACCGTCATTCCTGGAATGGTTCTGGCTTATGTAAAAGAGGATTTATTTGTAACCGGCAGTGACTAATAAAAAGTTGAGAGGATGTGGTGCTTGGAGCCATATCTTCTTTTTTTTAGTATACTATTTATAAGATTCAGAAAAGTGGTAAGATAAACTTGATACGTGCAAAGGGGGAGTCATAATGATGTATTCCGTTAAAAAGGAAAAGATTAAACCGATTATTTCTGTTGCCATAAATGAGGGTAAGGATGTATTATGCTCTACTTTGAAGAACCTCAAAGAACCATTTGTCTTTTTGAAAAAAGAAGATCAAATATTTGCTTATGCAGCATGGAATAAACCTTTGCAGGTGGCGCTAGAAAAACATGACTATTCCCATGAGGTATTGGTTGAACACGCTAAATCAATTGATAGTATTTGTTGCCTAAGGGAACAGATTTCCTTTACGGATTTATTTCAAATTATTGGGGAACCATTTGCGCTAGTCAGGGCCGAGGATGGCAGTCCGCAAGGTTACATAAGCCGGGAGGATGCACTGGCAGAGCTTTTTAAACAGGAAAATAAAGGTGTTGACCTGCTCAAAATTCTCCTCACCTCTATTCCAATGGGGATATTTATATTAGATAAAGAAAAACAAATTATTAATTGTAATGAGTCCGGTTTAAAAATGATAAAATCAACTGCTGACAAAGTTTTAAACGCTCCAGGGGAAAGGATTTTTAGCAAAAAACATCTTAGCAAGGTCTTTTCCAGCGGTAAAACGCTTCTTAATCACCTTGAAATTACTAATGGAGTAGGAGTACTTGTTGATTATAGTCCAATTTTAGGTTACGACCAGCAGGTTGAAGGGGCGGTTATCGTTGTTCAGGATTTACCAATGGTGGAAGAGATGGCCATGGAAATTGAATATATTAAGGATTTAAATAAAGACTTAAATGCCATTCTATCCAGTATTTATGATGAAATTCTTGTGGTAAATGCAAAAGGCGAACTCATCCGCTATAGCGAAAATATCATTCAAGACTTTTGGCAGGTGGACTTGAAGGAGTTGATTGGAAAAAACGTCCTTGACCTTGAAGATCAGGGGCTCTTTACGCCATCTGTGACCAGACTTGTGATTGAAAAGCAGAAAAAGGTATCGGTTGTTCAGGAAACAAAAAGCGGCCGAAAAATCCTTGCAGTCGGCAATCCCGTGTTTAATGAAAAACAGGAATTGGAACGGATTATTATTGCCTCACGCGATATTACCGAGACCACAAAGTTAAAAAGTGAATTGCAGGAAATGAAGAAAATCTCGGAGCAATATAAAAAGGAGTTAGATGATTTTAAAAGCAAGGACCGGTTCTTAAAAAAGTTGATATACTGCAGTCCAAAGATGGAAAAAATTATGAATCAGGTTCAAAAGATTGCTGAGTTTTCCTCGACAGTACTGTTATATGGTGAATCGGGGGTCGGAAAAGAGGTTATTGCTCAAGCGATCCATCATTTAGGCAACCGTTCGCATAAGCCATTTTTAAAATTGAATTGTGGTGCGATACCGGAAAATTTATTGGAAAGCGAATTATTTGGTTATGCCAAGGGCGCATTTACCGGTGCTAATAAGAATGGTAAAGACGGCTACTTCAAACAGGCGGACGGGGGAATTTTGTTTCTCGATGAAATTGGTGAAATGCCGATGCATCTCCAGGTGAAATTATTGCGAGTGCTTCAGGAGCAGGAAGTGATTCCGGTCGGAAGTACGACTCCGATTAAAGTGGATGTGCAAATTATTGCGGCAACCAATAAAAATTTGGCGAAAATGGTTGAAGCCGGTACTTTTCGCCAAGATTTATACTATCGCTTAAATGTTATTCCAATTCAAATTCCGCCGCTTCGGGAGCGGACGGAAGATATTTCCTTGCTCGCATTTCACTTTTTGCAGCAGTTGAATGAAAAATATAATCGTAACTATCATTTAACGCCTGATGCTATCAATGTCCTTGAATTTTATTCATGGCCGGGAAACGTGCGCGAGCTGCAAAATATTATCGAAAGGCTAGTGGTCACTGCTGACCATCCTGCCATTGACGCGGAGTTTGTTAGTCAATTTTTATCATTAGGCTATGAAAATAAGAAAATGAAGCCGGTTATTACGAGAGTGATTCCATTACAGGAAGCGCTGGACCATGTTGAAGAGCAGCTGATCGTCATGGCGATGAATCAATACAAAACGACAACAAAGGCTGCCAAGGCATTGGGAATCAGTCAATCATCCGTAAGTCGGAAATATCAAAAAATTTTAAGTGAAAAAAATATGAAGGTTGAAATGTGAGACATTTATCCTTCCTTAACGGGCAGTAAGACCCCCACTAATGGAAGTTTCACTTTGTCATGACAAAAAAGCTGTTTGGATGTTCGGATCTGAAACAGCTTTTTTAATATTCTGTTTTCTATGCAAATGGAAATACCTCTATGCAAATATGAATAGGTTTTCTAGGAGATCCCCCGGCGCTTGCGCTTTTCTAATTGGCACGGTTCTTGCATTTATAAATAAGTGAGGAATCTAAAAGGAGGAATTGGATATGGTTGAGGTAAAAAATCGTGTGATTAATCTTAAAATGTATATCGATGGCGAATGGAAGGACGCCGAAAATCAAGAAACACGCCCTGTCATAAATCCTGCTACCGGAGAAGTAATTGCCCATGCTCCTGAAGGAACGGTTGCAGATGCCCGCGCGGCCATTTATGCGGCCCGAAAAGCTTTCGAAGCTGGTGTTTGGTCCGGATTATCTGCACAGGAAAGAGCCTCCTATTTATTGAAAATTGCCGATAAAATTGATGAATATGCCGATGAATTAACCGAACTTGAAACAATGGATAACGGAAAACCATTGAGAGAAGCAGGCTTCGACGTTGCCGATGCGGCTGCCTGCTTCCGCTATTATGCAGGCTTGATTAAAGCACCGGATGGTTATACTTACCATGTAGCCGACCCGATGCAGGCAATGGTCGTTCGGGAACCGGTCGGTGTCTGCGGACTGATCGTTCCCTGGAACTATCCATTATTGATGAGTGTATGGAAGCTTGCTCCAGCGCTTGCGGCAGGTAATACCGTCGTCTATAAACCATCAGAGGTTACCCCGGTTACGCCGATGAAACTGTTTGAAATTTTTGAAGAGGTTGGTTTACCAAAAGGGGTAGCCAATATGGTTATGGGTGCCGGCCCAGTGGTTGGTCATGAAATCGCCTCCCATCCGGAAGTTGATATGGTTTCCTTTACCGGCGGTACAAAAACAGGAAAACATATCATGAGAACGGCTGCCGATACGATGAAAAAAGTTTCCTTGGAGTTAGGCGGAAAATCGCCAAATATCATTTTTGCTGATGCTGATTTTGAAGTCGCGGTTGATTATGCATTATTCGGGATTTTTTCCGGAGCCGGTCAGGTTTGTTCTGCAGGTTCAAGAATTCTGGTTGAAGAAAGCATTTATGATCAATTTGTGGCCCGCTTTGTAGAAAGAGCGAAAAAAATCAAGGTCGGACCGGGTAATGACCCAGCGACTGAAATGGGCCCGCTTGTCAGCGCCCAGCATTTAGAAAAAGTACTTCATTATATTGAGCTTGGTAAACAAGAAGGGGCAACGGTCGCCTGCGGCGGAAACCGTATCGTCAAAAGTGGTTTGGAAAAGGGTTATTTTGTTGAGCCAACTGTATTTGTTGATGTCAAGCAAGACATGCGAATCGTTCAGGAGGAAATCTTTGGCCCTGTTTGTGTCATTCAGAAGTTTAAGGATGAAGCGGAAGCCATCAAGCTTGCCAACGGCACTGTTTATGGACTGGCAGGAGGAGTTTTCTCCAATGATGGAGCAAAAGCCTTGCGGGTGATTAAAAGCTTGCGCGCCGGAATTACTTGGATCAATTCCTACCATCCTACTTATAATGAGGCGCCATGGGGCGGTTATAAGCAAAGTGGAATCGGTCGCAGCCTAGGCACATTTGGTCTTGAGGAATTCCAGGAAATTAAACAAATTAATATCAATTTACAAGTTGAGCCGGTTGGCTGGTTTGAAAACTAAAAAAAGTGTTGTGATGCCTTCATTTAGCAAGCCCTTTTTTGCTTGAAATGTAGATATAGTGAAGATAAAAACTAAATACGCAAACACAATTCATATTTTACTAAAATGAGGAGAGATCATGATGAGTATCGATATGACAAGTGAATCAAAGAGTGAAAAGCTGCAAAATGTAAGTAAGTATATTGAGAAGGTTTTAAGTTTAGTAGAAAAGGAACAAATAACCGAAGAGGATGCTGCCTGGATTACGAAGGAAACGGTTGACGGCTTCCGTGAGTATGTCAATCCAGGGTTCCTGGAATATCGCAAAACCGTAACTGAAGGTGGTCAATTTGCCGCTGTTGAATGGTCGGATAACGGTGCCTGCTTTAAGGATGTAAATGGTAAAGAATACATTGACTGTCTTGGTGGTTTTGGCATTTATAATGTCGGCCACCGCAATCCGAAGGTTGTAAAAGCTGTGACGGATCAGCTTCTGAAGCACCAGGCACTTCACAGTCAGGATTTGCTTGACCCGCTGCGTGCGATGCTGGCAAAAATTTTAGCAGAAATCACCCCAGGGGATTTAAAATATGCCTTTTTCACTAACAGTGGAACGGAAAGTGTTGAAGCAGCATTGAAGCTGGCAAAAATGTATAGTGAGCGGACAACATTTATTTCAACAACGCGGGCATTCCACGGAAAAAGTCTGGGATCATTATCCGGTACGGCAAAAGGGATGTTCCGTAAGCCATTCCTGCCATTAATTCCAGGCTTCCGTCATGTCCAGTACGGTGATATCGAGAATGATGCGTAAGACATTTGAAACCTGTGCGCTTGTTGGTGAAGATGTGGCGGCCGTCATCCTTGAGCCAATTCAAGGAGAAGGGGGCATTATCCTGCCACCTGAAGGATACTTAAAACAAGTTCGTGAGCTTTGTGATGAGTTTGGGGCGCTATTGATTTTTGATGAAGTGCAAACAGGGATGGGCCGGACTGGAAAAATGTTTGCTGCCGAATTGTACGATGTCGTGCCGGATATTATCTGTCTAGCCAAAGCATTTGGCGGGGGCGTTATGCCGGCCGGAGCCGTTGTAGCGAAAGAGGAAGTATTCAAAAGTTGGTTTCCAAATCCATTTATGCATACCACCACCTTTGGCGGCAATCCGCTGGCTTGTGCTGCCGCAATTGCGACGATTGGCGTCTTAATCGATGAGAAATTGCCGGAACGAGCAGCGGTTGTGGGTGAGTATTTTCTAAATGAATTGAAAAAAGCAGCGGTCGGTCATGAAGACAAAGTCCAGGAAATCCGCGGTCAAGGTTTAATGATTGGGATCGAGTTCCACAAGGACGAAATCGGTTATGAAGTCTCAAAAGGAATGTTTGATAATGGTGTTCTCGTAGCTGGCACGCTGATTAATTCAAAAACAATCCGAATTGAGCCAGCATTAACCATTAGCTATGAAGAGGTTGATAAAGTGGTCAGCACCTTCAAGAAGGTATTGGAGAATGTGAAAGAAGTATAATTAGGAAAATTTTCATCAAAGCAATCGGTCCAGTACCGATTGCTTTCATTCCTACTAAAATAAAAAAATCAAAATATATATATAAGGGGAGTTAAAATTGGACGATTACATCGTAAAACAGCAAACAGCCATTCCAGGGCCAAAATCTTTAGAAATATTAGAGCGGAGAAATAAGTATGTGCCCAAGGGCATTAGTAATAATTGCCACTCCTTTGTAAAAAAAGCGGAAGGAGCCGTTGTTGAAGATGTCGATGGGAATATCTATATCGATTTTGCCGGTGCGATTGGAACACTGAATGTCGGCCACTCCCATCCAAAAGTAGTTAAAGCGATTCAAGAACAGGCAAGCCAGTTCGTACATACCGGATTTAATGTCATGATGTATGAATCCTATATCGAACTTGCTGAAAGACTTTGTAAGCTTGCGCCAGGCGAGTTTGCTAAAAAAGCAGCCTTTTTTAACAGCGGGGCCGAAGCAGTTGAAAATGCCGTGAAAATTGCCCGCAAATACACGAAACGCCAAGGAATTATTTCGTTTACAAGGGGGTTCCACGGCAGAACTTTAATGACCATGACGATGACCAGCAAAGTTAAGCCTTACAAATATGAGTTTGGCCCTTTTGCCCCGGAGGTGTACAAAGCGCCTTATCCATATGTTTACCGCCGGCCGGAAGGAATCAGCGAACAGCAATACAGTGAAATGATGATTGACCAGTTTGAACAATTTTTAATCGCTGAAGTTGCCCCGGAAACAATTGCTGCGGTAGTGATGGAACCGGTTCAAGGAGAAGGCGGCTTTATCGTGCCTGATATCGCTTTTGTTCAAAGAATTAGAGAAATCTGTACGCAGTATGGCATCCTTTTTGTTGCGGATGAAATTCAAGCAGGCTTTGCCCGGACCGGAAAATATTTTTCCATTGAGCATTTTGGTGTTGTCCCTGATTTAATCACGATATCCAAATCAATGGGGGCCGGGGTGCCAATTAGCGGGGTCATTGGCCGGGCAGAAATTATGGATGCAGCTGCATCCGGTGAGATCGGCGGGACATACTCCGGAAGTCCGCTGGGCTGTCAGGCTGCACTGGCGGTGCTAGATATTATTGAAAGTGAAAAACTTAATGAACGTGCAGCCATGCTGGGTGACAGGATTATCGACAAAATGAAGCAGCTAAGCACTCGCTTTGATTGCATTGGTGATGTCCGCGGTCTTGGGGCAATGTGTGCGATGGAAATCGTAAAAGATAAACTTACGAAAACTCCTGATAAAGAAGGAGTCGCAAAACTGGTAAAAGCAGCCGGTGAAAGAGGGCTGATGATCTTAAGTGCCGGGATTTACGGAAACGTCATCCGTCTGTTGATGCCAATTACGATCACGGATGAACAGCTCGAAGAAGGTTTCCAAATACTTGAAGAAGCCTTTGCCGACGTTTATCATAATAATGAATCTACTGTTTTAGCTGGGAGGTAAGAAAATGAGTGTCGCAAATCAAGAGTATCAAATTTATCCAATGTATCTTGATGGAAAATGGGTCGGCAATGATTATGAGATTTTCACTGAAGTGATTAATCCAGCAACGAAAGAGGTAGTAGGGGCAATCCCGACCGGAGGCAGTTTAGAAGCAAAACTAGCTGTAGATGCAGCCCATCGTGCTTTTAAAACGTGGTCGAAAAAAACAGCAGAAGAGCGCTCCCGTCTTTTAATGAAATGGCATCAATTGATCGATGAAAATAAACTGGAGATTGCTAGAATCATGACTACAGAACAAGGTAAGCCGTTAAAAGAGGCCCTTGGTGAGGTTGTCTATGCCAATAGTTTCATCTCCTGGTATGCCGAGGAAGCCAAACGTGTTTACGGTGAAACGATTCCGGCGTCGTTCCCTAATAAACGAATCCTGGTCCGTAAAGAACCAGTAGGGGTTGTTGCTGCTATTACACCTTGGAACTTCCCGGCGGCGATGATTACGAGAAAGGTTGGTCCAGCACTTGCAGCAGGCTGTACCTGTGTCGTAAAACCAGCAAACCAAACACCTCTGACAGCCTTGAAAATGGCGGAGTTGGCCCATGAAGCGGGAATCCCAAGCGGTGTGTTAAATGTGATTACCGGTAAGTCTTCAGAAATTGGTGATGTTTGGCTCAAGGATCCGCGCGTAACCAAGATTACCTTCACTGGTTCAACAGAGGTAGGGAAGACATTGATGCGCGGGGCAGCGGAAAATGTTAAAAAGGTTTCCCTTGAGCTCGGCGGCAATGCTCCATTTATTGTCATGGATGATGCCAACTTGCAAAAAGCGGCTGTTGGTCTCGTGCAATCCAAATTCCGTAACGCTGGTCAAACCTGTATTTGCACAAACCGGGTTTACGTCCAAGAAGGAGTGGCTGAGGAATTTACCAAGCTTTTTCAAGCAGAATTAGCGAAGCTAAAGGTTGGCAATGGACTTGAAGAAGGGGTAGACATCGGTCCATTAATCGATCAGGCTGCTTATAAAAAAGTCGAAACACTTGTCAATGATGCTGTTAAACAAGGTGGTAAGGTCGTTTACACTGGTGCCAAGCCGGAAGAAGAGAATGGCTATTTCTATGCTCCAACGATCATCACGAATATTGATGACAATATGGAGTGCATGAAGGATGAAATCTTTGGACCGCTTGCCCCAATTTCAACGTTTAAAACGGAAGAGGAAGTCATCGAGCGGGCGAATAATTCTCGTTACGGTTTGGCTGCTTATGTCTATACAGAAAATTTAAGCCGTTCATTTAGAATCACGGAGCAGCTGGAGTATGGAATTGTTGGTCTGAATGATGCGCTGCCATCGGTTGCCCAAGCCCCATTTGGCGGCTACAAGGAAAGTGGAATCGGCCGTGAAGGCGGTCATTTCGGCATTGAGGAGTTTTTGGAAGTAAAATATATTTCTATAGGATTGGATTTAGAATAAGTAATCATAGAAAAAGCCGCCAGCTGTGAAAGCTGCGGCTTTTCCTGCTTTCTGATTTTTAAGTTAATTTACTTTAACTCTAATGATTAGCTGTGTTACGATAGATTGAAATGAATGGTCATTGGAAGTGGGGGCAACGCTTTGATTAAAACAATTTTGTTTGATGTAGACGGAGTATTATTAAGTGAAGAACGTTATTTTGATGCTTCGGCATTAACGGTTTGGGAAATGCTGATGAGTCCCAATTACCTGGGCCTTTCCCCTGAAAAATTTGTTACCAACCCAAGTGATGCTGAAATAAAAAAAATAAGAGATACAGTTTTCCAACATGACGAAGTGCTAAAATGGCAAAAATCACGCGGCCTCAATGCCAATTGGGACATGATCTATCTATCCTTCAGCCATCAACTCATTCACCTGTTGTCACAAATTAAAGACTATGAGAATGAAAGCATCAGCAAATGGTGTCAGGCACCTATCGATCGGGAAGTATTAGTGGAGATTGGCAAAGTCCTTAGCCGCTATGAGGTGAAATTGGATTTTGGCTTGTTTGTGGCGGAGTTTAAACGCTCACAGGCGGAGAAGCAGGAACTGCTGGGCTATTTGAATGAGCTGGCGAGGGAAAAGCTGGGAGTTAATGCTGCTATTTTCGAAAAAGGGGAGCTTTGGTCTGTATGCCAGCATGTCTGCCAGGAATGGTATGTCGGCGATGAACATGTCTTTGCTTCTACCGGCAGAGCCTCGGTGCAAACAGGTAAACAGGGATTCTTGGCGAAGGAAACCACTCTCGCTCCAAAGGAAAAAATTGCTGAGCTGTTTCAGTTTCTGACCTCAAGAGGATGCACAATCGGAATTGGAACCGGCAGACCGGAACTGGAAGTCATCCAACCGTTTCAACACCTCAATTGGCTTCAATATTTTGAAGAACAGCGAATTGTAACAGCTGATGATATTTTGAAAGCGGAACAAGAACTTACCGGTTTGTCATCGTTATCAAAGCCACATCCGTTTACCTACATCATGGGGCTTAAAGGAAAAGGCATAACCGCAGAAGAATGTTTAGCTACTGCACTGCCAATCGAGCAGGGAGAAACGGTGCTGATTGTCGGTGACTCCTTAGCCGATCTGTTAGCCGCCAGACAAATGGGCTGTCAGTTTGCCGCGATACTAACAGGCCTGTCGGGAAAGGCTGCCAGAGCAGAATTTGAACAATATCAGGCAGATTATATCTTTGATTCTGTCTTGGATGTATCTACTGTTTTAAGATAATTTTTGGCTAACAAATATTTCAAATATGGTAAAATATTTAATAGATTAAGAGATAGAAGGTGAGGATTTATCAAAATAAATGTCAACTCCCTTGGAAGATTAGGAAATCGCCATTTATCTTCTATCATCGTTTCCGCATTTATTATTGTTCTTTTAGTCATGATTAGTATTGGGAGTATTCGCTACTCTCTTAATGTTAATATTAAAGGCCAACGAGCATTAGATAGTATTGAAACGTCATCCAATCATTTATTTAAAGCGCTAATCGATCAAGAAACGGGACAAAGAGGCTATAACTTAACCAAGGATGCTGACTTCTTGGAACCGTATTGGCAAGGGGCTAAGGAGTTTTCAGAAAGTTCAGAAGCGCTTTTACAAAAGACAAAGGAGTTTCCGGATTTGCATGCTGAGGCCCAAAAGATTGTAGAAAAAGGGCAATATTGGCATGATCATTATGGTGCAGCCTTGGTTGTTCAGACTCAAAAAGGGAATCAACCAAGTGTTCAAATATTAAATGAAGGTAAAAAGGCAATTGATGATTTCCGCCATTCTACTAAGAATTTTTCCGATAAAATCGAGGGACAGAGAAGCATTGTAAGAAATTTAATGAAGACAAGGATAAATTTCACTCTCGCCGCCTTAATGATCAGTATTTTTGTGATTATCGTTATCGATTTATTGATAAATATCAAGCTCTTAAAGTCGCTCATTAAACCGATTATTGAGCTGAGCAATTGCGTTAAATCTTATACAGAGCATGATTTTTCCAAAGGTATTCCATCTTATCGAAAAAATGATGAAATGTTTGAGCTGATAAAGAATGTTGATTTCATGCGAATGGAATTGTCGAATAGTATTACCTCATTAAAGTCTCAAGTGAATATTGATGAATTGACTGGTTTATACAATCGGCGGCATTTTAATGAATTTATTGAGAAAGAATGGGAATTGGCAAAGGAAAACTCGGAAAATTTCTCCTTAATCCTTTTTGATATCGATTATTATAAAAACTATAACGATACTTATGGGCACTTAGCGGGTGATGACTGTTTGAAAATAATTTCAGAGCGGTTACAAGACCTTAATCATGACCCCCCCAATTGTATTGCCAGATATGGCGGAGAGGAGTTTGGTATTATCCTGCTCCAACGGACAGAACAAGAGGTACTGGCATTGGCCGAAGAAATAAGAAATGCGATATTGGATTTAAAAATTCCCCATCAAGGTTCCCCGGTTGCTGATTATGTAACGATAAGCCTCGGTGCTGCCTCCATTAAACCGACGGGAGATATGAAGCCAAATGAGATCATTTCCATGGCGGATAAGGCTTTATATGCATCTAAACAAAAGGGACGTAATCAAGTAACTTATTATACAAAACAATTTTCTTATTAATATGGTAAAACACGCCCGGAAACCAACTATCCGAGCGTGTTTTGTATTTTTTTTGACTGGTTTAATTAAATGGTCTCCACCTTTTGCGGCTCGATGCGTCCGGGTTCAAAGGAATCGACATTGGTTAACTCAAGCAACTGGGCTTCCTCCAAGCCATCAATAAGGGTCAGCTCATGGAGAATTTCGGTGCCTAATGTTTTATCAAGGGTTAACACCATAATCGCCTCTCCGCCGACTTCTGTCCGGCCTACCTGCATGGTACCGATGTTAATTTGATAATTTCCTAGTAAGGAGCCTACTTTTCCAATCATCCCCGGTACGTCATGGTGTTTAATATATAATAGGTATTTTTCCGGTTTAACATCAATACGGTAATCGTTGATCTTGACCACCCTTGCCCCGTAGCCATTTAACACAGTTGCTCCAATCCGCGCTGATTGAAATCCCTGGGAAACAGACAGTTCCATATAATTGGCGAAGCCTTTATTAGTGGCATTTTTTTGCACATTATAGGAAACACCCTGTTCTTTTAAAAGATGCAGAACGTTGATGAGATTGACAGAATCGCTCAAGTGATAGGATAGGATACCTTTTAGCATCGTCCGTGTTAACAACTCGGTATCTTCGTCAATTAAATCACCGTAGTAATTGATGGTGATTTTTTCAGGTGCCTGCTTATTCAGTAATTGAATCACCAGCTGGCCGATTTGGTCGCCCAGCAGTAAGTACGGTTGCAGTTTGGCTTGGGTTTCCCCCGACATTTGCGGCATATTCACAGCATGCTGAATCGATTGTGTTTCAAAAATATCGATAATTTCCGCGCTGACCTCCTGGGCCACTTTTTCTTGAGCCTCCACTGTTGAAGCCCCAAGATGCGGCGTCACAATGATATTCGGGTTTTGCAGTAATTCAGGATCGGCAACGGGTTCTTTTTCAAATACATCCAAGGCTGCCCCGGCTACATGGCCGGATGCGATTGCCCGTACTAATGCCTTCTCGTCAATAATACCGCCGCGGGCGCAGTTAACGAAGCGGACTCCTTTTTTGGTTTTTGCCAAAAATGCATCATTAATAATACCTCTTGTATCATTGGTCAGCGGGGTATGAACGGTAATAAAATCAGACTCGGCAGCAATTAAATCCAGGCTTGCTTTGGTAATTCCCAGTTTTTTCGCCCGCTCTTCCGTTAAATAGGGATCAAACCCCAAAATAGTCATGCCAAAGCTTTTCGCCCGCTTGGCGACTTCTGTCCCAATTTTCCCCATGCCGACTACACCAAGTGTTTTCTTGTACAATTCCACACCTTTAAATGAATTGCGGTCCCATTCGCCTGAAGTGGTTTTTTGATGGGCTTGCGGGATCTTGCGTGCCAGTGCCAGCATCATCGCCAGTGTGTGTTCTGTTGCCGCGATCGTATTGGCGCCAGGGGCGTTAATCACAATGATTCCTTTTTTGGTTGCGGCGTTGACATCGATATTATCGACGCCGACCCCTGCCCGGGCGATTACCCGCAGGCGGTCTGCTGCCTGCAGCAGCTCCTCCGTTACCTTTGTTTGGCTGCGGACAATCAGGGCATCGTAATCACCAATCATCATTTTTAATTCGGCTGTTGGCAGTGTTGGCTGCCGATCGACGATAAAATGGGGATGATTTAGCAGACTCTTTAAACCTGTTTGGCTAATCCCGTCTGTGACAAGTACTTTAAACATTCCAAATATACCTCCTGAGATCTTTTTTCGCTAATCCATAAGTCCATCTTTTCATACAAACCATTTAACGAGATTTCAATTTTGATCTGGAAATATCAACATCCTTTTAATCTTAATTTATAAAAAAACGTCCCTCATAACAGACACAATGGTCGTGTTATGAGGGACGTGAATGTACGTGGTGCCACCCTCGTTTGCCGCCGGGAAAGTCCTGCGACCTTATACATGTAACGGTTTTAACCGGGCTTGCCTACGAATAAGTGTTCAGCAGCCAGTTCAGAAGTGCTGGGCAATTCGTTAAGCTTCAGCAAAGGTGCGCTGTTTGCTTATCAATTAAAAAAAGGCACCGGTTCACAGCGGCCACCGGCTCTCTGAAGCCATTTTTTAATGCCGTCTTCATCATTACTGATCATTTGTTGGATTAAACAAAATATAATAAAATTTCAAAATCATTTAATATAGCCATATTCTACATGTCAACTTCTGTAAAGTAAAGGGATAAAGCAGAAAAAAATCTAAACATTTTTCAGGAAAAATTTTAACTGATGACAAGAATTCAACAACGGTGCAAGGGTAAGCGATTACAGTCGGTGGCCCAAAAAACATATCTATTGTAAAAAGATTCAGTGAATAATATAATGTCTACAACAGAAATACATTTGTTCACTGTGGGAGGACACTATGCGGAGGGAGATATGATGAAAGCTATCTCAATAGGTTTACTGGGGTTAGGGACAGTCGGTACGGGGGTTGTCCAAATTATCAAAAATCACCAAGACAAATTAATGCACCAAGTAGGCTGCCCGGTGGTTATTAAAAAGATCCTTGTCCAAAATGTACATAAGAAGCGGCCAATTGAAATAGATTCTGAACTGTTGACTTCAAGTGCTGATGATATTCTATTAGATCAAGAGATCGATGTCGTCATTGAAGTAATGGGCGGAATGGATGAGACGAAAGATTATTTAATTACAGCGCTCCGACAAGGGAAACATGTCGTGACTGCCAATAAAGATTTAATGGCCCTGCATGGTTCAGAGCTGTTAACGGTTGCTTCAGAATATGGCTGCGACCTTTTTTACGAAGCCAGTGTCGGCGGCGGTATTCCCATTTTAAGGGGCTTGGTTGATGGGCTGGCATCTGATCGAATTACGCAAATGATGGGGATTGTTAATGGAACGACCAATTATATTTTAACCAAAATGAGCAATGAAGGCAGATCGTATGAAGAGGTCCTGAAAGAAGCGCAGGAACTGGGATTTGCAGAAGCCGATCCGACTTCAGATGTGGAGGGCTTGGATGCCGCTCGAAAGATGACGATCTTAGCGACCTTGGGTTTTTCAATGCATATTGACTTGGACGATGTTCAGGTAAGCGGGATCACAAGTGTTACAGAAGAAGATATCGCCTATGGCAAAAAATTGGGCTATACGATGAAGTTAATCGGCTATGCCCATCGCGAAGGTGAAAAAGTCGAGGTTAGTGTCGCTCCGACCTTCTTGTCGAATAATCATCCGCTTGCTGCGGTCCAAAATGAGTATAATGCCGTATATGTATACGGTGAGGCAGTAGGAGAAACGATGTTTTATGGCCCGGGTGCGGGCAGTCTGCCAACCGCATCAGCCGTTGTTTCGGATTTGGTTGCTGTGATCAAGAATCTGCGGATTGGCGTGAATGGTAAAAGCGCGGTCACACCACAATACCCGAAACAATTAAAGGAAGACAGTGAGAAGTTTTCGAAGTATTTCTTACGGATTCATGTCCAGGATGAGGTCGGCGTTTTTGCGGAAATTACCACCATATTTGCAAAACACGGGGTAAGCTTTGAAGAAATCCTGCAGCTGCCGATTAAGAAACATGAAACTTCTGAAATAATTTTGGTAACACATCATGCTTCATTAACAAGTTATCAGCAGATTTTACAAGAATTACATGATTTACAAGCAGTCAAGGAAGTAAAAAGCACATATAGGGTAGTGAGGAAATAATGATGAAAAGATGGCCAGGATTACTAGAAGCGTATAAAGAGTACTTACCAATCAATGAGAGGACCCCAAAACTGACTTTAAATGAGGGGAATACACCGCTAATTAAGCTTGAAAGGCTGTCCGAGGAATGGGGCGTAGAGCTTTATGTGAAAGTGGAGGGGGCCAATCCAACCGGATCGTTTAAAGACCGGGGCATGGTGATGGCGGTTGCCAAAGCGGTAGAGGAAGGCAGCAAAACCGTTATTTGTGCTTCCACCGGAAATACATCCGCCGCCGCTGCTGCCTATGCCGCTCGTGCCGGAATTAATTGCATCGTGGTCATCCCGGAAGGAAAAATTGCCTTGGGAAAACTGGCGCAAGCGATGATGTACGGAGCGGAAATTATCTCCATTGAGGGGAACTTTGACCAAGCGTTACAAATGGTTCGCAATATTAGCAAAGTGGAACCAATTACTCTTGTGAATTCAGTGAACCCTTACAGACTGGAAGGACAGAAGACCGCTGCTTTTGAGGTATGCGACCAGCTGGGCTCAGCACCGGATATCCTCGCGATTCCAGTCGGAAATGCCGGTAATATCAGCGCCTATTGGAAAGGGTTTAAAGAATACAACGACAAAAAAGAGACAGGACTGCCAAGAATGTTTGGCTTTGAAGCGGCCGGTGCTGCCGCACTTGTCCATAACCGCGTATTTGAAAATCCGGAAACAATTGCTACGGCCATCCGGATCGGGAATCCGGCAAGCTGGAATTTAGCTGTAAATGCAGTCCAGGAATCGGCTGGACAGTTTGATGAGGTCACCGATGAAGAAATCGTCGCCGCCTATAAAAAATTAGCCTCCACTGACGGTGTTTTTGCAGAACCGGCATCCTGCGCCTCCATCGCAGGAGTTTATAAAAGTATTCAAAATGGCAAAATCGCCAAGGGAACAACCATTGTTGCTGTCCTTACAGGCAATGGCTTAAAGGATCCGGACACGGCGATTAAAAGCAGCCTTGTAGCACCAACTCAATTGCCAAATGACGAAAAGGCGGTTGCAGAACATATTCGAGGGGTTGTAAGTGATGCCTCTAAATAATCGAATGCGAATCAGGGTCCCTGCCAGCACGGCCAATCTTGGTCCGGGGTTTGACTCCATCGGCTTGGCACTTAATCTGTATTTAACACTGGAAGTGGAGCAAAGTAACCAGTGGGAGTTTTATTCCGCAAATCAAGAGCTGGCAAATCTTCCAAATGACGAGCAGCATTTTATCGCCCAAGTGGCCATCGGGGTAGCGAAAAAGTACGGGAAAGAAATGTCTCCATACAAGGTGAAAGTCGCAAGCGAAATTCCCCTGGCCCGTGGTCTCGGTTCCAGCGCCTCCGCGATTGTCGCGGGAATTGAGCTGGCCGATATCGCCTGTGAGCTGGCATTAACTAGAGAAGATAAGCTTTTATTGGCAACGGAAATAGAGGGCCATCCGGATAATGTTGGAGCGTCTATTTACGGAGGTTTAGTCGTCGGCAGCTATCAGCAAAATGAGGTTGATGTGCTGTCGTTTACCAATCTTCCTTTTGAGGCGGTTGCGGTTATTCCCAAGGAGACATTATTAACAAAGGATTCCCGTGATGTACTCCCTAAAGAGTTTTCACGCAGTGAGGCAATTGCAGCGTCTTCAACAGCCAACCTATTGGTTGCCGCTTTATTAAGCGAAAATTGGCAATTGGCAGGTAAAATGATGGAGAGGGATCGTTTTCATCAGCCCTATCGCCGTCCACTTATTCCTTTTTATCAGGCTGTGGAGAGTGCGGCCAAGAAAAATGGGGCATTCGGAACTGCCTTAAGCGGGGCCGGTCCTACTGTGATCTGTTTTACCGAAAAAGCCAAAGGTAGAAAGCTGGCACATAACCTGCAGCAGCTTTTTTCCGAAATGTCGGTAAAACTATTAAGCATCGATTATTTTGGTAGTCTGGTAGAAGACTGCGAACCCAATCCCTTTCAAACGAAGAAGCTTGTATAAATGAAAGGGCAGCGTGATGGCTGCCCTTCGCTAAGGACCGAAGTAGTCGTGCAACTGCTAATCTTGAGCGTAGATAGATAAAGATAACATGTTATAAACAGGAGTGAAAGAAATGAATGTACAAGTGACACGCGCCTACAACTTTAATGCGGGTCCATCTGCCCTCCCCCTTGAGGTTTTAGAAAAAGCCCAGCAGGAATTCCTTGATTTTCGCGGTACCGGTATGTCTGTAATGGAATTAAGCCATCGCAGTAAGGAATATGAGGAGGTACATAATCAAGCCAAGGCCTCCTTGAAAGAACTGCTGTCGATACCTGATCATTATCAGATTCTATTTCTCCAAGGCGGTGCAAGTCTGCAGTTTTCGATGATTCCAATGAACTTCTTAAAACCGGAACAAAAAGCAGGCTATGTTTTAACCGGTTCGTGGTCTGAAAAAGCCTTTAAAGAAGCTGAAGTTTTTGGGAATCCTTATGAAGCTGCGAGCACAAAAGACGATCATTACCGCCGGATTCCTTTGCAAAATGAGCTTCAGTATAATGCGGATGATGCCTACCTGCATCTGACATCTAATAACACTATTTACGGTACCGAGTGGAAAGACTTTCCTGCTGTCGATGTGCCACTAATTGGAGATATGTCGAGCGATATTCTGTCACGGCCTATCGATATCAGCAAATTTGCGCTTATCTATGCCGGTGCCCAGAAAAACCTCGGACCTTCAGGTGTAACAGTTGTCATTATCCGTGACGATTTGATTGAAAAAGCAAATAAAGATATTCCGACAATGTTAAAATACAGCACTCATGCAAAAAATAATTCGTTATACAACACACCGCCGACCTTTGGCATCTACATGCTTGGGGAGGTTCTCAACTGGGTAAAGAGCATTGGCGGCATTACTGAAATAGCCAGAAGAAACGAAGAAAAGGCAAAATTACTTTATGATGCAATTGATGAAAGTAACGGATTTTACATCGGACATGCGGAAAAGGACAGCCGTTCGCTAATGAACGTCACCTTCCGTGTGAAAGATGAAGTGTTAGAAAAGAAATTTTTGGCTGAAGCAAAACAAGCAGGCTTTGTTGGGGTAAATGGTCATCGTTCTGTCGGCGGCTGCCGCGCTTCCATCTACAATGCGGTTCCCTATGAAGCCTGCCGGGCATTCCGTGACTTCATGAAACAATTCCAACAAGTAAATGGCTAATAATCGATAAGAACTGAATGAATCGGAAAAAACTGCCCGTCCTATTTTTTGCTGGACGGGCAGTTTCTTCGTTTAAAATACGCCCCGCTGAATAAATAGGTTGCAAAAGCAGCTCTTAAGCTCTTTTTCTTATTGTTGCTCGTACACGACTCAGCTGTAATATGATAAAATAGTGTAAAAATTGGAAATATTGGGAGATGGACAAATCTATGAAGCTTCCAATCATTCAAACAAAGCTGCGGGTTCCGGCTGTTAAAGAAAATTTTATTAGACGGGCAAGGCTGACACAAAAAATGAAGAAGATAGCTGAATATCCTTTAACAATCATCCATTCTGGTGCCGGTTTTGGTAAGAGCACGGCGCTGGCATTATTTATTACGGATGAAAAATTACCCGGCTGCTGGTACTCCATTTCATCCATGGATGATGATGTCCTTCCGTTTCTTTGGCATATTATTCACTCGGTACGCAGCGTTGCTCCTGAGTTTGGTAAGGAATTATCTGCGTATATTGAAACCATCGATCACTATATTCGCGAGGAAGAAATTGGTTTATTATGCTCCTTGTTTATTAATGAAATCAATGAGCTGGATGCGGATGTGACATTAATTTTGGATGATTTTCATCAAATTGAACATTCCTATACCATCAACAGCTGGATGGAAAAACTGCTGGAACATATCCCACCAAATTTACATTTGGTTATTTCCAGCAGAAGTCGTCCGGTATGGAAGTATTTAACGAAAATGAAAGTTTGCGGACAGTTTCTAGAGATTACCAGAGAAGACTTAATCCTGACAATGGACGAAATGGAACTGCTAATGACCGATCTTTATGGGTTAACAGTGGAATCCAGCCATGTACAAACGATTTATCAGCTGACCGAGGGTTGGGTTATCGCCATTTGTATGATTGCCCAGCAAATCCCATTAAAAAAGGACATTGCCGATATTTTTGAACATTCCTCACAGTCCCTGCAAGACTTTTTTCAGTATCTTGTCATGGAAGTGTTTTCAAAACAGCCTCCCATTGTTCAGCAGTTCCTCGAACAGGCCTCGATCTTTGAAGAAATAGAAGAAGCCATGTGTGAAGAAGTAATCGGCCTTCACGGAGCCGCTAAAATGTTGGAACAGTTGAAAGATAGAAATTTATTTATTCAAAAAGTAGGCGGAACGCATTATCGTTTTCATGCTCTATTTAAAGAGTTTCTCGAAAACCTATTGAAAAATAATCAACCGGAAAACTATTATCTGCTTCATGAACGATGTGCCCGCTACTTTGAGAAAAGACAACTATGGGAGGAAGCGCTCCATCATTATAAAAAGATTGAACACAATCAAGCGATTGCCGCGATCTTACAAGAACAAGGCTTGAAAATGCTGGAAGGAGGGAAATTGGAAAGCCTTTCTGATCAACTAACGATGATTCCTGAGGCGAATATGGATATATACTACCCACTTTGGTACTTGAAGGCGGAAATCCATCGCTACCGTTCCCAATATCAACAAGCAGAGAATTGCTATCATCGGTCTTTTTGCGGTGCCGAGAAAAAGCAGGATCATCTCGGAATGAGTATGGCATTAGAAGGAAAGGCAAAAATTTATCTCGATACGATTCAACCGCATCAGGCGGAACGGATTTTATACGAGGCGATCACCCATCGGGAAAAAAGCAGAGCTTCTGATGAAGAAAAAGGCAGACTCTATCAATTGTTATCGGAAAATTTATTAAATGCCGGGAAAGCTTCGGAAGCAGAAAAATGGATTCAAAAAACGAAGGCGATCGATCTTGATGGAAATTTGGAAGCAAGACTGTATTTACGAACCGGCCGGTTTGAGGAAGCAAAGAGACTGCTTTACCGGAAAAAGGAGCAGTTTAACGCGACAAATTTCACATCACTGCCGCAAGCTCACCGGGAAACAGATGTTTTGCTATCTTTGATCGAAGCTTTTACCGGAAATGGGTTGAGAGCAAAAGAGCTTGCAGAGAAAGGGATTCAACAAGGGATCACGCAGAAAGCTCCGTTTGTTGAAGCCTGTGGCTGGATGCGGCTGGGTCATGCCGTGCAAATTTTAAATAAATATGACTCCCGGTTGGCCGAAAACTGCTATCAGACCGCATTGGAAATTATGGACCAGCTGCATGTGGATAGAGGAAAGGCAGAGCCTTTAATGGGCCTTTGTCGTTTATACGGGATCAGGGGAGAGTTGGAACGCGCCTTGGATGTTGGAAATAAGGCATTGCTGGAAACAGAGAAGGTGAACGATGTTTGGCTTTCTGCGTTAATTACCTTGGGAATGGGGATCACCTGCATTTATAATGAACGATTAACAAAAGCCCATCATTTTTTGAAAAAAACCGATTCCCTTTTCCAGCATTGTGAGGATTCCTATGGACAGATGCTGAGTAAATTTTGGTTGTCCTATCTATTCTTTCTTGAAAAAAAGGAGGAGCTTTTTAAGCAAACGATCGATGAATTTTTAACACTAGTGCAAAATCATGAATATGAATTCTTCTTTTACCATCAAGCGATTTTTAGCCCGCGCGATTTACAAGTTATCGTGCCTTTACTTATTACCTGTTTGAAAGTGGAAATTCAAACACCATTTGTCAGAAAAACATTGGAGAATCTGGGGGTCAGCACTCTTGACTCGCATCCAGGCTACTCGCTTCGCGTGCAAACGTTGGGCCAATTCCGGCTTTGGCTGGGTGAGAAAGAGATTGCTGAAAAAGACTGGCAAAGAGAAAAAGCGAAGGAATTGTTCCAGTTATTCATCACCTTGAACGAGCCGATTGCCAAGGACGAGATTATCCAAATTCTTTGGCCAAATCAAGATAAAAAAAATGCCGACCGTGATTTCAAGGTGGCATTAAACAGTCTATTGCATGTCCTTGAACCGCAGCGGAAGGCGAGAGCCGCATCCTTTTTCATTATCCGTGAGGGGATGTTTTACGGGCTCAATCCCCATGCAGTAATTGAAGTGGATACGACTCAATTTCAAAAACTGATTGAAGAAGGCTTAAACGCAACTGATAGCGTAAAGGTGATTGATTTCCTTAAGCGGGGATTAAACATTTACCATGGCGATTATCTGCCTGAACGACGTTATGAGGACTGGTGCATCAGCAAAAGAGAGAATCTGCTCGTTTATTTTTTACGTGGTGCCGAGAAGATGGCGCAGGTAATGGTCCGCCGCGAAAACTATGATGCCGCGATTGCTTGGTGTGAAAAAATTCTTGACCGCGACCGTACATGGGAAGAGGCCTACCGCCTGTTGATGTATTGCTATTATCGGAAAAACAACCGTCCGCAGGCAATGAAGTGGTATCAGAAATGTGTACGGGTGTTACAGGAGGAATTGGGTGTTATCCCGCTAGAGCCGACCCAGCATATGTACAAGATGATCATCGAAGCAGAAAACTTTATCGATTCATTTGAACAGCCCTAACCAGGCTGTTTTTTTGTAACTCTCCTGTAACTCTTGTTTTCTATCATAAAACAAACGCTATACCAGTTTTATCCCGCCTTAACGGGCAGTAAGACCCCCACCTCGGGGAGTCCAAGTCTACAAGGAATTTAGGTGGGGGATCAACTGCCCGTAAAGGTCCGATTGGTTCAACTAACCATCAGTGGGGGATGAAGAAAACCCCCACTGATGGAAGTTTCACTTTATTGAAAAATTCAAAGGGGGAAAATGTGTGAAAAGGTTTCGTGGAAAATGGGTATTAGTAGGTTTACTGATGGTGGTAATGATGTTTGCCAGTGCCTGCAGCTCTGATAAATCTTCATCAGATTCGAAAGACAATGGAAAGAAAACGGCGAATAAAGAACCGATTAAGATTGGTGTCCTTGCTTCTAAAACAGGAGCTTTGGAATCTTACGGAAAACAAACATTAAGAGGCTTCGAGCTTGGACTTGAATATGCAACCGAAGGAAAAATGGAAGTGGCCGGCCGAAAAATTGAATTCATCGTCGAAGATACGGAAACAAAACCGGAAGTAGCCGTACAAAAAGCAACGAAGTTATTAGAGGAAGATAAGGTCGATTTTCTTGTTGGATCATCCAGTTCTGCCGATACATTAGCTGTGCTGCCGTTGGCGGAGGAGTATCAAAAGATCATGGTCGTGGAACCAGCCGCTGCTGATAGTATTACAGGTTCAGAGTTTAATAAGTATATTTTTCACTCCGCACGAAACTCATCTCAGGATGCGGTTGCCGGGGCTGCAGCCATTGCCAAAAAAGGCGTAAAAATTGCCACATTGGCACCGGATTACTCCTTTGGCCGTGATGGTGTCGCTGCTTTTAAAGAAGCTGCGGTCAAGCTTGGGGCAAAAATTGTCAAAGAAGAATATGCCGACCCGGCGGCAACAGACTTTACCTCGAATATTCAAAAAATCATCGATGCCAAACCTGACTATCTTTTTGTTGTGTGGGCGGGTGCCAACTCCCCATGGAAGCAAATTGCCGATATGAAGCTGCAGGAAAAAGGAATCAAAATTTCCACCGGTGCTCCTGATATTGCGGCATTATCGACGATGGAGCCGTTGGTCGGCATGGAAGGCTTCACTGTGTATTATCATGATCTGCCAAAAAATAAAATAAATGATTGGCTGGTTGAAGAACATAAGAAGCGTTTCAACGGCGAAGTACCTGATTTGTTTACTCCAGGCGGAATGAGTGCGGCCATTTCCATTGTGGAAGCAGTGAAGAAATCAAATGGTGATACAGATGCGGATACATTAATCAAAACGATGGAAGGCATGAGTTTTGAGACACCGAAGGGGACGATGACCTACCGTCCGGAAGATCACCAAGCGCTGCAAGCAATGTATGCGATTAAGCTGGAGAAAAAAGACGGTGTTTCCTATCCCGTACCGGTACTAATTAGGGAATTGTCACCTGAAGAAACGGCACCGCCAATTCGCAATAAATAAGAATGATTCAAGGGGAAATGACGGGGGTGAGACCAACTGTAGCGAGGTCCCCCCTCTTCCTAATTTCTAACGAAAAAACAACAGGTGGTGAAATCATGTCTACCCTTATCGAAACAAAGGACTTATCGATTACTTTTGGCGGTCATACGGCGGTTGATTCCGTCAGTGTCTCTGTACCGGAGAAGCATTTTAAATCGATTATCGGACCGAATGGAGCCGGAAAAACAACGTTTTTTAATCTTCTTAGCGGTCAATTAATGCCAACAAAAGGGCACATCTATTTTCGCGGCCGGGATATCACCAAATTGACATCGACGAACCGCACAAGGGCGGGGATTGGCCGCTCCTTTCAAATTACCAATGTGTTTCCCAATTTAACGGTGCTGGAAAATGTCAGATTAGCGGTCCAATCGCAGGCGGGAATTCGCTATCAGATGCTGCTGCATTATAAAAAGTATCGCCAATTTGAAGAAAAGGCTTTAGAGTGGCTCAAACTGGTGCTGTTAGACGATAAAAAAGATTCATTGGCCAGCAACCTGGCTCATGGGGAAAAGCGCAAACTGGAAATCGCCATGCTGCTGGCGCTGGAAACGGAAGTCCTTTTACTGGATGAACCGACGGCGGGAATGTCATTGGAGGAAGTTCCGGCGATATTAGAAGTCATTAAAAAAATTAAGGAACAGGGGAACCGGACGATTATCCTGATTGAGCACAAAATGGATATGATTTTGGATTTATCAGATTCCGTCATGGTGTTATTTAATGGAAGGCTTTTGGCAGATGGAACCCCTGAAGAAATTATGAAAAACGAGACCGTACAGTCGGCTTATTTAGGGGGGCAATTTGATGAATAAGCTGTTAACACTTGATCAGGTAGAAACTCATATTGGGCAATACCATATTCTCCAGGGTGTCTCATTTGAGGTCAAAAAAGGAGAAGTGACCGTCCTCTTGGGGAGAAATGGCGCCGGCAAAACGACAACACTAAGAACGATTATGGGACTTAATCAGGCCACAAAAGGAACGATTTCCTTTAAAGGGGAAGCGATTCAGACCTTGCCAACCTATACGATTGCCAAGAGAGGCATTGGCTATGTTCCTGAGGATCAAGGAATTTTTGCCGGGTTAACGGTGGAGGAAAATATGAGGGTGGCCATCCAAACGGAAAATGAGGAAACGGCGAAACGGATGGAATGGATTGTTAATTTATTTCCCGACCTGAAGAAGTTTTGGAAAAAGCCTGGAGGGCTGCTTAGCGGCGGGCAAAAACAAATGCTTGCGATTGCCAGGGCATATGTAAATGAAAATGAATTGCTGTTAATTGATGAACCAAGTAAAGGCTTGGCCCCGATTGTTGTTGAAAAAGTGATGGAGTCAATTATCCAAATGAAGGATCAGACCACGATTGTATTGGTGGAACAAAATTTCATGATGGCAAGCTACATCGGTGATTGCTTCTACATTATTGACGACGGTCGGACCGTCAGTCATGGATCGATGAAGCAGTTAAAAGAGGATGAAGAAATGAAACGGAAATATCTGGGGATTGCCTAGGAAGGAGGACAGCTGGGTGGATTTGATTATCAACTTAACCATAAATGGACTGGCAACGGGGATGCTGATCTTTTTGCTGGCCGCCGGTCTTACCTTGATTTTCGGCTTGATGGATGTCCTGAACTTTGCACATGGCGGTTTGTTTGCCTGGGGTGCCTACAGCGGTCTTTGGATCTATTCACAAACCGGCAGTTTTCTGGCCGGGATTATCGGCGCCATCCTGACGGGCTTTATACTGGGAATCATAACCGAAAGGTGGATTATCAAACCGGTATATGGCAATCATGTTCAGCAGATTTTAATCACCCTTGGCCTGATGCTTGTCTTATCAGAAATGCTGAAGGTGATTTGGGGCCCGAATCAAATCATGGCGTCGCCTCCTGATTATTTGAAGGGGAGCTGGGAGCTTGGCAGCATCATTATTATCAAGTACCGTGCCTTTATCATTTTAGTCGGGCTGTTCATTTTTGCTGCGGTACAATTTGTTCTTAAAAGAACCAAAATCGGCCTTGTTGTCCGGGCGGGTGTGATGGATAAAGAAATGGTTCAATCGCTTGGAATTAATATCCAGAAGGTGTTTATGTTTGTGTTTATGATGGGTGCCGGAATGGCGGCGCTCGGCGGTGTTCTTTTAGGACCTTATTCTGGTGTGATCCATGCCGGTATGGGAATGGAATTTGCAATTTTGGCATTCATTGTTGTAGTAATTGGGGGCATGGGAAATTTTAAAGGATCGGTGCTGGCCGCCATATTAGTAGGACTTTCCGGTTCGTTTATGGCGTATTATGTCCTTGACTTGTCTCTAGCAGTAAACATGCTCTTGATGGCGATTGTCCTGATTATTCGACCGCAGGGTTTATTTGGAGCAAAGGGGTGAGCATATGCGATTGATTGAGGGGAATAAGATGACAGCCGTCATTCTTAATTGTGGCAGCTTTTCTGGTCCTTTTGCCATTTGTCTATGAATCAAGAAACCTATTTATTTTATTAACCCAGATTTTTGTCTTCTCGATTTTTGCGATGAGTTATGACTTGCTGCTTGGTTTTACCGGTATCGTATCCTTTGGACACGCGATGTTTTTCGGGATCGGCGCTTATTCGATTGGCATCTTTATGAAGCGGTTCGAACCAACGCTTGGGTATTTCCTTTTGGCAGTGTTGATGACGATTGCCCTCACCGCAATTGTCAGCTTTGTAGTCGGCTTGCTGACACTAAGGTTAAAAAGCCATTTCTATGCGATGTTAACTTTGTTGTTATCAGGGCTTTTCCTTGTATTAGCAGAAAAATGGAGGTCCATGACCTATGGAAATGATGGTTTTACCTTTCGAGTTCCGGAGCAATTCATTGACCGGACCCATTTTTACTGGCTTTGTCTGTTTTTGATGGTTGCTGTCTTTTTGCTTCTCAAGCGGTTTACCAATTCACCGCTCGGCCGGGTCATGCAGGCGATTAGGGAAAATGAACAGCGGACCGAATCATTAGGTTATCATGTCCTGCATTATAAAATAACGGCCAGTGTCGTTTCCGGCGTGCTCGCAGGGATTGCGGGGGTCTTGTACGCCGTCTCCTTAAGGTTTGTGAATACAAGTGTATTTACCATGGACATCACTCTTGATGCTTTATTGATGACAATTATTGGCGGTGTCGGGACATTAGTCGGTGCCATCATCGGAGCGGGAATCATTGAATTTGCCCACGATTGGCTGACAGCCCTGGCGAGGGAGCATGCCATTTTTGAACGCTGGATTATCTTTTTTGGGATTATCTACATCTTGGTTGTGATGTTTTTTCCGAAAGGCATTGTTGGAACATTAAGCTCCCTTTCCTGGAAAAAGAAAAAGCAGCATGCAGTGAAAAAAGAAGAAAAAATGGCGGGATGAATGTGGAGCTAATGGATAGCAATCAAATCGTGTCCTTTGTTGTTCGGTTTCAACTGGCAGCGGTAGAGAAGGAAACAGGCAGAAGACAATGGCGCATTAAGGTTACGCATGTACAGGAGGAACGGGAGACCTTATTTGAGTCGTTGGGCGAAGCGATGAACTATATCGCGAAGATGATCGAGGATGTTTAGAAGAGCAGGTGATGGTGTTGCATATTGGAATTGTAAGCACGGGGATCTATCTTCCTGAGGAATTTTTAACAGGAAAAAAGATTGCTGAACTGGCAGGACTCCCTGTTGCTGTTGTCGAAGAAAAAATGGGAATTAGGAAAAAGTATCTCCCTGGTGCCCAAGATCATACATGTCAGATGGGGATTATCGCAGCAAAAAAGGCCATTGCCAAGGCTGGAATCGACCCGTTGGAGATTGATCTCGTCATTTATATTGGCGAAGAACATAAGGAGTATCCGGTTTGGACAGCCGGGATTAAACTACAGGAAGAGGTAGGCGCGCTGAATGCCTGGGCCTTTGACGTTGCTTTAAGGTGCGGGACAACTGTTATGGCTCTGAAAGTCGCCAAAAGTATGATGCTGGCCGATCCATCTATCCGCACGGTCCTGCTTGCCGGCGGTTACCGCAACGTTGATTTCCTTGATTACGAAAATCCTAGATCCCGGTTCATGTTTAATCTTGGTGCCGGGGGCGGGGCCATTCTTTTGCAAAAGGATGTTGATAAAAATCTATTATTGGAAACAGAGATCATCACGGACGGTTCTTTTTCCGAGGATGTTGTCGTCGTTGCTGGCGGTACCAAAAATCCAATCACAAAAGAGGCGCTTGATCGACGCCTGAACAAGCTGGATGTGCTTGATCCTGAAGGGATGAAACAGCGCTTGGAGCAAAAGTCGATGGGTAATTTTTTAAAGGTGATTCGCGAATCACTAAGGAAAAGCGGCTATAGCGAAGCAGACCTGTCCTATTTAGCTATTCTTCACATGAAAAAATCGGCCCATGAATATGTATTAAAAGAACTAGGATTGTCCGAAGAGCAATCGATTTATCTGGAAGACTATGGACATATCGGACAAATTGATCAGATTTTGTCATTGGAGCTGGCATTGGAGCAAGGAAAAATCAAGGATGGAGATGTCGTCGTGTTGGTCAGTGCCGGTATTGGTTACGCTTGGGGAGCGACAACGATTAAATGGGGGAAGGGTGATGGAAATGGTGAATGTGTCCATGAAAAAAGTGCTTTTGCCGAATGGTGAAACTTTGACTTACCGTGAGAGGGAAGGCGGCGATATAAAGGTTTTACTCATCCATGGAAATATGACTTCATCGAAGCATTGGGACTTGGTACTGGAAAATATGGATGCAAAATATAAACTTTATGCTGTTGACCTGCGGGGCTTTGGCGGCTCCAGCTATCATAAGTTAATCATGTTGATCAAGGATTTTTCCGATGATGTGAAGCTGTTCGTCGACGAAATTGGCCTGAAGGATTTCGCTGCCGTCGGCTGGTCAACGGGCGGAGCAGTTGCGATGCAGTTTGCCGCAGATTATCCGGGGTACTGCAATAAGCTGATTTTGCTGGCATCGGAATCGACCCGCGGCTATCCGTTTGATGGGAAAATAAATGAAACCGATGAACCGCGGCGCTTTACCTCGCATGCTGAAATTAAACAAGACTTGATCCGCACCATTCCGGTACAAACTGCCTATGACACCAATGACACGCACCTTTTAAAATTGATTTGGAATTCCGTTATCTACACCCATAATCAACCCGCCCCGGAACGGTATGATGAATATGTTCAAGATATGCGGACACAAAGGAATCTGGCTGAAGTGCATCATGCCAATAATACCTTTAATATCAGCCATCATCATAACGGGCTTGTTGATGGGAACGGCAAAGTGGATTTAATTAACGTCCCAGTCCTTGTTTTGCAAGGGGACCGCGATATGGTGGTTATAAAAGAAATGACAAAGGAACTGCTGGAGGATTTAGGAGAAAAAGCCACATATGTAGAGCTAAAAAATTGCGGCCATTCACCGCTAGTGGATGATCTGCCGCAATTACTGAATGCAATGGATCAATTTTTGGAGGAAAGGTAAAATGAGATTACAAGATAAAGTGGCGATTATCACAGGAGCAGCCGGTGGAATTGGTTTCGCTGCTGCGGAAATATTTGCCCGTGAAGGCGCGAAGGTGGCAATGGCAGATTTTAATGTCGAGCAGGGTGAAGAACTAGCTCGCGGGCTCCAAGAAAAGGGCTATGATGTCAGCTTTTTTCAGGTAAATGTTGCCGACCGTGAAAGTGTCGATGAAATGGTTACCAACGTTCTTTCGGCCTATGGGAAAATCGATATTCTTGTCAATAATGCTGGTATTACCAGAGATGCAATGCTGGCGAAGCTGTCAACAGCCGATTTTCAAAAAGTGCTGGATGTCAATTTAACAGGTGTGTTCCACTGTACCCAGGCTGTACTGCCGGCAATGCTAGCAAATGGCCGCGGCAGAATTATCAATACATCATCAGTCTCCGGGGTCTATGGAAATGTCGGGCAAACGAATTATGCGGCAACGAAAGCCGGTGTCGTCGGGATGACGAAAACCTGGGCGAAGGAGCTGGGACGAAAAGGGATTAATGTCAATGCCGTTGCTCCGGGATTTATTGAAACTGGGATGACCGCAAAGGTGCCGGAAAAAGTGATGGCGCAAATGCTGCAAATGGTGCCTCTGGCACGCTTGGGAAAGCCGGAGGATATTGCCAACGCTTATCTCTTCCTTGCTTCCGATGAAGCAAACTATGTGAATGGAACGGTGCTCCACGTGGATGGCGGCATCATGATGTAAATCCATTTAATTCCATTTAATTCCATTTAATTTGTGCGAACGACCTCACGGGGTCGTTTTTTTGTTCTGCTTGCTGGCCTAGCTCAACTGTAACTGCGCTGTAACTAAAACTAAGTAAAATAGGTCCATCTAGTAGTGAAGGAGCGGTTATCGGTGAATTGGGAATTGGATTGGCTGGAACATCGGGCTAGATTATCCCCTCATAAGGATGCGATTATAGACGAAAGCACAAACATGACATGGACATTTAAGGACTTAAATAATCGGGCAAAATCAATTGCTGGCTGGCTTTGCCAGCGCGGCGTTAAGAAAGGGGATCGAGTAGCCCTCTTATCTCCAAACCATATCTGTTATTTTGATTTGCTGTTTGCCTGCGGAAAAATAGGTGCCATTCTGGTGCCGTTGAATTGGCGCTTATCTGTTCATGAAATAAAGGAAATTTTGGCGGATTGCACCCCTGGTTTAATTGGTATTCACCGCCAGTTCAAAGATAAATTTGCAGATCTGATTGATATTGAGTTGGACGTCTTCTTTATCGAAGCTACAGATTTTGAGGAAATGGTATATTTTTCAGGTAAAGAAAAATTTCTAGAAAGTATTTCTGAAGTCGACCCACTATTGATGATTTATACCGGTGGAACAACCGGGAAACCTAAGGGTGTGGTTTTAAGCCATCAAGCGGTATTCTGGAATGCTTTGAACACAATCGTAAGCTGGAGTTTGGCGGAGGATGATATAACGTTAAACTATATGCCAATGTTTCATACCGGGGGCCTAAATGCTTTATGTATTCCGATTTTGATGGTGGGCGGAACGGTGGTGATTGGCGAGTCCTTTAGTGGAAAAAAAGCAGTGCAATCGCTGAATCGCTACCGTTGCACCAATATCCTCCTTGTGCCAACGATGTATCATATGCTGATTCAAACGGAAGAATTTCAAAGAAGTACCTTCCCGCATATGAAAATCTTTTTATCGGGAGCAGCGCCTTGCCCTTATCAAATTTACGATGCTTTTCGAAAAAAAGGCCTGGCCTTTAAAGAGGGATATGGTCTTACCGAGGCGGGACCAAATAATTTTTATATTAGTCCGGAAGATGCATTAGTGAAACGCGGTTCTGTCGGCAAACCGATGTTGTTTAATTCAATTAAATTAGTCAAGCCGGATGGCAGTGAGACCGCACCGCATGAGGTTGGGGAGCTTTTAATAAAAGGAAAACATGGTTTTTCGTTTTATTGGAATCAGGACCAAACGACAGCAGAAACAATCAAAGACGGCTGGATTTATACCGGGGATTTAGCGAAAAAGGACGAAGAAGGCTTCTATTACATTGTTGGTCGAAAAAAGGATATGATTATTACTGGCGGAGAGAATGTCTATCCGCTTGAAATCGAACAATGGCTGGCTGAACACCCGGCGGTCGACGAAGTCGCTGTTCTTGGTTTACCCGATGATAAATGGGGCGAAATTGTCACTGCATTTATTGCCCCAAAACAGCCTGATTCTCTGACAGAGGAGGAATTACAGGACTATTGCTGTAAAAAGCTGGGACGCTATAAAATTCCAAAGCGAATTATTTTTGTCAATGAGCTTCCGAAAACCCATGTGGGGAAGATTGATAAGCAAAAATTAAAGGAAATCCATACCGTAAAATAATTGGAATCAGCTGCATACCATTTCGAAAAGCAGGAATGGATACAGCTGATTTTTTTCGAAAATTCCTTACACCTTGAGCAGGCAAAGCACGGGTATCGAGTGTTTGATACAAAGACGGAAGATTGTATTAAAGTGGTACTGAAACCATAAGATAATTGAAGATCTGTGCAAAAAAGGCTGAACCTAAGAAAGTTCAGCCTCATTTACTAACTGAAAACTAAGCCAAAATGGCAGCTTTTTCGATAAATAACTTTGATAAAATGGATTGTGTCTTGTTGACATTGTAAACAAGGTAAAAATATCGCTCATCATCGTATTCATTTATTTCGTGACATTTTAGCAGATTGCGATGGGCATATTCCTTTGCCGCAATTTCTGAAATAATTGCGATTCCAATCCCCTGCATGACAAACTGCATCAAGCTTTGCCCGGAATCGGTATAAGCGACGATATTTAAATCCTCTTTGGTCCTATTATTTTTCTTTAAAAATCGCTCAATCATGGCGTTTGTCCCGGAGTCTGTATTCCTCATAATAAAGGGGTACTTAAGCATGTCACGTATGCTGACTGGATCCTTTATTTCCATTTCGTTCGATGTGATGAGTACAAGCTTTTCTTTTAATAAAGGAATGTAATGAAGCTTATCACTGACATATTCATGACCGACAATTCCAATATCTCCGATTCCATTCAAAATTTTCTCCACAGCCGTTTTTGAAGAAGATTGGGTAATTTGAAAAATGGCGTTAGGGTATTGTTCTCGAAATGCCTTTACCATCTTAGGCAGCAAAAATTGACCGGGAACAGAACTTGCAGCAATTTGGATCACGCCGCGAAAATCATTCATGCCCTGTTTTAAATCAAGCAATGCCTGATCTTTGAGCAGCAAAAGTTTAAGTGCCCATTTATAGAGACGCTCCCCATATGGTGTGACAATTGTTTCCCTTCCAACTCGGTCAAACAGCTTAACGTCGAGCATTTTTTCCAAAGCTTGAATATGGGAGCTGACCGTTGACTGACTTAAGAAGACATCCTCTGCCGCTTTGGAAAAGCTCTTATGTTCAACCACTTTTGTGAAAACAAACAGCTGGTGTAAATCCATCGGAATTTTCTCCTTTTATATTCATATAATCGATTAATGATGATAGACAAAATAGATAAATTGAATTTATCTTAGTGTACCACTTTTTTATAATGAAATAATGGTAACAGATTTTTTAAAAGGGAGAGAAAATGATGGCACAGGACATTCAAGCAGATTTACTCTATGATGCCGGCCCTGCAGGCTGTGGGGAATTGATCATGAATTTGTTCCTAACGATGAAAAAAATGGAGAGCGGACAAATCATTCAGGTAATTTCCTATGATCCGGGCGCCAGGGAAGACATTCCCGCATGGTGCAGATTGCAGCATCATACTCTCCTTGACCGCCAGGACTTTGGCAAAATAAGTCATTATTATATTGAAAAAGGCTGAATCTGGCCTTAAAAAAATGTTTGGAGGAATGTATTATGGCTGGAAAATTTTTAGTGAGTGTGACCAATGCAAAAAATGATCCTGACAAAGCAACAGTTGCTTTTGTTGTTGCCAATGCTGCTGTCGCGTCAGGTCAGGAAACGGTTGTTTTTTTAAATGTAGAAGGCGCCTATCTGGCATCTAAAGGCTATGCCGATGACATCCACGAAGAGGGTTTTGCCCCGCTAAAACAATTAATGGATCAATTCGTCGAAGCCGGTGGAACACTTTGGGTCTGCAGCCCATGCTATAAAAAACGCGGCTTGGATGAGGAAAATCTTGTAGAAGGTGCCAAAATCGTTGGCGGTGCCAAATTAGTTGAGTTTTTAAGCCAAGGCGCCGCTTCGATTACTTACTAAAATAAGGTGATACAGATGCAAAATCCACATGCAGTTTGCGATGGCGGTGATTTGGATTGCGGTTCAGGCTTGTTATTAATTATTAAAAAAGCAATGGATCCGCTTGAGGACGGCCAAATTTTGGAGGTGCGCAGCAGGGAGCGAACCGTTGCCGAGGACCTGCCAGCCTGGTGTCGGATGGTTAACCATCAATTTCTCGGTTCAGAGCCTGGTGACAATACAACCCGCTACTTTATTGCCAAGGGTTCGGCTCAAAAAGAACTGGCTCAAGATTTACAAGCAGCGAAAGGTTATCAGTGGAGTGTCCGCGTTCAAGGTGGAAAAGACCTTTCTGCAAAGGTTTTTTCACGGAATCATCAATTCCTTGCCGGGCAGCCGGCTGATTTTAGTTCGAAGGTAAATGCGCCAAGTGCGATTGATTATTTACTTGCAGCCCTTGCCTCCTGTCTGACGGTGGGTTTTAAGGCCCAGGCCTCCCGCAGAAATATCGAAATTGATCACCTTGAACTTTCCTTAAAGGGCGGATTGGAAAACGTTTTGTATCATCTGGAGTTGGATGAGGAAGGCAGCCCAAGGATGGATCAACTCACCGGGACCTTTTATATCTCCTCTCCTGAAGAGGAAGCGGTTCTGGAGGAACTTTGGCGTAATACATTGGACCGTTCTCCTGTCTATCAAACTCTTAAACAAGCTGTACCAATTGAGATAAAGCTTTCAATTGTTTTTTAAAATTGTCAAATTCCTTGAAGCTTTAGATATGGGGTACGCTTATAAAGTTTTTAATTGTATCTTAACTGGGGGTAAACCAAATATGACATTACCTATTTTCCCCACCACGGTGATTGGCAGCTGGCCAAGGTCCACGGCAGTGAAAAAGGCGATGCGTGATAAGCGCGCCGGGAGAATAACGGAAGAAGAGTTTCAAGTCATTGCCGATCAGGCAATTTTGCAAATTTTAAAGTGGCAGGAAGAGGCGGGCATCGATATCGTCTCCGATGGCGAGCAGCGCCGTGATAATTTTATTTCCTTTGTTGCCGAGCATTTGAATAATGTTCGCATGCTGTCGGTATCGGAGCTGTTGGAATACGTCGAGGACAAAGCCAGTTTTGAAGAAATTCTTGGCACTCTCGATGTCCCTGCTTTTTCAATGTCCAATCCGGCAGCGGTTGGAACCATCAGCCGCAGAAAGCCGCTTGCCCTTGATGACTATTTATTTTTGAAAAAACATACCGATAAGGCTGTAAAGGTCGCCTTGCCGGGGCCTTATCTATTGACCAGGGCAATGTGGGTGGAAGGCTTATCAATCGATGCCTATCCAACAAAAGAGGATTTGGCCGTAGATATTGTGAAAGTCCTACGGGAGGAACTGGATGACTTGATTGCTGCAGGTGTTGAATTTGTGCAATTTGATGAGCCGGTTTTAACGGAACTTGTGTTCACACAGAAAAATGCCAATCGAACCTTTATGTGTGGTGCTTTGACAGCAAAAGCCGATGCCGAGGAGGAAATTGCCTTCGCTTTGGATTTAATGAATCAAGTAACCGACGGCAAGCTTGGCCGGGGCACGAGGATTGGCGTCCATGTTTGCCGCGGAAATTGGAGCACTCAGGAGCAGGTATTGCTGCGCGGCCCCTACTATCCGTTGGTCCCATACTTGTCTAAGGTTAAGGTGGATCAGTTGATCCTCGAATACGCTACTCCTCGAGCCGGTGAAATTGCTGCGATACGCGATTTCGGCGGCAAAGAAATCGGCTTTGGAGTTGTTAACCCACGGACTGAGACTGTAGAAACTGTCGATGAAATTATTGAACGCGTTCAGGAGGTCAGAAAGTTTTTACCTGATGAAAAAATCTTTTTAAATCCTGACTGCGGCTTTGGTACTTTCGCCCAGCGCCCAATGAACAGTGATGAAGTCGCTGTAGGAAAATTAAAGGTAATGGCGGCAGCGGCAAAGAAAATACGGGCAATGGTTCTTGCTTAAGATGGAGTGCCTGACACTTTTCTATCAGTGTCAGGCACTATTTTTAAGAAAATTCAAAATTTTTATTGTGTGATACGAATACGTATTAGTATCATAGTAATTGAAATAAGAATGCGAGGTGGAGTTAACGTGACAAAAGCGATTGAAGAGTATTCATTATCAGAACTGGTCGAAAAAATTACAGAAATTATTAACGAAAATCCTGAACCAATTCAAGGGTTTAACGCTGTTGTTCAATTTGAGGTTACAGATCAAGATCCCAGCACTTATCAATATTATTTTGAGGATAATACATTAAAGATTATGGCTGGAGTGGAAGCAGAGCCAAAAGTTACAATGCAATTGAATTATGATCATTTTAAAAAATTCCTCTTGGGAAAACTAAGCGGTGCAATGGCCTTAATGACTGGTAAAGTAAAAGTAAAAGGAGATATAACAGTTGCATTAAAAATTGAAAATATTTTAGGTAAATATAATTTTAAAAACCTTTTATAATAGTTCAACAGGCTGTTGAGAAGAACCTCAACAGCTTTTTTAGACAGTAATTGCCTTTTTTTCCTCCAGACATTGCTCCAAAATCCATGGCCATTTTCCATGTCCTGACCCGGTATTAATGTGACCCATATTTGGAAAAGTGATCGATGGAAGCCCGATATTTTTATATAAAAGGGAATCTTCCAAGCTGCAATAGGGATCATTGGAAGAATGAACGAATAACGTCTGATTTGCAGCAATGGTCAGCGGTCTTTTATCAAGAGGCACAGGGAAAAAAGATTTTGCCTCAGCCAGGATTACCCTTGGTGAGGGCGGCGCCACCAGAATTGCACGATCAGCAATACTTTTGTTCAGCTTTGCTGCATAATGAAGCCAAAGAATACATCCCAAGCTATGAGTAATAACGGTTAATGGGCGATTTTTAGGTATAGCGTCAAGGGCGGAGGCTAGTTCTCCGATCCATTTATCTTTTTTAGGTGAATGAAAGTTGGAAAAGACAGGATAGGAAACATCATAATTTCGGGCTGTCAATTCTTGTACCAGCCAAGTCTGCCAATGATCATGACCACTTCCGTTTAAACCATGAATAATAAGAAAATGGTTTTGCATTAGGACTACCTCCTCATAAAGTATATTATTCCGATTAATAAACTAGGTTTTATGTGAATTATATTCTTTTAGAATGAAAAAGGCAATAGGTAAAGACAAAGTGGAAATGATTTTTAATACCGCTAAATTTGGCGGGAATTTAGAGAGTATACGGCCAGAATTGCAGAAACGGGTGAATTATATAAAGGAGTAAAATAAAATGGAGACTAAACAAAAAACTCTTGCTATGCAAGAGTTTTAAATAATGGAGACTAGGGGGATCGAACCCCTGACCTCTTGCATGCCATGCAAGCGCTCTCCCAGCTGAGCTAAGCCCCCGATATGAAGTACATGAGTTATTATATCCTCAATTTATATTACTTGCAAGAGAAAATTTAAGAAAAAAATTTCCAATTAAATTAGCAAGTTAAATTAGTAAAAATGAAGAAAACAGATTTATTTGAGAGAAGAAATCGTAACACACATATATGAATTGGATTCATTTTAATATTATAATGAACTGAACCGAGAAATTTAAAAATCATATTGCAAACATTTTTAGATCATGCTATATTAAATTTCGCCCTCTTCAAGCGATGTAAACAACGAAATAGACTTTGAAAAAAGTTGTTGACACCATGAAGAGAGATATGATAAATTATAAGAGTCGCTTTTGAGTGATTGAGAAAAAATGCTGAATAAGAAAAATTATTCCATTGATAGTACTCTTTCACTGAAATGATTTGATT